>NZ_JBBOOS010000001.1:4800000-6973871 GCF_038003195.1 Paenibacillus sp. FSL M7-1414 | reverse complement strand
AGACTGTCACTCCTTTTACATGTTCCAAGTGTGGCTTAAGCCATGATGCAGTGTCGAAATACGAGATATATTGTTGAATTTATCCCCAAACCCCCGCAGGTCGAAAACAAAAAAAGTATGAACAACGGAAAATTGTTCACAACTTTATCCACAGGCTGTTGATAATATTATGGGTCAGATCACATATTCACATCCAAAAGTAATACAATCATAGCAAAAGAAACCCCGCATTTCAACGTATCGCGTGATTTTATCCACAAATTCAATAACTTGTGTATAATTTTTAGTCACAACACAATATATTGTTTATAAACTGTTTAATTTTCGACAGAATGACCCAAAAACCAAAAATGTCTTATACACAGGTTATCCGTCAAATGATGCCAAATTGTGTGTAAAAGTATTCTTCGTTTGTGAATAACCTGTCTGTGGATAACCGTGAAGTGAAAATGGAGCATGATTGAGATCGGAAAAAGAGTGACCTCTCACCCTCGTGTTTTTCTTGCCAATGGGGCGATGGTGAAAGCGACGAATTCAGTATCTGGATGGGAGACGGAGAGGGGGAGTAAACTCATGCTTTTAATTGAACAAGATCAGTGGTGTATTTTCTAAGTAGATGGTAATTCTGTGATGGAATGTATAAGAATAATGGACATAGATGACTTCATTTTGAGACATATGTAATGAGAATTATGAGGATCAAGAGGTAAGCTGATGATCGAATATGGAGGTTGAAGTGTATGAATGTATAATATGAAATCAAAGGATAGATTATGCGTGTATAGCAAAAGAGGGTGTCCTCTAAAACCGATTTTTGGTTTTAGAGGACACCCTCTTTTTTTTGGTGCAGGGACGAAGTATGGATTAATGATTTAGAGACGGGGAAGGGACATCTTACGCTGGAATTCAGCGATATCTGCGTATTCCTCTTCCAGTTTGCGAGAGATCCGAATAAAGATGGGCAGCAGCTCTTGGTAGAGTACAGCATTCTCTTTGACAGGGGTATGTCGATGCGTTGTACCGACCATGGAAGAAACGGCATGAAGCGATTGGATCCGCCCTGTAGCGTACAAACCAAGCACGACGGCACCCAGACAGGAACTTTCGAAGCTCTCGGGCACAACCACTTCCTGATTGAAAATATCAGACATCATCTGGCGCCAGAGAGGAGAACGTGCAAACCCACCTGTGGCTTGAATGGAGGTAGGTTGCCCAATCTGTTCTTCCATGGCGAGCAGTACCGTATATAGGTTGAAAATAACCCCTTCCAGGACAGCACGGATCATATGCTCTTTTTGGTGATGGAGTGTTAAGCCAAAAAAGGAACCACGGGCATCCGGATTCCATAAAGGGGCACGTTCGCCCGAAAGGTACGGATGAAACAGAAGTCCTTCCGATCCCGGCCGGACACGTTCGGCAATTTTGGTCAGTACATCATAGGAATTGATGCCAAGTCGTTTCGCTGTCTCCACTTCAGACGCGGCGAATTCATCCCGCACCCAACGAAACAGCATGCCACCGTTATTCACAGGTCCACCAATGACCCAAAGATTCTCTGTGAGGGCATAACAGAAGGTTCGACCTTTGGGATCGGTAACCGGACGGTCCACGACAGTGCGAATGGCCCCGCTGGTTCCGATGGTTGCTGCGACAACACCAGGTTCAATGGCGTTCACGCCGAGATTGGATAAAACCCCATCACTTGCGCCAATAACAAAGGGCGTGGAGGGGGAGAGGGCCATTTTTTCAGCCGATTGGTGATTCATTCCTTCTAATATATGTGTTGTAGGTACAAGCTTCGAGAGATGGTCGGGTGTAATGCCTGCAACCTCAAGGGCCTCTGCGTCCCAGTCCAGTTGTTCCAGATTGAGCAAACCTGTGCAGGAAGCGATGGAATGGTCGACGACATATTGTCCGAATAGACGGAAGAACAGATATTCTTTAATCGAAATAAATTTGGCGGTACTCTCAAAAAGTTCAGGTTCATCGTGGCGCAGCCACATTAATTTGGTCAGCGGTGACATGGGATGGATCGGTGTACCTGTGCGCAGATAGATGCGATGGCCCAATCCATTCTCTTGCAGCTTGGCAGACCAAGCTGCACTTCGATTATCCGCCCAGGTGATGCAACGGGTTAAGGGTTTATTATCCTGTCCCATGGCAATGACACTATGCATAGCCGAGCTGCAGGATACAAACAGGATCTGCTCGGCAGCAACACCACTCTGATCCATGACTCCTCGTACAGAGCGGAGGGCCGCCTGTACAATCTCTTCAGGGTCCTGCTCGGCAACATCGGGTGCTGGGGTATACAAAGGATATTCCTGCGTTGAGGTACTGACGACAGAGCCTTGCTCAGTAAATAATACGGATTTGGTACTGGTGGTACCAATATCGATCCCAATCATATAGTTGTTCATGTATTTAATCCTTCTTTCTCCAGAAAGCGATGAGATTTTAATTTCTTTCTACTATAGATACTCCATTTATACCACTGTACTCAGGAGCAAAATAAAGATCAGTCCCACTACAGATAATAGTGTTTCCATAACGGTCCACGTTTTCAATGTCTGGGAAACGCTCATATTAAAGAATTCTTTGATCATCCAGAATCCTGCATCGTTTACATGAGACAAGATGAGTGACCCCGCACCTGTGGCGAGTACAACCAGCTCAATATTGGCCCCTGGTATGAGTGCAAGCACTGGAGCGACAATACCGGCGGCTGTTGTCATGGCTACGGTTGCTGAACCGGTAGCTACACGAATGAGCCCAGCGACAAGCCAGGCAAACAGGATCACGTTGATGTTGGCATGGGTAGCGACTTCAGCAATGGCGTTACCTACACCACTATTGATCAATACCTGTTTGAAGGCACCGCCTCCGCCAATAATGAGAATGATGGTCGCCGTAGGCGCCAGACATTCACTGGTGAAACGGGAAATATCGTGTTTGGTGAATCCACGTGCAAAGCCGAGTGAAAAGAGGGCAAATACAACTGAAATGAGCAAAGCAATGATCTCATGACCGATAAATTCACTGAAAACGGTGAAACCGCTCGTGGCATTTGGGTCAATGATGCTTGCTATGGAACCAATCAGCATCAAAATGACCGGCAGCAATATGGTAAACAGGGTAATACCAAACCCAGGCATGTTGCTGTTTGTTTTGGTTGCGAATTGTTCAGCCAGTTCTGCTGGTGGTTCGGTGTGTATTCTTTTACCAATAAATTTACCAAACAAAGGACCTGCAATAATCGCTGTAGGAATACCAACAATAAGGGAGTACAAAATGGTTTTACCCAGATCCGCGCTGAAAGCTTCAATCGCTATCATTGGCGCTGGATGGGGTGGAACCAAACCGTGTACAGTCGACAGACCCGCCAAAATGGGAATACCAATCTGCAGCAAAGACATGTTGGTTTTACGTGCAACGGTAAAAATGATGGGGATCATCAAAATCACGCCAACTTCGAAGAAAACGGGAATACCAACGATAAATCCAACAATCATCATGGCCCAGTGCACACGTTTCACACCGAACCGATCAACCAATGTAGTTGCAATGCGCTCGGCACCGCCAGATTCGGCCATCATCTTACCAAGCATCGTACCGAGAGCAATAACAATTGCGATGGTTCCAAGTGTGCCGCCAAGTCCCCCGGTAATGGAAGAGATCACATCGGCAGGTTTCATGCCTGTAAGCAAACCGAGCATTAATGCGGACAACAGTAGGGTGATAAAGGGATTCCATTTATACTTGGAGATCAAAACGATCAGAAAAACGATCGCAATTAACGTCCAAACCAATAATGTTGCATTGTGGGATAGTCCAAAAAGAGTGCTCATGATGTTGTGTGCTCCTTTATTTCTGATATAGAACGCTTACAAGTGAAATTATCGTCAACAATTAAATGTGTACCAGTACCGCAGAAGGTGTTGGCGAAAAATGTAGTTTTATCATGCCCAAATTTAAAACAAAATCGCATTTTGTATACTTGTCGACAAGTTAAGCCGCAATCATTCACGACGGATATGATTGCAAACGCCTTGCACCCATTAGGAATCAAAGCTTTGGTGCAGAGTTTTTCCAGAATCTTGGAAATATGTGCGGACTCCAGCCTGAATGAGTACCTTGTCACCTGATTCAAGTGCTTCAACGAGCAAAAGGTGTTTCTCAATTACAGCGCTTACTTTCTGCTCACCTTGAACAAATACTCTGCGCGTTGTGAGCAGCATAACGGTCATCACAACATATCGAATACTCTTCCATAGATGTGAAATACGGGAATGCTGAGCAGCTTCAATGATGGTCTCGTGGAAAACGAGATCCTGATAGGCGAATTCGACGGCGTCCTGATGCCGTCCAGCAAGTTGCATTTTGTCGATCACGTTACGCAGCTGGGTGATTAATGATTCTGGGACATCACCAGCAAGTCGCTGCTGCACAAAACTTTCAATCAGGAAACGGACATCATACAATTCTTCAACATCCTTGATTCGTAGTCCAATGACAACGACCCCCATACGTTCAAGTCGAATAAGTCCTTCATTGGACAATGTTCGTAACGCTTCACGGACAGGTGAACGACTGCTGTCAAAATCAGCCGCAATTCGGTTTTCCGACAAAATCTCTCCAGGTCGAAGGGTACCGCTGATGATCCGCAGCCTTAATTCGCAGGCAATGGCTTCACCACGGGAAGCCCCTTGGAGCCAGGAAGAAGGAAATAACATATGGCTAACGCTCCTATTAATAAGTAATCAGTTCATTACTGATCATAGCATAACTATTTTGCGGACTGGACATTCAGTTCAATCCATAGTCTGTAGCTACAAGCTAACGGCTAATGTTTTTTTCAAAGGACTACTTGTATACAAGATGTGATTTTTATCCTACACCTTTCTCAAAAGCTTGTAAACCTTAATTGAAGCGGATACAACCGGATTAGAATATGACGATATTAATAGCCTATAATCATTATCCACATGTGAATAACTTTAAACAGGATGAAATGAAGGAGATAATAGGTATTGGAGGGTGTGGATAACTATAAAAGCTGGAATATGGTGATCTGATCAGGGTCTGGGGATAACTTTCAGGACTCTCTTCGGGGCTTGATATTGGTATTGAAGTGAAAGGACTGTGGTCATTACTATGGGGGGGATGAAGAGTGTATATAAAAGAGGGAGAAGCCTTGCGTCTTGCAGTTGACTTTTCCAGGTGATCATGGTTAAATATATAAAGGTGTTTTCTGTGAAGATGAAAGTGATTCATCACATAAGTATTTCCTTGTGAGGAGGTGCAATACATTGAGACCTACATTCAAACCGAACGTTAGCAAACGTAAAAAAGTTCATGGTTTCCGGAAAAGAATGAGCACGAGCAACGGCCGTAAAATTTTGGCCGCACGTCGCCTTAAAGGCCGTAAAAACCTGAGTGCTTAATGCATTGAAGACCACCGAGGTGGTCTTTTTTTTCTTAATTAGCTCAAATCAGACTGGATGCTGCTACAGATCAGGTCTGAATGGTCTGCGAAAAAGTGCTGAACACACACGAATGTATGTTGAGTGAGTTTTCCATTTTTCGAAAACTTACCTTATATAATGATGAATCGTTGATAGGTTTAAATGGCCAATCAACATTCATCCCGGATGAATGCGGATCAGTTCAAGTAGCTGATTAACAATCATCCCAAATGAAGTTGTCGCCAAGGCGGTTTACCGTCATTCAAGAAAGCCTATACTAAATCAGTAATGAGGCCTCCGTCAATAACATTGGTGGAGAAGAGCAAGGAGAAGCGCCGTGTATAAAAGACTGCGTCTACGAAACCGGGCGGACTTTAGTCGCGTATACCGGTATGGGAAATCGTTTGCCAATCATCAATTCGTGGTGTATGGCTGTCGCCGTAAAGATACGGAACAATTTCGGGTCGGCGTATCATGCAGCAAGAAAATCGGAAACGCTGTCGTACGCAACCGGATGAGACGCATGATCAAGGAAATTGTTCGTCATCATGAGCATGAGATCGTCACGCAGATGGATCTGATTTTTATCGTCAGAAAAGGTGCACTGGACATGCCCTATAAGGAAATGGAAAAAAGCCTGCTACATGCGATGCGAAAGGGCTCTCTTTTGAAGTCGAGCAAGCGGTAAGCTTCGGTTTATTTGTCCTCCTAATTATGGTATGATTTTACGATGGAATGGATTGGTTAAGAGAGGGGTTATGAAGTGTCGCGATTGAAGACATCAAAGGGGAAGTGGATTCTCCTCATTGCAGTCATTGCAATGGTCACTGTGCTCGCCGGATGTACTCCACAAGGAGCCGGGGTTACTACGGAAGATCTAAAGAATAGTGATTCTTTTTGGCAAGCCAATGTTGTGTACTGGTTCTCACTGGCGCTGGATACATTCGCCAACTGGTTCAAAGGTGAATATGGACTGGCCGTCCTCGTGATGGTGCTTATTGTACGGACATTGATTTTACCACTAACAATGAAACAAGTCCGTAGCTCCAAAGCTATGCAGGCCATTCAGCCGCAGCTGAAGGAGATTCAAGCCAAGTTTAAAGATACACCTGAGAAAGTTCAGCAAGAAACGATGAAGTTGTTCCAGGAGAACAAAGTTAATCCGATGGCCGGTTGTCTGCCACTTATCATTCAGATGCCGATTTACATCGCACTTTATAACTCAATTTACGGAAACTCCAGTCTGAGAACGCATGATTTCTTGTGGCTCCAGCTCGGATCACCCGATCACCTGTTTATTTTGCCAGTGCTGGCTGCCATCACAACATTCATTCAAACATGGATGATGATGCGTATGAATCCTGCACAGCAAGTGGGTCCGATGCAGTTTATGCTGTGGGTGTACCCGATTTTGATCTTTGTGATGTCTTATCAGTTCCCGTCAGCACTTCCGCTGTACTGGTTCTACAGTAACATCTACACGATCGTGCAAAACTATTTCCTTTACCGGAATAATGATAAAATCGTGGCTGAGGTCAACGTGAAGCAGAATAGCTCTTCCAAAAATGGAGCTAAACGCAAAAACGGTGGCAAAGCGACCGTCTCTGGGAAAGGGTCGAAAGGGGCCAAAAAATCGAAATGACCAAAGTCATTACGTCAGGAAAAACCGTTGAAGATGCTGTAAACCAAGGATTGACCGAGCTTGGCGTAAGTCGGGACAAGGTCGAGATACAAGTGTTAGAGCAGCCGTCAAAAGGATTCCTGGGTTTGTTCGGGGTGAGGGCGGCCAAAGTTGAAGTGAAATTATTGCCTGTACCGGAAGTTGTTCCACAGCCGATCAAGCCAGCTGCATACAAATCTGAAGTGGATGCATTACTCGAGGATGTTGCAGCTAAAAATCCCTATGAAGAAGCGGCTGCTTTCTTGAAAGAGGTCGCAGCAGGTATGGGACTGGATGTTGAAGTGCATATCAAAAAACAGCGGGATGGACATATCTTCAATATTGCCGGCGAAGATCTGGGCATGATTATTGGCAGACGTGGACAGACGCTGGATGCGCTTCAGTATCTAACGAACATTGTAGCGAACCGATATTCGGAAAGCTTCGTTCGAATTGTGCTCGACGCGGAGAATTTCCGTCAACGTCGGCGGAAGACACTGGAGGATCTGGCTGAACGGTTGGCTGGACAAGCAATCCGTACCGGTAAGGAAGTTGTACTGGAACCAATGCCTCCGCTCGAACGAAAAGTCATCCATGCAAAACTGCAAAACCACCCGCAGATTAAGACGTTAAGTAAGGGCGAGGAGCCTAATCGGCGTGTGGTTATTACGACGAAATAACACGAAATTGAAGACGCAATGGCTTCCTGCCCGGTGCAGAAGCCATTGCTTTTTTCGTACAGAAGCAATTTGGTAAGGTGCGTAGAACAAGTAAAGAGTGGACTTAATACGATAAGCAACATGTCATATGATATATCATTAATAGATTTGAAAATGGATATGGCGTCCCCAGAGGGACGGCAATTTAAAATAGAGCAAGGAGAGATAACTATGATCAGTGATACGATCACAGCGATATCAACGGCTGTCGGAGAGGCGGGTATCGCCGTGATCCGGGTCAGCGGCCCGGAAGCAGTGTCGGAGACGGAAAAGATTTTTCGCAGCAAAACCCCTTTAACTCAGGCAGCATCTCACACGGTTCATTATGGTCATATCATAGATCCCGTTAATGGGGAAAAGATTGAGGAAGTATTGGTTACGGTCATGCGAGCACCGCGCTCGTTCACAACAGAAGATGTCGTGGAGATTAGTGCGCATGGCGGTGTAGTGTCTGTTAAACGGGTCATGGACCTGTTGTTGCAGCTTGATATTCGTCTGGCTGAACCCGGTGAGTTCACGAAGCGTGCTTTCCTTAATGGGCGGATTGACCTGTCTCAGGCGGAAGGTGTCATGGATCTTATTCGTTCCAAGTCGGACCGAGCTTTCTCGGTTGCATTGAAACAGGTTGAAGGCAAACTGTCTTCCAAGTTGCGTGATCTACGATATACATTGGTGGAAACACTGGCTCATATTGAAGTAAATATCGATTATCCCGAGCATGATGTGGAGTCGTTAACGTCTGATTTTATTAAAGAAAAGTCCAGTCAGGTTATGACTGAAATTGATAAATTGCTTACTACAGCAGAGCAAGGTAAGATCCTGCGAGAAGGTATCACGACGGCTATCGTTGGACGACCTAACGTAGGTAAATCCTCATTGATGAATACACTTGCGCAAGACAACCGGGCCATCGTCACGGACATTCCAGGAACAACTCGTGATGTAATCGAGGAGTTCATTACGATCAATAATATCCCACTGAAATTGCTGGATACGGCAGGAATCCGGGAAACAATGGACGTTGTAGAGAAGATTGGGGTAGAACGCTCTCGTTCTGCCGTAAGTGAAGCCGATCTGATCTTGATGGTTGTGAATGCTGCGGAGCCACTTCATCCCGATGAGATTGAATTATTGGAACAAATCCGCGGTAGACAATCGATAATCATTATGAATAAAATGGACTTAACGCCACAGGTAGAACGTGACGTGTTGCTTCGTTACATTCCGGAAGAACGGCTTGTACCGATGTCGGTGAAAGATGATCTGGGTGTGGATCGACTGGAAGATGCCATCTCTACTTTATTCTTCAGTGGTAAACTGGAGTCCGCAGATCTGACCTATGTCAGTAATGTGCGTCATATTGCTTTGCTCAAAAAAGCGAAGCAGTCCCTGGTGGATGCCTATGAAGCAGCAGAGCAGTTCATTCCGATCGATATGATTCAGATTGATGTTCGTTTGGCGTGGGAGCATTTGGGCGAGATTGTTGGAGATACAGCACATGATGCATTAATTGATCAGATTTTCTCCCAGTTCTGTCTAGGAAAGTAAAAATAATATACTGCCGATTGAGTTAAATCGTAGTGTATGATGGAGAGGTACAATTTCTGCCTGTTGTCAAAGGATAGAATGATATTGTAGCCATTACGTGTTGGTTTCATATAGATAGGAATGCAAGTTCCGATGAACGGTTAGAAGTAGTTTCATTATTGTAGAACATGATCCGTCTGCGTGAGTTACACCAAATGCAGCGGAATAAGGAGGTAAACGGGAATGGCTTTTGATGGCGGCAGTTATGATGTAATCGTCGTTGGTGCAGGGCATGCTGGTGTGGAATCCGCGCTGGCCGCAGCTCGTATGGGGTCCAAAACACTAATGATTACGATCAATCTGGATATGGTGGCTTTTATGCCTTGTAACCCATCTATTGGGGGACCGGCTAAAGGACATGTTGTCCGTGAGATTGATGCACTTGGTGGAGAAATGGGACGGAATATCGATAAAACCTTTATTCAGATGCGGATGCTTAACACGGGTAAAGGGCCTGCTGTTCACGCGCTTCGTGCTCAGGCAGATAAATTCTCCTACCAGCATAAAATGAAGGAAACAATGGAGAATGAACGTAATCTGACGATGCGTCAGGGTATGGTTGATTCACTGATCGTTGAAGACGGAAAATGTGTAGGCGTTGTGACTCAGACCGGAACAGAGTATCGGGCTAAAGCAGTCGTTCTAACGACAGGCACATACTTGCGCGGCAAAGTGATTATGGGCGAGTTGATGTATGAGAGTGGACCGAACAATCAACAACCCTCTCTTAAATTGTCAGAGAATCTGCGTGAACTGGGCTTTGATCTGGTTCGTTTCAAAACGGGGACACCACCACGTGTGCATAAGGATACGATTGATTTTAGCAAAACCGAAATTCAGCCTGGTGATGACAAGCCGAAGTTCTTTTCCTATGAAACAGAATCTTCCGATAATGAGCAGTTGCCTTGCTGGTTGACGTATACATCTGTGGATACACATCAGATTATTAATGATAATCTGCATCGTGCTCCAATGTTCTCGGGGCTTATTGAAGGAACCGGACCACGTTATTGCCCTTCCATTGAAGATAAAATTGTTCGTTTCAGCGACAAGCCGAAACATCAGATATTCCTTGAGCCGGAAGGCAAGAACACATCCGAGTATTACGTACAGGGGTTGTCTACGAGTATGCCAGAAGACGTTCAACTGGCTATGCTGCGTTCAATTCCAGGTATGGAAAAAGTGGAAATGATGCGTAATGGTTATGCGATTGAATACGATGCGATGGTGCCTACACAATTGTGGCCATCACTGGAAACTAAACGTCTACCAGGTCTGTTTACGGCGGGTCAGATTAATGGTACCTCCGGTTATGAAGAAGCAGCAGGACAAGGTGTTATGGCTGGAATCAACGCTGCACTCAAAGTACAGGGGAAAGAGCCGGTAATACTGGATCGTTCCCAAGGTTATATTGGCGTGCTGATTGATGATCTGGTGACAAAGGGTACAAATGAACCGTATCGTCTGTTGACTTCACGCGCTGAGTATCGTCTGTTGCTTCGCCATGATAATGCAGATATGCGTTTGACGGAAATCGGACATGACATTGGCCTGATCCCTGAAGAGCGTTATGCGAAATTCCTGGATAAAAAGGCGAAAGTCGAGCAGGAAGTCGCACGTCTGAAAGTGGCTAAAGCTCGCCCGGTTGAAGTGAATGCCAAGCTGGAAGAGTACGGATCTACACCTATTCAGGATGGCAGTACGTTGCTTACCTTGCTGCGTCGCCCGGAGCTGGGGTATGAACTGATTGAACAGCTCTCACCATCTGAGGTAGAACTGACAGCAGATATGAAAGAACAAGTGGAAATACAAATTAAATATGCGGGTTATATTGAGAAACAATTGATCCACGTGGAACGTTTGCAAAAGATGGAGAAAAAGAAAATTCCGGACACTATCGTATATGATGAGATTCATGGTCTTGCTATGGAAGCCAAACAGAAGCTCGCTACGATTCGTCCAATCTCGATTGGTCAGGCTTCTCGTATTGCTGGAGTTACTCCTGCCGACATCTCCATTCTGCTGGTCTACCTGGAGCATTATAACCGTGTAACCGCAGCAAGGGGACAATAATGGACGATATTCAACAGCAACTGCAGCGGCGCTTAAAGAAACATGGATTAGAGCTGGGAGAACTCCAATTGGAGCAATTCGAACTGTATTATCAGGAACTGGTATCCTGGAATGAAAAGATGAATCTGACCGGTATCACGGATCGGGAGCAAGTGTATACCAAGCATTTCTATGATTCGGTATCGCTGGCCTTTTATACTGACATGACCAAAGTGAATAAGCTTGCTGACATTGGGTCAGGAGCGGGCTTTCCGGGATTACCACTGAAGATCTGTTTCCCGCATATTAAGCTTACGATCATTGATTCATTAAATAAACGTATTGGCTTTCTACAGCATGTGGTAGATATCCTTGGTCTGACTGATGTGGAATTGGTCCATGGACGTGCTGAAGAGATTGGACGCAAAGAAGGGTATCGTGACAGCTACGATCTCGTTACAGCGCGTGCAGTAGCCAAGCTGGCTGTGCTGAATGAATTCTGCCTTCCGTTTGTTCGTAAAAGTGGAATATTCGCTGCCATGAAGGGCGGAGACCCGCGTGAAGAAATGAAGGAAGCGGAGTTCAGCTTCAATCAGCTGAAAGGACGGGTTAAGGCCGTTCATCCTTTCCAGCTGCCGGTTGAAGAATCAGAGCGTCACATCATTCTGATTCAGAAATTTGATAAGACACCATATAAGTATCCGCGCAAACCAGGTACTCCAATGAAGACTCCGCTGATATAGTTGCGTGATGGTTTTGAAGTAAGTCAAAACAAAATAGAATTTTAGACATGGATGAAGAGGATGTTTCACGTGAAACATTCTCTTTTTTTTGTTTTCTAAAATGGAGGACTGGATCAACATTACAGATACTTCGTATTACATATCTTTTAAAGAACCTGTATTAATGAATTTTACGCACAGTAACTCATGAACAATTTCATTAATTGAATGTGTGCAAGTCGTCATATTTCCAATATTCACAAAGAAAAAGCAGGAAAATTAGCAGAGTTTAAAGAATAGGTAAGCATAGGATTATGATAGAAAAGATGATAGAATAGAAGTATCCGATCCTGGGTCACAGCGATCATAGATTATATGTATAGATAGATGGATATGCGTTCGATGTTGCATGACAGAAAGCGTTATGAAAGGCAAAACTTATTCCAAGAACGATGCATGTGAAAGGTCGCTTATTGAATAAGAAGCACCTGCAAAGACTGTGGGAGCTATTACGAAACTAGGTGGTAATCTGCGGAATGAAAGAACAATTTTCGAAGTTGTTTGGTTTGGCGGAGCGCAATAACGGAGATGAGATCAAACAGATTCCGGTTAATGAAATTGTGAGCAGCCCATATCAACCCCGTACTATTTTTGATGATGATAAAATTGATGAGTTGTTGCAGACGATCAAAACACATGGTGTAATTCAGCCCATTGTCGTTCGCGTGCGAAATGGATCATATGAGATTATTGCCGGGGAACGTCGCTGGCGTGCAGTTCGAAAATTGGGTTTGGATACGATTCCGGCTATTGTGCGTGAATTCAACGACTCTCAGGCCGCATCCATTGCACTGATTGAGAACTTGCAGCGTGAAGGATTGACTTCCATTGAGGAAGCTGTCGCTTATCAGAAGCTGATCGACTTGCATCAATTGACACAGGAAAGTCTGGCACAACGACTCGGCAAAAGCCAGTCAACCATCGCGAACAAAATTCGGTTGTTACAGCTTCCGGACGGCATTAAGGCCGCATTGATGGAACGCAAAATTTCTGAACGGCATGCAAGGGCATTACTTTCTCTGGATACGGAAGAACTGCAGATGAAGTTGCTCGGTGAGATTATCGAAAAAGAATTGAATGTGAAACAGACAGAGGCACGTGTTGCCTTCTACAAGGAATCTTCCAAGATTAAAAAATCTAGACGTGTTTCCTTTACCAAGGATGTAAGGCTTGCACTTAATACAATTCGCCAATCCATTGATATGGTAACTGGCTCTGGTCTGGACATCAAAACAAAAGAAGCAGACCATGAGGATCATTATGAGATCGTTATCCATATTCCAAAACGCAAATAATTGAAGCTTATGGCGGCAATGGGCCGCTTTTTATGTCTATAAAGCAAGTTAGGTCTGACATGTTTAAAGAACGGTCGGTATATTGATGGAACGGTAGTTGTTGTTTGTGTGGACGATAGCCGCCTGCTTTTTGTTAACAATATCTCACAACCTACAGAAAAGACTCCTATTTTATTTGAGGTGAAGTAATTGTCTAAGATTATGGCCGTAGCAAATCAAAAGGGCGGTGTGGGGAAAACGACGACATCTGTTAACTTGGGTGCAGGACTGGCTTCACTCGGGAAAAGAGTATTGCTTGTCGATATTGACCCTCAGGGGAATACAACCAGCGGAGTCGGAATCAATAAAGCAGATGTGGCTAATTGTATATATGATGTCATTATTAATGAGGTTCCTCCTCAAGAAGCAATTTTGGAGACTCAGATTGAAGGCCTTCATATCATACCTGCAACGATTCAGCTTGCCGGAGCCGAGATCGAATTGGTGTCCACGATATCACGGGAAGTTCGCCTGAAAAAATCACTCGCCATGGTGAAAAAAAACTATGATTACATACTGATCGATTGTCCACCCTCTCTTGGTATGTTAACGATCAATTCGTTGACTGCTTCCGATTCGGTGATCATTCCGATTCAGTGTGAGTATTATGCACTTGAAGGATTAAGCCAGTTGCTTAATACAGTTCGTCTTGTACAGAAACATCTGAATACCTCCCTGCAGATTGAAGGGGTATTGCTGACGATGTTTGATGCACGGACCAATCTGGGAATTCAGGTAATTGAAGAAGTGAAAAAGTATTTTCAACAAAAAGTATATCAAACGATTATTCCGCGTAACGTACGGCTTAGTGAAGCACCATCTCATGGTCAATCCATTATCACGTATGACCCTCGTTCAAGAGGGGCGGAAGTGTATTTAGAGCTCGCAAAGGAAGTGATTTCTTATGAGTAAGCGGCTTGGAAAAGGTCTTGATGCCCTCATTCCTTCGCTTTCAATTAATGACGATGATAAAGTCGTAGAAATCCCGATTAGTCAACTGCGGGCTAACCCCTATCAACCACGTAAAGTATTTGATGAGGGCGCAATACATGAACTGGCTGAGTCCATTCGTCAGCATGGTGTCATACAACCCATTATTGTTCGTCCTGTATTACGAGGTTATGAGATTATCGCCGGAGAACGACGGTTCAGAGCTTCGCAATATTGTGGTAATGCCACGGTACCGGCTGTAGTCCGCAACTTCAGTGATCAGCAGGTAATGGAGATTGCGTTGATTGAGAATCTGCAACGGGAGAATCTGAACGCCATGGAAGTTGCAGTTGCTTATCAGGGGTTAATGGATCAATTCGCGTTGACTCAGGAAGAGTTGTCTGTAAAAGTAGGTAAATCACGTTCTCACATTGCTAACTTCTTGCGTCTGTTATCATTGCCCGAAGAAGTAAAAGACCATGTTTCACGTGGAACATTATCTATGGGACATGCACGTGCGATCGTAGGTGTTAAAGACGAGGTTATAGTGAAGCAGCTTGCAAAACAGACCATTGATCAGCAATGGAGTGTACGTGAGTTGGAGGAAGCTGTTCAACAACTGGATCGCTCCAAAACAGGTGAGGCTAAAGCCAAATCGAAGTTAAAAAAGAAAGATCCATTCATTGATACATTGGAAGAATCTCTTCGTGAACGTTTCAAAACCACAGTGAAAATCAAGCACAATAAAGATAAAGGTAAAATTGAGCTCAACTACTACAGTCAACAGGATCTGGAACGGCTATTGGAATTGTTACAATAACAGTCGGGTCTATGATTCATTAACAACATGCGGGGCTTACTCATGTCATGACATATCGCCTCTGTACCATGGAGAAACGATATGTCATTCTTTGTTTATAGGGTTATATGTGCAGTATGTGCAGGCGAATTATTAATTTATAGGACAGAGGTGGTTGTGAGGTGGAGGGAGTTATCTATCTAGATCATGCAGCAACATCTTGGCCCAAACCACCTGCTGTCGGTGATGCGATGTTGAGTGCATTGGAGATTGCCGGAGCTAATCCTGGCAGAGGAAGTCACCGTATGGCTGTTCAGGCAAGTCGTGTATTGTTCGAGGCGAGAAAATCCATATCCAATATCTTTGGAATCAAAAATGCGAATGATATTGCATTCGGATCAAATACGACAGAAGCGCTAAATCTAGCTATTCAAGGCTCGATCAGAGAGTGCGACCATGTGATTGCCACCATGGCTGAACATAACTCAGTCAGACGACCACTGGAGTACATGCGAAGACTCCGAAATGTAGAGATTGATTATGTACCTGTTGATGCTTCGGGCGCCATTGATCTGATGCAAATGGAACGTATGTTTCGTTCCAATACCAGATTGGTGGTATGTACACATAGTTCGAATCTGCTTGGCAGTATTCTTCCTATTGGAGAAATATCGCTCCTATGTCGTAAACATCAGGCGATCTTATTGGTAGATGCAGCTCAGAGTGCTGGGGTTATGCCTGTGAATGTACAACAATTGGGCATTGATATGTTGGCTTTTCCAGGGCATAAGGGACTGCTTGGTCCTCAGGGTACAGGGGGCTTGTACATTGCTCCAGAGCTCGATATAGAGCCTTTACTTCATGGAGGAACAGGAAGTCAGTCAGAAGCTCTTGAGCAGCCAAAGGTGCGTCCTGATCGGTATGAAGCGGGGACACCGAATACAGTCGGGATCGCAGGGCTGAATGCGGGTGTGAAACATGTACTTGAGATGACACCAGCGTTCATCTACCAACATGAGTGGGAACTGACCCAACATATAATGGATGGGCTGTCATCCGTTAAGGGTATACGAATGCTTGGTCCAGAGATTGGACAGCCACGCACCGGATTAGTATCTTTTACTGTAGATGGGTATGATTCAGCACAACTCGCCTTCCGTTTAGATCGGAATTATGGGATTGCGGTTCGCTCCGGTTTTCATTGCACACCGCTTGCACACGAATCTGCTGGTACAACCGCTACCGGAGCAGTAAGGGCCAGTGTGGGGTACAATTCAACTAGAGAACATGTGGAAGCACTCGTTAAGGCAGTGTTGGAATTGACTGGGGCAGACTAGATTAGAGTTGAAATGATGAACTCATTTGATATCGGGTTGCTTGATTAAGCTTATGGATATCGGGTTGATTTATAAAGAATGATAATATTACAGGACAGACGTTAATCTGATCAAAAATATAGAGGGGTAGTTGCAATTACATGGCTGAATTAAACGAGCTGATTCTGGAACAGCTGTTATGGATTATTGGCGGAATGGCATTACTTACGGTGATCTTGCTGATTGTGAGTATTGTTCAAGGGGCAAAGTTACGAAAGTTTAAACGTAAATATGAAGCCATGATGGCTGGCAGTGGAGTAGAGGACCTGGAATCGTTGCTGGTTAATCTGAAAATTCAGATGGACAGCATTGAGGATGAACACAAACTGCAAACGAATCAGCTGCAAGTTGTCATGCAAAAGCTGACCCGCATTCAAGGTAAAGTTGGCGTGAAAAGGTACAATGCATATGGAGAGCGTGGCAGTGATCTGAGCTTCTCAATGGCCATGATTAACGATAGCCAGGATGGCATGATCCTTACGGGGATATATAACCGTGACGGTTCTTACGTATATGCCAAACCTCTTAAAGGGGGAGAGTCCACGTATACTCTGTCCCCAGAGGAAAAGGAAGCTATTACTCTGGCACAGCAAGCAGAGTAGAACGTGTATGCCATTCCCGGATGGCCGAGTACAGACTGCTGGATATAATCTCGGACATGCGCATAACAAGACTGAGCCGTGTGTTCTGTAGAACAAAGTATTCCATAAAGCCGCCGACGTTAACGATACCTGTCAGATGGATATCGCCGACCGGCGGTAATTCTTTATTTACCCCCGCACCCGGCTTGAGTGGGCCATTCACAACTTGAATGCATCCTACACTGGATGATTGTCCGAGACATGCGTCAATGCCAATCACATAAGGGTTATGGTGTGTTTTCTGTATGTTGTGGAGTGTATCTTGCAGGTTCATCGCATGGACTGGTTCATCCAAGGTACCATATAGATGGAATAAAGGGCTGTCCCACTTGGAAAGGGCTGATCCGACCAGAGGACCAAGGCAGTCGCCTGTTGAGCGATCTGTGCCGATGCAGACAATCACTACATTTTGCAGAGAATGGGCTTTGTAGAGATGGAACATTAAACGATGGGTAATGGCTGAGTGAATACCTGGATCGGTATGGGGGATTTTCAAACTGGTCATGTCTTGTGATGAAAAGGAACGCGAAGTAGGATTCATAGGATCTATCCTTTCCCTTGGAATAGTAGTAACAGTATATGGAAAGGTAGAGCGTTTTATACTTCACGAGGACAAGCTTTTTCTCTAGGGTTGGACGTATGGCGAAAGGAGCCGAACATGGACGAATGGATTAACGATTGGATGCTGATTGCATTTGATTCAACCCAGCAGGCACTGCGTGCTGAAATGCTGCTGGAGTTTGCCGAGATAGAGATTGATTTGTTCCCTACACCAAAAGAAATTACAGCAGGGTGTGCGCTATGTATTCAGTTTCCAAAAGAGGATCTGGAGCGAGTACAGAAGATCATTCGTAACGAGTTCGTAGAGATCCGAGGCCTCTATTTCAAAACAGAAGATAGCTATGATAACATACCGATGTAGAGGAGGGATGATGAATGTTGTCATTTCAGTTTGCTCAAGGGATTACAGCTAGCGGTCCGGTAGCCGCCGTGGATGAAGCCCTTCGTTGGACGGATAAAGTCTGGAACAAAATTGCAGATCCAGAAATGTGGCTTAACATTATGTTCAGCTCAATCCGGATCATCATTATTTTTATCATCACCCGTATTGTCATTAAGGTAGTCTATCGAATTATAGATCGTTCCATGGAACGCAAGCAGGAAGGCAAGATTCGCGTGAATCCACGCAGATTCGTAACCGTAGGGGAACTGTTGAAAAATGCGACCTCCATAACATGTAATTTCATTATGATTCTGCTACTGTTATCTGAGATCAATATCCAAGTTGGACCGCTACTCGCTAGTGCCGGTGTGCTCGGGCTTGCCATTGGTTTTGGTGCACAGGGTCTGGTCAAGGATGTTATTACCGGTTTCTTCATTATATTGGAGGACCAGTTCGCTGTGGGGGATGTTATTCAGACAGGAACCTACAAGGGAACGGTTGAAGTGATCGGACTTAGAACTACCAAACTGGTCAGCTGGCAAGGTGAAGTGCACATTATCCCAAACGGGGCGATTGCAAGTGTAACGAACTACTCCATGTCGAATTCGCTGGCTGTAGTGGATATTCCGATGAAGGCGGACTTAAGTCTCGATGAGTCAGTACATCTGGTTAAAAAGTCTTTGGTCGGGATCGAAGAGCGTGACCTAAATATTGTGAAGGTGCCGGATGTGCTCGGTATACAGTCGATGTCTACATCTGAGTATGTGGTGCGAATTGTGGCTGAATGTATGCCTAACTCTCGTGCTTCGGTGGAACGTCAGATTCAGGGCGATGTGAAAAAAACGCTGGAGTATCATGAGATGAGCAATCAAGCTGTATTGGAACAGGCAGTAGCTTTGGAGAAAGATGAGGGGGATGGCACAGGTGGAGCGTAAAAGTTTCCAGCTTGGGGATATCGTGCAGATGAAGAAGCAGCATCCCTGTGGCAGCAATGAGATGGAGATCATTCGTATGGGTATGGATATTCGGATCAAGTGTGTCGGATGTAAACACAGCGTGTTGATTCCAAGAGCGAAATTCGAGAAAAACATGAAGAAGGTACTGCGTTCAGCCGAAGATTCCACTGAATCCTGATCTTGCAATAATTCGGTATGCAGTATGCGTAATAACGTTTACATGCAGGCTCCGTAGGAGTGTTGCGTTCTGTAAATGATCATGCTATAATCAATATTGCTGCGGAAAGGTACCCAAGAGGCCCAAGGGGGCTGACTCGAAATCAGTTAGGCGTGTCACAGCGTGCGTGGGTTCGAATCCCACCCTTTCCGCCACTTCAATTGTAATTTACTCAATACACATTGAGTTTAATAAAAAGATCGATAAGAAGACTTTCCATTAGGAAAGTCTTTTTTGGTATAACGTTTTATCGAATATGTATTGAACATGTATCCATATCAGATGCATCATTAATGACTCGAACGAAAAACAAAGAGCCCCGAAGGGCTCTTTATCCGGCGGTGCATTTGTTTGTTAGGAAACAATCGGTCGTAACAATCAGACACTTGGTGTACTGCACGTAGCAATACGCGTGCTTCAGACGAAGGGCCTTACTACACATAACCACTTGCTTCTTAAATTACGTGATGAATCTCCAACAGCGAATGATCGGCTTCGTTGTCCAACGGAACCACACCTCTCTCGTGCACCGCCTGATTGTATTATGTGCTTTATTCCGTTTTATATACATGGATCGTAAAAAAGTATTGCGATTAATGGACGCGGGCTTTGGTCAGCTTCTTCCACTTGCGATTATGATTGCTTGTTTCGGGAAAAGCTTCACCTTTTTGCAACGTTACCCGCTTTGGGTTCTGAATTTCCGTGACAAAGCTTTTTTCCCCAACTTCCGTGTACTCTCCATCGTTTGGGGCTTTGTCTCCTGGTTCAAACTCGGTTTTTTCACCCATGATAAAACCTCCTCTGCAGATTATGTTACTTTGTTACTTCTGTAGTGTGCTCCATAGCCGGGCTGATCATGTGCCAATATGTACAGGGAACGTTTGCTTGCACTTTGACTCGGTATTTGTTATATTAATATAGTTCGAGTTTGTGCTCGTTCCTTGCTCTCAACCTAGATTGAGGGCCAGAGTCCATAAGGAGGTGAAAATTATGCGCAAATATGAAGTGATGTACATTATTCGTCCTGACATTGAGCAAGAAGTTGTTCAAGCTACAGTCGATAAATTCCAAGGCATCATCTCCAACGGCGGTGGTGAAGTTACAGCTCACGACGTTATGGGTAAACGCCGTCTTGCGTATGAGATCAAGAAATTCCGTGATGGTTTTTATGTTCTGGTACATTTCACTGCTGAACCAGCAGTTGTAACTGAACTTGAGCGTCTCATGAAGATTTCTGACGAAGTAATTCGTTATCTCATTACCAACGACGTTAAGTCTGCTTAAGACTACTCGTGATTAACGCACCAATACGCTCTGAAGGAGGGGATTACATTGTTGAACCGTGTCATTCTGATCGGACGGTTAACCCGGGATCCTGAGTTGCGCTACACTCCAGCAGGAGTGGCAGTTACGCAATTTACTTTGGCAGTAGACAGACCGTTTACAAGCCAAGGGGGAGAAAAGGAAGCCGATTTCATTCCGGTCGTAACCTGGAGACAGCTTGCCGAGACCTGTGCGAACTACTTGCGCAAAGGACGCCTGGCTGCAGTCGAAGGACGCATTCAAGTACGGAACTACGAGAATAACGAAGGAAAACGTGTATACGTGACCGAAGTCATTGCCGATAATGTCCGTTTCTTGGAGTCAGCTAACCGTGATAATAGCGGTGGCGGCGGTGGGCAACCAATGCGTGAAGAGCCTTCTTATGGAGGCGGCGGACGCGCGAACAATAACAATAATTCGCGTAGCAACAATCAGGATCCTTTTTCCGATGACGGAAAACCGATTGATATATCGGATGATGATTTGCCATTTTAACATGAACTGATACTCTTAGGAGATATGGGTTACATGATAGGAAAGGACTGAAAAGCATGGGCTTCAAGCAAAGAGAAGGCGGAGACAACGATAAAAGACCGGCACGTCGTGGCGGCCGTAATAAACGTCGTAAAGTGTGCTTCTTCACAGCTAACAAAATTACTCACATCGATTATAAAGATACGGACTTGCTTCGTAAATTTATCAGCGAACGTGGAAAAATTTTGCCACGCCGTGTAACAGGTACTAGCGCTAAATATCAACGCATGCTGACGATTGCAATCAAACGCTCCCGTCAAATCGCATTATTGCCATACACAACTGAGTAGTTTTTACTCAGCTTGCATACGAAGCAGTCGGCTTATAGCCGGCTGCTTTTTTGTATATATCAATAGAAGTAATAGAAATAACAGATCCACTCTAACAAATGGAACAATTCAATACTGTGGTGATAGAAGCATTCAAGGCTCAAATGAATTATAATAGAGTCTAATCTACTGAAAAGGTACAGGCAGCAGGAATAGCTGTTTATTTCAGAATAAACACCAGGAGTGGATATGAATACATCCAAACGTAAAGGCAAACAGAGAAAAAAGAGAAGTCTAAAAACCTGGATTATAGCTACTCTTTTACTTTCCATTATATATGTGTGGTTACAGCAAAAAGGTGATATAGATAATATGTGGCCCGGGACAACAATCCAAGAAGCTCTGCCAATCACCGGCCTACATCCTGTGGTTGCAGAGAATGAGAAATTATTGGTACGTAAGGCAGCGAGACGTGGAATAGAGATTGTTATCACCCACGGTTACCGAAGTTCTGAGGAGCAAGATGCACTATTCAACCAAGGACGCTCAAGCGCAGGCAATATCGTTACTAATGCGCGTGGTGGTGAGTCATATCATAACTACGGATTAGCAATTGATTTTGCATTGAGGACGCCTGAGGGTGATGTGGTGTGGGATATGGAACGGGATGATAACGGCAATGGCAAGGCAGACTGGATGGAAGTTGTGGACCTCGCCAAAGAGTTAGGTTTCACTTGGGGTGGAGATTGGGCAAACTTTCCGGACTATCCTCACTTGCAGATGGATTTTGGTTTGAGTATTAATGAGTTAAAACGTGGTAAAAGACCTCCTCACTCTCAGTAAAAGGTGTTATATATACACTTAAATGAATAATTATTAGATAAGCTCTGCATTATGCAGGGCTTTTTTCTTTCTTTTGTAAAATAAATGATAAAAGATGACAATTTGGTCTTTACATTAGCAAATAAATAAAACTATACTAGATTAACTAGATTTTTTACTTTGATCGCACATATTATTTCAATTGTAAGCATAACGGCTCTGATTAAATAAAATTCAGCTATAGATCGAGATATAATCATCACTCATATATATAACATTTACCTCACGCAAAATTAAGATTGTCTACTTAATACAAAGCATACACATACACTAGATGTAACTAGTATGTTATGTATATGTTACTTTGACCAATTGCCTATGTATTCCTCACAGCCAAAAACAAGATAACGCCTCTCAAATTCCCTGCTATAAGCCTTTATAGTATTACTAATATCCAAATCTGTAGTATAAAAAACATTTATACCAAAAATCTCAAAATAAGCATTGACGTTAGCTAAAATTACACGTATGATTACATTAATTATTTTGATATATAATTCCGCTAGGAATTATCAACATTAATTGACCAATGGTCTAAATATAAGTCTCTTAAACTTGTTTCTCCTAACAATTTGGTATTTTGTATAAGCTATTGTTCGTTATCTTCAAGAACTTGGAAATATACAGTGGATGCATTTCTACACACGAATACAATCTACGGAAATTATGGGGTTAGGGTGATTGATTTGAATACAGAGCTATTGGAAGTCAGAAATCTAACAACATCATTCAGAATTGAAGATGACTATTATGCAGCAGTGGATCACGTTAACCTTACGGTGAAGAAAAATGAAGTATTGGCGATTGTAGGTGAATCCGGGTCAGGTAAAAGTGCTTTTGCATTCTCTCTTATGGGTTTGCATAACAAAGCAAAGATCGAAGGCCAGATTCTCTATAAAGGACAAGATATTGCCAACATCTCCCCAAGCAAGTTAAACAAGCTACGCGGCAAAGAAATGGGCATGATTTTTCAGGACCCATTGTCCGCACTAAATCCTCTAATGATTATTGGTGAACAGATTGAAGAGATTCTCACACTTCATCAGTCCAAGCTGTCTTCCAGAGAGAAGAGAGAAAAGGTCATTCACTTATTGAATCAGGTAGGGATTCCACGTCCCGAACAAATATACAAGCAGTATCCCCACGAACTATCTGGTGGTATGAGACAGAGAATTGTTATTGCCATTGCGATTGCCAACAAACCGGAATTACTCATAGCCGATGAACCAACGACGGCGCTTGACGTTACGATTCAACTACAGATTCTGGAGCTGATCCGTGATCTGAAGAGTGAAATTAACGCAGGCATTATTCTGATTACACATGATCTGGGTGTCGTTGCTGAGATGGCTGATCGCGTAGCAGTTATGTATGCAGGTGAAATTGTTGAAATCGCAGATATCTTCACATTGATGAACGATGCGAAGCATCCATATACCCGCTCATTGTTGAACTCTATTCCCACCCTGTCTGAAGAAAGATCCAAATTACATGTCATCCAAGGCATCGTACCATCACTCAAAAATCTTCCTCGCAAAGGGTGCAGATTCAAAGCCCGAATTCCATGGATTAGTGAATCGGCTCATGAAGAGAACCCACAGATGCATGAAATTGCACCAGGTCACTTTGTACGGTGTACCTGTTACCAGCACTTTCATTTCCCTGACCAAAGCTGAGGAGGAATAACATAATGGCATTACTCGAAGTAGAAGGGCTCAAGATACACTTTCCGATTCGCGGTGGATTGCTTAAACGGGAAATTGGCAGTGTAAAGGCTGTTGATGATGTTAGCTTCTCCATTGAAGAAGGACAGACTTATGGTCTGGTTGGCGAATCAGGTTCAGGAAAAACAACAACAGGCAGAGCCATTATTGGGCTAAACCATGTCACTGACGGAAAGATCCTGTTTAACGGCAAAAATCTGGCTACGGAGCGACGTAAGAACAGGCAGCTCCAGCGGGATGTACAAATGATTTTTCAAGACCCATATTCATCACTGAATCCAAAGAAGCGGGTTATCGATATTATTGCTGAGCCGTTTCGTAACTATGAGCGTCTGACAGCCACCGAGGAGAAAAGACAAGTAAGAGAATTACTTGAAAAGGTTGGCTTGAGTCCGGAATCAATCTACAAATATCCGCATGAATTCTCAGGGGGGCAGCGTCAACGGATCGGCATTGCACGGGCTATTGCACTGAAGCCGAAGCTAATTATCGCGGATGAACCTGTATCTGCACTCGATGTATCGGTACAGGCTCAGGTACTCAACTTCATGCAGGAAATTCAAAAAGAATTAAATCTGACCTATCTGTTCATCAGTCACGATCTGGGTATCATCCGTCATATGTGTGATGAGATTGGAATTATGTATAAAGGTCGATATGTGGAACAGGGCACAACAAATGATATTTTTGAGAATCCGCAACACATCTATACCAAACGTCTTATTGCAGCCATTCCGGATATGGACCCAACCAAACGAGAGGAAATGGTAGTCTTCCGTCAACAGGTCAAATCCGAGTATGAACATTCATACCGAAATTTCTTTGATGAGGAAGGGCTTGCATACTCGCTCAAATCCATTTCCGATACTCACCGAGTAGCTCTACCTCAGAAAGGTTGAAGGCCATATGTGGAAAACGATAGTACGCAGAATTATCATAATGATCCCTCAGATCTTTTTACTAAGTCTTTTGGTCTTTCTGATGGCCAAGGCCATGCCTGGCGATGCACTAACGGGATTACTTGATCCAAGCGTTGATCCCAAAGCATTGGAAGCCCAGCGAGAGAGACTGGGATTGAATAATCCCTGGTATGTGCAATATTGGGACTGGATTAAAAACGCCGTCCAAGGTGATTTTGGACAATCCTTCCGTTTCAAAATGCCGGTTACCGACTTGATCGGTCAGCGTGTAGCAAACACATTCTGGCTCGCACTGGCGACACTTGTACTGACATACCTGATCGCTATTCCACTGGGTATCATCAGCGGTCGTTACAACGATACCTGGTCTGATCGGTTGATCACGGGATACACCTATCTGGGCTTTGCCGCACCATTGTTCATCTTCGCACTGGTGATGGTATGGATCTTCGGATTCCACTTCGGCTGGTTCCCGACAGGAGGTAGCGTTGCGCCGGGACTTACACCAGGCACATTCAGCTACGTAATGAGTAAGTTCTATCATCTATTATTGCCGGCACTATCCATGGCACTGATTACAACGGTATCTACGGTTCAATATTTACGTAGTGAAATCATTGATATCAAGCATAAGGAATTCGTTATTACTGCCAGAGCCAAAGGCGCCTCGGAATCCCGGATCTACAACAGGCATATCTTGAGGAACTCACTATTACCTATCGCCGCGTTCTTCGGATATGAGATTACAGGGCTTATCGGAGGTACGGTATTTATTGAAAGTATATTCAGTTATCCAGGTATGGGGCAGTTGTTCCTGAGTTCCATCTCATTGCGTGACTTCAGCGTTGTGACTGCACTCGTATTGTTGTATGGCGTAGCTTCCATTCTCGGGGCATTGCTGTCTGACATAATTCTAGGAATTGTAGATCCACGTATACGGATCAAGTAAGAACTTGAAGATTTCGGGGTGAAAACAAGATGAGCAAGGCCAACGAGGTAGTTGTAACTTCACAAAAGGTTGATAAAAGCCCCTCCAGCTTGAGTATTTTATGGAGGGAGCTTGTCAGAGATAAGGTGGCACTAATCTCGCTCATTTTCTTGGGCTTGGTCATGTTGCTGGTATATGGCACGTCTCTCATTCTGAATCAGGATGATATCGTACGCGTGGATCTGTTTGCCTTATATGAACCACCATCCGCGAAATATTGGCTTGGAACGGACTATGGAGGTCGTGATGTATTTGGCCAACTGGTCATCGGTACACGTAACTCCCTGACCATTGGAATTATCGTAACGTTAATGACTGGCTTCATAGGTATCTTAATTGGCCTTTTATCCGGTTATTTCGGTGGAATGATAGACAACCTGTTTATGCGTGTTGTTGATTTCTTCATGATCCTTCCGATGTTGATGATTGTTATCGCGTTTGTTACGGCAGTACCGAAATACAATATCATCTCGTTCTCTCTAATCATGACGGCATTTCTCTGGATGGGTATCGCCAGGTTGATTCGCTCCAAAGCATTACAGGAACGGGAACTGGATTATGTAAAAGCTTCAAAAACATTGGGCTCTTCTCATCTGAAGATTATGCTCTCACAGGTTCTTCCGAATCTGAGTTCCATTATCATCGTAACGATGACATTGAATCTCGCTGCCAACATTGGCCTCGAATCCGGGCTGTCTTTCCTCGGGTTTGGTTTTCCCGAAAGTACGCCTAGTCTTGGAACACTCGTAAGTTATGCACGTAATCCGCAAACCCTGGAATCCAGATGGTGGATATGGCTACCCGCATCGGTACTGATTCTGGTATTGATGTTGAGTATAAATAATGTCGGTCAAGCCCTAAAGCGTGCGACTGATGCAAGACAAAGAAGAGGTTAAAAAAAGGGAGGAAAGGTTCATGAAAAAGGGATTATTTTCACGGGGACTATTTTTCACGATGATGTTGGTCTTTGTATTGGTGCTCGCAGCGTGCTCTGAGAAAGAAGCAGCTACTCCAGCTCCAGCTTCCAACACAGAAGAGGGAAAAACGGAGGAAAAACCTGCTAATGAAGAGGGCGTTTACTCCATTGAAGACTTCAACAATGTCAAAACGAATGAGGGTACTGCGATCGAGGGTGGATCGATTACATTCGGACTTGTATCGGATACTGCTTTTGAAGGTACACTGAACTTTAACTTCTATTCCGGTAACCCGGATGCACAGGTTCTTCAATGGTTTGATGAAGGCTTGCTGACTTGGGATAAAGACTATGTGTACACCAATGATGGTGCTGCAACATATGAGACTTCCGAAGATGGTAAAACGTTCACACTGACCATTCGCGACAATGTAAACTGGCATGATGGCAAGCCGGTAACGGCTGAAGATCTGCAGTTTGCTTATGAAGTGATCGGTAACAAAGCGTATGATGGTCCACGTTACGACTCCAACTTCACTAGTGTAGTAGGTATGGACGAGTATCATGCTGGAAAAGCAAAAACAATCTCTGGTATTAAAGTGCTGAGCGACAAACAAATCAGCATTACGTATAAAGAATCTACTCCGTCCCTGCTGACAGGTGGCGTATGGACGTATCCTCTGGCTAAACATATCTTCGGTGATATGGATGTAGCAAAAATGTCTTCTTCCAAAGAAGTACGTGAAAAACCAATTGGTTTTGGTCCATTTAAAGTGGATGTGATCACTCCAGGTGAGTCTGTAACTTTTGTTAAAAACGATGATTACTGGCGTGGAGCTCCAAAACTGGATGGTGTAACTCTGAAAGTTATCAACCCGACAACGGTTGTTCAAGAACTGAAATCTGGCGGAGTAGACCTTGTGGATGCATTCCCGACAGATCAATACAAAGACAATGCTAACCTGTCCAACGTAGAATTCCTGGGTACAATCGATCGTGCTTATACGTACATCGGTTTCAAACTGGGTACGTGGGATGAAGAGAACGGAAAAGTTGTAAGCAATGCCGAAGCAAAAATGGGCGACAAAAAGTTGCGTAAAGCCATGTGGATGGCTGTAGATAACGATCAAGTAGGTAAACGTTTCTATAATGGTCTGCGTTGGAATGCAACAACCCTGATTCCACCGTCTCACCCAGAATTCCATGATTCCAACAATCCGGGTGTAGCATATGATCCAGAAGCAGCGAAAGCATTGCTCGACGAAGCTGGTTACAAACTGGATGGTGAATTCCGTACGAATCCGGATGGAACACCACTCGAAATCAACTTTGTATCCATGACTGGTGGAGACACAGCTGAACCATTGGCTCGTTATTATGTTCAATCATGGGCAGCTATTGGTTTGAAAGTAAATCTGGAAATGGTTGAGTTCAACAGCTTCTATGACCGTGTAGGTAACACAGGTAAAGATGATCCAAACATTGATGTGTATCAAGCAGCATGGGGCGTTGGTATTGACGTAGATCCATCTGGTCTGTATGGCCGCGATGCACTCTACAACTTCTCCAGATTCTCCAGCGAAGAGAATGACAAATTGCTGGCACAAGGTATCTCAGCTGAAGCATTTGATGTAGACAAGCGTAAAGAGATCTACAATCAATGGCAACAATACATGGTAGATGAAGTTCCTGTATTCCCTACACTGTATCGTGCAGTTGTAGCACCCGTTAACAAACGTGTAATGAACTATGCGATTGGTGATGGAACAGGCGTTTACCTGAGCGACCTGCAAGTTAATGCAGACAAAGCAGTTGTAGCTCAGTAACACATTCTTAAATTAGCAGCTGTAAGGATTGGGGTCCTTTAAGAAGCCGGTTGCTAGATTATTAATGAAGAATTCTCCTGGGAAAATGAATAAAAAGTGTCTTTAAAAACATGGATTCTGTACACTCTGGCATGGGTGTATGGGGTTCATGTTTTTTTTGTAACCAAAAAATAAAAAAAATTTAACTTTTTTTCAAAAAAGTGCAGACAAAATGCCTCTTTACTTCGTCTATATAGGTAAGAGGTGATCATCTTATGAAAAAATGGTGGAAACGGGCAGGTATGCTGCTAGCTCTCTTGCTTATTATATATTTGGGTGTGAAACCGGACATGCTGGTAGGCAAACCGGGAATTAAAGCTGAATCTGCGGTACTAATGGATATGAACTCTGAACAGATCTTAATGGATTTTAACGGCTCCGAAGAGATTGCTCCGGCAGGCGTCAGTAAGTTGATGACAGAACTGTTAGTAATGGAGGCCGTGATCAATGGTGATATAGGCTGGAATGATCTTGTTAATGTGAGTCTGTATGCCAGCTCCGTGGGGGGTAGTCAACTGACCCTGAAACAGGGAGAGCAGTTCACCGTTCAGGAGTTGTTCGAGATCGTAGCTGTCTATTCAGCCAATGATGCAGCGGTTGCTCTGGCTGAACATATCAGTGGTACAGAGCAGAAGTTCGTGCAACAGATGAATCAGAAGGCAACTCAGATTGGACTTTCTAAGGAAACACAATTCACGAATTCAACGGGCCTCAGTGAAAAGTTGCTTGGTCCTAACCGTCCGATGGAAATACAAGGGCAGACCTTAATGACGGCTATAGATGCATGCAAGCTAGCGCGATATCTGCTGAATAACCATCCCGAGATTTTAAGAATCTCCAGTCAAATGCAAGTATCAATGCACCAAAAAGGGATGTACATGAGCAACACGAACTGGATGTTGTCCTCCATTGGTGGGCCGTATGCTTACGATGGGAATGACGGATTGAAGACCGGGTATGATGAAGATTCCGGATATCATTTTGTGGGGACAGCTGAACGTGATGGCAAAAGACTGATATCAGTTGTATTTGGAACAGATACTCGTGAAGGGCGTTTTGTGGAGACTCGGAAGTTATTCAACTATGGTTTTTCGGGAAACCGAGTCAGACCAGATTATTGAAGCATTACGCAAGCGTTAGTACGTTAGATAAGATATGAGGGCTGTCCGCAGGTTCAACTGAACATGTGGTAGCTCTATTTTATCGAATTAGAGGTAAATTGATCCATATAATCATATTATTAAATTGACATATGGTTTTCTTTTGTTTTAAAATGACCAGTGAGTCATTATTATTCAATTCAGTTTAATATATATGTACCAAACCAACTGTACGATACTGAATTTACGATCTGATCGGGAGGTAACTTATGATGCAAAAACAAATGAAATGGCCGCTAGTCTTGTTTGCCATAGGGGTATTTATGGCTGCGCTGGATAACGGGATCATCACCTCTTCACTGACCACCTTAAATGCATCATTTGGTGTGTCGCCAACATGGGGAGCATGGACGATTACGCTTTACACGCTTGGGCTTGCGGTGAGTGTACCTATTGCAGGCAAACTGTCGGACCGTTATGGTCGCAAGAAACTATTTTTGATTGAAGTGGCGTTGTTTGGGATCGGGTCCCTGCTTGTCGCGCTGAGCACATCGTTTACCTTTTTCCTGATTGCTCGTGTCATTCAAGCTTTGGGCGGTGGTGGGATTTTTATCATTGCCAGCTCATATGTATTAAGCAAGTTCCCGGCGGAGCGACAAGGTACAGCCTTGGGTCTGCTGGGAGGGATGAATGGTGTTGCCGCTATCTTGGGACCCAATGTCGGTGCTTTTATACTGGATCTGACTGGCAACTGGCATTGGTTATTCCTGATTAACGTGCCTATCGCCATTCTGCTATTCATAGCAGGTATTCGATTTATTCAGGAAGAGCAGGAACTGAATCGTGCAGCAGTGGACTGGAGCGGTATTGCTGTCCTAACGTTGGGTGTACTCAGTTTAATGTATAGCTTTAGCAATCTGGACGGTGTGAACATGCTTCAAAGCCTGGGATCACCGATGTTCTACGGCTTTTTCTTGGCAGGTGTGATCATTCTGGTACTCTTTTACTTCATGGAAAAAAGGCTGGAAGGATCTGAACGTGAACCTGTTGTATCGACACAGCTTCTGGGCATTGCGTCCTTTCGCTGGACGCTGTTGATTGCCTTTTTCTCCGGAGCCATTCTGGCCTCGGTGATCTTTATTCCCGGATTTGTTGAACAATATCTCGGCGTATCCAATACAGCTTCCGGGTACTGGTTTACTCCACTCGCGCTGGCATCCGGCATCGGGGCAGGTGGAGGTGGATACCTCGTTGACCGCAAAGGGCCGATCTGGACTTTATCGGTTGCGGGGCTGCTATCTGCCATTGGATTCCTGCTGTTCCCGCTATGGGTGGAGCATATCTGGCAATTTGTCATCGCGAGTACACTCGTAGGTATCGGTTTCGGCATGATGCTTGGTGCGCCAGTTAACGTACTTGTCACGGAACAGGCGGGAGAAAACAACAAAGGCATCGCGGTAGCGACCAGCTCGTTATTCCGCCAGATGGCGATGGCTATTGCACCTACGATTTTCGCTGGATTCCTGGCACGTTCTTTCATTAATCTGGGGTCCAACATTCAGGCAGGATTCGCTGACAAAGGAATTCAGGTGCCTCCGGAGATGCTGGAGCAATATGCATCGGGTGGAGCAGCAGGGAGTGATGTCTCCAGTCTGACAGAGGGCCTGTCCCAGATTCCTGATGAAGGCATCCGTGATGTGTTGCTCCAGGCAGTGCATCAAACGACAGGGCAGGGTTACAATGGCCTTTTCTGGTCTGCGGTGGTATTCAGTGTGCTTACGCTGGTAGCTGCGCTTATAACGGGACGTCTGCGTCAAAAAGAGAAGATCCAACATGTGGAAAGTATATCCACAAACTGATTCGATAACGTTAGAAATGAAGAGAACAGTGCACCTTTTGTAGCTAAAAAGGAGTCGCTGTTCTTTTCAATTTAACCGGATTGTAACTTTTCTTGCTCTCGCAATGATTACAATAGAACGAGCGTAAGCGGTGTCTTGATTCAAGAGAGAGAAAACTTCAGTGAACACCGAGTCACAAGACATCTCAGACGTTTAATTGGTATTATGGATTATCATTTCGATAGTGAAGAAGGAATCGATGGATGAAAAGCAGAACTAAAGATAAGAAGAAGAAAAGAAGAAAAGGCCTATATATAACGCTCGTTTCGCTTGTTGTTTTGTTAATCGGAGGTTATTTGTTCCGTCAGCAACTGGCTGTAGCGGCATTTGATCTGTTTCTCGCCGGTTCGGTAGAAGATCAGTTATCCCGTTCTTATGTACCGCAAGAAGGCAACAACACGCCTGATCCAACGGTATACCGTAAGGAACCTTTCTCCGTATTACTGTTAGGTTCGGACAAACGCGCCTATGAGAAAACGCGTGGACGTTCCGATACCGTCATCTATGCTGTAGTTCGTCCCAAGGAATCCCGTGTGCTGTTGGTATCCATTCCACGTGATACGTATGTGCAGATTGTAGGACGGGATGCCAACAAGGACGGCGAAGATGATTATGATAAGCTGGCGCATGCCTACGCTTTTGGTGGGGAGAATATGTCCATCAATACGGTGGAGAAATTCCTTGATGCTGATGTGGGTTATTATGCAACAATCAACTTCGACGGAATCAAAAAAGTGGTTGATGCGCTTGGTGGTGTAAAACTGCCAATTGATGAGGACATTGTGAACAAGAATCCGGATCATGTGCAATTCACGATTGAAGGCGGTAAGCCGATCTATGACGGGCAGGAAGCACTGTATTATGTAAGATACCGTGAGGATAGCGATTTTAATCGTACCAAGCGGCAGCAGATTTTCCTGAACGCGATGGCGAATGAGATGCTGAATTTGAATCAAATCGCCAAAATTCCCGAATTGATTCAGATCATGGGAGACAGCTTCCAGACGGATATGCGAGCTTCTTTTATTATTGATCTGGCCAAACAAGTGCTTACTCAGGAGAAACCGCAGATTTCAAGCTTCACCATTCTGGGTGAGGGAATGAAAAAAGACGGTATCTATTATGGTCAGGCTGACGAGAAAGATGTCCAATATGCCAAAGAGCTGATTAACAACTGGATGGATCAATCGACCCCAGCCGGTGAAGTCATGATCCCTGACCGGCAAAAGATTGAATAACCAATTCCATACCAATGATGTGTTGTAGACCACAATCAGCAGTACGTTTATTCGCGGGCTGCTGTTTTTTTTCTTTGTATTGAGAACTATTATCCTTTTGGAACATCCTGCGTTCTGATCCGTATAATATAAGTTGAGCGAGATAAGTTGAACGAAGAAATTCACAAGGAGGATACACAAGGGTATGAACATCGCATTTTTTCTGCTACCCAAACAAGAGGTTACGTGCGTGACGTCGGATTCTACGCTGCGGCAAACGTTGGAACGGATGGAATATCATCGTTTTACGGCGGTACCCATTTTGAATAAAGAGGGCAAATATATTGGTACGGTTACCGAAGGCGACTTACTGTGGTATATGAAGAATGCCGAGGGAAAGATTTCATTTGAAAACGCTTCAAAGTTCTTGCTCAAGGATGTTCCCCTTCGCTTGGATATTAAACCTGTATCCATTAACGCCAACATGGAGGACCTGATTAATCTGGCTAAAGTTCAGAACTTTGTTCCTGTGGTCGATGATATGGATCGGTTCATTGGTATTGTCAGACGGAGTCAAATTATTGAGTACTGCGAGGGCATTGTAGCCAAAGAATCGATCAAGGCTAAGTAAGACTGTTACGAATTTAAACATTATTGTGTCATGAGGGATAATCACAGCCGTCCGGTATCATGTTAAACTTAAGAAGTCCTAAATCAGGGGCGGATTCGAAGTTTTTTACAAATATATAGGTCGATAGGATGTACGGAGGACTCCGCATAAGTACCTGACATCAGTTTCGGAGAACTTCTCCGTTTTTTGGGGTAATTTTGCGGGCCCTCTTTTTATGCTATAATCGAGAATAAAGCTTTTTCGGGGGAGAGTGACTTTCGCCAATATGCCTAAAGAACTGGATGTAGCCAAACGCGCTAAAGTGATTGAATGGCTGAAAACCGAAGTGCTTGATCAGGTATCCCGATTATTCAAGGCGTTATGGGAAGGCAGTACAACTCGAATCGGGGACAGTCTTGCCAGTTTGATTATGAGTAGTTACATATTGGGCCGCAGGCTCGGTATTCCTTTCAAGGATCTGGATGCACTGCTAGTTGAGAAGTTGAAAAAGCATAAACAGGAAGGTCACCAGCTTGAAGACTGGTACCAGGATATTTCCTCGCTAGAAGATCATATGCGTAAGAGGTGAATTTGTTGAAATTTAGCTTTAAATCAGCTGTTTGGAGCGCAGTCTATCTGCTCTTGCTACTTTCGCTGTTAACTCCTTTATCGGTACTTGCCATATTTTTTATGATGATTCCGGGAGTTATTTTGTATGCTTCATTATCTTTAAAATCATTTATATGGCATCTCGTGCCCGTAGCCGTTATTTTGGTCGTATTCCACCCCATCTATCTGTTACTATTGCTCATCTTTACCCTGCCTGCAATCGTTATGGGTCACGCGTATAAAACACGCAAATCGGCCCTGTTCGCTCTGATGGCGGGAAGTGGCATGATGTTGGCAGAATACTTGTTGTTGCTCTTAGTCGGCAGTGTCATTTTCCAATTCGACCTGTCCAGTTATATTGAAGATGTGGTCAAATTGACCATTGAACCGTTAACCAATACATCGAATCAGATGATCAACGGATTTGCATGGACACCTGAGATGACCGAGGATGTTGCCAAACAAACACAGCTTATGATTCCGTTTGCTCTCGTTGTCACGTCTATGGTAATGGCCTTCATTACACACGCCATTGCTCGTCCGATTCTGAACGTGATGGGTGTGGTGGTATCGAAGCTTCCACCAGCGAGAGAATGGCGTATGCCGCGTGCGTTGATCTGGTATTATTTCCTTGCTCTGTTGATCGAAGTGATCTCCAGACAAAGTGATGGAACATACTGGACTATGATTGCCATGAATCTGTCGCCGTTAATTAATCTGGGCTTCATGATTCAAGCGATCGGTTTCTTCTTCTTTCTCTCACATACAAAGAAATGGAATCCGGTTATACCATATTTCCTGGCGGCTGCGGTCTTCTTCATTGGTCCGCTTCGGATTATCGGAATTATCGATCTGGCGTTCCCGCTTCGTGAGGCAATATCGAAATCAAAACGATAGGGTGATGAGTCATGCCTAAATTTCTGAAGAAACGCTGGCACGGCTACTATACCGTATGGGCGTTCATACTGCTGCTGTTGCTCGTTATGTTCGTTACCATTTATAACTGGACGCTTGGTTTGATTAGTCTGATACTGGCTTCGGCGCTGGGAATCGTCATGATTAAGGCGGAGCTCGCGTTCCGCCGTGAGCTTAACGACTACATTAATGGCCTATCTATTCGGATCAAACGGATGGAGGGGGAAGCGGTCAGCATGCTTCCATTCGGAATTGTGCTGTACAGCGAAGATCGTACGGTAGAGTGGCATAACCGCTTTGTCGCGGAGATGTTCCAGGAGAAGACAATGGTGGGTAATCCGCTACTTAATATGTTTCCCAAACTTCCTCAGCCTAAAGAGAAGAAGGATGGGACGAAGGAACATTCATCCAAGGAGTTGCATGACGAATTCCAGTTGGATGATCGGCATTATGGAGTTATTCATAACCCGCAGGAGCGGTATGTATATGTATACGAGATTACGGAGCTAGCCATTCTTCGTGATAAATATGAAAATGAACGCCTTGCATTGGGAATTCTCGTTCTGGATAATCTGGACGAAGCTGCCCAAGGCATGGACGATCAACAGCGTACAGCGCTGATTGCTCGAGTGACCAGCGAAATTACGTCTTGGGCCAAGCGGTACGAAGTGTACCTGCGCCGCCTGTCTTCTGATCGTTATCTGTTGATGCTGAATCATAAGTCTTTGCAGGAACTGGAGCAGAGCCGATTTGTCATTTTGGATGAAGTTCGGGAGATGACTGCTGACCTCAAAGTGCCAATGACACTCAGTGTTGGACTGGCGTTTGGATCGGATAGCATCAGTGAGATGGGAGAACTGGCACAGTCCAGCCTGGACATGGCACTTGGACGTGGGGGTGATCAGGCTGCCGTGAAGTCCGGACAACGCCTGTCTTTCTATGGCGGCAAGTCTAACGCAGTGGAGAAACGGACACGGGTAAGAGCCCGCGTTATTGCACACGCGCTGCGTGATCTCATGCAGGAGAGCGACCGGGTGCTCATCATGGGGCACAAAATTCCGGATATGGACGCGATCGGCGCATCCATCGGAGTGTGGAAAGCGGCCAGTCTGTACAATGTGGAGGCCCGAATTGTTCTGGATGGAATGAATCCATCGATTGAACGCATGATGGAGCAAGTGAACAAGGACGAGAAGTTGTCCAAAGCATTTGTATCACCGGAACAGGCAACCCAGATGATGACCGAGCACACGTTACTGGTGGTGGTGGATACTCATAAGGCCTCCATGACCATGGAGCCAAAACTGGTACAGTCTGCTACCCGTGTCGTAGTTGTGGATCACCATCGCCGGGGTGAAGAGTTCATCAATGACGCAGTGTTGATCTATCTGGAACCTTATGCGTCCTCTGCTGCCGAATTGGTAACCGAACTCTTGCAATACATTCATGATAAGGTACAATTCACTCCGCTAGAAGCTACGGCTCTACTTGCCGGGATTACGGTGGATACGAAGCATTTTGCACTGCACACGGGGTCCAGAACGTTCGAAGCGGCAGGTTTCTTGCGCCGTAGCGGTGCGGACACCATTATGATCCAGCGGTTGATGAAAGAGGATCTGTCAGAATATATTGCTAAGGCAGAAATCATAAAGCATGCTAAAATGGTATATGGAAACATTGCGCTGGCGGTCACAGACCCTGGTAGCAAGATTTCACAGATGATGATCGCCCAGGTGGCGGATACATTGCTGAACATGACTGACGTGGTCGCTTCATTTGTGATTAGTGAGCGTCCGGATGGACTGATTGGCATCAGCGCGAGATCGCTGGGGCGCATGAATGTTCAAGTTGTCATGGAACGACTGGGCGGTGGCGGACATTTGACGAATGCTGCCGTGCAGCTTGAAGGAACGCTTGGAGAGGCAGAAAAACGGCTGACGAACGTACTGGCTGAAATCGAAAAGGAAGAGGGGCTGTTCGAATGAAAGTCATTTTTATAAAAGATATGAAGGGTCAAGGCAAGAAAGGGCAAGTGAAAGAAGTATCTGAGGGTTACGCACAGAACTTCTTATTGCCACGGGGAATCGCACGTCTGGCAACAGACGGCAACATGAAGACACTGGACAACCAGAAGGCGGCTGAAGAAAGACTCAAACAGGAAGAGAAAGCGGAAGCGGAAGCACTTGCGAAAAAGCTGGAAGCAGAAGTAACTGAACTGAAAGCCAAGTCCGGCGAAGGTGGTCGTCTGTTTGGCGCCATTACTAGCAAACAGATCGCAGAAGCTTTGTCTAAAAAGGGTCTGAAAGTAGACAAACGCAAAATTGAGCTGGACGAGCCTATTCGTACACTCGGCGTAACACAAGTAACTGTCAAGGTTCACCCTGAAGTGAAGGCAACCTTGAAGGTACAGGTAACGGAAGAGTAAGATGGGCGGAGAAATGTTATTCGACCGGATTCCCCCGCAGAACCTGGAAGCCGAACAGGCCGTGCTGGGTGCAATCCTGTTGCAGGGCGAGGCCCTGATTACAGCGATGGAACGGGTGCAAACCGAGGATTTCTATGATAAACCCCATCAATTAATCTTTGAAGCGATGATCCAGCTTGGTGAGGGAAATCAACCGATTGACCTCGTGACACTGACTTCGCTTCTGAAGGATAAAGGTGAGCTGGAGGACATCGGGGGCGTTAGTTATCTGGCGAAGCTAGCCCATGGTGTACCTACAGCCGCGAACGTAGACTATTACGCTCAGATTATCGAAGAGAAATCGATGCTGCGTCGTCTGATTCGTACGGCAACACAGATCGTGAGCGAAGGATATACGGGCGGTGAAGATGTTGCAGCGATGCTTGGAGAAGCTGAACGTCGCATTCTGGAGATATCCAACCGTCGCTCCAGTAGTGGTTTTATAGCCATTCAGGACGTACTGATGGAAGTATTCGATCGTGTGGAAACACTTCATCAGAATAAGGGTACAACGACAGGTATTCCGTCCGGGTTTATCGATCTGGACAAGATGACTGCTGGATTCCAGCGCAGTGACTTGATCATTGTAGCGGCCCGTCCTTCCGTAGGTAAGACGGCCTTTGCCCTGAATATCGCTCAGAACGTAGCCATTCGGGCCCAGGAGACGGTAGCCATCTTCAGTCTGGAGATGTCAGCCGCCCAGTTGGTGCAACGTATGATCTGTGCGGAAGCCAACCTGGATGCGAGTGTTATGCGTATGGGTGACTTCAAGGGTGATGAAGACTGGCAGAAGCTGACGATGGGTATTGCAGCTTTGTCAGAAGCCAACATCTTCATAGATGATACGCCAGGGATTACCGTAGCCGATATTCGTGCCAAATGCCGTCGTCTGAAGAAAGAGAAAGGCCTTGGCATGATCCTGATCGACTATCTTCAACTGATTAGTGGACGTGGTAAAGCAGGGGAGAACCGTCAACAAGAGGTATCCGAGATTTCACGTACACTGAAACAGATTGGCCGGGAACTGGAAGTTCCGGTTATTGCCTTGTCCCAGCTGAGCCGGGGTGTAGAGCAACGTCAGGATAAACGTCCGATGATGAGTGACTTGCGGGAATCGGGTTCGATCGAGCAAGATGCCGACATCGTAGCGTTCCTGTACCGTGATGACTACTACAACCAGGAGACCGAGAAGAAAAATATTATTGAGATCATTATCGCCAAACAGCGTAACGGTCCGGTAGGTACGGTAGAACTGGTCTTCCTGAAAAACTTTAATAAATTCGTCAATTACGAGAGGGCGCACAATGACGCCTTCGCGATGTAACGGGCAGGTGCTGACAGCTTCGATCAAGAAGCAAAATCGTCTGTCCCGAAGATCAACCATTAGAGTAACTGAACTCAAACATCTCTTATAAATACCAGATATAGATTCACATTGAAATGGGTATCCTTGAACCGGTGATAGCAGTCAAGCAAGCTTGGACTGATGTCTCCGGTTTTTTGTGTTGATATAATGGGTAAATCCCGAACATTACAGTTGTACTATATCTAATTGTTCGCCATTTGATTTGACTTTGAAAAAGGGTACTGGTACACTAATACTGCTGCGTTAAAGCAGCGCAAACCTTCCCTTGAATGTAACGGAAGGACATTTTTACTGTCCGTTAGCACGCTTCTCAGTCGGTTTATTGCGTAACATGCCTGCCGGGATAGAGGACGGACAGACCAATACAAAGGTGCGCAAGGCACCCACGGAGGAATGTTAACTATGTCAACGGTAGTTGTAGTGGGAACGCAATGGGGAGACGAAGGAAAAGGTAAAATCACGGATTATTTGGCGGAGAGCGCTGATGTGGTGGCTCGTTATCAAGGTGGTAACAATGCGGGTCATACAATTCTGATTGATAACAAAAAATATAAACTGACGATGATTCCATCAGGGATTTTCTACACGGATAAAGCGTGTGTTATTGGTAACGGAATGGTTATCAACCCGAAGGCACTCATCGAAGAAATTAACTATATTCATGACAATGATTTCACAACCAAGAACCTGTCCATTAGTGAGCGCGCACATATCATCCTGCCATATCACATGGTATTGGATGCACTGGAAGAAGAGAGCAAAGGTCCGAACAAAATCGGTACGACTGGCAAAGGAATTGGCCCATGTTACATGGACAAATCAGCTCGTATTGGTATTCGGATGGTTGACCTGCTGGATGCTGAAGATTTCGAACTGAAACTGCGTCATCTGGTCAAAGAAAAGAACCGTGTCATCGAGCAAGTCTACGGCGGTCAGCCTGTTGATGTTGAAGAGATTCTGCAAGATTACCTCGGATATGCTGAAATTCTGCGTCCTTACGTACGTGATACATCTGTTGTTCTTAATGAATATATTGATGAGGACAAAAAGGTATTGTTTGAAGGCGCACAAGGCGTTATGTTGGACCTTGATCAAGGAACTTATCCATTTGTTACATCATCCAATCCGTCCGCAGGTGGCGTATGTATCGGTTCTGGCGTAGGCCCGGCTCGTATTCAGCAAGTCATTGGGGTAGCGAAAGCTTACACAACCCGTGTAGGAGATGGCCCATTCCCTACGGAATTGCATGATGCAATCGGTGACCAAATCCGTGAGACTGGACATGAGTACGGTACGGTAACTGGACGTCCACGTCGTGTAGGTTGGTTCGATAGTGTTGTTGTTCGCCACGCGCGCCGTGTCAGTGGAATCACAGGTCTGTCCCTGAACTCTCTGGACGTAATGACAGGTCTGGAAACCGTAAAAATCTGCACAGGATACAAATTCCGCGGCGAGGTCATCACACACTATCCGGCAAGCCTCAAAATGCTGGCAGAATGTGAAGCGGTATACGAAGAGATGCCAGGCTGGAGCGAAGATATCACTGGAGCGAAGAAACTCGAAGACCTGCCAGTGAACACACAGAATTATGTAAAACGTGTTTCTGAACTGACAGGCATTCCAATTGCCATCTTCTCCGTTGGTCGTAACCGTGAGCAAACGAATCAAGTTCTTCCAATCTACGAGTAATCGAAGAAATAGAGAGATTGTTTCTTGAATTATAAAATAGAATTGTCTGCAGACTTAGGCTTGTTAAGCCTCCAGTTGTTGCTTTTATAGCGATGACTGGAGGTTTTTTGTATGTTTATCGGATATAATCCCGAGATTTCCGTCAATACTGGTTAACAGTAGAGTCACAGACCCCGACATGCGCATGTCAGACGGGTGGGATAATCGGAGGGAGAGAACGGAATGAAGTTGCTTGTGTGGTTTGTCAAAATCGTGCTAACCGTGTTGCTGGTCAGTTCACTGACACTGCTCACGACCGGATTAATTGTACAGTCATATGCGAAGTCGCTACTCGCGAGTTTCAATATTCAGTGGGAAGGTCAACCCATGGGGTTAACTGCCATGTTCCAAGGTGCCTTGGGCGGTAAAACCAGCGAGGGGAACAAATCAGGAAATGAGACGACAGATCAGCCGACAGGAGCGGACGAAGAGCAGGTTCCGGAAGATGCTGTTTCAGTTATGGGGAATGGAACGGAGGGCGGTCAATCTGGCGTAGATGCAGGCAAGAATGCGCCTCAAGGGAGCGGCTCAAACGAGGGCACAGAGGAAGGTTCAGGTACAGATACAACCGTAGGATCAAACTCAGGCACAAGTGCAGGCAATGGGGTGGATACGGGCACGGGTAATGACTCAGGAACAGATCAGGGTAGTGGTTCAGCTTCAGGTAATGGAACCGGAGCGGCCAGCGGCGGTGCTTCTTCAGGCAATGATGCCATTGTTGTATCACCGGATGACATTACAGGAGCGAAGGACAAGCTGCCAGCAGAGGAGAAAGAAAAAATCTTCAGCCTGCTCATGAACAAGCTGCCGCAGAAAGAAATGCAGCAGATCTCAGGCGCCATGGAAGGTGGCCTAACGGAACAGGAACTGCGTGAGATTGAACAGGTGATCTCGAAGTACCTGACCAGTGAAGAGTACGACAACCTGATGGAAGTACTGCAAACAGAATAAGATTGGAAGGTAAAGCAGGCGTACTCATAGACGGGTATCGCCTGATTCATAATGTAATGGACTTGTCGATGGTGATTGAATATAATTTATTTAAATAAATACTGGAAATGCCTGTAGGAGGGTACAGTGTATGAAATATAAAGGTAAAGAGCACAACATATAAAAACGTTCAGGTAATATTGCGGAAACCTCCAGTCCAATTCGTGGACCTCCGTTCATGTGTGCATTCAAGAGATCCGATGGACTTGTGTTTATGAATACACTAATTGGAGGTTGTATTGAACATGAACTTATATCATTCTAATTCAGAACCATCAGTAAAAAAGTTTACCGAGGCGACGAATGAGCGATACGAGCAAGGCCTGCAAGAGGCGGAGCAGCCGTTTAGTGGCTGGGATTTTAGCTATGTAACAGGGAGTGAACGACTTCAGAGCGGAATGTTGCCTTGGTCCTATGGAACGATGGCGCGCCGATTGTTGAATCAAACAGAACGATTGCTCGACATGGGGACTGGTGGAGGAGAAATGCTGTCCAGACTCCTTCCACTTCCTCCATACACATGTGCGACCGAAGGTTATCTTCCGAATATACCGATTGCAGAGGAACGATTACAGCCGTTAGGTGTGAAGGTGCTTCCGGTGACTGATGATTCGCAACTTCCTTTTGTAGACGGGGAATTCGATCTGATTCTTAATCGGCATGAGTCGTATGATGAGCAGGAAGTTAGGCGGATTCTATCGGTAGGTGGACTGTTTCTGACTCAACAGGTAGGTTGGTCAGATTGCAGGGAGATCAATGATCTGCTCGGCATTCCTATGCCCGTGGATTACGCTGGATGGGAGCTGGATCGTGCTGTTCTTCAGCTGGAACAGTGTGGATTCCGTATTCTGGAGCAACGGGAAGCAACTCCCGCGCAGCGTTTCTATGATATAGGGGCACTGGTATATTATCTAAAGACCATCCCGTGGCAAGTACCTGATTTCAAGGTAGAACAGTTCCGTGAGCCATTAATGTATATTCATACGGAGATGGAGCAAAATGGATTCTGGGAAGTACAGCAGAAGCGATTTGTAATTCTTGCAGTCAAAGAATAGAGACATAAAAGTTAATTTCTATTGTGGCATGGGATGAAATCCAGTTTAAGATAAACCACAATCAGGTTGTTTACGTAATCCCTTATCAGAGTTGATCTGGTGAGGGATTTTATATGTATTTTTATGAAAAATAAAGCATATTTCACTGGGTCTTAGAACCTAGTCTTAATTTGCGAACAAAAGTACATAGTACAGCGGATGTTGAGGCATAATGGGTGATGGACCAGCCGTACTATCTTATGGATAATTCAGGTAAACCAAGCGGGGCGTGGCTTTGCGGTGTGACGTGTAGAGTTGAAATGAGTGTAAAACCTGTGTTAAAGTATACGGGTGTGATAAAAGGTTAAAATTTTGACACTTTTACGAGCGCAGCTAAAGTCCTGATTTTGCGGACACCCAATACAAGTATCAACGAGCATGGGACAGACACGACGGGTGATGTCTTGACAGAAATGCGAACTGAGAAGTGCTGAAAAGGAGAGAATCATGAAAGGTTTCAGAGGCATACGCCAACCGGGCAAAGACCGGGTACACGAACAATCCGGGGAACACCGGACGGCCGAAGACAAAAACAACATGAGCATGTCCACCTTCAGTGTGAATAAGAAGCGCGTTCTGGCCTCGCGCAAATGGATCATTACAGCAGCATGTGGTGTATTCATCGCAGCATCGCTCGGGTTCGCAGGCAAACAGTATGTTACTGCAAACACCGTACCGTACTATAAAGTCATGGTTAAAGGTAGCGAGATTGGTACCATTGCAGATGAGGCACAATTACAACAACTATTTACAGACAAAACTGAGGAATATCAACATAAATATCCGGATGCAGAGATGGTGCTGAACACGGATGGCATCACAACCGAAACGGTAAGAGCGTACAAACCTGAAGTAAACAGTGACGAGACGCTGGACAAACTGGGTGACATGCTGACAGCCTACGCCAAAGGTGTGGAGCTCAAGGTAGACGGTGAAGTCATTGGTATTGTGAAGGATCAGGCAACAGCTGATGCAATCCTGGAACAAGTGCAAAGCAAATACATATCGGCATCGGCTGTGCGAAGTTCGCTTAAGACGAAGTCGGTATCGGCTAACTCCTCGAAGAAAGACGAGGGACCAAGCACAACCCTGAAGTCGGTAGGTATCAAGGAAGATGTTGCGACGGATGTGGTGAAGGCTGATCCAAACAAAATATGGGATGTGTCCGAGGCGGTTAAAGCTTTAACCGTTGGTAAAGACGCGCCTGTAACTTATGTGGTTCGTGAAGGAGATACGATCTCTTCAATCGCCGCCAAGTATGAAATTACACAAAGCGAGATTCGCCAGCATAATCCGGGCATCAAGGAAACGTCGCTTCAAATCGGAGACGAACTGACCTTGACCGTTCCAAAACCGGCGGTAACCGTTAAATCGGTTGAGCAGGTTGTTGAACAGATTGAGATCAAACCACAAGTGGAAGTGCGCAAAAGTGCCGAGTTGAAAGCTGGTACAACTAAAGTCGTGCGCCCAGGACAAAGTGGCTTAAAAAGCATGCAGTACCGTATAACGAAAGAAAATGGTGAAGTGGTTCAGGAAGAGTGGCTTGGTCAGGAAGTGATTAAAGCAGCTGTAACTGAAGTGGTCCTTAGCGGAACAAAAGTTGTTGGTGAGGGCACAGGTGAATTTGCTTGGCCGGTATCAAATGCAACGATGAGCAGCAGCTTTGGACAACGTTGGGGTCGCCAGCACAAAGGTGTCGATCTGGTAGGTAACCGCGATGTGAAAGCGTCTGATGAGGGTGTAATTACTTTTGCAGGACAGAAAAGTGGTTATGGTAATGTCATCATTATTAACCACCGTAACGGATACGAAACATTGTATGGACATTTGAACAGCATTGGCGTTAAGGTTGGACAAGTGGTTGAAAAAGGCGAGAGTATCGGCGTTATGGGCAACACGGGTCGTTCGACTGGAACACATCTGCATTTTGAGATTATTAAGAATGGAACGGTAGAAAATCCGTTAACGTATCTGAACTAATATAGAGCTTAAGTAGAGCAAGGTTGGCTATAATGCTGGCCTTGTTTTTTGCTGCTGTAAAAAATTTTCAGAAGAAAGACCTTCCAAGCCCCTGATCGGGATGTGACGGTGCTTCAGGTATGTTAAACTATAGAGTATAAACAACAAACTAGAGAAACAAATCAAGCAGGCTTGGTACAAGCTAAACATAGAAGAGAGATATAAACGCTAACGCGGATTAAGCAGGATATAGGGGTGAACTTAGCCGATGCAGGGGAAGATTTTGGTGGTGGACGATGAACAACCCATCGCGGACATTCTGAAGTTTAATTTGGAAAAAGAGGGGTACGAGGTCATCTGCGCATTTGATGGCATTCGTGCGGTTGAACTGGCGTTATCCGAGAAACCGGATCTGATGCTGCTGGATCTGATGCTCCCGGGCAAGGACGGTATGGATGTCTGTCGTGAGGTGCGCGCTCATCTGGAGATGCCGATCATCATGCTTACCGCCAAAGATGGCGAGATCGACAAGGTGCTTGGACTGGAACTGGGTGCGGATGATTACGTGACGAAGCCATTCAGTACGCGTGAGCTGCTTGCACGGGTGAAGGCACAGATGCGCAGACGGCAAAAGCTTGCGATAACGGCCGAAGCGCCGGAAGATGAGGAAAAGCAGGTCATGCGGCTATTTGATCTGGCGTTTGATATGGACATGTATACGGCTTACAAAGGCGGGGAACCGCTCGATCTGACCCACCGTGAGTACGAACTTCTCTATTATATGGCGAAGCATTCCGGCAAGGTTATGACACGGGAGCATCTGCTGCAAGCGGTGTGGGGATATGAATATTTCGGCGATGTACGTACCGTGGATGTTACGATTCGTCGTCTGCGTGAGAAGATTGAGGAGAATCCGAGCAAACCGGAAACGATTCTGACACGCCGCGGGCTCGGTTATCTCGTGCGCAGTGCCAAAAGCGTGGGGATATAATGGGCCGATTCGCGCGATTCTCGTTCTTTCGAACGATTCAGGCGAAATTAATCATTATCTATGTACTGCTGATTCTGATTGCGATGCAATTGATCGGTGTTTATTTTGTTAGCGCGATGAAGAACTCGCTGACAAGTAACTTTACGGAAGACTTGCAGGCGCGTGCGGAGATGCTATCGGTTCTCGTGGGGGAGACGATGGCGGGTGGAGAAGCAGAGGCCGGCGAGGACAAAACGGAAAATCTGCGTGTGCTGGTGAACAACCTGTTCAACATTAACGGTGCCGAGATTCAGGTGTTGGATGCCAGCGGCAAGGTACTCACGACCTCGCTAAGTTCACATTCGGATTATGTAGGGCGCAAAAACACCCAGACCGTGGTCAGCCGTGCGCTGCAAGGCATTCGGGATAATGAGGAATACATCGTGGACGAGGATAATGTTCGCAAAAAGGTCGTCGCCAAGCCGGTGCTGTCCGGCGGCAAGATCATTGGCGCGGTCTACATCGCGGCGTCCATGAACGAGCTGTATTCCACGATGGAGGGAATCAACAAAATCTTTATCTCCGGCATTTTGATTGCCTTGGTGTTAACGGCGGTACTTGGCGTGATCTTGTCCCATACGATAACGCAGCCGATTAAGGAAGTGACTCGGAGAGCGACAGCGGTCGCAGAAGGTAACTTTGATCAGCAGACACCTGTATTTGGCACGGATGAGATTGGTCAGCTCAGTCGGGCTTTTAACTATATGACCAGCAGGCTTCGGGATGCACTTTCACTGAATGAAGAGGAGAAGGAGAAGTTGACTTCCATTCTGACGAATATGAGTGATGGTGTGGTGGCTACGGATGAGTATGGTAAAGTCATTCTCGTAAACCGTCGTGCCAGCAGCATTCTGGGTATGCATCCTGCGGATATTGAAGGAAGACACTTTGCCATATTACTCGGCATTGATCCGGAAGATGCGGAAGCTCTCGCGAGTGGTTTCACAGGTTCAACGTTGCTGCAGATTGCACCCGCAGGACAAGAAGAGCCTGTGGTCATTCGGATGACGTTCACACCGGTTCATCGGCGTGAACGGGGAATCACGGGTACCATTGCCGTACTTCAGGATGTTACCGAGCAGGAAGAACTTGAAGCATCCCGGCGTGAATTCGTAGCCAATGTATCCCATGAACTGCGTACACCACTGACCACGATCAAGAGTTACGCGGAAGCACTGGATGACGGTGCATTGGAAGATCCACAGCTTGCCGGTCGTTTCGTGGGTGTTATTCAGAACGAGACGGAGCGAATGATACGACTGGTTACGGATCTGCTGCATTTATCGCGGCTTGATTCCAAAGAGGCTTTGCTACGTAAACAGCCAACAGACATCCTGGAAATGCTGGAGGAAGTGACGGATCGATTCTCGTTCCAGATGCATCAGAAGGATATTCAGCCTGTGCTGTCTGTAGAGAATGATATTCCGGCTGTTCCGCTGGATCGCGATCAGATTGATCAGGTGCTGGATAATGTCGTGTCTAATGCGCTGAAATATACATTGGAAGGCGGCACCATTACGATTGCAGCTAGACGCAGTGATGAACATGCACTTGCCATCTCGGTATCGGATACCGGAATGGGTATCCCACAGCGCGATCTGGATCGCATTTTTGAGCGATTTTATCGGGTGGACAAGGCTCGTTCCCGCAGTATGGGAGGCACAGGATTAGGACTGTCCATTGCCCGGGAAATTGTGAAGGCGCATGATGGTAGCATCTCTCTGGAGTCTGAGGTAGACGTGGGCACGACAGTAACGTTCACACTGCCGATGCGTGAGAAAGGGGGTGAGCACCGTGAAGGAACGGATTAAATCCTTGGTGCTTGCTGCCCTTGTTGTAGCCAGTCTGGTTCAGAGTTATTTCCTGATCTACCGTTTGCCCGGAGGCGGGGATTCCATCGTGACGTCAGAGACGAATTATGTGAAGACGGAAAATATGGGTCAGGAACGCAATATTGAAGAATTGATCTTCCCCGATCAGATGATTATTCATCTGGGTGAGGATAAACATACGGTGTTTTACCCTGGCAATACGTTCTATCAGTTGATCTATTCACGGTTACAGGGGCGTGCTTTCGATGATTTTCAGCGCCGCAGTGTGCAATCGGTGAACTGGGATCAGATTCGCAAGGAGAACCCTGGGTTTGAGCTATCGTTCAAAGAAGGCATTCCCGTAGCATTGTTACAGCGGGTGATGAGGCTTGGGACGGATTCCTTGTTCCAAGGGGAGACCATTAACCGAATCTCGATCTATACGTCCAAAAATGAAACAAAGGCCCATGCGCTGTTCTTTAGCGCCAAGGGAGACGTGGTATACGAGGCAACGCAGGCAGACCTGACAGTACAAGACGTGCAGCAGCATGTTGACTTCGGTACGAACTGGACGCCATATACGTTGATGGACGGCGGGTATTATATCCCGGCGGAAGCTCTGGAGACGATTGAAGCCGATGTGCCGACAGGTCAGTTCACGGTTGAGCAGATGCAACGAAGTCTGTTCTTCGATCCAAGTATGACCCGGAACATCCGGGAAAAAGATGGATCGGAGATCTACACGGATAGTAAACGTAGTCTGCAAGTAAAACAGGAACAACGCTGGATCAGTTACACCGATCCGGCCGCACCGCCTGCGGGACAGATTGACCCCGCGAAGGATGCGCTGTCTGCGGTTGATTTTGTGAATCAGCATGGCGGCTGGAAAGGCCGGTCGCGCATGATGCTGGAGACCGCCGACAGCAAGACGCGGCTTGAATTTCAACAGTATTATGGCAGCTATCCGATTATGGATTCCATGCAGTTCCGCTTTGGCACGATCACCATGGAGATGCAGCAGGAGACGGTATCCAGCTATGAACGATCACTGGAATACCTGAACGAAGGTGCAGAGACGAAGAAATCGGTAAAGTTGCCTGGCGGAGACAAGCTGAAAGCTCTTATTAAAAAGGTGGCAGGTGAGAATCGCCAGGTTGTGGACGTGTACCCGGCTTATCGTCCTTCTTCGATTGAGGACGGACTAAAGCTGATTCCGGTATGGGTTATTCGATTCGGAAATGGTGAGGAGACTACCGTTTCTTGATGGGTTGTAGGGTAATGGAGTCATTCGATATCCGAGCGAGGTGTAAGATCACACGATAACGGAGAGGGCAGAAAAAAGCTGTAGAAGCGAAGCCAAAAGCTTTCTGAAAGAAAGCTGCATCGAAAGCATACGCTTCGCCTTTATCGCCGGATTTCTCCCTTAGGAAAAGGGAATCAAGAAATCTGGGGATAACAGCGATCGGAAGGTTGTTCTGACCGCGGAGTGGGCCAGTGTGATATTAGTTGCTTTATCAAATGGACGGAGGTGAATGTTTTGGATTGGGGACGGGCGAAAAATGTGTTGATCTATGCCTTTCTGCTGCTCAATCTGGTGCTGGGATACCAGATCTGGATGGATGCGCGAGAGACGGCCGGAGCCAATCTGGACTTCACCTCGCTGGCAGATAATACACAGCAGGCGATGGAAGAAAAGGGCATTCAGGTGCTGGCTCCAATTCCGAATGAAACGCCGAAGCTGCCAAAGTTGTCCTATGAGTTCATTGAAGAGGACAAGGCGGGCGTAGATATGGAGCTGGAACAGCCTGTAGATAGCAAGTTGATCTTCTCGCAGAGTGAACTGGAAGATGCATTACAGCGTGAGATTCCACAGATTGGGACATACCGGCTGGATCAGCTGATGGCCGAGGATGGGGCTTTTGTGCTTCACCCACTGGTGGATGGCAAATGGCCGCTCTTTAATGTGAGTCTGGAGCTATTCTACAGCGACCAGAAAATAACGGGTTACCGTCAAACTCCAGTGCGGATTACGACCGCAGAGGAGAGCGATCAGCAGGTGCTTCCGGCGTCGAAGGCGCTGGGAACGCTGATCGAGAACTTTTTGCCAAATGATGCAATTGTCAAAGATATTCAGCTGGGCTATTACGGCCAGTTGTTCAATTCAGATATACAGGTAGCGATGCCGGCATGGCGGTTCGTGCTGGAAAGTGGCGAAGTGTTGTACGTGCAGGGCATCAGTGGGGATGTATTCAGTCCCAAGACAGACAAACCAGGGGAGTAATGCGTTATGGGGATATATTTTACCGTGTTATCCAGCGGTTCGACAGGTAATGCCACAGTCATACAACATGGGGGCACATCTCTCATGATTGACGCGGGTCTTAGTGCGAAGCGATTGGATGCACTGTTTCAGGAAAGGGAGATTTCTGGGGCAGAACTGGACGGGATTCTGGTTACACATGAACATTCCGACCACATTAAAGGACTAGGCGCGATGTCTCGGAAATATAATTTACCAATCTACGCGAATCTAAATACGTGGGCGGCACTGGAGAAGTCGGTTGGGGCGATTCCAGAGGAAAACCGGAGGGTATTTGAGACGGGTGAAAAGCATGATTTTGGGTCACTGCGCGTGGAATCCTTCGGGATCTCGCATGACGCGGCTGAGCCGGTAGGGTACACATTCGATGATGGTACGGAGAAGCTGTCTGTTGCAACGGATCTCGGGTACATGAGCGACAAGGTTCGCGATGCAATCTCCGATTCTGACGTGCTGGTGCTGGAGGCGAATCATGATGTCGAATTGCTGCGTATGGGGCGTTATCCATGGAACACCAAGCGCCGGATTTTGAGTGACATTGGGCATTTGTCGAACGAAGCAGCAGGGGCAGCGCTTAGTGAACTGATGAACGGACGCATCAAGCGCACGTATCTGGCACATCTTAGCCGAGATCATAATATGATGGACTTGGCGAAAATGTCGGTGCGCGACGCGATGGAGAGCCGTGGATGTTTTTATCGGGATCATGAGTTCAAACTCTGTGATACGTATTATGACCGTCCTACGCCATGGGATAGGGTGGGTGAGCCATAAAGCTGTCGAGTTCGGCGGCTTTGCGCTCGACTTCCTCGCGGGTCAGAATGCCTTTATCAATAAGCAGTTCGATGATGGTACTGAGTGCAAGTGTGTTGCGATAGTGTTCTTCTTTGAGATCGGCCAGCTTGGCCGCCATATGAACTTCATCCATGGCTGTGAGTGTACGTGTGCGATCCATATATATCCTCCTCTATGAAGCTTTGAATTGTCTTTTACTATTATTGTAGTCAGGCTTGATGGAAAACATTCCTCTTTTTGCCGCTAACATTTGTGTGATGAGACGTGTATGCTGAACCTGTGACTATACAGGGGTGAAAAAGTTCTTCAAATTTGCCAAAATGGCGCTTAGCGGACCGGATTTTGTGGTGATAGATACTATGGGCCTTTATTGTTAAGCGCGTTATAGCGGAAATTTGCTTTAATTTTCGTAAATATGCAACTTTTTGTGATTTGACGTGTTTAGTATATGAGGAGCATTGTGATTTTGGCTGTTTTGCGTGTGAAATGGCATGTCATAGAATGCGAGAGCATGATTGATAGAGTCACTGACAGAATGGCGTGTCCGTTCTGTTGTACATAGACGCTGTATCTTGATTTGATGCCGGGATGCGGCGATATGCAAGACCATTTTATAAAAATGCAAAAAAGCATGGGAAACCGAGAGGTTATTTACGGTACGCACGTAACGAAAGACACAGAACGAGGCTGGAGAAGCGAAGCGATCGCCTGAAAGCTTTCTGAAAGAAAGCTACTTCGGAAGCATATGCTATGAACAAATTTTACCTAGGAAAAAGAAACAAAAAAAATTTGTGAGTAACAGCGATCGGAAGCTCGGCTGTGGCTGGAGTGGGGTAGCGTAAGAACACCATCGTTGAACCATGCGACAACTTAGGCGGCAGTCAGGGTCTTGATGCGTGACAACGAAGGGGAGAGGATCACGATGGGATTGTTTGGAGACGATTTTTATTCAACCAAAGTATCAAGACGCGCCGAACCTGAACAGAAAGGCAAACTTCAGATCATCCGCCCTGGAGGCAGAGCACGTGGACGTGACCGCTGGAGCAATCCGCGCAGATCGCGTACGGGAATAAGTTCCACAGTGAAGGTAGCTGTGATTAGCTCGGTGATCAGCTCCATCGTGACCGTCATGCTGTTTAGCTTCATCACCCAGCCCGCTTCGTTACCGCTGGCTAATGCTACGGGTAACGGTGGTGGAGGCGGTGCACAGACAGCGCAGGCAGCTGATCCATACGATCGGATTATTCAGGCAGCAGCACACGTTCGTCCTTCCGTGGTGAGCATTGTGAACCATAAAACGGGTAGCAGTCTGTCGATGGAAGATTCGGCGCTGGGCTCAGGGGTCATTTTCAAGAAGGAAGATGGCAAGGCCTATATCATGACCAACCACCACGTCGTGGAGGGTGCGAGTGATCTGGAGATTGTGACCGTAGACGGGGAGACACACAAAGCGAAGCTGGTCGGTAAGGACCGTGTGAGCGACATTGCTGTACTATCCGCAGAAGATAAAGGGCTGGGTGCAGTCGCGGAGATCGGTGATTCCAGCAAACTTCAGCGCGGTCAAACGGTGCTGGCGATCGGGAACCCGCTCGGTCTGGGCGGTACGCTGACATCCGGTATTGTCAGTTACACGGATCGTATTCTACCGGTATCGATTAATCAGGATGGAGTATACGACTGGGAGCAAAACGTAATTCAGACGGATGCGGCGATTAATGAAGGCAATAGCGGTGGTGCATTGGTCGATCTGAACGGCAAAGTGGTCGGCATCAACACGATGAAGATCTCGGATACGGGTGTTGAAGGTCTCGGCTTTGCCATTCCGATGAACGAAGTGATGAAAACGGTAGATTCCCTGCTACTGAACGGCAAAGTATCTCGTCCATACCTGGGCGTGTACACGGTCGATCTGAGCAACCCATATGCACCACTGGATGACGAGCAGCGCAAGGATCTGAAGCTGCCATCTCACGTGGACAGCGGTGTGGTTGTGTTGGAAGCATCCGGTCCGGCATCCGAAGCAGGTATGAAGCTGAATGATGTCATTACGGAATTTGATGGGCAAAAAATTACCTCCACGCTGGATCTGCGGAAGTATCTGTACGATCAGAAGAAGATTGGGGATACGATTGAAGTGACCTTCTACCGGGATGGCAAAGCTGAGAAAGTATCGGTGAAGCTGACTGATAAACCGGAGTAAGGGAAGTTCAGCGAGCGAGCCTATACTGTTGCGTGGATTGAAATAGGGAATGCTAGAAGAGTGATCAGATCAACTGACCACTCTTTTTTAGTTGTTGGATGATGAGCATTACGCTATGGGTGGGCGTGTTCGTTCGACAGTAAATGAGTAGATCAACCTTTTTTATATTCTCATGATCAGTTAGACCCGGAGCCAAAGGAGCAGATACATAAGACTAGGGCTGTGGTAAACTGTTGTCAATATGTTGGAGACGGTCGCTGATGCAATAACATCTGTTTGTCGATCTAATTTTATTTCAGAATGGAAGGGGTATTATTGATGAAACATTTGAAGAAAAAGATGCTTGGTGGAACGAGTTTGGCTCTGTCCCTGTTTATGTTGTCCGCCTGTGGGTCTGAGGTAGCTACGACAGGAGCATCTGTAGATACAAGTGCTTTGCAGGAGAAGATTGCTGGCCTAGAGAAGAAACTGGTGGAGCAGGGAGCCAAGAGCGTTGAGCAGGAGCAAAAGATCGCAGCACTTGAGACCAAGTTGAATGAGCTGAGTACAAATGTGATTGCTGCAGGTGGGGCTGGTGGTCAAACGCCTGTAGCATCGGGAAACAATGGATCGGCCGGGAAAGGCGATGGGGTACTGATTACGTTTGCCCAGTATGAGAAGCTTGAGGTTGGCATGTCGGTGGAAGATGTCATCGAGATCCTTGGTGGTGAAGGTGAAGCGCTGAGTGAAGCGGAGAATATGGTGGTGTACAACTATAAGGGCACAGCTGGCAATGGTGCCAATGCGGTTATTGCTTTTCAAGGCGGGAAGCTGTTGACGAAGGCGCAGTCGGGATTGAATTAAAAAGCGTTTAGGATAGAAGACATTCATAGAATGGAACAGGGCAATAAGTAACTCTGTATTCGTAATTCAGGCGCAGGAGCAAGATTCATTCGCTATGTGAATTGGATTGTTACTGTTACAGGAGCATTCTTTTCAGGTACCGTAGAGGGATCTGGAAAGGATGCTTTTTGTGTTCTTTTACGGCGAATGGAGAGGTTTGGTGGATGTTGGGTACGATAAATTAGGGCTGGGGGTTTCTTTTCGGCGGCAGGTGTGATAGAACTGAGAAGTGGCTATCCTGTAATGGGATAAGCGGTTGTGAATCGGGAACATAGCTGGTTACAGAAAGGATGCTTAACGGATGTACGTTGTATGCAAAGAACACGTGGACATTGCCATCGACATGTTTGTCGATGAGTATGAGGACGCTCCAGATATCGTTGATCTGAAGGAGACGGAATTTGCCGATTGGGACCCGCCTGCGAAGTGCGCAGAGTGCGAACAGCACGCGGAATTCCTCGTCGTTTAGCGTACTGTAGGACTTAGATGGCCGGAGGCGTGACTATAGGTGGCGCTTCTGGCTGACTTTCCATCCGGTATGAACATCACAGCAAGAAGCCAAGGAGAGCGTGATTAGCGCTCTTTTTGTCTTTGTGGGGGAATTGGTGGTGGTTGTTAGGCAGCGTGGCGTTGGCGAGGGTTGTGGGGGATGAAGGTGGAGTAGGACAGTAGGAGAAGATTAAGCTAGGTAGGCGCCGAGCCGAGTTCTGAGTTGGGGTGAGCCAGGTTGTAGCAGACGTGCAAGGTGTGTAGGTAATAGAAATGGAAGCTCGGGCTTGGGGGAAAGTAGAATTTGGGTAACGGCGTTGTCGGTAGGGACGGTGGCGTGGCTGGGTTGGGTGGAGTAACTCTAAAGAACCTGACAGACCTTATTCGGGGCAAATACCGCCTGGTTGAAATCTAACGAATCGTAGACACGTTATATTGCTGAAATGGTCTCGAAAGAGGTGGGGAAGGCTCGTTTTTAGTGGGATAGCGTGTTTCAGATTCGTTAGATTTTAAAGGAGCCGAAATGAGGCTGAATAAGGTGTGTGGGATTCGTTAGAATTGGAGAGATATGTAGGTATACTACAGTTGGAACAAACGATGCTGTGAAGCTTCTTACTTATAGAAAGAATATTGTGCAAGCAAGATAATTTAGGAGGAATGATTTTTCGTGTTTATTCAGATTATTGGCGTAGGCAAATTGAAGGAAAAGTATCTCACGCTGGGCATTCAGGAATATGCCAAGCGTCTCGCCCCGTACATCAAGTTTCAGATGATCGAGGTCGCAGACGAAAAGGCCCCCGATACCCTGAGCGAAGCTGAGGTTCGGGCGGTAAAAGAGCGCGAGGGCGAACGCATCCTCGCACATGTGAAGAGCGAGGCGCATGTTGTCGCGCTCGCATTGGATGGCCAGCTCTGGAGTTCCGAAGAGCTGGCATTGGAGATCGACAAGCTCGGCACGTATGGGACGAGCCATGTCGTGTTTGTCATCGGAGGAAGCCACGGGCTCTCCGATGAGGTGTTGCGCCGTGCGAAGCAGCGCTTGAGCTTCGGGCGCATGACCCTGCCGCATCAGCTTATGCGGCTGGTATTGGTGGAGCAGATTTATCGCGCGGTGAAGATAAATCGGGGGGAACCGTACCATAAGTAAAGCACATTGGGAGGCGATAGCGAGAAATGCTGTCCGCTTCGTGCTAGCAGGGAATCCCCTCGGACTTGCAGAAGGGTAGACTTGAGATATCCATGCTAATTTAACTTTAATGCTTAAGCTTTCTGGATGCGCCTGTGGTATCATGAACATGCCTATCATCCCGTTACATCTGAGGGGGAAGAAGTTGCTTGTGAACATGGACAATTACTATAAATATGAGGATGTATCTGTATTAGATGATGCCAATTCAGCGCTAGATAGTGAAGCAGCTCGGTTGGCAAGTTTGATTTACACGCATACTTCGCAGGATGGGACCTATGCTTCACCGATCCATGGTCTTTATGTGAACCGATATTCGCAAGTAGAAGCGGCGGATGATGTTCACACTATGTTCTCGCCGGCAATCTGCATTGCAGCGCAAGGGAAAAAGCGAATTACCGTAGGCAAGGATGCTTATGAGTATGGTGCTTCGCGAATGTATATTGCCCCCGTTGCCTTGCCTGTTGCGATGAAAATCATGCAGGCCAGCCCCCAAATACCGTTCTTGGGGATAGGTCTATACCTCGATCCGCAAAGGATTGCTTCGTTGCTGCCGATGGTATTTCCTAATGGTTTACCGGAGGTTCGCAATCGCAGTGCGTGCTATGTCATCGAAGCAGACTTGGCCATGATGAACGCCGCTGCAAGATTGATGGCTTGCCTGTCCTCTCCTGATGATGCTCAAATGCTGGCTCCATTGGTGAAAGACGAGATTTATATCCGCATCCTCCGTAGCCCAATCGGTGTTTATGTTGCCGAGACTGTTCTGGCGGAATCGGGCATGCAGCAGGTTGCAAAAGCGATTGATTGGCTCCAAAATAACTTTTCTCAGCCGTTGAAAGTGGCGGATTTGGCGGAGCTGGTCCATATGAGCGAATCGTCGTTTCGCGAGTATTTCAGATCGGCTACTGCGATGAGCCCTCTGCAATATCAAAAGGTGCTGCGCCTGCAAGAGGCGAGGCGTCTAATGTTATCCAGCTCCATTGACGCAACTACGGCGAGCCGGCGTGTAGGCTATTTGAGCGATTCCCAATTTAGTCGCGATTACAGCCGATTTTTTGGGTGTCCTCCAACTAGAGATATCACAAGGTGGCGTCAGGACCAGCAAAAGTTGAAGTGAAACGCACATGTAAACGGCTTTTCGAATTTCCGCGGGCATAGAGCCTAGCGGATTTTTCCTTTTTAAGCGGCGGAATCTGTTGAATCAGGCAAAAACTCCGACGGAAAAGGCAAAGACCGCAGTAGTCAATCCCCTATACTAAGAGTAAACATCCTATCGATAGGAAAGGGGATTTCTGAAAATGCGTGTATTGGTTACAGGGGCGACAGGCTTCATCGGAGGGGCGGTCGTTCGCGAACTGCTGGATGCCGGTCATCAAGTGGTTGGTCTTGCCCGTTCTGAAAAAGCCGGCAAACGGCTTACGGCACTGGGTGCCCAGGTTCAAGTCGGTTCGATTGAGGATTTAGCAGGCTTGCGCAAAGTGGCTACTGCAGTAGACGGGGTCATTCATTTGGCCTTCTTCCACAAGTTCTCGCATGCGGGCCTTCCAACTCGGCTTAGGGTTTTATTCGGAGGGAATCCTCGTCATGTAGTGATGCGATTTATGAAGGCTGCAATTGAGATCGATAGGCGAGCCATCGAGACACTTGGCACCTCCTTACCCGCCGGTGACCGGGCGCTTGTCGTCGCGATGCCTACGATGACGCTTACTCCCGGCCGTCTCGGAACGGAGGCCAGCGCTGGGGATCCTCAATCGCAAGGTGGATTACGCATCATTTCAGAACATACCACCCTAGACTTGGCAAATCGTGGGATACGTTCCTCGATTGTACGCCTCCCACCGATCGTACACGGTGAAGGCGATAAGACGGGCTTGTTCCCAAATCTGGTGAACATCGCTCGCAAGAAGGGGTTCTCCGCCTATACAGGCTCCGGTAACAACCGTTGGCCATCCGTGCATCTACTGGATGCGGCGCGCCTTTTTAGACTCGCCTTAGAACAAGCTCCGGCAGGGTCCCGGTTTCATGCAGTGAGCGAAGAGGGCATTCCATTTCAAGAGATCGCCACGGCTTTGGGCCTACATTTGAACTTGCCGGTCCAAGGTATTGGGGTTGAAGAAGCAGGTAAACATTTCGGATGGCTTGCACCCTTCACGAAAACGGATAATCCGGCGTCCAGTGCGTTGACGCAGGAGCGTTTAGGATGGAAACCAGTACATCCTACCCTTTTAGATGATATTCGGAAGGGGCATTATTTCTAACTGTAAAGCTGGGAGGAAGCGAAGATCCGTTTGCACCAAAAGTACGGCAGGAAACTTGACCACGACAAGCGTTGAATTTGTACGTCCCTTTCTGGCCGATGCCTTAATCGAGAAGATCGGTATTGACTCTATAGCCACTATAGGGTTTAAAGGGACAACAGCTTCACGGTGCATCAACGGAGGAGGATAATTCAAATGGGAAATAAGATGATTCGGGCACTCGTTCTCATTCTTGCATTTTCGATTGCCGGATACGCAATTGTTCAGTATGGCGTGCTTAAAGCTAGTGATGCAGGACTTGTCTCTTTCAAATTGCAAAAGCCGAATTTTGAACTCAAACCATGGATATATGTACTATACATCCATATTGTTACCGCGATATTTGCCTTGATCATAGGATCCTTTCAACTATTTATGAAGCCAACGAATGATAGGAAACGTTGGCATCGCCTAATGGGGTATGGATATGTTCTTTCGATTACAATTAGTGGGATCGTGAGTGTGTATTTATCCCTTTTTGCCACGGGAGGTTGGATTGCCGGGCTTGGGTTCATGTCGCTCGATGTATTGTGGGTTGCGACGACGCTTATTGCAACGAGAAAAATTATGGCGAAAGACATCCAAGCTCATAAAGCATGGATGCTTCGCAGTTATGCGCTTACTCTTGCAGCTGTTACGCTTCGATTCTGGTTAGCGCCGCTGAATCTTCTGCTTGGCGATTTCGAGGCGGGGTTTCGGGTTGTCGCTTGGGTTTGTTGGATTCCTAATCTGCTCGTCATAGAAGCCGTGATTTCCAGAATGAGGTTGCGGCAGCGGCAATGATTTACAACTGCCAGCTACAGAAGGAACGCTAAACGCGCTCCTTCTGTACAATGAGAATTAATCGAATCAGTTCAGAGGTATTCGCTGAGGAATCTGAATCAATAGAAGAGAAATAAGATCGATGTCGCAATGAAGTACTTAGGTCTATTTTTGGACAATCAAATGAAGGTTTTGGTTGAGCGAACAGAGAGTATTCTCTATTATGCCGAATCTGACCTATCGAAAGATCAGGGGGCAGGCTGGATCGGCGGAAATGCACCTCAATTTTTTGATGATCAAGACGACCTCATCCATGAAGGTAAACAAAAATATCTTTTTTACTTGAGCCTCGTCCATCCTTTTAAAACGGAGAACATGATTTCGATCTTCATCCCTGAAGACTATGAGGAGTATTTGAAAAACAATATGTATCCTAATTGCTCGATCAAGGTAATTGAGCACCCCATTTCAACTGAAAACATCAAAGAGATGTTTACTAACCCAGGCCTTAAAAAACACACCATCTCAGACGGGACACTAAGCAATGACCAGAAATCAATGGACCAGTCTTTTTTGATCAAAGTAGGGGAAACCCGAGACTTATTCAAAATGAAGACTATTATTTTACGAATTTGATGGCGGAGTCATTTTCTTTTTTATTTCAAGTCGATGAAGATGGTTACCCCGAAACGTTGGTTCAACACGAATACAATTATCCTTTTGGTTTTGGATCACTATATATCTTTGCCATGATAAGGGCCACCGAGATACAACAACCTGTAGCAGGTTTTTGGCAATTCTCCTGATTTCGCTAGATGTTACGATGAACCGTACCACAAGTAGGGTGAGTATCTAATGGAAAAAGAATTTTGCGTTGTAAGTCTAGTTAATAAACTAATAATATAAAAAAAGGATATTGAAAGTAAAAATAGAACATAAACAAAGTGTGTAATTTTTTCTTTTAACTGAGCTCTATTGAAATATAAAAAGTCATTAGGAGGTTATATAATGTCGATAAATATGAAACTAGTAGAAAAAATATCAGATTTAATAAAAGTAGCATCTCAAACATTCTCAGATAATGTTGCTGAGGATGTTTGTAATAATGCAAGGAAGTCAGCAGAAGCAATAAGCAAAGCGGTTATATATGATCACTTTGGAGAACAGCTTGGGTCCGATATTATTTTAGGAAAGAAAAAAGTTGATGGATCTTCGGTAAACGGTAGAATTAGAGAATTAGATTTATCCAAATTGTCTCAAATTATCACATGTGAGAATCCAATAAATTTCATTATTATTACAAATAAACGCACAAGGCATAGAGTGGCTTCCTACCTTGAAACAGTTAGGACACATGGAAACCCGGCATCTCATGACCCTAACAGCGCAGAAGATTTTATAAATATTGGTCATGTAAATATCACGAAGATTGCAGTTGTGAATTTATTAAAGTGGTTTTTTGAGGAATATTTGGAGGAGACTATACCAACAGATTTGAAAGAAGTAGTTAAGCTTTTATCAAACGGAGAGGCTGCTTCGGCAGTAATAAAAGAATTGAGTAATTTAAAAAAATTCAATATTGAGTTAAAAGATTGGTTCCATGCTCTGGATTACACTTTTGATAATTTAAATATTGAAAACGATAGTTTCTTTGTTTTTGTGATAAAAATTCCTGAAAGACGGAGGACATTAGATGTTCTAGTCTATGGTATAACATCACAAATAAAAGTAAAACATGTAAAAGAGTTAGAACACCTAACAAAGTACCATGATTGTGACGAGGGTTGGGTGGTTTCAACTTCAAATGTGACTAAGGCAGCAAAAGACTATTCCGAAAGCGTATCAGGATCTCGTAGCTATATTTGTTATAATTTCGATCAACTCATTGAAGAAACAATTGATTTATCTAATTACTTTGATTGGATCGAAACGGAGATAATGGGTAAAAAAATAGAAAAAAATTACATACCACTGTACTGTGAAAAGATGGAAATAGATGAACGGACTAAACTTTTTGAAGCGAAAAATGTTTACGATGAAGAAGATGGGGGGTTAGAAAGATATATAGACTATTGGCAACAAGATAACCAAAAAGAACATATCTCTATTCTTGGAGAATTCGGAACTGGGAAATCATGGTTTTGCTTATATTATACATGGAAAATGATAAATAAATATAAAGAAGCAAAGAAGACAAACTTTCCCCGTCCAAGGATCCCGATATTAATTTATCTTAGGGATTATTCAAAAGCTATGAAAGTCGACACACTAATTTCTGATTTTTTCTTTCGACTTCACAAAATTGAAGTAAAGGGCGCATTTTCAGCATTCATGCAATTAAATAAAATGGGTAAGTTACTTCTTATATTTGATGGATTTGATGAGATGGCAGATAAAGTAAATAAGCAAAAAATGATAGATAATTTTTGGGAGCTTGCAAGTGTCATTAATGGAAACTCAAAGGTTGTTCTCTCATGTAGAAATGAACATTTTCCCCAAATAAAAGAGGGAAGATCATTGCTAAATGCTGAATTAAAAGAATCAACAAAATTTTTAACAGGTGAAAGTCCCCAATTTGAGGTACTACAGTTGTTAAAATTTAATGATGAACAACTACGAAAGGTATTGTCTCTGCATACTAACCCCGAAGTAGTAAATAAGTTAATAAATAACGAGGAAATTAAGGATTTATTAGCTCGTCCTATAATGATTGATTTAATTATAGATGCAATAAAAGATATTGAAGATAATAAACCTGTAGATATGGCCAGAATTTATTTGTATGCGATACAACGTAAGATGGAGAGAGATATTAAGCAAGTAAGGACATTTACTTCCTTAGCAGACAAACTCTACTTTTTATGCGAATTATCTTGGGAGATGATTTCGAACGATAAGTTGACTATTAATTATAAAGAATTCCCCAATGTTATAAATCGCCTATTTAACTTAGATGACAAGGAAATTGACTACTGGAGATACGACTTGAGAGGGCAGACTATTTTGATAATAGATGAAGAGGATGGTAACTATAAACCTGCTCATAAGTCATTTTTAGAATTTTTTGTTGCATATAAGTTTGTAGCGGAACTAGGAATTCTACCAGATGATTTTACAGAATGTGCGAGGCTCCGCATAAACGAAGATCAAGAATTAGTAAATCAAAATTACACGTGGTCTTCGTACTTTAATAGAAATAAAAATGAATATATGGATGAAAAACTTAAATTAAGATATTTCGAGCAAGAAGATATTTTGTACATCATCCAATCATTTGGTAAACTTCCGCTTACAAAAGTGATTCTAGATCTAATGATGGATATTATTAAATTTGATGGGGAAGAAGTTGAATTAAAACTTTTGAAATTACTAGATCAGTGTAGAAAAAAAACATTTGAAGAAGTTAACTATTTAACAAATAATATTGTACTTTTGCTATTATCCTTTAAAAATGATTATTTTTCCAATAAGGATTTGTCAGACTTATCACTAAGAAATTTCTCTATACCATACAATCCAAAATATAGACTAAATGAGCCTGAAATCGGTAAGAAACTATTAAGCACTTATGGAGTTTTCAAAAATACACTATTTGACAATTGCGATTTACAAAATGCTAATTTGGGTAGTTTCGTATTTGACAGAGAATCAAACATTTATGAAGGCGCATCTTTTAGAAATACAAATTTAGATAATTTTAAATTTAATTCCTATCAAATTGATGATCTAGATATTGACGAAGTAAGTGGAACTATTGTTTTAGGATCTCCGGATCACTTATTGGTTCTTGACCTTGAGTCTTTCCAAGTTAAAGAGAGAGTGAATGATCCGGCGTGGAATGTTAGTATCAATACAAACACAAGAGTTATTGCACACTCTGATTGGGGAAAAGTAAAAATTCGCTCAATTGGGAACCTTTCTCTTCACAAAACTTTAGAAGTTGAGCCATATATTAATCCTACTGCAAGTGAGTCAAAAAATTGGTGGACGGGCAAGTTTTTGTTTTCAAAAAAATCCAATATTCTCTATGCAGGATGTAATAACTCTTACATCTATTTGTATGATCTTAATAGTTGTGAAGAAATAAAAGCTTTAGAATGCTTTTATAATGCTGACCGGTTATCTCTGAATTATTCGGAGAATTATCTTCTTAGTTCTGGATTTGATGAGTTTATTTTGTGGAATCTCAATACTAATGAGAAGGTATTTTTTGAAAAACTCCCAAAAGAGAAAAATAACTTAGTTAAATATTATGCTACTTTTCACCCATATTTAGATCAGTTTGCAATTAGTGATGAAACGTCAATTAAAATATTTGAAACTTATTCACAGGAGAAACTATTCGAGATTGTTCTACAAGATTGCAAGCATCTTACCATTAACGGAAGTGGTGAATTTATTGCTGTTTCGGTGAAAGACGAAATTTTTATTTATAACTACAGCACCAAAGAATTACACAATAAGTTTAAAATTAAGACTATTATATGCGAGAATAATACAATAGCAAAAGAGGATTACGATGATTATTTTTATTCTGTTAGAGAAATAAAATTTAATTATGATGGGACTATTATATATATATTAAACAGTAGGGAATTATTGGCTGTAGATTTAGGAACATTACAATTACTAAATAGATATTTGCATCTTGATGATTTAAGTGGGTGTGAGTTTGTAAACTCTTCAGGGTTAACATCTTCTAAAGTTGATGTATTAAAGAAAAATGGAGCCATTTTTTAGTGTAAAAGAGTTTATTGAGAGTAAGATTAAGAACACTTTCATAATACAAGTGACAAGATCTTAAAAATGTCTTCTAGTCTAATTCTCTAGTGTTAGGCGATACCACCTTTTTCATGTTCAGAACGGTTCAGAATTTAAAATAAAAACACAAAAAGGAGTAGCTACGCGCTACGGCATGCTCTTTTTGTGTTTTTTTCGCTATTATGCCGGTTACATTTTCAAGAAAAAATGTTGGACTATATTCGTTAGATATTTGGGTTTACATATCGGAATTAATTTGCACAATGTATGGACGCTTGGTATATGGTATCCGCAACTATTTCCTCCCGGAGGTGAAGTGTAAACAGTTGTTGTTTTGTCCCACTAAATTCTTTTGGAATGTAGTCTGTTAATGCTTCATTATAGTAGAACTCTATAGATCTTCCGCCAGAATCCGTTTGAATAGCTCCAGTTCAATTAGCTCGATTTTGATATTTTGTGAGGCTAATTTATACGATACTGACTCAGATAAATCCTCAACTGCAAATTTGGATAAATGATACAGTGACATTTTTATAAAAGGTTACTTTTCTACCCATGGAAGAGTTATTGATTAGCAGACCTTCTTGATTATATCTAAAGTGTGGTAGCATGGCTTTTGTTATTCGGACCAGACCAAACACATTCACTTAAAGCTGTCTTCGAATCTGCTCTCCGTGAATACTTCGATATGATCCATTGTTCCACACCCGGCATTATTCAGGAGAACATCAATCTTACCAAACCACCCAATAGCTTCCGTTAACGCAGGTTGAATCGTATCTTCTTTCTCAACATCGAGCCTAAGCACAAACACATTATGTAATGTAATTAACTCAGTTTCTTTTTCAGGTGAACGCATCCCGTGGCTACTACGTGCTTTGTGGTTTATGATTCGGACATTTTTTAAGGCCTCTTTTCAAGCTGTTATTGGATAATCAACAGGTCTGGCCTTTTAGCTATTATTAAAAGCTATGACTAGCCATGCTTTTTTCATATAACAAGCATTCCTTTTCATCATGCTATACTCATTAGAATAAAAAGTTAGAAGGAGAAATAGTTATGATACCATTTCGTAATGATCATGTAGGTAGCTTTCTACGTCCTGCAGATTTAAGTCAGGCACGTGAACAATATAAATCAGGCAACATCACATATGAAGAATTAAGAGCTGTGGAAGATAAAGAGATTATTCGAATTATTGAAAAGCAGAAGGAGAATGGTGTATCTGCAGTTACGGATGGTGAATTCCGTAGAAGCTGGTGGCATTTTGATTTTCTGGGTGGCTTGGATGGCGTAGAGCTATATGAGCAAATAGACGGACCGAAATTCCACAATATGCAAACGCGCAAGGGCGGAATTCGTGTTATTGGTAAAGTCGATTTCTCGAGTCATCCCTTTGTTCAGGATTTTGAGTTTTTGAAAAAACATGCAGGTGACGCAGTGGCGAAACAGACTATTCCAAGTCCAAACATGCTTCTATATCGGTTAGAAAATGACGCCAATATCTATACGGACCGTGAGCAATTCCTTCAGGATACGATTGCGGCGTATCAAAAAGCCATTCAAGCCTTCTATGATGCGGGATGTCGATATCTGCAATTAGATGATACAGCTTGGGCAGACCTATTCTCAGACGCTGGTCACGATAAGCTGCGCGCCAAAGGTCTGGAACCGGCAGAAGAGTTGAAAACGATGCAGCGAATGATTAACGAAACATTGGCTCATAAACCCGCAGATTTAGTTGTGACGATGCATATTTGTCGTGGTAACTATAAATCGAACTATTTCTCAACGGGTGGTTATGATTACGCTTCTGAAGTTATCTTTGGAGGCTTAAACGTAGATGGTTTATTTTTAGAATTTGATGATGAGCGCTCAGGTGGTTTCGAGCCATTAAAATATGTGAATCGAAAAGATTTGAAAATCGTGCTTGGTTTACTCACATCGAAAACAGGCGAGTTAGAGGATAAAGAACACATTAAAGCTCGGATTGCAGAGGCGGCAACCTATGTACCACTTGAGCAACTTTGTTTGAGTCCACAATGTGGCTTTTCATCTACAGAAGAAGGCAATATTTTAACGGAAGAACAGCAATGGCGTAAACTTCGTTATGTGAAGGGAATTGCAGAAGAAGTTTGGAATTAATCCATTTAAATAACGGAGGGGGATGTAAAATGACAATTCAAGCAGACCAAGAGACAATTATAGTTGAAGCGTTCATTAATGGTCAGAATGTAAAATCCCTTTCGCAGGTAGCAAAAGAGAATCCGACAAACCCAACTGAGATCGTAGGTTATTTCCCTGTCACTACGAAAGAACAAGCCGTTGAAGCGATTGAAGCGGCGGCAGGGGCTTTTAAAACATGGAAGCAGACCCCCATTGATGAACGCATTATTATGATGCGCAAGGCGATCGAGAAGATTAGAGCAGCTGAAAATGAAATTGTTCATTTGCTGTCCAGAGAGCATGGCAAGCCCCTATATGATGCACACGGTGAAATTTATGTTTCGTTAATGTGGATGGAGTTTGCTTGTAATGAAGCCAAATCGGCTCTACAGGAAGAGATCAAAGAGCATGAGAATGGTAAAACGATTCTTACCTATGATCCAATGGGTGTGGTGGCAGCGATTAGTCCATGGAACTATCCCATTGCTTTATCTACCATTAAGATCGCTCCTGCCTTGCTTGCGGGCAACACGATTGTGCTTAAACCCAGTCCATTTGCACCGCTGGCGGCAGCGAAGGTGGCAGAGATTATTGCGAGTGAGTTCCCGGCTGGTGTAATCAATGTCGTTCATGGTGATGCAGATGTGGGCGTTGAACTGACTAGTAATCCTCATGTTACTAAAATCGCCTTTACAGGTGGAACCGCGACCGCTAAGCATATTATCAAAGCAGCTTCGGAAACGATTAAGGATATGACACTTGAGCTTGGCGGCAATGATGCGGCGATCTTCTTGGAAAGCTTTGATGTACATGATGAGCGAGCCATGCGCCGGATTGTCATTTCTAATTTTTTGACAACAGGACAGATCTGTATGATCGCCAAACGTGTATATGTACACCGTTCTATTTATGATGCGTTTGTGGAAAAATATATCGAGGCGGCTAATCGCTGGATTCGAATCGGTGATCCATTTGATTCGAATACGACAGTAGGTCCGGTTAATAACCTGAAGCAGAAAGATTACGTGCTTGGCTTGGTTGAAGATGCACAAAAGCGCGGGGCTAAGGTCATCCCTCTCGGTCAAATTCTTGATCAGAAGCTGTTTGACCAAGGTTACTACCTACAACCTACGCTTGTCTTAGGTTGCGATGTTCATGATCCGATTGTAGTGGAGGAACAGTTTGGTCCTACGGTTCCGATTCTTCCATTTGACGATGAAGAGCAGGTTATTCATCTACACAATGAAAGCATATATGGATTGACGAGTTCTGTCTGGGGGAAAGAAGAGGATGCCATCTCCGTCGCACGTCAACTCGAAGCTGGAACGACCATGATCAATACAGCTGCTGTTCAGGGTCTTGACGTTCGGTTCCCTTTCGGTGGCTTTAAGCAATCTGGTATTGGCCGTGAATACGGCGCCGAAGGGATCCGCACGTATACAGAAAAACATGTCATCAACGTTCCGAAGACACTGGATCTTCCTTATATACCTGAATAAATTTTATATCACATAACTTCGCATCGTACAGGGCATGTACATGTGAAATTAAATGTAGGTTCTAACTTTACTCTGGTGACAATCAAAATAATAAGAAATAAAGAAGCCACTCCATTTTTTGGAGTGGCTTTTTATTCAGCTATTATACGGTGAATGGCGGCTATCTTCTACCTAGTGTCTCCCAAATTCCATGGAGCCAGGCGTCGAACTCAGCATCTTTGTCGCCCTCGTAAGTATCATAGAGATCCAGACGTGTCTTTTGCAGTTTTTCCTTAAATTCCTCAAATGTGTGACCTTCAGGAAGGCTTTTTTTGATCCGCAGCAAAATTTTGTTAGTACCTTTAAACAGCTCGCCTTTGTTTTTGGCAGGCATTTGTACATCTTCATCCAACTGTTTCAGCTTGTGATATGCAGCTTCACGCACCTGGAACACTTGATCATTTTTCAAAACATGCTGAAGTAACTTAATGGTAGGGGCTGTATCCCAGTTTCCCAATTCGTTCACCGCATTCAGTCTGTCTCTCCAGCTTGACGTACGGTTAGCCGCTCGTTTGAGCTCTTCAAAGTTCTCCGGTAGTTCGTTCACTGCTCCAACTTCATGGTTGTTCGTCAAAATTCAATCTCCTTAATCATCGCCATCTCGGCAGAATGATGAATGTTATTTATGTGATCACTATTATAGCACGAACCTGACTAAACTACTCCTATGAAGCCGATTGGTTAGCCTTTTCCTTAACGAAGTCTACCATGAACACCCAACCAATCAGTCCACATAAGACAAAACCAAACGCATGCAGAGCTCCGTAAATGGGAATGAAATCGCGTATGGTTAATGAGTACATATTTTTCAGTAACGGATAGAAGATGGAAATGACGACCACCGTGTAAAAGGCTAGGCAAGAAAGGCCTAAAAAGATGGTTGCCTTAATATCCAAAGCGTTTTTCCTCAAGTAAGTAAGGAGATAAGCGGTGTAAACCACAATATTACAGGCAAACAAAGCGACACCAATGTATTCAATCGGCTTGGAGAAAATCATACCAATAGCAATCAAGATGGGTCCGATGATATCGATGGCAACAACCCAGGGGTACCAGCTTTTCTTCGTCATGATGCGTCCCAGTTCACCAATGAAAATTGGAACGATTGCAGATGAGAAATGAAAGTGAACCGAGCTTAACGCGTGCGTTGCAGGATTAGCTTGAAAGAGGTTCAATTGATATTGATATAAGGTAAACCAAATGCCTCCGATGAAAAAATAAACGAGCCCCGCACCAATTGCTATTTCCGCTGCTTTTCCTTTAGCGATCACAATAGTGGTCAAGCCATAGATGCCAAGCAGCAGTGTGAACAGTAGCCACCCAAGGGACAGAATTCCTGGGATTGCCGTACTTTCTAACCCCCACATCTTACTACTCATTACCGAAGCTAGAGTAAGAAGCGCAGCGGGAAATTGAAGCCACTTCATAGCGGCATACATCAATCGTTGATATGTATTCTTCGCGTCATGATCCAAAAGTAAAATCACAAGAGGCACAATAACGAAAGCCGCAAACAGTAGAAATTTTTCAACAAGTTCGAATGGAAAGTAATCCAGATAAAATATCAGAATGGTTATGATACCACCGGGAAATGCGGGTGATTTCATGAGTTGCTTCAAGGAACTATTCATGGGGCTTCCTTTCTAACCTACGTCTATCGTAAGATCTGCCTGCATTCAGTTATGTCGCGTTTAATTAGTATAGAACGGCAATTCTCCTTCTAGTAGATTAACACAGTTATATGTAGATATATAAGAATAAATCCCCTCAATAACAAGACTTCATTCTTCAAATCCCAATAAAATTAATGCATTTTTTGTGATTCAACCAGGCAAGGGCAACTGTCATCACATTCTTGTTCAGTTTTTGTTTAGAGTTAATGATTATACTAAAATTCGCAACAAATCTGGAGACGGGAAGAAGGTAATAAATGTTGCTATAGTTCTTTTTGAACAGTGTAGGTTATAGACGAAGAAACACAAGAAGTTTGCTGTATTAGGGATCATTATATTTCAATTTTGTACGGAGGCACTAGATATGAACAACGATGGCTTTAGAAAATTTATTTCAATTGCGCTCACGGTCTGTCTAATATTTGGGCTTAGTGGTCTTACTCCTTTAGACGGCTCAGTGGCCAATGCGGCAATCGCTCCGACTATGGCGGAGACGAACTACGACCAGTACCAAGTCAAGTTAACTGCCGACCCGGTGACGGATGCGCCACCTAGCGGTTTTGGCACAGCGGCATCAGACGGACGTATTTGGACTGACAAGAGCGTTACGGCAGAGGGTGATGGCAGTTTTAATGTCAAATTGTCAGCGTTAGCACAAGAATATATGACCGCAAATTCGACCAATCCAGGTATCGGAGGGAGCGGCAATGCTGACGGTCCTGCGGCGGACGTAACCTTTATTTTGGACATGAGTTCGTCTATGGGAAATCTAAATGGGAGAGAAATAGCAGAAACAGCAGGTGGACCTGGTGTGTACTATCGTGTGGAAGCGATGGCCAAGGCAGCCAACGATGCAATCCGCACAGTCATGGATGCCAATCCCAATAACCGCGTTGCGGTTTATTGGTTTGGAGGATCGGCTAGCTCCAACCACCTCGGCACGTTTATGGAACTAGGACACTACGTATTTAGTTCAGGACATGGAACGGAAGATTATTTGAAATATGCAACATCGAACCAAAACATCACATTGAACAGCAATCTAGTCAAGGATGGTACGGCCGTTGGAACGAAGTCGCCAGTCTCGCTAGGGGCAGGTACGCCAACGCAGGACGGTATCATGTATGGCGTCTCTAAGACGATGAGCAGTGTTGGAACTAAGGGCACGGGACCTAAGCGCCAGCCTTACTTGTTCCTTCTATCAGATGGGGCGGCAATTCATGCCAAGAAGGCATGGTATACTTCGCCCAAAGGCAAATCGTTTGAAACGGAATTTCAAAATGCAGTAACCGAAGCTACAACGATTGCAAACTACAATCAGAGTGGCACTGATGGTACCAAATACGTACCAGCTACTGCCGGTACCAGTCTGGCCAATACAGGTGATCCGGAAATTGCTGCGTTGACTATACTCACGGGCGCATACATGAAGGGTCTTTTAGATAATCAGTACACTGCATACAATGGAGGAGAATCCACTAAGGCCAAAGTGTATACAGTGGGACTGGGTTCCACAACGGCAATTAACGGACCGTATAGTGGTAGCCAGCCAGTCTATGCATGGGCAGGTCTTGACCCGAAAAGAGTCAACGATAATAAGGAAGACAGTAGTTATAACTATGGTACGGCAAAGAATACCTATGACAAGCTGAAAACGTATGCTGCTCAGGGGCCAAATGGTTTTAACTACGCAGATTCTTTTGTCTACAGTAATTATTACACATTCGCTCCAACCTATGACATTGTCAGTTCAGCTTTTGCTGGGTTGGCCAATGATGTAGAAGCTACTACGACCATACTTCCGCTTCTCAATATACCGGAGACTACCGATCTTGGCTCAGAGACAGCCGATATAGCAAGTGCAATTGTTGTTGCAGACGAAATCAGCGAGGACTTTAATGTTGATCTGTCCACGTTGAAAATCGGTGACGCTGTCGCAACGGTGGATGCAAATACAACGATAAATGGCGGTACAGCGTATCAATTTGCTGGATACGGAAGTAAAGCCGTCATTAAGACAGTCGCAGGTGTTACCAGTCTCACTTGGTATATCGACGCGGAAGATATGCAACGGCATATTTATCGCTTCAAGAACCGGACAAGCCCAAAGTCGGGAGAATATAGTGCACCAACAGACGGTTCATTTGCACTCAACTATAAAGTAAAACCTACTTTTCAGGTATCTCCCAATAATGTAGGAAACATATCTCGCTACTTGAATTTAGGTAATGCCATGGATGGGGCCAAAACAGCAGCTTATTTCTTCCCGCCTACGGACAGCCCTTACTATCTTGCTTTAACGAGTAAGCAGACGATCTCCAAAACAGATGGAATTGGTGCAACTTATGTAACCGAGGAGTCACTGAATAATGGAAGAGCGACGATGAAACTTGGAAACAACGGTAAGCTTGATCTGAAGATGGGGATTGACAAGACAGGTCCCACAACGGTTCAGACCAACGGATCTATAGACTACACAGTTACAATCTATAACTATACGAATACGACAAAAACAGGTCTTAGTGTCACCAGTGAGGGCCAAACACAAACGGGAATTGATGTACCCGCGAATAGTAGTAAGGTGCTGAGCTTCACGAAAACGGCACCAGGTACACCGCAAACTGTGATCAGCGACAATGCTGTAATTTCGGGGATGAATCTTGGCTCTAATACAGTAACTACCAATGTAACGGATGTGACAATAGCTGTGGTCACCACGCATGTCATCGAAGCCATTGGAGGCACGACTGAAGGGGATAATACCTACAATATTGGTGACTCAGCAACAATTAAGGCAAGCGCAGATCAAGGATATGCATTCGTGGGATGGTATGACAACCAAGCAGGTACAGGTACTCCAGTAAGTACAAGTGCAGCATATACGTTTACCGTTCAGACGGATGTAGGCTATTATGCTAAATATGTTATGCTGCCAGTCGCGGAGAATGACACGTATAGTGTCTTAAGAGGAGATACGCTCACCGTTTCGGCACTAGAGGGCATCTTGATGAACGATACGGATGCGGAGGGACGTCCACTTACGGCGGGGGCTATCAGCTCTGTCAGCGACCCGAGCAAGGGCACTCTGAATGTAAGTCCTGACGGATCATTCACATTCGTGGCAGATGAGGAAGCGTCCGGTAACGTTACGTTTACTTACCAAGCAGACAATGGCATCGCCCAGTCAAACGTAGCTACGGTGACGATTGCGATTACTCTACCAGTTTCTACGCATGAGCCTATTGCGGAGAATGACACCTATCGCATTAAGAGTGGAGATACGCTCACTGTTCCAGTTGAGGCAGGTATACTCACGAACGATACCGATGATGAGAATCATCCGCTTACGGCGATGAATGTCAGCTCAATCAGTGATCCAAGCATGGGCACGCTGAATGTGAGCCCTGACGGATCGTTCACGTTCATTGCGGAGGAGAATGCTTCCGGTAATGTTACGTTTACCTATCAAGCCTTTGACGGAACCGTTTATTCGAGTGTAGCTACGGTGACGATCACAATTACGTTGCCAATCAATACACATGTCATTGGAAATGTCGGGGGCACGACTAATGGTGACGATGCTTATGGGCTTGGCGAATCGGCAACAATTGCGGCTAACCCAAGTCTGGGCTATTCATTCGTGGGATGGTATGAGAACGAAGAAGGCACAGGCATTCCAGTAAGCACGGATGCGTCATACACCTTTACTGTTCAGACAGCCGGAGACTATTATGCAAAATTCAGAGCGGTGCCAGTTGCCGAGAATGACAGCTATCAGGTTGCAAGAGGGGGTAAACTTACTGTCCCGGCGGAAAAAGGAATTTTACTCAATGACACTAGCGCAGGGAATGATACGCTCACAGCAGTGAATATTAGTTCAGTTAGCGACGCAAGCAAGGGTACGCTGACGGCCAACTCGGATGGCTCATTCACGTTTGAGGCAAAAGAGGAAGCATCAGGAAGTGTGACGTTCACGTATCAAGCTTCTGACGGAACAGGTCAGTCCAACATAGCTACGGTGACGATCACAATTACCAACCCGAGCATTGTTGGAACGGTGACGGATAAGAAAACCGGAGACCCGGTATCCGGGGCGACAGTCATTTTACGTGACCTTGCAGGTAAGGAAAAGGAGCGGTTCACGACAGGTTCAAATGGTAAATATAATTTTGAAAATGTCGTGATCAATAAATATATTCTAGAAGTGATTAGCGATAAGTACAGCTTGGCTCATCGAGAAATCTCAGTATCCACGGTCAACGTTAATACGAATGGAGTTGTCATCCAGGACTTTGAGCTTGTCGAGTTTGAAATGACGTTGACGGCCAACCCATCGTCCATACTTGGTAACGGCACGTCAACATCTGTCTTTAAGGCGGTGGTGACTGATAAAGAGGGTAATCCTCAGGCAGGGGTCCAAGTTGTATTTAAAGTGCCGGATACAACATACGGCCATTTTGCTGGGGACTTGAATACGATAAGCGTCTTGACGGACGCACACGGAATCGCAACTACAACCTTCACGGCGGCTATACTTGGCGGTACGGAATCTGCATCTATACCATTAACGGCAACGGTTTCTGACAGCCCAAGAGATCTCTATGTGAGTGATACGATTCATATTACGATCACCCCTGGTGTTATTACGGGTATTGTCACAGACCAAGCGGGTCACCCCGTAGCAGGCGCTTTGATTAAAGTGAGCAAAGATTTTGATGGTGATGGTATTACTGATTTTCATGCTGTTGCAGTTACAGCGGGCGATGGGGCATACACCCTAGCTATACCGCAGGGTAATGTGACATACAATGTATCCATTACAAAGCAAGTAGAGATTGGTGGACAGAAAAAATCCGTCACGTTTAATCAGAGTGTTCCAGTAAATGCTAGTGTGGATGGTCGATCCTTTGAGGGGAATAAAACAGTCTCTGGTGTTGTCTTGGTGGAAACATCGCAGGGTGGCTCCCTGGCACTCAACGGAACTGTGGGCGGCGGTTACACGGTGTTGATCAATGACGGCAATGGGACTCATACAGGCCAAATTGATTCCAATGGAATATTCAATATCGACAGTGTACTTAAGGGCATCTACACTGCCGATGTCATCTATAACATTCCGCTCCCGGGCGGTGGAACACAACCTGTTGTTGTTGGTCATGCTGATATTGAAATCAGTTCAGACGGACAAATCAGCATTAGTGAGGTGCTCATTGACCCCTACGGTACAATTACCGATTCCGTGACGGGTCATCCAATATCCGGTGCAATCGTTACACTTCATTACAGCAACGGAACGGTGGTCAACTTGCCACCTGTGAGCAGCTTCCCGCCAGCGGATAACGCGAACCCGCAGACGAGTGATGCGACTGGGCAGTATGCGTTCATGGTATTTCCGCATACGGACTACTACTTAACCGCGACCAAGGCAGGATATAAGAATTTCGACAGCAGAGTTGTCGATACGAACCAGCCGCTAATTCATGTAGGTACGGAGATCGTGCTGTACGACTTTAGCATGACGCCACTGCCGTCATCCAACGGAGGGGGCTCTCCAGTTGTAACGACTGATCCTGTAGGGCCACCAGTCACAACGACTGAGCCTGCACCACCGAAGACCATAACGACCAAGCCCATTGATCTTGCCACAGCTATCCTTGTGGACAAAATGAAGGGCAGAGAAGACGATATTCTAACCTTCACCGTGATTTACGCCAATAAAACGTTGACTGAGGCTGATGGCTTGTATGTTAAAGCTACTATCCCGGCGGGAATGAGTTTAGTTGATGCAAACGGCGGCGTCGTTACGGGCCAAGAAATAAAATGGATTGTTGGTAAGCTGGCAGGAGACACACGTGGCCAATTGACGTTTAAACTAAAGGTTAACGAAATGACCGAAGGCGAGAACTATGCTTCTGTTACGGCTGTTGTTGGCTCAGATCATAAGCTTACGCTTGTGAATACGCAAGACGATACGTCCTTGATTAAAGTGATGTTGTACTCTAACCGTTATGAGCACAAACATGATCGATATATTATGGGGTACCCAGACGGTAATGTGAAACCTGAAAAGCTCATCACTCGTGCAGAGATTGCAGCTATTTTTGCCCGGACACTTCATTTGCAAGATGAGGTTCGACACATCAAGCTGTACAGCGATGTCGCTACGGATTACTGGGGTGCCGATTATATCGAAGCAGTTGCAAATAAAGGGATATTCAAAGGCTATGCGGATCTTACATTCAGACCGGATCAGCCCATTACAAGAGCAGAGCTAGCGACAGCCATTGCTCGTTATCTCGGCGTTGCCAAAGAACTCAAGATGGACCATACTTTGAGAATCAGCTCGTTTACAGATATTGAGGGGAACTGGGCGGAGCAGTCTATCGATGAAGTTTTCCGTTTCGGTATCGTATCAGGGTATAAGGATGCTTCTTTCCAACCTGGAAGTCAGATTACCCGAGAGGAAGCCGTTAAGATGATTAATGGGATGCTGTATAGAGGTCCTCTGACTGGAGCAGAACCTTCATATCCGGACAACCGTTTGGACAAATGGTCATATGGACATGTCGAGGAAGCCACAAGAACCCATACGTATAAAATCAATGAAGATGGCTCGGAAACGATGATCAAGTATATCCCGGAAGATCTGTGGTAATTTTGCATCGTGAATACACTCAAACTTAGTAATAAGTAAGTGCACGCTATCTTAAACTAATCTGAGGGATCTCATTAGATTCCTCAGATTTTTTTGCTATCTGGTTATGTACATACATATTGGTGAGTGGACCCAAAAACGTTAGACACAAAAAAGAGCCGCAAATCATGCGACTCTTTTTTGTCTTTCTGTACATTCGAGTTCGTTTCCCTTTTAACGCCCGCCCGTATTCGAAGCCCAGACAGGAATCCAACTATTCGGATAATTGCTATTGGTCAGGGTTGTGTTATAGAGAACTAAATTCCCATCACTTTGCATGACCAGTGTATCACCTGTTGTGTTAGCCGGTAAGCTGCTCCCGTGATGACCTGGAATCCATGAGGTGGTATTGGGAGACCAAGCAGCTACCTGTACAGAAGTATCGATCACCAAAACTTTATCCCATCCCCAACCGGTATAATATTCGAATTTACCTGTAGCCGGGTTGAAACCATAACGATAACCATATTGGTAAACGTCTTGATATTTCATGCCATATTTATACATGACAGGTTTACCGTATTGTGGTTCAAACTTGAACGTGAGAGCCCCACTGTTACTGGTACCGCTACTCCAGAGAGAAGAACCGTTTTGATAGATAACGAAGTTCCCGTCATTTTGCCAAATGGCTGAAAATCTACCATCTTGGGAGGTGAGATAGTCACCCTTTGCCATGTTTTGGCCGATCGTGAGCTTATCACCAAGATAGCCAGCAGAGGCCGTTGCTGGTACAGCAAATGCAAGAATCAACAAGCAAGCCATAAGAATTCGAAAAGATCTGGGGAAAAGTTGTCTGTTCATTGGACACGCTCCTATGTTCTTTATAAGTGGTAGTTATAGGGAAAATCGCGATATATAATGCTCTCCGGGGTCACCTCCTTTAATAGGCAGTAAGTTGCTTGAATACATCGTATGTAAATGGATATGTGTTAACTAGAGTTGAGGGAGTTGGGGGTCCGCGGAAGCTTGCTATCATAACTGCTCGTACATGTGATCACGAAACGAATATGACTTTTTATCCCATTATATCAACTAAAAAGATAAAATACATAATTTTCTATTAACATCTATCTGTTCGATAGTTGAAGGTATAAATGAATACTTTTAACTAGTCTCACTCTCGACTTGCAGTTAGTAGTTCTGCTGTGGCAAACGATTTATTTTTATTTGTGGATATAGGAATTTGGACGAATGTGTCGAATGATTGATTAGATTGAATTTGAGGTATTTCAAAAGAGTTTCAGATGGTTTTTTTCATCCAGAGGAAAGATACGAGGAGGGTCATATGAATTTTGGCAAAAGGATAGGGAGCATGATTCTGGTCTTGTCTCTCATTACAGGACTGTTGTACTTAAAACCATCGGATAAGGTGTATGCAGCGGCTCCAACGTCAACAATCACAATGGATAATACGCTGCTGAGAATTGGCAGTACATCAAAGGTAACCTTTACGTTCTCGGAAGCGGTACAAGGGTTGGATTATGGAGACTTAACCGTTCCGAACGGCACACTGACTGCACCTGTCTCTTCTGATGGAGGCATTACGTGGACCGCAACTCTCACACCTAAACCCGACACTACAGATGCAACCAACGTCATTACTCTCGACAATGGGGGTGTGATGAATCAGGACCGTAGTGTAGGTATAGGAACGACCACTTCGAATAATTATGAGGTCTATACCGCTCGGCCAACGGCAACGATTGTTGTAGCCGATACAACACTGACCATTGGTAAGACATCACAGGTAACGATCACATTCTCTGAGGCCGTGACAGGTTTTACCGTCGCAGACCTTGCGGTGACGAATGGAACAATTCAAAATCTAGCCACCAATGATAATATTAGCTATACAGCAGAACTAACCCCGCCTGTAGGCATGACTGCTGGAACCAACAAGATTACACTCGATAATACGGGTGTGGAGAATCAAGGCGGCATTGAAGGCATAGGAACAACAGACTCAAATAACTTCGCAATCGATACAGTAAGGCCCACAGCAATGATTTTCGTAGCCGATGCTGCACTGACTGCCGGGAAGACATCGCAGGTTACCTTTACGTTTTCCGAAGCAGTTACAGGCTTTACCAATGACGACCTTACCGTTGCAAACGGTACCCTGAGTGCCGTTAGCTCTACCGATGGAGGCGTTACATGGACCGCGATATTGACGCCGACTGTTGGTATTACGGATGGAACGAATATCATTACGCTTGATAATACAGGCATCAGTGATGTTGCAGGCAATGCCGGAACGGGTACGACGGATTCGAATAATTATACGGTTTATACCGCCCAACCAACGGCAACGATTGTTGTAGCCGATACAACGCTGACCAGTGGCAAAACATCAGCGGTAACGATCACATTCTCTGAGGCTGTGTCGGGTTTTGATAATGCGGATCTGACGGTTGCGAACGGTACCCTGAGTGCTGTTCATTCATCCGATGGGGGCGTGACGTGGACAGCTACGTTAACACCTCAAGCTAACGTGAGCAAATCGGTCAATGTCATCACCCTTCAGAATAATGGAGTGTCCAACGGTGCTGGTAATGCAGGACAGGGTATAACGGAGTCCAATCCGTATTCAGTTTTCACTGTACAGCCCGTACAAACAACAAGTCCGAGTACTCCTTCTGCACCAACGGCTCCGATAGACAATATAGTCACTTCAACAACGGGTAAAATAACCGTTCCGATGGGTAAGTCAGGCGTTGTTAGCTTGGGCAAGGAGATTCAAATCTCAATTCCAGCAGGAGGATCACCTCAAGAACTGACTTTGTCGATTGATAAAGTATCTGATACCGAAACTCTGCTAAGAAATAAAGAGATTCTGGCCAGCCCGGTATTTGAGCTTCTGAAGAATTTCACAGAGAACTTTCTCAAGCCGGTAAAAATGACATTTACATTTGATTCATCAGGTCTTGAGAGTCATCATTCGGCAGCTGTATTTTATTATGATGAAGTGAATAAGGCATGGGAGAAAGTGGATGGCGGTATTATAAAAGGGAACCAAATCATAGTCGAGGTCAATCACTTTACGAAGTTCGCCGTCCTGGTTGTAGACAAAACCAGCGGAAAGCCGGTCTTGAATAATCCAGTTGAACCCACCACGGAACCTGGTTTTAGCGATATCTCGGGACACTGGGCTGAAGCAAGAATTAAACAAGCTTCAAGCAACGGCATCATCAACGGTTATCCGGATGGAACGTTCAATCCGGGGAAGAACGTCACACGTGCCGAGTTCTCAGTCATGCTGATGGGTGCGTTGAATTTACAAAAAACAGAAGTGGAACTGGTATTCTCAGATAAAACCGAGATCGGAACTTGGGCCAAAATGGCAGTCTCGCAAGCCGTGCAAGAAGGCATTCTTAGCGGTTATCCGGATGACACGTTCCGGCCGAACGCCAATATAACACGTGCCGAGATGGTAGTGATGGTTGCGAATGCGCTCAAGGTATCTACTATAGGAAATGATGCAACGTCTTTTTCAGATGAGAAATCTATTCCTGTTTGGGCAAAAACCTCTGTGGCAGCCTTGAAGAAACTTGGCCTTGTCGAAGGTATGGGTAACAACGATTTTAAACCTAAATCACCAACCACCAGAGCAGAGGCTGTTGTTATATTGATGAACATGTTAGATAAAACCAAAGCAGAATAGTAATTAACAGAGAAACATCTCTACCTCTATAGAGAGGAAATTGGGGTGAAAGATACTCTTGCAGTTGAGTGTTCTGAGCAATTATATGAAGGAAATAAAGGCACCCTGTAGGGTGTCTTTATTTTTAGCTAGTAGTAACTATGCATCTCCTCTATAAATCTCCCAAAATTTTTACATACATTTTATATATTTAATGATTTTTATGAATTGAACTATGGTAAAATATCTCAGGATCTAAAATTGGAGAGGGGTTTTTTCATTCATGTTTTGGAAAAAAGTTTTGGGTAAAAGCACACTGCGTGTAGCTACTGCTGCACTATTACTCACGCAACTATTGGGCGCAGCGGGTTCTGTCTCTGCCGCAGGTAACGATGTAGAAGTACACTTGATTGGAATCAATGATTTCCACGGTCAGTTAGATACCACATCAATGGTGGGTGATAAGAAGGCAGGAACGGCTCCAATTCTAGCAACCTACCTCAAAGAAGCGCAAGCCAAATATGAACACTCCCTACTCTTCCATAATGGAGACTCTGTTGGTGCATCTGCTCCAGCCTCATCTTTGGATCGTGACGAGCCTACCATGGAATGGATGAATATGATGGGCTTTGATGTAGGCTCCTTGGGTAATCATGAATTTGACCAAGGTGTCGCTGCTTTGAAAGCACAAATCTTTGGTGGCCTTGATCCAAAAGAAGGAAAAGTAACGCATGCGGGTGCAAAATTTGATTACGTCAATGCAAACGTGATTGAAACTGCCACAGGAAAAACATTGATTAAGCCGTATGTGATTAAAGAAGTGGGCGGAGTCAAAATTGGATTTATCGGACTAGTCACGAAATCCACACCTGCCAAAGTATCTCCATCTGGGACAGCTGGCGTACGTTTCTTAAGCCCAGAAGAAGAAGTGGAAGCCGTTAATAAATATGCTAAAGAATTGCAAGACCAAGGCGTAGAAACGATCATTGTTTTGGCACATGATCCAGCAACAACCAAAGAAGGCGTAACTACTGGAGAAGCAGCTGATCTGGCAAAAGCTTTACCGGCGGATTCCCCTGTTGACGTTATCGTTGCAGGTGACAATCATGCATTGGCTAACGGTGAAGTGAATGGAAAGTTGATCGTTCAAGCTTATTCCTATGGTACGGCGTTTGAAGATATCAAGTTGATGATTGACCCTGCTACCGGGGATGTAACTGAAAAATCAGCGACTGTTACAACGACTTTCCAAGAGGGTGTAAAAGAAGACCCTGAATCTTTAGCTATTATTAAAAAATCATTGGACAAGCATCCTGAGCTGACGAAGCCAGTAGGTACAACGGATGGTTCCGTCACTCGTACAGATGCTTATAATAACGAAGCCCCTCTAGGAAACCTCATTGCAGATTCAATGCGTGAAGCAGACTTTGGGGATAAGGCAAGTGCTGCTGACTTTGCATTTATGAATCCAGGCGGTATTCGTGCGGATCTGCCACAAGGCGATGTAACCTTTGCTGATCTTGCCAAAATCCAACCGTTCGGTAACACTCTAGTGAAGCTGGAACTGACTGGCGAACAAATTAAAACTTTGTTGCAACAACAATGGGGTACCAACGCTGACGGTACACCTAATACCAAAACACTTCAAATCTCTGGTTTGAAATACACTGCAGATTTCAATAAGCCGGTCGCAGAACGTGTTACTGGTCTTAGTCTTGAAGATGGTACACCTATTGATCCTGCAAAAACATATACGGCTGTAGTTAACAACTTTATGGCTGCAGGTGGAGATAACTATAAAGTGCTGCTGGATGCTAAATCATCCCTGGCAGGTCCTATCGATCTGGATGTATTCTACCAGTACATCGTAGATACGTATAAAGGCGGTAGCATCGAAGCTAAAAATGAAGGACGTATCACAAACCTGGCTGCATCTACCGAGCCAACAGAAACACCTGTAACAACAGAAGTCATTTCTCGTGCTGAATTTGTAAGTGCTCTGGTCGACATGTTGAAACTTAACGAAGTAGCGACAGCACCTGCATTCAAGGATGTTGCGGCTAATGCTGCATATGCAGATGCGATTGCTGAAGCTACGCATGCTGGATTCATTCAAGGTTTTGGCGGAAACTTCTATCCTGATCGGGATATCACGCGTGAAGAAGCTGCTACCATTCTTGCTAAATTGGTAAAAGATCAAGCGACTGATAAAGACGCTGCTACAATTATTGCTAGTTTCGAAGATGGTAAATCCGTGTCTGCTTATGCAATTAAACCTATGGCAAAACTGATTGACAAAGGTATTTTTGCTGGAACAGATAAAAAATCACTTCAACCTAAACATGGTCTTACAACTAACGATGCAAAAGCATTGATTGAAAAGGTTGTTGCAGCAAAAGCTTCATAATGTAGAACTTATTCAAACTTTATATTAAAACAGAGAAACACATCCTATCGGGCGAATGAGCATTCCTCTACGGATAAACCCTCTCATCAAGTAGTTCTTTAATTGGTGAAAAGGGTTTATCCAGGAGAATGCCATATCCCAATTTAGGATGTTTTTTTATGCTTAAAATCCACGATTCTATGGAGAAATCTATGTCTTAATTGGCTCTATGGTTTGGTTACCGTTTAGTGTTCAGAATTTGGTAAGGGCTCTAAAGTAAAATGGTAAGGCAAGCCATATGAACTTGATGAATTTTATCAGTTTCTGTTGTAAGGATGGAATGGCCAAAGGAAAGGGAAAAAGTTTCTGGTTGCTGCAAAAATTTTAGAAGTGGAGGAGATTTTCGTTTGAAACAAAAACGCAATATAGGTAAACCGTTATTGTCTTTATTTCTGGCAATGTTGCTCGTCTTGCAGACAGTGATATACTCCACCGCCGCATATGCGGAGAGTGTGCCAACCGATTCCGAAATGGAAGCCGTCATTGAATCTGACTCACCGAGTGCCGACGAACCACTTTCGGTACCTGAGGCAGTGAACGACGAACCGCTTTCGGAACCTGAGGCAGTGCAAGAGGAACCGCTTTCGGTACCTGAGGCAGTGTACGATGCACCGAATAGTTTCGTAGCGATGGCGGCAGTCCCAACGGACAAAACAGCGGTATTTATGGAATCCAATTCAACCTTTCCGCTGGAAGTGACGCAGGGGAATGCTGTTATTAATCCAAACGGTATTATTCAGGGTAGACAGCCCTTTACGCTCAAATCGGAAGGTCTCAAGGTACCAGTGAATGGTGATGACCCAAATCCCACTAATGCAGATCCTGAGAAATACATCCAAAAGGGTGACTGGATCGAGCTGAAAAGAGAAGATTACTTCAAGGAAGTGGTGCTGCCAACAGCTACTAAAACCTTGAATGCACAGACGGAATCAGGTACAAAACAGCTGGGCACCGCCTATTTCACTCCAAATAGCATCAAGATTGTATTTAACGGTGAAGATAATTTTTTCAATGGTGTTGGACGAGGTATTGCCTTCAGCTTTGAATCTACTGCCAATGCAGATATAACGGGACTAGCGTATGGCGATAAAAAGCCGATCAACATCTTTGGTGGTGCATATCAGCTAGAGAACCCAGATGTTACAGCAGAGTATAACATTACTTTAAGCTCGCCTGGAATGATCAGGTGGGATCAGTATGGTTACCGCGGGATTCAGCCAGCGCAATTGGTTGAAGGTGCAATTACTTGGGAGTCAAACGTCTCTGCATTCGATCAGTTTGATAAAACAGTCAAATTGCCGTTAGACGGGAAGACATTCTATACGAATCCAGCCACTTATAATACGGGTTTTGGAAATGTCCGTGGTATCTATAAGGAGGGTTCATTCAAAGTAAACGGCCAAAATGTAACGCCAGTCATTGGGGCCGACGGATCGCTGACTTACATATTTCCGCAGGGAACAGGTCTAGATCCAAAGGTTGAATATAAAACATGGATTCCAAAGGAAGCTTATTATTACGAACATCGGAATCCGCCAAACAATCTTGGTCGCAGCTACCGGGACATGAATGGCAAAGTGGAACTGAGACAGGACAACAACATGTTGGTACAGGCAGGTCAGGAGATTTCTTTTGCTCCCGACTGGATTCAAGCCAGCGCTTCGTATGACCATGCGAATGAAACCATTACATGGAAGATCGCGGTTAACCAATATAATAAAAAAGAGTTAAAGGACTTTACCATCACAAATGTATTACCGGCTGGGCTGGAATTTGAATCGGCTGCATGGCAGACATGGGTAGATGGCGCTGTATCTGAAGAAACGCCAATTACACCAGATTCAAACGGCGTGTATTCCTTCGGGGATATTAACGGAAAAGTCGAATTGTTGATTAAAAGCAAGGCGATAAGTGGTTCCAGCTTCCAAATTGACCCTCGTGCCAACTGGAATTTGGATACACCAGGGGTTATACAGAACAACGATGTAATGACGGGTAAAAGACCTATTGCGGTGACAGATGAGGCAGTCGTCAGCATTGGCGCACACACGTTTACAAAAACAGGCGCAGTATCAACCGAGGATTATAACCTGGGCAGTATCACGTGGACCGTTAATCTAGCACCACAGTATGCCTTACCTAACGCGGTAGTATACGATGTCCTTGTGCATGGCGGTGACTTGAACGTCTTGGACAACGCTGTAGATGAAACCAGCGAGGTGAGTGCGGAGACAATTGCGAAAATTAAAGCAAATATCACTTCTGCGCAGCTTTGGAAGCAGTACAAAGCGGGAACTCTGAAGTCGAATGCAACCGGATTGACGATGAAAGCTATTCCATTAACCGTGGACGGTAAAGTGGTGGCGGATTTGATCAAGGTGACCGGATACACCGAAGAAGCGGCATCCTTCAGCTTCCGTGCACTTGAGACCAACCCGAACATTCTCTTCAGACAGGATATTAACGCAGGGAAAACTGTTTCGAATCGGGCTTTGCTCATTGATGGCGAAACCGTAAAAAAAGCAGATAACAGCGCCAACCTACACATGCATATGTTGAACAAGGATATGCTCTTTGCTTCGAGGCCATTAAAAGTAGATGGTACTTTTGACAATGTGACGCCGAATAACGTTAGCAGTTACATTAGAAATGATAACAATGAAGCATGGACAATTTCTGGCTATGACAGGACAACCAAAACGGTCACATTCCGTTTAGGGGTAAATATGCCTGGATATAACACAGAAGAAATGGCTAAGGATGGCGGTAATCGAGTCATTAGTAATATTAAGTTAGTGGATACACTTCCCGAAGGCTGGGAATTCGTTCCTTTCTCTGAAACTAAGGACTTTGAGCTTTGGAAAGGATTTTCGGACAATGGTGCAGGAACAGAATATGGTGTTAGAAACGATGCTAGAACTCTAATTGAACCAGGTACCAGTTCTCATGTAGTCCATTTTTCACACATTGGAAACGAGGGTACTTTCACCTTCTCCAAGTTGGAAAGTCCTTATATCATTCTGGTGAAGGCAAGACCTTCCAATGATGCTCTGCAGAAGTATTTAGAGGAATACACCATCAACGGCACGGACAAACAGGTGCTGTATAACAAAGCCGACCTTCATATGACATGGGGTGGAGTGGAGAAGGTTGTCACCGAACAGCGCAAAGTTATTGTACCTATTCAGACCCTTGGAAAGTCGGTAACTAAGCCAGTTCCAGGAGTGCTGGAATGGACGGTGAACTATACCCCGCCATTTAACATGAAGCAGGGTGTTTATTTGCAGGATACCCTGGGTGCAGGCATGAATTTGCGTTATGAAGAAAACGGAAAGCTTGTGCTGACATCACCTAGTATGGCAGTCTATCCTGCTAAATTGACCGCAAGCGGCACTCTTGAACGAGAGGGCGCAGCACTGGACCTCAGCGACCCGAATGCTGAAGTTCAAGTAGAAGCTGCACCAGGCACGGGTGGCGCTACGGTTCTAACATTTAAAATGGACGACCCTAATCAGCTTTACCAGTTTGTGTACCAAACAGAAGTTGATCCATCTAAAGCGAAAGCTGGAGACACAATGGGCAACGAGGTAAAACTGGAGGGCGATGACAATCTGAAATCTGTCAGTGCCAGAAGCGAAAGTACGCTGGACAGTTCGGACGTGGCCGGCAGTTCAAGTTCCAATGCTCTGTTGCCTCTGAAAAAGGTAGATCCCAATGGCAATCCGCTAAAAGACGTAGAGTTTACACTCTATAAGAAAGACGGCGGAACTATAATCACCAAAGGAAAAACCGATAGCGGAGGGAAACTTAATCTGCTATTCCCTGATCCAGGGTATTATGAGCTGAAAGAAACCTATATTGACACCAATACTTGGCTGCCAACTACAAGAGTATACCAAGTATATGTAGGGAATACGCCAGGGAAGCCCATCTGGGTAGACGGGGTGAAATTAACCTCTGATAATCCGCTGATCGTGCCTACACCGGCACAAGGCAAGCTGACCATTACCAATAAGGTGGAAGGCAACGGCAGTGATCCGGACAAAGAGTTCGAGTACACCGTGACCATCACCGGCGTAGGTAAGGACAGAGAGTATACCTATAAGAAGTCGGATGATACGTTCGGCACGATCAAGAGCGGAGGCAAGATTACCCTTAAGCACGGGGAATCTGTGACGTTCCCAGCCTTGCCTGCGGATCTGGTCTATACCGTAACCGAGGCTGATTATACATCCGTTGACGGTTATACGACGATACCGGGTACGAGAGAGCTGTCTGGCTCAATCGTGAATAAAGGTGATCACAAAGCGGACTTCATCAATGAACGGACCGTTAACAAGCTGACCATCAGCAATACGGTCATGGGCAACGGCGGCGATAAAACGAAGGAGTTCGAGTACACCGTCAACTTTGAGGATACAGGCAAAGAGGAAAGTTACTCTTACTTGAAGACGGACGGCAGCACAGGTTCGATCAAGTCCGGCGGTAAATTCCGCCTTAAGGATGGAGAGGCACTGGATATTTTGGGTCTGCCTAAGAATCTGAAATACACAGTTACCCAACAAGATTACACAACCGATGAATACATGACTACTCCTGAAGAACGGTACTATACCGGGGTCATGAAAGGCATTGATGAAGATGCCCCATTCACGAACGTACGAGTCTTGAAGGGCGGCCTATTAATCAGCAACACAGTTAAAGGCAAAGATGAAGACAAGAAGAAGCTGTTTAAGTACACGGTTGCCTTCACCGGCGAGGGATCGGACGAATCCTACGTCTATGAGAAATCAGACGGCAGTAAGGGTATGATCAAGAGCGGTGAGAGCTTTGAGCTTACAGATGGACAGACGCTCATTGTCCAAGGGCTTCCAACCAATCTTCAGTACAAAGTGACCCAAGATGATTATACGGAAGATGGCTATGTGACTGATCCAGAGAGTCTCATTCACATTGGCACTATTCCAGAGAAAAAATGGTCTGAAGCACATTTTGCCAATACCCGACCGTATCTGGAAGGCGTGTTGCGTAACAATAACACAGGAGAAGTCATTCCGAATGCACCGATTACGGTAACCGATCTGAAGACAGGCGAAGAGATTCAGACGCAGACGAATGAGAAGGGTGAATATTCAATTCCAGCCGTAGCGGATACCGACTATACGATCAGATATACGAAGATGTATCGGGTAGGCGGTAAGGATGTACCTGTTGAGTTTACGCAGAAAGCAAATGTGAACAGCAGTGTAACGGACGAGACTGTTCCAGCGGACATTACGGCCGTGGGGATCATTCTGTTCAAACAATTGGATGGAACAACAGTGCTATTCAACGATTTGTTGACTAGCCAGATGCATATCTATTTGAAAGACAAGGATGGCATCTATGTTAAGGAAAACGGCCAACCTAAAGCATTTCCTATGGCGTCGAATGGAACTTTCTCTGTGGAAGGGCTAAGCGAGCAGAAGTACACAATGGAAGTTCGCTATCAAGCTGAGACCGGCGAGGAATTGCTCCTCAAAGTGGCGCAACTTGACGTTAAAGCTAACGGAGAGCTGAATATTTCAGAGGAGTTAGTCGACCCTTACGGTACGGTCTATGATGAAACGACAGGAGATGCCGTCACTGGCAAGAAAATTGATGGAGCCAAAGTTACACTGTATTATGCGGATACGCAGCGTAATAGAGATAACGGCCGCACTCCGGGTACGAAAGTAACGCTTCCAAAGGTTCCAAATTTCCCGCCGTACGACAACGAGAGCCCGGAGCAGAGTAGTGATGCAGATGGCTTCTATGCGTACATGGTGTTTCCTGAAGCGGATTACTATCTGATCGTAACGAAAGACGGATACGAAACGCATACAAGTGGTACCATTTCAGTCGATTTTGACATTGTCAGGTACGATGTGCCAATGAAGCCAATTAGTTCTGGTGGCGGCAATGGTAACAATGGAGGCGGCACCGTAACGCCTGGTCCAGGGACCGTAACGCCAGATCCGGGCACGGTAACGCCAGATCCAGGCACGGTAACGCCAGATCCGGGCACCGTAACGCCTGGTCCAGGGACCGTAACGCCTGAACCGGGCACTGTAACGCCTGAGCCGGGCACGGTAACGCCTGAACCAGGCACGGTAACGCCTGAACCAGGCACCGTAACACCTGAACCAGGCACTGTAACGCCTGAACCAGGCACGGTAACGCCTGAACCAGGTACCGTAACGCCTGAACCAGGCAATGGTAACGATCAGCTTAAGAACGATAGCAACGAGTTGGACGATGCTCCGAAAACTGGAGATAACAGCGTATCGCCATTCTTGTATATGATTTTGGCGCTGATGTCCTTAATGACGATTGGGTTCTGTCTACTCGGGTACAAGAAGAAAAAGCACATCCAGTAATGGAAGGGAAGGCGGTAAGAAAAATGAGCAAAACTAAAAAAATTCTTATCGCTGTTTCCTTGCTTGTGTTGGTATTTTCACTTGTCAGTCTTGCGAGGACTTTCTTGCGAGACTATGCCGAGAAGCAGAAAATCGAAGAGTTAACAAAGGTTTGGAAAGAAGGATCAGAACAAGGTGGAGGGGATGCAATCCCCTCCCTTTTGTTCAATAAAGGCAATGAGCCGGTTATGCTTCCCGAATTTCGAGATCTTTACGAGAGGAACTCAGACATCGTCGGCTGGCTGAAGATTGACGGTACCCGAATTGAGTACCCGGTCATGCAGAGCCCACAGGATTCGGAGTACTATCTCAATCATGATTTTGATAAAAATGGAAACCAAGGTGGTCTTCCTTTTTTGGACGAGTCTAGCCGGGCTAATAGTTCGGACATTTTGCTGATTCATGGACATCACATGAAAAGTGGTTGGATGTTTAAAGATTTAATGAAGTACAGGAACGAAAGCTTCTATCAAGAACATGCGACGTTCCAGTTCAGCACGCTTTACGAAAAGGAAGAGTATGAGATTGTTGCCGTTATTCTGTCAAAAGTTTATCGCAAATCGGACGACGTGTTTAAATACTACCAGATTGAGAATGTAAGTACGCCCGCCGAGTTCGATTCATATGTTCAGAATATCAAACAACTCTCTCTTTATGACACAGGTGTAACAGCACAGTATGGTGACAAGCTTATTGTGCTGTCCACATGCGAGTATTCAACCGAAAACGGTAGGTTAGCGGTGGTGGCTCGAAAGCGTTAATTGACGATTCTGAAACACAAAATCAATCTGCTTTATCTCGCATTCTCTCCTTAGAGGACGCGATTTTTCTTGTCCCCGAAATAAGGTGCTCATGGACATGAAGGCCTGTTCCAGTCGTCAAAATGGGAAAGGGCGGTTTAAATCGACAAATTGATGTTTCTATGATAGGGTTGAAGCATCCCATAGGCATTCTACTCTTCGGAGTAGAGTGCCTTCATGTATATTATGGGTGCTTACATTAAATGTATTTTAAAATCAATTGGATCGTATATGGAGGTGGTGATGCTATGTTTCTCTCTTTAGCCCCAACAGGGGATGGTTGGATGAGTATGAAAAATGTGAAAATATCATTTAATAAAGAGGAGCGAACATAGCATGACTACTAGTTTTCAAGCGGAGAACCGCATTCCATTAAATACATCCCGACTTAGGGATTTACGTAAATCCGGGCGTTTGCCAGGTATTGTTTTTGGCAAAAATACGGAGAATGAAATGATTCATATTCCAACAATACAATTTCAAAAATGGTTGAAGCAGGGTACGTCTGGTTTTATCGAACTGCAGTTTGAAGAGAAAGGCTCATTGACTGTATTGTTGGAAGATCTCCAGCGTGATCCAGTTACACGGGATTTACTTCATGTGGATTTTCAGCAGGTGCAGACCAATGAGATCCTGCGTACTAAAATTCCTGTGAAGTTCAATGGCACACCGATTGGCACAAAACAGGGCGGAGTCGTGCAAGTTCAATTATCTTCTATTGAAGTGGAGGCATTGCCGAGACACTTGCCAACGTCGATTGAATTTGACATTTGTGCTATGGAACTTGGAGAAACGTTACATGTAAGTGATGCTACGTTTGCACCAGATGTGACGGTGATCTCTGAGGGGAATGAGTCTCTACTCTCTGTAGTTAAACCTTAACAATTCCAAATTTTTAAAGCTGAATAATTCAAAATTAGCCGTACGGGTGATCATCCGTACGGCTAATTTGTGCTGATTACGAGATGTTGGCGTGCTCCCATCCTTATAAGGCGGGTAGTCTGGAATTCACCTCACGTATGTCTTTTGCTCGCGTACAGGCGCAATGATCCTGATATTTCGCTACCCTTTCAAAGTTCATCTGCAAAATTCAGGTGTAAAGTAGGTAGACTCAGGAAAGGTAATCACTATAATGGAAATAAGATACATATATAGTTGAACCCGAACTGCTAAGGTCATTGGCATAACATTTCTAAACAGGGCGGTGAGCGAAAAGAAATGGACAAATTAAAGAATAGCGGATTCTATAAACTGAGATTCTTCATCACTCCTGAAGAGTTTAAAAGCCTTTTGCAGCTTTTGGAGCATCGGCAAGCGCAATTCCATCGTACCAATGCTGCCCGAACAGAGCATGATTATAATCAGGTGTACGAGGAGTATCAGACGTTCTATCAGTATTTTGTGGCAGGAGAAAAGAGAGATGACATCCATCCCTTCTTTGTTTACTCTATTTCTATTGCATCGGATCAAGAAAGTTCAGGATTTTTTGTGAGAAATGAAGGGGTTTCTTTTCCATATCACGGACAATGGGCAGAGGATGAACTGCCGTGTATCTTGATTTCATTTCCGAAAGGTTTCCAAGTTAATTTGGAAGATGAAAAAGGAAAGTACTATATATATGAGGATATCCGGGACCATAAGCCACTGACCTATGCGTTTTTCGATGAAATCAGAGACTCTATCAAAAAAATGACCAAACCCCTTCGCTTCTCAGCCCTTGATGCAGATGCGATGAAGGAGCAAAAGCCCTCTGTGCGTATAAGCCATGATGCAATGCACAAATTGAGCCAATCGTGGATCTTCAGTAAATATAGACTTGTGATTCATGGCAAATAGGAGGGGCTGAAATGACGTTCGCCCTAAATATTATCTGTACCTGGGTACTACTAGTTGCCTCATGTTCCGCAGTATGGTGGAGTTTCAGAACAGAAAAGCTTATAACCATCTCCTGGCTGGCATTTTTGCTACCGGCTGTCTTCCAGCTTGTTACCGCTTTCCGGATTGGTCCAGGCCAAGCAAAGTCACTCATCGTGTTCGGCTGTATCAATCTGGTGTTTGCTGCCCTTGTGGGTGCAGGTGTCTGGTATCTAGTCCAAATAGCCAATTCATATCGAAGGGGCAAATGATCAACGAATGGAAAGGGGAACTCTATTCATGAAGCCAATGCAAGAAATAGAGACACTGGCCATAGAGATCGCTGCTGCCGCCAGAAAGTCTTTTTGCACCCTTTTTGAAAATGGTGAACGTTACTATTATTGTACGTTATACACTACTGGCGAAGGACATGCGCCAAGCATTTCTGCATGGTCGTGGGAAGCTTTGGCGTTGGAATCGGCTAGACAAGCAGAGGAAAGTGATACGCCGGTATCCACGATTGCGGATCTCATCAAATGGTCGTATGCGGATTCGCCCTATTGTTGTTTTGGGGATGATCACTTTGCCGATGTCAAACAACGATATAACGAGCGTCCTTTCATTGCGGAACTGGAGAATGATGATTGGAATCGCGAGTTGGATTTGAGGCTGAACGCCATGGAGCTGGCGATGAAAATGCTCGATGATGAAGGCGTGTTTGCCTTAAATCAACCACGAGAGTCCGTATGTGTCCTTGTTGAAGTCATGCCGCCGGATAAGATCAATACCGAAATTGCCTTACGTTTGAATCGGGTGGAATCTCCGGCTATGCAAGCATGGTTGGCGGAGGCGGCAGAATAGAAGCATCTGCAATTTAGGGAGTTTTGACCTTCTATTTGACCTTCTATAATGTACCGTTTCGGCTCAATTGGCTGAATAAGATGATTATGATAATAGGACTATAATTCTCGAACCACCTTTGCACATGAAAGGGTGGTTCTTTTTTATGTCTGCGACCCTCGGACAAACACACTTTTTCTGCCTTGTCCACATTTATACCTCACCAAAACTATTTAATTGCATTTAATAGATTATCAATAAAAAAGGAGGTTTTGAGAATGGGAAATAGAAGACCTGGAGCACCTAGAGGTGGTTATGACCCTGTTCAGATCTATAACTCTACTTCGTTTAATGCGAGTGGAGTAGTGGAGTATGCATCCATCTTTTGTAGCAACGATAGATATAGTGTTCAGCGTGACGAGACTTGGAGATCTTCCGACCGTGGTGTGTGCCTGGTAACTAGAATCACCGCGACGGTTAGAACACCGAGTGGAAATATTGAGGCTGAACCGTATACCTCTTCTGGTACTTCGTACAGCCAGTTCGCCATTATACAGGTAGGGGTAAATCAGTTCCGAGTGACACGTGTTACAAGTGCGATTAGAAAATGCCGGAAATAACCGAAGAGGGTTAATATCGAGATTAGGCACGAAACATGAAGAGACGACTTGCCGGGCTAGCAGGCAGGTCGTCTTTTTTCGTTTTAATGTTCTTTGTACCATAATATTCTGCGGTGCATCGAGGAATCTTTCAAAAGTCGGAAAGGCCGTAAGGCTGGTTGATAATTTCCTTCGATAATCCAAATTCGCCGTTTCTTGTCGATGGCTATATCGAACCCGACTTGTCTAAGCATAGGGTAATGCTCTCCCAATCGTTTGGCAGCTAATCGTGCAACTTGTTCCGCTCTGACAAGTAAGCGCCGATCTCCAATTCGAGCCAGTCTCAGTGCTTTAAAAACGGGAATGGGGCGGTTATTCACATTGGTGACTTGGTATCCTTGTGCAGCGACTTTAGCATAGGAACCTGTCACGGTCCAAGTGGACGAGGAACTCTTTTTGCGCTGAACCATGATCCGAATGTCGAAGGGCCTGTGTTTAATTTGAGCAAGCTGCAGACGCTTTTGGACAATATACTCATCACTTTTGATTGTTTGTTCGAACCATTCGAGTAACTGCTCGTTGTCTCTCATGGTGACTGTGTTATTTTCATTTTGAATACGATAAGCATTTGCACCGCTTCGTTTAATGAACAGGATACCCCTTCCGTAACTGCCATTACGAGGTTTCAGTACAACGCTGGGATACTGAAGAAGCATCTTCGTTAACGTATCCTTCTCAAGCAACTGTGTTTCTGGCAACCGTTCAGCGAGAGAGGGCTCATCGCGCAGAATGCCATACTGCAACCATTTGTCTCTTTCGAATAACATTGGAATCACAGCCTTTTTTTAATCGTCTATGGTAATTCTAATTCAAATTCGTGATTCGCATAAGTGACCATTCGTCCAGATTTGTAAGTCGATGCATGTCCAATCGGTCGATGGAGACAGAAGATGAACTTTTGCGAAAATTACTGCATTCTGGGAAGGCGCTCATTCACGCTTTGAGTGGCTTCTGGATACGCAGGCTCACTTCTATCACCACCGTGGATAACGGCATGCCGTGCTGGTACATGTACTGAAACAAGAGCCATATGTGAAATGGTTTGAGTAGTACTAGACTGACCCTCTACTAGCACTTTTTACCTATGAATTAGCTTATGAAAAGTGCGACTTTTTTACCAATATATATACAAATTATTCGTTTACTGTATGACTTTTCGATGTTATACTCACAATATTCAAAAAAATTGTTGAAATATGTCGAATTGAGGCTTATCAGGATGATTATAGGTAAACAAAACGGCGAAACGATCATCCTCATTCCATCACTTGAACCGGATGAGAGACTTCCAGCCTATGTACGGCAATTGCGAGAGTATGGCTTGACCAATATTGTTATTGTGGACGACGGATCAGGTGAGGCCTACCAGTCGATTTTCGAGGAGCTTCGTGAGAACGGTTGTGCTCTGCTGACACATACGGAAAATCAGGGGAAGGGTGCGGCACTCAAGACCGGATTTGAGTATATTGGGAAGCAATTCGACGCATCTTCCTTCGTCGTAACCGCTGATTCAGACGGACAACACGTAGCTGAGGATGTTTACCGCATAGCCCAAGAAGCAAGGATTTATCCGGACTCATTGGTGCTCGGGGTAAGGAACTTCAGCGAGGGGAATATACCGCCAAAGTCCCTGTTAGGCAATCGGATGACCTCCTTTATTTTTGCCATGCTGTATGGTAAAAAGCTATCAGATACCCAGACTGGGCTTCGTGCCTTCGGTCCAGGGTTACTTGCGTTTATGCAGGATGTTCGCGGCACTCGGTTTGAATATGAGCTTCAGATGCTCATCTCGTGCATTCAGTCTGGCATACCGATTCATACCACGCCAATCCAAGTCATTTATGAAAATGGCAATGTGGGAACTCATTTTAAAGCAATCCAGGATAGTGCCCGAGTAATGGGTGTGTTGTTCTCCAATTTCCTGCGGTTCATTTCATCATCTGTGGCCAGTTCTGTTGTTGATTTGGGTATCGCCTGGTTTTTGATCGACGCATTGCGGCCCATGTTGGGTGAGCAGCACTATTTAAGAATTCTGCTTGCAACCGTGATTGCGAGAGTGATTTCCATTGTGGTCAACTATGTACTGAACAGACACTTTGTATTCCGCAAGGAGGATAGCCAGGGAAGTCTATGGCGCTATCTGACGTTATGCGGAGTAGTGATCTTGCTTTCCAGTACCGGTGTATATATATTCCATACCGTTCTCTTCGTAGATGAGAAATTGGCGAAATTCGTCTGTGATGCCTTGCTGTTCCTGCTCAGTTTCCAATTGCAGCGAAGATGGGTATTTGCAGCAAGGAGGAAGCAGTTGTAGTGCAAAACGAAAAAAGGCAGAATATCTTTTTTGTCATCACGATGATCCTGATGTCGATTTATTTGGTATGGCGTACGTTCTTTACGTTGCCATGGGGTGAGGGCGTTCTGAACGTCATTTTTGGTATGCTGCTGATTGTGGCTGAAACGGTCACCGTACTGACAACCTTTGAATTATTCTTTCAAAAGATGCAAAAAGAACGTACACAGCTCGATTTTCCAATCGTTCCGCCGGAGTATTATCCGGATGTGGATGTATTTATTGCTACGCATAATGAGCCCGTTGATCTGTTATATAAAACCGTTAATGCCTGTACGTTCATGGATTACCCGGACAAGCAGAAGGTTCATATCTATCTCTGTGACGATGGAGCGAGACCAGAGGTGGAGGAGCTTGCCAAACAGTTTGGCGTGGGGTATCTGGGGTTCCCCGGAAACAAGGATGCCAAGTCTGGTAATCTGAACAATGCACTGAGCAAAAGCTCTTCGCCGCTCATTGCAACGTTTGATGCGGATATGATTCCACAGCACACCTTTTTGATGAAAACGGTACCCTATTTCATGCTCTCCACGTTTATTAAGGAGGATGAGGTATGGCGTCCTCGCCGAGAGGACGAGATGGACCCTAAGTTCAAGCTTGGTCTGGTACAGACCCCGCAAAGCTTCTACAATCCGGATCTATTCCAGTTTAACCTGTATGCAGAGCAAGGCATTCCTAATGAACAGGATTTCTTCTCCAGAGAAGTAAACATCCTGCGTAATGCCTCCAATGCGGTAGCCTATACAGGAAGTAATACGATCATTTCCCGGCAGGGTATGGAAGACATCGGAGGTTTTCCGCTTAATACGATCACCGAGGACTTTGAGACAAGCATCCGCTTGCAGCAGGAAGGTTATATTACCTATGCGACTCAAGAAGTTCAAGCTGCCGGGCAGACAACAACAACAGTGAAGAGCATGATTAAACAACGGATTCGCTGGGCAAGGGGTATCATTCAGAGCCTGCAGAATACGCGTGCACCCTTATCTGGGAAGCTTCCTTTCTGGACGAGAGTGACCTACTTGAGTAGTTTCTTATACTGGTGGTCCTTCTTTAACCGCTTGATTTTCATTTTGGCGCCTATTTTGTTTGCGTTATTCGACTTCCAGATTGTAAATACAACCTTCTGGCAAATCTTAATATTCTGGCTTCCATCTTATTTCTTCTATAGTCTATCCATGCGATATCTGTCCAGCAATATTCGGAATCAGCGATGGAGTCAGGTTATCGATACCATATTTATGCCTTATCTGATCTGGCCGGTTCTCCTGGAGACACTGGGTATTCGTGAGAAAGAGTTCAAAGTTACCAACAAAAGCAGAGCGAGCGGTCGACAATGGATGTCTGCTCTGTTATATGCACTTCCGCATATCTTCCTGCTGTTGCTTTCCATTGCAGCCGTGATTCGGTATGTCAATGGCAAGTACGGCATTGCGCTGTTCTTCAGCAGTATCATTATTTTCTGGCTGATTCATAACATGATCGCACTATGTTACGCCCTGTTCTTCATGATTGGCCGTCGTGCGTATCGGGAGACAGAACGGATTCGGGCGCAGGAAGATGTCACGATTCACGACCAAGCCAACAATCTGCGGTATCAGGCCAAAACGGTGGATGTATCTGAACAAGGGATTGCCTTCTATGTCCCTTATCCCATTTATTTGGCTGAGCAGAAGATCATCTCTCTGGTCGTCAAAACCGAGCGCTATGAGGCCAAACTCGATGCAGTCATCGTTTATGTGAAACAGGATGGAGAGGGCTGGCGTTACTCGGCAACGGTTCAGCCGGTCGATGAACATGATAACCGCCAATATATGCAAATCATCTACGACCGTAAACACTCCTTGCCAGAGCAGATGAATCTGTGGGATACGGCTTATGACGATATGTTACGTAATGTGAAAAAACGGATTGTTCAACCCAGATCGGATCAGCGAAAAATGCCGCGGCTTTCCCTTCAGCTTCCAGTTCATTTCACCAATGGTGCTAGCTGTACACTGCGCAGCTTCAATTATCGTTTCTTTTCCGCGACGGGTTTCCATGGGGATATTGCTTCGGGAGGGGTGGTTACTTTTTATACGAAGAGTAATATTGAAGTCATTCTGCAACATACGGGAAAAACGACAGCCCGTGAGCGCGAAGTGCTCCTCTCGGTGGAGAATATCGATGATATTGTAGAGAAGGGCCTGATCGACCAATTGTTGACTGATTTGATTGAGCCACATTCCGATCGTTCCACCAGAGAGGGTTAGGAGAGACAAAGATGCTCATTGTGCTTCATTTTGTGATGGGAGTTTTATTGATAATCTCCTTTGTTGGTTATATGCAGTTTGTTCGGAAGATACTTGCACTACGTTGGGAGTTTATCCCTGTATTTGTGTTTTCCTCGATTGCTTGCATCGTATATTTCGCTGGCTTGGCAGGCCAGCTCTTTATAGGAAGTATTATCGTGATGATACTCGGCTTGTTTCTTTTTAGAGATACGCTGGTTCGAGCTGTCCGACGAGGGACCAAGCCGAATGTATTGTTCTCGTTATTTCAGTTTTCTTTTCTGGGCGGAACGTTCATCTTTTTGCTGATTCTGTTCCAAAGTCAATTGACACACTACGATAATTTCTCGCACTGGGCTATTGTATTGAAGCAGATGTTGAGTACAAATGCCTTTCCGACGCCAGGCTCCAATCTGATTGATTTTAAAAACTATCCGCTTGGGACTTCGTCATTTATTTATTATGTCTGTCGCTTCATGGGGCATTCCCAGTCCGTGATGCTTTTGGCACAAGGTCTGCTTATCTTTTCATGTTTTTATGCCATGTTTGGCATTGTTTCAGAGAAGAAACGTTTTCTTCTGTACGCTTTTCTCGGACTCGGGTTATCTACGCTTTCTTTTTTCAATCTGACGATTCGGATCACCAATCTCCTCGTGGATTTCTTGCTTCCGATCTACGCACTCGCGATCCTGGCGGTGATTTACCAATATCGTCATAAGATCAAAAAGGCATGTATTGTTGTTCTTCCGCTTGCCGGATTGCTGACCATCATCAAAAGCACGGGTATTATTTTCGCCGCGATCGGCCTGATCTTCCTGGTGTATACGTGGTTGAGAAATGGGCAGCGCTCGAACTGGAAAGTCGGACTGGCTGTGCTGGGTACCATTGGTGGTTCATTACTTCCGTATTTCGGCTGGAGCTGGCGAATGGCGACGGTATTCCAAGGGATTGATAACAAGTTCGAGGGAACAGCCGCGGTGATCAAAGCAGGCAAGACGGGAGAACAGAAATGGGAGATTCTGACGCTCTTCTTGAAATCAAGCATAGATATCACGTCCAGGCCTGTGCTCGGCATTGTACTTTTTCAACTTATCGCAATCGCAGCTTCTGTATTTGTCATTGTCGTGCTCAAGAAGAAGTGGAACTTGTGGAAAGCATTAATTGCTTTGGACGTTGTTCTGTTACTGTACTATGCGGGTATTCTGGCGTTGTATCTCTTCTCCATGCCATTGGATGAAGCAATTGGCCTGGCTGGATTTGAGCGTTATGCATCGAGTATCGTGGTGCTGTTCGCCGGTGGGCTGGTGTTGTGCGCTGCGATCGACCTGGAGCGCTCATTCCACTATCGGATCGGTGAAGTACCAGATTATCAATCTTTTAAGACGGTTGAGACGAAAGGTCATTATCAAAAAGGCATTATCGGCTGTATGGCGGTTGCGGCCACCATCCTTTTGTCCGAATATAATGGTATCGTGTCTATCGCCCAAAGCTATGATACAACGCTCCCTTACAAGATTCATGCGGTTACTGGTGATCGGTGGTACTCAGGTGGGCAAGAGGATAATAACAGATATCTCTTCTACGCCTCAGACAGGGACCAACAGGTCACGAACTATTACATGCAATATGTAGGGAAGTATTTCTTGTATGCTCCTCATGTGGACGGGATTGTGTTGTTCTATGAGGATAATATGGACAACCTTCTGAGCGGCTACGATTATCTAGTGGTCGTCGAGACCGATCTCAACGCCAAGTGGTTGCTGAAAAAGCATTATGGCATCGACATGCAGGAGGGTATCTACAAAATCATCCGTTCCGGGGATCAGATCGTTCTTACGTTGACTTGAGGTCATAGATGTTGAGATCCTGTTCCGGGTATCCGGTCAGGTAAGATTGATACATGATTGTATATAGAGTCTCCTTAAATATAGCCCGCTATAGCTAATACCTATAATATAGCCCGCTATAGCTAATACCTATAGCGGGCTATAACTCTTTCGTAGAACAGCTATTCCGATCGGATATGTTATATTTAATTCTATAATGATAAACGGGGAGATTAAACTATGAGCATACAAACAGAACCTAAACAACGAACAGTCACTCCATTTCGATATGATATTGTTGGCAGTTTCCTGCGCCCGAGTGCGTTGAAGGATGCCCGATTAAAATACCAAAACGGCGAAATTACCACGGAACAGTTGAATGAAGTGGAGAATGCCGAGATTGTGAAACTTGTACAGAAGCAAAAAGAGGTTGGACTTCAGGCTGTAACGGACGGCGAATTCCGCCGCTCTTGGTGGCATCTGGACTTCTTCTGGGGACTGGATGGTGTAGAGCGGACAATCATTGATGAGGGATATCGATTCAACGGTGCGACATCCAGACCGGAAACAGCTCGTCTGAGCGGCAAAATCAGCTATAGCAGTCATCCATTTGTAGCGCATTATGCCTTCTTGAAAGAAGCAGCTGGGGAAGACGTTGTTGCTCGTCAATCCATCCCAGCGGCTGCACAGTTCCTATTCGAATTAGACCGGGCAGATAATAAGGAAAGCACACAGGCCATCTATCCGAACCGTCAAGAGCTTCTCTCGGACATTGTCGGAGCGTACAAAGCATCCATCCTGGCTTTCTATGAAGCCGGCTGCCGCAGCATCCAGATTGATGATTGCACGTGGGGTGCACTGTGTGACCAACAGTTCATCACAGTAATGGAGCAGATTGGTGTCAATGTGGAAGATTATGCCAACGAACTTGCAAAACTGAACGAAGAAGTGGTATCTGGCCTGCCGGAGGACCTCGTGGTAACCACTCATGTCTGCCGCGGTAATTATGTTTCGACATTTGCAGGAGTCGGTGGCGGTTATGAGCCGATTGCGCAAACACTTCTGAGCATCGATAACTATTCGGGCTTCTATCTGGAGTTTGATACGGAACGGGCTGGTGACTTCAAGCCACTTCGTTTCCTGAAGGACAATCAGCAGGTTGTACTTGGCCTCTTCTCTTCCAAATTCGGAGAGTTGGAGAACAAGGAAGACATCCTGAAACGGATTGAGGAAGCTACACAATATGTTGATCTGGATCGAATCTGCCTGAGCCCACAATGCGGCTTCGCTTCCACGGAAGAAGGCAACCATCTGACCGAGGAACAGCAATGGCGCAAGCTTGCTTTCATTAAGGAAATTGCTGAAGAGCTCTGGAAGTAACATTTGCAGCGTCATTCATCTTAGCCGTACGGACCATCATCCGTATGGCTTTTTGGTGTAGTCCTCATTGTAGAGTGGATGTTTGATCAGAGCCCATAACAGCCAAGAGAGTGAAGCAATGGGTGGAAATGCGAATAACGGATCAGGGAAGCGGCATGACTGAGGAAGAGGTGTGGTGGACCAAAATTAAAATAGCGACAGTTAGGACAAAAGGATCTTTGTCTCAACTGCCGCTATTCGTCTATTTCGCATGATATCGTCCTTTAGGCGCTACCATCGGTGATCCCGAAACGGGGTCTTCTATGACCGTACATTCCAATCCGAAAATGTCTTTGACCTGCGGGGCGGTTATCACCTCTGCAGGTTTACCCTCAGCCACAAGTTTTCCGGTATGAAGCACAGAGGGTTACATTCCTTGATGAAGTAGTCTATTATCCGTTCTTAACGGAACAGTTATAGGATGAGAGCAGGAGGGGTTCTATTAAATTAGGATGAAAATAATATCCATGTATTACATTCCAGATCATGGTATATTTGTATTATTAAATAATGTAAGGAGATTCTACATGCATAATCAATTCATCAAAAAGTTGATCGTACTTTGTTTGGTTTTTGTATTATTACCGGCAACGAGCGTTTTGGCTGCGTCGTCGCTTATTAAGGACCCGGTCTTGGCCAAAGTTATTCGAGCAGATTTGAAGATGTCGGCTAAGAAGGAAATAAAGGCTGCCGATTTGAAAAAATTAAAATCCATATATGCTATGGAAACAAAAAGTAAGATTTCTAATCTGCAAGGGCTTGAACATGCCGTTAATATGACGGATTTATTCTTGCCTGGTCAAAATATAAAAAATATTAAGCCACTCAACAAGTTGAAAAAATTGATGTTCTTAGCTGTTGAAGGCAATCAGATTGCAGATATCTCACCACTTTTAGGTCTGACTAATCTGCAAAATCTGGTTATGGACAATAACAAAATAAAAAGCCTGGCTCCATTGAAAAATATGCGTAAGCTGACCAGTTTACTCGCCAGTGGGAATCAGGTGACCGATCTAAGTCCCCTTCAGAAATTAAAGTTGGAATGGGTCATTATGGATGATAATAAAATTCAAGATCTGACACCTTTCAAGAACCATCCGACCTTGGAGTATCTATATGTAGAAGATAACCTCATTGAGGATATTTCAGTGCTCGAAACCATCCCACATCTAACAGAGGTATATTTGGCTAACAATCCGTTGAATGAGCGTGCGGAGCAGGTTGTGAAAAATTTGGAGAAGAAAGGCGTCCTTGTAGGTCTGGTAAGCGAAGAAGCGGATCAGGCGAAGTAGTTTCGATTAGAGAAGATGTATATGTATATATACGAAAAGGTTAATCCCTCATTATATTGAACAAAACAAAGAAGGCCGCAGATATTCTGACGGCCTTCTTTAATTATGTTGGACAGAAACGCTCGGTAACAACTTAACGCCCGTCCCACAACAATATTATTCCACTACGATCTCCTTCACCGTCTCTCCCTCAACCAGCACCGGCTGATAGTAGGTGTTTGTTGGCAGATCCTTTTTGCCTTGCAGATTCTTGATCACCCAGTCGGCAGCATCGCGGCCCATTTGCTCTTGGGGATGGGTTAGCGTTGTTAGCCTAATGTTGGCGTTCTTGGCGATGTACGAATTGTCCTGCCCAATGATGGATAACTCATCCGGGATCGAGATGCCCAGTTGCCTGCAGGCGTTCACGACCTCCAGTCCCACCTCATCGTTGTAACAGACGATCGCGGTGAGCGAATCCCTGTTTTCGTCCAGATACGTTGCTACATTAGAGGATAAACCCGGTTTCGATGCAGTATCAAAGGAAAGTACTTGCTCAGGATGGAACCGTAACTTCGCTTCACCCAGTGCCTTGATGTACCCCTTCATCCGGTACTTGCCCTGTAGATCATCCATTTTGGCAATAATGCCGATCTGGGTATGGCCTTTGGCGATCAATTCACGTGTGGCAAGATAACTGGATTGCACGTCATCCAGGCAGAAGAACGGAACCTCCAGCTCCTCATAAAATGCATTAATCATCGTAAACGGCACATCCTGCTCTTTGAACGATAAGTAGTATGCAATGTTGGGATTGTAGAGATTACTTTTGGTCGGTTCGACAATCAGGCCATCCACGCCGTAGGAGAGCATCATTTCGAGGGCTTTTTTCTCCTGCGCTACATCATTATTAGTACTGGCCAGCAGTAACGAGTAGTTGTCCTCATTCAGACGACTCTCAATACCGCGAATGATGGACGGAAAGATGTAATCCGAGATGTATGTCGTGATCACACCAATCGTTTTCTTAGACGTATGGCCACCTGATCGTGATCGATACTGATTGCTAACGTAAGTTCCTGAACCCTTTTCGCTTCGTAAAAACCCTTCGTTCGATAACTCCAAAATAGCCTTCCGCACCGTCTGGCGACTTACGGTGTAGCTTTCCTGTAATGCCAACTCGGTGGGGATCTGTTCGCCTATGCTATATGTCCCCGAAAGGATATGACTCTTTATATCATCAATGATGACCTGATATTTTGGCTTCACGTAGTCCACTTCTTTCATCGTTACTCATCTATATAAACGTAGTTGTTCAAATAGTTGTACGTACATATTTTAGCATGATTCAGATAGGATGAAAATAAAACCGAACATTTTTCGAAATAAACCGTACATATCCAGCCTTTTTGGATGGAGGTGTACCTTACAGCATAGCCTTTTTATAGCCATATAAGACCTTTGAATGGTCAAAATGAGCACATTATGTGTCCTTTGTAAGTATAACTATTATATATTATTGACAAATGTACGTACAAAAAATATACTAAGGCTGTCAGAAAAGGAAAGCGCATTCTTTGAAAACACAGACTTTTTGAACCACCTCTTATACAAAATTCATTATTAGCTACTGCCATAAGTAGAAGCTTCACCTTATATATGCATCCTTTAGGATGTGAAATCGCGACCGGAGAGGGGATACACGTGATTATGAGTCAATTGGACTTGAAAGAAGCCATTACCAAGGGCGCTACTTCGCTCGGAATTGAATTTGGATCAACGCGGATTAAGGCGGTGTTGATTGACGAGCGTTTTGAGACCATCGCGTCAGGCAGTTATGAATGGGAGAACCTCCTGAAAGATGGATATTGGACGTACAACCAGGAGGATATCATCACAGGTCTGCAAACGGCTTATCGTGAGATGAAGCAAGATGTGGAACAGAAATACGGAATCACGCTGCGAACGGTCGGTTCTATCGGATTCTCGGCCATGATGCACGGATATATCGCTTTGGATAGCGTGGGTGAACTGTTGGTCCCTTTCCGCACGTGGCGTAACGCTACGACGGGAGCAGCCGCAAGAGAGCTAACGGAACTTCTGCAATTCAATATTCCGGAACGCTGGAGCATTGCCCACTTGTATCAAGCGATTTTGAACGAAGAGGTGCATGTGCCACAGATCGATCATCTGACAACCCTGGCTGGATACATCCACTGGTTGCTGACAGGCAATAAGGCGATTGGGATCGGCGATGCTTCAGGCATTTTCCCAATTGACGAGTCTACACATAATTATCACCCATCTATGATCCAACAGTTCGATGAACAGATCGCAGGCAAAGGTTATCCGTGGAAAGTCGAGGACCTTCTGCCCAAGGTATATCTCGCTGGTGAAAATGCAGGTGCATTGACGGAAGCGGGAGCCAAGCTGCTCGACCCTTCGCAAGATCTGCAAGCAGGCATTCCGCTCTGCCCGCCAGAAGGCGATGCCGGAACGGGTATGGTGGCAACAAATAGCGTGAGAAAACGTACGGGGAACATCTCCGTCGGCACATCCGTATTTGCGATGATCGTACTGGAGAAGGAATTATCCAAAGTGTATCCCGAGATCGATATGGTCACCACGCCGGATGGCAGTCCAGTAGGGATGGTGCATGCCAACAACTGTTCCAGTGATATCAACGCATGGGTTGGACTGTTCCGTGAATTCTCTCAAGCAATGGGATATGAAGTGGATAACGCCAAGTTGTTTAGCGTGTTGTTTAACAAGGCTTTGGAGGCAGACCCTGATGGTGGTGGCTTGCTCAGCTACGGTTACTACTCAGGTGAGAACATTACGGGACTTGAGAAAGGCCGTCCATTGTTCGTCCGCTCCCCGGAAAGCAACTTCAATCTGGCAAACTTCATGCGGACACATCTGTTCAGTGCCTTCGGTGCACTCAAGTTGGGTATGGACATTTTGACGGAGGAAGAGAATGTAGCCATTGACAGTATTTTGGCGCATGGTGGCCTGTTCAAGACCCCTGTCGTCGGACAACGGATTGTAGCTGCTGCGATGAACGTGCCGGTGTCGGTGATGTCTACCGCTGGTGAAGGCGGCGCATGGGGCATGGCGCTTCTGGCTTCCTACATGATCAACAAGGATCAAGAGGAGAGCCTGGATGTGTTCCTGGAGCAGAAAGTCTTTAACGATGTGGAGGGTGTCGAAGTGGCGCCGGATGCATCGGATGTGAAAGGGTTTGAAGCATTTATCGAACGCTACCGGAATGGGCTTGCGATTGAGCAATCAGCTGTAGATCATCTGGTAGAGAACGGGAGGGAATAACATGTTAGAACAACTGAAAGAAGAGGTATTCCAGGCGAATCTGGAACTGCCAAAGCACGGACTTGTAAAATTCACATGGGGTAACGTCAGTGCAATCGATCGGGAAAGCGGTCTGTTCGTGATCAAACCAAGTGGCGTCAGCTACGATACGATGAAAGCAAGCGACATGGTTGTGGTTGATCTGGACGGTAACGTGGTGGAGGGTGAGATGAGACCTTCCTCAGATACCGCAACTCATGCCGTACTATATAAGCATTACTCGGAGATTGGTGGCATCGTGCACACACACTCCACGTGGGCGACTATCTGGGCGCAAGCCGGACTGGACGTCCCTGTTATGGGAACCACACATGCGGACACGTTCTATGGGGCGGTGCCTTGTGCACGTTTCCTGAACCAGGACGAGGTTGATCGTGGATACGAAGCAGAGACAGGACGCGTCATTATTGAAACGTTTGAACAGCGTGGGATTGATGTTATGGCTGTTCCAGCAGTGTTGCTCCATGGTCACGCACCGTTTACGTGGGGGAAAGATGCCAAGTCTGCGGTGGTAAACAGTGTCGTGCTGGAGGAAGTGTGCAAAATGAATCTGTACGCGCGGCAATTGAATAACTTCGCGAAAGAACTGCCACAAGGCATTTTGGATAAACACTATCTGCGAAAACACGGAAAAGACGCGTATTACGGACAGAAGTAATTAGGTTATGTAGCGATCGGTTGATAATAATTCAAGCGAATAAGTTGTTTGTTACTACTACCAATGAAGTTGTATCAAACTTTTACACGATAACGGAGAGTGCAGTACCAATCTGTAGAAGCGAAGCGCTCGCCTTTATAACCGGATATCATCCTTATTAAAATTGATCAAAGAAATCCGGGGATAACCAGCGATCGGAAGATGGTACTGCAATCGCAGTGTTATAGTGTAAACCCAAATGTTCAACTATAAAATAATGAAATGAGGATGATTATATGTCAGCAGCAAAAGAATTCTGGTTTGTGGTCGGTTCACAGCACTTGTACGGAGAAGAAGCACTGGGTGAAGTAAAAGCCAACGCACAGAAAATTACGGATGCTCTTAATGCAAGTGGCGTACTGCCGTACCCGCTCGTATTACAGGATCTGGCGGTAAGCGCAGATAAAATCACAAGCACGATGAAAGAAGTGAACTATCGCGACGAAGTAGCAGGTGTGATTACGTGGATGCATACGTTCTCCCCGGCGAAAATGTGGATTCGTGGTACAAAATTGCTGCAAAAACCTTTGCTGCACTTGGCAACCCAATTCAACGAAAGCATTCCTTGGGCAACCATCGATATGGACTTCATGAACTTGAACCAAGCGGCACACGGTGACCGCGAATATGGCTTCATTAATGCCCGTCTGAGAAAACAAAATAAAATTGTTGTTGGCTACTGGGAGCGCCCAGAAGTGCAACAACAGGTTGCTGACTGGATGGACGTAGCGGTAGCTTATAATGAGAGCTTTAACATCAAAGTAGCGCGCTTCGGTGACAACATGCGCAACGTGGGCGTAACCGAAGGTGATAAAGTTGAAGCACAGATCCAATTCGGATGGACCGTTGATTACTTCGGCATTGGCGACCTCGTTCAATACGTGAACGCTGTAACAGAGCAGGAAATCGATGATTTGATCGCTCAGTATGGAGAACTCTACGAATTCGATTACGGCACGAACAGCAAGGAAGCTTGGGAAGCCAGTGTACGTGTGCAAGCGAGTTATGAAATTGCGATCAAACGTTTCCTGGACGAAGGTGGTTACAGTGCCTTCACTACGAACTTCGAGGATCTGCATGGCATGAAACAGCTTCCGGGTCTGGCTGTACAACGCCTGATGGCTCAAGGGTACGGATTTGCCGGTGAGGGTGACTGGAAAACAGCTGCGCTGGATCGCTTGCTAAAAATCATGGCCCATAACGAGAACACGGGTTTCATGGAAGATTACACATACGAGATGGCTACTGGACAGGAAGCGATTCTTCAATCTCACATGCTTGAAGTAGATCCGACACTTGCCAGCACCAAACCGAGAATCATCGTGTCCCCACTGGGCATTGGCGATCGTGAAGATCCGGCACGTCTTGTATTCGATGGTAAAGCAGGCGAAGGTGTCGTGGTATCCATGGCAGACTTCGGTACACATTACAAACTGCTGATCAACGAAGTATCTGCTTTTGAACCAACCGTTCCAGCACCTAACCTGCCGGTAGCACGTGTTCTGTGGAGCGTGAAGCCAAACTTCCAGGATGGAGTGAAAGCATGGATCGAAAATGGTGGTGGTCACCATACGGTTGTATCCTTGAACCTGACCACAGATCAGATCGTGACGTATGCGAAGCTGGTGAATCTGGAGTACGTTATTATTAAGTAAAAGTGGATTGGCAGCTACTGCCTGAACTCATACAATTTTTTTCTCTGTGGCCGGGGGTTAACCCTCGGCCCTTTGTTTGTTATGCTGAGAAGCATGATGTGAAGCTGAGCAAGGATTTGCTTTTTCATCGAAAAGGGATAAGAAATGAAGGAGGAAGGACATGTATACAAAAGAAAGCTTGATGCAGCAACTAGAACAGCTTGGTGTGGATAGGCAAGGCACGGTGCTCATTCACTCTTCAATGAAAAGTATAGGCGAGGTTGAAGGTGGAGCAGACACGGTGTTGGATGCCTTTAGCGACTATATGAAAGAGGGATTGTTGGTGCTTCCCACTCATACGTGGTCTACCATTAATGCGGATAACCCAGTGTTCCACATGGAAACTTCTTCCTGTTGTGTGGGTATTCTTCCTGAACTTTTTCGTAAACGTCCGGGCGTAGTTCGTTCATGGCACCCTACGCATTCGGTAGCGGCACTGGGAAGGGACGCAGAGGCATTTACGAAGGACGATCATCTCTTCGATACACCGTGTGCGAGAGGTTCAGCATGGGGGAAACTGCTTGATCGGAAAGCGACGATCTTGTTAGTAGGCGTTGACTTGAAGCGGAATACATTTATCCACGGGGTCGAAGAGTGGGTGGACATACCTGGCAGAATGACGGACGAGCATGAGATGCTGTATACGGTTTTACCAGATGGAAGCCAGATTTCAGTACCATCCCGCAGACATTGTGGGTTGCCATGGTCAGAGCATTTCTGGAAAGTAGATGAGGTATTGGTTCGCGAAGGTGCGATGCGTAAAGGAAAGCTCGGCGATGCGGTCGTAAGAGTGTGTGATGCGGCTAAGACAGCAGAGGTAATTACGGAGATGCTCAAGCATAACCCCGATCTATTCACGGACAATCTCCCTCTAAATGCAGTAACCGAATGATATAAGGGCCGTCCGATAGCCGGATGGCTCAATATCGATCACTTGATGATATCCGAATATCTCCTGAGCAGATGATCTCCTCTCCTGTTTGTACTCTAAACCTTCAAAAGCATTCATAAATAATCAGAAATAGATCAGCATTTCGATCAGAGGTTGGTCGGACTTCCAGTGTATGGGCTACTCACCCTTATGGTGGTGTGATAAGATATGGTTAAATTAACCAATAAGTTTGGCGTAGCAGAATTGTATAGGTGTTTATTGAAGTTATATATAAGTATCACATAGAATCATGAACAACCACGTTGTCATTGTAGCATCTAAGAAGGAGAAGATTCGTGAACCCTTTAGTATGGTATGATCTCTTTTTATTTGTCCTATTGTTTGGTGTAGGTGTATATGTGTTTGCTACGGTTAGAATTACGAACTTACATAAAGTGTACTTTTTGTTTCACGGGTTGATGATGCTCTGGCCTTTCTGTCAATTTGCGAGTACGCTCACGGATGATTCCGGTCTGCAATTGTTCTACGTTACCTTATCTTTCGTTGCGGTCTCCTTGCTTGGGAGCGGGTGGCTTCTACTGACGATCTTTATTACCGGTTATTCAGAGCGTCTGAGTGCAAAAGGAACTTTTCTGCTATTTGTCCCTGCGGTGATCGGGGCTATAGGTGTGGTCGCTAATCCATGGAACGAGTTCGTCATTCCACTGGAGGGCGGGTACATCGAGCGGGATTACGGCCTTTGGTTCTGGGTTGTGATGACTATTCTGGTGAGTTATTTCTTGACTTCTCTCGTGGTTCTATTCCGGGCGGTGTATTCTTCGCAGACGTCTGCCATGATCAAAAAACAGGTGAGAATCACCCTGTGGGGCATCTTGGTGTTGGCTGTGTTTGCAACGATTGATGCGATTCTGAATGTCGTTCTAGCCCGCTGGTTGCCGATCATTCCTGGCATGACTTCGCTGGGGATCTTTCTGTCGGACCTGTTCTTTGTCTATGTGATTAAAAGATACAATGTGTTCGATCTGGTCTCCATCGCCCATGAGGACGTAATCAATACCATTCCATATGGCATCCTGGTACTGGATGAGAATGAAGTCATTGTTGAAGCGAACAAAGCCTCTCGATCCTTTATGGATCTGCATGTGGGGGATTCTTTTGATATGGAAGCCTTTCTGGAGTCTGTTCATGTTGTGGGCAGCTGCCGGGAGTTCGTGAATCACTATAAGAAAAAGGAAAATACCCTCTCTCACATTGAAGTGATCGTGGAGCGGGACAACAATATCCGGCACTATATCCTGCAATCGTCTCCGATTGTGGATTCGGCTCTTGTGCCGATCGGTCATATTCTTACGTTCCAGGATGTCTCGCAGGAGCGCTTCTATGTAAAGGAGATGAATCGCCAGAACGTAACGCTTCAGGAGCGAAATCAGGCGCTAGACCTAATCCGTCAGGAGTTATCCGAGGCCAATCGTAAACTGGAGGAACTCGCCCTGACGGACAGTTTAACCAACTGTTACAACCGTCGTTATCTGACCCAACATCTGAATCACGAGGTTATTACCAATATTCAATACAAAACACCATTCTCTCTCCTGCTGCTCGATATCGACTACTTCAAAGCAATCAATGATCGCTACGGACACGTCATCGGGGATGAAGTGCTTGTTCGCACAGCGGAGGCGGTCAAACAATCGATTCGCAGTACCGATATTCTGACGCGTTATGGTGGGGAAGAGTTCATGATCTACCTTCCGCATACGGAGCATGATCTGGCGAACCAAATCGCAGAGCGTGTGAGAACAGCTGTGGAGTCCAACCACATTGAGGTGGATCACGAGATTATGCAGGTGTCGATTACGATTAGTATTGGGATTCTGTCCTTTGAGGATTTTGAAGTTGTGCATGTGCCGGACAATCCGGAGGGGTATTTGACCCAGCTGTTTGCAGCGGTGGATAAGGCATTGTATCAGGCGAAGCAGAATGGGCGTAATCGGATTGAGTTTGCGGCGTTTGCAAATATATAGTGTATTCGCGGGAAATGAACTTTGTAGTGGATGGATACTATTTGTGAATGTTTATTGTTTCTGAATCTTACTAATTAGGCACTCAATTTGAGTGCCTTTTTACTTTAGGATGTAAGGATCAATTGAAAAATGTATAATAATGTGTTAAAATGAGAACATAAGTTCTCTTTTTGTTTTGTTTTTTTTGAAAATAGAACTAAATGGTAGGTGTTTAAAGTGTTATATTAAGTATCATTCAAAACTGTAGACACATGTCTTTTCTGTAAGTATTTTTCCTAAAATGAAGGAATATGATGGAAAACATCGAACTTTGTAGGAATAAGTACCTAAAAACAGGGGGAATGACATGTATACATTGGATCAATTTAGTAAAACGTATCGTTATAAGATGGCACATAATAAAATTAAAAAGATAGAAGTTATTAAGGAGTACTTTGCGACTAATTACGATCATACAATGGTTGCACAGGAGTCTGAAGAGCTTTTATTAGAGGTAATTTCCTATACTATTGGAAAGCCTGATCAAGAAGAGAAAATCTTTATAGAGATAATTGAAATTCTTCATGACAGGTACTCATTAGGTACACCGTATCAAATGTATGACGTGAACTTGCCAACAAACGCTTCTTTTGACGAAATTCTAAAACAAATTAGGAGACTTTTCAAAGATCCAATTCAACGCGATATGTTTGATTTTTTACCTGAGCAAAGTATCACTATTGATGATACAGCTGAAGATGTAACTATAAAGATGAGATTTAAGGAATTTGAAAAAGACATTGTAAGTGGAGCGAGAACAAAAACTATTTTGGTTAGTGGACAAATCCCAGTTTATGTTAATATAAAAAAGAAAAAAGCAATCATAAATACTGGGTATCTTAAAGCAGCAAAACTTATTGCTAAAATAATCAATGGAGTGATCGGAACAACAATTTCAATCTCTCAGATAAACGTCGAGTCTGAGTCCGAACAAATGCCAAATTTAGTTGCAAATGATAGATTCTCTCCTTTAACAATTTTGGCTATTACACTTATTTTGGTGGAGTTAAATAGAAATAATTTCGTTTTGAATGATTTATTGTCAATATCCTTTAACAATGAAGATGCACCTAGAGTGAAGCACGCTCAACTTGGTGGTAATCATTTAATACAAGACGCTGATGTAGTTAATAGGATTTATAGAGGAGACAGAATAACCCACTTCCTAGTTAGTGTTGCACATTTAAATAGTAGACAGGCCGCGGATATGACTGGTGAAATTTTGTTTGATTTTAGAACGGGGTTTAAATTGCAATTTGGAGAACAAACTAGTGGTGTGTACAAAAAAACTGATGCCGCTATGGATATTGAATCAATAATAAGAACAGCATTAAGGAGTTCTGTTACAGTATCTAATGCGATAAATGCTATAAGAACCAGGTTACCCAATATCCCAGCTCAGGATCAACAGATGGTTCGTGATATTTTGACTGAGGTTCGTACAGCATTAGGTGATATACTCCCAAACGATAAATTGATTATGGAAGATTACTTAACTAGAACATTCGGATTGTAGGTGATCAAGTGCAGTATGTTGGTTCTTTTATTTTAATTCGTATTGAACAAGAGATAAATTTACCAACCTTTATTGAGACAACCACTGAAAATTCATATTCTAGACTGTATATTTCGGCTGATGGAGAAGGCACGTATTCATGGGGGAAAACCATTATACATGCCTTTTCATTTCCAGTACATTATTTACAAAAAAATAAGATAGCCTGTTTCACAGGGACGATTAACAATATTCTTAATTTAATTGAATTTATGCAAAAAAATTTAAATAATGAGATAGAAATTCTTCGTGTTCCTTTTCATTGTGAAAAGGTGCTGAGATCAGATTGTGTCTTTGATTATAAGGTAGATCCCATTACAGGGCCTTCCTTTTTACTAAGTGATTATCAAACTCAGAGTCGACATTTGGTTAGTTTTATGACAAATGGTGTTGTTCAATTTTCTATAACTAACAACGATGCGATTGTTAAAACTATAATTGATTTATATACAGAGGTGCTCGATGGATGTAATATTTGAACTAATCAAAGACTTTTTTACTGGCATGACCAACTATGGTTATATGTACATAAATGGATTAACAGCAATAATTGCAGCTTTTGTTCCGTTGACTACTATAATTTTTGCTCAGTACTATGATAAAAATGCAGAGAATGCAAATGAATCCCTATGGAGAATAAAAGATAAGCTTGCTAAGACAGACTTCGACTTATTTGAAATTCAATCTATTTTTAAAAAAATGGTTTACGTTGGAGGCAATAGTGCCTTTTTTAATTTTGCGATTACAATGTTTAGTATAATTTGCGGTTTCTTAATATTATTATGGAGTATCGCTGGTATCAGCTACGTATCCGGTATGGAGTTGAAATTATCAAACACAGATACAATTACTGTTATTTCCGCAACCTCAATTTTTATTGTTTTGTTAGTTGCATTACCAATAATGTTTTTTGTAATAAAGAAGCGAGTACCTATAAAAATAAAAAACAAAGGTTGCCCTCTTGAAAACTATAACAAAGTTTTTGAAATTAGAGACACAGAGGGCTATAACAAGTATTATAATCAGATACAAAATATTCAATTAACTATTCCGCTTGTTACAACTAATATAAAACTAAACTTAAATCAAGCTATCCCTATTTCAGATTATCATATTTTGTACAATCTTAAAGTTGATACGCGAACTTATATAATCATAAAGTTGAATATCAGTAGAGGTATGACAAGTAGTGAATATGAAATTTCTAGAACTCTTTATAAATGGTGGAATAAAGAAGTGATTGTTAATCCCCAATCAATATTGAATGACTTTAATAATTTAGATGAAAGCTCATCAATGGTTTACATGAAAGGATTCAAGAAAAAGCTTCAACCTGTATCTTGCCAAGTTAAAATGGATTACACTACAGAACAAGTTAAAACAAGTCTAAGTAGATTTATCATACACTCTTTGGATGGTGAAAATTCTCTTCTTATGAAAAGTAGAGGGAGTATGCTAATTCTTTGTAGAGATAATAAGAAGTATACCTATAAACTGAAATTAAAAAATAAATGAACGACTGAAAATATGATTAAAAGATAGAATAATAGTAAACAGCTTATAAAAGTGAAATAAATAGAATTAGATCACTAAAAATTGAATAACTAAAACAAAGGAGGGTGTTTGTCACTCTACTTTGTTTTGTCTATAATTTGGAATGAGTATATCTATGGCTTGTGAAAGAACCTAACTCTTGATTAAAACTTCTCGGAGTTCTTTTATCATACGTTTGATTCTATCAACATCTTTTATACTTATATCATTAATCAATGAAGAATATTCATCTACTGCTCTCCTCCGTAATAATAACTCCTCATTTTCACTGTAATCACGACTTAGCACATCATAAGGGGAAACTTTCAAACCTATAATAATTTTTTCCAATGTATCAATTGAAAAATTGCGCTCTCCTCTTTCCAATGAACCAACATATGCATCATCCAATCCTGAAAGTTCTGCAAGTTGCTGTTGTGTTAAACCCTTCGCCTTACGAATTGCTCTAATCCGTTCTCCTACCGAATTTCGTAATGTTGTCATATTAACCACCTCTCCTAAAGGTTAGGAGAGTATTGAAGTAATTAGCAGGGTTATAAAGGCAGTAAAAAATATTGAAAAAACTTTGATTAAGTACTATATTAGATTTATTGTACTACTTCTTTGTAGTTTCTAAAAGAAAATAAATAGGATACTTTATGCAAGGCATAAATGACTTGGTTTAATAGCCTAACGTAACCTATATAGAGGGAGGGCTTCTCTTTGCGTAAATCTATCCTAAAATCACTCAAACCGGACATCATTGTTGAAATGTTGGACATGGCTGTGGCTTTTGAAAATTGGAACAAGGTAATGGAGAGGGCGGACATGTTATATCAATGTGTTCAGTCGATTCATGAAGAGCGGCAGGAGTATCAGTCAAAGGGAGTACCTGCACCACATATACACATCGAGCGGCCCTTGGTTTACTATTACGGGTTCAGTCATTTGATGCGGGGTATGGCTCACCAGAAGATGGTACAGGTTGATCAGGCGAGGGCTTGTATCGATCAATATGCAGATCTGGAATGGATGGAGGATCTGGATGAGGTGGGTATTCAGGTGGTGCAGGAGTTTAAGCATAAGGCACAGGTGAATCGGTACGCTCTTGAGATTGAAGCCGGGCAGGTGGAGCTGCTGGAGGAGTTTGTGGACTTTTTGCTTGAGCATCCGGAGGAAGGTTTGGCAGGTCTGAGAGTGATTACAGAGGCAGCAGTGCGGCATAGGTGGCAGATTGATCGGGTTTTATATGTGTTCGAGAATCAGATACAGGGCGATGGCAGAGAAATAGATTCTTCAAACAACGATAATATGTACCATTACTGTTATCAGCGGGCTTTGTATGAACAGTGGATGGGAAGACCACAGGAGGCATTGGAGTTCATTTTGCAGGCTATTCGGTTAGCGGATAAGCTTGGGATGGATCGGTATTTTATAAGGTGCACAGCATTGTTGGAATCATTGCGGGAAGAGGCGACGGAGGAGCAGATTGGGCGGTATCGGGTGATTTTAGAGAGTGCTGGTTGTTGAGAATTCTATAAGATTTGAATATAAAATAATATCAGGTTACCATTCTCCCGTAATATGCGTATGATTATTCAGGAATATATTACGGGAGGCGTTTAAATGAGTCATTTTATTGATTTAATTAAAGAATTATTTGCTAGAGATATCAGTACTACCTTGGCCACCGTTTTTATTATTTTTATGGTTTGGATGTACAAAGAGTTAAGAACAAATTATTTGGAAAACAGGAAGATAGATCAACAACGTTTTGAGAAGGCATTAGAAATCTATACTGAAGCTGAAATGGAAGTTTACAAATACATAAATAATAGAAGCGATTTTTTTCTTTCAGTGGAGAAAATTTCAAAAGCCTCAGTATTATTTCCTCCTAGATTAGTTGAGAATTTTAATAAAATGAAAGAAGAAAATAATTCATTTGATCAGAGAGCTGCTATGATCAATTTTCGAAAGGAGCTTAATAAAGAAATTGCGTTGTTAAAAAGTGAACAAATCAATCCTATAATCACTAGTGATAGTAGCGGTGATCTTATGGTAAGTATTGAGAACTTCGCAAAGTCTAAAGTAGCTCCTTTTTTAACACCTGTTTTTCATACTTATCTTATATTCATTCTACTTTTTGTAGTATTGTTTTTTATCAGTTCCCTTTTTACAGCAAGATCAGCATTAGAAGGTATTGAGATAGTGTTACTATTTTTTGATCTCACTATTTATTTTATTCTTTTATGCGCAATTATCAGTGAAGGATTTATGAAGGGCAGATTCAATCACAAGGGATATAATTGGCCATTGTTTATTATTTTTTGTGTTACGCCAATAGTATTTATATTTACAAAAGTTTGGTATGTCGTTTCTTGCATATTCTTATTATTCATTTTTTATATGAGTTATGTTAGAAAGAAATCGTTTAACAGACCTCAGAATTCTCAGAGTTAAAAACCTCTATTAAAGACCACCATCATCACTCTCCTCCGGCATCTTCTGTTATAACTGTAGGAGAGTGACGATGAACTTCTTAAGAGGTCCACAGAAATGGGTATATGCATATAGGACCATAGCACCGATGAGGAGCACAGTTTGTGTTTTTACCATGGTGAAATCAGGATGTTAGCCGGATAGTTTACATATTACACTTCTGCTAACATAGGATAATCCTATTTCAAATGAGCGGAGAAACGTATGAGTACAATCAAAGTTACCCCTGAACAACTACATCACGTATCGAATCAGGTGGATCAAGCCAGACAACAGTTGGAGAGTATACGAAGTGATCTGACGAGACAGATCATGTTCGTTCAGATGATGTGGATGGGTGCGACGCAGGAGCGATTTTACTATGAGTTCGAGCAGTCGCGACCTATACTGGATAAAGCGCTGGAGAGTATGGTGAACACATCCAAAGAATTGAAGGATATCGCCACGCGTTTCCAAGATGCAGATGCTCAGAAGGGAAGTCTGGGTGGTGCGTTTGGAGCAGTCGGTGCCGCAGCTATGATGACCAAATCATCAGGTGATTCAAATTCGGGTGATAAGGGCTATCGGATGGCGCAAGTCAATATGTTTGGTAAGTGGGTATGGATGCCTGTCAACGAGAATGGTGTTGCGGACCAGGCTGCTCTTCAGGCTTATCAGAGGGATCAGGGAAATCTGGACTTTAATCGCATGCAAGCTGTGAGCGTTGAACCGCCTGGAGAAGATATTTTTGCGTTACAGATCAAGGCATTTGAGATGGGCATTCATCCTACGACAGGAGAGCCTGTATCCGATAAGTATGCTCAGATGATGGTGACCTCTCTGAAGTTTAGTCAGATATTCATGGCGCTCCAGATGGTTCGTGGGAGCATGCCGGGTAGTAAAGGGCCTTATCGATTGCCTGCTTCTAATCCTGCTGTGGCGAAGATTAAACAGCATATTGAGGCTGCTAAGGCGAAGAATAGTATTAAACAGGGAAAAACTCCGGAAAGTACAGTTAAACCTACTTCAGGTGATAGAGGACTTGGTACAAAGATTCCGACTCAAGTTGGTTACGGAGAGAGCGATTTAAGTTCAAAGGCGCAACAATATAGAGTGAAAAATAAAGTGTTTGATTTAAGGAATCTTGTAGTAGCTGACATTGAAGTAAATGGTGTTCGTAGTCAAAAGATCTTTGAGAGCACTGAACGCACAATAGTGAAACCAAGTGGAAAAGTAGATGTTAAAAAAGTACACTCGGAAATGGTTTTGGTAGAGGAAAAAAATGTTGCTGAGAAAAATGGGCAAACATACACGGTACATCGTGTTTATACTGAGAGAGAGCCTTGTAATCTTGGTGGTCATAATTGCAAAGAGTTACTTGCTAATGAGCTCCCAGGCACTGAAGTAACCTACAGCGTTGAGTACGGAGATAAAGCTTCTAGAGACAGAGGGAACGCCGCTCTAGCTCAAGCTATAAAAAAGTTGGAGGAATGAGAGCATGGATTTTGATATCGTAGAGATAAAGGACTACTATGAATCGGATATAATAAATTATGACTATACTAAACTAAAAGCTTGGGGAGTAACTGAAGAGAATGCTCATTTTTTAATCGACATAGGAGTTCCAGAACAATATGATGATTTTTCCTTTTATGAATCTGAAGCTTTCCAAGTGAAAGTTATTGAAGGAGAGGAATATATTCAGATTGGTCACTTCGCAAGTTATGGTATGCGTGACTCGTATGGTCTCTATCTAAAACAAGGGAGCGATATGTTTTTCGCAACATCATCATTGGATAAGTCCAACGTATATATGCTCAATAAGAATTTGGGAACCTTCTTTTTGTTTCATCTAATTAGAAGTGAACTGGCAACTAAAATGAGACTGGAAGGTACATATATCTCAGATGAGTATGCCAGAGCACTTCGTGGTTATTTTGAGAAGATTGATCCGATAGCAATGAAGAATGTCGAAGGTTACTGGTCACATATGCTGGAAGACTACGAAACTGGATTGTAACTCTTCGAGAAACCCTGCATGGTTCTACCTGTAAACAATCCCGGATCGTAAAGAAAATAACCATAATAAAGCCCTCATATGTAACAAAAAACATGAAGAATCCGCTCTCATCCGAGAGTCGGATTCTTTCTCGTTCTAACACCAATATAACTCTTGTCAAAACGTAATCATTACGATATGATAATACTCATTGTTTAGATCATAATGATTACGATTAAGAGAGAGGGGCATTACCTTGAATAAAAAGACGCCACTGCTAGCGCTGGTCTCCTTGGCCTTGAGCGCTGGACTGTTGAGCGCCTGCGGATCATCTGAGTCCAGTCCCGCTGCGCAACCATCCAACGATAATAAAAATGTTCACTTCCTATATAACTTCTCCACCAGTTCGCTAGATCCAAATGTGGATTCCAGCTATGTGCCGCTGCGCGCGGGCATTACGGAAACGCTGGTTCGTCTCGATGAAGAGAACTTGACGGTTGCTCCATGGCTCGCCGAGAGCTGGGAGAGCGAAGACGGTCAGCATTGGACGATCGACCTGCGAGATGACGTGACCTTCCAGAACGGCAAGCCGATGACAGGCGAATCCGTTAAGGCATCCCTTGAGCGGGCGCTGGAAGAGAATGTAGCGATCCAGAACGCGCTGAAGATTGATACGATTGAAGCCGAGGGCGACAGATTGGAGATCACCACAACTCAGCCGTTCCCGGAGTTCGCTTCGGAACTGGTGAACCCCAACACGGCGATTATCGACGTGAGTGAACCGGACATTGTGAACAAGCCCATTGGTACGGGCCCGTTCAAACTGACCTCTTTTACCCCAGGCAGCAAGCTACAACTGGATCGCTATGATGAATATTGGGACGGAGCATCGCCTCTGGATTCCATCACGTTCTCATTCAATGAAGATGCCAATGCCCGCACACTAGCGCTCAAATCTGGGCAGGTAGATATCGTATACCGTCCGGAAGTCGAAAGCCTCGAATCGCTCAAAGCGATGGACGGCATGACGGTTGAGTCCACATCGACATTCCGCGTGCATCAGCTAACGATGAACATGCAGCGGGAGAGTATGAAGGACCTCAATGTTCGTCGTGCACTGGACGCGCTGATTGACCGTCAGGGTATCGTCGACACGATCCTGCTCGGCTATGGTGAAGCAGCCATCGGGCCGTTCCTGCCATCGCTGCCATTCGCACCAACCTATACGGATACAGCAACGGAATCCGGAGCTGATGTCGCTGTAAAATATCTCAACGAAGCAGGGTACACGCAGCAAAACGGCGTGATGACCAAGGATGGCAAACCATTGCAGCTGACGCTGCTGACATATTCAGCCCGTGCTGATCTGCCACTAATTGCTCAAGTGTTCCAATCTGATGCGAAGAAGATCGGTATTGACGTGCAGATCCGTCAGATAGACACCCCGGAAGACTATATGGCATCCAACCGCGACTGGGATATTGCAACGTACAGTAATTTGACGGCTCCGCGTGGGGATGCTGGTTATTACCTGAATGCGACGTACCATCCGAAGGGTGCTCTTAACTTCAGTGGATCGGAAGATCCGGAACTGACCAAGATCATCGACGAACTGAATCTCACAGTTGCACCGGAGAAGCGCGCAGAGCTTGCCGAGAAGGCAGCCAACTATGTGCATGACAACGTGCTGAATTCATTCGTGCTGCATCCAGGTACGATCGTTGCCTATAATGGCAAGAAGATCAAGAATTGGGTTACCACTCGCAGTGAATATTACATGATTACCAATAAGCTGGATGTGATGTAATGTTTCGCATTTTGCTTCGGAAGTTCCTTGAGGTATTTATCTTTCTGTTGTTCATTATGTTTGTAAGTTTCCTGTTCATTCGTCTGGCTCCTGGTGATCCCGTGCTGACGATCCTGAATGTGGACGAACTGTCTGTTAGTCAGGAACAGGTGGAAGCTGTGCGCGAGGAAATGGGCTTCAATGATTCGCTTCCTGTCCAGTTCGGCAACTGGTTGCTCGATTTTGTTCGACTCGACTTCGGCGTATCGTACTCGACAGGTCAGCCCGTCATGCAGACCCTGATGCGTGCGCTGCCAGCCACGGCTGAACTGACGATTGGCGCACTGTTGGTCATGCTCGTTATAGCTATCCCGCTCGGCTCGCTATCAGCGCTCCATCGTGGCAGTTGGATTGACCGCGGCAGCCGCATGCTCTCCATTGTGGGTGCGGCGGTGCCAAGCTTCTGGCTGGGTCTGATCCTCATCGACACGTTCGGCGTACGCTTTGGCAATCTGCCGACCATGGGCCGGGATGGATTCACATCGCTTATTCTGCCATCTCTGACGCTGGGACTTGCCATCTCCAGCGTTTATGTGCGTCTTTTGCGTTCCAGCCTGCTAGATTCCCTTAGCCAGGAGTTCGTTCGATCCGCCAGGGCAAGAGGGTTATCCGAAGGCCGGATCTTCATGCTTCACGCCTTCCGGCACAGTCTGCCGCCTGTCATTACAGTATTCGGCGTCAGTCTCGGTAGCCTGATTGGCGGAGTTGTTGTGATTGAAGTGTTGTTCGCTTATCCGGGTATTGGCAAGCTTGTCGTTGATGCCATCCGCCAGCGTGATTATCCACTGATCCAGGGTTACATCCTGATCATGGCTATTGTGGTATTCCTCGTGAATACGGCGGTTGATCTATCTTATCGTTATTTGAATCCCGAAATGAAACTGAAGGAAAAGGAGGCCCACCGATGAAAACCATACCCCTGCCCATTCCACCTACAAAATCTAAAAAACATAGCTGGCAGGCGATCGTTGGTTTGCTATTTGCACTTCTAGTCATCGCGGCCTCGGTATATGCCTTTTTAGTTCTGAAACATGATCACACCTTAACCGATCTGCGCGGACGATTGCAGGGCGCAAGTGCTCTCCATCCGTTCGGCACCGACCATCTGGGCCGCGATGTACTGACACGTCTGCTGCTTGGCGGCGGCCAAACACTGGGTTATAGTCTGCTGGCACTCGGTGCTGCATTGCTGATTGGCATTCCGTTTGGTTTGATCGCGGGTTACAAACGTGGCTGGGTCGATAAGCTGTTCATGCGGATTGCTGATGCCTTTCTTGCTTTCCCTGATACCATCGTGGCGATTGTGCTAAGTGGCTTGCTTGGCGCGGGAATCGGTAATCTGGTATTGGCGATTGTGATCGTAAAGTGGGTCAGCTATGCCCGTCTAGTTCGAAGTACGGTTTTATCGGAGTCCCAAAAGGATTACATTCGCATCGCCCGGACCAACGGACTTTCGGACGGTCGTATCATGAGAAAACATCTGCTTCCGCATATCGCAGGCCATGTGCTTGTGCTGGCCAGTCTTGATCTGGGTAAAATCATCCTGCTCATCTCATCATTGTCCTACATCGGCCTTGGCGCACAGCCGCCAACACCTGAATGGGGTGCGATGCTGAACGACTCACGGCCGTACTTCCAGTCTCGGCCGGAGCTGATGATCTATCCGGGTCTTGCCATTGTCTCGGTAGTGCTGCTTGCCAACATGCTGGGTGACTATCTAAGAGACCGGTTTGACGTGAAGAAGGAGGTGCAGCCATGATTCTCTCCATTGAGGAACTGAGTATCTCCACTCGGGATCGTACGATTGTAGATCAAGTCTCTCTGGCTGTTCGCGAAGGCGAGTTCATGGCATTGGTTGGACAGAGTGGTAGCGGCAAAAGCTTACTCTCGCAAGCCATTGGTCGTCTGCTGCCGCCCAACCTGCATGCGTCGGGGCGAGTCATGTTCGAGGGCAGCAACCTGCTCGAACGGAAGCCAAAGGAGATGCGCGCCCTGCGGGGAAGCCGCATCTCATACATTTTTCAAGACTACCAGGGAGCATTTACGCCATTTCGCAGTATTGGTGGGCACTTTGATGAATACCAGAAGGTACATGGGGAAAAGTCTTCTGCCATCCGCAAGAAACGAGCGGAGGAAGCGCTGGAATCGGTTGGCCTTGGCGCTGAATTGCTACGCCGCTATCCGTTCCAGTTGAGCGGTGGACAGCTTCAGCGGGCCTCGATTGCCACCTCGCTGATGCTCTCACCTCGTCTGCTGATCGCTGACGAAGCAACAACGGCACTCGATAGTGTCTCCGGGCATCGCGTATTGGAGTTGCTGGCACGCAAGCAAGCGGAGACGGGCTGTGCTATTCTGTTTATCACACACGATTGGCGCCATGTACGTCGCTATGCCAACCGCTTGGCTGTGATGAAGGAAGGGCAGATCGTCGAATCTGGCGGGAAACATCGCATTCTTGATCATCCCCAGCATGAATATACGCGCCAGCTGATTGATGCGGCTCCCGTCCTGAGTCGCTCACTGAAGTCGGGATTGAAGGAGGCGGGAACGGAATGAAGATGACCGCAAATGATGACCACCGTGGACTCGTGCAGTCCGAAGAAGAATCTGGTGTGCGAAGCCACGATTTTGCAAAAGACGTAAACCATACAGACACAGACAGTACAGTCATAACTACTACCGAAACAGATCATGCAGATACAGATGCTGATATAGATACCACGGGTACAGGCAATGCTTCATCGCTCAGCATCCCAGGCAATCCTGTGCTTCACGTGGAACATCTGAGCCGAACGTATGCAGGTGCAGACCGACCGGCTGTGAACGATATTTCCTTCACCCTGAACCACGGCGAATGCCTTGGCCTGGTTGGCGAGAGCGGGTGCGGCAAGAGTACGCTCGCCCGCTGTCTGCTACGGATTGAAGATGCAGATACAGGCTCGATTACACTGGGTGGACAGGATATTGCACGGCTGAGCGGCCGAAGGTTGCGGCCACATCGCCGGAAGATTCAGATTGTTTTCCAGAATCCAATGGCAGCACTAAACCCGAAGCTCAAGATTGCCGATTCGTTAATTGATCCGTACGAACAACTTGGACGGAACGCCGAGCTGTCCCACTTTACCTACACGTCGAAGGAGGCTTACGTCCAAAAGTTGCTTGAAGCGGTCGAGCTTCCAAGCGATATGGCTGGACGATATCCGCACGAGTTAAGTGGTGGACAGCGTCAGCGCGTCACGATCGCGCGTGCCATTGGCATTGAGCCTGACGTTGTTGTTCTGGATGAACCGACGGCCAGCCTGGACGTGATCTCGCAAGGAGCAGTTTTGCAGTTGCTCACCGATCTGCGGACATCGCTTGGTCTTTCATACGTGTTCATCTCGCATGACTTGGCCGCGGTACATCGCATGAGCCAGCGTATCATCGTTATGCGGGAAGGTCAGATCGTTGACCGCTTTGACGCAGAAGCGTTGTTCGCTGAAGAACGCCATCCGTATACGAAAGAATTAATTTCGATCTTCTGAGTACTCCCGGAGACGCCGGGGGTGGTAATCGTTAATTTATATATGAAGCCGCCTTACGAAGAGATTCGAGAGCGGCTTTTAGTGCATCCATTTCATCACCAAAGTTCCCCTAAAACCGGGTTCCTTTCTTTGTTTTGAACAAATATATCTTTCAGGCCTATAACCGGGCTAACGTTCCGATGTAAACTAGCGTATACTGATGGAATAGCAAATATCTTGAAATTGCATATTTAAATTGCTCTATATTATTGATACACTAGATCAAGGTTATAATCATTCAGAGAAGGTGCGATCCCGTTCAAGAATGGGCTTGCTGCAAATGCCAAATCGATAACGCTTACATCCTTTTGGCAAATATAGGATATAAGGACGGTAGACATGAGCCAGGGACAAACGAGTACAGATGTTATCTTGATTGGTGCCGGAATTATGAGTGCAACTTTGGGAACTTTGCTAAAAGAATTGGCACCAGACTGGAATATTAAGGTTTTCGAAAAGCTAGCCACTGCAGGAGAGGAAAGCTCCAACGAATGGAATAATGCCGGAACCGGGCATGCTGCATTGTGCGAACTTAACTATACCGTTGAACGACCAGACGGAACCGTAGATATTAGCAAAGCGATTAAAGTGAATGAACAATTTCAGATCTCAAAGCAATTTTGGTCCTATCTCGTCAATAGCCGTCTGATTCGTAATCCGCGGGACTTCATTATGCCGATTCCCCATTTGAGTTATGTACACGGAGAGAGCAATGTCCAGTTTTTGAAAAGACGTTATGACTCCTTGTCGAATCACCCGTTGTTCGCAGGCATGGAATTCTCGGATGACAAGAAAGAGCTGGCGAAATGGATGCCGCTGATGATGAAAGATCGTACCAGTAATGAACCTGTTGCAGCGACCAAAATTGACTCCGGTACGGACGTTAACTTTGGTGCTTTAACGCGTATGCTGATCAAACATTTGAAGGAACAACAAGTGGGCGTCCACTACCAACATAGCGTGAAGAATATGAAACGCACCAGCGATGGACAATGGGAATTATCCGTGAAAAACCTGAAGAGTGGTGCAGTCGAACGCCATAAGGCAAAATTCGTCTTCATCGGCGCGGGCGGCGGAAGTCTGCATTTGCTCCAGAAGACGGGCATTCCGGAAGGTAAACATATCGGCGGATTCCCGGTCAGTGGGATCTTTATGGTGTGCAAAAATCAAAAAGTCGTGGAACAGCATCACGCCAAAGTATATGGCAAGGCTTCGGTAGGGGCTCCGCCTATGTCCGTTCCTCATCTGGATACCCGTTTTATCGACAATAAAAAATCACTGCTGTTCGGACCGTTTGCCGGGTTCTCGCCGAAGTTCCTGAAGACGGGTTCCAATGCCGACTTAATCACGTCTGTTAAGATGCACAATCTGCTTACGATGCTCGCAGCAGGTGTCAAAGAAATTTCTTTGACCAAATACCTGATCCAACAACTGATGTTATCCAAAGAGCAACGTATGGCAGAATTACGTGACTTTGTTCCGGGTGCGAAGAGCGAGGATTGGGATATGGTTCTGGCGGGGCAGCGTGTGCAGGTGATCAAGGATACCGTCCAGGGTGGCAAGGGTACGCTCCAATTTGGTACGGAAGTGGTCACGTCTGCAGATGGAACGATTGCGGCTCTGTTAGGTGCATCACCGGGTGCATCCACTGCCGTTCAGGTCATGCTTGAGATCCTTCAGCGGTGCTTCCCGCAGCATATGGAGGCATGGGAGCCAAAGATCAAGGAAATGATTCCTTCCTACGGCATATCCCTTGTGGAGAACTTGGATCTTCTCAAAGAGGTTCATTCTTCAACAGCCAAGGCACTGGGATTATCGGATGAAAAACATGTCCTGCACGTATAACGTTTAGCTTATTGTGTTAGATCATAATGAAGTCATAGAAAAGAGAGCTAAGCCGGGACGAACCCTGTGCTTAGCTCTCTTTTGGTTTATTTGGTATATCAGAACCTGAACTTGAACTCGAGCCTGGGCTTGAACTTGAACATGTCCGCTATCATCGCTTTCCCCGTAGACCTTACACAGAGCAAACGGATATGGATCGAATAATATGCCGCTGTAGAGTTATAGAACGATCTTAATGCTCAGGCTCTCAACTGCGGTCCAAAGGGATGACAAAGGAAACTTTCGTACCTTGGCCCGGCGAGCTGACGATGGTCAAACCTTGTCCGTACATCTGGGTCAACCGGCGATGTGTATTGGTTAATCCAATGCCTCCAGTTCCACCGGGACCTTTCTTGGGCCACGCTAGTGCCCGTTCGATCTGCTCGGGCTGCATCCCCACACCGTCATCCTCGATCTCAATCAAGGTGGACGCTGTTTGGTTGATGATTCGGATATGCACGGTTCCACCCTCAACTTTACTGAGAATACCATGTCGAACAGCATTCTCAATGAGCGGTTGAATGGTGAGTGGCGGCAGGGATAGATCAAGATCATCGGGAATATCCCAGATGACGTTCAACCGATTCATGAATCGTTCTTTCTCAATGTAGAGATAGGCGCGGGAGAGATCCAACTCATGAGTGACCTCAACCATTTTCTCCGAATTGACAAAATGAAAGCTGGTCTGAAGATACTCGATAAAAGCATCGCCCAGTTTCTGCATTCGCTCCGTGTCCATCTCACTAAGAACCATGATTGAATTGAGCGTATTAAAAAGAAAATGGGGCTGAATCTGTGCTTGTAAGTAAGCAGCCTCCATGCGCAGTCTCTCATCAATGGATTGTTTCAGTACGATCAGAGACCCGATGCGATGCCTTAATTCAACGGCATCCACGGGCTTGGTGACATAGTCCGTAGCACCGGCCATGAATCCGGCGTATACATCCGCTGGTTCGTTACGGGCCGTCAGCAACAGGATGGGGAGCTCCGATACCGAATAACGCTTGCGTACGTTCTCTGTCAATTCATAACCGGACATATGAGGCATCATGACATCGGCAATCAGTAAGTCCCAAGGCTCCTTATCCAATAATTCAAGTGCCTCAAGCGCCGAGGCAGCGGGTTGAATATGATACGGTTCATTCGCAAGCATGGAGATCAGTACTCGCAGGTTTACAGGATCATCATCGACGGCAAGAATTCTTGCGGCAGTCTTATCTTGAGAGACGGTCTGCTGCTGCGGCTCTGCAATCGCAATTTCATCGAAGCTGTGAGCGTCCCATTGCTGCTCAGTCTGGTCCGATAACGATGCGGTGTCTTCCCGTGGAAGCGAGATCTGGAAGGTCGATCCTTGCCCCGGTGCGGATTGCACGGTGAGTTGGCCGCCATGGAGTTCTGTGAGCTGCCTGCTGATATTGAGACCGAGGCCGATTCCTCCGCTTAAACGAGCCTCTGGGGTCCCTTGTTCATACGCCTCGAATATTCGCTGTTGTATCTCCTCACTCATACCAACACCTGTATCTGAAACTTGAATCAAGACGTACTCTCCATGTTCCCGAACGGACACGGTAATTGTACCCTCATCGGTAAATTTGAGTGCATTATGCAACAGGTTGTAGAGCACCTGAACAAGTCTTCTCTCATCAGCCTGAATCAACGGCAGTGATTCAGGAATATCCACCTGCATATGGATGGGCTTGCCCTCTGCCATGAATCGGAACATACCGATCACGCCTGGAATGACAGAGGCAAGAGATAAAGGTTTCTTCTGAAGCGTAATACGTTTTTCTTTCAAACGAATGACATCAAGGAGGTCATCCACCAGTTGGGACATGCGTCGGCCGATGGTAACTAACAGCTTCATGTCCTCTGCCTGCTGCCCACCTGATTTACGACGTTCACGGACCGCGATGCTCTCGGCGATATTGATGATCCCGTGCAGCGGTGTACGCAATTCATGAGCTGTATTCACAAGAAACTGATCCTTCTGGCGATCCTCCTCTTTGAGCTGTTCGTACAACTTCTCGATCTCACTTGAATTGCGGAAGTATTTTCTGAACCAATAGGCGGAGAAGCCAAACATGGCCGCGATCACATCGATCGGATAATACACGTTGGTAATTTCGCTATGTGAGTTCACAATTCCCCATAACACGCTTGATAGGCTACTAGTAGCCGCAAAGAGCAAAAAGCTTGCGTCGCTTCGTTTCTCGGCTGCCATTCGGAAGAATAGGTACACCGACCAGCCGATGGCAAACAGATAAAGGAAATCAGAGAGCCCAATCTCAAGTACATGATAGATCAGGGTCACTGGTGCGACGAGCAAAAATAAACAGTAAACGCCAAGCACGCTGGCATAGATGCGGAACAGTTTACGCCATTGTAGATTATGGGAGAAGCTTTTAGCCATTTGTAAAAGAAAGAATGCGAACAACGGATAGGACAACGCTTTGGCCTTAACGATCCAAGTGAAGTTGAGAGGAATCCAACTTAATAACAGATTGTCATGGTCGGAAGCGACCGTTAGGGCAGCTACCAGTGTTAGCATCGAGAACGTCAGCAGAGCTCGTTCCTTCCGGATAAACAGAAACATGACAAAAGCGTATAGGCTGTGCAAAATCAGTATGGCGAACGTGATCTTTTGCAGATCGATAGACAATCCTCGTTCACTGCCAATGGCTTCTGGAGAACCAAAATAGAGTGAGCGCGTGATCCCTCCGCTATAAGGATCGTCAAAATTGGCTGTCTGCACCAAAAGATTGAGTTCGGTAGAACCGTCAAGCACATAGGAAGTTGTAAATGCAGTCCTTTCTGGTCGATAGGCTTCGGCATGAGTGGCAGGTTGGCCGAATTCGGCAACAATGGTCCCGTTCATCTCGATGATCGATGATGTCTGGATTTTCTGAGCCCAGAGAGAGACTTCCTCCACAGATGGATCTAAAAGTATGCGAAGATGGTATGTCCCATATCCAAACGACGATGAGGATTGTGGTAATGCATCACGCCAGTCACCGGGAACTTGAATCGGTGTGGATGGGTTATCCGCTATTTTCACGTCACGATTAGAGATTAACGTCTGGGGATAAAACTCCCATTCTCCATCCAGGGATATGGGTGAAGTGTTGGCGAGGTCCCAGCCTCGAAGGTCTAACAAGCCTTCAATGGGTTCAGGATGTGCGGGTATAGTGAAAGTCTCGGACCATATCCAGCGAAAGCCAAGCAAAATAGTCAGGAATAGAATCGACAGCACTACATAACGGGGTATCTTTTTATAGGTTATTGGTTTCATGGCAGACTTTAGTTTTCGACAGTTTACTTCAAATTCCTGCATGCCCTCTGCCAAAGATGAACATTTTTTTGAATACCGGAACATAGATTCTATATTTAAATGATAGCGGTCCCACGTTAGGATTTATGGTAAAATTATAGATTAAAGGGTGATCAGTGAGCCAGAGGAGTTGTGCATATGAGAGTGATTTTGGTAGATGATGAATATCTCGCTCTGAGCAGGTTGAACAAACTGTTGCAAGAGAGAGAGGATTGCGAAGTTATCGGCTCTTTTCTGACGGCACAGGAAGCCATAGATCAGATCGAAATTCATCTGCCGGAAATCGTCTTCATGGACGTTCAAATGCCGGGGATGAACGGGATCGAGGCGACCGAACGTATCCATGAGGTTTCTCCTGGAACAGAAGTTATTTTCACAACCGCATATAACGAACATGCACTGACGGCCTATGGGCTTGAAGTGCTGGACTATATTATGAAGCCTGTAACGCGTGACCGTTTGGAAAAAACGATGAAGATGTATCAACGCCGAACGGTGTCAGCAAGTCTGAATATAACAGAAGGGCCATCCATGATGATCCGTTGTCTGGGGATGCTTCAAGTCCAAGTGCACCCAAATGAGCCGCCAAAACATATGAAGTTCAGAACAACCAAGATTAGAGAGTTATTCGCCTATTTGCTCCACCATCGGAACAAACCAATTAAGCGGGATACGCTACTTGAACTGTTGTGGCCAGAGTTGGATGAGCGGAGAGGTATATCCAATCTGCACAGTGGGATCCATCGCTTACGCAGCATGATGAACGAATTCATGGGTGAGGACAAGATGGTCATTCGTTATCAACAGTTTGGTTATCTGTTGGAAACGGGTGAATTCAGGATTGATGCGGAAGAATGGGAGAGTCGTCTTACCCGATTGCCTCTATTATCTTCGTCTACAATAACTGAACATCGGCAGACCTCAGATCAATATGAAGGCAAATATTATGGTGAGGACGATTACGTATGGGCTGAACTGGAGCGTCAGCGCTTGCATGCACTATGGCGTAATCATGCCATGCAACTTGCACAATATTACATCGAACTGGGACAGAATACGGAAGCACTCACGTTATATTACCGGGTACAGCAATTCGAACCATCATTGGAGGAAGTCGGACTGGCCTTAATGAAGACCTACGATCGATTAGGCAATAAAGATCCTGTGGTCGCTCAATATAATCAGTTGGTTATCGCTTTAGAACAAGAGGCAGGTATACGCCCTGGCCTAGAAGTTGAGTTATGGTACCAACAATGGAAAAATTCGAATAGTTAATTGGAAATATACAGCCTTGCAGCTTCATTTGCAAGGCTGTTTTTTGTTGTATTTGCTAGTGAAAGGTTTGGTAAGAGTTTGGTAAGAGGCCATGTGTAGAATAAGCAAGATGAGGGTAGATATGATGTTTTGAGTCAGTAAGCAGTCCAAAAATAACATATTAAGTAGGAGGAAACTATGTACACAGCAAAAATCCGGAAGAAACCATGGCAAAGAATTTCCATGCTGGTTCTTTCCTTTATTCTAGCGATTGGAACGTTGCCCATGAGTTTGGCTCAAGCGGAGGCAACTAACCAGACTCCTGTTGGTCCGGGCGGAGTTGGATCCCCTTCACTATGGCTACGACCAGAGCGGGTAAGCGGAGTTGCCAGCGGCGAAAAGGTGAGTATCTGGGAAGATCAAGGCAGTAAAATAAACAACGCAACCCAAAGTACGGAAGCTAATCAACCGACCTATTGGGATGATAAGAGTCATAATATCAATTTCAATCCGGTATTGGAATATAACGGCACGAGTAGTTTTATGAATCTGGATGTAAGTAAGCTTCCTCAAGGGAAGAGTCCCAGATCGATCATTACCGTTAGTAAAACCAATAAAACTGATGGCATCAATTATGTTATTTCATGGGGAGTACAAACGGGTGGTTATACGGGTATGGGGATGCTTCAAGTTGACGCAAGGGGCGGCTTGACAACATTTAACAGTGACAGTAATCAGACTTTATACACTCCCAACAAGTTTATGGAAATGACATTCCCGACCGAGCTATTTGTTACTTGGACAGGTGGAGACACTGGAACGAATATAGCTAGATTGTACAGTAAAATGAAGCAGGTACAGGAACTGGGTGGTTGGGGAAAAGAACTTAATAAGGCGTGGAATACTGGTAACTCGGACGGAGCCGTAGTTGGTAAGCTAATTCCGGCAACTGCGTCCAATAGTGGATATTGGCAGGGTACGATTGAAGAAATCATCGTATTTGACCATGCTCTTACGGACGCAGAACGCCAAAAAGTCAGCACATATCTGGCGATCAAATACGGCTATACGCTTGATCAGACGAAAGCCAATTCATATGTCGATTCAAACATGGCTACGATCTGGGATGCCCAGGAGAACGCAGTCTATACCCATCGCATTACAAGCATCGGTCGAGATGATCAGAGCGGATTGATGCAGAAACAAGCCAAAGCGCAGGAACAGGGATCTGCGTTGACGATTGCATTGGGCAACAGTGTTGAGGATACCAATTCTGCAAATAAAAATGAATTCTCAAAGGATTCTTCTTTCTTTACGTTTGGTGACAATGGAGCAAGTACTGAATTCAAAACACCGATTACGAAAGATGAGAAAAAAATGCTTGGGATGGAGCGTATCTACAAGGTACAGAAAGCAAACTGGACTGAATCACAGATTACACTTCAGGTAGACGAAACGGGAGGTAACCCGGCGTTGCCTCAATATGTTGTGATCAGCGATGATGCTAAATTTGGTAATCCAAACTCATTACATTTAATTGAGAATGGCCAATTAACCCTGAATACCTCTAGTTTTGGTCCGAACTCGTACTTTACCATTGCAACTGCTGCTACTCCTTTGACGGTACCCGACGTCACACTGACCGACGATGAGTTGACATGGGAAGCAGTTGCACATGCAGATAAATATGAAGTAACAATCGAACTGGAAGACGGCACGAAGCGGACGGTGGAAGTAACCGGAATGGCGCTTAACCTGTCGCAATTGGTACCATCGCTAGAAGTTGGCACCTACAAAGTGACAGTAACAGCGAAGACGAACAATCCAGCCTATTCAGATTCAGAAGAGTCGAATTCGAAAAGTTATGATGTTATTGATAAGGCGAAGTTGAAAGCCAAAATCGATGAGATTAACGGTAATATCGAAACAGGCGAACTGGACGAAGAGGAGTACACACCAGCGAGCTGGACAGCACTGGATAATGCGATGAATGAAGCAGAGCGAGTGTTGAATGATCCGACAGCGAATCAAGCGCAGGTAGACAAGGCACTTCAGGATCTGACTGATGCAAGAACGGGCCTAATCCCTACAACATTTGTACCCGTTGTAGATAAATCAGTTTTGCAAGCGAAAGTAACTGAAATTACAGGTGAAAGCCTGGAAGAGTCAGCGTACACACCAGCGAGCTGGGAAGCACTCAAAGATGCGATGAATGAAGCAAATCGAGTGCTTAATGATCTGACAGCGACCCAAGCGCAGGTAAACAAGGTTCTTTTGGATCTGACTGATGCAAGAACGGGCCTAATCCCTACAACATCTGTACCAGTTGTAGATAAATCAGTTTTGCAAGCGAAAGTAACTGAAATTACAGGTGAAAGCCTGGAAGAGTCAGCGTACACACCAGCGAGCTGGGAAGCACTCAAAGATGCGATGAATGAAGCAAATCGAGTGCTTAATGATCTGACAGCGAATCAAGCGCAGGTAGACAAGGCACTTCAGGATCTGACTGATGCAAGAACGGGACTTACCAAAGTAATTGGTACAGATGCATCTACGTTGCAGACGCTGGTCCCTTCCGTGGGAAGCTTGTCCCCGGCCTTTGATCCGGCGAAAGACACGTACACCATCTCTGTGCCGAATAGCGTATATCAATTCCAGCTCACGCCAACGGCACTTGATCCACTTGCGAAGATTGAAATAGCTGTTGGAGATGGAGAATGGAACGAGGTTTCAAGTAGTACTGTAAGTGAGAATCTACCGCTTCAAGTCGGTGGGAATAAGATCGTTGTTAGAGTAACCGATTCACTTGGAAATGTTACGGCGTATAAAATCAACGTGACTAGAGCATCCAGTGACAATGGTAACAATGGTGGAGGCAACAATGGCGGCGGTGGAAATACGGGAGGTAACGGTGGAAGCACACCAGCACCTACACCTGCGCCAGTACCAACGCCAACTCCGGCACCTGTGAAGGATAATTTGGAAACAACACGGGATGGTAGCCATCAACCATTTGCTACATCCAAACCATCTAATAACAAAGAAACATTGGTTCAAGTTGATCCAGCCAAGCTGAATGTTGCCATGTCACAAGGCACAGGCCAGCAGTTCGCCATTCATTCACCGAATGATGGGGATATGAAGGTGGACGGTTTAACCCTGGAAACACTGAAACAATTGGTGGATCAAGGTTCCAAACTAAACATTAGCAATCCGCTGGCAATCTATCCGGTACCTGGCGGTAAAATGGACGTGAATGGTGTGTCCAGACAGCTTGGTAATGCAGCGTTGAATGATATTGATGTCCATGTTGATATCGCACGTTCCTCGGATGCCTTGATTGACAGCGCCGAGACAAGAGCCGCATCCCAAGGATACGAGCTACTTGTCACACCGGTTGATCTGGATCTGACGTTTACGAAAGATGGACAGACCGTGCGATCCGGCCAGCTGAACGGTTATGCACCGAAGTATATTGCACTTCCGGAAGGTATCGATCCGAACCGGATTACTACAGGTGTAATCATTAATCCGGACGGTAGCATCTTCCATGTACCAACGGTTGTCACGAAGATCAGTAGTCGTTACTACGCACTCATTAATGACTTGCGTAGCAGCGGAAGTTACTCGGTTATCTGGAACCCGCAGGATTTTGAAGATGCCAGATCCCATTGGGGCAAAACTGATGTGAACAACATCGCTGCGAGATTAGATCTGCAAGGTAACGGAGATAACACATTCTCACCGAACCGTCAGGTTACTCGTTCTGAGTTTGCCGAGATTGTTGTGCTTGGACTGGGCTTAATGCGTCAGGATGCACCACAGAATCTATTCCCTGACGTTAACGATTCCGCATGGTTCCGCTCTGCGGTAGCCCTTGCAAATGAATTCGGTATCGTTCGCGGTTACGATAATGGGAACTTCAACGGTAATCAGGAGATCACACGTGAGCAAGGATTTGCTATGGTTGCTCGTGCCTACCGTCTGATTGAGCCGGAAGCGGCAATTAGCCCGGATCAGATGAACTCTGAACTGGAACGTTACAGTGATGCAGCCGATGTATCGAATTGGGCCAAGGAAGATGTAGCCCAGTTGATTACAGCGGGGATCATCCAAGGTAATGGGCCAGAAGTGCTGAGTCCGAAGACCACGATGACCCGTGCTGAGGTCACTGCATTGATTGCAAGAATGTTGAAAGTAACCAACTTGATTGATCAATAAACACAATTTAAAATGAAAAGCCTTTGCTGACATTGGGGGTCGGCAAAGGCTTTTTTCTATTTTCATTAAATTCTTAAATTCACGTCGTAATACTTTCGCCCTGTTGGCAGATCGTGGAATCTGAGATGATGGGTTCACCAGAGGTTCGGGTGACAAACTTTGAACTGCTGGCCTTCAGGCTATTGCGATCCTTCCTTCTACAATCATTGGAGATCATAGGGTCGCAGCTCTCCTGAAGATTTTATTTCAGAGAGGAGGCGTCCAGGCTATCACATTCCTTCCTTCTAACCCTAACCTTTCACGTTATATAGGGATGTGGCTTTCCTGGACTCTTTTATCATGAACAATACAATCTATTTGCGCAGAGCAAACAAACTTATTATCGAATCAAACGAAGGGAAGCAACAGTTGCCTAAGACACACCTGGCGACTGCCCTCAAAAATATTGAAGCACTCGGATACACCTTCTCGGATGAGTTAATGCAGGCGATGCGGCAGCTGTCCAAGGAACAATTTGAAACAGTGTATCATCAACTCGTGGCTGATCTAAGAGTCATGGTCGGCGCACATGTGAAGTACACACCGATGTATGCAGGATTCCCAATGCAGGTGATGAAAGCAGATGAGGCCGAGTTATATCTCAATGCGATTATTCATTATCTGACCAACCTGACTGTGGTCTGTCCGGATCAACAATCTCTGGAGCGAATGCCTTTGCTGGAGAAGACGGACTTGAAAGTCATTGGTTTGGGAAACCAGCAAGCATTCCAGACACTCATCCGTCAAATCATTGAAGCAAAAGGTTCCATCTCGGAAACAGACAAGGCGGATATCGACACAGTATTGGAGCATGCAGACCCGGAAGACGTGGATGCGCTATTACCCACTGAGATTCCGTTCAAAGAAAATGTGGGCTTTGTGGTCGCCTCGCTGTTGAAGCATGAAAAAGCGAACGTCGACCGGATCGGTCCGTATTTCAAAACGGCAAGTGATGTCCTGCGTCTGGCTGTTGCCTGGTCCGATGGTGATGTTAGCCTCGCTGCGGCTTCTCCCTTCCGGAAATTCAAACGCCGCGAGAGACGCCTTTTGCTCGGATTATTGGAGCAGTGTGGCTCCATGACGGAGGATATGCTGCGATATAAGGATCGCTGGATTCGCCTTGGCGAAATTCTGCATCCTTCGGAATATAAGCTTCGGTATCCACGATGCGAAGAAGCCTTTGATATTTTGCGTAATAATAAGCCTTATTCGACCTTCAACGGAAGTGTGGAGCTTGCCTTCCAATATCGGAATGTCTGGAGTCTGATTGATCTGTTGTCACAGCGTCCAGGTGAATTTGCGAGAAGACTGGATCACTTGTTGCGGATGACCGAAGATGAAGCGTATGTGCTGCTCGCATTTGGTGAGGTACTGGAGCAAGTATCTACCCCGGTGTTATTGCAGGTGAGACAGCATTTTGCCCACCGTAATGAACCGCAGGATCTGCGTGTCTTCTTCCCGAAAGGCAATGTAGCCAAAGCTTTTGCTGTTCCGAATGAGCTGCCAGAGATCGATGAAGTGACGTGTCAGGATGTCGTACAATTGTGCGAGCAGGCACTGGTAGAACGATTCGCTAACCTTTCCCCGCTTGGGAAGACCTATGTCGATCCACAGCTTCATGATTATCTGGTACCCTTTTCCCAGAGATCAGCGAGCAAGGCTCTGCATACCATCGTTCGTGGAAGTCGTGTGCCGATGGCAGAGGGTGATACCATTCGTTTCTTCAACTGGTGGAAAGAGGGGGACGTGGATGGAAAGTCTACAGGGCGCGTGGACATTGACTTGTCTGCGGTGATGTACGATAAGGACTGGAACTATGTGGAGCATATTTCCTATACGAATCTGCGATCCTCTAACTATAAGGCTGTCCATAGCGGAGATATCGTGACTGCACCTAACGGAGCAAGTGAGTTCATTGATCTGCATATTCCATCCATCGTGGCCTATGGTGGGCGATATGTGGTGGCAACACTGCTTTCGTTTACAAGTCATCCGTATTGTGATCTGCCCGAATGTTTTGTGGGCTGGATGATGAGGAAGAAGCCGGGGTCTGGCGAGATTTTCGAACCGTCTACCGTAGCGAACAAAATCGATATTACCGCGGATACGCAGATTGCGATCCCTGTCATTATGGACCTGGTTGAACGTACCGTCATCTGGACAGACCTGGCGCTGACTAGATATCCGGATTACTACAATAACGTAGAGGGGAATCAAAAAGGTATCGTGCTGATGGGCAAAGCACTAACGACTTTACGCAAACCCGATCTGCACGACTTGTTCATGCTCCACGCCAAAGCTAGAGGAGAACTGGTGGATACAATAGATCAGGCGGATACAATCTATTCGGTCGATCAAGGTATTACACCCTATGATATCGAGCAGATTATGGCGGAGTATCTGGTTTGACCTGTTTGACTTGACTACTGGTGATATGTGAATATCAAAGTTAGAAAAGAGTAGCTGATGCTGCTCTTTTTTTCTGGTTTAAATGCAAAGAGCCTACAGAATGGTGCAGGTAATGTCGGATGCAAAGAGAATGACTTTGCTAAGCTTAAATTAACGTGGGAGGGATGATATGGATACGCTGAGGCGGTTAAATGAAGCCTTGAATTATATTGAGGAGCATCTGATGGATGTCGTGGACATGAAGGAGATTTCCCGGATTGCCTGCTGCTCGGAGTATCATTTTACACGCATGTTCTCTTTTCTTAGTGGTGTAACACTCTCGGAATATATTCGACGCCGTCGCTTGACACTTGCAGCCATGGAGTTAAGCCACAGTGACAGCAAAATCATTGATATTGCGCTGAAGTACGGGTATGCATCGCCGGATTCTTTCACTAGGGCATTTCAAAGCATGCATGGCACTACGCCCTCCGAAGCGCGAAACCATGGCCCATCCCTTAAAGCCTTCCCACGGATGACATTTCAACTGACCATTCAAGGAGGAAGCGAAATGAACTACCGCATTGAAGACAAAGAGGATTTTCGAATCGTGGGTATTCGTAAAAGGGTGCCGATTGTATTCCAAGGGGTAAATCCGGATATCGCTGCGATGTACCAGAGTCTTACAACGGAATTGATTGATACGATCAAGGGGGCATCGAACGTCCAACCTCTGGGCTTAATCAGTGCTTCAGCCCATTTCAGTGAGGGGCGGATGGCGGAACAGGGAGAACTGGATCATTACATTGGCGCAGCTACGACAAAAGATACGCCTGAAGGACTGGAACAGCTTGAGGTTCCTGCTTCAACGTGGGCAGTATTTACCGTCGTGGGTCCGTTTCCAAGCACGCTTCAGGAGGTGTGGGGCCGAATCTACGCGGAGTGGTTTCCTTCATCGGACTATGAGCTGAGTGAGGGTCCGGAAATGTTATGGAACGAGCACAAGGATGTTACTGTAGAGCAATATAGAAGTGAGATATGGATACCTATTCGGAAGAGATGATAATGTCTCTAGCTTGGTATCTGCGGGCGCAGCTTTTTGAAGCTGCGTTTTTTGTTTTCAGAATTTGCTATCGGATATACGAGCCGTTTTCATTGCAAATATATGTAATATAATGGTATTATTTTATTGGAATTGTAAGAATACTTGTATGTAGAAGAGTGATTTAAGAAGGGGGTGGAGATCAGGTTTACATGAAGTGTTGACTCTATTCTATACGCACGAAGACATAACATTCCATTGATTATGGGCAGGCTCACATAGCAGACATATCGATATGAGACGGAAGTGTCAGTTATTATACATTGTAATGTAAGCGCTTTATTAAATGAATTCCAAGGAGGGATTTACTCATGACCAAAAGTATAGTGAGAAAGGCGCTTGGTTTGTTTTTAATTGTCGTTATGATCGCAACAGCTGTTGTATACCCTGCATCTACCGGACACGCGGCAACCATTAATGTGACCGATAACGGCTCCAGAATTGAAGTAAACACCGGATCAGGATTAGTCTATGTGGTGAACAAAACCAATGGCGATATTATCTCAGCCAAAATGAACGGTACGGAGCTGAACAGCAATAGAGGATCACACATCGGTTCAGGTTTGGGTTCCTCCGCCAATGTGACGTGGAATACCTCTCCTTCAGGATCAACCGTGTTAATCACGGTATCCACAAGCACACTGACTCACTATTATGCTTCGCGTGGTGGCGAGAATATCATATACATGGCAACGCATATCACGGCTCAACCTTCGATCGGGGAGCTGCGATACATTTTCCGCGGTAATGGTAGTGTGTTGACAGGTGTTCCGGCGAATTCCAATAATCGAGGTAACTCAGGCGCAATCGAGAGTCAGGATGTATTTGGTTTCGCAAACGGTCAGAGTGCCTCTAAATATTATGGTAATGATCAGGCCAAAGATTTATCGGTTCGTGGAGTTACGGGTAATGGCGTCGGTGTATTTATGGCCTACGGCAATCGGGAAAAAAGCTCTGGTGGTCCATTCTTCCGCGACATCCAGTTCCAAAGTGGAACAGAGACAGAAGTATATAATTATATGAACTCGGGACATGCACAGACGGAGAGTTGGCGCCTGGGTCTGCATGGGCCGTACGCTTGATCTTCACAACGGGAGGTACGCCAAGTGTACCCGACTTCAGTTGGATGTCTGGTCTGAATCTGCAGGGTTGGGTATCCAGTCGGGGGAACGTGGTGCTTAATGGCCTCTCCGGGATGGATACGGGTTATGCATATACAATTGGGTTCGCCAATAGCAATGCCCAGTATTGGGTGGGGGCGTCTTCAAGTGGGGCAGCAGCCAAATACAGCATGCTCCCGGGCACGTACACTATGACAGCTTATAAGGGAGAACTAGCCGTATATACGGAAACGGTTAATGTCACGGCAGGACAAACGACGACATTGAATACACGTACGATCAACAATGACCCAAGCAAAGCCTCTAACATCTGGCGAATCGGTAACTGGGATGGTACACCACGGGAGTTCCTGAATGGACAGACAATTCCGATTCGTCACCCATCCGATAGTCGGAATCCAAGCTGGGGACCTGTCACCTATGCTACCGGTAGCGCGACCAATCGATTCCCGGCAATCCAGTTCCGTGGTCAGAATTCTCCAACCACAATAACGTTTAATTTGAATGCATCTCAAGCGGCATCTTCTCATACGCTCAACATCGGTATTACCGCAGCTTACAATAATGGCAGACCTAGCGTAACGGTTAATGGACATGCATTAACTAATCCTGCCGCATCTTCACAGCCCAATTCTCGTAGTTTCACCATTGGTACGTATCGTGGCAACAACACAACCTTTAGCTGGAATGTTCCAGCATCCTACTTCGTGAATGGTTCCAATACCATCACAATTACGCCGATCAGTGGTTCCAGTGACTTGGGGAACTGGTTAAGTGCAGGTTGGGTCTACGATTGTGTTGAGTTGCTGAATTGATTTAAGAATTCAATATAGTGGAAGGAATAAAGGAGGTAGCCTGCCTGGTTTTCTTAACCGGGTTCAGGTTACCTCTTTTAGCTTTGTCATCCGAAATGGAAAGATATCGATTCATGATATCCCTAAGGATCTTGCTTTGCTGGAGATGGTGATCCGGATAGTGGTATAATTTTCAATACGTAATCATGAGTGAATGAACGGGGAGGAAAAGAGAATGAGAGACGATCTGTTGGTTCAATTGCAAGAGTGGCATGAAGAAGATGAATTTCAGGAAATTGTAGATGCAATTCAAGCAATTCCTGTGGAAGAAAGGGATTATGAGCTGGTTAACCATTTGGGACGAGCGCTAAATAACCTGGAACGGTATGAAGAAGCGGTTGAACAATTCCTGACGGTTGCCAAAGAGGGCACAGGCGACCCGCTTTGGCATTATCGGATTGGACTGGCTTATTATTATCTGGAGCAATATGCGCATGCGCTGCAGGCATTTGAAAGAGCGGATGAATTGGACCCCGAGGATGAAGATACGCTGGAGTTTCTGGGATGGATTCGAAGCAAAATGGAGGAGCCGTCTGAACCTGAAGTTGAAACGGATTCAGAGACTGTTGAAGAATTCCGCGTACCCGTTGACGTTGTAGCGACCTTTGAAGCGGTTCCCAGACCGGAATCCGGCGAATTCTGGAACGATAGTGAGCAGGCACTGGAGCACTATGTGTCCAATCCTCCAAGTGAGGGTCTCATTGACTCTGTGGAGGAGCAATTGGTGTTCCGACTTCCGGCTTCCTACATTGAGATGATGAAGCTACATAACGGTGGTATTCCGTACAATCGTTATTTCCCTGTGGCGAACACAGATACGGGAGCTACGGATTATGTTGAAATTGAAGGCATTCTGGGTATTGGCCGTGAGAAGCCTCGCACGCTAGCGGGTATACAAGGCAGCTGGAATTTGATTGAACGTGAAGGTTATCCGGAGATTGGTGTGGTCATCGCGGTATCTCCTTCGGAGTCGGGGGTTGTCATGCTTGATTATCGTTCATTCGGTAATGATGGAGAACCTGAGGTCGTTTATGTGAAGAGGGAGAATCCCAAAGAGATCATTCCGCTGGCACCGAACTTTGAGACGTTTATCCAAGGGCTGATGACACCAGAAGTCTAAAAAACTCGACAGAGACTCATTAAACTGTTGTGTGGAAGGGAGACAGAAGGTGATATGGAGGAACCGCTCAAAGTATATAACACCGCAGTTGAAGCTTTTCTTGAAGTAATTGGGGGAAAGTGGAAGCCTGTTATTCTATTCCATCTTACCTTTGGCAAGAAACGTAATGGTGAGCTGATGAAACTGATCCCCGCGATCACCCAGAAAGTGTTGACTCAGCAACTTGGTGAACTAACGGAGGCCGGGGTTATTGCCCGTATTTCACATCACCAGGTTCCTCCTAAAGTGGAGTATGAGTTAACAGAGTATGGATGGAGTCTTAAAGAGATTCTTCATCTGATGTGTAGGTGGGGCGATATACACGTGGAGAATGTATATGGTGATCGAGGGAAAATTCTGTTTAAGCCGCCAACTACTGACCGTTGAGGGACTTATATAAGCCGATTCTGCAATTCAGGAATCGGCTTATTTTGCATTTTATCTACTTTACGGAAGGATCTTGCGATCACGTAGATTTCTGAAAATATCCATAAACATAGCCTCCGTGTCAATGAATTCATGAAATCCGAAGCGGCGAGCTTTGGAACCATCTGCGAAGAAATCGTAATCCCACGAGAAGACAAAGTCACCAAATGCCCAGGAAGAGACATCCTCATATGGGGTGTTTACCAAATCATATTTTTCAATCATGGAATTCCAAAGATTTTCTTTATCTGCCATCACTTTTGCAAGTGAGAGGGGGAGTGGAGGTGCAGTTTCCAATTCGAAAAATGCAGCGATTCTGGGCCATAGCTCGTTCCAGCGAAACAGATCGCCATTGGTGATATTAAATGCCTGATTGGCACATCGCGGATCGGTTGCTGCCCATACGGTTGCATGAGCCAGCAATGTTGCATCAGTCATTTCAAGAAGCGATTGATACGCTCCTGGTTTCCCGGGAAATCGTAATGGCAAGCCAAGCTCCTTGGAGATAGACGCATACACGCCAATAACCATGGCAAGGTTCATTGGATTACCCAGGGCAAATCCACATACAACAGAAGGGCGCAGGGCTGACCAGGTCCAGCTGCTTCCGGGTTGTCGATCCTCGAGAAACTGTTGCTGATCGACATTGAATTCAGGGGGCATATGATATGCGTCTGTTTCTTTGGCAGGTGTTTTGAATGGCCCCAGATGTGCACCGTACACTTTATACCCTTGCATTAGGCTAATATGTTGGAGATTTGGAGCGATCGGTTCGATGGTATTCACCACATTGACCAGCATGGCCAGGTTGGGCTGTACCAATTCGGCCCAAGTTGGGCGATCCTGATACGCGGCGTAGAAAATATGCGTAACCGTCGTTAAATGACTTAGTTTGTCTTGTGTGTCTGCTTCGTTCAGTAAATCAGCTGATATATAACGTAATCCAGGGGCATCTTCCCCTCCGCGGCGAGATACACCAATCACATTCCACTCGGGAAGTGTCATGAGATAATCAATAAGGTTTCTTCCAATGACACCTCCAGCACCAATGACAAGTGCGGTGTAACGGGTAACGGATTGTTCGGGTTTCAATGGACATGCTCCTCTCTTCTTCTGTTCATATTGTGGGTCAGAAAAAGAAGGATGAGAAGTACGCACTTCAAAGTCATATACGTACTTTGAAGTAATATATGAGCCTGGTACAGGATATGAGCGTTATAATTGCACTTCAATGGATGTTACTTGCCTATAACCACAAGAAGCTGTAAAAGGAACAACCGTCCTTTCACAGCTTAGATGTGTCTGTATATTCGTTCAATAGATCTGTCGTAAATATGGTTTACGCCGGATATCCGCCACCTGAAGGCGGCCATGCGCCGTAGAAGCGACGCAGCAGAACAATCTCACCCAGATGGTACGAGTTATGGGATGCGATATTGCGCAGAAGTCCTGCTTTAGTTTCACCCGGGAAATAGAGCAGTGGATCATCTAATTGTACATTTTCGGCAATGGCTACGGCTTGATCAACTCCATCCAAGAATGCCTGAATATCTGCCTTCCACGTGGCTTCGTCCTGTGGACCCTTCTCCTCAGGCCAGCTCTCACTCACGTTAGCAGGGAGCTGTGGTTTGCGTCCTTCCAAGTGATCGAGCATGAATTTCTGCCAATAATGCATGTGCTTCACCAACTGATAAATTGTATATGGCATGGCATCGTGCGTACGAGCAGCAAGTGTGACATCGATATCGGGCAGAGCACGAGCGATACGGATATGACCGCGTTCCCCCACTAATGATTTGACAAGGGCTTGCCCAAAGCTTTGATTAACATCTGACATATGGTACCTTCCTCTCTTCCAAGACTGGATCTGATAACCTGTCTTCTATTTAGTATTATACAATTAAATTGCTAAAAATTAAAAATGGATAACCAAGAACCCTAAATACTTAAAATGCCTATGATATAATAGTGAAAATAAATCTCAAGACCTCAGGGTCGAGGAGGAAGCTCCTGTGAAAGTGATATTGGTTGACGACGAACGTCTAGCGTTGATAGGCCTTCAAAAATCACTAGAAAAAGAAGTAAGCGGCATTGAAATTATCGCTACATATATGAATCCAACAGAGGCTGTGGCAGGTATTGTGGAACACCGTCCTGATGTTGTATTTCTGGATATTCATATGCCGGAGATGGATGGTATGGATCTGGGAAGACAGATTCAGGCGGCAACACCGGGTATCGAAATTATATTTGTGACCAGTTACGATCAATATGCGGTGCATGCTTTCGAACTACAGGCTTTGGACTATGTGATGAAGCCCATCCAAAAGGATCGATTGAAGCAGACAGTGAGCCGAGTCCGGGAGAAACTGAGCGTAAAACGGGAGCAGCGGTCAAAGGATACAAATGTACCTTTAATTTTATGTTTTAATCAGATTCAGTTTAAGCTTCCAGGAAAGGATATTCAGGTTGCCAAATGGCGTACAAGCAAGGCGCAGGAGCTGTTTGCATACTTGCTTCACCACCGGAACCAGGTTATCCATCGCAGTGTTCTGCTGGAGCTTCTGTGGCCGGGAATGGAAGAGGAGAAGACGGCACACCAACTTTACACTGCGATGTATCATGTCCGCCAAACCCTGAAAACTTGCAACATGGATATGATCACGATTCAGAGTGGACACCTGGAGGCAGGCTATCGACTCGAACTGGGTGAGGCTCAGTTGGATAGTGAGCAGTGGGAACGGGAAATCAGGCAATGGAAAGTCGTAGACGCAAGTACGGTTCATGCCTATGAGCAAGCGCTTCATCTATATAAGGGTACCTATCTTGGCAATTATGAATACATGTGGGCTGAACCTGAGCGGGAAAGATTACGCTATCTGTGGCTGTATCATATGAGACAACTAAGTCTGTATTACCAGCAGCATGGGCTGGCGGAAAAAGTGGTCGAGAGTACACAACGTATCCAGCATATGCTTCCGGATGAGGAAGAAAGTTATTTTATTCTAATGAAGTTATATGATGAAATGCACAACGATCTCGGTGTGGAGGAGCAGTATCGTCTCTTAACCACCAGAATGGAGCAAGATTTGGAGATACCGATCAGTGAAGAGGTTCGCGAATGGTACAGGGACTGGAAGCTCGGTTTGATCAAGTCAGGGCAACGTAACCAATGAATGTACGACATACAAATCCCGTAAGACGTTTCAAGTACGTTCTGATCCTGTCGATCATTTTAGTGGCATTGGTCGGCATGCGCTGGGTCTGGTCGCAGTTCTTCCCTGCCTTGGACAATCATCAAGCTGTGAATGGTGTAGTTGATTTGCGAGGTGTTGATCTGGAACAAGTGCCAGTAATGTATCTGAACGGAGAATGGGAACTATATTCGAATGAATTACTGACCAGGAAGGATATTGTGGATGAGGGACGAGCACATGCGGCGGATGTGGTCCAGGTTCCGGGAGATTGGAAGGCTGAGAACCCAGATCAGGAGAGTTCACTTGGATATGCCACATATCGATTGCGTGTGCTGACTGATCCGCTCCAGGTCCCTGTCACCTTTTGGTTCAGAAACATCCGAAGTTCATCTGAAATTGAAATCAATGGCAATGTCGTGGGCGGAATGGGGAAGGTGTCGGAGGATGCGGATACCTATGAACCAAGAAGTACCTCTTATACGGCATCCTATGAAGATGAAGGCGCAACAGAGATTGAATTACTCATTCGTGTAGCCAATTATGATAGCCCGTATATCGGCGGGATTGGCAAACCCGTTCGCTTCGGTTCCCAGGCGGCGGTTGATTACGCACGTTGGTATTCCATCGGTTTTCAAATGGCCATTTTTCTCGTTTTATTACTTCATGGCATGTATGCCTGTATTCTGTTTGTGTTCAACCCCCAGGAGCGGGCCTTGCTCGTCGCAGCTATATTAACCCTATCTGTGGGCATTGTGGTTATGGTAGGTCATGATAACATTCTGATGTTATGGCTCCCTATTAACTATACATGGGGGATCAAGCTTCGTCTGATCTGTCTGCTGCTGCAAAATGCTTGTATTCTGCTGTTGTTCCAGAGATTGACCTTGATACATACACGAACAAAGATCCTTCAATTAGGCATTGTCACGACAATAGCTTATATTGCTGTTATTCTGGCGGCGCCAATTCACGTTGTCTATGCCATGGTTTATTATTCTTTTATCGACGTGTTCTTTCTCGTCTCTTCTCTCTGGTTCCTGTACATTGTAGGTGTCATGCTCTTTAGGAAACAGGCTGATCGAGATATGGTTTTCCTACTCCTGACCGCTGGAGGCATTATATCCAACATGTTGTGGAGTACAAGTGAGACATCGAAAGATGTGACAACCGTCTATTATCCCATTGATATCATCTTTGCCATTACCGGCTTCTCCGCCTATTGGTTCAAGAAATACTTCAGGAATGCCAAGGAGAATATGAAGCTGAATACAGAGCTGCAGAAGGGCGACAAAATTAAAGATCAGTTCTTGGCGAATACATCACATGAACTGCGGACTCCACTGCACGGGATCATTAACATCGCTCACAACGTGGTCACCCGAGAGAAAAACAGGCTGGATGAACGGAGCCTGGAGGATATGGAGTTGCTGATTACGATCGGTCGCCGGATGTCGCATCTCCTTGGTGATCTACTGGATGTAGTCCGGCTGAAGGAGCACCGCATTGTGTTACGTCAGGAGCCTCTTTCCATACAGTCGGTTGTGCCTGGCATTATCGCCATGCTGCAATTCATGGCAGAACGAAAACCAGTCCGCCTTCATATGGAGATTCCGGAATCGTTCCCACTGGTTATTGCTGATGAAGAAAGGCTCGTTCAGATTTTGTATAACCTGCTGCATAACGCGCTTAAACATACAGAGGAAGGAACGATCTCCGTAAGTGCCGACATTCGCGAAGGACATGCTCTGATTCATGTGACGGATACGGGTATTGGCATGGATGAGGACACGCGGATGCGCATTTTCCTTCCGTATGAACAAGGGTCGTATGGCATCAGCGATGGACAAGGCATCGGACTTGGACTGAACATCTGCAAAGAGCTCGTAGAACTGCACGGGGGGACACTTACGGTTCACTCGGAACTCGGAAAGGGCTCGGTATTCAGTTTCAATCTGCCGCTCGCGAATGAATCCACCCATCAGGCTCAGTCACAACTTCCCCTGATATGGGAACAGGCCGCGGAGATGATGGAAGATGCACCTAACGGATTCCTGTTACCCCGCCCAGATATGGGGGACGCGGAAGCCTTGGCGACAGCAGAGATGGCTCCGTTGTTAAAAGAGGGGAAAGCCACCGTTCTGGCTGTCGATGATGATCCGGTGAATCTGGATGTGCTGGTCAGCATTCTTTCGACGGAACCATATGATATAACTACAGCAGGTTCGGGTCAGGAAGCGATGGAACTGCTCGGCACACGCCAGTGGGATCTGCTCATTACGGATGTGATGATGCCCAATATGTCCGGATATGAGTTAACCCAGAAGGTGAGGGAACAATTCTCGATGTCTGAGCTTCCGGTGTTATTGTTGACTGCGCGAAGCCAGCCACCGGATATATATACCGGTTTTGCATCGGGGGCAAATGATTATGTCACGAAGCCTGTAGATGCGTTGGAGCTGAAATATCGAATACGTGCATTGACCATGTTAAATCAGTCCATCCAGGAGCGCTTACGCATGGAAGCTGCTTATTTGCAGGCTCAGATCCAGCCCCACTTCCTGTTCAATACGCTGAATTCACTTATGGTTTTAAGTGATATTGATACAGAGCATATGCGGAAGCTTGGGGAAGCTTTTTCATCCTATTTACGGATCAGCTTCAACTATCTCAATACAGGGGAACTGGTGAAATTATCATACGAGCTGGAGCTCGTGGAAGCTTATCTTTTTATTGAAAAAACACGATTTGAAGATCGATTGTCGGTGGTATTAAACGTAGAGCCCGACCTTCCGTTACTTCTACCGCCGCTATCGATTCAACCCTTGATCGAAAATGCCGTCAGACACGGGTTATTAAGCCGAAATGTGGGTGGGACAGTATGCCTGTCCATTACTCGCCATGAGGGTTATACCCGTATTGAAGTGAAGGATAATGGCAAAGGAATGGAACCGGAGAAGGTTGCAGAGCTGTTACATGCTACGCCAGGTGGAAAAGGTGGAATAGGCATTGTGAATACAAACCGCAGATTGTTGCAACGGTATGGTCAGGGATTATCAATCGTAAGTGAGCCGGGTGAGGGCACGATGGTATCATTTGATATTCCGGACGAGATATAAGGAAAAGGCCGCAGAAGTGAAGACTTCCGGCCTTTTTGTGTTGATTGCATGTTCATTCCCTAATTTTAATTATTTCTAATGCATCTTTCATATGTTAGTATATTTAACATTAGAAGCGCGGTTTCCGGCATTGCGCGCTAAACGTTGTTATAGTGGGTGAAAAGATCGATGCGCAATTGGGTCAAAAATGAGAATGTACAGATGACGGCCATTGCCTTTGCCACTGCGGTAGGGGCGCAATTCAAGATAAATCCGTTCCGGGAAGATTACTTCCGAATCGGGCTGGGGGTTAGCATCCTTTTATTTCTGCTGATGATCATGCCACACTTGTCTTATGTGAAGACAGGAATCCTGACAGGCATCGCAAGTTTCCTGTTTCAGTCGGCAGATCTCATCAATCATGTACAGACCGTGTCCATTCTGGAAAGCATGCGGGACAACCTGGGAGCAGGCGTGTATTATGTGGTCTTTGCCTATGGGCTTAGCAGGTTCAAGCATCGATTCCATGAGATGCAGCCTCTTCTGCTCGGCGGGTTAATCACATGTATCGATTTCTCCTCTAATCTTGTTGAGCTTCTTCTTCGCGGAATGTTAAGCGGGACCAATATCTTTTATATGAAGGAATGGTTGTATCTGCTTGTGGTAGGCGGTCTGCGAAGTTACTTTGTGATTGGGCTCTATAACAGCTTTGCGGTGAGGCAGATGCGGCTTTTACATGCAGAACAGGAGAAGCGGATGGAGCAGATGCTGAGTGTGAACTCGGGTCTGTATGGCGAGGTTTTTTACCTCAAGAAAGCGATGAATACGATCGAAGGCATTACGGCAGACAGCTATGATCTATATCGCGATCTCCGAGAGCACGACATGAATCAATACAGTCAGCGCACGCTGGGCATCGCTCAGCAGATTCATGAAGTGAAGAAGGATTCACAACGCATTCTCGCGGGTCTGCTGAAGCTGTATGATAACGAAAAAGCGGTTAACATGAGCTTATCCGAAGTGCTGAACTTTGCCAGTAAAGCAAACCGAAAATATAGTGAGATGCTGCATAAGCAGGTCGAGATCGACATCGAGCAACAGTATGATTGTGAGTCTCCGTATTACATTCCTCTTCTAACGGTAATGAATAACCTGATTGCCAATGCGGTAGAGGCGATTGAGCGTGACGGGACGATCCGAATTCGTGTGTATGAGCAGGAAGATGACGTGCATTTCGTCGTGATGGATACTGGAAAAGGCGTACCTGAAGCCAAACGGGATGTTATCTTCGAACCGGGCTATACAACAAAGTTCAATGAAGTCGGCATTGCCGCGACGGGCATTGGCCTGTCCCATGTACGTGATATCGTTCAGTCGTTGGCGGGACAAATTAAGGTAGAGTCGGCGCCTCAAGGAGAGACAGGGACAACATTCGCTATAACTATTCCCAAAATGAATCTAATCAAGGGGGCCGATGTCGATGACACTTTCTATCATGATCGTGGATGATGATGTAGTGAGCCGGAGTATGCTGCATGATATCATTGAATCCTGTGGAATCGGCGAGCTTGCGGGTATGGCGGAGGGTGGCATAGAAGGAGCACGGATGATCATGGATCTGCGTCCCGATGTGGTGCTGATTGATCTGCTGATGCCGGATCAGGACGGAATTGAAACGGTGGCGAAGCTGAAGCAGAGCGGATATACCGGGAAATTTATCATGATCTCTCAGGTGGAGAACAAGGAGATGGTAGGAGCGGCCTACCAGAACGGCATTGAATTCTTCATTCATAAACCGATTAATCGGGTGGAAGTGGAGCATGTGCTCAGCAAAGTGAATGAACAGTGGAAGTACGAACGTTACGTGCTGGAGATCAAGCAGTCGATGGCTCGATTGAATCTGGTGGAAGCGCCGGCCCCTGCTCAAGGTCGTACGGTGCGAGATGCGGCAAGAAGCATTCTGATGGATCTGGGGATCATCGGAGAAAGTGGAAGCAAGGATATTGTGGCCCTTATGGAGTATGCAATTGACCAGAAGCAGGTCGCGGAGTGGCCGCCGCTGAAGGAGTCGTATGAAGCGGTGGCCAAGACGTACAAGTCTACGCCCAAGGACGTGGAGAAAGAGAGCAAGGCGATGGAACAACGCATTCGCAGAACGGTAATTGCCGCACTGACCAACATGGCTTCGATTGGACTCACCGATTATAGCAACCACAAGTTTGAGCATTATGCGCCACTCTACTTTGACTTCCAGGATGTTCGAATGAAGATGAGAGCCATGGAAGAAGATCAGACAGGTGACAAAGGCAAGGTTAATATCAAAAAGTTCCTGCTTGTGTTCTATATGGAGACGCTTGAAAAGATGAATAATTGAGGCATCATATGCCTCTGTCTGTTGGAGGATATGAAAACCCGGGAAGGTGACCATCGGCGGTGTCGAGGTCACCTTCACCAAAGACGGGCAAGCTGAAGGGGGTATTATTTTAATCCAGAATTACTTCTTTATCTGGTTGTTCAAGAAATTCGAACATGATTTTAATTTGTTCCAGCGTATTTCTTTCCAATGATAATTCAGGTAAAGCGTCGATAGCAAAAAAATCAACTGCGCTGGTTTCTACACCTGTTTCCGCATGCCCTCCCACAATGTCACAGCGGATAAACATCTTATATACGTGATAAGGCTCAGGTGGGTGTCCATGGAATTTTTTGTCCAATACTGCTAACAACCGCATCGGTACAACATCAAAACCGGATTCTTCTTTAATTTCTTTCACAGCTACTTCTGATGGTGATAGGCCGATGTCACTCCATCCCCCTGGTAATGCCCATGCCCCATCTAATTTCTCTCGAACCAAAAGCACTTTGTTTTCCCTGAAAACAACACCGCGAATATCGACTTTAGGCGTTGCGTAACCTGAATCACTTGCAAATGTAAGTGATATTTTCTCTTTGTTAACAGAAGTATAGTTGCTTAAGATATCAATACTAATGCGCCTCAATTCCTCGTATCGCTCGATATCATAAACATCCTTGGCATAGGTTAAACCTGTTTGTGAGATAGCTTGAATCTGTTTTGCCCATTCTAGCCACTTTGTGTCCATGGACTCCTCTTTTCTTCGCAAGTCACGAGATTTAGTTTAGTTAGGAAATAACCCCATTATATCATATGAATTACAGTCTATAACTACTAAGAAAGGACAACTCAAATTTAGGGAATCACACTAATGATTAAACGCACTCTACAAATATTGCTTTTTAATATAGAACTGCGAGATATTATAAAGAAACGATGTCCAGAAGAGGAGAAAGTGAAATGAACATAACTATTGATCAACAAGGCAATTCCAAGGTCGCCATTATTGAAAGTGATGGCATCGTCATCAACAATGCTCAAGATGCACTGGATTTGATGGCTTCGGTAAGGTATAGCGATGATGCCGATAAGCTCATTATCGACAAATCGAACATCACGGAAGAGTTCTTCGAACTGAAAACCAAGCTTGCAGGCGACATTTTGCAGAAATACGTGAACTATCATGTTAAGCTTGCTATTGTGGGAGATTTCGAAGGACATAACAGCAAGAGCCTGAGAGATTTCATCTATGAGTGCAACAATGGCAAGCATGTTTTCTTTTTGAAAAACAAAGAGGAAGCGCTTCAAAAGTTGCATAATATCAGTTAAGCGTACATCCGAGGCATGTAGAGAGCCTGCTTATAATTTGAGCCAAACGTAGGAGGTTTGCACCGTGATATCTAATGAGAATTCAAAGGTATATGCTCTGCCTGAGATCGGAAATCTTAAAGTGCATGGCAGAATAACTGGAGAGTTGTCGCCGTTGACGTTATTTTGGACGGGGAGTGCAGTCGAACTCAATGTACAGGGCTCCGAACTATGGGTTGAAGTAGAGTCGCAGTATGACATGTATGAGTCATGGATCAGCATTCTGATCAACGGTGTTCCGGTGAGCAGACAGATGTTAATGGCGGGAAGGTACTGGGTCTGTGTATTCCGAGGTATGAACGCAGATGTGGTGAAGAATGTACGGATCGTCAAAGATGTTCAAGCGATGAGTGGTGACCCGGGTTGTGCCTTGCAGATTCATGCGTTGAAATCGGATGGAGCGTTCCTGCCTGTGCAGGAAAAACCGTACAAGATCGAGTTCATTGGTGACAGTATTACATCTGGAGAAGGTGCGATTGGAGCTAAAGCGGAGGAAGATTGGATTCCGATGTGGTTTAGCGCCATACATAATTATACGTTTATGACAGCAGAGGCATTGAATGCAGAATACCGGGTCATCTCGCAAAGTGGCTGGGGTGTGCTGACAAGTTGGGATAATAATCCAAAGGGGAACATCCCCGAGTATTACGAACAGGTCTGTGGCTTGCTTACTGGTGAGCGTAACGAAGCGCTCGGTGCAGGAGATCAGCATGATTTTGGTTCGTGGCGGCCGGATGTGGTGGTCGTGAACCTGGGCAGCAATGATGGGGGTGCATTTCAGTCACCGGAGTGGAAAGACCCCGACACGGGCAAGGTGTACAAGCAGCGTTTGAACGAAGATGGTACGTATCATGAAGAAGATCTGACCGCTTTTGAGAAAGCGGTGGAGCAGTTCCTGTTCAAACTTCGGAAAAACAATCCGGATGCACAACTCGTATGGGCTTATGGCATGCTTGGTTTTCCCATGATGCCTGCCATCTACCGCGCGGTTGATGCGTATACAAAGGGGACAGGAGATCGTAAGGTCTCAATCATCCAGCTTCCTGATACAACCGAAGAGACGGTAGGGGCGCGTACCCATCCTGGCGATTTATCTCATCGTAGGACGGCAGAGGTGTTAGCGGAATATGTACGAGGATTGATAGGATAACTTGATACTTGATACTTGATACTTGATACTTGATACTTGATACATGGTAATGGAAAGACCACTCTTTCATGAACGGGTACCCCAGTGGTTAGATGGTGTCTAACTTGATGAGGTTCCTTCATCATAAGAATGGTCTTTTTCCCTTCTACTTATCTAGACATTCGAAAGTGTGTCCGCTGGGCCGCTGTTCTGTACCTCATAACGAATCGAAATGATCTGTCCCAGCGTCTGGGTTCGGACCATTTTGAATTGACTTGGCACAGTGCCTGTCGGGAATAAGGGGATGCCTTCGCCAAGAATCTTGGGAATGATAGCGACTTCAATCTCATCCAATAATTTTTTTGCTAACACAGCTTGAACCAATATGCCGCCACCCACAATCCACACGTCTCCATCAGAAGTTTGTTTTAACCGGGGAATGAGTGTCTCTACCGCCTCAGTTGTAAACTGTACATGCGGAGCGGGCGGCTGTTCCGAGCGGGAAAGCACATATGTTGGCCGATCTGCATAGGGGAAATCTTCGGAAAGTGTGAGCACCTCTTCATACGTATAACGTCCCATAACAACGCTACCGATCGTTTCATAAAAGGCAGCATACCCGTTGTCTCCACCATCACCCTCCACATCAAATAACCAATCGACCGAACCATCCAGTCTTGCGATATATCCATCCAAACTCATAGCAATGTACAAAATTGTTTTGTTATCAGACATGTTCATCGCTCCCTTCTACAATGTATGATACACTTTAACTATGACAAAAGTTGACGTAGTTAGGATGTTGAATACATGAATCATCGAAAACTGGCTATCATGCGCCTGATGGATTCCAGACAAAAGTTCACTGCCCGGGAACTGGCAGAACGGTTCGACGTATCGGTTCGTACGATTCAGCGTGACCTGGATGCATTGCAGGCGCTGGGTTTTCCTTTGTACACAGAAGTTGGCGTGAACGGTGGATACCGGGTGTTGCCCAATCGGATTTTGCCACCTCTTCAACTGACACAGCAGGAGGCATTAGGGCTATTTATGATGCTGGAATATCTACAGCAAGTCCCGGATTTTCCATATGGATCCATGCGTGAACATCTGGCTGAGCAGTATTTCTCTACTTTGCCCGAAGACGTACAGGATCTGATTATGCAAATGAGAGAGCATATCACCTTTGTCCAGCACCCCGGTGGGCATTCCGAGCCTTTAACAACCGAGATATTGAGTGCAGCGGTAGAAAAGAGAGAAATCGAATTTATGTATCATGCCCGCGGTGGGCATAAAAAAGTCCAGGTCTTTCCCTATGGCATCTACTATGAGCAGGGACATTGGTACATGCCAGCCCGAAATAAGGACCGCGTGTTATTGTATCGGGTGGATCGCATGCAGCAGTTGACGGTTATGGAATCGGTGGATGAATCTGTTCCGAGTCTGAAGGCATGGCTAGATGCCAAAGAAGATAGAGCAAGCGTAGAAGTGGTGCTGCAATTCACGGAATTTGGAGCAAGGGTTGCTGCGTCAGATGTGTTGTTCAAGTCGGTTGAAGGCCATGAGTGGCGCGGACTGATTCCGCCTGAAGAGTTCTCTTTTACAGCACGAAAGTTACTCTCCTATGGGCCGGAAGTGAAGGTGGTGTCTCCGCTCGAACTACAGCAGCAGGTTAGAGGGATGCTGGAACGGAGTTTAAGCCAGTATGGTGGGGGATAAGAGCTTTCAAACGCTGGATATTAGGGTATCAAGGAAGAGATAAGAAAGGTGTGTAGACAAATGAGCGAAGTTTGGACTAAAGACATCATCCCGACTGTATCCGATAAAGTAGTGATTGTGACCGGTTCGAACGGCGGGTTAGGGTATGAAACGGCATTAGCGTTAGCTGAAAAAGGCGCAAAAGTCATCCTTGCAGTTCGTAATCTGGAAAAAGGTGAAAAGGCAGCTAATAAAATAAAGTCGTCTGTGCATGTAGCTGGAGAGGTAATCGTTATGCAGCTCGACCTTAGCGATTTAGCTAGTATCCGTAAGTTCGCAGCCGCTTTTCTTGAGCAATACGATTCTTTGTCCATTCTCGTTAATAATGCAGGAATTATGAACCCTCCATTCCAGTTAACGAAAGATGGCTTTGAATTACAGTTTGGTAGTAATCATCTAGGCCATTTTGCGCTTACGGGTCTACTATTGCCTCGATTGATCTCTACTCCGAAATCGAGAGTAGTCACTGTAAGTAGTATGGCAGCTCATAATGGTGCGATTGATTTTAATAATTTAGATGGCTCCAAAGGATATAATCCCATGAAGTTCTACAGTCAAAGCAAGCTAGCCAATCTGATGTTTGCGAGAGAGCTGCAGAATAAATTTAATTCCGCCCATATTGATTCCATGAGTATCGCCGCTCATCCAGGAATTTCGCATACCAATCTATTTTCCTTCGGTTCGGGGAAACAGACCAATATATTCATGCGCAGTCTTTTGAAAATCATTAGTCAACCGGCACATATGGGGGCATTACCTACCTTATATGCTGCAGCAGATCCGACGATCACGGGAGGGGAGTATATTGCTCCCAGCGGTATGGGCGGCACTAAGGGCTATCCCAAGAGCGCTAAGATCATCGAAAAATTATATGACGCTAACATTTCAAACAAGCTATGGAGCGTATCAGAAGAATTAACAGGGGTATATTACAGATTCGACGTGTAGATTTTGCCATTAAGGAAAGTAAACCTTATTATGGAATAGACAGTTAAAAGTTCTTCAGCACAAAATAAGATTAACTGAATGGGGGGCTACCATGATTCGTTTCATAAGAAGTTTCACGACCCGCTCTATGCAGAGTCCATGTGATGAACAACGGCGGTTGTTTGCATAGAGCTTGAAATTCTTTTCCGCCATATCATTGTAGTGCATATCCAATGTGTTCATTGTACGACTCTGCTGCCTTAAAGATTTTAACTTTTAAGGAGTGGAGCAACGTGAAATATATTAATGCGGATACAATCTTCCCGGAAGAATTACTCAAAGAAATACAGCGTCATATCTCTGGTGGCTTGATCTATATTCCGAGGCCCAAGGATGCCCACAAGAAGTGGGGCGAGAATTCGGGTGGCAGAAGGATTGTCAGGGAGCGGAACGACGAGATCCGCCAGCTTTTTGCTGCCGGAACAACCATCGATCAGCTTGGGGATCAATACTGTTTATCCATCGATAGCATCAAGAAAATCGTGTATTGCAAAAAGGGATGAAACTATAAAAGCCATGTTCGAGCAATCGAATGTGGCTTTTTCCTGTAAGAATAAAGAATAGTTATTAAAGCTTTTTTACATATTCGAGGTTGTTAATTACGCGTACAATTCATTTGACGGTACAAGGATATGCGTTGAGAGTTCTTGAAAATAACTCCTTAAATCATCTGGTAAGGTTGGTGAATATGAATAATATGAATATAGAAGTGAAATTAACGAATAAAGACGAGGCGTATGTGATTAAAAATATGTACCCGCTATACCTTCATGATCTATCCGGACATTATGGTCTGGGTGGAGAGCATACCCCGAACGAACATGGCATTTTTGAGCCAAGTCCTGATTACAAAACGTTACAGGATCAGTATGATGTACAGAACATATGGTGGGAAAAACCGGAGTGTCTTTATCCGTTCCTCATGATTGTGGATGGCATACCGGCAGGTTTTGCGTTCATAGCTACTCCGCCATATTGTTCACAAGGCACGAATTTCTTTGTACATGACTTCTTTCTGATGCAGCCGTTTCGAGGTGTAGGCGTTGCTGAACACGCGGCATCGACGATCTTCGGAATGTTTATAGGAAACTGGGAGTTGTTCACCAATCCATCGGAGAAAAATAAGATTGGCCAATCTTTCTGGCGGAAAACAGTGAATCATTATACTAAAGGTAACTATCGGGAAATGTACGGGCAAACGTTCGATGGTTATAAATTGATTTTTCAATTCTCCAATATATAAAGAGAGACCGTCTCCCTTTGAGGAAAACGATCTCTCTCCACTGCCTTTTATACACTACCGTTGAAATAGTGATACTCAGAATTCACTTCAAAACCAACACTGCGGTACAGATTCAAAGCACGTTTGTTCTCGGTAACAACGGATAAGCGGATATCTGTGTAACTTTGTTTCCTTAGGAGATTCACCAGGATGCTAAGCGCAGTGCGCCCCAGTTTCTGTCCCTGATAAGCAGGCAAGATACAGAAGTTATGAATAAATGCGGTTGTTGCATTAATGGAGTTGACCCGTACCAGCCCAACAGGCAGTTGATTCTGCCATGCAATATAGGTGACTCGGCTGGGTTCATTCGTTTGCATAAAGTACTCGCGTGTCCAGTCCTCCGAATCTCCAAAGGCTTGGGAGGAGCAAGTGACCATAAATTCCATATCCTCGGTTTCTGCCACGGACAACGTTAGTTCAGGTGGCTCCACAACCGAAAGGACCTCATTCACAAGTTGCATCGAGTACTCGGCGCGATCATAAATGGCTCCAAGGGATTGGGCAGTAAGAACACCCGGAGATAAACCCTGAGGAACGCGATAACTGAGTTGGTTGATTCCCTGTGGTTTCATGTCCAAGATGGCCCGTTTCAGTAGGCTGCTGAACACACCTTGGCGACGATAATGCGGATGTACGATGGCGTTAATATTTCCGGTTACGACGTCAGAAGCATACCAACTGAGGAGTCCTGCCAATTCACCGTCGCGATAACAGAGGAGTGCATGGTCTCCGTCTTTTTTACTGATATGGTCAAGGTCTGCTTTCAGATGAATGGAATCAAGCTGTTTACATTGTTGTTCGAGTAAAATAATTGCTTCAATCTGTTCCTTGGAGTTATAGACCATGGGAACGACTTGATAAGTTGACATAGCTTTCACACCTTCAATGTTGAAGGAAACACGCAGTTATTGGACCCGCAGGCGCTATCCTTCGAGAGTTGGTCCAGTTGTAATTTTGATCATCATTATTATCTCCTCCAAATCACTTCCCGACGACTATAACACAATCTATGATGAAGATGACACCCAATGGATGTAATTCACTGGGTGTCTGTTCAGATGCGCCCAATAACTGGACATTATATCCTATTGAAGGGATAATTGAGAGTAATACTGACGAGAAAGGGAGGGATTAACCATGCGCAAGTTGGCATCTGTGATGGGGATATTATTTCTTTCCGCCGCCATGTTAATGGGATGTACATCATCTGAACCAGCGGAAAGCACTGAACCCGTCACTCCACCAGCAACGGAGCAGCCAATTAATACGGAGGACCAGAAGGCGACTGCGGAGGAGCAGCAACAAGCGCTCGAAATGTCACTGGAGTATAAGACAACAGAACTCACTGTGGATGGCAAGGACTATGAGGATACGTTAGAGATGGAAGGGTTATTGGCCAAAGGAGACACGATGAGGCCATTCCTGACCTCCAGGAATTATGAGGCTTATATGGCTAATCGATATATTGTCTTGCCTCTTCAGGTTGCACACATCGAACAAGCGAAACTGCATCCAGAAAATATACAAACCAAGATCAAAGATAACAAGAGCGACTGGATTCTGGTGGAATACACGCTTGATCTGAAATTTACAGACAAGAACGGCAAGGAGTTCAAGTCCATTCCGCTATCGGGCGATATCACCTTTTTGCAGGATCAGGGAGAATGGCGCATTCAGGATGATACGTACAACAGGGATGCATTCGCAGACATCATCAATAGTTCTCTATAGTTCATGAAGTGTCTGTGATTCCGGCACATAGGGGTTGTGCTCGAATTATCCATTACGAATAAGCTCTTCATATCAGTACGCACTTCAAAGTGCGTACTTTTTTTGTGGTGGAGTACCTAGCTAAGCGCGTGTCGTCAAAAGGGTCTCATCGCGATGTTAGCTATCGACACCTGCAAGAAATTTGCAGGGTACATTCTCCTGTAATGATGATATTATTTGGATGATCAACTTACTTATTGCGCTCTTGTAGAATGGGGTTGGGTTCATCATGAGGGAGATTCTCCGAGTCGGTTCTCGTAAGGTTTGGTTGTATATCATTGCTGCTGTTATTGGTTTGGTTACAGGCTATGTCGTTCTCTCTTCGCCGGACTCTCCTAGGCTCCAAAGTGAAGAAGGTATTCTGGATTTAACGCAGGCTCAACTTAGTACGAATCCGCAAAAATTAACAGGGAAGTGGGCGTTCTATTGGCAAGAACTGCTGTCGCCTGAGGATATGCGGGTTCGTTCGGCAAGGGGAGGAAATCAGGACCACTGGATTAACATCCCAAGCTCCTGGCTGGGCTACCCGTTAGAAGGTCAGCGGCTGAGCGGTACAGGCTATGCAACCTTTGGACTGGTCGTTCATCTAAGCGAGCAGGATCGAGATGAGATGCTTGCTCTGCGGCTGTCTAGCATTTTTAATGCGTACAAATTATGGGTCAATGGCGAGCTGCTGGCAGAAGTTGGTGAGGTTGGTCAGGACAAGCACAGCATGACCCCGCAATTGGAAACAAAGCTGGTGTATTTTCAGCCTGAAAGCGACACGTTAGAGCTGGTCATGCAAGTATCCAACTTCCAACATCATCGGGGCGGCATTACCAAGGATATCGAGCTGGGTGGAAGTGACGTACTAACGACCCAGACCAATCTGAATCTTGCCAGGGATATGTTCATCACGGCAAGTTTGCTAGTGATCGGCTTGTATAACCTGCTGTTGTTCATGCTGCGACGTAAGGATAGAGCTCCGTTATACTTTGGCCTGTTTACTGTACTGCTTGGTATTCGATCCTTGTTCAACGGCGAGCTTATCTTTACACAGTGGTTGCCTCATTTTGCTTGGGAATTGCAGTTCAAGATCGAATATTTGATTCTTTGTGTCAGTGGTTATATCATCACCATGTATTTTGATTGTATTTTTCCGAATTATGTATCGCGATGGTTTCGTCTTGGCACCCGGGTCGTAACTGGTGCATTCTGTATCCTTGTGGTGGTAACCCCTGCAATTATATATACGAAATTTCTCCTAATGATCGGTGTTATGGTTGTTCTACATATGGTTTATCTGATGATTGGACTGGTTCAAGCGGCTGTGCGACGTATGGAGGGAGCGTTGATCTTCCTGCTGGTGTCGGTGATTACTTTGGTCACGGTAGTCAACGATTTTTTATATTACAACGGTTGGTCGCTGATCGGAAATACATCCCCGCTTGGCTTATTGATATTTACGATGGCACAGATGGTTCTGCTTTCTTCGAGATTTACGAGGACGGCATCCAATGAGGAGAAAATATCACGTGAGTTGCAGGACGCTAACGACAAGCTGATCGAAATGAATCTGAATCTGGAACGGACCGTGCAGGAGCGAACTCAGGCCTTATCTACAGCTCATGATGATCTCCGCACTTCGTATGACCGGTTGCTTCACTCCGAGCAAGGGAGGAAGAAGCTTCTTGCCTACATTACGCATGATCTGCGTATGCCGCTGTCCAGCATGCTTGGGTATGTAGAAGCTATACAGGACAGGGTCAAGCCGGAACGCAATGAACAATATCTGAAGTATATCCGTGAGAACACGATAAGAATTAACCGCATGATCGAGGAATTGTCTTTCTTGTCACATTTGGAGACCGGACAAGTCTCGTACCGAATGGAGCCGGTTCAGATGATTACCTTCTTGCGTGATTTTTTCGAACAATATGAGTTGGTTGTGCGTGACGCAGGATTAGATTTCATACTGGATATCGGAGATGTGGAGGATCAGCAACCTAACTTGCTTGTTGTGGAGATGGATACCAAAAGAGTAGAACAGGCCTTATTTAATCTAGTGTCAAATGCGATGAAGTTCACCTCCGGGGGAGGGCTGGTCCGTATTGCGCTAGGTGTAGACGAGGTACATCACTCTCGCCATGCGATCATTAGCATACAGGATTCTGGAATGGGTATTCCACCGGATCAGCTTGAGCAAATCTTCGAACGTAATTACAGATACGATCAGCCGGGCATGGGGAACGGAATAGAAGGCAGTGGGCTAGGGCTAGCGATTTGCAGGGAAATCGTATTCGCACATGGAGGGACGGTTCGAGCGGCTAGCGATGGTAAGCTGGGGGCGACATTCTATGTAACGCTTCCTTGTATCGAGAATGAAGGAAGGAGATAATGGAATGCACACGCACAAAATATTGATCGTTGATGATGATCCCCATATATGCGAGATTGTTCAGGTGTATTGCGACCGGGAAGGGTTTATCTCCACCTACAGTCATAACGGGGCAGCAGCGATGGAGCTGCTTACATCGTTCGAGCCGGATTTGATTGTACTCGATATATTGCTGGCTAATGAAAACGGCATTGATTGGTGCAGGAACGCGCGTAACTTGACCAGCGCACCGATCATGTTCCTGAGCAGCCAGGAGGAAGACGAAGTGAAAATTAGCGCATTATCCTATGGTGGCGACGATTATGTGACCAAGCCGTTCAGTCCGGGAGTGCTCATGGCCAAGATCAAGGCGCATCTTCGTAGAGTGTCGACGGGCAGAAGGGAACAACTGCTGGAGTTACCGGGTCTGACACTGGATTTCTATACACAGTCCGTCAACACGGGGAGCAAACCTATCTTTTTATCGAAAAAAGAGTTCAGTCTGCTGTCCTATATGGCACAAAACGTGAATCGTGTCGTCAGTGTCGATACGTTGTTTCAAATCATCTGGGGAATGGAAAGTCTGGAGGATACGAGAACGGTTGCTGTACATATCAGTAATTTACGCAAAAAAATTGAGTCTGACCCTGCCGACCCCGAGCGAATCATTACGGTTCGGGGGAGCGGATATATGCTGGTTTCTAACAGTACGTCACAAGCATGAATATAGCAGTATGGGTAGTCTATTATAAATGGGAAAATGGCGTTGGAGCAGTAACTGACGCTATTGGCCCATTTTTTGTTCTTTCCACTAGCTTCGTAATCGACTCAAGATATTGAATTCCTCAACACCAGTCTGCGCTTTTCCATCCTCGTCAAAATAATGTGCCATCTCTCTGAAGAATTAAACGATCCAATACGCACGGATTTAAAGTTTTCTTTAGGTTTCTCAAGTAGGATAATCCATCATGATAAAATCACATTGGTCGATATAACGACATATTTCATCAAATTGTAACTGATTATTAGCTAAGAGGACGTTCATTCGAGCCGGATCAAACGATAATACGTGAAGAAATGGTTGTATTGCTGTCCCGCATTAGTACTTGAAGAAGGAAGTGGCTCCGATGGCACGAGTTATATGTATCACATCAGGGAAAGGTGGAGTTGGCAAGACAACGGTCACAGCTAATCTCGGGACTGCCCTTGCCTTATCGGGGAGCAGCGTTTGCCTGATCGACGCTGATTTTGGATTGAGAAATCTGGATATTCCGCTTGGTTTGAGCAATAGGGTAAGGTATCATATTTCCGATTTTCTGACGGGTCGATGTACTTTACATCAAGTGATCGTCAAAGATAAGCGAATCAGTACCTTGTCCTTTATCTCCTGTAGTAACGACACGGTTCATCACGATGATCCGCAAGTTTTTGGCGAGGTTGTGCAGCAAATAGCCCAGAACTATGATTATGTGCTGATCGATTCGCCGGCAGGCATTGAAAATGGATTCTGGAATGCGGCTTTGGCAGCAGATGAGGCTATTGTCGTTACTACGCCTCATCGTACATCGCTTCAGGACGCGGATCGCGTAATCGGATTATTAGAAGATATGATTCCGGCTCCGCCACAGCTCATCATTAATATGGCCGACGGACAGGAAGCCCGTTCGGCAACGGTAAAGATGCAGGATATTATCGATATTCTCAATATCGGTGTGATTGGCGTGATCCATGCCGATGTAGAAATTATACGTTCCGTACATAAGGGCATCCCGATTGCGCTTAATCCCGAGTTCGAAAGCGGGCTGCGCTTCAGGCATATCGCCCACAATGTGGCGAAGAATCAGCAGGAGCCTTTTATCTCATTGAAACCCAAGAGGCATATTAGTATTTTTTCACTTCCTCAAAGACTGCGTTGGGGGAAGAGCAGTTCGTTATAGTCGATTCTGCTAGGTGAATCGTACACACGCGAATCATCTGGAATGGATTGCAGACTAGCTTAGGAATTCATAAAAAATTGTGGTGTGGGAGTTACCTTCCCTACGCCGCTATTTTTGATGTCATTGATGTTCTCACTTGCAAGTAGTTGCTTACATAAAGTTTTCTTTATAATTCACAAGCGCCCCTATCTCGCATGATAAAATACGGAAGAAAAAACGACATAATTTGCATGTATTGGTGTCACAATTCGACTGCGACTGATAAGAAAGGTCGGTGAACGAATTCAATCTGTAAAGTTGGCATTATCGTACCTTAAAGCAGTCGAATTTTGGATGGTCTTTTTTAGTTTGATCTATACATAGAAGGGATGAATGAAAGTGAAGAAAGTAAGACAGGGATGGAAGGTGAGCCGGCAGATCCTGATGTGGATGCTGGTGATCAGCTTAATAGTTTCTGCCGTGCCCCTATTACCAGCGCAATCGGCAGTAGCGGCTGAACTGCCGATGCAGATGACAAAAGTAACCACATCCAGTGGATTCCAGGATGTGAGTCCCACCGACTGGTTCTATGATGCAGTCGTCCATGTGCAGGAGAAGGGCATATTCAGCGGAACGAACGCGAGAAGCTTCTCTCCTAAGGGGACAATGACACGTGCCATGTATGTGACGGCACTCGGGCGGATGGCCGGAGTCGATGCCGGGGCGTACTCCACTTCGAGCTTTGCCGATGTACAGGCGGGCAGCTGGTATGCGCCATATGTCGAATGGGCGGTTAAGAAGGGAATTACCGATGGCACGGGGGATCGGAAATATTCGCCGGATGCTACCGTATCTCGGGAGCAAATGGCGACGATGACGTTGCGGTATTTCGAAAGCGAACAGATCCCTTATCAGACCGAGAATCCGGTCACGACAGAGCCGGGCGATCTCGGGAATGTATCGCCTTGGGCGGCTGACGCGGTCATCAAGCTGTGGCAAGCCGGTGTGTTCACCGGGGACGAAAAGGGGAACTTCAATCCGCGTGCACAAGCGACTCGCGCGGAAGCAGCGGCTCTCTTCATGCGCAACAACGCGGTTGTAGAGGCGTGGAAAAATCAGAATCAAACGCTGGTGACGCCTATTCCAACACCAACACCAACACCAACACCAACACCAACACCAACACCAACACCAACACCAACACCAACACCAACACCAACACCAACACCGACACCGACATCGCCGGTGACACCAACATCCGGCGGTAATAGTGGTGGCGGAACGCCTGGAGATAACGGAGGTAACCCAGGCACGGGTTCCACTGCGTATACGCTCACGTTTGAGAGCAACGGAGGCACGGCAGTTGCTGCGCAGACGGTACGAAAAGGCCAGGTCCTAAATAACCTGCCTGCCCCAACAAAGGAAGGTTACATTTTCCAAGGGTGGTTTGCGGATAGTGATCTTTCACTCATCTTCGCAAGCGGCAGCACCCTGAACGCGGATACAAAGTTGTATGCAAAGTATACGGATAGCATAGATCGTGCCGTACAGAGCGTACCAAGCTATTCGGTACTGGATGTCGCGCCGAACTTCACCATTAAGGTGCAGGATTCATCGGGCAGTCTAACGGAATCCCAGGTCAAAGAGGGGATGACCTTCGTGGATACGGCGAATCCCGAATTCGAAGGGGTTACCGTCTCTGGCGGGAACGGAGTTTTCACGGTATCGTCAGCAGCCGAAAACGGCAAGTTCGTTGAAGGTAACACATATCAACTTACGTTGACGGATGACAGCTTGTCCTTCCAAGGCCAAGACGCGACGACAAGTATTTATGTATTTAGCGTTGCTAAACAAGAAGTCATGAATGTTCCACTCAATCCGAACATGATCTACATTCCGTTCACGGATGTCACGGATATGATGATAAATGGAGCAGATGTCGATTCGCCCGCGATTTCAGTCGTTACGACGACGGTAGGCGGCGAGAATGCACTCGCCGAAGTGAATGCGAGTAGTGGAACGTTCAAGTACACCGGAAGCACTGGCACGGTGATTCAAGTCGGTGATACCGTAGCCATCTATGAGGGAGTTAGTCCCGAACTGCGCACAGTCGAAACGACTGGTGAAGACGATGGTGATGTGGCCTATGTCCAGATCACGTCGGTAGATGATAGCATCTATACCTATGATCACGCAGATGCCAAACAAGTGTTGCTCAAGCCAGATGTGCTACCGGTGAGCGTAGAGGCAGATACGGATGGAGATCCCAGTAACCACTCCATCACGGTCGATCATACCGCGATGAACTACAGTGACGGCTTGTACGAGCCCTTTGGTTTGGATGAACTGACCACGGTTGATGTGGGAGACTTTATCGGGTTCTATGAAGGTGAATTCGCCGAAGAAGGTTCTAAGGTAACCGGTTATGGACGTATTACGTCGATTACGCCCGAGGCGGAGATGGACGTCATTACGTATACCGATGCCACCATTGAAGATATTGAGAATGCCTTCAACATCTATCAGAAGCAATCAATTGACGGTGACGATCTGTTGTCGGAAGAACAGATTGCACAGCTCGAAGAGCAAATTGAGCAGCAAGCGAGAGACAGCGGATTCGTCAATGAAGCAGCGGATTATCTGTCTGACATCGCCATGGAGACGAAGGAAATTCAGGAGATCAAGGCTCAGTCCTCCCTAGCGTCCGGTAAAGGGAGCCGGGTAAGTGTGGAGAATCTGACCGTTGTTGCTTCACTCGGCACGAGGCTGAAGAATATTGACGGCCGAACCTCAGGCGTAAGCGCTACATTACAAGTGGGTGCCGATATTGTTGTCAATATCAATGAAGACAGCGATCTTGTCATCCATATGACGGGTACATTCGTTCAGGAGATGAGCCTGGACCTCGGTATTAATGGGGATATGAGAGGGCACTGGCTGAAAAAGTGGGGGATTCCTTACTGGTACAGCATTGATGATTATGTAATTACGGCGAATCTGGATGCTTATAGCTATACCGGAATGAACATCACGGCAGAGATAGCTCTCGTTGAACACGATAAGTTAAATGATGCACTGAATGACTGGGTGGGCGAGAAGAACGCTGGCAGGTTGGGAAAGGTTCAGGACATTGCGACACAGATTAAAGCGGTAATGGCGGGTGTGCAGGATACTGCCGTAGATGCGGAATCGTTGAAGGAAAAGTATCAAGAGATGTTGGAGCAAGACACGGAGTGGGTTCCGTTAATCAAGAAAGAGCTCTTTGAAAAGAGCGTACGCGTGGCTTTAGGTATTGTAGAAGTCAAATTTGAAGCGGAGTTTGTGGTCAGCGCCCAGGTGAACCTGACGGTGGGGGCAGATTTCTACTATAAGATGGCCAAGCGCTACTCGGTTAGCTTGCGCGTATTGAGTTTCAGTGGTTCAAGCAATACGGTTAGCTTGCCGGGAGACGGAGATTACCAATTTACCTTCTATGTGATGGGGACGATCGGTTTACGAGCTGGTATTCATATGGAGGTCAAAGCGGGGATTGGAAGCGTCAAGTTGAATAGTATCGGGCTTGCTGTAGAGCCCGGTGTGTATGTGAATCTGTGGGGCTACTTCTATTATCAATTGAAAAATATTAGCGGGGTGAAGACCACGAAGTCTTTAGGCGCCCTGTTCGTTGAGATCGGTATCTATTTGGAGGTCGAACTCGGCGCTCAATTAGGTGATGGCGGGCTTTCCGGCGGCGTAGAGCTGGTCGATGAAGAGTGGCCACTGTATACGATTGGAGAAGAACAGAACGTCTACGACTTCGCCTATCCACAGGATAAGTCGCTCAAAGTGAACATGGCGGGTTCTGCGTCATCCATCGCTGTACCGGAGTTGTGGGTCACGATGAATACCTTTGATTTGAAGACAGGCGATACGGATGAACAGGCGTATGATCGCTCGAATTTCGATATTCAGGTGGACAATCCTAACTTCAAGTATGACGCAGCAAACGGGATGATTGAAGTGGTGGACAAGAACATTCAGGTGAGTGATGGCAATCTGGTTATCACCTGGAAGGGGGCACCGGCGTCGTTCATGTCCGAGCCTCTCAAGCGTACGATTCAGTTAAGCTGGCTTGCCAGAGTGGGTGACTACATCCTTCAGCTGGATCCGCAGAACGGCGGAGTGACCCAGGTTGTGGCGGCTCCGTATAACGCGCCAATCAGCGTGGTCACCCCGGTATATCCAGGATATACCTTTGACGGCTGGTATACGGCCGCTTCCGGCGGCACGAAAATCACGATTCCGAGCCGAATGGCTGCAGAGGATCGGAAACTGTACGCGCACTGGATTGCGAACAAGAATACGCCGTATACCGTTGAGTATTATGTGCTAGACCCGAACAGCAGGATGCAAGCTCCGCCTGTAGATACGGAAAATATGACTGGAACAACGGACACGGAGATACGAATCAGCTCCGACAGGTTTAAGGAGCAAGGCTATGCGACCGGAACGGTGAGCGGCGTATTAATCAAGGGTGACGGCTCTACAGTCGTAAGAGTTAATTACTATCCGGAGAATCGAAAGATGACCTTCGCTGGGGGTTATGCCGGTGCGCCCCAAATCTCGCTAACGGAAGCCGTTGGCAAGAACATTGCTGCTCGTATACCTGTGCCGACAAGGCAGGGATATACGTTTGCCGGTTGGTCGCCAGAAGCTCCAAGTACAATGCCGATTGAGGATACTACGTATACAGCGAAGTGGACGGGGAGAGAGGGTACGCCTTATCAGGTCGTGTACTTGCTGCAAAATATCGGAAGTGACACCTATACGGTTGCAGATACGGAATCGTATCGTGGAGTTACGGGTACCGAGGCGAATTTGGCGGATGTCAAGCCGAGATCCTATGATGGCTTCGTGCGGGACGACAGCATTTCGGTACTGACGGATCTAATCACGAGCAACGGCAAAACGGCGTTGAAGGTATATTATAAGCGTGATGTATACCAAATGACGGTTGATTATAACGGTTCTGGGGCAACAAATAAAACGGATAATGTTCCTTTCGGAGCGACGATGCTGTTGCGTCTAGGCACTCCGACATGGCAGGGATATAGCTTTACGGGTTGGTCGCCAACGCCTCCGACCACGATGCCTGCCGAAGATGTCCAGTTTACCGCTCAGTGGGCAATTAACGACTACACTGTAAATTTCGACAGTAACGGTGGGTCCGAAGAAGTGCCGGCTCAGACTGTAGGGTTTGGCGCCACGATTAGTACGCCGACTGAACCGACGAAAGATGGTTATGTATTCGGCGGCTGGTATAGTGATAACACGTTGACGAATGCTTACGACTTCGCTGCAGCGGTGACGGCGGATCTCACACTGTATGCGAAGTGGCTGATCCCTTACACGATAAGCTTCGAGAGTAATGAAGGGTCGGTAGTAGATGCCCAAACAGTGAATGAAGGCGTCAAGGCTATGGCTCCTGCCCCTCCGACGAAAGACGGCTATGTGTTTAGCGGCTGGTACAGCGATAGTGAGCTAATGAACGCCTACAATTTCACGACTATGGTGGTTACGGGAAACCTGACATTGTACGCGAAGTGGACGGTATATGTACCGAATACCTACACTGTAACTTTCGAGAGTAACGGCGGATCGTTGGTCACAGAACAGACTGTGAATGAAGGTGCTGTGGCTACTGCTCCTGGCGCTCCGATGCTGGAAGGGTATACGTTCGATGGCTGGTATAGCGATAGCGAATTGATGATACCTTATGGTTTCACAGAAGGTGTAATGGCCAATGTGATGCTGTACGCGAAGTGGACGAAGAACAGCTACACAGTGAGCTTCAACAGTAACAACGGATCGTCGGTGAGCAGTCAGTCCGTGAGTGAAGGTGACACGGCAGCAGTTCCTGACGCACCGACCCGTGCAGGGCATGTATTTGAAGGCTGGTATAGCGATGCTGGTCTGAATGAATCCTACAGCTTCATGACATCTGTGATGAATAACCTCACGCTGTACGCGAAGTGGACGGCTATATATACGGTCACCTTCAACAGTAACGGCGGATCACTGGTGGCTGAACAGAATATGCAAAACGGCGGCAATGCTACGGAGCCTGCCGTACCGACGAGGGACGGTTACGTGTTTAACGGTTGGTACAGCGACGCCGGACTGAATGAATCCTACAGCTTCACGACATCGGTGACGGGTAACCTCACGCTGTACGCGAAGTGGACATTTAACAGCCGCACGGTGGACTTTGACAGTAACGGTGGGGCAGCAGTAGGTAGTCAGACGGTGGTTACTGGCGACAAAGCTGTGGCACCTGCTGCGCTGAAGTGGGCAGGGTATCGATTTGAAGGTTGGTACAGCGATCGCGATCTGAAGATCGCCTACGACTTCATGACGCCGGTGACGTCAAACATCACCCTGTACGCGAAGTGGACGATGACATCGTGGCTGCAAGTAGGTGACTTGTTGGATTTGAATAGTAAGTCCAATGTCATCTTCGACAGTCAAGGGACTCCTTACGTGGCTTATATAAAGGACAATTACGAAGTGTTTGTGATGCAATTTAAGGGAGGCAAGTGGCAGTCCTTTGGCAATCAAAGCGATCTTGAAAAAGCGGGAGGATTAGGGAGCTCAGCTATATCGCTCGGAATAGACAGTAAGGACAAGCTTTATGTTGCTTATAAGAATAGCTCAGGTAAAGTAAGCTTTAAGAATTATAATGATGAACATAAGTGGTGGAGACCAGTATCTACTATCTCTGATTTCAGTTGGAATGATGGAAAGACGAGCAGAAAAGTGGATAAAGTTAATGATAGCTTCTTCATTACCTTCGATAAGGATGATAATCCTTTTCTGATGTTTAGAGGTATTTTGGTCGGTAATGCTGCGGAACCGTCAATGCTTATGTCATGGAGTTATCATGAAGGTAGTGGATGGAAACAAGAAGCGAGAATACAGGCATTCGCAGGTCTTAGAGCCTTCCTTGAACCATTACCAAACAATGGCATGTATTTATTTGCTCCATTCAGGTCATCTGTTAGCCCTGTGGCAACAGGATATAGCTTGGAAGATGGGTCATGGATACAATTGGATCCTAAATTATATCCATATCCAACATCTGCAAATATGGATGCTGCATCCGCGCTTGATCCATCTGGCGTACCTTATATGATCTATCTCAGCAGCTCCAACGTTGTTGAAATGTGGAAATATCCGCACACCATTCCGTCAGAAGATACAGCATGGGAGAAGGTGAGTACTCCCGAATTCTTGGTCGGTTCATCTCAAGAAGGAAGCATAGATATGGCCTTTGACAGCGAAGGAACGCCTTACGTTGCTTATCGAGATGCTGCAAATGGCAACAGGGTGACTGTGAAGAAATACGAGAGTTTGGATTGGAGACCCGTAGGGTCTGCCGGATTCTCCGCTGGTGATGTTCTTCAGCTAGACATCACCATAGACAGCACCGATAATATCTATGTGAGTTATAAGGAACAAGGTAAAATGAACATGATGAAGTTTGATCCTAATTTCAAATAACTTGGATAGATCAGACTGGCAGAAGAGCCTACTCCCATCGGAGTAGGCTTTTTTGCATATATTCCGTAATTCACTATAATTCATGCAGCGTTTGCGTCTCCGGCACGTTATGCACACCCCATTTGCAGATTTCCTCCAGAATGGGCATCAGACTCTTGCCTCGGGGGGTTAAGGAATACTCCACTTTGGGCGGAGTTTGATCATACTCCACTCGTTTTATCACACCTTCATGTTCCAAATCGTTCAGTTGAGAGGTTAATACCTTGTACGTGATCCCGGGGACACGCCTTTTGAGTTCCCCGTAGCGTGTGACCCCATGAAAGGCAAGTTGATACATGATTTTCATCTTCCACTTTCCGCCGATAATGGATAGGGTGTAGTCGAATGGGGTGAGTGTTTCCGCTGGGTTTTTACTCGGGTTACCCATCACGAATAAGCTCCTTTATGCAGGTACGCACTTCAAAGTGCGTACTTTTTTTGTGGTGAACAAGTGTATATTCTTATACCAACTATATGTTTCCCATGGGGCTTTGTAAACCGAAGGAGCTTCTGTTGGAATGGGGAAAAGGAGCGAGTGTCATTGGAAAAAAACAATGTATTTGAGTTTGCAACAGGTGATATCACCATAGATGAAATGTATAAATTGATGATCGGTTCCGTGGTACCACGGCCTATTGCCTGGGTTTCTACGCGAAGTATGGAGGGTGTGCTTAACCTCGCTCCATTTAGTTTTTTTACCGTTGCTTCACGCAATCCGGCGACGCTGCTCCTATCCATTGGGCCTGGTGTAGGTGAGAGAGAAGGAACAGTGAAGGATACACTCGTCAATATACGAGAGACGGGAGAGTTTTTGATCAATGTAGTTCCCGCTGTACTTGCAGCGTCCATGCAGCGTTCGTCAGCAGATGTAGCTTCGGGAGAAGATGAATTTCAACTGGCGGGGGTTACACCCAAGGCAGGCATACGTGTAGATGTACCTTCCGTGCTCGAATCTCCGATTGCTTTTGAACTTACACTGGATCGTATTATCGAGGTGGGTACAGATCATGTGGTTCTTGGAAAAGTAGAGCATGTACGGGTGGGTGCAGAGGCATATGCCGGTCATTATAAAATAGCGATAGAGAGCTGGCAACCACTAGCCAGTCTGGCTGGCGATTTCGCTCTAATGAAACCTGCATTTTCAGTCTGAGATGGGGTTACGTCATCTATATCTGAAACCGTGCAGCAGAAAAAACCGCTTCTTCAGTTGTGACTCCTGAAAAAACGGCCTTTCCTCGAATTGTAGATGTAGATGACTCATCCTCAACTCCAAGTATTTTGCTTAGAAATTGGTTCGCCCAAACGTGGCGTCACTCTTCACCGTCGAGCTGCTAGATGCGTTGATGGCATCGAGCTGTAACACGTAATCATAATGCCGGATGTAATATCCGGGCTGACTGTACGATTGAAGGGATACTTTGGTGCTATCAGCCCAACCAGGACTGCTTAGGAACGTAGCATCTCCCTTATAGGCGGCGGTGTTGGCGTAAGCTTCAAGTACAATTTTGTTGCTGGCATTACGCTTCAGAAAGTAGCCTGGGAAGTTAATGGACTCAAGCGAGATTCCTGTGGAGCTGGCAAGACCCGGTACGACGCGGAACTGGGAATCCAGAACAGGGGAGACGTTGGCATCCACGCGAGCCGTGTAGTTGGCATGACGGATGTATCGATCCGGAACGTTGTGTGAACTGAACCGACTGTAACCTGTGGCTTCCGGTGTTGCAGGACCCAACATTTTTACCTCGTGCAGGGTTGGGGTGTACCAGTTACCCGGATTATTCCACAAGACCGCGTTCACCATATTAATCCGTACATAACGGGCTGTGAAATGCACAGCATCTGTTGTAAAGCCATAGGTCAGATTGTTGGTGCGATCCAAGGTGGAGTAATTGACACCATCGTTGCTAATTTCAATTTTGTATTTGTAGTACCCTTCGGAACCTTTATACATAAACCAGGACGTGTCGATCTCGGTGATCGTCTTTGGTGTGCCGAAGTCCACCTGCCACCAGGCAGGCCAGCTATTGGAGGAAGCCACCCATGAAGTCTGGTAGTTGCCATCATTGACACTGGATGCAGATGAGCCGGAGGCTGTGGAGCTGGCGGTAGCTGTTTTGCCTTGGGCATGATTGACGAGAGGAGGCGGTGTTACCACACCCGTTACTGCGTCGATATTCCACGTTGTATACCACTCCAGTGATACTGTTCCGTTCGAATCATTCAAGGTTAGCGGCAGCCAGATATGTTTGTGCTCTCCGAGGTTCATCGGATTCCAGCGATCCGCCATGTAGATGTAGGATGTGGTGTTGTTGCCTGTAATCGTGGCAATATCATGAATCTGCGAACCAAAGGCAGATGGATTGCCATATGGCGTAAGCGCAGTCCATGGACCCGTCATGGAAGTGGCTGTAGCATAAGCACCCTGATTCGGATACCAGCCAGCGGCTTGGGAGGTGAAGAGGTAGTAACGGTTTCCTTTTTTCACAACAGCAGGCGCTTCACGATAGGCATTCTCGAACAGCCAGCCCTCGAAGGATTGTATTCCGGTGTAACTTGCATTCATTTTGAAAATAGCCATCGTATCATTGGCACCGCCATTTTTGCGTGAAGCAGTAACCAGATAACCTGATCCATCTGTATCAACAAAGACGGTCATGTCACGGGATTCATAATTCATTGGGCGGAAACTGCCCTCATAGGTGAATTTGCCATTCGGGGTATTACTTGTTGCGACCGCTACACGCCCGAGGTTGTAGTCCGTACCGTTCTCATAGTGTGCCCAGAGCACATACTGGTTGGTGGAGGCGTTATAGATGACTTTGGGGCGTTCGATCTTGCTGGAGGCCAGCTCGGTCGCGGAATCTTTCGTCAGGATGGCATTGCTGAAAGTCCAGTTCTTCAGATCAGTGGAGGTGTAGACGTTCACGCTGTCAAACCTGCCGCCCACCGCATGTTCACCGTACAGATAATACGTCGAGCCTACCTGCAGAATGTTGCCACTATTCGCATGGATGGGGTTGCCTGCGGTATCGAGCCAATCGGTACCGTTGGTTATTGTGACACTTGCTGCGCTTGTCCGTTCAGGATGAAGTCCAAACAGGGTGAACGTGAGTGCAAAGACCAGAAACCAGAGGGCTTTCCTGTTACCCATTACATACACCTCCCGAAAGATATCAGATAAAATGTAGCGCTTTCATTTATATTGTAGTTCGGCTAGACTCTTTTTCAAGTGAACAATCCATCCATTGCTGAACAAACCTTCATTTCATCATGGCTGAGCGGTGAGAGCGGAGGAAATATTCCTAAATATCATATGAGATGATGTAGAGAGAATCAGGTACACGCGCTAAAATAAAGCTAGACTGAATTCACATCATGGTTGGAGGGTGGACCGTCATGAACAAGTTTATTGTAGATGAGGACCTTCAAGTGAAATTGCATAATGACGAGGATGGAACGAACACTCCGATTAAGGGAGGCATTACCGCTCAGGATTTTGAAGTCATCTCTACTTATCAAAAGGGATGGTTGACCTTCGCCTATCTGCGTGATCATCAGGGAATATGGTGGTTCAATGCCCGCAAGAATAAGGCGAGTTTGTTTAGTCGGGATACGGAAGCTTTTCGTGTGATCGATGAAGATTACTGCTGCGACTCTCAGTATGTCTATCTGGAAGATCAGGCCGTGCCTAACTCCGATCCGAGCAGCTTTCGGCTGTTGCCGGATACGCCCTACTTTGCTCAGGACCAACGTTATTTATATGTAAAGAGCAGCACGCATTTTCATCTATTAGAGAATATCGATACGAACTCTGTGATTGCTCATCACGACTATTGTACCGACAAGGACCATCTGTTCCATCTGTCCAGCTCTCTTCGTTATGCGAATGGGGAAAAGGATGAGGTGAGGGCATGGCTGCAAGAACATCATCCCGACGTACATGGCTGGTGGCATGTGCATTATGCTCACAGTGCAGAGGGCGCTACGCAGCTCACAGGGAATTGGTATGAGACTGCGTCGTCTATTTTTTATAGAACAGAATGGGGCGGTACCCCACATCGAGAAGCAAAAGCGGTATTCAACTTTGTTCGTGGAGCGGACAGAAATACCTTTGAACCACTGGATGAGCAGTTTGCACGGGACCGGGAACGTGTTTATTTTCAGTGGCGCGTCCTCAAGGGAGCAGACCCGGATACGTTCCAGCCGCTAGGTGGACCTTTTGGACGTGACCGCAATCATGTGTATTACAACGGATATCGTGTCGACGAGGCAGATGCCCGGCAGTTTGAAGTGTTTGCCGGGACGGAGCATCTTGGACTTTCGAAGGATCAGCAACATGTGTATCGTGCAGAGGTTGTTCGGACAAGTCAGCCTTTCGGTCATCCAGACGATGTGCTTCAGATGATCAAGGGGACGGATGCATCGACGTTTGAGTTAATAACACCTTCCGGGAGCTGGGCTGTGGATGCCGATCGGGTGTATCTATGGGGTAAACCGAATAAACATATCGATCGTGCCAGCTTTACACATCTATTCGATGCCGATCCCCAGAGTTGGGCAATGGACCAGAATGGTCTATATAATGCCAATGGCAACCGCACGGTAAAGGGCGTGAGCGGCAGTACATTTGTCATGCTGAATCCATATTGGGGCAAAGATGAGCATGTGGTGTTCAGTTTTTTGACGGGGAGTGTATACAAGTCAGGAGATGCAGCGACGTTTCAGGTTACGGATGATTACGGGGGCGCGGAAGATGCGCTATTCCGGTATACGGTGGAAGGCGGTACAGTGCGGAAAAAGAAGAGGTAAAAACCCCAGTCTTTATAGAAAATGCTTTTACTTGTGGTACAGCCACTAGTACCATCTCTAAGGTGAAACGAACAAGCCCTCCTACTCGGAGATCTTAGTCTAGCATCATGTCATACTTTATCGTTGTTATAGTTATCCATTTCTTATCACCAATAACATAAAATTATTCTTTATCTTTCATGATCTGCACAACAGGCTGATGATTCGGTGCCAACACACTCGAAAAGTCAGCCTTTTATTTGATTTATCTTGTTGATAAACCGGCACGTTATAATAATCCCAAAATCGCATCACGTCAAGAGATAATGTGAGAATGAACGATTTAGCGAGTGTTCCCCCCTCATGCTTGCTAAATAGGAATGTATATCCCGGTATGCAGGGTGAGATCGCTTTTTCCAATTCATCTGGTGTTACGTAAAATATTCTTAACATTAATAAGAAATAAGGAAAGGAGATCTGCATGAACAGCGTGGATAAAATCAGATTTTTACTCTTAAACGGCGAAGCACCAGAGGCAACTTGTTACGGGTATATGGAGCTGAATCGGGATGGACATATGATCGCACTCTACAATAATTGCGGCGAGGAAATTGACATGTTTGGTGGACATGAATTTATTAGGGTACGGGCGCTTGGAAAATTCGATGAAGAAGACCGCGATAATTTTTACTCCTTGTTAGAAAGTGATGGTGTAGGATAACCCTCATAGCAGACAGATGGAGATTTGGTGCTAAGACCTACGTGGAACGCAATGGATATTCTCTGGGGGTAGAAGATGAACAAACGGGTTCGAGAGGAAGGTGGAATGAAGAGAGGGGCGATGTTGGCATGCCTAACAAGCAGACCTGTCATAACATCATGTTATCAGGTCTGCTTGTCTTTTTTTAAAGCGTATAGGAGGGCATAGCGATAGATATAGGAAAGTAAATCGAATTTATCCCTATGATTCTACGCAAGTTCTCAATCTATTTATGGCCTTTGCGAACCTTGAGCTGCATCTTTTTGATCGTTGTATTCTGCATGAGCTCCAGTACGAGTGGGCCTTTGCCGTTCAGGATCTCTACATCCGTCACATTATCCAGAATCGTAATGATCCCGATATCGTCTGCGGTTACCCCTTCGAGCTTGGCGATGGTACCTACAAAGTCAACGGCACGAAGTTTCTTTTTCTTGCCTCCGTTAAAGTTCAGCTTCATGATCTGTTGGTTCAGCTGTTCACGCTTGTCCTTTTTGCGTTCAGGAACAATCTTCAATCGTTTCTCAAAATCTTCTCTGCGGCGATCTACAGCTTCTTCGGAAGGTGCTTTCACAACAGGGATTTCGAATCCAATATAGGATTCAATCTCGGCGAGACGTCTGCCATCTTTCGGTGTAATCAACGTAATGGCTTTACCTGTTTTGCCTGCGCGACCCGTACGGCCTGTACGGTGAACATATCCCTCTTTTTCCAAAGGAATATCGTAGTTGATGACATGGGTAATATTCGTGATATCAATACCACGTGCGGCTACATCCGTCGCGATCAGATAGCGGAATTGTCCGCGTCGGAATGCGTTCATTACTTCGATCCGCTCATCCTGCTCCATACCACCATGGATACGATCTGCTGGGTAGTCAAGGTCAGCCATGACACGGAACAGTTTGTCCACATTCTCCTGCGTACGGCAGAACACAATGCAGCTATCCGGATTTTCCACAATAAACAAGTCTTGAAGCAGTGCGGTTTTGTTCACCTCGGGTACGTTAATCACAGCATGTTCAATCGTGGCTGTTGTCAGTCCACTTGCCTTGATCTCGATCTCCACCGGTTTGTTCATGTATTTGCGTGACAGCTTGGCTACATCTTCAGGGAATGTAGCGGAGAACAACATCGTTACTCGCTCCTGCGGCAGTTTCTGAATGATGGACTGTACCGTCTCAATAAAGCCCATATTCAGCATCTCATCGGCTTCGTCAATGACGAGATACGCGATCCGTTCGAGTGGCAGCGTGCCTCGTTCGATATGATCCAGTACCCGACCTGGTGTACCAACAGCCACGTGGGTTCTTTGTTTTAACTCTGCTTTTTGGATATGAAAAGGGGACTGTCCGTATAGTGCGGTTGCTTTAATACGCTTAAAGCGGCCGATATTCGTAATATCTTCGTTAACCTGCAAAGCCAGTTCCCGGGTTGGTGTAAGAATCAAAGCCTGTGGCTTGTTCTCATTCCAATCCACCAGCTCGCAAAGTGGAATGCCGTAAGCAGCTGTTTTACCACTACCTGTCTGTGATTTGACCACAAGATCCTGATTCTCCAGTGCTACCGGAATAACTTTAGTCTGTACCTCGGTTGGTGTCTCATAGCCCAGACTGTCCAGTGCTTTTACGATCTCTTCACCAAGTCCATAATCTTTAAATTGTTGCTCGCTCATCGTTTACCTCTTTTGCGTTAGTTTTTGTACAATTATTGCACCGTACATTTATCGTATACCTCTTCATTATACTCTATATGCAGGCAGGCTAACGGAGTAAATGCTTCAAGTGTGTAAATTGTTTTCATCATTTCCGATTTTAGTAGCAACCACCCGTTGCTGTTCGTATGTGTATCATAACGTTCCACGTGAAACGAAATGTATCGGCGTATATGCTTGGTGTTAATGAATGACCATTTTTACAGCTTTGGTTTGGGGAGGGTAAGATTGATCAATAACTCCATTGATCCATACTTCTGCATTTCGACCAACGAGTGTTTCACCCAAAGAGACGGTGACAATCTCTTCTTCGATGATGAGTTCGGCGTCCTTGCTGAGCGAGACCCAAATCGGTCCAGAATCAACACCGCCATCTTCTTTATTTTCGATGAGTACCTGACCTCTTTCTTCCTCAAAATCCGTAATAATTCCTCGCACATGTGGCTTCTCTTTCCCTTGTTCCTCGGATTTATCTGCGCATCCGAGCGTTAGCAGAAGCAAGATAAACGGGAATACGAATAATCTTCGTACAATGGACATCGGGTTACTCACCTCTCATCCTTTTTAATGCATCTATAACTATGGACGTTACCTGAGGTGACGAAGTTCCTGTATATCAATAAAAAAGAACCAAAATCATTCGATTCAGTCTGGTACTGAAAATTGGAATATGTTAGCATATAGTTAACTTACTGAACGGAGGGATACGTGTGGTAAATTTTTTTCGATTGAGATAGTAGCGGAACGTTTGCTTGCGCTTGCTGTTTCACTGCCTGTGTGCAGATCATCGGGAGAAGTTTGCCTGTTTACACGTATGCCGTTATTTGTAGTGGACACTCTTGCATAAGAGTGGTTCTTTGATGTACCACTATGGGGATGCGCAAAAATAGGTATAGCCCTATTCCGAAATCGAAAGCACAGGCATGAATGTCTGTGCTTTTTATTTTTCCAAGGAAAAGGGGAGGTTTAGATATGACAAATTCAAATGAACAAGTGGATTTCACACAGGATATATGGTTGCTGGCTGAACAAAATGGGCTTCAAATCCGCAAGGAATCGATGGAAATGAATGAGTCCGGGATGGACTTCCGGGTAGCCTTCGCCACTGATATAAGTGGACAAAAGTGGGTTCTGCGTCAGCCGCGGCGTAAAGATGTATGGGGGCGTGCCGAGAATGAACGTAGAGTACTGGATGTAGTCCGGAGGAGTGTTCCGGCACAGGTGCCGGACTGGCGAATCTGCACGCCCGAACTTATCGCTTATCCACTATTGGATGGCGACCCGATTGCAGTGGTAGATCCTGCTGGCGCAGGATATGCGTGGCGTTTCCCGCAGGAGACCTTGTCTGACGAGTTCCTGGATTCACTGGCTGCTACACTTGCCGCATTGCACAACATTGATCCTGAGGAGGCGGCCAAGGGCGGAGTTCGGATCAAGACGCTTATGGAAGCTCGCAAAGAGTTTGCGGCAAATATAGAGGAAATTAAAAAGAATTTTACGGTACCGGACCAACTGGCGGAACGCTGGACGGTGTGGCTGTCTGTAGGTAGCTATTGGCCGAAGCACTCGACGTTTAATCACGGTGATCTGCACCCGCCGCATATCATTGTCGATGATACACAGCGGGTAACCGGACTCATCGACTGGACGGAAGCGGAGATCGCTGATCCGGGTAAGGATTTTGTAATCCTTTATGGACTTTTCCAAGATGATGGATTGCGCGATCTGCTGAAGCGATACGAGAAGGCAGGGGGAAGGACATGGCCTCAGATGTTTGAGCATATTCGGGAACAATGGGCTGCTTACCCGGCACTGGTTGCCAAGTTTGCTCTAACCACAGGGGAAGAGTCGACGATGGAAATGGCGAGAGGCATGCTGGCAAACTGGGATGTGAGGCGGGATTAGGTGCTCCAGTGAAGGTGTAAATCTAAGTATGTCGGATGAGGGGAGGTGGATATGTGGCACGAGAGGGTAAGACGCGATGGTTAATAAACATTGTACTGACGGTTAGTTTAGCCGGTTGCTCGGCCCCTTTTACCAACTCACATGAAGGCGCAGGAAAAAGGCTGTCGCCAGAGCGGATGGAAGAATTGAGGAGGGAATACCCGCTATCTACTGACACCCCGGTGATGATCAATATCAGAGAAGTAAGTTTCAGAGAGATCATGGATTTTGCGGACTCCGTTATTGTAGCAGAGGTTGAGAGTAGCCTTCCGAATTTTAGCGTGGATTTGCCTGCCGAACCGGGCACGCCTGAGGGTGATTTTGCAGAAAAGGATCGGGCTGCTGGTCTTGTACCCTACAAGCCTGAATTCATTACTTACAAGGTGAAGGTGGATAAGGTTGTAACAGGTGAGGATGTAGAAAAGGATACGTTTCTCTTTTACAATGCTGACTTTGCAGGTGTGGAGCCTGAACTTAAACCAGGTATGAAGATTATCGCTGTAGTCAAAAAGGGGACGACCGGAGAACAGCAGGGAGGATATTCATTCACTCGCTACGGCACGTACTATATTGTCGATGATGACTACGTACTTGCCGCCTACGAGGGGGAATCGGAGGAATTGCGTGATTTTATGGAACAAACGAATGGCATCCAGCTGAACGCTTTTATGGATAAAATCAAGAACCAACCACAAGGCTAAATGACTTCATTCCCCTAGAGCAGTAGAGGAAGGGCCATACGCATAACCATTCGTTTAACATAACAAAGGGCGATCCCGACCATGAGTTCCATGGGAGAATCGCCCTTTTTCTTTTTCGTTAAGCGTAGTGCGTAACGATTTTACTTATTTCAAAATACTCACGTATTTTCCGTATACAAATGCTACACGTCCATCCAGCTTCACTTTTACCCAGCCATACTTGTCTGTACTGATCACCTCAAGCAGGGTGCCTTTCGGTACGGCAGCAACGACCTTCGCTTTGGATGAAGCGCCAGCGCGTACGTTCAGGTAAGCCGCAGTAACCTTGGCTTGTTTGCCTTTGTTGGCGGTATCCGGTTTACCCGTGCTTGGTGTTGATGGTTTACCAGGTTTCGACGTGCCTGGAGTCGGTGTTGGTTTTGGTTTCGTTGGCGTTGTCGGCTTCTCAGGTGTAGGAGTAGTTGCTCCCTCGCCATTGCCTGCCGCTTTGCGAGCTTTGTTCAGCTGTTGATAGAACGCTCCCTTGGTTTTCACGCCTGCGAATTGTGCCGCACTCACATCTGCTTTGGCAGATAGCGTATCAATCTCTTCCTGAGTCACCGTATCCAAAATGTTAATGGAGGCAATGTTGGTGTACTTGCCATCTTCTGTTGTTGGCACAGACATAATGCCATCGTTAATTAACTCCACTATATCTGCACGCTCCGGTGCAGTCAGGTCTACGCCAGTGATTTTCCAGTTGTGTTGAATCTTCGGTTCGTAGACGCCTTTCATGACATCTTTCAGATAGGCGATGGACAGGTTGCGAATCGTGCCTTGAATCTCACCAAATGCCGAGGCGTCCTTGGAGGACCAGAGTTGCTTGAACTTACGCCCTTCCATGGCGCCACCTTTGGCAATCAGGGCTTCCATTCGATAGGCGTTCATGCCAAGTTTTAACGTATCGTCTTCTTTTACTGTCGTACCGTTGCTGTACTTGAGATTTGTAATCCGACTGCCGTATGGTTTGGTCAGGTCAATCTCATACGTTACGCCGCCGAAGAAATCATCGGTGCTGTATTTGGAAGCACGTCGTTTCGGATCAAAGCTGACGGTCACATCACCCGGGCGTGTGGAGTTGAAGTACCCCGCAGACCACTCCATATAATCCATCAGATCGCGTCCGGTAACTTCATATACGGTCACTTCACCAAAGGTGTATTGGTAGTTGAATGCAATATCCTTTTTCTTGATCGGGCCTACATCCAGCTTGGCTTTGTCGTTATCAATCTGGTGCGCGACCACATCGGCATCACTGTAATGCAACATCACTTCGGTGAAAAAATCAGACAAAGGTGTTTCCTGGATCTGCACCGCAGGGATACCCTTAATCTCATCAGCAGGGACCAGGTTCGTTCCTTTCAGTTCAGCCACTTCAATGTTGGCATCGGCACGAGCGAACTCGTGGAATGGGTGCAAAGTCTCTTCCAGCGCAGGATCGGAGACTTCATACGTTCCGTCTGCTGCTTTTACAGCGAGTGCTTGAGCTTCTTTGCTTTTCAGCACAACTTTGTCGCCATCTTTTTCAAATGTCAGATCAATTCGAGAGATATGTGAGCCATATTTATTCGGTTCGGAGATCAATACGCCGTTAACCGTTTGGGATTCAATCAAGGTATGCATGTGTCCGGCAAAAATGGCAGCCAGCTCCGGGTTGGCGTTGGCGATATCCGTCACTCCGGTTCCCGGATTTCCGTTCTCGTTATCCAATCCCATATGCATGAGTCCAACCATGACATCGACTTTGCCTTTCAGCTCAGCAATGGCCTTCTTGGTCTCTTCCACAGGATCTTTGACGATGATGCCGTCCAGGTGATCGGTCCCTTTTTCAAACTCGGTAATCATAGGTGTGTTCATTCCGATAACACCCACTTTGATTCCGTCTTTCTCGATAATCGTATAGGCAGGCATGTAGCGGTCGCCGTTTTCTTTGAAAATGTTACCCACGAGAGGCTGTCCATTGAATTGGGAAGAGATCTTCTCCAGTACGTCCAGTCCAAAGTTAAACTCATGGTTACCCATAACCCATGCGTCATATTTCATTTCGTTCATTGCAACCATCATGGGAGATTGAGGTTGATCATTGAACAACTCAGCCGAGTTATCCTGAATCATGTCTCCTGCATCCAGCAGGATCGTGTTGGGATTCTCAGCACGGACTTTTTTCACAATGGTGTAGAGCTGTGTCATGCTTCCGGTTGGATTTGGACCGTCCAGAGCATAGTCCCACGGCATGAATCGACCATGTATATCCGATGTACCCAGCAACGTAATCTTGGTCTCCTTGTCTGCCTCAGCAGCCTGAACCGGAGTGGAAGCAAAAGGGGCGAACAAAATGGAGGCACATAAGAGGAACGATAAAGGCCATCCGGCGAAACGTTTCGTTGAAATTTTGCGCATGTTGTAATCTCCCTTGTTATCTAGTGTGTGTAAAGATATGTATCATTTCATACTAGATAAACATCTGGTGAATGTAAACTCCAATGTAAGAGTTATGTTGGATTTAAGAGAGTGAATCTATGAATAACTTCAGAAAAAGCATTTAAATCTATTTTTTTGCAATAAAATACTATAATTTGACAGGTGTTAAAAACCAAAATTATCCAGTAAAATGATGTTTGTAAGCGCTTTACAAAAAACAATACTAAGGAGGAAAATCATTGATTAAGTCTAAGTGGTTCAAAACAGTCGGCTCACTGGCATTGGTAGGGATTCTCGCTGCTTCTGTTGCGGTTGGTAGTGTGAGTGCTGGTTTGGCGAAAGGTAGCAAATTTCTGGGCAATATTATTGCCAACCAGGTTCCTTCGAATTTTAGCCCATATTGGAATCAGGTAACTCCGGAGAACTCAACCAAGTGGGATGCTATTGAAGGCACACGCAACGTAATGAATTGGGGCCAGGCGGACATGGCCTACAACTATGCTAACAACAACGGATTTCCGTTCAAATTCCATACGCTCGTATGGGGAAATCAACAGCCAAATTGGATTAACAGTCTCTCAGCCGCAGATCAGAAGGCTGAAGTGACACAATGGATTAAAGCTGCAGGACAGCGGTATTCGAAGTCTGCCTTCGTTGATGTGGTGAATGAACCTCTGCATGCGAAACCATCCTATCGCAATGCCATTGGTGGAGATGGGGCAACGGGTTGGGATTGGGTTATCTGGTCATTCCAACAGGCGAGACAAGCCTTCCCTAACTCCAAATTGTTAATTAATGAATATGGTATTATCGGTGATCCTGCTAAAGCGGACCAATATATCCAGATTATCAACCTTTTGAAAAACAGAGGTCTAGTTGATGGTATTGGAATCCAGGCGCATTACTTCAATATGGACAACGTTTCTGTGAACACAATGAACACGGTACTGAACAAGCTTGCGGCTACAGGGCTACCAATCTATGTATCCGAGCTGGATATGACAGGTGACGATAATACACAATTGCAACGTTATCAGCAGAAATTCCCTGTGCTGTGGAAACACTCTGCTGTTAAAGGTGTGACGCTGTGGGGTTACAACCAGAATCAAACCTGGCAGGCTGGCTCTCACTTGGTCAATAGCAACGGTACAGAACGTCCGGCTATGCAATGGCTGAGAAATTACCTGGCGAACAATCCTTAAGCGTGCGTTTTGACGAGTCGGAGCATCCTTTGTAAATCCGGTAATCATATAACACCAAATAGCGCCTGTTCTACATGTTAAGCATGGGAATATGGCGCTATTTGTGTTAGTGCTTTCTCTCAACAGTGTTCGGCAATTTATGGTGCAGGGAAACATTTAATTTTAATCCAAACCAATACAAAAGCGATCAGTGCAAAGATCATTCCGCTCCAGATCAGCTGATGTATTCCAAGGTTCGCGATGAACCAGCCGCCGATGGCAGTACCCAAGGTAATACCGAGGTTAGAAAAGGATACATACAAGCTGTTGCCGAATTCAGGCGCGTCCTGCGCTTCAGCGGTTAACCAGGTTTGGCTTACAATTAATCCTCCTGAATGCACGGATGCCCAGAGGATGACTACAATAATCATCCACACGAAGTGGGGACCGGCCCAATAGACGAGTGCGTAAGCTGCTACATACAGCAGCGGGAACATGAGGACAGTGCGGACCATGCTCTTACGCAGAAACTGTCCAAACCCCAAATTTCCGATGATCATGACAACACCAAAGACGGTAAGCATGACACTGATCCATGATCCACTCATTTGGGTGACTTGTCCAAGATACTCGGCGAAATAGCTGTATACGGAGAACATGGCGGCGAATATAAAAATGACTGCGGCAACATTCAGCCATAATCCAGGTTTGCGCAGAATACCGAGCTGCTTGCCATAGGACATCTTTTCCTTCACGGGCATCGAGGGTAACCAGATCCATATGCCGATAAAAGCGACCACACTAACCATCGCTCCAAACAGGAAGGCGATTTCGAGGGATAGGCGTTCAGCAAGATACGATGTCAGTGGCACGCCAAAGGCAAAGCCCGCGGTAACTCCGGTGAATACTTTGGCGACGGCCTGACTGCTTTTCTCTGCCGGAACAAGTTGGGCACTGGTGACCAGGGCTACGGAAAAGAAGACGGGATGGAATAACGCGGGAATGATACGGAAGATAAGCATGGTATCAAATGTTGTGGCGTAGGCATAGACCACGTTTGAAATGGCAAACATCAGCACAGCAGTCAAAAGGATGATTTTGCGATTAATTCCGGACGCCAGCAAGGTGAGAAAGGGACCCGCAATGGCTACGACCAGCGCAAATATACTGACCAGCCAACCTGCCTGTGCAGCTGTAATGTTGAATTTATGCGCAACCTGAGGCAGTACACCCACAATTCCCATTTCTGTTGTTATGATCCCGAATACACCGAGTGCCAGAATCAGGATAAGGAGCGGGTTGACCTGTTGTGATTTCATGTAAAGCGTACCTCCAATTGATTTAAATATACAGAAAAGTAGATATGATATTCTAAAATGGGACTGCCTTTCCTCCTATAATGTGATGGACATGAGAGTAAGTTCTCTGGATTACATTATATCTAGATTTATAGATTTGTAAATATAAAAGGTGAAACGTCATATCTTTAAGTTGTCTTCTGCTTGTGTTCTACAGGAGTAATCATGCTGACAATAAGCATGGTCTGGCCCATAAAAAAAATAGCGCCGGCCCAGGGAATCCTTGGGGCCTGACGCTATTGATGTCCGCGTTTTTAACGATGTGTTGGATTAGTTATTTCGGTTGAATAACCATGCTGTTGAATGAATCGGCTTCCAGCTCCATGTGTAGGGTCTGTCCTTCTTCAAGGGTTAGATACAGGTCACGACGGTCCTGGAATGGATTGTTGATGACAATCACGAGACTGTTATCCGGGTTGCGGAAAGCAACGGATTTCCCGCTCCATGCGCCAGACAGGCCGACTCTTCGAGCACCATGAACAATATGATGCGCGAAGTGTTTCATCACATAATACTCGGGGTTCCGAGTAACCTCCTTATTGTCCGGATCTACAGTGATCATGGAGTTCTGCTCCCAGCCCCATGTGCTGCGGCCTTTGGGTTCCAGAACCATGTTCCAGTAGATGTACGCGTTCACTCCGTTGCTGAAGTAATGCTGGTAGAGGTTATATACATATTTGGCATAGTTCCATGAGTTGTTGCCATCACCGCATTCGTTCTCAGTCTGCATATAACGCAGCTCTGGATAACTTGCCGAGGTACGTTGAATGGCATTTTTGCCTGCCCATTGATACCCAACACCTTTGATATAGGAATAGGCCTTTGGATCACTCAGGACAAGTCCGGCGTATTCGTCGAAGTCGTTTGTTTTTTTCTTGATTAATTCTTCCCATGGATCAGGGGCGTTGATCGTTCCCAGCCAGATTTCCGTATCCAGACCGTGTTGGTCAAAAGCCGGGCCCAGATAATCGGCGATGAACTCACGAAGCTGCTCGCCTGTCCACATGCAAGAAGGAAATTTCTGATCTGCAATCACTTCGTTCTGCACATGCACCTGATGGATCGTAATGCCTGCGTCACGGTAAGCCTGTACAAATTTTACGAAATACAGGGCGTAGGCCTCCAGAATATCTTTCTCCCAACGAAGCGTGCCATAGTTATAGGCTTTGGGCGACTTCATCCACGTTGGCGGACTCCATGGGGAGGCGAAGAATTGCAGGTTCGGGTTATAACTTAGAGCTTCCTTGATGTAAGGAATCAGATATTTGAAATCACGTTTGATTGAAAAATGTTCCATGACCACGTCGCCATCCACTTCATTGTGGCTGTACCACTGTTCTGCATAATCACTTGCGCCGATCGGCAGGCGACATATGTTAAACTTGTGCTCACCCTCCGGATGGAAGAGAGAGTGAAGTACCTCATGGCGCTGCTCCTCATTTAAGTGGGACAAAGCAATATAACCAAGCTCGTTAAAACATCCGCCAAACCCTTCCACAAGTTGGTGCTGTTCACCCGTTAGTTTTAGGTTAGCGCTTTCATTAGTTGGCACAAAAGATAGCTCTCTCCACGGGCTGTCTTGGGTTGTGGAATAACCAGTGAGTGTGAATGTCATGTGAATTTCCTCCTCGCTTGAACCTCAGTTGTCATATATATTACGTTCAGTATAACAACTCCCACGGCAAAAGAAGATATGCTAAACCGTGTGAAATTTACCCTAATCGAAGATGGAGTATCACGAGTTCGTATTCGCATAGACAGATCGTATGCTGTATTTGCTTGTGATCGGCGATGTCCATATACCATTATCCAATGTCATAATACAACTGTCATGGCACAACAAAATCCCCGCTGATCGTTCAGACGGGGACTTTCGCTATGTTTCTCATATTCTCTTATGGCTGCAAATGAACGTGAGACACAACTTAAGGCTGTACACTCTCACCAAGTTGTTTATTTTCAAAAATCAGAATCGTTTTGCTGCTTCCGATGTAACCAACAGAGGTATTGAATTGCTCCGAGATGAAGCGAACCGGTACAAAAGCTTTACCATCTTTCATCAGAAGAGGAGCATCATTGTTCGCAAGTGTATCATTCACGACAACTTGTTTGTTACCCACGCTCCAGCGGATAGTCTTGTCATTCTGTGTGATCACAGCTTCGCGGGTACCGCTGTTCCAGTTCACACGGGCATTTAACTGCTCCGAGACAAAACGCAGAGGCACATAGGTCCGGCCTTCATCGATAAAAGGTGCAGCATCCAGTGCATAAGCACGATCCCCAACATAGGCGGTGGTAGACCCTTCGATTAGACGCTGAAAGCTGCCCTGGGGCGTTCGTTTCTGCTCCCGCACATTCATCCGATTCAGAAGCTGCATTGTATGACTGCCACTCACAACATCCAGATAATTGTTCTGCACCGTGAGTCCGGCAGGCTCAACCTCTGAGACAGACGTCTGAATACCCGAGGATAACGAGGTAGACGCCGAGATATCCTGTATAACATTTGTCGCTGACTGATCACGGGTAAACGTAAAACCTGCGATCGGTGTCAGATCCCACACCCGGTTGTTGGATAATTTTAATACGTCCAGGCTGGATAGTTGCCGAAGAGGTTCCAGATCATAGATCTGATTGGATTCTGCATTCAGCTCCTTCAGCCCAGTCAGTCCCTCAAGCCCCTTGAGGTGTTGTACTTGGTTACCGGAGATATCAAGTGTCCGAAGCCGTGTCATGTGCTCCAGTGGTGTCAGATCCGTGATTTGATTACCTGCCACATTCAGATTCCGCAGTGTATTTGGCAATTCAGCCAGTACGTCCAGCGTCTGAACCTGGTTGTTTGCTACATTGAGTTGTTGGAGCCGGGTTTTACCCATGAGCGGTGTCAGATCGTTAATCGTATTGTTCGAGATCTCAAGCCACTTCAGTGCATCCGCATCCGAGAGGGCCGCAAGACTGGCAATCTGGTTACCACTGGCGTGGAACGTATGTAATCGGTTGAACCCACGTACAACCTCTATGGAAGAAATGGAATTGTTGCTGATATACAGCCGTCCCAAGTCTTTTAATTCAGTAAGTGCATCTATGGATGTAATGTAATTATTGCGAACATCGATCTCGCGAAGCTGGGTTAGGTGCGCCAGCGGTGTGAGATCCTCAATCTCATTCCCATATAATCGGAGGTGAGTCAGATTGGTTGCATATTCGAGACCGGACAGGCTGTGAATACCTGCATTGCTCAGATCTACCACCTCAAGCTGCTCCAGATCCGTTGAAGTTAATGGCATATCCAGAGGTTTGTTCAGGATTAACTTCAGTCCGTCCTCCAAAGCGGGATCTTCAATGATTCCCTCGCCCAAGTCCGTAGTTGTGTAAGCCATGGCTTGCCCCGATGCCCCGAGACTAAGGATGAATACTAGAAATAATAGCGTCATTCTTCTCATTGCATGCATTCCCTCCGATTTTTAGAATTATAAAATAATCCGAACAGATTGAGTTAGTTAAGTATAGTATCTACACGATAAAAGCGACCGGAAGGTTGTTCTGCCCACGGAGTGTTCAGTGTGAATTGAAGAGTTTAACATATACAGGTTCGGCTCAAAGCACATCTATAGTTATTAACCCGTCAACGGGAAAAAGGAACAAGGAATTTCGTAATGGGTATTTCTCTACTTCTATTCTATATGAAACAAACCCTGCTCTGCACTCTTCAGAGACATGTTTATCAAAAAAAATAAAACATCTCCCGCAGACCCTATTCAACCCACCCTTGAAAAGGGTAAAGATGAAGTAAAGATGCCAATTTGGAGGGGAAGATGTGAGTATGCGCCAAGCCATGATCATTAGTAATCCATCGTCAGGTAAGGAAGAGGCCGAGCAGTATGTGTCCCAAGTCAGAGAAATTCTGGAGTCACAGCAGTATGAGGTGGTGGTTAATGAGACGGCCGGGGAAGGTGATGCCACCAACTACTGTCTGAGCGCCTGCAAAGACGGCTGTGATCTGGTCATCTCCATCGGAGGCGACGGTACACTGCATGAGACGATTAACGGCATGATGGATCAGGATCATCGTCCCCGATTGGGCGTGGTACCGCTAGGTACGGTGAATGATTTTGCGCGTGCGCTGAATATCTCGCTTGACCCGGAAGAAGCCATTAGGCAGTTACGTTCGAATCAGACCCATATCGTGGATCTGGGGAAAATCAATGATCGCCTGTTTGCCAACGTTGTGGCTGCGGGTTCTTTGGCAGAAGCTTTGTTCTCCGTATCCTCGGAAGAGAAGTCGAAGTTGGGATCATTTGCATATCTCAAAGAAGGCTTGAAAGACCTGGTGAATACACCAGCCAATCATCTAACCATCGAATATGATGGACAGTTCTGGGAGGGGGAATCGCCACTTTTTCTGGCGGCGCTGACCAACTCGGTCGGAGGATTCGAGAAGTTGTCTCCGGATGCAGAGGTGGACGATGGTCTGATACATTGTTTTGTTGTTCGTAATATCAGTGTGTTCAACAGTCTGACCCTGGGCACTTCCCTGTTATTTGGTAGTCTGAAAGACCATAAGGACGTGGACTATTTTACAGCCAAAGAAGTTCATGTTCGCTCAGACGAAGCCATTCGCACCAATGTAGATGGGGAAGAAGGTCCTGCCCTGCCGATTCATATCCGTGTCCTGCCAAGGCATATTGAGGTTATCATACCGGAAGAAGTATAACTTATTCTTTTGGATCTATAGGCTGGAATGAAGAACCTATCATTTCTCCATATGAATGTAGGATAAAGCTATTGAAACCGATTGCAGATATATGTCACAATCAAAGGTAAGATACACGATAATATTCGAATATGGAGGGAAAACATCTTGAGAACCATTAAATTGGGCAGCAGCGCACTAGAAGTACCTGTAGTCGCGGTGGGCTGCATGCGGATTAATTCACTAGACGGTAAGGAAGCCGAACATTTTGTTCGTTCTGCAATGGAGGTTGGCGCGAATTTCTTTGACCATGCCGACATTTATGGTACAGGAACATGTGAGGAGATCTTCGCCGAAGCGGTACAGATGAATCCCCAAGTTCGTGAAAATATGATTCTTCAATCCAAATGCGGTATCCGCAAAGGCATGTTTGATTTCTCCAAAGAGCACATCCTGAATTCAGTCGATGGTATCCTGCAACGTCTGAAAACGGAATATCTTGACGTTCTGCTTCTGCACCGTCCAGATACATTGGTTGAGCCGGAGGAAGTGGCTGAAGCCTTTGATCAACTGGAGCGCGAAGGTAAAGTGCGTCACTTCGGGGTATCCAACCAGAATCCGAACCAGATCGAATTGTTGAAAAAATACGTGAAACAGCCACTGGTAGCCAACCAGTTACAGATGAGTATTACCAATACGACGATGATTGACAGTGGCATCAACGTGAACATGGAGAACGATGCCGCGGTTAACCGTGACGGTAGCATTCTTGATTACTGTCGTCTGCATGATATCACTATTCAGCCGTGGTCCCCGTTCCAGTACGGATTCTTCGAAGGTGTATTCCTGGGTAGCGACAAGTTCCCGGAATTGAATGCAAAGATTGACGAGATTGCTGCGAAGTATGACGTGAGCAATACAACGATTGCAATCGCATGGTTGCTTCGTCACCCTGCGCAGATGCAACCTGTGACAGGCACGATGAACATTGAACGTCTGCAAGACTGTGTAAAAGCAGGAGATGTTCATCTCACTCGTCCAGAGTGGTATGAAATTTACCGTGCGGCAGGTAATATACTGCCTTAAATCCAAGTTATAGTGAGTATACTGACTGCTGAGTCAGTTGAGAGCACGAGCCCGTAGATGGCTCGTGTTTTTTGTCTAATTTCAGGTTTGATGCCAGACGTGTTTCCGATATAAAATAAGGATAGGATTGTCCGTTTTATAAAAGGATTAAAATGGTTTTAATACAAATTAGTTGAAATTATTATATTGACCGATACTTTCTAATTACATATAATTACTTTTGCATACCGATAATCCCGTTTATGTTTTTTATTTTGGAGGGTGGTGTTCGTTTGGAGTCGACAACCACGATACGCGATCACTTGGAAAGTTATCTGAAGCGTGAACAGATGTCCATTAGTCATTTTTCGGAAACGTCAGGGATTAATTCGGGTACGCTCAGCAATATTTTGAATAAAAATCGACCTATTGCCATGCAGCAGTTGGATCGCATTACTTCCGCCATGAGACTGGAAGAAGGTTACTTCTATGAGTTATACATAGACGAGTGTTTTGTACACGCGACCCCGGACTGGCGAAGACTGGGACCCTTCCTTCATCGCTGTGCCGAGTTGGACAAGTTGGATTGTATTGAAGAGGTTATTCGTCTGATGATGGATAATCTTTCCTATATTCCTTTGTTATTTGATGTGGCTGAAGAGTTCTACCAAGCGGGTAAATTCAAACCTGCCATTCTTCTATATGAAAACATTGCTGAAAGCGAGAAAATGCAACATTCCGAGCGACTTGCACTCTGTCAGTATCGACTGTTCCGGTTGGGACTGACCAATGATCAGCACCGGAATCTGATTATTGCATCTCGGTTCGAATATTATGTGGATCGGCTGGATGAGCGCTATCAATTGGATGCGCTTAACGAACTGATTAATGCTTTTGGAGCATTGCATAGATGGGACAAGGTTCAGGAGTTATCTGAAAAATTGAAAATAAAAGCGTCCATCCATTATGAGATGAATGGCCGACGGAAACAAGAAGAGACAAAAAGACCAATTGTTTTCTATATTCTATACTCCGATCTAGCTGCAGGAAGTGCCTGTTATCAATTGAAGGACTACACTGGGGCACTTAAATATGTTTCTTTATATTCGGATAATCGCTGGGTGAGGAACCCGGATAAAGATGAAATCGTCGTTATGAATCAGTTTCAAGAATGGGCTGAAGCTAATCGATATATATATCATTTAATGGGTGGACAGTTTGAGGTATTACCAGATTACCTGGCGTATATCTCGACGAAGGAAAATGAGATATTCCCAGCGCTTTGTGATATTGTAACGGCGGCTAATCGCTATGATAAGGATATTGATCATGTTCTCAAACAGTATGAATCCTACTTCACTTATCAGGAACAGAGTAACCGAATTGGTAAAGTAAGCAGACAAGTTACGGATGATCGATATTTACGACTTTTAGCAGATTTGGGTGCATATTATTTAAAGAAAGACGAGTATCATTTAGGTATAGAATTTGTGCTAGATAGTTTAAAATTTTCTATTGAAATTAGCAGTGGACGAGGTATGCTTAGAGGTGTCGGACTGTTTGAGCAATACCGGGAATTTGCATCTGAGACGGCGAAACAGCAATACAAAATGATAATTAGTGAGGTGCAGAAACTCAATGAAGAGAAAGTTGGCTTTGCTGATAGCTACCTGTAGTATCGTTGTATTCATCGTAGCTCCTGCTACGGAACCTGTCCCAGGCAAGGAAAGCCCGAATCCCGAAAGCCCGAACCCCGAAATTATGAGACCCGCTGATCATGGATTTGGAACTTAATAAAAGTAAAGAACGCTTCTGAATTCATTTCAGAAGCGTTCTTTTTTTGTGTATCAAAGTGGAAGAATAAGTATGTCGTATCTCACATGCGCTTATGATTGGCATAATACACTAAAATATGACAAAAAGGAGGGGTACTATGGATCGCCTGGATTTGATATCACGGATCGAAGATGCCAGACAGTTGTTATATCGCATGCATATGGAATACGGTAGTCTGCTTCATCCGGAAGTGATCCAGCAATCCGTAGTCCTGGACGGGCTTATTAATCAATACAACAGAGCAAAGGTAGGAAAGGCGATGAATTAAGTTCGCCTATTTACATTTGCGTCTTTGTATACTATAGTTAGTTACATGAGTAACTAACCGACTAACTGACCAATGAATACGTATGAAAGTTGGAAGCACATGAAATCGACTTTGGATGAATCTCAGCCTATTTTTCATCAGATTGCTACGATGATTATGGACGATATTGTGGAGGGCAGATTGAAGGTGGAAGAACAGGTTCCCTCAACCAATGAACTGTCACGCTTCTACAATATCAATCCGGCTACAGCCCGCAAAGGACTGCAGGAACTCGTGGACAAGGGGATTATATACAAACAGCGAGGTGTTGGAATGTTTGTTGCAAAGGGAGCAAGAGAAGCATTGCTCGTTGAACGGAAGCAAGATTTTTATGAAGAATACATCAAGCCTTTACTTGAAGAAGCCAGACGGATTCACATGAATGAAGACATGATCATTGATCTGATTCGTGGCAAGAAGGATAAGGAGAGTGAGTTATGATTCATATGGAGCAGGTCAACTACAGCTACCAGAAGACGCCCGTTCTGAACCAGGTTACGCTACATGAGAGTGAGCCCATCATTAGTGCAATCTGGGGAAGAAATGGAGCGGGTAAAACAACCATGATGAGTTTACTTGCAGGGCATAACCGCCCGGACAGTGGAACCGTTCAGATCATGGGTCAAGACCCCTATAATAATCTGGCTGCCCAAGAGCATCTGTGTTACATCCAGGAGAATCACCCCCTAGGGAAAAACTGGACAGTTAGTGACATGGTTCAAATGGGGCAATATTTTCATCCGCAGTGGAATCAGGATTTGGCGGAACGTTTAATCGATGTGTTCGAACTACCGGCGAAGAAAAAGATCGTTAAATTTTCGAAAGGCATGAAGACTGCTGCCCAGATTATATTGGGTCTTGCCAGTAATGCAAAGATAACCATTCTGGATGAACCTACCAATGGACTCGATGCTGAGAAGCGTAAATTCTTCTACAATGCGCTACTGGAAAGTTATGAAGATAACCCGCGTCTGATTCTCATATCCAGTCATCATATTGAGGAGATTCAGCCTTTGTGCGAGTCCCTTATCGTTTTGCAAGCCGGAGAGGTGTTGTTAAATCAACCGATGGAAGAGATGCGTGAAAAAGGGGTTCTTCTAACAGGGGGAATTGACGATATCAACCGAGTCACAGCAGGTGTTAAAGTTATAGAGTCTTCCCAGATGGGATCGACTGTAAAAGTGATGATTGATGAGCCCTACTCGAAAATGTGGAAGGATATCGCTCATTCACAGGGGCTTTCCATTGAGAAAGCGACATTGCAAGATTATTTGGTTAACAGGACCCGTAATCAAGAGGGGGTTAAGCCATGAACGCAGTAAAAGGTACGAATCGACTGATTCGCGATGATATGCGTTTGTATCTGGGCATTTTTTCATCCATCGCTCTAATGCTCGCCGTTGTATATCTGGCCATTGGCTTCATATTTGATGTCTCGTATGCTACGCAACTGTTTGGTCCCATGTACGGAGGGATATGTACGTTTGCCATCGGGGGAATGATTACACTGTTTCCGGTTGCGATTGGTATGGGCAGTACACGAATTCAATTCATGAAATCCTTCTATATGAATTCGGTATGGATGGTTGCAGGCACCATGATCATTCTGCATGTGGCGTATTTCCTCTTACACCTGCTTCAGGAAAAAGGAATTGTTGACGTAACCCTTTATCAACCGGGCATGTTGTATTCAAGTGAATATCATTTCTTATCCTACCTGTGGATCGATCTGATGTGCGGCTTTCTTGTACTGGGAATCTCTGTCTTCCCAACGGTTTGTTGGATGCGCTTGGGGATGCGTAACTTCTTCATTATGTTCTTTGGGGTAGGCCTAATGATCACTCTGATCGTTGTCTTCGCAGATCTTGGGGAGTGGATGAAGTGGTTTGCGAGTGTGAATATGATGACATTGTTTACCGTTCTGGGGTGTATTGGTGGTGCGCTACTTCTATCTACGTACCCGATGATGAAGAATGCGCCGCTTACCATGAAATCCAAAAAAGACTGACAGGAAACAGTTATAAAGGAACTGGGCAAGGAATCTAAGCGAAATCTCCGAAATTAGAAAACACGAGTGCGAACACGCCTCGTGTTTTTTGTATCATCCTAAATCATTGGATTTACCTATTCAACAATCTTTATACGCAATTCCAAATGAAGGTGCATCCCTTAAGCTTGAGCCTGCGGTTTGAATCCTTCGTCTTTGAGGTACTCGCCGGCTTCGCTACGTGACTCAAAAGCCATATCCAGATTATCACCGGAATATACATACCACATGTCATCTTCGTATTTTAAAGTCAGCGTATGTCCATCTTCATCGATCCACGTTCCGCCACCCGTAGAGATTGTAGACAATGCAGGAGCAGCAGCTTTTACTTGTTCTGGTTCATTAAATTCAACTGCGTTGGGATTGTGAGACATCGCTTGGATTGTTTCATCTAACAATGTGCGCAGATCTGCTTCGGAGTAATCACGAATATTGACGAATCCTTTAGCATCGGTCTCATAGTTAGGCAATAGCCCTGCATAGATATAACCGTTTCCGTTAGGATGAATATGGAGAGCAACAATTTTTTTATCATACGCACTATCCTCGTAGTGGAAATTAACTCGACCGAGAGAAACATCTTTGCGTTGCAGTTGGGGATACGATTGTAGCACTTCTAGCTTTTGTTCCACGTTAAGCATAATTGCCTCCTGTAAATGTTCAATAGAGGTGATTATAACATGCCCTCCTGTTAATTTCCCGATAAAATGTTTCTCCCCAGTTCTTTTAGGTGTTCCATAACTTGCAGATAGGGATATGGCCCGTAACTTACACGTGCTACACCCAGTGTGGCAAGCTGTTTTGGTGAAGGCTCAGGAGACGTAACCATAACGTTAATTGGCAGCGGTGAACGCTCACACAATTCCTGAATCAGTTGGTGATCCTGCAAACCGGGTACAAACAGACCACTGGCTCCTGCATCTGCATAATGGCTCGAACGTATAAGTGCTTCCTCCAGGAGAGAGTGGTTATGGTGTTCAGGTGCATGTTGCAGAAAAATATCTGTGCGGGCGTTAATGAACAACGGGATGCCTGCCTGCTGCGCAGCTTCCCAGGCGGCGGACAATCTCGGGCATTGCTCCTCCACAGTGTACAATCCCAAGCCAGCGGGAAGTTGATCTTCAATGTTGATTCCTACAGCACCATGATCGATGACTTGCAGGATATTTTGCTTCACTTCTGACACAGACCTCCCATACCCTCCCTCTATATCGATCGTTACAGGCAGATCCACGCTCGCTGTAATCCGTGCGAGATTGGCAAGCACCAGATGGAATGACATGGCTTCACCGTCGTGTTCACCGTGGGCCGCAGCAACGGACCAGCTTCCGGTAGCAATGGCCGTTGCTCCAGCGGATTGGATGGCTTGTGCGCTTCCGGCATCCCATACATTGACCAGAACAAGTGGTTTTCCTTTCACATGGTATTGTTGGAACAACGCTGCTTTTTCTTCTAAGGTACTCATATTATGTTGACTCCCCTTTGTTATATCATGCATTCCTTTGGACATTTGATTCGTACTTCATTACTTCATTCTGTTTTTCAGCTACCCTTTTTTTGTTTCTCGTGAGTCAACAGCCAGTTTTTGCGAGTTAATCCTCCGCCGTATCCGCCCAACTCACCACTGGCATTGATTACACGGTGACATGGAATCACAATCGCAAGCTGATTGGCTCCATTCGCCTGTGCCACAGCTCGGCAAGCAGTCGGTTTTCCCAGTGCATTTGCAATCTCTTGATATGACCTCGTTTCACCAGCCGGAATGGCCAGCAACTCGTCCCACACACGCTTTTGGAATGGTGTTCCTAAACAGAACAACGGTGTGTCGAATGCTGTCCGAATACCTTGAAAGTACTCGTTTAGTTCACGCTCAATGGACTGGATGGGAGCTGTAGTGCCGGGTACAATCGCTGATTTGGTTCGTTTGCGCAGACGCTCAACTTCGCGTTCCAGACCTCTGCGGTCCACAAATTCCAGTAAATATAGCGACTCCTCATCAGCAATAGCCATCATCGGGCCGAGGCGGGTGTCAATCCAGGACGCTTTTAGGACATGTCCTTCATCGACTTGTGTAGGGGCGGCACCCATGATCCGTGAAAAGGCATCGCGGAAGCCGCTGCTTGATTCATATCCAGTAGATAATTGGCTGTCAATCACGGTGCGGCCGGAGCGAATATTTTTCAGGGCAAGACCCATGCGTCGGGCGCGAGCATATTCGACAAAGGTCATGCCGAACCGCTTCTTGAACTGACGGCGCGCCGTGGATTCATCGATGGAGAGGGCCTTGAAATCCTGTCCTTTCCAGCGTTTCTCCGGATTTTTCTCCACAGCTTCCACTAATATGCGAACGACATCGGATACTTGGTTAGGGTGAGAAAGTGGACGACAGCGCTGGCAAGGGCGATAAGAGGCCAGAAGTGCCTGTTGAGCCGTCTCATAGAATTCGCAGTTTTCGAATTTTGGCTTTCGCGCAGGGCATGTGGGACGACAGAACACACCTGTGGTTCGGACTCCAACATAGAATAAACCCTCGTATTCCGAATCCTTGGCCACAAGCGCCTCGTAATATTGTTCCTTCAGATCAGCAGAAATCATGGGGGCACGTCCTTACTCATTAGAATCTTTATCTATACCTATTATAGAAAAACGTTGCAGCAAGCATCGCCGAAAATCAGGCATGAATATTGGATAGATTAAATCGGATATAACATTGAAATTCGGTTGTTCAGAATTTGTTTAGAGTGAACTGGTAGTATAGACCTATCAGAGTAGGGTGACTTAGGCAAAGATACCTATATAGTGAAAAAAGTGAGTTATTAATAATTCATTGTTATAGGAAAAATACATAGGTAAACATGAAATTAAAGATTAGCGGAATGAAAGTCTGGAGGTCGACTAGAATGAGATATTCTACGTACAAAAGTATTTATGAATCCGTTTATACCAAAACGTCCGAGTCCCGCACCATGTATGTCAAAGATCAATTCATGCAGCGTGTGAAGACGCCAACCTGGCTAATGAAGATCGTCACTATAACTCTAATTATAATCATAGGGTGTAGTGCTGTATTCACTGCATTTGCCGGAGATGAGCAATTGTTGTCGGGGGACCAGATCGTTGTATCTCAGGGAGATACACTGTGGGGCATTTCATTGGCACATAAACCTCAGCAGATGGACACTCGTGTGTATGTAGAAGCAATCAAGAAAGTGAACAAAATCGAGCATAACGCCATTCAGATTGGACAAGTGTTGGTCTTGCCTGGGTTTGATCGATAAAATAAACGGTGCATGACGTCATGAACAGAGTTCTTTTTTTACTCATCGAGGTGCAGTTACATACTGAATTTATTAATCATTTACATATAATGGAGCTTCATGAGGGACAATATGGTGTAGTGATTAGTAAGTGGTGTGTTGGATATACGTGCTGAAGATGGATGAAGGGAGAATCAGATGATGAAAATAAATATAAAGAAATCTGTACTTTGCATGTCTGTGCTCTGTATTTCGCTATTCGTCAGTGCCTGTGGCACTAGTGGTGAATCGGTTCAGGAACATGCCTATCCGGAATCGAAGCAACCCGTAGAGGAAGCTGGAGAAAACTCTGTACCGAATGCGGATGCGAAGAATAACAATAGCCAAGGCAGTGCCAGTGGTGATGAGGGCAAGCCTACAGCTCAATCGGAATCCACTGAACCGTCTGAGCAGATTGATATCGTCATTGACCAGTCGGAGAAACCGAGCGAGGGTAACAGCTTTGATTTTGGAATTAAACAGGTTCCGAAGGGGTATACACTAACGGAGATGCGGTGGACGTCTAACACGGTGACGATTGTGAATTCACTACAGGAAGCCATTGAACATGGTGGAAATGGTGAAGAGGGGTTTTACTTTAGCGGCAATGGACAATTCTCCGGCTTTATCTATTCGGATGAGATGAAGGGCGAGCGGGGCAAAGCGACATTTGTCTTCACAAATGATGAGGGGAACGAAATCATGTCCGAGAAAGAAATTACGTTGAAGTAGCACGCATATGATTAAGGCTCCGTCATGAGCCTAGTGAAAAGGAAAAGCAGCCACTTGGGCTGCTTTTTTTGACATCCATGATTACAAGATCGCCGATCTATCTGTTGCTACATAAAGTCAAAGAAATAACGGACCACGTGGAACATAACCGGCGAGGTATAGGTCAGGCTGTCGACCCGGCTCAGGTAGCTTTTTTTGAGCGAATCGAACTTGTTGTCATCTCCAATTAACAGATCGCGCTTCAGTACAGACACCGTCAGACTGCCAAAGAATCCGGCCAGACTGATCAATACCCCGATGAACAGCGAGAATTTCCAATCAAATGGCGTCAGGTAGGGATGGATGAAATAAGACGTAGCTGTTGTTACAATAAATGCACACGCGAACCCTTCCCAGGTGACAAAAGGATTGGCGGTAGGCACCACTTTTCGTTTGCCCAGATAAAGAGAGACCAGATAATGCACCACATCATTAAGCTGTGTTAACACGACCAAGAACAGCACCAGCTTGGAGCCGTACTCCGGTGTGGCGAAAGGGAAATAGGCCAGGTGGCTCAGTCCAAACACCATCAGCATTAGTCCCCATTGTGTGGAGCTGACACTGCGCAGGAACCCGACCGTACCTTTGTTAATTAGGCGTGGCAAGGGCAGCACCAGGAACACATATAGTGGAATAAACACGATAAACATGCCATACCATCCAATGTAGATCCAGTAGAACTGAACCGGAATCGCCAGATACGCCCACAGGAACAGCCTGCGGTCGGCTTTACGTGTACTGCGAATCATGGAGAAGTATTCTTTGAGTGAGAAGAATGCAAGCACCATGAGGGAGATCAGGGACACGATGGGGTTAAAAAGGGTAGCGAGGCAGAATATCACAAACATACCCCACCAGGTTTTGATTTTTTGGCCGATGCCTGAATAGTCTTTGCTTGGCTGAAGCTTCGCAATAATTTTGTACACGATATGTATCACAAGTAAAGCTGTGAAGATTAACGTTAGTGTAAAGAGTGAACTGCTCACGTACCGATCACCTGCTTATTCAAAGTAAGATTCCATTATAGGGTACCTATGTTATTATGAAGGAATAGTGCCAACTTGATAAGGGGAAATTTTGTTATGACAGATGAACGCTCCATCTATATCCTGCTTACGAATACAGGAACGCTGTTTACCAAGGTTATTCAGAGTTATACCCGAGCGCCATATAATCACGCATCGATCTCATTTGACCGGGAGTTAACCGAGCTGTACAGCTTCGGCCGCAAGCATCCGAGCAATCCGCTGAATGGCGGGTTTGTGAAGGAAGATATACAGACAGGTACATACAGCAAGTATCCCAATACCACATGTGTCATATACAAGCTTCAGGTGACCGATCGTGAAGTGGAAAAGATGAAACGTGTGCTGCACATCTTCATCCGCAGCCGTCAGAAATATATGTACAATCTGCTCGGCGTGATTGGCATTACGCTCAAGGAACCGGTGGAGTTCAGCAACTCCTACTTCTGCTCCCAATTTGTAGCCGAGATTTTACAGCGTTCGGGAATCAAATTGTGGAATAAGCTGCCGGCGCTGGTGACACCGGATGATTTTCGCCAGAGTGAACGATTGCAACTGGTTTATGAAGGAAAGCTACGCGAGTATACGCTGGGGAATGCAGAGCAAGAGTAGGGTAGTGCGTATGCTGATGCTTGCCAAGCAAATCCAATCATGAAATAGCCTGCTGCCACGGATGACGAGGCAACAGGCTGTTTGTGTACTTCATATAGATGATGGTAAGGATCGGTCGAAATTAACCTCTTCGAGGAATTCAATCACTTCACCATTCGGACTGTGGACGAGCGCATTTCTAACCCGAAGTGCAGGTTCGCCAAGCGATATCCAATCCGGTTCAACGTAGGCCTTGGCTCCATGAGCGAGCGCTCGCTGATAGATATCTTCTACATCGTGCACGTAAAAGGCGAAATGTAACAGTGCGCCGTGCCGGACCGCTTCAGGAGAGGTGGCAGGTTCACCCTCGGCGGGAATGACGGCTTTTGGGTCAAATACCTCAATGCAGGTGCGCTGATCCGGAGAGATCAGCATACATGCCTCGGTAATGTGGAAGGAAGGCAAACTCCAGGAGTGACCGACCTTGAATCCCAATACTTTTGTATAAAACGCCAGGGTATCTTTATAATTTCGGGCCTGAATTGCCACATGTGCAAGTCCAATAACACTCACATTACATCGCTCCTTCTTCAGATTGTAGTTTAAATTATAGGGCTGATATCGCATTGGAACCATACAATATCAAAGGATATAATGAGATGAAATCTAACTATTTTTAGCTAATTTATCAGGATAACCTTATTAAATAAGGTCATGACTCGGAGGTCTTACAAATGGAACATATGATAGATGAGATCGATCAGCAGATTATGCGTTTGCTGCAACATCATGCACGTATCCCCGTTGCACAGATAAGCAAAGAAATTAACATGTCCCAACCTTCGGTTAAGGAAAGAATCCTGAAACTGGAGGAAAGAGGTGTGATAACGGGATATTCAACCATCTATAATCTGGCCCGGTTAAACCGTGGAACCACGACGTTTATTTTGCTCAAAACAGAGCATTGCGACGAGTTGGTCCAGTTCTGTGAACAGGCCATCGAAGTCACGGACGTTTATCGGATTAGCGGTGAGTATAACTATCTGATCAAGGTACAGACGGCGTCCATTGAAGAACTTGCCGAGTTCCAGGATTCACTGGTGAAGATGGGACCCTCGAAATCCCATATCAGCATGAAAAATATTATGGAAAACCGTGTTCTCCTCTAGGTTGTATCTTCAAGGTCAGGCAAGCTATACAAGTGTGGATGTTAGTGCCCCAAAAGTCTCGAAGCCCAAGCCGGGCTGATCCCGCGAATGAGTGAACGATTTTCTAAGGAACACAGGACGTCTTATTTGGCCTCTTGGCCTTCTTTTGAAAATGTAAGGAACACTAGACACGTTATTTCCCGCAATCCCTTGATAAAAACGCTGCAAACGGCTATTTATTCAGATATAACGTGTCTCAGGTTCTTTAGATTTCTGAGGACGCTTCTAACCGCTCAATAAGACGTCTCAGATTTTTAGCGCTCGGTTTCACCCTTTGCTCCAATAGTGAGTGAGAGGAAGGATTTGAATCCCGTTCGCTTGGGTTTCAGCTTTGAAAACGTACTCTAGGGTGATGATGAGGATAGTCTGTCCTTCGTATTGTGCAAATGCACAATGAATTTCGTCCTTTCATCAATATTTATTCTCGCCTCCAGCAACTATAATGAAAGCGTGTTCAACAAGTGTATGGGGGGCAATTGACAATGGAACCATTAACAATTAGCTGGATTGGCGCGCTGGCAGGACTGGCTATTGCCATCATTTTAATTTTGAGGAAGCTGAATCCGGTCTATTCTTTATTTCTGGGTGCAATTGTAGGCGCTTTAATTGGCGGCGCTAACCTGGAAGAGACCGTAAATATACTGGTAGATGGCACACAAAGTGTCATGGGAACCGTACTGCGTGTACTGGCAGCCGGGGTGCTTGCGGGTGTGATGATGGAATCGGGAGCAGCAGAGACGATAGCGCAGGCAATTGTACGGAAATTTGGCGGCAGCAAAGCCATTCTCGCCTTGGCGCTGGCTACGATGATCATTACCGCAGTTGGTGTATTTATCCCCGTAGCCGTGTTGATCGTTGCACCGATTGCATTGTCTGTAGGTAATAAAATGGGTATATCCAAATTGGCATTGCTGCTGGCCTTATCCGGTGGAGGCAAGGCGGGAAACATTATCTCCCCGAATCCCAATACCATTGCAGCAGCGCGAGGATTCGATCTGGATCTGAGCAACGTTATGCTGGCAGGCGTAATTCCAGCCATCTGCGGTTTGATTGTAACTGTTCTTGTAGCTTCAATGCTCAAGAACAAAGGGGTTATGGTTTCTGATCAGGAAGCCGAACAGGGCAATGTAGATACATCGAAGTATCCACCACTTGGCAAAGCCATTGTTGCCCCTTTGGTTGCGATCATCCTATTGATGATTAATCCCATCGGTTCTATTGCGGGCATTGAAGCATTGTCTACTTTTAAAGTGGATGCGATGTACATTCTGCCGATTGCAGGCATCATCGGTATGCTGGCGATGGGGCAAGGCAGAAATATTGTGAAGTATACAACCGCGGGATTAAACAAAATGACCGCAACTGTGCTCATTCTGGTAGGTGCAGGCGGAATAGCAGGGCTCATCTCTGCTTCAGATCTGTCAGGTCAGGTGGTGGGTCTGATTGAAGCCTCTGGAATATCCGGTACCTTCCTCGCACCAATCGCGGGTATTTTGATGGCGGCAGCGACGGCCTCGACGTCAACAGGTGTTATTCTAGCAACGGGCTCCTTCGGTGATGCCATCCTGAACATGGGTACGGCACCGCTTGCAGCGGCAGTTATGGTGCACACGGGTGCGACTGTCATTGATTCCCTGCCACAGGGCAATTACTTCCACGTGTCGGCTGATAGCATGAAGATGACGATTCGTCAGCGGATGGGCGTGATTCCATATGAGGCAATTGTGGGTGGCACGATGGCTATCGTAGCGACGTTACTGTACGGATTTATCCTTTAATCTAACGGATGGAGTGAGAGAGATGAGAGAAACTGTAGGGACTAGAGAGAAGACATTTGTTCTGGCACCGGATTCGTTTAAAGAAAGCATGACAGCGAAAGAAGTATGTATCGCGATGGAAAAAGGATTGCGTAAAATATATCCGACCGCAGGATATATTCATGTACCCATGGCGGATGGTGGGGAAGGCACGGTGCAGTCCCTTGTGGATGCTTCCGGCGGTTCCCTTCACCAGCAAGAGGTAAGCGGACCATTGGGTCAGACAGTGACTGCCCAGTATGGCATTTTGGGTGACGGATCAACGGCGGCCATCGAGATGGCATCGGCCAGTGGCATACATCTCGTAACCAAAGAAACCCGAGATCCGCTACAGACGACAACCTATGGAACGGGAGAGTTGATTCGAGCTTGTCTGGACCTTGGCATACGCAAAATCATCATCGGCATTGGTGGCAGTGCAACTAACGATGGTGGTGCCGGCATGGCTGAAGCGCTTGGCGCGAAATTTCTGGATGAACAGGGTCAGCCGCTTGCGCGGGGTGGCGGGGCTTTGGATCAACTGGCTCAGATTGATGTATCCGGTCTGGATGTGCGTTTGCAGGAAGTGGAGTTCATTGTCGCCTGTGATGTGACCAATCCGCTCTGTGGGGAGCATGGCGCATCAAGGGTGTTTGGGCCACAAAAAGGGGCTACCCCAGAGATGGTTGAGCAACTGGATGCGAACCTGTCCCATTATGCAGATGTGGTGAAACAGCAGTTGCACAAAGATATCCGTGATATGCCAGGTGCCGGAGCGGCTGGCGGGCTGGGTGCGGGACTCTTGATTTTTACACAGGCAGTGTTGCGTAAAGGCATTGAAATTGTCATTGAATACACTGAGTTGCGTGAAAAATTAATTGCTGCGGATGTCGTATTTACGGGCGAAGGCGGTATCGACTTTCAAACGAAATTTGGCAAGACCCCCTATGGCGTTGCTCGGGCAGCCAAGGAAGCGGGTAAACCTGTAATTGCCATTGCAGGTTGTGTGGGCGAAGGAATCGACACCCTGTACGGGGAAGGCATTGATGCCATATTTGGTATTGTGCCCGGGGCAGCAGATCTGGAGCGGTTATTGCAAGAAGGCCCTGAGAATGTGGAGCGTACAACCGAGAATATTGCCAGGGTGTTGAAACTGGGTCTACTATCTTAGATCAGTGACGATCGGGATCGTACGGGGAGTTACGTGATCGTATTGGAATGCAATGTAAAAAAGACGGGATACGGATATGCCTGAAATCAGGTGATCTGTGTCTCGTCTTTTGCTATTCTCGAAGCTGTTCTGACGCTATTGGTAGAACGCGAGTAGTCCATGTGTAAGTTCAATGAGTTCCAGCAAATTACGGGGGTCTTTGCCCGTAAGAGTCTGTATGCGTTTGAGCCGATATTGAAGGGTATTGCGGTGAATATTGAGATGGTCTGCTGTCGTGGTCATACTGCCGTTATGTTGGATAAAACTGCGGAGCGTATCCAGCAGGTCAGCTGTATCCTCAAGTTTGCTGACGATATTGGCATGAGCTGTTAGATCAGCTGCACTGAATCGTACCAGAAAGGGTACATCCTCATACCGAATGATCGGTGAGTCTGGCTGAAGCGCCAGCAGAATGTTCATCACAGACCGGGCCTGTTCATAACCGGTGGCGATATTCGCTTCTTTTTGGCTGACGGCGATGAATGCTGTGGGTGTGATCTGTCTCAAACGCTGGATTATCCGATCAACGTCTACTTCATTCTGGATCAGAATAATCTGATCATCACCATCACCTTCAATAGAGAATGAAGGGACTTGGAGCAATATGCGGTTAACCTCCGTCTCAGCGGCCAAGGAGTTTTTGGGGAGACGGACATATAGAAGAATGGTTGGCAATTGCAGATCAATACGGTATTGCAGGGCTTCCTTTTTGACCTTTTGTGAGTAGGAACCAGATTGGTTCAGCAGTCGTTCGATAAAGGCTTTTTTACGTGAAGCTTCATGGGCCATATTTTCCAATTGATTACGTTGTTCGATCAGGAGAGAAACAGTGGTGCGTACGATGTTGCAGAAAGGCCGAACTTCATCTGGATGACCGGATATGCCAATGACCCCGACATGCTGCTGATTGATTAGAATCGGTTCGTTGGTGCCCATCTTCTCAAGTATGCCATCCTGCCAAACCTCAATCATGCTTCCTGTCGTTAATGCGCGGACAGCGCCCTGATGAACTGTGCCCACACGTTCCTTCTGACCACTTCCAATAATAATGCCATGCTCATTCATGATGTTGATGTTGTATGGAATGTCTTGCATCATTTTATCTACGATATCCTGTGCCTGTTTTTCCGAAAGCTGCAACAACGAAGCTCCTCCCCTTCCATCTCATCGTGCAAAATGTACATCTTCTCTGATGATCATTCCGCCCGATACCCATATTGTGCATCTGAACGAAATTATAGAGGAATGGTAAGGCTTACACAAGCACGACAGTTCGAATTGAAGGTGTTCATGTATCCATAGTGGTACCTTGTGTACTGTTCAAATAGTTCAGATGTGCTTTGCCCCAACCACACATGCCGTCCAATAACGCACCAATGGTCTGGCCGTGTTCGGACAGGCTGTATTCCACCTTCGGTGGAACATCCCCATAGAGCGTACGCACAATAATTCGATCCTGCTCCAGCTCGCGTAGTTGTTTCGTTAACGTGCCTTGGGCTACATCAGGAATCATGCGTCGTAGTTCACCAAATCGTTTCGTACCTTCCTTTAATAAAATAAACAAGATAAGGGGTTTCCACTTCCCATTAATGGTGTCCAGCGTTGTTAATACTCCCTGTAACCTGGGTTCTTGTAAATCCATATTCAACAGATTGCTCCAAACACGAATGTGCGTGTACTGGCTCGCCCAGTAGAGATCGAAACGAATATGCAGAGCCGCGAAGTGACGTTGACTTTGCCACTGCGTGACAGTCTGCCAACCGATCCGGCTGCTCGTCAGCAAGCATTGGACAACCTGGCGATCTATATCGAACACAGTGACGGCACAAAAGAATTGATTCAAGGCAAATTGGTGAAACTCGCAGATAACAGCGAAGGCATCGAATTTACCGTAACCAAATTCAGTACGTTCACTCTCGTTGTTGTGGATGGACTGAAAGCTTCACAAAGTGCACATCCGCCGTACATCCAAGGTTTCGGTACAGATTTCCGTCCGGATGCCTTCGTAACACGTGCACAGATGGCAGCTATGCTGGCTCGCAATCTTCCAACTGAAGTAGCAGGTTCAGCGAATAGCGTGAGCTACAAGGATGTATCTGCGACACACTGGGCAACAAGTGACATTCAAAAAGCTCAATCCGCTGGCGTCATGAACGGCATGAGCAACACTCAATTTGCACCGGAAGGTTCGATCACCCGTGCACAGATGGCAACGATTGCGTATCGCTGGATGCAGCAACAAGCGAGTAATACAACAGTGAATGGTCCAGCAGTTTCCTTCACAGACGTATCCGCAGACCTGTGGGCAGCAGAGGCGATTGTATACGTGCAATCCGCTGGCCTGATGGTTGGTTACAACGATGGCACATTTAAACCGGACAGTAAGCTGACGCGTGCGGAAGCGGTGAAAGTGTTGAATGTATTGTTCAACCGCACACCTCTAACTGGCGCAGTTACGCCAACGTTCAGTGATGTACCAGCAACACACTGGGCATATGCAGATATTGAAGCTGCAGCGCAGTAATAATATCAAAGTAGATAAAGAAGGCCATCCTTGGGGGTGGCCTTTTGCAGTTTAACGAACTTGAATACAATCCAATGAATGTATTAGACAGAAACTTTGCTGTAACGAGTCCTAAAGATTAACATACTCACTCACTTTCGTTTTCGCATTCCTCGTAAAATTCTACATGCTGAGAAGAAATGCATGGGTCTATAGATTAAAATAATTACAGAAAAATGCAAGAAAAGATGAATTTCATAGGGGGATTGTTGAAAAATCACGAAAAAAATACGGAATTTTAATGTTTTTTCGCGATTTTACGCCAATTGTTCAGAATCCGTTCAGACCAAAGTACTAGAATGAAAAGTATAAATGATTCGAGCTGGGAGGCTCAAGGAGGAAATAATGAAAACATATGCGAGGAAAATAATCAGTGCGGTACTGGTGTTGCTGATGTTAATCCAAGTTGTCGCTGTAGTACCTGTTCAAGCGAATCCGATGACACCTTTGGAGAAGTTAAATTATGCAATCAGCGAGGGATCTGTTAGCGAAATACAGGAGGTACTGGAAGGGAACCTGATTGTGACTTTGCCACTTGGTTACTCTGGGTTGTCTATACAAGAGAAAGAAGCGATAGCGAGATTGGTGGCTACTTTGCCAAAAGGGGAAGCGTATTCTAGTGAGGAACAATTAGAATATACTTTTAACTTGGCATATCAAGGCATGATTTTAATCAGTAATACGGACTTGTTTGCTATACAATTGCAAATGGATCTGGTCTACAGTCTGTTGAGCCAGTCTAAAAACCACTTCACCAATGACACCACAGAAATGATGTATAAATCGGGTGTGAAGTATGAAGAAATGAGCGGTGTTGATCGACAAATAATTTCTCATTTTATCCAAATGACCTTAATTGCATTTCATGGTAGTGAGGGATCAACTGAGTTAGACAACGCATTTTTCCAAGTAATATATGGGATAACCGGGTATCCTGAAATCAATAAAGCAAAAGTCGAGGAATTGATGTTAGAGACGTTGAACTTTAACCAGTTCTTTAAAGGGTCCATTGATGAGTTTATTGATGATAACCCTGAATCTGGTGCAGTAGCCTATCCATTGGATTTTGATAAATTGAAATCTATTCAGGAAGACTCGGAACAAATGACAGAACTGGCTAATTGGATGATTGAAAAGATGCCGCAAGGTGGCTTTGCTTCAATAGAAGATATCCAAAAAAGTTTCGATCAGTTCTTTAATTCGGCAGCACCGTTAGTAACCGTAGATGATGATGTCAATGTCATTGTTGGTGCGGATGATACTATGGAATACACTCAGAATAATGGCGAGAATTGGTTTGATTACAGCACCACTAACCCACCCGAATTCAAAGGGAATAAAACGGTATGGGTTCGTGTTAAAGCAAACGAAAGTAATGCCGCAAGTCTCTATGAGATTTTAATCTTTACAGAGAATAAAGAAACAGACCCGCTTGAATCATTGAATCTAGCTAAGAGTAATGAAGATGTAGAAGGTGTCCTTAGCGAAATTCAAGATTCCGCGTTAGGACTCGAACTGCCTGTAGATTTCAGTGATTGGAGCAACGATGAGAAAGAATCTGTAGCTGTATTTGTCACTTTAATGAATGGGGCAAAAGGATATGTGAGTAAAGGACAAGTGCAATATGTACTTGATATGGCTGTAGAACCACGAAACCTCTTTAATAAACCTGCACTGACTGATGTTGAGGAGAATATCAATGCTTATTTTTCCAAATTATTAAATTTACCTGAAGTTTTTAGCATAAACCTCGACCCAAGTATTCAATCACTATATAAAGTAGGGAAAACGTATGAAAATTTGTCTGTTGTAGATAAACAAATTTTTGCATACCGCATGAAATTTTACTCAATGCGTGATGAAATTCCTTCATATCAGAACAGAGATCAACTTTCTACGTCGTTATCTACTTACAATGCAATCAATGATGTAACTAATCAAACCAAGATGTATAATGCTTTGGTACGTCTACGTTTAGTACAGAAGGAATCAACACAGTATAACAATCTCCCTAGTACTATCAAATATATGGTAGAGTTTCCGCTTAACATGGACAAAGTGGATAGCATAGATTATGCGACATATAGAAAACTTGCCCAATGGATGATTGATAAGCGTCCAGTTGGTGGTTATGAAAACTATAAAAACATCCAAAAAACTTTTGATCAGTTCTTTAATCCAGCAGATCCTTTGAGAGTTATCAACGAAGCGAGAGCTACGAAGAATACTGATGCTATACTCGGGGCAATTACTCAACCGGAATGGTTGGATCTTCCGGCTGGCTTTGACATTCTCCAACCTGAGGAGAAGAAAGCCATAGCTAATGTGGTAATGACCTTTTTACCGATTGACTATGCCTACGATCTTAAGAAACAAGTGCAATATGCTGTAGAAATTGGGTATAAAGGCATCCAGACGATCAAACAAACAGACAAGATTCTTTTCCAACAGCATTTGAATGAGTTCTATTCCCTTTTTGTTGAGTCAACAGAGTACTTTGAATATCCAGGGATGGAAATGTTTAAAGAGTTAGGTCAAAAATATTTAAATGCATCCAATGTGGATAAAGAGTTGCTTGCTTATACTGCAAAACGTCTGTTTCAGGGTTCGGATCTTTCAATTGAACAGGTATACGGTGCTTCATTAATGTTAGTCATGAATTATTCCTACATTAATGATGCTATAGACGTTAGCGAGATGAAGAAAGCCATGCTGATGCTATACAGCTTCCAGCAATCTACTGAGATGATGGAGCCTTTCGAACCATTCCTACTTAAGTTGAATGCTATGAAGGATCTAGTAGAAGATGATACTCGAATGGGAAAACTGGCTCAATGGATGCTTGATCGCAAGTCTGCTAACGGATATAGCAGTATTAGCGAAGTGCAGACAGCATTCGATCGTTTCTTCGACCAAATCATTATTATTACGCCTACACCTACACCATCAAATGGCGGTGGAGGTACAGGATCTACACCAGTAACGTCTACACCTGGACCAACAACGAAACAAGAGCAGATCGTGGTTGACGTTAATGGTGCAAATGGCACCAACTTGACCAAGACACCAATCACACGTACAACCGAAACCAACGGCATGATTAAAGATCTGGTGAAGATGACCGAAGCGATTGCCAAGGAATCGGTGGAAAAAGCGAAGCAATTAAACATGAACACCGCACGTATTGTCATCCCAGACACCAAAGATGCCGTGTCTGAGACACGTATTGAACTGCCTAAGGCAGCGGTAAAAGAATTGAATGATGGTTCGCTGAAACTTGAAATCTCCACTGAAAATGTAGTGATTTCCGTTCCAACGAATTCTATCGCTGGATTCGATCAAGACTTATACTTCCGCGTTGTACCTTTGAAAAAGGAATCGGAGCGCAAAGAAGTTGAAGAGCGTGCGAAGAAAGAGCAACTCATTCAACAAGTTGCTCCGAATACGAATGTTCGTGTACTGGCTCGTCCGGTAGAGATCGACACGAATATGCAGAGCCGCGAAGTGACACTCACGTTGCCACTGCGTGACAGTCTGCCAAACGATCCGGCTGCTCGTCAGCAAGCATTGGACAACCTGGCGATCTATATCGAGCATAGTGACGGCACAAAAGAATTGATTCAAGGCAAATTGGTGAAATTCGCGGATAACAGCGAAGGCATCGAGTTTACCGTAACCAAATTCAGTACGTTCACCCTCGTTGTTGTGGATGGACTGAAAGCTTCACAAAGTACACATCAACCGTACATCCAAGGATTTGGTGCGGATTTCCGCCCGGATGCATTCGTAACACGTGCACAGATGGCAGCCATGCTGGCTCGCAATCTTCCAACTGAAGTAGCAAGTTCCGTGGATAGCGTGAGCTACAAGGATTTATCTGCGACACACTGGGCAACAAGTGAGATTCAAAAGGCTCAATCCGCTGGCATCATGAACGGCATGAGTAACACCCAATTTGCACCGGAAGGTTCGATCACCCGTGCACAGATGGCAACGATTGCGTATCGCTGGATGCAGCAACAAGCGAGCGCTACGACGACAGTTACAGAAGTTTCCTTCACAGATGTATCCGCAGACCTGTGGGCAGTAGATGCGATTGCATACGTGCAATCTGCTGGCTTGATGGTTGGTTACAACGATGGTACATTCAAACCCGATAGTAAGCTGACGCGTGCTGAAGCGGTGAAAGTGCTGAATGTATTGTTCAACCGCACACCACTAACTGGCGCAGCTACGCCAACGTTCAGTGATGTGCCAGCAACACACTGGGCATATGCAGATATCGAAGCTGCAGCGCAAAAGTAATATTTTTAAAAGAAAAAAGGGGTCATTAACGCAGTAGCATATGGAAAAGAGAACCCCTAATGACGGATAGGATATGACGATACAATTGATAGAATAAAAAAAGAGCTGTTCCAAAAGCCATACATTGGCTAGGAACAGCTCTTTTTTGCGGTTTAGTGTGACTCAACAATGGTACGTCAGATCGTCTAGGTTTGTTAGCGCTTGATCACCCATTAGTTATTCTGTTTACGAAGTTGTACTACTCTTTATCGGGCGTGTGTGAAGCATTCTCGTAAAACTTACCATCCCGCAACTGATCCACGAATCCTTGTAACCAGACGTAGTATTGCTCCGCATGTTGGAGTTTGTGCAGATCACGCAGTGCATCATCTCGATCTTTGGACGAGGTATGTTCCGAAAGGATCATTGTCGACAGGTCAGGAATGACCTCACGAATGCCTTCTAACATGACATCTACTTCCCGTTGGAGCTTGGCTCCAAAGAAATTCTGGAACGTACGATAGAAGTCGGTCTCAGCCAGATATTGATCCTGGCGCTCCTTCTTTTCCTCCAGTTTATAGATCATCTGTGATTCTGTAAGCGAACGAACCGCATAGCTCATGTTGCTCTTGCTCATATTCATCGAGTTTTTCATCTCTTCAAGTGTCATCGGTCGATCCTCAAAATACATGATGCCGTATAATTTGCCAAACGTATGATTAACCCCATATAGATCCATCGTATTGGCGATGGCCTCAATGACTCTCTCCCTCAGCGCATGCCGATCAGGTAACGAAGAATGATTCGGGTTCCCGGCGGTTTCTTTTCCCACAATGTCACCTCTGGTTTATGATAGCGTTCCCACTAGCTGCCTCATATTTTACATGACTTGCTCCAATTTTAACATAAGCCGGAATTAGAATTTTCAATACGAGTGTACAATCAATTTTGTACAGAATAAATATAAAGCTGATTATACTCAAAAATTCCCAATCATTAAAGAAAAATTGGACAGTAAGGGGTGGGGGATTTGCGTTTAAAACTATGGAGGGAGTCTGAGGCGGTACTATTCACGCTGCCAGCTCTAATCCCATTGCTGATCTTCTGGCTGGGACCTCTGGGATATATCGTTTATCTCAGTTTCACCGATTGGGACTTTATGAGCCCGAATAAGCTGTTTGTTGGTTTGGACAATTACAGTTATCTGCTGACAAACTCTGAATTCTATAGGTCATTGAAAGTCACCTTGTTATTCGGACTGGGGAGTGTAATCCCAACTATTGTGGGCGGATTGGCACTTGCGATGCTCATGAATAGCAAGATCAAATCATCCGGAATCTTCCGGACATTACTCTTCTCACCTTGGGTCACCCCGACAGTTGCGGTGTCCATTGCGTGGTCCTGGATCTTTGAGCCAGAAGTGGGACTCGCTAATCTTATGCTGGGCTGGGTTGGCGTATCACCCATTGGCTGGTTGCGTGACGCGGACTGGGCATTGGTTGCTGTTCTGATCGTCACGCTCTGGAAGTCGATTGGGTGGGCGATGGTATTTTATCTCGTTGCACTACGAAATCTACCTTCCGATCTGCTCGAAGCAGCTTCAATCGATGGTGCAAACGGTTGGGATAAGTTCAGAAGTATCACATTGCCGCTGATCTCACCAACGACGTTTTTTCTCTCAATTATTCTTACCATCCAGTCCTTGCAAGCCTATGACCAGATCAATGTCATGACGCAGGGTGGACCGGCGGGATCAACGAGAACGTTGCTGTACATGTATTACCAGTCTGCATTCGAATCCTTTAACGTAGGTGAAGCTTCGTCCATCGCCGTTGTGATCATTCTGATCTGCGTGTTGCTCTCGGGAGTATCCTTCCTGCTTGGCAGACGTCTGGTGCACTACTAATGACAATGACATTGCCCAACAAAAAGTCTAAACGGATGAAGCGCAAGGAGTTGCAGAACGTGTCACAACCGAATTTTAAAATAAGTAAATTAATCCGCTACCTTCTGTTAGCCATTATCGCGCTGGGTACAGCCTTTCCCTTCTATTGGATGGTCATTAGCGGATTCAAAACCAATGATGAGATCTGGCAGTTTCCGCCGACCTTCTGGCCGGAGACGTTCCTGTGGAGCAATTATGTGGATGCCTGGAATGCGACACCATTTGCCCGTTACATCCTGAACAGTACCGGGGTGGCTTTAGCCATCTGTCTATTTCAGATCGTCAACTCCAGTATGATGGCGTACGCCCTGACACATATGAAATTCCGTCTCAAAGGTGTACTGACATCCCTGATTCTGGTGGGTTATATGATACCGAGTACGGCCGTGTATCTGCCTAGTTACCTGGTACTTAGCGAACTTAACCTGCTGGATTCCTACACAGGCTTGATTGTATCCAACTGTGTCAGCGTGTTCTCGATCTTCCTGATCCGGCAGGCGTTCATGCAGGTATCTCATGAATTGGTGGAAGCCGGACAGCTGGACGGTGCATCTCACTTCCGGATTCTCTGGACGATTATCACGCCGCTTGTTCGCTCAAGCTTCGCCGTGATGGTGCTGATTACGTTTATTGAACAGTACAACAACTATTTTTGGCCTATGCTCATCACCAAAGACCCTGATTTACAGCTGGTATCGGCGGGTCTGCGCAGCTTCTTTGTAGAAGGCGGGGCATATGGACTGGCTTGGCCACAGATTATGGCTGCGAGTGCCTTCACCATCGCACCCCTACTTATTCTCTTCCTGTTCACCCAGAAGACGATCATGCAGAGCGTGAATATTACGGCTGGTGTGAACAAGAACTGATATGAATCACCATTCACCTAAAACGGGAGGAACAACAATGAATTGGAGTCAGGCAAGCATGACATGGAAAAAGAGATTGAGGTTGAACTGGAAGGGTGGCATGTCGCTGGTACTTGCGACCAGCTTTGCACTGCTGACCGCTTGTGGAACACAAGCACCCGCAGAATCAGGCACGACGGCTGCTGCCAGTGGAACCGAAGCTCAGGCGAAAGATCCGGTGGAGATTGAGTTCTGGTATGGTCTGGGTGGTAATCTGGGCGATAACATGAAAAAGACGATTGATGCGTTCAACTCCTCCCAGAACGAAGTCGTTGTAAAAGGGATTGTACAAGCAGATTACACGGAAACTGAACAGAAGCTGCAAGCAGCAATTGCTTCCAAAAAGGTTCCAGCCGCTGTACTCAGCTCCAATATAGACTGGGCACGTAAAGGATATTATGCACCCATGGATGAGATGATTGCCGCTGATTCGAATTTTAAGAAAGCTGATTTCATTCAGACATTCCTGAACCAGGGACAGGTGGATGGAAAGCAATACTTTTTGCCAATGTACGGTACAACTCAGATCATGTATTACCGTATGGATACGTTCAAGGAGAACGGAATCGACCCAGCAACTCTGACGACATGGGAGAAGCTGGCTGAGGCGGCTACGAAGATGAGCAAACAAGAGAATGGCAAGACCACCTTCTACGGTTGGGAACCGATGTGGGGGAGAGATAATATGATTGATGCCGTGCTGGGTAAGGGCGGAAAGATTCTTAGCGACGATGGCAAAACCGTTATGATCGACTCTCCGGAATGGATCGAGACATGGGACTTGTTCCGTAAATGGATCAACGAAGACAAGATTATGGGCATTCACTATGGAGGTCAGGGCTGGGAGTACTGGTACAAAACGATTGATGATGTGATGAAAAATAAAGCAGCAGGTTATACCGGATCTAGTGGTGACCAAGGTGACTTGGACTTTAGCGTAGTCGCTGCGATGCAACAACCAGGCTGGGAAGGTATTGGTGAAGGAAAACCGGTAGCAAGTGCCATTTCGGCAGGTATTCCGTCAGCTGCAACGCCTGAACAACAACAGGCAGCATACAAATGGCTTACGTATTTCTCTGAAACTTCGAACACAGCTTCATGGTCCATGAACACCGGATATATTGCAGTACGTCAATCTGCGCAACAAGATCCAGAGTTCATGAAGTTCAGTGAGGAAAATCCACAGATCACCGTACCACTGCAACAAGCAGCTCACGCTTCGGCTCCATTCCAGGATCCAACGGGTGGCAAGATCAATGATGCATTGAAAGATGCAGCTGATCAGGTACAGATCAATAATATGCCAGCGGAACAAGCGCTGAAGGAAGCGAAAGAGAAAGCACAGAAGGAACTGGATAGGGTAACGAAATAACGATATCGACAAGAACTGTTTCCAAGAGACTCGGTCGTGAAACTGACCGGATTGTAAACATAACGTATCAATAATCACTATAAGTAACTCAAGCGGAAAGGGCGGTACATGCTGTACCGTCCTTTCCGTTCATAAAGATTGCAGACAAGGAGTTTGACCAATGCAAGATGAGATGTATGTGGACGGATTACCAAATCCGATTGAAGCCGTTTTGTTCGACAAGGACGGGACATTACTTGATTTTACGGGCATGTGGGGATTCTGGACCGATTGTGTGTTGAACGACTTCAGAGACCAGTTGGCGACCAGGGGACTTCGTATCAATACAGAGGAATTCCCACAGATCTGGGGTACATTCCACGATGACCAAGGCCGGATGAATGGGTATGACGTGCGGGGGCCACTTGCGATGGGCACGATGGATGAAGTGTATGCCGTGCTGACGTGGCATGGATATCGTGCGGGTCTCAGCTGGGCGGAAGCCAAGATCATGGTTCGGGAGTGTTTGGCGCGAGCGGAGGAAGAGATGGAACAGCATCGTCCGGCACGTCCGTTACCGGGAGTTCAAGAATTCCTTGAACAGTGCCGTAGCGAAGGTGTCGCTATGGGTGTCGTGACGGCAGATGATACACCCAGTGCAATTAAACATTTACAGTGGATGGGACTGGATTCCTTTTTTGACGTGGTGATTGGTACAGATCTGGTGGAGCGGGGCAAACCTTTTCCCGATATGCTACTGCTTGCCTGTGAACGGTTGGGTGTATCCGTGCAGTATACCGTGGTCATTGGAGATACGGACGGAGACATGGAGATGGCACGAACCGCTGGTGCGGGGTACAGGATGGGCATTGGAGAACCGGGAAAAATCCGCTTGGCGGATAGAACGATTCAATCCTTCCATGAATTGCTGAATGGTGGGCTGAATCGATGACAAACAGTCACGCCTACTTGGGCTGGGTACTGTTGGCACTGGCCATCGGGCTGGAGCTGAGCGCTACCATTTTGCTGAAAGTATCGGATGGATTCTCGCGGTTATGGCCTTCGGTGTTGATGTTTGTCTGTTATGGCGCAAGCTTTACATTTCTTAATTTTGCAGTGAAGTATATGCCGCTGGCTGTGGCCTATGCGATCTGGTCTGGCGTGGGCATTACGCTTATTGGCGTCGTAGGGCATTACTATTTTGGTGAACGTCTGCGGCTCACGTCGATGGTCTGGATCGGTTTTATTATGATTGGCATTATTGGACTGAAATGGAGTGATTCTTGATGAGAAATGAACATACACCGGAGCAACCTATTGCCAGCTTCCAGGTCATTACAGACACACATGTGCGAGATGAGGCAGACCATATTCATAACCGGCATCTGGACCAAGCATTAGCCGACATAGCTACATTTAGTCAGGGGAGCAGCGGGATTATGCATGTGGGCGATGTGACAGATCGGGGGCTGCCGAGCGAATATCGTGAGTTGCAACGCATATGGAAGCAACATGCGGAGAGTTTGCCGGATATTCGTTACACGGTAGGTAATCATGATATTGGAGCCGTGGTATGGCAAGATCCGCCGATCGTTTTGCTTGAGATGAAAGAGGATGAAGTAGCCGAGTTGTTGGAGCAGGAAGCAGATATAGAGCTGGTCACTAAACAAACCGCTGCTGAATCAGCTGCACTGATTGAGCAGTTATCCGGTGGAACCTATACGTTGTCTGCTGCACCTTCGGAGCAGGTGGACCAAGACGGGGGACCGATCTCTTCAGGAGTCGAACCAATTACTGTCGCCGGGTTGTGGCAGCGTCGATTAAGTGATTTTGAAAGGACGACAGGCATGAAGGGCTCTTACCACGACCATTGGACTGATGGGTATCATTATATATTCCTGGGCACCGAGCAACCTCATCCGAAGGATTGCGATATGTCGTTCGAACAATTGGAGTGGCTGGATGCGAAGTTGTCTGAGCATGCAACACTCGATCATCCCATCTTCCTATTCTTACACCAGCCGCTTATGGATACGGTAGCAGGATCGCTGAAGGAACAGGGATGGTATGGTGTGAATCAGGATGCTGAACTCAAGGCCGTTCTGGCCAAATATCCGCAAGCGATCCTCTTCTCGGGTCACACCCATTGGCAACTGGAGGCACAGCATACGATGTACGATGGTGCAGGCCACATGCCAACGATGTTCAATGCGTCGTCTGTAGGTTATCTATGGACCGATCAGGATGAACATCTGGAGGGCAGCGAAGGGCTTCATGTGGAGGTTTATATGGATCGAGTGGTTGTAAAGGGGCGGAACTTTGTTACGAGCGAATGGATTGAGGGTGCTGAGTTTACGGTAAGTTATCCTGTAAAAGGATAGTTATTTGGGTGGTGAAAAGAAAAGGTTACTCTAAGGGTCAATGCCATTAAGACAAGTTAAACTTGTTGACATTGCTCAAAGGGTGGCCTTTTTGGTATCCATCTTAAGGATATGTATCAGATAAAATGAATCTCCAACCCCATAAAGTTCCACGTGAAACGTAGCAGGGGAGGCTAGAGTTGGGTAAAGTTGTAAATAGGTATGACAACAAACTATACTCAAATAAGTAAACATGATATGCACGTACTCGTTAATTTAACCTATTTACGGAGAGGAAGTAGAAGCGGCATGAGAGAACTTCAGGTTCAAACGACATATGGTACCGTTCAAGGCGAACTTTTGCACGATGCAAGTGTATGGAAAGGCATTCCTTATGCGAAACCTCCAGTAGGTGCGCTGCGTTTTAAGGCTCCGGTACAGCCCGAGTCATGGGATGGAATCAGACAGGCCAATCAATTTGGACCTGAGAATATACAACCACGAAATCATCAACCAGAAGGCCAGACAGAAATTCCGAATGAGTCAGAAGATAGTCTATATCTGAACATCTGGGCACCTAAGGGAAAAAGAGCAACACCACTGCCGGTCATGGTATGGATTCACGGTGGATCCTTTGTAACAGGTTCAGGTAGCCAGCCGATGTATGATGGTACACAGTTAGCGGTTCGGGGGGACGTCATCGTTGTGACGATCAACTACCGATTAGGACCTTTGGGATTCCTGCATATGGCTCCATTAGGTGATTCATATGTATCCAATGCAGGTCTGCTGGATCAGGTTGCGGCATTACAGTGGGTGAAGGATAATATCTCTGCTTTTGGTGGTAACCCGGATCAAGTTACGGTGTTCGGCGAATCAGCAGGCAGCATGAGTATTGCAGCACTGATGGCGATGCCAGCGGCCAAAGGACTGTTCCAACGTGCCATTATGGAGAGCGGTGCATCTCAGTTCATGCCGGCAGAGCAAGCTGCAGCATTGCGGGAAGGGATGTTAAAGATTCTTGGGGTGGACCGGGACAACCTGCAGAAGTTAAATACAATTCCTGTAGAGCAGATTATTGCAGCGGGTGAAACGGTCAAACAGCAGAGCGGTGCAGGCATGGCATTGTTGTTCCAACCTGTGTTGGATGGGAATACACTACCACAGATGCCACTTCAGGCAGTGAGTGAAGGCTCAGCGCAGGATATTCCGGTGCTGATTGGTACGACATTACACGAGGGTGCGCTGTTCATCCAGCCACATGTACCTTTTTCAAAAGAAATCGATATGGTTCAGGGCGTAGACTTTATGACGCCAGATCTGGAGAACCGGGTAGCCATCGCGAATAGTTATCCAAAAACGGCAGATGGACAAGCCCAAGTGATGACCGATATGTACTTCTGGCGGTCAGCGCTGCAATATGCTGCGGCACAGCAGAAGTATGCCCCGGTGTGGATGTATCGATTTGATTGGGTGATGCCGGAACATCCCTTGTTAAAAAGAGCGATTCACAGCATCGAGATGTTCTTTGTGTTTAATACACTGCATGTCCTCAAATTCATGAATGCAGAGCCGGATGAAGCTGCGGCGGCACTTGCCCTCAAGGTACAGGATGCCTGGATTTCCTTTGCCAAGAATGGCCAACCTGAAGTTGCAGGTGTGAACTGGCCTGAATATGAGCAGGATCGTGCGACACTAATCTTCAACCATGAGATTGAGGTCGTACATGATCCGGATGCAGCCAAGCGAGAGCTGTTAGGATTATAACCCAGGCCATTATTTGAATGGATACTCTGAATAACTGCTATGCGCCCGATCAAAAGAGGACGTTCATTCTCATAATGAACGTCCTCTTTTTGTAATCCGGCTGAATAATAAGCAGAACGTAAGCACTAATTAGAGGTACATTATGCCTTGTTATACTCCAAACATTATTTACGAGAGGCACGTGTGCGGGACACCTCATCGAAGTAGAAGGAACGTTTTTCACGGGAGAAGAGCACGATCAAGACATGAACAAAGAGCACGGCGTAGACTAACATATAGATACCGAATGTCCCCAAGGAGATCCACATTTGATAAGGCTGAAGCATAACATCCTGATGACCTGAAAAAGCATAATCGTTGACCAAGCGAATGATCGTAACGAGAAGCCATGGAACATAGAGTGCGGCAAATCTTTTAAATAACGATTCACTGGTAGGTGTGCCGGTCTGACGATCTACATAGCGGAATCGCAAGATAATCGAACCTGGAGTTACCCCATTTCGTACCCAAGGGATGAAGAATAGCACAATGACCATAGCAATGGATGTACTTAGCGCATCACTGATCACATCAGACGCTGTAAAGATGGAGATTAGATTCGAAAGAAAGACAACAACGACTCCATCAATAATTAACGCGAGCAATTGAGGCATAGTATACACTCGGTTTTGCTCCACGATCTGTTCACTCTTCGCCTGAATGCTTGCACGTGATGGGAATAAAGCAAGCAGGATGGGCGCTGTGAAAAATCCAATGACTGCTCCCGAAGTATTCAATAACAGATCATCTACATCGAAGAGGCGGTAAGGACAATTATAATACCCGTAGAATCCGGTGATTTGAGTGATCTCGAAGAATAAGGAAAGCCCGAATCCACCAAGCAGGGCGTACTTCCAGAATGATCTCTTTTGAAAAAAATAACGAATATATACACCCAGCGGCATGAGAAGCAGGACGTTAAATAGAACTTGCAGAAAGGCTCTGCCCTGAATCATGCTGAGATAGCTGGAAGGCTGAGACCATACAATGGGTGTTTCCTTCATGATGTCTTTGACAAAAGTGAATGGAACCAGATTGTAGTAGATCGTGTCAGCGGCTTGCTGCGCACAGGTATCTTGCGTAGTCGGAAACGGGAGAATGACGAGGCAATAGGCGGCCAGAATATAAAAGATAAACGAAAAGCTGATGCTAAACCGTGACCAGCTGAAGAAACCGTCTTTACGATACCCATAGATCAGCCACGGCACCAGCAAAAACATGGCCGCAACAACAAAGATCAAAAAAGCCATTTGCACAGGGAAAACATATGAGGACATGAGTAGGAACTCCTTTGGTATTAAATATAATAACAGTCATAGAGACATTAAAATTCATGTATGTGTAGTGCGTATCTATTAGTTACATCATAAGTAGTTACCCTTAAAGTGAGGGATGCATGAACCTTAAATTTGGTTTAAATCCATCCATGCAGTGACCAAGCGTATGGAATATGCCGTCGAAATCCCGTATACTTGCGGGAATGCCAATCGTAGAATGGAGAGTTTAATACATATGTCTAATTTGCCTAACTGCCCCAAATGTAATTCAGAGTACACGTACGAGGATGGTAACCTGTTGGTTTGCCCGGAGTGTGCGCATGAATGGTCTTTGGAAGCAGACAATGATAACGCAGAGGATGCAAAAGTAATCCGCGATGCCAACGGAAATGTGCTAAGTGATGGAGATACCGTTACCGTCATTAAAGATCTGAAGGTAAAAGGTAGCTCGCTTGTAGTTAAACAGGGCACGAAGGTGAAGAATATCCGCCTGATTGATGGGGATCATGATATTGATTGCAAGATCGACAGCTTGGGTGCAATGAAGTTGAAGTCTGAGTTTGTGAAAAAGATATAAGATCGAGAAACGTTCAGTTCCGCATTCAATGGGAATTGAACGTTTTTTGTTTGACAGGAAATATTTAGTAGATATATACTGGTTGGAATTTAATTTTTTTGAACATGGATGAGTAGTCTACATATAAGAAGAGGCAGGTGTCAGAGCGATGAAGAGAGATCATATTATTGAATATTATTCCGGGTTTGATGAGTGGGGCAGACTGGAGCGGGAACCAATTGAATTCATCATTAACATGCATTACATCAGGGAACATCTCCCCGCTACTGGTTGTATTCTGGATAATGGCGCAGGACCAGGAAAGTATGCCATTGAGCTTGCGAAGCTGGGGTACAAGGTCACTTTATCGGATCTGACACCTTCCTCCGTGGATACTGCGAGGCAAAAGGCTCAGGAGTTTGGTTTGACACAGCAATTCGATGGGTTCCATGTTCTCGATGCCACTTCGCTCTCCGGTATGGCTGACGAGACGTACGATGCGTCCCTCATGCTGGGGCCGCTATATCATCTGCAGACAGACGAAGAGCGCAAGGCTGCTGTACGGGAGTTGTACCGTGTGACCAAGCGAGGGGGCGTGGTGTTTGTAGCCTTACAAAGCCGAATGCGCATGAGTATCAATTCGTTACAATCTCCGCATCACTGGAAACCGAATGATAACATGGCAGCAATCCATTCTTTTGTGGAAAAGGGTATATTCAATCATCAGGATCAAGGACGATTTACGGGAGCATACTATTTTAATATTCAAGACGTTATGCCCTTCATGGAGCAACATGGATTTGAAACCGTTGATTTGATTGGTTCATCCAGCCTTAGAGCGATGCTTACGGACGAGCAGCAGCAATACTGGAAAGAGCGTGGCGAGTATGATGAACTCATGCAATATATGATTGAAGCTGCCAAAGACCCTTCCATATTGGGAATCTCGTCGCATCTGCTGTACATCGGGAGGAAGAAATAAACATAAATGTGCCCTCTGGAAACAGGGGGTACTTGTGTTTTTCATCAAAATAGTTCAATATTAAGATACATAACAAAAGGTGATCTACTTACAATAGGTAAGATGAACAACGGATCGCTTCATAACAGGGAGGAACAGACAATGGAAATCGGAATTAGTACATTTGTGGAGACGAATCCGGATGTAAAAACAGGAGAACTTATCAGTCATGCACAGCGTATTCGAGATGTTGTTGAAGAGATAGTTTTGGCAGATCAGGTGGGTCTGGATGTATATGGCGTGGGAGAACATCATCGTGTTGACTACGCCGCTTCATCACCAGCTGTCATTCTGGCGGCCGCAGCTTCACAGACCAAGAATATTCGCCTGACGAGTGCTGTAACGGTGCTGTCATCGCATGATCCGGTACGGGTCTATCAAGATTTTGCGACACTGGACGGCATTTCGAACGGGCGTGCAGAGATTATGGCAGGGCGGGGATCATTTATCGAATCGTTCCCACTGTTCGGCTATGATCTGAACGACTACGATGAGTTATTCGACGAGAAACTGGATTTGCTGCTCAAACTGCGTGATTCGGAAAAAGTAACTTGGGAAGGCAAACATCGCCCTTCCTTTAACAATCTGGGCATCTACCCGCGCCCGGTACAGAAAAAACTTCCGGTATGGATTGGCAGTGGTGGTAATCAGGAATCCGTTGTTCGTGCAGGACTGCTCGGTTTGCCACTGGTGCTTGCCATTATTGGTGGCCGTCCGGTGCAATTCGCACCACTGGTGGAGCTGTACAAGAAAGCAGCTGCACATGCAGGACATGATGCTTCCAAGCTGACCGTTGCTTCTCACTCTCACGGCTTCATTGCCGATACAACAGACGAAGCCGTGGAGAAATTCTTCCCGCCAGCGCAAGCGGTCATGAACATACTGGGCCGTGAACGTGGATGGGGACACTACAGCCGTGCAACATTTGATGCAGCGCGTAGCCTAGAGGGTGCTTTGTACGTAGGTGATGTGGAGACGGTAGCTCAGAAAATTATTTACCTGCGCAAAGAAGTCGGTATTACACGCTTCATGTTGCACACCCCCCTCGGCACAATGCCGCACAACGAGGTTATGAGAGCAATCGAGCTACTTGGTAAAGAAGTCGCTCCAATCGTGCGCAAAGAAATTGCACGTTGGGAAGCTGAGAACGAAGAGGCACGTTAATCGACTGAAACCGTTACGGAACTAGATAGAGTCAACCAAATAAAGGAGCAAACTCTAGGCGTATTACGCCAATGGGTCTGCTCCTTTTTCGTTTATCTTCTAAAAGTATCTAAAACAGCACAGGTTTAATGCTTATCCATTCGCAGATGTACTCACAAGGGAGTGTATAACCATGGATAACGTATGATCATAGAGGGTTTTGGCAGCTTCTTCGCTCTCAATATGGCCTCCCAAATACAGATGAATAACACCGTGTAAGGGAGCCCAGATCATCCGAACTGCAAGCATGGGATCTTGTACCTGAAGCATTCCCTGTTCAATGGCTACCTCCACTAAGGCAGACACTTGCTTAAGTGCAGTCGCTGTTCCCTGTAAGGTTTCTCCATCTGGTTTGAATTCGGAAAAAGATCCTCCAAACATCAGCTGATAGAAGCTGGATTGAGAAATGCCGAAGTCCCAGTAGACGTAGGCCAGATCACGGAAATACTGTTCGAACGATGCCTGCCGGGGTGTAGTTTCAAATCGCTGGGCCATGAGGGAGCATCCCTCTAAATACAGATGTTTGGCTAACCCTTCTTTTTTGCCGAAGAGGTTATATATGATTTTGGTGGAGCACTCCATGCGTTCAGCTACACGGCGTACTGTGACGGCTTCCGGTCCATGCTCTTGCAGTAAAGCAGCAGCAGCATGCACAATATTTTGCCGCAGATTATCCGAGTGCTGCAGTCTGGCTTCCTGAAAGGTTGTTACCGTATGTGCAGATTCCGTGGAACCCGAATTAAGATCCTTCATTGATTTCATCCTCGTAACCGTATTGTTGTTGAACAGAAACTACGTTTCCTTTTCTTAAGGTCATTCTACTGTTTTACGTTGGATAACGTCAATTTAATCCGAGTTTGGTAAGTGAGCAAAACGTTCTAGATCCAAATTTAACAAATGCATTTGACAGCGTCATGGATTTTGGTTACGATGATTCTATACAGAAACAGTGTTTCCTTATGAAAACAAGTGTTCAAATCATACACAGAGGATGGATGAGAGATGATAAAGGAACAGCGTCAATGGGTACTTATTACAGGTGCTTCTTCAGGTATTGGGGAAGTTTTTGCACTCGAAATGGCTTCCAAGGGTAAAAATATTGTACTGGTGGCCAGAACAGAGTCCAAACTGAATCAATTGGCAGAACGCATAGAACGTACATATCAAGTAAGGGCTGAGGTGATCGTATCGGATTTGTCTCAAGTCGATGCACCTCAGAGGATATATGAGGAATGTCAGAATCGGAGAATACACATCGATATGCTGATCAACAATGCGGGATTTGCTACCCATGGATGTTTTGAACAACTGGATGGTTCCCGGCAACAGGAGGAAATTATGTTGAACGTGCTCGCCTTGACAAACATGACGCATCTTTTCTTGCCAGGCATGTTACAGAAGAAAAATGGTGCTGTCATTAATGTCTCTTCGACGGCTGCCTTTCAACCTGATCCGTATATGGCTGTGTATGGAGCAACGAAGGCATTTGTACTTTCTTTTACAGAGGCATTATACGAAGAAAACAGGAAGCGTGGCGTTCAGTTTTTGGCACTATGCCCAGGTTCAACCGAGACTTCGTTCTTTGATGTAGTGGGTGCTGATGAAGCCTCGGTGGGTAAACGTGATACCCCTGAGCATGTCGTGGCGGTGGCCATGAGTGCACTCGAGTCAGGCAAACCTTATGCTGTGCCGGGGGCCGGTAATTACTGGACAGCGCAGTTCACCCGCCTCGTGCCACGCAAGTTGATGTTGCGAATCGTAGGAAGTATGCTCCGTCCACGTTCCAAGGATGGTAAAGCAGAAAAAGTACAAGCCTGATTAGGGGTATAGGGTAAAAGCTTTAGGCCAAAATGCCTTTGGCCCGAGCTTCCTTTATCCAACCTGGAAATTCAGTGAGGAGACGATCGTACAATTCTTCATCGCTGATCTTGGAGATATCGTCGAGAGCAAAAAAGTCAGCATTATCGATGAAACGTCCAGTCATGTCATCGAGTTTTTCAAGGATACCGTAATTGGCTTGTCCCAGGCCAACAAATTGCCAGAACAGGTTTTTGGTTGAACTTTCGGTAATAAGCCGCATGATTTTCCCTTTTTGACTGACTCCACCATCGCTAAAAAAGATAATATACGTTGGAATTTTCACATCGGGTTCCTCGATCGTATATTTGCGAATGACATCCTGCATCACAGGAGGTTCGTTATTGGTACCGCCTTTGCTTCCCAGCGTATATGTGCGTTCAATATAATTCTCGAAATCCCTGGCGGTGACGCTAGGTGCACGCAAGAAGTCTTTGGCGAAGAACCAGACGTCCAACTCACCGTTATCATCAAACGCTGATGCAATTGCCAGGATACGCTCGAAGGCTTCTTGCACGATGCCTTTGCGATACAGATGGTACATGGAGCCTGACGCATCAAATACGACAGCAACACGTGCCTGTATAGGTTCGATCTTTTTCTTTTGCAGAGACAGGGTTACTTTACGCTTGAGGAGATCGATCTTGGTCAGGTTAAGCGGCGGATGATTCGTATTTGGTGCGGCAACAGGTGCCAAGACTTCTGGAGAGGCCGCTGCTACTTCAGCTTGTGCCGTGAGAAGAACTTGTTCGGCTTCCGAGGTGTCGTTACTCTCAATTTCAACACCGAATGACTCTGCCAGCGGCTGCAATCCACCAAAGAAACCTCGTCCAATCGCACGAACTTTGAACCCGTCACGATACTTATAGATTTCAATGAGAATAAGTGCTGTTTCCGCAGTGACCTTTGTGATCTCATAGGTGATCTGCTGGGAACCAGCTTGTACAATCGCCTGACATGCCTGAACATCGGCGAAAGTACCTCCCGCATCCAGAGTAGCCGTAAACACACACTTTTCCACAGGGGCCTGCCGTAATTTATTCGTATCCAGTACAAAAGAGGATTTCAGTTCCTCTGCCTGTTGCAGAAGTACACTTTGATGGGGATCGGCCGTCTGATTATAAAATACAAAATAGTCGTCAGATGGGACTTTTCCCTCTTCATTCACCATAAAGCAGCTAACATCCAAGGGAGAAGGAGATGATGTACATTGAATGGTTACCTGAAGTTGGGTGGATTCGTTGATACTGATATTCTGGCCTGTGTTTAAGTGGATAAACGAATCTGTCATAATCGGATGCGCCTCTCTTCTCCAATATAATGGTTGAAAATGTACAGTAACAAGATCGATTCTGAGACAAATGTTTCCATAAGTCAATCTTTTCACCGTTGATCCTACGCTTCATCAGACTCGTACTTTTCCCGATGCTCCTTCTTCATTTTCACATAGTCTGGATCGGTCTTCGCAATCTCCCATTGTGCTTTGAATATAGCCGCGGCTTCTGCCTTCACCTTATCATTCTGATAGGGTAAGATTGAGCCATCCTCTTTTGAGTATTTGCGTCCTCCTTTGTGATTTGTATACCGTCTGGCCCGTGTATAACCCATCTGGAGAAATTTACGAGCCATATCCATACCGACGAAATCACCCTTTTTCTTATACTCCAAAAATAGCTCATAGATTTTCTCCGATGACTCCGTCGCAATCTCGGGTGTTTTGAATCGCCAGTGTGGCAGAATCTCGCCCTTGTATGGCTCAACCATGAGAACGCCCTGCTCTCCCCGGCCTACGGTGTACAGCTCAGGGTGTTTGCGCAGATCCAACTCATCATAATTGAGACTGTAATCAAATTTTTTCATGTATACACCCTCCTTGATAGGGATTACCCCGATTCTGAACCAACAAGCACGGTTAATGGGGAACAACAGAATCAATTACACAGGAGGGATAACGGTATGGGAATGTCCGGCAGATATCTTGTGGTAACAAAGGAGCTAGTTGAATCCATCAAGTCAGGTGAGGTCAGTGTGCATGATTGTGCAGTGGATCTGGATATCGATAAAACATGGCAGATGCTGCAGTTCACGCTGAACGGTAACCTGGTACAGGGGGAACCACCTCTCGGTTTTGTGGTACCTCTCGCAGGTGAGCAATACGTGGGAAACTATTCGGACATGGATTTGTTTTTGCTGAGTAACGAGCAGGTGCTGGAAGCCTACATGGCATTGGAGCAGCTCACACCGGAAGAATTAAAGCAGCGGTATAGTCTGGACCAGATGATCGCTGAAGGCGTCTATCCAGTCATGGAAGATTGGGATGCGGAAGAGACATTTCAGGAGATCGTTCAGACTGTGGATGATATCCAGGCCTTGTTTCAGGCCACGGCTGCAAGTGGGAACGGGATCATCTTTTATGTTTTCTAAGTGAGCACTAAAATTATGATGGGGATTCTATGGCCGACACTGAGGCAGGTTTGAACTACGCCTATTCGGGTTATTGATAGACACAAGGCTCAGGCCTTGATGACATGACAATCCGGTAGAAGAGAGGGAATGCGATATGACACAGGATCAGAACGAAGAGAACAAAGCGATTCAAGAGGACGAGCCGGATCAATTCGAGACTCCCGCAACTGCGGAAGATGAAGAAACGGATGAGAAACTCGCAGAAGATCAGGAGCAAGAATAACTCCCAGCATTGCACAATGAAGCAGGATGTTTTATCGAAACATACGATATGCTGAAATATAGATAGACCAGAGGTCGGACATGCTCCGGCCTTTTGGTTTATTTTTTTGCGTATCCGTTTACAAGAATTACCTATACCTTCATAATGGAATTGAACCATATTTTTCTAAGGAGGAGTTCATATTACGAATCGGAAGTTAGTCCAATGGATGGCAGTGCCACTAGTACTTTTAATGGTTGTTCTTACAGGATGTCAGGCTGTGGGTGGAGTAGACGTTGGCAAAGCAATGGCCAATGGCGCGAGTATCAAGTCCGGTGAATCCAGACAATCCATGAATATAAACATAGAACCGGCTAAGGAATTTGCTACAGAAAAAGACCTTGAAATGATCGAACTTATTAACTCCATATCCCTGGATATTGATCAAGCCAAAATGAAAGATGCGAAGACAGCATCGATCAAAGGTACACTGAGCATGGAGGGAACGAAGTTACCTTTCCACGTGTCCATGAATGAGTCCCAATTGGTCATTGATCTGGACGGAGCCCAGAAACCGCTGTACATGTCTCTGGATACGTTCCAGGATGCACAGGCGCTTCCAATGGTAGATACGAAGGCTCTGGAGAAACAACTCGAGGAAATTTCCCCGAAACTGTTCTCTTTTGTCCTGAAGCATCTGTCCAATCCGAAGAACATCTCCGTAACACCGGTACAGGAATCCGTGAATGGTGAAGCACTTAGCCTCTCCAAGCTGCATCTGGAAGTTAGTGGTGAAGAGATGCTTGCCATGGTTAAACCATTCCTGACGAGTATTTCGAAGGATGAGCAAGGACTGAAAGATCTGATTGGCGATCTGTACGATGTGTTCTACCCTGTACTGGAAGCAGTGAATGAGGTAGAAGGTGGGGGAGACGACACGCTGAATTCGATCGTTCCTGAATCGAAAGATGAAGCCGTTGCGTCTCTGTATGCCATCATCAAAGTAGGACTGGACAGTATGCTGGTCAATTATGATCAGGAGCTGAACAACCTGTTGAATGAGACCCCTGAATTCAAAACGGTCTTTGGCACAGAAACCAAACTGAAATTGGACTTCTATCTCGACAGCAAACTGGATATTCGCAAGCAAAACTTTGAACTGAAAGTAGCGCTGCCTGCTTCTGAGGATCTGCCGGTAAAATCTGTAACCGTAAGTGGAGACAGTGAACAGTGGAATATCGGTGGCACAGTTGCAGTTGATGAAGTGGATGTATCGGGTGGCGTTATGGATCTGATGAAGGATGATATTACGCCTGGACAGATGCTGCGCAATTTTGATTCCAATTCACTCGCATACCAATTGCTGAAAGATGAGGCTGGGATCACGAGTAAAAGTGTAGTGCTCTTCCCGGATGATGAATACGCTGGGGCGATCACTGTGAAGAACACAACATTTGTACCGCTTCGCTACGTGTCTGAAGAATTGGATGCTGAAGTGAAATGGACCAAAGGCTCGAACCAAATCGTTGTCATTGACGACATCACTGGTGATGAGATTGTCCTGACCGTAGGTTCCAAGAAGGCAACCGTTGCTGGTAAAGAAGTGACTATGGTGGAATCCGCCTATGTAGGCAAGGACGGCAAGACGTATGTGCCGCTGCGCTTTGTGGCTGAATCCCTTGGAGCTACTGTAGATAAGGAACAAGAAACAGGCTGGATCTACATTGACCGTCCTTAATTTCTTATGACTTAAAATAATGAAATGCATGGGGAGTGCCTCTAGTAGAGGTGCTCCTCTTTGTCATTTCGTACCAGGTCAGAGGAATGGCAGGGCCCATACGGAAGAATACTAATCCGGTTGAGATGATGGTTGTAACAGATCCCCGTTAGATTAGAGCAAATGAAGAAATGGGTATTTACGTATGGAGGATGTCAAAAACAGCAAAGGGAGGTCTATGGATTATGACTGAACGATTTGCGGGTAAAGTGGTACTGATTACAGGCGGTGGCTCCGGTCTTGGACGATCAGCTGCTGTGGAAGTTGCACGTGAAGGGGCGAAGCTTGCCCTAGTGGATGTGAACATGAAGGCGCTGGAAGAGACCAAGCGTGTGATCTCGGAAGAGGTACAGCATGCCGAGTTTCTGTTAATTGAAGGTGACGTATCGGACGAAGAAGCTGTGAAGAAGTATGTTAGTGATACGGTCAATGAATTTGGGCGTATCGATGCATTTTTCAACAATGCAGGCATTGAAGGCAAGCAAAACCTGATCGAGAACTACGAGACGGAGATGTTCAATAAAGTTATCGATATCAATCTGAAGGGTGTATTTTTTGGGTTGAAGCACGTTCTACCTGTGATGAAAAAACAGGGAGAAGGCTACATCGTGAACGCGTCCTCTGTTGGAGGGATTCGCGCCGTGCCAAACCTGGTTGCCTACGGAGCGAGCAAACATGCCGTAGCCGGCATGACCAAAGATGCAGCGATTGAATACGCCGAGCATGGGATCAGCGTTAATGCAATTGCACCCGGAGCCATTCTGACAGATATGGTTATCGGCTCGTTCAAACAGATCAATCCGAATGACTGGGAGTCAGCATCCAAAGAGTTCGTGAAGGACAACCCGGCGAAGCGCTTGGGTGAACCGAAGGAAGTAGGGCGTCTCGTTGCCTTCCTGCTGTCCGGTGAAGCACCGTTTATCAATGGAGCCATTATTCCGATTGATGGTGCGCAGTCAGCCAAATATTGATCCCATAATCATCAACAGCACATCAATGCGACATAGATATATACTGAAGAACGCCCTTTTTCGCCAATGTGCGGATTGGGGCGTTCTTTTTTTGGTTTGATATTCAAGGGGCGTATCCCGTATCCGGCAGGTTAAGTGTGCTGTAGAATCTGCGGCTTTTTGCTAAAGCCGGTACTCCCGGCTGTAAAGCCCATCTGGCGATAGAATTCATGTGCAGCTTCACGTTCTGGGCGATTGCCACTGTTCAGAGACAAGGAATCCACGTTATGCGTGGCTGCCCATTGTTCGGCTTCAAGAATGAGCTGACGGCCGATGCCTGAGCCCCTGAACTGGTCGTGTACAACCAATGCCAAGATGCGGCAGTGTCTTCCGTTTTTTTCATACATATAAGAAGTCTGTAATCCGATCAGTCCAACTACGCGGCCTCGTGCTTCAGCAACCAGTGTAGTAAAGTTTGCGTCCGCAGAGATATGGGTATAGCGCTCTTCCATCTCGGCGTACGTGGTGGGATAACCAAGTTGGTCCATCAGAATGACCATATCTTGCAGATCGGTAGTGGAGCTATGTCTAATCGTTACATCCAGGCTCATAATGTTGTATCCTCCTTGGGTCTTTCCTTCAACGAAAGTTCAATAATGGTATCCAGCAGCTCTGCAAAAGAAATGCCTGCAGCAGCTGCACTTTTGGGCAGCAGACTGTTACGGGTAAGACCCGGCAGCGTGTTCACTTCAAGCACATACGGCATGCCCTCCCGAATCATCATATCCACGCGAGCGTAGACGCTACATTTGAGCACCTGATAACAGGCCAAGGCCGCAGCTTCGACGCGATGGTGAAGGTCCATAGGTAATTGCACAACCTTCTCATCGGCCCCGTGGTCATCATATTTGGAGGCATAATCGAAAAACTCGGCGCTCGAACGAATGGAGATCACCGGCAGCATCTTACCATCCAGAATGGCACAGGTAATCTCCTCACCTTCGATATACTGTTCAATCATGACCGTATCATCCCAGGCGAGGGCAGCCTCTACAGCAGTTGGCAGGGCGGAAGCTTCCTTCACCACTTGGGTACCGATGCTGGAACCGCCTGAATTGGGTTTGACCACCACGGGGTACGTTAATTGTTGAACAGCAATAGAGGACAGTTCCTCCATATGGCTCACTCGCAGCCATTCTCCAGTAAGTACACCTGCATGCTGCATGAGCTGTTTGGACATGTCTTTATCCATACATACACTACTTGCCAGCACACCACAGCCTGTGTAGGGAATACCCAGAGATTCTAATGTGCCTTGGACCGTACCGTCTTCGCCGTATTTTCCATGCAGGGCAAGCAGTGCCACATCGATCCCCGCTGACTTGTCGATTAGATCGCGCTTGGTATTCAGCTCGATGGGTACAACCTCGTATTTGTCTTTATTCAGGTTTGCAATCATCTCCTGTCCGGTGAGCAGGGAAATATCCCGCTCTGAAGATGTACCGCCCATAATCACGCCAACTTTCATGTGAAATCCTCCTTATCTCATTTGAGCTGCTGTCTCGCCAATGATGCGAATGCCTTTACGTATATTCTCATCGCTGACTCTGGAGAAACCCAGACGCATCGTGTTTACACCCTGACCGGGTTCCAGATAAAAGGTATCCCCAGGTGTGAACGTTACACCTTTCACTTTACAGGCTTCCAGCAGTTCACGGGTTCTGTATTCGGACGGGAACTGCACGAACAGATGCAGACCACCCGCACCGGAAATCCGGCACATTGGCAGATGCTGCTTCAGGCAACGCACAACCAATTCATATTTTCGCTTATACTCCGTGCGAGCACGCTTCAAATATTTCTCGAAATTACCGTTGCTCAGATATTGATACAATAATGATTGGTCCAGCGTGGAGGTATGGATGCTGCGTGCCCGTTTCATACTCTCCAGATAATCAATCAGCGCCGCATCCGCAATAATCCAACCAACTCGTAGGCCTGGAAACAGGACTTTGGAGAAGCTGCCCAGATACACCAGTCCATTGCCTTTGCCCATGCTGGCGATCAGGGGAGAGACATGCGAACCGGAATATCGCAATTCTTCGTTAAAACCGTCTTCAATGATCGGTACCTGATACTTGTTCATCAACCGGATGATCTCTACCCGTTTCGCAGGGGACGTCACAATCCCGGTTGGATTGTGATAAGATGGCACGAGATATGCCAGATCATATGGACTTGCCTCAAGTTCATGTTCCAGTTGCTTCAAGTCCAGGCCATCCGGCTCCATGTTCACACCGGTCAGTTGAAACTGGTGCAATTTTAGATTTTTAATCGCCGTGTGGTGCGTTGGATTCTCGCATAGCGCTTTTCCGCTTTTTTTGCGCAACGCTCCAAGCACCAGGTCGAAACCTTCCGTGAATCCGTTGGTGATCAGAATGTCCTTGCCACGGAGGTCAACACCTTTGTTCTCCATATAACGTAGTAAATAGTTCATCAGCGGTCTGTATCCTTGCGCATATCCGTAATTCAGCAGTACTTCGCCCTCAAGTGACATGCGATCCAGAAAAGCCCGTTTCACGTTGTGCAGATCAAACAGCTTTTCATCCGGTGCTATGCTGGTAAACGATATCTCACCGCGCTCTGCTCCGGAGCCATGCTTCATCAGATCGTACTGCTCTGCCTGAATTGCATACTCGCTTACCTCTGTCGTCCAGTCCAGTTCCCAGCTCGCCGCTGCCTCAGGTGTTTTGATGGAGGCACTGACGTAATTGCCCTTGCCTTTGACTGCATAGATCAGACCTTCATCTTCAAGCTCGGCATAAGCGAGCAGGACCGTGCTGCGACTAACCTTCATGAGTGTACTGAGTTCACGGGTCGAGGGCAGCTTTTGTTTGGCTTGCAGGCCGCCTTTGAGCATCAATCGCTTCATATAATCTTTGACTTGTATATATACAGGGCGGTCCTCCGTCAGTTGCAGATCGGAATACATCCCATCACTCCCTCTACTGGTATCTTGCCATATTATAAACCCCGCAGAAAGAACCACGATACCTCTGTTTCCCTGAGCGTGTGGTTGGTTGTTCGCACAAACGCAAAAAAGCCCTGGCAGTATGCCGGGGCCTGGTGGTGAAACTTGATCCATTTTCTATAGTACTGCTGCTATAATTTCTACAGTTGTATTGCATGACTAGTCTCTCTAGGATCGATAGCTATCTGACCTTCTACGTGTGTCTATTAACTTCAGTACGACTATAATTGCAGGCTTTCTAGGTGATACATAAAACTACAGTGAATCATGAATCTAGGTCTTTCTAGGTTTGCTTGCTGCAAGGGTCGATTAGATGATGAATCCACAATCTATAAGCTAGGGTTCTTGCTAACTGTACTCTTGTCGTGATCACGTAACAGAATTCAGCATGAAAAAGATATTCAATCATAGGGTACAATAGACGGAGGTAGATATAAAGACGTATGTCTCAGTGCCCAATTTCTTCCTCATACCCCTATAGTACCACTTTGAATCAGGGAAGTTAACCTTTTTTTTGAAATATTTGTCGTAATAGCGAAAATTGCGTGAATTGTACTTCATATAGATTGAAATGGTGTCCCTTTATAATATGTGATAGGATGAAAACCTATAGATAATGAGGAAGTGAGCCTATTGATTAATATTACCGTGCCAACACCGGATGTAACCATCACAAAGCAGGCTGATCCACAGCTTAGCCACATTTATGGATTTACTGATTTTCACCTGATTACCCGGGAACTAGGCGGGATTTTCATGTTTTACAATGCCGCTGGAGAATTGTTATTTGTCGGGAAAGCACGAAAATTAAGACCCCGCATCAAAAAGCATTTTGAAGATACCGTATCACCAATCAAGAATCACCGCGAAGAAGTAACGAAGATTGAAGTATGCCTGGTTGAAGATCCAGTAGATCGTGAAATTTACGAGACGTATATCATCAACACGATGCGTGCGAAATACAATGTAGATAAAGTCTTGTACAAATAAGACGCTTAAAAAGCACATGAACATGCAATGTCTGGGACATATGTCCTAAGTGTTGCGCCAGTGGGTAAGGATGTAATCGAAGGATTGCATCCGATTCCTTCTGGTGCCATCCCGATCTTTTTGAGGGAGTAGCTTGTAGAATTTGAAACGTAGTAAACCCAAGCTTAGTATCATAGATATACCAAATACATATGAAGAGGTGATTGTGTTGATCGGTCGTAGCGGTAACCCTACACTTAAAGACAGCACGTTTGAAAACAGAGGATATGGAGAAGATCGGTATCAGAATTACATGACGATCAACGGCACGGTGAATAAAGCGTTTATTACGCTTGTGATCCTGCTGGGCAGTGCGTTTGCAACCTGGATGATGTTCTTTAACGGACAACAAGTGATGCCGCTTGCTTATGGCGGATTAATCGTTGGTTTCATTCTGGCACTTGTGATTTCGTTCAAACCTGTAGCGGCACCTTATCTCGTACCTGTCTATGCCGTGGCAGAAGGACTGTTCTTGGGAGCACTCTCTGCAACCTATGAGTCCCTGTATAACGGAATTACCTTGCAGGCGGCTCTGTTGACCATGGCTGTATTCATCGCTCTGCTGGTGGCATACAAAACCAGATTGATCAAAGCTACGGAGAACTTCAAGTTGGGCGTTGTTGCTGCAACTGGCGGCATCATGATCATGTATCTGTTGAGCTTTGTACTGGGTTTCTTCGGCATTTCAATTCCTTATCTGCATGATAACAGCTTGATCGGCATCGGTATTTCGGTCGTTATCGTCATTGTGGCTGCCCTCAATCTGGTCCTTGATTTCGACTTCATCGAGGGTGGTGCTGAACGTGGTGCGCCCAAGTATATGGAGTGGTACGGTGCATTTGGATTGATGGTGACGCTGGTATGGTTGTACATTGAGATCATCCGCCTGCTTGGCAAATTGCGGAGTCGGGACTAGTCCTATCCATACGTCAGAGACGTAAACGGAGTGTGAATATAAAGCCCAAAAAGCTAACGCGTGATACTCACGTCGTTAGCTTTTTTGATTAACATTAGCAGGATTATCTTAATGGCGGCCTCTTACAAAACTCAACTGATTCCAACTCGTTGAGGCCCAGCACCACTCTATACTAAATCCGGATACAGATCCTCTAAGGTTATGATTTCCGGCTTGCTCGGCAGCTCTCCCCCAGCCGAACAGGCTGCAAGCATATGTCCATCATCCAGTCGCTGACTGAGAAAGAGATATGTCCCGGCCTGTTTGCAATGCCAATCTTCCCGCTCATTGGGAAGGATGGCGAAGGAATCCAGTGGCATGGACAACCCCATACCCACTGCCTTGATATAACTTTCCTTCAGCGTCCATAGACGGTAGAAGGTTTCCAGCCGACGATCATCAGGCTCGGCGGCCAAGAACTGGCTTTCCTTAGGGGAGAAGAAACGCTCTGCAATCTGCATGTCAATTGGAGCTATTTTTTCCACATCCACGCCAAGTTCATCTGTACTGCCAGAGATCAGAGCAATCCAATCACCAGAATGGGAGACGTTGAATTGTACATCCGAATGGTGACTGAGCGAAGGTTTGCCGTAGGAATTACGGGTAAATGAAAGCTCAGCAGGTCTCAGTCCAGTTAACATGCTCAAAGTCACACGAGTCAATATCTCTCCCAGCACGGCGCGATACGCGTCAGCCTGACGCACAAAACGCGAAGCCTGAGCACGTCGCTCCGCAGAAACTTGCGATAGCAATTGGTTCCAGTTCGCCTCGGGCAATACTTCTGGAACTTGGAGTACACGAATAGTTATCATCATTAATCACCTGAGGACATATTCGGCGCAGTTCAGTAACTTTCCTTTATATGGAACGTCCCCTCAACTCTTACTCCCAAATCATCACTATACGGATGCCCCTAACAAGCAAGCCGGTTGTCTCGCTTTTTATGTTAAGGCCTCAGGTTCTGCATCTTCCTCTTCATGCTTCCTGTACTCGTTTCCATTCTGTATGCGCAGCCTGTATTCGATCCCACATATCTTGGCATTCCAGTTCGCTGTAATTCACCAAGGGTTCATGGAATATTTCAGTTAATACGTTACGCCACTCGGTATAATTCCGGATCTCCTTTTTCCGGATTCCTTCCATATCATGTGTTCGAAGCATACATCCACGTAGTTCATTACTGCGGATCTCATTCCGCTGACGAAGCAAAAATACGTTATGCCAAGGTGATTCGGCCGCCCGACTGTAGAATTCATGTTTGGGAATGAACGCCTCCAGGCTGGTAATTGCTTCAGGAGCATAGTCCACACCTTCACTTGGCCCATTCGGCTCGTACTCAAGCCGCCATCCCCCAGCCACAACAGATGATGGCATCAATTGGTACGTAAACGGAGCTGAACCATAGGTTCCATAACGGAGTGGCAGAGGTTCAAAGGGCATTCCGCCCAGACCTACATCTACAATCCAGCGCTCAACTGTCGGGTCAGCATCTGGCAGAAGCACAGATAGACCGAGATGGAATGAGTTCACACGGGGTTGTTCCCCATGAGGCTGTACTCCCCCGCGATGCCAATCAACCGTATAACCCAGCGAGCGGAGAAGAACACTAAATGCACCATTTAGATGAAAGCAGTAGCCGCTGCGTCCTTGTAATATAAGTTGAATTGAATCTTGAAGACTGATTCCCGCAGGACGACCTGCAAAAATATCGACCGTTTGCCAGGATAAATATTGCACATGTGCTCGCTGGAGTTCAAATAAGAATTCCAGTGTAGGTTCCTTTATATCATCTATGCCGATCCGTTTCAGATAGGCCTGTATTTCAGCTGTATTCAATAGTTCAGTCATTCAGATCACCTCACGTCATATAGTGGGCTGCAGCCCAAATTTTTATAAACTTCTGCTGCCCTGAGTTCATTGTAAAAGTGAACGGATGAAAACAACATCATCAGTTGAGAAGATTGTAACGGTACAATTATTGAACAAAGCCTTGAAATTCATCTCAAGAGATGGACATGGTTCTGATTTCATTGGAATACAATATATGGATGAGCTATTTCTTTTTCCGGGGTATGCTAACCCTTTGGAGTGGATATAGGTTAGAATATAGATAGATAGCAGGATTAGGAGATGGAAAAATGGCTAATGATGAAGTGATTTTGACACAGGAAGGCTTGGAAAAGCTGGAGGACGAACTGAAGGATTTGAAGACGGTGAAGCGTAAGGAATTGGCAGCTCGTCTGAAACTCGCGATCAGTTACGGTGACCTGAAGGAAAATAGTGAGTATCATTCAGCCAAAGATGATCAGGCCTTTATGGAGACCCGAATTTTGATCTTGGAGAAGATGCTGACAAAAGCAAGAGTCATTTCTTCAGACAATATAGACTCCAACAAAGTGAGCATTGGATCGACGGTGTTGCTTAATGACATTGAGTTCGCCGAGAAGATTGAATATAAAGTGGTTGGCCCTGCCGAGGCCGATGTTGCGAATAATAAAATTTCGTACGAGAGCCCGCTGGGCAAGGAGATAATGGGCAAAGAAGTGGGCAGCGTCATTCATGTCAATGCTCCGATGGGCGTTATCAAGTACGAGTTACTTCAAATTAAAGTGTAATTCAAAAAGAGAGGTGCTTCGCAGTCATCCAAATGGCTGAGGGGACCTCTTTTTGATTCTGTTGGGCTTTGAACGGTTGGGAATACGGATTTGTTGAAACTTTATACGGTTGGACTAACGGACTTTATCACATACTGTGTTTAAGGAACTTATGAGATGAAGATTTCCGTATGTTTTATATGTAAAAAAATAACATTTCGACAAATTTCGAATTTCGAATGACCTGACAAGGTCAGTAGTATATAATTACGGGAAAACTTTAAAGTGATGGAGTAGATACGATGAATTTTAGTAAGCCTAATCTAGATCAAGACAACGCTGGCAAAGGAGAACGTTTCTCCCAAGCTGGATTTATCCTGGCGGCCATTGGTAGTTCGGTTGGTCTGGGCAACATGTGGAAATTCCCGTACATTACGGGTGAGAACGGAGGAGCTGCGTTTTTCTTGCTCTTCATCGTCTGTTTGCTGTTGATTGGTTTGCCAGTTCTTCTCGCTGAACTTGCGATTGGTCGCAGTGGCAGAGGTAGTGCAGCTACGGCTTTTATCAAAGCAGGTGGACATAAAGGTTGGCTCGCAGCCGGTTTGCTGCAAGTACTGACTCCTTTTATCATCCTCTCTTTTTATGTCATTATTGCAGGCTGGACCCTGCAATATGCAATTACGTCATTCAGTGGAACATTGTTTAACAATCCGGATTATGCCGGACAGTTCGACTCCTTCATAGGCGGTTATATGCCGATCGTGTGGCAACTGGTCGCGGTCCTAATCACAGGCTGGATTGTTGCCAAAGGGGTATCTAACGGAATCGAGAAGTTTAACAAGGTACTGATTCCAGCAATGTTGGTACTGCTCATTATCCTGATGATTCGTGCAGTTACATTGCCGGGTGCAGGTGCTGGGGTATCCTTCTTCCTGAATCCGGACTTCTCGCAGCTTACAACGGAATCAGCACTGGTAGCGCTTGGACATGCCTTCTTCTCCCTGTCACTCGGGATGGGTATTCTTGTAACCTACGGTTCGTATGTCGATAAAAATCAATCGCTCGGTGCGGCAACCGTCGCCGTTGGTGCAGGTGACCTGATCTATGCATTCATTGCGGGTCTGATCATCTTCCCAACAACATTCTCGTTTGGTATTGCACCGGACCAAGGACCGTCACTGATCTTTGTGGCACTTCCGGCGGCCTTCTCGGCGATGCCACTTGGCTTCTTGTTTGGCGGACTGTTCTTCATCCTGCTGGCTATTGCGGCATTGACGTCAGCAGTATCCTTGCTGGAAGTTCCGGTGAAATATTTCATGGAACGTTTGTCCTGGAGCCGCAGTCGTGCGGTATGGGTTATCTCGCTAGCGGTCTTTATCGTGGGACTTCCTTCGGTATTGTCGCTCGGCTTGCAGCCTGAATGGACGATTGGATCGAAGAGTGTGTTCGACTGGATGGACTTTGTAGCATCCAACATCCTACTGCCTGTAGGTGGACTGCTTGTGACGATTTTTGCCGGATACTTCTGGAAAACGGCTGCGGAAGCTTCCGGCCTGCGTTCCGGATGGTTCCGGGTGTGGCTGTTCATGCTGCGTTACGTAGCTCCGATCCTGGTTCTGCTGGTTCTATTGCATACATCCGGCATCATTCACTTCTAATGGTGAAGACCCGATAGGGTGAAATATGGTATGTTGTGCAGATTTACCATGGATAAAACCTCTTGGAAGAAATGCAAAAGCCCTTGTTTTCCCTCGTCAATTTTGGGACAATACGGAGTAGAGGTTTTTTGGGTAGGACCGATAAGCCATATGCTTTTTTGCGAAAAGAGGATTATACAATGAACAAATCATCCATATATGGATTAACATTAGAGCAATTACGTTCCTGGCTACCGGAGCATGGGCAGAAAAAATCCCGTGCATCCCGGATCTGGGAATGGTTATATCAAGAGCGTGTTCACGATTTCCCTGCAATGACCGATGTCCGTCAGGAATGTCTGGACGTTCTCTCCGAGCATTTCACCATGAACTCGCTGAGCGAACATGTGAAGCAGGAATCGGCAGATGGTACCGTGAAGTTTCTGCTTCGGATGCAGGACGGCAACCTGATTGAGACGGTATTGATGCGGCAGAAATACGGACTTACCGTCTGTGTGACCACACAAGTGGGCTGTAATATTGGCTGTAGTTTCTGTGCGAGCGGTCTGATCAAGAAGAGCCGAGACCTGACCGCTGGAGAGATTGTGGAACAGATTATGCATGTGCAGCGACATCTGGATGCAGCGGGTCAAAACGAACGGGTAACCAACGTAGTTGTGATGGGGATTGGCGAACCATTCGACAACTTCCAGCACATGAGTGATTTCATCGAAGTTATCAAGGATCGCAAAGGATTGGCACTTGCCGCCAAACGGATAACTGTATCCACGAGCGGCCTTCCGGACAAAATCAAGGAATTTGCAGATAGCAGTCTGCAGGTTAACCTGGCGATCTCTCTGCATGCACCTAATAATGAACTGCGTACACACATCATGAAGATCAACCGGGCTTTCCCGATTGAGCAATTGATGGATGCGGTGGATTATTATCTGGCTAAAACCAACAAACGCATCATGTTTGAGTACATCCTGTTACGTGATGTTAATGATCAACGTGAGCATGCCGCGGAGCTCGCTGAACTGTTATCCAGTCGCAGAAGTATGGTCAGTGTGAACCTGATCCCATACAACCCGGTGGATGAGCACAGTCAGTATCAACGGAGTACAGAAGAGTCGATTCTCGGCTTCTATGATACGCTCAAAAAGAACAACATTAACTCCACTGTACGTATGGAACATGGTACGGATATCGATGCTGCTTGCGGACAGTTGCGCAGTAAACAAATGAAGAACAACGCTGTCGAATCCGAACCAGGCCGTCTGGCACTGGGATAAGATACAACGCGGAGCTGGCAAGTAAGTTAGGATACTTGGTTGTATAATTAGTGCCTGTACTTTGTACGTTCCACCTACCGTTGTTGAGTTCGCGAATGCGTTGCCTGAATGCAAAACGCCTCTGTATATCACTGAGAAGTGATAACGGAGGCGTTTTTTTGGAATGTCATTATTTCAGTTTTTTGGTCATCAGCAGATGGGGAATGCCATCTTCCATAAATACTTCCGACGCGGGTGCATATCCGAGACGTTCGTAGAACCCGGAAGCTTGTACCTGTGCGTGCAGCTTGGCTTTCTCAAGACCATCAGCAACAGCCATCTGCTCCAGTTTGTCGATCAGCACACGGCCCAGGCCGTGTTTGCGGTAATCAAGCATGACACAGATCCGTTCCAATTTGGCAACTTGTTCCACAATGCGCAGTCTGGAGGAGGCAGCAGGTACACCGTCTACGTAGAGCAGAATGTGGCGCGCCTCCGCGTCTAATGTATCATAAGCATCGAATTCGTCCGCTGCGGGTACGCCTTGTTCTTCGACGAAAATAGCAGTACGAATGGCGAAGCAGGCATCGAGCAATTCCTGATTAGTAACTTCAACAATCGTTGTATTCATGAATGTTTCTCCTTTGGACGATAGTAATCATATCCGGGCATGATAAACTGGTATATAGCATAATCATTGCAGCCGTTCGATGTGAGTATCATGGTTAAAATTTAATTCAATTTAACTGTAGTTATATCACTATTTATGTTGTGAATGCAACAATTTTATAAAAGGGCGTGAGCGCATTGACTGATAAAAAAGAAGTGTTGCGTGAAATTGGCATGATTGCCCGCTGTCTGGATTCGATCAGCAATGTCGAATTTCAACATCTGAACTTGTCCCGAGGCCAATATCTGTATCTTTATCGCATATGTGAGAATCCGGGCATTATTCCCAACCAGCTGGCTGAACTAATCAAAGTAGATCGAACGACAGCGGCCAGAGCGATTAGCAAACTCGAATCCGATGGATTTATTGTCAAACAGTCGGCAATAGACAATAAGAAGAACAAGTTGTTATATCCGACAGAAGCTGGTCTGAAAGCATGGGAATTCATTCGTAAAGAGGGCGAGCATTCCGACCAGGTGACGCTGGACGGCTTTACGGATGAAGAGATAGAGACCACGGTTAAGCTTCTCCGCCGAATGCGCCACAACATCGAGGTAGACTGGAAATTTGTCAAAAAGGGCGGACGGCGGTCCTACATGGATATCTCAGAATGAACAATACCTCTGTCCTTGACCCCTACATCCCAGACCCTAGCCGAACCGATCTCAAGGAGCAGAGTCATTATCTCACAATAGCAAAAGTACAGGAGGGAATCATGAAGAGAATGAACCGGAAAACAGTAACGTGGTTGGTCATATTGGTGTTCAGTATTGCAGCAGCGTTCATTATTTTCATGAAGGAGCGGTTCGTGATGAATGAATTATCCCCTACAGTATCCTTTGTCCAAGATCATATGACCAATCCCAATGGTTTACTTGCATCCTATTTGCAGGATGCCACATCCGAAAAAGCGGATATCGTAGCAGGCAGAGAGGTTTTATCTGAATCACTTGGTCTTTGGATGCAATATGCTGTAGCCAAGAACGATCAGGCGTTATTTGAGCAAAGCTATGAGCTGCTGACGACCTATTTCCTCATGCCGCAAAAATATATTGCCTGGAAGCTGGATGCTGAGGGAAAATCTCACGTGACCACCAACGCGCTCGGTGATGATTTCCGAATTGTCGGTGCCTTATTAAAGGCAGCAGATCAATGGCAACAGGGAAGAGAAGCCAAACTGGCAACGGCCTCGGATATTTCCCGTACACTGACGCAGTCGGTTCAGAATAAAGGATATTATGTTGATTTTCACGATTTTGGCAATGGTTACTCCGCGGATATGTTAAGCCTGGTTTATGTGGATCTACCGTCTCTCCAATTAATGGAGAAGCATGAAATGCTGGAGCCGGGCACATATGCCAAGTACGAATCCATGTTGAAGAGTATGCCGGATGACGGGATATTTTATCCAAAAACATTCAATGTGGGGACGAAAGAGTATACATATGATGACACAGTGAATCTGATTGATCAGCTGATCGTAGCGAACCATCTAACTGCGACCAGCCGCAAACCGGACAAGCTCATTGCTTTTTTGAAAAAAGAATTCAATACCCGTCATCAGCTGCCGGGACAATATAAGCGTAGTACTCGCACACCTGCGGTATCTTACCAATCTCCATCCGTATATGGACTCGCGATGCTGCTTGCGGTTCAGTCAGGTGATCCAAAATGGGCGAAACAGCTGTATAAGCATATGATCAGCATGCGTAGTCTGGACGCCAGTTATCCAGGCGGATATGTATTTAGTGGAAACACACATATGTTTGATAACCTGTTTCCTTTGCTTGGGGAGACTGAATTACAAAAGTTACTTAAAAAGTAATGAAAATGTCATTTAATATATTCAACAATGTGTTAACATGATGTTTGTCTATTCATGTCATATATTGTTTACTCGAAATATCACTAACCAATCTACTGGAGAGAAGAAACCTATGAGGAATAAAGCACCCATCCTTCGTATTGCATGGGGATATGCGAGTTTGATTGGATTAGCCGTAATCCAGCAGCTCGTTGTCTATCTTAAGATTTATATGAATCAGAGTTATACTACACTGGATGTGGTGTTTAGCATTGTGTCGCTTGGAGCGCTGATCCTGGGTTTTGTGATACCTGTCGGGGTATCTGTCGTCGCCGGATTTATCTATCTGGTCTCTTATTTTGTATGGCTTGTTACCTACGCGGATGTAAGTGTACTTACGTTCTCTTGGTGGCTGCTCATTCCAGCCAATGTGGCTGTGGCTGCTTTTATCAAGGCAAGTCTTGTGCGCAATGCGCGTGTCATGGAGCGTCTGCAGGAGCTTCAGGAGCGTAATCCGGAGATTGATCTGGATACCTCCCTGGGCAATAAGGATGCACTTGCGGATACGCTTGTTAAGCAAAGTAATCTAGCTAGACGTTATTCGGAGCAATATGGATTCAGCATGGCGATGTTCAAGATCGAGTTTTTGCCGTTGGTACTGGAATCACTCGGTTCCGTACGTTATGCACAGTTCCTTCTTGAACTATCCACTACCATACAGAAGCAGATTCGGTTTGAGGATTATAAATTTTTTGTGGATCGAGGACGCTTTGTGATTATCTGTCCAATGACCAATGTGGAGTACTTGCCCATCCTGACACAACGGATCAAAAAAGCCATGATGGATCTGCAAATCATCGATAAAAAGGGAAATGAGTTGCAGACGGTTATTCGATCGGGTGCACTGGTATTCCAGAAGGAACAATTCAGTAAGTATGAGGATATCGATGCTGTTATTGCGGCACTGGAACGGAACACAGAGACAGATCTCATTGGTGAATACATCTAGATGCTATGGGGGAGGAGTATTTCTGTGAATTATTTAACATGGTTTGTTCCATTATGTATTGTAGTTAGCAGTTTCTTTGCCATTACGATTCTTATATTAACCTTTGCGACTCTTCGTTTTCGAGGGAAAATTAACAGGAAATATGATCGGAGGAAATTGAATGGCTGATTTCCTGCTGTTGATGTCCATCCTCAGTATTTGGATATCCGTCACCGAGTCGATTGTCATTATGGCTGGAGCTATTCGTTTCATTAACAAACAAGAAAAAAAGGGAATTCAAATTCCTGAAAGTATGGATGATTACCCCACTGTGACTGTCATGGTGCCTGCGCATAATGAAGGGGTAGTTATCGTGTCTACCGTTGAGCATATATTGCGTCTGAACTACCCTGAGCATAAAGTTCAAGTTATTGTTATTGCAGATAATTGTACAGATAATACAGCAGAGCGCCTGAAGGAACTCAAGGCCAAGACGAGTTATGCAGATCGTGACTTTACCATTCTGGAGCGTACCGGTACAGGTGGGAAGTCGGGAGCTTTGAATGATGGCCTTGAACTGGCGTGGGGAGAATGGATATGTATCTATGACGCAGATGCGGCGCCTGAGCGGAATGCATTGATGTTTTTGACACAAAAAGCATTGGAAAACCCGGAGAAGTATGGTGCTGTATTTGGTCGAAACAAAGCTCGTAATCGGGGTCAGAATTTTCTCTCCCGTTGCATTAATCTGGAACTTGTAACGGTCCAACGTGTTCACCATACGGGGCTATGGGAGTTATTCAAACTGGGCACGATTCCTGGTACGAACTATATTATCAAGGCAGCACTGATCCGTGAGATTGGTGGATGGGACCCTGATGCGATCACGGAAGATACGGCCGTGTCGTTTGATATTCTTACTCGGGGTCAACTTATTGCATTAGCGCCACAAGCAGAGGCTTACCAGCAGGAACCTGAGCAATTATCGGTATATATGAAACAGCGCCAGCGCTGGTCCAAGGGAAATTACCAGGTTGTTATCGACAATGTGAAGCATTTATTTGACCGTACTAGCTGGAGAATTAAACTGCATGTTCTGTACTATGCTGCAAGTTATTTCTGGTTTATGATCGCTATTATTGTATCGGATATTATTTTTGTCTCGAATCTAGTGTATCAGGTTATTGCATTATTTAATCCGAATGTCATTTCTCCCTTCCAGTTCTCAGGGGATGTTTACGTGTATCTCGTAATAGCATGGGCATTAATGTACTACATTTATGTACTACAAATTAATCTCGCACTCTCAGCAGATATTGGGCAAAGCAATACGCAGAATTTTATTGTGGCCTGCCTCTCCTATTTCACATATGCCCAGTTATTTCTGGTCATATCCGTCAAAGCATTTATCTCGCTTATTGGAGATAAGCTATTCCGGAGAGAAACCAAATGGTACAAAACGCAGCGTTTTGGCTGAGAAACATCAACTTATAAATGAAGGGCTGTTTTCTGGATTCGTTCAGAAGGCAGTCTTTTTTACTATGGAAAGATTGGTTGGCATTATGTATACTTTTTCAGGCTGTACATATTGAACGTTGCATAAAGGAAACGGAGGCGTGTGGAATGGGCTACAGGGGACCTGAGTTTTACGATAATGAGGCGAACTTTGAGAAGTATATGGAACGCCGCCAGTGGCAGGAGAATGCCAATGATACGTTAGAGAAACCCGTTATGCTAGAGCTGATCGGAGACGTTGCGGGCAAGAGCATACTGGATCTTGGCTGCGGGGATGCGAGGTTTGGCGTAGAATTGCTCCGTTCTGGTCAAGAGGGTACAACTTACACGGGAGTTGAAGGTTCACTGAATATGGTGCGGGCAGCTAACGAATCGGTTAAAGGCACGAATGCACAGATTGAACAGGCATTCATGGAAGACTGGACCTATCCGGCAGGTACATACGATCTGGTTATATCCCGACTGGCTGTTCACTACATTGAGGATGTGGAGAGCCTATTCCACAAGATATATAACACGTTAAATGAAAATGGCACATTCATATTCTCGGTAGAACATCCTGTGATCACGTCTACACTGCAACCTTCCGGGACGCGAACGGATTGGGTGGTTGATCAGTATTTTGTAGAAGGATATCGTGAGCAGCAGTGGCTGGGCGGTTCTGTGAAAAAGATGCATCGTTCCATTGAATCTTACTTTATGGCATTGCAGCGGGCAGGGTTCCATGTAGAGCATTTACGTGAGTCAGCACCACAACGTGCTTATTTTGTAAACGAGGAAACCTATCTGCGCAGGCAGCGTATTCCATTGTTTCTGTTTTTAAGTGCCCGGAAGTAGATAGTGATAAAGCGTATAGATAAATAGAAGGACATAACTAAGTTATACTCATAAATTAGAAAGTTCTACACAGAAAACGGTGGATAACACTAGATATAGCAGTGAAAAGCCCAAAATCTATCCACATGTGGATAAGATGTTGGGCTTTTACTGTTATGTTTCTACACCTATGTTACGTTTGCTGTGTATAACCCCGCAATTATGAATCCGCCGCAGCTCTGACATAGACACGATCCCCGTGCCGATCAACTTCCACAGGTGCCTCGAAGAAGTTACTCAGCACTTCGGTGTTCATCAGATTGTTAGTTAATCCGCTATGGACTATTTCACCCCGGCGAAGCAGGAGGCTGTGACTAAAGACAGGCAATATTTCCTCGGTATGATGGGTGACATAGATGAGTGATGGGGTATCTGGACGCTGTGATAATTCACGGATGCTCTCCAGCAATCGCTCTCTTGAGAACAGATCCAGTCCATTGCAAGGTTCGTCCAGAATGAGTACGCGCGGATTGGCCATCAGTGCTCGGGCAATAAGAAGTTTCTGTTTCTCCCCTTGAGAACAGGTACGATATTCGCGATCCCATAGATGCTGACAGCCCAGCGTTTGCATCAATTCCTGTGCTTGTTCCAGACATCCTCCGATAGCTTGTCATACAAGCCAATGGTGGCGTGTTTGCCACTGATCACGACATACTGTGTGCGATCCGTGCCGTACAATTTCTCTTGCAGAGACGAACTGACCCAGCCGATGGATTTGCGGAGCTGCCTTAGATCCACATCCCCATATTCATGGCCTAACACGGATATCTTGCCTTCGGTCGGCCAGAGATAACCGGTGATCATGTTCAGGAGTGTTGTTTTGCCGGAGCCATTCAGGCCAAGCAACGCCCAGTGTTCACCATCCTTAACCTGCCAGCTCACATCGTTCAGCAGGGTAAGTGGTCCCCTTTTCCAAGTGACATGCTGTACATCAATAATCATGCGTTATTCCTCCCTTCTGTTATCCTCGAGTGTCCTAGATGTATTGTAGTCACAAAATCAGTGAGGTTTCAACGGTTATCACGCTGTTCTTGGTTGGTCCTTGCGCAGAAATACAGCACACACACCAAGCAGTGGCAAAAACGAACATAACTTGATAACAAACGCAATGCTGGTCACGTCAATTAAGGAACCTAACACAACCGAGCCAAGTCCAGCCATGCCAAACGATAGGCCAAAAAACAATCCGGATACCGTTCCAATATGACGAGGAAGCAATTCCTGCGCATAAACAATGATGACGCTGAAGCCGGACATCAGGATGAGTCCAATCATTCCGCATAATACCATGGACAAGACGGGTCCCGCATAAGGTAGCAACAGGGAAAACGGTGCAGTGCCTGCAATGGAGAACCAGATCATCGGTTTGCGTCCGTAGCGGTCAGCGAGTGGGCCGCCGAGCAAGGTTCCGACCATACCTGCAAATTGCAAAATAAACAGACAGATTTGTGCCTGGGAGAGAGGCAAGTCATATGCATCGGCGTAATAGAAGGCGTAGTACCCGGTCATGCCTGCAATATATACGAATTTGGAGAACAGCAGCAGGATGAGGATACCCATGGTAAAAGCGATGAATCCTCTGCTCACAGGCCGAGTTACTGGCTCTGCGCCGCTTGATTTTAGAGGCTGTTGCTGACGAATGCGAGTCTCGGCAAGCTTGTCTCTGTACCAACGACTGACAAAAGACTGAATGAAGATGCCGATCAGGGCAAAGCCCATCAGCCATAGAAAACTACGCTGCCCATGTGGCAGCAGGATGAAGGCGACCAGTAATGGAGCAATGGCCTGTCCTGTGTTGCCTCCCACCTGGAAGATCGACTGCGCCATTCCACGTCCACGGCCGGCTGCCATATGAGCCACGCGTGAGGATTCGGGGTGCAGGATGGATGAGCCTATACCAATCAATGCTGCCGCAACAAGCAGCATCCATAACTCGGAAGACAAGGCTAAGCCGAGAACACCGATCAGGGAGAATAACATGCCTCCGGGAAGCAGGATCGGCATTGGCTTGCGGTCTGACATATAACCGACCAGTGGCTGAAGGACGGATGCGGTAATATTCAGGGTGAAGGCAATCCAGCCCATCTGGGCGAAACTGAGTTGCATGGTCTGCTGGAATAACGGGAAAGCAGACGGAACAACTGTCTGCATCGCATCATTCAGCAAATGGGCGAAGCTGACTCCGGCGAGTGCCCAATTGGCGGAGGAGTTGATTTGCATTTTGCTTAAAGTGGCCTGAGCCATGGGAGATCACCTCGAATTATTTTTTTCTATGATAAAAGATGGGGGTAGATCATGTCTTTGTGAAAAGTGCTTGGAAAGTGAGCACGATTTGCTATAATGTCAGCAGGTGAGCAAACGATGGAATTAAACATGACACTAAATGGGTTGGAATTATGGAAAGCTACCGGAGGGTTTGCGAATGAGCCGCATGTACATAACGACTGGTATCAGCTAACGTTGCCGGTCAGAGGCCAATGTCATCTGGTACAGGAACGGCATGCATACCCGCTAAAAGCAGGGATAGGGATTATTGCTCATCCCCAGACTGAGCATTATTTTGAGATAGGGTCGGATTCGGCTGTCATTGTGATCAAGTTCCGTAAACCGCCATTAGGTAGTTTAGAAGGTGCGGAATTAAGTGGGGGGCGAGCTGAGTTTCGACCTACCCAGACTTTTGATCCTGCTGAGATCAGCAGTCTGTTTCGAGGCTGGAATTCCATTTTGTTAGATGATGTGCCCGAAATGCTGCAAGTGCAGGAAACAGAACTGGCGGTTGAGACGTATCTAAGACGTATGTTGACGGGGCAGGAAAATGGAAAAAGGACTGTAAATCCCGGTACATTCATTGACCCTCATCTCCAACGAGTGCTGGATTACATTCACAGTGCCTACACAGGTCCAATGGATATTGATTCGATGGCGATGGTTGCGCATCAGAGCCGGTATCATTTTATGCGTTCTTTCAAGGCTCTTACGGGAACAACACCGTATCAATATTTGCTGAATTTGCGCGTAGAAGAAGCGTCCAGGAGGCTTCGCCATACAACGGATTCAGTGACCACAATCAGTTATGAACTGGGATTTTCCAGCGTCAGTCAGTTTTACAGAGCCTTTCAGCGAGTGTATGTTATGACACCGATGGAATATCGGAATCACATTTAGATTTTAACGGGCAGTCTCGCGTATGCGAGACTGTATTTTAGTACGTTACAGCATGTCACTGATTTTTGTTGTTGCCAAACATTGAAGACTTTGCTAAGATGGGAAAAAGTTTATGTAAGCGTATACATTTAGATTAAAATTACAACGTTGTAATTATGGTTATGGCAAGTATTTAAAAGAAAGAAATACGGTGTAAGGAGGACTATTTCAAATTAGTTATCTCGTTATTACGCAGAGTGATATAGGTTGTTACAAAATGTGAATGAGATGAATAACAAATGTGTCAGTGGAATGACAGTTCCTTTTTATTCAAAAATTCAAACGTTGTAATTATGTAGCGAAGGGGAGTGTTTCACGTTGAAAAAACGCATGTCCACGCTGTTCAGCCTGATCAGACGGGATAAGTATTTGCTACTGATGTTTTCGCCTATCTTTCTGTATTACCTCATCTTCATGTACCTTCCGATGCCTGGCGTGCTGTTGGCATTTCGTAATTTTTTGCCGGGGCAGGGCATGCTCAGCGGGGAGTGGGTGGGACTGCGCTGGTTCGAACAGTTTGTGAATTCCATTTACTTCTGGCGACTGCTGCGTAACACATTTCTGCTCGCCTTCCTGCCACTCCTGTTTGGTTTCTCCATTCCGATTTTATTCGCTGTCTGCATCGTAGAGATCAAGAACCGGACATTCAAGCGATTTGCCCAGACGGTTACTTACCTTCCTCACTTCATCTCCACTGTTGTTGTAGCCGGCATGATTATTAACTTCCTGTCACCAACAGACGGTATTGTGAACACCCTCATCGCGAGTCTTGGCATGGAAAAAGTGAACTTCATGATGGATGCGAGCTGGTTCCGTACCATCTTCACAAGTTCCGACATCTGGCAGAGCTTTGGCTTCAGCTCCATCATCTACATTGCAGCCATTATGGGGATCGACCCCGAGATGTATGATTCCGGCAAAATCGACGGCGTCAACAAATTCCAGGAGCTATGGCACCTGACCCTTCCCAGTATCAAACCAACCATTGTCATTCTTCTGCTTCTGTCGCTTGGCGGCATTATGAGTGTAGGTTTCGAGAAAGTATATCTGCTCTACAACGGAGCCACCTACGAAACGGCAGATGTCTTGTCCACCTATGTATACCGGATGGGGATTGAGGGCCAGAATTACGGCTTCGCCACAGCGGTCGGCTTGTTTAACTCTATTATCACATTTGTGTTTGTCTTTGCTGCCAATTCCATGACCCGCCGCCTGACCAAGATGTCACTCTGGTAAGACTATACCCCGGACCAAAGGAGACCTGTATGCAAAAATCGAGAAGTGACCGTTTGTTCTACGGATGTGTCTACCTGCTGACCATACTGGCGGTTGTTGTCACGTTGTATCCCTTTCTGTACGTCATTAGTATTTCATTCAGCTCGGTGGATGCCATCGACAAACAAAAAGTTGTATTGTGGCCCGTTGGATTTACCCTGTCAGGTTACCAAATGGTACTGCAATACAAGGAGTTATGGGTTTCGTTCTACAACACCCTCTGGTACACCGTGGTAGGCACACTGCTGAACATTGTGGCAACATGTCTTGCGGCGTTTCCATTATCCAGACAGCAGTTTTTCTTACGTCGCAAGCTGAATTTCTTCATCGCCTTCACCATGTATTTCTCGGGTGGACTCATTCCGGTCTACATGCTGATTACCTCGCTTGGGCTGTACAACACCCGCTGGGTTATGGTGCTGCCTGTGCTGGTGATTACGTTTAACGTCATGATCTGCCGCTCAGCTTTCGAAGGCATTCCGAATGAAATTTTCGAAAGTGCCAGTATAGACGGGGCCAACGAGATGACGATGCTTTATCGTCTGGCGGTTCCGATCATTAAGCCAACACTGGCTGTGCTCACGCTGTACTACGCGGTATTCCACTGGAACAACTTTTTCACGGCCCTATTATATCTGGGCAAACAGGATATGCAGCCCTTACAGATGTTCCTGCGAAGAGTGCTGATCATGGCTTCGCCGGAAGTGATGCAGAAGATGGGCGGTACGATGACATCCGGTGCGCTGGCGGTCTCCTCCCTTCAGGTTCGTTATGTATCCATTGTGGTCAGCATTCTGCCTATTGTTACGATCTACCCGTTTATCCAACGGTACTTCGTTAAGGGGATCACCCTCGGAGCCGTGAAAGGATAGCTTTACTTACTTAAGTGTCATGTCATTCAAGGGAGTTCAAAATGGTTCATACCAAGGAGGAATGATGGATGAGATTTATAGGGGCAGGAAGAAAAAGTGTAATCGCAGCGATACTGGCAATCAGCCTGGCGGGATGTAGCGGCGGAACAGGGGCGGGAACCGATGCGGGGAGCACCCCGTCCAGTTCGGAGCCAGCCTTCAATTATACCGGAGCAGGGCCGGTGACGGATCAACCGGATGCCAAACTGTCTATTCTCGGCACCAACGCTTGGACGACCAATGTGGACTTGTCCACCGCAGCCATCGTGAAGAAAATTGAGAGCAACGCTGGTGTGACGGTGGATTGGGATCTGATTCCGCCGCAGAACTATGCGGATGCCGTCAATCCGAGGCTGGCTGCTGGTACCGGCTTGCCCGATATCGTGTACCTGCCGGATCAGGATCAGCTGATGAAGTACATTAACAGCGGTCTATTCATTCCGATTAATGAACTGGTAGAGAAATACGGCGTGAATCTCAAAAAAATATATGAAAAGTCACCTTCGGTTAAAGCCAGTTTAACAACGCCAGATGGTAAAATGTATTATATCCCACAGCAGACGTTAACCCGCAACTACATGCCGGTATTTATGGTCAATGTGCGCTGGCTTGATAAACTGGGATTAAGCGAGCCGACCACGCTGGATGAATTCACGGCGATGCTGCGCAAATTCAAGACAGATGACCCGAACGGCAACGGAAAAGCCGATGAGATTCCGCTGTCCATGGAAGCAAAATTTGTGTCAATGGCCTTTGGCCCGGCATTTGGACTTGATCTGTCCAACCAGTTCTATGCAGACGATCAGGGCAAAGTACATTTCAGCTATTATGAGTCTACCTATAAGGAGTACTTGACCTATCTAAACGGACTGTACAAGGAAGGTCTGCTTGGGGTGGATTATGCGAGTACGACGAGTGATCAGGTCACGTCGCGCATCTCTCAGGATGTGACGGGAGCAACGTTTAATTTTAGCTGGTATATGTCGATGGTCTACAGTCCGTTATTCAAGGATTACAATCCGGAAGAGCCGATCATCAAAGGCATTTTACCACTGAAAGGACCGCATGGGGATCAGTTCTATGTAGGACGTACACCAGTGAGTGGCATCTTTGGCATTACACGTGATAGTAAAAATCCGGAACTTGCTTTCCGTTTCCTGGACTATGCCGTAAGTGAGGAAGCACAGACGTATTATACGTGGGGCATCAAGGATGACACGTATACGGAAGAGAATGGCGTGAAGACATTTACGGACAAAGGCAAGGACAATGAATACATCCAGAAGCTTGGCATTGGTCCGGTGAATCTGCCGAACATCCAATCCACCGATTCTGCTGATTCCGTCGTAGCCCCTTGGCATGCGAAGATGGATAAGGAACTGGAGCCGTATGTGCGCGAACCGTTCCCGTTTGTCTATGCTCTGCCGGATGAAGCGAGTGTGGAAAGCATGGCGATGCCTGACATCACGACATATGTGGAAGAGATGAACTTTAAGTTTATTAGCGGTGACGCCAGTCTGGACCAGTTTGACAGTTATATTGAGACGTTGAAGAAGATGAATATAGAGCAGGTTATTGCGGGCAGACAGGCACAATATGATCGTTATAAATCTGCACAGAAATAGGAAATTAGGGTTTTAGGCGTATGAGAGGTGTTGATTGATTTTGATAACCATTAAAGACATTGCCAAATTGGCGGGGGTGAGCTATAGCACGGTATCGAAGGCGCTGAATGATGATCCCCGAATCAAACCGGCAACAAAGCAGAAGGTGCTTGCGGTCGCGGAGAAACATCAATATCGGAAAAATATGTTGGCTCGGCAGCTCTCCACCGGCAGGAGCAACATCATCGGTTTTGTGCTGGATGAGCTGAGCAATCCGTTATTCTCGAACATCTCCGGCCGTCTGCACACCGAGCTGAAGAAGCGGGGATATCAGATGATCCTGGTTGTGGCGGATGATGGCGTGGATGTCTTCAGCCAGCTGCGCGTGGACGGATGTATTCTGTGGGACTATGCACTGGACAATCGGGAGATGTTCTGGAAAAAGTTCGCAACACTCAACATGCCATGTTTTGTGCTGGGTACAGATGAAGCGCCGAACTCTCCTTACATCAAGATTGATCGCAAAGAAGGGCTGTTCAAAGCAGTGGAGCATCTGAAATCGCTGGGGCACAGCCGAATCGGATTCATCGGCAACTCCCAGCACGTCAAGTTGGAGGGTTACCGGGAAGCGTTGCAGCGTACGGGTCTGGCTTTTAACGAAGACCATGTGCTGCCAGCGTATTCCTCCTGGGAAGACGGGTATTTTGCCATACGTAATCATGCGTTTGGGGCGGATTCGCCAACAGCTTTTATTGGACTGAACAACCTAGTCACCCGAGGTGCGCTCCGGGCTTTGCTTGAGGCAGGTTACAGCGTTCCACGCGATATCTCGTTAATTGGGTATGATGATCTGCCGGATATGCAGTATGCCGAAGTGGCCTTGACGACGATTGGCCCGCCTCTGGATGAACTGGCCGTGCAGGCAGCAGAGTTGATTGTCTCGTTGATCCGTGATGAACAGGTCGATGTTCCGGTGGTTATTCAGCCCAAGCTGAACCTTCGCAATTCAACGGCAATGTGCCGGCAATAAGGACAGCAACCTATGAAGAGTGAAGCGGTTATCCTTTAATCATACATGTATTAGGTGAGTACAACATTCAAGGAGGAATTGCTTATGCAGGTACAGACACAGTTATCCTGGTCTGAGCGAATTGCAGCAACGATCATCCAGCAATGTGACGGGGACGGTTATCATGCGTTCCCTTCGGGACGATGGGCATACGTGGAAGGCATGACCTTGATGGCGATGGCACGAACCGGGCAGTATTATGGCAAACAAGAGTATGTTGATTTTATGAAAAAACATATGGACCTGTATATCCAGCCGGATGGCTCTATTGGCACCTATACTTTGGAAGAATATAATCTGGATCAGATTAATCAAGGGAAAAACCTGTTTGAATTACTGGATGGTGCTGAAGATCAGCGTTACGCAGAAGCAGCTCATCTCCTAGCAGCACAGCTCGCAGGGCAACCCCGCACGTCGGAGGGCGGTTTCTGGCACAAAAAAATCTATCCATTCCAGATGTGGCTGGATGGATTGTATATGTCGTCGCCTTTCCTTGCAGAGTATGCCAAGACGTTTGATCGACCTGAGCTGTGGGACGAAGTGGCACATCAGATTCTGCTGATCGAACGCCAGACCCGTGATCCGCGGACCGGGCTGCTCTATCATGGCTGGGATGAATCGAAGGAGCAGGTCTGGGCAGATTCATCGACAGGGTGCTCGCCACACTTCTGGAGCCGGGCGATGGGCTGGTATGCCATGGCGATTGTAGACAGCGTGGAGCATTTCCCCGTGAATCATCCAAAGCGCGGAACCATCATCGGCATCTTCGAACGGATGTGTCATGCTTTGGTACGCGTGCAGGAGCAGGAGAGCGGGTTATGGTTCCAGGTGCTGGATCAGGGCTTCCGCAAAGGCAACTATCTGGAAGCATCCGGATCAAGCATGTTTGTATATGCACTTGCGAAGGGTGTGCGCTTAAGGTATCTGGAGCCACATTTCAGAGCTACGGCGGAGAAGGGATGGCAAGGACTGTCCTCCAGATTGGTGGAGGAGACGGCTGACGGCGTTCGGTTAAACGGGATCTGTCATGGCGCAGGACTAAGCCTGGATCGGGATGGCTCGTACAACTACTATGTAACCGAAGCGGTTGTAAGCGATTCCTTTATGGGTGTGGCTCCGCTTCTGCTGGCAGCACTGGAAATGGAGCGACTGCCATGACGCAGCAGAGATTGCCAAATACAGCATTGGAATCATCAGCTCCCTGTCTGACTGTTGCTTCAGATGGGACAGGGGATTATGTGACGATTCAGGCCGCAGTTGATGCGCTGCCGGAGAATGGCATCGGAATCGTTCCAATTCGAGTGAAGGCTGGTGTCTATCATGAGAAGCTGCATATGGAGAAGCCGGGCATCCACCTGATTGGTGAGGGGGCGGAGCAGACGATCATTACGTATGATGATCATGCACTCAAGAAGTTCCCGGATGGTTCGCCATATCATACGTTTCATTCCTATACGGCTTTCATTGGTGCCGATGATTTCACGGCAGAGGGGATTTCCTTCGTAAATGCTGCCGGGCCGGGCAAGCAGGTTGGTCAGGCCCTGGCCGTTTATGTGGATGGAGACCGGGCGGTCTTTCGCCGCTGTCGTTTGATCGGTCACCAGGATACGATCTTCACCGGCCCGCTGCCTGAGCAGCCCATGGATCGCAGTTATTTTGGTGGGCCACGCGACGGTGCCGAGCGGCGCAAACTGCGGCAGTATTTCGAGGACTGTTACATCGAAGGTGATATCGATTTTATTTTTGGTTCGGCTACGGTGGTGTTTAAGGGCTGCGAGATCTTTACGAAGAATCGCCTGACTGAAGCGGAGGCTGCGGATGGACAAGTGAACGGTTGGATTACCGCAGCCTCTACGCCGGAGGATGTGCGTTACGGCTATGTGTTTCTGGACTGTGATCTGACCAGCAATGCTCCGCCGCAGTCGGTGTATCTGGGCAGACCGTGGCGTCATCATGCCAAAGTCTGTTTTCTGAACTGCTGGATCGGCGCTCATGTGAAGCGGGAGGGATGGCACAACTGGAACAAGACAGATGCAGAGCAGACCGTTCAGTATGCGGAATATAACAGCGCCGGGCCTGGTGCCGGATGTGCTGCTGATCGTGTGCCTTGGGCCAAAATACTGACCGAACAGGAAGCGGCCGAGTACACTGTACCTCTGATTCTGTCCGGCGTGGATGGATGGCAGCCTTTGGAAGTGAGAGGGGAGCAGCGGCAGTAAGATATGCCCTCTTCTCTGCGCAATATCTAACATAGGTTTTCGTTCAAGTCTCCTAAGGACTTGAACGAAAACCTTTTTTGTGCGCTATATTACATTTTTCGCCCCCAATAGAACTATTTTATCCCTTATCTCTTTTGCAGTTTACTGATTAAATACAGGGTGAGGATCTGTAAATTCCCTGTAAAATTTGGATGGTGTCTGCAAAAAAAGAACACGAGAGGGAAGGTCCACTTTGGTAAGGGAAGGGAGTGAAGTGACACGCAACATCAGATGGCTGAATGAGGTTGGCTCTAATCGATCACAGATCAGATGCAGGTGGACAATTGAAGTTTTGTTTGCAAGGTGAACGTATCCTTAGTACAGGAGGGATTTTGCTTGAATCAAGCTGTTCGATTCCGCCCGGTCATTACATTTGCTTTGACATTTCTTCTACTTATTTCGTGGTTTGCACCGAGAGCCGATGCCGCCGCCCAGTGGCAGGCAGGCACCGCATACAAGAAAGGAGACCTCGTAACATATCAAAATAAAGATTATGAGTGTATTCAGGCCCACACGGCGTTGACCGGATGGGAGCCCTCTGTTGTGCCCGCGTTGTGGAAATACGTCGGGGAAGGTTCGGGAGGGGAAACGCCAACGCCAGATACGGCACCACCTTCTGTTCCTGCGGGTCTGACTTCATCCTCCATCACGAACACCTCCGTGAGTCTTTCCTGGAATGCATCCACGGATAATGTGGGCGTGGCGGGGTATGAGGTGTACCGGAACGGCGTTCTTGTGACAGGTACTTCAACTACAACAGCTGTAGTCACTGGACTGACAGCTAGCACGACTTATGCTTTTACGGTAAAAGCCAAAGATGCCGCAGGCAATATATCCGCTGCGAGCACCTCCCTCAGTGTGACAACTTCCAATGGATCTTCCAATCCTGGGCCAACCGGCGGCAAATGGCTGATCGGCTACTGGCATAACTTCGACAATGGTTCAACCAATATCAGACTTCGTAACGTATCAACAGCCTATGACGTCATTAATGTCTCCTTTGCCGAACCGATTTCACATGGCAGCGGAACGCTTGCTTTTACTCCATACAATGCATCGGTAGCCGAATTCAAATCCGATATTGCCTATCTGCAAAGCCAGGGGAAAAAAGTACTGCTATCCATGGGGGGAGCCAACGGTACCATTGAGCTCACCGATGCGACCAAGAGACAGCAGTTCGAAGATTCGTTAAAATCAATCATTTCCACGTATGGTTTCAATGGTCTAGATATCGATCTGGAAGGAAGCTCCCTGTCTCTGAATGCAGGGGATACCGATTTCCGTAGTCCAACTACACCGAAAATTGTTAACCTCATCCAAGGCGTGAAAGCGGTTAAGTCACACTTCGGCGCCAATTTCATCCTGACGGCTGCGCCGGAGACGGCCTATGTACAGGGTGGATATCTGAGCTACGGCGGTCCTTGGGGAGCATACTTGCCAGTCATCCATGCCTTGCGTAATGACCTGACCCTGCTTCATGTGCAGCACTATAACACGGGCTCCATGGTGGGGCTGGATGGGCGCTCTTACGCCCAGGGAACAGCTGATTTCCATGTGGCCATGGCGGAGATGTTGCTTCAAGGCTTTCATGTAGGCGGCAGCACAGGCCCATTCTTTAGTCCCTTACGACCGGATCAGATTGCCATCGGTGTACCGGCTTCCCAGCAGGCTGCTGGAGGTGGTTATACAACGCCAGCCGAGCTGCAAAAGGCACTGAATTACCTAATCAAAGGTGTGTCATACGGCGGTTCCTATACCTTGCTCCAGCCTGCGGGCTATGCGGGGATAAAAGGGATTATGACCTGGTCAATCAACTGGGATGCATATACGAATAACCAGTTTTCGAGCGCACATCGTTCATTCCTGAATGGTTTTAGCACGCAAACGACAAAGGAGGTTGTGTATTAGATGATACATTTAAATAAACACACTGCTTTCAAGAAAACCGCAAAGTTTCTCCTGGGTCTATCCCTGCTCTTATCCGTCATTATTCCTTCCTTTGTGCTCCAACCCGCTACGGCAGCAGCTGCAGATTCTTATAAAATTGTTGGTTACTACCCGTCCTGGGCTGCGTATGGGAGAAACTATAATGTAACGGACATCGACCCAACCAAAGTCACGCATATCAACTATGCGTTTGCCGATATTTGCTGGAATGGTGTTCATGGAAATCCGGACCCTTCGGGCCCTAACCCGGTGACCTGGACGTGTCAGAATGAGAAGAGCCAGACAATCAATGTACCGAATGGAACGATTGTGCTTGGCGATCCATGGATCGATACCGGAAAGACATTTGCAGGGGATACGTGGGATCAGCCCATTGCAGGCAATATCAATCAGCTTAACAAGCTGAAACAGATCAATCCTAATCTGAAGACAATCATCTCCGTGGGAGGATGGACATGGTCCAACCGCTTCTCTGATGTAGCTGCGACTGCTGCAACGCGAGAGGTATTTGCAAACTCTGCCGTCGACTTCCTGCGGAAATACAATTTTGACGGAGTAGATCTGGACTGGGAGTATCCGGTATCAGGCGGACTTGATGGTAATAGCAAACGTCCTGAGGATAAGCAAAATTACACACTGCTTCTGAGCAAAATCCGTGAGAAGCTGGATGCTGCCGGAGCTGTGGACGGCAAGAAGTATCTGCTTACGATTGCAAGCGGTGCATCGACGACCTATGCTGCGAATACTGAGCTTGCCAATATAGCTGCCATCGTCGACTGGATTAATATTATGACATACGATTTTAACGGGGCCTGGCAAAAAGTCAGCGCGCATAACGCGCCGTTGAACTATGACCCTGCGGCTTCGGCTGCTGGGGTGCCAGATGCCAATACATTTAATGTGGCTACCGGAGCACAAGGACATTTGAATGCAGGCGTACCAGCCGCTAAACTTGTGCTTGGTGTTCCGTTCTATGGACGTGGCTGGGATGGATGCGCACAGGCGAGTAATGGCCAGTATCAGACCTGCGCGGGAGGTTCTTCCGTTGGAACATGGGAAGCAGGCTCCTTTGATTTTTATGATCTGGAGACTAACTACATTAACAAAAACGGGTACACGCGTTACTGGAATGACATTGCCAAGGTGCCATATCTCTATAATGCGACCAACAAGCGATTTATTAGCTATGACGATGCGGAGTCTATTGGATATAAAACCGCTTATATCAAAAGCAAAGGACTCGGCGGAGCGATGTTCTGGGAGCTTAGCGGTGACCGGAACAAAACACTCCAAAATAAACTGAAAGCCGATCTGCCTACTGGAGGTACAGTGCCTCCAGCAGATACGACGGCGCCAAGTGTACCCGGTAATGCCCGCTCGACAGGTGTGATGGCCAATTCGGTGACGCTGGCCTGGAATGCTTCAACGGATAATGTGGGGGTTACTGGGTATAACGTCTACAATGGTGCCAATCTTGCTGCCTCCGTCAACGGAACGACCGCAACAATCAGCGGCCTGTCCGCGGGTACTTCCTATACTTTCACGATCAAAGCAAAAGATGCGGCAGGCAATCTGTCTGCAGCCAGTAATGTTGTAAACGTGAGCACTACGACTCAACCGGGAGGTGATACGCAAGCACCAACTGCACCGACGAATCTGGCATCAACCGCGCAAACAATATCCAGCATAACGCTGAGCTGGGCGGCATCTACGGATAACGTGGGTGTAACGAGTTATGATGTGTACAACGGAGCGGCTCTGGCGACATCCGTGACGGGAACGACAGCAACGATCAGTGGGCTTGCAGCGGATACCTCGTATACATTTACGGTAAAAGCAAAGGATGCGGCGGGGAATGGTTCTGCTGCGAGCAATGCGGTGACCGTGAAAACAACAGCAGGAACGACAAATCCGGGCGTTTCCGCCTGGCAGGCGAATACAGCCTATACTGTAGGACAGCTGGTCACCTATAGCGGTAAGACGTATAAATGTTTGCAGTCCCACACATCCTTGTCTGGGTGGGAACCATCCAATGTCCCTGCATTGTGGCAGGTTCAATAGTTAAAAAATGGATTACCACATTTTGAATTGAAACGTGCAGTAGACACGAAAAACCGCCGATCTTTGATCCGGTGGTTTTTCTCTCATGTGAATGAAACACTCGCCGTAGTTAGCATCCGGCAAAAGGTAGGCTGAGGCCAACAAGCCAACACTAGGGATCTTTAGTCCAGTGGTTGTAGTAGACATATAGGCTTTAACTTCTTGTTTGGCTTCATCCCGTTTGGCGCAGTTCTTTAACGAGATTTCATCCTTAAAATGATCAAAGAACGACTCCTGCGGTGCAGTATCCCAGCAGTTCCCTCGTCTGGACATCGATTGACCAAGCCCCATACGTTTCACTGTCTTCTGAAAATCTGGATGAGTGTAGTGAGTTCCTGTTCTCCTTGTTCCTGGTAACTTGCTCTCCGTTGGTCGGCTGCGGCGTTAATCCGGGTCATGTCGATGATCTGAACATCGAATCCACAAGACTCAAAAGTTTCTCTGGGCAGCTGTCCTTGTTGATTCGATGCAATAAAGATTTGTTTGAATTCGTCCGTATACGCTATTCCCTTGGTCGATACAGATTTCACATAGAGGTTTACAGAAAGTTGCTCTACTTCGCTAAATCCTTTGCTCATTCTGAGCAATCTCGTATTCAAAGAATTTTATGTGATTGATTTTAGTTTCTTTAGGATCAGTCCTTTAATTAGCTTCATGAGGTTAAAAAATTTGAAATGTATAACTACTAAATTTCGATATAAATGTATATGAATCTCCAAATAAACTTATTATATCTAAATATTTTTAAATATATCTATTAAATCTATTTACTTCCATAAATACATATGGTAATATTGCCCATATAAGTAATTGGTACTTAAGAACCAATTGGAACACTATTATCATATTGAACAATGAATACCCTGCTGAGCAGGATGAGTTATGAAAGGAGGTGAAAACTATGAAATTGAAAAATCAAATGGAAAATACTAATGCAGCTACATATAATCCAGTAGGAAGTGTGCTATCTGAATTGACAGACACTGAGATGGATACAGTGGCTGGTGGTGCTCAGGCACAAGGCTTTACAGATGGTAATTGTGTTAAGAGCATTACGGCTGATTGTACCCCAGGATGGACATGGGTATGTTAATAAACAGCTGAAATTTAAATGTTATTGCAATCATTGGGCTAGTTGATACACGGTAGTAACAGAATGATAATGCAGTTAGGTTTGACATGGATTTTATAAGGAGGGCATTCTGCTGATATTATCGGAGCATTATAAATGATGCTGCCGAGGATACAGCTAGAAATGCCCTCTTATCCATGTAGGTATATCAATTATCTGTTTCTTCTAAATTATCGAAAGGTTGTTATTATACATTGATAAATACTAGTGAAAAGATAAAATATTGGGCAAAATTTTTCTATGATAAAGAAGAATATTTGGAAAAAAGTCTCAAAGAAGTGTCAAATTTAGAAGTCGATACTATTTCAAATATAAAAAAAATTGACTCATCATGGGAATTGAAATGGGAAAATTTGTTGCTAATTGACTCAATGGATGAATATATTCCCGCTACTCCGCCTGAATTTTGGGGATTTACTGAACGTTTCCTCTTACTTGCTATCAATAAATTGGAAGAAAACATCAGTGATTCAGATTCTCGTATTTTACATACAAGTAGTTCTTTTTTTAAAAGGCTACTTTCTTCTTTATTCGAAAGAATCATGGATTGCAGTTACAAAACTTTAATATTGGAATTGAATGTATTAAGTAATCAGGGACTTTTGAGAGGAGAAACTCCAGAACAGAGGTACCAGTACTTTGAAAATTTGCTACATGATAAAGAGTATTTAAGACAATTGGCCAATGAATACCCAGTGTTAATACGTTCATTGCTTCGTATAACTGAAAAATGGACAGCCCATGTTAGTGAAGTGTTAGATAGGTTCAAGGCTGACTATCCAAAAATTGTTTCACATATGCCTGATGTCAACCAGTTCGGTAAGCTTGTCCAGTTACATATTGGGGCAGGTGATACTCATGATGGACGAAGTGTAACGATTCTAGAGTTTACAACAGGAGGCAAATTAGTATATAAACCTCGTTCATTAAGAGTTGATAAAGAATATTACAAAATTTTGTCTTGGATGCAGCATTTTGGCGTTCCTCACACAAAAATGATAAAAAATTTAGATTGTGGAAGTTATGGCTGGACAGAGTTTGTAGAGCATTCTGAGTGCAATTCCACTGAGGAAATTAGTGGATTTTACAAAAACATGGGCGTAAATTTGGCTATAATGTATATGTTTAACGCCACAGACTTCCATTATGAGAATATTATTGCGCATGGATCTAGCCCTGTTGTAATTGATCTAGAATCCTTATTTCATAGACATATAAGTACGAAGAAATTTGAACATAACGCCAGTGGCCATGCATATGAAATTATATCTCATTCTGTGATGTCTTCTGGCATGTTACCACAGTACATTTTTAAGTCAGATACGTACTCCGGTATAGACATCAGTGGTATTTTCGGACACGGTGGAAAAAAAGTACCAAATGTACTGAATCTCACTCACAGAGGGACAGACCGAATGAGGTTAGAAAAAGGGGAGGGAGAATCTAGTAAGACCTATAATCTTCCATATTATAATAATGAAGTTGTAGATAGTTATCGTTATATTGACGACATTGAACAAGGTTTTGCTCAAGCTTACAGGATTATGATGGAAAACAAGCACAGACTGAAAGAAATGATCCGAGAGTTTGATGATGTTAGAGTTAGAGTAATCGTGCGAGATACTAGAGCGTATGGTGAATTAATGCGTACCCTATACCATCCTGACTTATTACGAGATGAATTAGATCGTAAAGTTGTTTTGCATCGATTATGGTTACAATGCTTAGCCGATCCTAAACATTTAAAATTTGTTTCCCACGAGATGCGTGATATTGAAGACGGGGATATCCCTATCTTTTACACTTCTCCGTCCGAAAGAGATGCTTGGTCATCTAATAATGAACGAATCCCTCAGTTATTTGAACAATCAGGTATAGAGGTTGTAATAAACAAAATCGATAAAATGGGCGAGAAGGACCTAAAAGAACAGTTACAGTTATTAAATATGTCTGTTTTGTCATCTAAGCCTGATCTTTATACTTATTGTTTTCCTGAAATTCAATTTATAAAATCAAACGACGTGTTAGGGTCTAATTGGAAAGACGAGTATGTCCAATTAGCTATTTCAATTGGAGAAAGTTTAGTTCAATCAGCAGTTATATCTTCAAGTCCAGCAGCTGATGATATAACATGGATTGGCTTAGTAGCCAATAGTGAGGATGAAAGAAAACTGAGACTCGTTCCTGTAGGAAATGATCTTTATAATGGGAATGGCGGAATTGCTTTATTTTTGGGTTATTTATCTGAACTAACTACAAATAACAATTATAAAGATATGGCCCGAAAAGCTTTGCAGCCGTTGATTGAAATTATGAGAAATACGTATCAATCAAATGATGTATCGTTAAACGTTGGGGTATTTGAAGTTGGTAGCATTGGTGGTGGCGTATTTACTACCTATCAATTATCACGCTTATGGAATGATGAAGATTTACTACAAACTGTTAAAGAATTTCTTCCTTATTACTGTAACCTCATTGATAAAGATACCTCATTCGATTATATCGGTGGTGCAGCTGGAGCTATTGATGTGCTTTTACATGTATATCATGGAACCGGATGGAAACAGGCGCTACAAGGTGCAGAGAAATGCGCTGAACATTTGCTTCAGAATGCTCAAACCTTGCCAGATGGTAGTATGATTTGGTTGACAACACCAAATAGTAAGCCTTATGTAGGGTATTCCCATGGCGTATCTGGAATTATTGCTTCATTATCATCGTTATATAGGGTCACTCAACATAAAAAGTACATTGAATATATTGAAAAAGGTTTACAGTATGAGCGTGCAAACTATAGTGCTGAATTGAAAAATTGGATTACTCCTAATGATACCGCAAGGGTAACATGGTGTCATGGTGCACCGGGTATATTATTATCTCGACTACGATTGTTGGAAAATGGATATTGGGATGCACATATTGATCAAGAGATTAATATTGCGCTTGAAACAACTCTTAAATTAGGCTTTGGGACAGAACCTGTCTATTGTCATGGTGATTTTGGACAATTGGAAATATTACTTTATGCTAATTCAGTTTTGGAGCGTAATGAGGATACTATCAATATAGTCAGAGCGTATCTGCTCAGACTTCTAAATGATCAACCATGGAATAACACAGGTGTCCATCGTGCATTTGATATTAAAGGATTAATGGGTGGTCTTTCGGGTATTGGATTTGGGCTATTAAAACAGGCATTTCCGGAAAGAGTTCCTAATATTTTAAACCTGGAAAATGATAAATTCTTCCCTTCCATCTCAAGGCTAACTGTGTGATCTTAAATCAAAGTAGAAGGGAGAGAATGTAATGGCTCGTCGGCGTGTACCCTATGTCGAGCAGATGCATCAGTCAGAGTGTGGACTTTGTTGCCTTGCAATGATATCTGCATACCATAAGAAAGAGATTTCATTATCTCGCCTACGTGAACGGGCAGACGTTGGACGAGATGGTACAACGCTGTTGCAACTAAAGAAAATTGCTGTGAGCTTAGGCTATGATGTAAAAGCTTATCGCATTGAACATATTGATCAATTTCAATTACAGCAAGTTTCTTTACCAGCCATTCTGCATTGGAACCAAGGTCATTTTGTAGTTTTGGAAAAGATAGATAATAATTATGCCCGTATTGTTGACCCACGTTTTGGGAGAATTAAGCTGTCATTAAAGAATTTCAGCGAGCAATTTTCTGGATTTTTAATGACAGTGGGGTTAACCGAACAAATCGACATTGAGAAAAGCCCAAATATTTGGTTAGATGTTTTAGTCCATGTAAAAGCGCATAAAAATCTGTTTGTATATGTTTTTCTTATTACACTAGCTTTGCAATTCATAGTTATAGGTATGCCTTTATTCATGAAGCATGTTATTGATGAAGTTATGATCCCTAAAAAATCCAGTTTATCTATAATGATTTTTATATCTGTAGTCAGTTTTCTACTTGCTTACATGATAATTACATTCGTGCGCAGTCGTGTTTTGGTTCGATTACACAATGCTTTGGACTATGAGATGCAGACACGCTTTTTTTCACATTTATTGAAGTTACCTTTTCCGTTCTTCTTACTGCGCTCGTATGGGGACATGCTTTTTCGAATGAATAGCTTGGTCACAATTCGAAATCAGCTGTCAGGCGCTCTGATTACAGGTATATTGGATAGCTTCATGTTATTTGTATTGTCTGGTTATATGTTGTTCATATCTCCATTGCTTGCGATGATTGTATTTTTGCTTGTGAGTATAAATATTTTGTTAGTAATTTTCACTAAACAATATGTAGCCGAGATTAATCAGCAACAAGTGGTGGCTACGACAGAAGTACAAGCAGTGCAGACAGAGATGCTGTACGGTATTATGGGTGTGAAAATATCAGGGACAGAACAACAAGTATATTCCCAATGGCTTAATAAATTCAAACATTTATTGCAAGTATACCGCCGTAAGGAAAATCTGAATAGCTACATTACAACAATTAGCAATGGATTGCAATTTATGTCACCACTCGTTGTGCTAAGTATCGGCGTTATGTTAATTACAGGGGAATACAGTTCTATGACTGTTGGTATGGTTGTCTCATTTCAAGCGATTGCGACTCTTCTTTTTACTACATCATCAAGCCTCATGAATACGATAAATTCATATATTCTTACGACTACTATTTTGAAACGAATTCATGACGTGTTGGAAGCTCCACCTGAGCAGAATGAAGGTAAACTGCAATTAAAAGTACTAGGTGACATCAGACTATCACATGTTAGCTATTCCTATTCAAAGTATAGTCCGATCGTTATAAATGACATTTCATTACACATCAAATTAGGACAGAAGATAGCCATTATTGGACAATCTGGCTCTGGAAAATCAACTTTAGCTCATTTGATAATTGGGTTATTTGCCCCGATATCCGGTGAGGTATACTATGATGGTTATGGAACATCGGATTTGGACATGCAATACGTACGTAAACAGATGGGGATAGTGCCGCAGGATATATCATTATTCAATCGTAGTGTTTTTGATAATATTGTCATGCACCAGGATGGTGTAACTATGAATGAAGTAGTGCGGGCAGCAAAAGCAGCAAATATTCACGATGAAATTATGTCGATGCCGATGCAATATCAGACAGTTTTAGCTGAAATGGGTAGAAATATTTCAGGAGGACAACGACAAAGAATCGCCTTAGCCAAGGCAATTTTAAATAACCCATCAATACTTGTATTAGATGAAGCAACGAGTGCATTGGATCATATAACTGAGGCTCGAGTAGATGCATATTTATCAAGTATTAAATGCACACGAATTGTGATTGCCCATCGGTTATCGACCGTTATGAACAGTGACATGATTATTGTCTTGGAGAATGGAAGGGTTTGTGATGTAGGAAATCACAATCAGTTGTTACATACTTCAAGCTATTATCAATATTACTATCAAGAAATGAGTTCATAACTGTTTTTATATGGCGGGTTTTCAATCAAGTAGATGTGAGGATCTCATGGACTTATTCTCCTGTGTGAATGTAGTTGTTTGTGACTTTATTCTACACGGATTAGACCATGGGCTCTTTTTATTTTCTAGATAAGATGCTGTAAAGTATATTACAATCTGTAATATAAAGGATTTTCTTGTTGAATTAAACAAAATTGAGTTGCACAGATACATTGAGGAGGGAGACATTTGAAAACGATATTATCGGTAAAACACCTAACGAAAGAAATTAAGGGCAAGTTGATTGTACAAGACATATCGTTTGATGTGGCAGCAGGGGAGATTATCGGACTACTTGGTGCCAATGGAGCGGGCAAGACAACCACGATGAAGATGATGGTTGGTCTAAGCAAAGTAAGTGCCGGGGACATTCATATCGCAGGTTATAGCATTAAGACTAATTTCTCTAAAGCCCTCCCTAATGTGGGGGCCGTGATTGAAGCCCCTGCATTCTATCCATATTTAAGCGGATATGAAAATCTACGCCAATATCAGCGGTTGCACAGAAATGCAAGTAAAGAGTGGCTGTCAGAGGTGGCTAGCCTGGTCGGGATAGAATATGCGCTTAAGCAGCGAGTAGGCACATACTCCATGGGAATGAAGCAAAGACTGGGTATAGCACAAGCACTACTACGTAAGCCAAAGTTGCTAGTTTTGGATGAGCCAATGAATGCACTCGATCCTGCTGGTGTGCGGGAAACACGAAACTACTTAAATCGAATAGCTGCCGACTTGGGAGTAGCAATTGTAATCTCTAGCCATCAACTATCAGAGATCGAGCAGATGGCGCGCAGAGTGATCATTATACAGCATGGTCGTTTAGTGACAGAACAGCAAATTGGTAAGGGTATAAATGATGACTTCTTCTGTATTACTCTTCATATTGATAACATTGAGCGAACAAGAGAAGTTATGGCCAACTTGTATAGGCATGATCAAAATGCATTGGAATATAAGCAATTGGATAAATTATCCAACCACCTGTATACTATTACAATAGCTATTGATGAAGGTCAAGTTCCAAAGCTCATCCGAACATTATGTGATGCTAATGTGAACGTTCATCGGGTGTTCCAGGCACATACCAGTTTAGAGGATAAGTTTTTAGAATGGACAACTGTGCAAGATGGGGGTGAGTTAAGTTGATATGGAATGAATGTTTGAAGATAGTGAATAAAAAAGTCTTTATTTTTTCACACCTTGGTTTTATTGTGATGACGTTACTGTTGTCTTCGTCGTACATCAGTGGTCTTGAGGCTGATGTTACAGTGGCTCAAATGGTAGGTTCTTTGCTTAGTTTATCGGGAATGCTTGTTATTTTACCTTGGGCGATAGTTATGTCCCCTCTTATTTGGACGGATGAGTATCATTATGGTACTCTGAAACAGCTATTTCTGCATACTTCTTCGCGCTTACGGTTGTATTTTGCCAAAATTGTTGCGATGATCTTGCTCATCAGTTCGGGTGTTTTTAGTATATTCCTGATTTCTTTGGTATTAAATCTCTTAGCAGTTCCACAAAACATTCAATGGGGGGACATGACAGTTGTTATATACATTATCGGAGCTCTCGTATTGCAATGCTGCCTATATGCAAGCTTAGCGTCATTTATAGGCGTATGGACGAGATCAGCTGCTTTCGGGGTAGGCGGAAGCTTAGTGTTATACTTTTTTCAGTTAATATTTGAAAATAGCCTTTTATCCATATCATGGACGCACATTCTATTCATTCATCACGATGATTTAAGTGTCTACTGGAGCACATCACAACATAAATCAGAATTAGTTGGCTTACCTATATCGTTAATGATAGACATCATCTATATTATATTTTTCTTTGCAATTGGATTATGGTTCTTCGTTAAGGAGAGAGGGGCAGAATAAATATCATTCGGAGCTTAAGGGCTGTAGGATGACTTGAAGCCTTGTGGCTATGATAGCCAACATAACTAGGCTTTTTTTTGTACTTTACGCTGAAAGGAACAATCATTCGGCAAAATAAAGGGATCAAAATCATAAATCCACTTATTAAAGACTCGTAAAAAAAGCAGTAGCCAATCTAGGAACCAAGAAGTTCTAGACCTGCTACCGCTTTTTATTGTGCGCTACAAACCACTAAAGATAATACCTGCTTATTTCTCCTTGGTTGGTTTGGCCTGAATAACAAGAAGAAATACCATATAATTGGCTTTGTGCTGCGTTCCTTAGTGTACGGAAATCGGTGAGTTTACTGGATTTAATTACACAGTGTACGTTTTGCGCATTTTTGTTTAAGACCAGATACATAGCAATTGTTTCGACATATCGTAACAAACCTGGTACTGGCGGGAATTTACATACTACCAGACTTACGTTGGACAGGTAATACGCGCTGTTCCATTTTTTCATATAAAGCCAGAAACCGCCTGATAATCCCAAGCTTTGGTGCCAACCAATAGATGAACAAAGCTGAAATGATGCCAATCAACGCTCCCACTGCGATATCTATTGGATAATGAACTCCAACCCAAACGCGGGAGACAGCACCACAACAAGCAAGCGCCAGCCAGAGCCACCCACCCTTTCTCCGGACAAGCCAGAAGGAGACAGAGATGGAAAAAAACAAAATCGTATGATCGCTCGGAAAAGAATTATCTATATCATGGTTTAGGAGTTTGTTGACATTTGGCAATACCGCGAACGGCTGATAATGCTCATAAAACTTGCCTACCAATTTACCGATGATCTCTGCCAGAACAAAAGCAAGCCCTGCCTGGATAACCATCATCCGATTCCGGCTGCTGCGGGTGAACCAATAAACAAGCATTGTTAACGCTAGTACATACAGCATATATTCCGCCACAAATACAGCAGCTGGATTCAGAAAAGTAAACTGTTTGCCCAGATCATTAATCGTCCGGAACATATCAATATCCCATTGAAACAAAATCCCACCTCCACCTGAATTTCCAACTTACAATGGAGAACTCCAACCAGCCTACCTCAGTGATTATCCATTTTTTTGAAGTAGGCAATTGTTGCCACTAGTCCTAACGGCAGCAGCATAAAGAGACACATAGGAGTAGAACGAAGGGTATGCAGGAACTCCGCAATCAAATGCACGACTGACTATGGAAAAATCGCTTTATAGTCATAGTTTGCGATACTATATTCGCCATCTCAAACACAACTGTAAAAATAATGGTTTACACGCAGTTAGTTTTTTTGCGCATGTTGTAATAAACATCGTCGGGGCCGACAATAGAAACAGCTAACTTCACCCAACATAATACCGATTCTTAGCTGTTAGATGACGCCACATGACGTAATCCCGAAAAACAGGAATATCAACATTACGATAATACGTTTACAGGACGTCCTCTATCGGCAATCTGCTATACTCTTCTGTCTCTTTGCATGAACAGGTCGTACAAATCGTCCCCTTGTAACCGTTCTTTAATACGAGATTATCCGGTTCCACCGGACCGAAGCTGCCGCAAATAGCCGCTGCGGATAACTAGGAAGTACACGATTTGAATGATCGCGAATGCACTCAACACGATTATCGACTCTTTGATGAGCGAAAAATTGAACATGCCCTGCAGTGCCGTCAGTGCCACTGCACCGTGAATGAGCGCGATGGCAATCGGCAGGAAGAACAGAATAGCCATCTGGCGAGTGACGATCTTCGACAGCTCACGGCTGGTCAGCCCGAGCTTCATGATTGAAGCGTACTTCGCCTTGTCATCATCCAGATCCGTGTACAGTCGGAAATAGAGGAAGCTGCCGGACGCCACAAAGAATACCACGCCAACGAACAACCCAACGAACATCACTGCGCTATAGCTCTGAAGCAACTGCTTGATGTGGAACGCGAGTGAGAAGAAGCTATCATTCTTGGAGTGGCCAATCTCATTGTTCAGCTGCTGGCCGACTGCTTCTGTCGCCTTCCAGTCACTGACTGCGAACACATAGTAGCCCTCGGACGATTGCGGCTCTGGCAGCTGCTCGTAGCGGTCATCATTCATGACATAGTACTTGTTGTACTTCGACATGTACTCCGACATTAAGAAGGAGGCACTCTGTGTGATCAACAGTGGTTTTCCGCCGCCTTCCACGGCCAGCTCCTGCTCGTCGAAGGATTCGCCTCTTCCGTCTATTGAGTTGTACTGGACGATAGCCGCTTCGTTCGCTCCTAGTTTCAACTTCTGATCCCCGGCGACAACGGCAAATGTGTTGTACATTGACTCGCTGACGATCATCACCGTTTCGTTGCTCTCGGCTCGTTTGTAAGAGCGCAGCTCGGCCTGTAGCTTCGTGAAGGGAATTCCCTCCACGAAAAGTTTATGTTCGATCACATCCACCGCCGAGGCGGCCTGTTCCGGAGAGTTCCCCGCATACGAGATATATTCAAAGGCGAACGGTTTTTCAATCGACTCAGTAAGGATCGTCTTGAACCCGACTAGGGCACCGATTGCTGAGAAAGCGACAGTCGACAGGATCGTCACAAGGAAAAAAGTGCGGGCATTGTCCTTCATCCGATATGCAAGATCGTTGAAAAACAACAAGTTCGTTCGTCGCCAGTATAGCCTCCGGTTGTGCTTCAAGCCGCGGATCGTATATACGCTCAATTGAGTGAACAAAAAGTACGTCCCGACGACGACCGCCACTGTCACTGGCAGCAATGCATACACGACCATCAAGCCTTCGACGACCAGCGACACACCATATCCACAACCGATCAGTGCGAGCGACGCGAGTGACAGCCAGATCGAAGCGCGGGGCTCAGGCCGGGGCTTGGTGGATCCTTTGAGTAGGTCAATCAGCTTGTTGCCACGAAAGAACAGCACCGTGAATAGCGAGATGCCCAGAAAAAGCAGCATGAACGCGGCAAAGGTCAGAACGAGCGCTCGGTACGGCATGTAGAAGGGGAGCTCTTCCTCCATCCCAATCAGCGACTCCGCCGCAAGCAACAATATCTTGGATAGTACCAGCCCGGACGCGACGCCAGTCAGCGTGGCGCCGAAACCAATCACAATATTTTCGATAAATACGAGCCTCCGGAGCTGCATATTGGTGATGCCGAACATGACCAGCAATCCGAACTCTCGGCTGCGCGACTTGATAAAAGCGCTCATTGAATAAAGGACAAAGAAGAATGAGAATAGGTAGATGAGCATCTGCGCCACTAGTAATCCGATCGTTACCGGACTGCCGATTTCTCTCGTTGCCAGCCCCGGATGAAAGGCGAAAACGCCATAGACGAAAAACACCATCACCGCAAATGCGCTGCTGAGAAAATACGCTATGTACAGGCGTTTGTTGCGCATGACGTTATTAAACGCGAATTGTTGAAAGGTCATGCGCATTCCCTCCAAGCAGTGACAGTACATCGATGATTTTTTGGAAGAACGCCTGCTGGCTGTCCCCGCGGTGAATCTCGTTGTAGAGTTCACCGTCCTTGATGAACAGCACACGGTGACAGTAGCTGGCCGCTAGCGCGTCATGCGTGACAAGCAGCATTGTCGCCCCGTCCGCCCGGTTGATCGCCGTCAGCGTCTCCATAACGTCCCGAGATGATTTGGAGTCGAGGTTACCTGTCGGTTCATCAGCCAGCAGCAGCTTCGGCTCGTGAATGATCGCCCGGGCGATGGCCGTTCTCTGCGCCTGTCCGCCAGATACTTCATAGGGCCACTTGTCCAGAATGGAGGCGATCCCAAGCCTGTCAGCGATTCTCTGCGCCTTCTCCTCCATCGTGCGCACCTTCTCACCTTCCAGCGTCAGTGGCAGCACGATATTTTCTAAAATTGTCAGTGTGTTAAGCAGATTGTAGTCTTGAAAAATAAATCCAAGCTGTTGTCGGCGGAACCGGGCGAGCGCGTTGTGGCCCAATTGGTGTGGGTTCTGGCCGTCGATGAGCACTTCACCGGAAGTCGGATTGTCGATCGTCGCGATCAACTGTAGTAGCGTCGTCTTGCCGCTGCCCGATGGCCCCATAATGCCGACAAACTCGCCCTTCTCGACGCTGAACGATATATCGCCGAGTGCCCGGTGCATGACCTGGCCGCTGTAAATCTTGCCCAGATGAGTTGTTCGCAGAAGTTCCATATCCTCGCTCCTTCATGTAGCTGGTGATTTCTTGTTCTCCACCTCAAGTATACGGCGGGCTCGCCGAGCAAACCAATCGACGAAGATTACATTTAGCTTACATCGATGTAAGCTTGACCGCAGTCAAGAAATAAACCCGCACCCGGGTGCCAACGTCAACGGTAGAATCGATCTCCAGCTCGTGGCCCAGTCGGTTGCAAACTTCTTGTGCCAGATGCAGCCCCATTCCCGTCGACTCCCTGAACTTGCGGCCGCTCTCACCAGTGTAGAACGGCCGAGTCACCCGCTTTAAGTCGGCTAGCGGAATACCGATGCCTTCGTCTGCCACCTCCAGCACCGTCTTCGCGCCTTGCCGCCAGGCGCGAATGGCGACGGTCCGGCCGCAGCCAGCAGAGTATTTGATCGCGTTCGACAGCAATTGGGTCAATACGAACCCGATCCACTTCTCGTCGGTCGGCACCGTCAGTTCATCGTCCATCTGAACTTGAGGGTATAGATTATTGACAATGAACAGCCGCTTGTGTTCATTGACCGTTTTTCGCACAACACGTTTAAGTGGCACATGCGCCGCTTGGAAATCCTCCTCAAACGTCTCCAACCGGGTCGCGTGCAGTACTGTCTCTAGCCCCCACTGGATTCGGTCTGCTTCGTCGCGGATGTCGACCTGCCGCCGGTCGCTCTCGTTTTCGGTCAGCAGGTGGATAACCGAAAGCGGCGTTTTCATCTGGTGGACCCATTGGGTAATGAATGTCGAATGCTCACGGCGGCGCCGCTCCATCTCTGTGATACGAGTCATGTACAGTGCATACTGCGCCTGCAGCAGTTGGTCGACTGCCTGCGCGATGGGGGCACTGTTGCCGGAACCAGCCGCAGACTTATCCAGCTCATTTAGCGGCTCCGCAAGCCGATCGTACATCTTGCGATGGCTGATATAGCGCCAACCAGTATAAACTAGCAAGGTGACCATGCCAAGAAATATCGAATAGAGGGCGGTGTACACGTTGCGATAGCCGTCAAGCCAGTAGATCGCCACAACCAGCGTCAACTGAACAAGATGCATAACAAACATGGGCCAATGCTCACGGATTAGTAGCTTCATTTGGGTTCACCCAATTCGTCCGTTTCCAGCACTAGCTTGTATCCGGACCCGCGCACCGTCTCGATACTGCCCGCAACCGCGATCTCCTGAAGTTTCTTGCGGGCACGCGCGATGTTCACGTTCAGTGTGTTCTCGTCCACGAACTGCTGATCGTCCCACAGCCTATCCAGCAGTGCTTCGCGGGTAACGACCAGCGGGTAGCGTAGAAGCAGCAGGTCCAGCAGATCCGCCTCCTTGCGCGCCAATGCGACAGTCGCGCCCCGCCACTTCAGCTCCAGCCGCTCCGGATAGAGGGCGAGCCCGCCTTGCTCGACCATTTTCTCCCGCGCATCCCCCGCATATTCACCGTACACCCGCCGCAACTGGCTGCGCACCTTGGCAATGACCAACTCATGGTGAAACGGCTTGGTCATATAGTCATCGGCTCCGTACTCCAGCGCCATTACCTGATCCATATCGCCTGAGCGGGCGCTGATGAAGATGATCGGACAGGTAGACACTTTGCGGATCTGCCGGCACCAGTAATACCCGTCGTAACTCGGCAGATTGACATCCAGCAGTACAAGATGGGGCTCGTAATGCTGAAACTGCGCCATTATATCTTCAAAATCGTCCGCGTACTGCGCTGTTAAGTTGTACTTTTCCAGACAAGCCTGTAAAAGCGAAGCCAAATTCGGATCGTCCTCCACAATCCATATGCGATACATTGCAACTCTCCTCCTCTGCGTCATCGTGTCCATAAGAAGCACAGTTTGTTTGCTCCACTTGCCCCTAGCGCGGCATACCCGCTCGCAGCCGAGGTAGTGAATGGGGCGACTGTCTCTATATTAACATAAACATAATTGCTGATAATCGTTACAAGCCCATCAAATCTAAGGATAGGAGAACGAACAACATTCGCTATAATGGATATAATTTACTGACGTTAACCTTAAGGATTTGGAAGGCGAGGCAGCTAAAATTCAGCAGATCGTAATAAATGGTGAAACGAAAACCTTCAAATGGGGCAATGTAGCAAATCCCTCCTTTTATCCTCAAATATCGGTCGTTGATTTAGATGCAGATGGGGAAGATGAAGTTGTCATTGTTCTGATCCAAGGCACAGGGAGTGGAGTACATAATTCGAAAGTGCGTATGCTTAGAACAGACTTTATAGAAATATCGGCTTTGATGTGAATCCACGTCAAAAAACCTCCAACTCTCGTACATAATGAGAGTTGGAGGTTTTGCCCTACTTATTTTTGCTGTAAATCAACCCTGAATCATGTGGACAACTTCAATTTAGAAATCGAAGTTGTCCGGGTCAGGTCCAACACGTACATCTTCGTTCAGAGCACTGATCTGATCCATCTCTTCATTTGAAAGTTCAAAGTCGAAGATGGAGGAATTCTCAATAATCCGGTTTTCCTTGGTGGACTTCGGAATAGTAATGACTCCATTTTGCAGATCCCAACGCAGGATGACTTGTGCAACCGATTTGCCTTTGTCTGAAGCAATCGCCGTAAGCACTGGGTTGTCCAACAGTTGACCTTGCATTAGAGGAGACCAAGCTTCAAGCTGGATACCATGCTTCTCACAGAAAGCTTTAAGCTCAACCTGAGTCAGGCGAGGGTGGTATTCCACCTGATTGACCATCGGTTTCACTTTGGCATCCTGCATCAGGTCTTCGAGATGATGAATCTGGAAGTTGCTTACACCAATAGCTTTAATGCGACCAGCCGCGTACAGTTCCTCGATTGCTTTCCAGGCTGCTTTGTATTTGCCTGTCTTAGGCCAATGAATCAGATACAGGTCAAGGTATTCCAGTCCCAGTTTGTTCAATGTGGTATCAAAAGCGGCAAGTGTCTCTTCATATCCAAGGTCTGCATTCCATACTTTAGATGTAACAAACAGTTCTTCGCGTTTCAGGTTGTTTTCTTGCAAAGCTTCTGCAATCGCTTGACCAACACCGGCTTCATTGCCGTATATTGCAGCAGTATCAATGCTGCGGTATCCATGTTTAATCGCATTTTTCACGGCTTCAATCAGTTCAGATCCTTCTTCTACCTTAAATACACCAAGTCCGAACCAAGGCATAGAAACACCGTTATGCAGAGTTACTGTGGATTGTAAATGTTGTGCAGTTTGAGCTGTTGTCATGAGATTTCCTCCTTAAATTGTGTAAAAATCAGTTATATTAAGCTGAATTTTTGTTGTTTTATCATACAAAATTAAATCATAGTAGATCAAATTGGGTTCAACGTATTATAGTATAATAAAATACATTGTGAAACCGGTTCCCCTCGAAGGCTGGAACTGATATATATAAGAGTGAGACCTATGGTCGGATGGAAATTAGCACGAAGCTTTCTCCATTTCGACTGATGCATGTTGATCCTTGCTTTCCAGCATTTTAGCCCAAGCGGTCAGAATTACAGCTACGAGAACCATCAAGGCACCGACCCATGTCGTGTGAATCAAACCGATGGAATCATTGATCACTCCACCCAAATAGGCACCTATAGCGATCCCTGCATTAAATGCGGCGATGTTAAAGGCTGAGGCTACATCCTTGGCCTGTGGTGCATATCGTTCAGCCAAGGTTACAACGTACATCTGAAGACCAGGCACATTCATGAAAGCGAGCAGGCCCATACCCATAATGGTGAGCAGTGCTGCCAACTTAAACGGGACGGTGAAGTACATCACGCCGAGAATGATGGTCTGAATGATGAACATGTAGAAGAGCGCCTTGAGCGGGTTGCGATTGGCTGCTCTGCCGCCGATGATGTTGCCAACAGCAATGGCGATTCCGTACAACAACAGAATGAACGCTACTGTTTTCTCGGAATAACCGCTAATATCATGCAACAACGGGGACAGATACGTAAAGACAACAAATGTTCCTCCGTACCCAACAGCCGTGATGGCAAAAGCAAGCAGCAAGCGTCCACCTGTAACGAGCTTCAGCTGATCCCGAAATGCCGTCCGTGTTCCTCGCTTCAACGTGGATGGCACGAGTATCAGGTTACCGATCATTGCAACGATGCCAACCACAACAATCAGGATAAAGGCGGCGCGCCAGCCCCAATGTTGACCAATGAGTGTACCGAGAGGTACACCGGTTACTGTGGCAATGGTTAGACCGGAGAACATGATGGCAATGGCACTCGCCCTACGGTTGGCAGGTACCAGATCGGCTGCAATCGTGGAGCCAATGGACATGAACACCCCGTGTGCCAGAGCGGACACTACTCGTGCAATGAGTAACATGGTGATGCCCGTCGATAGTGCAGCCAACGTGTTACCCGCAATGAAGACAATCATGATGGCAAGCAGTAGCGTTTTGCGTGATATGGTAGACGTCAGTGAGGTCAGAACAGGAGCCCCAAAGGTAACGCCTAATGCATATAAAGTAACGGTCAGTCCCGCAGTAGTTACGGAAATGCCCAGGTTATCTGCAATGAGGGGCAGTAGCCCAACGCTGATAAACTCTGTGGTACCGATCGCGAATGCACTAATGGCCAGCGCAAGCAATGCCCATGTGCTGCGTTTTGAATCTTGTAACATTTCTTGCTCAACTCCCCAGAATGTAGATTTACGTACCGGCAAATGCTATTATGAGTTATTCGGTATAGATTGAATAGTACGTACTTTTTAGTACCCTACGTACTTTTTGGTGCCTATACAGCATGCGACGGATGTAATTCAATTCATCAGGGAGGAAGCAAGTTATGGTTAGAAAAAAATATAACATCTCGGTTGAAGCTACCCTAGAGGTGATCGGTGGCAAGTGGAAATGCGTGATTCTCTGTCATCTGACACATGGGAAAAGACGAACCAGTGATCTCAAGCGTATTATGCCCGCAATTACACAGAAAATGTTAACACAGCAGCTGAGAGAGCTTGAAAACGACGGAATCGTAAACCGCATCGTATATAATCAGGTCCCTCCCAAAGTAGAATACGAATTGAGTGATTACGGGAGAAGTCTTGAACCGATTCTCAATGCGCTCTGTAATTGGGGAGATCAACATATTGTGAAGGAATACGGAGACAAATCAGCAGTTCTGGAAGATAATGGACTCAATGATTTTAACTCTGACAATAGGGAGCTGGTGCAACCGTGAACTATGAGATTTTATATGATGGTGCTTTTGCGATGCTCAAGGTACATTTGCAGCGGGGAGAGCGGTTCAAGGCCGAGAGTGGTGCGATGGTATCTATGACTCCTACGGTTGAACTGAAGGGTTCAGCAGAAGGTGGGATGTTTGCCGGGTTCGGTCGGATGTTGAGCGGGGAGAAGTTTTTCTTTCAGGAACTGACGGCTGCGGGCGGATCGGCAGAGATTCTGCTCTCACCTTCAAGCATGGGCGATGTAGAAGCTGTTGAATTGGACGGTTCCTATTCACTTTATGTGCAGAAAGACGGATTTCTGGCAGGAACCGAGGGCATTCAGGTGAATACCAAAATGCAAAACCTGAAAAAAGGTCTCTTTTCGGGAGAAGGTTTCTTCATTATTGAGATCAGTGGACGTGGCACTGTATTTCTGTCTTCCTATGGTGCAATCCATGCGGTTAATCTGGCAGCAGGTGAAGAAATGATCGTGGATAACGCCCATTTGGTGGCATGGCCTCATTATGTAGATTACCGTATTGAGAAAGCTTCACAGGGCTGGTTATCCAGTGTAACAAGTGGAGAAGGACTGGTATGTCGGTTCCGGGGAGAAGGAACTATTCTTATACAGAGCCGCAATCCGCAAGGATTCGGACAATGGGTGAAGCAGTTTATACCTGCGCGCTAATTTTTTTTAAGAAAGAACACACAGAGTTGCAACGGATATGTTTCCATCATCGTTATATGAATAATGGATTTACTTCATTGACTGACGGGTATATATTCTGTTGCATAAGGTCGCACATCATGGAGGTATGAGATGACAAGCTCACGGTATAAAAACGCACAAGAAAGTCCGGGATATCTGTTATGGCAGGTAACAGCCATGTGGCAAAAGGAAGTACGCAGGGTGCTGGAGCCCCTCGAACTGACACAACCTCAATTTGTATTATTGCACGCCTGTTTATGGCTCAATGAACACGATGAGGAAGGCAAGGGAGTGACTCAGGTTCAAATTGCTCAGTTTGCCAAGGTGGATGTTAACGTGACTTCTCAGGTTCTACGTGCGCTTGAAAAAAGGGGATTAATTACCCGCGCTCGTCATCAGACAGATACGCGTGCCAATATTATCACAACAACGGAAGAAGGAACCCGATTGGCTGTGGAGGGAATCCATCTGGTCGAGGAATCGGACAAGGCATTTTTCGAAACTTTGGATGAACGTAAGGGAGAGTATTTGGAGATCATGCAGGAGTTTCTTCGCCAAAAAACAGAGAGTTGATCCGTAATATATCTTTTTTTAATTTATTAAACTACAGAATGTAGTGGAACTGGAAAATTTTCTGATTATTAATAATTATAGCGCCTCTGTAAAATACAAATAGACCTCCTGACTTCATCTTGTCGGGAGGTCTATTTCGGTTGCTCAATCGATTCGATAGGATGCAAACGGCTCGCGGCGACGGAAAGAGTCACTGATCTGGTCCAGATCGGCCAACAGTTCATCGGGCAGTGACATGTCCAGACTAGCCAGATTATGTTCCAGCTGTTCGGTGCGTGTAGCGCCCACAATCACTGTGGATACAGCTGGACGTGTCAGTAGCCATGCGAGTGACAGCACACTCGGGGAGCAACCATATGAGGCAGCTTTAGCACTCACTTGTTCACTCAGTTGGATATTATGCTCCAGCAGGAAACGGTTGAAGGACGGATCAGTGTCTGCTCTGGAACCAGAAGGAACACTGGTCTGTCCGTTATATTTACCGGTCAGAATACCACCTGCCAGCGGGAAATACGGGATAATGCCTACACCCTGATCGAGACACATCGGTACCAGTTCCAACTCAGGCGTACGGTCTGCCAGGGAGTAGCTGGTTTGGGTGGAGATGTAGCGCACATAATCTTTCTGTTCACTGATGCCCAGAGCTTTCATCAGCTCCCAGGCTGCGTAGTTGGAGGCTCCGATGTAACGGACTTTGCCGGAAGTGACCATATCATCCAGTGTGCGCAGTGTCTCATCCAGTGGTGTATGCGGATCAAAAGTATGGATCTGGTACAGATCCACATAATCCGTTTGCAGGCGCCGCAGGCTATGTTCCAGCTCTTGTTGCAGATGGTAGCGGGAGGAACCCCGCCCATGAGGACCATCATGCCGGGGTAATCCGGCTTTGGTAGCAAGCACCGCGTTTTCCCGTCGACCTGTGAGAGCCTGTCCAATAATGCGTTCCGATTCCGTGCCTGCGTAGATATTGGCGGTATCGATAAAGTTGATGCCCTGATCCATCGCTGCATGAATAATGCGGGTAGAAGCTGCTTCATCCGCGCGTTTGCCAAACGCATTGGTGCCAAGTCCCAGTGCCGACACACGCAAACCACTATTGCCCAAACGTCGATACTCCATCATTCATCGCTCCTTCTCTATTCGTTTTGTAGAGGTAGTTCAAAAAGTCCACTTTTGATTACGAATGATGCCTGGCGGCATCATCAGCATCGAATATGAAATTCAGCCGAAATGTCCGTTGCTCACGTAGTTTTCCCTACGCTCCGCTACTCCATTTCTAGCTTCATTCCATCTTCTCGGTACTGAAAATCAGACTTTTTGAACATGCATTTGTATAGCAGATTATAACGTAATCTATTGAAAACGTGTTATTAATATAGTTAAATGATTCTAAGAACCCGTTATTAAAGGAGATATGATGGAAAACAGTGCCGCACATTTAACAAGACGGAAGCCGAAGAAACCGAATAAGAAATGGAAAAAGCCATTAATCATCACCCTAAGTGTGCTGCTTGTGTTGGGAGGACTCGGATTTATCTATCAAAAGCAACTCGTCGTGTTTGCCTTTAATTTGTTCGCTTCAGCTACGGTGAAGGAAGCCTTGGATGACTCCTTTGTACCAGCTGGTGATAAGGATGCCCCTGTTGTGGAACATACGGACCCGTTCTCGCTCTTGCTGCTAGGGATTGACCAACGCGATAACGAACCAAGCCGTTCGGATACCATCATCTATTCCGTTGTGCGTCCAGAAGACAATAAAGTGCTGCTGCTGTCCATTCCACGTGATTCCTATACCGAGATTGTCGGCCGGGATGTGAAGTCGAAGATCAACTCAGCATATGCCCACGGTGAAGCCAAGATGGCGATGGATACGGTGGAGAATTTGCTGGGGAACAAAGTGGATTTCTATGCCGCGATTAATTTTAACGGGCTCAAGGATATTGTTGATGCGGTGGGTGGCGTTGAACTGCCAATCAAGAAAAATATTGAGAACAAGCTCAAAATTCATGAGAAGCTGTTTGTTGAAGCGAATAAACCAATCTATAGCGGTGAAGAAGCGCTTGGATATGTGCGTTACCGGGAGGACTCCGATTTCAATCGGACGATGCGTCACCGGATTTTCCTAAGTGCCTTCATGAATCGTGCGCTGGAAGTCAAAAATTTGACCAAGATCCCGGACGTAATCCAGATTGCCGGATCGAATTTTACAACCAACATGACCTCGGACTTTATCGTGAAATTTGCCGAGTCCTTATATATGAAAGATAGCATACCAACGATCAGCAATTACATGCTGAAGGGTGAGGGTGCAACGCGCAGTGGCACATGGTACTACGATCTGTCTGAGGACGATCTGCAATATGTGCGTGGCATGATCGCCAGTTGGCTGGACCCAGATGCGACCGAGATAATTGAGCCCGAGTCAGCGGACCAATCGGAGACGAGTGATGCGGCATAAGCATCGATTCTTGTGCAAATGCTCATATGAATATAAGTCCGGCGAAGCAGTTGCTTCCCGGCTTTTTTGCGTTTGAGATCCTACGGATGAAATATTGCACAGATATATCTAATGTTTAAACCTCTTTTTATGGCATACATATAGTAAAATATAGGGAAAAGATTAAACATCAACCAACGGAGGAAGCTCATGAAGGAGTTTAAGGATCGGCTTCAACAGGTTCAGGAGCAACAAAAGCAACTGGCGAAGGAGTATCACGCCTTGCTCCAGGAATACCAGTCCGATGACCTCATCGTTCAGAATGAACAGCTGCAGGAACAGTACGAAGCCCACAAGCTCAAGCTGCAACAGCTCGAACATCGCTCACGCAAGATGGAAGAAGAGAATGCACGTCTTCGCATGGCGTTATCGGAACAGATGCTGGATGAGAAGCTGAATCTGATCCGGGTATCGCGGGAGAAGATGGAGACCTATTTTCAAGGGAAAACAGCGGTACATAATGATCGAATTGCATTCCATGAACATCGAACCAAATCCAATCTAAACGCGCTGTACAACCAGGCCACACAGGAGTTGCAAGAGGATTCCGATGAGGTGAAGGAGAGGATTGCTTACCTTGCGGCAGAGGTGAATGAGCGTATTGAATCGCACAGACGAGCCGTACGGGATAGAGAAGAGGCTCTGCGTGGGCACATGGAACGTGGATATGAGCATATGGCGGAGGAAGGGTTGAGCGAAGAGACTATTCAACGCCGGATCAAGCAGAATCGCATGGAGATGAAGATTGGACTCAGCTGGATCAACAAGGTAGCCATCTTGCTCCTCATTCTGGGGGTTGGAGCAGCGTTCCGTTACTCGTACTCCACTTGGTTTAATGACGAGATGAAGAGCGGAGCCTTTTTCCTGCTCGGTGCTCTGATGCTCGCCGGAGGAGAGTGGCTGTTCCGCCGGAAAAGGCAGACGTTTGCGATGGGGCTGCTCGGCGGTGGGATATCCGTGTTGTTCGGCTCCGTCTTCTATAGTTACTTTTTACTGCATATTATCGGGTTATATACGGGACTTGCCCTGTCTGTATTGGTATCGGCAATCTCCGTATTGTTGTCCTTGAGATACCAGTCGAAGACCATCTGTTCACTAGGTTTGGTAGGCGGATATCTTCCGTTATTCTCCTACATGTTCTCGTTCGGACTTGAAGGTCCGGCTGTCTATGTAGCCATGATCTATCTGCTGCTCTTAAACGGCATTATTGTGTTCATTTCGTTTGGCAAACGGTGGCCGGTGGTGCACTATATCAGTTTCCTGTTTAACACACCATCCATGCTCATCCTCTTATGGCTGTCGCCAAGTGAGAAAATTGGCATGTTGTATTCCATTGTGACGTTTGCATTATATCTGGGCATTACGCTGGCATATCCGTTCAAACACCGGATGAAGTTAACCTGGTGGGATTTCGCTCTACTCGCCATGAATACGAGCATGAGCTGTCTGATGTTATACGTATTATTTGATGTGGCTGGTTGGAATGATGCTCAGGGTTTGCTGGCGTTGATCTTCTGTGTGGTGTATCTGGGCCTCGCACGATTCGTTCAGCGCCATATGGCTCAGGAGAAACAGACGATTCTGCTCTTTTATGTCACTTCCCTGACGTTCGCCATTCTGATTATTCCGTTCCAATTCGGGGCCAAGTGGTTATCGATGGGTTGGTTAATCGAAGGGGTTCTGTTGGTTACGCTCGGACATATGAAACGGCTCAAGTCGGTGGAACGTGCCGGATGGGGTATCGTGCTTCTATGTCTAATCACTTTTGTGTACTACGATCTGCTGGCGTTATTCTTCATCGGGGAACGTTCGTACTTTATGTTAAAGTACTCCAGCATCACGCTGGGAACTGTGCTTATTACACTGTATTATGCCTGGGCAGTTCACAGCAACTCATCTTCCAGAGAGAGATTTAATTACAGCCCGCTGGAGCTGGGTTTTCTGAACGGATTCAAGTATGTGACACTTGCGAATCTGTGGTTATACGTGCTGTATGAGTCGAATGAATTGTATACCAGAGCTGTCGATGGGACGTTCCTGTTATACATGTTCTACAAGTTACTCATGTTCGCAGCGCTCACCATTGCGTTGGCCTATGGACTGAACAAGGTGAAGCTGCTGCGTGATCAATACGTGCAGGTGTATACCACTTTCTTGCATGCTATTGGCTGCTGTATTGCACTGGCCGTAACCTTAACCATGCCAGCGCTTCAGCCGGAAGTTCAACAGCATACGGCGGCGGAGATTGTTGGTTTGCTGGTGTTAATTATCTTTAACGTAGGGGTATTCTTTGCAGGAAGGGATCTGCTGATTGCAGGCATCCGCGGGCAGTTCAAGAGCATTGAATGGTACCCGGTTATCGCAGGGGTGTATTTGCTCGGTGTCATCACCGTATTCCTGACGATTCAGTTCCAGTGGGGTGATGTGGGGCTGATGTTCAGCCTGATCTATCTGCTGCTGGCGATTCTCTATATTGCCTATGGATTCCGTAGAAAATATGTCATGATTCGGCGCCTCGGCCTTGGCCTAACGTTGTTCGCTACGGGGAAGATGGTGTTCTATGATGTGGGGATGCTTACCTCAGGCAGCAAAATCTTTGCCTATTTCAGCTTCGGCGTACTATTGCTTGGGATCTCTTACCTGTATCAGAAGGTGTCCAGCCGGATGGAAGAAGTACAGTCCAGAGTGACAGCGAAGCCTGACGACGAACCGACTGTGCCGGAGGAAGACCAAGACTGATTTGGGTGTTGAACGACTGTAGTTACCTTTGCGATCATATGGGGAGGGGTTCTTGAAATGGGATTCGACCTGAAAATCATGCTTTGGCAACTGTTATGGATTGCTGGCCCTGTAGCTCTTGTCGTGTATGGCTCGAGGAAATTCGGCGCGAGAAAGAAGCGGCATTGATGTGAGTGTGGGTGAGATGTTGGGAATGTCCGCTGTCCACTTCACTTCGCTTTGGGAAATAAGTCATGTAATATAGATTTTTTGTATTAAAATGAGGCTCCGGGCTGCTGTGACCAGCAATCTGGGGCCTTATTGATGTTAGTCTATGGCTTAGCCTAATATGACATTCGTGAAACGTTTTACGCAGAGATCACGTTATAATAGAGTAGACTTAGGGTTGGATCTTCATTTGTAACCATGAGGTTTCGGAAGCCGATGTGCCTTTCAGTGATTCTCCGCCATCATCATTCATACGGGAGAGCACGGTTAATGTCATGGACAGGGCAAAGGCGAGCAACACGTATATGAAAATATTTTTTTTGTTCATAGGAAGGTACCTCTCTTGTTGAATGAGCTAAAGTAGACATCCGGCCGCCATGAGAAAAAAAGCACAACGTCTGGTATAGTAGAGTAAGTAGAACCGAACATAAATCGTTCCTGTATACCACTATATTGAACTATAGCGGTGCAAACAATGGAACAAATCTGATGATCTTATCATTATTGTTATGAAATGTTTATAGAGATCGAGTGAGTGATCATTGAAGGTGGGAGAATAACATGCGGGAGACGGCAAAAATCGTCATTCGTACGCCAGGACAGGAAAGTGACGGCTCATTCGCTTATGTAAGCCAAGGTCGCTCCATTACGGTGGGACGTTACACAGGCGGTAGTGAATTGGACTTGTCTGTTTATAATCAGATGATATCGAAGCGGCATTGCCGCATTCATTATGATGTACAGCAACAGTTATGGATCGAAGATCTGGATAGCAAAAATGGAACCGAACTGAACGGGCAGCGCCTCGTTCCCTATGAGAAATATCCGTTTGGCGAAGGAGACAGCCTGACGTTGGTCAACGGCCTGATCCAGCTTCGCACGGAAGGTGATCTTGGAGAGACGAGGGAATATCGTGTGTCGGATCTGCTGGGTGAGGGCGTACGTTTACTGGATCACCTGCAAACCGTGCAGATCGGCGAAGTGGAGATTCCGCTGTCCAAGAAGGAGTATCAGCTGTTCAAGCTGCTGTATAGTCAACTGGACCACTTTGTGACAAGGGAACAGATTGTGGCTCAGGTGTGGCCGGAGCGGAGCATGCTGGAGAGTGAAGCGGTAGGGATCGACGAGATTAACTCGCTAATCTATCGGACGAATCGCAAGCTGGGTGTACATTTTACCATCAAGTCCGTTTATAAAAAGGGTGTATATATGAAGTCTCATGTGCCGGAATGAATGAGTGATAACAAAGGGATGAGTTCATGTTCATCATTTACTTGATTCCATGGCTGATTGCCGTGGTGACATTGATAGGTGTCATATCCATCGTACTTGTCAGTTGGAAAAACGGGATTTCGCCGATGCCCACATCTGGCCGTGTCAGGCAGGTGGTCATTCAGGAGGTGAACCGCATTCCAGGGTACGGGGATGTGCTCGAAGCTGGCTCCGGATGGGGTACATTGGGACTGGATGTTGTAAGGCATTGCCCTGGCAAAAGGCTGACCGGGATTGAGAATTCGAGAATTCCCTTATGGTCTTCCCAAATAATTGCCTATCTCAGTGTTCGCTTACGTCGAGCCAAGGGAAACAAGCACTCTCTCAAGGGAAGGCTGCGCTTCATGCGCGGAGACATCTACACCAGTTCCTATGAACATGCAGATTGTGTAATTTGTTATCTGTTCCCGGGAGCCATGACCCGGCTTCTGGACAAGTTCAGTCGAGAGCTTCCGCCGGGTGCCAAGGTGATTAGCGTCTGTTTTGCCCTGCCAGGAAAAGAACCGCTGCGTACCATTACTTGCCGGGATGCCTTGCGCACCAAGGTGTATGTGTATTCCTTTTAAAGAAAAGAACAGGAAAGTGATCACCAGGTTTTTGCTCAGCTGGAGTGCTGTAAACCTTCTGCCATAACGTTAATGGATGAAAGAGTGTGCTCCATATCATAGTAATGCAGATACCACGTAAGAATGAGGATACGAAAAAGGCTCCGAACTCACTATGAAGTGATTCGGGGCCTTTTTGTCTCGCCTTTGAGTTGGGGCAAGAGATTGCTTGATTATTACTTACCGCACGTATTATTTTGCAGAATCGGTAGTGCCCGTACTCTCGGAGGTTGTACCGGATTGCGTCCGATTTCTACCGCCAAAGCCGCCTTGACCACGACCTCCTCCTGGACCACTCATACCTGAATTGGCTGTAGTTACACCAGATTCATTCACCCAAGTTACATTACTGGTCGATTGGAATGCAACTACTTGAGTTCCGCCACTATAGGTACCGTCTGTATAGAGTCCGTCCACAGCTTTACCTGTAGATGTACCACCGGAGTAGATTACATATGAACCATCTTTCGCAAGATCCGGTGAGCTGACAACCACGGTTTGATAATCTTTTGCTGGTGCAAACGTCAGAATGTTGTTGCCTTCGCTATCTTGTACATGTACAAGTGTTCCAGCTTTTTGTGTTGTAGGGAATGTCATCACAATGGTGTTTTGCGTAGATGCATCGGATGTTCCTTGTGCCATACCAGAGCTTCCGGCAGCCACGAGGTACCCACCGCTGATTTCAAATGTACCGTCATAATCCAATGCTCCGTTGCCGCTATTCGTCGGTCCGTTCACAATAACCGTTCCGCCAGTCATGTTAATGGAACCATTGGAATCCAGTCCGTCACCACCTGCGTTCACCGTGAGTGTACCGCCGTTAATGTGGAACTCGTTATTGCTTGCTGCTGCACCACCCATACCGCCCGGTCCACGCCCTTGCTGATTAACAGCTGTACCTTGGGATGCCTGATCGGTAGTCGATGTTGTGCCTGTCGTTTCGGTTACAGAGATGTTCGATGTCGTTGTTGCATCGGTTGCTGTAGTCGCGCTATCTGTACTTGCCGCTGTATTCGTAGCTGTCTCCGTCTCGCCACCTGCAGCATTTACGCCATCATCGGATGCCGTTACATCCACATCCCCATCGTTCAGGGTGATGATTGCACCTTCAAGTCCTTCATAGCTCTTCGCAATGGTGATGGTTCCACCGTTGATCGTAAGGGCCTGATCGGCATGAATGCCATCATCACCAGATTCAATGTTGAATGTTCCGTCGTTAACTGTGACGTTATTGTTGCTGTGCAGGGAATCATCCATGGAATCAATGGTATACGTACCGCCATTAACCGTAAGATCTGTACCTGCTTTGAGCGCTTTGGCACTTGTGGACTCCGTTGCTGTTGTAGCTGTGTCAGCATCGGCATTGTTATCCGTTGTTGTTGTTGTTGTTGTTGTTGTGTTGGCAGAGTTGGATGCTTCTGCGCCGTTTGTATTAGCACCTGCATTCGTACCGCTGTTATTAGGCATCTCCGGTATATCTGCAGGAGGTTCGCCATCTGGTGGTGTGCCCATATCCGTTGGAGGTGTGCCGCCACCCCATCCACCGCCACCGCCGCCAAATGGACCTTCTTCTACTTTGGCTGGTGCATTGACGCTACCGCCGCCCGTTACAATGTTGTATGTGCCGCCATCCGCAACAAGTGCGGTTTCAGCTTGAATACCGTCGTTGCCACTTTGGATATCGAAGGTACCTCCTGCGATGGCAACGTAACCTTTGGTGGTATCTGTATCATTGGTTGATTTAATGCCGTCGCCTTCGGCTTCAATGGTAATCGTACCGGCTTGAATGGCGACCATATCTTTACCTTTGATGCCGTCATCGGCTGCTTTGACACGGATGTTACCACTAATGATCTTCAGATCATCCTTGCTCGTAATACCTTCATTATAGTTACCTGTGACGGTCAATTGACCTGCACCATTGAATGTAAGATCTGCTTTGCTGAAGATTGCAGCATCAGGCTCATCTGTCGTAGCGTCGGCGTACACATACGTTTTACCATCGGAAACGGTATTCTTGGTTCCTTTTTCGAGTGTAATCACTGCTTTACCAGCCTTCTGAATGTAGATCGCGGCACTGTCATTATCATGAATTGTTGCTCCGTTTAATACGAGATGTACGGTGCCTTTATCGGCAACGTTGACCACGATCTGGCCATCCGTTAGCTCACCGCTAAGTACATAAGTACCTGCTTCAGAGATGGTTACCGAACCATTCGCTGCTTTGGCGCCCGAACCGGTTACCGTTGCAGTTGTTCCGTTCAGCTTAATCGCTGTGGAATCTGCCTCACTCCAGCTAATATTTGTATCGTCAGCATCCAGAGAGACCAGATCGGCGTATTTTACAGAAGTTTGCTCGCTGACAGATACCGTTTTGGTTGTTCCTGTCGTTGACGTTGCGGCATTGGCCGTTGTGCTTGTGGTTGCTGGTGAACTGCATGCTGCGAGTAGGCTGGTAATCATGGCGATGGACCAAAGTTTGCTACCTGTTATCATGTTTTTCTTCATATTGGATCGTTCCCTTCGAATTAAAAATTAATATTCCGTTGTTGGACTCATGGTTAAGGAGATATCCAGGTTGCCGTTCCGTGTACGGATGGCGTCGAGGAATTCCTTTTGGCTAACACTTTCGTGAATGGTTACACTGTAGACCAGCTCATACAGACTGCCGAGTTCGGTCGTTCTGATTTTTTTCAGATCAAAAGGTACGCTGAATGTATGGAACACTTCATTAAGTGCTTCTTCATAACTCAAGTTCTCAGGGATGGTAACTTTCAGCGTTTTCAGCTGACTTTTCTTGCCACCAAAGTTGAAGCGACTCAGAACAAACATGAGTACACACAGGATAATGGTGAACAGCACCGCGTATCCAAAAGCGCCTACACCGCAGGCAAGACCGGAAGCCATCGTGAACAATACGTAAGCAATGTCTTTTGGATCACCAGGGGCACTTCGGAATCGGATGATCGAGAAGGCACCTGCCAAGCTGAATGCTCGAGCGATGTTGCTGCCGATGAGCAGGATGATAATGGCGACAATAACGGGTAGGACGACCATTGTTAAGGTGAAGCTTTGGGAGTATGTTCTTTGGTTAGTCTTCATGTACGTGAGGCTGATGATTAACCCCAGAATAATGGCAAGACCAATGGTTATGACTGCGTTGTTAAACGTCAGGTTGGTATCGGTTAGGGCTGAACTGAACAGTGAATCAAGCATATAGGACACGCTCTCTTTCTATAATCGTTTTATCTTGTTCTATGGATGGGTTGAAATCGGTACCTGGTACAAGAATGCGCTCGGTCTGGTAATTCAGGTTGGTTGTTCTCGCGAGATGTCTGAACTCGTTGCCGTATTTGGAGAATCCGGTACGATACAGCCCATGTTCAGATAGCAGTTGCGACAGCCACATCGGAACGGTTTTCTCGGCCTTCACTTCCATCAGCCATCGACCGTCCTTCACCAGCGGTTCACCGTAATCTCCCTGTTCCAGCTTCAGATCATATCTGCGGCTACGAATGTTGGTGTCAAAGGTAATGCGAAGATCGCGGCTGTTCTTGTCGAAGAGTGCTTTGCGTTCATATGCCAGATACACTTTCGGTTCCAGATCGTATACCCGAAGAAAATATTTGATCTCTTCGACAACTTGTTTGTTCATGTAATCCGCGAGCTCCGGCGCCTGTCCCGAACGGACGAATTCATATGCTTCATCCAGCTTCAAAGCTGTTCTGCGCTTGTTCACCAGGCCAAATACTTTCTTTTTGATCTCCAGATACACTCTGGCATTCTCTTCAGGGATTCCATAAGCTCGCAGTCTCAGCTTCTCCTTGTATTTTGGTTTGGAGAGACTGGCGCGGATCAGCGAATCTTGTGGAGTGTCGAAGTACAGGTTACTAATGGAGTAGTACTCATGTTTCTTGTTGTAGGCATCCAGCTCCATGTATTTCAGCAGGTCATTGTAGAAATGTGCGTACTGCTCATCCGTCAGAAGGTACTTGCTCTCATATCGGTTGAATACTTCAATAGCCATGTGGGACTCATTCCTTTCGTTGGTGGGTTGTATGTTTTGTTGCATCGTGTATTGCTTCCATGTCTGTATCTTAGAGCCCCAACCTTGAATGAATCTTAAATGGTTTTACATTGCGTTAACATTTTTTAATCTTCCTATAATAGTGCGCATACACAAAATGAATTAAGATTGATTCAAGGTTTGATTGATAGAATAAGAACATATAAAACAAGTCCATTGAGAGAAATAATTCAAGCAGAGGAATGAATAGATGATGAGAATATTAATTGCGGAAGATGAGGTTCATTTGGCAGAGGCTGTATCGCAGATTTTGAAAAAAAACAACTACTCCGTGGACATGGTCCACGACGGCAGATCAGGATTGGATTATGCGCAGAGCGGCATCTACGACCTGTTACTACTCGACATCATGATGCCGGAGATGGACGGGATCACCGTCCTGAAGAAACTTCGCAGTGAAGGCAATCATACGCCTGTCATTCTGCTTACTGCGAAAGGTGAACTATCGGACAAAGTCACAGGCCTCGATTATGGTGCCGATGATTATATCGCCAAGCCTTTTGCCACAGAGGAATTGCTGGCCCGGATTCGTGCAGCCTTACGACGGAAGGGCGAAGTGGTTCCCGAGGATGGACTGAAATTCGGTGATATTGAGCTGAATACAACTCAGTTGAAGCTGAGTGTTCAGGGGAAGGAGATCAAGCTGAATCTGAAGGAGAATGAACTGCTGGAGCTGTTGATTGCCCGCAAACAGGCGATTACCTCCAAAGAGCAGATTATTGAGAAGTTATGGGGCTTTGATTCGGAAGTGGAGTATAACAATGTGGAAGTATATATCTCTTTTTTACGCAAAAAATTAACCTTCCTGAACTCTGCCGTCCGCATTAACACGATTCGGGGTGTGGGGTATGTGCTTGAGGTGACGTCCTGATGTTCAAGAAACTTCGAAATCGATTCTTGATCGTGAATCTGGTGTCCATCTCCATTATGATGCTGGTGGCATTTGCGACGATCTATACGATTACTTATCAGAATGTGCAACGTGAGACCAATATGGAGTTGTACAAGGTGTCTGATTTCTATCACAGTCCTTATAATTCATCCAAGATGCCGCGCGGGGAAGGGCAGGGTTCCGGTACAGGGGGTAGTACAGGCTCTGGTTCAAGTTCTGGTTCAGATTCGTTTCCTTCCGATACCATGGGTGGTGATAATGGAGGACCGGGAGGTGATCCCAACTCACCTCCGGCACGTTCCGTTTCGTTCATGATTAAGACGGATGACCAGTGGAAGATTACGGATACGCATTCCCGCTTTGATATGGAAGATACGTTCTACACCGAGGCGTTGCAAAAGGTTAACCAGAATAAAGTTGGTGATTCGGAACGGCAGACGGGACAATTTGCGCTGGATGGAACGGACTGGGCCTATGTGGTTGATCCGAGCGGTGAAGGGCATATGATCGTATTTATTGATGTGACGGCACAACAAGGTATTCTGACGAATCTGATCTATACATTTGCTATTGTTGGACTGGTCATGCTGATTGTGATCTACTTCCTGAGCCGTTATTTTGCGAATCGCTCTATTGCACCCGTCAGAGAAGCGTTTGAGAAGCAAAAACAATTCATCGGTGATGCTTCACATGAGCTGAAGACACCTCTGGCGATCATCAATACCAACGCTGACGTACTGCTTGCGAATCAGGAGGATACCATAGCGAACCAAGCGAAGTGGCTGCACTATATCAAGTCGGAAACCGAGCGCATGACCGGACTTACGAATGATCTGCTCTATCTGACACAGATGGACGACTCACGCTCCACGATGATTTACGCGAAGTTTAATATGAGTGATGCAGTAGAAAGTATTATTTTGCCGATGGAGGCCGTTATCTTTGAGAAAAACATCTCCCTCGATTACAACATTGAGCCGAACCTTACGGTGCATGGGAACAGTGAGCAGATCAAACAGGTCATTCTGATCCTGCTCGATAATGCTGTGAAGTATTCCGGTCCAAAAGGCGCCGTAAACGTCACCCTCCAGAAACAGAATAATGATGTCATGCTGGCCGTATCCAACACAGGTGAAGGCATTGCACCCGAACATCTGGATCGGATCTTCGATCGATTCTATCGTACGGATTCTTCAAGAGCCCGCAAGCATGGTGGGCATGGTCTGGGTCTGGCGATTGCTCGTTCCATTGTGGATCAGCACAAAGGAGAGGTGTATGCTCGAAGTGTAGTTGGAGAGGGTGCTACATTTTACGTGCGGTTGTCGTAAGGGCGGAGTGATGAGCGAGCTCCACACTAATCCTTCGCTCCCGCTCTATAATCGTTCTCAGGCATAAGTTCTGCCTGTAATGGGTTAACCTATGCTACAATGGCAACAGTATGTATGAATCAAGGAGATGAACTGAACGTGGCAGAAGCAAATGCAATTAATGAACAAGAAATGATGCAGTATATTGCAGATAAAACGAAGGCAAGCCAGGCGAACATCGCTCTTGTGTTGAAGCATGAGCAAGCGTACATCAACAAGGCGCATGAGAATTCCAAAGGTAACGATGTGGATATTGACGGCGATGATCTGGCTGACTACATCCTTAGTCGTAAAGATGTGAAGCTGGATGAGTTGACCGTGGAAGGCATCCTGGATGCTGAGATGGACTACTTGATGGACAAGGGTCACGCGGGATACGTCGATTAAGTTAAGTGTAGGCAAAATCTAACGAATCTCACACGCGCTATTCGGGCATTTCTCGCTCGATTGGGAATGTAACGAATCTCAGACACGTTATTCTATGGATTTTAGGACTTTCCCATGCAGTTAAAGCATTTCCGCGGAATTAGCGTGTCTGAGATTCGTTAGTTCGGGAAATAAGCGCTTTTTGCCGAAATAAGGTGCCCTAGGTTCGTTAGAGTAACTTAGAGTGATCACATGGTGCAACGAGGCGTTAAATGGCTGTTTCAAAAGTGAAATCTCACAGATGCAGCCTAATGCATGGCAAGTGTTGAACTGTCAAAAAGACCTCAACTCCACAATACTGTGGTGTTGAGGCCTTTTTTAGATTGTAGTGACCAGGCATTCCTTCGGGAATACCTGTCGGTATAACTTTTTTAAGGATGGACTTGAAGTTCTATCGACCCAATCCCTATCAATCCCACCGTTTATAGCTTCTTATTGACCCACCATACCGCCATCTACGGTGTAAAGGGAAGCTGTTACATAAGATGCTTCTTCGGACAACAGGAAGTTCATTACCGCAGCGACTTCTTCCGGTTCACCATAACGGCCCATTGGAATGCTGGACACGGTTGCTGATTGATAGTCTTCCACGTTACCGGAATTTGCTTCGATCTGGCGCATCATGCGTGTATTGATTGTACCTGGCAATACAGCGTTAACCCGGATATTATAAGGTGCCAATTCATTTGCAGCGGTACGCGTGAGACCAACTACGGCATGTTTGGACATAATATATGGAGACACAGCAGGTGCACCCATCAGACCCGCGAGGGAAGAGGTATTAAGAATCGCACCGGATTTTTGTTTTTTCATAACCGGAATGACATTTTGCAGACCCAGGAATACCCCACGAATGTTGACGTTATATACAGTGTCGAGTGCTTCAACACTCAGGTCTTCGATCAGTCCTGTTGGACCTTCAATCCCAGCATTGTTGGCAAAATAATCGATTCGACCAAAAGCATCCAATGCTTTTTGCACATAGTTTTTCACGTCTGCTTCTTGGGATACGTTCGCTTTTACGGCGATGACGTGCTCTTTGTCGAGGTTCAGATCAGTAATCGTCTGCTGGATGGCTTCTTCATTCAGGTCCACCAGAACCAAATTGATTTTGCGCTCAGCCAGGCGGCGTGCCAATTCTTTACCAATGCCTCCAGCTGCTCCTGTAATAACGGCTGTATGTGTATAAGATGTACTCATGAACTATCCGCTCCTTATTCATTATTGGCAGGTATTTCTCAAAAAAAGTTTCAACCTGTCGTCTATCTTTCCTGTCTCAATGTTAAGATATACATAGCAATGTGACAATAATCATTGACAGCGCATATGTCAGCTATCGGACAGAGGTGTAAGCGGTGTTCATTTATATTAAAATAATGAACAAAGGAGGCGAAAATGTTGATCATTGAACATCCTCAGGACCGGAGAGCACGAAGAACGCAGGATGCGATCATCGCTGCGGCGGTTTCTTTGATATTAGAAAAGGGAGCGGATGCCCTCACAATCCGGGATATTACGGAACGGGCGGATTACAACCGGGGAACCTTCTATTTACATTTTCCCGGCAAACCGGAGTTGTTGCAGTTCATTCTGGATGATTTCATGCAGGGAGTGGGGCGAGCTTATGCAGAACCATACGCACAGCTTACGGAAGTGGACATGACTGCATTGCTACCATCCACGATGCCTGTATTCGAATATATTGAAGCCCATCAGGATATCTTTCGTGCATTAATAACGATGCATTCAGATATGAGCTCCCGGCTGTGCAATATGTTTAGAACGTATCTAACCGAAGATTTTGTATTGGTGACCGAGGATAGTGAGTGGACGATTAATTACGACATCATGCTAAGTTATCTGGTATCTGCAACGGTAGGGGTAATCATGCATTGGGCGGAGATTGGATTCAAGTATTCTGCGCATTATATGGGAGAGCAGCTTACGGCGCTGATTAACATCAAACCGACCCGTCTGCTGATTGAACCAGGGCAGAAGGGTCGGACTATTCACGAGCGTATGCTGTTAGATTAAAGTACCGGATTATCCGGTCATGGAGGCGTTCGCGGCCTGTTGCATCTGAAGCAGCTGTTCGCGGATCAGGACCGACTCTCCGATCATGATTAATGCGGGATTATTCACTTGATGCGACTTGGCGAGGGAATGGAGTTCGGCAAGTGTGCCGGTAATAATCCGTTCCTCCGAAGTGGTTCCCCGTTCGATTAAAGCCGCAGGGGTGTGTCCGCTTTTGCCATGGTGAAGCAATTCATGTTGAATCTGGGGCAGTTGGCTAATACCCATGTAGATGACCAGTGTATCCACACTATGAGCGAGCAGGTCCCAGCGGACCGAAGATACACTTCCATCACTGCCGGTTCCCGTGACACATGCGAAGGATGAAGCAACCCCGCGATGGGTTAAGGGAATAAGGGATGAAGCGGATGTACCTACAGCTGAAGTGATGCCAGGAATGATCTCAAATGCAATCCCTGCTTCCGCCAGCACAAGCGCTTCTTCACCACCACGGCCAAAGATGAACGGATCGCCACCCTTGAGTCTTACGACTTGTTTGCCTTCCGCCGCATGAGCAGCAAGCATCCGTCCAATCATCTCCTGACTCATGGAATGAAGGCCTGGAGCCTTGCCGCAGTAGATGCGGAGTGCTCCTTCGCGAGCCTCAGCGAGCAATTGATCATTCACAAGCCGATCATACATAATGACATCTGCGGACTGAATGCGTTTCAGGGCTTTTACCGTAATCAGATCCGGATCTCCAGGACCAGCGCCAACAATACTAACCAGGCCCCGACTCATGATCGTGTCCCCAGTTTCGGTCCAGCATCGGAACTTGCTAATCCTGAACGACCACCCTGAATGGTTGCCAGTTTCGTCGATAGCTTCACCGGATTTCCCCAGTGGTGTGCAGCATATAGACCGAGGCCTGTAAATACAGCTCCGCCAATGAGGTTACCCAACAACACCGGGATCTGATTCCACAGCCACCAGTCAGCGACACTCACCTGTGCGCCGAGCATCATGCCTGCCGGAATGACGAACATATTTACCACAGCATGCTCAAATCCCTGAGCGAAAAATATGGTAATGGGCAGCCACATCGCTACGATTTTACCCAGAGTAGAAGTGGATGTCATCGCCATCACTGCCCCGAGTGCGACCATCCAGTTACATAGAATGGCCTTGATGATCACCAGTACAATGCCTGCTCCGCCCAAATGCTGATATCCCAATGTTTTGGCTTCACTGGTCTGGATCAGCGTTTGAATCAGAGGGTTGCTCATATCCGTACCCATCTTGGTAATGGTCATGCCGTATAACAGAGCATAGAATGCACATCCGAGCAGATGTCCTGTGATCACCCAAAAATAATTTCGGAGCATATCCATCCATGTAATTCTGCGTTTCAACACTGCGAGTGGAAGCATCGCAAAGTTTCCTGTCACCAATTCGAGACCCAGCAGAATAATGATGACAAATCCCGCCGGGAATATCAGTGCACCTGCCAAACCAACGGAAGTTTGAGATACAGCGGTATATGCCAGTGTGGTTGCAAAGGCAAGGATAGCCCCCGCCAGAAAACCGCGGATCAGCATCTGTACCCGATTCATTCTGGCTTTGCTCTCACCAGCTTCGACCATCGATTGCAGCACTTCTGCAGGTTTAACAAAATCCATAGCGCACGCCTCCTTGATGTCAGGGTATCTCTAGCCTTTAACCCGCAATTGTGATGAAGATTTCTCCACTGTTGCCGTCCACTTCTGTTTTGTAGGTATTCAAGCAGCCTTCATCCGGCTCGTGTACCTTACCGTTACGCAGATCAATCTTCCAATCATGCAAAGGACAATGAACCGCTGTCCCGCACACCATGCCTTCCGACAGCTTGCCGCCCTTGTGAGGGCAGCGATTCTCGACGGCGTGCAGACTTCCGTCGCTCAGTTTGAAGACTGCAATTTCGGTATCCTGTATCAGGAAGGTCCGTGCTCCCTTTTCATCAATATCTGCAAGGTGTCCAATCCGGAATTTGTTCATCGCTGTTCCTCCTCTTCTAGTGGGTTACCGGCTCGGCACCGGACAGTGGGGTGAAGTTTTTACGTAATTTCTCGTCTTGAATGATTTCTTTCCAAGGATCAACCGTGTGACCCAGTGTAACTTCCAGACGTTCAACCAGAGCGAGACGTACATCCCGATCCGCCAATGCTTCCTTCACATGATCCAGACCAACCCGTTCAATCCAAGCCGCTGTTCTCTCATTCCATTTTGCGTTCTCTCTATAATATTGCAGGTAAGAGTAAGTCCACTCTTCCACTTCCGCATCGGTCTTCACCGTACAGAGCAACTCGGCTGCACGAACCTTGACTCCCGCGTTACCGCCAACATGAATCTCCCAAGCGCCATCAATGGCGACAACACCCAGATCCTTGATGGTCGCTTCAGCACAGTTCCGCGGACATCCGGAGACAGCGAGTTTCACTTTGGCCGGAGCCACCATCTTGTCGAGTTTTTTCTCCAGACGAATACCCATCTCAATGGAATCTTGTGTGCCGAATCGGCAGAACGTATTACCTACACAAGTCTTCACCGTACGAAGCGCCTTGCCATAACCAAAACCGGAAGGCATATCGAGTTCCTCCCAGATCTTCGGCAGGTTCTCTTTCTGTACACCGAGCAGATCGAGTCGTTGCCCACCCGTGAATTTCACCAACGGCACATCGTATTTCTCTGCGACAGTTGCAATCTTGATCAATTCCGCCGGGGAAGTGACACCACCATAGATCCGTGGAATAACGGAGTAGGTACCGTCTTTCTGGATATTGGCGTGATAACGTTCATTGGTGAATTTGGATACACGCTCATCTGTGTATTCAGCCGGCCAGATCATCCCGAGATAATAGTTGAGGGAAGGGCGGCACTTGGAGCAACCTTCCGGTTCATTCCAACCGAGAACATTCATGACTTCTTTAACGCTTTTGAGACCCATTTCCTTGATCTGTGCAACAATCTCATCCCGATCATAGGATGTGCAGCCACAGATGCCTTCTTTGGTTTGTTCGCCTACATTATCACCAGCATAATATGTGAGCAGGTTTTCGATAATAGGTTTGCACCCACCGCAAGAAGCGGAAGCTTTGGTACAGGATTTGATTGCACCGAGTGTATTACAGCCTTTATTCAGAACGGCGTCTCCAATGGAAGATTTGGTCACACCGTTACAACCACAGACGATCTCGTCATCCGGCATACTCGCCATGCGTTCTGCGACAGATGGGCCGGAGCCTGAACCACCGGAAGGTACACCGAGCAAAATTTCTTTCTCCCGACCACTGATGTTCTCACCACTCTTAATGAGGGAAAATAGAGAAGCGCCGTCTGTGGTATCCCCGAACAATACAGCTCCGATCAGCTGTCCGTCTTTGATCACCATCTTTTTGTACACACCATCAACGTCATCCTGAATACGAATGCTGCGAGTGTCCGCAGCGTCTTTGAATTGTCCGGCAGAGAATACGTCCACACCGGATACTTTCAGTTTGGTAGAAGTGACTGAACCTTCGTATCCTTCGGTTGCCGCGCCAGCCAGGCGTTTTGCGAGCACCATACCTTGTTCATATAATGGAGCAACCAGTCCGTAGGCAATACCGCGGTGTTCTGCACATTCGCCGACGGCAGATATACTAGGGATGCTGGTATGCATATAATCATCTACAATGACTCCACGATTCACATCGAGGCCGGTATTGCGAGCCAGTTCAATCTGAGGGCGAATCCCGACAGCCATGACAACCAGATCCGCTTCAAGCACCGTTTGATCAGTAAAACGAATGGCTTTTACTCGTTGTTTGCCTGTGATTTCTTCGGTATGTTTGTTCAAAAGGAACTTCATGCCCTGTTCTTCAAGCTCACGCTGGAGCATCAGACCTGCCGGCAAATCTAGGTTCCGGTCCATCAGATGACCGTTAATATGGATGACTGTGACGTCCATGCCCAGATTGAGCAGCCCCCGCGCTGCTTCCAGTCCTAGCAATCCACCTCCAATGACGGCAGCTTTGCGATACTTTTGTGATGCTGCCATCATGGTCTCGCAGTCTTTAATATCGCGGAAACCGATCACGCCTTCCTTGTTAGCGCCGGGAAGAGGGAGGATGAACGCTTGTGAACCGGTTGCCATAATCAGCTCATCATAGGCTGCGCGTACACCATTTTGAGATACAACTTCCTTGTGCTTGGTATCGATCTGAACGACCGGGTCACCCGGGTACACCCGAATGCCGTTATCTTCGTACCAGCTCCACTCATTGATTACGATATCCTCGATGGATGTTCCGCCAGCCAGTACGGAAGATAACATGATACGGTTGTAGTTGGGATGCGGCTCTGCGCCGAAGACTGTAATTTCATAAGCGTATGGAGCAAGCTTAAGGATATGTTCGATTGTGCGGATTCCCGCCATGCCATTGCCGACCAGCACCAGTTTTTTCGTTGTACTCATTATGATTAGCCCCCTTAGGTCCATTCTGCAAAATGCCTCAAAACCTTGTCTCTAAAATCGAAAAAGCCTGTTATGCCTCGGAGGACTGCGCATATACATACGCATCCCTTGCTCCGAGATTGCAAAACAGGCTTCATTGCCGTTTCAACCAGCTACGCCGTTGTAACTGTGATCGATTCAAATATGGAGTTGTTATGGCTTAACTATAAAAGATCGATCTAACCATGTCAAGATAGTTAACATAAAAAAGTATTTGAAATTTAAAGTTAATTATGTTTACATGAGTTTATTGGAATATCGAATGGACGACGAAGTTTTACGAGTATATCTTCTTAGTTTAAAGGCTTCTAGATAACGTTAGCACGCTAGATACGATAAATACTGTAGAAAAGGTGCCATGTATAGTGTTTCACCCTTTTTAATTGCAACATGATGAGGCATGAAAAGATCATTCTAATGTTAAAAATAAGACGCATAATCGTCACTACTTAATTTTTGTTAGGTAATGTAACATGTTTATTGCTTTCATGTATTAACGTCTTAAATGATGTGGACTCTGATTATAGCAATAGGGGAGGGATTGATCCATCATGCGATCTTTATTGGTCATCCGTGTTCAACCAACGATAGCTGCCTCATCCGATGCAATCCCTCTGACACCGGAGAGGCTGCTGGGAGCAAACGGGTACCATGTACAGGTGGCGGGCAGTGAAGCGGAAGCGGTGAAGCTAGCTCGTGCGGCCGAAGCGTCCATTTTACATCTGTCGCTGGCTGATGTGGAGTACTGGGTGAACTGCCTGGGAAAGGGGAAGTCGGATTCACCGCTGCTTTGGTGGTGCGCGCCAGATACAGCCTCTTCCTCCGCAGAATCCTGCGAGGTCGAAACATCATTTGATGGAATACTTACACCATCCATGACTGGGTCCGAGATTCACTGGACTCTTCACTTTGCAGCCCGACGCTACATGGAACGCAAACAGTGGGAGCAGGAACGGAAGCAGTTGCAATCCAGGCTGGAGGATCGGAAGTGGATTGATATGGCGAAGGCTATCCTTAGTGATCTGAAGCAGATCTCGGAGGCCGAAGCCTATGACCTGTTACGCAAGAAAGCGATGGATGAACGCAAACGGATGGTCGATGTAGCCACAGCGATTGTGAAGGCCCATCAACTGCTCCAGTCTTAATTGGAAGGAGGATTCTCCATGGATATGTCTCAGATACTCCGAGAGGTCGGACGTGGGAAACGAGGCTCGCGTGATCTGAATTATACAGAAGCACTGACCGTTGCAGAGAAAATCCTGAAACAGGAGGTTTCCCCTGCCCAGACGGCTGCGTTTCTAATGGCTGAACGTATGAAAATGGAAAACGTTGAGGAACTGGAAGCTTTTGTTCATGCTTGTCGTAACAGTGCGGAACGTTTCTCCATATTTCAGGATGGATTGGACTGTGCGGGTCCTTATGATGGACGGACAAAGTCGTTCATGGCCACGTTTCCGGTTGCGTTTGTACTCGCGGCGGCCGGGTTGCCGGTGACTTTGCACGGGAGTGATCCTTTACCACCCAAGTGGGGTGTCACGTTGTCTGTACTTTTGAAGGAAGTGGGCATTGATACACACAAGATGGATCGGGAAGATGCCCGGAGCGCTGCATTGCGTTCGGGTGTCATGTACGTATCCTCCGAGGATTGGTGCGAACCTCTTCGTAAGCTTCGTCCGTTACGGGAAGAGTTGGGTTTTAGAACGGTGTTTAACACAGCAGAGAAACTGATTGATTATAACCATTCACCGTATTTGGTGTTTGGTGTGTTTCATAATACCTTTCTGGATCGGATTGCGAAGTTGCTCACCCGGTTTAACTATCGGCGTGCTTATGTTGTACAGGGGATGGAAGGTTCTGAGGATCTGTATATTGATCGGCCAACCCGCGTATACGCCGTGGAAGACGGCGATATGAAGCTGGAACTGGTCGATCCTGCAGCCTATGAACTGGATATGCCCGTGCCGGAACTGGTCTGGACGGCTGCGAAGCAGCTTGAAGTGGCGGAAAGTGTGTTAAGCGGTGAGGGTCATATTGCTTTTGTGAATCAGGTCTTGTTAAATGGAGGTTTCCGCTTATACGCGGCGGGGCGTGTCAATTCCATCGAAGAGGGCATATACACTTGTCAGGGCTTGCTGGAGAGCGGTGCAGCGTATCGCATCTATCAGCAGTGGTGTGTCTCCATGGGTGGTGAACTGCCGGATAGCAGAGCGGTGTCCATCTATCCGGCATCGTCCAGATAATGTAATGCTAGTGTTCAATCTTGTTATTGTTTAGCGTGTTTATTCCCAAGGATAAGTAACGGTCAGGAAGTCAGCGAATTTCTTGCTCTCTTCCCGCCGTTGTTTCCGCATGGCCGCCCGATCCGGAGCGGTCTCGTATAGTTTCTTCTCTTCTTCCGTCTCCGGGATAATGCGGGGTACGATCAGTTTGCGATTATTTTCGTCCAAGGCCACAAAGGTCAGAAATGCCGTCGCTGCAATTTTCTTTTCTCCGGTCTTCAGATCCTCTCGAATCACTTTCACAAAAATCTCCATGGAACTTCGTCCTGTCCAGGACGCGAACGATTCAAGCGTAACCGAATCCGTTGGATTAATCGGGTACAGGAAATCGACAGAGTCGGTTGAAGCCGTTACAGTATTGACCCGGCATAGCTTGGAAGCGGCAATGGATGCAATATCATCGATGTAGGACATCAGCTTGCCACCGAACAGTGTATTATGATTGTTGACATCGGTTGGGAACACCCGTGCCGTCTTGAAACAACGTGTTTCGCGTACATATTTTTTCTCCACCTGATCCATCTCCGTTGGTTTCGGTATCTCTCTCATGCTTTTTTCCTCCTGACAGTATGGCTGCTGTGACATTTCATTTCAGGTGTTGAAGGGTCTACTTCTGATCTATATAAGTTCAACTAAAGATTATTTACACTGGCCACTCCGATGATAGAACAACTCTCCGATCGCTGTTATCCCCAGATTTTTATGATTCCTTTTTATAAAGAAAAAATCCGGGGATAAAGGCGACCACCCCGTTTCTTCAAGTTATTTCTATCCTCTACGTTCTGTGTAAATGTTTAGTTTGACTTATATAGCATCCCTTAGTATAAGTGTTGGTCGGATTCGTAGTTCATTGAAGTTGGACTGCAAAAAAACCGCCAGGCGCGGACCGGCGCGCTGGCGGTTTACTGCTGTATATTAAGCCTTGGGTTTGAAAATGCCGGACGGTTTGCCGATCGGCAAGAACGCATAACCGAAGTGAGCGTTCAGTACCGAAGCACCTGTACCATACAGGGACACAATTCCGATCGCCAGTTCAGCGTATGCTGCAATGGTGTGGAAAATGTGAGGAGCTACGCCGAAAGCGTCAAAGGTCAAGCCAAGGAACAGGAAGTCAATCAGAATGAAGATGACAAGCAATACTTTATTCGCTTCAATAGCACCAATCGTCATGAACAGGGTGAATACGAGGTATCCGGCAAAAGCAAATCCGAGCTGCTTGCCATCGGCCTGTTCAGCGAGAGTGGAGCCAAATACGCCCATTTTGATCATCCAGTTGGCAGCCATGGCAAACCAGAAGAATGCGTACGCGCCAAAAGCTGTTGTGCCAAAGGTATTGTTGCGTTTGGAATCTTGAATACATGCGAATAACTGGGCAAAAGCACCCAAAAAGATCGCCCAAGGAATAGCGTAGCTAAGTCCTTCTGTAATGCCAAGCTTTTGGGAAGAAGCGACCAGGGTTACGATAGCCAACCCAAATAATCCCATTGCGCTGGGATCGGCGTTAACAATTTTGACTTTAGTCTGTGAATCGGTCTGCATGGTGATGATAAGCCTCCAATAATATCAAATCAGGATCAATGGCCGTCGTTGGCCGTCCTCTACATTACATCATTTGTATCCGCCGGGTCCGGACACACACATCGCCCTATTGTACCTGAATGACCCCATTATGGAAAGGGATTTTATTACCTTTCGAACCAATAGACTTTTTGTTTTTTCAATATACACATTTACGACACAATCCGTTCTGGCCGTGAATGATGAGGCCAGACGTTAGAATCCAACCCTCGGTGATACCACTAAAATTGCGTCATATCAGCCATTTTCGGATAGGCTCTAGTGTGATAAAATAATCTTTATCAAAATTTGGAGAAGAATACAAAACATCCTTGTCTCCTATGCCATATGTTAATCCAACTATAGATTGACAGGAAAAACTAAAATGGTTCACAGAATAAGGAGGTATCAGGGGTCATGGTTATGAGTTTGGATTTGAAAAATAAAATAGAGAAGGCCAGACATAACCTTCATATGCTGGTAGAGCATAACAAGGGTGGTCTTGGGCATCCCGATGTGATTCGGCAGTCTATGGCATTGGACGAATTGATTAATGAGTATAACCGAATTAGCCGAAACCATTCACGGGCCTGAACCCAAAGCGATTTTGATTTTATACACGGAACAAATCACATAGATTGTAACGCTTGATCGTACAGACGGGCATGAATATAGCCGATATAGACAGCCTCAGTTGAAGAGGCGGTATCCTACCGGCGTAATATTCATGCCCGTTTGTTTTTGCATCTTATCCATCATGCATCTGTTTAATGCAGCAATCGTTTGGCTTCCAAATAAAGGACCTGCACAAATTTTTTTGTATTAATGCGTGTCTGGGACAAGGAAGGTTCCACGTTGTTTTGCAGCTCCAGCATTTTCTTACGAATTTCGGTGAAATCGAAAAATTTGGATGCATAGTTCTCGAACTTGGGATGTGTATAATCTGTTAATCCCAGAGAAACCACATGGCTCAGAGTCTGGAAGATGGCCCGGCGAACACGTTGTTCCGATGCCTTGATCTCCTTGTTCACCTCTGCGAGAGAGGCGTCTTCTCCCAGTTTACGTATCGCTACATTCTGGAAGATGTCTTTGAGCGATGGGAACGTATAGGGGGACAGCTTATGCTCCTCTGTCTCTACCTGCTCCAGATATTCCAGCATGTCCAGCAGATCTCTGCTGCCTGCTTCGCCGATCATGCCCATCTCGGACAGCAGGAAATGTCCTGCTGTCGTGATTGTTTTGTCCGGAACCGGAGCCGCGGTGCGCTCGTTAGGATGCAAACCGGACAGTCCCTGCAATGTCCGCTGAATATCTGCGATGGATTGCTGCATCCGAAGCCTTTCGCTTACCAGCCGCAGAACAGATAGAATCTCCAACCGGTTAATCGGCTTCGTAATATAATATTCAATGCCTAGTGAATAGGCTTCTCCGATCATATTTTTCGACTCGATCTGGGAGATCATGACGATCTTGCCCTCGAACCTTCCTTCAAGCGCACGCACAGTCTGAATCCCGTCTCGTTGTGGCATCAGCAGATCAATCAATAGGACATCCACCTTATGCAGCTCCAACAGTTCCGCGTGAATATGTGCTCCGTCCTCAGCTTCCCCGGCAATATCGCCAAGGCCTTCATCCTCAATAATATCCATCAACATGGAACGAACGCCAGGATCATCATCCACGATAAAATAACGCATGTCAGTCATTCCCTTTCTCTGCGAATGGTGTGATTGATAAATCTATGGTAAAGGCGGCTAACGCCGCCATGAACTCTCGTTCCAGTGTAATCGTTCCTTTCCTTCTTGCATAGAACCTGACATGTCAGGTTAAATGACAATGATTGGGCAATCAAAGCCCATTTTTAAAATAAATGTAGAAATTGCATGTAGGTATTTGTCGATTTCCGTAGATGCCCTTGTAGTATAAGTAACATCCCGAAGTCTGGGGCTAGTGTTGTGCAGAATGGTACAAACTTTTCCCGTAACCATCTCTGTGCTTGAAATACACCATAAAAAGGGGCATACCGATGGAGCAAACAATACAAGATATTGTCGTCATTTTCAATGATTTTCTATGGTCCAAAGTGTTAATTATATTATTGGTAGTATGTGGTATATACTTCACCACCAAGACCCGATTCATGCAATTCCGCATGATTGGAGATATGGTGAAGGTGCTTCGAGAGCCAAAAAGCAAGGAACCAGGCAAAATTTCACCTTTTCAGGCGTTCTGTATTAGTATGGCGGCCCGTGTAGGTACAGGGAATATTACCGGTATCGCACTGGCTATTGCACTGGGTGGACCTGGGGCTATATTCTGGATGTGGATCATTGCAATAATCGGGTCAGCCTCCAGTTTTGTGGAGAGTACATTGGCTCAGATCTATAAAGTGAAGGATAAGGGCGGATTCCGCGGGGGTCCGGCATATTATATGGAACGTGGGTTGGGCAAACGCTGGATGGGAATTTTATTTGCCATTCTCATTACGCTTTCTTTCGGTTTGGTCTTTAATGCGGTGCAGTCTAACACGATTACCGTTGCATTTGAGAACTCATTTGGCACGGATCGGTTAACTGTGGGTATCATTATGGCTGTGATATTTGCAGGAATTATCATGGGCGGTGTCAAACGGATTGCAAAAGCATCGGAATACATCGTTGTTGTACTGGCCGTATTGTACATTGGGGTAGCGGCTTTTGTGGTGCTGGCGAATATTACCCAGCTTCCGGCCATGATAGCGTTGATCGTCAAAAATGCCTTTGGCATCGAACAGGTTGCTGGCGGAACGTTGGGCGCTGCACTGATGAACGGTGTGAAACGCGGATTGTTCTCCAATGAGGCGGGCATGGGTAGCGCCCCGAATGCTGCTGCAACGGCGGATACAACACATCCGGTGAAACAGGGACTTATTCAGGCGTTTGGCGTGCTGACAGATACGTTAGTGATATGTACAAGCACTGCCATGATTATTTTGCTATCCGGGGTATACAAAGGTTCCAATCTGGGTGGCATTGAATTAACTCAGGCTGCATTAAGTGTACATATTGGTTCATGGGCATCGGGATTCCTGGCGGTTATGGTGTTCCTGTTTGCTTTCAGTACACTAATTGGAAATTATTACTATGGAGAAACTAACATTGAGTTTATCAAATCCAACAAAGTTTGGCTGTGGGTATACCGCATTTGCGTTATCGCGATGGTGGTGTTTGGTGCGGTAGCCAAAGTACAGCTGGTATGGGATTTGGCGGACCTGTTCATGGGGCTCATGGTGGTGGTGAACCTGATTGCAATTTTGATGCTGTCCAAGGTGACTTTCGAAGCGTTGAAGGACTACAAGAAACAGAAGGCTGAAGGTCGTGATCCCGTCTTTACCCGGGACCGGATTCATATTCCGGGTGAAGTGGAATGCTGGCAGTCGGAAGAAGAAGTTATTGGAGATAAATCAATACATGTAGCCAATTAAGATTTTATCTGAACGTAGTTGGTTATATAAAATGGGCACAACAAACAACAGGACTTGGATTATCCATCATGGGCAACCCGAGTCCTGTTTGTTGCATATAAAATGTATCTTTGCACTAGCCAAAGTTCATCAAAGATATATTTTGATTAATTTTTAACGGAATAGCTGATCAGTTGTTCGGATAGAGTTTTCATTCGTTCCCCTGTTTCATTAAGCTGCTCAATCACATCCGTAAAGGATGCTACAAGCGTTGCTTGTTCCTGTGAAGAGGCTGCAATCTGGGAGACTTCAACTTCCATCTGTTTGATGACCTGTTGCACATCTCTCAGACTGGTATCGATATCACTTGTAGCTTGTTTGGCATCCACAGAGAGTTTGCGTACTTCGGAAGCAACCACACCGAAGCCGGCACCGGCTTCACCAACGCGAGCGGCTTCAATAGCGGCATTCAGGCCGAGCAAGTTGGTTTGCTCAGAGATTTCACGAATGAATCCGGCTACTTTGTTGATTTGGGAAGAGTTCTGAACAGCAAGTCTTGTGTTCTGCAAGATCTGCTCACTGGTTGCTTGCAATTCTTCGGCATGAGCGGCGACATGCTGCACCATATCAACGAGGTTACCATTGATGGTTTGATTTTCTTGTATAATGTCTTCAAGTTGGTTCTGGTTAGATTGGTCGTAAGATACACAGAAAACAGCAACAACTTTCTGGTGATCATCAAAGATCGGAATGTTCAGAATATCCAGTTCGATACCATAAACTTCCTTGGAGAGAGTAGCAAGGGTCGCTTCTCTTCCATTTTTTAAGATGGCAAAGTTTTGATACGATTCCAAGAGTGACATTCCTTTTTCAAAACCAAGATCAAATTTATCTGTCATAATGACATCTAATACTTTTTCGTGATCGTAAAGAGTTAAACTAGCTGGTTCTCTGAGGATCAGGCTGATATAAGGCATTACTTTAAGCAGGGCATCTACAACGTTCATGGAAGAGGACCATCCTTTCAATATTTGAATGTATTATTTTTAACGATCTATGGAATGCTCTATCTTTCATCGGACGGAAATGACTTTTCGTGAACGGCATTTTGCATGAAAGAATGAACATTTTATGATTAAATTTTAAAATATTTCCCATCTAAAATGATTTATTGGATATAAGTGTTAGTTGTAACTATTTTTATATCAAGATATTTGTACGGATGTATATCGAATATAGGACATGTGTCCTTTTGTGTACATTATATAGGGCAACGGAGGGAAGTCGGAATGAAAGAAATTATGGACTTTGGACTTGTGCGGCAACTCGCCCGTGAGAACGGGTTGGATCAGGTGCTGGGCGAGCCTGCGCTCGCTGAGTTGCGACTACTTGAGGCTGCAAAGGGCGAGATGATATGTACCAAAGGTGAACGACCCGAGCGGTTGTATTTTCTCGTGCAGGGCAAGCTCAAGATCTATACCACCCTGCCTAACGGCAAGTCTCTGTTACTTCGTTTCAGTACACCACTTGCGCTTGTGGGAGATTTGGAACTGGTAAATGGCAAGGAGGCTATGAATACGGTAGAGTCTGTGAGCAAAAGCCTGCTGCTGGGTATCAGCTATCGAGCTCTCCAGAATACGTATGCAGAGAACCCTAAGTTTCTCCACTTTATGTTGAGTCAAGTTACGCACAAATTGTATACCTTTTCCAACCTGTCGAGTCTGAATATGTTATATCCGGTCGAGAGCCGATTTGCCAGCTATCTGTTGTCCACAATGGGCCAGGACGAGTCTTCTTCGGAAGAGATCCAGACCTCCAAGCTCACCGAACTGGCCGATATGCTGGGCACCAGCTATAGACATCTTAATAGAGTTGTTCAAGATCTGTGTAAACGAGATATTATTCGCAAAGTGCAGCGAAAGCTAGTGATCTGTGATCTGGAACAGTTGCGTGTCATCGCAGGAGGCAATATATATGAGTGATGGCATTATAAAATAAAGACCAAGCCTGCATATCTAAGCGACATGACGCGACACAATAAAATACAATACGGCACAACAAAAAGCACCCTCCCGAATATACCGAGGGGTGCTCTTTTTGCTCTGCACTTCAAGTGGATTAGATATCTCCGTGTTGCTCAAACAATTGAGCGATCTCTACAATGACACGGGTGGCCTTCACCATATTGTCTACCGATACATATTCGAATTTGCCGTGGTAGTTCTCACCACCAGTGAAGATATTTGGTGTTGGCATGCCCATATAGGATAGCTGGGAACCATCTGTTCCTCCCCGAATGGGGCGAATAACAGGTTCGATGTCCAGTCGGGTCATGGCTTCATGGGCAATGTCGACGATCTGGCGTACGGGTTCAATTTTCTCACGCATGTTATAGTACTGGTCATTCAATTCAACCGTGATGCTTTTCTCTCCATACTTGGTCTTCAGTTCGTTTGCGATATGGAGCAGATTTGTTTTGCGCTCTTCAAACTTCGCCCGGTCGAAATCACGGATGATGTAACTCATCTTTGTCAGCTCAACGTCACCCTCCAAAGACAATAGATGATAGAAACCATCATAACCGTCCGTGAATTCAGGAGCTTCCTCCACAGGCAGGCGTCGATTCAATTCCATCGCAATTTTCAGGGAGTTCACCATTTTATCCTTCGCTGTTCCGGGATGCACATTGGTGCCTCGTACGGTAATTTTGGCGGCAGCTGCGTTAAAGCTCTCGTATTCCAGCTCACCAAGCGGTCCGCCATCAACCGTGTACGCATATTTAGCTCCAAAAGCAGCTACGTCAAACTTGTGCGGTCCACGGCCAATCTCTTCATCCGGGGTAAAAGCAACCCGAATCTTACCGTGTTTCACTTCCGGGTGTTCAATCAGATAGGCCATCGCCGTCATGATCTCGGCAATGCCTGCCTTATTATCTGCACCAAGCAACGTTGTACCATCGGTTGTGATCAGGGTGTGGCCTTTATACTCGTGCAGTTCCGGGAAATCCTTGTTGGACAGTACGACATCCAGTTCCGAGTTCAGCACAATATCAGCACCGTCATAGTTATCGATAACCTGTGGTTTGACATTTTTGCCAGTAAAGTCGGTGGCTGTATCGAGGTGAGCCAGGAAACCAATTACAGGAACATCCTTGTCGGTATTGGATGGCAGTGTAGCCATGACATAACCATTCTCATCCATCGTCACATCTTGCAGACCAATGGAGGTACATTCCTCAACGAGCAGTTTGCCCAAGGCTAGTTGGCCGGGTGTGGAAGGGCATGTCTCGCTATTTTCATCGGATTGGGTATCCATCTGAACATAAGTACTCAGTCTTTGAATTAATATATCTTTCATATATAACCTCTCCCTAGCTTGAGTAGTATATAAGTTGAACTACTTGTTTTACACTGATCCACTACGAGGCCAGAATAACCTTCTGATCGCTGTTATCCCCAGATATTTTTTGATCCACTTTTACAAAGGTGAAAATCTGAGGATAGCGTATGCTTTCGATGCAGCTTTCTTGCAGAAAGCTTTTAGCTCCGCTTCTACAGGTTATTTCTGCCCTCTCCGTTATCGTGTAACCGTTAGTCACAACTTATGTAAATTGGGTATAGTAATTATTGTGGTTCTCTACGGTTATCATATCATGTTTTGCAGTCATTTCCAGAATGGGGCAGAACCGAAATATGACGATTTCTAGGTATCAAAAAGGGTACTAGGTCACAAAAATGTACGTACTTGTATTTCTATAACTGAGGTTCATAATAAATGATGAAGAAAGGATGTGTTCAAGACATGCCATTTATCACGGTTAAGGTACTGGAAGGCAAGTCGGTCGAGCAGAAACGTCAGTTGATTGAACGTATGACTCAGGTGGCTTGTGAGACACTGGATGTTGATCCGAGCAAAGTCTTTATCTTCATTGAGGATTTGGAGAAGGACAATTACGGCAAGAACGGAAAACTGTTTTCGGACTTAGACAAATAAGTAAGGGTTCATATATATCATGATCATGGAACAGGAGATGTAACATTAATGACTGAACAATTATTTTCGCCCTATCAATTCAAGAGCCTGCAATTAAATAACCGTGTCGTCATGGCACCGATGTGCCAATATTCTGTCACTGCGAAGGATGGCATTCCGAACGATTGGCATCAGGTTCACTATGTGAGCCGTGCGGTTGGAGGGACAGGACTGATTGTAATCGAGATGACCGATGTAGATCCGGATGGACGCATTACCGACAATGACTTGGGGATATGGTCAGATGAGCATGTGCCGGCCTTCACCAAACTTGTAGATGGAATCCATGCCTACGGCTCCAAAGTAGCTATTCAGATCGCACATGCGGGACGAAAAGCAGAGGATGCTCCGCAGCCGGTTGCCCCATCGGTAGTTACATTCCCGGGAGAAAAGTACAAGGAACCACGCGCGTTAAGTACGGAAGAAGTAGAAGCTATGGTGCAAAAGTTCGCAGACGGTGTTCGCCGCGCAGTGCAGGCTGGAGTAGATACCATTGAGCTGCACGGTGCACATGGATACCTGATCCACCAGTTCCATTCCCCGCTGATGAACCATCGTGAGGATGTATATGGGCAGGATCTGTCCCGTTTTGGCGTAGAAGTCATTCGTGCAGTGAAAAAAGAAATGCCCGCAGATATGCCGCTGATTTTGCGGATTTCGGCTGTAGAATACGCGGATGGTGGATACGACATCGACCACACGATCAATATCGCTCGTGCCTACCAAGATGCAGGCGTGGACATGTTCCATATCAGTTCAGGTGGCGAAGGTCCTTCCGGACAGCGGAAACCGGGGAACTACCCGGGGTATCAGGTACCATTTGCCCGTCGTTTCCGTGAAGAACTGAACGTTCCTGTAATCGCAGTGGGTATGCTGGAGGATGCAGCATTGGCTCAAGCGGTTATTGGCAACGGCGATGCGGATCTGGTCGCGGTTGGTAGAGGCATGCTGCGTGACCCGTACTGGGCGAACCATGCCGCTCTGGAACTGGGTGTCAGCAAGGATCAAGCTGCCATTGCGGAGCAATATTCTCGTGGATACTAATCTGCTCCAAATTATACTTACACTTGCCACTCTGATGACAGAATAACCTTCCGATCGCTGTTATCCTCAGATTTTTTGATTCACTTTTTCAAAGGTGAAAATCTGAGGATAAAGGCGAACGCTCCGCTTCTTCAGGCTATTTCTGCCCTCTGCGTTCTCATGTAAATGTTATTGCAAATTTTATATAGTAAAATAGGCCACAGCAGGGGATAACCTTTGCTGTGGCCTAATTTTTTTATAGTGAGAAGCATCAGCATATCCATCCAATTACGGATGACTACGCTCTTCGAGTCGCTTCGTATACGAATTTTTGATTCGACTGTGTAGGTGGCTGATTCGGGTTGAAATCGGCGTACACTTTAATGTCAGAGAAACCAATGTGTTCGAGAATTAGGCGTAACTCTTCTATGCCGTACCAGCGCAAGGTAAGCTGTTGCAGTTCCGTAGCAACAAGAGCACCCTGATGCCATTGCTCATAGCGAATGAGACTTACTTTGTACTGTTGAAGAAGGTTCACTTCAATGGTTTTCACTTCTACCGTGATCGTATCACCATCGGGTAATGAAACGGTTGATGTTTCTACAGAAGAGGGTTGTGTCACATCGGGCAGAAACAGATCAAACACGAGCCTGCCGCCGGGTTCTAAATGCTGAAATAGATTACGTAATGCGTTAATCGACGCCTGTCTGTCTTGGATGAGGAGCAGAGAACCTCCGGGAATGATAATTGCCTCGTATCGATATGGAAGGTCAAGCTTCTCCAGATCGGCAACGAATAGCTCAGGCATGGGTAATGCCCGCTCCATACAACGAGAACGGCAAGAGTTGATCATATCGGTCGAATAATCAATTCCATCCACCTTCAAGCCTGCTTCAAGCAAAGGAATGAGCACTCGGCCTGATCCTGACATGGCTTCAAGGATACGTCCATTGCAGCGCTGAAGATAATGGCGATAGAATTCAATGTCTCCTCCCAAGGAGTGTCCCACAGGTTTCGTGAGATCATAAACGGCGGTGCATAATGGACCGTAATAACTGAATGACATAGTATAGGTGTCCCCCACATGTAAATGTATTAAAATGAAAACGTGGAAGGGGAGTGAGCAGGATTATCCCTTCCGACAACGGTTGGAATTGGAATTTTCAGAGCAGACTATCATAGGAATCACGCACCTTTTATGTAATATGTTCCAATTATAGGGTGGGGATAAAGCGGAGGTCAACTTCTATTCGGGTAGTTATACGAAATGAAATGTATAAGGAGGTGATTCGAATGGATTCATCATCAAGTTCATCAAGTGCACTGCCAGATATCCGGCAGAAACTTATGCTCCATGCACCTGTAGAGAAAGTGTGGGAGATGGTCTCGACCGAGCAGGGACTGAGAACCTGGTTCATGCCAGGCAATCTGGAACCCGTGGAAGGTCACGAGTTTATATTGGAAGCAGGCCCCTTCGGCCAATCACCATGTCAGGTGACGGAAGTTCTTCCGCTGCACAAGCTGTCATTCCGCTGGGGGAAGGACTGGACGTTGACGTTCGAACTGAATGAACAGCCCGAAGGTACGGATTTCACACTGATTCACAGCGGTTGGGATGCGGATAAACTGACCGAGTTTGGACAGGCCCACGCTATCGTACGCGAACGTATGGAACAGGGATGGGCCGGAATCGTTCAGAAGCTTGCCCAAGTTGTTAAATAAATCTCCATTCAATCAACCCCAGGCCATTTCGCCCGTTCATTCCGGTGAAATTCGGCATGGGGTTCCTTGGTGTACCAAGAGCTGACGGAAACAGATAGAGATCCTTCAAATTATAACGAATTTGACCGATTATGATACGGAAACTATTTCCGTGAGCACCAGAAACGTGTAACATGAATTATAGTGATAAATCGACAGAATTAGACGTCTCTCGCCATTGTGGATGGAAGGAATACATAGATGAGAAAACACTGGATTATGCTGACCATAAGCTTCATATGTATTGTCATTGTTCCACTGGGTTGGATCGCCCAGACGTTAATTAGCGAGCGGATTAACCCCCAGGCTACAGATGGGAAAATTGACCTGACCCAATGGGACTTTGATCGCAAGGGTGCAGCGTCTCTAAAGGGTGTCTGGGATTTCTACCCTGGGCAGTTGCTGAGCCCGGCAGATATTGAAGCAAGTGTATCCGGTCGCAAGCCTTTGCCGGCTTCGTCGGGCACTCAAGTTCCTGCCCGATGGAACAAATCTTTGGGGCAGGCCCATGGGTATGGAACCTATCATTTGCAAGTTCAGCTTACACCCCAAACGATGAAAAACGATTATGGTATACGCACGCAGAATATACGCATGGCCCACCGGGTATTTATTGATGGTAAAGAGATTGGCGGCAAAGGCCTGCCAGGAAAGACCAAGGCGACAGATATACAATTAAATCTGCCCTTTACAGGATTCACGTCCATTGAGGGCAACACGGCTGATATTATCATCCAGGTATCGAATTATAGTTACTCGTCTGGGGGCATTGTAGCGCCCATTTTGTTTGGAGACGAGCATAGTATTCTGAAAAGCCAGCAACAAGGTTGGCTCAAGGATCTGATGGCCTTATTCGGTTTTATCTTGCCAGCCGCCTTTTTTCTACTTCTGTTCAGATTACGACGTACGGAGAAGGAACTTCGTTTTCTCGGATTATTCAGCCTTTCTGGTGCGGTGTACGCTCTGACACATGGGGAGAAGTTACTGGGTACGTTTGTACCGTTCCTGACCAATAATGAGATACTTCGTATTCAGCTCCTTAGTTCAGCCTTTGCCTATTACTTTTTGCTTCGGTATATGGATGCCCGTGTGCCAGGAGCAGTTCATCAGTGGTTTGTTCGTCTGGCTGTAGTGCTGATCATTACCCAGACCATTGTGGGTATTACGCTCCCTCCGACGCTTTTCTCGTCTCTTGAGCTTCCCATGTTGCTGATCTCACTTGTTGTCATGTTCTATACGCTGCGAGCCATGTTCTATTGGTTGAAAGGACGGCCGAATGACAGCCACTTTGCACTGGTGAGCATGATGAGCATACTCATGGTTGTTGTGTTGTATACGCTTGGTGCGTTCACTACCCTAGACACAGCGTTCTTTGCGCTGATTGAACTTTTATTATTTGTATTTGCCCAGATGATAGTGACCGCAATCCGCTTCGCACAATCATTTCGAGACGTGGAAGCACTATCGGAGCGTTTGCTGGCCATCGACAGCCTGAAGGACGAGTTCATGGCGAATACGTCTCATGAGTTGCGAACTCCCCTGCATGGCATCATTAATATTGCGCAATCCATGCTGGAAGGGGCGGCCGGAGCAGTCACGCCCAAGCAAGCCAAAAATCTGTCCATGATTACTTCAACCGGCAAGCGCCTTTCACTGCTGGTTAACGATATTTTGGATTTTTCCAAATTAAAAAATAGTGAGATCGAGTTGAAACGGGTACCTGTTGATCTGGAATCCGTTGCTCGTACTGTGGTTGAAGTCTCAGGTTTCACGTTTGAGGATAAGCCAGTAATATTGATTCAGCAATGGCCCCAGTCGTTGCCACTTGTTGAGGCAGACGAAGATCGCCTAAGGCAAGTTCTGTATAACTTGCTGGGTAACGCCTATAAGTACACTGAGCAGGGTGAGATTCGATTGTACGCCAGTGTTGAAGGGGATTGGGTGAAGGTATCGGTTGCTGATACAGGGGTAGGCATTGCCTTGGACAAACAGGAGGATATCTTCCAGGCGTATGAGCAGAGTAACGGCACGATCGAGCGATTGAATAATGGAACGGGACTGGGTCTGAGCATTACGCGAAAACTCGTTGAGCTTGGCGGTGGTGAGATCTGGGTTGAATCGGAACCGGGGCAAGGTTCGACCTTTCATTTCACCCTGCCTGTTATGAAGTTGCCGCTGCTGAAATCTCATTCGAAACCAGCTGCCGCCCGATATGTTGCTGCACAGGGGGCAGGGGCGAAGGAGCTTGTGACAAGAGAGTCAGATGAGCAGGATGATCTTACGGAAGCGGAGCATACGATTCTGATTGTAGACGATGATCCCGTCAATCGACAGGTATTGCTGAATCTGTTATCGACGGAACGATATCGCGTGCTCGCAGCGGACAGCGGGTCCACTGCATTGAAACTCCGTGAGGAGTTCCCGTCCATTGATCTTGTTATTACGGACTGGATGATGCCTAAGATGTCCGGGCTTGAGTTATGTCGAAAACTGCGCGAGCACAGTTCCTTGTCGGAGTTACCGATTCTGATGCTGACCGCCCGCGGGTTGCCTGAGGATATCAAACACGGATTCCAGGCGGGAGCCAATGACTTCCTGAGCAAACCGGTGGATGCTGGTGAATTGCGCGCCAGAGTTCGGACATTAATTGAGATGCGGAGTTCTGTGCAGGAAGCTATTCGGACCGAAATGGCCTTTTTGCAGGCCCAGATTAAGCCGCACTTTCTATATAATGCACTCAATGTCATTATCGCGACCTGTGCAGTCAATCCGGACAAAGCAACCGATCTGCTGATTGAATTGAGTCATTACCTGCGCGGAAGTTTTGACTTCCAGAACAGGGAGCAGCTTGTTCCTTTGACCAAAGAGCTGGAATTGGTGGAGTCATATGTGCATCTGGAACAGGCCAGATTTGAGGAAAGACTGGTGGTCGAGTATGAGGTGGAATCGGACGTGCATCTATATCTGCCACCTCTCAGTATTCAGCCGCTTGTGGAGAATGCCATTCGCCACGGCGTGATGGAGCGGGCAGCCGGCGGGACAGTTCACCTTAGGGTTTTCAAAGAGAGCGAGCATGTGGTCGTACAGGTTCAAGATGATGGAGTAGGTATCCCTCCTGAGCGTATGGCTCAGGTCAAGTCTGGGCGCACCGAAGGTCCGGGGGGTGTCGGGCTGCAAAATATAAACCGTCGTCTGATGGCTCTCTATGGTCAGGGACTGGAGATTCATAGCCATGTGGGTAAAGGCACGCAGATCCGATTCCGTATCCCTGTGCAAAAGGTGGATTATTCCAATTAGTGTGCCGAGTTAAGCAATTATGGTTAACAGACTAATAAGCGGATGCCGATAAAATCGGTATTCCTATTGAATCTTTCATAGCAGGAGGCTAAAAGAACGGTGAGAGCCATTGTGATCGATGATGAGAAGCCAGCGCAGCTTCATCTGGAGCGACTACTACGAACGGACGGAAGAATTACACCCGTGCAATGTTTTTCAACAGCTCGTGATGGTCTGCATTTTCTGGCAAAGGAACGTGTAGATGTTGTATTTTTGGACATTGGAATGCCCGAGATGAATGGCCTGGAAGCGGCTGAATATATACAGCAATTGGATCAGAGTATTCGTATTATCTTTGTTACGGCATATGCGGACCATGCAGTGGAAGCATTTGAGCTGCATGCACTGGATTATGTACTGAAACCGGTAAGCTCCGCCCGATTGGCCAAAACCGTTGATCGAATCGCGGGCATAATGTCGCATCATTCCCAAGTTGCAGCCACCGCCGAGGTAAAGGGATCGGAACCCGTACCTGTGGAGTTGGATACTGAAGTTCCGGGGCTGCTTACGTTCAAACATCTGGATATCTACAGAAGTTTGGATCAGGGTGCCAAGAAACATAAGTGGCGCACAACCAAATCACAGGAATTGTTTGCTTTTTTGTTCCATCACAGGGAAGAATGGGTAAGCAAGGAGATTTTGTTGGATAAGTTATGGGGTGATGTTTCCCAGGAAAAGGGATTAACCCATCTACATACATCCGTGTACCAGATTCGAAAGCTGCTTAAGGAATGGAACATGACGGGCAAGCTGGAGTACAATATGAACCGTTATCGTCTGTTAGCAGGCAATCTGGTAAGTGATGTGGACCAATTTGAAAAATCCATGGTCTACAACGTCATCACATCAGACAATGTCGATGACTTGAGGCATATGATTCCGCTTTATCGTGGCGATTATCTGGAAGAGCATGACTATCGTTGGGCACAGGCCAAAGCAAGGGAACTCAGACGCAAGTATACAGGGCTGGTTATGGATATCGCGAGATGGGACATGGAGCATGGTCGTGGCAAGGAAGCGATTGAGCAATTAACGATATTGCAGGAACGGGAGCCTTATTCGGAAGAAATCTGCCGACTCATGATGGAAGTGTATGCATCCATGGATGATCAGCAAGGCATACTTCGTTTATATCATACATTTACATTGACATTAAATGAGGATCTGGGGTATCAGCCCGAGCCCGAAACAAGCAGGTTATATCAGAACCTGACGGACAAATAAACGTATGTAACGTAAGTTCAGACAGGAGGGTGAGGCATGAAGCTATTCATACACCGCAAAGACTTGCGTACGGATGATCTGGCCGCATTCGATTATTTGCGGGAAAACCAAGAAGAGAGTGTGCATGTTCTCATCTATGATGCATTCCTCCTGCGGCAAGGCCGAGAGAAGGAACACAGCGGTGTGAATTTCAGGCAGCATGCAGCGGAATTAGGCAGACGTTATCTTGAAGCCAAACGAAAACTGCATGTTGCTTATGGCAAACCGGCTGAAGTGGTTGAATTCATCCTGAACGAATTCAAAGGTGAGATTGACGAAATTGTGGTCCATCGGGACATGACGCCATATGCAATCGAGCGGGATAGGGCCATACGCAAAGTCAGTGAGGCGCATGAGGTTTCGTTCACACAACTGACGGATCATCTGTTGATGGATCTGAATGGATTTGCCAATTTTACAGGCAAGTCGGATCCTTATAAAGTATTTGCGGCTTTTCATCGGCGTTGGGTGGAATTCATGAATGAACATCCCAACCCTCCTTCGGCAACAACGGTTGCAGCGTTGAAGGTGAGTGATCGTCAGATTGAATGGCCGGATGCAATGCAGGTACCTCCGGAGTTGCTGGAGGGCAGTGGTTCGAATGACGAGGACCCGCATCTGCTGTTGGATCAATTTTTGTCGGATCGAATTGCTGAATACGGGGATCATCGGGATGAATATGAGGCGTACGAGCCGAGTCATCTCAGTTCTTACGTAGCTGTGGGAGCTGTATCCATTCGCAAAATGTATGATGCGGCGAGTCGCACGGCTGAGGCTGGGGAATGGATCAGGCAGTTGTGCTTCCGCGATTTCTATCTGTATCGGGCGGTCTATGAGAGTCACTATTTTACATATGAAAAGGTGTACGATCTCTCGGCTCTCCATGATGATTACTTTGAACGGTGGTGCAAGGCGGAGACAGGCATTCCGATTATTGATGCAGCGATGACGGAACTGAATGAAACCGGACATATGCCAAACCGGCTGCGGATTCTCACGGCAATGTTTCTCACCAAAAACCTGCAATGCCCATTCACCTTGGGCGAAGCTTATTTCAGGCGTAAGCTGCGTGACTATGATAACATTCAAAACCGAGGTAACTGGTTATGGTGTGCCTCGCTTGGGGAGAATGCGGCTCCGTATTTTCGCGTGAACAATCCGGTAACACAATCCGAGAAGTATGATCCGCAAGGTGATTATATTCGCAAGTGGTTGCCTGAATTGAAGGATCTGCATAGCAAGGACATCCATCAGCCGCGCAAGGATGCCATTGTTGATCTGAAGGCATCGAGACAGGCAGCTATTGACGTGTATAAACAGATTCTGGCGAGTCGTGCGAAGTAGACTCAGTCAGGGCGGGATGTATGCCCAAACCCAAATTTACCATTCTCATCCGGTTGATCCAATATTCATTTGGTTGAGAGCAGGATGTTCCACAGACCGCGTACTCGCGGTCTTTTTTACATATATAGACATGAAAATAGTGTGAAATGTGTTGAAAATTTAGGAATTGTTAAGAAAATGGACTATCCATCTTAAGCATTATGGCTTTTAATAGATAGAGAGCTTTATTGTATTAAGTCATATCTGACATATTGACGAACACATTAAGGAGAAACGTAAACATGAGTGAAACACTGAAAAGAGAGCGAATTCCAGAACTGAATCTGGTGCGTGCCATGGCAATTATCGGCGTACTGTGCGTGCATTCCACGTCCTATGCGACGGTGGACATGACGGGTTCAGGCTACTACTGGCTGTACAACTTTATTAATATCTTTATGAAATATGGTACGCCAACCTTTATTTTTATGAGCAGTTTTGTACTGTTCTATAACTATTATTCACGTCCACTGGATAAGAAACTCGTGAGTAACTTCTACAAGAAAAGATTTGTGTATATTTTGCTTCCTTATTTCCTTTTTTCATTAATGTATTTTGTGTTGCTGCATTTCACGCATTATCAGGGCCGACCTTTCGGCGAATCGGCAGTAAGTTTTATCACGAAATTGTTTACAGGTAAAGCCTATACACATCTGTACTTTGTGTTTATTAACATGCAATTTTATCTGTTATTCCCATTGGTGTTATGGTTGCTTAAGAAATATCCTTCTGTGGTGAAATGGTCTGTTCCGATTGGACTATTGATTCAATGGGCATTCATCGTAAGTAATAAATATGGATTCCAGGTACCCAACAAGGGAAGCTGGGCGTTCTCATACTTTTCCTATTTCATGCTGGGTGCTTTTATCGGGGTATATTTCCCTAAAATCAAGCAATGGTTTGTCATCAGTCGGGCCAATGCAACCAAAGGACGCGTAGCTTCATGGATTCTGCTCTGGGCGGTCTGGATCATTGCCGGACTTGGCCATGTGTATATCTATTACCTGCTGCGTCTGAAGATCGCAACGTATAACACACTGTGGTATGAATTCTTCTGGAATGTGCATACCTTTGCTTGTGCGCTGGTGCTTATCCAGATTGCCTATCTGCTCTATCGCAAAGGGCCTTCACTCATCGTCAAGCCGCTGAATCGGCTTGGGGCATTGTCCTTTGGCATCTATCTGATCCATCCCTTCTTCCTGCTGGTGTATCGTGAATTTCCACCGCAAACAGGTGTTTCTTGGTTAGTGCATCTGTGGTATGCCGGAGGATTCGGTGTAGCTCTAATCGCTTCGTGGATCGTCGTTGGATTGACGGCAAGGTTTGTTCCATATGCATGGGTCATCTTTGGCAATCTGCCAAAACCCAAACCACGTCTCGTCCCACAACAGAACTCGGGCCAACTGGACGTTTGATAAGATACATTTCCAACACAGGAATAATAAACCGTTTCTTGGTCGACCTTAGGGGAGAGCGGGAAGCGGTTTTTTCGTCTATACAGATATGCTGGATGTGGGGAACGAGTGTTTCTTTTTCATGTATGCGGGGTAATCATAAGGCGGAACGATAATACATTATGGATAACAGGATTAAGGTGAATATAATGACAACATGCGAAAAATGCGGGAGACCGATGCAGGATATATTGGAATATGTGGAACACATTCTTCACGAATGCAGTGAACAGACACAGGAGTACAACTCGAAAGATTATCAGGCCTATGGCCATGAGGGTGTTCACGAGCAGATGTGATACAATAGAAAGAAACCGGATTCATACGGAACCGAGGTGACAACATGGAGACGGGTCCAGCCCCTTTCCGGCAAGGAAAGACGGAACAAGAAGCGCGACTGAGCAAAACGTGTATGTATTGCGGACAACAGCGGCCGATGTCCGAATTCCGGCGCAGAACCGGAAAGCGGGCAGGTCCCGGAGCCAGGCGTGGAGCCTGCCGCAGCTGTCGCCAGCTTGGTGGACAGGCTGACCACGAGTCAGGTTCAAGCGTGAGCGGACGAACGAATGAACGGATCGAGCATCAACGGGATGGCTTGGAGACACGTGCTGTTACTGCCAGACCCTCTGCATCTGCGAGAGATGAGGCAGGTCGTACCTCCCATGGTATGGAGCAGGGATCAGCTACGGTGTCTGAGTCTGACAGAAGTCTGTTGTCTCAACCGTCAGCATGTTCATCGTCATCTTCGGATGACGATGAACATGCTGACTTGGTGACTTCCTCACCCTCTTCTTCGGGTATTCGGAAGAAGAGGAGAAGACGGAGGAAGAGCAAGCGATCAGAGAGCATAACGGGCAATGAGCTGAGAGATACGAGTCTGGAGCATGATGGTTTGGCGGGTGAGGTAGGAGATGAGCCACAACCAGGTGAGCATTGGCGTGGGGAAGAAGGGCATTCGCACGGGCATGCTACTGCGAATGAAAAAGGCAGTGCACAGCGGGCTGGCGCGCGAGCAGCCGCTGCAGTGCAGGCCGCCGAGCAGACTGCGGCGGCCCACCAGGCTCTGCTGCCGGCTGAGCCGCAAGGCCCGGCAGCAGAGCCCATGGCTGTGGATCAACCGACCGCAGCCAAACGCAAGCGCAAGCGGCGCCGCAAGCGTGCTGCCGCGCTCGCGCCCGGCGCAGGGCAGGCCCGCAGCGTAGCTGCTGAGGCCCATGCGCCGGCCCTGAGCGACCGTGGCGCTGCCACCACGGTCGCTGCGCCTACGGCGGCGGAGGCACAGCCTGCCGCCACCGGGCGCGAGCCCGGGCAAGCGCCGGGGGCTGCTGCGGAGGCAGGGCCTCCTGCGCCCGTGCGCCAGCCTGGCTCGCCAGGGTCCAAGCCGCGCCAGGCGCGCAAGGAGCGTGCGCCCAAGGCGAGCGGCGAAGACGCTGCCCGCGTTGCATCCGGGCAGCGACCCGCGCACGCCAGCCGTAGTCACGGGGCTGGCACGGATGGCCGTCCCCGCCGCCAGACCCCGTCGGCCCCGGTCGCTATCGACCCGGAAGATCCGGCTTCGCTCCGGACCAACCGGCAAGGCATGGTACGGATGAGAGGTAAGACGGACAAAGGCAGACGCTGGCATCAGGAAGTGGACATGGAGCTGGCGGTCACGCTGGTGAAGGAAAAAGCCGCTGTGGTGGTCAATCGGTACACGATTCGCCGATTGTTCAGCAACAAGGATTTCAAACGGTTTATTCTGACTCGGGATCACTACACCTGTTACTTCTGTGGATCGTATGGAGATACAATTGACCATCTGCTGCCGCGTGCCAAAGGTGGACATACCACTCCGCTCAACTGTGTCTGCGCCTGTAATCTGTGCAACCAGTCCAAAGCAGCGATGGATGCCGAAGAGTTCATGCGTTCCGGTATTCCCGAATGGAATGCTGCCCACCAGGCAGAATTGATTGAACTGGCCATGCAGGAAGCACAGCTGGAAGAAGGATAAATGCCCCGAAGATGGAATCGGGGTTTTGATATAAAGAGCACACCAAGACCACAGAGGTCGAGGTGTGCTTTTTTGATTTAATTTTGATTGGGGTGGGAAGTCAGTTCGCTGTGCAATAATTTCTTCAAATTGACAACGGTGTTCATCGAAGATGTACGTTATACTGGGAGGGAGTTACTAAAGAAGCTTCATCATCCATAGGAATGATGAAATGTATAGTGAACATCAAACCTGAGAACTTAGACTGTATAGATTGGATGGATGCAGATGACCCCGGCAGCATTAGACATTATGTCCTATATTACGGAAGAAAATATTCGTTTCTGGCTGGAGAAGTTTCGCTCCCTGGGCCCGTTACCGGGAATTTTGCTTACGTTTATGAAATCATTTGTACCACCACTTCCAACGCTGTTGATTGTGGGCGTAAACGGTGCGGTATATGGTCTGTGGGCAGGATTTATATATTCATGGATCGGTATGGTCCTCGGTTGTACCGTTACGTTCCTGATCGTACGGGAGATTGGGAAATCCGCTTTTGTAGAGCGATGGGCACGCAAACCTCGTGTGCAACGCAGCATGGTATGGATTCGAAGGAATGCATTCAGTTATGTTTTTCTGCTGAGTATCTTCCCGGTAGGTCCGTTTGTCATTATTAACGTGGCGGCAGGTATCGCACGAATGCGATTATTATCTTTCCTGCTTGCGGTGGGCTGTGGTAAAGCGATCATGATCTTCTCTGTTACGTATATCGGTTCCAATGTGGAACAATTTCTGGAGCACCCAATACGCTGGGTAGGCGTATTGCTGTTTATTGCGGTATCCCTGTGGGCAAGCCGCAAACTGGAGCGACACTTTACCCGGTCATCGTCTGATGGTGAAGATCTACATGATCTGAATCAACCCGCTGGAAAATCGATCTCCTCCTAGTTTGGGGGTACAGTGGTATATCTGTTTGGTATTTATGAATTACCTGAGATGGAAGGTAGGCCACATGCGATGAGGTACTACAGTATCCGACTTGCGAGTATGGAGCGGAACTAAAATTTGCTGGCGTGCGATAGATTAGAAATTAAAGAAAAACATATAGACTGTACTCCGGCATGATTCTCCTACTTGTCCGGGGAACAGTCTATTTTTCATGCTTGATTACTGGAACGACTTCTCCTGTGCATTGTCCAATAACACTCGTCTTTATGATCTTCATTTGTATTATGATTTCTTCCCATTCCAGATTTCTAGTAGCGGTCCGTGCTGCCCATAGACGGGATCGGTATCCGGGATCGGAACCTCTCGGATTTCCTGAAGAGCCTTGGCACGGTCGCCTTCCTCACCTTTGCGTGTGTTGTAACTCATGCCGCCCGGATAAGCACCGGCAATACGAAAATCAGTGCTGGACTCCAGACGTTTATGCCCTGTTCCAGCGGGAAGCACGACAACGTCGCCTGTTTGAAGGTAAACTTTCTGACCATTTTCTCCGCCTAAAATCAGTTTCACGAATCCACTCACCACAGCAAGAGCCTCATGAGCATTACTATGATAATGATGATAATTGAACACACCATTCAACCAGCTATTTCCCCATCCATTACGGTTCAGCAACGATTCTGCGTGAAGGGCCTCTTCAGCCCATACGTTCTTATACAAAAGCACAGGCAGGGTCGGATGATTGGGAATTACACCGTCATCCTGAAGGAATAACGTCTCTATGTCCTTTTTCCGTTCATTCATCTCACATCACCTCACTATAAATTACCCGATAAACTCAAGGACGAACAAAAAACAATTGTAAAATGATACAAAATGTATCATTTTAAGGTTATACTCAGTACATATACTCTCTTCATTGCACTCGTTGTATAAATCGCAAGGGGGAATCGTGTGTGAACATTGTTATTACAGGGGCTTCTGGATTTGTGGGATTTAATCTTTCACAGTATTTGGCGCAAAAGGGGCATCAAATTACCCTTCTGGATCGGGATGATTATTGTCAGAGGCTTGTTCATATCTCTCCTCTGCATGAGATGCCGTTCATCTGTTGTGACCTTGCATCGGACCGGATTCATCTACCTCCAGGAACAGATTACATTATCCATCTGGCTGCCATGCCACACGTGGATTATTCGTATCATCAGCCAGGGGAAGTTTTCCGCAATAATACACTTAGCACACAGTCTATCCTGCAATATGCTACGGAACATCACATTCCAGTCTTGCTGGCTTCATCCGTTGAAGTGTATGGCGGCGATTGGGGCAGAGTCTATCATGAATCAGATCCGTATGCACCTGTCTCACCTTATTCCGCGTCCAAAGTTGCGTGTGAAATGCTGGCTCACTCCTATGCTCAATGTTACCAGCTTCCAGTCAAACTCTTTCGTTTGACCAACCTCTATGGTCCATGGCAGTTGCCAGACCGTATTATTCCCCGAAATTTTGGTCGGATGTTGGACGGACTGCCTCTGGATATTCAGGGATCGGCAGTGCGTGATTTCTTGTATGTAGATGATGCCCTCCGGGCCATTGAACAGATCATGCTGAAAGGCAAAGACGGACAGGTCTACAACATATCAACAGGGCTTGGAACAACCATGCAGGAGATCGGGGAGATATTGAAACCAATGGATCGATCCGTAGCTGCTGTAGAGATTCGGGAGCAAGAACCAACCCAGTCCAGAGGGTCGAGTCTGGTCGTACATTCAGGCAGATTGCGAGCGGAATTGGGTTGGTTACCACAAACCACGTTGGAAAAGGGATTGGAAAAAACCTTCCGTTGGTATCAGGAACATCCCGAATGGGTCAGACAGTTCAGCCGTGAATACCATACAACAAGGGAAACGCGCAGTTTCATTATCGATATGGCAAGATACGCAGTTCCAGCAGTATAAAATGAACAAAAAAAGCCAGGGAAGGGTGTATTGAGTAACACCTTCCTTGGCTTTTTTGCGCCTCCGTCTCATTTTCGGATAGCTTCCGAACACGGACGGTCAGGCTATTTTAAAATAATCTATTGCACGAAATCTTCGTGCTGTTGGACCTCACATTAAAAGGATCTAGTGATGATCTTTTTTAATGTCGGCAATTTTATCCTGTACAGCACCTTTGGCTTTGTCTTTTTTACCCTCAGCCTGAAGGGATCTGTTGTTGGTTGCATTACCGATCTGATCCTTCACTTCGCCTTTGGCTTTATTTACGCCTGCTTTGATTTTGTCGCCAGTTGAATTACTCATATCGAACATCTCCTTCGTTTCTGGTGTAGTCCTTATTAACCGGGATGTCCGCATTCTAAACGCAATGGCTTTGTTCCAAGTTTTGCATTCGTGACGCAAGAGGTTCATACTTGAAATAGAAAAGATGTCTCAATGATGGAATAAGGCTGAGCCCAACGCTGCATAATAACGACAGTGACCAATTTCGTTGCATGAAAATTGTGATATTGGAAAACAATTCCTGAACATTTGGATAAGCGAATCCTTCCTTGTGTACATATCGCACATCTGGTCATATGTGATCTTGTCTTAATACCACATGTGGTAGGAATACGGATCTTGGACAGGAGGATCGGCGGCGTTAGCTTGCCTGAATGGGTTGACAAAAAAATCGATTTTGTTACAATGTTCACAATATCTTCACAAGTGTAAAAAATTTCTTTTTCATGTTCATGTGTAAGAGGTGTAATATAAGGGTATAGAGTTCGGTTTCGGCCTGCTTGTCGTTTTGTGCGTCAACACATGTTGTCCGCAATAGATCCAAGATACAATGCATGATATGGGAGTGGCCCTGAGCTACGCTCATCCTATTGTGTGAAATTTGGTACATTTAAATGTATTCGATGTATTTTGTGGTTCGGCTCTGCTTGACAGGCATCATGAAAGTCGCGGACTTCTATCCCAAAGTAAAGGAGGACTTTCTCTTATGTCACAATCGCCTACTCAACAAGAGGTGCCAGTTACAGAAGGTGCCAACGTTTCCGAGCGCCAGTCCTTGGACGTTCTGGATCAACTGATGAAGCCTGAGGTACAGGAGTCTTTAACCGTTCTGGTGGAGAACCTGCCTAAATTGGCTGAAATGGTTACTGCTATGACAAAAGCTTATGACTTTGCACAAAGTGTAGCAACAGACAAAGTTCTGATCAGCGACACAATGAGCGCAATGGGCGAGTTCGCTAAGCCTGTTGTAGACAAAGCTAAAGGTGTAGCTTCTGCTGCCATCGAAGCCAATGACCGTGCGCAAACAGAGCAAACTTCAGTTGGCTTGTTCGCTATGCTGAAAATGCTTAAAGATCCAAACGTACAACAATCGCTTCGTTTTGCTCAATCTTTCTTGAGCATCTTGAACGAGCGTCAACAACCGAAACGTTAAGACTTAGAAGAACGGAGGATGGATATGTCGAAGCAAATTTTGATCTTGGGTGGAGGATACGGCGGTCTGTTGACTGCATTGACTGCGCGTCAATACTTGTCTCCGGAAGAAGCGACAATTACTGTCGTGAACCGTTACCCTACACACCAAATTATCACGGAACTGCACCGTCTTGCAGCGGGAAGCATTGCTGAACAAGCAGTTGCTCTTCCACTTGAAAAATTGCTGCGTGGCAAAAACGTGAACTTGAAAATCGATACGGTGGATACAATTAAGCCGGACGAGAAAAAAGTTCTGATGACCAGCGGCTCCACATACTCTTATGATGCACTTGTCGTTGCCTTGGGCAGCGAAACGGCATTCTTCGGAATTCCGGGATTGCAAGAGTACAGCTTCACGCTCAAATCGGTTAGCGATGCAAACCGTATTCGTGCACACGTTGAAGCACGTCTTGATGCTTACAAACAGTCCGGCAACAAAGCAGACGCTACGTTTGTTATTGGTGGCGGCGGCTTGACAGGTATTGAGCTTGTTGGCGAATTCGCTGACCTGCTTCCTGCTGTATGTCAAGAAAAAGGCATCGACTTCAAAGAAGTATCCCTGTACACAGTTGAAGCAGGTCCTTCCATCCTGGCAGGATTCCCGCCAGAGCTGGTTGAACGTGCTAAATCAAGTCTTGAGAAACGTGGCGTTAACTTCATCGTTGGCGTAGCGATTACCGAGATGAAAGAAAACGAAGTTCTGCTGAAAGACGGCAGCTCCATCCCTACGAACACACTCGTATGGACAGGTGGCGTACAAGGCAACGCTGTTGTTGCTAACAGCGGAATTGAAGTGGATCGTGGCCGTGCGAAAGTTACGGAAGTTCTGCAATCTACTTCTCACAAAGACGTGTTTGTTGCTGGTGACAGCGCAGTGGTCTTCCCTAGCGAAGGCGCTCGCCCTTACCCTCCAACAGCACAATTGGCTTGGCAAATGGGTGAGACTATTGGTCACAACTTGGGCGTTATGTTCAAAGGTGGCGCAATGGAATCCTTCACACCAGTATTCTCCGGTACGCTGGGAAGTCTGGGTCGTAAAGATGCTGTCGGCATGATCGGTGGCAACCAGACTCGTCTGAAAGGTCTGCCTGCAACCATGATGAAAGAAGCAAGTAACATCCGTTACCTGGCTCATATTCACGGTTTGTTCGCACTGGCTTACTAATCTTAATGCCATTCAAGGGCGCCCTTTGGGCGTCCTTTTTGGTTGTCACGATTACAAAGAATAACAGATATTCAGATGGAAAAAAGATGCGGCAGAAGTAGTCGATGTGAGGTCGCGTATAAATTACCTAAGGGATATGGCATATTAATGGAGCAACGGAAGACTTCACATTTCATAGATGTACTGAACGGACATGAACCTGGAAGCCGGCGCTTAGAAGCGCCGGCTTTCGTTTAAATTATAGGATGAGCATCTTTAAATAAAAGGAACGGGGAGCAACAACAAGCAGACCGTTCAACTGAGAGGAGAATGACGTATGAACGTTTTAGTTATAGGAGCAAATGGACAAATCGGTAAGTTTGTGGTGGAGCAGCTGGCACAGGAAGGCAAACATAAAGTAACGGCTATGATCCGCAAACCGGAGCAGGCGGATGCACTGAAGGAACTCGGTGCAGATGTGGTAATTGGTGACCTGGAGGGTAGTGTGGAGGACTTGGCTGAGGCAATGAAGGATCATAATGCGATTGTGTTTACGGCGGGTTCTGGCGGATCTACCGGTCAGGACAAAACACTGCTGATTGATCTTGACGGTGCGGTGAAAACGATGGAAGCCGCAGAGCAGCAAGGAATCTCCAGATATATTCTGGTCAGTGCGTATGGCGCAGATCAACGGGAGAAATGGTCAGAGTCCATTAAGCCTTATTACGTGGCGAAGCATTATGCGGATCGTGTGTTGTTTGCAAGTGATCTCAATTACACGATTATACGTCCAGGTGGTCTCAAGAATGAACCGGGCACAGGCAAGATTGCAGTTGGAACCGATCTGGAGCCGGGGAGCATCCCACGTGAAGATGTAGCCCGTGTAATCGTGGCTTCTTTGCAGGAAGAGAAGACGTACCGGATGGCCTTTGATCTGGTTGCCGGGGAGCATCCCGTTGAAGATGCCTTGGGCAAATTGTAAATGTTATTGTAAGATAACGGGAGAATGAAATGATGGGGATGAGGGGGAGCGCTGCATGAACGAAGCCGTGCTGGTCATAGAGGATGAGCCCAAAATAGCACGTCTGCTGGAACTGGAGCTACAGTATGAGGGATATCAGGTAGGCAAGGCAGGCAGTGGAACAGAAGGATTGGAGAAGTATGCAGACGGACAATGGGATCTGATTCTGCTGGATGTGATGTTGCCTGGTCTGAGTGGAATTGAAGTGTTGCGGCGAGTTCGGGCCAAAGATGCTACGGTTCCGATCATTATGCTCACTGCCAAAGATTCTGTAGAAGACAAAGTATCCGGCCTGGATCTCGGAGCCAATGACTACATCACCAAACCGTTCCAGATTGAAGAGCTACTTGCGAGAGTTCGGGCTGCATTGCGGCTTAGTGCAGTGGCGTCTGTTGTTTCTTCCGCTTCTTCTACACCTGCTGATACAGGGACTGACTCTTCTGGGCATCAGGCTGAAGCTGAGGCAGGCTGGTTGACGGCTGCCGGGTTGAAACTAAATGAAGGAACGCGAGAGGTATCCCGAGATGGTGTGGCCATTGAGCTTACTCCACGTGAGTTCGACCTGCTCGTGTATCTGCTTCAGAATCAACGTCAGGTGCTCAGTCGTGACCAGATTGTGCAGACCGTGTGGGGATATGATTATTATGGAGATACTAATGTGGTGGATGTGTACATCCGTTATGTGCGCAAAAAGGTGGATAACGGATTCACACCACCCTTAATACATACCGTACGGGGCGTAGGATACGTCCTGAAGGAACAGTTATGAGCCTGCGCAGTAAAATCTACGGATATTCGTCTGTATTATTTGCTGTGCTGTTAATCGCGGTGAACCTGTCGGTCTACATCGTGTTTGAACGAATGTCGATTGATAACGAGGTTAATCGGGTGGAAGCGGAAGCGGAGTCTATTGTCAAAGGAGTGCGTCAGTCTGCCGGCTCCATTCCGCCGGATGACTTGTTACGGGCCTACGCGCCTGTGAACGGCATGCTCCGGATTGTTAATGAAGACGGCACCAGTTCCCCAGTGACGACAACAGCAGCTTCTGAGCAGCTGAGCAAGCTGCCCTATAAGTACGAAAGTGAGAAGAAATCGGAGTATACCCAAGTTGAGCAGATTGGTTATGTGTGGGTATCAGTCCCGGTCATCTGGCCTGATGGCGAGGTGGTGAATGTACAGGTCACCGAGAGCATTGCAGAGACGGAGAATCGTCTGTCTGTACTTCGAACTGTGCTTGTGGCGGTCACGATTATTGCTCTCATTCCAGCCATTATCTCCAGCCGGATTCTGGCGAATCGGATGACCAGACCGATTCAGCAGATGACACGTACAATGAGTGACATTCAGTCCAGTGGCCAATTCAAGCGTCTTCCACTGGAGGAAGGGTCTAAGGATGAACTGAAAACGATGGGACAGACGTTCAACCGGATGATGGATCTGCTCGAATCCAACTTTGAGCGACAGGAGCGATTTGTATCCGATGCATCTCATGAGCTCAAAACACCGCTAACCATTATTGAGAGCTACGCCAGTCTGCTACAGCGGCGAGGAAAAGAGAAGCCCGAGGTATTTGATGAAGCGGTGGAAGCGATTCTGTCCGAATCGGTTCGCATGCGAGAGATGACCGAGCAACTGTTACTGCTCGCGAAGCAGCCAGAGCAGTGGAATGTACAGTTGGAGCGTGTGGATATCACGAGACTGGCTACAGACTCCACACGTGCGTTTCGCGAAGCCTATCACCGTGAAGTCCGGTGTGAAGATCCAGGTCCAATCTGGGCGATCAGCGATGAGAGTAAGCTGAAGCAGCTTTTGTTTATTTTGCTGGATAATGCCCGGAAGTATAGTGAGGATGCAATTGAAGTCAGGCTGGAAGCCAAGGGGCAAGAGTGCCGTATTCGGATTGTGGATACCGGGATTGGTATGCGGGAGGACGAGCTGGAGAAGGTATTTGACCGATTCTACCGGGTTGATCCGGCCAGAACACGCAGCTTAGGGGCAAGTGGTTCAGGTCTGGGATTGTCACTCGCCAAAGAGCTTGCAGGAGCAGTTGGAGCACGGATCGAACTGACCAGCACCGAGGGTGAAGGCACCGAGGCTTCAATTATTTTGCCTTTATCGGTTCAGAACAGGCCTCTCTCATGAAATTCTCATTCTTCTCTTATATACTAAATAAACTGAACTAAAGATTGTTCACACTGACACTACGATGACAGAACAACCTTCCAATCGCTGTTATCCCCAGATTTTTTGAATCCCTTTTCTCAAGGGGAAAATCCGGGGATAAAGGCGAACGCTTCGCTTTTTCAGGTTTTTTCTGTCCTCTCCGTTACTGTGTAAAAGATTAGTTCATTTTATGTAGTAGCCATTGGAAACTAAACTCAGACCGAATATATAACAGATAAACTCGGGCTATTGGGAGAGTTATAAGGGGGAAACGTGATGACAGAACATGAGCAGCGACCACCGGAGATGAAACGGCATGAACAGGGGAACAGCGGATGGGCAAAATCGCGAAGGTCACTCTGGTGGGGTGCAGGGCTTCTCGTTGTGCTGATTGTGGCAGTTGTGGTGTGGTGGAAGCCTTGGCAATCGACTGGTGCGGTACTTACGGCAGATGCGGCAGCACAATCGGTGCTTGATCAATATCCAGGAGAGATTGTAAATTCGACGTTGAAGGACGGGACGTATATCATGCAGCTCCGTTCGGAGACCGGCCTATATGATGTGCAAGTGGATGCCGTTACAGCTGCTGTGAATTCCATTAAACGGCTGGAGTCGAACCCGCAAGCGGAAGAGAAGACGTTATGGAGCCGCGAGCAGATCAAGACGGCGTTGTTAAAACAACAGACAGATAACCAATTGGTCTCGCTTGAACTTGTGGAGCAGCAAGGCAGTCCGGTATACACCGCGGTAGTGAAGGCAAAGGATAACAGTCGTGAAGAACTCACGATTGATCCATACACGGGAGAGACGATAGCTTCCAAAACAATAGCAGCCCCGACAACTGAACCAACCAAGGATGATCCCAAACCTCAGTTTCTGAGCGAGAAACAAGCCAAACAGAAGGCACTTGCGGAGGTTCCGGGGGAAGTGGACGACATCGAACTGCGTGGAACCAACAGCGGGGATCCATATTATTTGGTTGAAATTGATTTGGAGGATGGCCGGGAGGCTATTGTGCAAGTGAATGCCATCTCAGGAGCAATTCGTTCGGTGACTTGGGATGAGGACGATGATTAACATTTGTACAGGAATCCATTGAATATAGAGTTACACCTTGTTGGATAGATGATTCCTAATGTAGGGGTCATCTTTTTCATTTCTTTTAGATTACATACATAATGAACACTCATTAAATGAGCATTCTCTTCATTTTCTCATCAAATTCTAATCTAACTCTCGCTGATCTCTCATTCCTGCAGGTTATTCTATAAATGTAGACGAGAACGAAACAACAACAACGAGGAGATGAATGATGATGATGAACAAACATAAACTTTGGATTGGTAGCTTGTCAGCAGCAGTATTACTTGGTGGATCGGCCGTAGCGGCTAGCGGGAATGTGAACGGACAATCGGTGCAAACTACACCAACGTCAACAACACAATCTGCAACACAGAATCAGAACAGCACAGGTAAAATGCTGAATGCATCCCAAGCGAAAGCGTTGGCGTTAAAAGCAGCCGATGGTAAAGTGGATGACGTGGATCTGGAGCGTAGAAACGGCCAAACGTTCTATGAAGTTGAGATCGACAGAAAAGGAACCAATGATGTTGTTGTTCGTCTGGATGCTTATACAGGCAAAATCCTTGCGGTCGTGAATGATGATGACTACGATGATGACGACGATTATAAAGGTACTGTAACAGGCAACACATCTAATAACTCTGCTTCCAAGCAGGTCAAATTGACGGCATCCCAAGCTTCAAACATTGCGTTGAAACAAGTTACGGGTGGTAAAGTAACCAAAGTCGAGCTGGATCATGATGATGGTCGCTATGTGTATGAGATCGAACTGAGAACTGCTCAAGGTGAAGCAGATGTAGATATTGATGCCAACACAGGTAAAGTGTTATCGTTTGACCAGGATTTTGACGACCAAGATTAAGCAATAAGGGCGAGTATACGCCGATAAAACATCATATAAAAAACCTGCCTATGAACAGCCGCACACAGCTAGAGATCGTTACATCATGGAGGGGCGGGGCAGGTATAGCAGAGGACGCTTCGGGGGAAGCGTCTTTTTGCTGTTTATGGAGAGAGCGGAGTATAAAATTGTACATCTTCCGCCGGATTGTTCACTATTCGAGCAGGGACGTGGCGGATACAATCGGAATCAGGGAGGTGAACGCCCAGCCAGTATTGCCAGGAATTCTAATGCTGAAATGCATCATCGATCGGAGGCAGATGAGACATATCGATTTTATTTTATGTGAGCGCTTCAAAAAAACATGGAGGTGCATTACGATATGGCTATGAACGATGGATGGTTGAAAAAGAATACATATTCACGTCGCTTTACCCGCCGCTTAAGTTATTTGCTTGTGTTGGTTTTGGCGCTGCAATCAATAGGTATGCTGCTCGCACCCGGACCGAATGCTTCAGCTGCTCCGCTCAGTGTAACGAACGGGGTACAGTTCAAGGATACTAATGGCAATGTCGTTCATGCTCATGGGGGCGGGATGATCAAGGCAAATGGGTATTATTACTGGTTTGGAGAGAATCGTAATACGAATGGAACGTTCAAGGCAGTGTCCGTGTATCGTTCATCGGATCTGAAGAACTGGGAGTATCGTAATGATGTGCTGACCAGCAGCTCGGCAGCCGAGCTAAATATCTCTAACATTGAACGCCCAAAGGTCATCTACAACAGTGCTACCGGCAAATATGTGCTGTGGATGCACAAGGAGAATGGTCTGGATTATGGCGAGGCCCGAGTGGCGGTAGCTACTTCGAATACGGTGGATGGCAATTACACATATGTGGGCAGTTATCGTCCACTTGGGTATGATTCCAGAGACATGACGGTATACAACGATAACGGAACCGCTTATCTGATCTCTGCGACCCGAGTGAATGCTGATCTGAATATATATAAGCTGACCCCGGATTTTCTGGGTGTGGAATCCCTAGTCACAACGCTGTGGCCTGGACAATATCGTGAAGCACCAGCCCTATTCAAAAAAGACGGCGTCTACTTCCTGATCACCTCGGGTGCGACCGGCTGGAATCCAAATCAGGCCAAATATGCGACAGCCTCCAGTATTACAGGCACATGGAGCGGCCTAAGCAATTTTGGAGACAGCACAACGTATGGTTCTCAATCCACCTATGTTGTTCCAGTAGAAGGTTCACAGACCACATCCTATCTCTACATGGGTGATCGCTGGGCTGGTGCATGGAGCGGACCGGTGCAGGATTCCAAGTATGTCTGGCTGCCACTTTCATTCCCGAGTGCAACCAGTCTGGCGATGAACTGGGCCAGCAGTATTACGATTGATACAGCAACAGGGACTGTGACCGGAGTGAGTACACCGGATGTCTGGGACCCGAATGCTTCATATCACCTGATTAGCCGTAAGAGTAACAAATTGCTAAATGTCATTGGGGGTTCTTCCGCCAACGGTGCGGATCTGGAGCAGCGAGCAGATGGGGGGATGACAAGTCAACAGTGGCAGATTACCGATGCGGGTGGCGGTTATGTCAAAATCATCAACCGTTCCAGTGGCAAGCTAATTGGTGTGGAGAATGGTGCCACGACCGATGGGGCTGTCATTGAACAGTGGAATGATGGCGGTTGGGCCAGCCAACAGTGGCAGCTTGTCCATGTAGGTGGTGGTTATTATAAACTGAAGAACCGCAGTACAGGCAAGGTCTTGGACATCTCCAGTCAATCCCTGGCAGATGGGGCTGCGGCCATCCAGTGGACGGATAATGGCGGCACGAATCAACATTTTCAGATTGTTAAGGTGCAGTAAGACTTTTAGATATTAGAAAATAAGATTCAACATAAAGTGGAAGCCCTTGTCTCTTACCATAAGGTGGGATAGGGGCTTTGTGATGTATTCACGCATGTTACGTGATGCTTTTACTCGAAGGGGATATCCAGTTGATGGCTGATATCGTGACCTATTCCGGTCATTACCATCCCAATCTGTGGTAAACTAGTAGAATTGTAGAAAAAGATAGAGACAGGAGCTGGATAACGAAGTGAGTGAACAACAAGTGCTATCAATTGAAAGCTTGCGTATGAGATACAACGGACGTTATGTGCTGAACGGCATCGATCTGGAAGTGAATCGCGGTGAGATGATTGGATATATTGGTCCAAACGGGGCTGGCAAAAGTACGACGGTTAAGATTTTACTCGGGCTGGTTGAAGGATATGTAGGCACGGTGCGAATCTTTGGTAAAGATATTGCGGATGGCGATGTAGAGTATAAACGCAGAATCGGCTATGTTCCGGAGGTGGCGGAATTGTACGAACAATTAACGCCTGCGGAGTATCTGACTTTTACGGGAGAGTTATACGGTATGTCCTATGAGGATGCGGATTACAAAGCAAAGCTATTGATGGATTGTTTTGGAATGGAAAAATCATATCATTCCCGCATTGCATCCTTTTCCAAAGGTATGCGTCAAAAAGTGCTGTTGATCTCTGCGCTGCTGCATGACCCGGATCTGTTGTTTCTGGATGAACCGCTCAGCGGATTGGATGCCAATAGTGTGATGGTGGTCAAAGAGATTTTGTCACAATTGTCAGCCAAAGGCACAACGATCTTCTATTCGTCACACATCATGGATGTGGTGGAGAAGATCAGCAGTCGAATTGTACTGATCGCTGAAGGACGCGTAGTGGCAGACGGTACGTTCAAGCAGCTCCAACAGCAATCCATGGAAGGCACGCTGGAGGAAGTATTCAATCAATTGACAGGCTTCAATGAACATAAAGCCATTGCGGAGCGTTTTGTATCCATTGTGCAGGAGGTGTACTGATATGGAGGAATCCTCCGACTTCCGCACACTCAAGATTCTGGATCGCTTTCGTCCGCTCATCGCCAGAACAGGGGCGGATTATGATGTACTGCGCCTGATCTTGCGAGTGAAGTTCCAGATGGATCAACGCAGAGTACCTACTATTTTATCCAACAATTCAGGAAAAAAGGAGCGCAAGGAAGGTAATCAGTTTCTTCGATCTTTATGGTTGTATGGATTAATGGGACTGATGATGGTTCCCTTCATCGTCTGGGATACGGGGCATTTCATGCTTCAGATGGGCCTTGTGTTTGGCATATTAATGTTTATGATCATGACGTCCATGATCTCGGATTTTTCCTCCGTGCTGCTGGACATTCGGGATCGTAATATTATTATGACCAAGCCCGTTAATGGACGAACGGTGGGGATGGCCCGAGCCATCCATGCGGGCGTATACCTGCTATTACTGACAGGTTCATTAACCGGTATACCGCTAATTGCTGCGTTGGTAACGCATGGGATCGGATTCTTTCTGATCTTCCTTGTGGAACTGATTCTGATCAATATGCTGATTCTGGTGACAACGTCTCTGATCTATCTGTTCATGATGAAGTTTCTGGATGGTGAGAAGCTGAAGGATATGATCAATATGGTGCAAATTCTGCTTTCCGTGGGGATTGCGATCGGTTATCAGCTGGTCATTCGTTCGTTCAGCATTATTGACTTTGGTATGGTATTTACCCCGGCTTGGTGGCAGTTGCTGTTACCTCCATTATGGTATGCGGCTGCATATGAATGGATATTTGCAGGGGGCGGGAATGTGTGGATCTATACGTTCACAGCACTGGCAGTCTTGGTTCCTGTGGTGAGTATGATCGTATATGTGAAGCTTATGCCTTCCTTTGAATTGTATTTGGAAAAAATGGCACATTCGGGCCAGTCCACCGGACGCAGACGTGGAAGATGGGATCGGTTGATCTCCAAGGTGGTCAGTCGTTCGAGAGAAGAGCAGGCTTGCTTCCGTCTGTCAGCCAGCATGATGCGTAATGAACGGGAATTCAAGCTGAAGGTGTATCCATCGCTTGGTTTATCATTTGTTTTACCTTATATATTTTGGTTTACTGAATTGCAATCTTCTAGTTGGGCGGAGTTTAGACAAAGTTCGTTTGTATACACCTTTTACATCGTGCTGATGTTGGTTGTAACGGTGGTGGTCATGCTGAAATTTTCAGGACAATACAAGGCGTTCTGGACCTTTCGCGCTGCACCGATGGCGAATGATAGCGCGTTGTATAAAGGCGCTCTGAAGGCTTTCTTGTGCAACATGTTTCTGCCTATATTTCTGGCAAATGCCATTCTGTTCACCTGGACATTTGGATTACGGATACTGCCGGATATTGCAATTATTATGCTTACAGCTACGGCGCTTGTCCCACTGGCAGGCAAGTTGTTGCTGCGTAAGCCACCGTTCTCCCAATCCTTCAGTATGGCGCAGCAAAGTGATGGCTGGTATGTATTCGCCGCCCTCCCTGTGCTTGCCATGTTATGGGGAGTCCATGTCTTTTTCCGCTCGGTATCAGGGGGCGTATGGATCTATGGTGCGCTACTGATCGTAGCGAATGTGTTGCTGTGGACGCTGCTGTTTCGAGAGAAGAAGACAGCGAAGAAGAGGCCGGTTGCAGTTTGAGAATAGAGTAGTAGAGTAAGAGCGTAAGAGCGCTAAACGATAAGAGAGGGTAAAAGAGCTAACCTAGACGCTGATGTCGAGGTTAGCTCTTTTTGATAGGCGATACTACCCCAAAGAAACCTTTGCCCGCAGCGCTAACGAACCTGAGACAACCTATTCAGGGTGAAAATCTGAAATATAAATTCTAACGAACCTCAGGAACGCTATCCTTCGGAAAAGTAGCTATTTAGCTTGAAAAAGAACCAAACTAGGCACAATAACGTGCCTAAGATTCGTTAGATATTAGATTCATGCTAAAAGGACCAAATAGCGTGTATCAGGTTCGTTAGAATGAAGTAAAGCAATGGAGGTTCCCCGGGAGGAGGCACCCTATCTTGTATGGCCTGAGCGGAGGATGGATTCCGCTAGCCGATCGGCTGCATCGGCTGTGGAGATCGCAGATTGCGTAGCTTCTGCGTATACCTTGCTCAGCGTGCCTGCAATCCCCGCCACCTTTTGGCGGATCAGGTCAGGCCCGGCGCCTTCCAGCTCGTAGGCGGTGGAGATGATCCCGCCTGCGTTGAGCACATAATCAGGCGCGTACAGGATGCCGCGCGCCTGCATGCGGCCTGCAACCAGCTGTCGTTCACTCAGCTGGTTGTTGGCCGCCCCGGCAACGATGGAGCAGCGCAGCTCCTCCACCGTTGCCGGGGTAAGTACGCCCCCTAGGGCACAGGGGGCGAAGACCTTGCAGCCAGCGGCGTGAATATGGGCCGGATCGGCCGAGATGGCGCCGCTGAACTGCACAAGGGCACGTTGTACACGCTCCGGTACAACGTCTGCCACAATGAGCCGTGCCCCGGCTGCATGCAGGTAACGGCACAGGGCATACCCGACCTTGCCCAGTCCCTGGACGGCAACGGGAATGCCCTGCAAAGATGCAATGCCTTGCTGGCGCAGCGAGGTCACAATGCCGATGTGTACGCCGTAGGCGGTCATCTCGGCAGTGAAGTCATCCTGCGCCCCAAGTGAACCGGTGGTGTCCGTCACATGTGCGGTCTCCAGTCGGATCTGGTCCATGTCTGTCGCCGTAGTACCCAGATCAAGACCAGTCACGTACCGCCCGTTCAGCCGCTCCAGACAACGACCCAGTGCGCGAAAGCGCTGCGCACGCTTGGATACGTCCGTATCCAGACTTTTATCTTGTGGATGTGTCATCTCATCAGCGGCGACTTTCCGTTCAGCGGCAGCGCCCTTTTGCTGCTCTACCCCTAGATCTCCAGCGACCTGCTCAACACTTTGAGATCCGCAACCATCCTCATCCGGTTTTGCATTCTTCGCAAAAGGTACATCCCATATGACCACTTTCCCGCCACCATACGGCAGTCCGGAGATTGCATTTTTGTACGTCATGCCTTTGGCAAGTTTCACAGCATCCCGAACAGCTTCTTCCTCGGACGCATACGTCCAGTAGCGACATCCGCCGAGCGCAGGTCCAAGGACCGTGTTATGAATGGCAATGACCGCCCTCAATCCACTATCTGCATCATGGCAAAAAATGAGTTCCTCCATGCCTTCTCGCTCCATCTCCTGCCATAGCTGCATGACGGTACCCCCTTTTTGTTTTGACCCATCCATCCTGGTTTTGACCTAATATCCTGTGCCAGCGTGCTTGGCTTTATGATGATACAGCATATTCACAGGTACCGATTTTCGACCCTGGGACCTCCGCCGGGTTGATAATCGGTACAAACGGTTCTATAATGGCAGTTCCGGCATGCCAGAGAGCAGAAAATGCCTACGGATTTACATCCAACCGTTTAGAATGAGGGTATAACGTCCAATGATGGAGATAGAGCGAACATACAGGAAGCATAGATGATACGAAATCGTCGAGTATATGCAGCAAAGGGCCAATTCCGTTGTGAAGGCCAGGAAAGAGGGATTGTGATTGTTTAAAATATTGGTATTTATCTTTTTGATCCAGATTGTGTACGTATCCGCTTATACACTCCGGATGATTCTGACACTCAAAGGACAGAAATATATCGCCGCGCTGATCAGCATGGGTGAGATTGTGATCTATGTACTCGGTCTGAATCTGGTGCTCAAATATCTGACCCAGCCTTCTGCCTTGATCGTCTACGCGGTAGGTTATGGACTCGGTGTATTACTCGGGGCCTGGATCGAAGAGAAGATTGCCCTCGGTTACGTTACCGTTAAAGTCATCTGTAACCAGCTGGGAAGCAACGTTGCGAATGCCCTGCGGGACAAAGGGTACGGCGTTACGGCCTGGGTGGGTAGTGGACGTGATGGAGATCGACTCGTGATGGAGATTCTGGCAAAACGTAAAAACCAGAAATTGCTCTACCAGACGATTCTCGATCTGGACCCCAAAGCATTTGTTATTACCGTGGAGCCCAAACAGTTCCATGGCGGCTTCTGGACACGTTCCATCAAAAGGTAAAATAGAGCAGGTCTGCATCATTGCAGTCCTGCTCTTTCAGTTGGGTATAGAAGTGGAGGAGTCACTCTTCAAAATATCTCTGGCTAATATGATAATAGGCTGGCCGCTCACCTCTTTTTTCAATAAGAGATAGGTCTAGAAGTTCTTTCATTTTTTTCTTCAATTCCCCGTTCATTTGATTCAGTGTATTGAGGATAATTTCCAGAAAGCACCCGATGAAAAAATTCAGTTCTCCACAGCTTCGAATGCTGTTTGTTATTTCAAAAGCCTCAAGGTATTTGGTTCTAAAGGTGTTGCACCCTCTTGATAGCGAAAGTGTACATATTTTCCCCAGAACATCTGTTAGATATTAAACTGCTAATGAAGCGCGAGGATCTTCCATTGCCATCATAAAACGGGTGTACATAGCCATAAAAATAATGACTGATGGCTACTCTGATCATTAGAGGAATATCCTCATGATTATTCATGAAATTCAATAATTTCCCGATCGCAACGACAATGTCTTTTTCGGGCCTTTTGGAAACCTCTCTAGAATTAATCAGCACATTCGTGCAGTATCACATGTTATAATAGGCCTAATTAATGGAAAAAGAGAGGTAAAAATGAATAAAGAGAAATTTGGGAAAAAGCTATTCTATTTGGATGGCCTTAGGGGTCTCGCTGCATTTGCCGTGGTAATTTCGCACTACATACAAGTATTTTATCCAGCTGCATTAAGTGGAAGAGCGGAACAAGCTCATTTTGCATGGGATACTTGGTACGGAATTTCTCCAATTAATTTATTTTATAATGGACAATTTGCCGTTTGTTTGTTTTTTGTTCTAAGTGGTTACGTGCTCAGTGTCAAAATGTATGAAGAAGCGCTCGATAGTGAGACTTTTCTGAAATTGTTACGTTCCAGCGCACTGCGAAGGTACATTCGGCTTGCAGTGCCAGCAGCGATGTCCGTATTGCTTGTGTATCTAGCAATTAGTACGAATGCCTTTCATCTCCAAGATATATGGGATACAACATGGACTGATATGAAAAAAAACTACTACGCATTAGATACTAATATATATACCGTTATCAAAGCTGCTATATATGATCCGTTTTTCCGTTTTGAAGCACATCCTTATAATCCAGTCCTTTGGACAATGAGCTATGAGCTATTAGGATCTTTTCTGATTTTCGGTTTTCTTTCGTTATTTGGACGAGTTAAAAAAAGATGGATTGTATATGTGGTCTTATCCATTGCTCTTATTCAAACCTATTTTGTCGCATTTTTATGGGGAATGCTGCTTGCCGATCTACTCAAGCACAAGTGGGTCCAAAGTAAAATATTGAAAGTACTTGTGCTTTTAATGGGGGTTTACCTAGGCTCGGCGCCCTATACTTCATTATTGGGGACTATGTACGCTCCTATAGAAGTGTTAATTGAAAACATTAATGAATGGGGTCAAATTGACATCGACCCACGACTTCTTGCCCGAACCCTAGGTTCTGCTTTAATATTGTTTGCTCTGCTTCGTTCAAAAGTATTGCAGCATGTGTTTGGATGGAAACCTTTTGTTTATTTAGGACAGATTTCATTTTCTCTTTATCTCATTCACTTCACTTTCCTAAATACATTCTCTGCGTTCCTGTTTAGTAAAGTAATTCATTATATCAGTTACAATTTAGCCTATGCGATTACATTTCTGGTTTCCATGGTTCCCTTATTTATTTTTTCGCATTATTATATGAAATATATCGATCAAGGCGCATTAAAATTAGCTCGAAAAGTTGAAAAAAAGATGACCATATAACACAAAAACATAGAGTCGGAACTAACGATTCTGTTTTTTTTGCAATCTATAGATTCTTTTTGTGAAAATCAAAAGTTTTTATTCTTTATAAAGAGAGAGCCATTTTTAGAATTTCAGGGCGGAGAAACTTAAACAATTGACTCATTAAACGTGAACTTATTGATAGAATACTTGCCAAAGAATAAAATTTACTTTTTTGGGATAAATTTAATAAAAACAGATAATGAAATTAGATCTTGATACCTAAGATGTTTGTCTAAATATGTCGTATTATTGGTTATTTGGTAGAATTTATATTTTTATGTTATAGTATTGATGTATTGAGAAACACACACATATATATAGAATTGAAAGGAAGTTAAGTTAATGACAAACAAATTCATGCAGATTATTGGTTCTAGTGTATTATCTATTTCTCTTATTACTGGAGTTGCTGGTGCGGCTTCAGCAAATGTAAATACAGTATCTGAAGTAGGGACTGAGGATAATATATTTACTCCGTATGCAGTCCAAAAAAATACGCTGAATTGGGATTTAACCAAAAACACCACTGCTGACCCTTCTAAACCATGGACAATAGATATTGGATATCCACATATTAATCTGTATGCTAAAAATACAGGGTCAAAATCTTTTAGAGTTGAAGTAAAGCATAATACTAAGGGTACAATTATCTTTAATAAAACCGTCGCTGCAGATGGAAAAGGAGTAAATTTCATAAACAACGATGCTAATCCGCTTGTTCCTTCAGGTACATACACAGTAACTATTTACGGTGGAACTGCTGTGCCAAAAGGAACAGTTGTACTAAAAGCTTCTGACACTCCATGGTAAGTGTTATAATCTCACAAGAGGGCTGACCCAAAAGTCATAAATAATGACGGAGGGCCAACCCTCTTTTCATTTCTGTAATGATAGATTTTTAAGTAAAGCATCACAGTTTATTTTTGAGAAAGATTCGTGAGCGATTCTGTGCAATTGTTTAGATATAAATACAGATAGTTGAAAATGCGGACATTCAGACTAGTGCGTGCGAGAGAGAGAATTTCTCGATCCAAGATAATGGTAGAAACAAGTGAATAATCAAAATAAATACTTATTTAATTTACCAACACTCTAATGAGATTTTATCGTACAGATGGAACTGTCCATCCCGTTAGTTGAATAAAGGCAGTCTACCACAATGGTCGACTGCCTTCTTGCTTATATTGAACTGACGTTTCCTTCTAATTCAATTCCAGTTTTCCCGTTAGTTTGGACTAACTCTGTATACTGCTTCAGATGCTCAAAATGACGATATAAATCCTAATAGTTCTTCCTTTTCTATTGTTCATAAGAAGCATTTTTAATAAGGGACCTTTGATTGGGTAAGAAGAACTTGTCCTTTGGGTAATCCTGATCCACCATAAATAGTTACTGTGTATGCACCTGAAGGAACAAGCGGCATAAGATCATTATTTATGAACTCTACTGTTGCACCTGTTGCAATGTTTTCATCAAAAATAACCGTATTCTTACTATTGTGCTTTACTTCTACTCTAAAAGAGTGTGTTCCTGTATTTTTTACATTAAGTTTAATGTGTGGATATCCAATTGTCACAAAATAATCTTTCACAGGGTCCACTTGATGACCTGTTAAATCCCAATTTAGAGTTTGTGTTTCCTCAGATGTATTAGGACTGATTTCAATAATTTCATTTTCCTCTTCAAGTTTTAAATCAATATTATTTTCCCAAGCAATAGAAACTCCAATAATAAGTGATATAAACAATCCAATGATACCAATAATGACTAGAACTTTTCTTTTCATTCATTTAACATTCCTTTCAATATAATAAATTTCTTATAGAATTCCATCAGAATTAACCTGCTATATAAGTTGAACTAAAGATTTTACACTGAACACTCCGATGACAGAATAACCTTCCAAGCGCTGTTATCCCCAGATTTTTTGGATTCCCTTTTCTCATGGGGAAAATTCGGTGATAAAGGCGAACGTTTCGCTTTTCCAGGTTTTTTCTGTCCTCTCCGTTTCTGTGTAAATGAATAGTTCAATTTATATAGATATGACTCTATGATACACCTCTTTGCATACGATGTTCTATAACCTTTATAAACAAGAACACGCCTGTTGAATATCCTATTTATGTAAATCCATTATGGTGAAAAGGCGAACCTAAAAAATGGTTCAGTTGCATAACCATTCTCCATTCGATGGGCAATTGTTCCGTAGGGCACAACCGAAAAAACGAATAAATGAAAGCTCTACATGCTTGGGCACGGTCATTTTTGCCGACTCGAAGAGACTTTTGAGGATAACATAAGCGATTAAAGGGCCGTATAGCTGACCGTAAACGGCAGTTTCCGTTGTTCCAAATAAGTTAGGCAAATTCAAATTTTACTTGATCCAGCGGAAGAAAAACTTCAATTTGCCAGCGAGCTTTATACATTTGTGCAATTTGCTCGCTACGCACCTTGATCAGATCGGTAGCCAATCGAATTTCTCGACCCTCAAAATCATGAAAAATCACCACTCGATGACACTCCCGGCTACGATTTTTGGGTGTACCTAACTAGCATGAGATGTCCCAGATTACGCCTGAATCCCGCGAGGGATGTCTGTGCAGGGCAAGCGGTTGGTGCAAACAAACGTTTTCCCTGAGCTGTACCACATAAGATTGGTTGCTAGTTTTAAACCGATCCATCACCACCATAATGAAATTGGGATGTACTAACTGCTCTGAGATCGGCCCATCATGGAGCGATCCCAGCGTTTCTAGGACCTTTGGAGGCAAATGTTTACTTTCTCGTAAGGCATCATGGAGCTTGATACCTGCTTTTTACCGTGGTATGAGCCCAAGGTAGACGAGTTTCCCCTACGGTAATCGTTGTCGAATCTAACAAGAGTAGTTCTTTGGGAAAAGCAAGCTACCGACGAAAACGTCGATTTTTTTGAGCAACCAATTGGTGAAATAGCTCTTTGAATACCACAAAATGAACCTTGGCCGCTTTCGTGGAAATACGGGAATAGTGTGTCACTGATACTCCTGTTGATTGGCTTAAGTCGGCTCCGCTTCGATAATTTACCCACCCGTGTACAGTCGAAAGTGTCTAGAACCCAAGTAATCAATGAACTGAAAATTGGCGTGATTTATCCTGCTATTCGCATCTTTGACAGCCTGTGCAACTTTTTCGGCAGAGAGAAAGGAATGAAGAAACGAAAGAAATTAGGTAGGGTTTTTCATGGAATCGCCGCCTTTCGGAGTTTGTAGGGATACAAACATTTTACGGGAATGCGGTTCTTCCCTACCTTTTATTGGTTATTCAACATACGTGGTATAGAGCATATATAATCCTAGGATATTGCAAGTTTAGGTGAGCATTTCGCATACATTCCCAAAGCAACTTCAAATCAGCAAGATTTAATTCCGGTATACTTTCGCTTATCTTCTTTATTTTGCCACACCCAAGTTAAGTACATACGATTTCAGGTTGCTTACAGTACCATCCACGCAGCTACAGCCGTTCACCCCTAGACCTGAGATAGGGATTATTGTTGTAATCGCTTACAACATTTACATTGAGGACATGTCCTTCGTAACTTAGCATGGAGCGATGGGCGAATGTAATCATTATATATTGGGAGGAATGGAATTGATGAAAACTAAATTTCGAAGCTTATGCAGCACAGCCCTGGCTCTAACGTTGGGGTTAACTTTATTGTCCGGCCCGGCAAGTGTGCAGGCAGCGGGTAACGCAGACTACAATCTTACAGGCTTCTCCCAAGGGAACGCGGGCGGCGGCATCATTAGCGAATCAAACACAGCCACGTATAAGAAAGTGTATAATGCGACCGATCTGGCATTGGCGCTGAAAAAGAACTCCGGTGTCAAAGTTGTTGAGATCATGAACGATCTGAATCTGGGATGGAATGAAATTCCGAGCGCAGCGCAGACTTCTCCTTTTGCCAAGCATAATGATGCACTGACGCATCCCGTATTAAAACAGACCGGTGTTAGCAAGCTCACGATTGATGGTTTCAATGGACTCACGATTTTCTCCGCCAATGGTTCCAAGATCAAACACGCTGCGATCAGCGTGAAACGAAGCTCAAATGTCATCATCCGCAATCTGGAATTTGATGAGTTATGGGAATGGGATGAATCCACCAAAGGTGATTACGACAAGAACGATTGGGATTACATCACCCTGGAGGAGAACAGCAACGTATGGATTGATCACTGCACATTTAATAAAGCCTATGACGGACTCGTCGATTCGAAAAAAGGAACCAGCGGCGTGACCATCTCCTGGTCCCTCTTCAAAGGGGATGACGGCAGCTCGAACAGCTGGGTTACCCAGCAGATTAACGAATTGGAAGCAAACAAGGCTTCCTATCCCATGTATAACTACCTGCGCAGCAGTGCTGTAGGTCTCAGCAAAGCCGATATTATCGCCATCTCGGGACCACAAAAGAAAGGACATCTGGTCGGTTCGACCAGCCTGGAATCGGCTAATGCCAACCTGTCCATGACGCTGCACCATAATCTCTACAAAGATATTCAGGACCGGATGCCACGCCTGCGTGGAGGCAACGCACATGCATACAACATCGTGATGGATTCGACAGGGGCACGTGCCGCTAAAGCCAAAATTACAACGGCGATGGCAACAGCGATTGCGTCCAAAGGTTATAAGTTCGATATCATTGGCAATGGGGCAATCTCCACAGAGAGCGGAGCCGTATTAGTTGAGAAATCAGTCATCAAGGACGTGCTGTATCCTGTGCGCAACAATCAGACCGATCCGGCAGATCCAACCTATACCGGCAAAATCAGAGTGACCGATACCATGTATTCTTTGGATGGAAGCTCATTCCGTGGCAGCAGTGATACGTCTGGCAGTCCGCTGGCGCCAATCCCGGCCGTGGTGAAATCGTTCTCGTGGAACGGCTTCTCGACACTACCTTACAGCTATACCACGGATGATCCATCTACGTTGAATGCTCGCCTCACGGCTTCCAATGGCGCTGGTTCGGGTAAACTGACCTGGTCCAAGGACAATTGGTTGAAGACAAGTTATTGATATCAGAGTAACCTGTTGCTTTTACGTTCTTCAAATAAGGAAAAGAGTGCTCCTGCAGCTACGATAGCCGTGAGTGCTCTTTTTATATAATTTAGCTCCATAAACAGTTTGGTGGCCTATAGAAGAATGATTTCTTGTAAAAGTGGATCATCTCCAGCTACAGCATATGTTGGTCTCCCAGGTGATCGTTGTAAATCTTTATTTATCTTCATTACCTTTGTAAGTAACTTATGACAAATTAACCATTTATACAAGTACGCCTTGTAATTTTATTTACCGGTAAATATAATTTATTAGAATTGACCCATAAGGATGGTGAAGCAGCTTGGATGTATGGATATATTCCGCACTTACTCTTGTTTATTTGATACTTGTTGTTTGGATGGCCGTCGATTTAACCCAGAGGAAGCAATGGCTCGCGTATTCCAGTTTTCAGCTATTCGTAGCGTTCAGCTTGGCATATGACAATGGAATTATTGCTGTAGGTAATTTGATAGGGGATGGGGAAGTGTTAATGGTCCTCAGTAGCCTTCGATTTTGGCTACATGCCTTTGCTACCCCTACCCTTATTCTTGTTGGCTACCATATCTTGCGCAGCTCAGGTGCCAAGTTTGCCAATAGAAGTATAACGAGTGTGGTGGCATGGCTGATAACTTTAGGTTTGGTTATCTACCAGATTGTAGGTTTTACTTTATCCGAGGTTAAAAATCTCAAGGTTATAGAAGAGTATGGAGTACTGAGATATATGGCAGAAGCTCATGGAGGTCCGCCGATGATGGTGATCATCGTGGGGCTTGTTCTGTTATTTGTTAGCCTGGTCGTTCTTTTCAAACATAAATGGGTTTGGCTGTTTGTTGGAACTGCCTTGTTGTTTGTAGGGCAGTTAATCTCCCTGCCAGTGGAAACCGGTACTTTAACCAATGTGTATGAGCTGATCCTCATCCTCTCGATTTGGAGAACGACTACATTTTTGAAAAATTCAACAGATCATCGCTGTCGTTAAGCTCCAATGCATCAGAAAAGACTGGCCAGTAAGATAAAGGCCAGTCATCTGTGTTCGTTTATTTCATTTTTTAATTCAGATATCCATAGTATCTGATGAGGCAGACACAGCACTTACCGATTCACGATAGATGATGTTGCCTTTCACGTGTACACGGCCGAAACTGCGGTTTGGGTTGTCGACCTTTTTGAGCATGGACTGAACTGCCGTGCGTGCCATCTGTTCCACATCCACTTCAACAGTTGTGAGCTTGGGATCGGAGAGCATCGCATAGATATCATTATCAAAACCAACAACAGAGCATTGGCCAGGCACCTGAATATCCATGGAAGTCAGTTTCTGAACGAGCAGATGAGCGACCTGATCACAGTTGCATACAAAAGCGGTTGGCAGCTGTTCCGGCAGATCAATCTCAATAAACGTACCCCGTTCATCCCGATCATTCAGAACCATATCCGGATTCATCGGCAAGCGATGTTCCAGCAAGGATTTGTAGTACCCGAGGAATCGGTCCTGGATGCTGCTCGTGGAATACAGGTTCCCTACATAAGCAATGTTACGGTGACCCTGCTGAACCAGATAGTTCGTCAGCTCATAGGCAGCGTAAAAGTTATCGGTAACAACGGAATCGATGTCCGAATGTTCATCGTAGAAGTCGAGAAACATTTTGGGAACTTCCATCGATCGCACCAGTTCAATATACTCTTTGCTGATCTGTCCGAGCACGATGAAACCATCGACCTTGTTGTCACTGTACAGCTTGGGCAACGTTAATTCTTCCTCATCCTCCACATTCAGAATGTGCAGAATACCGTAGTAGCCCTGTTCCTCCAGATGTTTGGTGATGCGCTGGAACACGCGTACATAGAACGACTGCGTAGGCCCGGTAAAACGCTCCGGGATAATTACGCCAATATTATGGGTTAAGCCTTCCTTCATGGAACGGGCAGCAGCATTATACCGATAGCCCATTTCAACAGCAAGCACTTTAATTTTTTCCTTTAATTCGCCACTCACGCCATCTTTATCATTCAATGCTTTCGAGACGGTCACACTGCTGACCCCGAGCCTGTCGGCGATATCCCGCATGGTGATATTGTTCTTCAGTATGGTCGCCTCCTTCAAGCCGGTATAGGCACAATGTGCTGTCATTATGATGAGCGCTTTCTCCGCACATAATAACAATCCATATCAGTATACATCGTTACCAACTTGGAATAAAGCAATTCTGGCTGTTGTTCGCTATTTTCAGCATATTTCAGGCTTGCATGAGAGGACGCTCTACCGATGTTATGTCAATTGTTTCTGTAAAAGCTTCTCATTCTGTTCTATCAGCTGACCCCGCTGGCTGGCACAGTCCAAGGAACGATATGGATCAGCCGGTGTATTAAACGTATAATCAACTAGTTTTTCCAGCGTGGTTGTTGCCACATGACAGCGGGTATCACTGGAAGCGTAATAGATAAAGACTTCTTCCTGCTCATTGACCACAGCACCGTTGCAGAAAATAACATTGGACACATCGCCTACACGCTCGTCGTCATAAGGGGCAATGAAGTGGCCGCCCGGCTTGGCGATCATACGCGCCGGATCATTCAGATCCGTAGCGAAGGTGTATAACACGTAACGCAGGCCTGCTGCGGTGTTCCGAACTCCATGAGCAATGTGAATCCAGCCACGATCCGTCTTGAGCGGAGCAGGGCCTTGACCGTTTTTGACCTCATATACCGTATGATATTGCCGTTCGTCGATAATGGTCTCTTCATGAATGACCGGGTTCAAGATATCCTCACACACACCGAAGGCGATTCCGCCGCCGCTACCTGTTGAGATGAATCCGTCTTGTGGACGGGTGTAGAAGGCATACTTTCCATCCACGAATTCCGGGTGCAATACGACATTGCGCTGTTGAGGGGAATTCGTTGTGATGTTGGGCAACCGTTCCCAGCTTGTAAGATCCCGTGTACGAACCAGTCCTGCCTGTGCAACTGCGCTGGATGTATCAAATGCAGGAGCCTCCGGGTCTTTGCGTTCCGAGCAATAGATGCCATAGATCCAGCCATCCTCATGTTGAACAAGGCGCATATCATACTGATTGGTTTCATCCGCATCGATATCATTCCAGACCAATGGTTTACCCGTGAAACGGAACCCGTCAATTCCATTGTCACTCTCGGCGAGTGCAAAGATTGATTTGCGATCCAATCCTTCCGTACGGATGACCATGATGTATTTGCCATTGAAATAGATGGCTCCCGGATTCAGTGTTGCGTTAATGCCCAGGCGTTCCATGAAATGCGGGTTGGTCGTCTCATTCAGATCGAATCTCCAATGCAGTGGTACGTGATGGCGAGTGATTACCGGATATTGATACCGGTCATATACGCCGTTGTAGAAGGAAGAATTGATCTCATTAGGGCGAGTAAGCAGCTGCTCCTGTTTTTCCAGTAACTCCTTGTATTTCGGGTGTATCATTCTGATCCCATCCTCTCAATTAGTTCAATACAGAATCTGCTATTGTGATACGGGCATTTCCACGGTCCAGCAATCTCGCTCTGGTCCGGTGTTCCGTTTCCATCAACCGACCAGTACCATTCCCCACCAGCGCGCTGATCAATGATGTTTTCTTTTGTATAGGTCCACAAGCGTTCCACTCTCTCCAGAAACAGTGGATCACCTGTACGCTGATATGCATTATAGAAACCGACCATCGCCTCAGCTTGAACCCACCAAATTCGCTTCTCATCGATATGTTCACCTTCTTGTTCATTTAACAGGGAACCATCCGCATTCACGGCTACATTGGAGATGTTATAGGCAATATCCGTTACCATCGCCGCATACTCCGGATGTTGTTCCAGCCCTAGAACTTTCAGTGCTTCGTCGATCAGCCAGCTGGCTTCAATGTCATGTCCGAACGAGCGCAGGTCAATGATGGATTCCCAATGTTTGTTGAAAAATACCCCGAGAAACTTGGTGTCTTGGTCATACACCCGTTCATATAAAATCCCGAGCAGGCGTTCCAGCGCCGCCTTCACTTGTTGATCCGGCCACACGCGATAGAGCGTGGTGTAGGCCTCCAGCACATGGATATGCGTATTCATTGTGTAATCCGCAATCACCCCGTTTTCGCTCAGCATTTCATTAGGCTGTTCCCTCCATGTGCGATCAAATTGTTCCTTGTACGCAGGTAGTTCGGCATCCAAACCTTTATCCTCGATTAGAGCAAAAAGCGTTTTCGCAAGTTCCAATGCAGAAGCATCCCTGGTTGCACGATAGTACTCACTGAGTGAATACACGCCGAATGATTGCGTATACACATGTTTGCTCGTGTCCAGCGCTTCCCCTGTGTAATCTACCATCCAGTACATACCGCCATATTCGGTATCCACCACATGGTCAGCGAGAAAACGATAGGCGTGCTCCGCGTGATTGCGCCATCTTTCGTTTCCGGTTACCCGATAGGCTGCTGCAAAAGACCAAAGTTGCCGTGCCGTGGCGATCCCGCCTTTGGGCGCCTGTTGATTCACTTGAAGATCATTGCCAACCCAGCCGTAGAATCCACCGTGGGTTGTATCTTTAAGGTTGGACCAGAAGGGTAAAATCTGCTTTTCCCAATGCGCCTTAATTTCAGATTGAAGTTCGGTTGTTTTTGTATTCATAAGTGAGCGCTCCTTCAACGTGTTACATAAATCTTAATATATAAATTGAACTAAAGAATATTTACACTGGCCACTCCGATGACAGAATAACCTTCCGATCGCTGTTATCCCCAGATTTTTTTGATTCCCTTTTTCAAAGGTGAAATTCCGGTGATAGCGTATGCTTCCGATGTAGCTTTCTTTCAGAAAGCTTTTAGACGAACGCTCCGCTTCTTCAGGTTCTTTCTGTCCTCTACGTTTCGTGTAAATGTTTAATCAATATATATAGTTAAGTTAACGGTAACTTTATTAAATAATATTAGTGCTCTGAAAAACAGATGTCAACGAAATGCATCGCAAATTTTATTGTTAAGTTATAAATAATTTAATTGACAGGTAAGCGTTACCATAATAGAATTCATTTTGTAACCTTAACGATAACTTAATTAACTTAAGAGAGGGGTCGAAACAATTGAGAAAAAACAAAGGTTGGATGATGTTGCTGACGATGCTGCTCATCACTTCACTACTTGCTGCATGTTCATCCGGAGGTGGATCTTCGCAGGCAGGGGAGGAGATCAGTACAGATCCGGCAGATATCAAAGGTGAAATAACCGTTCTGACGCAACGGACAGATATTGTGGATACCGTGTTCAAAGACTATGCGGCAGAATTCAACAAGGAATACCCCGATGTAAAAGTAAACTTTCAGGCGCTGGCCGACTATGAAGGACAAGTGAAAATCCGTATGAGCACCAAGGATTATGGTGACGTACTGATGATCCCGACCAGTGTTCCGATCGCAGATATCCCGGACTTTTTCGAGCCGCTCGGCACGTACGATGAATTGAAAGACAAATACACCGCTATTGAAGAACGCATGGTGGATGGTCAGGTGTACGGTATTCCTACCGTAATTACGTTCTCCGGAATCATTTATAACAAACAGGTCTTCAAAGACGCAGGCATTATGGAAGTTCCCAAAACACCGGAGCAATTCCAGGCTGCGCTTCAACTGGTCAAAGACAATACAGATGCGGTTCCGCTCTACACCAACTATGCATCCGGCTGGGCTCTCACCCAATGGGAATCGGATCTGCCAACCGTTGCAGGCAGTGTGGATTACGTTAACGTGGACCAACCGAACACAGATGAGAATTTTGTGCCTGGTCAGCCGCACTATGAACTGTACAAAGTCCTCTATGATGCAGCCAAGAACGGTCTAATCGAGAAAGATCCAACAACAACCGACTGGGAAAGCTCCAAAGCTGATCTTGCCAAAGGCAAAATTGCCACAATGGCACTGGGCTCTTGGGCCATCACACAGATCCAAGGCATGACGGATACCCCGGACGACATTGGATTCTTACCTTTCCCAACCAATGCTAGTGAGGTTGTGGTTCCGCTCTCCGCCGACTATAACATCGGCATGAACGTAAACAGTGAGAACAAACCTGCTGCCAAAGCCTGGATTGACTGGTTCCTGGCGAAATCGAACTACGCAGTTGAACAGGGCGGCGGTATGGATGCAGACAAGAATGCTGAATTGCCACCGATTTTGGATCAATATAAAGATGTGAAATTCTCCACGCTTACACCTGCCAAAGAAGGTCAGGAAGGTCTGGTCGACAAGATTGATAACGAAGGCGAAATCGGCCTCTGGCAGCCTGACTTCAAGAAACGCATTATCGAAGCAGGTATTGGGAACCGCAAGGAATCGTATGACGACATCATGAAAGATCTGAACGACAAGTGGGTCAAAGCAAGAGCAGAACTCACGAAATAATTGGATTAACGTAAGTGGATCAGGTGATGAATGGACTGCGGGGATATAGGAATCCATATAAGAATGGAGCATGTGGTATTTGAAAGCAGGATGCCCATGCTCTTCCCCCGGCAGTTATTCCGCAGGAATTCCATTGGATGGGAGTCTTTCGATATATAGGCGGGTGAACCGCTTGGAGGTGTGGAGAGCATGAAGTACTTAAAGGTTTCGAATTGGGGTTACTCAGCGCAACGCATATTTATCATCTGTGCCTTCTCAATTATTCCGCTGGCGTTGCTGTTCACGTTTGCATACTTACCAGTCATCAACATGTTCAAATACAGTTTCACTGATTGGAACGGATATAGCAAAGGGTTTGATTATGTTGGCTTTGAGAACTATACGCGCATATTCAGTGATCCGGAGTACTTCAAAGTATTTATTGTCAGCTTGTACTACTTCGTGGCTACGTTTGTACAGATGGGCTTGGCGCTTTACTTTGCCACGATTCTGAGTTTCAAAGTCCGAGGCAAAAACTTTTTCAAAGGCATACTGTTTTTCCCTTATTTGCTGAATGGGGTAGCCATCGGTTTTATCTTCCTCTTTTTCTTCAAACCGGACGGTACACTCGATATGCTCATGCATGCTGTAGGGCTGGGACAATACACGCAGCTCTGGCTCGGTAATCCGAATATTATCAACGTGTCACTCGCAGGTGCATCGGTATGGAGATACATGGGCTTCAACTTTATCATTTTCCTGGGTGCAATCTCCTCCATTCCAAAGGATGTGTATGAAGCATCCGATATTGATGGCGCCAATCGCTGGCAGCAATTCCGCCACATCATCCTGCCAAGCATTACACGTATCCTGCAGCTCAACCTGATCTTGGCGATTAGCGGCGCAATTAGTGCGTTCGATATTCCATATATCATGACCGATGGTTCCAACGGCAGTATGACATTTGTAATCCAGACGGTTCATTTGGCGTTTAAATACGGCAAGCTGGGACTGGCATCCGCCATGGCTGTGGTGCTGCTCTTAATCGTTATTCTCGTTACGCTTGTGCAGCGCGTCACCATGAAAGGGGAGGAATAAACGTGACACAACTCAAATACACCCTTGCGAGCGTGGTTAAATATGCTTCCCTGGTGCTTGCGGCGTTTATCGCGCTGTTACCCATCGTGGTCATCCTGTTTGCATCTCTCAAAACGAATGCGGAATACGCTACCAGCAGCCCGCTTGCCCCACCAGCCAACTGGCTGAATTTTGCGAACTATGCGAAAGCTTTTGTGGATGGCAATATGCTGGTTGGTTTCAAAAATACCATTATTATTCTGATCATCTCTATTATAGGAGCGACCTTAACGGGCTCCATGATCGCGTATGTGTTGGATCGGTTCAAATTCAAGGGCAAGAAAATCATGGTCGCGGCATTCCTGCTGGCTACGCTGATTCCAAGTGTTACAACACAGGTCGCCACATTCCAGATCATCAACGCGCTCGACCTGTTTAACACACGCTGGGCGGCCATCGTGATGTACCTGGGTACAGATATCATCGCGGTTTATATCTTCCTGCAATTCCTGGGCTCCATCTCAAGTGCATTAGATGAGTCCGCCATGCTGGACGGCGCTTCGTACTTCACGATCTACTGGAAAATCATTCTGCCACTGCTGAAACCGGCCATTGTAACGGTCATTATCGTGAAGGGCGTGAACATCTATAACGACTTCTACACACCGTTCCTGTACATGCCAAAGACCGATCTACAGGTCATATCCACCGCCTTGTTCAAATTCAAGGGACCGTTCGGATCGCAGTGGGAGGTCATCAGCGCCGGTATCATGATCGCCATTATTCCAACGATGATCATCTTCCTTTTGTTACAGAAGTACATCTACAATGGCTTCGCGCAAGGCTCTGTTAAATAAAAAAACGAAAGGCTATATGAAATGCATATGAGAATACACAGGAACGAAGAGGACAGAAAAAAGCTGGAGAAACGGAGTGTTCGCATTTATAACCGGATTTTTCCCTTTTATAAGGGGATCAAAAAAAATCTGGGGATAACGGCGATCGGAAGGTTGTTCTGTCATCAAAGTAGTCTAGTGCAATTTTAAGTATTCATTTCATAAAGCCTAACCGAAGGGAGAAATGAAAATGTCAGTTGCTGAAACAAAAAACGTACACATTGTTGGGGACGCTTTGCCGAATATGCCTTGGGAGAACAAACCGGAGGGAACGGAAGGCCCGGTATGGAGACATTCGGCCAACCCGGTGGTTCCGCGTAACCCGGTCAGAGGTGTTGCCCGCATTTTCAACAGTGCCGTTGTACCGTATGAAGGAAAATTCATTGGGGTATTCCGCGCAGAAACCGTTAATGGACGTCCACACCTTCACATGGGCGCAAGCGAAGATGGTCTGGAGTGGACAATTGAAGAGGAACGCATTGCATTTGTAGATGAAAATGGCGATCCGTTTATGCCGAACTATGCGTACGATCCACGTTTGGTCAAAGTCGAAGACACGTATTACATCATCTGGTGTACAGACTTCTACGGTGCAGCACTGGGTCTGGCCAAAACAGATGACTTCAAAACATTTGTCCGCCTCGAAAATCCAATGCTGCCATTCAACCGTAATGGAGTGTTATTTCCACGCAAAATCAACGATAACTATGTAATGTTGTCCAGACCAAGTGACAGTGGACATACGCCATTCGGGGACATCTTCCTGAGTGAAAGCCCGGATCTTGTGTATTGGGGCAAGCACCGTCATGTGATGAGCAAAGGCGGCCAAGGCTGGTGGCAATCGGTCAAAATTGGCGGCGGTCCTGCTCCGATCGAAACGTCCGAAGGTTGGCTGATGTTTTACCACGGCGTCACGGGAACCTGTAATGGATTGGTATATAGCATGGGTGCGGTTATTCTGGATCTGGATGAGCCATCCAAAGTAAAATATCGTTCCTCCAACTTTGTGCTGACACCGGAAAAATGGTATGAAGAACAAGGCTTCGTTGATAACGTCATCTTCCCGTGTGCAACACTGCATGATGCCGATACCGGACGTATCGCCATCTATTATGGCGCTGCCGATACTTATGTGGGCGTGGCGTACACGACCATCGAAGAGATCGTGAACTATGTGATCGAGACGGATGAAGTCATCGCAGGAGACCATGAAGAGGGCAAGCTGTAATGCATATGGATTATATCAAGGGATTTACATTTGGCTGGATGAGTGGCAGGGGCGACTTCCGTAAGCCGGAAGCCAAAGAATCTTTGCGCCTGATGGCCGAACGTACAGGCAGTTAGGCAGTTCTCATGTTATTTTTGCACTGGCGGCACATCAGGATCATCCGCAGGCGGTAGAGGTCAAGTATCGGGGCACACATCTGGTGGATGATGATGAACTGGTGGACATGATTCGTTATGCCCGTACACTCGGGCTGCGTGTCATTCTGAAACCAACCGTCAACTGTACCGATGGCACATGGCGTGCACACATTAACTTTTTTGATATCGATGTGCCGTGTGAGCCAAAGTGGAAGGATTGGTTCCGCAGCTACACGGCATTTCAGAAGCATTATGCAGCGATTGCAGAGCAGGAAAAGTGTGAAATGTTCATCGTTGGCTGTGAGATGGTGCAATCCGAGCGTCGGGATCAAGAGTGGCGCGAGGTGATCGCTGGTGTGCGTGAAGTGTATACGGGACTGGTGTCATACAACACGGACAAATATCAGGAAGATCATGTGAAGTGGTGGGATGCTGTGGACGTGATCTCTTCCAGTGGTTATTATCCCATCGGAGATTGGGAGGCACAGCTGGATCGAATTGAACAGGTGATTGCTCCCTATGGCAAACCCTTTTTCTTTGCGGAAGCAGGTTGTCCCAGCCGCAGTGGATCAGCCCAGGTACCAAACGATTGGGGACTGGAAGGCGAAGTGAATACGGAGGAACAAGAGCGTTTCTATGAGGCGATGTTCCGGCATGTCAGTCAGCGTGACTGGGTACGTGGATTCGGTCTATGGGATTGGAGCGCACATTTACACGCGGAGAAGGATGCGCTGACCGATGACGGATATGGAGTGTACGGCAAGCCAGCGGAGCAGGTAATTCGTCGGTTCTATGAGGGAATCGCTGTAGAAGTTTAAACGAGAAACAAGAAGGCGTATGTGATGATGAATCTCAGTGATATATCTCCATATGTACTTTCGTGATTACCTTGCTGTGAGCAAGGAATAACAGATTATGGTGGAACTTATTTTTGCAGTTGTGATTCATATGCAGGTCGAGAGGCTCTTCCTCCCACAGGAAGGGCTTTTTTGGCATATTTAGTAGTGATGCATACTATGTCGAATTTTGTTGACAAAAGGTGGGCTCCTGCCTATTCTTAATGGATGAATATGATAATCATTATCATAAAATAGAGAAAAGGGGTTCAACATTCATGTCTGTACAACATCGCAAATCTTCGGCCCTCACGCTGGCAACTATGCTCTTGTTGTTATTCGTTATTGTGGGTTGCAGCAATACAGGAAGTGGAGATGAATCCTCATCTGCTGCTTCGGATCAAACGTCTACGAAGTCGATTACGATGTCATGGCCACGTGATATCGGTACAATGAATCCGCATACGTACAATCCTTCGCAATTATTTGCCCAATCGATGCTCTATGAGCCACTGATCAGTTACCAGAAGGACGGAAAACTGGAACCTGCGCTGGCAGAATCATGGACAATCTCCGATGACGGCAAAGTATATACATTCAAGCTTCGCCAAGGTGTGAAATTCTCAGATGGTACACCATTTAATGCTGAGATTGTGAAAAAGAATTTTGATGCTGTAATGAAAAATAAAGATACACATAGCTGGCTGGGCATTGTAGGTGTGCTCGACAAGACCGAGGTTGTGGACGATCAGACTTTCCGCATGACACTCACAGAGCCGTATTATCCTGTTCTTCAGGATTTGTCTGTGGTTCGTCCTTTCCGCTTCCTGGGTGAAGCCGGATTCCCGGATGACGGAGATACATCCCAAGGCATCAAAGAGCCAGTTGGAACGGGCCCGTGGATGCTGGCTGATTACAAGCAGGACGAATATGCTGTTTTCAAACGCAACCCGAATTATTGGGGAACCGCACCGAAGGTGGATCAGATTACGGTTAAGATCATCCCTGATGCAGAAACCCGCGTGCTTGCTTTTGAAAAAGGTGATCTCGACCTGATCTATGGTGAAGGTATGATCAGTCTGGATGCGTTCCAACAGCTTCGTGACAACGATAAATATGTGAGTCAGCTGTCTGATCCGGTAGGTACGCGAGATCTGCTGCTGAATTCCTCCAATCCGAAGCTGTCTGATCTCAGAGTACGGATGGCGCTCCAGCAAGGATTTAACAAAAAAGCGATGGTGGAAGGCATCACTCTGGGTCTGGAAGAACCGGCAGATACGGCACTATCCAAAAACTACCCATACACCAATGTTGACCTGAAACCGATCGAATATAATGTGGAACAATCCAAAGCTTTATTGGATGAAGCGGGTTGGAAGATGCCTACGAATGGTAGCGTTCGTGAGAAAGACGGCCAACAGCTTGAATTCGAAATGATTTTTGACAAGACGGACCCGATTCAGAAAGCGATGGCTGAGACCATTCAGGCGGAATGGAGCGAGCTTGGGGTTAAGGTAAACCTCACTGGGCTGGAACTGACGGTACAGATCAAACGTTTGAAAGCCAATGATTTTGACCTGTATTTCTGGTACAACTATGGCGCACCGTATGATCCACATTCCTTCATTAACGTTGTAGCGAGCCCTGGATTTGGTATCTCTGAGACGCTCAGTGCCTTGCCGATGAAAAAGGAACTGGACGAGCAGGTACATGCCGCACTATCATCAACAGATGAGACGAAACGTCAGGAGCTGTATGGCTCTATCCTGACAACACTTCAGGAACAATCGGCGATTGTCCCCATCTCGTATGTTAAGAAAACGGCGGTATATCAGAAGAAAATTTCCAACTTTATTTTCCCGGCGAACCGTGATGAGAATCCGTTTGTAGGCATTGAATTGGGCAACCAATAAGTTGTATTTACTTTAATTTCGGAGTGGTAAAGCCTTGGCAAGGTCATGTAGCTTGATAAAAGGGAGGAAGTTTGTTGATCAGTTATATCGGGAAACGAATGATCGCGATCATTCCTATCGTTTTTATCGCTACACTCGTTACCTTTGCGCTTATTCATATTTCACCAGTTGATCCGGCCGAGGCTTATCTGACAGCCGCTCATATCTATCCAACACCGGAGCTGCTTGCGCAAAAGCGGCATGAGTTCGGTCTGGATCAGCCTTTATTAACCCAGTATGTGCATACGATTCAGAAGATTGCCAAGCTCGACTTTGGCACCTCATATCTCACCAACAAACCCGTATGGGATGAAGTGAAACTAAGGCTTCCCGCTACGGCTGAACTAGCCTTCTGGAGTATGCTGTTATCCGCTTTGGTGAGTATTCCATTGGGAATACTGGCCGCGGTGTATAAGAATAGCTGGATTGACATGGTCAGCCGTGCGATTTCCTATTTAGGAGCATCTATTCCGCAATTCTGGCTCGGTTACTTGCTGATCTTCTTTTTCTCGGTGAAGCTGGACTGGCTACCTGTGGAGGGGCGTGGATCGTGGGAGAATCTGGTTCTGCCTACGATTACTCTCTCCTTGATTCTTATTGCGGTCTACACCCGATTGTTACGTTCCAGTGTACTGGAGCAATTGCAGGAGACATATGTACAGTATGCGAGAACACGCGGGATTCGCGAAAGAGTGATTATGCTCAAGCATGTCCTGAAAATCGCCATATCGCCCCTTATTACAGGAATGGGGATGAGTATGGGCAAGCTGCTCACAGGCACCATTATTGTAGAGCAGGTGTTTTCCTGGCCTGGGTTCGGACGTTATTTTGTCGATGCGATATTTAATCGGGATATTCCCGTTATTCAATGTTATGTCTTCCTGGCGGCCTGCCTGTTCATCGTATGCAATCTGCTCGTTGATCTGGTGCAGCTCGTTATGGACCCACGGATTTCAGCGAAAGGACGGGCAGAACATTGATAAACAAATGGCGTGCGGTATTTAAAGGGCAGAGAGCCATCCAGATATGCTCGGTGATCATATTGCTTTTCTTCGTGATCGCGTTATTAGCCCCATGGATTGCTCCTCATGACCCGGTGAAGGTGAATCTGTTGCAGAAGCTGGCGAGTCCATCGCTTGAGCATTGGCTCGGAACGGATCATCTGGGACGCGACAATCTCACTAGGCTGATGTATGGAGCGAGAGTGTCGCTTGGATTTGCTACCCTGATCTTCCTGTCATCTTTGCTCATAGGTGTCATTATAGGTTCAATCTCCGGTTACCTTGGTGGTTGGGTGGACAGTCTGTTGATGCGCTTGTGTGAAGGCATTATGGCGTTTCCGAATCTGGTGCTGGTGCTCGGTATTGTAGGGATCTTTGGTCCAGGTTTGATGCAGGTGCTTCTAGCACTCATGATGGTACAGTGGGTGTATTATGCACGTATCTGCCGGAACATGGTCGTTAGTCTGAAAGAACGGAACTTCATCGCAGCGGCGCGGATTAGCGGCTCCTCTTCGTGGACGATTATTCGGAAACATATCATCCCCAACGTGCAACGTCCGATCGTTGTGATGGGTACTCTGGAGATGGGGTGGGCGATTATGGATATATCTGCTCTGTCTTTCCTGGGACTCGGTATTCAACCACCGAATGCAGAATGGGGCGCTATGATTCATGAGGGGACAGGTTATATTCGCAGTCATCCGGAGTTGATGATCTACCCGGGGGCATTGATTCTGCTCGTAGTCATTACGTTCAACATTTTGGGAGAAGCGTTATCCGAGCGTTATGGCATTGCAAAAAGGTAGTGGTTCGGAATCGAAGGCATATGAGGGGTGAACGTAACGATGGATGATGCAGCGAAGGTACTCGAAGTTCGTGGTCTGCAAGTGAATCTAAGAACAGCGGAGGGTTCAGTCCCGTTACTGGAGCCCATTGATTTTGAATTAAAAAAAGGTCGTGTCTTCGGTCTCGTCGGTGAGAGTGGCAGCGGTAAGACCGTTACATGTAACGCGTTGCTCCATCTGCTTGATCCGCGCAGGATGGAAGTGTCGGGCAGCATCCACCTGAATGGACGGGAGCTTGGCTCGTTGTCAGGTGAGGAGATGCGGCGCATCCGCGGCAAGGAAATCGGATTTATTATGCAGAATCCGATGAATGCTTTTACACCCGTATATACGATTGGATCTCAATTCATTGAAACCTTGCGTACGCATACGGGAATGTCCAAAGCAGCTGCCAGGGAGCGGGCCATTGCTGCCTTGGCAGATATGAACTTACCCGAACCAGCTAAACTGATGAAGCGATATCCCTTCCAACTGAGTGGCGGTATGTTGCAGCGTGTGATGATCGCCATATCGATGTGCCTGCGACCGGCTTTGGTTATTGCTGATGAACCAACGACGGCACTGGATGTCGTGAATCAGTTCAAGGTGCTTCAGGAATTGGATCGGCTACGTACGGAGTATGGCACATCCATCTTGCTCATCTCCCACGATCTGGGCGTGATCTCGCAAATGGCGGATGAAGTCGCGGTCATGCAGAAGGGGCGAATTGTGGAGCAGGCGGATGTGTACCAACTGTTCGATCACCCGCAGCATGAGTATACACGGATGTTGTTAAATGCCAGACCCAGTATGTATTTAGGACGATAGCGAATGACAGATGAGTTGAATTGTTCAGTGAGTGTATGTGTAGAGCGGGAATACACTGTGTTTTGAGTGGGTAGGCGTAGGGGTGGAATGAACATGGTGATGTGTAATTTCAGCTTCTTCGGAGATTGCTTCTGCCAAGTACAAAAGAGGAGGGTGACCTGATGCTTCAGGTACGTGAAGTAAGCCATAGCTATGGCAAACGCAACTGGCTGGATCGTTCGGGAGCGCGTCCTCCTGTGCTGGCAGATATCTCACTTACGATCGAAAAGGGTGTGTGTCTGGGGCTCCTGGGTACGAGCGGGGCAGGTAAAAGTACCTTGGGTAAAATCATTCTTGGTCTGGAGAAGCCCAGCCAGGGTCAGGTTTTATTTCAGGGTCAGGATATCTATCGATCCAGCAAACCCGTGCTTAAGGGATTACGGCGCGATCTGCAGGTCGTGTTCCAGGACTGTTATTCGGCTGTGAATCCGCTTATGACTGCCGCGCAGATCATCGGTGAGCCGCTGGATAATTACGAGCGTTTGTCGGCAAAAGAACAACTTCTTGTGGTTGGACAACTGCTTGAGCAGGTCGGACTTACACCAGAGGATGCAAACAAGCTTCCGCACCAGTTCAGCGGTGGCCAATTACAGAGGGTCAACATCGCACGAGCCATCGCGCTCAAGCCGAAGTTAATCGTACTGGACGAATCGATTAGCAGCCTGGATATGGTGCACCAGACACAAATCCTATCCTTATTGGCTGAGTTAAGAGCATCGTACGGGTTGTCGTACCTTTTTATCACACATGATATTCGTGCCGCCATGACGATCTGTGACCGCATTGCCGTGATGGATCAGGGCAGGATTGTCTATAGCGGTGATGCCGGCGATTCCGTAATGCAGTCGGATCATCCGGCTGTGCAGCAGTTGGTTACAGCTATTTTGCCTGAGCATCCATCAGATCGTATTTCGTTTGGGTAATGCGTTGCTTGTATGGTTGTAGATGGCTGTTTCCATTTCATTACTGTTGGTTGCGAAGTCGACTTTCCAAAGGCGGGCGATTGGCGTATCAAGCTGACCTGTAGTGTGGACTTGTCTCTCTAAGTGCAGGTCGCTAACGAACCGAGTGAGTGTTAAATGGCGATTTAGCGTGGAATGCAAAATGTAACGAACCTCAGTGAAGTTATTCCGGTGCAAACTAGTTTAAAACCTCCAAATGATACACAGATCGAGGAAATAATGCGTCTACGATTCGTTAAACCTCAGACTTATCGGAAATGGCGCTAATAGCGTGTTTACGGTTCGTTAGATCATAATGAATACTAAAAGGGTTGTCCCCTACGTCTTGTTCAAGACGTAGGGGACAACCCTTTTTTTGTAACTGGGAATAGGCACGTTTCTGCTTTCTGTTATAAGTCAGACTATAATTACAATTGCACCACTCGTGGATTACAGGACTACCTTCAAATTGCGCGTATCCACAGATTTTTGATTTAACTTAAAACGTGAAAATCTGGAGAGAAGTATATACTTCCCATGAGGCTTTCTTGCAGAAATCTTTACCCCATCTTCCGCCCAAGCTGCTCAATCTTATCAAGCCAATTCTTTCTCTGTTCATCTGACTTTTTACCAACTTGATCTACAGGTGTTATCCGCACAGGTTTGATGCCAGTCAGTGCAAATGTGGAGATTTTCATCATTTTATGTGCAGGCTCACCTTGGAACCATTTGAAGTACCAGCTCGGACCATCCATCGTGGTGATCATGCGAGCGGTGCGGCCTTTGAGCAGTTGATCCGGGAAAGGTTTTCCTTTTTGATACTTGAAGGCGTAACCTGGCATGAAGATTCGGTCAACGAAACCTTTCAGCAGGGCAGGCGGTCCTCCCCACCAAATTGGGAATACCCATACGAGATGCTCGGCCCACTTAATCGCTTCTTGGGCCTGTAGCAAATCTGGTTCAAGTGGAAGTTTATTACGATATCCTCCCTCCAGATTCATGTTGAACGCCAACTCGTTCAGGGTGATCATGCGGACGTCAGCACCAGCCTGCACAGCACCTTTACGGTAAGCCTCGGCTAGTGCGCCGTTGTAACTGGGGGAGACGGGATTGCCTTGAATAATTAGTATTTTCTTCATGGAAGATGACACGTCCTGACTATTTTAGTTAATGAACACTAACCTCATGTGCAAAAAGAAAAGGTCACGTATGACCCGGTAATCCATCTGTATATCCTAATGGTATGCTGACGATTCTCTTTAGAAGTTATTCAACAAGTCCGCTTTTGTTTACGAATCATGTCTAGCGGCATCATCCGCATCGAATATGGGATTCAGCTGAGATAAGCGGAAACTTACGAAGGTTGTTTCCTTCGGAAACAATGTAGTTGCTCACGTCGTTTTCCCTACGCTCCGCTAATCCATTTCTAGCTTCATCCCATTTCCATTGTTACTCCTTGGGTACCTGCCCTAACATCGATGCAAGTCTGTGAACCGTTTCCCCCGTATAAGGTACCAACAGCTCCGGTAGTTCACCTTGCATACTGGAGACCGCCATACGTGTAATTGCACCGATCACCAGCACGGCTGTGAGCCGTGAATCCTGCTGAGGCAGTTCGCCCCGCATCATTCCCTGATCGATCAGATCCATTAACGCATCCAATGGCTGACGGTAATCCTCGCTGCTTCCGGCTTCAATGAATATTTCATGATTCTGTGAAATCAGCAGCAGTCCGTAGGGATCTTCATCATGCAGATGGAGAACCTCGGTAACCAGTTGCTTGAAGCGTTCCAACACCGGACCTTCCTGTCGAACATACCCGTCAATCAGTGCAGTATAGTCGACACAGTATTGGGTGAAGGCTTCTAGGGCAACGGCATCCTTGTTTTTAAAATGTTTGTAGATCGCCGCATCGGTTACTCCGGCGGCGTCACCGATCTCTTTGACGGATATGCCGTCAACGCCTTTGGTTGCGAACAAGCGCATCGCCGCTTGTAGGATATCTTTCTTTTTGCTATCCACATGAGATTTGTTCTTCATGATTGTATAGTAAGTGATTACTAACTAAAATGCAACAAGCACTTTTGAACCTCTGATTTGATACGCTGAATAAGCGCTTACGACCAAAGCTTGCAGGCTTGTGAGTGGCAACGTATGATGAATAGAAATCATAATCGGAGCAGCAGGAAGAACGAAATGGATGGTGGGTAGCGTGAACGAAGAGTTGGATGCATACAGCTGGGTGACGCCCGAAGGAATGCTGAATGATCACTATATAACAAGCCGTGAACAGTTGTATAAAGGAATGAACGGACGATATGTGGAGCGATTCACTGTTCCTAGCGGTGAAAGTTATATTTTCAAACCGTTGACGAATCCTGTACAGCATGGACGGGAACGATGGATGTACGAGCGTGTGATGTCTGGCTTACCACCAATCTATCCGCAACTCATTGCAGCGTCGGATCTTACCATTGCTCCAGCACAGAGCTGGATGATCTACGAGGATCTGGGGCAACTGGTGCATGATTCGCAAGAAGCGACGATGCTCGGCGCAGCGGCACATATGGCAGCATGGCATGCATTGCCTGTTACGGATTGGAGTGAGCTGCCTCGCGTGGGCCAGAAACCGTCCATTCGCACAATGTTGGATGAGTTGCAAATGCATAGGCAATCTACCGATGAACTGTTATCCAGATTGGATATGCAACTATCCGCATCCGATTGGGATAAGATCACCAGGTTGATCCTCACGGCAGAGGAAGAACTTCCTACTGTTTTGTGTCACGGAGACCTGCATCCAGGTAACATGGCGGAGGTGGACGGCAGACTGGTCATCTTGGACTGGGAGCATGCCCATCTGAATACGCCACTGTGGGATATATATCACCTAGTTGATCTCTCGCATCCGCTGTTTCCCAGAACGGTTACGCCTGTATTGCGAGAGCGGGTCATGGATGTTTATTTGGACAAACTTGGGAGCCTCGGCGTGCAGATTGAACGGGTTTCTTTTGCAGAATGGTACAACGCCTATGCTATTGTATTCTCACTCTGGATGCTGCGTTTGATTGATGGTGACCTGAGAAGTGAGAAATGTGTGTGGCCGAAGGAACAGTTGCGTAACCAGTGGCATGAGACGGCAGCGACGCTGGAACAGTGCATGAGGCACATGCGTGAGGAATAGAAATGAGGGGTGAGAAGCTTGCGTAAAGTCGGACTTGTTATGCGTAAAATTCAATTCACGGAAGCACAGGGGCCACGCGTATTTGCGGATCGGCTGAAGCAGATTGGTCTGGAGTTGGGTGTTGATATCGTGTTCATCTCGCCGGAGCGTCATGTCAGCGGATACGACTGGTTGCCGGGTTATGAGCATGAGAAAGGTGACCTGGTGAACTACGATATCGTGCTGGACCAGATTCATAGCCAAAATATAGAGCATGTCATCTACACCGTATCCGGGTTTACGTTTTTGAAGATGTTCTTACCGAAGAGTGTATTGTTCCCGCACAGTTTTCCCGATCCCGCGCTAACAGGATATGAGATGATGAAGCCATTTTATACGATGGTGGATAAAGCAATTGTACAGACGGAGTTTTTGAAAACAGAACTGGGTCGCAATTTCGGTGTACATGACGTGAATGTTATTCCGATTGGCTTTAGCGAAGAGCTGGCGAACCGGCACTATGATCCGAGTCAGGTTGTGCATAATCGGGTGCTCTGGATCGGTCGGGATGAGGCGAACCGCCGCCCAGATCTGGTGCTGGAATACGCTCGGCAGAACCAGGACAAGGAAGTATATATGGTGTTTGGCGGTGTACGCTATAAGGAAACCATGAAGAAGTACGACATTCCTTCCAACGTGAAGCTGAAGTTTGCGCTCACGCAGGATGAGATATTTACGTTGATGAACTCATCCAAGGTGTATTGGAACTGTTCGGCCTTTGATACGTTTGCGATGCCGCTGACGGAAGCGATGGCAATGGGCAAAATGGTCGTGAAACCGGAGCATGCTTGCTACGGTCATATTCGATCCACGCATGCATTTGCAGGCAACGAGGATAACTGGTTTGAACTGGTGAACATGGCTGCGGCTGCGCCGCGCAGTGTGTCAGAAGACAACCGGGAGTATGCGTATGGTGCTTTTTCGCGCACGAAGATGAAAGAAGGGTACCGACACTTTTTCTCGGATTGGTTGAAGTAACGTAAGGTCTGTAACAAAGGGCTTAATCCATCCAGCAACAGGAGGGGAACCTTATGGAAGTACTGATCTTGTGGACATTGGGAATGTGGGCGGTGCTGCTGCTGATTGAATGGCTTATTTACCGATTGCAAGGACGGCGAATGACGTGGGTTCAATATATATTGCCATGTGTGGCCTTGCTCGGCGGTGCCGTTGTAATCATGATCAGCATCGATATTGGCGGGTGGAACGGCATCGGATATGCCCTGCTCGGCGCATCACTGGGTACCTCGGGAATGTTAACACTTATTACGGTGGCAATCAGGGATGTAATGCTTCGGCGACGGGGCAGGAATTAAGCGTAAGAATGAAACTACTGTACAGTATGATTGAATTGGGCGAAGGGATGGTTGCGGAAACGCATTCGTCTGTGATATATTGACATTAATTATGACAAGGGAGGTGAAGACAGGTGAATCACGAGATGCTTAACAACCGTATTAGCCAGCTGCCGATTGCTATGGCTGGCATTGTTCATACTTTTCTGACCAACGGGAGAAGTCTGTCCAATTTTGAATATACGGAAGTTAACATTTGCGAGAAGATGCCTGCCTTGACCTCATTCGGACGATAAGCGATATTGCTTGAATTCTGAAGGGCCGCGGAGCTAACCTCCTGCGGCTCTTTTTGTGTTGCGGTCAGGATCTTCCATACCATAGGAGGAACCTTATTATGATGATGATTAGCGCGCAACAACTGACTCAATACCACGGAGCACATCTGGTGCTGGACGGCATTACGTTTGAAATTATGGAAGGTGACAAGGTCGCCCTGATCGGCCGCAACGGAAGCGGCAAGACCACACTTATGCGCCTAATGGCAAGACTGAACAAGCCGGATGAAGGGCAATTGATGATCAAGAAAGATACACGAATGGGTTACGTGGCTCAGGTCCCAGAAGGATTGGATGACCATACCGTACTGGATGTATTGAGTCTTGGATTCAAGGAGCTCATGATATGTCGCACGCAAATGAAGGAAATGGAGCAGCAGATGTCCGATCCGGCATGTGCAGCAGACCCTAATCAATTGGAGCGCCTGCTGAAACGCTACGCGGCACTGCAAGACCAGTTCGAGCGTGAGGGTGGATACGAAATGGATGCCCGGATCGATCAGGTGGCGGACGGTCTGGATATCGCCAAGGTGCATTATGGTTGGCGCTTTGGTTCCCTGTCAGGTGGGGAGCAGACTCGGGTGGTGCTGGCTTCACAGCTAATCGTAAGACCCGACCTGTTATTGCTGGATGAGCCGACAAACCATCTTGATCTGGAGCGGGTCGAGTGGCTGGAAGGATTTTTACGTGAATATCCCGGCACCATTGTCCTGATCTCGCATGATCGCTATTTTCTGGATCGGGTCGTGAATCGAACACTGGAGCTGGAGGATGGAGAAGCAGAAACGTCTGCTGGCGGTTATACGGAATATATGAAAGTGAAGGAACAACGGCTGTTGCAGCAATTCGAGGAGTTCAAGGAGCAGCAGAAGCTTATCAAAAAAATGAAGGAAACGATCCGCCAGTTAGAGGAGTGGGGCCGAGTTGGTGGGAATGAAAAGTTCTTCAGACGGGCGGCTTCTATGCGTAAAGCCATCGAGCGGATGGAACAGGTGAAGCGTCCTGTACTGGAGCGCCGAAATGCCGAGTTCGATGTGCGTCCTACGGATCGAACGGGTAAACGGGTAGCGGTATTGGAACAGGTCGAGAAGAGCTATGGTGAGCGTGAAATCCTGCACGGGGTCTCGGGTCTGCTGGAATATGGAGATAAAATTGCACTCATTGGCCGCAATGGCTCCGGCAAGACGACACTGTTCAAGCTGTTGCTTGGTGACGAGCAGCCCAATGCGGGCAAGCTGGAGTGGGGGGCGCGTGTGGATGTCGGGTATCTGGCTCAACAGGAGGAACCTACGAATCCAAAGCTGAATGTACTCGAATACTTCCGTCTAGAAGCAGGCGTGGAAGAGGGAGAGGCTCGCGGAATTCTGGCACGATATTTGTTCTATGGAGCGGATGTATTCCGCTCTGTCGGGCAATTATCTGGCGGGGAATGGACGCGTCTGCGGCTAGCTCTTCTGGTGCAACGTAAACCCAATGTACTGTTGCTCGATGAGCCAACCAACCATCTGGATATCGCATCCAGAGAAGCGCTGGAAGAGTCCTTGGTTGATTTTGAAGGAACTGTACTTGCCATCTCGCATGATCGGTACTTCGTCAATCGCCTCGCTTCCCGTGTCTGGGAACTGGAGGACGGTCAGATGACCGCTTATCTGGGAGACTATGAGGCGTATCGTGAGAAGAAGCTTGATTTGCAAGCTCGTGCGGCGGCGACAACTCAGGCTACAGCAGGCGTGGGCGTTTCTTCTCGTGGGAACGCCAAGTCAGAGATGAAGTCAGGGTTAACGTCCGTGCCCGGCGGGACTGCCAGATCAGGGAAGAAGCCAGGAGCAACCTCAACAATGAACGGATCCACTGTTGTAGCTGCCGGTGGAAGTCATGATCATAAAGCTTCTACTGAATCAGGTAAGGCGTTGACTCCTTCGGCAGCAACTGCATCGAAACATAGAAGTGGCAGTGGCAACCAACAATCTGCGGAGAAGCTGGAACAGACGTTGGCTCGTCTTGAGGCAGAGATTCAGGTGCTGGATCAACAGTTGGAAATGGTGCAGAACAATCCGATTGAACTGGAACAAATCTGGAATGATCGCGAGCAATTGTCCGCTGAATATAATGATGTATTGGCTCAGTGGGCTGAGTTATAAGTCCGAATGGCATGAGCATAAGATTGAACAAACGAGGTCGGAGAATCTTCTCCGGCCTTTTTGAACTGGATTGCGTACCAAAAGTTGAATCCACTTGTTAGCCGAGCTTCGTTGATCCAGAAAAGGGCGTGAAAACCTGTTCTATTTTAGTTAAACCACATAATGTAGCATCATCAACAGTGCCTCGAACAGTAGCTTTTTTACATGTCATGGTGAATAGAATCAATTTCATAAATCACTAAAAATGAAGTTTTGTAACTAGACATAGACAAATTAAACCATTTTGATCTATGTCTAGCCTTGATTTGAAGCAGCTAAAGGTACTATGAAATTGATTCACTAGTGTAACTTTTTTCCTTCTGATGCGTTAAATACGTTTGTATGAATTGAAACGGCTCACCTAAGAGCTCGCAAAAAGGGAGGTTATCGGTATCTATTATTCATTGACGTATCGGAGTTGGTCGGATGATCGACAAGCGGAGACAGGGGTGCTGGAACAGACTTCAGTCACACGAGATGAACTGTTCATGCGCAAACTGGTGGATGCCACCTTGGTGAAAAACAAACTCTGGGCGCATCTGTCCAATGAATGCCAGGATGGGCGGGAACATGCAGTATATGTAACGGCGTATGAGCAACAGATGCCGGATGTGTACGGTGCGGCGATTGCGGACGCTGCGCTGGCAATGTGCAAAATGTCCTCCATGTACAGTGCAGAGTATATGCTGTGGAATGGAAGATCATTTCAGGAGTTGGAGCTCACAGCGTCATCCACCTATACGATGGAGCTTGCCGAGCAACTGCTGGACCATTACATGGTTCGCAGTGGCAAGACGTATGAGTTCCTGTATTCCGTGCTGGATGCAGATCGCAAGAAAGTGTTGTTTTATATGAAAGAGGTGGATCTGTGATGAGTGACCAAGAGCGGGGGCAAGCATCGAAACCCGGGTCAAAAGCAAAGCTGGTTGCTTTCTCCCTGATGCTGGCGGTTCCTGCCGTGTTATCCGGTTGTGGCAGCAACAATGATGAATGTGACCCGGAGTATGATACCGGATGTGAATATGATTCCAGCAGTGGGCACTATTACTACGGTGGGTCGTCTTATCGAAGCAACAAGGATAGTAACAGCTCCTATAGCAAATCCAAGTCCAAATCAAGCGGCTTCGGTAGCTTCTTCCGTAGCTCGGGAGGATAACCGGATGAGGCAAGTGGTTCAACTGCCGTTAAGTCACGAAGAGGTATTTCAGGGCGAAACGGAACAACAGATTCCATATCATCGAATGTATGGGAAACAATATTGTGTGCCTGCATTAACGGTTTATTCTCCCTCGGAGGTACAAGAGCTGCGTACCGCAGCCCAGGCGGTAGACGGCATTTACTGTAAAGTGATGCGATTTATCCAGCAATATATGCCGGATTCTTTTTTAGAGCATCAGTTGGGTATCCATCCGGGGCTTATCCCGGCGGCACGTATGGAGTTGGTAACTGGAGGCATTACCCGTCAGGACTGGATTATTGGAGAAGCTGGGCCCAAGTGTATTGAAAATAATACGGACACCCCAACGGGTATACCGGAGGCTGCTGCATTGGAAGGTATTCTGGTCGATATTGCTGAGGATGCTACGCTAACTGCACCATCTGCCGAGATGGATACACGTATTCGGGAGTGTTTCAGGATATGGCTCGAATTCTATGCAGAGCAGGGATTAAAGGGTCCGGTGACATTCACTTCTTTTGGCGAACATGTCGAAGATCGAACAAATACGGAATACCTGATGAAACGTTGTCAGGAAGCCGGATACGAAGTCTTCTATGCTCCACTGGAAGAACTGGAGATTGTTCCGGGGGAGGCGCTTTACCATCGGGGGCGGGAGATTAACCTATTGTATCGCCTTTATCCACTGGAGTATCTGATCGATGATCGGGATGAGACGACAGGGGTGGACATTGGTGCTGCACTGCTTGAACTTGTACGTGAAGGACGACTGGGCCTGATGAATCCTGTTCAGCATGTACTGATGCAGAGTAAAGGCTTCATGGCGGCGATCTGGTCGCTCTATGAGCGGAACGAGCAAACCCCGGAGTATTGCGGGTTTACCCTCTTTGATGAAGCAGAGATGGACGTGATTTCCCGATATCTGCTGCCCACCTATTTTTCATCTGAGCCCTTCGAGCTGAACGCCATATCATATGTAGCCAAGAGTTATTGGGGGCGCGAAGGCAGAGGAACTCTTTTGCTGGAGGGTGGAACGGACAATGCATTTGGAAAGCAGGATATGGAGCATCCTCTTAACGAGGCGCTGGAATCCAATCTTGCATCTGGGGCAACGGACGAGGATGAAGAAATTACAGCTTATTACGAAAATCAGCCCAAAATCTATCAGCAGCTGGTTCCGATGGAACAGGCCGTGATCGAGACGGAAGATGGAGCGTACAGTGGTTATCTGCTTACAGGGGTGTTTGTTATCGGTGGGCGTTTGGCTGGGTTGCTACCACGGGTCGGGGAGAAAGTAACTGGAGATATGGCCTATTATTGCGCGGCTACAGTTCGTGAACGGATGAATGATGAGGAGGAAAAGGAATGGAAAACTTGGGATTAAACCTCGTGAATGTGGCGGTGGGTGTAGGCATTCTGCTGGTGGTATTGGTATGTGGATATTTCGCTTTTAGCAAATTGACCCGGTATAACGATAGTGAGGAAATCGCCAAAGGTAACGAGGCGGCAGGCATGTACATGGGCAGCAAATTACTGGGACTGTGTATTATTGTGGGCATGGTATCTTTCTCGACGCATTCGTGGTTGGATATGCTGCTGTGGTCGGCGTTTGGAATTATTGTGCTGTGCCTGGTCTATATTATATTTGATTTCCTGATTCCGAAGATGCGGGTGTGTGACGAAATTGCACGAGGCAATATGGCGGTAGCCCAGCTGCTGCGTTCGATTATCATCGGCGTTTCCATCGTCATTGGTACGTTTTTGATGTAAAATAAGACATAGTGTTTTATGGAGTTTACTATCAAAAGGAAGAAGGAGCGCGGCATCATGAGAAGAGTCATCATCGATACAGATACAGCAGGAGACGATACGATTGCGATCCTGACGGCATTGCATCACTTTCAGGTGGAAGGCATCACCATTACGGGCGGTAACGTACAATTCGACCAGGAGGTTGAAAATGCCCTGTACACGGTACAGGTTGCTGGACATGGCGGCAAGGTGCCTGTGTATAAAGGTTGCGAGCGTCCGCTAATGGCCTACGGAAAAGCTCAGCACCGCACAGTGGAAGATGTGCATGGCGATGATGGCATGGGCGGCGCGCATTTTCCGAAGGCGGATCAGCGTCCCGAGAGCCGTCACGCGGTTGATTTTATCATTGAGAAGGTGCATGCACATCCGGGTGAAATTGAACTTCTGGCGATTGCCCCGCTGACCAATATTGCGATGGCGATCCAGAAAGACCCCACGATTATTCCGGAGATTGCTCACCTGTACATCATGGGCGGAACGAATAATGCACTGGGCAATATCACACCGGCAGCGGAGTATAACTTCTACGTGGACCCGGAAGCAGCGAAAATTGTACTGCATGCAGGCATTCCTATTACGATGGTTGGCTGGGAGATGTGCACGCAATATTCAGTGATGGACGATGACGATCATGCAGAGATTGCGGCTCTGGGTACATCGGGTGCCGATTTCTTCACCGCTATCAACAAAGTGGTTATGCAGTTCAACAAGTCGGTACATAAACTCAATGGCACCACTCATCCCGATACGTTACTGATGGCTGTTGCGGCAGATGAATCCATCATGACCAAGTCGGGTCAATATTATGTGGATGTGGAAGCGGCAGGAGAACTGACACGTGGATACAGTGTGGTTGATATCAACGGACGTTTTGGCAAAGAGCCGAATGTACGTGTCTGTGAAGCCATTGATCGGCCAAAATTCAAATCCATGCTGCTGGACGTTCTCTCAGCGATCCAATAAACGCAGGAATTTAACTACAGGAAAAAGAAGAAAATCCGTGCCTATCCCAGGTACGGATTTTTTTTGCTCATTTTAATCTAATCTTGCAGCAACAAAAACGAGTGGATGCCGGTCGTGACCAGATCATGGTCTTCCTCATCAGGCAAACCCGATACTGTAATAGTGCCGACTTGTCCCTCATTTTTCAGAATCAGCGGGAAAGCGCCACCGGCCAGGACATAGTCCGATGAAGGCAGATTGAAGTCTTGCTCAAGTGTCTGGTTTTCACTTCTCAACCGCAGGGCGGTATGCCAAGAACTGGAGGAGAAATGATTCACCACGTTGTTCTTGCGGCGAATCCAGTCTTCGTTGTCGGGATGAGTGCCTTCCATCGCATGCAAAAAGAGACGATGTCCCTTTAGGGTAACGTCGATGGTCACGGCTTGGGAGCGACGCTTCGCTTCTTCGACCAGATGCAGGCCAAGTTGGAGTGCTGTTTCAGAATCAAATGTGTCAAATACCAAGTCCTTTTCTTCCTGTTGCATTTCCTTTAATTTCTCTGTCGTGGTCAGGTTCAAATTACAGGCATCCCCTTTACGTATATGATTGATGTCTACATTCGACATGGATTGGTGTAGTCCCTTCTGGATGCAGTCTGAACGATGTTAGTGGACGTTATTTGCGTGGTTAAAGACCGTTCATTTGGAGACCGTACATCGGCTGTGTTAAAGTGAAGGGAACCTAATATACATAACTCTTAAAGTTAAAATAAGTTATTGCTACGTAGGCAGGAGGAGAAGCACGATGCTGTTTTATTTTGTAGCACTGCTGGTGACTTTGGTGGACCAGGGAACCAAGATTGCAGTGAGGATGTATATGGAAGTTGGCGACGTCATGAGACTGGGTAACTCGGGCATGCAGTTACAGCATTACGAGAACAGTGGAATGGCGGGCAGCATGTTTCAGGGAAATGCGCGTCTGTTCGGTGTGATTGCTGTTCTGTTCATAGCAGGCATGCTGTATTACCGGAGTAAAGGTGAGATTCGCGGTTTCTGGATGCAAGCAGGCGCGGGTTTTATGGTCGGTGGGGCTTTAGGAAATGCGATCGATCGATTTATTTATGCCCGGGTAACGGATTTCCTCGTATTTCCGTCAGGACGCGGGATTTTGAATCTCGCTGATGTCGCAATTAACATCGGTGTGGTCATGATCATCATCGGTATGTTGATTCGTGCATATCAGAGTTATCGGGCCAAGCGTTTACGTAATGCTTTGCCGAAAGCAGAACGTTCGTAATAGGTTGGATAAAAGCGTTACAGTGGCTGAATATAAGCTGAAAAAATGAGGGGCATTGGATATCATCCAGTGTCCTTTTTGTTATGCCTGATTCAGGTCATGGGAAGAACTGCCTTGATTCATTTTTATCGAAACCGTTTTAGAAATAATAAAGACGTATATCATCCATTCAGATTGAAGTCGGATTGGAAGGATTAACCAAATGGTTATTTCACCATCTGAATGGGTAAATTCTTACGTATAAAGCTGAGGGAGGTACAACATGAGAACAACGCTTACCAAGGCTCTCGGGACAATGTTGCTGTGTGGAATGATGGCTGTACTTTTATCTTCCTGTACCAGTGGAGATAGCGCGAATGGCAAAGTGCAGATTGAATTTTTCCAGAACAAGCCTGAAGCCAAAACAACCTTTGATGAATTAATTAAAACGTTTAATGCGGAGCATGACGATATCCAAGTGACACAGGTGAATCCGCCCGATGCGGAGACAGTACTGAAGACGCGTGTCGTCAAAAATGATATTCCGGATATTATGGCCATGGGGGCAACCGACACCTATTCCATTCTGGCTCAGAGTGACATTTTCACCGATCTGACGGATAGCACATTACTCCAGACGATTGATCCGAACTACATACAAATGCTGAATGATCTCACAGGCATGGACGAAGTGACAGGTATTCCTTACGCGACTAATGCAAACGGCATCATGTACAACAAAACGCTGTTTAAGGAAATGGGATTGGACGTGCCCAAGACGTGGGATGAACTCATTGCAACCGCCCAAAAGATTAAGGATGCAGGTGAGATTCCATTTTACTTCACATACAAGGATGACTGGCAGACGAGCCTGCCGTTCAATGCACTAGCCTCCAATCTGGTTGGTATTGATTTCTACCAAGAGCGGCGAGATAACAAAGTGACGTTCAAAGAGAAGTACCGCGAGGTAGCCGAGAAGCAGCTGGAACTCATGAAGTACGGTCACGGCGATAACTTTGGTAAAGCTTATTCGGACGGTAACCGTGCTTTTGCCAACGGTGAAGCCTTTATGTACATCCAGGGAACCTGGGCCATCTCGGAGATTCGCAAAGCGAATCCAAATGTGGATATCGGTTTTTTCCCATTCCCTACGGGTAACGATGCCAGCGAGATCAAGCTGGTGAACGGGATCGACTCCCTGTTTACCATTGCGGCGGACACGCCTAATCGCGAGCAGGCAGAGACGTTTATTGCGTTTCTATTAGAGCCTGAAAATATCGGAAGATATATTGACGAACAGACGCTGTTCTCTGCGGTAGAAGGTGTGAAGCAGGATGATCCTGCCGTACAGGAATTGATGCCATATATCGAGCAGGGCAAGGTTATTGACTTTCCCGATCACTATATTCCGGCTGCGGTGCAGCTGAATTCCATCGTTCAGTCCTTTTTGCAGAACCAAAACATCGACAACTATCTAGATACACTCGACAAAGAATGGGACAAGGTTGCTAATCGGCGCTAAGCCTTGTCAGAAGGAGGATGGAGTATGAACAAGCGTATCGCACCCTATTACTGGATGACGGTTCCGGCGGTTGTATTGTTCTTTGTATTTATGACGCTGCCGGCCCTCCAGGGCATCTATTATTCATTTACGAATTATAACGGATTCGGGAAAGAATATGATTTTGTTGGTTTCAAAAACTATTTCAACTTGTTCCAGGATGACAATGTAGGTAATGCCTACTGGTTTACGTTCAAGTTCGCGATCGTGGTGACGATCCTGACCAATATCCTAAGCCTGCTCATTGCACTCGGGCTGAATGCCAAGATCAAGTTCCGTAACTTTTTCCGCGGCATCTACTTCCTGCCCAATATTCTGAGTGTGCTGATCGTAGGTTACATATTTAACTACCTGTTCTCCAACGTATTCCCGATCTGGGGACAAAATCTGGGCATCAACGCGCTATCCACCAACATTCTTGGCAGCGAGAGTCTGGCTTGGATTGGTATCGTCATTGTTGCAGTATGGCAATCCGTGGCCCTGAATACGATTCTGTATTTGGCTGGTCTGCAAACGATACCAACGACACTATACGAGGCATCCAACCTCGACGGTGCAGGCAAATGGCGTGAATTCTGGAGTATTACATTCCCGCTGATTGCACCTTTCTTCACCATTAATATGGTGCTTGCGATGAAAAACTCGCTTATGGTCTTCGACCAAATCGTAGCCTTGACCAACGGTGGTCCCGGACGGGCGACGCAGTCCATCTCCCATCTGATCTACACCGGAGGATTTGAAGGCGGCGAATATGCATATCAATCTGCGAACTCGGTTATTTACTTCATCGTTATTGCGGTGATTTCAATTCTGCAAATCCGGTTCCTGCAAAGAAGGGAGATGGATCTGTAATGAGAGGTCGTACACGAATCAATTGGCTCGTTATGCTGCTCGTTGTGCTGGGTACCCTGTTTATCCTGTTCCCATTGTATATGACCGTTACAATAGCTTTGAAAAATCCGGAACAGATGGCCCAATCGGTCTTTGCCATTCCGACGACACTTCACTGGGAGAATTTCGCGAGAGCCATCGACATGACAAACTTCTTCCAATCGTTCCGTAACAGTGCAATCGTTACCGCATCAACTGTGCTCTTGACGTTGCTCAGTAACTCGATGGTGGCCTATGCGATTGCGCGGAATATGGAGAAACGCAAGTTTTTCAAAGGACTCTATTATTACTTCGTCAGTGCGATGTTCATCCCATTTCCAATCATCATGCTGCCGATTGTTAAGCTGACAGCATCGCTAGAGATGACAAATCTGGTAGGTCTGATCTTGCTGCACACGGTATATGGCCTGGCATTTAACGTATTTGTGTACGTTGGATACATCCGTTCCATTCCGGTAGCGCTGGAGGAAGCGGCATTTGTGGATGGGGCGACAACCTGGGGCACGTTCTGGAAAATCATTTTCCCTCTCATGGCACCCATCAGTGCCACGGTTGGTATTCTGACTTGTCTGTCCACGTACAACGACTTCTTGCTGCCACTCATTATTATCAGTGATCCAGGACAGTACACGCTGCCGCTGGTACAGTATGTATTCCAAGGACAGTTTAATACTGAATTTAACCTTGCGTTTGCATCCTACCTGCTCGCGTTGCTTCCGATGATTATCATCTACCTGTTTGCACAGAAGTGGATCATCAACGGGGTTACCCAAGGGTCCGTGAAATAACTGAAGTTGTGTGGGGAAGAAAAAGATAGATGTAAAAGGAATGGACAAATGTGAAGGAATATGAACAAAGAGAGGTGGACTTTAAAAGTCCCCTCTCTTTTTTTGATCCTTGTCATTTAACGTTTGAGAACTCTTCGGGAGGATTGATTAACCTGTAAAACTATGCTATTTTTTAGTCGTTAGTTTAATCGGTAAACAAAGATAGTGAGAAGAAAATTAAGGTTCAATTATGCAAGCGCTTTAACGAGAAAAACTGAATCGTAGATAAATCCGGCATCGTTTGTACCCAGTCTTCAAGAGCACGGGCGTAAGGTGGTGGGTTCTTTTACATGCCAAAAAGAGAGGAGAATGGGGAAGTTGCACGGGAAAAAAGGACATTTTAACTCACTTCGCAATCAGATCTTCATTGGTTTTGTTATGGTGATGCTTGTTGTTCTGCTGCTCGCAGGCATAACGGCTTATGATCGGGTAGCTGCTTTGCTGAAAAGCAATGCGGAGAAACATATTCACCAAACCGCCGTCCAAGCCAGTGGCAGATTGGATGCACTCATTGCACAAGTGAATTCGCTGACCGCCCAAGTGGCGGATGATTCATACGTGCAGCGTCTGCTTAGCGATGAGAAGCAAGGCAACCCGGCAACCTTTAATCAGCGCCAAGCTCTCTTGCAGATTGCAGGCAGTTATCAGTCTTTCATCAACGGAGCGCAGAGTATGGAGATATACACCACGGGTTATAACCGCATCTTTCCGATGGATGACCGATCCCTCGATCTCAGAGTGGAGCGCAACTGGATCAACCTGGCGGATGAAGGAAAAGGCAGACTGGTATGGGCAGGTGCTGACCCTGAAGATCCGGGTGTGCTTCTAGCTATTCGACGGATTAACCTCCTGGATCATTCTTTTGAACATGGAGGTTATGTGGTGGTGCGGATGCAGCGCAGTTTTTTTCAACTCAATGATTCGAATGGGGCAGATGGTTCGCAGGACTCTATCATGCTCTTGGATGGGGTGGGCGAAGTGGTGACTTCCGATCTGGAGATCAATCTCGATCCCAAAGCCATATTGGACAGTGGATCAGTCGTGCAGAACGGGGAGGAATCCTATATCGTCGTCCGGCAAAAATCGGAGTTAACGGGATGGACACTTGCTGTCCTGACCCCGCTGCGGGAGACAACGGAAGGTGTATCCATCTTGAGAACGGCGCTGCTCGTTTCGGGAATGATTGGTGTTGTTCTGTTCCTTATCATGTCCTTCTTTCTGTCCACAATGATTACACGTCCGCTCATACGTCTGATGAGGGCCATGCGCAGTGCACAGCCGGGAGCAATGAGACCTAATCTAATGGTTAGCTCTACGATGGAGATCAATGAACTCAACGACGTATATAACCAGATGGTCTACAGGCAGAATGAATTGACCCGTGTGGTTCATGAGAAGGAGGTCATGCAGTCCCGGGCCGAGTTGAAGGCGTTGCAATCTCAGATTAATCCCCATTTTCTATTCAACACGCTGGAAGCGTTCTATTGGTCCCTTGAGGAGAAGGGAGACGAGGAGATGGCACGTATGGTGGTGGCGATGTCCCGATTATTTCGCTACATCATCTCCAGTTCGCAGCAGGATGAATGGGTTACGATTGCCGACGAGCTGGAACACGCCGAGCGTTATCTTCAAATTATGCAGATGCGGTTGGGAGAGAGAATGCAATGGGAGATTCAGCTGAGTGATGCGGTGCGTAAGGTCGCAATACCGAAACTGCTTATACAGCCCTTAGTTGAAAATGCGATTCTTCATGGGGTTGAAAGTAAACTGGGCCCGGGAAAGATAAGCGTCCATGTGGATGCTTCGACCGAGAAAAATCTGGTTCGCATTGAGGTTCGGGATGATGGTCCCGGTATGGATGAATTACGGCTTCAATCTGTCATTCATGCTTTACATGGCGGGCCCGCTGTATCTAACAAGGGTACAGGCGTAGGTTTAATCAACGTACATCGGCGACTGAAGCTTTACTTTGGCAGCCAACTTGGCGAACGTTGCAGGCTTTCCATAACAAGTAAGGTTGGGCAAGGAACTGTCATTTGCTTTGAGATTCCCAAGGAAACGGAGGGTGCACATGATTCATGACAAAACGATTCTTATCGTTGATGATGAGCCGCGTACAAGAGAGGGTATTCGCAAAACACTGGAAGGATGGTCGGCAGGACGAAATCATATTCAGACTGCAGAAAGTGGCGTCGAGGCTGTGGAATGGCTCAAGAAAAAGCCGGCAGATCTGTTAATAACGGATGTTCGCATGCCGGAATTCTCTGGCTTGTCTCTGATTGAAGCCATTCAGCACTTTTCGAACAAGCCTGTTGTCCTGATTATGTCGGGGCATGCCGATTTTCAATACGCCCAGCAGGCCATTAAGTTGGGTGTTGTAGAGTATATGTTGAAACCGATTGATAAGGAACAATTGCTGCAGACCGTCGAAAAAGCCCTAAAGTTCAGCGAACAACAACGACGTATTCAAACGATGCAAGAAATGGTTGACCCCAAGCTGCTGGATGTTAAGGAGCGAGGGGATCAGAGGCTAAATAGCCAGATCAGTGAAGCTTTGACCTATGTGGATACTCATCTGGGTGAACATGTAACCATGCGTGAAATCGCTGATTTACTCCATCTCAACTCCAGTTACTTCAGCGTATTGTTTAAGGAACAGATCGGCATCAATTTTAGTGAATACCTTACCCGCAAACGCATTCAGCGGGCGAAGGAGTTGCTTGTGCAGACAACGATGCCAATCTCGGAGATTGCGGAACAGGTGGGTTATCAGACGGATAAGTATTTTATCACAGTATTTAAAAGCCTTGAGGGGCTAAGTCCAAGCAAATATCGGCATTCCCTATCTGAACGAAATAACAAATAACCTCAAAAAAGTGGAGTTTTTCCAAATTGTTCTGGTCTTATAGGTGTGATGAGCCCGTGTTACAATTTGGTTAAAGCGGTTACATTAACCGAAAAAACCAAGGGGGTTGGAATAATGAGCAAAAAGACGATGGCCATTCTTCTGTCATGGACGCTGGTTCTCGCCGTAGTTTTATCCGGATGTAACAGTTCAAGTTCGGATGAAGAGGGTGAAACAGGCAGCAACGGCACAGATGGGAAAGTAACCCTCAAATTCATGCACCTCTGGCCAGCAGGCAGTTCCGCACAGCAAAACAAACTGGTCAACGATATCATCAAGCAGTATCAGACGGATCATCCGAATGTAACCATTAAGCAGGAAGTGCTGGAGAATGAACAATATAAGAACAAATTGAAAATTCTGTCGGCATCCAATGAACTTCCCGATGTTGGTGTAACTTGGGCTGCCGGATTTCTGGAGCCTTATGTGAAGGGGAACCTGTTCGCACCGGTCGATGATCTGCTGAGTGACTCGCTGGGCGAGAAATTCATAGCCGGAACAACCGAAGCTTATGCGATAGACGGCAAAACATATGCGCTACCAATCGAGTTGAATATCTCCCCCATTTATTATAACAAAGCCATTTTTGCAAAATATAACTTGCAGCCGCCAGCAACGTACGATGAATTCCTGAGTGTGCTGAAGACACTGACAGAGAACGGTGAGGTTCCGATCGCACTGGGCAATAAAGACCGCTGGACTGGCTCGCTCTGGTATATGTATCTGGCGAATCGGTTAGGTGGAGATGCATTGGAAAAGGCCATCAATGGCTCTGGCAAGTTTGACGATCCTGCGCTGACTCAAGCTGCTGCCGAGGTACAAAAACTGGTGGATATGAATGCCTTCAACAAAGGTTTCAACGGGTTGTCTAACGATGAGGGCAAATCCGAATTCATGAACGAAAAAGCTGCCATGTATCTGATGGGCACCTGGGAACTGCCAAACTTCACGACTAACCCGGACATCCCGCAGGAATTTAAGGACAAAATCGGATTTTTCAAATTCCCAACAATGGAAGATGGCAAGAGCGATATTAACAGCTGGGTAGGTGGTCCAGGTGTAGGGTTGTTCGTGGCCCAGAACTCCAAAGTGAAGGAAGAAGCGCAGAAGTTTGTGCAATACTTTGTGGAAAAATGGGGTGAAAGTTCGGTAACTGAAGCAGGCGTCATCCCGGCTACCAAAGTGGATACGGCGGCAGTACAGTTGCCACAGCTCTATATTGACCTGCTCAACGAATTGAATCAGGCCAGCAGCCTTACGCTCTTTGCAGACGTACAGATGAAACCGGCAGCCGCTCAGGCCCATCTGGACATGATTCAGGCATTGTTTGGCAAAGCGGTAACACCGGAGGACTTTGTGAAGAATCATCAGGCTGCAATTGATAAAGGCAATTGACGTACACACGTTTGAACGCTTGAAGGGAGGATAATGTGATGGACAAAGTCATGTCCAACCGTCTCGTTGCTGCGTTGTACGTGCTTCCTGCACTGCTTCTGCTGCTGGTCTTGGTTTACATCCCGATCGTGCTCACCGGATATTATGGGTTGATGCAATGGGACGGGATCGGTGCAATGACCTTTATTGGATTGGATAATTACGCCAGACTGCTTCAAGACGGGACATTCTGGCAGAGTGCGAACCATACTTTTTTGCTTGCATTGTTCTCTGCGCTGAGTCTGATCGGTTATCTGATGATTGCTTTGGTGCTGTCAGGCAAGATCAAGGGTGCCAATCTGTTCCGCAAAATATATTTGATCCCGATGCTGCTGTCTTCGGTCGCGATCGCCCAGTTATGGCTGAAGATCTATCATCCCAGCAATGGTGTACTGAACACCTTTCTGGAAGCGATCGGCTTCAGCAATCCGCCAGCTTGGCTGGCGGAGCCATCCCTGGTGTTGTATGCACTATTCGTACCGATTCTATGGCAGTATGCAGGCTTCTATATTTTGATCTATTATGCGGCCCTCAAAAATATTCCGGAATCTCTGGTGGAAGCAGCCCGGATTGATGGGGCAAGCCCTTGGCAGATCGCTTTTCGAATCAAGCTGCCCCTTATTACAGAAGTCATCAAGGTGACTGTGGTACTGGCAGTGGTGGGCTCACTCAAGTATTTTGACCTCATCTACGTGATGACCGATGGCGGACCGAATGGCTCCAGCGAAGTGATGGCCTCCTATATGTATCGTCAGGCGTTCCGTAGCTTCGACTTTGGTTACGGCAGTGCTGTAGGGTTCTTCCTGCTCTTGATCTGTCTGCTTGTTACCTGGCTGCTTCGTAAAGCGACGGCATCCAAAGATACGATCCAGTATTCCTGACGTAAGTGAAATGAAAGGAGGTCTATCCCGGTGAAGACGGATACGGCCGTTAGATTGCCAACTTACCCGGGGACAGGCCGAGGTTCGGCGTGGTTAAGGAGATTCGGATATGTTCTGCTGTATTTCCTCTTGTCCCTGGTAGCTTTGCTGCAAATTTTACCTTTGGTATGGCTACTGTTATTCTCGCTTAAAAATAATCAGGAAGTATTCGACATGGCGCCTTTTTCCCTTCCTGCTACTCCGCGTTGGGAAAACTATGTCAAGGTATGGACAGAGGGAAATATCAGCTTGTACTTCTTCAACAGTGTATGGATTACGGTGGTCTCGGTGGTGGTCACCGTGCTGTTTGCCAGTCTGGTGACCTTTGCCATTACACGTATGCGCTGGAAGGGTCGTTCGCTGGTGCTGGGGCTATTTATGGTAGGTCTGATGATCCCAGTACACTCCACGTTGATCCCTTTGTTCAGCTTGTTCCTGAAGCTTCATCTCACAGATCATCCTTTGTCAGTCATCTTGTCTTATATTGCCTTTAATATGCCAATAACCATTATGATTCTACTTGGATTCTACTACGCGCTTCCCCGAGAAGTGGAAGAAGCCGCAGTGATGGATGGTTGCTCCGTGCATCGGATTTTCTTTCGGATTGTGCTGCCAATGACGTCTTCGGTCATTTCCACAACGGCGATCATCAACATGATCTATAACTGGAATGAATTCATCTTTGTTAATACGTTCATCAGTACAGATTCGTACAAAACCCTGACTGTTGGTGTACAGAACTTTATCGGTCAATATACAACGGATTGGGGAGCCATTGGTGCAACGCTGATGATTAGCATTATGCCAATCCTGATTGCTTTTCTCATCTTGAGTAATCGAATTGTGGAGGGCATTGCTGCGGGTTCTGTTAAAGGTTAAAAGGTTGAGGGTCCAAGGTCCTTCCATTACTTGCTTAAAAGCGAGTTGGGAGGGGCCTTTTTTGTCTTCTGAAACCTCTGATAAGCTTACGGAAATGGGGCTTTATGAAAGCAGTGAAAATACCTATTTATGGAATTACAAAAAACTTTCAACTATTTTCGCAAAACTACTGCATTTTCAAACCACCTGTGCTAACATACCCTAAGAATTAAAGCCCACATGGGAAAGGTGAGAAAATGACAGCAATATCCTCAACCAAAGAGTCCCTTCGTTCTGATGCCAAGGATCTGAATCTGATTCGACTTACATGGCCTATTTTCTTGGAACTCTTCTTATTTATGTTGATGGGGAGCGTGGATACGCTCATGCTCAGCTCGGTATCCGATAATGCGGTCTCCGGCGTTGGAGCAGCCAATCAGATTATTTCTATCGCTATCCTTGTATTGGAAGTCATTGGACATGGTGCTGCGATTGTAGTCGCACAATATATCGGATCCAAAAAGTTAAGTGAAGCAGCACAAGTTACGGGTAATGCGATCACACTGAATCTTATCGTAGGTCTGGTCCTGAGCGGAATCTTCCTTCTGTTCGGAGGACATTTGTTATCACTCCTGAACATTCAAGGCGAAATTTATGATTTTGCCCGTTCGTATATAAATATCGTTGGTGGCGGTATCTTCCTTCAGGCGCTCATTAATGCGCTGGCTGCGACGATTCGTACACATGGTTACACCAAAGAAACGATGTATGTTGCTGTATTCATGAACGTGATTCACGTTGTTGGTAACTATGCATTGATCTTTGGACACTTCGGCCTGCCGAAGCTTGGGGTGGAAGGGGCAGCGATCTCCACGGTGGGAAGCCGTTTTATCTGCCTTCTGATCTTCTTCTGGTTGTTGTATCGTGTGAGCGAGGTACGGGTGGATTTTGAATACTACATTAAGTTGTCTAAGAAATTCATTGGCAAAATTCTGCGGATTGGCATTCCGTCTGCGATGGAATCCATGGTATATCATTCCTGCCAGCTCGTGTTCACGCTGTATGTGACCTATCTGGGCGCAGAAGCTATGGCAACCAAGCAGTATGCGGGTAATATCTCCAGCTATATCTACTTGTTCAGCATGGCGATTGGTATGGGGACATCGATCATTGTAGGTCGGCTTGTGGGTGCGCGGCGTAAAGACGATGCGTACAAACGTGTTTTTGACAGTGTAAAATGGGCCCTTCTGGCCACGGTTATCATTGATGTAATCATCATTTTTTTCCGTGTGCCGCTGATGAGCATATTTACGGATAATCCGGAAATTATCAAGCTGGGGGCTCAAGTGATTTTGCTCAGTCTTTTGCTCGAAACTGGGCGTACCTGCAATATAGTGATCATTGGTTCCCTGCGTGCGGCAGGGGATGCAAAGTTCCCGGTATACATGGGTCTGATCTCCATGGTCTGCATGAGTCTGCCACTGGGATACCTGCTCATATTCAAGCTTCATCTGGGGCTCGCTGGTGTATGGCTTGCCATTGCGGCGGATGAGTGGACCCGCGCGGTCATTATGTACTTCCGCTGGAAGAGTAGAGCTTGGGAGAAACATGAACTGGTGGAGCATGATGACGAAGAGGTTGGTGCACAGCCGGTACCAGCTGTCTGACGAAGAATGTTGTGCAAATAGATAAAGCAAATAGATAAATGAACCTGTTGTAAATCAATGAAGTGGCTCTAGAGTAGCCACAGGGCGGCGGGTTCCCAGAAGAGTCAATTACGGAAAGGATTCCATCCGTGATTGGCTCTTTTTTTCGTTCGGGATAGAGGCCAACCAAAGTGAAGATAGCAAAAATGATCAAAACGACGATGACATCCTTCACGTATAGTAAGGATATGGAAGGGGGCTTTACCTCAGTTGAGCCGTTACCGTGCAATGATTCAGCAAAGTTTGTTCTATATTGAGACTCATCTGCATGAGCAGATTGGGCTGGAAGAAGTGGCATCCGAGGCGTTGTTGTCGCCATATCACTACCATCGAATTTTCCGTAATGAGGTGGGCATGACCGTGGTGGATTATATCCGAAACCGTCGGATGAGTCTGGCGTCCACCACCCTCCGATCGACGGATGCGGGCATTTTGGACATCGCCCTGGCATGTGGTTTTGAGAGTCAGGAAGCCTTCACCCGTGCATTCCGCAAATTATATGGCATGCCACCAGGACGTTTTCGCAAATTGTTCGATCTGAAATTATTCGAAGGAAGAACCAGAGGAGGAGAATTACAGATGAACCAGACGTCAACAATTACAGGTTGGATGTTAACCGGGAGTCACCCGCAGAATTATGAGATGGGCATTGATCCGGCCGAAGTGCATCAGGGAAAAGCATCAGGATATTTGAAGGCCGTTACGCCAATGGAGCCCAACGAGTTTGCAACAATGATGCAACAGTTCAGAGCGGACAAGTATGTGGGTAAGCGGATGAAGTTATCGGGATTTGTGAAGACCGAGCATGTGGATGCGTTCTGCGGATTATGGATGCGTGTGGATAATAACGTGCATGATGTACTTCAATTTGATAACATGCATGATCGGCCAATTACGGGTACGCAGCCATGGAATCAGTATAGTATTGTGCTTGATGTGCCGGAGGGCAGCGCGGTCATCTCATTCGGGGTTATTTTGAACGGTAAAGGAAAAGTGTGGGTCGACAGCTTCCGCTTCGAGGAGGTTGATCTGAACACACCGCTGACACATATGGAGACAGAATACGAGATGTCGGACGAGCCGCTGAATCTGTCATTTGAGGAGTAAATGCAATTTAAGTGCAGATCCATTATCAAGCTGAGGCTATATGGGAATTATGATATAATGCTGGTGAGAATGGAGCTGATGCTGAGTGACGGAATTACTCGATCCACGAGTAGGTTTTGTGTTCAAACGCATTTTTGGAAGTGAGCAAAACAAAGATGTTTTGTTAGCTTTTCTGCAGCACGTTTATAGAGACCGGCGAATCTCCTCTTACGGAGATCACTGTGGTTAACACGTATACAGATAAGGATAGTCCAGAGGATAAACAATCCATTCTGGATATTAAAGCAAAGACGTTAGAAGGCAAACTAATTAACATTGAAATGCAGCTGTTTAACCCGTATAACATGGAGAAAAGGACGTTGTTTTATTGGAGTGAGATGTACTTTCATCAGATAAAAAAAGGGTGAAAACTATAGTCTACTCAAAAAATGCGTGACTATTAATATACTCAACTACTCCTGTCTGGATAATGAGCGATATCACAATGTTTTTCATTTACGAGAAGATCATACAGGTATTGGTTTGACGGATGATATCGAAATACATGTGATGGAACTAACCAAATTGGATGAGTATTCTGTTCCGATGGAAAAAGGCGGACTCGTGAATTGGTTATTATTCCTTAAAGGAATAGATACATCAAACTGGGAGGTGCTGGCCATGAATGAACCGATGTTGAAAAAGGCGATGGATACGCTGGAATTTCTGAGTGAGGATGCGTCCACCAGAATGGCCTACGATGCTCGAATGAAAGCATTGAGTGACGAAAAATCAATGATTGAAGGCGCACGAGCTGAAGGAGCGGCTGAAGGCAAGAGAGAAATGGCTCGTGAGTTACTCACACTTGGCGTAGATCTCTCTGCTATAGTTAAAGCATCTGGACTCTCTGAAGATGAAATTAAGAAGTTATTGCCTAAACAGTAACATGAAACGGGAATCTATAGATTAAGGGCTGATCCAATCACGGGTTGGCTCTTTTTGTCGTCATTGGGGTATAAAGAAAGTAGAGCCAAGTCCAAGCTGAGAGGATGAAAGCTTCTCATACAAATTGCAAACTCATCCATAGCTAAATCGCAAAGACCTTGCTAACATAAATAAAAAAGAACTGAATATTTACACGAAAACGAAGAGTGCAGAACCAGTCTGAAGAAACGAAGTTCAAAGCTTTCTGTCAGAAAGCTACTTCGGAAGCATATGCTACGCCCTTTATCACCGGATTTCCCCTTTGGAAGAAGGGGATTAAAGAAATCTGGGGATAACAGCGATCAGAAGACGGTACTGCACTTGAAGTTATCTCGTGTAACGTAGAGGATGAACCCTATGAATAAAAAAGTGCTCGTGGTAGATGACGAATCAAGTATTGTCAGTGCCATTGCTTACGCGCTGCGGCGCGAAGGATATGAAGTAGATACTGCGAGTGACGGCGAAGAGGCCTTGGTTAAGGTCGCATCGTTTCACCCACAGGTCATGATTCTGGACGTGATGATGCCCAGGCTCGATGGATACGGGGTATGCCGGAGGCTGGAGGACCGCGAGGATATCGGCATTATTTTGCTGACCGTCAAAAATGATATCGTGGACAAAATCGTTGGCCTGGAAATGGGCGCCGATGATTACATGACCAAACCATTCGAGATCCGTGAACTGCTCGCAAGGGTAAAAGCATTGATGCGCCGTGTCGAGAAAAGCAGTCCACCACCTGACAATTCGAAGAATCAGGCCATCGTGAATGGCACACTGCGTATTCATGTTGCTCACCGCACGGTGACCGTGAATGAGGAGAAGTTGGATCTGACACCAAAAGAGTTCGACCTGCTGACCATTCTCATGTCCAATCCCGAGCGTGTGTACACACGAGACGACCTGCTGGACCGGGTCTGGGGCATGGAGTATGCGGGTGGGACACGGACCGTGGACATTCACATCCAGCGTTTGCGTAAAAAAATTGGAGATACGGATCAGCAAAAATTACAGACCGTATACGGGATTGGCTACAAAGCATCTGCACCTGAAACAGGCGGGGCCATATGAGAGTCAGCATCAAGCTGAAGTTCAGTGTTTTTCTGGCAGCATTGCTTATCCTAACGGTGGTTGTGCTTAGTTCACTGGTCCTGCGTGGTATTGAACGCAATCAACAGTCACAGATTGAAGGTATTTTATCACAGCAGACACGGCTGGTGAATCTGAATGTGCGACAGTCCTACTACACGGAGTCCGTTCATCTTGAACAGGACGTTTTTTTACAACAAAACGGCCGTAGGCTTGCACAGGAACTGGCCAACTCTACCGGATTGCCAATTGCTCTCTATGATATGAAGGGCCAGCAAGTCGGTTCATCGATCAGCTCTGGGGAGAGTGCGATTGTTCAGGATACGCTCAACTATGCACTGCAAAATAAAATTGCCTATCATGAACAAGGGGATACCTTGCTCTATGCGGCACCGTTGGACGGTCCGGATGGACAGATGGGTGCTGTATGGATGCAATATCCGGTCCAAAGCTACCATGAATTCTATACTCGCATCCTTCAATTGTTCATATGGGCAGGAATTACCGTTGTTGCGCTGAGCTTCATATTAGGTTATCTGTTCTACAATCGGTTTGCCGTTGCGATTACCCGACTGAAGAGATCCGCAGATTCCATTCGCGAAGGGAATTACATTACGGAGTCTCCTTTAAAACGCAAGGATGAGTTGGGGGAGCTGGGGCAGGGCATCTATTATATGAGTACATCGATCCAACAAAATATCACAGCTATGCATGCGGAGCAGCAGAAGCTTCAACTGGCGATTGAGAAACTTCAGGCGCTGGAACAGCAGCAGAAACAATATATCGGTAACATCAGCCATGAATTCAAGACACCACTGACGTCGATCAAAGCCTATGTGGAGCTGCTCGACATGTATAAGGATGATCCGCAACTGCTTGATGATGCCACAAGTAACATTGGCAAAGAAACGGAGCGGCTGTACGAGATGGTCGAGAAAGTCTTACATTTATCTGCCCTGGAGAAGTATGACTTCGAGAACCAGGCCGAAGATGTAGAGGTCAGCGCTCTGCTGAAGGATGCCTGTGGCCGGATGCGGGGGAAAGCCGAGAAATTTGGGCTGAACATGGAACTGGATCTTGAACCGGCGGTGATCCGCAGCGATCGGGAGAGTCTTATGCATATTTTCATCAATATGCTGGATAATGCCATCAAATATAACGTTCCGGATGGTGTGATCCGGGTGAAGAATGAACTCCGGATGCAGGAGCGTCAAGCGGTTATTCGGATCTATAACTCGGGTACGCCGATTCCGGCAGAGGCGCGGGAGAAGATTTTTGACCCCTTTTACACGGTGAACAAAGACAGAGCCAGAAAAACCGGCGGAACCGGACTGGGGCTATCTCTCGTGAAGCAGTTTGTTGAAAAACAGGGCGGTACAATCACCCTGCTGTCGAGTGATCCAGAAGATGGGGAAGGTGTGACGTTCCAGCTCATGTTCCCTTTGGCTGATTCAAGTTTACAAGTTCGAAACAAGTCTGAATAACTTTGGAAGTATGCGATGTGTATGCTTGGTCTATAGCAAGAGAAACCAGGGGGGACCATCATGAATTGGAAACAAGCAGCTTTGGGCACGTTCGGAGCCATTGCCCTGTTAACGACAGCGGCATGCGGGGGAACAACGGAGCCGGGGGGCAACGCACAAGGTGGGAAAACGGGCACGGATATTACGGTAAAAGATAATACTAACACGTCCGTGTACCAGAGCTTCAAGCTGGAGAAAATTGATAAATTTCCGAATATGCGCGGGATCGCATGGCTAAGTGATGATTGGATTGTATCCGACAAAGAGAACAAGTCCTTGAAACCCGTCACGGTTGAAGGTCAGGAAAGATACCCGCACAACTTATATATGTATGATCTGACGAAAGGCACCGACACGCCGCTCAAGGAAAGTGAAGCCAGTCTGGGTGCACCGCTGGTGTCACCGGATGGTCAGTATCTGTTTTACCGGGAACCGGAGGAAAATACGGGCAAAGGCTACTTCCTGAACCTGCATAACGGGGAGACAACCCCTGCTGGCAAGGAGGATGGATTTATCCAAGAAGGCGCATGGCTGGATAATGAACATGTCGTTTTCCCTAATATGAAGGGTGATCTGATCTCGGCAAGTGTGGACGGTACAACAAAGGTACTGGTGGAAACAGGTAATTTCAATGTACGGAGTATCAAGGTGTCAGGCGATATGCTCTATTATATTACGGGCGAAGACGGCCAGTTGAATGCATACGATGCGAAGACGGGTGACGTAAAACAGGTGCTGAAGAGTGTGGAGTGGGTCATCCCATCTAATGATGGAACAAGGCTTGCGATTGTGAAAAGAACGGCGGATACCAAACGGGCGCTGGTGCTCACCGATCTGGAAGGCAATGAGAAGGCCACGCTTGCCAGAGGTACACAGATTTTCGGCACAAGCTGGTCGGGTGATGATTCCAAGATTGCGTATACGATCAATTCCGAGAATGATAATGAGAAAGGGCTGTTTGTCTCCAACACGGAGTCAGCAGAACAGTTCCAGATCTCGGCGGATATGGACAACGCTTCTGACCCACTCGCCTGGAGCCCGAAAGGAAATAAAATCCTGTTATCGCAGGCGGTATTGGAGAATGAATCGTATCACTTTGTAACCTCGGTCATTACGATCTCGGAATAGGGTGAATGGTGCAGAAAGATATGTTCCATATCTTTCATGCCTTTCTATACATTTATATTGACTAAGCTGTTCCGCTTCCGATAAACTAGAATGCAGGAATAAAAGTCGAATGTCAGGCAGCAGTTCGAGACGATGTTTCGGGCGGCTGTTTATTTTCTTTTTAACAGTAAGGGTGCAACGTAGTCGTCTTGCCGGATGATCCGGCTAATAACAACATGGAATAGGAACAGGTGATATACATGTGTAACAGCGCGTACCGCGTGCTTTTATATTATAAGTTCGTGAAGATTGAAGACCCCGAGACGTTTACACAAGAGCATCTGCAATACTGTAAGGACCTTGGTGTGAAAGGCCGTATTCTGATCGCATCCGAAGGCATTAACGGTACGGTATCCGGAACGCCAGAACAGACGGAACAGTACATGAAAGACATGCTGGCTAATCCGCTATTCAGCGACATGGTGTTCAAGATTGATGATGTCGAGGAGCATGCGTTCAAAAAAATCTTTGTTCGTCACAAAGCAGAGCTGGTAACCTTCCGTGTGGAAGATGAACTTGACCCAAATGTGACTAGCGGCAAACGCCTTTCGCCGAAAGAGTTCCATGAACATCTACAACGTGATGACGTTATCGTTATCGATGGTCGCAATGATTATGAATACGAAATTGGTCATTTCCGCGGGGCCATCCGTCCAGATGTGGAGTCGTTCCGTGAGTTTCCGGAGTGGATTCGGGAGAACCTGGGTGACATGAAAGACAAAACGATTATTACCTACTGTACTGGCGGCATTCGCTGCGAGAAGCTGACCGGGTTCATGATCAATGAAGGATTCCAGGATGTGGCTCAATTGGACGGCGGTATTGTCACGTACGGTAAAGATCCGGAAGTACAAGGCCATCTGTTCGATGGCAAGTGTTACGTGTTTGACGAGCGCATCTCTGTACCGATTAACCGGACAGAAGAGGATATTGTCATTGCTAGCTGTTATCACTGTGGAACGACACATGACCGATATATTAATTGTCCAACCTGCAACCTGCAGCATGTAAGCTGTGAGGATTGCGAAGAGACGCATAACCGCTTTTGCTCGGATGCCTGCCGGGAGGCAGCACCGGTACACGCATAAGCAGGAGAGCAGGTGCTGATCGTGAAGCGCGAAGAGGAACGAACGACGCGTGAACGGATTTTGTTCATGCTGAAGCAGCAAGGTACATTGACCGCGAGGGAAATGACAGCTGATCTGGGTCTGACCGGCATGGCCATTCGCCGTCATCTGACGGCACTGGAGCAGGACGGCTGGATTGAGGTTCGGGAGGCCCGGGCTACGGCCGGACGTCCGTCCTCGGTGTACCAATTGACGGTACGCGGGGACAGCTTTTTTCCAAAATCATATTCGTCCCTTACGCTGGAATTGCTTGAAGAATTGTCTGACTCTGCCGGTAGCGGTGTGGTGGATGCATTGTTCGAGAGTCGCCGGGACAAACTGCTTCGTAGCGGATTGCCACAGATGGAGGGCCAGGATCTGGCCGGACGGGTGGAGGAACTCGCGCGAATCCAGAATGCCAACGGATATATGGCGGATGCGTCCAGAGAAGACGATGGAACTTACGTCATTACGGAAATGAACTGCCCGATTGTACAAGTCGCGAGTGTCTACAAGCAGGCTTGCCGCTGTGAACTGGAACTGTTTCGCTCGCTACTTCAAGCTGAGGTAGAGCGCACAGAATGTTACGCCGATGGCGGCAAAAGGTGCAAGTATGAGATTCGCGAAGCGTCGGGGAATTAATTGGTTTATACACAAGAGATTGTTTCGATTCGTCGAAATAGTCTCTTTTTTTGGTAATGAATTACGTATAAACGCTATTTACGTATGGCGATGCGTGTTATAATGGAACGAACATCCAGTGCATGTTCGCATCCTTATATTTGCTTATACTTCAGCAGATATATCCTGTCCATTTTGCGCGTAGGAGTGAATAATAATGACAGAGTTGCTTGATCCCAAGAACGATTATGTGTTTAAACGAATCTTTGGAAGTGAAGAGAATAAGGATGTTCTTTTGGCTTTTCTGAATCATACCTTCAAAAATGCAGGTGAATCTTTACTGACCGAGATTGTGTTAATCAACCCTTATCTGGACAAGGATACACCGAGAGATAAACAGTCCATACTGGACATACGGGCCAAAACAGATCAAGGTGAGCTAATTAATGTTGAAATGCAGTTGTTTAATCAGTATGATTTAGAGAAGAGGACTTTGTTCTATTGGGGTAAACAATATTCCGGACAATTACTTGAAGGACAGAGATATAGTCAACTCAAAAAATGCGTAGCGATCAACATTGTTAATTTCAAAATGCTCGCTAATGATCAGTACCACAACGTATTTCATTTAAGAGAAGACCATACTGATATTCCGTTGACGGATGTTATAGAGATTCATTTTATGGAAATACCAAAGCTGAATGATGAAAATATTCAAATAAAGGATGGATTGGTGCGTTGGCTGTTATTTCTGAAAGGAATGACTAAATCAAGCTGGGAGGCGTTAATGATGCACGAACCCGAACCGGCTTTGAAAAAAGCCATGAGTGTATTGGAGTTTCTGAGCCAGGATGAGCAAGCACGTCAACGATATATCGACCGTCAGAAATTTCTATGGGACGAAGCTTCCATGATTGAGGGCGCACGAGAAGAGGGTCTCAAGAAAGGCATGGAGGAAGGAATTCAAAAAGGAATCGAAGAAGGGATCAAAGAAGGTGAAGCTGAGAGCAAGCGAAAAATCGCAATGAATATGCTCACTTTAGGTCTTGATCAGGCTACGATTATTAAGGCTACCGGGCTAACTCCATCTGAACTAGAGGAACTGCAAAAAGAAAAGGAATAAGCACTCTGGAGCTATCCTTTGATTGATATAAGGCGACCATACCCAAAGTACATTGGGAGGGAGGCCTCTTTTTTTTGAAAATTTTAAATTTGAAAAATCTCATGATGAAGCACAATACTTGTCTGGAGCGGAGAAAGCTGCCGTGATTGCCCAGTTGGATCAATTACCCAACGCCATACTGCCCCCGCATCTGCCACATGAAGCGACGGTTGTTCTTGATGTTACCAGAGCGTCCAGCATTCGCATCTTTATGAAGGAGTATGAGAAGTTGTCCGGTATTGGCTTTGCAGATATCGAACCCTGGATTAAGCTTGTTGCGGTCGCAAATTGATCGCGGATGCCATATCAGAAGCGGAGAAAACAATACTTGTGGACGAGATTAGAAGAAGACTTCATACTCCACTTTCATGAGTAGGACCTTATTTTGCTGTACCCATGGCGACCATCTACAGAACAATGTAGGTGGTTTTTATGTTTTATGTAATGTTTTCTATCACAACCATACGATGAAAGTAAATTGGAAGCGGTTCAACCATTGACGGATATCGGGACGCCCCTTAATATTAGGGGAACAATAAAACACCAACACGGGTCATGGACTTCAGTCGCATGAGAAAAGTCTATATTTGTCTGCTTTTGTCGATCAAAGCAACAATGCGTTGAAGCGTTTGTTTTGTCCCGCCCTATCGTGTCAATGGAATCTCGATAAGGGTAACCACATTTTATAAGATGGAGAGGGGTTCTCACACATGAAAAAGAAATTTTGGATGTCACTGATGATGGTTGCTTCAATGATCGTTGCAGCAGGTTGCGGAAATAACAGCGGTACAGGCTCGGAATCCGAAGGATCAGGGACTACAACAGGTGGAGGCAGCGAGGAAAAATCATATCAGATTGCCATCTCGCAGATTGTTGAACATCCATCTCTGGATGCTACACGTGAAGGATTCATCGCGGCCCTGAAGGAAGCGGGCATTGAAGAGAACAAGAACCTCAAAATCGATTACAATAACGCGCAAGGTGATTCGACGAACAACCTGTCCATTGCACAGAAAATCTCAGGTGATTCCAAAAATGATCTCGTACTCGGCATCGCAACACCATCTGCGCTGGCTCTGGCTCAACAAGTGAAGGACAAGCCATTGCTGTTCGCAGCGGTAACGGACCCGTTGGGTGCCAAACTGGTGACCGATATGGACAAGCCGGGCGGCAATGTTACAGGTGCATCGGATACGAATCCGGAGGCTATTGTACAATTGGCTGACTTTATCGCTAAAAATCTACCGGATGTGAAAACGGTGGGCTTGGTCATTAACGAAGGTGAACCAAATGCGGTGGTTATGGCAGATAACGCTGAAAAAGCGCTGGCAACACATAATATCAAGCTGGTGAAAGCACCAGTTACGAATACATCTGAAGTAAAACAGGCTACGGATTCTCTTGTTGGCAAAGTAGACGCCTTCTACATCACGCTTGATAACTCTGTCGTGAGTGCGGTGGATACGATCATCCAAACGGCAAACAGTAATAAAATTCCGTTCTTCTCCAGTGATCGGGATACTGTTGAAAAAGGAGCTTTTGCAACCGTTGGCTTCAAATATTATGACCATGGATATCAGGTTGGTGAGATGGCCGCGGACATTCTGAAAAATGGTACAAAACCTGGTGATATGAAAGTCACCGTTCCGGACAAACTGGATCTGATCCTGAACCTGAAAGCGGCTGAAGCCCAAGGTATCACGGTTACGGATGAGATGAAAGCGGAAGTAAAAGACCAGGAAAACAACATTATTCAATAGAATCAATTCATAAATTTAATGAGTTATGAGATTGATTCAATAATCTGACCGGAGTGTAATCCGGCAGTATGGATGCGAGGCGGACGTGCAACGGGTTCGCCTCATTCTTTTCGATAGACAGGGAGGAAGTAGTGTGAGTATAAGCTGGAATTCAATTGAAGGGGCGATCGAGCTGGGGCTTTTATATGCACTGATGGCACTTGGTGTATATATTACGTTCCGCATACTCGATTTTCCTGACCTTACCGTAGACGGAAGTTTTACAACAGGAGGCGCAATCGCGGCGGTTATGATCTCCAATGACTTCTCTCCTTGGCTCGCCTGTTTGGCGGCAATGGCTGGCGGCATGGTGGCTGGGGCTTGTACAGGTCTGCTTCATACCAAAGGCAAAATCAACGGATTATTATCCGGGATTTTGATGATGATCGCGCTCTACTCCATTAATATGCGTATTCTTGGCGCACCGAATAAATCCATTATGGGTATGGATAATCCATTCTCAGGTGAGCATGTCATGGTGTTAATTATCATCGTGGTGCTGGTATTTAAAATCATGCTTGATCTGTTCATGAAAACAGATGTTGGACTGGCACTCCGCGCGACAGGTGATAACAAACGCATGATTCGCAGCTTTGGTGCAAATACGGATGTGACTACCATTGTAGGTGTCAGCTTATCCAATGGATTGGTTGCCCTGTCTGGTGCATTCATTGCACAGCAATCAGGTTTTGCAGACATCACGATGGGCATCGGTATGATCGTTATTGGACTGGCTTCCGTCATTATCGGTGAGGCCATTCTTGGAGCAAGAACGGTATTCTGGGCTACACTTGCAGCGATCGTTGGTTCAATCATTTACCGGATTGTGGTCGCGCTTGCCCTTCAAGTGGAATGGTTTGATACATCTGATCTGAAGTTGATCACCGCGGTGATCGTCATTATTGCTCTTGTATTCCCAACGATGCAGCGCTCCATGAAGCAGCGAAGTCTGGCTCGCAAACGAACGGAAGAGTTGATGCGATCCGGGGGTCATCAGGCGAAGGGAGGTATGTGATCATGCTGGAGATTACGCAAGTAACCAAGCTGTTCAACCCAGGTACAACGGATGAGAAGACCGCGCTGGTCGGTGTGAATCTGACAATGAATCCGGGAGATTTTGTGACGGTGATTGGCAGTAACGGAGCGGGTAAATCCACGCTGATGAACATCATTTCGGGTGTGATGAAGCCGGACATGGGTGATGTGCTGATCAATGACCGCTCCATTAAAAACCTGCCGGAGCATAAACGTAGCAGCTGGATTGGCCGGGTATTTCAGGACCCGATGGCAGGAACAGCACCACATATGTCCATTGAAGAAAACATGGCGATGGCATACAAACGTGGTAAAGGACGCGGACTGGGCTTCGGAGTTACCCGTGCCAGACGGGAGATTTTCAACACGCAACTGGAGAAGCTGGGAATTGGACTGGAAAAGCGGCCGAATGCAAAAGTGGGTCTCTTGTCTGGCGGGGAGCGCCAGGCACTTAGCCTGTTAATGGCTACGTTTACCCAGCCGCAAATTTTGCTATTGGATGAGCATACGGCAGCCCTTGACCCATCACGTGCCGAACTGATCACGGAACTAACGGAGACACTTGTGCGTGAGATGAGACTGACTACATTGATGGTGACGCACAATATGGAGCAGGCCATTCGTCTGGGTAACCGTCTGATCATGATGGACAAAGGCCGAATTATTCTGGATGTCAGCGAAGAGCGCAAGCGTACGTTGACTGTCCCTGAGTTGCTTGGTGAATTCGAACGGATTAGCGGCAAAAAAATGGCAGATGATCGTGTCGTGCTGGGTTAAGACAAGGGAACACTTGTTGGAAGAACAGATATACGTACCGTAACCCACAATCTAAGCCATCTATAAGTTAGACCATAAAAACCTTTTGCGTTCTCGCAAAGGGTTTTTGTGGTATGTTGAACACGTTGAAAAAATGGAATGAATCTATACGATTTCGGATCAGCGAATTATACATAGTAGGAGGAACCAGGCATGTCTTTGCAATTGGATGAAGGGACATATACGGTAACACGGCGAACGGAATCCATTTGTCTACTCGCCAAGGAATTTGCACTGCTGCATTTCCTGTATGAAAACAAGGAGAAAGCCTTCACCCGCAGTCAACTGCTGGATCGGGTATGGCCGCTTGAATATCCGGTTGAACGCACTGTGGACGATCATATCTATCGCCTGCGCAAGAAATTGAAACGCTGGGATGAGATCCGTCTGGATACAGTAAGGGGCTATGGATATCGGCTTGCTGTGCATGAGAACAAGTCCGCTCTACCCGCTAGCCCCTCTGCTCAGGACCCAGAAATGCAGGAGGTCATTCACGGATTACTTCGTAAATATCACTTGTTTGGGCAGGGAAACGCCATACAGACCTTGGTCCAACAGCAGGAAACACTCGGTATTCAGATTGTCCCGTATTATCAGTTGTATATCCGTTTTATACAGGGAGATCTGGAATGGCTGATTACAACAAAGGAAATTCCCTTTGAGGAGCGTCTATACTGGCTACTGATTTTCGTGCACCCCCTGATCGAGCCAGCGGATAGTATACAGCTGTATGAGAAAGCTTTGAGTTCAGCTGCATTGTCTGCCGATCAGCTTCGCGAACTCCGCATTCTGAACATCGTTGAAGTATATGTAGAGGTGGGCCAATATCAACGTGCCAAAGAGCAGCTGGAAGAAACGTATCGTGTAATAGAGACAGACGAGCTCAAGAATTTCAGACTGCCTGTAGCACTTGCAGCGTTGTATGTGGAACTATGGGGTGGAAGCGGCGAAGCTATTGAGGCCCAGATGGCAGTCCTGCGAGCAGGGTTGAAGGATGCACCCTATCTGCGAGAGATTGGACGTTTTCAGGTGATGGAAGGCCTATGGTTGCTTCGACAGGGACGGATTCGTGAGGCAGAGTTAAGAATGGATGACGGTCTGGATGTATTGAAAATGTCGCTGAACGCACCGCTATATCTGAATGCTGCATATCAGATTCTCCTATTCCTGGGTCATCATCGAATCGAAGGCAGAATTCGTAGTAAGTATCGTCAAGTGTATGCAGAGATCGGCAAAAGTTACGGTGTACCCGCATATGGACAACAAATTGTAGATGAAATACGTAACTTCTTATCTCCTACCTCCCCATCCTCTGATCTTCCTCTGATATAACTCCTTTATGATTACAGCCAAGGAACATACAGGCCACAAGCGGCTGTAATCAAGGGAGGAAGTACATGTATGACCGTCATTTCAAATGAACCCACATCCAATGAATCCACCGAATCACCCGCCTCATCTGCGGAATCTTCCAAAAGCTTATGGACTAACCTCCGGTTTGTCCGCATGTTTATTGCATACTCGCTGGCTACGTTTGGAGATTGGTTCGATGCACTTGCCATCCAGGTGATGGTGGCCTACCGCTGGGGTGCTGATCCACTGATCATTGCACTTATTCCTGTATGTATGGCTGTCCCAGGCATACTGCTTGGCTCCTTTGCAGGTGCCCTGGCTGATCGACTGCACAAAGTAAAGATCATGATCCTGTGTGATGTGATCACCGTGGGATTAACCGTTGCTATTTTATTCGCACCAAGCCCGGCTTGGCTGCTTCCACTTCTTGCCCTGCGGGCCATGATGGGAGTGTTCCACGTTCCAGCTCAGCAGGCGTTAACCCGCCAGGTGGTGGCAGAGGAGCATCTGTTTCAGGCATCGTCCCTAAACGGTTTTGTGAGCCAGTGTTCGAAAGTGGCGGGACCACTTCTAGGTGCAGTCATTTTGGCCTTCTTTTCACCACAAATCTGTATTGTCATTAATGCTTGTACCCGATTATTGTCAGGTGCGGTATTATGGCCCTTGCGGCGTTTGATGGAGAAGTCGGAGTCCGTTGAATCAGACGGAAGTGCTGCAAGTGAAAAGGATGGATCGGAATCTTTGTTCTCCCAGTGGAAGCAAGGCTGGCGTTTTATACAGAGCAGTCGCACCGTGCTGAGTACGATTTTGTTCGGCTGTTTTGGACTCATGGCCATTCTTATGATTGATTATCAGTTTACGACTCTGTTTCGGGAGATCAAGCCAGGTAATGAATCACTGCTCGGATGGTTGGGGTCGTCGGCAGGAGCCGGGGCAGTCGTCATCATTTTGTTGTTAAATCGCTTGCCGAGAATTGGGTATGGGTGGGGACTGGGTGGAGGATATCTGTTCGTGGGTGCCGGAATTGCTGCGCTAGGGTGGATCGGCCCACAAACACCCGAAATTTGGGTCATTATCTGGGGCCTCTGCATTGGGCTGGGTAATGGGCTCTTTATGGTAACTCTGAATTATTTGCTGCAAAAGGAGACCCCCCCTGCCTATGTAGGGCGCGTCTTTGGCATTCAAAATTCACTATCCAGTGTTGTACTGGTTGTAGCTCCACTTGCAGGTGGAGCGCTCATTCGAGTTGCAGGGCCGAGCCCCACCTTTCAATATATCGGTCTCGCTACGCTGGTAATTGGTCTTGCCGGCATACTACTACAGCGCATTTTGTGGGAAGGGAAGCAGCCTCTCGTGTCTGAAGCAAAAGAGATCATTCCGCAGGAATCGGCCCGACAGCCTTGTCCGGACCATTTTTAATCATCCATCTACAATATAAAGAACAGCCGCTTTCGGCACTCATCCGAAGGCGGCTGTTTGCACGTGGCCTTTGTTATACATCGTTGAACGAATCACACTTCCCACCAAGCAAAATAAGCAGTGGAGGCCATCAGTCCACCAACCGAAAGTGATCCGCTGACAGAGAGGTTAATGGCTTGACCCGGAGGAACCACGTAACGGCCAAATTCATTGGACAGAAACGGCCCTGCTTGAAGGGGCATAGCCATCAATGGCGTCGCTCCTGAAGGTGTAGCAGCAGAGAAGCGTACCGTGGCTACGCTGGTATTGCTGCTGGAAAGATTGCTGTTTACCGATGTGAGTGTGGTGGGCGATGTCAGTGTTCCATTAGCGCTCAGACTCATGGAACCACTGAAGGAAGATAACAGATTGAGTGATACCGTGATTCCGCCGGAGAGTCGTGATACGTATAGGGTTTTCCCACTCCCCGCTGGATTGGCCAATTGTACGGTGGCGATCACCGTTCCTCCCAGCAACCCCAGTGTTGTGGAGTTGGTGGAACCTGCGTTGTACAGATTGCCTGTACTGCCAGCATTATTCTCTGGAGGTGCAACAATGCCGGGAGAAATATACGTGTTGGTGTTGGACGTATAGACGGGCTGGCTTAACGGATTGAATACATTATTATTTGGCACAGTGTGCACCTCCTTTTATCAGGATCAAACTCAGAATTCCCACCAGAACAGATTAATGGCTGCGGTCTGATTCCCCGTGCCTACGCTAATGGATAATGTTTGTCCCGGTGGAACAATAATGGAGCCATTCAGACCCAGTGAATACATTCCTGCAGTGAGCGGAATACTTGCAATGCTCGTGAAGGTTCCCCCCAGGGTACCTGTATTTTGTCTTGTGGTAACTACACTGGCGTTGGTATTTCCAAGTAACGTATTGACAGGCACTGGTGTGCTACCAGCAGTCACGGTTCCTCCTGAATAGATAACAAGAGTAGCTGCCGCTGTTGTGCCTCCTGTGAGGCTGGATATACGTATTGTTCGGCCGCTGCCGCCCGCATTCAGGATCTGTAGAAGAAGACTCTGGTTGGAAGGAATTAAGGTATTGTTGGTCGTCAGGGCAAAAAAACTGCCTGCAGCAGCTGCACCGCTGTCTGGTGACGCTTCAATGCCCGGGGCTGAGAAGGTATTGGTCAGTTGAGTAAACAGGGGACGATTAGATTGGTTGAATACATTATAGTTGGTCATCTCATCCACCTCCCATAGACCAGATTAACTTATAGAGGTTGTTCAAAAAGTCCGCTTTTGATTACGAAGGGTGCCTCTTGATTCGCATTTCATTGTACTTGCAGTGTATGTGAAAAGAAGCAAATGGATTGGGGACTGAGCCGTATATCTGGAAATAACGGCGGTTGCCGTGCCCGTATATCCAATCCGGGCATACGATGCGTAAGCACATTTTTTAAGGGGAAATCGAGATGAGTCGAACAGCGAAGCAAAGCAAGAAGAGAACGAAGCAACCAACTAAATATGTCAGTCGCCGTCGCTCCCGTCATTCCTGCCGCGCTAAATTGCTGAAACCCCCTTGTTCCCGGATTACTCGTCCCCGGTTCAAGCAGGGTGCTTCCTCACGTACGAAACTCCCTGGTGCTATTCATTGTTTTACAGAGCATACGTATGTCGGAGCCGAAACCAGTAGCAGCATGGATTCACTCCCGGCACAAGACACCTCATCACTCAGCATGTATACCTATGGCGTTGTGAATCGGGGCAAACATCCGGCTCTTGTACAGATCCAGATCAGCCCCAATGCCGTGGATTATGCTGTGGACAGCCAGGAGGTGGTCGCGGGAGGCCAGACCAAAGCGCTGGTACCATTGCGATTTTTGCACTATACCCGGCTTGCAATTCGATCCGTTGAACCGGATCAGCCGACCCGGCTCGATGTTTACTTTCAGGCGCAGCGTATGCCATAAGGGAGTATGATCTCACAGATTTGACCAGGGAGGAGGACGAGGCACATGCCTAACTTTACAACGTTTAATACGAATCCGGATAATCTGAGAACGTTGATTTTTGGCCAGGATAGTACAGGCACAGCCCAGCCTGTCAGAACGGATACAAGCGGGAACGTGGTTGGCATTATTTTGGACGGAACCATCAGTAACATCTCAGGTCTGACCACGGTTACAATTAACGCCGGAACCATTACCAACATTCTGAACGGAACGATCACGAGTGTACTTGGAGCGACGATCACGGCAGGTACGATCAACAGTGTGCTTGGAGCCACAGTAACAGCAGGTACATTGACGAATTTGCTGAATGGTACAATCACGAGTGTATTGGGAGCAACGATCACGGCGGGAACGATTACAAGTGTACTCGGGGCAACCGTAACAGCAGGAACGCTGACAAACTTGTTGAACGGTACAATCACGAGTGTGCTTGGGGCCACGGTGACCGCAGGAACGTTGACGAACTTACTGAATGGTACGATCACCAGTGTATTGGGAGCAACGATTACCGCCGGAACGATCACGAGTGTGCTCGGGGCCACGGTGACCGCAGGAACATTGACGAACTTGCTGAATGGTACGATCACCAGTGTATTGGGAGCAACGATTACCGCCGGAACGATCACGAGTGTGCTCGGGGCCACGGTGACCGCAGGAACATTGACGAACTTGCTGAATGGTACGATCACAAGTGTATTGGGAGCGACGATTACCGCCGGAACGATCACCAGTGTGCTCGGGGCCACGATTACAGCAGGTACCATCACAGGTATACTCGGAGCGACAATAACCGCAGGAACACTGACGAACCTGTTGAACGGAACCATTACCAGTGTACTCGGTGCAACGGTAACAGCGGGAACGTTGACGAACTTGCTGAATGGTACGATCACGAGTGTATTGGGAGCAACGATTACCGCAGGGACACTGACAAACTTATTGAACGGAACCATTACAAGCGTACTTGGCGCAACGGTAACTGCGGGGACGTTGACAAACCTGCTAAATGGTACAATCACCAGCGTGCTGGGTGCTACAATTACTGCGGGAACACTTAGCAGTGTGACGTCCATTTCACAGAAGAGTTTTCAGGAGTCCCAACTCATAAGCACCCCGACCGCAAACACCTTCACAGCGCTCCCAGCGGTTACGACCAGTGTATTTGGCACGTATTCTTTCTTTGTATATAACCGGGGGCCGGGTGTAAACCGGGTAGATGCTCTTGTTGAGATCAGCGCCAACGGAACGAACTGGTACACAGATGTGACGACGGTAACGGGCATTTTGTCCGGGTCAGTCGATGTATTGGTACCGCAGCGTTTTCTCAAATACACGCGTCTTTCCTACCGCTCCAGCCTAATCGGCGCACCAAGCACGATTGATGTGTTCTTCAATGGACAAGGCACATAACCCATTCATTTGTCATATAGGTACATGGAGTTCCTTTGGTGGACTTCATGTACTTTTTTGTATTGGAGGTGGTTGCATTTGAAGAACCGTTTACTTGGAATCCATATGATTGTGCAAAATGAAGAACATCACCTGCCCCGCTGTCTCGACAGCTTGAAGCATATCAGCATGGAATGTTTTATCACCGATACTGGCTCATCTGACCGTACACCCGAGATCGCTAGATTATACGGAACAACGGTGTTGCACGCCTGTTGGGAAGATGACTTTGCCCATGCACGAAATATCAGCCTGCCTCTGGCGAGCACGGAATGGGTCCTGTGTTTGGATGCGGATGAGTACGTTACGCAGGGATTGGAAGAACTGCTGAATTATTTACCTAAAGTCCATAAAAGCATTTCGAGATTACGTATTACCATAGAGAATCGATATGGTGAAGGGATAGAAGAGAACGTTATCTCTCAGCCAGTGAGATTATTCCGTGCTCATCAGGGATATCGATATAAGGGGCGTATTCATGAGCAATTGGTTCGTAGTAGCCCAAGCAGGCTTGGCCAGGATGAGGCTATTGATATGAATAAGAGCGAGACCTATACAGATGAACAAAGCCAATTGATCGAGACTGAACCGCTTGCTCCATTATGTCTGATTCATGATGGATATCTGGCTTCAACGATTGCGCAAGAGTATAAGCCAAGACGTAATTTGAAACTGATTGAGCGGGAACTCGCAGATGAACCTGCACAGCCTTTTCACCTGTACAATCTGGGAGTAACGTATTGCCAGCTTGGTCAGATCGAACAGGCAATTGAAGCGTTCCGTGAATCATTACACCTGACAGAGCTGCTCGCACCATATCGACCTACACTGGTTAGGGATTATGCAAAGACCCTTGTGGAATCGGAACATTACGACGAGGCGCATGCAATTCTGGCTGTGGAAAGACAGCGTTATCCATCCTATGCTGATCTGCACCTGTTGTATGGGGAGACGTTGGAGCTGCAAGGTTTGGAGGAGCGTGCATATCAATCGTATGCCCGAGCAACGGACTGCCGGGAGGGAACAGCACGTGTTGGACAGAGTGATGGCAGCATCGCGTTAGAAGCGTCATATGTAATGGAAGCGGGTTCTAACAGTTACAGAGCCTATACTGCGATGGCAAGACTTGCACAGAAACGGGGATTCTTTAAAGAGTCTGCACATCTGTATGGGCTGGCTCTGGATAGCATGTTCACATATGCTCCGGCATGGGCCGGGTTGGCAGATGTGCTGCAACAATCCGGTGAAACGGATGAGAACATAGCAGAAACATTACTTTCCAGATACAGAGGAATCGAGAAATCGGGTCACGGTGATTCGATATGTGGTGAAATGCCCCATTCATATGCAGTGACATATGAGGATCATCTGGTGAAGGTGATTTATGTTCTAACAGGCTGTGGAGCATATGAACAGGCATTGAAAATGCTGGATACAGATGCGTGTACTGCTCGTATCCATGTAGCGGATCGAATACATTGGATGTTGTGTGCGAATAGGATTTCCGAAGCACTGCAACTGGCAGAAGAACACTGGAGCGCAGGATGTGTAAATGAAGTCAATCTGCTGGCTGAGCACAGAATGGATTGGGCACTGGCTTGTTGGGCCAAGGGATTACGATTATCCGAGGCGTTCCTCGCAACTACGCTTCCACAAGAAAAGAACGTTTGGAAGGTCATGGATCGACTGCTGGATCAGCTATCGAAAGAGCCGCGAAGCATGGAACCTGCGTCACAAGAACAGAAGCTTATTCAATGGGGTCCGCAGGCAGAAATGGTAGCAGAGAAGGTTGTGCAGCAAGCCGTAAAGACAGGACAGCTCACACTTGCTGAGCAACTGCATGAGTTGCGGGCCATGATGATGTGTGATCATTGGGGAACGACGTTAACTCGAAGGCGAAAGTTTGCAAGTCTGCTGTATCGTCACGGGTATACCATGGTAGCCGCGAACATCCTGATTCAGTGCATGACCGAGAGTGAACTGGATGCCGAAGGGTTATTCTGGTTGGGTGAAACGCTGTATGCAAAAGGCCACAATGATCAAGCGCTGTCTCTGTTCGAGCAGGCTCTGGAGCGGGAGCCTGATATGTGGCAGGCCCGAGTTGGAGCAGCTGTATGTTACATGCGATTGGCAATGGAGGCGATTCGGCAGGAATTGGTTCGATCTCCTTCTTCAGGTGTACTCGCTGCACAACATAATGCACTGGAACAAAGGCTGCGAACGACCGATGGTATGCCGTGGCGTACGCTTTTCCATGCAAAGGAAAGGAGGAATCAGCTTGCGAGCGGAACGAATTTCCCTATGCATGATCGTGAAGGATGAGGAAGAGTTGCTGCCTCATTGTCTTGCCAGTGTCCAGGGAGCGGTGGACGAAATTATTGTGGTGGACACCGGTTCATCGGATCGCAGCGCGGAGATTGCGCAGCAATATGGCGCGTTGGTTGTGGGGTTTGAGTGGTGCGAAGATTTTGCCGCAGCACGGAATGCTGGCCTGGAGCGCGCTTCCGGCGACTGGATTCTCTTTCTTGATGCGGACGAGGCGCTCGATAGGGTTGCGCGGGAGCAGATCAGGAGCTGGACGTCGGTCAGCGGATGTGACGGATTGTTTTTAAACATTCATAACTATACAGGTACGGGTCAGCAGGGGGTCACCGTGAATCCGGTTTTGCGTCTCTTCCGTAATGCCCCGGAGCATCGGTTCGAAGGTCGGATTCATGAGCAGATTGCCGCGGCGATTTGCCGTAGGAACCCAGAGGCTGCTTTTCATGTGACGGACATGGTCATCCATCATTATGGGTATCAGACGGCGATTGTGGAGCGCAAAGATAAGGTGAACCGCAATGTCCGCCTGCTGCAACAGGCAGTGGAGGAAGAACCGGATCAGCCGTTCCATCACTATAATCTGGGTGTCGAGTATCTGCGTGTGGGGGAAGCAGAGCGGGCCTTGGAGACGTTTGGTGTGGCTCGGATGGGGATTAATCCTGCGGTGACCAGTTACGCGCATTTGCTGTTCAAATATGAAGTTCGTTGTCTCCAGCAGCTGAATCGCTGGCGGGAGGCATTGGATCGCATTGATGCTGCGCTTGAACTCTTTCCAGAGTACACGGATCTGATGCACCATCACGGGGTATGTGCAGAGGCATTGGGTGATGCAGATCGGGCAGAGTATTCGCTCCGTGAAGCTATTCGCATGGGTCCACCTCCCCCCATATACCATACGGAAGAAGGCATCGGCACCTATCAGACGTGGTATACGTTAGGGCGATTGCTGGAAGGAAGGGCAGATTTGGAGGGGGCGGTGGATGCTTACGTGGAAGCGGTACGTGCCAAATCGAGTCTGTTACCGCCGCTCTATCGGATATTCCGAATTATGCGAGTCTCCGGGCAGGAACATCAGATTCCAGAGCTGGTGAGGGAGCGTTTTGCACTCAGTTCGGAAGAGGCTACACACAAAGTATTGGGTATTCTGGAGCAATCTCGTTGTTATGATGCGGCTCTGCAATTGTTATCGGGTATATCCTCACAACCCTCCGCAGAGATGAGGGAGCGTTTATCTGTGGCGGAGTCGATGCTCCAAATCCAACAGGGAAGATGGAACAAGGCGCGTCTGAAATTGGAACCTATGCAGCGGAAAAAAGGGCTACTCGCGATCTCGTCTGCACGATGGCTCGAACGTTTGGAGTGGATCGAGGGGAAGAAAGCCAACGGAGATGATCCATTGACCTTGTGGTTGAAGCGTAGTTCTCAGGCTGGGGCAGTAACGAATAAGGAACCTGCTGTGCAGACAGGACGAATTGCTGGTCTGAGAGCGACAAAGAAGAAGGACACGGACTCCGGTATGGACGGAACGGTTGCAGGAGCAGAGTATGATGGCTGGCAGGCGCTCGGACTGATGATGGAAGGATGTGTACAGTCAGGGAGATGGAAAGAGCTGCATAGCCTAATTCAGATGTGTCGACAGCAATTGGCTGGAGAAGGATTATCGGTGCGACAGAGCGTTCGAATGGGAGAGAAGGAGAAAGAGATGGAAGGGAAAAAGGAAAACGGGAAGGTGAGTGACATTGATTCGTTCCCTGGGGCTTCGGATACCCTGACGGGAACAAGCTGGCTGGTGAAAGGATTGGTCAGTGCTGCGGACCATCATCTGGAGGTGTTCGCTCAGCATACAGATGGACAGCGGCACCGTTGTTGGCCTGTCGTTCAGCATATTCGGCTGGAGTTGCCGGGAGCGGACGGGTTTGAGAGCTGAGAGGGATCAGGCAGCGGGAGTTCAACTTAATTCAGCGGGCTAATTGGTGCGGCTGAACTCCTTTGGTGAGGGGTGGTGATGAATATGGGCATAGAGATTAGCTTGTGTATGATCGTGAAGGATGAAGCGGTGTCACTCCAGCGGTGCTTGAATGCAGTCAAGGATGTTGTGGATGAGATCATCGTTGTGGACACAGGTTCGATAGATGATACAACTGAAATTGCGCGTCTCCATGGTGCCGTTGTAATTCGTACGGAATGGAACGGAGATTTCAGTGAAGCCCGTAATCTGTCACTGGCCGCTGCTACGAAACCGTGGATTCTGGTGCTTGATGCGGATGAGGTATGGGTACAGACCCCTCAGATGAAGACAGAACTCATGCGGTTGTTAGCGGCAAGTAGGGATGACGTGTGGGGATACTGGATACAGGTCACAAGTTTGCTGGGTGTGTCCGGTGAAGAGCATGTGACGGATGCGGTATGTCGATTGTTCCGAAATGATCCCCGAATTGCCTTTCAGGGCAGGATTCATGAAGAGATTGCTTCTTCCATCATGGCACTGGCTCCGCAAGGTGTGCTTCATTCTGGACTTGAAGTCATTCATTACGGATATCTGGAGCAGGTGATTACCGACAAAAATAAAGGCGCACGGAACATGCAGTTGATTCGTTTCGCGTTGAATCAGGAGGGAGATCAACCGGAGTTGTTATATGCTCTGGCCGCCGAATGGTTTCAGCAAGCGAAGTATGATGAAGCACTCCGTTTGTTACAGCCATTATTGGCACAGCTTAAGCCGGAGTGTGGATATCACTCGGATCTGGTGCTGAAAACGGCTTACGCCTGGCGAGAGATTGGCAGCCCGGAACGGGCGCTTGCTGTAGTGGAAGCATGGGCGCCCCTGTATGAGGATTTTCCGGATTTGTTGGAGTTTGGTGCTGTACTTGAACTGGATCAAGGGAGAGAGGACGTGGCCATGAATTGGTTAAAACAGGCTAAATCAGCTGCTTCCACGGCCAGCAGGTATACATCAGTCTCTGGTGCTGGGACCTATCGCAGCCTGACACTGGAAGGCATGGCGCATGAGCGGACTGGCCGCTGGGCAGAGGCAGAAACCGCGTACACGGCGGCGCTGAGCATGCAACCCGGCAGCATGGCTGCATGGCAGCGGCTGTTGTTACTGGCCGCAGCCACAGGGCGGCCGCATGCCATCGCCAGCGTTGCCGCTCGGGTAAGCTTGCCACCTGCGGCATGGCAAGCGTTGATCCCGGCCGCGCTTGCCGCGCATCGGCCGGAGTGGCTGCTACGCCATGCGGCGGCGCTTGCTGGCCCGCTGCGGGCACAGCCGCTGGCCGCCGGGCTTGCGCTGGCCCAGCTGGGCGAGAACGCCGCGGCTCGGGCGGCTTTGCAGCCCTGGGCGGCGCATGCGCAGCACGGGCCAGAGGCGGCCCTGGCGCTGTGGGCGCTGGGCCACAAGCAGCCCGGCGGGCGCAACGCCCGAGCGGCGGCTCGCCAGCAGGCAGCGATGCCCGCCGCGGCCCACGCCGCCGAGGCGCTGCTGCTGCGCGGGGCCACGGCCCGCAGCAGCGGCCTGGCGTGCAGCCCGCCTCGCGGCGCAGCGCCAGGCGGCCCGACCGCGCCTGCGCCGGGCGGCGTGCTCGCGGCTTCGCAAGCGCTCGCCGGCGTAGGCGCCTGGGCCGCATGGCTGCGCCTGCTGCAAGCCCTGCCGCCTCGCGGCGCGCTGGCGTTGCTCGCAGCGCTTCCGCCTGCGGCACGCTGCGGGTTGCTGCGCGCACCCGCGAGCGTCCGCGAAGGGCTGCTTGCGCTATGCGGCACGCCTGACGGCGCGCAGCAGCCCCACACGGACGAAGTGCCCGCCCCGGAGCGCACCGCTCACGCAGTCCTCGCGGGCACGCTCGCGCTGCTCGCCGGGCGGCAGAACCTGGCGCGTGAATGGGCCGAATCGGCCCAACTCACTGCGCGGAAACCTGCCGCCACAGGTCGCCCGGCGACGACAATCCCGCCGGGCCTGCACACCCTGCTGTGCCTGACAGCACCCGGCGCAGCCTATGCCAAAGAGTACACCAACCAGTGCAACATGTTACTGGTACACCTATAATTTCCTTTAATCCTTAATCCTTAATCTTTAATCTTTAATCTTTAATCACTAATCTCTGATTGCTAGTCTCTAGTCCCCAACCTCCATCCCCACATATTCCCGAACTAGCCCATCCGATCGAAATTGCAAAAGCAACGGAGCTACCGGTAATCGGAGCATTTCCCGAACCGTGTATTGTTCCGTTGCTAATGGGTCGAGCTCTCAAGCCCTCAATTTTCCACTCTGCACTTAACTCTAAGTAACCCAATTTGTCTCAACCTTTGCATATCACCGCTCGAAAACAGCGGATCGGCGTGCCGTACATATCAGACCAGATGGCATCGTCTGGCTCTTTCACATTCAGCTTATCTTCAATGGTTAATCCGGTGACAGCCATGATTGTCTCCAGCAGATCAGGCCGCATCTCGGGCACATCGAAGGTAGCGATTAACTGTCCGTTTGGTTTAAGCACCCGAGCGAATTCACGAAACGCTCGCAGCATCGTGCCTGTATCCAGATGCTCCAGTACAGAGATACAGAACACCCGATCAAACTTACCCGACTCGTACGGAAGCTGGGCCAGATTGGCCTTTGCACGGTGCAATCGGGCGAGAGTTGATTCTGGCAGATCCTGAGCGGCTTGCTCGCCAAAATCAGAAACAATATCCAGTCTTATCGCCTCTTCAGACAAAATACGTTCATCCCAGTCGCAGGCGTGAACCTCGCGGCAGTGTTCGGCGAGCCAGAATTTGAATGGATGGGAGATGCCGCAGGCTGCATCAAGGACGACATCATCTGGACGTGCAAACCGCCGGGCCCATTCATATTCGTAGGGACGGCTCCACCATGCCGGATGCAGCGGGAAGACCAATGTGTCCGTTTTAGGGTCACTTTGCCGAATGTATCTTGATTCCATGAATTCCGTTGCCTTGGGCGTATCCATCATCCCCGAATTCCCTCCTTTAATCCTGTCTCTGCCAAAAAAGATTCCAACACCGTGCTCCACCGGCTCCGCCACCTGGCAAGATCATAGGACAGTGCAGTCTCGCGCGCATAGATTCCCAGTCGTTCTCGCTCGGCCCGATCCTGTACAAGACGTACCAGTGCAGCGGTTAGTTCCTGCTCACCAGGAGGTACCAGTAGCCCATTAAAACCATCCTGAATCAGATCATTCAATCCGCCAACATTGGAGGCAATTACCGGAAGTCCACAGCTCATCGCTTCCAGACAGGCATAGGAGGTGCCTTCCGAGAACACAGTTGGAATCACAGCGATATCTGCCTGATGGTAGGCCTCCCGAATATCCCGGAAATCATACGTGCGCTGGTTAATTCGCTCCGCATGTGGATGAGTACGATGCCAGTAACGAAAGACTCTCCCGACTGTACTGCCTTCAACCAGTTCCCCGGCAAATTCAACCTCCAGATCTGGAAAGGCTCCAAGTAGTTTATCCGCCGCCAACATCATTGGAATAATACCCCGCTCCATGCTGATGCGGCGTGGATAGATAATGCGAATTGGGCGGGGAGAGGTTATACGGGCATCCACAGTTTTCTTTTCAACCTGTCCCTGAATCGGACCATTAACCTGATACTCAGCATCTGCTTCTACTAGAATCTCCGTAGCCCAATCCTTTGAATTCCGGTGGTTATGAGCAAACCTATACGTTTCGCCATCTGCCTCGACTTCTTCCAGTTTCGATAACTGTAAATGGAAATCTACCGTTTCTTTCCCCTCTCGTTCTTGATCGCTATCTGTATCTCCACCTCCATCTCTGTTAGCCTTACCACTGTTCGCTCCAGCACCACTCGTTCCATCCTTGCCTTCTACAGCTTGCACTCCTGATATAACTGCACCAACATTTTCTTCATGACTCGCCAGATCATTCTTCCATGCGACAAGCCATTCGTCTTCCTGTTTCTGCTCGAAGGTCCGCGTTGGCGGGGCTGGTGTGAAATAGGATGTATCCACCGCATTGGGAATCAGGATAACCTGCCTTGGATCGGTATAGGTGCACGCAGCCCGGCAAAAGGTCTGGAAGTGAGAATCCACCGATACAATGCGCACGAGTCCATCCAGAGCCAGTTGAATATGTTCCGCGACTTGTTGTTTGGTCTCCAGTGGAAGTCCGGGACGATCCCAATTAATGCCGTGACAGATGCCAAGACTGCCGGGTTTGTAGGTGATGGGTTGCCACAGACAGCTGGCATAGATCACTGGGCCGCGCGCTGCTGCTGCCATCCGGTCAAAGGCTTCCGGTACATTATCCATGTCGTACGAATAACCAAATACGTCAATCTGCTCCGTCCGAGTCTGGAATGCTTCAAAATAAGAGAGCTGATGAACTTCGGGAATATGCCCGAGTCCTCGGATGACACTGCACAGATCCAGAATATATCGCTCCAGTCCACCACCAAATACACGACCGAATTCCCGGTTGTACCCGTCGGTGAAACTATGCGTCAGAATACTCACCACGCCCATCTCACGGTCCCTCCTTCCAGGGAATCAGCCGAGGTTCCGGATCGAGAATAGACTCGTAATGTGCAAGATTGCCCCACTCACCGCTAGGATCAATGCGCTTGTAACGCAAATATTTACGAACCCGGTCCTCCAGACTGCCTGCCCATCCGAGATGCTGAACCTTCAATTCCGTGCTGACCCCAGGCAATACCGTGCAGGACAAGGGAAGGCGGGGAACATGGTGATTCTGTTGTGGATAAAAATAAGGATATCCAGGCATATACCGTACAAGTGAAGCGGTATGCCGTTTGTGCAGAGACCAGAGATCATCTTCCCGGTAGTGGGTCCGGCCATCCCACATATCGTAGAATCGGAATGCAAACCAGTCCGCATACTCCTGATTAATCAGAGTGCGTATGGCTTTCTTGGCCTCTGAGCTGTACAGCTCATCCGCATCAACTGAGAGCAACCAGTCGGGACATGTTCCCGCAGCCGCTTGCCACAAAGTGTTACGAAGACGCCATTCCTCAGCGAACAGCGGTTTCTCCAGTACTTCCAGACGGACCACTTTAGGGTAGGCTTTACATATATCCGGTGTTCCGTCTGTGCTGGCATCGTCCACAATGACGATCTCATCCACGAACTCACTCAGATCATGCAATACTTCTTCAAGGTATCGGCCACGTTCATTGCGAACCTGGAGCATGGCGGTCAGCTTGTTGCCTTTGCTTTTGCGAACCCGACGAATGGAGAAAGGCTCTTTGAATACACTTGTTTCCTCTTGTGTTACAGCAGCATTCTGTTCTGCCTGACCTTGTGAATCATTCCAGTGATGCACTTGGCTTCGGATGTCCTGCGTTGGTTGTGCATGATCCGGGGTGTGATCTCCATGTTCCAATGCGTCTGTATGTGTTCGATCGACTGTTTCGGTTGGCGTGTAAGTGGTTTCGGTTCGGATATTCCTGTGCACCATTGGCCCATTCAACTGTTGTTTACGCTTCTTCGGGTCCAGCATCATGGCACCTCCCCAAGCAATTGCTGTACAGCATGATCCAACAGCTCCAGCTCCACAATCCGGGCCAGCGCATCTTCATCCTCCAGTGCTGTCTCAAGGAAATGTCGGACTGCCCCGTGTCGTTCCCCTCGCAGTGCCAGCGCACTACCGGATAATTGCTGATAATCCCGGCGACTGGCATCATCCTGAATATCGACTGCATGCACCAGAGCCAGTGCTTCTTCCACACGTCCAGTCTCCTGGTAGATGCGGAATTTCCAATGTCTCGCCGTTTCTCCGCCAAGTTCGTCCAGGATACGCAGGGCGTTTCCGTAATCATCGTTCATACGCAGTAGTTCCGCTCGTACAAGTTGATCTTCTCCCGCCTCAAACCAGCGACAGAGCTGTTCATAATGATGGCGTTCCTGTTCTTCGGCTGCACTAATTCCATACACCAGCAGGGCGTCCTCCAACTTGCCGGACCGGGCATGAATGGCAGACAGGAAGCGATAGTGGGAGACCACACAATCACTGCGACCGTTCAAGACCGCATGGGTAAAGGCCTCTTGCAGTGAATTGATAGCCCGAGAATCTTCAAGCAAGTACTCATAGGCTGCCAGCAAAAAGGATATCGTCTCGTGTGGGCCTGCTTTGGCCCGGAGCTGGCGGTAGAAGTCGGCACGTACACTGCATTGAAGCAGGGTGACGCTATCTGGAGTGCCTGACAGGATCTGCCGCAGCGCATGCAAGAAGAGCAGTTCGTAGTCCCGGAGAGGGACTTCGAGATCATCCTTTTGCATCGTACCCGCAGGTGCAGGGTCTTCTCCGCCCAGCCAGATGGCACGTACGCCTTGGAATAACAGCCTCATATAACGTGTTTCGGAGGATGTGCCGACCAGATCGGCGATGCCGACCAGTTTGGAAATACTGCTCTCCCATAGCGGAGATTCTGCTTCGTTTCCAGCAGGCTCAGGGAGCAGGGCAATACATAGCTCAGGCTCCAGCGAAGCCGTAGCTATTAGCCAGTAGGGATGGGCGACCACGGCTACGGTGCGAGGTTCCAGCAATAGCTGCTCAGCCTCAGGGAGGGAGATGACGGTAATGACCGGAGGTACATCTTCTGTTTGCGTCAGGCTGCTGACATAGTAGACCTCTCCCTCGATCGACAGCAGTGCAGCAATATCGGGATAGGGAAAGGATGACCAGCCTCCTTTGCGAGGGAAGAGAACATACCGGACAGGGGGCTGTGTTGTACTGGCCTTATCCAGGCTGGCTTCGGCGTCTTCACCTGGTAGTGGTGCAGGTTTTTCCATGAATAGTTCACCTCACCTTGACTGTAATATGGAGCGTCTTCACTCTGCATGTGCTTCATGCTTTCACTTCATATGTAAAGCCCTCACGGTACTTCGCATGATATGCCTGAGACTAACATATGGGCATTCCGTCCCAAACATGAGTATCTTCCATGAATAGATGCAGTTGGCAAGCTGTGATAATAGGCTGAATTTTATCTTTTGTGTGACCAGGATCACTTTTTTTTGCTCTAGAGACGAAGATTGTGATAATTCTCACATGTATAAAATAGGTAATCTGGCACAATACGTTCATCAACGTATTTGGCGGACAGACAGCGAAGGTGCAGCTTCAATGCCAAATACGCATACTGCGAAGTGAACAGAAAGAAGGGGTAACGGTATGGATCCGATTATGTTATCGCGTATCCAATATGCACTTACAACGATTTTCCATTTCTTTTTTGTCCCGCTATCCATCGGTCTTGTACTGTTGGTTGCAATCATGGAGACGTTGTACGTTGTTAAGGGTAAGGAGATCTACAAAACGATGGCCAAGTTCTGGGGCAAGCTGTTCCTGATTAACTTTGCCGTCGGGGTAGTCACAGGTATTTTGCAAGAGTTCCAGTTTGGTATGAACTGGTCCGAGTACTCCCGATTTGTCGGGGACGTATTCGGTGCGCCACTGGCTATTGAAGCGCTACTGGCGTTTTTTATGGAGTCTACTTTTATTGGATTGTGGATATTTGGATGGGATCGTTTGTCCAAAAAAGTGCATCTGGCCTGCATCTGGCTGGTGTTTGTCGGCACATTCCTGTCCGCGCTGTGGATTCTGGCAGCCAATTCATTTATGCAACATCCTGTTGGGTTTGAGATTAACAACGGTCGAGCCGAGATGAATGATTTTTTTGCACTCATCACAAATGGTCAGCTTCTCGTTGAGTTCCCACATACAGTCTTTGGGGCATTGATGACAGGGGCCTTCGTCGTAACCGGGATCAGTGCCTACAAATTGATGAAAAAGCAGGATGTGGAGATTTTCCGCAAATCGTTTAATATTGCGATCATTATCGCTCTTGTTTCTTCATTCGGCGTCGCATTCTCGGGTCACTTCCAGGCACAATATCTGGTGGAGACACAGCCGATGAAGATGGCAGCCAGTGAGGGCACATGGACAACGACAGAAGATCCGGCGCCATGGACGGTGGTCGCTTTTATTGACCCGGATAAACAGGAGAGTACGGGTGAGATCAAAATCCCTGGATTGCTCAGTTATCTGTCCTACAGCAAGTTCTCCGGTAGTGTCAAAGGTATGAAGGAGCTTCAAGCTGAGTATGAACAGACGTATGGACCGGGGGACTACATCCCGCCGGTACGGACAACATTCTGGAGTTTCCGCATTATGATCGCAGCGGGTGGTTTAATGATTGCATTGGCGCTATACGGTACGTTCCTAGCCATGCGTAAGAAGCTGGAGGTCGCTGGAAAGTGGTTTATGCGTCTGATGGTGTTCGCCATCTCCCTGCCGTTTATCGCCAATACGTCAGGTTGGATTATGACCGAGGTAGGAAGACAGCCATGGACAGTATTTGGCTATATGACAACCGAAGCCGGGGTCTCGCCGAACGTATCCGCAGGAACGATCCTGTTCTCGACCATCGCTTTTACCGCTGCGTATACGGTTCTCGGAATCGTGATGGTATACCTGTTCGTACGTGAGATCAAAGCAGGACCGTTTGCGGTCGAGAAGCCAGAAGATCACGATGAATCGGCCGATCCGTTCGGCGTGGATGGAGGTTATTCCGTTGTCACTAAGTGAGTTGTGGTTTTTGCTGATTGCCGTATTGTTTGTTGGTTTCTTCTTTTTGGAAGGTTTTGATTTTGGTGTGGGGATGTCTACAGGCATTATTGCCAAAACGGACCGTGAACGCCGGACCCTGATCAACTCGATTGGTCCGTTCTGGGATGGTAATGAAGTATGGCTTATTACGGCAGGGGGCGCGATGTTTGCCGCCTTCCCTCACTGGTATGCCACGTTGTTCAGTGGTTTTTACCTGCCACTTGTAGTGGTGTTACTCGCCTTGATTGGTCGCGGAGTTGCTTTCGAATTCCGCAGTAAAATGAAACAGCAGCGCTGGCGCAAAACATGGGACATCATCATTGTGGTCTCCAGTGCGCTTTTACCGTTCCTGTTCGGCGTGGTTTTTGCCACGCTGATGAAGGGTCTGCCCATTGATGGGGAGATGCAGTTGCGTGCAGGATTCCTCGATATTGTTAATCCGTACACCGTGATTGGTGGCTTGAGTGTAACCCTGCTGTGTCTGGTTCATGGATTGCTGTTTGCATCACTACGAACAGTAGGTGATCTCAGAGAGCGTGCCTTGAAGACAGCGCAAAAGTTGATGCTGCCGCTGGCTGCACTGCTCGCCGTTTACGCGTTAATGACGTATTTCATGACGGATGTGTTCGCCGTACGAGGCTGGGCTCTTTGGATCATGGTTGTACTTGGCGCAGTTTCGCTTGCACTTGCGGCATACTTTGTTCGTCAGAAGCGTGAAGGCTGGGCTTTTGGTATGACTGGGGCAGTGATTGCCATTGCCATTGCCTCGGTCTTTATCGGACTTTTCCCAAGAGTGATGGTGAGTTCCTTTGGGGCGGCATATGACCTGACTGTATACAACGCCGCATCCGGCGCTTATTCATTGAAAGTAATGACCATTGTAGCTTGCACATTGCTGCCGTTTGTTCTTGGCTATCAGATCTGGAGTTATTATATCTTCCGCAAACGTCTGAACGAGCAGCACCACCTGGAGTACTGATATGGGACGGGGGCTGATGAAGCTGCCGGGCATCCGGCCGGTACTTGCGCTGGCCTCAGCGCTGGTGCTGCTACAGGCGATGACGATCATTATGCAGGCTAAATGGCTAGCACAGGCCATAACGGCATTATTTGAAGGTTCATCCGTAACGGAGCAGTACCCTGTACTGCTGCTGTTCCTGGCTGCTTTTGCCGCCCGCTACGCCCTATCCTTCTGGTTACAACTCGTGACTTCACGATATGCGGAGAGGACAGGGACTGATCTGCGCAGACAGATGGTGGAGCAGTGGTTCAGGCTCGGGCCGCGTTATGCCAAGACAGAGGGCACAGGCCATCTGGTCACACTGGCACGTGAGGGAACAGCTCAATACAAGACGTATCTGGAACTATTTATTCCTCGCATGCTGGGCATAGGATTCACACCCATCGTCATTTTGCTGTATGTGTTCAAGCTGGATCTGATGTCCGGGGTTATTCTGATGCTGACACTCCCAATCCTGATCGTATTCATGATTCTGATTGGCCTCGCAGCTCAGCGTAAGATAGACGGACAATTCAGATCTTACAAAGCACTCGCTAACCATTTTGTCGATACCCTGCGGGGGCTGGAAACGCTAAAAACATTGGGACAGAGCAAAACACATGAAGGGTCCATTTTGCGGGTCAGTCAGCGGTATCGGAAAGCAACGATGTCTACGCTGCGCATGGCTTTTCTTTCTTCGTTTGCACTCGATTTCTTTACGATGTTGTCCGTTGCTTCCGTAGCGGTTGGTCTGGGATTACGTCTGACAGAAGGGCATATGCTACTTGGCCCTGCGCTGACGGTACTGATCTTGGCACCCGAATATTTCCTGCCTGTACGTATGCTCGGCGCTGATTATCATGCCACATTGGACGGTAAGGAAGCTGGAGCGGCTATCAACCAAGTGATTGAACGGGGGAAAGCTGCTGAACAGAAACAAAAAGAAGCCTATGCAAATGTTGTTGCGCATGCGGACATGGCAGAGGATGGGACGGGATCTGCATCATCGTTATCTTCGGGTAAAAGGAAAGCAGGCACTTCGACCATACGTGTCGTGTTGAATGATAAAATGGCTGCGGGGCATCTTGATTCTGCTTCTGTTTCTACTACTCCTGAGCTTGTTTCTTCCTCTTCCTCAGTGTTCTCTTGGAATGAGAGTAGCAGATTGGCTCTAACGGATGTACAGGTACGGCATGATGATGAAGGTCCTTATTCGCTAAAGGATGTCACATTTCAGATCACGGGTCTTGGCAAAATCGGTATTATTGGTGCCAGCGGAGCAGGCAAATCCACGTTGATTGACGTATTGGCTGGATTTCAGCTTCCTACTTCAGGCCAAGTATTAGCCAACGGACAGCCTGTGACACAGGATATGCTTGAATCCTGGCGAAGACAGACGGCAGCTATCCCGCAGCATCCGTATATCTTTAGTGGAAGCCTGGCCGATAACGTTCGTTTCTACATGCCGGAGGCATCGGATGCGGAAGTGGCGAAGGCCATTAGCGCAGCTGGATTAACCAAGCTACTGTCTTCATTATCCAGTGGGCTGCATGAGCTAATTGGGGCTGGAGGCAGACAGCTCAGTGGTGGGCAGGAGCAACGCGTGGCGCTGGCAAGGGCCTTGCTTAGTAAACGAAACATCCTGTTGCTTGATGAACCGACAGCACATCTGGATGTGGAAACAGAGTATGAACTGAAACAGACGATGCTGCCGCTGTTTGAAGGAAAACTTGTATTTTTGGCTACCCATCGTCTGCACTGGATGCCGCATATGGATCGAATTATTGTCATGGATGGCGGCACAGTGGCAGAGACGGGAACACATCAGGAATTGCTGGCACGACAAGGCGTATATTATCAGATGATTCAGGCCCAGATGGAGGCGATATAAAATGAAGTCCGGATATGAACATATGGAGACCGTCCGTAACGGAAAAGAAAAAAATAGCTGGATCGCTCCGTACGTGGCACAGTACCGCTGGAGATTCATTGCAGTCATTGCGCTGGGTACATGCGCTGCCTTGTGTGCGGTACTGCTGCTGTTCACCTCCGGATTTCTGATCTCCAAGTCTGCGCTGCATCCTGAAAATATTTTGATGGTGTATGTACCTATTGTTGGGGTACGTGCATTTGGGATATTCCGTGCCGTCTTTCGATATATTGAACGATTGGCAGGACATGATGCCGTACTGCGTGTGTTGGCTGATCAACGGGTGAAGTTATATCGCATTCTGGAGCCACAGGCCCTGTTCCTGCGCTCTCGTATGCAGACCGGAGATGTGCTTGGAGCACTCGCCGATGATGTGGAGCGGCTGCAGGATATTTATCTGCGTACAGTCTTCCCTGCGGTTACGGCGCTCGTGATGTACGGTGGGGCTGTGATTGCTTTTGGCAGTGTGGATCTTGGATTTGCGGTGTGGATGGGCTTGTATATGTTATTTCTCGTTGCCGTGTTACCTGCGATCTCGCTGAAAGTGACTTGGAAATGGCGTGTGCGGCTGAAAAAGGATAACAGCAGGTTGTATACCCGTCTGACTGACGGTGTGCTTGGACTGGGAGATTGGCTTGCAAGTGGACGAGCCGCGGAATTTGTTCAGCAGCAGGAAGAGGCGGAAGAACAGGTCGACGCGGTTCGTCGCAAGTTGCGGCGTTGGACACGCTGGCGTGATCTGATGGCCCAGTGTGTCATTGGCCTAATGGTATTATCGGTTACGTTATGGGCTGAAAACGCCGCTTCTGTCGGGCAATTACCTGCCGTAATGATTGCTGCTTTTGTGCTGGTGTTATTTCCGCTCACGGAAACGCTTCTGCCCGTAGGGGATGCGGTGGAGCATCTTCCGAGATACCGGGAATCACTGGACCGCTTGAAACAGCTGGAAGGGAAAGAGCATCTTTCGTGGAAGAATGGAGCGGACGATGTTGACGGGACGGGCGAATCAATCTCTGTAGTAAAAAGCAGAAAAACAATGGCCGGTCAGCCATCTGAGTCCGTGCCAGCTGCGAATGATACCCCGGACAGACGAATTCGTCTTCGCATTCCACCCAAACTCAGAGCAGACATCGAGATTAATCGCGTAAGTTACCGTTATGCAGCGGATGATTCCTACGCCGTACAGGATGTATCCCTTCATCTGCCACAAGGCAAACGATTAGCTATTCTTGGACGAAGCGGCGGCGGCAAATCGACATTGTTGAAGCTGATTCAGGGGGCATTAATTCCGTCTGCGGGGAAAGTTCTGATCAATAATATGTCTGTGCAGACCTTGGGTGAGAGTGTCACTGATGTTGTCGCGGTGCTGAATCAGAGTCCTCACCTGTTCGACACCACGGTAGCCAATAATTTGCGGATTGGTCGTCCACATGCAACGAATGAGGAGATTCGTCAGGTGGCCGCGCAAGTAGGGTTATCCGGTCTGATCGAATCTTTGCCGCAGGGATATGATACGCCAATGCTGGAGACGGGCCTGCGTTTCTCCGGTGGGGAAAGGCAACGGATCGCTCTGGCCCGGGTACTGCTTCGGGAGACACCTGTTATTATATTGGATGAACCAACCGTAGGGCTTGATCCGGTGACGGAACGCGAACTGATGCGCACCATTCTGGACAGCTTGCAAGGCAAAACGATGATCTGGGTCACCCATCACCTGATTGGTGCTGAACAGATGGATGAACTTATTTTTATGGAAAATGGACAGATTGCCATGCAGGGTTCTCACGAACAATTGCTGGCTGGGGAAGAGCGATACCGCCGTCTCATTGAACTTGATCGACCCGGATGGTCTGACTTGCAGACAGTAGAGGACAAGCTGCCTACTGCCGCTTCCAGATAGCAGGAACTTTCTCGGCAAATGGAAGCGAATAGCGTGTCTCAGGTTCATTAAAACAAAATAACACAAACAAGGGATGTCCCCTGTCATATTCATGACTTATGGGACATCCCCTTTTTGCTTCTTGGTGTGGAGTTTTATGAAAAATCGCTATGTCTATGATGTGAATTGATCTGCAGCAGCCAGTCCCAAAGACTTAACGCTTAGATTTCCTGTGCCAGCAGCATGGCTGTGCCACAGGATTGACGTACAACCAGTTCCGGCTCTACTTTAATGCAACGATTATCCATTTGTTTGTTCATCAGATCAAACAGAATCATGGCAGCAAGGCGTCCAATTTTATCCGTATCCTGCTTGACGGTTGTGAGCGGTGGATCGGTATAACGACAGGCTTCGATGTCGTCACAACCTGCCACAGCTATATCTTCTGGAATGCGTAACCCCACTTCCTTAAAGGCACGAATAGCTCCAAAGGCAAGTAGATCTGTGGCTGCAAACACGGCACGTGGCAGAGTCTTGCAGGCGAGCATTTTCTTGGCCGCTTCGTATCCATCCGCTGCGGCATAATCTTTGCTGTATACAACCCACTCGGACTTTTCATCAAGACTAAACTGATTTAGTGAACGTTTGAAAGCCATCTCTCTCTGTTGCATCACAAGAGAGGCGCGCTCCAGCCCGATAAAACCAACATCTCGATAACCGTTCATATAAAATTGTTCTACAACTTTGGTTGAGATCTTATCGTTATCGGACATGATGTAACAGGAGCTTTGTCCTGTTAGCTCGATATCTATTCCGATACAAGGAATCGGGCTGGCATCCAGGTCGAATATGCTGCTCTCGACCTCATCCCCCGCAATAATAATACAGCCATCCACTTGAAAATACTTGGATCTCGCCAAGTAGTCCTCACCCTGATCCAGAAACTTCTCATTCGAGAAGAAGAGTAGATCGTATCCAAGCAAGCCAATTTGTTTCTTAAACGCATTGATAACCTGTACGAAGAAAGGGTGGCTGAAATCCACGTTCAGCTTCCCTGCAAACACAACACCAACGAGGCTGGATTTTTTGGTTGCCAGTGTTTTGGCTGAAGAAGATGGACGATAGCCTGTCTCTTCCATAATTTTAAGCACGCGCTGGCGCGTTTCCTCGCTAATATCTGGATAGTTATTGATAATCTTGGACACCGTGGCTACAGACACGCCGGCTAAACTCGCTATCGTTTTGATATTCATAAACATCCCTCGGATTCCTAAACTGGTTTCGTAAACTGGGGCTGTATCGGTTTTTTCGCTTTCTTGCAAGTATTCTATGCTACATAGACCGGAGAGTCAACAGCAGAGAGAGGGTTTCACACTTGAAATGATATGCATCCATAGGTTTGAAGTGATCAAGGAGGTTTGTCGCGAAAATAAGGACGAATTTTAGCTCGTAATCTTAATTATTTTACAGATTTTGAGTCCATTTAAAGGAATGCCGGGTTGTCTGGGGCTTAAATGAAATTATGTCATGTGCTGTGTTTCGTAAATTTCGTGACTATCGTAAAGGGTACCTTGATTTCAACGTATACAGCAATAAATAAAGCTTTTATCAAGCGTGTTAAAGCATGGAAATCAAAAAAACAAAATGACTATTTACAAAATAAAGATCTGAAGTCATAATAAGGGTGGAATTAACGAAACTGATTTCGTAGATTTAATTCAAAAATTTGGGGGACAACGAAAATGAAGAAAATGACTTTAACCATTGTACTTGTAACCGCTTTATTATGTGTGCTCGCCGCTTGTAGTAACAGCTCTTCGGAATCAGAAGGAACTCAGGCTACAGACAGCAGCAAAAAAGTTACCTTGAAGATCATTCACTGGCAGCAAGAGAATATTAACAACTACATTAAAGAGTTTAATACGAAATTTGAAGCGAAATATCCGGACGTAAAGGTGGAATATACTACGGTTCCGGCAGACGCGACATACGATCAGTTGATGCAAACACGGATGAACGCCGGAAGTAATGGGGACGTAGATATCATTCCACTCAAATCAAGCTTTGTAGGCGCTCCGCAGGAATGGTCCAGTGGTGCTGCTGATCCGATGTGGAAGCAATGGATCGATGCCGGGTTAATCAGTGATCTGTCTGATCAATCTTTTATCAAAAACTACAATGAAGCGGATGTACAGAACGCAATGACGTATAACGATAAGGTGTACGGTGTAAACATGGGCAAGGTGGCATTCACAGGACTGTTCTACAATAAGGAACTCTTCGCAAAATATAATCTGGAAATCCCTACAACCTGGGATGAATTGCAACATGTTATCAAAGTGTTCAAAGACAATGGTGTCGAAGCGCTGGGTCTGGCGGGTAAAGATGTATGGCCAATAGGTCTTGCGGTGCAAGGGCTTCAGGCCTCTATTCATGAAGATCAGCTTGCTTATATCAAAGGTCTATGGACTGGTGAAACCAAGCTGACGGATCCGGTTCAACTTGAAGTCTTGCAGAAATCTCAGGATCTGATGAACAATGCAATGCCTGGTTTCATGGGTATTGACTACGGAACATTGCCCAGTTTGTTCGCTACAGGCAAGGTGGCTATGATTGCTGACGGCACTTGGGATGCAACAACAATTCAAACGGCCAACCCTGATCTGAAGTTTGGATATTTCCCAATTCCAGGTAGCAATGATGCAGCCAAGAACAAAAATCTGGCGGGTAAATACGATATGACCTGGATGGTGGTGGATAACTCACCGAACAAGGATTACGCAATGAAATGGCTTGATATGTTATCGGAGAAAGAGAACTACACGGAATTTGTGAATGCAGCCGGCTTCCTGCCTACACAGCCTGATGTGGAGATGACAAGTGAGTTTATCCAAGGCATTCAGCCTTACCTGGAGGACTTTAAACTTTCTTGGGATCAGTTGTTCATTAACCGTCAGAATGTAGGACAGTACATTTCGGAGGCCAGCGTTCACGCAGAGATGCTCAAGCCAGCCGGACCGATTGCAACACCGGAAGAGCTTGCGGGTAAATCCCAAGCGGACTGGGATGCTGCTGCTCCAAAGTAATTCATAATCATTCATATTCATGGCACAAGTTGGCCGCATGCGCCGGAATAGCGCTCGGGTCTGAGCCTTCAGGCCAGACAAGGCTGTTATTCCGGTTTTCTTATGTCTTAGTTTTACCCCATGAAAGGTGTGAGGATGATGTATCCGTTTGGGAAAGGTAAGGCAAGACTTATTCCTTATCTGTATTTGAGCATTCCGTTGTTACTTTATGTCGTGTTTGGCTTCGGTCCATCACTTGTGACGATACTGTTTTCGTTTACAGATGCTACTGGTGTTCGGGGCCAGGAATGGAGCTTTATCGGCTTTGAAAACTATAAAACATTTTTTGGTGCATCCAATGCTGGAGACCGAATGGATGCTATTGGGCGATCCTTATACTTTGCGTTTGCTGTTGTGATCATACAAAATGCAGTGGGGTTGTTTATAGCGATTTTGATCAATAAAAAGCTTAGAGGCGATAAATTATATCGCGCGGTATTCTTTTTGCCAGTGGTGCTGGGGGTTACTGTGTCTGGACTCATTTGGCAACTCGTTGCAAATCCGCTGGGCGGACCAGCCCAGTCCTTTCTGAATTTCTTGGGTACCAGTTCCAACTTTTTTGGCGATTATAATATCGCCTTCGAACTGATTATTTTTGTTCAGATCTGGATGTACATGGGTTACTCCATGACGATTTTTCTTGCAGGTCTGCAGTCCATTCCAAGCGATCTGTATGAGGCGGGTTACATGGATGGTGCTTCGGGGTGGAAAGCATTTACAAACATTACATTCCCCATGATTGCTCCTGCATTCACGGTTAACATGCTCTTGTCTATCATAGGGGCATTGCAAACCTTTGATATTATCTATGTACTTACAGGCGGCAAGTTCAATACAACGACGCTTGCGTTTGATGTTTATGCTACGGCATTTGGCACAGGAACGGCTGATTACGGTTTGGCTTCTGCTGTCGCGATGATTCAGTTCCTCTTTGTATTTACCATATCGATGGTCCCTTTATTTTACCTTCGCAGAAGAGAGGTGGAAGCGTAATGAAACAGAGCCAAACGTCCAGAATGGTCAGCTACGTTATCGTTCTGCTCATGCTTGCGTTGTACGTTTTCCCTCTATTCTATCTGTTCAATGTATCCATGAAGACACAGACAGAGTATCTGCTCGATCCTGTAGCTCTTACTGAAGGGATCCGGCTTGAGAACTTTTCCGAAGCATGGAACAAAGGGAACTTCTCTCAGTATATGTGGAACAGTGTGCTCTATACAGGGATGTCCACCCTGCTGACGTTGATTTTATCTATATTTGCTGCATTCCCGCTCGCACGCAGATATGTTAAAATCAGCACACTCATTTATATTTTCTTTCTGATTTCCATGTACCTTCCCAACCCGCTCATTCCGCAGTTTTCCCTGATCAATAATCTGGGTCTTTACAACACCCAAATCGGGTACATCTTATTGAAGACGACAGGTACGGGCATTGCCTTTCTCATGTTTGTGGGTTATATCAAATCAATATCGCGTGAACTGGATGAGGCCTCTGCCATGGACGGGTGCGGGTATACAAGGTATCTGTTCACCATCCTTGTTCCGTTAATGAAACCAATCCTGGCAACAGGTATTATTCTTACCGCGATTGGTGTATGGAACGATATTATCGGGCCGACCATTTATTTATCTGATCCGAATTATCAGCCGGTAACCAAAGGACTCTTTACATTTTATGGACAGTACATGAACAACTGGCCGCTGCTCGCGTGTGGCATTCTGATTGTTACCTTGCCACTGGTTGTCCTGTACGTTGCTTTGCAACGTTTCATTGTTGGAGGTGCTATGGCAGGGGCTGTTAAATCGTAAGTTAGAATCACTCCGCTTTAACTGAAAAGAAAAAAAGGCAAGCGACCCAAAAAAACATCATAAGAAAGCCACCCTCAACGCAATGAAGGTGGCTTCTATTATTTTCATCGTTATTTTGGTTTTATAACTCCACTAACATCAGAATAATGGAGGATAGACACAGACATGTGCTGACTAGATACAGCACACCCACCACCTGATTTTGATTCAATCCGGCACGCAGCAACCGATAATGAGCTTGACTTGCATCGGCCTGATAGATCGCTTTACCTTGAATGAAACGTTTGATAACGACAAAGATGTTGTCGAAGATCGGTACACCCAGCGCCAGAATCGGAATGAAGATGGACAACATGGTTGCTTGTTTGAATGCACCATCCAGAGCGATAACCGCCAGAATGAAGCCAAGGAACGTAGCGCCTGCATCACCCATGAACACTTTGGCAGGAGCTTTGTTGTACTTCAGATAACCAATCGTTACACCGACCAGAATGATCGACATGAGTGCGGAATCACTTTGACCTTTGGCAAGCGCCACGATGAACAGGGTAATTGCCGAGATGGCCGATAATCCGCCAGCCAGTCCGTCCATGCCGTCCGAGAAGTTGATGACTGTTGTCACCCCGAAGATCCACAGGATCGTGAGAATGAATTGCAGCCAGATTGGAAGCATGACATATTCCGCGTTGAAGGGATTCACGAATCCGGTAAACGCAATGCCAGAAGCAAATACGAGTACTGCAGCAGAGACCTGTACGAGCATTTTGGGCAGGGCAGGAAAATCTTTGCCTTTTGTTTTGTACCAGTCGTCGACGGTACCAATCGTTAGCAGAAGCATACCACCAGCGACCAGAGCCGCTGTTTCCCATGTGATTTCTTTCGTAAGAGCAATGTATGTCAGGAAAAATCCAGTAAATATCGCGTAACTCGCCGTGAGCGGGATCGGTTGCCTGTGTAGCTTACGCTCCACATCTTCCCGAGGCTTGTCCACAAAATCGAGTCGGTGAGCCAATCGACCAAGCGGCGGAATAAGCAGAACCACGACAGCAAAAGACACTATAAAAGCCAGTATGTATACCATAAACTCGCTTGTTTCACTCCCATCTACCAATTTCCCCTTATTATACGAGTTAAACAGGAAATCTGTCGATGTCATTATTGTAACCAGACGTACGCAAAGGTGAGCAAAAGTTCAGGTTTTATTGCATTTGAGGAAGATAGGAGCCGAAATAATGTTTTACGGCTTCTGCATGATATCCATCATCACCTTGCCAGGTTGCTGCAAAGACAAAATCGCTGGAACCACCTTTGCGTTTTCTCGGTTTATCTCCAGGAGCCAGTATGCCGGCTGCCGCCCAGATTTCCAGCAGGGCATCCCGCTCCTGTTTGCTGGAAGGAAAGAGATCCTTCCACTTTTTCTCAAGTGAGCGAGCACTGTCTTTGGGGTCTTCCGTCTGAGCTGCTTCAAGCAGGTTGACCAGGATGGCTTGGTCTTCAGGAGTTACTTCATAGTTTGCATCGTTGTCCTGAAGCAGTAATTCCAGATCCATCAGGCAATAGATAAGCCAGCCATGACGCACGCCGCCCCACTTGGTCCGTTCAAAGTTCAGGACGTTTAAGTCGACGTTGGAATATTCCTTGTCTGACTGCAAACGCAGGAAGTTACAATCTCCACAGGAACTGGTGTTAGGGTGAAGGGCAGGGCGCTCTGCATAGGTGTGTAAAGGCATGTTCGATGTTAAAGCCCAGCTGGATAATGCGCTGCGCAGATAGACTTTTTTGGTGGACAGACTATGTAGAAATGCCGAAATCACCCGTTCTTTAAACGAGTCATCCTGATGCATGTCGTACAGACGCTGGACAATCTCGTCATGCGTGATCGTGAGTGGATCAAACATAACACCTTTGCTTTTGGCATATTCAAATTCCTCCCCGGAGAAGGGTAGAGAGGTTGTTTTCCAGCCACCACCGCCCCAGAAGACGCTCAGCAGTATCTTTGCCGCTTTTTTGTCCATATGGTTAGCCTCCTTATATGGGAATTGCGATTATGATCATTGTGATTCTTCAATCTTAGACCTGCTTACTTTAATTTACGTATTCCTCGTTTGTATTCAGAATCATGTCGACGAGGCCTGGAAAACGTACGTTTAATTCTTCCTTTCGTAGGGAATAAAAGTGCTGTTTACCTTCAATGCGTGGCTGGATCACGCCAGCTTCACGTAAAATTTTGATGTGATGGGACAACGTGGATTTGGAAATATGGTCAACTTCGAAGGCGGAGCAGTTTTTCTCGCCAGAACTGGCCAGACAGTGTGCAATTTTCATGCGGATCGGATCGCCCAATGCATTGCAGACCGTGGTCAACTTCAATTCCGAAGCCATAGGTATCGTTGGAGTTCTCATATCTATGACGTTAGCATATTCGGCTTTCTCTTTCAATGTTTGAAATATTTCGAACTATAGAAGTTGAACTTGTAACTATTACACTTGTTTACTCCGATTGCAGTACCATCTTTCGATCGCTCTTATCCCCAGATTTTCTTTATTCCCTTGGTCCAAGGGAAAAATCCGGTGATAAAGGCGAACGCTTCGCTTCTTCAGATTGGTTCTGCACTCTCCGTGTTAGTGTAAAAGTCGGTCTCAACTTATATATTTCTTGCAGGCAGTATAAGAAGTATGATACATTTCTTTTCAATTAGTTCGAAAATATTCGAACTGAAAGATTGGAAAACGGCTTTTTATTCTAGGAGGAATATAAATGAGTACTATGAGTACCACTACACTGTTGAACAACTATTTCCGTTTATTTGATGCTTCACGTACAGACGAGCGCGCCATGCAGGACTTATTGTCCCTGTTTACACCGGACGCAGAGATTGTGCTTAACGGCACCAGCCGAACAGGATTCGATGGTTTTATGAAAGCTTTCTACGAATACAATAAGGATGTAAAACATATGTGGGACGCGTGGGTGCAACAGCCAGACGGCAGCTACCAAACGAACTGGGCGGTGTGCGGACAAGCGGCAGACGGAACGGTATATGCCAAAGCAGGCATTGATATCGCTCGTGTGAATGATGCGGGGCAGATCGTGTATCTGGAGAATGTACAGACCGACCAGAATGCGTTCAGCAAGTATAATCAGTAATAGCGGAGTATAAATGGTAATAATGAAACGTTAGGAAACGAAGCTCCGCAGTCTTTCAAGCTGTGGGGCTTTTTTTGTTCGCATATTTAGGTGATTTTAAAGGCGCTGGGGACGAGGGCTTCATCACTCTGATAGCACAGTTTCTACAGGGAAATTGGTACACAAAAACTGTACATGAAGATCTGTACATAAAAATCTGTTCATGAAAAAGACCCTCCCACATGTTTTAAACATGGCGGACGGTCCTCATGAACGTGCATAAGACGTAGTCGCTAGAGCCTTAGGTTATTCTGAGCCAGACGCAGCTTAGGAGATGGTGACTTTCTGCATGGTGACAATGGTCTGTCAATTCTAACGAACCTGAGACGCGCTATTGGCCGAAAATCGGCATAATTCAGATTCTAACGAACCGTAGAGACGTTATTTCCGTTCATTCTCACTTTCAGGCAGTTTTTCAAAGCTAAAATCCGATATAAGGTGTCTCAGGTTCGTTAGATTCGAAAACATGCTATAAACATCATATAAGACGTCTACGATTCGTTAGCTATTCCATGTTCAACGATTTGACCCTCCTACGTGTAACATCTTAGGCTAGTAACCCTCAAATCTTCAACTCTCAGAACCTAAACCGCCCCATCCTCCGGTTATCTTGCATGCCATCCCACGTCTTCCCTACCCCTGCATCGTCTTATTCTGAAAGGCAGCGATATCCGCATACTCTTCTTCGAATTTGCGGGAGATGCGGATGAAGATCGGGAGCAACTCCCGATAAACGCGGACACTGTCCGGGTTTGGTTGGTGCCGATGCGTTGATCCAATCATGCCGGAGACGGCGCTCAGGGAATCGATGCGGCCAAGAGCGTACAAGCCCAGTACAGCAGCGCCGAGACAGGAGCTTTCAATACTTTCGGGGATGATGACATCCTGATCGAAAATATCGGCCATCATCTGGCGCCACAACTCAGAGCGGGCGAAGCCGCCTGTCGCCTGAATTTTTTTCGGACGACCGATCTTTTCTTCAATCGCCAGCATGACCGTGTACAGGTTAAACAACACACCTTCGAGCGCAGCCCGAATCATATGTTCTTTCTTATGATGCAGCGTCAGGCCGAAAAACGAACCCCGTGCATTGGGATTCCAGAGCGGAGCCCGCTCACCCGTCATGTACGGATGGAACAAGAGGCCTTCCGAACCCGGAGGTACATTTTCGGCGACACGAGTGAGCACTTCATACGGATCGATGCCAAGTCGTTTCGCAGTCTCCACCTCGGAAGCTGCAAACTCGTCCCGAATCCAGCGGAAAATAACACCGCCATTGTTCACCGGTCCGCCAATGACCCATGCATCCTCCGTGAGCGCATAACAGAAGAAGCGTCCTTTTGGATCGGTCACCGGTTTATCTACGACTGTACGAATCGCTCCACTGGTACCAATGGTCACGGCCACGACGCCCGGATCAATGGCGTTCACGCCCAGATTGGAGAGCACACCATCACTTGCACCGATGACAAATGGTGTGGTGACCGCAATGCCCATCTCCTTGGCGTACTCCGGGTGCAACCCATGTTTCAGCACATGTGTGGTTGGGGCCAATCGGGACAAGTGTTCCGGCGTAATGCCCGCTACATGCAGCGCTTCAGCATCCCAGTCGAGTTTCTCCAGATTCATGAGTCCGGTTGCGGAGGCCATGGAGTGATCAATGACGTATTCAGAAAATAATTTATAGAAAACATATTCTTTCATGGATATGAATTTGTGCGTCTGTCTGAACAATTCAGGCTGATCCCGGGTGAGCCACATGATCTTGGTGAGAGGGGACATCGGATGAATCGGCGTACCTGTTCTCAGATAGATTTCGTGACCATTCATCTCGGATTTGAGTACTTCCGTCCACTCGGCACTGCGATTATCTGCCCATGTCATGGCCCGCATCAGCGGTTTGCCGTGTTGATCGACTGGCAGAATGCTGTGCATGGCCGAACTGAAGGATACAAACAGGATGTCCTCTGGCTTCACTCCCGCTTTGGAAGTGGCCTGTTTAACGGACTCGATGACTGCTTTGAAAATATCTTCCGCATCCTGCTCCGCAATCGCAGGTGTGGGGGTGTGTAGCGGATAATCGGCACTGCCTTGAGCCACAATGGTTCCGTTCTGTTCGAACAAGACGGCCTTGGTGGAGGTCGTGCCGATATCTACGCCGATCATATAGGGTGAAGAAGCCATTTTGTCATCCCTCTTTCTTAAATATATAAGTGAAAGAATGCTGTTACACGTTAACACTTCGGGTACAGAAAGCCTTCCGATCGCGTAAATGCGAAGCATATGCTTTCGAAGTAGCTTTCCTCTGGAAAGCTTTTAACTCCATTTCTTCAGGCCCTTTCTGTCCCCTTCGTGCACGTGGCGCTATTCATCCAACTTATATGGCATCTGTTATTTCATCTATAGATAAGAATATCAGACTTGAGGGATGGATCAAAATGCCACAATCTTAGTCCTTCACCGCCCCTGCGGCAATATCCGAAATAAACTGGCGGCTGATGAACAGGAACATAACGATGAGTGGAATGACGGCAAGCAACGTACCTGCGATGACCATTGCATAGTCTGTGTTATACAATCCGTTTAATTGAGACAACGCAATCTGCAACGTATATTTGCGTTCATCCGTCAGGACGATCAAAGGCCACAGATAATCATTCCATACCCCGATAAAGGTGAACGCGCCGAGGAAAGCAAAGGCAGGTCGCAGAATTGGCAGCGCCACGTTCCAATAGAGTCGGAAGAAATTACAGCCGTCGATGCGGCCCGCATCCAGCAGATCGTTCGGAATCGACTCTGTGGCATACTGGCGAATCCAGAAGATACCGAAGGCGTTCACCATGCCTGGAATAATGAGAGCTTTGAAGGAACCGACCCAGCCGAACGTAGCCATGAGCACGAAGGAAGGCACCAGCGACAGCTGGGAAGGTACCATCATGGTCGCGAGGAGCAGGATGAAGAGCCACTTTTTGCCGGGAAATTCAAACTTCGCAAACGCAAACCCCGCCAGTGAGTCAAAAAACAGTACAAGTATGGTCACGAGGCCGGACACAAACAACGTATTCAGAAAAGCTCCCCAGAAGTCAATCTGCTGTAACACCCGCGTGATATTATTCCACAATTCGCCCCCGAACCAGAGCTGGGGTGGAAACTTGTAGATATCGGACGTTGTCCGGGTAGACATTACAATCAGCCAATAGAACGGGAACATGGATATGAGCATGCCCCCGATAAGACCGGTATACAACACCAGCGATTTGAGGTGTTTGGTCGCCATGTGCGCTCCCCCTTATCACATCAGGATGATTTGCCTTGAACAAGCTTCCAGTTCACAATCGAGAACAGGGCGATAATGAGGAACATGCCCCAACCAACGGCAGCGCCATATCCGAAGTAATTGTTAATGAAGGATTCACGGTAGAGGTACAATACAATCGTCATGCCTGCTGCACCTGCGCCACCATCATTACCTACCAATACTTGAGGCTCAGTGAACAGTTGCATACCGCCAATCGTTGATGTAATGACCGTAAACAGGATCACAGGACGCAGCATCGGAATTGTAATTCGGAAAAAGGACTGTATCGCTGAGGCGCCGTCAATCTTGGCCGCTTCGTATAATGTCTGCGGGATACTCTGAAGTCCGGCCAGATAGATGACGGCGTTATATCCGGTCCAGCGCCAGACCACCATGGAGGAGATTGCGACTTTAATGCCCCATGGTGCATTAAGCCACTCCACAACCGGTAGCCCGACCGACTGCAACAGATAATTGAGAAAGCCATAATTGTTGGCAAATAAAGCACCGAAGATAATGGCTACCGCCACGATGGATGTGACGTTTGGCAGAAAATAACCGACCCGAAACAGGGTACGGAACTTCACAAATGGTGCATGCAGCAAAAAGGCAATAATCAGGGCAAAGAAGAGCATCGGAATCGTCGAATAGATCCAGATCATGAACGTGTTGCCCACGGCTTGCCAGAACTCGGCATCGGTCAGCATGTATTTGAAATTGTTGAGTCCGTTAAACGTCATGACACCGATGCCATCCCATTTATGAAAAGCCAGATAGAGTGAGAACCCGATTGGGAACAGCCCAAATACCGCAAACAGAATATAAAACGGCGATATCGCAACATAGAGTGCACGATGCTCCCACATTCTCGCCCATAGTGACTTCTGCCGATCCAGATCAGGTCTTGCATTTCCGGGATCGGGAGTAAGACGAGGTTCAGTTACAGCCATATGAATTCCTCCTTTGCGGATAACGAAACCACACGTTCTTCAGGTTAACGCTGCAATTCCCGCTCGACGCGGTGTACTGTATCTGTCCAGACCTGCTGTGGATCGGCATTTTGCTTCGCGACATCATTCAGCCGCCGGGTGATAATGTTGTGTACGGATGGGTATCGTTCGCCAAAGAAAGCATCCGGCACATCCTGTGCCGATTCGGCAAATACAGGCCCTGTCGCCTGTCCACCGAAGAAAGGTTCTTTTTCTTTCATGGCAGGATCATCAAACACACCTGGTGCAGAAGGGAACAGGTTCAGTGTCTGATATTGCTCCAGTTGATTTTCGGGACTTTGCAGCCAGCGAACCAGTTCAAAGGCTTCCTGAGGATGTTCACTCGACTTCAGGATGGACAGGAATGATCCCCCGTTGTTGCCATCTCCCCCTGGTGCCCGAGCGACCCGCCATTTCCCGGAGGTATCCGGAGCGGCTTCCTGAAGCACTTGTTTCATCCAGACGGCACCTACAAAAGAGGCGATTTCGCCATTATTCATCGCGGCGTTCCAGCTTGGAGTCCAGCCATCTGCATTGGCTAGCAGTCCCTTCTCTTTGAAAGCAACGGCCGTATCCCAGCTCTTGCCCACAATAGGGGAATCCATGCCGATAAAGGACCCGTCCGGCCGGAAATAACGCTCTGCAGACTGCGATATGACTTGATTGTAAACGGTTGCAATATTGTCGGTTAGAAAAACCTTGCCTCCGAATTTTTCCTTGAGCTGTTCTCCGGCAGCAGCATATGCATCCCAGCTGTTGATCTGACGTGTAACGTCTTCGGGATCAGATGGCAGTCCGGCCTCCTTGAACAGATCTTCTCGGTAGAAGAGGGCTGTTGGGCCCGTATCCATCGGGAAACCGATCATCTGTCCGCTTGGTGTAACGCCTTGCTTCCATTTCCACGGCAGATATTGGTCTTCAATATCTCCTGCACCGAGATCATACAGATTATAGAAACGGTCCTCACTGGGAAATAGCTCCATGATCCAGTCGTTCAATGCTACAATGTCTGGTTCACCTGAGCGTGCAGCGAGTGTTGTTTTGAGTTTTGCTTTGAAATCACCGCCGATTTTCTGAGCTGTCAGTTCGATATTGGGGAACTTTTCCTTAGCCCTGGCAATCAACTTATCATCGATGGAACGATTCCAGTACCATAATGTAAGCGCTACCTTTTTATTGTTCGCTGAATCGTCCTGTCCGGGCCAGATGGAGCATCCGCTTATGAGCAGGACGCAGACCATCAGTATGGCTGTCCAGCATGTTCTTTTCCGGCGGATCATGTGTATTACCCCCTCATCATTAAGTTCGAGGCATGAAGTGCTTTGGACTACAACATTAGTGTATGAGCAGTTTATAAACTCATACCCAATATTCCTAAAATGAAACACATATTTGTGTCGATTGCGTAACATAAATTGGGTAGTTACTTTAAAAATAAAAGTTACTTGACACATTATAATTTTTATTCTAAACTAACTTACATAAAGTAACTAATGATGATGAGAATAATATAGATACGTACTATATAACGTCCAAGTGATCCATTTTCGCTTTGGATGCGAATCAATCAACAGACAAGTTGGCCTAAACAGGAGGAACGACAATGATCAATTCACATATTATTCAACTGCTTGCCCCCAAAATTCAGACTTTTCCGAGTGGAAAAGAGTTCATATACCTCGTGGGACCGATTAAGCTCCCGGTAAACCTTGATGGGGAGACCAAGACATTCCAGTGGTATAGCTGGATGAAGTCAGACAAAGCAATGGAGAGCGGCGAGTTAATTGAATCTCTTGCTGCTGCTGAGTTGGCAGAGCGCCAGCAATCCAGTGTCCTGGTGTATGGCGACTTTGCCGAAGCACAGGATGCGCTTATTCGCATGCACAGTATCTGTCATACAGGCGACATCTTTGGCAGCAAACGCTGTGATTGCGGCTTCCAATTGGAGCAATCCATGAAAATGATCGCCGCTCATGGAGCGGGTGCACTGTTTTATCTTGCGAACCATGAGGGACGTGGCATTGGTCTGTTCAGCAAAGCCATGGCGTACATTTTGCAAGAAGAAGGTCTGGATACGGTAGATGCGAACTTACAGCTCGGATTCACAGACGATGCCCGCAATTATGACGATGCGATTGCCGTATTGCGTGCGCTTCGCTCCGCACCGGTTACATTGATCACCAACAATCCACGGAAGCTGGCTGCTTTGCAGGAAGCGGGATTGAATGTGGGCGGACGTGTGCCACTATGGGGAGATCGCTCTGCTTTCAACGAGAAATATCTGCAAACGAAAGTGAACCGTTCCGGTCATTTGGCAGAAAGTGATGGTTGGGCTGGGGCAGAGACGCTACTTCCGCATGCGCAGGGTTAATCATTATTTATAGACGTATACGAATAGATGGCTAGCCGTTGATGTACTCTCTGTTATGGAGAAGTACAACAGCGGCTTTTTGCTATGGATGATAGGGTAGCGATCAGGTTTTCCTGATTCACGGAATGGCTTGCCGTTCCCTCAGTGCGGATTATACAATATAGTCATCTGATGAATGCGGGAGGAACCAAGGTGCCATTTGAGGGACAACGTATATTGCCAGCTGCAAAGAGCATGAAGCAGTTTGAAGCGATGATTGAAGGCCCTTATACCTATGGGGTGATGCTGGAAACGCATATTGCACAGCTTCAGAGTGTAATGGACGAGGCTCGGCGGTACGACAAAAAGATACTTTTGCATGCAGATCTGGTCCAAGGATTGAAGAATGATGAGTATGCGGCAGAGTATCTGTGTCAGCACATTCGCCCGGCAGGACTGATCTCTACGCGAGCGAGTGTCATTCAGAAGGCAAAGCAGAAAGGCATTACAGCGATTCAACGTATTTTTCTGCTCGATACCCATGCACTGGAGAAAAGTTATCTGCTGCTGGCCAAAACCCAACCTGATTATATTGAAGTATTACCTGGCGTCATTCCGCATATTATTGCGGAAGTATCTGTGCGTACAGGGATACCCATTATTGCAGGGGGATTGATCCGTTCACCGGAAGAGGTTGAACTTGCGCTTGGCGTCGGGGCTACGGCAGTGACCACATCCAACACAGATCTGATCCGACACTTCGAGAAATCGCTTACACCTTAAAAAGAACCCACAACAGGAGGTTGGCTTTATGGAAAAATATATATTGGCTCTGGATCAGGGAACAACAAGCTCCCGAGCTATTCTATTTAACCGTGGCGGGGAGATTGTGCACATTGCACAGCAGGAATTCCCTCAATATTTTCCCAAACCGGGCTGGGTAGAGCAGAATGCCAATGAAATCTGGAGTTCCATTCTTGCCGTGATGGCTTCATGTCTGGCAGAGAGCGGAATTAAGCCTGTCCAGATTGCCGGAATTGGAATTACGAATCAACGTGAGACGGTTGTGGTATGGGACAAAGAAACAGGCAGACCCATCTATAATGCAGTGGTATGGCAATCCAGACAGACCGCAGATATCTGTGAAGAATTGAAGACGCAGGGTCTCGGGGACCTTTTCCGACGTAAAACAGGATTACTGATCGATCCCTACTTCTCGGGAACAAAGGTGAAGTGGATTCTGGATCATGTCCCTGGTGCCCGGGAGCGGGCAGAGAAGGGTGAACTGCTGGTTGGCACGATTGATAGCTGGCTGATCTGGAAACTGAGCGGGGGTACACATGTCACGGATATATCCAATGCCTCACGTACCCTGATCTATAACATCTATGATCTGCAATGGGATGACGAATTGTTGGATATCCTCGACATTCCTAAGGCCATGCTGCCAGAAGTACGAGGTTCATCCGAGGTGTATGCACACACAACAGACTATCATTTCTTCGGTCATCGGATTCCGATTGCGGGAGCGGCAGGTGATCAACAGGCAGCGATGTTTGGTCAGGGCTGTTACACCAAGGGCAGTATGAAAAATACATATGGTACCGGTTGTTTCATGCTTATGAATACGGGAGAGAACCCGGTACAATCCAATCACGGACTGATTACAACGATTGCCTGGGGGATGAATGGCAAGGTTGAATATGCGCTTGAAGGCAGCATTTTTGTTGCAGGTTCAGCGGTTCAGTGGCTGCGTGATGGATTAAGAATGCTTCGCTCTTCAAAAGATAGCGAGGATTACGCCTCACGTGTGCCTTCGACAGACGGCGTTTATATGGTACCTGCATTTGTGGGACTGGGCAGTCCGTATTGGGATAGTGAGGTTAAGGGTGCGGTGTTTGGCCTGACCCGAGGCACGACAAAGGAACACTTTATCCGTGCTACGCTTGAGGCGTTGGCGTATCAGACCAAAGATGTACTGGAGGCAATGGAATCCGACTCGGGTATTCCCGTGCATGCTCTGCGTGTGGATGGCGGGGCGGCGGCCAATGATTTTCTCATGCAATTCCAGAGTGATATTCTGGGCATTCCTGTCGAACGCCCAACGGTGAATGAAACGACTGCATTGGGCGCGGCTTATCTGGCAGGATTGGCGGTAGGATATTGGACGAGTGCGGATGAATTGACGGATCATGAAAATACGGAGCGTGTCTTCCAGCCTGTTATGGCTGAGGAACTGCGGACAGAATTGTATGCAGGCTGGAAGCGTGCAGTGAACGCAGCAATGGCTTTTAAATAAAAGAAATGAAATGAATATTTCTTGGTGTGGGTATTTGTACTTTTTAACTAAACATATGTTATAAATGATATTTACTGGTGGAAAATGATGCATGATTTACAGGGTTATTCTTCCTGGAGAAGGCAAAAAATATACCCACTATAAGGAAAAAAACAAGGTTAGTGGATTCATTTGAAATTCCATCCTTTGGCAGAACAACTTTTTGAATTTTTTTTGAATAATGTGTCATTTCAGGACTTCACGCCGTCAAAAATCTGTGATAGGATAAAGGCACAAGTTAAAAAATGATGTCTGGAGATCGGGAGGGACCACGTGCCGCTCAGCAATTGCTGAGCGAATGACGTGGTCCTTTTTTTGTTTTTTTTACGGAAATATTAAGGAAATCATGGGAGGTTCAAGAATGACAGAAACGTTCTCGTCAGCACAACGGACCGAATATTTGCAAAATATGGCGAATGCACATTTTGACGTATTGATTATTGGTGGCGGGATTACAGGCGCAGGGATTGCATTGGATGCGGCTTCGCGTGGGTTGAAGACGGGGCTTGTAGAAATGCAGGATTTTGCAGCAGGTACATCCAGTCGTTCGACCAAACTTGTCCATGGCGGATTGCGTTATTTGAAGCAATATGAAGTGAAGATGGTTGCTGAGGTAGGACGGGAGCGGGCTGTAGTTTATGAAAATGGGCCACATGTGACCACACCGGAACCGATGTTGTTACCGATCTATACGGCTGGCACGTTCGGCCGCTTCAGCACATCCATTGGACTGATGGTGTACGACCGGCTCGCCGGGGTGAAGCGCAGTGAACGGCGCCAAATGTTGAATGCTGGAGCAGTGTCAGACAGTGAACCTCTGTTACGCAAACAGGGGTTGTTGGGTGGTGGACTCTATGTGGAGTACCGGACTGATGATGCCAGGCTCACCATAGAGGTTATGAAAGAAGCTGTCAAACGTGGGGCACAGGCAGTGAACTACGTTAAGGCGAAAGGTTTCCTGAAGGAGAATGGCAAGATTACAGGTATTGAAGCCGTGGATCAGATCGACGGTCAGGCATATATGCTGAAAGCAAGCAAGGTGATCAACGCTTCCGGTCCATGGGTGGACGGTCTGCGGGAATTGGACGGTTCGCGCCAGGGGAAAACGCTGCAGATGACCAAAGGCATTCATTTGGTCTTTGATGGTGAACGATTCCCATTAAGACAGGCCGTCTATTTTGATACACCAGATGGTCGAATGGTATTTGCTGTCCCACGTGATGGCAAAACCTATGTAGGTACAACCGACACTGTATATCAGGACGATCCTGCACACCCGCAAATTTCCGACGCGGATCGCGATTATGTGATTGATGCAGTTAATGGCATGTTTCCAGATGTACACATTGGTACCGAGGACGTGGAATCCGGATGGGCGGGTGTACGTCCACTAATTCATGAGGAAGGCAAGAATCCTTCCGAAATATCACGTAAAGATGAAGTCTGGGTATCCGAATCCAATCTGATTACGATTGCCGGGGGCAAGTTAACCGGGTACCGTAAAATGGCCGAGATGGTTGTTGATCTGGTCGCACGCCAGATGGAGCAGGAGAGTGGGCATTCCATAGGCCCTTGTGTAACAAAGAAGATGCCCATCTCCGGCGGTGATGTAGGGGGATCGGCTGGATTTGTATCGTATGCGGAGCGCAAGATCAAGGACGGTGTTGCTCTCGGGCTTGCCCGACCTGCTGCGGAGCGGCTGGTTCGCACGTATGGTTCCAATGTGGAGGCACTGTATGAGCGAATGCCCGATCCACGCACCAAGTCCGATCTTCATGGCATGCCACAGGAGTTATTGCTTATGCTACATTACGCGATTGATGAAGAGATGGCTGCAACTCCATCTGACTTTTTGGTACGAAGAACAGGTGATTTATTCTTCCGTATTAATGAAGTTCGTCGCTATAAAGCAGCAGTTATCTCGTATATGGCAGGTCGTTTGGACTGGTCAGAAGAGGAAGTGGTTAAACATACACAGGAACTGGATCAGCTGTTGCTGGAAGCATCCGGCAAAATCTAAGGCAGGATTTCAAGATCGAGAGTCGAATGGAACATGTAAGCGTGTAACATAGAGAGGGGATTACATCCATGACATTACAGATCGGAATCATTGGAACAGGCTGGTTCAGTAAGGTACACGCGGATATTCTCGCACGGATGGAAGGTGTTCGTGTTGCGAGTGTCTGTGGAACTTCGCTCGAAAAGGCAGAGGCTATGGCCTTCGTTTATGATGCTGTTGGTTACGGGGAACTTGAACATATGCTGGATGGTGAGAAGCTGGATGCGGTGTATATCTGTGTGCCTCCGATGTCTCACGGATCAATTGAGTCCGAATTAATCCGCCGCGGTATTCCATTCCTGGTGGAGAAACCGCTGAGTACTGGAATGGACGTTCCACGTCAGGTGTTGGATCAGGTGCAAAAGAGTGGATTGTTAACCTCTGTAGGATACCATTTCCGTTATCAGGAGGCTGCGCAGGTCCTGCGGCAAGCGATGAAAGAACAGACGGTCGGCATGGCTCTTGGCCGCTGGATGGGCGGAATGCCAGGGGTCGCCTGGTGGCGGCGTCAGGACGGTTCAGGAGGGCAATTCGTAGAGCAGACTACACATATTGTAGACTTGCTTCGGTATTGTGCAGGAGAAGTTACGGAGGTATATGCTGTAGCAGCTCAGCGAAGCATGCATGAGAAGCATGAACATGTGACCGTAGCCGATGTGGCAAATGTGACGCTTAAGCTGGAAAGTGGAGCGATTGCCAGTATCGCCAATACATGTCTGTTGCCAGACGGAGAGGGCGGCGCAGGACTCCAGTTCTACACGGATGCAGGTGTGTGGGATTGGACGCCAGAACGTTTGCTTCTGCCAAGTGCCGCAAAACATGCGATGGCAGGTCTGGAGATTCCGACAGGACATAACCCATACGAGCGTGAGAATGAAGCGTTCATTCACGCCCTGCGTACGGGAGACCGTTCACGAATTCTGTCCGATTATGCGGATGCCTGCCGTACACAGGAGATTACGACGGCGGCGCTGGCATCGGCAGATTCCGGTCTGCCGGTACAGCTTCAGCCTTCAAAACGTCTCTCTCATTAAAAGGTTGAAGGTAATATAAATACGCCTGAATCAGGGAATGATCCGCAGATCAGCCTGATTCAGGCGTATTTATGTTGAGTAGAGATTATTAAGTAGCAATTCAACTACTCGGATTTCTGCTGTTTCAACCAGTCGGATGACCAACTGTAGATCTGATCAATGACAGGTTCAATGGCTCTGCCTTTCGGTGTCAATTCATACTCTACACGGGGAGGTATCTCGGGAAACATGTGTCGGGTTACGATACCTTCCGTCTCCATTTCCTTCAATCTCTCCGATAAAAGTCGTCCACTGATCGCCATCTCTGCTTCAAGCTCCGTAAACCGCTTGGGTCCGGACAACAGTTGGTACATGATTAACAGTACCCACTTCTTGCCTATGATGTCTATGGCTTGAGTGATCATACAGGGACTTGGTGATTTTACTTTTTTCAGCTTCAACGTGTTCACCTCGATTCATAATGATTTTCTTCAAAGTTGTATATGAAAGGACATGATTTCTGCCGCTTTAAGAATATAGGACATCCAAGTAAATGAGGGTTACTACAAAATATACTGTAACATACCTTTTGTATGTATTATACATCATACAGTGAAAAATTACTTGAAGAAATTATATTATTATTATATACTAACTTCACAAAAGTAAGTTGGTGATAAATAATACGTATAATATGAACGCGTACTATTCTGAAAATTGAACGGGGCTGAACGGTTGAAAACAGAGTGACCTTTGGGAACTTTTACATAGATTCTTTTTTTACAATGTGCAGCAAAAATAATCATTACATAGTAGGAACATATAATTTGTTACAGGAGGATCTACATATGAACAAGATTTTGGGTTACGTTTTTCTGGTTGTGTTAGCAGGTGTCTTCGTCATGACGGGGTTTAACAAGATTAGTGGGGCAGATATGATGATTCAGACATTCGAAAGTTTCTCTTATCCGACATGGACGATGTATCTGCTGGGCGCTGCGGAGTTGCTTAGTGCTGTAGGACTGCTGATTCCACGGACTCGCATCCTGGCTTCTGGCATACTGACCTTCATTCTGATTGGGGCCGTGGGAAGTCATCTGATCTATGCACAATACGCTGCTGTTCCGTTCCCGGCTGTGTTGTTGGTAGCTAACATCATTGTCCTGGTTGTGGGCATGCGCAGATTGGAAGCGGAAGAAGAAGGCCAGATGGACGCGATTCAGGCGTAAGTTAAAGATAAGAGGGAACGTTATTGGGCTATTTACTGAGGAAAAGGTATTCCTGTCAAAAGGAATGTAAACGCGGATGCCTATGCAGAAGATGACCACTGCCAGTAAGCGGTGGTCATCTTTTTTTATGTAAGACTTCGCGTGGCACGTGTAACGATTCGCCGCGTATGTTTGGTATCCGACTGCTGAGTCCAAGTGGCACAGACCTGCCGCACCCACTCTGGATTGGTCTTGCTGGCGTCGTTCAGCCAGTTACTTACCGAATCCTGCACATACTTATGGGCATCGGATTTCACCGCGTCAAGCAAGGGAAGGGCCATGGCCGGATTTTCTTTTAACTCCTGAATATGCTTGGCCCAGACGCCACGAGGTCTGATTGATTCTATGGCAAATCGACGGATCAGTGGATCAGGGTCAACGCTCCATGGGATTAACTGCTGCAAGGCTAAGGATAATTCGGCAGAGATGGACTCCCGTACAGCCATCCAGGCGATTTCTCTTACACCAAAGTGATGATCTGCTGCAAAGGGCCGAATATGCTCCAACTTTTCAGTCAGGTTCAGACCGGAATCTAGCCCAATGATATAAGCCGCCCAGCAGCGAACACTGTCTGAACGATGCTCTGCAATGGAACAAAAGAGATTCGTTTTTTCATTGACTGATGGACGTTTCAACAGATCAAGCCATTGCATGGCTATGGCCGGGATGATTTTCATGATCCGCTGCTCATCCATCTGTGTTAACTGCTCTGTAATTGCTCTGGTTTCGGCATCCATTCCCCATTCATGGGTAACCTTCTGAAAAAGAGAAACATGATCTACAGCCAGCCATTCGGTCAGATTGACCGATTCGATATGTCCTGCTTGTAGCCAATTGCGGATATGCTCAGGAATTTCCGTTGCTTTACGGGCACCTTTGCGAAGAAAAATGTCTTCAGGGATAAATAGATCTGGTTTAGCATCCAACGGTATACTCCTCCTTGGTTGTATAACATCATGAGTTATACAGTACAACTTGCTGGAGAACAGGGATGTAAGGCATCTTACAAGTGGTCAGTGATTTTCCGGAGGTTAGCGATTTCGTCACGATGAAGGGAGACTGATTTGAATCCGGTACAAATACGTCCAGATTTTACCAAGTCTTGCATGACAATCGTAACCGATTCCCGTGTGGCTCCCGCCATCCAGGCAATCTCCTGATGGGTAAGCCCGAGTTGAATCCGGCAGTATTCATCTTCTTCGATCCATCCCATCTGTTCAGCCAGCCGGAAGAGATTATGTAACACCTTTTCATGCAGGTTTCCGAGTGCGAGCGTCTGTGTCAACTCGCTCATTCGTTTGATCCGCTCGCTTAGTACGTTCATCAGTCTCATCATAAATTCTGGATGTTCAATCAGAAACTGTTCAAAACGTTGTTTGTTCATCAGGCAAATATCACACTCCTCCATCGTTTCGATATAAACGGAGCGTGTTCCGAGTGAGATTCCGTTCATTTCTCCAAACACGTTACCTTCCGTCAAAATATCGAGAGTGAACTGCTTGCCCTCTGGATTTAATGTATATAAACGAACCTTTCCCCGTTTTACAAAATAGAAACCTTCTGTAAACGTATCGGGTGTCTGGATCTGTCTGTTTTTAGGTATGGTCGTAATAGAAGTCATCCCATCCATTTCAATCAGGTCTGCCTCGGATAAGGAGGACATGAGGTCGAATTGTGATAAATACAGAATTTTATCCATAGAACTCCTTTCCATTACAATATGAATATAAAAAAAAAAAGAAGAACCCACGAAAAACAACGGGTTCTCTTGCAGCGGGACTTCCTGATCGGAAGGTCTTCTGACTATAAATGATCAAATGCCATTTTGATTATAGTAACTTTTTTAATTGAGAGACGCGTCCTTGGCTGATGCCAAGCTTTTCCGCAATTTGCTGTTGAGCCAAACCGGGATTCTGTTCAACAATTTCTTTCATCTGTTGCAGCATACGTGCCGTCTTTGGCCGCAGGTCCGGGTATTCTTGGTTGTCAGCTGTGGTCCCTTCTTCCCTAGCGGGAGATGAGACTGGGGCGGATTTGGAAGCAGGACGCTCCACGGGTGCAGGAGCCTGTTTGTTCTGAGGTACGAACCAGTTGGGAGAGTCATCCGGGTGTTTTAATTGAATTGCACAAGTCCGGCAGATGAATTGTTCTTTGAAATACATTTCCGTATCTACATCACCGCAAAAAATACATAATGTTGATTTGTACTTTCTTAAAATCAACTCTTTTCCTTCAATGAAAAACTCAAGCGGATCGCCGATATGGATTTCCATCGTATCCCGCATTTCTTTGGGAAGGACAATTCGTCCAAGACGGTCCAGAGATCTCTTCATTCCGGTTCTTTTCATCGCATCTCCCCCGCAATATTCACAATTAAAAACCTGTCCTTATTGTAAGGAAGAAAGGGCTTTAATACAACAATAATATTTCAAAAAAGTGGATAATTCCATCCATTATGGGAAAATAAGTTTAGAAAGTACGGGTGCAACCGCTAAAGTGAACAATGCAGCGAGCACCATGGAGATGCTGGAGATGGTACCGGTCAGGGAACTCAGTTCAAACGCCTTGGATGTCCCTGTGCCATGGGCACCGGTTCCAAACAGTGTGCCTCGTGCAATCTCCCCATCGATGCGCAGCATTTTGACGATGGAAGGGCCCATAATTACTCCGAGCAGACCAGTCATAATAACAAAAACAGCTGTCACTGCGGGTATGCCACCGATAGTGGCGGATACGTTCATGGCAATGGGTGTTGTAATGGAGCGCGGGATCAAGCTGTGGATTAGACCTGAATCCAGGCGCAACCATTTGGCGAGCAGGGCAGAAGAAAGTACGGCAACGACCGAACCGGTCATGACACTGAAGACAATCTCGGAAATATGTTTTTTGAGTACATGGAAAAAGGTATAGAGCGGTACGGCAAAAGCCACGGTGGCCGGTTGAAGAAGCAGACTCAGCCATTTGCCACCACTGCTATACGTGGCATAATCCGTTCCGGTTGCAAGCAATATGCCAACAACAAGCAGCGGTGTAATGAGCAACGGAGACAGATATACTTTAGGCAGATTGCGATACATTCGTTTGGTAACCCAATAGATACCGACGGTTAACAACAGGCAGAGGAATCCAATCATCCGGTGTGACGCTCCTTTCGTTTGGCAATTCGTGTAGCCACCAGGCCTGTGCAGGACATGACCAGGAATGTACTAAGCAGTACGATGAATAAAATCTGCAATCCGTCATGCTCCAGCATGGGCATATAGTTCATAATGCCAACGGCTGACGGGATAAAAAATAACAGTAGTTCACCGAGCAACCAGGCAGCTCCAACTTCAATCCAGCGCAACTTCACGACACGAGTCTGAAGCAGAATGAATAACACAACCATACCGAGTATTGAACCTGGTACAGGAAGATGGAGATTACGGGCCAGCAGGTCCATGAGCAGTGAAAAAACCATTAAGAGCGCAACTTGTGCAATACCAAGGCCCCATTTTTTCACTTCAATCCCTCCTTGTATAATCAACGTAATCGTTTAAGTTATTATTAAAATGAAAATGATTCATTTGATATCACAAATTTTACATGGCATTCTTTCATGAGTAAAATGCATATTAAGAATGTTTACTATTCCATTTGTCTATGAGAGGTGAGTATCAACCGATGGATATCCGCCATTTGCAATATTTTCTGGAAGTTGCCCGGCAGCAGAGCTTCACAAAAGCCGCCGAAGTCCTGTATATCACCCAGCCCACGATCAGCAAGACGGTCAAGAGTCTTGAAGAGGAATTGGGTATCACTTTACTGGACCGTTATGGGAAGAAAGTTGAACTAACCGATGCAGGCCATGTGTTTTTTCGGCAGGCACTTGAGATTGAAAAATCATTCCGCAGTCTGTCGTCCGAATTGGACGACCTGATGAACTTGAAGAAAGGCCATCTGCGGATTGGCTTGCCGCCAATGGTGGGGTCCAGCTTTTTCCCCATGATCATTGGTGAATTTCACAAAGCCTACCCGCAGGTGACCATTCAACTATTTGAGGATGGTGCCAAAAAAGTAGAGGCCGATGTGATCAGTGGTGCACTGGATATTGGCGTGGCCGTACTGCCAACCGTGGATGAGCTGTTGGATCATTTTGTGTTTGTGAAAGAGAAGCTGAACCTGCTCGTACACCCTTCACATCCGCTTGCAGGGAAAGAGTCGGTTGCCCTGCATGAACTGGAAAACGACGCCTTTGTGCTGTTTCGGGAGGATTTTGCATTGCATGACCGGATTATTGTGGCCTGTCAGCATGCTGGGTTCCAGCCCCGTGTGGTATATGAGAGCTCCCAGTGGGATCTGCTCAGCGCGATGGTTGCCGCCAATCTGGGAGTAGCCTTGCTACCGGAGACGATCTGTCGTGAGGTAGACCACATGCGCGTGCGCATTATACCCGTGGTGGAACCGGTGATTCCATGGCAGCTCGGCATGATCTGGCGGAAGGACCGCTATCTGTCTTTTGCCACAAGAGAGTGGATCGGATTCACACAGTCGATGCTAGGTGAGTAAGGGAAGCGATCGGAAGGTTGCTCTGTCATTGTAGTGCCCGGTGTAAATACTCTTTTGTTGACCCCGGATCGTTGTTACAATGGAAGCATAATCATGATGGAGGTGTACGAACATGAAACTGCGGGTATCCGCTGTACAATACCAGCTACAAACAATCAGCTCGTTTGAGCAGTTCGCCGCTCAGGCTGAGCATTACATACGGACAGCGAGTGAATACGGAACCGAATTTGTGCTGTTCCCGGAATTTTTCACAACGCAATTAATGTCCATTGGGGACAAACAAGGCAATGCACTGACGATTGAGGATCTGCCAAACTTTACGGAGCAATATGAACAACTGTTCACGTCACTTGCTGCCAAGTACGACATGCACGTCATCGGGGGAACCCACGTCATTCGCCGTGAAGGGAAGTTATATAATACAGCCCACATGTTCTACCCAGATGGTCGCATCGCGCGTCAGGACAAGATTCACATTACACCAACCGAAGTCCAGGAATGGAACATGGCTCCCGGAGAGGGACTTGAGGTGTTCGACACGGACAAAGGCCGTATTGCCATGCTGACCTGTTACGATATTGAATTCCCTGAAATTGTGCGGATGGCCAAAGCCAAAGGCGCAGACGTAATTTTCTGTCCTTCCTGCACGGACGATCGTCATGGATTCTACCGTGTGCGTTATACGAGTCATGCCCGCGCGGTGGAGAATCAGGTATATGTTGTGTTAACCGGAACAGTGGGTAACTTGCCAACCGTTGATTTCATGCGTGCCAACTACGGACAGGCTGCGATCATTACGCCGAATGATATCCCATTCCCGCCACGTGGCATTCTGGCCGAGGGTGAGATTAACAACGATATGATCGTGACCGCCGATCTGGATCTGGACTTGTTGTATGAGGTGCGCGAACGTGGATCGGTAACGACCTGGCGTGACCGCCGTACTGATCTATATACCGATTGGGAGTAGGCAACCTTATAGAGGTTGTTCAAAAAGCCCGCTTTTGATTACGAAGGATGCCTAGTGGCATCATCAGCATCGAATATGGAATTCAGCCGAAATGTCCGTTGCTCACGTAGTCTTCCCTACGCTCCGCTACTCCATTTCTAGCTTCATCCCATCTTCTCGGTACTGAAAACCGACCTTTTTGAACACATAATTAAAACCGAAGCGAAACAGAGTAGGGAATTCATTTTGTCAGTGGAAAGGGGTGAACCGGCAACATGTATACCAAAGAAATGCTGACCACCGACCCGGAGCGAAGTGGTAAAAGGGTAAAGGCAGTCGTTCGCAATTATGTTGCATCCGACTTTGAGGAACTCATTCGCATTCAGGCGGAGAGTTTCCCTCCTCCTTATCCGGAAGAACTGCTCTGGAGTCACGAGCAGCTCACCAGTCATGTGCAGCATTACCCGGAGGGTGCCATCTGTATTGAAGTGGATGGAGAGTTGGCCGGATCAATGACCTCGCTACGGATGCAGTGGGACCCTGCACATCCAGCAAGTCATACCTGGGCCCAAGTAACGGATGACGGTTATATTCGTAACCACCAGCCGGATGGCAACACGCTGTATATTGTTGATCTCTGTGTTCGTCCAAAGTACCGCAAATGGGGACTGGCTCAACTTATGATGCAGGCGATGTACCACCTTGTCATCGCTCAGGGGATGGATCGGTTACTGGGTGCTGGTAGAATGCCGGGTTATCATCTGGTTGCAGACCAACTGTCTGCGCAGGAATATCTGGATCAGGTGGCAGCGGGAGAAAGACGTGATCCGGTGATATCGTTCCTGCTTCGTTGTGGGCGCATGCCAGTTGGTGTGACAGCGGACTATCTGGACGATGAGGAATCCTGCAACTATGCAGCCCTGATGGAGTGGCGGAATCCGTTCAGATAAAGAAATGTTAAACGAAATACATCATCAATCTAGGGGGTATTTATTCATGGAATTCACGCGTATTACATCCATTAAAGATCCATTGTTTGCCCAAATGCACAAGTTGATGCAGGAGATTTTCCCGCGGGAAGAAGTGCTTGACTTCCCCCTGTGGGAAGAACCACTGGAAGATCCGGGTATTCGGGTGTTCGTGGCTGTGCATGAGGGACAGGTTGTTGGAGCGACAGAGTACCGTTATTACGAGGATTGGAACGTAGCCATGACGGACTTTACGATTATTGGGCGTGAAGGTCTGGGGATCGGCAGTTTCCTGGCGAATCACCGCAAGCGTGATCTGCAAAAGCTGGCTGCAGCAAACGGGAAAGAATTGTTCGGTATGTTTGCCGAAATCTATAACCCTTATCTGAGTCAGGATCACGAGTTTGGCGGCATCAAGCCGATGGACCCGTATGTGCGTCGCGAAGTTCTGTCCCATCTGGGATATCAGCGTCTGGACTTCCCATATGTTCATCCATCCTGGCAAGGTGACGGCGAAGCAGTTGGCGGATTGGATCTGTGTTTTATGCCAGGCGATGAGTCCCTTGGTGAACTGCCAGCAAGCCTAGTGGCTGATTTCCTGAATCGATATTATGCAGTGCTTCCTAACAAACCACAAGAATGGCTTGCCATGGTAGAGCAATTGACTGCTCGCAAGTCGGTTGCGCTACTGCCGTTGTAAACTGGACGGGATAGAACATTAAATCATAGTGGCGTTGCAAGTACCTTGAAGAATGATGACAGATGCAAAAAGCCCGTAGAACAGGCCATTATTGGACCTGCTTTCTACGGGTTTTTTCTATTTAGTTCGAGGTTGAGATTGAGCCAATGTAAGTTGGTTTTAAAATATTTTCTTTAAGAAGTGGTGAATGAGCTCATGGATCTCTGTCACATGTGTTTCGAGAGCAAAATGCCCAGTATCAAGTAAATGCACTTCTGCAGATGGGATATCACGCTTATAAGCTAAAGCTCCAGCAGGAAGAAAAGCGGGATCATTTTTACCCCATACAGCTAGAAGAGGAGGTTGATAATTGCGGAAATAAGCCTGAAATTCAGGATAAAGATCCACGTTTGTTCTATAATCGAGGATTAAATCCAGTTGGATTTCTTCAGCTTCCGGGCGTGACATGTAGGCAATATCCAGTGAATATCCGTCTGGTGAAACAAGGCTAGCATCAGTTCCATGAAGATACTGAAAGTTACGGATAGTTTCGGGGGTTAAGGAATCACGACATGCTTCACGATTTTCAGGTGTTGGAGAGTGCCAATACATCTCCCAAGGTCCCCATGCGTCACTAAACCCTTCGACATATGCGTTGCCATTCTGACTAATAATGGCTTGAACTTGTTCCGGGTGAGCCACTGCCAAGCGATAACCGACAGGCGCCCCATAATCAAACACATACATTACATATTTCTTAAGAGCTAATGCTTCAGTGAAACCTTCAATAACTCGAAACAGGCTGTCAAATGTGAAGTCAAACTGACTACGGGGTGGAGTTGTTGTACGACCAAACCCAGCAAGATCAGGGGCAATGACACGATATTGTTCTGCCAGTTTGGGAATAAGGTCGCGAAACATATGACTAGAGGATGGAAACCCGTGTAATAGTAAAATAACTGGGCCATCCTTAGGCCCGGCTTCACGGTAAAAAACTTCGACATCTCCAACTTTCTGGTGCTGATAACTAATCTTCATTTTTTTACATCTCCTTCTGGATTCATTAAGAAGTCCAATATTATTTCTCTTACTTACTTGTACAACTGGTGATGACGTGTTTTTATTGTATAATTAAACTATTCATTTGAATAACGAATAGATTGAATACTAGCTATTTCAAATCAAAATACAAAAGGGTGAAAGATATGATAAATTCCTTAGAGGGTCGTTTTTTTCAGGCATTTATTGCTTTGCTTGAAGAGAAGAGTTTCAGCCGAGCTGGGGAGCGCTTAGGTTATGTCCAGTCCACAGTAACAACTCATATTCAACAGCTGGAGAAGATCTGCGGACAGAAGTTGTTTCATCGATTTCCACGAGGGGTGGAACCTACGGAAGCTGGAAAAGTATTTTCCAAATATGCTTATCAGTATGTCCACTTAAGTGAATCCCTTAAAGAAAGTATGAATGATATGAATCAGCCGTGCGGAACAATAAATATTAGACTACAGGAATCCTTTTTTCTTACACGCATGCTTCCATTTGTACAGGAATATACGAGAAACTTTCCAAGCGTAAATTTACGTGTTGAACAAGGGGCGCATCAAGATATTCTAAAAAGTGTGCTGGATTATGCCCTGGATTTTGGCATTGTTCCTCAAAACCCTGAGCGACATGACATTCTCTTTTATCCGATTATGGAAGAGACTATTGTTTTTGTTGCATCTGAGGATTTGGTTTGGAAAGTGGAAAGTGTAGGGGCGCAGATTCTAAATGACGAGGTGTTTATCAGTAACGGCACATCTTGTTTGTATCATACGACTGCTGTAGATGTTCTAAAGAGTGAAGGGATTGTGGTTAAGGATGCGTTAGAGCTTTCAAGTCTTGAGATGATCAAGGAACTTGTATGCTGTGGAAAAGGTTTTGCCTTGGTCCCTAAAATAGCGATCAAAAACGAACTAAAGATGGGTAGATTAAAAATTCTTCCTTTTACTTCTAAAATAAGCTTTACGCATGGTCTGATTGTTCATAAAAATCGAGAGCGTAGTTTTACTGCTGAAAGTTTCCAATCGGAACTACTGAAATATTTTAAAGAATATTGATCCATTAGCTCTTGTAGCCTTCTGAAATGGAAAAGGGTTGAATGCCGATTGTGTGTAATTCAAATAACGCACATGTTCATCCTTGTAGGATTGATCATGTACGTTATAAATGTGTAATCTTGAAGAAACTTCAGTACTTGGTGATTCACTATGAAGCTCTTTTTAGAATATTAGAAAAATAAAATCAGTTCGCGCCCTTTCGATCCGGGAGCTGGCTTAGATAACTGTTGGACAAGTGTGCAAGATCCAATGCCCGATCATATTGTTCCTTGGTTATAAACCGCGAAGGAGACACCTCATTGTTATTGGGTGTGGAGAATACTGAAGGTACCTTTTCCGCCGAAATCTTCGATATCTCTTCTGAAGGAACACCCGTCTGCTGTTGCTCGGCATCTTGTCTGCCCGCATCAGCTAGGGAATAATGCGTTCCGTCCCCGTATCCTTTCGCCGGTATGAAGAGAGAAGCATCGTTTAGCACGGAACCGGAAGGAAGATAATATCGTTCGGGTAGGAGATTTCCACCTTCATGTAACAAATCCTGTCCGAAGTGTAATTGGTCCTTCAGCGATACTCCGGTGAGTCCGGCAATCGTTGGCAGAATATCCACCTGGCCTCCGATCTGTTCCAGTTGTACACCGGGGGTAACGCCCGGGGCCGAGATAATGAGTGGAATATTAATCATATCTGCTGATGTGTATTCCCGACCATACAATTCTTTCATAAGGACTTTGTCATCCCGATCCAGTGAGTAAATGGGAAGCCCCAGGTGATCCCCGTACAAGACGAACAAGCTATTTTCCCATAATCCCCGTTGTTTCAATCCAGCAATCAACTGTCCAACCGCCTGATCCGCATAATGCTGTGATATCAGATAATCACCGGGCAACGTATCCTTGTAACGCTCTGGCAGCGTCAGCTTCACCTTGTTTTTAGGCAAAGTGTACGGGTGGTGGGCTGACATGGAGATGATATGGGCATAGAAGGGATCGCCCGAAGACTGCATGGATTCCAGCTTATCCAGTGTTTTGGAATACAGTACTTCATCCGAGGCCGAAAAGGCGATAGAGTCCTGTGTGCCGAAATAATTAATATCATAATACTGGTCGAATCCAAGCGCCTTGTATAACTGATCCCGATTCCAGAAACGAACATCATTTGTATGGAATGTAGCTGTCTGATATCCGTTTGCTGACATCAACTTGGGTAGACTCGGCAGAGCTTTATCCGCATATACAGTTGTTGCTGCCCCGTTCGGCGGGGTGTAGAACGACGTGTTCACAACAAATTCTGCATCTGATGTATTTCCCTGTCCCACTTGCTGATAGAAGTTCGGAAAATACAGGCTCTGTCTAGCCAATTGATTCAGATTAGGCGTAATCTCCTGTCCATCTACCTCTAATCCAATCAGAAAGTTCTGGAACGATTCCAACTGGAGCATAATCACATTGCGTCCGCTCGCGGCACCCTTCTCCACAATCGCAGGAAGTTCGGTCGTTTGTTTCAGCTGGTCGATGTCAGTCTGATCAATGTGAGCGATGGGCACAGGTTTATCAGGTCGATCCAGGATGGTATATGCCTCGTAACCGAGGATGCCCATCTGTTCTGCTTGTGTAAGCTCACTCATGCTGGCCCGATTGGGATAGATGTTAAGCATGCACAGGATCATGGACAAGGTCAGAATGACCGAGGCAACCCTTCTTCTGGCACGTCGTTCAAGCGGAATGCGGTTCGGACGTTCTGTACTCCCGAGCTTGATCCGACGACGAATGAGTATCCCCCCGATAATCAGAACGTCTGCAAAAATAAACAAATAATAGGGGTCAAGCAAAGAAAACATGCTGCTCTTGACCGAGGTCACCTGATTCACCTGTGCCAGCGCGTGATAGTTAACGATTACACCATAATATTTGTAGTACATGATGGCAGCAAAGAAAATCCCTGAGAGCAGCAAATTCATGGCAAGGTATATCCACATTCGCCGATTGGCAGCAAACCACTCAATTAGACAGAAGCCGATCCAGATGAGCGGCAATTCGGTCAGCAGTGGTTTCCAGACAGGGATGTCATCAAAGATAACAATCCAGGCCAGTGAACTTTTGATCATCATGATAATGGTAAAGAATATAAACGGTCCGCTTAGAAATCGGGTGAGTGAACTGCGTGACAAGGTACCGCCTTCCCTTCCGAAGTTTCATTTAACAAGTATTATCCTATCTCAGCATGGCTGTGTCAAAAATGAGAGCCTTTTACAATTGACGGCAAAAAACCTCTTCCATGCAGGAAGAGGTTTGAAAAAAACATGGGCTACTGCGATAAAAGCCAGATGCGACCCAATTTCGTTATTCTATAGTGTACGTTGTGACGTAAGAAGGTCTGGGGAACATGGTAGGCTTCTGTGCGGTCAGCCCTTCGCTAGTACTGCGGTTACGGTGAGCGTGACTATAAGCTTGGGATTCCTGCCAGCCTTTGAAATGTTCCTCCGACTGCCAGAGTGTAAGTACGACATATGTGTCATCTTTCAGAGGACGAAGCACACGAATACCAACAAAGCCAGGCTCGTCTTCTACCTTGCGGGCACGGTTCTTAAACCGTTCTTCGAAGTCGTTACGACCATCCTCTGTGACAGGGATATTGTTGAGAACAGCGTAACCACCGCCAGTCCAGGAGCCTGCGGCATCAAAAGCTTCATATGCGGCTACTTTATCATCAGACTCAATATTCATCAGGCGTTCTGCGGATTCAATAGCCAGACGCACGTGCTCTTCGCTTCGCAAAGTCAGATGCGGGTACGCAGCAAGTGCATCTGGAATCGGTGAAGGAACCAAATAGATATACATAGAAGCGGCCTCCTTATATAAATACAATCCATGTAAGTTAAACTATACGTTTACACGAGAACGCAGAGGACAGAAATAACCTGAAGAAGCGGAGTGTGCGCCTGAAAGCTTTCTGAAAGAAAGCTACATCGGAAGCATACGCTATCACCGGATTTTCCCCATTAAGGGGGGATCAAAAAAATCTGGGGATAACAGCGATCGGAAGGTTGTTCTGTCATCGGAGTGGCAAGTGTAACATTAACTAGTTCAACTTATATATCTCAACATAGCATATGGGATTGTGCGAGTCCAATCGGTTCACATGTATCGGACAGGTGGGCTAATTCCGAGCTGAGTAGTATAGGTTTGCCGCAATAGAAGATAAACAATGAATGACAAACACTGCAGTAATAATGAAAAAGGAAAGCGATATTCCGTCTAGCATAACTACGAGGATCCAAGCCAGAGCAAGACTGATAGTGGTCGCATTCCAGGAGAAGGCTTTTGCTCTCGTGATACAATAGAGGTACCGCTCATCCAGTCCGTTTTGCTTTTTTGCAATCAACCTTGTGAAAAAAATAATGAGTATTGCAAATAACAAACCAGCTACAATTCCACCGATCCCGATCATCCGATTCAGTAATTCAGAACTCAATATTCTCATCTCCTTCAAAAATAAATAATTCCTCGATCTGACAGCCAAATAATTGGGCAAGCTTGTGAGCAAGCACAAGAGAAGGTTTGTACTTTCCGGATTCCAACGATATGATGGTCTGCCTGGAGACCTTTAGCCGTTGAGACAGTTCTTCCTGTGTGATGTGCATATGTATTCGTTTGTCTCTGATTAGATTTTGCAAGTATATCCTCCCATAAGTAAAGTTCGCTTTACGTAAAGTTAACTTTACTTATGCGACGATGGATTGTCAATCTCTCTTTATAATATTTTCCACTTCTTCGAGGTGATGCTGTGTCCAAAAGCATATTTCATGATAAAGTATAATCACTACAAACAGAACGGGTGATCGTATGACAACAACAATTCGGATATCGGTTAGACCTTTGGTGGAGTATGTGTACCGCAGCGGCAGCATACGTCCAGGGTTCCGGACCAATGCCTCGATGCAGGAGGGAACTCGAATTCATCAGCGGGTACAGAAGGAGTACACCGAAGAGGATCTGAAAGAGATTGTGCTCGAAGCTGAGATTCAACATGGGGATCTGACCTATGTGGTGGAGGGACGATGTGATGGCCTGATCCGGTTGGAGGGTCAGTTGACGGTGGATGAGATCAAATCAACTGCGGGCAATCTGGATGATCTGGGTGAGGGGCTTCCCGTGCATTGGGCGCAGGCCATGATGTATGCCTACATGTACGCCGTTCAGCAAGATGAACCACGCATGCAAGTGCAGCTGACGTACCTGCATTCGGTAACTCATGAAGAAAGACGATTCCGCCGAATGGCAGAACGAGAGGAACTGGAGCAGTTTGCGGCAGAAGTAATTGCCGGTTATGCGCCATATGCAGAGATGATTGCTGCATATGAAGAAAAGCGTGATATCAGTGTGAAAGAGCTGCCGTTTCCTTTTCGCAAATACCGGGAGGGACAGCGGAAGCTGGCAGGAGCCGTGTACAAGACCATTCGTGAAGGCCAGGGATTGATGGCCAAAGCACCAACAGGCATTGGTAAAACGATGTCCGTGCTGTTTCCCACGGTCAAAGCGATTGGTGAAGGCGAAGCAAGCCGATTGTTCTATCTGACCGCGAGGACAACGACACGGGTGGCGGCAGAAGAAGCTTTTGCCCGGATGCAATCGGAAGGATTGAAGATGCATGTGATCAGTCTGACCGCGAAGGACAAAATTTGTTTTAAGGAAGAAGAAGCTTGTGATACGGGGCAATGCGGCATGTGTGAAGGGTATTATGACCGTATTAACGGTGCTGTGCTGGACATGCTGGAACATGAGACGTTGATGACACGTCCGGTCATCGAGCGGTATGCGCGCAAACATCGGGTGTGTCCGTTTGAGTTTTCACTGGATGCGGCGTATGCAGCCGATGCGGTGATCTGCGATTATAACTATATTTTCGATCCGAGGATCTCTCTGAAAAGAATGTTGGAGGAGCAGAAACGCAAGACGGTGTTATTGGTGGACGAGGCACATAATCTGGTTGATCGTGGCCGAATGATGTTTTCCGCTGAGCTGGAGAAGGCAGTATTTCTGGATGTGAAAAGAGAGTTCCAGTCGCTGGACAGCAGTGTGCCTGCTGCCAAAGCCATTGTTGACTACACCGGGGCCATTGATAAGTATCTGATTACCCTTCGGAAAAACGGTGGAGAAGAAGGAAAGATCATCCAGCAGGAAGCACCGGAGGAACTGATTGAACGGCTGGAGCCTTTTGTCATGGTCGCGGAGCAATGCCTTGTTGAAGGTGGCTCGGGGAATGCCGAGACGGATCAGCTGCTGTTGGATGCCTACTTCACGGCACAGAATTTCCTGCGCATTGCCAAGCTGTATGATGAACGTTTTATTACGTATGCAGAGTGTGTTCGAAGTGAAGTGAGAGTAAAGTTATTTTGTCTCGATCCTTCGGTACTGCTTCGTCAGACGGCCAAAGGATTCCGCTCCCTCATTCATTTCTCGGCCACATTGTCACCCCTTCGCTATTATCGGGATATGCTGGGTGCAGAGGAAGAGGATTATACATTGCAGATTCCATCACCATTTCAGCGGGAACAATTGGATGTAAGGCTTCTGCCCTTATCTGTGCGATATAAGGACCGGGAGCAATCCCGGCGCCCCATTGCAGAGATGCTGCAACAGCTGGTAAGTGAATGGCCGCGCAGCAATCTGATGGTCTTCTTCCCTTCCTACCCTTATATGCGCGAGATATACGAAACCTATGCACAACTTCCGAATGAAGCGGATACGGTCATACAAAAGCAAGGCATGAACGAACTGGAACGGGAGCAGTTTCTGGATGGTTTTCAACCCAATCCTGAACGAACACGCTTGGTGTTTGCCGTCATGGGTGGCGTATTCTCGGAGGGTGTCGATCTGCCGGGAGACCGCTTGAATGGCGTCGTTGTGGTAGGTGCGGGGTTGCCGCAGATTGGTCTGGAGAACAACGTATTACGTGATTACTATGATCGGACAGGACGCAACGGATTCAATTACGCCTATATTTTCCCGGGTATGAACAAGGTGCTGCAAGCGGGTGGACGGCTGATTCGGACGGAGGAAGACAGGGGTGTGCTGGTGCTGGTCGACGATCGTTTTATCCAAGAACCTTATCGTTCCCTGTTGCCCGAGGAGTGGCGGGACTACAAGCGAATTTGATGAAAGAACTATGAATGAAATGATGCATGTATATAAGTTGAACTAATCATTTACACGATAACGGAGAGGACAGAAAAAACCTGAAAAAGCGAAGCGTTCGCCTTTATTCTCGGATTTTCCCCTTCGAAAAAGGGAATCAAAAAATCTGGGGATAACAGCGATTGGAAGGTTATTCTGTCATCGTAGTGTCAGTGTAAATAATCTTTGTTCAGCTTATATAGCATATATTTTTCGATTTTCTTTCCTTTATATGATTGAAGGGTAGGGTGAAAGGGTTATAACTTGGTTAGCAACGAACGAACAACGGCGATTACCCTATCCGTTCCGCGGTCCGCTTCGAAAGCAATCAAGGAGGTCGGTTATAATGAAGAGGAATCATACCATGATGCAGTTTTTTGAATGGCACCTGGCTGCAGACGGAGATCATTGGAAGCGACTGGCTGAAATGGCCCCGGAACTGAAAGCCAAAGGCATTGACTCGGTATGGGTGCCACCCGTAACCAAGGCGGTGTCAGCAGAAGATACAGGTTATGGTGTATATGATCTGTACGATCTGGGCGAATTTGATCAAAAGGGTACCGTACGGACCAAATATGGCACCAAGCAGGAACTGGTGGAGGCCATTGCTGAGTGTCAGAAAAACGGAATCGCCGTCTATGTGGATCTGGTTATGAATCACAAGGCCGGAGCAGATGAGACGGAAGTGTTCAAAGTGATCGAGGTTGATCCCAATGATCGAACGAAGGAAATTTCTGAGCCGTTTGAGATTGAGGGCTGGACCAAATTTACATTCCCGGGTCGCGGGGATCAATACTCCTCTTTTAAATGGAACTCTGAACACTTCAACGGCACGGACTTTGATGCCAAGGGAGAACGAACAGGTGTATTCCGCATCGCAGGAGAGAATAAAAAATGGAATGAGAATGTCGATGATGAGTTTGGCAACTATGACTATCTGATGTTCGCCAATATAGATTATAACCACCCGGATGTTCGGCGCGAGATGATCGATTGGGGGAAATGGCTGATCGATACCCTCCAGTGTGGTGGGTTCCGGCTGGATGCGATTAAGCATATCAACCATGAATTCATTAAGGAATTCGCAGCAGAGATGATCCGCAAACGCGGTCAGGATTTCTACATCGTAGGCGAGTTCTGGAATTCAAACCTGGATGCATGTCGTGAATTCCTCGATACGGTAGACTATCAGATCGACCTGTTTGACGTGTCTCTTCACTACAAGTTGCATGAGGCTTCGCTTGCAGGTAGAGACTTTGATCTCTCCAAAATTTTTGATGATACCTTGGTTCAGACCCATCCTACCCATGCGGTAACTTTTGTAGATAACCATGACTCCCAACCTCATGAAGCGTTGGAATCATGGATTGGAGACTGGTTTAAGCCGAGCGCTTATGCGTTGACGCTATTACGTCGCGATGGTTATCCGGTTGTATTTTACGGGGATTATTATGGTATTGGTGGACCTGAACCTGTGGATGGCAAAAAAGAGATTTTGGACATTCTGCTGTCTGCCCGTTGCAACAAGGCGTATGGAGAGCAGGAAGATTACTTCGATCACGCGAATACGATTGGCTGGGTACGTCGTGGCGTAGAGGAAATAGAAGGTTCCGGTTGTGCAGTGGTCATCTCCAACGGGGATGACGGTGAGAAGAGAATGTTCATCGGAGAGCATCGTGCTGGTGAAGTCTGGGTGGATCTGACGAACAGCTGTGAGGATCAGATTACCATTGAGAAAGACGGCTGGGCCACCTTCCATGTGTGCGGTGGAGGCGTCTCGGTATGGGCTCTTCCTGAACAGAATGAGGACTGCGCTGACGCTGAGTAACGGCATGTGCCAGGCAGGATAAGAAAAGGTACACCGACCGCATAAAAACAGTATATAGATAGATCGTTATCGTTAAACCATCTGAACAGGAGAGCGAGCATACCTGTGTTCAGGTGGTTTTTTTGCATTTATCTAGGTACAACTAAAACTCCATCCTAACGAACCGAGGGCACCTTATTTGCACTGAATTAGCGTTATTGGCATTCTAACGAATCTCAGTAACCTTATTACTCTCAAAAACGATTGAAATAGCGCCAATTGGAGCAACATCACCAGATTAACGCGTTTGAGATTCGTTAGAATACTGGTAACTCGGATTTCAGCCTAATAAGGCCTCTCAGATTCGTTAGCTTAACGCGGGTTGAGGCTCGCCGCCATAGGCAAACGAATGACTGCTACAATTAAAAACATGAAATGAGAAAGAAACAGTTCGGTCCCACATCTTAATACATGGTACAATAATCCAAATATGGAGTGTTAGAAAACAAAATGAGAGAACGTAATAAGCGATATTCTTTGCAGAAGATTGGAGAAGAGGAGGGGCGGCATGAGTCCCAAAAGAGAGATGAACCGTTTCTTCCCGTTAGTCATGTACCTATGTGATAGCCGTGTGTCTGGGGGCTTGCAGTTTGGGACCAAACCAGGGGCCAGCGGGTGAACCGAAGCGAACCGATGAGTATACGTTGAATTCGGAGCGAAGAGATTTGAATGAGCGGGTTACGAAGAACCTTGAGTCTTTTCAGACGAACTCCCCAGATGATTATAATTTGACAGCAACGGTGGATGTGAGTCATGAATCCGGAGTTGATCGGATTACTTATGAGATTTTGGTGAATGAGGCTCGGGTGCCCATGGTTAATGTCATTCAATCCTTCACCCTCGATCCCAACATGATAAATCGAATAGATGCCGGAGAGTTATTTCATTCCAATGTGAGTAATACACACGAGATTAGTTTAGGGCCGGACAAGGAACCGCTTGGATTGAGTCTGAGCAGAAGTTATGTCTTGAAGCCCAAGGCGGAGATCGACAGCAATATCCTCCGGCGTTATGTAGATATGTATATCAAAATTTCCTATGGCCCAAATGATCAGCGAACGGAAGATTATTTTCACATCCATGCCAAGCCTTCTCCGAGAACGATTGAGTATAGAAGTCATGGGAGATAGTAAAATAGGAAAAAGCAGCGCATACCGGTTCCATCAGAGGAATCTGAGTAGACGCTGCCTGTTCATCTATCTGAATTGTAATGTTATCACTCTTCAAAATACTGATTCATCGTATCCCACATTCGATTGAACTCACTTCGTTCCATTGAAAATGCTCCAGGCTTTTCGGGTTTGTGGTTTTACCTACCCCAGTTCAAATGATTCCAACGTGCCAACCATCCGCAGATCATACTCGCGGTTGAATTGTTTCCGTTTGTCCGCATCCGCGTACTCGTCATGATAATGCATCAGTACGGTTTTCTGTCTCACTTCCGCGGGTAACTGCTCCAGATCCTTCAATGAAGTATGGGATTTGATGACCAGATCGTGCATATGACATTCATGGAAAATCAGCTGCACATCAGCGGCAACTTGCTCCACACGTTCCTGGTCGAGTGTACTGTCAGCACTGTAATAGAAGTAAGGTTTGGCGAGTAGCCCATTGCTGACCATACCGGGAACATGCTGTGTCCGAAACGTCTCAAACGTCACGCCGCCCAGTTCGAATGTGCCTCCATCTGGCAGGGGAACGACATCGTAGTAATCGCTCATGGTACGTTCACCATCCGTTGTGTAGCGCATGCCGGGGGATAGAATGTTCCAGAGCGGATCTACCAATTGTTCGTGGATGAACAGACGGGGTTTGCGGTCGCCTACGATCTGTGCGTAATAACCCAGCATCTGTACACCATTAATATGATCTTCATGCAAATGAGTAATGAACACGTTGTGGATATCGGTCATGGCGAATCCATATTCCTTGAGTGCTTTAGCATTTGATTCTGGAAAATCAATGACCAGATGCGTGTCTCCGAATTCAGCCAACATACTATTGTGGTGCTGCTCCACGCTGAACATATCTCCAGTGCCGAGAAAAGTGATTTTCAATTCATTTCATCTCCTTGTGTGATCTTCAGATCAGCATCCTTGCGTTAAATCCAGTATACCTTGTTCCCGAATATATGCCTAAATCAACCTTTTTTGATAACGCTATCATTTTATATTGAACTTTGATGATAAACAGTGTAGCGTAAAGATGGGAAGTGAACCCATATGAACGTAAACTCACCTAAAGGGAGCGTGCGAGGCGAATGAAATCTTTTCTGGATGAACAATTTTTGCTGCACAATGAAACGGCGATCAAGTTATATGAGGATTATGCCAAAGACATGCCGATTATTGATTATCATTGCCACCTCAGTCCTCAGGAGATCTACGAGAACAAAACCTTTGGCAATCTTACAGAGGCTTGGTTATACGGTGATCACTATAAGTGGCGGCTCATGCGCGCAAACGGAATTGAAGAGCAATATGTGACCGGCGGCGAGGGAGTAACCGATTACGATCGTTTCATGGCTTATGCCAAAACGGTACCGATGATGATTGGTAATCCACTGTACGCCTGGTCTCATCTGGAATTACAGCGATATTTCGGCGTCTACGAAGTATTGAATGAGACAAGCGCACCGGCCATCTGGGAAAAAGTAAATGCCAAACTGAACAGTGACGGATTCGGTGCACGCGATCTGATTACCAAATCCAATGTCACTGTTGTGTGCACAACCGATGATCCAACGGATTCTCTGGAGTATCATCTGAAAATTCAGGAAATCGAAGGCTTTGATACGGCGGTATTACCTTCTTTCCGCCCGGATAAAGGCTTGGAATTGAACCGGGATACCTTCGTGGAATGGGTGGGCAAGCTGTCGCAGGCATCTGGCACTGCCATTTCAGATTATGAATCCTTCCTTGCTGCGCTGGAGTCACGTGTGGAATTTTTCCATTCCGTCGGCGGCAGAGTCTCTGACCATGCACTTGATTATGTTCCTTACGGCGTGGCTACACGCGAAGAAGCAGCTGCCATCTTTGCAAAGGTAATTGCGGGTCAGAAGGTAACTCGTGAGGAAGAGGACAAGTACAAGACGGTAACGCTGACGTTCCTTGGCAAACTGTATGCAGATCGGGGCTGGGTGATGCAGTTCCACATTAATGCAGCCCGTAACAACAACACACGGATGTTTGCCAAACTTGGGCCGGATACTGGTTACGATGCCGTGAATGATACGCCGCTTTCCGCAGCGATGATTGGATTGCTCGACGCGTTGGAGCAGCAACAAGCACTGCCCAAAACGATTCTGTATTCTCTGAATCCAAGGGACAATGAAGTGCTCGCGGCGATCATCGGCAGCTTCCAGGGCGGGGGCATTCCGGGCAAAATCCAGCTTGGTGCCGCCTGGTGGTTCAATGATACGAAGGATGGCATGCTCGCTCAGATGAAAGCCCTGGCGAATGTTGGTCTGCTCAGCCGTTTTGTTGGCATGCTGACCGATTCACGCAGCTTCCTGTCCTACACCCGGCATGAGTATTTCCGTCGTCTCGTCTGCAACCTCATCGGTGAATGGGCCGAACAAGGGGAGGCACCGCAGGATATGGAGCTGCTCGGTCAGATCGTACAGGGCATAGCCTACAACAATGCAAAAGAGTATTTCCCGTTTGCCTCAGTGCCTAAAACAGTCTCTGCTTCACAGTCCTGATGAGTAACAAACGCACCTAATCATGCAATTTATAAAATAAGAAAGTTCTTTTGTGTCTACTTTTCAATCGTAATAAAATGCTCCCCTTCCTTACCTCCGGGCCATCATCCACCGGAGTAAGGAATGGGAGCTTCTTTGTAAGTTGAATTTATGGAATGGTACATAATAACTATAGTGGGCTCCAATGGAGGCCATATGACAAAACCCATAATCAAGCGCGTGTATGCTCTTGGTTATGGGTTTATGTTGGTTATTTTTAGATGTTTGACAATGGCTTCTTGCGATAATATACTTAGTACACCTAATTAATTGTGCATCTATTTAATTGTATTACTATTTAATAGATGTCCTATGATGTTGGATGTCTATGGAATGATAAAGAAAGAAGGAGGGACCCATTATGACTGGTATAGATCCGGTCGCTCAGAAGCTTTTGTACTCCATTATGCAGTTTAATAAAGGCAAATGGAGGCAACATAAACCTCATGGGCGCAATCACAATGAAATTATGGTGCTGGGTTGTTTACTCCACGGGATGCATCCGGGAGAACAATTGAACTGGCAGGACAATCCGCCTGATTTCAATGACACGATCGAATCCAATCATCCCGGGATGAAAGTCTCGGAAATCAGCGCATTGCTACGAGTGAAGTCACCGACCATTACACCTGTTATTCGTGGCCTTGAAGATGAGGGGCTGGTCAAACGGACGATGGACCCGGAGGATCGCCGTGCTGTCCGCATCACGATTACTGAAGCAGGTCGTGAAATTATTCGGGCTGCTCACCAAGAACGCATGGAAATATTCAATAAGTTAGTTGAGCATTTGGGTGAGCAAGACAGTACTCAGCTGGCTGAGTTGTTGACCAAGGTATACACCTTTTTTGATACATTAACTTCCTTGCAAAAGGATGATTCGACAAGAGGAGATGATACGCCATGATGAAACTGTTTCGCATGCTGAAGCCATACCAAATTCCGATTATTTTCATTCTGATTTTGGTACTGTTTCAGTCGCTTGCTGAATTGTACCTGCCTACGCTAATGGCAGATATTGTGAATGACGGCATCATTAAAGGAGATATTCCGTATATCTGGCAGATTGGTGGATGGATGTTGGTCATCGCGATTGGCGGAACAGCGTGTTCGGTGATTGCCAGTTATCTCTCATCTCGAACAGCGGGTGGATTTGCCAAACAACTGCGTAGCAGAGTATTCCGCCATGTGGAGAACTTCTCTCTCCAAGAGTTCGATAAGATGGGGACTGCTTCACTGATTACGCGTACGACGAATGACATCACACAGGTACAGAATGTACTTACGATGATGCTGCGCATGATGATTATGGCTCCGCTCATGTGTATCGGGGGTATCTTCATGGCGGTATCTCAGGACGCCAAATTGTCTACGATTTTCCTGGTCGTGCTTCCGGTACTGGGTGGAGCCATTGCGCTGATTGGTGCCAAGGGTTTACCTTTGTTCAAAACCATTCAGAAAAAGCTGGACCGACTCAACCTGGTGCTGCGTGAGCAGTTAACAGGGATTCGGGTTGTTCGTTCCTTTAACCGTGGGGAGCATGAGAAAGTGCGCTTTAACGGGGCAAATACAGAACTGAGAGATTCATCGATCAAAGTTAATGTGCTCATGGCGACCATCATGCCTGTGATGATGCTGGTTATGAACTTTTCGATGATTGCCATCCTTTATTTTGGTGGAATGCGGATCGACACTGGTAATATGAACATCGGTGCGTTGATTGCCTTCATCCAATATGCAATGCAGATCATGTTCTCACTTATTATGGTTTCGATGATCTTTGTTATGATTCCAAGAGCTTCAGCATCGGCAGAACGGATCAACGAAGTGCTTGATATGCAGCCGGATCTTAGCAATCCCGAGCAGCCTCGTGGTATGAAATCCATGCAGGGTATGATTGAGTTTGACAATGTAACTTTCCGTTATCCGGGCGCAGAGAATCCAGCTTTGTCCGATATCTCCTTCACAGCTCGCTCAGGTGAGACAACAGCCATCATCGGTGGTACGGGTTCTGGGAAATCGACATTGCTCAGTCTTATTCCACGATTTTATGATGTGACCGAAGGCAGTGTTCGGGTAAATGGTACGGATGTGCGTGAAATTCGGCAGGAAGATCTGCGTGCCAAAATTGGCTTTGTACCACAAAAAGCAGTCCTCTTTACGGGTACGATTACGGAGAATATTCGTCACGGGAAAGATGATGCCACAATGGATGAAGTTGTTCATGCAGCCCGTACGGCTCAGGCGGAGAACTTCATTACCGAGATGAAAGAGGGATATGACAGCCTTATCGCACAAGGTGGTAACAACGTATCTGGTGGACAAAAGCAACGTCTGTCCATCGCTCGCGCACTTGTTCGCCGGCCGGAAGTTTATATCTTTGATGACAGTTTCTCTGCTCTCGATTTCAAAACGGATTCTAAACTTCGTGCTGCACTGAAGTCCGAAACGACAGAAGCGGCTGTGCTAATTGTTGCGCAACGCGTAAGTACAGTAATGGATGCCGATCGCATTCTGGTTATGGATGAGGGCCGAATTGTCGGTTCAGGAACACATAAAGAGCTGCTGGAGCACAATGAAGTGTATCGCGAGATTGTATCCTCCCAGCTGACAGAGGAGGAGATCGCATGAGTGAACGTACAGAACGTAAGTCGCCTCGTCCCCATGGTGGGCCGGGTCCAGGTCCCGGAATGGGCATGCGACCTCCCGCTGAGAAAGCAAAAGATTTCAAAGGCACACTGCGTCGCTTGATTCGTTATCTCCAGCCCCATAGTTCTCGTCTGCTAGGTGTGCTGGTTGCAGCCATTTTGAGTACCGTATTCAGCATCATCAGTCCAAAAGTTATGGCCGAAGGAACGGATATTCTCAGTAAAGGCGCCATTGCCATCCTTCAGGGTGTACAGGGAGCCGGGATTGATTTTCCTGCATTGATAAAAGTATTATACCTGCTTGGCGGACTCTATCTGTTCAGTGCTGCATTTATGTATGTTCAGCAATACCTGATGGCCGGTGTGGCCCAACGTGTTGTGTATGACATGCGTGAGCAGATCAGTGCGAAGGTTGGACGTCTTCCTTTGAAATATTTTGACTCCCGCACAACTGGGGAGACACTTAGCCGTGCCACGAATGACGTGGACAATATCAGTAATACACTTCAGCAAAGTTTGGCACAGTTCATTACGTCTATCGTCACAATTGTCGGCGTAATTATCATGATGCTGACGATTAGTCCATGGATGACGCTGATCACGATTTTGACGTTGCCACTCAGTGTAGTTGTTGTCATGCTGGTTGCATCTCGTTCGCAAAAACACTTTGCGGGTCAACAGAAATCCCTTGGGGAACTGAATGGTCATGTCGAAGAGATGTACACGGGACACAAGGTCGTCAAAGCATTTGGACGCGAAGAACAATCCGTACAGCAATTTGAGAAGGTCAATGAAGAACTGTATGAATCTGGCTGGAAAGCTCAGTTTATCTCCGGTATTATTATGCCGCTCATGAGTTTTGTGGGTAACTTGGGTTATGTACTGATCTGTGTGGTCGGTGGGATCTTCGTTACACGTGGTTCTATCTCTATTGGGGATATTCTGGCCTTCACACAATATTCCCGTCAATTTACACAACCGATTAACCAGATTGCAAATATCTCCAATATCATTCAATCAACGATTGCTTCGGCAGAACGGGTATTCGAGTTGCTGGATGAAGAGGAAGAAGTTCCGGAGTCCAAACAACCCGTGCAATTACAGCAGCCTAAAGGTGCGGTTGCATTCGAAGGTGTTAATTTTGGATATAAAGAAAATGAACTGCTCATTCATAACATGAATATTGATGTAAAACCGGGACAGACGGTAGCCATTGTTGGACCAACGGGAGCCGGTAAAACCACCCTGATCAACCTGTTAATGCGTTTCTACGAAATTCAGGATGGTCGGATTACGATTGACGGTGCAGACATTAAGGACATGGAGCGTGGTAAGCTGCGCAGTCTGTTCGGCATGGTGCTTCAGGATACCTGGTTGTTCAACGGAACGATTCGGGACAACATCGCCTATGGTCGAGAAGGTTCTACGGAAGACGATGTAATCAAGGCAGCCGTTGCGGCACATGCGGATCACTTTATCCGTACACTGCCTGATGGTTATGATACGGTGCTGAATGAAGAGGCGTCGAACATCTCTCAAGGGCAGAAACAGTTGCTCACAATTGCAAGAGCGATTCTGGCGAACCCGGCTATCCTCATTCTGGATGAAGCGACGAGTAGCGTGGATACACGGACCGAAGTATTTATCCAGAAAGCAATGAATGATCTGATGAAGGATCGCACAAGCTTTGTCATTGCACACCGTTTGTCTACCATTCGCGGCGCCGATCTGATCCTGGTTATGGATCATGGTAACGTGATTGAACAGGGTAATCATGATGAATTGATGGCAAGTCAGGGCTTCTACGCCGATCTGTACAATAGTCAGTTTGCGGAGCAACAACCGCAGGCGATCTGATTACACTGTAACTAACTAGAATAGCCGGGAGCACTCTTAGGGGTGCTCCCGGCTATTTGTCGTGTATCCAGAGGAGTCGATTCTAATGTGGAGCAGATTGGATCCGTTTGGATACGATGGATCTATAAGATATGAAGGAACGTTGGCATAGTAATTGGGACTGGCATAAGCTCACCAAGTGGGACATCCAGATTAGTCATGAGATACTTTGTAAGCCTCAGTTTGGGCATGGCATGACCCCCATTTTACTGATCCTTAGAATCGTTCGCAGGTTCATCAGTGTCATTGCTAGAGACCGACCTTACTTCTGCCTTCACGTCGTCGCTGTTAGCTTCCTCCAGCGCAGACGGAGCGGGTTCACCCGGGATTAATTCGCGCTGCTCAATCATGCGTTTGACAACCTCATAACAGTCATCCACATGTTTGTTACCCACATAGCGCATGGCTGTGAAGCTGAGTGCGGCAGCCAATCCCTGTCCTGCAAATGGGACAAATTTGGCGACGGATTTGGTGGCTACGCGTACGCCGACTCTTTTCAGAACCTGGACAACCAATTCCTTGGTGATCATACGACCAATGACTTTGCTTCCGATGGACATCACGAATCCATAGATCATGGATTTGGTCTCGGGGTCCATGCCGTCCAGCTGTTTTTGTGATAATCCGAATTTATTGTTAATGGCAGGCAACAGCTGCATCAGCATCCCCACATCAGCCAGTACGTCTGTACCGGGTAGCGGAACGAGTGTTGTACCGGCAGATGCGGTAGCTCTTTTGCGAACCATGGTACGGCATTCCTTGCGAACTTGCTCCAATTGTTCCAACGTTGCCGGAATCATAGGGAATCCCTCCATTCGTATATGGTATAGATATAACCGTTTTGACTCAATTTGAATGGGTTCTCACCAGCAAAATTTGCAACCTTATGACATTAAGGTGCGGAGAAACCCTTTTTCTCATGCATACATCTGGTTAAACAAGGAATTGGCTAGTTAGATAAAAGGGTTATCTATTTAAGTTTAACTATACATTTACACGAGAACGTAGAGGACAGAAATAACCTGAAGAAGCGAAGCGTTCGCCTTTATCCCCAGATTTTCACCTTTGTAAAAGTAAATCAGAAAAATCTGGGGATAACAGCGATCGGAAGGTTATTCTGGCATCGGAGTGGCATGTGTGAATATTCTTAAGTTGAACTTATATAGCTATTACGAATGAATGACGATTAGGATGCATACCTGAGAGGAAACCTATTCGGAATCATGATGAGTACTTAGCGAAGGGCTTGTTTACGGCTTCGACCTTTGTGGGTAAAGGGTAACAAGCATTGGAATGGAGGAAGAGGGATGGAGTTTAACAAAGCGTTGTTAATTCATCATCATCATTCGGGCAAGGCCAGTCGTGAGAATACAGTGGGCCTTGTGGCTGGTGTGCTGGCTCCCGCTGTCCATGAACTCGTCATTGTGCGTACGGATGAAGCTGGTGAAGGAGAGAGGCTGTGTCGTGAACGCGGGGAGCAATTCGATGTGGTGTTTATCCTGGGTGGGGATGGCACGGTGCATGAATGCGTGAATGGACTGGCCGATCTGCAACATCCTCCGTTGATTGGTATATTGCCTGGAGGCACCTGTAATGACTTTGCCCGTTCGCTCGGTATTTCACCGGATGCAGAGATTGCGGCACAAGAAATGCTGGCAGGTCGGGTGGTATCTATTGATGTTGGACGAGCTAATGATCGGGTGTTCACGAACTTTTTTGGCATTGGCTTGATCAGTGATGCATCGCAGAATATTAACGAGAATCTGAAAGGCGCGCTGGGGAAGCTCAGTTATTTTATCAGCACTTTACAGACAATTAGTCATACAGAGCCGTTTCGTTACCAACTGGAGGCGGATGGGAAAGAGATGGAAGGCGAAGCGGTGATGATCTATGCAGCCAATGGCCGTTTTCTGGGAACAAATGCATTGCCCTTTGCACCGGATGCGTTGCAGGATGGCGAACTGGACGTGCTCATTATTCATGAGACAGGCATTCCGCTGCTGCGAGAGATTCTGTCGCACAAGCCAGAGGGAGAATGGCAACCTCAGAGTGAAAGCATTTCATACTTCAAGGCATCTACGTTAAAAGTGAAGACCGATGCGCCGATGTCAGCTGACACGGATGGCGAATTGTATATGAAGACACCCGCCGAGCTTTCGGTGCTGACGGGTCATCTGAAGTTTCTAACCGGGGAGGGTTATTAGATCCCCCGGTTTTTTAGTTTGATTTTAGCTGATCGAAAACTTAAACACTCTCTGGGTGATCTCTCATATGACGTTGCCTGAACTCATCCTCAAGCATGCTCATCTGAATGGCATCATGGTATTGATGATTGTAGAACAAGACATCCCGCTTCACACCCTCGCGCTGGAATCCAAGCTTCTCATACGTGCGAATGGCTCGCTCGTTGAAGGCATACACCTCAAGCTCAATTCGATGCAAGTTACAGATTCCGAAGCCGTAGTCCAGCATAAGTAGCAACGCCTCGCTACCGTAACCTTTTCCTTGATGCTCCGCCTGATCGATGGCAACCCGGATATGTGCACTGCGATTCTTGGCATGCATGTCCATCAGGGCGACATCTCCGATGATCTGGTCATTTTCCTGTAAAGCAATAAGTAGCATGAGTCTGGTGTCATCCTGTGCTGCATTCTCAACGTAACGTTCAACCTGAGTGCGTGTGAAACTGTTCTGTGTTCCTGTCAGCCTGCGCATCTCGGCGTCAAACAGGCCAGGGAAGTAAGCATCCACATTTGTAATCTCGAAAGGGCGCAGGTATATGCGCGACGTTTCCAGCAGACGAGGGATGCGTGGGGATGGTTTTGAATGTGACATGGTTATTTCCTCCTATAGGTTCAAGGCGGGACTGATCGAGATGGCCCTGCCTCTTAAAGTTGGCGTTACACATTGATGATGACATGAGTATATCCCAATACTGTATACTTCCAAATATACAGTTTTAATTAATTTTGCAGGACAGATGAGGTGCATCATGATGATTACATTACCGAAGCTAGACGAGAACGATAGTGCGCCAATCTATGTACAGCTCTCGGATCATATCAAAAGGGAAATCATTCACGGGGATTGGGCTGAACATAGCCGATTGCCTTCGGTGCGAAAACTTGCCGAGATGCTTGGAATAAGCACTACTCCGGTGGAATGGGCCTATCAGCAATTGATCGCCGAAGGATATATATACAGTCAGCCACGTCGTGGCTATCATGTTCGTGCCATGGTGGACAGCGATCATGCCATGCAGATTGGGCAAACAGATAAACAGACAGCCGGACAAGCTCCCGTGGCCCAAACGACGTGGTCAGACCATCAGGCAATACGCCCTGCCCGAGCAGTTCAATATGATTTTCATATGTCACGCAATGATTTCAGCCTGTTTCCAATTGCCAAGTGGCACCAATATGTTAATCGAATCTGGCGGGAAGAAGCGAAGGAGTTGTTGTTCTATGGAGACCCTCAGGGAGAATGGGGACTACGATGTGAGATTGCTGTCTATCTTGCGCAGTTCAGGGGAGTCAGCTGTTCTCCCGAGCAGATTGTTGTGGGTGCTGAACAGCATCTGCTAATGTCTCTATTAGCACAGACCCTTCTTCACAAAGGAGAATCTACGCATTCCATCGGTGTAGAGAATCCTGGATACCGACTGTTACCTGGTACATTCCGCAATTATGGTTATCGGGTTGTCCCGATCTCTCTGGATCCTGATGGCATAAACTTGACGGAGCTGGAACAGGCCGGGGTAAAATTGGCGGGTGTGTCACCCTCTCACCAATTTCCACTAGGTATGACCATGCCGATTACTCGCAGATTGGCGTTGCTCGAATGGGCGGAACAAACAAAGGCATACATTATCGAGGATGATTACGATGGAGAGTTCCGGTATCATGGAAGACCAATCCCATCAATGCAGGGGCTACGCGAGAGAAGTCGCGTAATCTATATGGGTGGTTTCTCGCAGGTGCTCGCACCTGCTCTTTGTATCCATTACATGGTGCTTCCGAGAGAATTAATGGATGATTTTCGCGAAATGTATAAGAATGTTCTATTCGAGCAATCAGCCTCCCGACTCCATCAGCGAACATTGGAGATGTTCATGCGTGAAGGAGAACTGGGCAAGCATATCCGTAAAATGCGTAATGTCTACAAACGAAAGCATGACCTGATCGTTCAGGCCATTCAGATGCATTTTGGAGATCGGGTTGAAATAAGGGGTCAACATTCCGGATTCCATCTGGTATTGCGAATGGTAACCAAACAGTCAGTCACAGAATTGGTAACCGCAGCGATAGAGGCAGGGATACAGATCAGTTCAACGGAATATTTGTGGGCGAACGAGAGCAGACCAGCAGACGGCAAAAGAGAGTTCATTATCGGTTTTGCCGGAATAGAGCCGGAACGCATTGACCCGGGTATTGCCGCATTGGCTAGAATCTGGAGCTAGCATCAGTTCCGCTTAACCGCTCCATCCAGAAACAGCGCCACCAGTTCCTGCGCAAGTTCCTCAATGCTACCGCCATTCATGTTGCGTACATCTTCGCGGTTCGCGAGCATCAGCAGTGACGTAAATGCATGGGCAAGCAGCATAGGGTTCCCGACCCGCAAATAACCATTGTCCATCTCCTTCTGAAAATGGGTAGCTAGTACTACGAATATGCGAACCTCTGCTTCCCGAATCTGAGCGAGTTGCTCCGTGTCCAGATGTTTCTCGGCTTCTCGCATCATGGTCTCCGTTTCAATATGGGAGTGCTGCATCTTGGCTTCGGCAACCTTAACCAGTCGTTCTTGCAACGTACCAGGTTCATCCAGACGGAGCGAAGTCTGCTGCATACCCATCGCCATCATGCGGGTAATGGCAACGGTGAACAGATCGGCTTTGCTGGTGAAATGATAATAGATCGATGCTTTGGTTACATTGCATAATGAAGCAATCTGCTGGAGAGACACAGGTTCATACCCGTATTCCATAAACAGACGTGAAGCTGTCATCAATATGTTGGTTTGGACAGACGCTTGATCCACACCTGTTTTGGGTCTACCCGGTGAACGGGGAATGTTTGTTTTTTTGCTCATAGGTACATACCTCTTTACGTATTTAATCGCTTGTTAGACGTGTTCACAAAATTAGGCATTGCAAAATTAACCTTCCGGTATATATAATTAACTCGATTATACTATGACCCGTGGTTCATTACTACACCATCACATAAATAGGGCTTCATAGAAACAGAATAGGGAGATGAAGAGACAATGCAGGAAGGTTCGGGTTACGGCCGCTGGGTTGCCGGCAAACGAAGTAAATGGATTACGCTGTTGGTATGGATCATTATCGCCGTTGTGCTTGGCATGGTATGGCCTGCTGTAGGTGATCGTGAAACCAATAACGCACAGGATCTGAGTGCATCCAAACCATCGGTTCAGGCAGCTGCACTTGCTGAGAAGGAATTCCCTGGTGGTGAGGGATTACCCGCACTGATCGTATGGCGTCAAGCCGGCGGTCTGACAGATGAGCAGATTGAGAACATTCAGGCATTAACGGAGCGACTGGATCAAGATCCGGTAGAACAACAACAGTCCGTTGTGCCACTCTATCAATTGCCACCACAGGCATTGAAAGGCCAGCTTTCGGAAGACGGAAGTACTTTGGTTATGCCACTGTTCTTCAATGAAGGTGCCGATTCGGAACAATTGAAGGAAGCTATTGAAGCACTTGAGCAAAAAACACAAGACATCTTCGGGGCAAACCCGTTTGATGTAGCCATAGATGATGCCAATACACTGATTGCCCGTGTGACAGGGCCAGTAGGGATATCCATTGATGCGAGCGGGCTATTCTCCTCCGCCGATGTATCCTTGCTGATCGCTACGGTTGTACTGGTATTAGTACTGTTGCTGTTGATCTACCGCTCGCCGGTATTGGCGATTATCCCGATCATTGCCGTTGGATTCGCGTATATGGTGACAAGCCCGATTTTGGGATTCATGGCGGATCAGGGCTGGATTACGGTGGATGCACAGTCGATCTCGATCATGACCGTGTTGTTATTTGGAGCAGGAACGGATTACTGCCTGTTCATGATCTCCAGATACCGCCAAATTCTCTATCATGAGCCGGACAAAAAGAAAGCCATTTTCCAGGCAATTACCGGATCATCTGGCGCCATTGCTATGAGTGGATTCACGGTCGTTGCAGCACTACTGGTACTGTTGCTGGCTGAATACGGTGCATATCATCGCTTTGCAGTACCATTCAGTCTGTCCATCTTTATCATGTTTATTGCAAGTCTGACACTGGTTCCGGCGCTTCTGGCGATCTTCGGTCGGGGTTCATTCTATCCGTTCGTACCACGTACACATGAGATGGAAGTGGAGCGTGCGAAGAAAAAAGGCAAACCGGCTCCTGCCCCGCGCAAAGTGAAGGAAAGCTGGATTGGCCGTGTTGTAGTAACAAAGCCATGGACCGTTCTTGCAATTACGTTGGTATTGCTGGGAGGACTGGCGGCATTCTCTACTCAGGTTAAATTCACGTATGATCTGTTGTCTTCCTTCCCGGAGGATGTACCTTCCCGCGAAGGTTTCACCGTCATCGGTGAACAATTCTCCCAAGGTGAGCTGGCTCCAGTCAAAGTGATCGTTGATGCCGAAGGCAAAGAAACTGATCTGAAGCAACGTCTCGAATCGCTGGATTACATTAGCAAAGTAGGCGATGCTCAGCAGGGTGCCGAGAATGCCAACATTACCGCCTTTGATGTGGAATTTAATCTGAATCCATATTCCATGGAGGCAATGCAGCATATTCCAGATCTGCGGGCTACTGCGGAACAGGCGCTTCAAGATGCTGGTGTAGCTAATGTGGACAGTCAAGTCTGGATTGATGGTCAGACGGCTGAACAGTATGACATTGAAGTAACCGGAGAACGGGATGCCAAGATCATTATTCCGGTGGTCATCGGCATGATTACATTGTTACTACTGTTGTACTTGCGTTCAATCGTAGCCACAGCATACCTGATTGCAACTGTTGTTCTGTCGTATTTCTCTGCACTGGGTCTGGGTTGGATCATCATTCACTACGGACTTGGCGCAGATGCCATTCAGGGAGCGATTCCGCTGTATTCCTTCGTATTCCTCGTGGCACTGGGGGAAGACTACAACATCTTCATGATCTCTAGCATCTGGCAGAAACGCAAAACGATGCCGCTTCGTCAAGCGATCAGAGAAGGTGTTGGCGAGACAAGCTCTGTTATTACATCTGCAGGTCTGATCTTGGCAGGAACATTTGCGGTACTTGCTACATTGCCAATTCAGGTGTTGGTGCAGTTTGGTATAATCACAGCCGTTGGTGTGATGCTGGATACCTTCCTGGTTCGCCCGTTCATGGTACCGGCGATCACCGCATTGCTGGGTAAATGGGCCTTCTGGCCAGGCAAGTATGTTCCGATTGCAGAGAAGAATGAGGAGAAACAAAACCAGTCCATGTAATGCATGGATTGGGTGAGATGGACGGCGGGGCTTCAAGCCTGCTGTCCATTTCTTTATTTTCCGAACGATGATGACCTCTACCAGTTGTCCTCCTGAGATGGAATGGTGGAACTGTAAAATATCCGCAGGATGAGGCGTGATCCTTGTTTTCTTTGCATGGGGAAGGTTTACGTAGCCAAGGGTTATGGGACATAATAGAGAGAGCGTCGGCCTTGAGCAGACGGATGATCAACATCAATGGGACAACCAGGGGAAGGATGAAAGCAAGCATGACGAACCAACTTAATGTGTATTTTAACCATGACGGCGGCGTGGATGACCTCGTATCGCTGTTCATGCTTCTGCAAATGGACAATGTACATGTAACCGGCGTATCGGTTATTCCGGCAGACGGATATCTGGAGCCAGCAACAGATGCCAGCCGTAAAATTATCGATCGTTTCGGTACATATTCCGTAGAGGTATCCAAATCCAACTCCAGAGGGAAAAATCCATTTCCTGCGGCGTGGAGACTGCATTCCTTCTATGTAGATGCACTTCCTGTACTGAACGAGTCCGGCAAAATGGAAGCACCACTCTCTGCCGTTCCGGCACACCAGCATCTGATCGAGAAAGTGCGCAATACCGAAGGCAAAACGTTGCTCCTGTTCACAGGCCCACTGACAGACCTTGCGCGTGCACTGGACGAAGCACCAGACATTGAAGAGAAAATCGACAAGCTGGTATGGATGGGCGGTACATTTGAGCGTGGTAACGTAGAAGAACCTGAGCATGATGGCACAGCAGAGTGGAACGTATTCTGGGACCCGGAAGCGGCTTACCGTGTATGGCAGAGTGGTATCCAGATCGATCTGGTTGCACTGGAAAGCACGAACAAAGTACCTCTGACTCCAGCCGTTCGTAACCGCTGGGCAGCAGAGCGTCGCTTCGAAGGCGTTGACTTCCTGGGTAACTGTTACGCAGGTTGTCCGCCACTGGTGTACAGTGAGACGAATTCCACATACTATCTGTGGGATGTGCTGACAACGGCTTCCGTTGGACGCGAGGACATCGTGAAGAAAAAAACCGTAAACTGTATTGTCATCCCGGATGGTCCTAGCCAAGGCCGCACGGTGGAGCAAGCAGACGGACGTCCAGTACAACTGGTGTATGATACCGATCCGGAAGCGTTCTTTACGTACATGACGGATTTGGGTAAAAAAGCTGCTCCGCAGCGCTATTAATTCAGGCAGCTGTAAGGCTTGCCAACATTAAAGGACAACAAAAATAAAGCCGCAGGCAGTGTCCGGAAATGGGGTTGACCCCATGATCCCGTCCCTGCCGTGCGGCTATTTGTTTTGGGCTGATTTATATAGTAATCTAGCTGCCCGCTATATTTTAAATCGACCAATCAATCCGTTCAGCTCACTGGACAATACCCGCAGCGATTCGGCGGATGCACTCATCTCATCCATGGATTGCAGTTGGCTTCCGGTAGCGTGCGATACCTTCTGGATGCTCGAAGAGGATTCGCGTGAGATATGTTCCATATCCTCCACAGAAGCGGATACTTCTTCTGCACTGGCAGACAGCTGCTCAGATGCTGCGGATACTTCGTGCAGACGTTCATTCATCGTCTCAATCCCGGTATGAATGGATGTGAATGAACGGCCTGCCTCCTGAACAACAGCGAGACCGGATTGGACTGCTGATGTGCTGGCAGACATATGTTCTGACAACAGGGCAGTCTGGCGTGTCATCTCGGCGATCAGTTCGGTTACATGCTGGGACGATTGCTCTGATTCCCCCGCAAGCTTGCGAACCTCTGAGGCAACCACCGCAAACCCGCTGCCATACTCTCCTGCACGAGCCGCTTCAATACTTGCATTAAGTGCGAGCAGATTGGTCTGTGAAGCGATTCCTTTCATCAGATGTGCTACCGACTCAATTTTACCTGAGTACTGCTCCAGCTGAGAGGTGGAGGCCACCATCTGCACATTTGCTTGATGAATTTTGTCCATGCTGTCAATCGCCGTGTTGATGTTGGCTTGACCTTGCACCGCATTATTGGTCGTTTCCTGTGAGACATCCGCGACCATAGAAGAAGAATTCGCAATGTGCTGCATGCTACGTGTGATCTCTTCCATGGCTACCGTAACTTCGCCCGCACGAGCCACCTGTTCGGCAGCACCACTGGCCGTATGATTGGTATGCTCGGCAATGCGCTGACTAGCTTCGGCAGTTGCCTGTGAATGTTTCGATACTCCTTCTGCAGCTTGTAGCAGAGAGTCGGAGCTTTGACGGATGCCCGTCATGACATCACGGGTACCTGTAACCAGATGTTTGAACTCGGAAGCGAGCTGTCCCACCTCGTCCTTGCGACTAAGTTCAACGTTGACGGTCAGATCGCCTTTTCCTACCTGGGTAATTAACTTCTTCAACTTCACCAATGGTCGGGTCAAGTAATGGGCGAATCCATACACCAGCAAGACACTCAGCAGAACAATAGCCAAGGCTGTCCAGATCATGGTCATACGGTTGCGGGACATCAGTTCATAGACCGCAGTGGAATCCAGATCCGCACCGACTAGCCCCAGTACATTCCCGTCAGCCCCATGGATCGGCACATATGCTGTAATGGTAGCGCCATATTCATCCTGTGTGAGTTCGCCCCGAATAGGCTCATTCTGTTCAAAAGCTTGCAGCATTCCTTCATAATGGGTCTCTTCTGCGGAACCGTAAGGGGAGAAGTCATCCTCTGCCACATCGGCAGCAGCCCCATCCACAACGTAGAAATATGTATTTGTTCCATTTTCTTCGCGTGTACCAAGGGTGTACAGATACTTGAGTCCATTGGCCTCGCGCAGCTGACTGAGCTGCTCACGCAATGTGCCGTAATACGCAGTCTCGGCCTGTCCGGTACTGAGTGGTGCATACAGAGAGGTGTCAATTAATGCAGCTGCCCGTTCACCCACAGCCTGTGCCTGCATCCCCATGGATTGCTCGACCAGTTGGGCCGATGAACGGTACATGGTAATGCCAAGAACCGCACCCGCGGCTAGCATCAGACAGGAAAAAAATAAAAAGATCCTCATAAACAAACTGTTCATTGGTAAAAGTGTTCCCCCTTGATCTGTTGAATCAATCGTCTCTTTGTCCCTTTACTTGGTGTTTGTCGTTCTTCTTTGGTTCGTATGTATTGTATATCAAATATACAGTTTTCTACTTGAAATATCGGCATCCGGTCCATAAAGAATTAGCCCCCGAGTCAATTTGATCCGGGAGCTGGTTTCGTTTCAATCCTATATTGACCATGCTCATCATTGGAACACATCTCATTGTCACTACATAGAGGGGCTTCACATGACTGAGTGATTACGTCATTACATCGTTCCGCCGCCCTGGCGAACAGAGGCAGGAATCTTTTCAGGTCCCTGATTAATATATTTATTGATAAAAGTACCTACTTTGGCATCGTCGAATTGGTCGAGCTTCATTGTTTTGGTCCATGCGGTCACCACGACTTCACTGCCCTCGGGAATATCCTTGTTGGGTACAGCCAGAATACCTGCTCCGGCTTCGCGGAATTTGGCTAGGTATTTCAGATGTTCCTTCAAATCCTCGCTTGCGTTCTCACGATAATAGATGATGATGTCCCCGTGCTCCAGATTGTGTACCAGATAATTATAGCCTGGGAAGTCGGTGTAAAATCCAAACTTGATATCATGCGGATTATGCGGTCCCGATGTTGGAATTGTCATCTCATACTGAATGGGGTCCTCCGTATGGTCTGCCCCGTAATATTTATCGTCCGTTATGTCGATTGTCGCGTTGGACTTCAGATCGGCTACATTATATGTTTTACCTGCTCCTTGCATGAAGAACAGGCCAAACGTAATAATCGACACAGCCATCATTACATGTGCAGCCAGCCGAAGGGACCGACTTTTTTTCTGAATGTCCGCCCGCTCTTTCTTTTTCATGTGGCCCAGAATTTTGCCCTGTGTGCGTGATGCCCAGATATAGGCGGCGATGGAGAACAGCAATACAATTACACCTACGATGAGCCACAGGTAGGATGTATCTGCCTCGTGCTCCATTTGCATATGATTCATATGAGTCATGTCCATAGAGAGTTCCTCTGCTTTCTTTGTAAAATGAGTGATTAATACACTACACAATGTAGTGTTAGTGGCAATGATGAATCCACTCATTACGTAACGGGAGTTGCTGGTTCCGTGTTTGTTACGTAAATAAGAACATACCTCTTGCACTACACATTATAGTGTATGAAACATGCTCGGCGCAATGCTGCCTTATAAAACTAGAAAAGACCTTCCCCGTGTGAGCAGGGAACGTCTTAATATAATCTAATGAGATAACAGCGATCGGAAGGTTGTTCTGTCATCGAAGTAACAAGTGTAATTCCAACTGAACTATTTTACAGACGACCAAATGGTGAAAGCATCAGGCTGATCAGTCCAATAATAATTTCACCCAGCAATTGATAAACAATAAAGAACACGACCGCATTGGCGATCAGCACACTGTACATACTGTCGATGGCTGCTTTGGTGCGATTCAGTGGATATTGGAACAGCACCGAGTTCAGAGCGACAAAGACAATGATATATGAGACAGCAAGCAAGGAGATCGCGATGGAATACGAGATAATAATAAACAGATTCGCCAGAACAAGGGATACTACAGCAGGAACAAGCAATGTACCGAACTGGGCAACCAGTGTTTTGGGACGGAAGGTTATTTTTTCAATCTTCAGAATAGCGTACATCAGTGCAATTGAGGCAATTAGGATAATGACGGTGAACAATAGCGGCCTTAAAAATCCACCAAAGAACAAGCCGTCCATGCCTATGCGACTAAAGGTAATTAAGAAGTATGTAGAAGATAGAACTGCAATCAGCGCCATCGTTAGCCATCCGTTTAGTGAATGCTGGTCGCCAACGGTTTTCATCGTCTGATAAGGACGGGCTAATACACTGAGGAAATAGGATAGATACTGTTTACTTACTTCTTTGGCTTGCTGAACTTTCTCATTCTGCACGATATTATTCCACTGATTGGAGCTATTGTCTCCTGCAGAAGCATGGTCATTGGTGCCTGTTGATTCTCTTGCCTGTTCCTTGTGAATAGATACGGATGGTGTGTTGGATGGAACGGACTGAGAAGATGTAGCCTGGGTGCTGGACCAACGGGTATATTCGGGTTCGGAAGCAGCAGCAGATTCCGGGTTCGGTACAGGAGTTGGCGAAGAGGTGGTTTGCGTTAGATTAGAGCCGCACCTCTCGCAAAAATGGGCATCTCCATTTTCATGATTACATACTGGACATTTCATGGTATAAGCCTCCAATTTCTAGAAAATAAAAACATGTCAACATTGTGTCTCATTTTAACGGTTGATGACGAAGTTTGTCTATGTTTCGCAGGAATTAATACCCCTACAGAGAGAAAGTTGAAACGAGGACTCGAATGCTGTGTATTAAAACGTAGTTTAGAAGTAACAATAGTATAGGACTGACATGCAGGCATTTTAATGTAAATTCACCGTGGTTTAAGACGAATTGTTTTTGGGGGTAAATGTCTTATCGTTCGCTTCTGTGTGTGATTTACATGTTAAGTATATCTTTTGGGTTGCTCATTTCAGAAGATTTATGTATAATCAATCGTGTTAACACGTCGAATGTACGGTAGTAAGAGATGTGGGTGAGTTCATGGAACTACTGGACAGCAATGATAGCAAGAAGAAGATGTGCCAGTATTATAACGAAATCTCGAAGGAACTGTTCGGATTTGGCACCACTCTCCTGAGAGTGACCATTGACCAGAATATTGTGACCTTCTACGCGAAGCACCGACGTTCACCGCGCTCTGATGCCCTGGAAGGGGAGGCCCCCGGCTTAAAGCTGGAAGTGGACTTCCGCATGTCTGTCTTATATAAGAAGAAATTCCGGGAGAAGCTCGAGCAACACATGGGTTTGCCAATTGAAGCTATATTGCGGGATTATGATGCGTCCACTCAGTGGGCAATCACGAATGTAATTCTGGAACAGGCCTAGGATGGATCGGCAGGATTAATTCTTGTTGATGTATACAGAGGTTATGGCCCGGATTCATGATCAGGTTCCGTACAATTTCATATGATGGCGTCTGTCTTTGGATTGATTCTGAAGCAGAAACCGATGATGTACCGGCAGCGGGTGTCGCTTTCCTTTGTTTACGAAGAAAAGTGTTCTTGTTTATACAAGAATGCTTTTCTTTTTGTTTTTTAAGTCGAACTAACCCTGTATAACACATCATATTCTTCGAAAATCAGGAAGACCCTTCGATCGCTGTTATCCCCAGATTTCTTTTATTTCCTTTAAATAAGGGAGAAATCTTGTGATAAAGGCGAACACTTCGTTTCTCCAGGTTCTTTCTGTTTTCTACGTAAGATGTGTTATCAATTTAGTTCAACTTAATGGTTGGGTTGTTAAAACACATATATCAGGGGGAATCAGGATCATGATGAAAAAGTGGATTAGCGGTTTGGCAGCAGTGGCAATGACATCGGTATTACTTGCAGGTTGTGGCAGCAGCACGGATGATGCAACAGGCGGATCAGGTAGTGGGGGAACCGCAGCGAACAAATTGGTTATCTCCACTTGGGGCTTCTCCGAAGATTTCTTTAATGAAGAAGTATTTGGTCCATTCGAAAAAGAACATAATGTAGACATCGTGCTCGAAGTCGGCAATAACGCTGAACGTCTGAATAAAATTCGTCAAGGTACATCAAATGTCGATGTCATCTACCTGTCTGATTATTATGCACAACAAGGTATCGATGAAGGTTTGTTTGAGAAAATCGACCGCTCCAAAATTCCAAATGTAAATGACATTTATGATATTGCTAAAGCACCACTTGGTGAAGATTATGGCCCGGCCTACACGGTTGGACAGCTCGGTATCGCTTATAACCCGGATCTCGTATCCAAAGAAGTGACTTCATGGAGTGACCTGTGGGACCCGGCGTTCGAAGGTAACCTGACCATCCCGAATATTACGGCAACAGCAGGCCCAATGGTTGTGGATGCAGCTTCCCGTGTAGCCGGAAACGATACGTTTAATGAAGATGCGGCATTTGCTGAACTGAAAAAACTGAGCGGCAATGTGGTGAAATTCTACAGCCAAACATCCGAGTTCGTGAACATGTTCTCCCAAGAAGAAATTGCGGGCGGACCGATCATGGAAATGTATTTCAAAGATCTGAAAGCAGCCGTGCCTAATGCAAAGTTTGTTACACCTAGCGAGGGTGCATATGCCGTGATGAACACAATCAATGTCGTGAAGGGCAGCAAAAACAAAGAGCTCGCTGAAGAGTTCATCAACTGGCAGCTCAGCCAGGATGTACAAGCGAAATCTGCCAAAGCCAAAGTCGATTCCCCGGTTAACACAAAGGTTGAACTGACTGCTGAAGAAGCAGAAGGCGTAACATACGGCGCTGAAGTTGTTGAGAAGCTGAACAAGCTGGATATGGAATTCGTGAATCAACAGGTTAAAGGCTGGACAGATCGCTGGAACCGCGAGATTGCACAATAAACAAGTAACCGACTAAATAGTTATCTTTGATCTATATAGTTTAACTAAACTTTTTACACGAGAACGGAGAGGGCAGAAATAACGTGAAGAAGCGAAGCGTTCGCCTTTATCCCCGGATTTTCCCCTTGAAGAAGGGATTCAAAAAAATCTGGGGATAACAGCGATCGGAAGGTTATTCTGTCATCGGAGTGGTAAGTGTAAATATTCTTTAGTTCAACTTATCATTTGCAGCAAGCAACCATATCACCGCATAGGAGTTGAGAACGGATGAGTGAAGCGCAAAATCGCATCATTCTGGACGTGGACACGGGGATTGACGATGCACTGGCGATTTTGCTGGCCGTCAAAAGTCGGAAGTTGGACATTCTCGGCATCACCACAGTCTGTGGGAACGTATCACTCCAGCAGGCAACAGAGAATACGTGCAAAATTCTTGAACTCGCGGGTGCACCTGAAATTCCGGTCATTGCCGGAGCAGTTGGACCCCTCACTCGCAAGTCGCATTATGAACACCGGGTACATGGACAGGACGGATTGGGCGGTGCGCTGCCTGATCCGGCCGTGTCTAAGAAAGCCGAGGAAGATTTTGCGCCAGACTTTATCGTGGAACAAGCCAAGCAATATCCGGGCGAACTGACATTAATCATGACCGCACCCTTAACGAACCTGGCACTCGCGCTGATGAAGTGTCCTGAATTGCCTTCTTTATTGAAGGAAGTCATCTTCATGGGTGGCGTGGTTCGCGGACATGGCAACATTACACCAACCGCCGAGTACAACACCTACGCTGATCCAGAGGCCGCACGCATCGTACTGCATGCAGGCATCGAGAAGCTTACCCAAGTCGGATTGGATGTAACGCGTCAAACGCTGCTAAATGAAGCAACAATTGAGCGCCTCACTGATCCTGCACTGCGCGCGTACGTTGCTCAAAGCACGGAGATTTACATCAACCGTTACGAACAAATGAACGGCGTCCGCGCTTGCGCTTTACATGATCCACTAGCCGTGGGCGTAGCCCTTGCCCCGGAACTGGTAGGACGTAAATCGTATTATGTCGATGTCGAAACCGCCAGCCGCCTGTGCGATGGCCAGATGGTATGTGACTTCCAAAACCGTTTGGGTGAGCAGCCTAACACCCTCGTCTGCGAAACCGTAGATGCGGAAGCATTCCTTGAACTGTTTATCAACGCGTTAAACGCGTAGTTGCTCTGCCCCAATTAGATATTTATACGATTGCGGAGAGTGCAGAACCGATCTGGAGAAGCGAAGCGTTCCCCTTTATCCCCCGATTTTTACCTATGAAAGTGAATCAATAAATCGGGGGATAACAGGGATCGAAGGACGGTACTACAATCGGAGTATTCAAGTATCAATCTCGAATTAAATTTACAAGTCAGGAGTATCGCGATGAAGAAATCAGTAATCTACTGGCTATTGCTGCCGGGATTCGTGTTTTTGGCGGCATTTATGATCATTCCGATTGTCCTGACGATCGGGTCGACGTTTTTCCAAGAAAACTCCTTCACGTTTGAAGGGTACATGCATTTTTTCAGAGACCCATACTTTTTGAAAATATTGCTTACGACGCTGCAAGTCAGCGTGGTCACCACCATCGTCTGTGTGGTGCTCGGATTCCCGACAGCTTATTATATTTCGCAGAAAGCGCCGCGCCGCAAAGGCATTTTGTTGGCATTGGCGATCTTCCCACTGCTGACGAGCCCGGTCGTGCGCTCGTTTAGCTGGATGATCATTCTTGGACGCAAAGGGTTGATCAATAACACCCTTGTTGGTCTGGGTATCGTGGACAAGCCGCTGGATATTCTGTATACACCAGCAGCGATGATGATTGGTCTGACGCATCTGTTCCTGCCACTGATGATTATCTCTCTGGTGGGCGTGCTGGAAAACATTGACGGTGACCTGCTCAAAGCAGCACAAAGTCTGGGCGCCTCGCGTATTACGGCATTCCGCCGGGTTGTGTTCCCACTGGCTGTGCCAGGACTTGTGATCGGAGCTGTGCTTGTTTTTGTCGGAAGCCTGACGGCGTATACCACACCTGCCCTCCTTGGAGGCAAGCAACGCGTGATTGCTACGTTCCTGTATCAGAACGCCATGACCCTCAACGACTGGTATCTGGCCTCGGTTGTTGCCGCGATTATGATTGTAATTACATTTGTCGTGGTCGGTGTCATGAACAAAATGGCTAAAACTTTAAATCCGAAGGGGTAGACATATGCGGGAGAAACATATCGGGCTGGGCCTGTTCAGTCTGCTGGTCTTTATCTTTCTGCTGGGCCCGCTTCTGATCATATCGGTCACTTCGTTTGAACCGGGAACGGTACTCAAATTTCCGCCGGAAGGGTTCTCCTTCCGCTGGTATGAGAATATTTTCAACACAGGCGGTTTCCTCCGCACATTCCAGACGTCCATCATCATTTCCTTACTGGGAAACTTGTTGGCACTGGTGCTCGGAGTTCCGGCTGCGTATGCACTTAGTCGTTACGATTTCAAAGGCAAGTCTGTGCTGAACGCACTGTTCCTGTCCCCGGTACTGATCCCGGGAATCGTGCTTGGTTTTACATTGATGAAATACCTGATCGTAATCTACCATCTGCCGATGTATCTCGGATTGTTGATTGGTCATACGATTATCATGCTTCCATTTATCATTCGGGTTATCGCGTCGAGTCTGTCGAGCTTTGACTTTGCAGTGGAAGAAGCTGCGCTGAGTCTTGGTGCGGGACGGGTAAGAACGTTCTTCACGATCGTGCTGCCTAATATCCGCTCAGGAATTATCGCTGCCGTGCTGATTGCCTTCCTGGAGTCCTTCAACAACGTGGACATCTCGGTGTTCATGACCGGACCAGGGGTAAGCACATTACCGATCCAGATGCTGACGTATGTGGAGAATTATTTTGACCCAACGATTGCAGCGATTTCCGTGCTATTGATGGTACTGACCGGACTCTTAATGTTCGTGATCGAACGGATCATGGGCGGATTTTCATACTTTACTAAACGTTAATTGGAGGCGCAGAACGCTATGGCATTGCTGACATTAGACCACGTATCCGTGGCATACGATAAGCAGACAATCCTGAAGGATTTTCAGTTGGAGCTGGAAAAAGGTAAACTGCTCTCCCTGCTCGGACCGAGCGGTTGCGGCAAAACAACTACGCTGCGCCTCATCGCCGGATTTCTGGAAGCATCACAGGGCAAGTTTATGTTCGGCGGCAAGGATTATACAAAGGTTCCGGCGAACAAGCGGAACTTCGGATTTGTATTTCAGAGTTATGCGTTATTCCCGCATCTGTCTGTCTATGACAACGTGGCCTTTGGCCTGCGGATGCGCAAGGTGAAAGACAAGGATATCTCTTCCCGTGTGATGCGAATCCTGGAAGTCGTTAACCTGAATGGATTTGAGAAACGTTTTCCACAAGAACTGTCCGGTGGACAGCGTCAGCGTGTAGCCATTGCTCGTGCATTGGTCATTGAACCTGACCTGCTCTTGTTCGACGAACCGCTCAGTAACCTGGATGCCAACCTGCGCCTCAACATGCGGGTGGAGATTCGCCGCATTCAGCAAGAGCTGGGCATCACAACGCTGTATGTCTCTCATGACCAGGAAGAGTGCTTCTCGATCTCGGATCAGGTAGCGATTATGAACAAAGGCGTGGTTGAGCAGCTCGACCGCCCGGAAACCATTTTCAAATATCCGGCAACGGAGTTTGTAGCACGATTCATCGGGTTCCATAATTTCATTGAATTCGCGGAGCGCAGTGATGCAGGTGAAGTGATTACACTGACCGCAGGTGGACGTACGTTTACAGCAACAGCGCATCCTGGAACAGCACGTCCCGGTGCACGCAAAGGTGCGATTCGCCCGGATGATCTGATCGTTAGTGGAGATACTTCTGCGGATGTGGTGAATGCTTTGCCGGGGATTATCAAGGTCAGCACGTATCTGGGACGCAGTTATCAGTATGTGATCGAGACGGAACTCGGTGACTTTACAGCAAATCAAGAGATGGAAACACCATACCTTAGCGGGCAGCGTGTTAGCCTGATTTTCCCACAGGACAAGCTTGTATTGGTAGAGTAGTCGTGAATGTAGGGAGTAGCATTAAGAAATAAGAGCAACAAAGAAGGCATTTCATGCGAAGATTCCGGGCGAGGTAGTGGTATGCAATCAAGTGCATTGCATTAGATTAAAGTGCAGGTTCATTGCCCAGTCCGGATCGCGGTGAAACGTTTGTGAAGAAGGAGATTATGCCCCATGCGTGCAGATCAACTAATTGTGAATGTACATGTGTATAACAGTTATTATAAACGGTTTGAAATGAACAACGTCGCTGTGTTGGGCGGCAGATTCCTGTATGTTGGACCCGGTGGACCTGAGATGATTCAGGCAGACGAAGTCATTGATGTGCGGGGAAGATACATGATTCCTGGCTTGATTGATATCCATCTGCATATCGAAAGTACGATGGTGACACCGGAAACCTTCTCCCATGGTCTGATTGGCTGTGGGGTAACATCCATTGTCGCAGAACCGCATGAGATGGCAAATGTGTTCGGACTGGAAGGTGTGCAGGAGATGATGGCTGTGAGTCGAGAGACTACGGTGGACATGTTCTATGCGATCCCGAGTTCCGTTCCGGCAACCCCGATGGAGACAACAGGCGGTTCGATTGAAATCGAAGATATGGACGTGCTGCTCGCCACTGGCGAGATCATCTGTCTGGGCGAGATCATGAACTATGTCGATGTCATCCGTGATCCGGAGTGTAAGACAAACCAGATTTTACAGCATATTCGCAAAAACTATCCGGATCTTGTGATCGAAGGACATACACCGAAACTGCTTGGACTTGATCTGCATCGACTGATCTACGCAGGTATTGATTCCGATCATACTCATCAGAGCATTGAGGGATTACAGGCGCGGATTGCGGCAGGTATGTTTATTGAAATTCAAGAGAAATCAATGACCCCGGAAGTCATGGAGTACCTGATTCAACATGATGTGGCGCAGCATTTCTGCTTCGTAACAGATGATGTAATGCCGGATTCACTGGTGGAGCGTGGTCATCTGGATCATATCGTACGCAAGGCAATTCAGATGGGGATGCGTCCGGAAGACGCGATTTATGCAGCAACATCAACCCCTGCTTCCCGGATGAAAATGACCGATCGTGGCAGCGTTGCCCCAGGCAAAGTAGCCGATTATGTGTTGTTATCTAACCTGGAGGAGCTCGCTATTGATCAGGTGTACAAAAACGGCCGCAAAGCTTATGACGATTACGAACCGTATAAGCAGGAACGCATAACCGGGCAGTTCCCACCTCAATTCTATAAGAGTGTACAGTTGGAGAAGCTGGGCGTAACAGATTTTGCAATTCAGTTGTCAGACCCAAAAGTCAGTGGATCAGGTGTTGATCTCGCTGGTGAAGGTGAGCACCAGTGCCGTGTCATGATGGTGAAGGATGGTTCTACCTTTGTGGAAGAGCATATTGCACCGGTTCAGTCCTCGGATGGTGAATTACGCTGGGAAGAAAGCGGATATGCGCAGATCGCGACCTTTGAACGTTATGGTGTGAACGGCAATCGTGCACATGGTCTGATCGGTGGAGACACCATCAAACGCGGCGCCATTGCAACGACATATTCGCATGATAATCACAACCTGCTGGTTGTAGGACGTAATCGTGAAGATATGATATTGGCAGCTAACACGGTAATTTCGAGCCAAGGTGGTTTCTGTGTGGTGGAAGATGGTAAGGTGCTGTCCCATCTGGAACTTCCCGTAGGTGGCATTTTGACGGAAGAACCACTCGCAGTAGTGTCCCATCAAGTGAAGGAACTGAGAGCAGCGATGTTGTCTCTTGGGTACGTGCATTACAACCCGATCATGTCGATTAGCACGCACTCCCTTGCGGTAAGTCCCGCGCTGAAGATTACGGACTATGGCCTGATTGATGTGAATGCAGGTAAGGTTGTATCGTTGATTGTATAGACTGAAGACACATATGTCGTGAAAAAACACTCTATTTCACAATTGTGAGCTAGGGTGTTTTTGTCTGTGCTTGTTGGAATTATTATTTTAGCAACTTCTCTGGGTTCTTCACTTTAATGGAAACAACTTCGCCGCAATCCAGACAAACCGTGTACATTTTTTCCACACCGAGAGTCATTTTCTTATCCAATGGACGAAGGTTGATGTAATCCGATGCTTCTACGAAAGATGTTCCTCCGCAATCATGACATTTCTTTTCTGATATACTCATAAGTTCATTCCACCTTTTATTCATTTGTAATGTGTTCATTAATATAATATTCATTAAATGGAAATACAAAATTATCTAATTATTCATCGTAGATTAGGGTCCGTTAGTCCGTGTAACCTAAATTTTTATTTTGCCTTCTAAAGTCCACTCCAAATATTTGGACACTGAAGGTGCGACCCATTTTCGGCTGTCATTTTCATGATTCCACACAAACACGTCATCTCTACACGTTCCATCCCCTGTCACAGGAAAAGCAAATAAATCCCCAATTCCACTTTCCCCGAAGAAGAGCAGGTGATCAAAGGGCATGTAGTAATCTTGGGAGTGGTCATCCCGATAATGTCTGTTTTCATTCTTAATTCGATCTTCTGACCAGATAAGTCCCAAATCGTAAATAGCTCTGACTCCATTGGTTTCGAGCAATATTTCTTTTAATTCACGAGGGAGCGTAACCTGTAAGGAGTCTTCCACCTTTGCAATGTCATCACCAGATGCAGGGGGACTGAACGTATACTCCTTCGAAATGCTATGAAGATGCTCTTTCCACATGAATAAAGGCCTCCTCGATATATTCTAACTGTCAGTAACGAATGAAACGGTATGTAATTGATTGAAAAAAGAAGTCCTTCTTAACTTAAAAGGCTACTGATTTTGATGTAGCGCAGTAATGTTATGTAAGGACTACTCTTCTAACTCCAGTTTACCAAGTTAGCCAACCGCTCGTTCGTTTATAGTTATGCAGAAGATCGTATTGCTCGTGGTGCATGAGACGCTTCATTTTGGTTCTATACAGACGATAATCATGTTTACGATTGGGTTTACATTCTTTGTTGTAATGCGTGCTCTTGATTCCTTTACGGTGATCTTTCAGCTTTTCTTTTCTTGGATCAATGAACTTCTTGTTGTGTCTCTGTGCAAAAGCTGTTTCATTTTCCCATGATTGAATCTCTTCCTGTGTGAACATCTTCATCCCCGTTGTACCGGGCTAGATTTTGGCTTGAGTAGCCAGTGCCTTGAGCACAACTAATAGAAGAAGAATTTTGGGTTGAACATCGTCATCACCTCAGATTTAATCATCCTTATTTTAACATATAAAGCCGTCCGATCAATTCTGGTCTAAGCGTTATTATGGGCACTGTTCTGGAGTAGAGATGATCACGCAACAAACCCCTTTTGGACGAGGCATAGGATTACATATATAGTAGTAAGAAAAGAGTGTTTGGACGCAAAAGCAGGAGGATAGACAACCATTATGAGTGAAATAAATAATGCTAAAACCATATTTTTCGACTTAGATGATACGTTATATGATCACTTGCAGCCGCTTCGTGGCGCGTTGCAGGACGTTCTCGGCCTGCCCGATGAGTTCCCTTATGCTGAGGCCTATCATCGTTTTCGTTATTATAGTGACTGGCTGTCTGCACAAGAAGATCTGTCCGCTGTACCAGAAGCGGATGCAGTAGAGCGAATGCGCCGTCGGAGGTTTGAGTTGACGATGGAAGAGCTCGGACTCCCCCTACAATCGGGACAGGCTGAAGAACTACAAGCACAGTATCTGAGCAGACAGTTTGAGATTGTACCTTTTGAAGGAGCGTATGAGCTGATCAGAAGGCTTCAGGCAGAAGGCCATACCGTTGGTCTAATCACCAATGGAGAAGGAGAGCATCAGCGCCGCAAGCTTGAAGCACTGGATGTGCTCAGTTTCGTGGACGAGCATCTGATCTTCATCTCCGGTACGACTGGTTATGCGAAGCCGGATCGCAGGTTGTTTGAATATGTGAGTAAGCAGACAGGGACTGATGCCCGTTCCAGCTATTACATCGGAGACTCGTGGCGTAATGATGTGGTAGGTGCAGTGGATGCAGGCTGGACAGTCATCTGGTTCAACCATCGGGAGGCGCTGCCGGAATCTGATCATCAACCTCATTTTGTAGCATCAAGCTATGAAGAGATCAGTCGTATTCTGACTTTTGAGTTTGTTCAAGCTTAAGGAGATTTATGTTTAAAGGAGCAGTCTTGTTACCGTCTTAGGTGCAGGTCTGCTTTTTTATATTATACCTTCTATAAAGGCATCATTAATGAGGTGTCTAACTCTTCGCTTTCAATTACAATTGCCATGAGTCCAGCTTCTGTTTTGGTTTCATGCCATTCATGTTTATCCCAGAGAACCGCTTCGCCACAACGAACTTTGATGTATTCATTTGCTTCCCCTCTAACCCAACCCTCTCCACTTACGATTAAAAGGAGTTGAGGAACTACAGCTTGGTGATAACCTATGACCCCACCCTCAGCTAAATGCATACATCCGATATGAGCTGCTTTGTTGGTCTGTGTTATACGTGACATTACGAAATTAGAATCGAATTTGATAATCTTCTTCCCTGACTCTTGTTTAAATTGAAATATCCTCATGTTTACCTCCGCAATAGTGACTAAGTTAACTTCCTATAATGGTAACTATCTTTATGATGGGTATCATCCTATTTCACTAATTTATGGATAATCCGATCAGATGAGTCTATCATAACTCCAATAGGTTGGGGAGAGTTTGCTTAAAATCATCTTTTTTAATTAGCCTGTGCCAATGTTTCTATGAAGCTGTGCTTCATGAAATCTTCATTTGAAAGAGTAGTTCAGAGCCTTCCCAAATAGTATATGCGGTGTTATAATTAAAACAAGATTTAGATTAAGTCTAAATTAAAAGAAGCGAATCAAAGCAATCCATTATAAAATTCAAATTCTATTTTTATATTCGAGAGGGGATAAATTCCATGAGCACAATCCAAACTAGAAACAACACTTTTGCTAACAATGCCACAGCACTTCAAGAGATTTTGAACCGTCAGATCGCAGGTTGGTCCGTATTGTACACGAAACTGCATAACTTCCACTGGTATGTCCAAGGACCACATTTCTTCACACTGCATGCCAAATTCGAAGAACTGTACATTTTGGCTACGGCAAATATGGACGAAGTTGCAGAACGTTTGCTTGCTATTGGTGGACGTCCGGTGGCTACGATGACTGAACAGCTGCGTCTCTCTCCGATTGAAGAGGCACAAGGCCGGTTGTCTGCTGAACGTATGGTAGAGTCGGTGGTTGCTGATTTGCACACGATGGTGGAAGTGATTCGTCAAGGCATTCACGAAGCAGGAGAAGCAGAAGATAACGCAACGGAAGATATGCTGATTGGATTCACCGCTGCCCTGGATAAAGAGGTCTGGATGTTAACCGCATTTCTGGGCAAATAAGCAAAGTCACCCTACATCCTGACAACGATATGTAGAGTCCGTGAACAAAGTGTCCGTTCGCTTACAAATCCGGTGCGCTTGCCGTATAATGATGGCATTCAAGATGTACAGAATGGTGGAATGAACGATGCGGTCAGACCTGGAACAATTGCAGGAAGAAGCTGAACGGTTTATATATACATGTTATGAAGAGCTGGGCCATTCGCGTGAAGACGCAGAGGCCCGGCTTGTTGCCGTTATGGGAGAGATCGAAGTAACTGGTACTTATGTGCATACCACAGAGGAATTGGAGCAGGGTTGTAAAATGGCATGGCGGAACAGCAACCGCTGTATCGGGCGGCTGTTCTGGGATAAACTTCGCATCGTGGACGCCCGTCATGCTGATACGGCAGGAACGGCAGCGGAAGCTGTGCTGAATCATATCCATGTAGCATCCAACGGTGGCAAAGTAATTCCGATGATTACCATTCTTCCACCCGATGGGCCGAATGGAACTCCGGTACGCCTCTGGAATCATCAGCTCATTCGTTATGCAGGATATGAGACGGAGCAAGGCATTATTGGAGACCCTGCTTCGGTGGAACTGACCAAGGCGGCGATGTCACTTGGCTGGCAAGGGGCAGGTAGCTCATATGATGTGTTACCGCTTATTATTCAGGCACAAGGACAAGCTCCAGAGTGGTATGTTGTACCTGAAGAAGAGATTGTGGAAGTGATAATTGAGCACCCGGAGCAGAAGGAGATTGCTGAGCTGGGTATGCGTTGGTACGGCGTTCCGATGATCGCCGATATGCGTCTTGAGATTGGTGGCATATCTTATCCGGCAGCGCCGTTTAATGGTTGGTATATGGGTACCGAGATCGGCGCCCGTAATCTGGCGGATACGTTCCGGTATAACAAGCTGCCTGCGGTGGCGGAAGCGTTTGGATTGAATACGTCGAGTGAAACGACGCTGTGGAAGGATCGTGCGTTGGTTGAGCTGAATGTGGCTGTGCTGCATTCGTTCAAAAAAGCAGGCGTGAGCATTGTGGATCACCACACGGCAGCAGCGCAATTTGCTATGTTTGAACAGCGGGAAGAGAAGGCTGGACGTGAGCTGACCGGAGATTGGGTGTGGCTGATTCCGCCGGTATCTCCGGCGACAACGCATATTTTCCACAGCTCTTATCGTAATGAGATTGTGAAGCCGAACTTTTTCCGTCAGGATCAGGCGTATACCCTGAAAGATGGCGTGGCATCTGCCGCAGAACTGCGAAGCAGTGAGCAGCAGAATGCACAGGTAGAGAATCACCAGCCGCAGGCCGGAGATGCACCAATGAAATGCCCGTTTGCACACTAAATTGTGCAGACGGGTTATTTTTTGTGATCCATTTTTATCAAACGAAGAACTACCCCTCTTTCAATCGATATCGACTGCGCATCGCGGCCTGAACTACAATGGCAGCAGCAATCAGCACCAGATTGAACATAAACACAGAGTAAAGCGATCCAACTTCCGTAAGCAACGCAGCAACCAGTGGAGATACGATGGAGCCGATCTCGGCCGCAGAGACAATTTTGCCTATGACAGAACTTCGATTCTCGTCCGGGACATGATCACCAATATGAGCAAAGAACGAATCCATGTAACATGCACCGCCAACCCCGCCAATCAACATGCCAACGTAGACCCATAGATGGGAGGACGTGCTTAGAAATACAACAACTTCGATTCCAATCAGGAACATGCCGAGCATGCAAAGCAACAGACGATCGCCCATCCGGTCTGAGAGATAACCAACAAAGGGAGCAGCGGCAAGCGTAGAGATCCCGGATACAGTGAAGGCGAGACTGGTTGCAAACGGGTCCCAATGCATGATGTGAGCTGCATACAGTGCGAAGTAGGTTAGAAATACGGCGTAGGCGCTCATCTCCAGAAAATGTACCGTACCGTAGCCAACAAGCTGTTGCCGCCGGGTAAGCCTATTGAGAGCTTGGTTGGATAGGGCGGTATCCGCAGCTTGCGTATGCAGTGCATCAGAAGGTGATGAAGATAAAGGAGGCGCAGTTGATACAGTAGTATGAGGGTGGGAGTCATTTGTGTTGGGTTCTACAACTTCATCCGTGGAGATAAGTGAATGTGTTAAGTTGTCCAGAGGTTCTTGCTTTACGCCAGCTGAAGGCTCTTCCATCAGAGGATCACTTAGCGTATCCCCAGACTCATGATTAGCTCTAGCTTGTGCCGTCGTCTTCATCCCCATCGCAGCGACCACAGCCATCAGACAACACACGGTAACGAGTAAAAAAGGCACCGACAATGGCCAGTGCAGCGCGAGCCAGCCACTTATGACCGGACCGAGCACCATGCCGCCGCCCTCACTACTGCTGATATATCCATTGTACAGGCCGCGGTTGTCTACATTACCCTCATCTCCGATGATGGAACGTACGACCACGGTAAGGCCCGTGGAAGCGAGCCCCTGTAGAAGTCGGAGCAGGCCGAATAACACCGCAGCAGTAGACAGCGCGAAGCCGCCCATACAGACAGCGAGCAGCAACAGCATGAGGATGAGCGTGCGTTTACCTCCGAGTTTCTTATAAATTGCCGCTGCTGGAACGCCACCAATTACTTTCCCCACATAAAAAAGTGCAAAAATAACCCCCATCATCCAGCCGGACAGGCCGAATTCCTCAATAAACAAAGGAAATAGGGGCAGGATCATGAATCCGCCCATCTGACTTAGGAAACAAATGGTCATCAGCAAAGGCAGGTTACGGCGAATATCCAAGAGCCAAGACTCCTCTCACACATAAAATGGAATCCTAAAAATCCTTCATTTACTCCATATGGGTACGTATTATCGACATTACACGTAATGTATGCAGGATTTTTGAAAATAAGAAGAAATGACACGCGGCGTTTACATCAAAACCATTGCGGATATACCTGAATCATATATAATAGATGGGTTATCTATAAGGATGCATGAACGAAAGTGTACAGACTTAAGAGGTACCTCAAGTATAAGGGGGCGATGTGAAGCATGTCAGAACAACAAACGATTATCCGCTTCGAAGCGGTGACTCAGCAATACGATCAGGATGAAGCCGTATTGAAGGCGGTCAGCTTCGAGATTGAGCGGGGTAAATTTTATACGCTTCTTGGCCCATCGGGCTGCGGGAAAACAACGATATTGCGGCTGATTGCCGGTTTTGCGGAGCCGACACAGGGCAGTATTTATTTTAACGGTGCGCTCATCAACCGAGTGCCTGCCCACCAGCGGCAGGTGAATACCGTATTTCAGGATTACGCGTTATTTCCACATTTGAATGTATTTGAGAACGTGGCTTTTGGTTTGCGGATCAAAAAGATGAAAACGGCTGAAATTCGCAGAAAAGTGTTGGAAGCCCTCAAATTCGTCAATCTATCCGGGTATGAAAACCGGGAAATTGGCGAAATGTCCGGCGGACAACGACAACGTGTCGCGATTGCACGCGCCATTGTGAACGAACCTGAAATTCTGCTACTGGACGAGCCGCTTTCGGCACTTGATCTGAAGCTGCGGACCGAAATGCAGTACGAGCTGCGCGAGTTGCAACAGCGACTGGGTATTACGTTTATTTTTGTTACACATGATCAGGAAGAGGCCTTGGCGATGTCGGATGAGATCTTTGTCCTGAATGGCGGTGTGATTCAACAGAGCGGTACACCGAATGATATCTATGATGAGCCAATTAACCGCTTTGTGGCAGACTTTATCGGGGAATCGAACATTGTATCAGGCAAAATGAAGCAGGACTTTGTGGTGGAATTCGCTGGCGCACAGCACGAGTGTGTCGATCAGGGTCTCCAGCGGGACGAGCCGGTAGAGATTGTCATTCGCCCAGAGGATCTGGAGATTACAACCGAAGACCAAGGCAAGCTCAAGGTTAATGTGGACTCCCAGTTATTCCGCGGGGTGCATTACGAGATATCCACGTACGATGATGCGGGCAATGAGTGGCTTGTTCATTCAACCAAGAAAGCCGTTGTCGGCGCACGGATTGGACTGTATTTTGACCCGGAAGCGGTACACGTCATGCGCTTTAACGAGACCGAAGAAGAGTTCGACAAACGACTCGAAGCCTACCAAGAGGCCGCTCATGCAGACTAAGGCCAGCACACGCAATGCGTATCTGATTCCATATGTATTATGGATGGTGTTGTTTGTTGTGGCGCCGGTTCTGCTGGTCATCTATTATTCATTCTTCGATGTGGAGGGTAACTTCACGTTTGGCAACTACGCCCGATTCTTCACACCGGTGTACTTGCAGATGACGCTCAGTTCGTTCTGGTATGCATTTCTGATTACGGCGTTCTCACTGCTGATCTCGTATCCAACGGCGTATATGCTGACCCGGACGAAACACAAGAAGCTATGGTTGCTGCTGATCATTCTGCCAAGCTGGATCAATCTTTTGCTAAAAGCGTACGCCTTCATCGGCCTGTTCGGAACGTACGGTCTGACCAACTCCCTGCTTGAAGTGGTGGGTATTGGTACAAAGCAGATTTTGTTCACCGATTTCAGCTTTATTTTTGTCTCGGTGTACATCTTCATTCCATTCATGATCCTGCCGATCTTCAATGCGCTGGAAGAGATGAATCCATCGTTGATCTATGCGGCGCGTGATCTGGGAGCCTCATCGTGGCTGACATTCCGCCGAGTTATCTTTCCACTGACGATTAGTGGAGTGAAATCAGGCTGTCAGGCTGTATTTATTCCTGCGCTGTCTCTGTTCATGATTACCCGCCTCATTGCGGGGAACCGTGTAATTACGCTGGGAACAGCGATCGAACAGCATTTTCTCGTCACCCAGGACTGGGGGATGGGTTCAACAATTGCCGTCTTTTTGATTATTGCGATGGCGATTATTATGTTCCTGACTGGATCAGGCAAGAAGGAGGTGCGTAATGGGAAGAAACGGAAAGCTGTCTAACGTCTATCTAGCCGTTGTATTCGCCATATTGTACGCACCGATTGCGTATCTGATCTTCTATTCCTTCAATAGTGGCGGCCACATGCGCAGCTTCGAAGGATTCACGCTTGAATGGTACAAAGAGGTGTTCGCTGATACTCGGCTGCTCATCATTGTGCTGAATACATTTATCATTGCGCTCCTGTCATCAGCGATCTCGACGATCCTTGGTGTAGCAGGAGCACTGGCGATCTACCATGTGCGTCGCAAACGGACCAAGAACACGCTACTGTCACTCAATAACGTGCTCATCGTTAGTCCGGATGTCATCATTGGTGCATCGTTCCTGATTCTGTTCACCATGATTGGTATCAAACTGGGCTTCACTTCGGTTCTGCTGTCTCATATTGCATTCAGCGTACCAATTGTCGTGATCATGGTACTGCCGAAGCTGCAGGAGATGAGTCCAACTCTGATGGACGCGGCACGCGATCTGGGTGCTGGTTCATGGCAGATTCTGACGCGTGTGGTGTTGCCATACGTGAAACCGGGTATTTTTGCCGGATTCTTCATGGCATTGACGTACTCGCTCGATGATTTTGCAGTAACATTCTTCGTCACGGGTAATGGATACTCCACACTCTCGGTAGAGATATACTCCAGAGCAAGGCAGGGCGTTTCGTTGTCCATCAATGCTCTGTCCACCCTATTGTTCCTGCTGACCGTGTTGCTAGTTGTTGGATATTACTTCATTAACCGCCGTGCAACACGGATACCTCCAGGAGGAAAGGGGCTGCGACCATGAAGCAACTGGTACGGACATTTGCGCTTGTTTTTGTGGCCGCGTTTGCCCTAATGATCCTGGCTTCGTATCTGAACAAGAGTCAGGGGTATTCTGGCGGCAACACACTGACCATCTATAACTGGGGCGATTATATCGACCCCGATCTGCTCAAGGAATTTGAGGACGAGACAGGTATTAAGGTCATCTATCAGACGTTTGACTCCAATGAAGCGATGCTGACCAAGATTGAGCAGGGCGGTACTACGTTCGATGTGGCGATTCCTTCCGAATATGCGATTAGCAAAATGAAAGAGGAAGACCTGCTCGTTCCAATTGATCACAGCAAATTGACTAACCTGAGCAACATCGATCCGCGGTTCTTGGACTTGTCCTTTGACGAAGGCAACAAGTACTCGATCCCTTATTTCTGGGGAACAGTTGGGGTTGTGTTCAATCCCGAACTGGTGGATGGATTGACGTTTGATAGCTGGAACGACCTGTGGGACCCGCGTCTGAAAAACCAAATCCTGCTCCTTGATGGCGCACGCGAAGTCATTGGGATGGGATTAAACAGTCTTGGGTATTCTCTGAATGATACCAACGAAGACCATTTGCAAGAAGCGCTGAAGAAGCTGTCTACACTGACGCCAAACGTCAGAGCAATTGTCGGAGACGAGATCAAGATGCTGCTTGCGAACGAGGAGGCAGCGGTTGGACTCGTGTGGTCTGGGGATGCATCCGAGATTATGGATGAGAACGACAAGCTGGATTACATGGTGCCAGAAGAGGGATCAAACCTCTGGTTCGATAACATGGTCATTCCCAAAACAGCGAGTAATATTGAAGGGGCACACCAGTTTATCAACTTCATGCTGGACCCGGACCATGCCGCTCGCAATGCGGAGTATGTCGGGTATTCCACACCAAACGCCGAGGCGCTTAAGCTGCTGCCAGAGGACATCTCGGAGGATGAACGTTTCTATCCAGACGAGACACTGACAGGTAAGCTGGAGGTCTACGATAATCTGGGTAAAAAAATGCTCTCGCATTATAACGACCTGTTCCTGGAGTTTAAAATGCACAGTAAATAACCGCCAATAACGTGTGCACAGTTCGTTAGATTTGCAAAAAAGACAAAAAGGGTTGCTGCTCGTCATTTCATTTGAATGACAAGCAGCAACCCTTTTTTTGTTACCCGCTTCAGAGCAAAAAGCTCAGGTTGTTTTTTCGTGCACACGTTAACGGAGGGGACAGAACAAACGAAGGAAGCGAAGCGGTCGCCTTTATCAACGGATTTTCCCATTGCTAGATGGGATTCAAAAAAAATCCGGGTATAACAGCGATCCGAAGTTGTTCTGTCACCGCAGTGATCAAGTGGGAACGAATAAAGGGTTACATGCGCTTTTTGCGACCCACCATGATCCATGCCCCACCCATAATCAGCACAATCGCCACAAACGGTTGAATAAAGCTCAAGCTGCTCAGCATCGAGCCAATCGACATCACAGCGAAGAACAGCAGCGATATAACCGTCAGAATATTGATGGGAATCAGCAACCATTTGTTCCGACCACCGAACCAATACAATTCGAATAATCCAACGGCTACAGCCAGAATGAAGCCCGGCCACATCGTATCCCAGTTGTTAAACAGCATGGCAATCTGGCATACAATACCGACGGTGAGCAGCAACCCACCAGGAACCAGAAGTCCAACCCCTCTGCCAATCATGGAGAAGTAGAGCCAGTGGAAGAACAGTCCGAGTGGAATCACGAATAACGTGGGCCAGAAAGTCGCAAAGATCGTACCCGGACCGAGTGAACCTCCCTGGTTCAGAATCAGGTACACGCCCAGCAAAATGAGAACAGGCGCAAGGATCGTACGTTTAGCCATAATATCTCTCCTTCTCAATACAAAATCAATTTTCCGAACGGTTGTATGTAGAGCAATTACTTTCGTTATTCACAGCATACCATGAACTGGAAAAGTATATCCTCCGCCTTTGGAGTTAAAATGAACCTAGACCAAAGTCTAGGTAAGCATTTTGGGCAACTACCTCTCCCTAGATGAGGGTGTAGTTGAACATACTAAAAACCCACTCTGTTGAAGAGTGGGTTCTGTCATTTTTTTATACAAAACGAAGCTTGTTATTTCACCACATCCGAATGTTTCTTGCCCCAGCTGTTCACACCGTCATCCTCAATAATGGAGATGGCAGCGTCGGCGATGTCGGGGTTTGTCATCAGTTTCTCCTGAATACGGAACTTGATGTCATCCGCATCAGCCAGGCTGAGTCCTTTGGTAAGTTCAATCAGACCTTCGACATGATAATAACGGCCTTCCTGAATGATACGCATCATCTGAATGTCAGCAACGTGTGTGTCTGCGAGAATAGTCTGGGACACTTTGTCCTCAATATCCTGCGGAGCCGCAACACCGATCAATCCGATCATATTATCGTAACCGACACGGAAGGCTACAGCGATCATCAGACATCCAATAATCGTTGTCACAATGCCATCGAGCAATGCAAAGTTGGTCAAGGCAATCACCACGACGGAAATCAGCGCAAGCAGGGCACCGAGTACAGCGACAACATCTTCGTAGAACACGAGACGGGTTGGCGGTGCAGCACGGCCAACGTTTTTGATGGCAGCAGGGACCAAGGCAAATCCAGCGGCTTTGGGTGCGCGTGCTTCTTTGAGGATTTCCCTCATGGCTTTGATCAAAATGGCCCCGTCGATCAGAATGTTCAAGACGAGCACTCCGATGTTAATCCATAGACCACCGGTATGACCAACAGGATGCTGCAACAGATGGATACCTTCATGGATCGTTTCATACGCCATAATGGTAACAACAATCACGGCGATCATGCAGAAAATGTTAATGACCCGTCCGAATCCGGTTGGGAAGCGGCGTGTAGGTTTTTTCTCGGACAACACACTTCCGACAAATACAAATCCTTGGTTAATGGCATCAGCGAGTGAATGCATCGCCGAAGCGAACATGGCACCACTGCCACTGAATAGGAAGGCTCCCCCTTTGCACACAGCAAGTACGGCATTACCTGCCATCGCTACGGCGGAGGATGTGTTTCCTTTTTTGACGAGAGACATAAAGCTCTCAGACTTCGGTTGTTCAGCCACTTCGTATGTTCCTCCCAGATCAATGTATTAGGTGTAGAAAAGGCAGTCTTATCTATACAGCATGTGCATTTCCACTAAATGTTATTATAACCGCTTTGACATATCCCAGCATTATGCAAAAAAGGTCATATCATCATGCGCATTTCAGTACTCAATGGCTTCCAAGGCACGTAAATTGCGGTTGGATTGTTCCAATAGTTCCGTAAACGTCCCAGCGACATAATATACAAAATCCGGGTCATGCACGTACATAATAATCTGTCCAACCGTTCCTTGCTCTGTCGGATCAAAGTCGAACATCAGATACAGTGAGCCACCTCCAAGCATGCCAAACGTGATCCATTTCTTTTGAAAAAGGTAGGGTTTGATTCGGGGATCAAGCTCACGGATCTCTTCTTCGGTAAAATAATCATCCATGCGGTTCTCCACCAGCGTGGACTGCTCCTTTTGAATTTTTTCCAGGGATAACAGGTAAAATGGTTCGGATTCCCGTCCTTCCTCAAGGCTTGGATACAAGACGTGAAAGCCATAACCACTCCCATTTTTACGTTTATAAAATGCACGAAAATCAGCAGGTAATCGAATATCGTGTTCCTGCTCGAATGCGTCGAGCTGCTCATCCGTCACGCCTTCAAACTCGCGATAAGCCTCCAAGAGCTCCCGGTTTTCCTCATCTTGTACCTTCTCCTCCAGCAACATATCCAGTTCATCCATCAATTCATATATACGCTGTTCTGGCATCCAATTCCCTCCGTATGAGCTATTCAGATAATATGGTGAGTGATATGCGAGCAAACTGTGCCTGATTTCACCTCATATTATAGTTATAATCCGGAAAAGCACACAAGAAACCGAAGTCCTTGCTTACATACTACAATGGTCTCATTATTCAAGGACGGTTGTTGCATATCAGCACACTTAGCCCCATCCCAATCGATTACGTACAACCATCATGAAAGTCACTCCTAACAACAAATAAAGCGTGGGTTACAGGGGTAATCCCTGTAACCCACGCTAATTATTTATCTACTTTATAAATGAAACTAATCTTTTACATAGTCCTCTTATTCAAACTTCCAACAGGACAAGCTCAGATTGCCATACTGATAGGCTTTAAACAGGAGCGATGCACGTTTGTTCTGATCTCCCGCACCCATGGCGAGTAACAGCGGTACAAAATGCTCCGGCGTAGGCACGGCGGCTTGAGCTGAAGGTGCCAGTTTATCATAGGAGAAGAGAGACTCCGTATCCCAACTCACCAGCTTGTCATGCAGCCAGTTGTCGAACTCTGATGCCCACGGGTCAACGCCGTTACTTTCCCAGTTCAATCGACGTAGATTGTGGACGGTTCCTCCGCTGCCAATGACAAGAATGTCTTGCTCACGCAAGGAAGCGAGCGCTTGTCCGACCTGATATTGCTGCTCACCTGTCAGATAGCGATTCACGGACAAGGCAATTACAGGAATATCCGCATCCGGGTAGAGCAGGCGTAGAACGACCCAGGCGCCGTGATCCAGGCCACGAACATCATCCGTTTGTACCGGGATCCCAGCTTCTGCGAATAGGCGCTCCACTTTCGAGGTGGTTTCTGCCTGTCCTTGAGCCGGGTACTTGATCTGATACAGCTCGGGCTGGAAACCGCCGAAATCATAAATGGTCTCATAGTTGGCTACCGAGGATACAAGCTGAGTTGTGGATTCCCAGTGAGCAGAGAATAACACGATTGCTTTGGGTTTCGGCAGTTCCTGTCCAAGTTTTTGCAAAAATTCGGTGTACACATTCTCCTCTAGTGCCAGTGATGGGGCACCGTGAGCAATAAAAAGAGATGGCATCATTATGAATTCAGTCCTTTCGGGTCTTCGGTAGTCAGATTTGCATCCGTCCGAAGCCAGTGTTGAAATTTTTGATATAGATCGGGGGTCACCTGGTGTCCACCGTTGTAAGGTACATATGTGACGTGATTGGTGTGTTGACGGAAGAAATTGGCGTTATCTTCGCCCAGTTGTAACGGGAATAGATGATCTTGATCTCCATGCGAGATGAACACAGACAGCTCCGAATCGGGTTGCAGCTTGTACTCGTCTTTCACAAATTGCGGGATATACCCACTCATCGCTACAATGCCTTTAATCGCATCTCCCATCACCAGCGATAAAGTCATCGCCATAATGGCGCCCTGGCTGAATCCGGCGATATAACGCCGTGTGGGATCAATAGCATATTTGGCGGACAGATCAACAATCAATTGTTGCAGTCCCTGAACGGAGGCATCATACAATTCACGGATGGGGTTGCCAATGCTTTTAATCTGAAAATAAGCATAACCACTACCCTGAACGATAGGTCCACGGATGGCGACGATAATAAAATCAGACTGCATAGGCTCCATCAAACGAAGCATATCTTGCTCATCTGATCCCATGCCATGTAAGGCGAAAATGACATGATAACGTTGATCTGGATTGTAATGAGACGGTAATCGGACTTCATGTATATAAGGAGAATTCATTAAAAACACCACCTGAAGAGGAATGAGTTAAATATATCGTTCTGACAATAAATTTTACTAATATGAAATAAATATTCTTATTTATGAACAAAATTTATCATGGTTTTATTGTAGGGTCAATACTTTTTTTGTATGATGAATATATGTTGTTTATAAAAAATCTTGAATGGTTCTCCAATAAATGCCGCTGCGAATGGTTCATATCTTATTCCCGAGGACGTGATCAGGATGTTAAAGAGTATCGTGCCTATTTTGAGAATATTTGATGAAAATAAAGCTAGAGAGTTTTACCTTGAATACCTGGGTTTCCAATTGGATTGGGAACATCGATTTGAGCAAGATATGCCCTTATATATGCAGATTTCACTCGATTCCATCGTGATTCATTTATCCGAACATCATGGAGATTGTACACCTGGAGCTGCCTTGCGCGTGGAAACAGATAACTTGGATGCATTCCATGGTGCACTTCGTCAGAAAGAGTACAAAAATGCGAGACCCGGTATAGAGGAGACCCCTTGGCAATCAAGGGAAATGACTGTGACGGATCCGTTTGGCAATCGAATTATATTTGTTGAGGCAAGCGCTGAATAGATAACCTGAAGAAGCGACGCGTACGACTGGTGTCTTATACAGATTAATAGAAGGGGAGGGACTCAATATGGATATAGGCTTGGCTATTCGTACGATCCGCAAACAGAAACAGATTACGATTATGCAGATGTGTGAGGGAACGGGGTTGTCCAAAGGTTTTATCAGCAACGTGGAAAACAACAAAACGTCACCTTCCATTGCTACGCTTGAAAGTATTGCGGATTATCTGGAAGTGCCACTTCCTTATTTGCTGCTGACACCAGAGCAACGGATGAACGTGGTACGCAAGAACGAGCGTAAGGAGACGACAGCCGGAAGCGGGCAGATCAAAGTGCAGCAACTTACAGCCAAAGGTGCGATGCGTATGTCCATTGTGGAGTTACCGCCAGGTGCTTCGACCGGGATTAGCAAACATGCTGGGGAGGAGAGCCATCTGGTGTTGCAGGGCAAGATTCGTGCGGAGCAATGCGAAGATGTGGAAGTTCTTGAAGTGGGGGATTCGTTTACTTGGAATGCGATCGTGCCCCATGAAGTGACCAATATCGGTGAGGAACCTGCGGTGGTGCTCATTGCGGTGTCCAAAGAATTGGGTCTGGATCATTTGTAAAATACAAAAAGGACGGCTCCCAAGTCATGAACATGCGAACCTGCATACATGTACAATGGGAAACGTCCTTTTATATTTCTAACGAACTGAGTGAGCTCTATTAGATGATTTTAAGCAGATATCCTGATGTAACGAATCTCAGACGCTTTATTTCACTGCTGTGTGTGTAATTTGGCTACATTCCACAGACTTCTGGCGAAATAACGTCGCAGAGATTTGCTACGTTTCTCATTTCCTGCAAAAGAGCACAATAAGGTGCGAGAGATTCCTTAGAAAGGTCAGAAGCAGCTTATTGCGGATTGGTTGTCCAGATGCCTGCTGCTTTAACGAAGACACGGTCGGACAGCTTGAGCGTTGCGAGTGCAAGTTCAGCTACATCTTCCGCTTGCATCATGCGATCTTCGTCGCCAATTTTCAGTCCGGCATTGGTCGCAAGCTCCGTATTAACGGTGCTTGGAGTCAGTGCCGTTACACGAATGTTGGACTTGCGCACTTCCTGCATCAGAGATTCGGTCATGCCAAGCAATGCAAACTTGGACGCACAGTATGCCGAACCTGTAGCGAATCCGCGCTCACCTGCAGTGGAAGCAATATTGATAATGCTGCCGCTACTTTCCTTGATCATGCTTGGAAGGACAGCGCGTGTAACGTAATATGTACCCATAACGTTAACATGCAGGATGCGCTCCCACTCTTCCGGCTCCATCTCCATGAACGTTCCGAACTTTCCGATCCCCGCATTATTGATAAGGATATCCACCGCACCAAGTTCCATCTCGATGGCTGCTACAGCGGCTTCGGCCTGCGTGCGATCCGAGATATCTGCTACTGCACTGGTTACTTTCACACCGTATTCTTGACTCAGAGACTGTTGCAGAGCCTGAAGATCGGAAGCGGTACGTGCAATAAGGCCGAGGTGCACTCCTTCTTTGGCAAGAGCTTCAGCGATCGCACGGCCGATACCTTTTCCGGCACCGGTGATGATCGCTGTTTTATTTTTAAGTTCCATGTGGGTAATTCCTCCTTAGAAATGGACTAGCATTCAATTATACTATTATTACCCACAGTTCGGAAATTGGCTTCATCACTATTTGGTAATCTCGATGCTGCCAGAAGAAGTACGGGCCTTGATCACTTCCCGGCTCACCATTGGCGATTCAGGTACATCGACACTTCCGGAAGTAGCCTTAGCGTCGTAGATTCCGTCAAAATCAGGTGCAGCTTGAATGAAAATATCTCCTGATGTTCCAGACGCATTAATCGGGGCGGAATGGGACTGTTTAATATGAATGCTACCCGAAGTGAATTGAACATCAGCTGCGCCGTTTAATTCAGTAATCTCAATATCTCCTGATTTAATCTTACTGTTTACATGACCGGCAATCTGATCTGCCGTAAAACTTCCGGATGTCTGTTTCACGGTCATGTCTCCATTAATCATGGAAGCGTTAATGTCGCCAGAAGTTAGAACCAATTCAATATTGGGCGCCTTGATGTTTTCCAGACGTATGGAACCTGAGGTGTTGTTCAGCTCAAGCTGATTGGCATTTAGACCTGTCAGATCCCATTCACTTGAAGAGGAGTCCAGCTTAACCTCATTTAATTGGTGTCCTTCAGGCAGAGCAACGGTTATTGTGGAGTCTTGATCATTCCAGTACAAGGTGAAAAATTGCAATCGTTCACGTGCTGTCTGAGCCAGTTGGAATGTGCCTTTGGATAAGGTGGCTTGTTCGAAGCTTTTGACTATGGCAGGGTCCCATTTACCATCCACTTCGATATAACCATTCGAATCGGGGCTTATGACAAATTCAATATCTGCACTGAAATTAGCATTCATGATAATGTTCTGCAATTCATCTGCTTTGAAATCCCATCGTTTGGAATAATGCTCCCGTTCATCCCCGAACTGAACGCCATAGATGGATGTCCCGAGCAAACCTATTCCGATACATATCACGGCAAGCGCAAGCCATTTTTTGGTACTCATGCGGAAACATCTCCTTTCATCGTGTTTTTATTCCATCTAATATATTGAAGAGTGACGATTTTGAAGGCTCTAAAGACATACTTCGATGCGATGGCAAACAAAATGCCGACACCGAAAGCGCCAATCGCAACGAAAATTTCCGGTTTATCGAGTTGGCCCAGGAATACAAAGTCCACAACTGCTGCTACAGGAGCCACTACCAGCAAGGAAAGGCTGGCAATAACAAGCCATACCGACCACATCATGAGACCAAGAGGAATGCCAAGGATCAGATTCAGGAATAACAGGCCGATGGCTGTGAAAAATTTGCGAGTGGCGCTGGTGTTGTTTCTGGGTGACCGCATCTCGCGATACGTCGGTGCATAGAACGCATCTGAACCCGGCGTATGAATGTCATAACGATCACCGAGTGCTTCCTTGGCGATTTCTTCCGGCTGTCCGAGTTCCCGAGCGATCTCTTCTTCCAGCCTGCCTTCTCGTAGTCCAAGCTCGAAATGTTGATCATAGTCGGCGAGCAACTCAGCCCGTTCGAATGGGTCCATCGGCCGTAGATGAATTTCCATGGCTTTCATAAATTGTTGTCTATTCATTGGGGATTCCTTCCTCAATCAGATTTGCGACATTGCGCACAAATTCATTCCATTCTGTCGTCAGTGCCGTCATGTAGTCGCGACCTGTATCGGATAGTCGGTAATACTTGCGCGGCGGTCCTTCGCTTGATTCTTGCAGGTAGGTGGTGCAGTAACCGTCATTCACAAGCCGGCGAAGCAAGGGATACAGTGCACCTTCAGCAACTTCGATATGTTTGGAGACCGCCTGAGCCAGTTCGTAGCCATACCGATCCTGGCGGTTAATTAATACCAGGACGCACAGCTCCAAAACTCCTTTTTTGAACTGGATGTTCACATTCACACAGGTTCCTCCTTCGTAGCTTCATTTATCGCTAGTGTATATTGTTCAGTAGTGGTGAAGTCATCATAGCATCCAGTACTGTTTAATGCAAGGTAGTGACTTTAAAATAGTTCCGTATCACGATTGATCGATAATAAGTTCGTTTAATACTGATGCTTAGCTGAAGCTGTCTGTTTAGCTATAATTCAGCATACGCAAAAACCGGATCGGTTACTTCCGTCTGGAGGCGGATTCCGATCCGGTCTGTGAGATGAACTTTTGTTTCTTTGGTTACAGGTTAATCGCTAAATGTCGGTTATTCTTGTGCATCCAGGACTTTAAGGTCTTCCACAGCAGGGCCCTCAATGACATGGCCTGCATAATCAAAGCGGGAACCATGGCATGGGCAATCCCACGAACGTTCGCCCTCGTTCCATTCGACTTCGCAACCCAGATGGGTGCAGGTGGTATCCACCAGAAACAGCTTGCCACTGGTGTCCTTGTAGGCGCCAGCACGTTTGCCATTATGACGAACGACGGCTCCTTCGTCTTCACCAATATCGCTAACCTTTTTGTGCACAATGCCTACTTTACCGGAGATTAATTCCTTGGCTACATTCACATTTTCCACAATAAAGTGTTTCATACCAGGATCGGCCTTGAATCTTGCCGGATCGAATATGGCAGCATGAGGGTTGTCACGACCGGTGATGCGATCCGCAAGAAGGTGTCCTGCCATCGTGCCAGTTGTCATTCCCCATTTGGCAAACCCGGTCGCCACATAGACTCGTTCATGTCTTCCGGTAATCGGTCCGATGTAAGGCACCTTGTCGATGGAGATCAGATCCTGGGCTGACCAGCGAAAAGGAATGTTGCGAATGCCAAATGTCTCCGCTGCGAACTGCTCTAGGCGTTCATAATGACCAAAGGTACAGATGCCTTGTCCAGTTTTGTGATTTTCGCCGCCAAAAAGGATGTGTTCCTTCCCGTTATGTAAGACGGTACGCAAGGAGCGGTAAGGTGTATCGTCCGAGATGTACATGCCGCCCACATAGGGTTTCTCCGGTTCGACTAATACAGCGTAGGATCGTTCGGCGTGTAATCGTGTGAAATAAAATCCGGGATCATAGACGGGAAAATGAGAAGCCACGACAATATGTTCCGCTGTTACGGATGGGCCATCTCCATAAGTTCTGACATGTAGTGAAGCATCTTCCTCTACATCCGTAACTGTCGTATGCTCGTAGATCTGTACACCTTGTTTCACAGCGGAATCGAGCAAGTAGTGCAGGTAGGCCAGCGGATCAAATCGTGCCTGACCCGGCATGCGAATGCCTGCCCTTGCGGGAACTGGAATAGGGAGTGGGTCTACCCACTCACCAGGGATATTGAGTTTGCCATAGGCGGTCAGCTCGATCTCCAGTTTTTTGATGTTTTCCTCTGATTGAATGTAGACGTAGGCATCTTCCTCTGCCCACTGGCAATCAATCTGTTTTTCCTTCACCAGATTGCGCATCCACTTGGCGGCATCGGCATTGCCTTCATAGTACATCCGAGCCTGTTCTTGTCCGAAGTGATGCATAATTTCATCAAATATGACACCGTGCTGTGCAGATACCTTGGCCGTGGTATGACCGGTCGTGCCATCCAATACTTTTCCAGCCTCCAGCACGACTACACGCATACCCGTCTGCGCGAGCAGATAGGCTGTAGTGATCCCGGCAATACCGGCACCAATAATCGCTACATCAGCGGTGATATCTTCTGTCAGTTTCGGATAGCTATCGAATTCATGCGTAGCACGCCACAGTGATTCGGGGACCGGGGGCAGACCCGTCTTGGGCTGCTGATTGTCGCTCATTTTTTTTCCTCCTTGATTATCTTCAATCTATCGAATGGGATGTTGTTCAGCGCACATCGTTGTACTCTTATTCATGATTGCCAGACTATGCCAGGAAAAAACGGTGTTGTTCAGATTTTGCAGAGGGGATGTTCACAATTTCCTGTGCAGAACCTCTGTTTTTTTTGTTAAACATGCTTTATGATAAGATTACCGAAACCGTTTTAGGTTTTGGAAAGGAGATCAAGTTATACACCTGTAAACGTTGATTATAAAAGGATTAATTGATCCATCGGAAGAAGTATTTCATACGAATTAACCCTCGTTTTTTCTTGAGATATGTATTCGCTATCATTTAATTAACTACCGATAACCAAAGGAGATTCTATATGACGACCAACCAAACGAAATATCCGTTTCAAGATACAGCACTAGAGTTAGACACCCGGGTGAAGGACCTTGTATCCCGCTTGACGGAAGATGAAAAAATTGAATCCATGCTGCAATATCAACCGGCAGTAGACCGCCTGGGTGTGCCTGCATACAAACACGGCACAGAAGCGGCCCACGGCTTGGCCTGGCTTGGAGAAGCAACATCTTTCCCACAACCGGTGGGGCTTGCGTGCACATGGGATGCGGACCTGATGAAGGAGATTGGCTCCGTACTCGGAGACGAGGCGCGTGTATTTTATAAACGAAATCCGGCAGTGAACGGTCTTACGCTGTGGGCACCTACAGTGGATATGGAACGTGACCCGCGTTGGGGACGGAATGAAGAGGCGTATGGTGAAGATCCGGAACTGACAGCCGAGCTGACAACAGCATTGGTGAAAGGAATTCAGGGCGACCATCCGAAGTATTACAAAGCGGTTGCTACTTTGAAGCATTTTCTTGCGAATAATAACGAAGTTGATCGTGGAAGCGGTTCGTCCAGCATTGATCCACGTAACATGCGTGAGTATTATCTGAAGGCGTTTGAGAAGCCATTTAAGGAAGGCGGCGCACAGTCCATGATGACGGCGTACAACTCTATTAATGGTACGCCAGCGTTGTTGCATCCTTTTGTGAACGAGATTGTCAAAGGTGAATGGGGCATGGATGGTTTCATTGTCAGTGATGCAGGTGACGTAATGGGCATCATGAATGATCATAAATACTATGATTCCCACACACCAGGTACGGTAGAGTCTGTTAAAGCTGGAATTGATAGCATCACCGATGATGCTGAGCTGTCCAAACAGGCACTGCGTGAAGGATTGGAACAAAGTACACTCACGATGGATGACATCGACAAAGCGTTGTTTAATACGTTCCGTGTGCGTTTCCGTCTGGGCGAGTTCGATCCGGAAGAGGGCAACCCGTACGCTGCTATTGGTGAAGAGTCCATGATGACGGAGAAAGCAAAAGAACTGTCGCTCAGAGCTGCTAGAGAACAAGTAGTATTGCTCAAAAACGACAAAGGCGCGCTCCCGCTGGACAAAACAAAAGCTGGTAAAGTGGCTGTGATTGGTCAATTGGGCGGAACCGTATATCGTGACTGGTATGCAGGCACCATGCCGTATAACGTATCCCCGCTTGAGGCGATCCGTGGCAAAGTAGGCAGCGACAAAGTGGCGTTCAAGGATGGTAATGATCGTATTACGTTAACTTCCGTAGCCAATGGGAAGAAAATTGGACTGACAGAAGGTGAAAAATCACCTGTGATTGCTTCGGGAGAAGCGGAGACGTTCATGGTTTCCGACTGGGGCTTCGGAAGTTATACCTTGCAGGCCGAAAGCAACGGCAAATATCTGACGACAGATGAAGAGACCGTAACGGCTTCCGCAGATGAAGTGTACGGCTGGTTCGTGAAGGAAGTATTCCACCTGTTGCCACAAGAGGATGGCAGTGTAGGTCTGACTACTTGGAATGGCAAAACGGTGACTGCACCTAATGGTGGAAACGATGCATTCGTAGTGTCCGAAGAACTGAAAACCTTTGGTGCCACAGAGACGTTCAAGCAGGATGTGGTTGTGAACGGACTTGAAGAAGCGGTAGCAGCGGCTAAGGCTGCGGAAACAGCGATTGTCTTTGTTGGTAATAATCCGCTTGTAAATGGTAAAGAAGAGATTGACCGTCCAAGTCTGGATCTCGCCGAATCCCAGCAACGTCTGGTTGAGGCGGTCTATGCCGCGAACCCGAACACGGTAGTTGTCATCGTGGGTAGTTATCCGTTCACATCCAACTGGGTCCAGGAGAACATCCCGGCGGTATTGTATACTTCACACGCAGGACAGGAACTGGGTAACGCAGTAGCTGACGTCTTGTATGGCGACTATGCACCAGCAGGCCGTCTGAATATGACATGGGTACAATCGGCAGATCAACTGACCGACATCAAAGATTACGATATCATTCAATCCGGTCGGACATATCAATATTTTGAAGGCAATGTATTGTATCCGTTTGGACATGGTCTGACGTATGCAACGTTTAAATACAGCAATTTGGAACTTAGCCCAGCTCAAGTGGGTACAGAGGGCAACGTAACGGTAACTGTAGATGTAACCAATACGGGTTCAATTGCCAGCGACGAGGTTGTACAGTTGTACGTTCGTGCAGGCAAATCCCGGGTGAAACGTCCACTCAAAACGTTAAAAGGATTCCGTCGTCTTCATATCGAAGCGGGAGCTACAGCGAAGGTCAGCTTTACTTTGCCTGTTCAGGAACTGGCAATCTGGGATGTAACTCGTGATCGGTATGTCGTGGAAAGTGGAACTTACTCTATTATGGTTGCCAAGTCATCCTCCGATGTTCAGCTGGTTGCAGACCTGACGGTAGAAGGAGAGACGATCCCTGCCCGTAATCTGGGTGTGGCTACTCGTGCCGAGAATTATGATGCTTACCTGGGTGTTGATCTGGATGAAAGCAAAGAGGGCGGAAGTGCTGTCCGTGTAGTTGGTGAGCAAGGATGGATTGCCTTTAAGGATGCCGATCTGGGTAGTGGGGCAGCAGCAATTGAAGCTCGTGTATCCGCGGAAAAAGCAGGCGCTGTGTTGGAAGTTCGACTCGGTTCACCAGACGGTACGCTCGCAGGACGTGTGGAACTGGCACAAGGTGAAGCCCAGCAGTGGTCTACCGTGAAGGCGGAACTCACAGGTGCATCAGGTGCGCAGGATGTATACATTGTGTTGTCTGCGGGTGTGCGCATCAGTCACTTTGAGATTCGTTAAGTCAAATAGCTCATGAAAAAGCCTCCGAACTTATTCGGAGGCTTAGTTTGTTGTTTAATGACCATTTTGCATAAATCCCCTGAGCGGTAGGAAACGAATTATACAAATTTCTATGATATGAACCGTGCTTGTATTGTCCATCGCACGTATTTTTATTTTCCGTCAAACGTAATCATTTTTTGCACAAATTGCTTCAATTGTTTGTTGGTTTCATTCAGTTGCTCAATTGTACTCATGAAATTGTTTACGAGTTCAGCCTGCTCTTGGGAGCTTGCAGTGATCTCACCAAGTTCATTCTCCATGCCTTGAATGGATTGCCGAACCGAGAGAAGAGAATCTTCAATACGGGCTGTTGCTTCTTTGGTATCCACAGACAGTTTGCGAATTTCTTTGGCAACAACGCCAAAACCTGCACCAGCTTCCCCTACACGAGCAGCTTCAATGGCAGCATTCAAGCCGAGCAGATTGGTTTGTTCGGAGATTTCACGAATGAAACTGGCAACCTGAGTGACATTGCCTGATTTCTGTACGGCTTGTTTGGAATTGTTCCGGATCTCTTCGGTTGTGGCACTGAGTTCCTCGGAGTGTGCAGCTACATGCTGTACACTGTCAATTAACTGGTTAGTCAGATTTTCGGTAGCATCCATGAGCTGTTGCAACTGGTCTTGGTCATCCATACTGTAGAGCAGATTAAACAGGGCGATGACTTCACCTTTTTCATTTTTAATGGGGATAAAAGCCACGTCAAAAGGAACACCGAATAAATCTTTAGGGTAGTGATCGAATCGTTTGACTGTACCGCCGTTGAGATCAGCAAAATTTCGATTTCCATCCAATAGAGGGTCGCCGGGTTGATAATTCAGTTGTTTTAACGATTCCCCTGCTGAGAAATATAGGAATTTCTCATGATCAATCACGGAGAGGGTTACATCCTGACGAATCGTATCTCGAAAGAAAGGCATACATGTAATTAATGCTTGAACAATATCCATATAAAAGATGATTCCTCCCTGGTTACCTTATGTAAACGGTTAAATTTTAAATGCTAACTTAATAACTACCTATATTATATATCGTCATGCAATAGAGAAGAAAATAGAGAGAATGGATAAAACCTATTTCTTAAAGAAGACCGCTATACGCCAACAAGACACGAGTCCGCTGGGGACCCGTGCCTTGTTAGTTGGTGAGGGGAATAAAACCAATGTTACAGCATACTGAGCTGCATTGTAACGATGGTTCGAGTGGCTAGTGTTGCACTGACATCAATCAAACGCTGATTCCGGCTGCCGCGGAAGGGAAGGGAAACATCACGCTCCGCTTCAACGTATCGACCGTCAATAATCACATCACACAACCGGGCAAGCTCTGCTCTTGCAGGGTCGGTAATCAGTTCTTCATATTCGAATCCCGTGTAGGCCCATACCGTCAGATCAGGCCGTGCAGCGCGGAACTGCTGGACCCAAGACGTACATTCTGCTGCCGAGAAAAAGGGATCACCACCACACAACGTAACGCCATCCAGCAATGGATGGGTCGTCACTTCATGCAGAATCTGCTGCTGCCGCTCCTCTGTAAAGGGCTCACCCGCTCGAAAGCTCCATGAATCCGGACTGAAGCAGCCCGGACAGGCGTGACGACATCCGCTGATGAACAACACGGCACGCAGGCCGGTCCCTTCATTTACCGATTCCGGGATGTAACCATATAGATTCACCGGTGCTTCACCCGATCCCGCACTTCAGCTTGTTTCGCAGCATTGAAGCGTACTTTGTAATCCCCGGTCAGATAGCCAGTTACGCGGCGTAACCGCTGGAAGTGTACATGGTTCTCGTGGGCTTCACAGTTTGGGCATACATCCCCAATAACGCCTTCATAACCACATGCAGGGCAGCGATCAATTGGATGATTAATGGAGAAATAACCGATATCCTGCGCCAGTGCATACTGTACAATTCGCAGGAAAGCTGCGGTGTTGGCCCGAACGTTTCCGTCAAGCTCCACATAGGAGATCGCACCCGCGTTACATAAAGTGTGGAATGGGGCCTCCAGTTCAATCTTCCGATATGCTGGAAGCGTGTGGTAGACCGGGATATGGAATGAATTCGTATAATACTCCCGATCATTCACTCCGGGAATAATACCATAACGCTCTCTGTCGATCTTCGTGAATTTGCCGGACAACCCTTCAGCAGGTGTGGCAAACAGTGTGATATTCAAGTTATGCTGCTCGCTCATCCGGTCACAGAACTCTCTCATGGTCCGAATAATGTTGAGCGCTTCGCGATGTACATGAGGGTCCTGCCCATGATGGCGCCCATAGAGAGCTGTCATACATTCCGCGAGACCGATAAAACCAAGAGATAATGTTCCATGCTTTAATAGATCGGCAACAGGCTCGTTCGGGCCAAGCTGTTCTCCACCTTCCCATACACCCTCTCGCATCATGAAGTCCGATGCCTTGGCAGGCTGTGCTGTCTGAATTCGGTAGCGGTGCAGCAGGCCGGAAGCGGCATTATGCATAACCGACTCCAAAGCAGTATAGAATCCGGCCCGGTCAGCGACAGCTCTGGCACCTTGGCAGATGCCAAACCGGATGCCGAGCTTCACGAGGTTAATGGTGTTGAAGGACAGATTACCTTTACCACTTTGACGATTGCGACCAAACCGGTCAGCCAGTGTACGTGTGCGGCATCCCATAGTTGCAATGATTGTATCCGGATCTTCCGGATGATAGAAAGGCAGATTGAAAGAGGCATCCACATTGACAAAGTTAGGATACATCCGCCGGGATGAACAGGTGACTGCGAGCCGGAACAGATCATAGTTCGGCTCTCCTTGAGCCTGATTGATCCCCTGTTTACATTGGAAAATATGTTGAGGGAACACGGGAGTCTCCCCGTTGCCCAGGCCACGAATGGTTGCTTCCAGCAACGAGCGTGATACCAACCGTCCTTCCGCAGAAGTACATAATCCATAGTTCAGTGAAGTAAATGGAATCTGACCACCTGCCCGGCTGCTCATCGTATTCAGGTTATGAATCAGTGATTCAGCAGCTTGTCCTGTCTCCAATTCAGTTTCTTCATAGGCGAAGGCATATGCGCGCGGGCACTGATTCTTCGCTTCGATGCTGTCCAAGTGAAGCTGTTCATCCTCGATCAGAATATTTTCACCAAAGAGCCGTTGCCCTTTGCGGTAATGTTTGCGGAACGATCGCTGTACATAAGGAGCCAGATCCCAGTCAATTTTATTGGCCGATACACCGCCATATTGACTGTTCTGCTGGGATTGGAAGATGATCGCAACCAGAGCCATGGCAGACATGATCGTCTGAGGTGTGCGAACCGATCCGTTGCCTGTATTGAAACCCGCAGCAAGGAGACGGTCAAACGGGATAAAGATACAGTTGGTCGTTCCAAGTGCATACTGATCCAGATCGTGTACATACAGATCCCCATTCTCCACAGCTTGAGCAAGCTCTTCCGGTAACACATGACGCAGAGCATGCCACTTGGCGGTCTCCGAACCGAGCCTGCTCATCTTACCACTGAAGGAATCCCCGTTCAGATTTGCATTTTCCCTCAGCGTATCGGCGTCTTCTGCGCCAATAATTCGTCTTCCCAGGTCGGATAATAGATCGGATGCCGGTGGAGTGGCATACTCAAGCATGTTCATGTAAGGTTCCTCCTAAAATGATTTTGGTTATCATTCAATTCACGTTAAATACTATATGTAGATTCGTATTATCCATTTATAAACTATATGTGGTTTTTTGGGTGTGATAATGATCACACAGCTTACTGAACAAAATGGACTTTCCTTTAATTGCTGCGGATAAAGGTTCCCAAAGTCTGAGCGGAAGCGTATAATTTCTAGTTATTCTGCAAGTATAATATCCGAAGTCGGACAAGATGGACTTTAATCAAGCTGAAAAGGCGAGTTGCAATGAATTCGCGGTCGTTAAACCATCCGTTTAAGACCTGCTTTTGTCCGCAAATGGGCAATAGGCAGGGAGTATGATTCTCTTATACTTCTACGGTGTTAATCATATAAGTATAGATTGTGACAGCTATTCGGATTTTTGATGACCCCTGTACGTGATTAAACATTCTGAAATACAGATTTGAAAGTGCAGCTAAGATAAGAGGGGTGAATCATGGGGACGGCAGAAGGCATTACAAGAGGCTTCTATGAAGATATAAAGGAAGCTGCGGCCCATATCGTAGACGTATTAAGTGGTATATTGAAGGTCAATACCATCTTTGTTGCCACGAATGACGGGGTGACCAATGTCATTTTGGAGGCCTTTAATCGTACGGAAGAGTTAGTTGTTAAAGGCAGTGCACTTCCATTTACGGATTCATATTGCAGCCTGGTATTAAGAGACAACGGTAGCGTTCTTACGATCCCGGATACATGTGAACATCCGATGACACGATCCATGGGCGTTACGAGCGGACTTGGCAATCGCTTCTTTGTGGGCGTGCCTATTATGAGAAGATCGGGCGAAACATTTGGCACCATCTGTCTGATGGATGATCCTGGTTATGTGATCAGCGAAACCGATATGAAGACACTGAAGGCGATGGCTGTATTCCTGGGTTATGTTGTTGATCTGGAAAGCACGTTGCATGTTCAGGAGCAGAAATTGAGTGATTCGGAACAAATGCAAGAACAGCTCCAGGCAGAGAAAGAACGTGCCGAATCTGAGGCTATGACCAAAACACAGATGTTGAAGCTAATGAGTCACGAGATTCGCAATCCTTTGAACGGTATTTTGGGACTGACAGATCTGATGCGCACACCGGATATGCCTGAGGAGCAGTCCGAATATGTGAACATGATTGAGACAAGCGGCAATATTCTGCTTTCCTTGCTGAATAATATGATGAATTTCAACACTAATGAAGCAGGTAAAACGGTTATACATGATGATCCGTTTGATCTGGTAGGCACCATTGAGAATACCGTGTATCTCTATGCCGGGATTGCGACGGGCAAGAACATTGAGCTGGGATTAAATCTTGAACTGAATGTATCTCAAGTGTTCGTTGGTGATGAAGTCAAGATTGGACAGTTGCTTGCACACGTCATTCAATATGCTCTCGATTCAACGCGTGAAGGTTCCGTTCTGATCACAGCAGTGGTGAACGGAGAAGAATTGGAGGAGACTGGTACACTTCAGCTCAAGGTGAAGTACACGGGTCAGATGTTATCGGACAAGAAGACACCAACCTTTAACAGCCAAGATGAAAAATTGAATATCCAAAAACTGATTGGAAGCAATCTGGGTTTAGCTGTAAGCCAGAATCTTGCCATTCTCATGCATGGCCGTATTCAGGTGAGCAGTGTGAAGGAAAATGAGACGGAATTCAACATTTCACTTCCGTTACGCAGATACTGGGAGTTACCTCAGCTCGCAAGTGTTCAGCAGCGGTTAAAAGGGAAAAAGGTGTTACTTGCCAAGGACCCTGACATTTTGCAAGGTGTCTCTTCCCTGATGCGTAGGTGGGAGATGGATGTACACATGACCTCGGGTGTGACATTAGCGCATGATTGGATCAAGGAAGGATTCATGCCGGATGTAGCCGTTGTGGATATGGGATTAATGGAAGGCGGCGCGGTTGATTTTGTACATGAACTGAAACAGCGACTGGAGAATCTGCCCGTCATTGTTCTTGTTCCTTATGGTATGCACATTGAATTGCATGAAGCAGAAGCCTTTGATGCTGTTCTGACCAAGCCGGTCAGACAGGCTGATCTGTTGAATGCATTGAGCATTACTTTGCCTTAGATCATGATCATAGATCTTTATTCGGCGCACCTTATAGGTGCGCTTTTTTTCATCTTCCATTTTCTGAGCCAAAGCCCTTTTATTCCGAGCTGGTTACGTTACAATAGAAAGTGAACTTCATCTTTATAACCAACAGAGGAGGATATGCAATCAATGGATTATCGCAGATTAGGTGGAAGCGGACTGAAAGTAAGCGAGATTAGCCTGGGAAGCTGGCTGACGTACGGAGGGTATGTGGAACGTGAGAATGCGGTGAAATCAATTGAAACTGCATTTGATGAAGGCATTAACTTTTTTGATACTGCCAATGTATACGAACGGGGTGCAGCAGAAGAACTGCTGGGGCAGACGCTCAAAGCATATTCCCGTGACTCTTATGTACTTGCAACCAAAGTATTTGGCAAAATGGGTGATGGTCCGAATGACCAGGGGTTGTCTCGCAAACATATCAAAGAGCAATGTGAAGCCAGCTTGAAGCGCCTAGGCGTTGAATATGTGGATATCTATTACTGCCATCGTTATCATACCGAAACACCAATTGAAGAAACACTCCGCGCGCTCGATGATCTGGTACGCCAAGGCAAAGTGTTATATGTAGGCGTCAGCCAATGGACTGCGGCTCAGATGGAAGCTGCGTTGGGTACAGCAGACCGTCTGCTCCTGGATCGTATCGTGGTCAATCAGCCGGTGTACAACATGTTTGACCGTTATATTGAAAATGAGATTATCCCGCTCGGCGAGCGTAAAGGCATTGGACAAGTTGTATACTCCCCGCTTGCTCAAGGTCTATTGACCGGGAAATATACGTCCGTTTCCGATATCCCAGAGAATAGCCGTGCTGCCAAGCTAGGATGGGACGAAGGAAAGATCAATGCGGATCGTATCGGGAAAGTTCGTCAACTGATTGAAGTGGCGGATAAGCTGGATCTGAAGGTTGGGCAACTGGCCCTTGCCTGGATTCTGCGCCAAAACAATGTATCCAGTGCACTTGTAGGGGCGAGTCGTCCCGAGCAGGTAAAAGAGAACGCGGCTGCATCTGGCGTGAAGCTGGATGCTGCCATTGTGGAGGAGATTGAGAGCATCCTTGCTTGATCTCCTGTCATTACACAAGCTGAGATGATATGCAATGATCTATAAAGAAAGGGATGTCCTGTGCGCCTGAATAGGCGAACGAGACATCCCTTTTTTGGAGCGTTGAAAGGTTAGATTATTGAAGGGTTAGATCTTACTTTAAAGCGTAAGAGGCAAGGAACGAAAAGTTAAGGCGCACACACGGTTACGCCCTGTATTCTTGGCTTCATATAAAGCACGATCGGCCTGTTCGAAGAAGTCGTCATCGTCATGATCATCACAATGATCGGGGTACACGGCTACACCAATGGAGATGGTTAGACGTGTCGTGTGCCCGTCAGGCAGAGCAAAATGGTATTTCTCTACAGCCTGTCGTATAGATTCGGCGGTAGCCACGGCCTGACGGTGTCCACAGTCGAGCAAGAGAATGGCGAATTCTTCCCCACCATTTCGTGATACGATATCAGCAGAACGTGCATGTTCAACGAGCAGTTGTCCAAGTTGCTTCAGGACAGCATCGCCGGCGGAATGACCATAGGTATCATTTACCTTTTTGAATCGGTCAATATCAATGGCAAGCAAGGAAAGCTTCTGTTGGTAATCCCGCGCACGCTGAAGTTCCAGTTGAAGTGATTTTTCGAACTGTCGTCGATTGCTCAGGTTGGTAAGATGATCGGTAGAAGCTCTTTTTTCCAATAGAAATAACATTTCATTGGATTTATTAATGAATTCTGCAATGAAATAGATAAATATTCCACCGGCAAAAGAAATGGTCATTTGTAACGGATATATCTTCATTAATGAATTCATGCTGTCCGTGTTCAACATAAGAATGATAAAGATTAATGTCATGCCAAGCAGATTCATTGTAATTATTTTGGTCAGTCTGGACCAGGGAGCATAGGCGAAGTATACACCGGACAGTCCGATCAGAGTCATGACAAAACCTGCATCTATGGCAGAGGATGATAAGCCGAACATCAGAATACGAATGATCGAGATCATGAGTCCCGTAACGACCGAAGCCAATCCTCCCATATATACCGCTGCGGTAACGATGGCCAGATGCCGTAGATCTACAATCGTAGTTTCGTTCAGAGGGAATGAATAGTTCATGAGTACTGTGCCATATATACCGAATAATAAGCCGCCGATCAACTGAACACGTAACGAGGGAAAAGGCAATCGGATACTATAGAACTTTGCGATGATCCCGGACACATACATAAACGTAATCATGACACAGATATTAATGAAAAAAGTGCTAAACAACCGACATTCCCCCTTTTTACGCACATCCCTATATTTTATCTGAAAAGTGGTGCTGTAGCGAACCATATTATCCCAAATTTATGAGGGGATTGCTGGTAAAGGTGGTTTATTTGCATATACAGGATGTTAGAGTGATATTGACTTCAATATGCAATGAGATTTATACTTAATCTAAATCAAAATATATTCCTTCTTTTTGGGAAGACCATCATAAGTAGAAGATCAGTGTCTGATTTCATATAAAATGGATCAATAATAAAGGAGAAATGGTTGTGAGAACTTTAAATCTGACGATACAACGGCAAGCGGTATATGATGTGGTGCGCCATTCAGAGGATCACCCGACAGCTGCTGATGTCATGAATCGACTCGTGGAACAAGGATATAATCTGGCCTATGGTACGGTGTATAATTCTCTTCGTTATCTGACGGACAAAGAATTGATACGGGAACTTAAACTCGGAGAGACAGCAAGCCGGTACGATGCCCGTATGGATGATCATCAGCACATTATGTGTGAAGTGTGCGGCAAAGTGGACGAGGTGATGACAGAGGTTCCTCCACAATGGATGAAACAGGTAGCTGAAGAAACCGGATATGCAATCGATCATGCTCATGTGGTCTTTGGAGGTGTCTGCGGGGAATGCAGAAACAAACGGATCAAGTGAAAATAAAATTGCCTGGCCGCCGTTTACCCCTAAGGGTTAAACCAGCCTTGTCTGACTCAACACCCCTTGTGGACAATTGTCCTGTTACACGGCGTGTTATTCTGATCAGCCCCATGCCGGGGCAGGTTCATGAACTGGTAAAGGCCTTAACGGATAGCTGCTTTGATGTACTGGTCTTCCATCGCTGGGAACCGGATCTGCATGAGCGTCTTGTCTTTGATCTGTTGATCTATGATCTGTCTGTGGCTGGAACGATCGATGCATTTGCCGGCATTAGCAGCCGATTGAATCGTGAGGCTGAGCATACAACCCCTTGTCTGTATCTGGTCGGTGAGAAGATGATTGGCAGCGCAAGTGGACCGATGCTTCAGGAGGAATTGCTGGTGTGGCCTGCACGCCCGCAGGAAGCTCTATACCGAGTGCAGCGCATGATTGGCAACAGCCCTGCTCTTCCCAACCGTGGTTTTTTGCCTGAGGAAGGGCACCGTATCGGATTTAAAGATCTGTGGCTCGACCGTGAACGGATGAGTGTACAGCGCGATAATAACCGGATTCATCTAACCAAGACCGAATATGATCTGTTACTCAAGCTGATTGATGCCAAAGGTGCAGTCATTTCCCGTGAGGAAATGCTCAGCGATATCTGGGAGACGGACTTTACGGGTGGAAGTAATGTGGTCGATGTTCATATCAAAAGCTTGCGCAAAAAATTGGGCGATAATGCTTCTTCGCCGCAATATATTGTAACAGTAAGAGGAGTGGGCTACCGCCTGGCGGATTAGTCCGCTTTTTTTTTGCCCAAATTTTATCTTTCACTTCATGCTTTTTCGGGTACTACCTAATAGATAGGCAGATCAGAATCATTCCCTTAAAACATGTTCATAGTTCATTCATGAATGTTGAAGAACCTCATCTTAATCTCATGTGAACCTCATGCAAGAGCAGAGTGGGACATGTTAGAATCAATTTAACAGTTAGATCAAGTCTAAATGTATATTTAAACCGAAGCCGAATATGATTTTAATAGTAGATATATAACAGCCGTGAGACCCATTAGAGGAGGACGACATGATGACAGAACGTATGACTACAAATCAGGGCGCACCTGTAGGTGATAACCAGAATTCCCGCACAGCAGGCAGAAGAGGGCCGACACTGCTTGAAGACTACCATCTCATTGAGAAAATAGCCCACTTTGACCGTGAACGTATTCCCGAAAGAGTCGTACATGCGAGAGGTGCCGGAGCTCATGGTGTATTCACGCTGGAGCAGAGTATGAAGGCTTATACAACAGCTGACTTCCTACAAGATCCAGGTACGGAGACGGATGTGCTGGTTCGTTTTTCAACCGTTATTCATGGTACGGGATCACCAGAGACTGCACGAGATCCACGTGGATTTTCCGTCAAATTCTACACACGGGAAGGCAACTATGATCTCGTCGGCAATCATCTGCCCGTTTTCTTCATTCGTGATGCGATGAAGTTCCCTGATATGGTGCATTCCTTGAAGCCGGCTCCGGATACAAATATTCAGGAACCTGCCCGATATTGGGACTTTATGACCCTCTCACCGGAATCAACACATATGATGACCTGGTTGTTCTCTGATCTAGGCACACCAGCAAGTTATCGGGAGATGGATGGTTTCAGCGTACATGCTTTCAAATGGATTAATGCACAGGGACAGGTCCACTATGTGAAATACAAATGGGAGTCTGCACAAGGCGTGCGAGGCTTCTCTCGTCAGGAAGCTGCCGAGGTACAGGGGCAAGACTTTAATCATGCTACCCGGGACCTGCATGAACATATCAAGAACGGGCAGTACCCGCAGTGGAAGCTTCAGGTACAGCTCTTGAAGCCTGAGCAAATGGATGATTTTGCTTTTGATCCGCTCGATCCAACCAAAACATGGCCAGAAGATGTATTGCCGTTCCATACGGTAGGGACCATGACCCTGAATCGGAATCCGCAAAACTTCTTTGCTGAAGTGGAACAGGCGGCCTTTTCTCCTAGTGCGCTTGTACCCGGAATTGAGCCTTCCGAAGACAAATTGCTGCAAGGACGCCTATTCTCCTATCCAGATACACAGCGTCACCGGCTTGGACCGAACTATTTGCAAATTCCGGTGAATTGCCCGTACGCACCCGTTCGTAATCATCAGCGTGATGGACTCATGAATGTGAATCAGGACCCATCTCCGGTGAACTATGAACCCAACAGTTCAGGAAACAGCCCGCAAGAAGATCCGGCATACCGGGACAGTCAGGTTCCGTTGCAAGGGCATGTTACACGCGAGAAAATCGAGAAGACGGATGATTATACGCAGTCAGGGGAGCTTTTCCGTTCATTTACTCCTGTAGAGCAGCAGCATTTGCTTGATAATCTGATCAATGACCTTAAGGGGGTATCTGTTGATATTCAAATGCGTGCCCTGTGCCACTTCTTCCGGGCGGATGGGCAGCTTGGCGGACGTTTGGCTCATGGACTCGGCGTGGATATTTCTGCACATATGCCGTCACAGGATGGAAAATAAAGCACATTTTGATCATATTCTACAACATCATACGGACTGATATTCGTTGAAGACCGGGAAAACCGCGAACGTGCGGAATTTCCCGGTCTTTGGCCTTTTTTACTGAAATGGAAAACAAATTTACAAATCATTTACATAAAATAGCTGACATAGAGGTTGACTTCTCATTTGATGGCACTACAATGGGTAGTGTGAGGGGTGTCAGAAAATGAGAATACACAATTTCAAAGTGGGTGAGCGTGGGCTCAACCGATTTTTCGGTCCGCTGGAAGCCAAGATTATGGACATTTTATGGGCTCATCCTGGCAGTAGCATCCGTGAAGTGCAGACCGCACTTGAACAAGACAAAGACGTCAATTTTAATACAGTCATGACCGTGATGAACCGGCTCGTAGACAAGGGACTTCTCGGAAAGTCACAAAAGGGCAGAACATCTTTGTACCAACCGGTACAGAGCAAGGAGGAGTTTATGAACGACCAATCCAAGGAACTGTCACATGAGTTGGTGGATGAATTCGGAGCTTTGGCATTGAATCATATGCTGGATGCGCTGGACGAAGCAGATGCGGGTCTGATTGAACGCTTGGAACAGAAGATCAAACAATGGAAAAAGGATAGCGATTAAGATGTGGAAGACCCGCTCGAAACTTTTGTTTACCGTCGGGTTTGGCATTCCACTACTCGTGTTCATGCAGATGTTCATGTACGCGATGTACAAAATTTTTGGCTGGGATATCCCGTTTAACCTGCTCTGGCTCTGCAATCATTGGATGAGTAGACTGGGATGGTTATCCGTGGGACATTTCCTGCTGGCACTGGTATTGCTGACATTTGCGGGAACAGGTTGGTTGTTAATGGTGCGTATGATGAAAACCAGAGCAGCCGTACGTAAGCTTCGCTCCATGGAAGTGCGTGCATTGTCTCGTGAACTGGAGTCCAAGTATCATCATCTCGGACAGCCAGGATTCATTGTAGTGGACAAGCATTCTCCGGTTGCATTTACAATTGGTCTATGGAGACCTTGCATCGTACTTTCCACGGGGCTTCTGACGATGCTGGATGCAGAAGAGGAGACTGCAGTTGTGTACCACGAAGTCCATCATCTGTGGCACCGTGACCCACTGAAGACAACACTGTTATCGGTATTTGCAATCATGATGCCGTACATTCCCGTATTGAAGCATACTTCGAAACATTACAATATCGTTAGAGAAATTCTGGCAGACAATGAGGCCATTGAGCGTACAGGCAATGTGGCAGGCATTGGCAGTGCTTTGCTCAAGCTGCTCCGTGCTTGTCCTGAACCTTGGGGTGCAAAAGAACTGACCGTTCAATCCTCATTTGCGGATACGTCGGTGAATGTCCGGATTTCACGTCTGCTGGACCCGGAACAGGACGTGACGTTGAGGTTGCCACGTTATGCTGTTCTGATGTCGGCTACTGTTTTTCTATTGCTGTCTATCTTGTTTGTTTGGTCCATCGGATAGATTAATTGGGCTACATGTGAAGTCGAATATAATGAGGAAGGAAGATGAACATGAATAATAAAAGTGTAGAGATTGGATTACTTTTCTCAAGGATTATGATCGGTTTGATCTTTGTATTGCACGGCTGGAGTAAATTTGAAGGTGGAATCAGCGGTACGGTAGGTTTTTTCGAAAGCATTGGTATTCCCGGATTTCTTGCATCCGTTGTAGCCATCATTGAGTTGGTAGGTGGTGCAGCGATGATTCTGGGTCTGGGAACACGTGTGTTTGCTGCCCTGTTTGCCATCGTGATGGTTGGCGTTCTGTTTACAGCCAAAGTGGGTGAGCCGTTCCTGAGTGGTACCGAGTTAGATTACCTGCTTCTTGCGGGTTCCCTGACACTGCTCTTCACAGGAAGCCGCCTCCTGGCCGTGGATTATCTGTTCTCCAGACAGGGGAACGCTCGCCAGAATGTGAGTGCTTGATTTAACTAACGATTGCTAAAAATAATGAAGTGCAGGATGAGTCCTGTAACGAGGTTCTTTATTGGCCAGGCCGGTTCGGGAATTGATTTGCGAACCGGGCTGATCAGTAGAGAACTTTTTTCGAAATATAGGGAGTTATGTTATTTCACCATCCTTCTCTATATTTCTTCGGAATGAAACACGCTGAGCCGCTTGAGGATGCGACAGCCGTTTCACCTTGTTTGGACGACATGCCTATGGTTTGTTACAATGAGAATAAGTATGCTACTAAGAAAAAATAAGGAGGATGCATTTTATGATTAACGTCATTCCATCCGATGCCCGCTCCAGCTTCGATCGAGGCTGGCTCCGTGGTAGTCACAGCTTTTCTTTCGGAGAATACCAAGACCCGGAGAATACGGCGTTTGGACCGATGCGGGTAGCGAACGACGATGTGATCGCGCCTGGTCGCGGTTTTGGAGCTCACCCACATAGTGATATGGAGATTGTATCGATCGTACTGAACGGCAAGTTGCGACATGAAGATAACCTTGGGAATGTAGCCGTTACAGGCTTTGGCGGTATCCAGCGGATGTCAGCAGGCAGTGGCATGATTCATACCGAACATAATGCATCCGATACCGAAGAAGTACGTTTGCTTCAGCTCTGGTTCATGCCACAGACAAAAGGGTTGGAGCCCTCCTATGAAACGACATCATTTGACCCAGCGGCATTGGCAGGAGCACTCGTGCCGATTGTATCCCCAGAAGGGGGACCTAGAGTTGCGACCATTCATCAGGATATGACGATCTACCTTGGCCGATTAGCCAAAGACGAAACGTTAACCTTTAATCAGGATGCAGGCCGCCGAATGTACATTTTCTCCATCGAAGGCAAGCTGGGATTGGACGCAGAGTACCTGTTGAACGAAGGCGACACGGCTCGTGTGGAACAGCAGGATTCAATCGAACTGCAAGGAAACGAAGATACGTTCTATATGATTATTGATTTGCCGTAGATGGCTGATGAAATGAACTCCAAGATGAAGGAGGATATACACGTATGGCGCAACAGGAATGGTTTATGGTCAAACATGCGGTGACCGGGCGAGGATTAGCTAATAGCAAAACAGATTCCCTGTCCTATCGGTTCCAACAGGAGGGTACAGGTTTCATATTTACCGTTACGGGTCTGGACGAGCAGATTGTGGAACAGATTATGGAGCTTAGACAGGAACTGAACGTATTTCGATTCGTCCAACGCAAGGATCAGCCCCTTTTGAAACACTGGTATTACGTAGATGGTGAACGGGTAGTATACGACAGGGAGAGTCACACGCTAAGCATCTATGTGAAGTCGGAGATTCGTTATGTGCCTGAAGATTATTTTGCGGATTAACTTATAAGTACCTATAGAACTTGGAACATCTCAGAGGTCTCTGTTATATACAGAGGCCTTTTTGCTGTCTAAAAACTCAGAGAATTTAATCGTAATTTTGCAAAAAAGACCACATAATTCCCTGCTGTCTGGCACAAGCTACCTTGTATAAAAACAAGAACGGAGGGGCGGCATATGGCAGACAAAACATCTGGGAAAGACAAGTCCGGACAACCGGGACGAGCTTCAGAAGAAAAAAAACATATTCCTTTGGGACTGCCGTCCCCACCTTTTCTTCGGCAGCCAATTAGTGCAGTACATGAAACTCAGATTAAGGCGGTAAAGGAGATATTCTCCGATTGTTCTGATGTGGTTTTTCGCAACGTCATGATTACGCCTGAAGTGAAAGGACTTCTGGTCTATATCGAAGGCATTGTCAATTCGGCTGATATCCAGGAACACATGCTGCGACCGATTATTCGAGGGCTGGTGCAGCAGCGCACAGATGAACCTGATGTTCCACTGGATGATACAACCGTTGAGCTAACACAGGTGAAGCGAGTGGATACCTGGGCTGCTGCGACAGAAGGGGTGCTGGCATCCTCTGCCCTTCTGGTGGTCGATGGAAGTAACAAAGCCTGGATGTTCAATGTCAAAGGTGGCGTCAGACGTGGTGTGGAGGAACCGCAGACAGAATCCGTCATTCGGGGACCGCGGGAGGGATTTACCGAAACGCTCCGTGTGAATACGGCCTTATTGCGGTTCAAGCTGAAAACACCTGCGCTCAAGATGGTGAGTATGACCCTTGGAACAGACACCAAGACAGATATTGTGCTGACCTATCTAGAAGGTATTGCTGATCCAAAAACGATTCAAGATGTCAAGAAACGTCTGGAAAAAATTAATATTGATGGCATCCTGGAGACGGGTTATATCGAGGAACTGATTGAAGATCATCCGTATTCCCCTTTCCCTCAGATGCACTATTCGGAGCGGCCGGATACCGTTGCAGGCAATCTGTTGGAAGGACGCTTTGCCATTATGGTAGATGGAACCCCATTCTCGCTAATTGCTCCAGTCACGATGTGGCAGATGCTACAAGCCAGCGAGGATTATTACGAGCGATTCTTCATCAGTAATCTGGTGCGGTGGATTCGCTTCCTATTCGTAGCCATCGCTCTGTTCCTGCCAGCCTTGTATATCTCTATTACAACATTTCATCAGGACATGCTGCCAACTACGCTGATTCTGAGTATTGCGGGTGCACGGGAGGCTATACCTTTTCCGGCTTTGGTGGAAGCCCTCATCATGGAGCTGTCGTTCGAAGCTCTCCGGGAAGCGGGGGTCAGGTTACCCAAGACAGTGGGTCAGGCTGTCAGTATCCTCGGTGCACTCGTGATCGGACAGGCGGCAGTTCAAGCGGGGATTGTATCCGCACCGATGGTTATTATCGTATCCATGACAGGAATAGCTTCCTTCACGATCCCGCGATTTAACTTCGCGATTACGGTGCGTCTGCTCCGATTTCCGATCATGTTACTAGCAGGTATGCTTGGACTATACGGCATCGTCATCGGCTTGGTCCTGATCTCGGTGCATCTGACACAGATGACTTCGTTCGGTGTCCCATATCTCTCTGGTCTTAGCCCGTACAGTAAAACAGATACCAAAGACATTCTCATTCGTGTGCCATGGTGGAAAATGATCAATCGTCCTTCTACGGTACATCGGGATCAGAAACGGATGACCGAAAAGATCAACGGTTCCCCTGAAGCTGAGGAAGGGTGGTGAACCCATGCAGATCATATATAAGTACCGGGCAGTGATAGCGCTGTTGTTATGTACCACTTTTATTTCAGGTTGCTGGGATCGTAAGGAGATTAACGATGTTGCCTTTGTGATTGGTATTGCTGTTGATAAGGAGGGGGACAATTACAGATCCAGTCTTCAGATTGCTCTGCCAGGACAATCCGGTTCTTCCGGTAGTGAAGGAGGCGGAGGCGGCACGAGTGGGGATAAATCCTGGTTCATGTTATCCAATACAGCCAAATCTGTGCATGGTACGTCTATTGAAGGTCAAAAGGAACTTTCACGAACAATCTATTACGCGCATCGCCGTACGATGCTTATTGGTGAGGAGCTTGCCCGGGATGGCGTGGCCCCCATGCTCGATCTGTTTACACGGTATCCGCTGAACCGACTCTCTGCATTGCCAGTGGTCACAAAAGGTGCAGCATATGAGGTCATGGATACGGATGCACCTATAGAGAAGTTTCCATCCGAGATGGTGCGGGAACTGTGCTTCCTCAATATGCGTAATCCACGTTCACTTAAAACGTTTATAGATGCCATTCTGAGTGAAGGTGTCGATCCATTCCTGCCGGTCGCTTCGAAAGTGAGCAATGTTCCAAAAGGGTGGAAGGACGCCAAAACAAACATAAAGCTGGATGGGTTGGCCATTTTCAAGAAAGATAAGCTGGTTGGCATGATTGACAAAGCTCCAGCCGATGCGCTCATTCTTGCTATGGGCGAGGCCAATGCACCGGAGATTATGGTTAAAGCTCCTGGCGGAGATGGAAATATGTTCATCAAGTTGAACGAGAACAACGCTTCACTACATCCCAGTATCAAGGCTGATAAGGTCACCGTGAATATTGAATTATATGCCAAGGGAGTTCTCGTAGATAACGAATCCAATTATGGCGACCGGCGTGAGAATGAGATTCTGAAGTTACATGAAGCCATTCACGAGAAAATAAAATTGGATATCGAGGAAGGTGTCCGGTTGGTTCAGGGAAAATACCATGCGGACATCCTTGGAATCGGTCGATCCATTCATCAACATCTGCCGGCCAAGTGGGACACGATGAAGGATCGTTGGGATGACATATACCCTGAAGTTGAGGTGACGGTTACCCCCCATGTCCTTATTGAAAACGTTGGGGTGAGCAATAAACCAATTGGCGTCGGAGAGGATGAAGTTGTACATGATTAAACCACTCTTATTTACCTTCCTGGCCATGGTAATCGTGGTCATTTTGATGGATTTCAGACATTTGAAACAGGCAGCTGCCATTAATCGCTGGCTATCCTATAGTTTGATAGCAGTGGCTACAGGCATTTGGTTCTATGTGACTAATCTAAGCAAAACCTTATTTGTGTCGGTATGGATAAGCCACGTTATCCAGCGCTTACTGCCACTGCCCTAGGTTGTGGACAGGATGCATTAAGTTTGCGAGATCGCGAGAGGGAAAGGAGGTATATCATGAATCAGAGAGTGACACACCGTCAGATGATCCTGCTCGTGCTGCTGCTCAGTATTTCAGGAACGTTAATTCAGCCTCACGCGCAAGCTATCTACTATGCGGAACAACACGCTTATCTCTCGTATATACCTGTAGTCTTAGTGATGCTTGCATCCATGTGGATGTTAAGTCGGGTCCAGCGGAGATTTCCGGATCAGGATCTATTTCAAGCCCTTGCTGGGCGATTCCCCTTTTTGGGAAGGCTCGCAGGATTGATGTACATTTTGTTTTTTTTCTTTGTGTTTGCGAGGGATATCCGGTTAACGGGGGATTATATCAGCATAACTTTGTTAGAGACCACGCCCATCTCCATCATTGTGTTATCTCTGATCGTTATGGGAGTTTTTATCGTTAGAGGTGGGCTCGGCTCCTTAATCGGTATGTCGGAGTTGTATGTGACATTGTTTCTCTTAAACTCCGTGATTGTGCCTTTCATGCTCATTCAACAGATCAATATGGATAATTTGATGCCGTATTTTCACGTTGATGTTACGGGAGTGGGCAAGGGGAGTTGGTACATATTTTCGTTTTACGGAGAGATGATTGCATTACCTTTTGTTATCAAAGGCAGTGATTTTCGATATAAATCGGTTGTGTCAGGTATTATCCTCTCTGCACTCCTGATGATGCTAATCCTTGTGGAGACCATTACCTCCATTGGAGTTCCTATCGCTTCAAGGTTGGTGTATCCCTCCTATGAACTGGCAAGACAATTGCAAATCAGTGATTTCTTGGATCGGTTTGACCTTGCCCTGGCAGCGGCAACCTTGCCTACCATGATTACGAAGATTGCATTTGACCTGTACTTTGTCTGCTGGGGATTGAAGCGAATGATTCCGAACGTATCGGGGAAGGTATTGACAGGCCCGATTGCCCTCGTCGGATTTGTCTGTGCATTCTGGTTCTTCCGAAATGCCATTCAGCTCAATCGTTTTACTAGGGAATGGACATGGATTGCCATTGTTTTTGAAGTACTGTTCCCTATCGTGCTGTTTCTTTTCCTTCGTCCTCGCAAAAAGGATAAAAAAGAATCTACCCAACAGAGAGCGGGAGACCAGCCAAAGAAAGAGAAGCATGAGCCGGAACAAAAATCGGCTGATTCGGAAAAGGACGGAGAGAAAAGACGGAAAGATTCTCATGGCGGAGAACTCCAGCCTTCCTGATACATTCCATCAAAAATCCTTATAGATGAACGGGTAAAAAGAGGGAAAGCACAGTTTCCCTTCACAGAAGTACCCTGTATACTGTAGTCAGACTGATGAACATTCGGCTGAACTAACGGGGGGAACATGAATGGCTCAACATTTGGCAGGTGTGCGTGTAGCATTGACAGGACCACGAAAATCAAAAGAAATGTCCATACTGGTTGAAAAAATGGGTGGAATCCCGCTTGTGCGACCGGCACAGGGGACCGTATTCCTGGATGATCGGAGTATCAGGGATGGGCTGGTATCCTGGATCTCAGACCCGCCAGACTGGGCGGTGTTAACTACGGGTATGGGATTGGATGCATTATTTGAAATGGCTGAGGATATGGAAGTGGCAGGCCAATTGTTGGATGTGTTATCGGAATCCTCAATTGCGGCAAGGGGATACAAGACGGTGAATGCGCTCAAAAAGCGCAAGTTAACACCGCTGGTACGAGATGATGACGGTAGCACGGACGGGCTCATTCGAGAATTCGCCCCACATGATCTCGCAGGGAAAAAGGTTATGTTGCAGCTTCATGGGGAGACAGCTCCCAAACTCGTTGCATGGTTGGAAGAACAAGGTGCAATTGTCAGACAAGTGCTTCCTTACCGCCATGTACCGCCAGAAGAGGCAGAACTGGAACAGTTATTGAATGAAATTCTAAAGTACGAAGTAGATGCTGTTGCGTTCACAAGTGGACCGCAGGTTAGGTTTCTGACGCAATATGCGGCCTCCCAGGACAAGCTTGAGCCGATGCTTGCAGCCTTCAGACAAGGTGTAATTCCTGCGTCTGTAGGTAAAGTTACCGCAAACTCCATGCGTGAAGAAGGCATTGAGGCACTGGTCATTCCGGAGGAAGAGAAGATGGGAGCACTCATCGTTGAGCTTGGACGTTACTTTGCAGCAGGGCGTGCGGCCAAGATTAGAGATTAGTGGCCTGCTTTTAGATCAGTTCGATAAAAAGCTTTTGGCGTCGCTTCATGAATAAAAAGTGTGCATTAATCTTAACCGCATCGCTATATGATGCGGTTTTGTTTAGATTATAGAATTTATACGTTACAACTAAAATACGAATGTACATCCTTGATAGTGCTTCGATCAGAAGCTTTTCTTATCTCGAAGAAAAGGTGGAAATGACGATGACCATTGCAGATCGTAACGCCAGGCCTCGACTTATCATTGCAGGGACCGGAAGTGGTGCAGGGAAAACGACAGTAACTTTGGGGCTAATGAGAGCACTCGCTCAGCGTGGCTTGAGTGTACAAGGGTTCAAATGTGGCCCGGACTTTATTGATCCGACATATCATACCGCCGTCACGGGCAGACCGTCACGTAATCTGGATGCATGGATGACATCGCCTGAATACGTGAGAGATACGTTCGAGAAGGCATCGGCGGGACATGATATTTCCATTATAGAAGGCGTTATGGGCCTTTACGATGGCAAAGATCCGCTCAGCAATACAGGCTCAACTGCAGAGATTGCTCTGGTCACGCAGACCCCTGTGATTCTGGTTGTGGACGTACGCAGCATGGCTCGCAGTGCGGCCGCGATTGTCTTGGGTTTTCAACAGCTGGAGCCTGAATTAAATATTGCCGGAGTAATCGTCAACCGTTGTGGAAGTGCGGGTCATTATACCATTGTGCAAAAAGCCATTAAGCAGATGTGCGGCATTCCGGTGGTTGGCTGGCTGAAGCGGGATGAAGACATGTCCATCCCCGAGAGACATCTGGGGCTGGTGCCTGCCATTGAGCGCGGTGAACTGGAACCCTTATTTCAGCGGGCTGCCGATGTGTTGATGGAGGGCACCGATCTGGATCTTCTGCTGGAACTGGCGACAAGCGCCCCGCCTTTGAATGCAGAAGAAGTGAGTTCTGCAACTACTGCCCACGCTGATTCGGCTAATGATGAATCAGGCTCTAATTACGATTCACTTTCCAATTCAGTGATCCACGTTAATAATCGACATGTATCATATGCGGTACAGCCTGTCATTGCCGTTGCGCGTGATGCGGCATTTAATTTCTATTATCCCGATAATCTGGAATTGCTCGAAGCAGCCGGGGCCCGATTACATTACTTCAGTCCGCTCGCTGGTGAAGGTATTCCAACGGATGTGGATGGCATCTATTTGGGTGGCGGGTTTCCAGAGGAATTTGCAGCAGAGATTGCCGGTAACCAAGATTTCTTGGAAGGACTTCGACTGGTAGCACAATCCAACATGCCTTTATTTGCCGAGTGTGGTGGTTACATGGTACTTGGAGAAACGTTGACCGACCGAAAGGGAGTTACTTTCGACATGGCGGGCATTATCCCCGCACAGGTGCAGATGCAGAAGAAGCGCGCTGCGCTTGGCTACCGCGAAGCAAGTAGCATTCGGGATTCCTTTTTGCTGAAAAAGGGTGAAGTACTTCGGGGTCATGAATTTCATTATTCGACAATGACCTATCGTGATGAAGAAACGATTCCTTATGCGTATGAGACCAAGGGGATGCGTGGCTTGAAGCAAGAGGGATATGCCGCAGGCAACATCGTGGCGGGGTATACGCACGTTCATCTGGGCTCTTACCCGGCAGCTGCTCGAAGATGGGTGGAACATTGTTTAGCCTATCGGCAGGAGCGAGATATGCAGAGATAATAACAGCTATTTATAGCTCAAATAGATAGCTGAATTCAATAAGCAAAATGGCTCTAATCTCGCTTTTACCTCCTGAGTCTTTGGTCGTGAAGTTGGCAATCCGATTCTGAATTAAAGGTTTTCAGATGAATATGTGGAATGAATAAAAGACAGAATCATTATGCGAGGGAGGGACATCATGATGAGAACCGTATGTGTAACGGGAGCTGCTCGTGGATTGGGATTGGCTTTGACGGCACAGATGCTGAAGAGAGGGTATCTCGTGTATGCGGCCGGTCTGGACGTGGAAGATTCCGAGGGAATTCGTATGCTTGCAGAAGGATATCCTGACCATCTGCGCGCCATCGAACTGGATATCGCGGACGACCTGTCGGTAGCACTGTTCACGGAGACATTGAAGCTGGATACGAATCATTTGGATATGCTGATCAATAATGCGGCTATACTAGGAAGTATTACGGATCATATCCGCGGGCCGTTGAATATGGCGGAGATGGCTGAAGTATTTAATGTGAACACCTTAGGTACACTGCGTGTGACTCATTCCCTGTTACCCCTCCTTCTTCAAGGACAGGTCAAGCTGATTGTTGATATCTCTTCCGAGGCTGGAAGTATAGAACAATGCAGTCGGGATGGGTGGTATGCCTATTGTATGTCCAAAGCTGCTTTGAACATGCAGGCCCGTCTTGTGCACAATGGTCTGAAGGATGAAGGCGGACAAGTGATGCTTGTGCATCCCGGTTGGGTACAGAGTTATATGAGGGGCGAATTGGATGTTGCTGCGGATCTCACGCCCGAGCAATCTGCACAGCATATCGCAGTACTTATCGACCGCCATGAACAGTTTAAAGGAGATCAGCCCGCATATGTGGACTACAAGGGAGAGAAGCTCCCCTGGTAGTTGGTTTTATACAGTGAGGTGAACAAGAAAGGAGATTAATTGAATGGATCATCGTAAAAAAGCATTATTACTTGGCGATTATACACATCCGGATTGGCACCCGCTTCAGGGGGTGGATGCGGAGATTAGCCGAATTTTCCATGATACTATGACTGTGCAGTGCAGTGAGAATCGGAATATGCTGCTGCAAGAAAATATAACCGGGTTTGATGTATGTATCTCATACATGGACGATTGGAAGGGTAAAGTCTCTCCACAGCAGACAGCAGGTTTGTTGTCCTATGTAAGTAATGGGGGTGGACTGGTCATTATACATAACGGCATTTCGCTCCAAAATCGTTATGAGCTCAAACAGATGATCGGTGCCAAGTTCCTGCATCATCCGGCGTATGCACCGCTTGAATTCACTGTAACAGCGGAAAGCCATCCCGTGACGGAGGGTATTTCGAATTTCACAATGGAAGAAGAGCCGTATCAGTTCGAATTTGGTTCTTTTGCCGAAACGAAAATATTGCTTGAATATCAATCCGAAGAAGGACCAAAGCCTGCGGTTTGGGCTCATCGATATGGTGTTGGGCGTATTGTTTATCTGATGCCAGGTCACCATGTGCCGTCTTTTGCACACGAAACGTACCGGAAGTTACTGTTGCAAGCAGGCAAATGGGCTGCACGTTACGTCTGATCGGACTGACATTTTTGCATGCAGAGTATAAGGGGTATAATATAGAGATCAACGAAGAGGAGGATGACAAAAATGAGCGATTTGTTCAAAAAGGCGATCTCGTTAGGGCTTGGTCTTACTGTCGTAAGCAAAGAAAAAATTGAGAAAACCGTGGATGATTTGGTCAAGCGCGGGGAACTTGCGCCCGGTGAATCCAAAGCTTTGGTTGAACGTCTGCTGGAACGGGGCGATGAAGAGCAAGGCCAGTTCAAGAGAGTGATTCAAGAACAGGTCAAGCGTGTGCTTCAGGAAGCTGGTGTGGCATCCGAAAGTGATGTAACCAGTCTGGAACAGCGCGTTGCCGTTCTGGAGAAAAAACTTGCCGAACTGGGCCACTCACCACAGCTTCAACCTGATGAATCCCCAGCTCCACTTGAAGTTCCTCCTCCTCTCAAAGGAAACGAGATCGAGTAGATGGCAGTGCGAATCAAACATGTCGGCAGATACCGTGAAATTGCCATGGCGCTCGTGCGTCATGGCTTCGGTTATATGGTCGAGGAGCTGGGCTTGTTCCAGCTGCTCGCTCTGCCCAGACGGTGGATGTCGCGTGAAGCACACACCACCAAAACGCTGAGTGAACGCATCAGGCTTGTGCTGCAGGAGCTGGGGCCAGCTTTCGTCAAGCTGGGGCAACTCGCAAGCACAAGGGCAGATCTGTTGCCTGAGTCTGTCATTCGCGAGCTGGTGAAGTTGCAGGATCAGGTCCCACCGTTCTCTTCCGAGACGGCACGGGGTATTTTGGAACAGGAATTGGATACACCGCTGGAGGAGATCTTTTCCCGGTTCGAGGATACCCCTGTAGCTGCGGCCAGCATTGGACAGGTGCATCTGGGCAAACTTCAAAGCGGTGAATCGGTAGCCATCAAGATTCAGCGTCCCGGTATATCGCGTATTGTGCAGCGTGACCTGGATATCTTGCGTGAACTGACAGCCATGGCCGAGAAGCGCTGGGACTGGGTGAAGCAATATCAGATTCCGCAAATGGTCGAAGAATATGCTCAGGCGTTGATGGCCGAGCTGGATTATACGGTCGAAGGCCGAAATACGGAAAAGATTGCACAGCAATACCAACATGACAACAAGGTGAAAATCCCGACAATCTACTGGGATCAGACTTCGTCCCGTGTGCTCACTATGGAGTATATCGAAGGTATCAAACTCAATGATCGTGAAGAACTGGTCAGACGTGGCCATGATCTGAATAACATTGCCGAGCGGCTGGTGGATTCATTATTGAATCAGATCTTTATTCAGGGATTCTTTCACGCTGACCCACATCCGGGCAATCTAATGGTATTGAAGGATGGACGTCTTGCTTTTATAGACTTCGGTATGGTGGGCAGTCTGAGTGATGAGATGAAACAACAGCTCGCTTCGCTTATTATTGGATTAATGCGCAAAGATACAGACAGTATGATCCGGGCGATTGAGAAGCTCGGCATGATGCCAGATGACATGGACCTGCGTGGTCTTCATGTGGATTTGGACAAGTTGCGTAGCAAATATTACGATATTCCCTTTTCCAAGATTAGTGTGGGTCAGGCATTGAATGATTTATTCGGCGTAGCCCAGAGGCACCGAGTTGTGATGCCTGCCGATATTCTGCTGCTCGGTAAGTCGTTGCTTACAATGGAAGGTGTAATTGAACATCTCGATCCTTCCCTGAGCATTGTAGATATGGCCGAGCCTTTTGGGCGGAAGCTGATCAAGGAACGTTTTAGCGCTGGAAGAATCAAGAATCGCTTGTTCCGCAGTGCGGCTGATATGGCCGAGAGTGTCATTGGTCTGCCAGGGCAGTTAAGGCAATTATCATCCATTATTAGCAAAGGCAAGCTGAGGCTGGAGATTAGTGTCCCTGAACTGGATGCACTCATGCGCAGAATGGACCAGATTAGTAATCGGCTGTCTTTCAGTATTGTGTTACTTGCCTTCTGTATCATTATGGTGGGCCTGATTATCGGTTCGTCGATCAGTCATCAGTCCACGATGCTGTGGGATATTCCGGTCATTGAGATTGGTTTCCTGGTGGCGATTCTGATGGTGGCTTTCCTGCTCTATTCGATATTCAAATCGGGAAGGTTCTAGCAACAGCATTACATCACAAGAATACCCGTAAAGAGACTTTCTTCAATGGATCTTTGCGGGTTATTTTTTGTGAATAGAGAATTGGTGAGTAAATTATAGAAAGATTAAGATAATAGAAGAAAAGGTTCTGTTTTTTCGCCTTAACTGTATTAGTACATATCCGGTCCTGTGACTATAATAATAGGTCAGTACATTAACGGACCCGGTTTTTCTGAGAGGGGAAAACCTATGGGCATCAGGATCAGCTCCTGATGTCGCACGAGTAAGACAACTGAGGCAGTAATGGAACACCAGCGGTACACACTGGAACGGAAAAGACATGAGTGCATATTAACCCGTCAAGGCTATATGGATGGTAAATAATGATGCAACTCAGGCAAGAGCATAGGCGAATGAAGCGGAGAGGAATCCGTTGTTTTGTGCTGTCCTGGGTAGTTGGTTAGTGTGAACGGCTTCCGTTACTCTTCAGCAGATTGTTCATTATGAGGAATACGCGTAGGAGGAACGGCAAGAACATATGAATACTTTAAAACAACAATGGTTTGGCAACATTCGCGGAGACGTGCTGGCAGGCATTACGGTAGCGTTGGCGTTAATTCCGGAAGCCATTGCGTTCTCCATCATTGCAGGTGTTGATCCGATGGTCGGATTATACGCTTCGATTACGATTGCGATTGTGATCTCGATTGCTGGTGGAAGACCAGGTATGATCTCGGCGGCAACAGGGGCCATGGCGGTACTAATGGTTGGACTCGTCAAGGATTATGGCGTGGAATATCTCTTTGCAGCGACGATTTTGACGGGCATTATCCAGTTTTTACTGGGCATATTTAAAGTTGGGAGATTTATTACGTTTGTGCCTCATTCGGTACTGACCGGATTCGTGAATGCACTCGCTATCCTGATCTTTATGGCGCAGTTAACCCATTTCACGGGAGCGAACTGGATCATGTATGCGATGGTAGCGGGTACGCTGGCGATCGTTTATATTTTGCCACGGTTTTTCAAAGGCATTCCAGCTCCACTGATTGCAATCGTCGTAATGACGATTATTACCGTGGTGTTTCACCTGGACGTAAGAACGGTAGGAAACATGGGAAATATAACGAGCACTTTGCCGATGTTCCACTTGCCAAATATTGCGTGGACTTGGGACACGCTGATGATTCTGCTGCCTTATTCATTCACCATGGCACTGGTTGGTTTGCTGGAATCCCTGCTGACCGCAACCATCGTGGATGAGATGACCGAGACCAAGAGCAGCAAGAATCGTGAAGTGCGTGGTCAGGGTATTGCGAATTTCGTGAACGGTTTGTTTGGCGGCATGGGCGGCTGTGCGATGATTGGGCAGTCGGTCATTAATGTGAAGTCTGGCGGTCGTGGAAGATTGTCTACGTTTACTGCGGGTGCGTTTCTCGCGATCCTGTTGCTGCTGTTTAGCGGTGTGGTGAAACAGGTACCGATGGGGGCGCTCGTCGGTGTGATGTTTATGGTGTGTATCGGGACATTCGACTGGAGTTCTATCAAAAATATAACTCGCGTGCCGCGCGCGGAAGCCTTTGTCATGATCGTGACGGTGGCGATTGTGGTCTATACCCACGATCTGTCGATCGGGGTTATGGTCGGCGTTGTGCTCAGTGTGCTGCATTTTGGCTGGAAACAGACCAAGATTCGCGTTCAGGCGAGCCAGGAACAAGGGCAGAAAGTATATCGGGTTCACGGACCATTCTTCTTTGGCTCTTCGTCCCGCTTTGTAGATGAGTTCGATGCAGAGGCCGATCCGAAGGAAATCACGATTGATTTCGGAGGTTCACATATCTGGGATAATACCGCGGTTGTGGCTATTGGAAAAGTAAAGTTCAAATACGCGAAGCTTGGCAAAACCGTGCACCTGCGCGGGTTAAACGAGGAGAGCACTCGCATTCTTGAACGGAGTGGCTTTGCCACAGCGGGTGGGCACGGTTCGTAACTTGGTTGCAACGAAGGTTGTTGTCCAAAGGTGCAATGTCTGACTATAGTTACGCGGACAAGGCGAAAAATGAACGGTTTAGTAAATCTGGAATTAAGGATCTAAACAAGTAATAAAGTTATGAAGGCAACTGTCCTAAAGTAGTGTTGAGCAGACATGCGACAGCCCTGTGTAGTAGATAACATAAAAAGATACTTTTTATCAGCGGCGCACTTTTTCCCAATGTAAGTTGGGGAGAGGGCGTCGTTGTTTTTTTTATTAGAGTGTGTGGTGTGTACAGTGAAGAAGAGAACAGAAAAAGAACGAAGAAGAAGAAGAAGAAGAAGAAGTAGTAGTAGTAGTTCTAATGGTGGTAGTGGTAGTGGTAGTTGTAGTAGAAGTTGTAGTAATAGTTCTAGTAGAAGTATAGGTAGTGCTGGTTGTTGTTCCTAGTTCTAGTTTTTGTAGTTGGTGTTCTGGTTTTGGTAAATGTTGTTATTCCTGTATTGTGCTTAAGCTTGTGTTCTTCAGTGTGTGAAAACTCTAACGAACCTGGCACGTCTTATATGGAGTTATTTCATGTTTTCGTTATTCTAACGAATCTCAGACATCTTATTTTGCTGATTCCACCTATACTGATGTCGTTTCGCGGGTATTTCCGAGTAATTAAGTGACTGGAGTTCGTTAGAAAATCCAAACGGCTTTAATTGGCGTAATAGGGTGCCCTGGATTCGTTAGAATCAGTGGTACGTGGGAGGTTCAGCGTTAGAGCTATTTTTGAACCACGAGAAATCTTGAATCTTGATCTCAATGTACAGAGTTATGTAAGGTACCTTTCAATTCCTGAAACTTTTGCGAAATAGCTTCCTTTTGATCTGTTTCAGAATATCCTGTACAACAATTTATAGAATTATAGCAGCTATCTCAATCTCAACGATATCTCTAACTATCCAAGGATTATGAAATAACGATCCAATACATCTTTCTCAAGGAGTGCCATCAGACACTGTAGCCCGCTATAACCTCCGCCTGACCATGTGCAGTTCAATCCTCAACCCCATTCTACAGAGTCAGGGTCATACTTCGAGCTAGCGCTTTAGCTTACTCCACTCATCATCATTCTCAGAGGGGCTCCTATAGTTACTCTCAAAACCAACCTCACACTCTCTGTCAAAACCATCCTCAAACTCACTTGGTCGATACAAGTCACGCGGATCTTGGAAATTTTGTGCTACAAGTTGGGGGTGTAACGCTGTGTCCCCTTTTGTTTTGCTTGACTAACGTGTAAACTACAGGGTATGGAGAAGAAGAGCAACGAGTGGATTGCTTTTTAAAAATTCATTTCATAATCATGATTGAACTAAGGAAAACTAGTCTTGATGGCAGATACTGATACTGAGTCATTATGAAATGGACTTATCTAAATGAATATACAGAGGTGTAACGATTGGCAAACTTTGAACAACTGGGCATTCGCCCGGAATGGTGCGAGATCCTGAAACATCAGGGAATCGCCGTGCCGACTCCGGTACAGGAGCGTTCGATTCCGGTACTGCTGGGTGGACGCGATATTATCGCTGAGGCACAGACAGGAACAGGGAAAACGCTGGCATTTTTGCTGCCGATTATTCAGAAAATTAACGTATCCGACCGTTCTCCGCAAGCGCTGATTATCGCGCCTACGCGTGAGCTTGCGTTGCAAATTACGGAAGAAGCGAAGAAGCTCACGGCAAATGATGATAAACTGCACGTGCTTGCCGTATACGGCGGGCAGGATGTGGACAAGCAACTGCGTAAATTGCAGAACGGTACCCAGATCGTTATTGGTACACCGGGTCGTCTGCTGGATCACCTGCGCCGTGGCACGTTGAAGCTGGATAATGTGAAAAAACTGGTGCTGGATGAAGCTGACCAAATGTTGCACATGGGCTTCCTGGACGATGTGGAGACGATTCTTAGCGAGCTGCCACATAAACGTCAGACAATGCTGTTCTCAGCAACGATGCCTAAGGGCATTCGCAACCTGGCGAAGACCTACATGAAAGATCCGGAAGATGTAAAAGTATCTTCTCAATCTGTTATTCCGATCAAACAAATTCGCCAGCAAGTGCTGGAATGCACGGATCGTGGTAAATTAGAAGCACTTCGCGGCATGATTGATACGTATCGCCCATATTTGGCGATTATTTTCTGCCGGACCAAGCGTCGTGCATCCAAGCTAAACCAAGATTTGCGTGAAGCAGGTTATGCAAGTGATGAACTTCATGGAGATCTGTCCCAATCCAAGCGTGAGAACGTAATGAAAGCGTTCCGCGATGCCAAACTGCAAGTACTCGTTGCTACAGATGTAGCTGCACGTGGACTTGATGTTGAAGGCGTTACGCATGTATTTAACTACGATATGCCGCATGATGCGGAAAGTTATATCCACCGGATTGGTCGTACGGGCCGTGCAGGCGGTACAGGTCTTGCTGTAACGTTTGCAACAGAGCATGACAGACCGGAACTTGCACGTATTGAACAAGGTATTGACCAAAAGCTGTCCCGTATCCAGTGGACAAGCGAAGGTCCAATTGCTTCAACTGGAGCAGCTAGACGTTCCATCAACAGTCAAGGGGATGACGAACGTTCAGGCGGACGCTCTTCCGGAACTGGTAGTGCCCGTCGCGGTGCAGGCCGTAACGATCGCAGAGATGGCGGACGTGGAGGTCGTGGTTCCCGCGGCGGCGAAGCTGGACGCAGTGAAGGCGGCCGCAGTGGTGGCCGCAGCAGCGACAGCAGTCGCGGAGCAGCAGGTCAAGGTGGACGCGGTGCGGGTCGCAGTGGCGACGAGCGCAGCGCAGGTCGTGGTTCCGCGCGTAGCAGCGACAGCAGCCGCGGTGCAGCGGGCCAAGGCGGCCGCGCAGCTAGCAGCGGCTGGGCTGGCCGTAGTGCCGACAAGCGCACCTCCGGGCGCAGTAGCGAAGGCTCTCGCCGTCCGGAATCCGCAGGACGCGGACCGGCGAAGGGTGACCGTCGCGATTCTCGTCGCGGACGGTAAAGCCTTGGCGCAAGCGGCGATGTAGCCGCAATTGCGTAGGCACCATGCCATGCCACAGGGATTGGCATGGCGCATATGAGAGGGTTCGGGTACAGATGTACCGAACCCTCAGATCAAGGGTCGCGACGGAACCACGTCGCGGCCCTTTTTCACCAGGACAGATGATCATTTCCGCTTATTCTTTTTGTCATCTGCGAGTGCCTGTTTGCGCGCCTGCTTGGTCCATGGAAGATGCCTTTTAGGTATTCCCCATCTAGTTTTTCTTTTTTTCGTGTACTGCTCATAGCACTTGGCAGACTGCCATAAAATTCAAAACACCTCATCCTAGACCTAAGGATGGGGTGTTTTTGGATTAATTCTTATATCATTAGAAGCATAACCTTTGATCTGTGGTGCTGACGCGCATGCAGGGATGGATGAAATTGCATTCGTCTATATACAGGGAGTGAGTTTGCACTAAACTACGTTTTTCTTTCTCAATATATCATCCCTACAGCTGAACATCTGCGTATTGATCCCGATATTTCTCGTTATACACCCGACCTACCGACTCTGCCAATCCCCCTCGTGCCTTGCTTGGATAGCGTTCAATTGTGTGATAGAGCCGCATGAATCGATCCTTGGGCATAAAGCGGGCGTAGCGGGTAATAAGACTAGGGAATAACTCAATATATTTGCTCTTGCGCACGGCAGCAGCAGCTACGGCTGTAAGTATCTGAATCCCATTGTGAAGCTGTAAAATGTTCACTTCATAGGTCGCGATATAACGAATCGCATCTTCACGGATCAAATCCGGCTTAAGCCGAGCAATCTCACCAATATATTCAGCCAGCAGCCGCTCGAAGCTGCGTAAGAGCAAGGGCTTGAGCTGCAGATCCATATCACTGCGTAGGACAAAGGATTGTAACAGCGCAACCTGTTGCAGTCGAATCCGGTCATTGTAGACGAGTGAGCCGATCTCGCGGAGCATCTCATAAGCAAGTGCTTCATCCTGTTTTCGAGCTTCGGCGACCAGAGCCCAATTGCGGTTAATACCCTGGCGGATGAGTTCCTCATCCTGTTGTAACGTGCGCTTCAACTCGCGCTGCTGCTCTACCTCGAATGAACGTTTCTGCATGAAGATCAGTAAGGCAAGAAGCAACAGTGAAACGCTGGCTGCCGCCATGGTCTGATCTATGGTCTCACCGAAATAGGTAGCAGCTGCACCGAACAATATCGTAATGAACAAGTCGCGTGCAATCCGGCGTTTTACACGGGAAGTTGCTTTCGCTTGAACGGAATTCAAGGTACCCCGGCCACAGGCCGTGCACTCCTCTTCCCACAGGCAGGTGTACTGTCCACAACGTGAGCAGACTTGCAACTTTTCATAGGCATAGGTCGTTCGATGAAATGGTCGTATGGATACAACTAGTTTAGTACTCATGCTTAATCACGCTCACCATTCAGAATAGTGTAGAGGGTACGATCCGTGTCTTCGCGGGAAATTGGTTTCCTCCGATGAAGCTGGAGTGCAATTACCTTTATGATGACAAAAAGAAACAATATGGCGAGGCATCCGTATGTAACCATAATCCGTTCCCTTCTATGGCTTGGTGAACAAGCGCTGTTATATTGCAGTTTGCTGGCAATAACTATATCATATTTCCATAGTTGGTACTTTTGTGCCAGTTCAAGGCATGAAATCGTCGATTTTTGTCAGTCATTACAAAACTGTAACTCAAGATAGGGGTGCTTTTCAGAATTTGTTAGTAGACTGTTAAGATTTCCTTAAGGCTTGACGCCTATAATAAACTATTCCCATTTTAATCTCAAACGTGAAGGAGTACACCCAATGCTGCGGACACGCAAAATACGCTGGCTCAGCGGAACGATGGTTCTGCTGGCAATTCTAACGCTACTGTTACCTCAAGCGTTGCTGCCACAAGCTGCAGCGGCTCAGGCACAGACAAGCGGAATCGATGCGGTACTTGTAGCCGATGTAAGTAACTCAATGAATACAAGTGACCGTGATAAGATCAGTAATGAAGCCATGAAAATGTTTATTGATATGCTGCCAGTCCAGGGGGACAAGGTAGGGATTGTCGCTTATACCGATCAGGTGGAGCGGGAAAAGGCTATGCTGGAGATTCAGTCCGATGCGGACAAGAGCAGCCTGAAGGATTTTATTGATCAGCTTGGCCGGGGGCCATATACCGATGTCTCAGTTGGTGTCGCCGAAGCCGTGAACATACTGAATCATGGTGCAGACCCATCCCACTCGCCAATGATCGTGCTGCTGGCGGATGGCAACAATGACTTTAACAAAACCAAAGGCCGTACACAGGCACAATCTGATGCTGACCTGGCAAAAGCCGTGAAGGAAGCACAGGATCAGGGTATTCCGGTGTATACGATTGGATTGAACGCCGATGGCAAGCTGAACAAGAATGCACTTGCAGATCTGGCTCAGCAGACTGGAGGTAAATCATTCATTACCGATACGCCGGATGATCTGCCACAGATTCTGAGTGAGATCTTCGCGGATCATGCCAAACTGAATGTGGTAAAGCTGCCCTCTGTAACGGGAAACGGCAGTTATCAGGAAGTTACCGTGAATGTACCGAATGACAGTGTATTGGAAGCAAACATTTCGATCATGTCTTCGAAGCCGGTGGAAGTGCAATTGACGGACCCTTCCGGACAAGCCGTGGACCTGAACTCGGATGCAGCCAAGCTCTCGACGTCGAAGAGTTATTCACTCGTGAAGCTGTTGAAACCCCAAGAAGGTGACTGGAAACTTCGGGTAAAAGGGGCTCCGAAAGACAGCATCGATATCAACCTGTTGTTCAACTATGATCTTCAGCTCGTTGTGGACCCAATTAAGACCAAGTCCTATACCAAAGGGGACAAGGTAGATCTTGCAGCCAAACTGGAGAATGGCGGTCAGCCACTTCAGGATAATGATCTGTATACAGATATGAAGGCGACGCTGGTGGTGAAAGATGTAGATACAGGCAAAAGTGAAGAACAACCGCTGGAAAACACAGGTTCTGGTTTTGCCGGAACGTTTGAAGTACCGGACAATCATAACTATGAATTAGTCATCCGTGCGGAAGAAGACAGCTTCTACCGTGAAAGTGAGCCAATCACGATCAACGCGAGTGGATCAGCCGGAAGTGGATCTCAACCAACAACGTCAGGCGGTGAACAGGACAAGCCGTTTCCTTGGTTGCCTGTCATCCTGGGTGTTATAGCCCTGATCGTGGTTGGTGTTGGTGCCTGGTTCCTGATGGGCTGGCTGAAACGCAAAAACCGGGGATTTGTAGGTCAGATGGTTGTGGAGATTCGTGATGAGAACACGGGAGACAAGTCTTATCCGCAATATAAAAAGCTGGTATCCTTCCGCGGTAGATTTCATCTGCATCAGTTGTTGCAACTGGACCCTGAGCTTAAGGAAACCGAAAAATACGTATTTACGCCCAGCAATGGGGATCGAATTATAATCCGTAACACCGCAGGCGGTACGTTGGAGAAATCCGGTCGTGCAGTCGATGCAAGCTCAGGCGTTGAACTGAAGAACGGTGACCGACTGAGCATCCCGCTGCAACAGGCGGACAAGACCATTTTAATTGAGTATCTGGTGTAAGTTGATTGTTTGGTTTAAAAGGAATGCAAATTTAAGTTGGATATAATTGTTTACACGAGAACGGAGAGGACAGAGAAAACCTGAAGAAGCGAAGCGTTCGCCTTTATCCTCAGATTTATCCCTTTAGAAAAGGGAACCAAAAAAATCTGAGGATAACAGCGATCGGAAGGTTACTCTGTCATCGGAGTGGCAAGTGTAATGAGTTTGTGCCCAACTGGTCTAACTAAAGGGAGGACATGGAATGAAACCGATTGTTAGAGAACATATTCAGCAACTGGATGTATCACTTGGCGGAGGTATTGTCAGTGAGAAGATCAGAGTTGATACGATTGATAATCCCATTCTGATTATTGGTTTGGGAGGAACGGGAATTGATGCGTTGCTGCGTCTCAAATATCAAATCAACCGTCGTTTCAAGCTGCCACAGGACCCGGTATCCAAGAAAAAAATGGACAAGCCGGACAATGTGGAGTTTCTGGCTTTTGAGACAAACGAACAGGATCGTGCCAAAAAGTATAAAGGGATCGGACTTGATCCGATCAATGAATTCGTATTGCTGTCCAATGCCGAAATTGGCGGACTTCTACAGAACCGTAGCGTGCTTGAACCGTATATTACGGACTGGCTGTCTCCCGAACTGAGCATTACGGACGGCATGAACGGCGCCGCAGGGGTGCGTCAGGCTGGACGTCTGCTCCTGTTCACCAAGATTAATCAGGTCGTACAGGCTATCGACAAAAAGATCAAAACCTTATCCGTAGGCACCAACAAAAAACTGATGGTGTTCCTGCTGACAGGTCTGTCCGGCGGTACAGGCAGCGGCTGTTTCCTCGATATTTCCTATATCGTGCGCGGCATTATCGAACGTGATCACGGCTCTGCCGGGATTGACCGCGTGAATACGCTGGGATATCTGTTCACGCCAGATGTGAACCTGTCCAACAAAAGCTTGAGTGAACACACTCGTGAATACATTCGTAAAAACGGATATGCTGCGCTCAAAGAGCTGGATTACTGGATGAACGTGGATAGCCGCGGTGAGCGGTTTACACAGAAGTACGGCAATATTTTAACAGTTAACTCACCACTGCCACCATTTAACCTGTGTCACCTGATCTCTGCAACGAATACCGAAGGCAAACTGCTGGAGAACGCCTATGATTACTGCATGAACGTCACGGCCGAGAACATTACCAACTTCATGGCAAGTGAGGAGAAGCAGTCGGGTGAGGAGTTTGCAATCCATGACTATATCAGCAACATTCGCACCAACATTGCACAGATGAACAAGGTGTACCCGGCGAACTATGATTACAACATCATCGGTGCATCTTCGGCTGTCCTGCCGATTGAAGAGATGACCACTTATCTGGCGTATCGCATGTTCGATAAAATGAACACCATGTTCTCCAAAGCACCAAACCAGGAGGATACCGAGAAGTTTGCCCGCAAGCTGGGTATTGATCTCGAAAGTGTGGTCAAGTCTTTTGAAGCACGCGTGCCAGAGCCGCTACCTGGTTATCAGAACAGTGAGCGTTTATCCTATGGCAACGTGGTGAAATCACAGGTTGTGAATATGGATACCGAACTGGAGCAGAACTTCCTGGCTCGTGCTCGTGAAGAATATATCAAGGCGAAGAAACAACTGCCTGGTGAGATTGCGGGTCAGTTCACTGAACAGATCCGGCGTATGTTTTTGCATCCCGAACAAGGTCCGTTTTATGTCTCCCGTCTGATTTATACGGAAAAAGGTTTCTGTGTACTGAAGATGATTCAGTCTTACATCGAAACGCTGCGTGAGAATGCCTTCCGCATTCCGCGTGATATTGAAGCAGCTCAGGAGCAGTCCGAAGAGAAGCTGGGCGATGCGAAGAGTGCTTTTGTCTCCAAAGAGAAGAAAAAGAATGCTTATATTGAAGCAAAAATTCATGAGTACTGGCTGCACGCCGACGTGGAACGCAACGATCAGATGATCGAGTTCTATGAAGATCTGTATGAGTTGCTGAACCAGGAGAACAGCCGCATTTATAACGTATTTACCGAAACGCTGAATGCCCTTAGCTCGATATTCGCCAAGAACGGTGATCTGCTGACACGCGGCGAGGAACAAGCTGATCACAAAGGCAACAAAACATATTACTGGAACGTTGTAAGTGTACCGGATATCGTCAGTGTGGTGGACGGGCTGTTGGATAAGCGTGATACAGATGATCTGATCCGTGACTTCTCCCGTGAATTGCTGGAAAACTCCAGCCAGTGGGTGAAAGAAAACGAGATTGATATCGTCAGCTCCATCTCCGACTTCCTGAGTGAGAAATTCGGTGATCTGATTACCCGTTCCATGGAAGATTTCCTGGTGATCAAATACGGTCAGGATGAGTCGGTCGAGAAATTCGTGGAACGTTTCATTGCTGGCAAGTTGGATGATGAGGCTGTTCCGGTGTTCAATCTGAGCAACAGTACAGGCAGTCTGCATTTCCCTTCATGGGGATTTGTATCGGTACCGGCACAGGCGCCGGGCATTCTGAAAGGGATTCGCAATTATCAGAACAATGCGGTAGGTAAATCTCATTTTACCGTCAAGGAAAGTGAAGTGCGTAACCGGATATTCTGGCTGAACACCCGCAACGGGGTACCACTCTTTGTCTATACACCGCTCAAAGTATATGAGGAAAGTTATGAACGTACCATTTTGGACAAAGAGGGCATTGGTCGTCACTTAGTACAAACGGAGAAAAACAACTGGACCTATCTGCCGTCTCCGATTCCAGAGAAATCATGGGGAGATGTGTACGAGAACGCCCGCGTGAAGCAGTATAACGCCCGTGTGCGTAACGAATTCGAGCAGGCGCTTGGATACAACATTGTGACAGCCAAATCCATTGATGAGAATACAAGCAATCGGTATGCGATTGTGACAACAGAAGCGTTTGACTTGTCTGCCAAACTGGGAGCCTACGACATGCGTCTCACGTCCACCACGCCGAACCTCGGCGAAGTGAAGCGGGCGGTGATCGAGCTAAAACGTCTGCAATCCGAAGGGTTGCCACGTGTGGGAGTTAAGGATATTTTCGGCAGTATTAATGAAGATATGGCTAAAGAAAACCTGGTACGCTCCCCGCAGCTGATCGCGCGCGTACGTGAGGAACTGGCGAAGATGAATGCCATCTCGGCAAAAGTCGCCGAACTCGAAGGTATTCTTGCCCAGTACCAGGACGAAGAGCAGTGGTATGACCGCTTCATCGAAGCGTTATATACTGATACCATCGTCAAAAAAGGTGCGCTCTACGTCTATGACCGTGACCCGGAAGAAGACGCATGGGAGCCGTTCGCAAACTTGATGAAGAGCCGTAACTTTGCCGAGTATGAAGTATTTGGCAACTTCCGCGGTCTGGCGGAGAAGGATCGCAGTACATTGTTGCGCAAAGCCTCCCGCCGCGATAACGATCTTACAGCTTCTGAGGATATCACCCCACTGCTGACAAAGCTGGATGATCTGGCTGCGCTGTTCATGGAATCGCGCGATCGTCTCGAATACGAGCGGGTAGAACTGGCTAACGGAGAAGACATCTATCAGTTCTACAGAACGATGTCGTCCAAGCTGAACGACATTCGCAGAAGGCTGAAGTAAGATGGCGGCCGGGATGGAGTTCAATTCGAACAATACCCTGAAGCGTGATCTGGAGAAGTATGCAGCGCAGTATGCAATAGAGCAGGAGCGTCAAGGCAGCTTGGGTGATGGACGCAGCAGTATCCATTACCCGGCTTTGTTCCTTTTCGTGGGTGATCTGGTTGCACCCGCGGTGTCTGCCGTGCAGGAGATCAATCGGCTGAAATGGGATAACGGAGACGGTGTGGTCTACGTTCAGATTGGTACAGAAGATCAGAAAGAGCATCCGGGTGGAACGAGGAATGGTGGCTCGTCCGATGATGGTCAGGTGACTTGTCATCGCTTGCCTTTGTCCGCTGGGCAGACGGAGCGACCGTCCAAAACACGGCGCAAGGATGTACACCGCAGTTTCCACGAATCGGATCAGGCGCTCTACGATCTGAATCGTACGCTTCGTCGGGTCAGTAACCGAATTGCCGAATATGGACGGTTATACTCGTCATTTGATCGGATTTACGTTACGGTGGTAACCAGAGCGGATGATCCGCTGAATGTATTGTTGCCAGAGCTAACCAAGCTGACGGAGACCATTTTGTCCCAAGCCTTCAAGTCGGTGCAGACGGATCTGCATGTATTGGTCAGCGAGATGGAACAGGTGGATTCCTTCGGGTATGCCAGCGCAGCAGGCCTCGCTTTTCTGCGGGAACTGGATTATATGCAGTCGCTGGACTACACGTTCAGCGGTAAACTGCTGGTGACGGAGGATGGGATCTCCATTCCGGTTACACATCCCGCGTCACCGTTGTTTGATCTGGTATATCTGTTGTCCGACAAAAATGAGCGTGGAACCGGCGTTCCCGGTGGCTGGATCGAAAATGCCGAGATCATCTGCCGGATCTGCCTGCTGAAGAACAGGAAGCAGGATGTGGATCACTCGGGTAGCGTTTCAAGCACGGGAGCGAACACGTACAACAATACATCCTTTAAAAACAATATTCGTACTACCTCTGATCAGCATGGTTATGCCAGTGCGGGTTTTGCCGAGATCAGGCGGCCAAACAAGCCGATTGCCCTGACGGTGTTATATCACCTGTATCGGTATCTGCTCGCACGCATGCGGCAGGAGCCGGACTGGAGCATTAAGGACAAGCTATCTTTCTTTGGACTGGACGCGGCCTCAGTGGAACGCAAAGTCGAAGGTCTGCTGCCCAATGAAGATCTGGTTAGTGGCATGAGTGGCATCATGACGCATAACGTCAGTTTCTCTGATCTGAAGCCGCTCTCACTTCGTGAAGCGGAGAGAGCGTTGTTTGGACAAGGAGCTGAAGCGTACTTCCGCGATAACGTTGTCCGTCTTGTCGAAGAGCGTGTGCGTGAGCGCAGCTCTGGCGGCTCTCTGCGCCGTCAGGCCGAACAATCCCGCGCGGAGCATCCAGAGGTTGGTTACTTCCAGTGGGCTGCCTGGAGTGACAGTGAGCCTGGCAGTGTACGTGAAGCGCTGCTCGGACTGATTCGGGATAAATCGATGCAGCTTGAATCGGCACGTGCTCTGCTGGAGCAACGTCAGCAAGAGCGAGTGGAAGATCAGTCGTTCAAACGAGCGTTGTTCCGTGATAAACGGAATATACGCAATCTGATTGACTGCATGCTGGAGCGAGTGTATGTACCAAAGGTAGAATTACTGCGACTGGAAAATGAATTACATCTGCTGCGTATCTACGATACGGAGATGGAAGAACTTCATCGTTTTAGTCGTCACGTCACAGCAGCACTTGAAGCGCTGGAACGCACACTGCGAGAGACAGCTGCCCAAAGTATCGCTGCTGCCGATGAATACATCGGCCAGAACGTGATGGAGTACTACGGCAAAGTGACGGAAGAGCTAATCATCGACCTGGAAGCCAAACGCGGACGGGATGTATGGTTTGAGGACCGTTACATGGGAGACATGAACCGGCTTGCCACAGAAGGCGATGACCGTCTGCTGAAACGGCTGATGGAGGTATGTCACTCGTTGCTGCTTACGGCCGAGCCATTGCGATTGCCATTTGAAGAAGAACTGTTGCAGCGGGCGAATGTCACGATTGCCTACGGAGATAAAGATGTATTAACCCGCGATGATCTGTTCCGCAGGTTGTACCACACGCTGGAGGATCAGGCGGTTGTTCGGGTCCGGGTATTCGATTATACGCAGGAACATCGATATGAAGAGAAGTATTTCTTTGGTGACCATCATAGTGCTTTCATGGACTACGCGGCACATGCCGAAGAGACGTCACGTATCTACAAGTTGGGTGTGGTGTACGAAGAACGCAGTAGTGGCGTGGAGAAGCTGAATCTGATGGGCGGTTTCCATCTGGAGGATCTCATGGTGTATCGGAACGGCAAGGTATATTATGACTCGTACACGGAGAATGGCTATGAACTTCACCCCGCTGGTCTGGTGGAAAAGTTGTCACCCATTCGTTAAGACGCCGTCGGTGTCCTGACACCCAGCACCAATCTTGTATTAACTCAGCCTGTTTACGGCTGGTATGGAAAGGATGCATGTAGACATGCAGCGAAAAATCAATCTTCTCCTGGTCCTGTTCAGCCTGATTGGCGGGGCAGTGGGCTTTGCGGCAGGAGAAATCATGCTGCGTCAATGGCTTGGGGAGATGCCACGTCTGTTGCTGATGGGATTATACTTTGGCGTACTGGCGCTGAGCGTTGGATTGTTCTGTTTGATCGCAGAGATGATCTCACCCAAGCTGAATGGCGCTTCATGGAAGCTCCGGTATCTGGGACTGTCGTGGAAATTGCTTGTTCCGGCAACACTGGCTCTGTTATTTGTTGTTGGACTCGCCCTGCAATTGTTGTATCAGATCAATCCGGGCGGTGTGAAGCAAGTGAAGGACATCGTACTGATGATCGATAACTCGGGCAGCATGAGCGAAACAGATCCAGATAACGGACGTTTTGAAGCCGCCAAGACACTAATCAGCCAGATGGAGAGTGACAAACAGGTAGCTGTCATTACGTTTGATGACCAACCGCAGTTGTTACAGCCGTTTATTGCGCTGGATAGTGAAGCGGCCAAGAATGAGGTTTATAGCAAAATCGATGGCATTGTCACGACTTCGGGAGGCACCAATTTTGATGCCGTGCTGCGGGAAGGCATGGAGCAGATTCAGGGCAAACAGGACCCGAAACGCGGTACCGTTGTCATCTTGTTATCCGATGGCTTCAGTGAAGCGGACACGACCGATATTTTGTCCCAATATAACAACGAACAGATCTCTATTAATACAGTCGGACTAAGCCTGGTGGACCCATCAGGTACGGATTTGCTACGTAATATTGCCCAGCAAACGGGTGGCATGTACTATGATGTACCGGATTCCGGTGGTCTGAATCTGGCATTCCAGCAGATCTACGATACGATTGATGAACGGACGCTGGTAACGGAGCGTACAGGCATGATGGAGCACAGCGTTTATCTGGCGATTTTCCGTGTAGCAGCAGTGTTACTGATTGGCGTGGCGCTGGGTGTGTCACTCGGACTCGTGTTTGATAACCGTCATCTCGCGCTCAGCTTTGGTATAGGCGGTGCGGTGTCGGGTCTACTGGCAGGGCTTCTGCTGGAGTGGGGACTCGACGGTTCGAACGTGGGGGATACATTCGTACGTCTTGGTGCGATGCTCATTTTGTCTGGCGTATTGACCCTCTTCTCCTGGATTGTTCCGATTAAGGAGAACACGCCGCGGAAGAGCAGGGGTCGTCGTGAAGCTGGTGGCGGAACTTCTTCTGCCGAAGGGTTTGGTCAGAGACCAAGAGATACACGCAGCAAAGGATTCTAACGTCGGGAGGTCAATGGAAATGCGGTTTACGGATGCAGACCCTTCGACACCCTTGATTCGAAAACTGACACTTGCGGTGAACGAAGGGCGTTGTACACTTCGCTGGCTCTGGCCGGAACGGGTAGAAGCTGTGTATGTGGAACGGCTGGAGCTGGATATGATGAGCGATGATCGTACCGGGGAAGAGCCTGCACAGGGCAAGCTGAAGCTGTACACAAGAGAGGAATATAAGGCGAGCAATGGTTACACGGATCGGATCACAGGTTTTGGTGCCATCAAGTACACCGTGTATGTGTGTCAGATGGAGGAAGAGGGACCTGTACTGATCCGTCAACGAGACGAGGACAACATGGTGATTGCAAGCGCAGGGAAGGCGGATATCCGCTTTTCCATTCGCTACAAGAGCGGTTTTTTTCAGAAACGAAAAAGTGTATTGATCACCGTCACAGCGGAAGTACCTGTTCCAAAGGAAGCACTCTGTTATGTTCGCAAACAGGGCGGGGTTCCGCTGAATAAGGAAGATGGTACGGTGTATCCTTTTGTGAGTGATTTTGCTCCCGGAAGAAATGAGATGCCGCCCGTTGAAGTTGCCAAGGATGATTATGTGCGATTATTCTTCACGGACGGACCGAAATATGGAGTCGCCTATCGGCTTATATCAGACTAGATAGTTGGACTAGCGATTGGAAGGTTACTCTGTCATCGTAGTGCAAGTGTAAATCACCTTAGTCTGACTGATCAGGGGAGGGGAGTGGCTATGAGCTTTTTTAGTCGGTTTTTGAAGAGACAACAGCCGGAGGAACGTCCGCTGTTTTATGATATTGTATGCCCTTATTGTTTCAGCAAGTTTTCACCGGAAGAGGTGGTGTTCCGCGCCGCCCATCACCGCGATGATGATGAGGACTACGCACTCGGGGAAGATGCGAAGTTGAATCGGTATCGCGAAAGGTTCGGACTCGACACGGTATTTGATATGGAGGCGGTATTGGCACCTCATGATGTACCGGAGGAACACCGGATTTATTCAGATAACATCGTGATGGGGCTGAACGATCGGTATGGTGTCGTTACACGTCGCCGGTTGTGTCCGCAATGTCATAACGAGCTGCCTGTTACGGCAGGTAAAGCACCGAGCAATATCATATCCATCATTGGTGCATCCCAGGTAGGTAAATCCGTCTACATGACTTCATTAATTCATACATTGCAGCATTATACGGCCGATCATTTTGACGCGGCTTGCATGCCATTGAATGCGGAGATCAGCCGCCGGTTCCGTGCGGATTATGAAGAACCATTGTTTGAACGGGGCGATCTGCTGGATTCCACACAGAAGGAAAAGTTGCAGGAGCCGTTTATCTTCCAGTTTGTGTTCAAGGACGAAGATAAAGCGCCGCTGACACTGGTGTTCTTTGACGTTGCGGGTGAAGGTATGGTGGAGCAGGATTATCTCGGACTTCACGGGCAACACATCAAGAACTCGGCAGGTATCCTGTTCATGGTGGACCCGCTTCAAATTCGATCGATTCGGGACAAAATCCGCATTAACCTTGGCAACGAGCCGGGAGAGTGGACACCACGATACGATGAACCACGTGACGTGGTACTGACGATGTTTGGAGATTTTATCGCGTATCAGGACAAAGCCAAAACGAATATTCCAACAGCCGTTGTGCTCACGAAAAGCGACATGCTGCATTCCCTCAAGGATGAAGAGGGGGATTATATCAAATCCAACAGTAATGTCTTCCGCAACATGGTGCACCGCGATTGGTTCGACTTAACCGAGTTCGAGAATATCGACGGGGAGATCCGGCGTTTTATCGAGAAGGTGGATCGCCCATTCAAGGGCACGATGGATGTGTACTTCAAGGATACAGCCTATTTCGCAGTCTCTGCGCTGGGTAGCAATCCGGTGGATATGAAATTGCAGGGTGTGGTTAGTCCGATTCGCGTGGATGAACCCTTCTTATGGCTATTGTACAAGCTGAAGTACATTGAGGGGAGAGTGGGATGATGCGTTCTTCCGTAACCCCGCCCATTGAACAACAGCTGTATACCCGGGAGCGGCGCGGGGTGTTTCGCACAACAGAGGGGTTTGATACGGTTGCGGCATCGCCGGGACTGGACCCTTCTTTTATCAAAAAAGTGCTTCACCCCTACTGTGTCTATGATGCTCCAGCGGAGCTAACAGGCCGTAGCGAGAAGGACGAGACGAAGTTTCCGGCTGCCATTCACCTGCTTCATCTGGAGAGTGGGGAGACAATCCTTGGGCAAAATGTGTACCAGTCTGCGGATTTCACCGGGCTGCGCAGTGCCTTTTTTGCACATAATTACGTCTTGTCTCCCGAACGCTCGGAAGAGCAGATGAAACAAGGCGGCTGGCTGGATGCCGTGTTCGCCACGTCCTATGACATCGAACAAGGTACAGTTCTGCCAGCACTTGCTGAATTGCCTATATCACCTAGGAGCGGACAGGGTGGGGCGACCGATGCTGGCGTAGGATCACCAACCCAAGTGCTGAGCACCTTGAAGATGAACGAAGTGCTGTTCAAGCGCCTGCTCTATGCGGTAATGCAGTCTGTAGCGACACGTAGAAAAGTATACATTGCGCTGGACCTTCCCGCAGAGGAAGTGACCGCAGGGGCCAAAGGATTGTTACGTTTGCTGTACACGGCTTTACCCTACGCATTCCGGCGGCAGCTGGGATTCATGACGTTTGCCAAGGAGCCACAGGCCAAGAAGGGCATCCACGTCCAGTTTGTTGAGCGAGGGACGTTACGTCCGAAAGACCGGAATACGGAGAAGGATTTCACCTTTGATCTGGTATCCGGCAGAGTGACACATGCGGATGCATCTGTGGCGAAGTTACCTTATGCAGAATTCGCTTGGGCCTTATTGCAGGAACCTGCGGCGGCGGATGCGTTCTATACGTTTGCGGATGAAATGATGTCCGGCATGGAACCTGGGCGGGAACTTTCCATTGAAGCATATGGCGAACTTGCGGTGTTCTATGGTCTTGAACAAGGCATGGAAGACCTCTATCTGGATAACAAAAGTCATGTCCTGAGTGGCTTGCTGACCTATTTGAAGCCGGATGGTGGATTGCAGCAACGTTCCCGTCTGAACGAGCTGTTCCTGACCTTGCTCAGCAGGGAACTGGACAGCGTGAAGCGTGAGAACGTACCCGAAGAAGACGTCGCAACTCGCATTGGCGAATATTTCAGTGTTGCCACGCCCGTGGTGCAATCCCGGATTGTGGACTATTTTATCTACGGTGTGAATAATGCCCGCGCCCAGAAGCGTATGCGTGCTGTGCAGGAATTGTATGCTGTGCTGGATCGGGATCCGCAGCTGAATCGGGCTTTCTTTGATAAAGTGCTGGCCAATGAATCGCTCACTAAGCTGTTGTTCGAGCCTTATCTGGACAATCAGCTGAAACGCACGGAATCGGCAGCGAACGTTGTGGAAGTGATCCGAAGATGGGTTACGTCCCATCCATCTGCGATCCACTACAGCTTCTTGCAGGAGCGGACAGCCAATGAGCTGCGTGAACGGTTATGTTCTGCGCCTAATCCGGTACAGTCTGCGAATGAAGCCCTCCAGCGTGTTAACATACTGGATCGGGTATCTGCTGATGTCACCTATGATACAGGCATTACGGCACGAATTGGTCAATCTGAAGCTACAGCCCGTCCTAATCGCAAAGGGGGATCTCCGTCTGCCAGTCAAGATCCGGCATATCAGGAGGAGTTAACCCGCCTTGCAGACAAGCTTGCTTATGTCATTAACCTGTTTATGATTCAGGATCTGGATCTGGAACGGGTTAACCGTGAACAGCTATTAAGCATTGATATTTTGCAGCATGGCAATGAGGTTCAGGATTGGGCGGCACGTCAGGGTTCTGATGTATCTGCTCGAACGAACATGATGCTGGCTGCGAGAGTGTGGCTTAGTGGCGAGGGGAATGAAGAAGAGGCATTGGAGGCACTTTCCCTGGCAGAACGCAATGAACTTCAACGCTGGACGCGTCGCTGGCTTGCCGGAGAGCTACAGGCTCATCCGGGGATTGCGGCATATGAAGCTTTGCCGATGGCTTTTTATAGGGGAGGAAGCGGCAGCAATCGGTTGGATTATCCTGGCCTGATTGAATTCATCCGCACCAATGCAAGTCGTGCTGAAGGGCTGTATCCATTCTTCGAATGGTCAGGAGATCATCGGATGTTTGTCCGGGGTTCCAATGCGCATAAAGGATATGCGGATGCCATCGTGGCGTATTTCAAAGCCCATGACCGTGAAGCATTCAAGTCGAAGTCAGCTTTCAAACCGTATTACGTGAGAGCCAGCAAGACAATGAAACCGGTCTATGACCGTGCGAAGACGGAATTGTCCTCTCCACTGGTGCGGATGCTAACGGGTAAAAGGAAAAATCTGTTCGGATTAATCCTCTTGATCCTGGTTCTGGGTATTGCTGGCGGTACATATGCATGGATGAAAGATTCTGTAGAGCCGCCAGCGGCATCCCCTCCATCTACCCAGGAGCCTGTCATACCGGCTGAACCCGAGGTGCAGCTCGCGGAGCAGATTGCTTATATGATTCCTGCGAGTGAGCAGGAGGGTACGCAATCACCTGCTCAACTGGTGATCCGTTTCAGGAACGATACGGGAAGCACTGAGTTTGAGCAAGGCAAACTTCAATTGACGATGAAAGATGGCAGCACGCAGGAGTTGGATGCTACAGGCAAGTGGGAGAGTTTTAATCGGAATGAGGAGCCAGATACCCAAGTTCCTTCCGATGGTGGTTCAGGAAGTACTTCCGAAGGAAGCACGGATGGTTCTTCAGCGGGAAACATAGAGCAGACGGAGGATGGCGATCAGCAGGCCGATCCTTCAACATCGGGTGATTCCACTTCAGATCCTGCTACTGATACAACAACGGATACAGGGACGAATGCACCGTCTAATGCTGGGAGTGGAGACACGGAGCAAGGTACGGATGCCGATCAAGCTACTGGTTCCACATCGCCTGACACATCTGTATCCAATGAACAGGATGCGAACACTCCTGCACAGATGTCTATTGGAGAGGTAGATCGTCTCTATCCGTATGGATTGCAGATCGATCTTCCAGCGAATATGGATGCCGAGAGTATTGCCAGTGTGAAGAGTACGCAGGGCAGTATGACTGTAATTCAATTGATGCCTCAGCCGAAGCTGTAAGTTATTTTATATGAGCATATTGCATAGATTCATTAAGTGTCTTTTGATCCAATAATTAAAAATGCTGACTTCATACCTTATTAAACGAGCGTATGTGAGATGACCTTGAACTTTAGATTTCAAGGTCATCTTTTTTTATTTGATATGGCGAATATATAGCAAACACATGAAAAAAACTCACACATTCACAATTCGGACACAAAATTTGCGATTCAAGAGTTTGAAAAACAGTCAGAAGTGATAAAGTGCGCGAAATGAATGAGAAAAGATCTCATGTGTACTTGGGAAAAGAGAGGAATTTCTGCTACAGAAAGAGCAAATAAAGCACGAAAAGAGAAGAAAATTTGGTTTTTTATGTTGACAAATGATAATGATTATCAGTATCTTTAGTGTAGAAGATATTTGCGTCGGAAATCACAGAATTACAATTTCGTTTTTGTTGTCATAGCCGGATTACATAACCGGGATAAATGAGAGAGGGATGATCGCATGTTTCGTCTGGAGACGACCAAGCTGGATATCGCTTATGAGGAAAGACTAATTGTAGAGGATCTGAATATTCAGATTCCCCAAGGAAAAATTACAGCACTTGTTGGAGCCAATGGTTCAGGGAAGTCAACCATCCTGAAAACGATGGCACGTATTATGGCTCCAAAAGCAGGTAATGTATTGCTCGACGGGAAGTCCATCCATAAACAGTCCACGCGTGAAGTTGCCAAGCAACTTGCGATTTTGCCACAGAATCCAACAGCCCCTGAAGGTCTTACCGTTACTGAATTGGTATCGTATGGTCGCTTTCCTTATCAAAAAGGATTTGGCTCCATGCGTGCGGAAGACAAACGTATGATTGAATGGGCTATCGAAGTGACAGCCATGACTGAATTCCATGATCGTCCGATTGATCAACTGTCCGGTGGACAGCGTCAACGTGCCTGGATTGCCATGGCACTTGCCCAAGAAACAGATATCCTTTTCCTGGACGAGCCGACTACGTTCCTGGATATGGCTCACCAGCTCGAAGTATTGCAATTACTGGAGCAACTGAATGCCACAGCCAACCGTACCATTGTTATGGTTGTGCATGACTTGAATCATGCTTCCCGCTATGCACATCACATGATTGGTATCAAAAAAGGTAAAGCCATTGCTCATGGTTCACCTGTAGAAGTTATGAATTCGGATGTGCTTCGTGAGGTATTCAACATTGAAGCAGATATCGTGATTGATCCGCGTTCCGGTGTACCGCTCTGCTTGCCTTACGCTCTTGCAGGCGAACGCCAGCAATCGAAGACGCCAGAGCAGCTGGTCATGAACAGTGCGATGGTTCATGCTGGAGGACGGGCAGAACCACGTGTTCAAGCGACAGGAAGTTAACGAAATGGGCCATATGTGGGTCCTTACATTATAGAATGAAGCCGCTGTGCGCTATCGCACGCGGCTCTTTTGCATTCATGGGGGATTTGCAATGCATGGGAGCAAAGGGGACGGGTAGACCCTGGATTTGGTAATCGCATCGGATCAGGTCTATAATAATAAGACAGGCTGTGAGTTCATTGGTTATGCCAACATGCTCGCAACAGCCCAAACCAACATATGTCATGGGAGGAATCAGTCATGTCCGTATATTCATATCAGGCGGTAACCACCGCGAACCAAGAAGTCTCACTGGATCTGTATCAAGGTAAAGTATTGGTCATTGCCAATACAGCCAGCAAGTGTGGGCTGACCCCGCAATACGGTGAATTGCAAAAGCTCTATGATCGTTATCGCGATCAAGGCTTGGTTGTACTGGGTTTCCCTTGTAACCAGTTTGGAGGGCAGGAGCCAGGTACAAGTGAGGAAGCAGAATCATTTTGCCAGATTAACTATGGTGTGAATTTCCCGGTGTTTGCCAAGGTAGACGTGAATGGTGAGGACACTCATCCCCTGTTCCAATACCTGAAGGAGCAACAACCTGGCGTAGGTGAAACAAGCGACATCCAATGGAACTTCACCAAGTTCCTTGTTAACCGTGAAGGTGAAGTGGTAGGTCGTGTTGAACCGAAAGAATCTCCGGAGACAATGATTGCAGATATCGAGAAATTGCTCGGTTAATACATGAACGTTGAGAAGCCTGTCCTTGCATAAGCAAGGATGGGCTTCTTTGATTATTTTATATACGCGGATTTATTCTCTTCACAGGTAGGAGTCGGATCCATGAAATCAACCCTGTAATGAAAATTGAAGCCATTTATTTTTTGTACAAGTAAAACATGAATGTAAGAGAGGACTCTAACTTTATACGTCCACACTGTGTTCATACAGGGATCACGGAAGCCATTACATAGCATAAACCCGCCCAAATCCGGGGACAATGAAATCAATACAATGAAGGGAAGAAAGGCTTAAATACAGGGAAATGACCTCCTTCGACAAACTTTTTTTGCTCAACCTATTGCAATGTGAAAAATATCACATTATAATGAGTGTATAAAGTGAAATAAATCACATACACAGTTTCGAACAAGAAGTGAAATGTTTCACAACCATAACAACATTATATTCAAACTCATTTATATATTTCGAGGAGGAACTTTTAATGAAAATCGCAGTTATCGGATGTACACACGCAGGAACCGCAGCCATCGTAAATACCGCTAAATTGTACCCGGATGCTACCATCACCGTTTATGAGCGCAATGACAATATCTCCTTCCTATCTTGTGGCATTGCACTCTACGTAGGTGGGGTTGTGAAAGACCCTGACGGCTTGTTCTATTCTTCTCCTAATCAACTGGCAGAGCTTGGTGTTGAGACTAAGATGCTTCATGAAGTAACAGCAGTAGATGCCAAGGGCCATACCCTTCAGGCTAAAAACCTGCAAACCGGGGAAGAATTTGAAGATACGTTTGACAAACTAATCGTGACAACGGGGTCATGGCCTGTCGTTCCGAAGCTTGAAGGCATCGAGATGGACAACATTTTACTTTGCAAAAACTACAATCATTCCAACACGATTATTGAAAAAGCCAAAGATGCCAAACGTGTTACCGTTGTAGGTGCAGGATATATCGGCGTAGAACTGGTTGAGGCTTTCCAGATGAACGGCAAGGAAGTTACCCTGATCGACAGTGTGGACCGTATTTTGAACAAATACTTGGACCCTGAATTCACGGATGCGATTGAAGATACGTTGACTGGACGCGGCATCAAACTGGCTCTTGGTCAAACGGTACAGAAGTTTACTGGTGAAAATGGCAAAGTGACTAAGGTGATCACGTCCAAAGGAGAGTTCGAAACCGATCTGGTTATTCTGTGCATTGGTTTCCGTCCAAATACAGAGCTGCTCAAAGGCCAAGTGGATATGCTACCAAACGGCGCAATCATCGTGGATAAATATATGCAAACGAGTCAAAAAGACGTCTTCGCTGCGGGTGACAGCTGTGCTATTCATTACAACCCAACAGGCAAAGCATCTTACATTCCACTGGCAACCAACGCCGTGCGGATGGGTACACTCGTAGCCCGTAACCTGGTTCGTCCTACGACACCGTATATGGGTACACAAGGAACATCGGGTATCAAAATTTATGAGCAAAATATCGCGGGTACAGGGATGACGGAAATGTCTGCTGCTGACGAAGGCCTGATTGTTGAATCTGTCGTACTGGAAGACAGCTACCGTCCGGAGTTTATGCCAACGGCTGAGAAACTGTTGCTTAAAGTGGTATATGAGCAGGCTACTCGTCGGATCGTTGGAGCACAGGTGATGTCTCAGGTTGATCTGACCCAATCGATTAATACGATCTCGGTCTGCATCCAAAATAACATGACCGTAGATGAGCTGGCCTTCATCGACTTCTTCTTCCAGCCACATTACAACAAACCATGGAACTTCCTGAACACGGCTGGTCTGCAAGCACTGCCTCCAATAAAAGTAAAAGCACCAGCAATGGTGTAAGGAAGCAGAATAGATGGTTGAACAGAGGGCATGATAAACGCCATACAAAGATAAGTCATGCTTGTCCGTAAATAAGAGGAGTACAATAACTGCCAAGATTACGAAACAAGGCGGATGATTATAAAGGAAAAGAAGACTGGCGAGTATATCGTCAGTCTTTTTTGTGATTTTTTTAGCTACAAAAGGCCTTACTACACTCTTGCTGACTTAACTATTCAAAGACGCTCTGAAAGTATCTTTTTAAACAACATTGTGATAATTTGCACAAAGTTTTGCGCAGTACCAAGATACAATTGAGATATGGTATTCAACGCATAAACAATGAAATTCAGGTCGTTTTTCCAAACGATGAACAATGAAGGAGAGGATGAATGATATGGCAGCAAAAACACCTCTTGAGGTTGCACAATATACGGCGCAAACAGGAATGAAGAAGGCTCAATATCCGGTGTCTTCTGTACTGGTGCTTAGTTTTCTGGCAGGGGCTTTTATTGCGCTGGGGTTTCTACTGGATATTCGGGTGATTGCTTCTGCGCCAGCTGAGTGGGGAAGTCTGGTCAATCTGATTGGAGCAGCAGTGTTCCCGGTTGGATTAATCTTGGTACTCATCGGTGGTGGAGAGCTGCTGACAGGTAACATGATGGCAGTTCCACTTGCTACGATTGCAAGAAAATTATCTGTGGGTAGCATGTTGAAAAATCTAACCTTAGTGACGATTGGTAATTTTGTTGGAGCTTTGTTTGTCGCGTACGCGTTTGGACATGTGCTGGGTCTGACCGGAGAAGGTGTATATCTGGCGAAAGTGGTGGATATGGCTGGGCATAAGCTGCATGACGGCTTCTTGCAAGCTTTCATCTCTGGCATCGGATGTAACTGGCTGGTCGCGCTGGCCGTGTGGTTATCTTATGCTTCGGATACGATGAGTGGCAAGGTACTGGGCATTTGGTTTCCAACGATGGCATTTGTGGCGATTGGATTCCAGCACGTTGTGGCCAATATGTTCCTCATCCCGGCGGCAATCTTTGAAGGACATTATTCGTGGGGTCAATATGTGATGAATTTCATTCCGGTATGGCTCGGGAATCTGACTGGTGGTGCTCTGTTTGTAGCTGCAGCCTATTGGGTGGTGTACCTGCGCCAAGCTGAGCCAAAAGTGAAGCCGGAGATAGCAACGTCGATCGAAGCTGTGGAGACGGAGGCTAGAGTGATGTTGAGCAAACAAGCATAGTGGGCACAGCGAGGTATGGATACACGTGTATTAGAAGTGAAGACGATTCTGATCTTGCTCGGTTCATGGCGAATATGCTGTGATGGAGCAGGGCGGGATCGTTTTTTTTGTATGAGGTCCTTGTTGGAGTTTAACGCAAAATAAATTCGCCATGACAAGGTTCGGGGGAACGAAACCTGTTCATGGCGAATTTCGGGAGTGGTCCATGATATGGCATGAGGAGGAAGTGGGGAAACACTAGCCTAATGCCTTATTTTTAATTTACCCCTGAATTCTGAAGTTGAATCAAACTCAAAAACATTTTTTTGAAAATAATTTAAAGCCGCCATAGCGGCGAATATGAAGCAAAAACATACTGTTCTCTTTGCGCGATAACCTCGAAGAAGATATGATATAGGGATAGCTTTTAAAGAGGGGAGCCTTACGATGATCGATCAGGAGAATGGTGTATTTGCGGCGGTGTGCCCGCTCGACTGTCCGGACACTTGTGGTCTGTTATTACATAAAGAGAACGGCAAAATTGTGAAGGTGGCAGGCAATCCGGATCATCCGATCACCAAGGGTGCCATTTGTAATAAAGTCAGAAATATGACCGAGCGGGTATATCACCCCGAGCGTCTACAATATCCGATGAAACGTGTAGGAGCCAAAGGTGAAGGCAAGTTCGAACGAATTAGTTGGGATGAAGCGATTCGCGAGATTACGACCAAATTCACTGCATTGTCCAAAACCTACGGCCCGGAGAGCATCCTGCCCTACAGCTTTTACGGTAACATGGGCATTCTCGGCGTAGACGGTATGGATCGGCGTTTCTTCAATGCGCTTGGTGCGAGTGTACTGGAGCAGACGATCTGTAACTCCGCTGGAAATACCGGCTGGAAATATACGATGGGTGCCAATCGGGGAACGGTGCCGGAAGATACGGAGCATGCGGATCTCATCCTGGTGTGGGGTGGTAATATCGTCAGTACAAATATGCATCAGGTCGTTTTGGCGGAGAAAGCCCGTAAAAAAGGCGCCAAGATCGTCGTCATCGACGTTCATCGCAATCGCACGGCCCAGTGGGGCGACTGGTTTATTCCGCTGTATCCGGGCACGGACAGCGCACTGGCGCTGGGTTTGATGCATGTGCTATTCGAACGGGGACTAACGGATGAAGCGTTTATGCAAAAGTATACGATAGGTCATGAGGCACTACGTGATCATGTCCGCAGTTACACCCCTGAACGTGTTGCACGCATTACGGGCGTGCCGGAGGAAACCATTGTGGAGCTGGCCGAACTATACGGCAACGCACAAGCAGCTCATATTCACATCGGCAATGGCCTCCAGCACCATGATAATGGGGGGATGAACGTGCGTAGCGTTGCATGTCTGCCTGCGATTACAGGGCAGTGGCTGAAGCAAGGCGGCGGTGCCGTTCGCACTAACAGCTACGCGAGCACAAATAGCGACGCGCTCGAACGTCCGGAGCTGCGGCAGAATCCGGAGCCGCGAGTGGTGAACATGAACCGGATTGGTGAAGCGTTGCTGGAAGCAGAGCAGCCAATCCGAGCGATGATGGTTTACTGCAGCAATCCACTGGTTGTGGCACCGGATACCGAGCGGGTGGAGCGAGGTTTTGCACGGGAAGATCTGTTCACGGTTGTACACGATCTGTTCATAACGGATACCGCGAAATATGCAGATATTGTATTGCCAGCCACATCTTCATTTGAAGCGACGGACCTGTACACCTCTTATTGGCATCAGTACGTTCATCTGCAAGAGCCGGTGATTGCACCGATTGGGGAGAGCAAGAGTAATGTGGAACTGTTCTCACTGCTTGGGCAGGCTATGGGGTACGATCCTGCAATCTTCGGAGAAACACCGGAGCAGATGATTAAGGATGCACTCCAGGATACAGGCAATCCTTACATGAATGGAGTTACGTTAGAAGGACTGAAGGAACACCGATTCGTGAAGCTGGATATGACACCACATGCTGCATTTCTGGATCAGCTGCCTACGCCTTCAGGCAAAATCGAGTTGTATTCGGAGACAATGGAACAGCGAGGGCTTCCGCCGCTCCCTACCTATAGCGCTCTGATTGAAGGATATGATGGGGAGAATCCGGCTGGACCTGCCGATACTTATCCGCTGATGTTCCTATCGCCGCCGAACCATAATTTCCTGAACTCCACCTTTGGCAATTCAGCCAAACACCAGCGTTTGGAAAAGATGCCTCTTTTGCAAATGCACCCTGAGGACGCTAGCCGCAGAAACGTGGAGGATGGAGATGCAGTAGTCGTATGGAATGATCGTGGGCGTATCGAACTTACCGCCAAGGTGAGTGAAGCCATGCTGCCGGGAACCGTCATCAGCCAAGGTTTATGGTGGGATGGTGACGGCAAGAAGCAGCGAGCGAATTCACTGACGTCCAATCGCTTGTCGGACATGGGGAACGGGGCGACCTTTTTCTCGGCCACTGTTGAAGTGAAGCGTCAATGAGTGTGCTTGCAGCGTGATTTTTTGAGGTAAGATGAACAAAGGCTAGAATTTGAGCAGGATTAAAGTGCAATAGATGTAACACTTCATAAAACCTTCGCTCTGGCTGGTTATGGTTAGCCGTCAGGGCAAAGGTCTATTTTGTATGGCTCTTTGTTTGTGCAGAGGTACTAAGGAGAATGAATTAACGATGATGAGATGGCTGGATAACTATCCAAAAGAAGTGAGAATATTTTTATTAGCAAGTCTGGTTAACGCAACAGGCAGTGCACTGATGTGGCCGCTGACCACCATGTATGTGTTTGATGAGCTTGGACGGACGATGGCTAACGCGGGTTTTGTGATCCTCATTCAGTCACTGGGTGGCATCTTTGGACAATTGCTTGGTGGTTCGTTGTATCACAGAGTAGGCGTGAAGAAGCTGATCATTGGTTCACTGGCGCTTAATGCGTTAGGTTTGTTTGCGTTGCCGTGGATTAGTGCGTATTGGGTCGTATTTATATGTGCCATGGGCTGGATTGGGCTGTTCAGTTCATTGTCGCTGCCAGCGATTCAGGCCTTTATTGGCTTCCGGTTTACGGAGCGACGCGGTGAATTATTCAATATTATCTATGTGGCGAACAATATTGGGGTGGCGATTGGTACGGCGCTGAGTGGTTTTCTGGCTGACTTTTCCTATCACCTCAGCTTTGTACTGAACGGAGTGACCTCAGCCGGGTTTGCAATTTTCTTCTGGTATTATCTGTCGCGGGTCGAACCGGATCAGGGGGAAGTACATCTGACCAAACGCAAAACCGTCCCCGATGGGCCGGGCGTCTGGGCATTGCTGGGTAATACCCGATTATATCTGTTTATGAGCTTGGGCGTGCTCTTCCTGTTATTCGGCAACTCCATCTGGAACACAGGTGTGTCCCCGTATATCATTTCTGAGGGTATGGAAAAAAGAATGTACGGTCTGCTCTGGACCCTGAACGGGGTGCTGATCTTTGTGGGCCAACCTTTTACCAGCTGGGTGAAACGGACCATGGCCCGTACCTCCACTGCCCAGATGACCGCGAGTGCGGTATTCTATGGCATGGCCTATATCGTCATGATTACCATGTACAGCTATCCAGGCATGGTGCTTGCAATGGTACTTGCCACGTTTGGAGAGATGTTGATCTCCCCTGCAACACCTGCGTTTATCTCGGAGCATGCGGGCAGGGCGGCGCCTTTTTACATCGGAATATCGGGTGGGATCGGTGCGGTTGGACGGGTTATCGGCCCCTATGCGATGGGGGTCATGTATGACAAACAGGGACTTATTCCGGTAGCGTGGCTGGCAACAGGCACAGCAGTTATTGCGGTACTTGGTTTTGTGTTGCATGCGGTGTTGAACCGTAATCGTGAAGTGAAGGAGTATGGAATGGACGCCTAACAGATCTCATCGGGTTGGATAGGATGCGGAAGGAAGAACGAGTTGAAGTGGACGGTAAATCCACTGTAATCTGTCTGCTCATTCGTAAATTATAGTTGACAAAAAATATATTTATGCTATAATTTACATATAAAAATATTCCGTATATAATAAGATTCTCCTGGCCAGGGGAATCTTATTTTTGTTTGTACGGGAGGAATAAGTATGAAGCAAAATGAATCCAGTATCACATCATTGATTTCGACTTTTGGCCGAGCCTATCACAGCCAACATGACACACCCCTCATTTTCGATGATTTTATGGCGAAATTGCTGATCTCTCCTCAAGAGTTTTCAGATATCAGCAATAACATGGTTAGAGGCATTCATTTTTTCAACCCGGATATGGCTCACGAGCTCAAGGACGACCCGGAAAAGGTTCTAAAATGGATTACCCAGGTACAGTTATCTCCAATAACTCTGGCTAGGGCCGCTTACTGTGAGCATGTACTTTTGCATGAAGTCGCGTTGGGATTGAAGCAGGTAGTCATTCTTGGCGCCGGGATGGATACGTTTGCTTTGAGGCATCCGGAATTGGAGGACACGCTGGATATCATTGAAGTGGATTATCCGGCTACACAGCAATTCAAGAAAGAGCGGCTGAATCAGGCCGAGCTGACTATTCCGGACAATCTTCACTTTGTACCCATGGATTTTACGCGTGAGCTTTCGAATGACAGCTTGACTATTGAAGGTTTGAAGAAACGGAAGACGTTGGCTAGTCTCTTGGGTGTTTCGTATTATTTGCCCCAAAATGATCTGTTTAACGTGATTCGTCATGTGTTTGCGAACCTGCCATCCGGAAGCTCTATAGTTCTGGATTATGCAGATGAGCACCTTTTTGAGGAAAAAGGAATGTTTAATCGGGTTGAAAATATGATTAAATTGGCTGCAATGGGTGGTGAGCCCATGCAATCCGGCTACGCATATGTGGAGATGGAGGCCTTACTTGATGAAGCAGGGCTACTTATTTATGAGCATCTGACTCCCGAGGCGATTCAGGAACAGTTTTTCCAGGATCGAATTGATCATCTAAGGGCATTTGAAACGATACATTTCATTCACGCAGTAAAAAAATAAATCGATCCGGGCATGTAAGTCACCTATATAGCCCGCATTTGCATAGTAGCGGCAAACCTTCACCCTGTGGCAGGGTGAAGGTTGTTTGGTTTGATCAAAGGAACAGCACAAACCATGATTCTGTAGCCAATAACATCACACGTGATACAAATGTTCAACAATCAGACTTGTTAGGGTGCAATTCCATGTCATTCAATGTCCTCCCCTCTATTTGTGCATAATGCCCATATAATAGAATGGAACTGGTTAAAGGCAGGAGGATGCATACGATGTACAAGGTTTTGCTGGTTGATGATGAATTTATGATCTCGGACGGGATCTCCAGTGTGGTGAACTGGTCCAGATTAGGAACAGAACTGATCGGCATTGCTCAAGATGGATTGGAAGCGCTTGCTTCAATCGAGCGGCAACGCCCGGATATCATCATCTCGGACATCCGCATGCCGGGAATGGATGGGTTACAGCTGGTTGAAGCTGTGGCAGAGAAGTATCAGCATATCTCGTTTATCATGCTCACGGGTTTTACGGAGTTCGAATATGCGAAAACGGCCATGCAGTATGGGGTGAAGCACTATTTGCTTAAGCCCTGCAGCGAGGAGCATCTTGTACAGGCTATCAGTGAATTGGTCAGTGAGAAGCGAGAGTTAACCGATCAGGAGCGTTTTGTGCAGTCGATCCAATATAATCTGGAGCGTGTACTGCCGCATGCCAAGGAATATTTTCTGAAAGAGCTAGTCACGAACAGAACATACGGGGTCAAGGAATGGAAGTATTTCGAGGAATTATTCGATGTACAGTTTCAGGATCAGCGTGTGCGGTTGCTGCTGGTAGAGATTGAGGGGGATCATGAGTATTTGCACTTGTTCGCGGTGAAGAACATTGCCGAAGATATTTTTCACAATCCCATCTTAAGTGCCACGGTTGGAAGGCATGTGCTACTAATCATGGAGGACAAGTTGTCTGAAACGCAGTTGTTCCATAATATCGATGAGATTCGCGCCACATTTACCCGATATTATCATGATGATCTCACGATAGCGCTAAGCGAGCCAGGAGACCTCTCGCAGGCACGCCATTTGTACATGCAGACGCTGGTTTATCTCAATTACCGCTTTTACCTCGGTGAGGGCAGTCTCATTATGGAACGGGATATTTACTCTCCCGGAGAACGCATTCTTCCTGAATTCGAATACGATCCGGAGCGGATGGTTACTGCAATCAAGGCGGGACACTGGCAGGAAGTGGGATCAGAGCTGAACCGGATGTTTCAGCTGCTTGCCAGCTTGCGATACGATATATCCCAAACGAAGTCTTATCTTATTCAGATGTTTATGGAGATGATTCGACTCAGTGGCTCTGCCGAGATGAAAAGGTATATGGACCAGTTGCCAGGCATGATTGAATCCAGCACCCTGCATTCTTTTCAACAGTTTTTGCTTGCCGTTGGCAAGGAAATCACCCTGCGTCGCTATGAACAACATCGCTCCAGACAATCGCAGATGGTAGGCAGTGTGAAACAGTTGGTAGAGAAACGCTACAAGGACGAGACATTAACACTCCAGTCCATCGCTGGGGAAATATACATGAATCCAGACTACATCGGCAAAATGTTCAAAAAAGAAACCGGTGAGAAATTTACGAACTATGTGTTAAGTTACCGCATCCGTAAAGCTTTGGAGCTTCTGGATCAGAACGGGAACTGCACTGTATCCTCGCTTGCCGAGCAGACAGGGTTTGGTGCCAACTGGCCGTATTTCAGCAAAATGTTCAAGAAATACACGGGTTTCTCCCCTTCCGAGTATAAAAAAGTACCCTAAGACAGCGTTGCTGTCGCTTCTACATAGCTAATCTTTATATCCGATCTACATCTAATCTGTGATCGGGCCCTGTACGCCATTCATCGGCAGCAGGGTCTTTTTTTGTCGGACGGAACTCGGTTTTGAACATCCATTTATCGGAAATGAGCATGGGAAGAAAAGGCGCACGCTTCTATCATTAGAAGTGTCATGTTAGTGAATGAACATCGAGAGTGGAGGTTGAGTGGATGGAGCTGAATCGAAGCCGGGGGATTGAACCTGGGCGTTTGAAGCCAGCTGGCAAATGGAGTTCGGTGAAAAAGGAACTTGTCCGCAACAGATACGTTTATCTGATGCTCGTTCCTGTGGTAGCCTACTATCTGATTTTCAGCTATGGGCCAATGTACGGGCTACTGATGGCATTTCAGGAATCCTACAACCCGATCAAAGGAATCTTGGCAGGGGAATGGGTCGGATTTGACAACTTCACCATGTTTTTTGAAAGTTATTATTTCTGGCGACTGATTAAGAACACACTGATTTTAAGTTTTTACAGTATTGTGTTTGGTTTCCCGGCTCCGATTCTACTAGCACTGCTACTGAATGAAGTCCGGAAGAAGTGGTTCAGAGGTGCAGTACAGACCATCAGTTATATGCCGCATTTTATTTCGGTTGTCGTCGTGGTTGGAATGTTGAAAACGTTCTCATCTCTGGATGGTGGGTTATTTAACGTCATTCGTGACTTTTTTGATCTGCAGCCGATTATGTTTTTGGCGGAAAAAGATATGTTCCGTCCGATGTACATCCTGTCCAACATATGGCAGGGCGCAGGCTGGGCCTCGATTATCTTTTTGGCAGCGCTCAGTGGTATTGATCCTCAATTGTATGAGGCTTCCAAAATTGACGGTGCAGGCCGCTGGAGACAGCTGTTACATATTACACTGCCGGGCATTATGCCCACGATTGTGATCATGTTAATTCTGCGTATGGGGGCGGTCATGAACGCGGATTTTCAGAAAATATTGCTGATGCAAACGGCACCGACCTATGAGACATCGGATGTCATATCCACCTTTGTTTATCGATCCGGTATTTTGGAGGGGAACTATACGTACTCAACCGCCATCGGACTATTTAACGGCGTCATTAATTTCGCGCTGCTCATTATCGCAAACGCGATCAGCAGAAAGCTTAACTCAACCAGTCTATGGTAATCGGAAGGTGAAGCGATGAAACAGTCTATAGGGGAACGACTTTTTGATGTATTTAATACACTGCTGCTCTTGGTGATCATGGTTTTATGCTTGTACCCGATGCTGTACGTGTTCAATTCTTCAATCAGCGACCCGGACCAGATGCTGCGTTCCCGTTCACTGATGCTCATTCCTGAAGGTTTTCAGCTGGGAGCGTACAAGTCGGTATTTCAGGATACTCGCATCTATACGGGATATATGAACACCTTGTTCTATGTTGTGGTGGGTACCGCTATTAATCTGCTCATGACTTCACTGGCTGCATATGGGCTGTCACGCGGTGATCTGATGGGCAGAAAAACGCTGATGAAATTAATTACGTTCACGATGTTCTTCGGTGGGGGTATGATTCCGACTTTTCTGCTGATTCAGAATCTGAGCATGGTGGATACCCGTTTTGCGCTTATTATTCCGGGTGCCATCAGCACATTCTATTTCCTCATTATGAAAACAAACTTTGAAGGCATCCCGATCAGTCTGATCGAATCGGCGAAGCTTGATGGTGCCAATGACTTTCTGATTTTGTTCCGAATTGTACTGCCTTTGTCAAAGCCAATCCTGGCGGTCATGATGCTGTATTATGCGGTTGACCATTGGAATGATTATGTCGGACCTATGCTCTACCTGCGCAGTCAGGAGTTATATCCAATACAGATTATTATGCGTGATATTCTGATCAGCAGCAGTACGGAGGCCATGGGCGCTGGCGCTGATACCGGCTTTGCCATTGGGGAGAACATCAAATATGCGACTATTATTATCTCCACGCTGCCGATTATGCTGGTATATCCGTTCATCCAACGTTATTTTGTTCAGGGCGCTCTAATCGGTGCTGTGAAACAATAAAAAATGTAATCTATGGAGGCGAATTACGTGAAAAAAAGAATGGGGTCCATCCTGTTGTCATCGCTACTTACCATGTCTTTACTGGCGGGCTGTACGGGTGATAATGAACCAGGTAACGCAGAGCCAGCAGAGGGAACGGAACCTGCGGTTCAGGCGTTGACCGAGATTCCGCTACCGATTACAAGTGAGCCATTTACCATTGATTACTGGCGCGCCAATGATGCCAAACTGACAGCTTCCTTGAACAATTTTGGCGATATGGCGGCTTATAAGGAAAAGGAGAAGCTGACAGGCATCAAAGTGAAGTTTACACATCCTCCGCTTGGACAACAGCGTGACCAATTCAATCTGTTGATCTCCACGAAAGAGCTACCGGATGTCATTTATTATAACTGGGCAGATGCCGTTGGCGGACCGGAAAAAATGATCAAGGATGGTCGGATCATCCGATTGAATGAATTGATCGACAGTTATGCACCAAACTTAAAGCGGATTATTGAATCCGATCCGGATGTGAAAAAGCAGATTGCACTCGACGATGGAACGATCTATATGTTCCCGCTGCTGAAGCTGGATGCATTGAAGCTGAATGCCACTTCAGGTTTAATTATGCGCCAGGACTGGCTTGATAAATTAAATCTCAAAGTACCTACCAACATTGATGAGTGGTATACGGTGCTTAAGGCATTTAAGGAACAGGACCCTAACGGCAACGGCAAGCCAGATGAGCTACCATTCACCGGAAACTGGGGACCGGGCAACCTGACCAAGCTCCATGATTTTGCCGCGGCATTTGGTGTCATTGGTGGTTTCCAGATGAATGGAGACAAGGTGGAGTTTGGACCGATTCAGCCGGGCTACCGTGATTTCTTGGAGACCATGGCCAAGTGGTACAAAGAAGGGCTGATTGATCCCGAGATCATGACCAATGACGGTAAAGCTTTCGATTACAAGGTTACCAGCAATCTGGCAGGCGCATATCAGGGTGGTGTGTTCAGCGGCATGGGGAAATACTTTAATCTGATGAGAGATACGGATCCGAACTTTAACGTGACGGGTGTACCATGGCCTGTATCTCCGGATGGAACTTCGTATGCGACATTTAATCTGGACGCTAAAGTGTTGTCTTATGGTGAGGCTATTACGGCTTCCGCAGACGAAGACAAATTGAAATACATTGTACAGTGGATGGACTACAACTATAGCGAAGAGGGTAGTGATCTGTTCAACTTTGGTATCGAAAATGACAGCTATGTTCGTGACGGGGAAGGTGTCAAATTCACAGATACCATCATTGATAATCCGAACGGTCTAACGTATGACCAGGCACTGGCTTCCTATGCCTTATCCATTATGGACGGTCCAATCAATCAGGATAGTCGTTATCTGGATGCATTATTATTTGACGATGGACAGCGTGCGGCAAATGCGGAATGGATGAAAGCAAGCTCAGCATTAACGCTTCCTCCAATTCGTTTGTCAACAGATGAGGTGACCACAAGTACGTCCATCATGAGTCAGGTGAATACGTATTTGAATGAGACGATGACTGCCATTATTAGCGGACAGAAGCCGATCACCGAATTTGACAAGATGGCCGAAACAATCAAGAGCATGGATATTGACCGGGCGATTGAGGTTCATCAGGCTGCGTATGATCGATATCAGTCCAAATAATACGTGAGAAATCGAGCGCTAAAACTTTGGGGAAACCTTCCTGTATGTGATATACCTAGTAGTATCACGTGGTTCAAAGGAGCGCTTTGGTCATGACAGCCTACCGCAAACTCAGCATCAAAATGAAAATGTTTCTGATGATTATGTTCATGATGGCGTTTGTCATCATCCTCGCGTTTGGGTCCTTGTATTATACGTACTCGGTGTATGACAAACAGCTGTTTGATAAGTCGTCCCGACTTCTGAACCTTTCTTCGTCTACAGTGGATGTTGAACTTCAGAAGTTGGAAGCGTTATCATTAAACATGATCTCCGATACGCAGATTCAAAGAGCCTTGAAGTCGTTGCTGGACGACGATAGCGCATATTCAAGCTTTATTGAACGAAAAAAGATCACGGATCGGCTATGGGAGCATATTAGTGGGGCTGCACGATATGTGCAGTCCGTTCATCTGATTGATTCCAGGGGAAGAGTCAATAAATATGGCGAGACACTAACCGTATCTCAGGAAAAATATGATCGGATGATTGCGGCTGCGGAGCAGGCCAATGGTGCAGTGCGCTGGTTATACCCGGATGACGATGACCCGATGCTGGTTATGGTGCGTCAAGTGCGAGCCTATGAACCGATGACCCTGGAACCGGTAGGCATACTGTTTCTGCGTATTAATATCGAGCGACTCGTCGAGGAGTATGCGGGCATCGATAGCCAGGACAGTGACATTATTTTAAAAGCAGGTAGTGATGTGGTGTATCCTTATCGCCAGCTTCCAGAAGCGGTGTCCGCCGGACTGAATCCACTTCCAGGCAGTGGGGGATATGAGATCAAGAATCTGGATGGGAGGGAGATATTTCTTTCCCAGAAGAAATCCGCATACACCGACTGGGTGTATTATAATATGGCCTCTTATGATGAAATTTTTGAACGCATTATATGGTTGAAAAATATACTGATCGTCGTTTATCTTATCGCCATTCTGGTTGTTCTCGCGCTTGGTATGGTGTTCGCACGCAGTCTGACAAGGCCGATCAGGCAGCTCATCAGTCAGATGAAGGAGGTTCAGTATGGGGATCTGGAGAACATAGACGCCAATCTCTCCATTCCAACGCACCAGCACATGGATGAACTGGGGTTACTACAGCGTACGTATCGACTGATGATTACACATATTAATACATTGATCAAAGAAAATTATGCAAGCCAGTTGGTCATTAAAGAAACGGAGTTCAAGGCGCTACAGGCGCAGATCAATCCCCACTTTCTGTATAATGCGCTGGATTCGATCCATTGGCTCGCCAAAAAGAACAGGCAGGAGCAAATCTCCAGTATGGTGCTGTCACTTGGGTATTTGCTGCGTTCCTCCATCAGCTTCAAACAAAATATCATTACCATTGCCGAAGAGCTGGAGATCGTCAATCATTACATCACCATTCAGACCTACCGTTTCCGGCAACGGCTGGATTTCCGTATGGATGTGCCCGCTCCTTATCTGGGGTGTGCCATTCCAAAGTTGACCCTACAGCCATTACTGGAGAATGCAATCCAATACGGTTTGGAACCACAGGTTGGATCATGTCTGATTCGAGTGTATGCCGAGATATCCGGTGGCAAGCTGGCTCTTATCGTGGAGGATCACGGCCCCGGCATGGAACCCGAATATGTGGAACAGGTGCTGCGCGGTGAAGTGAAAACCAGAGGCACAGGTATTGGTCTACTGAATATCAGGGAGCGGGTACGTCTGGCTTTTGGCGAAGAATATGATGTTCTGCTGGAGAGCAAGCCGGGGCATGGAACTAGAGTAATGGTGCTGCTGCCACCCCCATCACCAGGTAAGGAGGAGAAGTTATGGGAAGATGGATGCGAATGATAGGCATACTCTGCCTTATGCTGACTCTTCCTGGCTGCGTGAACCAGTTGGATCAAAGGCCAGGCATGATTGTGGAAGAAGAGCCGATAACGCTACGAATCGCTTGGTGGGGTGGAGAGTTCCGCAACAATGCAACGATTGCCGTTATCAACCTGTATGAGAAGTTGAATCCACATGTGAACATTGAATACGAATATAGCAGTTTCAACGAATACTGGAGAAAACTTGCCCCACATGCAGCAGGCAATGCGTTGCCCGACATTATCCAGATGGACATCTCCTATCTGTCCCAGTACAGCTCGCTGCAACTGTTGGAGGATATGACGCCGTACATGCAGAGCGGACTGATTGACGCGACAGATATTGAGAAGGAACAGCTGGAGAGTGGTAGCCTGAATGGAAAAACCTATGGTCTCAGTTTGGGGGTTAACGCCATGCTCAGCATCTATGATCCGGAAGTGTTAAAGGCCAATGATATTGAATTGCCAACGGATACGTGGACATGGGCGGATTTTGACCGGATGGGCGAGCAATTGCTCGGGAAAGGCATCTATCTGGGAACCTATTTTACGCCGGAACAGTTTTTCGCGTATTACTTGAGACAGTATGGTTCCAAGCTATACGCGGAGGATGGCAAGAGGTTGGGTTATGAGGATGATGGGCTGTTTATTGAGTACTTTGGCAGGATGCAGAAGCTCGCGGAAAAGAAACTTATTTTTGCACCGGATATCTGGACATCAGACATTGGCCAGCCTGATAACGACCCGTTTTATCTGGGAGAGGCTTTGTTTAGTTGGGGGTATTCCAACCAATTTATCAGTACCGCTCAGCGTTATGGCAAACCCTTGACCATCTCCCCAATGCCTGGGCCAAACAGCCAGGATGGATTGTTCTTGAAGCCAGGCATGTTTTTCTCCATGGCGGGTAATTCCAGACATAAGGAGGAAGCTGCCAAGTTCATCAGCTTTTTTGTGAATGATTTGGATGCCAATCTGCTGCTCAAAGGGGAGCGGGGTGTGCCCGTCTCATCCAGTGTCAAAGCGCGGATGAAGCTGGTGGTTGAACCGGAGCTGGCGCAGGTGTTTGATTATATCGATTGGGTTGCGGATAACAGCACTCAGATGGACCCGCCTGATCCCGTAGGTGCGCCAGAGGTCACTGCGGTATTACGTGAGTTGTATGATCTGCTGCTGTTTGGCAAAATTACGCCTGAGCAAGCGGCGGTGGAATTTCGTGAACGGGCGAATGCCATTCTGGGTGGGAAGTTATAAGAATGGACTAGATCATATATGTATTTAATGGACTTGGGGCTGTTGTCGTTCACAAGCTCAACCTTCATTCTACTCGGGTGAGGGTTTTTGTTATGGAATGGTGTATATTTCCTCTAGTATAATGAAAATGGGTAGTTGTCCTATCTGTAGATTAGATAGATTCTATCCATATATTAATGGATGAGGAGTGTCAGGACATGTCCATACATCAGATAGGTCACAAGGTGTCTTTTGCCGATATGAAAACGAAGTTGCCTCAGGAGAGCTGGATGTACACTCAGAATGAAGCGCACAACGGTGAATTTGAAGCCGAGGAAGTATGGTTACATTCTGGTGATCTTCATATCAGTGAACTGTTGTTGGATGAAGGACCCTTTTTGATCTTAGTTGAAGGAAATCTGACAGTGGATCGTTATATTGGAAATACAAGTTCCGACGCGGCCAGTTCAAATCTGGTTGTACTTGGGAATCTCATAACGCCCTATATGATCGTGGGTGGGCAGGAAATATATATTACAGGTAATCTCTATGTGGAGGATATGTTCTGGGGGGATTATAACCATGGAGAATTGACAGTGAGAGGGAATGTAGAAGGTGGATTGCTGGTAAGTACCGATCAATATACGATTCAGGTTCAAGGACAGCGTAATGTGAAGCGTCAGCTTGAAGAATGGGAGGATCTCGGACCATGGCGGGGCTTTGACATGTTGGCGTTATTCGTTCCTGAATGTGTGATTGATGAAGATACAGAGCCGTTTCCTTGGCGAGAAGAAATGTTAAAGAGGTTGCAACAAGGACAACCTGTAATCAACCGAAAGTACATTCATGCTGATGAATCAGAGCCAGATGCGCCGGATTGGTTCGAAGATCATCGGATTACCGCTGAGAACATAGAGCGTCTTACTCATCCATCTTTGTTGCCTGTAAGAGAGGAGGATGAGTTACTGAACAGCTATGAATTTTGGTTGGACGAGCAATTTTGCCGAGTATCGGTCTATGGAGATGAGCATACGGAGGGATATTTCCGCAGTCTGTATTTTCAGGATGACCACAATTGTGCATTGTTGCTTAAGATGGAGCCATCAGATCAAGGTTCCAACTCTCCTGATAAACATATCGTACAACCGGGTGAACCTGTCTGGATGATCTCAGGAGCATATCGTTATCTAAACAATGAGAAGTCGGAATGGAACGTATTTTCGGAGAACTCACCTGCTGATATTCAGCAGTTAAGCGAGCAAGGATGGAGCACCTTGTTGCAGTCTGTATCGAATTATCAGTATGCCCGTTCCTTAATTTCGCACCAACTGATCCACGATTTATTAGCACTGCCTGTCGTGGAGCCATATGACGATTATTATGATGATGATCGGCACGGGCTGTGGATTGGAGAGTTATATTATGCATTTCGACAAGCAGGTCAGATGTCTGATGGTGTTCCCCAGCCAGCTATGCTACGTATTGGAAGAGAGTATGTGGATGCTCAAGGGGAGACGCAGGTGGAGAAATACTATTATACCCTGCACCAACATGCGGACGGCTCGGAAAGTGTGTTGATCGAATACTCGGCTCAGGATGACGAGGAAGAAGATCCATTGTTGCTTGAACTTCATTACATCGGCGGCTCTCAGTTACTGCATGCCGTTCACTTGCTGGAACATGGACGCAAAGTGCTCATTCAAGCGAATGAGGATTTACTGAATGGGGAGCTGCCTTACGCTGCTGAATCATTTGCAAAACGATTTTGGAAATCCAAAGGATACCTGAAATGAACAAAACAACCTTCACCTCTATTACAAGAGGGAGGGTTGTTCTGTCATTGCATTTAACCAAATTGGGCTTGATGCAGTCGGCTGTACGAGCCTTGACGCGCGAGCAGTTCTTCATGACTTCCTTGTTCAGCAACGCTGCCATTCTCCACGACTACGATGCGATCGGCGTGTCTGATGGTCGCCAGTCGATGGGCAATTACTAATGTTGTACGGCCCTGCGCCAGCTCGGATAAGGCCAGCTGAATGGCGGCTTCCGTCTCGGTATCGAGTGCGGATGTTGCTTCATCCAGAATGAGAATTGGCGGGTTTTTCAGGATCATTCTTGCGATGGATAAACGTTGCTTCTGTCCGCCGGACAATTTCACGCCACGTTCACCGATCATGGTGTCCAGTCCATCTGGCTGGGATTGTACCAGCTCTTCCAATTGGGCCCGGCGAATGGCTTGCCAGATTTCCTCATCGGAAGCATTCAGTTTGCCGTATGCAGTATTTTCTCGAATCGTTCCATCAAACAGGAAAATATCCTGCTGCACAATCCCGATATGGGAGCGCAGTGATTCCAGCGTCATGCCCTTCACCGGAATGCCATCGATGGAGATATGTCCTGCATCCACATCGTAGAAACGTGGGATCAGACTGCATAACGTCGTTTTACCTCCGCCCGAAGGTCCAACCAGAGCAACCGTCTGGCCTGCCTGGATATCCAGATTGACCTGAGACAGCGTAGGTTTGTGTTCTCCATAAGAAAAGGTAACGTTATGGAAAGCAATATCTCCTTTGACATCCGGAATCGGCTTCGCCTGTGGTGTATCTTCTACATCCGGTACAGCTTCAAGCAGCTCCAGGTAACGTCTGAATCCGGCGATGCCTTTGGGGTACGTCTCGATGACAGAGTTAATCTTCTCGATCGGTCCGAGGAATACATTGGAGAGCATCACAAAAGCGATGAATTCCCCGTAGGTCATACTGCCTTGAATGACAAACCAGGTTCCACATACCAGTACAAACAGCGATACAAATTTCATCAGGATAAAACTGAGTGAAGAGTTCCAGGCCATAATACGGTAGGTGATTAGTTTTGTAAGCCGGAAACGTTCGTTGTTTTCAACGAAACGTCCTACTTCATGTTTTTCATTGGCAAAAGCTTGTACCACACGGATGCCGCTCACATTGTTCTCTACTCGTGCGTTATAATCGGCGATATCCGCAAACATGCGCTTGAACGCCTTGGACATTTTGCGACTGAAATACAGTGACAGGTAGATCATCAGCGGCACGATGATGAACGTCATTACAGCCAACTGCCAGTTGATCCCCAGCATAATTCCGAAAGCTCCGGCGAGTGTCATGAGGGCAATGAATAGATCCTCGGGTCCGTGATGCGCGATCTCACCAATATCCATCAGATCGTTGGTCATGCGGGAGACCAGATGTCCGGTCTTATTGTTATCGAAGAAGCGGAAGGACTGTTTCTGTACACGCTGGAACAGTTCACGCCGCATATCGGATTCGATGTTAATGCCAAGCTTGTGGCCCCAATAGGTCACTGCATAATGGAAAAAGGAACTGAGCAGGTAGATGCCGAGCAACCCGACACACGCCGCTAAGATCATGGACCAATTGCCAGCCGGAAGCAGTTGATCGACCACCCGGTTAACGGCGAGTGGAAAGGCCAACTCCAGCAGAGCGGCAGCGATGGCACAGGAGAAGTCCAATATAAAGAGCCTTTTGTAAGGACGATAATAAGACATAAAACGGCGAAGCATATGTAAGTCCTCCTCGATATGACACAAATGCCCGAGCAGGCTTATTAGCCTGTCCGGACACCTGTATTCATGCTTATGTTATTTACGGTTTTGCTCGGCACGTTCTACGATCATATTGGCGAATTCCTCAGCCTGACCTTGAATAGCAATTGGGTCGAAGTACCAGTAACGGTCTTCCAGCAACTCATACACCTGATTGTTTTTCACAGCCGGCAGGGATTGCCAGATGGAATCGCCTTGGTAATTTTTATTGTTCTCTCCAACGGTTAAGAAGATATGATCCCCTGCATAATCACCAACAACTTCACGCGAAATTTCTTTCCATTGGGTATCACCCATCAGTTCTTTTTTGGTGATTTCGAGTGGGGCAAGTTGCAAAGCACTGTAGACCGCTTGTCCTCCTCGACCAAAATTGTCTCCATATCCATAATAACTCTTGTCGGATACTTCAAGGATGGAGAAGGTTTCCTCCGGTTTAATGACTGTTTTCACCTTAGCGCGAGCGGCTTCAATCCGTTCATCGTACGTTTTCAGCCAAGCTTCGGCTGCTTCGGATTTGTTCATCAGCTCTCCGAATCCCCGGATTTCGTCATGTACATTGGTGAAAGTACCATACGGAATGACCACGGTCGGTGCGATTTTTTGATAACTCTCAATTTCGCTGGCCTGATCAGAGTAGGTAATGATCAGATCCGGGTTCAAGGCAACAACCTTCTCCATGGATACCGCCGCCCGATCACCAATACTCTCTATGCCCGCTACCTGATCTGCATAGAACGGGTTTTCCAAATAATATTGAACAGCACCAACGGGTTTCACACCCAGTGCGAGCAGATCACTTACGTACATATCGGTAACGATTCGTTTCGGTTCAGCCGGAATTTCAACATCTCCGCTTAATGACTTGTAGATCCGTGTAGCATTTGAATTGTCTGAACCGGACGACGTGTCTGTGTTCGTCTCGGAAGAGGCTGTTGTTGTTTCGGTTCCCGCTGCCGATGTCTGTTCAGTGGCAGTCGAGCCTGTTCCGCTACTACATGCAGCCAGAATCATAATGATGGCGAGCATAAGAAGCAAGCCAGAAAAGCGTTTTTTTGCAGCAAACATATTTTTGTTCCCCCTGTGTATAATCAATAATGATTATTATTCTCATTAATAACATAGAGGAAGATGTGATATTTGTACATGGACAACTATGATCACTACTGCATGGACAATTATGATGTGAGGTGACGCATGATATGCTGCAACTGCTCCATAACGGACAAGGGATCAAATCCATAGAACATGTCGGCATCAATCTCGTATACGCGTCCTTCACGAACGGCAGAGAGGGTGCCCCAAGATTCCTGATTCAGCAAGTTATCCAGCATTTCTCGTTCGGTAGGTTCCTCAGGGAAGGCGACAAACATGTGATCTGCGGCATACAAGTGAATCTCAGACAACGGAACATGAATGTATCCCGTGAGTAACTGCCCATCCTGCTCCATCCGTGAAGGTGGGGTGAAGCCCAGCGATTGATACAGTACATGAGAAGCTCTGCCCCAGCCATGACCATAGATATAAGCGCCGTCCTCTCCAATCATAAACATGCAAACAGCGGACCCTCGTGTTCCTCCTTCCATCTGTTGGTCCAACGTATGATTGGCTTCTTGCTCAAGTTGATGATATTGATCTAACAACGCCTGTGCATTGGACTCAAGCCCGGTAATTCGGCCCAAAAGAAGAAGCTGCTCCTGCCAATCAATTTCCTCAAAGGGCATCAGAATGGTCGGTGCGATCAGACGTAGTTCATCGGAAGCGGGATGCGGTGCATACCCGATAATGACATCAGGCTGAGCGTGTGCAATCAGATCCGTATGTCTAACCAGCTCATATTCGGAATGTCGCTCAAATGGTTCATGACCATCATGATCATGTTCCCCCAGTTTTTCTTCCATCCAGCTGGCGACGGCGCCCATGTGGGGAGTATAGCCCAGTGCCAGAAGTGAGGCTGTATAATTGTAAGTCAAAGATACAATCTTCTTGGGCATTTTTCGGTAGTGTGTTGGTGCTGATCCAACCATCTGTTTGAATTTGCGGCTCAGATAAAAGGTGTCCCTGTAGCCTGTCAGTTGTGCAATTTCCTGTAGGGTAGGGTTCGCGAACAACAGATGTTCTTGAGCCATCCTGATTCTGAGACGGGTCACATATTCAACAAACGTAAGACCTGTATGTTTCTTGAACTCCCGTGAAAAATGCTCAGGACTTACATTTGCATCCCGTGCCAATTGTTCGCGGGTCAGCGGATGGGTATACATCTGATGGATATGTCTAAGCACGGCATCAAGCCAGGAGTGATCTTCATGAGCAGAATGAGCCACATGATCCCGTAAAATATCCAGTAACTCATAGAAAAGCACATGTGGCCTGAAGGGGCTGGAATCACGGCCTGCCGTACTGGCTTGAACCAGCTCTACTGCCCTGTCGGTGAGAGTGCGACTCGCAATGGGAACTGGTATCCCGAACGGCCAGAACAGCTGTTCATTTTCAGTGGAATCAAAAGCAATAGCAATGCCCTGTACTGGCGACAGGGAGCCGCGCTTGTTCTCGTGCTGAAGCAGGCTTCCGGCTTGCCGAACCACTGCGGAGCCCGCATTTAATGTCAGTTTACCCTCTGCACTGATCAGCCTGGCCTGGCCAGCAGTAATGACGTATAACACATGAAGAGTGCTCCACATCTCATCGATGCGGGAGAATGCCTCGCGGTCGTGAAGCTGCACCAGATGGCATAGCTTGAAGAGGGCAACAGATACAGACTGAATCTTCTGCAAGGAAATGGGGCGGGACAGCGATTTTTTATGGTAAATAGGCTTGGAAATATTCATTAGATAACTGTCTCCTTACATAAGTCAGCAGGGGCATTTTTCGTTTCATGCCCCTGGTGTACTGGCGTAATTCTCGGATCTCGACTATTATGCAGTATATACTATAAACGGAGTGACGTGGATGGACAGATTGAACAAATCAACTTTTTATTTGAAAAATAGATAAAGTGGTTGAAATCGCTATCAACACCGACTATAATGAAAATGTCGAAACGTTTCAATCTGGCGTTTACTGCCAGTTTCATTGTATTAGGCACGAACTGTTTATAGAGCGCCAGATTGAAAGACGTGTCATGACCATCACTAATGGTACGGACTGGAGCGGGATGCATTCAAGCGTGGTCCCATAAGGATGGAAACGAGGGTTTTTTTTGAGAACACCTCGAAACGTTTCGATTGACATCCATCGCTATGATATGTAAAAAGATTAATAAACGATCATGAAGGATTTAGTGGTTGTTCTAACCATGTATCGTATAGAATGTGGGTAACCTTGAATTTGTTCTTTATAGGTTCAACTAAACTTTTTACGCGAGAACGGAGAGGACAGAAATAACGTGAAGAAGCGAAGCGTTCGCCTTTATCCCCGGATTTTCCCTTTGAAGAAGGGAATTAAAAAAAATCTGGGGATAACAGCGATCGGAAGGTTATTCTGTCATCGGAGTGGTAAGTGTAAATATTCTTTAGTTGAACTTATATATAGTTTAGAAGGAGCGAACGTGGAATGGCAACGATTAAGGATGTGGCAAAGCTGGCAGGTGTAGCACTCTCGACTGCTTCCTATGCGCTGAGCGGGGATAGCAAGGTTAGTGCCAAGACCAAGGCTAAAGTGCTTGAGGCAGCACGAGAACTGAATTACCGCAAGAACGGCTTTGCCATGGACCTGAAACGGAGCCGGACAAACACGATCGCTTTGATCCTGACCGATCTGTCGGGCCCATATTACTCGGAATTGATCCGTAGTGTACAGGATGTAGCCCTCGCGAACGGGTATGACCTGATTGCTTGCAGCTCCATGGGTGGACGGGATTCAACGGCAGTGCGATTTTTGCGTGAAAAAAGAGTAGATGGAGCCATCATTCTGGCGCATAACATTCATGATGATATTCTGGTAGAATCTGCCGGTCATCGTTTTCCGATCATTGTGATGGATCGTCAGCTGTCGAGTGACCATCTGGTCAACGTGCTGGTGGATGGAGAGCAGGGGGGTTACCTTGCTACCCGCCACCTGATTCAGGCAGGACATCAGAAGATTGCATATATCAGTGGCCCATCCAACTCGTATGACAACGCGCTCCGTTACCAAGGGTATCTGCGAGCGATGCGGGAAGCGGGACTTGAAGAAAAGTCCAAATGGCGTCTGAACGGTAACTTTGTGCGTGAGGGCGGATACAGTGCAACCAAAATGATGATCATGCAGGGCGATCTTCCCTCAGCGGTATTTTACGGTAACGATGAGATGGCGATTGGTGGCCTGAAGGCATTGGAAGAGCGTGGTGTATCGGTGCCAAATGATATTTCCGTGATCGGTTTTGATGATATTCAGTTGTCCGAATATGTGCATCCACCGCTGACAACGATACGCCAGCCGAAGCATGAAGCCGGGTCGCTCGCCGGACATCTGTTATTCCAGATGCTCAATGGCGAAGCGGTTGACCCTTCATATACGTTAACGATTAATATGATCGAGCGCAGCTCTGTACGTTCGATTTAGACTGAGTCTGAACAAAAAGAACTGCCTGCATGCTGAAGTAAAAGTTTAATGATGGGGTTATCGTCCGGACGGGCTGTAAAAAGCTGGTTTGAAGAGGCCCCTATTCTTTTTCAGAATTATCGAAACGTTTCGATTTTAACTAATTCAAGGAGTGAACCTTATGACAACGATGATTAATGAACCGATCCGGTTAATTGCCGGAGAGTTATCCTTTACCTTTTTGAACAGTGGCGACCTATACCAGGCTACATCCGGTACAACGATGTTGAACCAGTTGCTCAGCAACCAGATTGATGGATCATTGAACAACCTGTACCTGCGTGTACATGAGGGAGAGAATATCAGCTCGTTCCCGTTGCTCGGTGTACATTCGAACAGCAAGGTGATTACAAGCAAGGCACAATCCAGCAACCAGTTGATCTGGGAGGGCACAGTCCAGCTGGAAGGTAGCGAAAAAGGCATTGGCTATCAGGTCGTATTTACGGCTACACCTCAAGGTGTATGGTTCTGGGATGTGAAGCTCACAGGACAACAAGATAACGTAGACGTGGTGTACGGACAGGATGTAGGGCTTGCTGATCCAGGTGCGGTACGCAGTAATGAAGCTTATCTGTCACAATACATTGACCACACGGTGTTTGAAGATGAAGCGAAAGGTTATGTCGTTTGTTCCCGTCAAAACCAGCCTCAGGGCGGCGCATTTCCATATATGCAACAAGGCTCCCTGACCAAAGCAGTTGGTTACTCCACAGATGGATTCCAATTCTTCGGTCTGTCGTACAAGGAAACGAATCAACCAGAGAGCTTGAATCGCCCAACGCTGGCAAATGAGACATATCAGTATGAATTTGCCTATACGGCATTGCAATCTGAACTGGTGAATCTGAACGGAGAAGCTCAGGTGGTCTTCTATGGACTGGCGAAGCCTAATCATGCCGAAGGAATCTCTACACTGGAATTTGGAGATGAAGTTACAGCAGCGTGGAATGAAGTACAGGCTCTGACTGTGGAAAACGGCGATACGTTGGAACAGGTGAAACTGTCCTCCTTCCTGGGTGAACCGCTGGTAACACTCGATCTGACACAAGATGAGATTCATGATCTGTTCCCTGATCGTCATCAGGAAGAGCACAACGGTGAGGAACTGTTATCCTTCTTCACAGGCAGCTATGAACATATCGTTCTGAAAGCAAAAGAATTGCTTGTAGAGCGTCCGCACGGTCACATTCTGATGAGTGGTGGCAACGTGCAACTTGGAGCACAGGTTATTACGACAACATCGTATATGTACGGTATTTTCAACTCACAACTCGTTATTGGCAACACCAATTTTAATAAAATGATCAGTAATGCTCGCAATGCATTAAACGTGCCGAAAACGGCGGGACAACGCATCTATGTGGAAATGGACGGACAATATCGTCTGCTGACGATGCCTTCCCTGTTCGAAATTGGCTTCAACTATGTACGTTGGATCTACAAAACGGCATCCGATACGATCATCGTAACGAACTATACAGGGGCACACACCACCGAGGTGAGCATGAACGTACGCTCCACAAGTGGCACAGCATACCGTTACCTGGTAACAAACCAGATTACGATGAATGTGAATGAATACGAGTATCCGCTGCATATGACGCAGGATGGCGATACTTTGATCTTCAAGGCTGATCCGCAAGCGATTAGTGCTGGAACATATCCGGATCTGCAATACCGCATGTCGGTGGATGGCGCAGCTGTGAATGTAGGGGACGAAACGTTGCTGGCAAGTGGTATCCGCAGTGGTTCCGCATCACTGGTTACGCTTAGTCTGGAAGCAAGTGCTGAATGGACGCTGAAGGTACAAGGGGTATTGGAAGGCCAAGCGGACAGCGGAGTGGTAGCAGGCTCAAGCCTGACGTTTGAAGAGGAAGTGCAGGCATACCGCGAGTTCTTCGCAGGTGTGATGAACGGGTTCCGTTTGTCCCGTGGCGAAGGTCAGAGTGCTGAGGATCTGTTCAAAGTAAATGCGCTGGCTTGGTGGTACACCCACAATATGCTGGTTCACTACTCCGTGCCTCACGGTTTGGAGCAGTATGGCGGCGCGGCTTGGGGTACACGGGATGTGTGCCAAGGTCCGGTAGAGTACTTTATGGCAACGCAAAAATATGAGCAAGTTCGCGATATCATCAAAATGGTTTATACCCACCAATATGAAGATGATGGCAACTGGCCGCAATGGTTCATGTTTGATAAATACTTTGCGATTCAACAGGAAGAGAGTCATGGCGACATCATCGTATGGCCGTTGAAAGTGCTGGCGGATTACCTGACAGCGACTCGCGACTATGCAATCCTGGATGAGAAAGTACCTTATACCGTCAAACATAGCTTCGGGTTCACGGAAGAGACGGCAACGGTACTGGATCACGCGAAAAAAGAGATCGAATATATCCGTTCGCACTTCCTGCACGATACGTTCCTGTCTTCCTACGGAGATGGCGACTGGGATGATACGCTCCAACCAGCCAATGCACAGCTGAAGCAATACATGGTGAGCAGTTGGACGGTGGCATTGACGTATCAATCCGTGAACGTGCTCTCGCATGCGCTGAAATTCAAGGATGCGGATTTTGCACAGGAGCTTGACGTGCTGGCTCAAGGCATCCGTGAGGACTTTAACCGTTACATGCTGGGCACAGATGTGATTCCAGGTTTTGTATACATGGAAGAAGCGGACCAAGCGAAGCTGATGCTTCATCCAACAGACACAGAGACAGGCATTCAATATCGTCTGTTGCCAATGACGCGCAGCATGATCGGTGAATTGCTGAATGCGGAGCAAGCAGAATCACATTATGCCTTGATCCGTGAGCAGTTCCTATGCCCGGATGGCGTGCGTCTGATGAATCGTCCAGCTCAATATGCTGGTGGTGTAAGCACACACTTCAAGCGTGCAGAGCAAGCGTCCAACTTCGGACGTGAGATTGGTTTGCAATATGTTCATGCTCATATCCGTTATGTGGAAGCGATGGCGAAGCTCGGGAAGACAGATCAGGTGTGGAATGGTCTCGCGATGATCAACCCGGTTGGTATCGGCGAGGTTGTACCTAACGCGGAGATTCGCCAAGCGAACTCATACTTCAGTAGTTCGGACGGCAAGTTTAATACGCGTTACGAGGCACAGGAGCATTTTGACCAGCTTCGTAAAGGTACTGTACAGGTGAAAGGCGGATGGAGAATCTACTCCAGTGGCCCTGGAATCTACATGAACCAGCTGATCTCCAATGCGCTTGGCATTCGTCAAGAGGGCGGCGATCTGGTCATTGACCCGGTATTGCCAGCTGAGCTGAACGGCATGCAATTCGAATTTGAGTATGCGGGTGAGCCGGTGACGTTTATCTATCACTTGAACGAAGGTGCTGTGAGCCGTGTAGCGGTGAATGGCAAAGACATTCGTACTGAGCGTACAGCGAACCGTTACCGTCAAGGCGGAGTAAGCATCTCACTGGATGAGTTCAGACAAGCACGCAGTGCAACTGAGCGTACGGTTGTTGATATCTATATGTAATTTCATAACATGATGTACACCAAGGTCATCCTCCTTTAATCAAGGCGGGATGGCCTTTTTGGCATATGCTCATAATCCACTAGCGCAGCGGGACCGCCAGCAACGTGTACAACAGCTCATTATGCCGCACATGTTTTGTTACGTAGCCCTGTTGCTCCAGCCAGCCGCATAGCTCATCCAGCAGAGGGAAGTGACGCTCGCGCAAGGCGCGCAGCTGTTCCTCGTGTCCTGTGGTTTCTGCCTGCCGAATATAGGAATCACGGTGAGTCGCATCAACAAACATCAGATCGGTTAGGCCGATACGTCCGCGCGAGGTTAATACCCGCTGCATCTCCTGTAATGCCAATAGTTGCTGATCTGGACTCAGATGATGGAAAGCAAAGCTGGATACAACAAAGTCGAAGGAATGATCGGCAAAAGGCAGCGCCAGGAAATTACCAAGTTTCACATGCATCTCAGGATATTTGGTACGACATCTGCGTAGCATCTCCCGGGATTGGTCGATTGCAGTCATGTCTGCGCCGTGCTGTAGCAGTTTCCCAGCCAGATTACCTGTGCCTGTACCAATATCAAGTCCTTTCTAACCAAGGGCTGGAGAGATCCAATGAGCTGTCTGTTCGAGCGCTTCGTCATAGTTGTGATACAGATAAAAGGAAGACTGTACCGTATCATTGGAATCGCTCGGCGTGGAATGATCTGTATCCTGGTTTGGATGTGAAACTTCATTCTCATCGCTTATAGGTGAGGCGTAGGCCGAATGATGCCTGCCCTCTGAATTGGGGTGTTCAGTACTGCCTCTGCCTTCCGCCTGCACTCGCTGATCGTGGATGGCTGCCTGCGTGTCATAATTCCACCGATCATGCCAGTTCTGCCGTGCTTCGCGCAGGCGACGGGCACTGTCCGCGAGATCGTGCAGATGGCTGACATCCAACGGACCATCCTGACGATTCAGATCAATCATGCGCTGGGTTGTATCCATCATACGTTTGAGCTCAATCCACTGGGCATACATGACGGCCTGTTGCAGTTCCAGATATTCTTCCAGCCGCTGCTGATTCCCTTGATCAATCTCTCCTATCGCATGTGTAATATCCTGTAGCGACATGCCAATCTCACGCAGCGCAGCAATGGTCTGAAGCCGCCAGATATCATTCTCGGTGTATGTACGATACCCGTTACTGGACTGTTTGGCGGGGAGAATTAATCCTTTTTCCTCATAAAAACGAATGGCTCTCGCCGATATACCAAGCCTGCTTGCTGCCTCTTTGATATTCATCATGCATCCCCTCCTTATCGAATCAGTATAAACTATGACGTTACGGCAAGGTTAAGTGTTTATTTCATTTTGCGAAAAGGTTCAATACCGAGTGGAATTTTAGTCAAAGCTGAGGCTATGCTACAATATATAGAACAAAAAACTTAAATAGTGGAGTAAACGAACAATGTCTTCCTATTCCTAAGTTTCTCAACGTTCTTAACTCTCCCGACGTTGTAACGCACAGCGTTGTCGACTATAGCACGAAAGGTTGAATCATTATGCTTACCAGCCATACATTCACGATTCGTCCATCCGAGATTAAAGATGCAGCCCAGCTAATGGAGTTGGATGCCCTGGTATGGGACAAATACACCTCTCCTGCACCGATGCAATGGCGTTCCAGACAACAATATCTGCAGCATTGCCCGCCAGGCAGTCAATTGATTGCGGTGCAAGGAGAGCGGGTATGTGGTTATGTGGGCTTTAATCCAGCCACAGGTATGCCCGTCAACCGTCATGTCTACGAGATTCATATTGCGGTTCATCCTCATGATCGGCGTTGTGGCATTGCCACAGCTTTGATGGATGCCATTAAGCAGCATGCGGCCCAACAAGGCGTTCGCAAGCTCAGGCTGCGCGTACTTTCCAGCAATCCGGGAGCCATAACGTTTTATACACAGTGTGGATTTGTGACGGAAGGCAGGTTGGTTTCCGAGTTTTATATCGGAGGCAAATATGTGGACGATATTCTTATGGGTTATTTTATCCAGACCAAATAGAAACATAGCTGAGGAGGAGGAACAACGATGGATATGGGACTTAGGGGTAAAAAAGCACTGGTGCTGGCTTCCAGTCGAGGACTGGGCAAAGCGGTAGCCGCTCAATTGGCAGCAGAAGGTGCTGACGTCATGCTCGCCAGCCGGAGCGAAGAAAAGCTCGCAGCAGTGAAGCAGGAGCTTCTGGCGCTTGGTGGTGGCGGACGTGTGGAATATTGTGCAACCGATGTGACACGCAAGGAAGATATTGAGGCTCTGATTCACAAGACAGCAGAAATGTTCGGACAGATTGATATTCTGGTGAACAATTCGGGTGGCCCGCCATCGGGTTCATTTGAGTCACTGACGGATGAAGATTGGGAACGTGCATTTGAATTAAATGTACTCAGTTATGTAAGGCTGATTCGCGGTGCTCTTCCTTATATGAAAGAAAGTGGAGGACACATTGTCAATATCGCTTCAACTTCGGTGAAGCAGCCGATTCCGGGTCTGGTGCTGTCCAACACGTTCCGTACTGGCGTGTTTGGATTGGCGAAGACGTTATCCCAGGAGCTGGCTCCATACGGAATTTTGATCAACACGGTGGCGCCAGGACGTATTGCAACAGACCGTATACGTGAGCTGGATGCAGCACGGGCTGAGCAGAATGGAATCAGTGAGGAAGAGGTATCTGACCAATTCCGTAAAGAGATTCCACTGGGCCGTTATGGTCAACCAGAGGAGTTTGCCAAAGCGGTTGTATTCCTGTTATCCGGAGCCAATACGTACATTACCGGAACCTCATTGATCGTGGATGGTGGCATGGTCCGAGCCCTATAAAAGTCATGGATGCAATAAAATACCCTCTGTCACCACATTCCGTGGAGATCGAGGGTATTCGTGTTGATCCATTATGTTGGGAGAGATCACTCCGATTTATTATGTAGGCGAATTAGCGCAAGAGTTCCCATTCATGCTGAAGCATGCCGTACACCGCATGGTTCACGTAACCTTTAGGCAGTTTCTCTGCCTGACGAATGACACCCTCGAGAACAAATCCGAGTCTTTCAGGGATAGCGCGACTCCGTTTGTTATTCGTTGCCGAGCGAATCTCGACGCGATTCAGATCCAGGGTCACCAGAGCATAATCAACCAGAACGCGACAAGCGCTTGTCATCAAGCCCTGACCCTCAAAACCTTTGCCAAGCCAGTATCCGATGCTTACCGAGCGGTTGGTCCAGTTAATCTCGTGGAATCCGATGACGCCGGCTAGATCCCCTTTTGACCATACTCCCGCGGTGAATCCGCCATTCTCGGCACCTTGTTTTAACGCGTTGGTAATAAAGTTCGAGGTGTGTTCCACTTCTGTCACATGATCCACCCACGGCAACCAATGTCTCAGTTGATCCCGCGAGCGATCCGTCAGTTCAAACAGCGGTTTGGTATGTTCCATGGCTAGTGGCCGGAGTTCGGTATATTCATCCAATGAATAGGTAAACATGAATGCAACCTTCTTTCTTTGTATAGTGTTATTCAAAAAAGTCCACTTTTGATTACGAATTATGCCTAGCGGCATTATTAGCATCGAATATGAAAACCAGATTTTTTGAACACGTATTTGTAGTGGATTAACGGGAAGTCTTGGGTAACTTTTGCTCCAGTGCAAACAGGTCTTCTTCCATTGAGGCCATGCGTTGATTAACCGTTGTGCGTGCGTCACGGAGTGCCTGATTATATATGTAGGGAGCGAGCTGTGTCATGAACAGGTCGAGGACACCCCAAGCGGCCAGATCGCCGAGTTCTTCGCCACGTTCCTCTTCGAAATACGACTGGATGGTGCGAATGGCTTCATCCTGCTGTTCTTTGGTCAGTTTAAGCGAGTTCGATGGAATGGGAAACCCTCCCTTTAATTTGTTTTTACTATCATGCTACATGATTCGAGCCAACCCGTCAAAATGGTTTAGGGCCTATTTATGCACGGCTTATCCTGACTTTGGTGCCGTTCTTTATTGAACTCCTCCCCCGTTAAAGGTATATTTAAATGAAACGCGTACGAAACTTTCCAAGAAAATAGATTTTTTCAGGAAATGACTTCGTTATTAAGGAATTATAGCCGGAATTGCTGCAATTCCCTAAGGCTCCAATCCATTCATGAAAGGTTTGATACCTGTGGACAATCGTACAACCCCACCTAACTTTATCAAAAATATTATTACCGAAGATCTCCGGTCTGGGAAAGTCCAGGAAGTTATTACCCGTTTTCCTCCGGAACCGAACGGTTATCTGCATATCGGCCATGCCAAGGCGATCTGGATTAACTTTACGCTGGGCGGCGAATTTGGCGGCAAAACGAATCTGCGCTTTGATGACACGAACCCGGTCAAGGAAGATGTAGAGTACGTTCAATCGATTCAGGAAGACGTGAAATGGCTCGGATACGAGTGGAACGAGAAACGTTTTGCCTCGGATTATTTTGACGAGATGTACAACCGTGCTGTCTTGTTGATTAAAAAAGGTAAAGCCTACATCGACGACCAAAGCGCCGACGAAATCCGTGAAATGCGCGGAACGCTGACGGAGCCGGGTAAGAACAGCCCGTACCGTGATCGTTCGGTGGAAGAGAATCTCGACCTGTTCACACGTATGCGTGCAGGCGAATTCAAGAACGGAGAGAAAGTGCTGCGTGCCAAGATCGATATGTCTGCACCGAATATCAATCTTCGCGATCCGGTTATTTACCGGATTTCACATGCACACCATCATAACACGGGCGACAAATGGTGTATCTATCCAATGTACGCCTTTGCTCACCCGCTCGAAGATGCAATTGAAGGTGTAACGCATTCCCTCTGCTCTCTGGAGTTCGAGGATCAACGTCCATTCTACGATTGGGTTATTGCCGAGTGTGAGATGGAGAACCAACCGCATCAATATGAATTTGGTCGGCTGAATCTGTCCCAGATGGTAACAAGCAAGCGGAAGCTGAAACTGCTCGTAGACGAAGGTCATGTGGATGGATGGGATGATCCGCGCATGCCAACGATTTCGGGTCTGCGCCGCCGGGGTTATACACCGGAAGCTATTCGTGATTTTGTATATGAGACAGGCATTTCCAAAAACTATGGAGTTATCGATCTGCAAACGCTGGAGCACTTTGTACGTGAAGACTTGAAACTGAAAGCTCCGCGCACGATGGCTGTCCTGCACCCGCTCAAAGTGGTTATTACCAACTACCCTGAAGGGCAAGTGGAATGGCTTGAAGCAGAGAACAATGTGGAGAACCCGGAGATGGGTAATCGCCAAATTCCGTTCTCCCGTGAGATTTATATTGAACAAGACGATTTCATGGAAAATCCGCCGAACAAATATTTCCGTTTGTTCCCTGGCAACGAAGTTCGTCTGAAACATGCATACTTCATCAAATGTAACGATGTGATCAAAGATGCAGAAGGCAATGTGACTGAGATTCATTGTACCTATGATGTGGAGACAAAGAGCGGCAGTGGCTTTACTGGCCGTAAAGTCAAAGGAACAATCCACTGGGTAGAAGCGACTCAAGCGGTACCTGCTGAATTCCGTCTGTACGAGCCGTTGATCCTGGATGAAGCACCGGAAGCAGAGGTCGAAGTGGCAGTAGCTGGGGCTGAAGCTGAGGTTGTGGAAGAGCAACCGGAGAAAACGTTCCTGGATCAATTGAACCCGAACTCCCTTGAGATTGTTAACGGGTTTGTGGAACAAGAGATGAAGGAAGCAAACGCTCAGGATAAATTCCAATTCTTCCGTCACGGTTACTTCAGTGTAGATCCAAAACATTCCGAGCCAGGACGTCCGGTATTTAACCGGGTCGTATCCCTGAAAAGCTCATTCCAACTGCCGAAGGCGTAATGTGAACATAGGTAGGACGATAGGTTAGCAGTAAACTTAAATCTATGAACGAAAAAGGCGTCTCCAGGGCAATAAGCCAATGGAGACGCCTTTTTCTTGTGCGCCTGCAATTGATAAAGAAGGTTGTACTAATACAAGTCCTGGTTCTGCGTGGATACACAAAAAATAATTATTAATACAACGGGATACTTAAATAAACATTTTTCCAACTTTCGGCGTTTAAGTTAATGTGAACAATAATTTCAAGGAGGAATCAAGATGAAGCGATTTGTTTCTTTATTGTTGATGTTAACTTTAGCTGTCTGTGTAGGCTCTGTTGCCTCTGCTGCTTTGGACCAATCCCTAATAGATCTACCTTTTAAGGAACGTGCGGCGAATGTGTACAATTCATCACTAAAAAAAGTTGAACTAAGTGTCATAAAGGATGGAAAGGCAACAAAAACAACTTATAAATCCATTTATATCCCAGTGAAAGATGTTTTTAAACGATCTGGAGCAACGTTTAAATGGGATGGAAAGAAAAAAATCACCACGATTAAAAATGAAGGACAAGAACTGATTCTTAATTTCTCTGGCAAAGAAATCACAGCGGTTAACAATCAAGTTGTGCTCCCTCAAGAGTGGGTACAATTGAAAAACGGGGTCTCGAGTATGGATGCATTTGTCTTAGCATATATTTTTGAACTCTCGACTGATGACTCCGATCAAGAAAGAGTAGACTGGAAAGAGAAACTGAATTTCTTGGATATCAAAGGTACAACCGGTTTTCCAGGATTAGATAAGTATATGCATGTGTTTGTTCAGTTTAATGATTAGTTAAAATCTATAGAGAAAATAGCATCGTGTTCATATTATGATAGAACGAATTACAGCTCCGCTTTATCCCCGGATTTTACCCTTTGAAAAGGGAATCAAAAAAATCCGGGGATAACAGCGATCGAAAGATTCTTCTGTCCTCGTAGTGTTCCAGTGGAAATCCTTCAACTTTTTCAAACAAAAGATTATCTGTCCTCATCCATATTGCCCATCTCCGTCAATACAACTGGCTGATAGCCGTTACGTCGATTCGATAACCACATGATGCTAAATCCGACAGCGCCGATGAGCGAGAAGAATACGCCAATGCTATACATGATTTCTGCACCGAAGCTCTGGAACAACCAGCCGCCGAACAGACCGGCAATGACGCCGGAGAGACCGCCCCAGGCCATCGTGTAGACCGCTTGACCGGAAGAACGATAAGGTCTTGGGATAAACAGCATGGTCAGTTGCGTACCTACATAGAAGTACCCACCAAACGTAATGGAGTGCATCAACTGAATGAATACAATCTCCAGCGGGTTGTTAGCCAGTGCCATGAGCTGCCAGCGAAGTGCAAACAGCACACTGATCAGAATGAGAGATGCCAGGAGCATGCTCATTTTGCGTTTGAGTAAACGGTCGAGCAGAAGGAATACGCCGACTTCGAGAATGGATGAGGTGAAGATGGCCCAGCCGACCATCTGTTTGTCGCCACCCATTTCTACTATGTATAGTGACATAAACGTACTGTTCATGGCATTAGGCACCGATACGAGTACACCCAGGCCGATAAATGCCATAAAATACGGATTGAACATAACTTTGCCAAACCGCCGAAAAGTAACCACCGGTGTATCCGAAGCGATCGGCTGTCTGGGTAGAAATACGGATAATACAAAGGCGGTGGCAATCATGCACGCAAATATAATGGATACACTGCCGATGCCAAAACGGTCAATGAGCGGTCCGGCTGCGACGGCAGTCAGTGCCCAACCGAGTGAACCCCAGAGCCGGAATGATCCAAATTTTTGGTTTGTACCATCGATATATCCGAGAATCAGGCTATTAGTTTGAGCAAATAATGGACTTTGAAAAAAATAAAAGAAAATCATGGCTACATAGATCCACGTATACGTGGGCGCATAGAATACACCTTGGGCGAGCACAAATGTGCCTCCCATCATAATCATCAGAATGATACGAATGTTGCGAGATTTATCGCTCCAGAAACCCCAGAACGGGTTGGCAAACAAGGATACAAAGGGTCCAATCGCCATGAGACTGCCAATCTCCAGTTTGGTCATACCAATCTCTTGCAGGTAAAGCTGCAGGAATCCGGCAAAGATCGAGATGGCTCCATATATGAAAAAGTTATATAGTTTCAGTGAAACCAATGAGGGATTGCCTCTTGAAGGTGCAGGTCTGTCCAATTAAGCCATTCCTTTCAAATGCATATTGTTCAATGTATCATTTGTTGAAAGGGGATTCAATGCATAGCGAACGTTTTGAAATTGATGCAGTCAAACACATATCGTTACCAGGAGGGAGGATAACAACATGAACACGCGTGAATGGACAGGCATCATATTGGCAGGAGGATTATCCAGTCGCATGGGGACCAACAAGGCCATGCTGGAACTGAATGGTTCCGTTGTACTGCAACATGTCACAAATGCCATGAGACCCGCTGTATCCCGTATCATCGTGGCTGCCGGACCCAATGTGACAACCTACAGTACAATGGGCTACGACTGCGTTCAGGATCACTATCCGGGGAAGGGGCCACTCGCCGGTCTTCACGCGGCACTGGAGGATTCCGGTACGGAATGGAATCTAGTCTGCGCCTGCGATATGCCGCTCCTGCAAACGTCCTTTTTTGATGGGATAAAAAAGCTGGCCGAGTCGCATGACTCTTATTCTGCTATCGTTCCACGCGTGGGTGGACATGTCCACCCTCTTGCAGGGGCTTACCACATACGAGTGCTCCCTGATCTGGAGCAACGTCTGATACAGGATCATCTTCGAGTCATGCGATGGCTTGAAGAGATCGGTTGCTGTTATGTCGAAGCGGAAGAGCTTGAGAGAACGGGCGTTCATCAAGTAGCGATACAATTGAGTAATATGAACACGCCGGAAGAGTACGAGCGTATCCGTAATCAAGATTCAGGACTCGATTCCGATCTGTAGGATACAGGATCACCTGATGCATCTGCATGATGATTGCGATATTGAAGCGGGCTTTGGCCTGTCCAACGTTTGAATTGTCTGCTGAAATGGGACAGATGGGTGTAACCGAGCTTCCACGCAATTTCCCCGAGCGACAGCTCTGGCTGTTCGATCAGCACTTTGGCCTCCTGCAACTTCAAGCTGGACAGGTAAGCCCTGGGCGATCGCCCGTACACCTTGCGAAAGACCTGTAGACCATATCCCGGGCTTATGCCAAACGAGGATATAATCTGCTCTACTTTGACGGTGGATACACTGCTTTCCTTGGTTCGAAGCTGGGCATGGAATGCCTGCTTGATTGCCTCCGCTATAGCTCCCGCATAATGCATGGCTGTTGGAGCTGGTGCATGTGAAACAGCAACGGAAGTGGTGGCCTCCGGTTCATTGTCAGCGGCTTGGGACAACAGGGCGAACAGTTCAAACATGCGTGCCTGCATGATCATTTTGTCAGTGGATGTGTAGGCCTCAGATATGTTAATCATCCCCATCCAACCCTCCAGCACAACGCGCATTTTCCTATTATCAGCCGTACCTGCTGCGTAGATTCGGCTGTGCTGTGACATCAGCTTCAGGGTGAAGACCGGATCATCCACATTAAAGTGAGCGCTAAAATAAGTCATGCCTTCCGTGGATACACATTGATTTGTATGTTTGAACCCGGGAGGAATGAGAAGAATGGAACCTTTCTCCACGGTATAGGTATAACCATGAATCACACTCTCCTGCGTACCTTCGATGATCAACATAATCTCAAAGCCCGGATGTGATTCCTCGGGCATCGCCCATCCATAGGGTACTTGTTGGCTGTGAGCACCATAGAATTTGATGTTACAGTCGATAATAGGCAGCCAGTGGGCCAGCGTATGGTGTGGCATTTCTCGGAGCTGTGATCGGATATCCATCATATTCACCTCGGAAAAGGGTAAAAACAACTTGCCTTATACAATCGGCACCCGTAGTATACTTCATTATAATCAGTTTAACGTGAGCATGGTTAATCCATTTAACACATCAGCGTTTGAAGTGGTTGCTGAACAATTCTTGTTCTTCAACCGACATTAATGTAAACGCTACCATTACGGATTGGAATATGTCAACTCTTGCACACGTCAAGATCATTATATTATCCACCTAAAAAGGAGATTAAATCATGGACAAATTATTATATGGCGTAGCTTACTATGATGAATATATGCCTTACGAAAGATTGGACAAAGACATTCAGATGATGAAGGATGCAGGGATTAACGTGGTCCGCATTGCAGAATCAACCTGGAGTACCCATGAACCACAAAATGGCGTATTTGACTTCTCTTCCGTAGACCGTGTGCTGGATGCCATGCATGAGGCAGGGATTCAGGTCATCGTTGGGACACCAACGTATGCTGTTCCTACATGGATGGTCAAGGAACATCCGGACGTGCTGGCCACCACCTCGCAGGGACCTGGTAAATACGGCGCAAGACAGATCATGGATATTACACATCCAACTTATCTATTCTATGCCGAGCGGATCATCCGCAAGCTGATCTCTCGGGTAAGCACACATCCAGCGGTAATCGGTTATCAGACAGATAACGAGACGAAGCATTACAATACGGCCGGAGATAATGTCCAACTTCAATTCGTCAAATATATGCGGAACAAGTTCAGTTCTCTGGATGAACTCAACAAGGAATTTGGCCTCGACTACTGGAGCAATCGGATTAATAGTTGGGAAGACTTCCCGTCTGTTGTAGGAACGATCAACGGTAGTCTGGGCGCTGAATTTGCCAAGTTCCAGCGACAGCTGGTAACCAACTTTTTGGCTTGGCAAGTGGGAATCGTGAATGAATACAAACAGGAAGGACAGTTTGTTACCCAGAATTTTGACTTTGATTGGCGTGGATATTCCTACGGCATTCAAGGGGATGTGGATCATTTTGCCGCATCGAAACCTTTTGACATCACCAGTGTGGACATCTACCATCCTTCCCAGGATGATCTGACGGGCATTGAAATTTCATTCGGCGGGGATGTGGCGCGTTCAACCAAACAATCGAACTATCTGGTGCTGGAGACCGAAGCGCAGGCGTTCTGGCATTGGGTTCCCTATCCGGGGCAGCTACGCTTGCAGGCATTCAGTCATCTGGCATCAGGAGCGAACATGGTCGCCTACTGGCACTGGCATTCGTTGCATAATTCCTTTGAGACGTATTGGAAAGGATTGCTCAGTCATGATTTCGAACCGAATCCGGTGTACAACGAAGCAAAGACCATTGGTAGGGATTTTGCCCGTCTCAGTCCAAAGCTCGTGAATCTGAAGAAAACGAATCGGGTAGCCGTGCTGTTCAGTAATGAGGCACTGACATCCATCAAGTGGTTTGGTTTTAACTTCACCAGTGACAAGAACTACAATGACGTGGTGCGCTGGATGTACGATGAATTGTACAAGATGAACATTGGCTGTGACCTCATCGACCCATCGGTTGAGAGTTATGCGGAGTATGACGTACTCGTTGTACCTGCTCTGTATGCTGCTTCGGATTCATTGCTGGAAAAATTAAATCAATTCGTACAGGATGGCGGACATATCGTCTACTCGTTCAAAAGCGGATTTGCAAATGAGCATATCAAGGTACGCTCTACCCGCCAGCCCGGGCTAATTAGTGAGGCATGCGGGATCAGCTATAACCTTTTTGTAGAGCCAAAACATGTTTCGCTGCGCGATGATCCATTTGGAGTTGGTGAAGAGCAGAACCAGGTCCACACCTGGATGGAACTGATTACACCAACAACGGCTGAAGTACTCGCTTGGTATGATCATCCACATTGGGGTGAATATGCGGCAATTACCCAGAATGCCTATGGAAAAGGCAAAGCAACCTATGTCGGCTGTTACACCAGTTCTGCGGTGATCCGTAAGGTGTTGGAACGTGTCATGAAGGAAGCGGGCGTATGGGGAGATGATCAGGAGCTGGCTTTTCCTATCATTGTGAAGACAGGTGTGAACGATCAAGGGAACACGATTCGCTATTATTTCAATTATGCAGATGAGGCAACATCCTTCGTGAATGCTTATGGGGAAGGGACGGAACTTCTGGCAGGAACCCCGATTGCTGAAGGAGAGAAGATCGAACTGGAGCCATGGGGCATACGGATTGTCGAACAATAATAGGAAATAATAAATATAGGTATATAAGTTGAATTCAACATGTACACGTTAACGGAGAGGGCAGAAATAACCTGAGGAAGCGGAGCTAAAAGCTTTCTGAAAGAAAGCTGCATCGGAAGCATATACCTCGCCTTTATCAACGGATTTTCCCCTTAGAAAAGGGAATCAAAAAAATCCGGGGATAACAGCGATCAGAAGGTTGTTCTGACCACGTAGTGATCTCGTGTAACCATTCATTCTATTGTATAACGTGATATTTTAACATTTCCAAACGAATATAAAGACCAAAGCGCCCTCAGCTTCCATGCTGGGGCGTTTGTCTATTTTAGCTCAGGAGTGGATGCGCTGTGTTTACCGAATGTTATCGGAAGCTGATAGATCCTTTCAAACGCAGCATTCGCAATAAATTGATTCTTACCATGACGCTGCTGGCCGTTCTGCCCGTCATTGCCATGACCGCTATGGCTGCTGAGAATACCCGCTCTTCCATGGAAGAGGAGATTATGGAGACCAACCGAGCCAATATGAACTGGGCCTCCATCTATCTGGGTGAACAGTTCGCGCGCATGAACAACATTATCTATTCGATTCAGATCAGTGACGAATTGCATCAATATCTGGCGTTGAACGAGGAAGCGCCGGCGGCCAGCCGATTCGATGAACAGAAGGCCATGTTCAATATGCTGAACAGTGTATACTATTCGGCTGGCAATTATGTATTTGGCGTTGAACTGTACCTGAAGGAATTGGACACCTTGTTCACCTTCAACTCGATGGATTCTCGCATCAAAGCGGTATCGGAAATACCGGAAGGATATCATGAGCTTTTTGCACAACATAAAGATTTTACGATTATCAATGATCCGGACGATCCGCAAAAGTTTCACATGACCCGCAGCATGAACCGCTTCGAGGATCAGGCACAGATCGGGGCCATCAGTCTGGAGGTCAAGTGGGCTGAGTTCAACCAGACCCTGGAGCTGCTGGATAGCCGGGGTGACTATGCGGTATATATTGCTGACAGCACGGGGAGTCCGGTCTATCAGCCAAACCAAGATATTCAGCCTTCAGCGGAAGCACTGGAGGAATTGGCAGGCACAAAAGAAAGTTCGGGGTTTATCCGTACAGCCAAGGAGTACGTATTCTTTCATTCCATTGAGCCGTCAGGACTGCGTGTGATCAAGATTGTACCTGCCCATGTTGTTAACGAAAGTGCCTTGGAAACGATGAAATACGGATTGGTTGTGGGTGGCCTGGCCACTGTCATATCTGTGGGACTAGCTGCGCTGGTGGCCTGGCGGACATCAAAGCCCATTGTCAGACTGGCGAATTCCATGAAGGGTATTCAACTGATCAAGGGCAGGGAAGTGGTGCGAAGCGGTCGGGTAGATGAGATTGGTCTGCTGGAGAAAAATCTGCATGGCATGGCTAATCGTATTCGGGAACATATTCGCGACAACTACCTGATGAATCTGGAGAAGCAGACGGCCGAGCTCAAAGCACTGCAATCTCAGATCCATCCGCATTTCCTGCAAAACACACTGCAGATGATTGGCGGCATGGTCTACTCGCAAAAACCGGCAGACAGTTACAAGGTCATTCGAGCCTTGAGCGAGATGTTTCGTTATATTGTGCGAGCGCCAGATGGACTTGTACCCCTACAGTCTGAACTGGACCAGCTGGAGCATTATATGCTGATTCAGAAGCAACGTTTTGCCGGCAGGCTTGAATATACACTGGAGATTACCGGAGAACTTCGGGCGTGTTATATCCCCAAGTTGTCTTTGCAACCCATTGTGGAGAATGCATTTTTGCATGGTCTGGAGAAGAAACAGGGCGAATGGAAGCTGGGTATTAAGGTCGTCTGTGAACCTACAGATGTAACCATTCGAATTTGTGATAACGGCGTGGGTATGGATGCTGAGAAACTAACGGAGATGCAGTCCAGACTGGAGCGGCTTACCCGGCAGGCAGATCGGGTGTGGAGTTCAGGTACAAGTATTGGACTGGTCAATGCGGCCTCACGAATTATAATGCATTTTGGACCTGAATATGGGATGAGCATGGAAAGTGAATACGGACAGGGGACAAGCGTTACGGTACGAATCCCCTGCAATACAGGAGGCGAAGCCTTGTGACAAAGGAACTGTACAGAGTGCTGTTGGTGGATGATGAACCGTGGAACCGGGATATTTTGCGCAACCTGGGAGATTGGAATGAACTCGGCATGACCGTTGCAGGTGAGGCAGAGGATGGTGAGCAGGCCATACAACTGGTCAAGCAGCATCAGCCTCACATTATCATTACGGATATGCGAATGCCCGGTACAGACGGTGTGGAACTGTTACAGACGCTGAGCGGACAGTACCCACAGATCAAGGTGATCGTGGTGAGCGGATATGACGACTTCAATTATGCAAAACATGCGATCCGCCATCGGGCTGCAGATTATCTGCTCAAACCGGTGAATCCGGATGAACTGAATGGTGTGTTGGCCAAATGTGCAAAAGAATTGGAGAAGGTGGAATCTGCGCCTGAATCATGGGAATCGTACCCATCTTCGTTCGCAGGTGAGTTCTCCCTGTTTCAACAGCAGGCCCGCCTGCGGTTTAATGACCTGAACGTTCAGAGTCTGCGGGAGTGGTTCCAGCAGTTACAGCAGAAGCTGGAACGATGCGAGATTAACAGACCTCGGCAGCTTGGGCGGGTGGCTCATGAATTACAGGCTTTGCTGGATGAGTTGTGCGTCTCCAATGGCTTGTACGAGCGGCCCGAAGCAACGGCGCTACCTCCTGCGGCTGCACTGGCTTCCATTGAATCCACGATCGCATGGATTTCGACTCCGTACTATCAGGCTTTGGAGCAGCTGATTACGCAGCGCAAATTTAAGAACAAGCTGAACCTGGACGAGGTGAAGCAATACATTGAGCAACACTGTATGGAGATGATTACGCTGGAGCAGCTCGCCCAGATCTTTTTTGTCAGCAAGGAATATCTCAGCAAGGTATTCAAGAAAGAGTATGAGGTGAACGTAACCGACTATGTTATCCAATTACGTATGACGAGAGCGAAAGAATGGGTGATGGATGAACAGATTCCGTTCAAGCATGTTGCCGAGATGGCGGGTTATGAGGATGTGTCCTACTTCTATAGAGTGTTCAAGAAGCATTTCGGAGTTTCCCCAGGGGAGATGCGCAAGGGACAACCTCGTATGTCAGGCAATTCAGGCAGTAGCACGGAATGAGTCGTTCGAGAGAGCATTTGCGGCAGGATTAAGGTTTAAAATAATCCAATACACAAGTCTAATTTTGTCCAATGAAGCGCTTTCATTTACTGGTATATAATGAGCCTATGAAAGACAAACCAGTTACACACCGGGAGGTCATAAGAGATGAAAGTATGGAAAAGCGTAGCAAGTGCAGTACTGGTCAGTGTTCTGCTCGCAGGTTGCGGTTCCAATGCAGGAACGGACAATGGGCAGGAGGAATCGGCATCAGGCAGCACGGTATCACTCAAAGTATTCGTTGCACAACCTCGGCTGAAAGAACATTACGATAAATATATAGAACAGTTCAAAGCCAAGGAGAAAGCAGAGAAAAACATTGAGGTGAACGTGCAACTGGAGATGCCGCCAGCGGACAATGCCCCTCAGATTCTGAAGACACGACTCGCCTCCAATGATGCACCAGATGTGTTCGCCCTGCATGCAGTCAATGAGATTCCACCATTCAGCAAAGCTGGTTATCTGGAAGACCTGTCGGGCCAACCTTTTGTCGATAAGCTGCTGGATTCGGTTAAACCTTCCATAACGGATGCGGAGGGTAAAATCGTAGCTATTCCATCGGAAACAGTATCATGGGGCTATCTGTACAATAAAGATATTTTCAAAGAGCAAGGGCTGGAAGTGCCAACGACGTTAACGGAAATGAAAGCGGTCGTGGAGAAACTCAAAGCAGCCAACATTACACCGTTTGAACTGTCCTACAAAGAAGCCTGGATTCCGCAATTATTCCTGCCACTTACCGTGGGTGCATTAACTCAGTCTGAGCACAAAGACTTCGTGGAGAAGATGAATCAGGATCAGGGCTCCTTCTCCGATATGAAAGCATTGTTTGATATCTTTGATCTCGTCAATGCCAATGGAACGGACAAAGCGCTGGAAGTGGGCGGAGATGATGGTTCAGCAGCCTTCGCATCAGGAAGCGCCGCGATGTGGATTCAGGGACCATGGTTTGCCGAAACCATTCTGAAATCCAACCCGGACTTGAACTTTGGTGTAGCACCGATGCCGATTAATGACAATCCGGATGATACCAAAATCAATCTGAGCACCTCCACTTCATTGGCAGTATCGTCATCTAGCAAAAACAAAGAAGTGGCACTCGATTTCGTGAACTACATTCTCGATGACAAGGATTCAAGTGCATTCTTCGAAGCACTCAAGTTCAATCCGATTGCCAAGATCCATGACTTCAAGAGCTTCCCATGGGTAGACGATGCCCAGAAATATGTGAGTGAAGGTAAAGCCTATGAGGACCCATCCCTCCCTCAAGCGGTGAAAGACGAGTCAGGCAAAGCGTTGCAAGGCTACTACTCTGGGCAATTAAATCAACAGCAGGTTATCGATGCGCTCGACAAGGCGTGGAAATCCTACAACAAAGTCAACAAGTAAGGAGCTGTGAGGAAAGGAGTATCCGCTTTTGTTGGCAAATCTCAACGGTCTGAGAGTTTTGTCAACAAATGAGCGGTACTTTGTTTCGTCAGAGTCTCCAAGCAGATGATACGGCAGGCAGAACGTTCTTCGTTCCCTCGTTTACAATCATCCGCTTCGAGTGAAAAGGGGGAGAACCAATGGCTACGAATGTGTTCAAGAAGTATCTGTCACTGCTCGCGTTCACTGCGCCTGCCTTTGTCATCTATGCGATTTTCCTGCTGTATCCCACGTTTAGTGGCATGTTCTATAGTCTGACGGATTGGAACGGACTTAATCAGGATTACAGCTTTATCGGTCTGGGCAACTTCGTGGAATTGTTCAAAGAAGATCCTGACTTTCTGAACTCTCTGTGGTTCACGATGAAATATGTAATATTTATGCTGATTCTGCAAAATGGAATTGCCTTGCTGCTCGCCGTGTTGATTGAGTCACGAACGCGCAGCAAAGGGCTTTTCCGGACGCTGTTCTTCATGCCTAACATGATCAGTACAATCATCAGTGCTTTCATGTGGACCTTCATCTTCTCTCAGGTGCTGCCACAGCTCGCAGAGAAACTGGCTTTTTCGTTCCTCGACCAGCAATGGTTGGGTGATCCGAAGTTTTCATTTTACTCCATTTTGATCGTATCGCTCTGGAACGGTGTAGGGTATATGATGATCATCTATCTGGCTGCTCTCCAGGGTGTCCCGAAAAGTCTCAAGGAAGCGGCTGTTATTGATGGGGCCAACGCATTCCAGGTGCTGCGTAATGTAGTGTTGCCGATGATAACTCATGCCGTGACCATCTGTTTCTTCCTGACGCTGAACGGAGCATTCAAAGTGTTTGAAGTGGTGTATGGACTGACTGGTGGCGGACCGGGTCGGGCCACGCAGGTGATCACGATGAACATCTATGAAGAAGCGTTCTCCAACAACTTCAGATACGGCTATGCGAGTGCCAAATCGGTTGTGCTGTTCATCATCGTACTCATCTTTACACTCATCCAGATCACCGTCATGAAGAAGAAAGAGGTGGAGGCATGAGGATGCAACGACTGAACAGTTATCTGATTCGACTGCTGCTAATTCTGGGCTCTCTCGTCGCCATGCTGCCGATCTACATGGCGGTGGTGAACTCTTTCAAAACACAGGGTGAGATGTTCCAATCCTTTCTCGCGCTGCCAACAACGTTGCACTGGGAGAATTATTCGGACGCGTTTAACAAAATCAATCTGTTGGGCAGTTCCATGAACTCGGCAATTGTATCCTTTCTGGGGATCGGTGGTATCGTCTTCTGTGCCTCACTGGCGGGATACAAGCTGTCACGTACCTCCGGCCGTTTGAGTAACCTGATCTTCTTCCTGTTTGTTGCATCCATGCTGGTGCCGTTCCACTCGATCATGATTCCGCTGACACGGGTAGCCAAAGGCATGGGGGTGCAAGGAAGCACGTACGGATTGGCCCTGATCTATATCGGACTTGGCGTGAACATGGCAATCTTCCTCTATCACGGGTTTGTGAAGTCCATTCCGCGTGAATTGGAAGAATCAGCTCAGATGGACGGATGTAATGAGTTCCAGACATTCTTCCAGATTATCTTCCCACTCTTGCTGCCGATCACAGTCACCATCGCGATTCTGGACTTCCTGTGGATCTGGAATGACTTTTTGTTGCCACTACTCATGCTGACCGATGTGAATCGTTATACGCTGATACTGTCCACGAACATGCTGTTTGGTGAATATAACAAGGAATGGCCGTTGATTCTGTCCTCCCTGGTACTGACTGCGATTCCGGTTATTCTGATCTATGCGTTCTTCCAGAAGTTCATCATGGAGGGTATTGCAGAGGGTGCGGTCAAAGGATAGAACGTTCAAAGGAATCCCGCAGCGCATCTGGTGTTTGCCCGTTCTGTTATTCGGCCAAACTTTCGAAACTTACGCAAATAGCCTTGATCTGAAGGACGTGGTCCTTCAAGGTCAAGGCTGTTTTTTTGATTGTGAAATCAGGAAAAAGCATTCGTCGAAGTCAGGAGCCAGAATCCATAAGCCTGTGGACAGCCTCTGCCAGGCATTGTAGTCCACGCTCCATCTCATCGAGGGAAGCATAAGCGTAAGACAGCCGAATATGACTCGCATCTAACCGGTCATACAGATAACCCGGGTGGATAAGTACATTTTGATCCAGACAGGTATGGAACAATTGGCGGATAGAGAGCGGAGAGACAGTGAATTGCAGCCAGATGTAAAACCCGCCAGCGGGTATTTCCCACTCCGCAATCCCATGGAAGTGACGTTGAAGCAGCTCCAGCATGAAGTCTCTGCGTTTGCGAAGTTCAGGACGAAGGCGTTCCATATGTCCAGCGTGATGTCCTTCTGCGAACCACAGGGCAGCAGCTTCTTGGGCGAGTGAACTGGTACCATAATCGGTCTGCATCTTGATATCTGCGAGACGACGAATGACCGGCTCTGGCCCAACCAGCCATCCGAGGCGCAGTCCAGGACTGACTGCCTTTGACAGGGTGCCCATATGCAGCACCCGTCCTTCCTGGTCACGCGCCTTCAGCGATGACGGAGGAGGTTTATCCAACCACAGATCACTGTAGGCGGCATCCTCCAGTATGGAGATGCCTATTGTTCGAGCGGTGGTCATGAGTTCTTCCCGGCGGTGATCACTCATCACAGAGCCGGTGGGATTATGGAAGCTCGGGATCGTATAGAGAAGCGAGATGTGGTCTTGATCTTTTACATGCTGCGCAGCATCCTCCAGACGTACAATATGCAATCCTTCGTCATCCATAGGGATGCCACTCATTTTCAACCCTGCCGACTGAAAGGCGTGAATCGAATAGAGATACGACGGTTTTTCCAGCAGAACCGCTGATCCGCGAGGGAGCAGTCCGACCGAAATCAAGTGTAGCGCCTGAAGAGAGCCGGATACGATTAGTATGGAATCTGGAGAGGCCTGAATGCCGGTAGTCTGCAAATGGACGGATAAAGCCTCACGAAGCTCCAAGCTTCCTTGAGGTTCCAGATAGTTGAGTGTACGAGAACTATGGGACAGGGAGTACAGAATGTCGTTGAAAGCATCCTGAGGCATCAGCTCCGGGGCAAGCTCCCCTGTACCAAGACGTATGATGCCAGGCCGGAATTCAGCCTGATTAATCTGCTGGATCTCGGGCAGGTTGGGATAATACCAGCCCTCCTCAATGGCTTCGTTCCAATTGGGCTTCGCTCCGTGAGCCATACCATGCCAACCGGAGCCGGAAATATAAGTTCCCCCGCCATGTCTGCCTTCAATCAGACCAGCGGCAGCCAGATTATCAAGGGCAGTGACCAATGTACTGCGGTTTACCCCCATGGACTCAGCCCATAATCGCTGTGAGGGGAGACGATATCCTGCGGACCATTCGCCCGTTGTGATTTTCTGCCGGATATAGGCTTCAATCTGGCGATATAAGGGCAAGTCGAGAGAAGGGTTCGGCTTCCACCCCATGCTTAGCCGAGAATCAGAACGTTCCATAACTGGCAGAATCACCTCCGGTTTTCTTTGTAACAAACAATATATCATTTGGTTGGGTCTGATGCCATCCAAGTGGTTGGTTACGTCAGCCATCATCTGCCCTACTATGGAATACAGAGATAAGGGGGAAGCGCGATGGAGGTTGTTATTCACGCAGTGGTTCTGGCGTTTGGCCTGATCTTGCCACTGGGTGTGCAGAATGTATTTATTTTTAACCAAGGCATGAGCCAGAGGCGTTATATACATGCCCTGCCTGCTGTAATAACGGCAGGGGTCAGTGATACGTTGTTGATCGGGGCAGCCGTTGGAGGGGTGTCGCTCATTTTGTTGCAATGGCCATTGCTAGCGAATGTGTTGTATGCAGTAGGAAGCTTGTTTCTGCTATATATGGCATGGAGTATCTGGAGGTCGTCCGAATCTGTGGAAGGTTCGGGGACGGTAATGTCAGCGGGGCGACAAATTGCGTTCGCCGCATCGGTATCTTTACTCAATCCTCATGCTCTGCTGGATACGGTTGCCGTGATTGGCACCAGTTCACTTCAGTATGAAGGGGTGGAGCGCATTTATTTTGCCCTAACAGCCGCGGCTGTATCGTGGATATGGTTCTTGGGACTTGCAGGCGCAGGCAGGGTGATTGGCAGAACGGATCGAACTGGACGCATCAGTCTGGTGTTTAATCGGTTGTCCGCTGTAGTCATGGTTGGGCTGGCAGTTATGATGCTGTGGAAGCTCATCTATTCATAAATGGACCGTGATGTGGCGGGCCCACTTGTTAAAATAAAAAAACTCCCCGTGACGTTAATCGCACGGAGAGTTCAATGTGGATGCTGAATGTGATTATCAGCATGCCTGGTGATCAAGTTATTGAGTTGGAACTGTAGTGCTCGATAACGCTTTGGTGTTGTGTCTCTTATATATGGTTGGTCATTTGAATTAGGGTCATCGTAATCGGATCTATTCCGCCTTCAGCAACATGGATTCAATAAACACTTTCAGATCACGGCTTACACTGTTCAACTGATCAATGACCTCGCTGAACTCGGTTACCAGCACCGCCTGTTGGTTGCTAGACTGTGAGATGGATGTGATCTCCTGCTCCATCTGCTGAATGGAATGCTGAACATCTTTCAAGGAACGTTCGATATTCACCGTAGCTTCTTTGGTACCTGTAGAAAGTTTACGCACTTCAGATGCAACGACGCTGAATCCGGCGCCTGCTTCACCTGCTCGGGCCGCTTCGATGGCTGCATTCAGGCCGAGCAGATTGGTCTGTTCCGAGATTTCACGGATGAATGCGGCGACTTTGTTCACTTCGCCTGAGTTCTGCACAGCCATGCGGGTATTATCCAAAATCTGCGTGGAAGATGCCGTCAATTGCTCGGATTGGGCGGCTACCGTCTGCACCATATCTGTTAATTTTCCGCTGATACCACCGATCAATTCAGTGAAGTGCTCCAGTTTTTCCTCGTTCTGAAGAGAGAAACCAATGGCAAGTGTGCCCACGATATTTCCTTGTTCATCCCGAAGTGGGGTGGCCGCCGAGTTGATTGATGTGCCATAGAATTTTGCATCAATACGGTTCGCTGAAGTTTCCCCATGTATAAGTGCCCGGCGGAGTGTAGGGTCATCGAGGGAAACGGGGTCTCCTGCCTTGATGCCCAGATCGAGTTCGTTGCTGGGAACATAATACCAGAACTTCTCCGTGTCGGTTACCGCAATCATGATATCGTGTTCTTTCAGCATAATTTTAAAATATGGACTTGCTGCAACGAGTGCTTCAACGATGTTCAATAAGGTTCAGCTCCTATAATGTATGTGTATCATCTAGATGTATTGTATACATCGTCAGAATGAGGTTGATCTTGAAGGCCTGATAAGGGCATAACGTATATTAATTAAATTTTCAACAAATGAAACAGGAGAATTGATGATTTTCAGAAATTTATGAAAATATAACGAAAAAGCAGACAAGAACATCATGTTCTTGTCTGCTTTGGCTATCCACCTATGCCTTATGACACGCTCCACTTCACGTTATGAAAGCTGATTTACGTAAGGGGTCACCGCGCCAGCGGTACCTCATCCGTTGTGTGAAGAGGTCATCCTGACGGTAAAGATATATATCCATATGCAGGAATACGCGGTTGAGTTATATTGCGTACTGTTGTTATCCGCCAATCTGGGACATGCGCCGTACAGTCGGCGTATGAGATTGCATTTTTTGTTCCAAAGCCAGAGCCATCTCATGATTCTTTGGTTTCGTACCCAGCGCTTTGAGGAAAAGTGCCGCCATGGCATTCGGATCATCCACGAAGCGGCGAACATTATACTCATCGGACCAGTAGAGGCAAGCTTTGATATGTCCATCAGCGGTCAACCGAAGTCGGTTGCAATTGTCACAGAAGTGATCGCTCACGGGATGAATCAATCCAAATGTGCCTTCGGAGCCCGCAATTTTCATATTGCGTGATGGGCCATTGCCCGCAGGGCCTGTTGTATTCTCTACCGTCCAGCCTGCTTCAGCACATACATCTGTCACGGCTTCCAGCGGCAAATAAGATTTGCGCCATGAATCCGAAGCCTGTCCAATCGGCATATATTCAATAAAACGCACATGAAGAGGTTGATCAATCGTCATTGCAATAAAATCTTTGATTTCATCATCGTTGATACCCTTCATCAGCACAACATTCAGCTTGATCGGAGCAAGGCCAGCAGCTGTTGCAGCTTCAATGCCTTTCAGTACCTTGTTCACATCTCCGCCGCGGGTAATCATGGAGAAGCGATCAGCGCGCAGGGAATCCAGACTGATGTTAATCCGGTTCAACCCAGCATCTTTCAACGCCTGAGCTTGTTTGTCCAGCAGAAGAGCGTTGGTAGTCAGGGCAATATCGTCAATCCCGTCAATTGCCGAGATCATGCTGACGAGCTTATGCAGATCCTTGCGTACCAACGGTTCGCCCCCGGTGAGTCGGACTTTGCGCATGCCCATCGGGGCAAGTACCTTCAGCACCTGTGCTATTTCTTCGTAGCTCATAATCTCATCATGCGGAGCAAACTCCATACCCTCTGCAGGCATGCAGTACACACAGCGTAAATTACAGCGGTCCGTAACAGAAATACGGATGTAGTCATGTATCCGGCCAAATGAATCCTGAAGCAGTTCCATGCAGACCACCCTTTCATCGGTTCAGATTGGAAATCTTCTATTATAAATGATACGACAATTTCAAAAGGAACAGTTGCATCAAATTTTAGCTATTTCTCCAATCCGCGTCAACGATGACGTCAGATGACAGCATTTTTGGCGGGGTGATTCAGATGGAATTGTCCCACGAGTTGTTGCAGAAAAACCGTAATGGCTTCCACGTTATGCGAAGAATGCTGAACCTGCAACATATCACGGATCAGCTCCATCATTTCTGCTTCTACCTCGGCAGAAGTCGCCCGATTTTGATGGCTGATTGCAGCAATATTCTCCATCAGCATGACCACTTGATCCACGACTTGCGTACGTTCAGGTTCTTCAGCGGTAGCATTTTGCAAAAGTTGCGAAGCGGCCTGAACCAGTGTTGTTCCTTCAGCCAGCACCTGATCACCCTCTGTGATTAATTGGGATGCAGCTCCTGCTGCCGTTGAGATTCGGTCCAGAATCTGATGAATATTTTCAGTTGAAGAGCGGGATAACTCGGCTAGCTTGCGGATTTCCCCTGCCACGACCGAGAACCCTTGGCCATGTTCGCCCACGCGTGCGGCTTCAATGGTAGCATTCAGAGCCAGCAGGTTGGTCTGAGCTGAAATTTCATCAATGACAGCCAGTGCACGGTAAATCTCTTTCATGGTATCCATGAAGGACAGGATGGTACGGTTAGTATCGGATACCGCTCCTGAGATTTGGGTCATTTTATCGCCGATTCGTTCCACTTCCTGCTGGGCCACGCTGATCTGTTCGGTAGCAGAGGTCTCCAGTTGTTGCAGCGTTATGCGCATGTGATCAGCAGCGATCTTGGCCTGGTCGAGATCTTCCAGTTGGGTGCGAATGGCCTGAATCATCGAACCAAGCTTGTGGTTCACACGTTCAGTCGTGCCTTGGGTTGTCTCTGTTGAGGTTCGCATCTGATACTGGTTGTCCATAACGTCTACCGTGGCAAGTTGTACCTTCAGCATAATGCCTTCGAGAGAATCAATCATGTTGTTGATCCACTTCGCCAGTTCACCTGATTCATCTTGGGCAAAAGCAGACGTGTTCAGGCGCTGGGTCAGATCACCCCTGCCTTCGGCGTTAATTCGAATAAATCGGCTGATGCGACGCAAGTCTTCATGAACTCGTTGATATTGGCTACGATGCAGCTGTAGTGCAGTGAAGAATCCAAATAACACGTTAAAAGCGGCCATTGCTGCCGCGCTCCAACCACTACCAGTGAAGGCATAGACAAGAGCTGCTCCTGCAACGCCTGACAAAAGCGTGAAGAGACTGTGTTGCTTGAACTGGCGCCAGCCGATGCTTCGTATCCGATACACTTCCTCCAGATCCCCTTCACACATCATGCCCCAGCGATCAGGACAGTGTGGCAGCTGGAAGGTGATGCCTTTGCCGATCACAGAAATATGGCGGTAATCCGAGTAGCCGGGAAAGGCTACGAACAGATTGGAACCATTCTGAATGGTGTTTGCTACTCCGGGGTGTAGTTCTCCGGTCGATGGATCAGTGAACATGAGTTCCAGCTCGGTATGCTCCTTAACGGAAACGATACCCCATTCGGTGGTGACGCCATCTTTGAGATTTTCCCCATGTGTAAAAGTACGATCCTCGAAGCGGCTTCGGGACAAGGCGGTGCCGGGTTGCAGATGGGGCCGTAATATCGACTCAGCCATAAAGAGGTAATTGTCACCGGAATCGGGATAGATATGACCTGATTCTCGTTGGATCAGGTCACCGAGTACATCCCCGGGAACACGGCTGCATAATGAACCGACATATCGACCTTCCTGCAGGATTGGGGAGATAAACAGCAAGGTGACATCATCGTGAAAAGCGGACGAGCGGGGACCAATATCCAACGTCAGTGGATCAGAATATGGAACATACAAGCATTTTTTGCCATGACGATCTGCTCTGGAGTATTTCAATCCTGGTCCAATTAAAGCTTCGTAATCTTCATAGATCTGTCCAATATGTTTCTTATATGTAGAGAATACCACCTGATTCTGTTCGTTCAGCATGAATAGCTCCGTACTGTCTATGGCTCGAATATAACTGGATTGAAACCATGCATCTAGTTTGCTTCGTTGCTGTGAACCTTGTAATACATCCTGTAATTGGACCGACTGTATCTGTTGAAGCAAACGATCCAGGTGATTCCATTGTTCATCTGCCCAGTCCATCATAAGCTGCCGTCTCGTTTCGGCAATCCCCTCAAAAATCTGTTCCACATCTTCCTTCATATGTGCATTCAACCGATACGATCGCCACAGCGGTAATCCTTTTCTCCATCCCAGCCAATCAAACATCATGACCACCCCGATTTCTGGATTCTCTATTCAATCTTTATACAAGAAAACGAGCAAGAATACGAGGGGATATGTCATATTTTCCGAATATTTAATCAATAAATACAAATGATCGTGCGCTTGTTGTTAGGTGAAATGTATGTTAGCTATCTACGAAGAAAACTCACATGTATGTATATGAGAATCCGTCTCATTTTACATTGTGTAACATGAACAGGCCCATACTCAAAACACACTGTATAATGTAATCCCCGCCCAAAGCGATATAGTATTATCTAACAAGCAAAACCTGTTACGTTTGTGTATATAAACCTCCCATTCAGCCTTGGTGTGCAATGAAAACAACTTCCCACAAAGGAGAATGCCCATGTCCTCCATATCCTCAGCCACAGTCCCCGAAGCCTGCCATATTGATGTAGATCATGTGTCCGTTGTTTTTGGTACAGGTACACAACAAGTGACTGCCTTGTCGGATGTTACATTCCAGATCCAGTCTAATGAGTTTGTCTCTCTGCTGGGCCCTTCCGGCTGTGGCAAGTCGACCTTGCTCCGGCTGGTGGGTGATCTACTTCAGCCCACCTCAGGCACCGTACGCATTGCAGGCCAGGAGCCTGAGCGGGCTCGGCTACAGCGGCAGTTCGGCATTGTCTTTCAGACACCCGCCTTGTTCGATTGGCGCACCGTTCGTCACAATGTGGAATTGCCCTTGGAACTGCTGGGTACCCGCCGTAAGGAGTGCCGCCGCATTAGCAGTGAACTGCTTGAAATGGTAGGGTTAACCCGCTTCGCAGACCATTATCCATGGCAGCTCAGTGGCGGAATGCAGCAACGTGTATCCATTGCACGTGCGCTTGCACTTGATCCACCATTGCTGCTCATGGATGAACCCTTCTCTGCCTTGGACGAATTCACGAAAGAAAAACTTCAATTGGAGCTACTTGAGATCAAGCGCTCAACAGGCAAGACCTTCCTCTTTGTCACACACAGCATCCCCGAAGCCGTATTTCTGTCCGACCGGATCATCGTGCTCTCGGCACATCCGGGGCAAGTACATTCCATTCATTCCGTAAATCTGCCTTCCGAACGTCATAGTGAACTGAGAGAAACGGAAGCCTTCTACCATATGATCGCAACCATTCGCAACTGCTTCTACGAGGAGCGTGATGAATCTCATGTCCCTGCGGTTCTTTAAACCGGGATATCGATCCTGGGTTGTCATCTGGATTATGGCCATATTGGTGCTATGGGAAGGAATCGCCTGGATGCTCCAACTGTTCCTGTCACCTCAGCAGGCGGCGTCTCGCCTTCCTTATCTGCACGAAGTCCTTGCAGCCTTGTTTCGCTACTCGGGTACGCTCGCAGAGCAGGGGGCTGTCACGTTTGGCAATGCAGCCATTGGTTTTGGAGGGGGAACGTTGCTTGGTCTGGGTCTGGCTCTACTCATGAGCGGGGCTGTCTGGCTAGAGCGCACGTTATCTCCATATGTTGTCTCCTCACAGATGGTTCCGGTTATTGGTCTCGCACCAATTGTGTACGGGATCATCCACAACGCGGAGTGGGCGCGGATTGTTATGGCTGCGTATGTCACTTTCTTCCCGATCATCATCCATACGTTGAAAGGATTGAAAAGTCCAGCACCAGAGCATCTGGAGCTTATGCGTTCCTATGGAGCTTCACTGACTGCACGATATATCAAATGTCTGCTGCCCTCAGCACTTCCGGGACTATTTTCTGGTATGAAAATAGCCGCTCCGCTGGCGGTGACCTCCTCCATCGTTGTGGAATTGATGGGCGCCCCCGACGGGCTCGGCGTCCTGATGGTCAGTTCGTTATACTACGGCCATGCCCAAGTTGGCATGTTCTGGGCCACCATCATGCTTAGCATTGGCATTGGCCTGATCTCATATCTGGCCATCAGTCTGGCTGAACGTTGGCTAACCCCTTGGCAGCCTGAATTCAGGGCCAAAGGAGGCGATGCCACATGAGTGAAGGTAGAGTTTTGCAACGGAAGCGTGATGAAGGTGTGGCTATTGCTGCTGTAACTGGCGCGGCTACGCCCCTCACGGGTTCACAGATAACATCTGCTCCAGGATCAGAAATTCACGGACAACAGGGACAAGCCGAAAAGGCCAGATTGGGTACCAGCGTTCGCAGGCGCTCAATTGTACTGAGCATGCTTCCTTGGGGTGCGGGTTTGTTGTTTCTCACCCTCTGGCAGCTCAGGTTGTTTCATTGGATATTCTCGCTGGAAAGCTACCAACTGCCTGTGCCTTCCGCGATTGCGGCATCCATTCAGGAAAATGCCAATATGCTCTTTCGATACGCGATGTATAGCGGAACCGAAATGCTGGGAGGTTTTTTGCTCGGTTCATTGTTGGGTGCTCTGGCAGCGGCAGGTGCATCGTTCTTTCCAACAAGCGGCAGGGCGGCGGTTACGGTTTTGTCGGCACTGAACGCCGTTCCGATTGTGGCCCTTGCCCCGATTATGAACAATTGGTTCGGAGACGGGATCTGGTCGCGTATTGCAGTCGTCACGGTGATTACGATGGCAGCGATGGCTGTTAGCCTGTTCAAAGGGCTGACTTCCATTCAGCCGCAGTACAGTGATCTGCTGAGTGGCCTTGCCGCGAGCAGGATGCAGTTTTTTTGGAAGCTGAGACTGCCTCATGCGCTGCCTTCCCTCTTCGCCGGTCTGAAGATCAATATGTCGACCAGTATTATCGGGGCCATTGTGGGTGAATTTTTCATCGCCTCCCAGGGGCTGGGGTACTTGCTCTCGGATCAGATTCGACTGGCAAACATGCCCTTGGCCTGGTCCTGCATTGTTATCGCCGCCGCGCTCGGCATTGTGTTGTATGAAGCGGTTGTCCTGGCAGAAAAACGACTCATTCCGTGGAATCGCGCACGCATAAATCCATAACTTACATCAGGGTACCAACCATAGATTCATAGATCGTAATACCTGATAGAGGTTGTTCAAAAAGTCCACGGTACTGAAAAGTAGACTTTTTGAACACGGACTGATGCTTGATAAATCGTATATAAACAGGGGGTTGTTCTGTACATGTACAAAATGTTGAAGCCGGGTTTGCTGGTATTGGTCCTGTTGGTTGTTACGATGCTGAGTGCATGTTCTACGAAGTCCGAGCCAGCGGCTGAGCCTGTTGCTGCGAGTTCAGGAGGGGCGGGCGAAGCAGATCAACCCTTAACCAAAGTGAAAATTCAACTGAAATGGGTGCCGCAGGCGCAGTTTGCCGGGATCTATACAGCGAAGGAAAAAGGTTTTTTTGCAGATGAAGGCATTGATGCCGAGATTATTCCGGGTGGTCCGGATATCGTGATAGAGCAGCAGGTGGTCAATGGTGCGGCCGATGTGGGCATTACGGGTGTAGACAGTCTGTTAGTCAGTCGGGATAATGGCCTGCCGCTCGTCTCGCTCGCCCAGATCTCGCAGAAGAGCAGTTATCGTTTGATTGCCAAGAAGTCCCTAGGCATTACTGATCCGGCTCAGATGAAAGGTAAGAAGGTCAGTACCTGGTTTGGCAGTCAGCAGTTTCAGGTGCTCGCGTTTATGGAGAAGAATGGACTCGATCCGAAGAAAGATATTGAACTGGTGAAGCAGGGGTTCACGATGGATCAGTTTTTCAACGATCAGGTAGATGTGGCGACGGCAACGATCTATAACGAATTTCACGTGGTGCTGGAAAGTGGGATGAAAGAATCCGATCTGGATGTATTCAATATTGAAGATGCCGGTGTTGGGATGCTGGAGGATACGCTGATTGCCAAGAAGGATTGGGTAGACAACAACCGTGAGCTTGCGGCTAAAGTGACCCGTGCCATTCTGAAAGGTTGGAATTACGCCATCGACAATCAGGATGAGACGGTGGATATCGTGATGAGTAATGTGACGGATGGCAGCACCACCCGTGAACATCAGGTCACGATGCTCGAAGAGATTGCAAAGCTGATTCGCCCGGAAGGATTTACGGAGCAGCAAGTCGGCAGCTTTGTGGATGAGTCGTTTACCCGAACTGCGGATATTGCACTGAACTATGGTTTGATCAAAAAAGCCGCCAACCTGGATGAAGCGCTGGAGAAAAGCATCTATGAAGAAGCGGTGAAATAAGCGCGTGGAGGAGGATGACGAATGAGTTCTGTAGATCAGCAGCCCCAGCCGCTTGGCGGTACGAAGGAAGAATGGCTGGAGAAGGATCGCAAATATGTATGGCATCACATCTCACCTCATAACGATCATCCGATGATTGCAGTAAGCGGGGAGGGCAGTTGGATCACCGATCAGGATGGTACGCGTTATTTGGATGCGATGTCGGGACTGTGGTGTGTGAATGTGGGCCATGGCCGTAAGGAGATTGCGAGGAGTGCCTACGAACAGATGAAAGCACTCGCTTATGTCCCGATGACGCAGAGTCACGAACCGGCGATTTTGCTGGCGGAGAAGCTGAATGAATGGCTGGAGGGGGAGTATCGAATATTCTTCTCCAACTCAGGTTCAGATGCGAATGAGGTGGCTTTCAAAATAGCCCGTCAGTACCACCATCAGAATGGTGAGCCTACTCGGCACAAATTCATCTCCCGTCACCGTGCCTATCACGGTAACTCCATGGGAGCGCTGGGCGCCACCGGGCAAGCCGCCCGCAAGATCAAATACGAGCCACTCGGCGTAGGTTTCTCTCATGTTCCACCACCGTATTGTTACCGCTGTCCGTTTGGACGAAACAAGGATGGATGCGGACTCGAATGTGCAACCATCTATGAAGAGGTGATTCGTTGGGAAGGTCCTGAGACGGTTGCCGCAGTAATTATGGAGCCAGTGATTACAGGAGGCGGCATGATTGTGCCCCCGCCGGATTATATGCGTACCGTGCAAGAGATCTGTCAGCGCTATGGCGTGCTGCTCATTGTGGATGAGGTAATCTGCGGTTTTGGTCGCTCCGGGCAGAAGTTTGGTCATCAGAACTATGGTGTACAGCCAGATATCGTGACGATGGCAAAAGGCATGACCAGTGCGTATTCGCCGCTATCGGCAACGGCCGTGCGAGCCGATCTGTATGACACGTTCCGCGAACCCGGACCGGATGCCCATTTTCGCCATGTGAATACATTTGGCGGAAATCCGGTGTCCTGCCGGGTGGCACTGGCAAATCTGGAGATTCTGGAACGAGAGAATCTGGTCAGCCGGGCGGAAGAACTGGGATATCTGCTTCGTGAGAAGCTGGAGCCACTACTGGAGCTGTCCATTGTGGGGGATATCCGTTCATTCGGATTCGCCTGTGGCATTGAATTGATTGAAGCAGACGGATCTCCTGCGGAGGCGGATAAAGTAATGAAGGTACTCGCCAGTTGTAAAAGGGATGGCATCCTGATTGGCAAGAACGGCGATACCGTACCGGGGTTTGCAAACATTTTGACGATCTCTCCGCCGTTTGTTACCACCGAGGAAGAGCTGGATCTGATCGCTGGAAGTTTGCTCATTGCGCTACGTAGTCTGGACGCAGGTTAGTTGCCATACACAGGTACGACAGGCGTTTACGGTTTAGCAAGCAAAATGAAAATTTTCATATCATTACGCGAAAATAAGCGCAAGGAGGCGAGGAAGGATGCAGACCACAACAGGCAAACTCATTAATCAGCTTCGGCTGAATGAGCGAATTGAGCAGTTGTCACAGATTGGCCGAATCTCGGAGACGGGTGTTTGCCGACTTGCCCTGACCCCGGAAGATATGGATGGCATCATACAAGTTCGTCTCTGGATGGAAAATGCCGGTCTGACGACACGACTTGATGCCTTCGGTAATCTGATTGGTCGTCTGGAGGGTGCGGATCAGGCGCTGCCGCTCCTCATGATTGGTTCCCACATCGACTCTCAGCCTTATGGCGGTCGATATGATGGAGCGATTGGTGTGCTAGGCGCGCTCGAAGCAGTGCAATGCCTGATCGAAAATGGCATTCAGCCCCTAATGTCAATTGAGATAATTGCCTTTTGCGACGAAGAGGGTTCCCGTTTTAACAAAGGCCTTTTCGGCTCACGTGGCATAACGGGTCAGTTGGAAGAAGGCGAACTGGAGCGGCAGGATAAAAATGGAGTGACCCGCCGGGAGGCACTGGAAGCCTTTGGCTGTTCTCCTTCGGATTTTGAAGAGGCGATCTATCCGCCAGGTTCCATAGGCAGTTATCTGGAGTTGCACATTGAGCAGGGGCCGGTGCTGGAAGCGATGAATGCACCAGTAGGTCTGGTGACGGGCATCTCGGGTCCGTTGTGGCTTACGGTGACGATGAAAGGCATGGCGGGTCATGCCGGCTCCGTTCCGATGGGAATGCGGCATGATGCTCTGGTAGGTAGCGCCAAAGTCATTGCGGCTTTTGACGATATGGTGAGAGAAGACCCGGAAGTCCCAACCGTAGGTACGGTGGGAAGTCTGAGGGTGTTTCCAGACTCGCGTAACATCATCCCGGAGGAAGTCAGCTTCACGGTTGATTTACGAGACATGGAGATGGAGCGCAGGAACCGGCTTGAAGCCCGATTGATGAACATTTTGGATGACGTGAGTTTCCGATATGGTCTAACCTACTCGCTGACAGAGGATACGAACAGTGAGCCGCGGTATTGTGCAGAGTCAATCATGTCGGTGATTCGTTCATCCGCGGAAGAGATCGGGGTTACTTTGCCAGAGCTGATGAGTGGTCCGTTCCATGATGCATTGGCCCTTTCGCTTGTGTGTGATTATGGCATGATCTTTGTCCGCAGCAAGGATGGCATCAGTCATCATCCCAGCGAATATTCCTCCCCGGAGGATATTGGACTTGGCACGGAATTGTTATATCGCACCATTCGGAGGATGTGTAGTGGAGTGAACCAACCAACCATTTTACCTGAGGAGGCGTTGTGACGTTATGGGCAAAATCAGCATCGGATTAATCCAGGCTTCTCATGAGATTGAAGGTTCGGCTCCTGTTGAGGTGCACAAAGAAGCTGCGGTTCAGAAACACATTGCGCTGGTCCGTGAAGCGGCTGCAAGAGGCGCCAAGATCATCGGGTTGCAGGAAGTATTCTATGGCCCGTACTTTTGCACAGAGCAAAATCCCAAATGGTATGCATCCGCTGAACCGGTGCCGGAAGGACCGACGACCAGACGTTTTCAGGAGCTGGCAAAGGAGCTTGCGGTGGTGATTATTTTACCCGTGTACGAGCTGGAGGGCATTGCTTCGTATTACAATACGGCAGCCGTTATAGATGCGGATGGTACGTATCTGGGCAAATACCGCAAACATCATATCCCGCATGTGGAAGCAGGTGAGGGCACGAATGGGTTCTGGGAAAAGTATTATTTCAAACCAGGTAACCTTGGGTTTCCGGTATTTGATACGGCCTACGCCAGAGTCGGCGTGTACATCTGTTATGATCGTCATTTTCCGGAAGGCGCACGATTGCTCGGGTTGGCGGGGGCAGAGATTGTTTTCAATCCTTCAGCTACGGTTGCGGGTACATCGGAATATCTGTGGAAACTGGAACAGCCCGCTCATGCGGTAGCTAACGGCTATTACGTTGCAGCCATCAACCGGGTCGGCGTGGAAGCGCCGTGGAATATGGGTGAATTTTATGGACAGTCGTACTTGGTGGACCCGCGAGGCAGAATGGTAGCGATAGGCAGCCGGGATCAGGATGAGGTCGTCATTGGCGAGATGGATACGGAGATGATTCGTGAGGTGCGTAATGTGTGGCAGTTCTACCGCGATCGCAGGCCGGAAACGTACGAACATCTGGTTAGTCTGTAAAAGTAGCTGGAAGCTGCGCGGATCAAACTTCAGGAGGTGCATGACATTGATGAACAGCTCAGGAACAACGTTATCCGATTATGGGTGGGAGAGTCGTTTTGCCGAGATGAAACCCGCCATGACAGGAAGGGAAGCGATGGAGGAGTCGAACCGCTGTCTGTACTGTTACGATGCACCTTGTATCAAAGCCTGTCCAACCGACATTAATATCCCTTCTTTTATTAGCAAAATATCAACAGGGCACCTGAAAGGATCGGCCCGCACCATCATGGATGCAAATCCGGTTGGAGCCAGCTGCGCACGTGTCTGTCCCACAGAGGAATTGTGTGAAGGTGCATGTGTTCTGAACGAATCGTCGAAGCCGATTCGCATTGGTGACTTGCAGCGTTACGCCACCGACTGGGCGCGGGCGAAGAATGAGCCGTTATTCCAGGCAACACCTGCCAATGGGAGAACCGTTGCTGTTGTGGGAGCGGGGCCAGCAGGACTGTCGGCAGCACGTGAACTGGGGCGTGCAGGATATGAGGTGACGATATATGAAGCCAAACCTAAAGGCGGGGGGCTGAACACGTACGGCATCGTATCCTTCCGTTTGCCCGAATCGGTTGCGCTATGGGAAGTGGAGCAGGTGGAGGCACTTGGTGTACAGATCCGTTATGGGGTGCGCATCGGTGTGGATATTCCTGCTTCGCAGTTGCTGGAGCAACATGAAGCGGTCATTCTGGCCTGTGGCATGGGTTCAGTACCTATGCTGGGCATTGAAGGGGAGACACTCGAAGGTGTCTATGATGCGATTGAACTGGTGGAGTCTACCAAGCAAGGTGTTCCGCCCGCGCTGAATGGTCTGAAGGTCGCCGTTATTGGCGCGGGCAATACGGCGATAGATGCAGCAACCTGTTCGGTACGTCTTGGTGCCGAGCGGGTGCAGATGTTATATCGGCGCGGGGAAAGCCAGATGACGGCGTATGCGTTTGAATATACGTTTGCCAAGCAGGAGGGTGTGGAGTTCCGCTGGTTTACGATGCCGCAGCGTATTATTGGAGACGAGAATGGTCGGGTTCAAGCTGTGGAATGCGTGAAAATGGAGTTGATTACTCCGCCTGGCGGTGGGCGTGCGTTGCCCGTGCCTGTGGAGGGATCGGAGTTCATGATTGAATGTGATACGGTCATCCGGGCGATTGGGCAACATCGTTTATTACCATTAATCGAAGCGTTTGGGCTGCGTCACCACTGGGGCGTCGTCGAGATCGAACCGCATACGTACGGTACCTCGCATCCTCAGATCTATGCGGCAGGAGATGTCATTTTTGGTCAGGGTCAGGGTGAGGCGATGGTTGTCTCGGCTGCACAGCAGGGTAAGCTGGTCGCCGCCGCTGTCATGAAGGCGTTGCCTGGACAGGTCGAAGAGACGGCTTGAGCAGCGAGGGAGACAAGGTACGGAGTGTCCAGTGTAACTAATATGTTCAAACAACACCAAGGAGGGATCATTATGGCTGACTTATCCATTAATCTGGCAGGTATTCGATCACCCAATCCATTCTGGCTGGCTTCTGCACCACCGACCAATACGGGATATCAGGTTCAGCGTGCGTTCGAGGCGGGCTGGGGTGGTGCGGTGTGGAAGACACTGGGTGAGCCAATTATCAATACATCCTCCCGTTTCGCGGCGGTCCATTTTGGCGGACAGCGGGTGGCGGGGTTTAACAATATTGAATTGATATCGGACCGTCCGCTGGAAGTAAATCTGCGGGAGATTGCCGAGACCAAGAAACGATTCCCGGATCGCGCGGTTGTCGCTTCACTGATGGTGGAACCTACGCGAGAGAAGTGGCATGAGATTGTCAAAAAGGTGGAGGCCGTCGGCGTCGATGGCCTGGAGCTGAACTTTGGCTGCCCGCATGGCATGGCCGAACGAGGTATGGGAGCCGCCTCTGGTCAGCAACCTGACCTCGTAGAACTCCAGACGATGTGGGTGAAGGAAGTGGCGACCACACCGGTGATCGTGAAGCTCACGCCGAATATCACGGATATTACGGCGACAGCCCGGGCAGCTGTACGAGGCGGCGCGGATGCGATCTCTCTGATCAATACCATTAACTCTCTCGCAGGTGTGGATCTGGATTCGTGGAATACCGTGCCGCATGTGGGCGGCAAAGGAGCGCACGGCGGATACTGTGGCCCAGCGGTAAAGCCCATCGCACTGAACATGGTTGCCGAGTGTGCGCGTAATCCGGAGGTAGGTGTTCCAATCTCAGGGATTGGTGGCATATCTGATTGGCGGGATACCGCAGAGTTTCTGCTCATGGGCGCTACAGGGGTTCAGGTATGTACCGCAGCGATGCATCATGGATTCCGCATTGTGGAGGACATGATTGATGGGCTGAATGATTATTTGGATGAAAAGGGTCTAAGCAGTGTAGCAGAACTGGTAGGTCAGACGGTTCCGCGTTACTCGGATTGGGGCAATCTCGATCTGAACTACAAAGTCGTCGCCCGCATCAACCGCGATATCTGCATCAATTGCAACAAATGCCATATTGCTTGTGAGGACACCTCGCATCAGTGTATTGATATGTTGACCGACCCGTCCGGCTCCTATCTGGAAGTGGTCGAAGAGGACTGTGTTGGCTGTAATCTGTGTTCGATTGTTTGCCCGGTGGATGGGGCGATTGAGATGGTTGAGCTTGTGTCTGAGCAGGAACCTGTAACCTGGAATGAACGTCAGTCTGCGATTGCGATGCTGCAATCGGTTAGAGATCAATCAACCAAGGAGGCGATATCATGAGTACCCGCAAATTGATTCGTAATGGTGTGTTGGTCACGGGGTCAGATACCTTTGAAGCAGATATTTTGATCGAAAAGGGTAAAATCACACAGATTGGTATCGGACTGATGCCTGACGAACGAACGGAGGTTGTGGATGCAGCGGGCTGTTACGTCATTCCGGGCGGGATCGACCCGCATACGCATCTTGATATGCCATTCGGTGGAACGGTAACCGCAGATGATTTTGCAACGGGAACAATAGCGGCAGCCTTTGGTGGTACAACAACGATCATTGATTTCTGTCTGACACAAAAAGGCCGTCCATTAATCGAATCTCTCCAGGAATGGCATGCCAAAGCCGAGGGTAAAGCCGCCATCGACTACGGTTTCCATCTCATGATTGGGGAGATGAATGATCAGGTGCTGGAAGAGTTACCGCAGATCATTGAAGAAGAGGGTGTATCATCCTTCAAGGTGTTCATGGCATATAAAAACCAGTTTCAGGCCGATGACGGGGTTCTCTTCCAGACGTTGCAAAAGGCAAAAGAGTATGGCGCACTCGTCATGGTGCATGCCGAGAACGGTGATGTTATTGACCTGCTGGTTCGACAGGCGCTCGCCGAAGGACGAACGGAGCCGATTCATCATGCGCTGACTCGTCCATCCATGCTGGAGGGAGAAGCGACAGGCCGGGCTGCACGTCTGGCTGCACTTGCGGATTCACAGTTGTATGTGGTGCATGTGACCTGTGCGGAGGCTGTAGAGCAGATCGCGCGTATGCGTGAAATGGGTTACCGAATCTGGGGGGAGACCTGTCCTCAGTATTTGACGTTGGATCAGTCGATTATGGATCAGCCGGACTTTGAGGGTGCAAAGTATGTCTGGTCACCACCGCTGCGGGAAGCGGCTCATCAGGACGTATTGTGGAATGCATTGAAAAGCGGTCAGTTGCAGACGATTGGCTCTGATCATTGCTCGTTTAATTTCAAAGGGCAGAAGGACCTGGGCAAGGATGATTTTAGTAAAATTCCGAACGGAGGGCCGGTCATCGAAGATCGCCTCAGCATTCTGTATTCGGAAGGTGTAGTCAAGGGGCGGATTACGCTCAATCAGTGGGTCGATCTATGTTCGACAAGAGCGAGCAAGTTATTTGGATTATTCCCGCAGAAAGGGACTCTGGCTGTAGGGACAGATGCGGATATCGTTATTTTTGACCCATCTGTAAACAGAGTGATCTCGGCAGATACGCATCATATGAACGTGGATTACAGCGCATTTGAAGGCATGCAGGTACAGGGGTGTCCGGTGACGGTGTTGTGCCGCGGGGAGTATGTCATTCGAGATCGACAGTATGCCGGAACAGCAGGGGCAGGCCAATATGTGAAGCGTGCTAAATACGATGCAGGCGCACCTATACCGATGAAACAGCCTGTGTCGGCAGTGAATGGAGGGAGAAGCTGATGTCGGATCATGATGTGTTTGAAGCCGAGAGGATCGCCATAGAGCGAATGGTTGCACAGGGTTATCGGATCTATGCGGTACGGGAACATCTGGAGGGTGCTCACGTCATATGGGGGCACCCGGATCTTCCCGAAGAGAAACAAGAGCAATACGTGGGCACGGCGTCTGGACGGAAATGGTTCAGTCACATTCTGATTCGCCAGCTTCAGGAGCAACGGGGAGCGTAGACCATAATGAAGCTCTTCATGCGATCGGGCCGTGTACGTACTCATAGGCGTAGATGGCAAGTTCGATCGCGACCCTTTTCTCGGGGAGGATATAGTCTTCTCCCAAAAGGGCTTCGATTTTGTCCAAACGGTGATACAGTGTCTGTCTGACGATATATAGAGCGGTGGCCGTCTCTTGCTTGGAGCAGCACAGGACCAAATATTGCTTGAGGGTCCGCAGCAGCTGACCTCCTTTCTCCACATCGTAACGAATGAGCGGCCCCAAATATTCTTCGATGAAATCATCCAGATTGCCACTCTGCTTCATACTAGCGATGATGCGGTAACAATGAAGATTGCTGTAAAAGGGCTGTTGCATCACACCGCTGTCCTTCTGAATTCGCAGTGTCTCCTTCGCCGATTCCAGACTATCCTTGAGACGGGAGAGGTCTGTGCAGTTATGACTGATACCGATCAGGCCTGAGAAGAGGCAGTGGGTCTGTTCCTGCTCGTGCTGCTGCAGCTGTTCGATGCAGCGCCAGAGACTGCTTTTGCGCTGAGATCCAGGTAGTGGGTCGAGAATGATAAGTATGATTTGGTGGTTCAGAACGGTGCTGTAGAGGGTGAAATTCTCCCGAGCGAACACGGAACGGGCAACGATGTTGCGTTGGATCAACAACTTCTGAAGTCTGAGGCTATCTGTGTACGCGGGGTTGCTGTCGAATAAGATTATGGTGGCTTTGCTCGTTGCGAGAAGGGGATTAACGGTGGATACATATTCATGGATTTCCTTCGTGGAGTGATGTCCGTTAAGCCAGTCAATGACCCACATATCTTCTTTGTAGCGACGTTTCTCTTCCATGTATTTGGTTCGCATCCAGTCCTGGGCAATCGCGGCCGCGCAACGTTCCAGTGCCTGAATGACGAATTCATCTGAGGGTTTGATTGATATATTTGAATCGTGATCCGGCAGCTTTTGATGCATCAGCACAAGGTCAGCAAAGGTATAGTCCAACGCCTGAACAGGCATGCTGATCACATCCAATGTGTTATCTGACAGCTGCATTAAATTCGGAATATCCTCCCCCGCCAAATGTTCCCGCTGCAAAAACCAATCCTGCCGACGAGCCTCCAGCTGCTCTGGAGAGCAATAGGGAACGCTACTCGCTTCCCCTTCAAGTGGATATAACGCCACGGCACATCCGGTTGTTCGTGACAATAATCGAAGCAGGGGTTGTACCCCGTCTCCATTCAGAAGAAGTTGGTTAAACGAGGTGGTGAGACTGTCGAGTTCGGCAATCATCCGCTGATGACTGCGAATCAGGGTGAAATGCAAGTCTTGCGTAATATCAATATAACGGACTTGTTCGTGAAACCAGATCAACGGGAAATCCGCGGCGACTGCAATTTCTTTCATCGCCCCGAGCTGCGACTTGGTGTGATCCCCCAGTTCCATACAGAGTCCAGCAGCCCCACGTGCAATTAACTGACGCAAAAAAGACAGGCCATGCTGCTCACCTTCCTGCCAGCCAATGCCTGTCGTAAGAACCAATTCCCCTCCATTGAGCAAGTCCCCTACCTCAGGAACCTCCATGATATGAACCCAGCGAACATATCGCTCCAGTGCGCGTTCACTGGCTAGAACTTCTGCCTTGCGAAACACGGGACGTTTTAACATGTCTCTGACTTGAATTTGAAGCGTTGTCTCCCCCACTCAACCACCTTTCCTTCCCCAATCACATGTGATCTATCTGGAGTCTGGAATCCGTCAACTTGCATAATTAATCCATATTATAAGTCCAATTACAGCCGATGAGCTGAAATCTAACGTTCATTTGTTTCAAATGACAAAAGGATCTGTACTTTTTGTGATTTTGATTAAAATGAAGTATTTCTATGTCAGTCTATATGACGTTTATTTAACGATGAGTTCGTTATCATGAACGAAAAGCACTTCCGGACGATGCTTCATACGAATCCGGAAGTACAAGTGAATGTAGTTATTCTGTTTGAACGGTAGAACTTGAGTCGTTAAATTCGAATCCGTGTGCACCGGCATCTGTAAATTTAAAACCGAGCTTTCGAAGATCTCCGGTAGACATATATAAATTACCAAATGATTTTGGAAGATCCTTTTTGAATAGAGTCACAGTGTTATTGTCTTTTGTTAAATTGACATGCGTAGCATCTGTTGTTAGGGTTACCCCGGTTTGTTCGGCAAATGCTTTAATCGGAAAGTACGTTTTTCCTTTTAGCGAGAAGGGTCCCTGCCCTTTAAAAACAAGATATTTGCCATTGTAGATAAAAGGTACAGGATCGTTAAGTGAATTTAATTGTTCATAGCTGAAATTGTCCCAGTAATTCTCTGGATGACTATAGGACTTATAAAACATGAAGGTCTGATCATCTGCAGGTATGGCATAATCACTTGTTACTGAATAGAAGACAGGTGGAAATGTGCTTGGCATACCAGTGCTGTAATTAATCATCATTAAATCATCGGAGAACCATACTACGTCGCGACTTCCCAACCCATAATGAGGTTTGATTTCACGTACCAATTTGGGATCGCCGGATAAGTCATATAGATACATTCTTAATTGCTGGAGCTTTCCCTTTTCCACGATTTCCTGAGAGAGCAACATGTATTTTTGATTCGGTGACATAAAGGTCATCAGATATCCTTTGCCTTTGAACAGGATCTTTTTCTTTTTTCCCTTATTGTAGCTGAGAGTTGTTGTGTTTTCAGAAAAAGGAGTGTATGTATGAGGCATGTATAGCTCCAATTGCTCTTTCTTAAAAGGAATGATTCTGCGTGTATATCCAATATTGGACTCCTCGGTAGAGGCCTGAATTGCCAGCTTCTTTAGTTGACCATCAATCAAGGTAAACATGGTTGGATTCTTTGAATCAGTACTACTAATAATGTGAGTTCCATAACTTGGATATTTTTTGAACCAGGGCATGAACCTCTCACCAACACCACTAAATCGGTCTGGATAACGTGTAGCTGTAGGAATGGGTTTGCTATCTGTAATGCGATACAAGTAGGATGCAGGATTGCGAATAGAATTACTTTCTAGCATATATGCGCCTGCTGAAGGATATACGAACACCGTAGCGTCAGTAGGTAGATCCACAACTTTTCTCAATGTCTCAGTTTTGAGATTAAACTCAAAGAGTACTCCACCGACACCATCCTCAGGATCGATAATTCCATAGGCCTTCAATCCGGCAGGTGTCATCGTAAGTTCGCCTTGCCCTCGATTCCTCCAATTCAAATCTATTGATGACTTCTTCATATTTTTGATTGGCGGCTGATTAAATGTAAACTTCTCATTCATTCGTTCACCCGTGTCAAAGCTGGTCGTACTCATTTTTACTGTCACCACCATTTGACCATTCTGTACATCTCCACTAAATGTAGCCCGAAACCGTAAATGTTCCTTGGATGAGACCTGGGGAAGTTCCTTTTTTTCAATGGGTAATGCGAGTGCTGTGCCTGGAATACCGACAACTGTGATAGAAATAAGAAAGATAACAAGTAAACAACAGGTGTAAAGACTTGTTCTGGACCTAAATAACATATACAACTATGACCTCCTATAGTTTATTAAAATTAGAGCTCTCATTCAAAAAAAAAGCCCCTTAGCTTTATATCGGAATTGTTAACTATTCCAATATGGGCTAAGGGGCGAGAAGCTAAATATTATAATCTGTATTTAAGATGTACTCGAATTGTTACATGAGCACGACTCTCTATTTCTTAATCTTCGATTCTTTTCTTTTTAAATTTCATCAGGAACTCATACACAATCGGTACGATAACCAGCGTGAGCAGCGTGGAGCTGATCAGACCGCCGATTACGGTGATTCCGAGTCCTTTGGAGATGATACCCGCACTTTCTTCGAGGCCCGTAACCAGTGGCAACAGGGCACCGATAGTTGCGAGAGCGGTCATCAGGATTGGACGCAGACGAGTTGCACCGGCTTCCAGCAAGGCTTCACGGGTAGGCATACCCTCTTTTTCCTTGTGAATAACACGGTCGATCAACACGATAGCGTTGGTGACCACGATACCGATGAGCATCAGTCCACCCATCATGGCGGAGACGTCGAGCGTACCACCAGCGATGAACAGACCTACCATAATACCAATGACCGTAAATGGCAGGGAGAACAGGATTGCGAATGGTGCCAATCCGCCACCAAATGTAACAACGAGCACGAAGTATACAATGGCGATGGCCGCCAGCATGGCGAGACCCAGTTGAGTAAAGGTATCATTAATCTGTTCGGTTGTACCGCCGAACTTCACTTCAACGCCATCAGGCAGATCCAGCTTGTCGATCTCAGCCTGTAGGTTACTCGAAGCTTTCGTTACATCCGAAGCCAGGATGTTGGCTGTGACTTGTACAACAACTTTACCATCAATTTGCATGATGGAGTTCGGGGATGTACCTTCTTCCACTTTGGCAACATCTTTGATTGGTACCTTGATGCCAAGCGGTGAAGTGACGGTTTCATCCTCAATCTCTTTAATGCTGCTGAATGTTTTGTTGTCTGTCTCTACATATACTTTGTACGTTTTGTTATCGATATCGACTTCCGTAAGCACAGGACGTTCCCGTGCCGGGCTCAGCGTCATCGCCAGTTGGCCTGCAGTCAGGCCCAGGGAACTCAATTTCTCCTGATCTGCCACGAGCGTATACTGCCCGTAGGTGTCAGCAAGTGTTGTATCTGCTTTTTCAAAATTATCCTTATCCGCTTCAACCAGTTTCAGAATTTCGTCCGATACAGGTTTGAGTTGCTCTACATTATCGCCATAGATGGACAGGCTCAAGCCACTGCCACCCAGACCGCCGGACATGTCGAGCTCATTCCAGGTACCTACGGTAACTTCTTTCTTCAGACCTTCTACAAGCTGTTCCTTCACTTTAGTAAAGTCTTTCGTGTCTTCGTTATATTCAATATAGAATAGAGCCGAGTTGGAACCACCGCCACCCATGCTGCTCAGTGGATTACTTCCGCCGATGGAATATTGCATTTTCTCCAGACCTGGTTGTTCCAGCAACCACTTCTCGGCAACGAGTGCTTCTTTTTCGACATCTTCACGCAAAGCTCCGGTTTGTGGGCTGTACGTAATAGTCACGTATTTATCCTGTTGTTCTGGCAAGAAGCTTGCACCGATGAACGGGTACAGGAACAAACTGCCGACCAGCAGGATCACTGCAATACTGACCGTGATGAGTTTGTGTGACAGGGTCCAGTTCAGCAGGCGTTTGTAACCTTCCGCCATCTTGCCTGGTTTTTCTTCGTGATTCTGTTTGTTCTTCAACCCTCCGCGGAACAGGGTGTGCGCAAGCATTGGCACAATGGTAATGGCAACGATCAGGGATGCCAGCAAAGCGAATACCATGGTCAGTGCAAATGGCGTGAATAACTCACCGACCATACCGCTTACCAATGCCAGTGGCAGGAATACAGCAATCGTTACAATGGTGGAAGAAAGAATTGGAATGAACATCTCGCGCGTTGCTTCACGAACCAGTTCACGGCCTTTCAGTTTCTCACCTTTGAGTGTTAATCTGCGGTAGATGTTCTCGATAACAACGATGGAGTCATCGACAACCCGTCCGATGGCAACCGTCATGGCACCCAGCGTCATCATGTTCAAGGTGATATCCATCATATTGAGCGCAGTCAATGCCATGAGCAAGGAGAGCGGGATCGAGATAATGGAGATAATGGTTGAACGAATATTACGCAGGAAGAGCAGGATGATCAGGATGGCAAACAAGGCGCCAAAAATGGCTTTGCCCAACATCGTGTTCACCGAGTCCTGAATCGGCTTACCTTGGTCAAGCAATACAGTCAAATCAGCATTTTTGAACTGCGATTGCAACTCTTCAGCTTTATCTTTGACTGCGTTAACGACATCAACCGTGTTGGCATCGTTGGATTTTACAATGGAAATACCAATCGATTCCTTGCCGTCTGTCCGGGAAATGGATTCCGCTTGACCGATGACTTCGATCTTGGCAATTTCACTTAATTTCACTGTAGGGATACCAGCTGCGTTGGCAGCACCTGAAGGGCTACCCACACCGGCATTACCACCAGCGGCTTGGTCCGTTCCTTGTGAAGCACCTGGAGCGGTACCTTGACCAGCTTCACCAGTTGGTGCTCCAGAGCCTTGTGGGGCTGCGTTTGAACCATTGCCTACGGAAGCACCGGCACCGCCGGGTACAACTGGAATGGCAAGGTTTTTCAGATCATCGATGTCGATGATGTTGCCATCTACAACAACGGCCTTCTGGGATTTATCCAGTTCAAACAGTCCAAGGGGCACACGAATGGATGAACCTTGAACGATGCCGTTTACCGTATCTTCCGTTAGGCCCAGCTCGGCCATTTTGGCTTGGTCAAACTTCAATTGAACTTCTTTCACATATTGACCGGACACCTGAACCTGAGCTACACCGTCAATGTCTTCGAGTGCAGGCTGAATATCCGATTCAACCAGTCGTGTCAATTGTTCCAGGTCACCGCCGTCCTTGTCGGACAGGCTCAGAGATACAACCGGGAAAGAGTTAATGCTGAACTTGGAAATGGTCGGCTTCTGCACACTGTCAGGCAGTTGAACTTCATTCAGTGCCTCACGAACGGTTGCAGTTGCGTTGGTCAGATCTGTTCCATAATCAAATTCGAGTGTGATCGATGCTGCGTTCTCCATGGAAGTGGAGGTCACCGTCTTCACGCCATCTACATTACGTAGTTTTACTTCCAGCGGCTTCGTGACATCCTCAACAATTCCCTCCGGTGCAGCCCCTGGATCAATGGCAGTGACATTCAGAAACGGTACGTTGATGTTCGGGATTGTCTCTTGTTTCATCGTCAGTCCGCTGTACAGACCTGCAAAAGAGATGATAATTGTCAGAATCCAGATCGCAAACTTGTTGTTCAGTGAAAAATTAATAATACCTTTCATACGATGGTTTCTTCTCCTCTCTGTTTCTCCTGTTTATATGTGTGACGAGTCAGCCTGGATAAACCGGCTATACTTGGCATCCAGACTGTGCTTAAGCTCAGAGTGCAAAGGTTTGATGGCAGATACGCTCTCCAAATTGTGCATCATGCCAAGAATGATGGCACGCCTAGGCGTAAATTCCATCATCTCCTGTCTGAGAATGGCGATGGTTTCAAGCACATCATTCTTTGTTTGCCCTGATGGCAAATCGGAACCAGCGATATCCTGCATTTGCTTAATAATGTGAATGGGATGACGCATCACAGTGGAGTCTGTGTTTGGATCACTATTCCATGCGGGCCAGTCTTCCAACAAAATCAAAGGCGCAGGGCGCTGATCGAGCAATCCGTAAGCTGCATAATCAATCATTTGCAGCATATTGGTTGCCATTTTGGAGACGGTAAGGGAAGGCATTTCCGTAAACCAGATCTTAACGTAGGAGAGGAACAGACCCTGTATGAGTAAAATAAGATCTATCGTATAGGGTTCAATCTCCGGTCCGTACATATCTTCCAGTTTGTCCTTGAAACCGTGTAGTGTAAGGATCTCCAGATCTTTATGCTGCGGGTTGCATTTTTCCTTGCGATGTGGCTCATCATTCATCATCATGCTTTGCATCTGAACACGTAAAAATTCCTTTAGCTCGGACACATGGCCCAGCAGTGTCTCAATCTGTTTGTGTGAACGTTCTCTCGGAGTAAGGTCAGCTTCATGTTCGATCTGGGATAGTTCGTCTATGAGCGTAAATAAGCAGTACTCCATCGTGCTGTCTTCCAATTCCTCTTTGGATTTGAAAATAAGGTAAAGGCTTCCCTTGGACATCCCGCATATCTCTGCAATCTCCTGCATGGAGGTTGCGGCACTGCCTTTTTCCGAGAATAGCTTGAGTGCTGTAGTAATGATGAGTTTTTTCTTCTCATTCATCTCATGTATAGGGTTCATTAACGATACTTTCACCTCATCAGGGAACTTGTGAGTTCTTGAATTGACTTTAGGGTCAAACTTAGTATAAACGATCTGGTTGAAGGAATTCAAATGGGAGTAAATTGGAAAATCAGAGCGGAGAAAAGAGACTGATCAAAGGAAAGAATACACGGCAAGTAACAAGGTACAGCTTGTATGTACGATAGGGATAAGGTATCAAGAATGGATAAGTTAGTTTCCTCCAGTGAAGGCGTACAAGGCGAGTATAATAATGGCGACTAGAGCGATGAGATAGAAGATGGCCATGCCGATCAGAAGGGTATACCCTGTATAAGAGCCCATGTGTGCCAATAATTTTCTCATGATTACGACATCCTTTCTTACGTAGCAAAGTATAAAGAGGTTCCCTATTTATATCATTCCCCAAAAAAAGACGACTTCCTGATCGAAGTCGTCTAATTTATATTACAAGATTTAATAGATATCATAATGGAAGCTAAGAATTACACGATAACGGAGATTGCAGAACCGACTTGAAGAAACGAAGTGTTCGCCTTTATCACCAGATTTATCCCTCTTCAAAGGGAATCAAAGAAATCTGGGGATAACAGCGATCGGAAAGTGGGACTGCAATCGGAGATATAAGAGTGTAATTCAGTTGTTCCGTTACGTGATGAGCTTCAGACCAACGGCTGCCACCAAAATCATCGCGATAAACAGGATACGCTTCGCTTCTTTCCGTTCACCGAACAGGAACATGCCTGTTAACGTACTGCCGACCGTCCCGATCCCCGTCCACACGGCATACGCTGTGCCCATGGGAATGGACGTCATGGCGTAGGACAAGAGCGAGAAGCTGAACACAAACGACACCAGCATAAGTACGATGTATGGCCATCCTTTCTTGGTGGAAGCACCATTAATACCGATTACGCCGAAAATTTCACATATCCCTGCACCTACAATTGCCATCCAAGCCATTATACTGCACCTCCTTTGGCTTCTTGCTGATCCGTAACCAGCTTCAGTCCGATTACGCCGCAGAGCAGCAGCCCGATGAGCAATACTTTGGCCAAGCGGAACGGTTCACCGAACAATACCATTTCCGTAAGGACGGTACCCGCCGTACCAATTCCCGTAAAGACGGCATACACCGTACCCACAGGCAGCCTTTTGGAAGCGGCAATGATCAATCCAAAGCTGATCACGATGGCAATCCCCGTCAAAGTCCACTCCCAACCATTAGAGGCATGTTTCAGCCCACTTACCCAGACAATCTCAATAATTCCACCGATAAATACATATAACCAGTTGCGGTTCATGTTGTTAAATCTCCTTCCGGCACAACGCTGTGTGCCTCGTCGTTCAAATGATGAATGCCATGCCAAAATACAGGCCAGGCTGCTTCCAACCGTCTCTTGTACCGACGGGAACTTCCATAGATAATCTCCACGGTGATACCGTCGAGAAACGTCATAAATGCAATGGCGGCTTGTTCCGCGGGTAGGGGCGGTATATCTTCATTACGCATTGCCCTTTGCAGCAGACGAGTCAGTGCGCGTTCCATACCATCGATAAACGGATACACTTGATCCATCACTTCGCCATACAGAGAAAGGGGTGGGTAAAAACAATTACGCAACATCAAACGAGCCGAAGCATGGGCATTGTATTCTTGTTCGAACCAGATCAGCAAGCCTTTCAGCCTCTGCTCCAATGGCAGATTCGCATGATCGCGGAAATATTCCAGTGTGTGCCGTGTTACCTCGTGAAATGCAAAGTCCAGGGTGTGTAAAAATAAGTCATCCTTGCAGCTGAAATGCGCATATATGGACGGTTTTTTAATCCCGACTTCATCAGCAATAGCTCTCAGAGAAGCTCCCTCATAGCCATCTCTCGCAAAATGGAACAGGGCTGCATCCCGAATGGATTGTGCAGTCATTCAATCACCTTCCTAACGGTCGTTAGGTAATTATATTTCCATACTTTACATCACCTGTCAAGATGAAAATATCCGCCTGCACAGTTGAGTACAGGCGGATATAACAGGTATGGATGTGGTTTCTGATCAAAAGGTCGTAAGACCCAGAATCAGTTGCAACTTATATAGGATACCTTTCAAAAACGTAGTCTTCTCCTGGAACTCATCCAGGTCTAACGTGAACTCGGCATCATTATTATTCCAAATACGCTCAAAATAATTCGCGATATCAAGCGTGAACTTATTGTCTGGAGGTGCAGCAACCCATAGATCATTCTCCAGATTGTAGTCATTCATGTTTCGTGGTGTAAAGTTGGTTGAACCCCCTAGGACAATATGATCTCCGGTTGCTTTGGCAAGATAGATCATCTTGGTATGGTATTGCTCCTTGGTGGTGTTATACCAGCGGATCTGTATTTTACCGTCGGATTTATCATGCAATTCAGCGGCGACAGGACGGTTCGGAATCCCGATCTTTTCCTGACCAAAAGCATTTTCATTTGGATCTAGTACAAGCCGGATCTCGGTTCCTCGTTTTGCCGCTTCCAGCAGGGCTTCCAATACTTTCGGAGAGGCCACATAGAACATGCCCATCCATAAGGTGTCACCTTTGCCAGCTTGATTGATCTCATGGAGTACAGCGTCATTCACTTTGCCTTCAGTTAAATAGCGTATTCGCAAATCTCCCGTGTTTGAATTGGAGGAAGGAGCTGTGTAGGCAGGAACCTTGCCTCCGCCTGAGATGTCGAGAACAGCTTGCTCGGACTGAAGAATATCGCCAATGATTGGACCTGTTACTTCAAATGCAATATTCGAGTGGTAGGCACTCGCATCATGGATATTGCCAGAAGAGACAATCGCTGTCTTCTCACTAACAACAACTTTACGATGATTGGCCTTCACATTGAGCAGCTTGAGATAGGAACGCACAGTGACATCCGGACCATCCGTGGCCATCAGGTTCTTGATCCAGCCATCTCCAGATTGGCCAAACCATTGGAAGAAGGTCCGCCAGACCGCAGAGTATACTGGAGTTGAATCACGCAAAGGGTCCACATCCGTGATGACCACATGAATGCCTGCTTGTTTCATTTGTTCCAGCAACGGATTGGGTGCTGAGTTATAGTTGGTATTTACTTCATCTGTAATGAACCAGATGTCCATATCAGGATGCTGATTTTTTTTGGTGACCAGCGCTTCGGTGAATTCAGTACTCACGGGAGGAAAGTTCTGTCCCTTATGTTGATAATTATTGAACAGGAACATATCCACCAGGACAAACTGCTCTGCTTCCTCCACAATCTGCATCATGCGCTGGAAAATCTGCTGCTCGTGCTCCATCTGTCCGTCGGAGGAAGGATAAGTGAGGTCGTGCAGGAACTCGACTTGATCCACACGGTATTCTGGACTTTCATAGGAAATGCCCGCTGGTAATGGTTTGTAGGTCTGATAGAGCATGACGGCGATGAGCCATAGGACCAATAGGACAAGTCCTGTTCGTATGTATGGAAATTTGCCGCGTGAAGACTTGCGGTCTGATGTATGGCGGCGTAATGAGGCCAACGGTGGACTCCCCCTTCTGTACTTGCTGACTTCTATTACCACACGGATGATAACGTTGACGCAGGAGAACCCGCTAGCATAACGAATGTAGCAGTAAAACGCATATGGCAAAATTGGCATTATGCAATCGACAGGTGTCTGAGCGTTGTGTATAATGAGTGTATTATTTTTGTAGAATGTTAGGGTTTTCATATGCCTGACAAGGACGGGGAACCAATGATATAACCTTTGAAATCTGGACATTTAGGAAAGAAAGTGGGTAATAAGGTGTATTCCATCAAACAAGTCGCTGCCATGCTCGGTATCCCGACGGTGACGCTCCGGGCTTGGGAGAATCGGTATAGTGCGGTCACCCCTGAGCGGACGGAATCGGGTTATCGAATGTATACCGAAGAGAATGTTGCGGATCTGCGCTGGTTGAAAGAACAGGTTGAGCTACATCAGACCAATATTTCGGAAGCGGTACGGATGTTGAAAGTAAACAAATTAAATCCGCCCGAGGCTGTGCCCACGCCGATCATGGCTCCGGTGCCTACGATGGAAGAAGCCTACGCACGCATGGCAGATCAGATCTATGACTCGCTCTACAACTTTCAGGGTGAACGTGCCAATGGTTTGATTGATTTTGGGTTCACCATGTATGGGTATGACTCGATGTTCTATCATGTGTTGGTGCCCATTCTGGTTCGGGTTGGAGATGCATGGGAGCAAGGCAGGGCTTCGGTGGCTCAGGAACACTTCATGACACAGCTGATATCACAGCGCTTTTATCAGTTTTTCCATCTGTTCCCGATCTATCCGCATCTGCCCAAAGTTCTGGCGTTGTGTCCGGAAGGGGAGCACCATCAGGTCGGATTGCTGCTGTTCTCTCTTTTTATGCGCAAAAATGGAGCGGAAGTACTGTATCTCGGTGCGAACACGCCAGAAGAAGGTATCTTCCCGATTATCCGGGAGCAGAAGATCAAGTTGGTCTGCCTGTCGATCACAAGTCCAGGGCTTCTTGTTAAATGTGATCAACTCGTCGAGCGGATTAAAAACGAGTTCCCGCATATTCGCTTTGTACTTGGTGGAAAGGGCTATGAGCGTGCAGAGCATGCGCGTTATCCGCAATGGATTATGCCGGAGAGTTCTGCGGACTGGCAGTCGTGGATGGAGCGTGAATATCTCTCCGAGCGGTCACCTGGTGCACGGTTTGGACAGGCCAATAATTAAACATAATCTCAAATGATATGAATAGGTTAGTGTATAAAGGACATCCTTTGACGAAAGTGATCAAAGGGTGTTTTTTGTGTTTATAAATGGATTACCAGGTATTTTGACCGACGGGTCATTTTTTGGTTTACAAGCTCGTATAATATTTGTATTATATTTGTATAATGTTTTTGCTAGTTACCGCTTAAAGTGTTCTTGGGCGGTTTAATAATAGGTTAGGGGCTAGAGAACTATAGGAATTCCCTACATAGAAAGGTGAGTGGCATGATACCGAATCAACAACGCAAACGTGCAGCTGTCATTGGTGCAGGTCCGGGTGGACTTGCAGCAGCGATGTTATTGTCCGGTCAGGGGTACGAGGTAGATGTGTATGAGAAACAGCCAGTCATCGGGGGGCGTTCTGCCAGATTGGAACTGGGTGAATATCGATTCGACCGCGGTGCTACATTTTTGATGATGCCTCAGCTGATTGAAGAGATGTTCGACGTGGTGGGGCGTAAGTTATCCGATTATGTGCATATGAAAGAGCTAACCCCACTGTACGCACTGAACTTTGGTGATAAGGTGTTCACGCCTTCTCGTAATCGGGAAGATACAGCTGCACAGATTAAGGAATTGTTTCCGGGCAATGAGGACAATTACCTTCGGTTCATGCAAGAAGAAGAAGTGAAGTTTGGCAAAGTCATGCCTCTGCTCCGTCGTCCTTTTGGCAAGTTGACTGACTATCTACGCAAGGATGCGGTAACAGCTCTACCTAAGCTTGATGTCCACAATACAGTCTATGGAATCTTGTCCCGCTATTTTACAGATGAGCGTCTACGCTGGGCATTTACATTCCAATCCAAATACCTTGGCATGTCTGCCTGGGATTGTCCGGGTACCTTTACCATATTATCGTTTATTGAGCATCACTACGGATTGTTCCACCCCATTGGCGGCGTGAATCGGATCTTCCAAGCCATGGCCGATGTCGTGGAAGAACACGGAGGACGCATACATACTTCCACCCCGGTGAAACAGGTCATCGTTCGCAATGGTCGTGCAGAAGGTGTGTTGCTTGAGAACGGTGAACGCATCGAAGCAGACCATGTGGTGGTGAACGCCGACTTTGCACATGCGGTTAACCATCTGTTTGAACCAGGCGTGCTTAAGAAATATACCCCGGAGAAAATGAAACGCAAAAAGTATTCCTGCTCTACAGCAATGCTGTATCTGGGCGTGGATGGTGATGTGGACCTGCCGCATCACTCGATCTATTTTCCCGAGGACTACCGGTTAAACGTTGATGAGATTACAAAGCATAAAATGTTATCAGCCGATCCATCTCTATATATTCATAACCCTTCCAGACTTGATTCGACGCTGGCACCGGAAGGGAAATCTGCTTTGTATATTCTTATGCCTACGCCTAACCTTACCGCAGACATTGATTGGGAGGCAGAACGGGAGAATGTGCAGGAGGCCATGATGAAACGCATGGAAGGCATTCCTGAGCTGGCAGACATACGCAGCCGTATTGAAGAATGTATGCTGTTCACTCCACTTGATTGGGAGAATGAACTGGACGTGTATCGCGGAGCAACGTTTAATATGGCACATAACCTGGGTCAGATGATGTATCTGCGTCCCCATAACCAGTTTGAAGAGTTGAAAAGTGTATGGCTGGTAGGCGGCGGAACACATCCGGGCAGCGGGTTGCCCACGATTTTCGAATCGGCACGGATTAGTGTCAGACTGATTCAGGAAGAGGACGCACGCACACGTTCCAAGCCATCCTCTTATGTGAAGACGGCAGAAGCCAGAGGGCATTCATGAAGCGGGCCGCTATTGTAGGCGCAGGGATTGGCGGACTCACTTCGGCACTGTTATTGAACCGTCAAGGCTGGGATGTCACCGTGTATGAACGGGGTTCCCGCGTTGGCGGACGCATTGGATATGAGCAGGAAGGCGAGTATCGGATCGATCAGGGGCCAACGATCGTACTGCTGCCGGAGATGTTACTTGGCATCATGGAGGAGGCAGGCGTAGATCGTTCGAAGATTGAGTTACTTCGCTGTGATCCGTTATACAGAGTGCATTACCATAGTGGTCGTGTCATGACCAAGATGACCTCACGTGAAGAGCAGACGGCGGAGATTGAACGTTTGTTCCCGGGAGAGAGCCGGGGATTCACACGATTCATGAAAGATATGGACACGTTGTTTCCGGCAGGCCGGGCAGCTTTTCTGGAAAGGGCTTTTCCACGCAAAAGGGATTTCTTCACACCTTCGCTCATGTCCCTCATGGGCAGATTGCGTGCACACAAAAGTGTCCGGAAAGCGGTAGGCGATTATTTTGAGCATGAGGAACTGCTCGATGCATACTCACTGCAAAGTTTATACATTGGTGGATCACCGTTTGGGACGCCAGGTATCTATTCCCTTTTACCTTACGCAGAGCATGAATATGGCATCTGGATGGTCAAAGGTGGATATGCAGCATTGCCAGCCATACTGGAACAGGAACTGATATCACGTGGTGGACGTGTCGTGCTGAATTCGGAAGTGACCGGACTCAAGATTAAAAATGGTGTGTGTGAAGGTATAGAAACGGCAGCAGGCGCAGAAAATGTGGATGCAGTTATCTATAATGGTGATTTCCCCCATCTATCAGGTTTGCTTGGACAATCACGAGAGGTAGCACGTAAAAGAAAACCGTATCGTCCCTCTTCCGGATGTGTATTGCTCTATGTGGGCGTGGACAAAACCTGGGAAGATGCAACGACGCACCAGTTCTTCCTGCCACCGAGTCTTGAAGGCAGTTTGCAGGAAGTGTTCAATCAGCGACGCATTCCGGCAAAGTCCTCATTTTACGTATTTAATCCGGTCGCATTGGATGAAACTGCAGCACCTCAAGGACAGAGTGTATTATATTTCCTCATTCCCGTACCAGATGCCGAAGGTGTCGACTGGGATCAGGAGAGTGAAGCATTGGCAGAACGGGTACTGGAAGAAGCGGAGCAACGTGGATTCCCGGGACTTCGTGCAGCGATCAAGTGGAAAAAGGTACGTACACCCGCTGACGCAGAGCGAGACGGGCTCTATGGGGGCGGAAGCTTTGGTATAGCACCTGTATTGTTCCAGTCCGGTGTATACCGACCGCAACCCAAACCATTCCCTAATATAAAGGGATTATATGCCGCAGGAGCATCTGTACATCCAGGTGGCGGAGTGCCGATTGTAATGCAGAGTGCACGGATGGCCGTCAATCAACTCATGAAGGAGATGGGAACATGAATGAAGCGATTTTGAGCAGGTGTGAAGAGTTGATGCAAAAGGGTTCTTCCTCTTTTTATCAGGCCTTTAGAGGGCTGCCAAGTCCACGTCGGGAAGCGGTATATGTCATTTATGCCTTCTGCCGCATGATTGATGACAGTGTAGACGAGCCGGAACATTCGCCCTATACAATTCACGAGATCCATGATTTGTTTGATCAGTTGGACGACGCGGAAGGACACTTTATCTGGCCAGCACTGAGATGGTTGTTCAGCAGTTTCCCTCATCTGGATAAGGGGCCATTTTTCCGTCAGATGGAAGGGCAGCTCACAGATCTTAAAGTCACGCATTATACAACGATGCAGGAACTGGAGCATTATTGTTATCTGGTGGCCGGAACCGTAGGCGAGATGTTGTTGCCTGTATTGCGGGATGATAACGGCGCGGAAGTAGCCGTGAACGGGATTGCTTTGGGTAAAGGAATGCAGATCGTTAATATTATTCGGGATGTTGGTGAAGATCGGGCCAGAGTGCGCCGGTATGTTCCGCTGGAGATTATGGAGAAGCATGGTTACACCGAGCAGGACTTCGAAGAAGGGATCGTGGACGAACGCTTTATTGCCATTGTTCATGAATTAAAAGCTGCAGCATTGAACTGGTTCCGTATTGGCATGGATCGTCTGGATACGTACCCAACAGAAAGTGCGTTTTCCATCGAGCTGGCAGCAGCCTTTTACTCCACCATTCTACACGCGGTTGAACGCAACGACTATGACGTATATACCAAACGTGCATATGTTAGCGATGAATTGAAACTGGAGATGCTGGGTGCAATTGTGAAACGTTACCCGATGCTGGCCTATCAAGCCTCCCGAACGGCGGTATCCTGATGATCCAGTGGCTTTACTGGGCGTGGTATGTCATTGGAGCAACCTTGATGCTAACGATCGGTGTGCCTGACGTATTATCTTTTTCAAATGGTTTATTTCTAATCTTCTACGCATTGTATGTGCTGGATCTGATCTATCAAGGGCGTAATCGGACAGGCCTGTCCGACCAGTCAGTCATCTGGCTGAAACCCGGACTCTGGGTATCCTCTGTGATTATCTGGCTTGGAGGTATGGGCGTAGAGTGGGTAGGCGTTCATACGCATTGGCCCTTTGGTGAGTATGCTTACTCAGACTTCTTCGGGATTCATCTGTTCAGTGTGCCAGTTACGCTGGGTTTCGCCTGGATCGCAGTGGTGGGTAACTCGGCGCTGTTAAGTGGCGGTGGTTCAACGTGGACTGGCAGACTGCTTCGAGCAGTGAAGACCGGGTTCTGGGCGATTGTTCTTGATCTGGTACTCGACCCTGTTGCACATGCGAGAGGATTCTGGGAATGGCAGGCTCCAGGTGGTTTCTACGGTGTTCCGTGGACCAATTACATAAGCTGGTTTATCATGGGTGCATTCTTGTCCCTTTTCCTTCCGGCCATGCCTAATGACCGTAGCTCATTGCTCCGTGCAAAATGGTTGTATCAGCTGTTTATTCTTCTGTTCGGCCTGCTTGCTCTAAAGGAAGGGATTACGGGCAGCTTTATCATCGCCATTGCTGGTGTGCTTCTTGCCGAAGGGAGCTGGCTCTATGATTCGCGCCGTAAAATCAAAACCGTTTAATCGTATTTTTGCCTTATACAATCACTATTATCTGCTACGTCGGCGCTTCCGCTCCTTCACGCTCACAGGGTCACTGGACCCACAGGTGGACATCAGGGACAACTCCCCGATTGAAGCGACTCGTCCGGTGATCTATTTCATGAATCACAGCTCCTGGTGGGATGGTCTGCTGCTCTATCATGCGGCCAGGCAGACATCGCGGGGTGATCATTATGTGATGATGGAGGAGCAACAGCTTCAGCAATATGCTTTTTTTCGTAAATTGGGTGCGTATTCGATCAATAAGGAGAGTGCGTCCGGTATTCGGACCTCTCTACAGTACACCAGTGAATTATTGGATTCAGGTAAAAGGGTCTGGATTTTTCCCCAAGGAGAAATTCTGCATCAGGAGGCCAGACCAATTCAGTTCCGTCCAGGCATCGGATTGTTGCTTCGTCGTTCTCCGAATGCCATCGCCGTACCGGTAACCTTGTGTCATGGGATGGTCCAGCATGATTTACCGGAAATATCGATGCAGGCGGGCCCAGCTGTGATGGAAGACTGGAAGGCGTTGAAGAGTGAAGAGATTGCCGCCAGACTCGGCCATGTGCTGGAACAGCAGTTAGACGATCATAGATCAGAGCTTATACGGATGGGGCAGGGAAGTTTGCCAGATGCGATTCCACTGATTCGTCATGTACGTTCGACAAGTGAAAAATACGATGCGGCACGAAAGCGGGTGAACCGTTAGCATGAATGCATCTGAAATCTTCTGGATTGTGCTTACCTGCATATTGGGCATACAGTTGCTGTTCGCTCTATGGAACGTCTCCTGTCTGCCCAAAGTGCGTTCATTCCGAGCAGACTCAATACAACCACCAGACCTGCTGGTCTCGGTGCTGATTCCAGCCAGAAATGAAAGACTACATATCGAAGGATGTCTGGAAAGTGTGCTCGCGAGCGATACGTCAGGATTCCGGATGGAAGTATTGGTGCTGGATGATCGCTCCGAAGATGAGACAGCGGCCATGGTACAAGCGATTGCGGATCGTGATACGCGTGTGCGTTTGCTGCATGGCGTTGATCTTCCCGAAGGCTGGATGGGGAAATCCCATGCGTGTCACAGGCTGGTTCAGGAGGCCAAGGGAGAATGGTATATGTTCGTGGATGCGGATGTGCGTCTGGAGCCAAGTGCCATTCGGCAGACTCTTGCGGCAGGGTGTGAGCAGAGCGGGGGGCTGGTAACCGGTTTTCCTTATCAGGTAACAAAGACGTGGATGGAAAAGCTTGTTGTACCGATGATGGTCTTCACCATCATCAGTCATCTGCCCATTTTCATGATACGCAGATCATCCAGTCCGATGTTTGTGGCCGCTACGGGGGCTTTTTTGCTGATTCATCGCTCCAGTTACGAGGCTTCCGGTGGTCATGCTGCCATTCAGGCGCATCTGGTGGATGACATGAGTCTCGCCAAAGCGGTTAAGCGTGCAGGTCATCCGGTGATGCTGACAGACGTGCATGACGTAACGAATACCCGCATGTATCAGAACGGTGCAGAAGTATGGAACGGATATAAGAAAAACATGTACGAAGGTATGGGGCGCAAAGACGTGCTGCTGCTTGGCACGATGTTAATGTATACACTGATGTATATTGTGCCCCCGCTAGGCTTGATTTTTGGACTCCTTATGGGCAGTTCGATGTCCATTCTGTATGGATTGTTAGGAACATTATTAGGTATGGCTGTGAAAAGAGTAGCGGATCATGCTGGCGGACAACCCTGGTGGCTTGCCCTTCTGCAACCGGTCAGCATGGCCTGTGTCATTGCCATCGGATTCGCTTCCTGGCAGGCAGGCCGCTCCGGCAAGGGGTATGTATGGAAAGGTAGGCGGTACAGTTGAGAGGTAACGTCATTATAATCGGTGCAGGATTTGGAGGTCTGTCGTGTGCAATACGACTGGCTTCACAAGGTGTGCAGGTGACCATTCTGGAACGGCAGCAACACGTAGGTGGCAAGCTACAGCATTTTGAGCGGGACGGGTATCATTTTGACCGGGGACCGAGCACAATCACGATGCCATCGACCTTTCGTTCAGTCTTCGACCATGCGGGTGTAGCAATGGAAGATTACGTACAGTTATATGAGCTAGAGCCGCGCACGCGTAATATATTTGCAGATGGCACAGTGGTAGATTTGTCAGGTAATCGCGGGTGGATGAAGGAGCAGATCGCTGCGTACAGTCCGGAGGATGCAGCTCGTTATGATGCGTTTATGGATGAGTCTGCTGCACTGTATGCGGAAGCCAATCGTCATTTTCTGGGTAAGTTGCTGCTGTCTCCTTCTGACAAATACAATCTCCAAATGCTGCGCAGCTTGCTCCGCGTGCGGCCAACGGTGAAGCTGGATAAGCTGCTACGCTCGTATTTCCAACATCCGCATACGCTCGCTATGTTCGGACGGTACGCGACCTATGTGGGATCATCGCCGTATCAATCGCCTTCCATCTTTGCCATGATGGGTCATGTGGAAGCAGAAGTGGGCATCTACGGGGTCAAAGGTGGAACCTATCAACTGATCGAAGGTATGACCCGGCTGGCTCGGGAAAAAGGTGTACAGATCATTACCGGCACAGAGGTCCGGCAGATTGTTGTTCGGAATGGAAAAGTGGCTGGCGTGGATACGGATCAAGGCTTCCGCGAAGCAGATCAAGTGGTTGCGAATGGAGATGTGCTTAGCGTAAATCGACTGCTGCTCGCACCGGAACACCGGAAAGAGATGAGCGATGCGCGCATACAGAAGTATGAGCCGTCCATTTCGGGATTTGTGACGCTGGCAGGTGTGCGAAGACAATATGATGCACTGCTGCACCATACGGTGTTCTTCCCGGAACGGTATGAACCGGAGTTCGACCATATTTTCCGTGACCGTAAAATGCCCGCCGATCCCACGATCTACATCTGTTATTCCGGTTATTCGGAAGCGGGCATGGCTCCGGCGGGAGCCAGTAATCTGTTCATTCTGGTCAATGCCCCCTACTTGTCGGATTCATGGAATTGGGAGCAGCAGACGGAACGTTATGGAGCGTTTGTACTGGAACAATTGGCGGCGCGGGGAATTACCGGGTTGAATGAATCCGATGTGCTGATCCGGTACACACCGCGAGATATCGAACGGGATACCTTGGCGCATCAAGGGTCGATCTACGGCATCTCGTCCAATTCGGTGAAGCAGACCTTTATGCGACCGGGCAACCGAAGCAAAGATGTACAAGGTCTCTGGTACGTAGGCGGAACGACACATCCAGGCGGCGGAACCCCGATAGTGACATTGTCCGGACAGCTTGTTGGTGAGCAATTGGCATCGGAAATCTTGAGATAAGTTTGTTGTGCAGATGATGGAGTGAAAATGTGTTTTGTTGATCCATGTGCGTGTGTATCGTCTCTGCTAATTAACTTTGAAGCTGCTACGGATGATCCGTGCTGTTGAGTAGGTATGAGATAGTGGTGCTCCGGGATTTAAGTGAGACATTTGGTGTCGGGGCATCCTTTCAATAGCCGGTTTGGAACGTTATACTGGATAGAGTTAAACTGCTGAGCTGTAATGCTTATAGGATTAATGTTTTTGTCTTTTGCAAAAGACGTATATACATAAAAGCTAGGAACAGGCAGGTTATCCTGTCGATCCGCACGATTCTCACATAGGAGGTCTCATCATGAATGAACAAGAGCGAGCCGGCGAACGGCTGCTTCCCGAAGTGGCTACGGGAGAACGGAAGCTAGAGCACGTGCGCCTCTGTCTTGAGGAGAATGTGGCAGGAGAAGGGGTAACCAGCGGTATGGAGCGGTATGCGTTTCGCCATCATCCACTGCCGGAACTGGATTTTGAAGAGGTGCATCTGGAGACTTCGTTTATTGGTAAAAAAGTACGTACACCCTTGCTCATCAGTTCGATGACGGGTGGAAGCAAAACAACGGGCGCCATCAATGAGCGCCTCGCTCGAGTAGCAAACGCCAGAGGCTGGGCGCTCGGCGTAGGTTCAATCCGTGCTGCCGTGGAACAGCCGGAACTAGCGAGTACCTTCGATGTGCGGCGCTGGGCACCGGACATCCCGGTCATTGCCAACCTGGGCGCGGTGCAGCTGAACTATGGCTTCACCACGGCTGATTTCCAGCGTGCCGTAGATATTGCGGGTGCGGACATGCTTGTGCTTCATCTGAACACGTTGCAGGAGGTTTTTCAGCCAGAAGGTAATACCAACTTCAGTGGATTATTTCAGCGGATTGAGAACTTGTGTCGCGAGCTAGAAGTACCTGTTGGCGTGAAAGAAGTAGGTTTTGGCATCGATGGTGTGACGGCTCAACGCCTATATGAAGCGGGTGTCGCGTTTATCGATGTAGCCGGCGCTGGAGGTACAAGCTGGGTACAGGTGGAGAAGTACCGCAACAATAACCCGGTACGCCGGGCAGCTGCTGAAGCTTTTGCCGACTGGGGTATTCCCACAGCGGAGTGTATTCAGGAAGTACGAGCGCTGAACCCAGAGGGCGCTCTGATTGGTAGTGGTGGACTGCACACTGGCGTGGATGCGGCCAAAGCCCTAGCGCTCGGGGCGGACCTGGCTGGTTTTGGCCGATCGCTGCTCGAATCCGCAGTAGCGTCCGATGATGCGCTGAATGAGCGTTTGGAACAGGTCGAATTCGAGTTGCGTACCGTGATGTTTGGCATTGGGGCTGGGCGGATTGAAGATTTGAAGCAGACGTCACGTCTGGTGGAACGGCGTTAGATAAAACGAGAGATGACGTCTTTCTGAACAGCTTTGACTTGTGAGAGTATACGCTGGGTCTGATGGAGCAACTTCCGCTAACGAACCTGTAACACCTTATATGGCCATTTAGGCGTTAGTTGGGAATTTAACGAATCTCACACACGCTAATGAGATAGAAAACTGCGATTTGCAGCGGATGACGCCAAAGAAAGAGTAAATAACGAGTCTATAGTTCGTTAGATTTTCAAAACGCAGGAAAAATGCTGAATAGTGTCTCTTGGGTTCGTTAGACTGTGAGGAAAACGTGGAAATGTTCATTGAATGGACTTGGCACTTCAACTTTGGACTGCGACAAGTCAATTGATTAATATTGGTGTATTACTTTTAGCATGTCGATAATCAACGGCATGCTTTTTTGTAATGTATAACAAGATGAAGATTTAATTCAAAGTAAAATTTATTATTGTTTGTTAATACATTACACATTATGATTGATGAGTCTTAAGGAATGGTTTTTAATAATTTTATAGGCACGAAGACTCACTTACAATTAAGGAAAGGATGGATTGACTCACGACTAGAAGTTAAAATTTTGAAATTATAAGTATATATTTAAGTTTTACATATCCAAAGTAATAAAGCAGGTTTGTTAAGATCATACATATGAGATATGAGGCATTAAACACAATTTCCTTAGAGGTGATACTTACATGAAGTTCAAGAACTTATTAATTTTCATGCTAGTTATTAATTTATTGTTGGTTAATATACTGATTTCAGGAGTAGGGACAGAAGTAGCTCATGCGAATGACGAGCCTCGTACAGATAAAATAACTACGGAGTCTTCCAAGTCGAATGATAACTCTGTCGACTTGTCTGAGAGAAATACTTCTATATTGTCTACATCGTCTGAAACGATAAGTGATACCAATACTAAGTCATATTTGCCGAAACCTAACGTAACGGTAACCACATCGGAGGACTCCATAACGTTAAATTGGGATGAAATCCCTGGAGCGGTAGAATATGCAGTCACGGTTAATCGAGATGGCAGAGGTGTGGGGCAACTGAGAACATACACAATAACAAGAGCGATACCTGAATATACATATAGGATCACGGTTCTTGCTTTTGACGGGGAGAAGTATGGAGAACAAGAATTACTCTTTATTAGATTAAAGGAGCCAGCACCAATTTATGACGATGCCGGAAGAATCGATTTTACGGGGAAACGGTCAGGTAAATTAGATAATGTAAAAGATGGTTTCACTTATGTAAACTGGGGACTTGTGAACGCCAATACAATCAGTTTGTTCTACAAACTAGAGGGAATTGCTCAGGCGGAAGTGTACGTCAATGATGTTAAAAGTACAAAATTGACAAGCCAAGTGAGTTCAAGTGCTCATATTAGTGGTCTGAAACCAGGAGAGAAAAATGTAATCCGATTAGCTTGGACGAGTATTGTAGATCCGTCTCAGATTAGTTCATTAGAGTTTATTATCACAACTCCAGCTCCAGATGCTTATACATTAGGAGATATGAAGGCGGAATTTGGATCAATCGTTGATCTCAAGCAATTCGGTAAATGGTACCTTGTTGATGATCAAACATTAATCTCCCAAGATACAGTATCAAAATATATCGATATACAGGGTGAGGCTGCAACGTGGAGAGTGGATACGTACTCTAAGTTCATAGATAGTGTTGGCTATGGTTTAAGTAGAATAAATGGTGATAAACAGTCCCCTTTTTATACGAAATGGTGGACAGTGAATGCATTTGATAATGGTGAGTATAGTTATGGTTATTCATCTCCTGTGGGGCTAGTTACCAAGGAAGATTTGGAAAAATATACAGGAATTGTTCTGAGTGGCCCAAAGGAACCTAATCGGATGATCCCTAGCCTTGCTTTGGGTAATCCCAGTACATATGAAAGTGCACTTGGGAAATCCGAGAATAAGGGATTTGTTTTTACAGAGAATGCGTCCGATTCAAATACATTTCCAAATAACCACATGAACCCTGTCGATGCAGGCACGGTACAAAACTTCAAATATAAAGCCTTCTTAAAAAATAATGTGGAATTTAAAGGACAGGGGACTCCTGAAGATCCTTACGTTATTCCGACCCTAGCTGACGGGGAGCCGGTGATCACAAAACTCGACAAACCTAGATATTACTACTCGGGTCCTGGCGGTAACAATGGTATTCAGTTGAAGTGGTACGCTGTGGAAGGTGCTGAACAATATATACTCAAGCGTGGTTCCATAATCCTTTATGAGGGTCCGCTTGTAGAATATATAGACGAAGGTGTGAATTTTAATGCTGTCACTACGTATACATTAGTAGCTCGCAAAGGCGAAATTTACAGTGAGGAAACGAAGTACACCATCGGAAATGTACCTCATATTCCATATCCACCAGATTTCCGAGCAGAAGCACTGAATTCCACCAAAGTTAGACTTACGTGGAGCAAGGTAGACCATGCAGTAGAGTATGTGATCACCCGTAATGATCAGCCTTTGGCGGTAACCAAGTCAACTTTATACGAGGATGTAAATGTAACACCTGACACCACATACATCTATAAAGTGGTTGGCAGGGACGGAGACAACGAAGGTTCAGCTGCAGTTAAAAGTGTGAAAATTCCTAAAGTGACTGAGGACGAGGCACCGAAAGGCCAAATTAACATCAGAGTCAATCGAGTGTACGATAATAGAGTGGACCTACAATGGAATCTGGTGGAGGGCGCAACCCAGTATGAGATCTACCAGGATCAAGTGAGTAAAGTATGGTCAGGTCATTCAAATACGATGATCGCATACACGCTCCAACCAGGAAGAACATATACCTATCGGGTTGTAGCGAGTAACAAATACGGAAAGGTTGAATCTAGTACAATCGAAGTGCAGACGGCGGGCATACCCCAACCGATGAATGTGGCTCCAATGAATGCCTCAAACGCAACGATTGCCTTTGAATATCAACCTATTGAAGGAGCAGTTCATTACGTTGAACGTAATCCACAAACGAAGTACGAACCTCTAGGAAACGGTGTTTACCGTAAGACGTATTTGAATACTGCCACTGGAGAAACACGTGATGAGGGTATGGTGACTGCTGTGAACGGTAAGTTGCAGTTTAGTGAAGTGGGCGTCGAACGAAATAAATATTATGAGTATAATGTCATCGCTGTTCGTGTCAGACCTGATGGATCAGAAGAGGTCATTGGCAAACAGACGGTTGCTGTAACAACTCCAGCAGATGGAAGTGGTGCAACGGTATATGGATATAATTATCCTATTCCTCCTTACCATAATGTTAATAATACCCCTATCCCTAGTGTGGTTACGGGGGAAAACGACAGCATTACAATTGATACTCAAGTTGTGGGTTCGAATGGAGAAGTGAAAAATCCTGCAAGTGTTACTTTTAGAGATATAGAAAAGAGTTATGCGAAGGAAGCTATTATCTACTTGGCACAGAAGGGAATTGTCAAAGGCTATTCCGATGGTTCGTTTGGTGGACATCAAAAAGTGACGAGAGCCGAATTTGCAATCTTCTTACAACGAGCCCTTGGATATAATTCTGTGGTTCCTTATATTAATGAATTCAACGATGTTCAATCTAACTCTTGGTACTATTCGGAGATAACTCCTGCATTACAACAAGGTATACTTAAAGGATTCAATGATGGTTCGCTTAGACCGAATGTGGACGTTACGAGAGAAGAAGCATCAAGTATGATTGAGAACGTAATGAAAAAACAAGGTTATGTATTATCATCATTCACACTTTACGATGACAACCAAATGATTTCCAATTGGGCTAGAAATAGTATCAGTCTTGTAACTCAAGAATCTGTTATGAAAGGATACCCCGATCGGAAGTTTATGCCTAAAAAGCAGCTAACCCGACAGGAGGCTGCAATGATAATCTATAACCTATTGCATAGCAAGAAGTAAAAGGCCCGAAAAGTTCTTTTTACTAACTAATAACGGTGATAAACGATGTTGAAATAAAATAGGACCCTAACATGCAATCTTCCTAAAGGGAGATTGCATGTTTATTTGATGATTGACTGATCTACCTTTTACATACATTCATCTTTCATGGTGATATTCCCATTGGTTACAGTAACGTAGGAATTGCCTGACAAGTATTCCGTATAACCGCAAACCATTTTGTTATAGGTTTTGCCGCGGCTGTCCGTAAACGCCAAGGAGATGGCGCCCTCGCCGGAAAGTTTCAGCCGTGGGGCGAATTTCACGTTTGTTCCGCTGGGAATATCCTTATCAAATACGTAGGTGGAGCCACTCTCGTTGTTGTTAGATGAGTTGTCGCCTTGGACTAGGCTAGCCTGAATATTGGTGAGATCATAGTCGGACTGGTTGTGGATCGTGATCCTTAAATGGCGAAAGGGATCGACTGCATTCAGCAAGCTCTTAAAGGCGATGATGCCTATGACGAGTACGATGGCGGACAAGATAATAATTTTCTTTTTTGAGAATCGGCGACGTGTGTTCAATGTGATCCACTCCTTTCCTTCATGAGGTATAAACGATGGGAAGAGATCAAAAGTTATAATTAAAAGGATAAATATGAAAATTGAAATCCAAATCGTCAGAATAACTTCATGCGCTAAGCGGAAGAACAGGATACAATAAGATACTAGTAGTGCAAAAAGGGCTGCAAAGAGATCATACATAATCAAGATCACTCGAAATAAGGAGGGGAAAAAGTTGAAACTTTCTCCAATGAATCAGGAAGATTATGCGAGTTTTTGCATTCGATCGATTAAGGATTTTGCACAGGAAAAAGTAGAAGCGGGCACTTGGGCTGAGGAAGAGGCACAGCAACTGGCGGAGGAATCTTATGAACGTTATCTGCCAGAAGGCTTGAACACACCCGGAGCGTATCTTTACAATCTGGTGCATCCTGTGGACGGCAATGTAGGGTATATCTGGTTTAATATCACGGATAATCGTCGCGGGAAAGATGCTTTTTTGCTGGATATTATGGTTGAAGAAGCGCACCGTGGTAAGGGATACGGAACAGAGACGATGCAGGCGCTTGAACGGACGGCCTTGAGTCTTGGCGTGGATCGCATTGGTTTGCATGTGTTTGGACATAATGTGCGGGCGAGCAGCCTGTATCGCAAGATGGGATATGAGGTAACGGACCTGACGATGTACAAGGAAATCAAAGGGTAAACCTAATAGCGGATAATCTAGGCCAAACTTAAGATCTGCGCAAAACGAATTATCCGCAGTAACCGGGGATTTCGGGAAGCGTATGGGACTCTAGTCGAATTGGCGAAGTTCCTTGATGCCTTGAGGTTTGTCATATATAATGTATAGGATTATCCATACCGAACAAGTAATCAATGAGGAGTTGTCATATACATGGCTTTGAAAGCAGGAATTGTAGGGCTTCCGAACGTCGGAAAATCTACGTTGTTTAACGCAATTACACAAGCAGGTGCCGAATCGGCAAACTATCCGTTCTGTACAATTGACCCTAACGTGGGGATCGTTGAAGTACCAGATGAGCGTTTGGACAAACTGACAGAACTCGTTGTACCTAAGAAAACAGTACCAACGGCGTTTGAGTTTGTAGATATCGCTGGTCTTGTTCGCGGTGCGAGCAAAGGCGAAGGTCTGGGTAACAAGTTCCTTGCCCACATCCGTGAAGTAGATGCGATTGTACACGTGGTACGTTGCTTTGTAGATGAGAACATTACACACGTCGATGGCAAAATTGACCCGGTAAGCGACATCCAGACAATCAATCTGGAGCTGATCCTGGCCGATATCGAGAGTGTTGAGAAGAAAATCGATCGCTCCAAGAAAAACATGAAGGGCGGCAACAAGACTGCCTCTCAAGAAGTAGAAATATTGGAGAGAGTGAAGGCTGTTCTGTACGATGACAAGCCGGCACGCAGCATGGAACTTACGGATGATGAGCTTCTGATCGTGCGCGATCTGCACTTGCTTACCCTGAAGCCTGTTCTGTACGCAGCCAATGTAGCTGAGGACGAAATCGGCGACGTGGCGAACAATGCTTACGTGCAAAAAGTAAGAGAATTCGCAGCTGCTGAAAACGCAGAAGTGGTGCCAATCAGTGCGAAGGTTGAAGAAGAGATCTCTGAGCTGGAAGGCGAAGATAAACAAATGTTCCTGGAGGAACTCGGTATCGAGGATTCCGGTCTGAACTTGTTGATCAAAGCGGCTTACAAATTGCTCGGTCTGTACACATACTTCACAGCAGGTGTACAGGAAGTTCGTGCTTGGACAATCCGCAAAGGTACCAAAGCGCCTGGCGCAGCGGGTGTCATTCACACCGACTTCGAACGTGGATTCATCCGTGCAGAAGTGGTTTCCTACGACGATCTGGTTGCAGCGGGTTCCATGAACGGTGCCAAAGAGCGCGGACAACTTCGTCTTGAGGGTAAAGAGTACGTTGTAAATGACGGCGACGTTATGCACTTCCGTTTCAACGTATAGGTTGTTACACCTTTATATGTAGATTTAATAACATGACCCTGCGACCTTCTCGTGAAGTTCGTGGGGTCTTTGACTTAGAGTTTTGCAGATGAGGAACAAGAAAAACCACCGGGATTAGGTTGGTTGCCTTGCAATCCGGTGGTTTTTCATTCGTTTGATTGAAATTCGCCGTGGTCGCCCACCCGCCTTTGTTAGAGAAGTCACGATGTTAGCGCATCGTGGCTTTTGTTTATTTTACATTTCGGAACAACATCGAACAATAATTTCATTTTGTATTTTGCAGAACTGAAAATTAGTTCATCCGCATGCGGAACAGTTACTATTCAGAACCATAAGAATATGCTATAATTAAGAGTCGTATACCACGTTAAAATTCGCGCTTGAACAGATGAGCTTAAGCGAGTTTCATACAGGGTACGCGATTTCTTGATTTCACTTTAAAAGTAAAGGATTTGATGACGTTGTAGCGATGTTATACGTCGATCATACAGGAATGTGAATACATGCTGCGGTCAGGGGATTCGGTGAGAATCCTGTGCGTTGTGGAATATAGATTATAGATGTTATGAATAATGAAACCGAAATAATTATTAAAAACGATATTTGCATGGACAAAATAATGTGTGAGGTGACTATACATGTTGGATAAATTACAGGCGTTAGCCGACCGTTATGACAAGTTGAGCGAGCTTTTGTGTGACCCGGATGTGGCAAGTGACAACAAAAAGTTGCGGGAATACTCCAAAGAACAATCCGATCTGCAACCGACTTATGAAGCGTACAATGAATACAAACAGGTAAGTCAGGATCTCGAAGCTGCGAAGGAAATGCAGGGTGAGAAACTGGATGATGAGATGCGCGAAATGGTCAAAATGGAAATTGACGAACTGAGCACTCGCCAGAAGGAACTGGACGAATTGATTCGTGTGCTTATGTTGCCAAAAGATCCGAATGACGACAAAAACGTTATTGTTGAGATTCGCGGAGCAGCTGGTGGAGATGAGGCAGCGTTGTTTGCAGCAGATCTGTATCGGATGTACACACGTTATGCAGATGCACAAGGCTGGCGTGTAGAGCTGATGGACGTTAACACAAATGATCTCGGTGGGTTCAAAGAGGTTGTTTTCCTGATCAACGGACGCGGCGCTTATAGCAAAATGAAATACGAAAGCGGCGCACACCGTGTGCAGCGTATTCCAACAACTGAGTCAGGCGGACGTATTCATACGTCAACTTCAACGGTTGCGGTTATGCCTGAAGCCGAAGATTTTGATATTGAAATTCATGACAAAGACATCCGTGTTGATACGTTCTGTTCCAGTGGTGCAGGTGGACAATCGGTTAATACGACGAAATCCGCAGTACGGGTAACGCACGTTCCAACGGGAATCGTGGCGACATGTCAGGATGGAAAATCACAGAACTCCAACAAGGAAAAAGCGTTGCAAGTTCTGCGTACACGTATCTTTGATATGAAACGTATGGAAGAGGAAGCAAAGATCTCTGTTGAGCGGAAGAGCAAAGTGGGAACGGGCGACCGCAGTGAGCGTATTCGTACGTACAACTTCCCGCAAAGCCGTGTGACGGATCACCGTATCGGCCTGACGATGCACAAACTGGATCAGATCATGAACGGGGAGATTGAAGATATCTTGTCTGCACTGACGATTGCTCAGCAGACCGAGTTGATGGATAGAGGAGAATAATCTGTGACCCGCGCGCAGTTTGTCATGACGCCGGAACAGAGCTGTCGGGAAGCCTTCGTGGAGGCTTCCTCTTTTTTGGAGAAGTGCGGCGTGTACGAGCCGCAAAACAATGCCCGGCTGCTGTTGGAACATGTACTCGGCGTTTATGGCGCCGCGTATTACATGATGCAGCCGGAGCCTTTTCCCAGCGAGCATCGCAGCCGCTGGGAGGACGCCGTCACGCGCAAGGCTGCGGGTGAGCCGGCGCAATACATTATCGGCAGCCAGGAATTCTATGGGCTGCCGTTCGAGGTCACGCCGGCCGTGCTGATTCCGCGGCCGGAGACCGAGCTGTTGGTCGAGGCTGTGCTGCGCGAAGCCGACCGCGTGTTTCCCGACGGCGCTCCGCTCGCCGTCGATATCGGCACGGGCAGTGGCGCCATCGCGGTGACGATGGCTTCACTGCGCCCGCGCTGGCAGGTTGGCGCCGGGGATCTCTCGGAGGCTGCCCTGCAAGTGGCCGCGCGGAACGCGGCCGCGAACGGGGTACAGATCGACTTCCGTGAAGGCGATCTGCTGGCCCCGTTCGCCGGGGCACGGGTGGACATCCTGGTGTCCAACCCGCCATACATCCCGGCGGCGGATATCGCCGGGTTACAGCAAGAGGTGCGCGATCATGAGCCGCGCATGGCATTGGACGGCGGTCCGGACGGGCTTGCACCGTACCGTATCATGCTGGAGCAGTTGGCGCTGTTGCCTGCGCCGCCGCAGATCATTGGTTTTGAGCTGGGCCAAGGGCAGGCTCGCGACATTGCAGCTTTGCTTGAAACGGCGGGACATTGGCCGGAAATTATCATTGTACCGGACCTTGCCGGAATCGAGCGGCATGTCCTGGGTGTTCGTACTTCGGAACAGGTGACGAAAATGTAAGGTTCTGCGGGTTTTCTTTTTGCCGTGAAATCCTCTACAATGAGATATACCGAAGATTTCTGAATGCTTGGGGGAACATAATTACATGCTGCACAAATTTAAAAAGATAGACTATTCTATTGTCTTTATACTCGTTATTCTGATGGGTATCAGTATTTTATCGATTTACAGTACAACGTTTGGTCGTCCAAAGCTGGAGGGACTCCCGAAAAGCGCAGTGATCTTTTATATTTTGGGCTTCGTAGTCTTTTTTGGGATGTCGATGATCAACTATAAATTCATAATCAAAAATTATTTATATATCTATGGCGTGGGGATGCTCCTGCTCATATTCGTTATGTTCTTTGGTAAGGAGTATTATGGTGCAAAAGGTTGGCTGTCCATCTTCGGGGTCAGTTTGCAGCCTGCTGAATTGTTCAAGTTATGCCTGATTGTGTTTTTATCGGCCTTTTTGGCCCGAAAGAAGAACCGTCCGCTCTATTTTGGACGTGACGTTATTCCGATTTCGCTCTGTGTTCTGCCGCCGTTACTACTCGTATTGCTTCAAAATGACTTGGGAAATGCATTAAGCTATGTAGTCATTCTTGTGGGCCTACTGTGGATTGGTAACATTAAATTTACGCATGCCCTCATTGGCTTTATGATCGCAGTGGCTGCTTTTATCGGTGGTACACAGGCGTATATTCATTACCATGATGAGATTGTTAAATTTCTGAATGACATTGGACGTTCGCACTGGGCGGATCGTTTTGACCCTTGGCTTGTACCAGAGCTGACCTCAAGAGATGTACTCTGGCAGACGTATAATGCAAAGCTTGCGATTGGTTCTGGTGGGATTACAGGCAAAGGTTATATGGAAGGCACAACGATTCAGTCGAATCGGGTGCCGCTGGCCTATGCTGACTCCATCTTTGTGCAGATTGGGGAAGAATTTGGTTTCATCGGTGCCTCGGTACTGCTTCTCCTGTACTTTATCCTGATTCACAGGCTGGTGCTGATTGCACTGGAGTGTAAGGATCGCGCGGGGCCTTATCTCATTGTTGGGATCATAGCGATGCTGCTTTACCAGATCTTTGTTAATATTGGTCCATTCATTGGTTTGATGCCGTTGACAGGAATTACGCTGCCGTTTATCAGTTCGGGTGGTACCTCCATTATGATCAACATGATCAGCATGGGTCTTGTGATGAGTATTAAGGTCCACACGGAAGAGAATGAGGATATTCTTGGCTCTGCAGAACAACCGAGTATTACGGATCTGGTGAGGAAATTGCTAAGACGCAAGCCATCCCAGCAGGAGCAATAACGTTTCTGAGTCAAACCGTGAAATAGCACGTCAGATTTATATAAGCTAGATAACTATAGAACCCTGGAACAGACCAACCCAAGTTACATTGGGTGGATGTTTTGGGGTTTTTATTGTTTTTACGGCGTAAATCAGGCCGTTGAATAGTTCGTTTTTTAACCTGAAACGACCCTGATTTCCATTTTATTATCCAATTATATACAATGGTAATATTGAGTTCAATTGGAAATCATAGAATGCTAGATTTCAGGGGGATGGACAGAGTCATGTTGAGAATGTTGAAAAAGATGGACGGTGTTATTCTTTTTGTAATGCTGTTGCTCATGATTATTAGTGTATTTGCGATTTATAGCGGAACGCAGACAGATGCCAACCTGGCGAATCATCATGTCAAAACGATGTATTTCTATGTGGCCGGGTTCATTGCGGTGCTTGTGATCGGGCTTGTGAATTACAAGTTATACGTGAAATATGCGTTTTATTTGTATGGCTTGGGGATCATACTACTGATCCTGGCGAATGTCCTGGGAAGTTCAATCAATAACGCCAACGGATGGCTGAAGCTGGGCGAGAACTTTTCTTTTCAACCGGCAGAGCTGTTCAAGATGATTCTGATTCTGTTTCTCGCCCATTTGATCGTGAAGAGACAACGAGGCACGCTGAAATTTTGGAGAGATATTGTGCCGATTGGCTGTTGGGCGTTTATTCCGTTTGCCCTTGTTATGGCTCAGAATGATTTGGGGAATGCGCTGGGGTATGTGGTGATTTTGGCTGCGGTATTCTGGATCGGAAATATGAGGCTGAAGCACGCATTGATTGCACTGGCGATTGTGGGAGTGGCGTTCTTTGGTTTTGTCAAAGCCTATACCTTCTACCATGGTGAAGTATTCACTTTTCTTGAAAAGATAAAACGTGAGCATTGGGCGGAGCGGATTGATCCCTGGCTTGTACCAGAAAAGGCTACCTCAAAGGCTTCCTGGCATACGAAAAATGCAGGTTTAGCCATCGGTTCAGGGGGCATCATCGGCAAAGGTTATTTGCAAGGAACATCCGTTCAGAGTGGACGAGTCCCCTATACGTATTCTGATTCCATTTTTGTTGTGATCGCAGAGGAGTTTGGCTTTGTTGGTGCATCCGTACTGATTCTGTTGTACTTTATCCTGATCCACCGCATGGTGCTGATTGCTCTGGCATGTAGAGATCGCGCGGGACCCGTCATCATTGTAGGTATTATCGGAATGTTGTTGTATCAGGTGTTTGAGAACGTGGGGGCGTTCCTCGGACTGATGCCACTCACAGGTATTACGTTACCGTTCATCAGTTACGGCGGTACCTCTTTGCTTATTAATATGGCTTGCATCGGTGTAGTCATGAGCATTAAGTTGTACGGGCAAGAAGAAGAGGATGAACTTCTGATGGGGGAGCAGCAACCTCGGTTGTCGGAACGTTTATGGAATATGCTCAAGAAAGAGAAAAGTGCTGTGTAACTGTTGAGTCGGTATAGGTGAAAAGTAAAGCGGTGGGACGTATAACGTGATCGTTCGTAGGAATAAAGAGGTTGATTTGCCCTGTAACCAGGTGCGGATCAGCCTTTTTAACATGATGGGTGAGAAAGTGTGAATGAGAGATGAAAGAAGCAATGCATAGGTGTCTTCGAGCCAACTGTAGGCTGAGGCGCACCTGAAAGAGTTGGGAATAGAGTGTTGAGCATTGTGTGGAGCTTCAAGTGCTAGCTGTTAGGGGTTAGGAGTTAAGAGTTAGGTGGTGTTAGGAGCTAACGAACCACACACGTCTTATTCGGGGATTTGAAGTGTCCGGAGAAAGCTAATGAATCTGAGACACGTTATATCAACATAAACAGCCTTTTGTAGTGTGTTGATTAGATGATTTTGGGAAATAACGTGCCTCATGTTCCTTACAATTTCAAAAGAAGACCTGAAGGGCAAATAAGACGTCCTCGGTTCCTTAGAGCATCGACTGGTCATTCGCGAGAGTTATTCGCCTAGGGTCGCCAGTACACTCTTCAAGGCTTCTTGGACGCTGACATTTTGTCTTCGTATAACTTGCCTGGGTTTAAACACACATTCTAGTAGTACGTGTTCAAAAAGTTGGGTTTTCAGTACCGAGAAGATGGGATGAGGCTAGAAATGGAGTAGTGGAGCGTAGGATAAACTACGTGAGCAATCAAAATGGTTCTTTGGTAAACATACTCCGTAAGGCACCCGCTTATTTCGGCTGAATTTCATATTCGACGTTGATGATGCAGCTGGGCATTCTTCGTAATCAAAGCGGACTTTTTGAACAACTTCTAGTAGATTTATTGCAAATGCTAGGTTTACTTCCGTCTCTACCGGGCATACTGATAGACATGAGAGAGTTGCAGGCAACGTGATCAGAGAGCCGAGGGGGAGAACGGAATGAGCAGACGAATTGTAAAGCAAATTGGACTTATTATTGTATGTCTTATGATGATTATCATGATGTGGGAAGGTCAGAAAACGGATGCAGCTGTGGCGGCCACAGCGATTCCGGAACAATCGATTCGCTTGCGTATTCTAGCAAACTCGGATGCACCGGGAGATCAATTGGTGAAACGCGAGATTCGGGATGCTGTCGTTGCTCAGATGGGCGAGTGGGTAGCCGAACTGGAGAATCCGCAAAGTCTGGATGAAGCGCGCAAGGTGATTCGTGAGCATTTGTCCGAGATTGAGAATAGAGTAGGAGAAGAGTTGGCCAGTCGCGGTTTAAATTATGAGTATCAGGTGAAGTTGGGTTCCGTTCCGTTCCCGACCAAACTATATGGTGGCACTGTGTATCCTGCCGGAGATTATGAAGCGGTTCGGATTACGCTGGGCGAAGGAAAAGGTCAGAACTGGTGGTGTGTGTTGTTCCCGCCGTTGTGTTTCATTGATGCAGGGACCGGGGATGCACTGGCGAAACCTTCAACGGTATCAGCCGCAGCGGCTGAACCAGGAGATGCAGAAGCATCTGTGCAGGGAGACACACCGGAAGCGAGATTCTTTCTGTGGGATATGGCTGTGAAACTGTGGAGTTGGGTAACTGGATTGTTCGCATAACAACGTATTTATAAAATAGTAGAGGGCGACTTCGATTCAGGAAGCTGCCCTTTTGATATGAATTAGTAGTGAGATTCCGAGCGAAGTATGAAGGGCATCCGAGTTGGGACAGGTATGTTATAATTATTTATATTGAATATGGATATGAACTAACCTACTTGAAGTTTAGGAATGATGATATATGAGCAGAGAAAACGAACCAGTGCAACACACCTCTGAGATGAGGGATGGTAGAAAAGAACGTGATATGAAAGCTCCGGGAGAGCTGGTCACTGAGATGTGGGATGTACGCGTCTTGGTGAGCGCTGAGAATGATCACGGAATGGGTAATATTGAAATGTTGGATGTGAAAAAGGGGAGCGCCGATCAACAGGCGCTCGCCGACTTGCAGGCTGCCGCAGCCTGCATTCGTCAAGGTCAGACGGTGGCCTTTCCGACCGAGACGGTCTATGGCTTGGGTGCTGATGCGCGTAGCACAGCAGCCGTGGAGGCTGTATTTGTCGCTAAAGGCCGACCTTCCGACAATCCACTGATTGTGCATATCGCGCACCGTGACCAGTTGGATGCGCTGGTCACGGAAGTGAATGAAACGGCGGAAGCGCTGATGGCGGCCTTCTGGCCGGGACCACTGACGCTGGTGCTGCCGGTTAGGTCGGGGGCGGTGTCCCCGCGTGTCACCGCCGGACTGGACACGGTGGCCGTGCGCATGCCGGACCATCCGGTGGCCTTGCAGTTGATCGCGGCGGCGGCATGCCCTGTGGCTGCGCCAAGCGCCAACCGCTCCGGGCGGCCAAGCCCGACACTCGCGTCTCATGTACGCGAGGATCTGGATGGCCGCATCGGCGGCATTGTGGACGGCGGCCCCACCGGGGTGGGCGTCGAGTCCACGGTTGTGCAGGTCGGTGACGACGGTACCGTCACCATCCTGCGCCCTGGCGGCATTACGGCGGAACAACTGTCCGCCGTTGCCGCCCGTGTCGCCACGGACCCCGCGTTGCTCGCGGAGGGGGCCGATGGCGTGGGTAGCCCGGCGCCACGCTCGCCGGGCATGAAGTACACGCACTACGCACCCGCAGGGGCGCTGTGCGTGGTGGAGGGGCCGCCCGCAGCGGTGGCGGCCTGGATCAGCGCCGCCCTCGCAGAGGCGGCGCAGCGCGGAGAGCGCACCGCTGTGCTGGCGTTCGCCGAGCACGCGGAGCAGTACCGCGCCGATGCCGTGTTCTCGCTGGGAGACGCCAGCGAGCTGGAAGAAGCAGCGCGCCGGCTATACGCCGCGTTGCGCAGCTGCGATGAGCAAGGCGCCACATATATTGTGGCTGAAGCCTGCTCACGCGAAGGGCTGGGAGCAGCCGTCATGAATCGGCTGCTCAAGGCTGCGGGGAACCAACTCATACAAGTTGGCAACCAGCAACCCTCTTAATCTCTCCTGATCATACAGTCAGGAGAGTAATCACTCTTTTTCCAAAACAAAATCAAGATTCTATAAAGCCAGCATCTGACCAGAGATCCGTCGCCGTTTGCCTTTCATCGGTCATGTTTAGGTCCTTGTCCGCATATCGTGTACAAGAACCTTTACGTGACTTGGGGGTATGGGGATGTGGGATGTGTCTGTCCATGTAGGGCAGTTGGTAACCATTTTGATCATGGCTATTGCGCTTGGCCTCGATGCGTTCTCACTCGGGATCGGAATTGGCATGAAGGGCATTCGGCTGCGGGATGTATTGCGAATCAGTATTGTAACGGCGCTATTTCATATCATCATGCCGCTCATCGGCATGTATATGGGCAAATACGTCAGCTCCCTGCTCGGTGACATTACGACGTATGCGGCAGGTGGATTGCTTGTTTTGCTGGGTGTTCATATGATTCTGAATGCATTCCGTGAAGGCGATACAAAGCTGGTGGACCACCGTTCCCTGCTCGGCGTTGTTTTGTTCTCCCTCAGCGTAAGTGTGGATTCATTCTCCGTTGGCGTTTCCTTAGGGATGTTTAGCAGTGATCTGATCTTAACTGTACTTGCTTTCGGTGTGTGTGGCGGGGTGATGTCGGTTATGGGTCTGCTATTAGGCCGTCGGGTGAGCCAGAATCTCGGGGATTACGGCGAAGCCATTGGTGGCGCAATCTTGCTTGCGTTTGGACTTTTGTTTATATTTTAGAATAAAACTTGAAATATCATATCATTCGCATCATATGTAAAATGGGGAGGCTAACACAATGAAACATATTTTATTCGTGTGTACAGGAAATACGTGCCGCAGCCCCATGGCAGAGGGGCTTTTGAGAAAACTGGCATCGGAGCGTGGCATTCAGGTAGAGGTTCGCTCCGCAGGTGTGGCAGCAACGTCGGGTATGCCGATCTCCCGACATGCTGAAGCGGTTTTGAGAGATCATAACGTTGAAGGTCCACCTCATTCCACACAGCTTAGCTCTAACCTGGTAGGTTGGGCCGATCTGGTTCTTACATTAACACGGAGTCATAAGCAGCATGTCATGCAGGTTTTTCCCGATTCAGTCCACAAAACCTATACATTGAAAGAATATGTGGAGGATGATGAACAGGTATTAAGTGATGTTCAGGAGTTGGACAGCCTGTTTGCAACGCTTGAGATGAAACGTGCCCTTGGCCAAGAGATCCTGGCATCGGAGCGTGAGCGAGCCATTGAGATTAGACAACGAATTCCAAGTTTCGACATCTCCGATCCGTTTGGAGGAAGTCGTGATGATTACAATATAGCTGCAGCTGAGATTCGGACGGCATTGGACCGGCTTTTGGATAAGCTGGGATAATTCTGATCCTGCGAGGCAGGTTATAGAAATAGGACACGTGATGTAAATTAACCGTTGATTTTAGCCGCGGGTTGTTTTATGATGAAGGGGAAAACAGGGATCCGGTGTAACTGGCGACGAAGTGGGCATAACCACGATGGAGCACCGGAACAAACGGCCGGTCGCCTGGGCAAAAGAGCAATTCTGCGTTACCCGCAGACTGCTCTTTTTTTCGTCTTTCATCTGATTATTCGCTATAATAGTACCTGAGATGCCGTGCAAGAATACGAAGGACAACCAAGAGACAGCGGGCATGATTTTATCGGGAGGCGATAATAGGATGACTATAGAGTTAGATTCGGAACAACCCGGATTGCAGGAACAGACCGCGTCTATTCTGCATGAACTGGCGCTTGCCGGACAGCTTGGGCCTGGACAGATCGTTGTGATCGGTACAAGCACAAGTGAAGTCGCAGGCGCTCGGATTGGTACGAGTGGTGCCATTGAAGTGGCGCAGCAGCTTCTTGCGGGTATACGCGAGGTGCAGGAAGAGTTCGGTTTTGACACGGTATTCCAATGTTGTGAGCATCTGAACCGTGCGCTGGTAATGGAACGTTCTGTGCTTACTCGACTTGGATTGACCGAGGTTGGTGCAGTACCCGTGCCCAAGGCCGGAGGTTCAATGGCATCCGCAGCATATCGTTCGCTGACCGATCCATGCCTGGCTGAACATGTGCAGGCCCATGCGGGACTGGACATTGGGGAGACGATGATTGGGATGCATCTCCGGCATGTAGCCGTACCCTATCGTACAGCGCTTCGCTATGTTGGAGATGCTCGTGTAACCACAGCGTTGACCCGTCCGAAGTTGATTGGCGGCGAACGCGCGGTGTATCGTATGGAAGAACAACCAGATTCGACATTTTGTGACTAACATATAAAGCGAGACTAATTGGGTTACACTCCTGACTTTGATTGCATCACCATCTTCCGATCGCTGTTATCCCCAGATTTTTTTATTCCCTAATTAAAAGGGGAAATCCGGTGATAAAGGCGACCACTTCGTTTCTTCAGATTGGTGTTGCACTCGCCGTTTTCGTGTAAACATTAGTTTCACTTTATAACTTCACTTATACCTGGGAGGAATTTAATCATGGAACAATTGCGCAAGAATGACCCGGCAGTACTGGAAGCGATGAATCTTGAACTGAAACGTCAACAGAACAACATCGAACTGATTGCATCCGAGAACATCGTAAGTGAAGCAGTAATCGAAGCAATGGGATCTGTTCTGACCAACAAGTACGCTGAAGGATATCCAGGTAAACGTTACTATGGCGGTTGTGAGCATGTGGACATCGTTGAAGACATCGCGCGTGATCGTGCAAAAGAATTGTTCGGAGCAGAACACGTGAATGTTCAACCTCACTCCGGTGCACAAGCGAACATGGCAGTTTATCTTGCAGCGTTGAAACCTGGTGATACTGTACTTGGTATGAACCTTGCCCATGGTGGACACCTCACACACGGTAGCCCGGTTAACGCATCCGGTCTGCTGTACAACTTTGTAGCATACGGCGTACAGGAAGATACATTCCTGATTGATTATGATGAAGTACGCAAAGCGGCTTTCAAACACCGCCCTCGTCTGATCGTTGCAGGTGCAAGTGCATATCCGCGTACCATTGATTTTGAAAAGCTGGCTTCCATCGCCAATGATGTAGGCGCTTTGTTCATGGTGGACATGGCTCACATCGCAGGACTGGTTGCTGCTGGTTTGCATCCAAACCCGGTTCCACATGCGCATTTCGTAACAACAACTACACACAAAACGCTGCGTGGACCTCGTGGTGGTATGATTCTGTGCCGCAAAGCGTGGGCAGCAGCGATTGATAAAGCCGTATTCCCAGGTTCCCAAGGTGGACCTCTGATGCACGTGATCGCTTCCAAAGCGGTAGCATTCGGTGAAGCTTTGCAACCATCGTTCAAAACGTATGCTGAGAATGTCGTGAAAAACGCACAGGTTCTGGCTGAAACACTGATCGCTGAAGGATTGAACATCGTATCTGGTGGTACAGATAACCACTTGATGCTGATCGACACACGCAGTGTGAACATCACAGGTAAGGAAGCTGAGCATGTGCTTGATTCCATCGGTATTACCGTGAACAAAAATGCAATTCCATTCGACCCTACAAGCCCGTTTGTAACGAGTGGTATTCGAATTGGTACACCTGCTGCAACTTCCCGTGGCATGAACGAAGAAGCGATGGTAGCGATCGGTAAGATCATTGCTAAAACGCTGAAAAATCCAAAAGATACAGCGAAGCTGGATGAAGCCCGTGCAGAAGTGACTGCACTGACAGACCAATTCCCGCTCTATACAGATCTTAAATACTAAAAAACTTTGCTAATGGTGTTTGTATTTGAGTTTTTCAATGTAAACACTCGGACGGAGCAAACCGAAAGAACCTGAAGAAGCGTAGCGCTCGCCTTTATCCCCAGATTTCAACAATTATAATTGGATCAAAGAAATCTGGGGATAACAGCGATCGGAAGGTCATTCGGTTTGCGGAGCATCATCAGTGGTTACACGTTTTTGAACATACTCAATGACATAACAGCAGGAGCAAAACAGGACCGGATGGATCATTTTCCGGTCCTGTTTTTTATAGGATTCGGTAATCTGTAATGATTGGGTGCCCTTTGATGGTGTAATTCGTTGTTGGTGATGATATAATATACAGGATTTATCGAGCCCATGAATGGTGGCTAGGTATATTTGGAAATGCTGAACATGAAGAACTTACCGGAGGGACAAATTAGATGGGAAAATTAGTAATATGTGATCACCCTTTGATTCAACACAAACTGACGTTTATACGCGACATGCGTACGAATACGAAAGATTTTCGTGAATTGGTGGATGAAGTAGCAACGTTGATGGCTTATGAGATTACAAGAGATGTTGAACTGGAAACGATTGATGTACAGACACCTGTAGCTGCAACACAAGGTAAAGTTATCTCTGGACGTATGCTCGGACTGGTGCCGATTCTGCGCGCAGGACTCGGAATGCTGGATGGCGTTGTGAAATTGTTGCCAGCGGCAAAAGTTGGACATGTTGGTCTGTTCCGTGACCCGGAAACACTGCAACCGGTAGAATACTACACCAAACTGCCTACAGACGTAACCGAGCGTCAATTGATTGTAATTGATCCGATGCTGGCAACCGGTGGTTCGGCAATTGCAGCTATTGACGTGCTCAAAAAACGTGGCTGTACCCAAATCAAGATGATGAACCTGGTTGCGGCACCGGAAGGCGTAAAAGCTGTGCAAGATGCACATCCCGATGTGGACATCTATGTAGCAGCATTGGACGACCGTCTGGATGATCATGGTTATATCGTTCCAGGGCTTGGAGATGCAGGAGACCGTCTATACGGCACTAAATAAGCATATTGCATGCGGAGTAGAAAAGAGGCTTGCTCGAATGTCTAACAAAATTAAAGTCATGACGATCTTCGGGGTGCGTCCGGAAGCCATCAAGATGGCTCCGCTTATTTTGGAATTGCAGAAACACCCTGAGTCTATTGAATCTATTGTTTGCGTAACTGCGCAGCATCGCCAGATGCTGGATCAGGTACTTGAAGTTTTCGACATTCATCCCGATTATGATCTGGATGTGATGAAGGACCGTCAGACATTGAATGAAATTACAATTCGTGTGCTTGGCGGTCTGGAGCCAGTGTTAGCCGAAGCTAAGCCGGATATTGTACTAGTTCACGGGGATACATTAACTACCTTTGTAGCGAGCTATGCAGCATTCTTGCAACAGATTCAGGTAGGTCACGTGGAAGCGGGGCTGCGGACGTGGAACAAGCTGTCTCCATATCCGGAAGAGATGAACCGTCAGCTGACGGGAGTACTGGCTGATCTACACTTTGCGCCTACGGATTGGTCTTCTTCCAATCTTGCCAAAGAAAATAAATCGGAGTCTAGTACGTACGTCACAGGCAACACGGTAACAGATGTGTTTCAATATACTGTACGGGAGGACTACACACACCCGGTACTTGATTGGGCCCAAGGCAAACGCCTTGTGCTGATGACAGCTCATCGCCGTGAATCTCAAGGCGAGCCTCACCGCAACATTTTCCAGGCCGTCAAACGGATTGCCGACGAATTCGAAGATATTGCCATCGTGTACCCGGTGCATCCAAGTCCTGCTGTGAAGGAGCCGGCTCACGCGATCTTGGGGAATCATCCCCGTATTCAATTAATTGATCCACTAGACGTGGTGGATTTGCATAACTTTTACCCGCACACTCACTTGATTTTGACCGATTCAGGCGGTTTGCAGGAAGAAGCACCTTCGTTTGGTGTGCCTGTGCTCGTATTGCGCGATACAACAGAACGCCCGGAAGGTATTGAAGCTGGAACGCTGGAATTGGTAGGTACCGAAGAGGAACGTGTGTATGAACGGACCAAAGCTCTGCTTACAGACAAAACCCTGTATGCAAGCATGAGCCAGGCTGCCAATCCATACGGTGATGGACATGCTTCGGAAAGAATTGTCAATGCGATTTTGCATCATTTCGGTGTAAATGGTGAGCGTCCGGAATCATTTCACAGAAAATTCAAAAAATAATACATTTTTTCTGACGGATTTATAAAGGGCAAGCATACAGTTAAACTGTACGGTTTACGCGGGTTTATGGGCTTTGAGGGTCTGTATTCCCGTCGTTTCCCCCTTTAAAACGCTAAAATCATTCAATTGACAAAGGCTCTCATCATTCAGTAAAATTAACTGGGATTGCAAGGGTGGCGTGGAAAATGGCCGATTCGAACAAACCAAATTCATCCCGTAACCATGACGATAATGTATGGAAAGCGATGGGACTCGTGACAGCTTTTGGGATCGAGATTGCCATTCTCGCTGTTGCCGGATATTACGCTGGCTCCTGGTTGGACAAGACCATCGGAGGTAACGGAATATGGATCGCCGTAAGCGTTCTCTTTTTTCTTGCGGCAGGCGGTGTAAGCATCTACTTTATCGCGAAAAAAATCATGGGGGAAAGTGATGAGTGAACTAACCAGATACCGCAGATCGATGACTGTTTTCGTCATGTACTTTCTTATGATTTGTTTTCTCGCAGCGGCCTTTATGCCACGTGTGGAGACAATTGCTTTGGGACTGGCCCTGGGTACAGGAGTTAGCTGGATCAATGCATTTTACCTGGGCTACAAAGTAAGGAAAATGTCTGATGATGCGGCAGAAGGTAACTTGAAGCGTGTCAACTTGGGATTTTTGACAAGAGCGGCATTCGCTGTGCTCGGTATATTCATATCGATGCGCTTTCCGCAGTACTTCAATACATATGCGGTTGCAGGCGGTCTCGTCATTGCACAATATTCCTTATTGATTATAGGGATTGTCTATTCCCGCAGAGCAGAATGATGTTAAGGGCTGCAGCTTTCAAGTCGAGAAAGGGGTGAGAAAAATATGCATGAAGCTCCAATTATTATGCTTGGCGGATTTCGACTGGATCTATCGGTTCTGTTGATGCTGGTAGTTACAGGTGCAATTGTTTTTATTTTTGCTGTACTGGCAACACGGAGATTATCCGTTGAAAATCCCGGCAAGCTGCAAAATTTTATGGAGTGGGCAGTAGAATTCGTCCGCAATCTGATTTCCAGTACAATGGATATGAAGAAAGGTAAACATTTTATCTCTCTCGCTCTTTCCATGATTATGTTCATTTTTGTAGGGAACATGCTCGGACTTCCGCTCGTGGCTGTATCTGAGGTAACAGATGTTAATCAGGCACAGGTATTCGGTAAGCCGATTGTTACAGCGGTGGAGGCGTTTGAAAAAGCGCATGCCAAGGACCCTGAAGCACACCCACACGTTGAACTGGCCTGGTGGAAATCACCAACAGCCGACTTGTCTGTAACGATGGGACTTGCTCTCGTAGCGTTCCTTGTATCTCATGGACTTGGATTGTTCCGTAACACCAAAGGGTATCTCCAGCATTACTTCAAGCCATTCGCCTTGTTCTTGCCAATCAACTTGATTGAGACGGCATCCAAGCTGTTGACACACGGTATGCGTTTATTCGCGAATATCTTTGCAGGTGAGGTACTGATCGCAACGATCCTGAAACTGACCACATTCAAAGTGTTTGGTGCTATTGCAGCGATTCCGCTACTTATGGTGTGGCAAGGCTTTAGTATCTTTATCGGCGCGATCCAGGCATTTGTGTTTGTTATCTTGATGATGGTATACATTTCACAGAGCATCGAGACGCATGACGAGCATTAAGTTTCAAGCCCTACGAAGATTTCTTCAACAGGCTGAACAATAAAAAATACGATTTATTATTTTAAGGAGGATATACAAATGGGAGCAATGGCATTAATCGCAGCAGCAATTGTTGCAGGACTGGGCGCGTTTGGCGCAGGTATTGGTAACGGTATGGTAATCAGCAAAACGGTGGAAGGTATTGCCCGTCAACCGGAAGCAAAATCCACTCTTCAAACAACAATGTTTATCGGTGTAGGTTTGATCGAGGTATTGCCGATCATCGGTGTGGTACTCGCGTTCATGTTCTACGGTATGGCTTAATCAAATTTTAAAGGTTTGGCGGGGAAGGCCATAGCCATCCGCGCCTTCTTTTTAGGTAATGTCCGTTCTAACGGATGACGTTTCAAGGATACCTCCAGGAAGGAGTGAACAGATTGAGTTTCATATGGGAAAATACGCTTCTTGCGATTGTTGCATTTGCAATTTTATATTGGCTGCTTAGCCGTTATGCCTTCGGGCCTTTGTTCTCCATTATGGAAAAACGTCGTGAACTCGTGATGACGCAGATGAATGAGGCTGCACAGACTCGGGAACAGGCCATTGCCTATGTGGAGGAACAAAAACAAGCTCTTGAACAAGCACGTCAAGATGCTTACGACATCATTGAACAGTCCAAACAAACAGGTGGCAAACAAGCTGAATCGATTTTGGCTGATGCAAAAGCTGAAGCTAATCGTCTGAAAGACGATGCAGTACGCGAAATCGAGAGCGAGAAGAACAAAGCAGTCGCAGCACTTCGCAGCGAACTGGGTACAGCTTCCGTTCAGATTGCATCCAAGTTGATCAAAAAAGAAGTTGAGAACGGTCCTGCACAAGAAGAGCTTGTGAACCAATACCTCAATGAGGTAGGAGGCCGACAATGAGCCGCGATACGATAGTTGCCAAGCGTTATGCGAAAGCATTGTTCGAAGTTGCTCTTCAGCAACAGCAGGTGCTTGAGGTTGAACAGGAACTGGTTGCAGTAGTCAGTGCATTGACCGGAGATGCAGATATCGAGAAATTTATCGTATCCCCTAACATTTCTGATGAAGCCAAGCAGAACGTAATTCACTCAAGTCTTGATGGCAAGGTATCCGATTCAGTCCTTCGTACAGTCTTGTTGTTGATTGAGCGCGGACGCGTTGAATTGCTGGGAGACTTGCTGAATGATTATCGGAAGATCCAAGGTGAGTCGCTGGGCATCGCTGATGCGCGTGTCTACTCGACTTATGCGTTGAATGATGAAGAAAAAGAAGCGGTAGCCCGTGAATTCGGTGGCCGTGTGAATAAAAAGATTCGTATCGAGAACATTGTTGATCCGACTCTGCTGGGCGGATTGAAAGTCGCCATTGGCGATACGATCTATGACGGCAGCTTGGCTGGCAAGCTCGAACGTCTTGAGCAGTCTTTTAACAGACGAGTACAGTAGATTGGGGTGAGGACACTTGAGTATCAAACCAGAAGAAATCAGTACATTAATTAAGAGCCAAATCGAACAATACAAGACCGATATCGATGTAGTCGAAGTCGGAACGGTAATCGAGGTTGGTGATGGTATCGCTCGTGTTTACGGACTTGAGAACGTCATGTCCAACGAGTTGGTTGAATTCCCAAGCGGTGTTATGGGACTCGCCATGAACGTCGAAGAAAGCAATGTCGGTGTCGTTATCCTGGGACCTTACTACGATATTCGTGAAGGTGACCAAGTGAAACGTACTGGTCAAATCATGCAAGTGCCTGTAGGCGAAGCATTGATTGGACGCGTTGTGAACCCGCTCGGTATTCCTGTAGATGGCAAAGGGCCAATCGCTACAACGGAATTCCGTCCGGTTGAAGGTAAAGCACCAGGCGTAATGGATCGTAAATCGGTTCATGAGCCGATGCAAACAGGGATCAAAGCCATTGATGCAATGGTTCCAATCGGTCGCGGACAACGTGAGTTGATCATCGGTGACCGTCAAACAGGTAAAACATCCATCGCGATTGATGCGATCCTGAACCAAAAAGGTAGCGGCATGAAGTGTATCTATGTGGCTATTGGTCAGAAACAGTCTACGGTTGCTCAAGTTGTGGAAACTCTTCGTCGTAAAGGCGCAATGGAGTACACAATCGTTGTAACTGCAGCAGCTTCCGATCCATCACCACTCTTGTACATCGCACCGTATTCCGGTTGTTCGATGGGTGAGTACTTCATGTACAAAGGCGAGCACGTTCTGGTTATCTATGATGACTTGACCAAACAAGCCTCTGCATATCGTGAGCTTTCCTTGTTGCTTCGTCGTCCACCGGGCCGTGAGGCTTATCCGGGTGACGTCTTCTACCTGCATTCCCGTTTGCTGGAGCGTGCTGCGAAGCTGAATGATGAACTTGGTGGTGGTTCTTTAACCGCACTGCCGTTTATTGAAACACAAGCTTCCGACGTATCTGCTTACATCCCAACGAACGTAATCTCCATCACGGACGGACAAATCTTCCTGGAAGCTGACTTGTTCAATGCTGGACAACGCCCGGCGATCAACGTAGGTATTTCCGTATCCCGTGTCGGTGGTTCTGCTCAGATCAAAGCGATGAAAAAGGTTGCAGGTTCCCTGCGTCTCGACCTCGCTCAATATCGTGAGCTTCAAGCGTTCTCCCAGTTCGGTTCCGATCTGGATAAAGCGACTCAGGCCCGCCTGAATCGTGGTGCGCGTATGATGGAAATCCTGAAGCAAGGTGTTAACCAGCCGCTGCCTGTAGAACAACAGGTTGTCAGCTTGTACACTGCGGTTAAAGGATTCCTGGATGAGATTCCAACAGGTGATGTTACTCGTTTCGAGCGTGAGTTCCTCGCGTTCATGGAGAGCAGCCATCCGGAGATTCTTGCATCCATCCGTGATACTAAAGAATTGACTGCAGACAACGAAAATGCACTGAAAGGTGCAATTGAGAAGTTCAGAAAGAGCTTTGCTGTCTCTGTCTAAATAAATGATTGCAGGTGCGGAGTTGTCTAACCGATTCCGCATGTCTGCATGTAATACTTTGACTCTGTCAAAAAAGATGATGCTTACGATGTAGTTTTGACATTGTCAAAACTAGTGGTGATGCTTACGAAGTAACTTTGACCCCGTCAAAGTTTTGAGGTGGTGAAATCATGGCAAAAGGCATGCGCGAAATTAAGCGGCAAATTAAAAGCGTACAAAGCACCAAGCAGATCACCAAAGCAATGGAGATGGTAGCTGCTGCAAAACTGCGTAAAGCGCAGGAAAAAGCGGAAGCAGCCCGTCCTTATTCGGAGAAACTGAAAGAAGTTGTAGCTAGTATTGCATCAAGCACGCAAGGTATACAGCATCCGATGCTGGAGAGCCGTCCGGTCAAAAAGACAGCTTACCTGATCATTACATCGGACCGTGGTCTTGCAGGTGGATACAATGCGAACGTTTTGCGTCAGGTTAATCAGACGCTCAAAGAACGCCACAACTCCCAAGATGACTACGAATTGTTCGTCATTGGACGTAAAGGACGCGATTACTTCAGACGTCGTGAAATTGCGATGGCATCCACAACAACGGATCTGTCGGATTCGCCTTCATTTGCAGACATCAAATCCATCGCACACGAAGCTGTTCATGGGTTTGAACTGGCTGAATTTGATGAATTGTACATTTGTTATAACCGCTTTGTGAATGCGTTGACCCAGATTCCTACGGTAGAAAAACTTCTTCCGATGGAAACACCTGAGGTAACTGCTGCGGAAGGACCAACGGCAAGCTACGAATACGAGCCGTCTGCTGAAGCTGTACTTGAGGTCTTGCTTCCGCGTTACGCGGAAACGCTGATCTATGGTGCACTTCTGAACGGTAAGGCAAGTGAGCTCGGCGCGAAAATGACGGCAATGGGTAATGCAACCAAAAATGCATCCAAACTCATTAACGACTTGTCATTGACATACAACCGTGCCCGTCAAGCGGCGATTACGCAGGAGATTACGGAAATTGTGGCAGGTGCCAACGCAGCACAAGGCTAACCGTTTTTTTATTAATGAAGGCTTGCAGAGCAAAGATAAACGAACGGTACATTATTTTTGCAAAAGTAGCAGGCTTGTAGGAGGGGAACGTTAAGATGAACAAAGGACGCGTTGTGAGCATCATGGGTCCGGTTGTTGACGTCGAGTTTGATCGCGGCGGTCTGCCGGAAATCCTCAATGCCATTACGATCACTACAGTAAGTGAGAGCGGCGTTAGTGTAAACCTTACACTCGAAGCTTCGAAACATCTGGGTGACAACCGAGTACGTTGTATTGCGATGTCCTCCACGGATGGACTTGTTCGTGGTATGGAAGCTTTAGATACAGGAGCACCAATCTCTGTACCCGTCGGAGAAGCAACACTGGGTCGTGTATTTAACGTACTCGGCGAAGCAATTGATACTGGCGGTGCCGTAGCTGCTGAGCACAAGAATCCGATTCACCGTTCAGCACCTGCATTTGATGAACTGACTACCCAAGCAGAGATGCTGGAGACAGGAATCAAAGTTATCGACTTGCTCGCTCCTTACGCTAAAGGTGGTAAAATCGGTCTCTTCGGTGGTGCCGGTGTAGGTAAGACGGTAACCATTCAAGAATTGATCAACAACATCGCACAAGAGCACGGCGGTATCTCCGTATTTGCGGGTGTTGGTGAGCGTACACGTGAAGGTAATGACTTGTATCACGAGATGAGTGATTCCGGCGTTATCAACAAAACAGCAATGGTCTTCGGACAAATGAACGAGCCTCCAGGCGCACGTCTTCGTGTAGCCCTCACAGGTCTGACGATGGCGGAATACTTCCGTGATGAAGAAGGCCGTGACGTGTTGCTCTTTATCGATAATATCTTCCGTTTCACCCAAGCGGGTTCAGAAGTATCTGCCTTGCTTGGACGTATGCCTTCCGCGGTAGGTTACCAACCTACGCTGGCAACAGAAATGGGTCAACTGCAAGAACGTATCACATCAACGAAAAAAGGTTCTGTAACATCCATCCAGGCCATCTACGTGCCTGCGGATGACTACACTGACCCGGCTCCTGCAACGACGTTTGCCCACTTGGATGCAACGACGAACTTGGAGCGTAAAATTTCCGAGATGGGTATCTACCCTGCGGTAGATCCACTGGCTTCCAGCTCCCGGATCTTGTCCCCTGAAGTTGTAGGTGAAGAACACTACAGCGTAGCTCAAGGCGTTAAACGTATCTTGGCACGTTACAATGAATTGCAAGATATCATTGCAATCCTGGGTATGGACGAGTTGAGTGAAGAAGATAGAGCGCTTGTATACCGTGCTCGTAAAATCCAACGTTTCTTGTCCCAGCCTTTCCACGTTGCTGAAGCATTTAACGGTATTCCGGGTAAATACGTTCCAGTTAAAGAAACGGTGCGCAGCTTTAAAGAGATTCTCGAAGGTAAGTATGATGATCTTCCGGAAGCAGCTTTCCTCTTTGTTGGTACAATTGAAGAGGCAGTGGAGAAAGCCAAAACACTGGTTTAGTCTGAATCCAGGATTGTCCTTATGAAGCGGGCTATCCTTCGGATATTTCAGGAGGGATGGAATTGAGCACCTTTTTGTTGGAAATCGTAACACCCGAGCGTTTGGTCTATTCAGAACAGGTGAATAGCATTACGGCTCGTGGTATTGAAGGGGAACTGGGCATTCTGCCAGGTCATATTCCTATGGTTACACCTTTGCAGATTGCACCAATCTATATCCATAACGGAAAAGAAAATAAACGAGTTGCTATCGGTGGCGGGTTTATCGAAGTTCGTAAAGATAAGGTTGTTGTACTCGCAGAGAGTGCTGAATTCCCGGAAAGCATTGATGTGGATCGTGCGCGTGCGGCGAAAGAGCGGGCAGAACGTCGGCTTGCAAGCCAAAGCAATCAGGACCACTTTGATCACCGTCGTGCAGAGATTGCGCTGCAAAAAGCGGTTAACCGGATTAATGTGTTCGGCAAATAAACGATTCTTTGAAGCCTGGCGGCTTAGTCTGCCGGGCTTTTTTGAGTTTGTTTGATAGAATTGTTTTATCGAATATATCAAAAGGGCTGACCACAAATCCATCCTATTCCTTCAGTGAACAGAAGTATTTTAAGCAAAATATTCACCGATTATGAGGATTTGAATAGAATGTAGGACTAAAGTAGTGGGCGCATTTACCACTAAGAGAACCATTTTTTTCATGAGTAAATTTAAATTATTTCCGAGGAAATGACAGAATCGATATCGAAATAGCGCTCTTTTATGTCGTTTTAGTCACAAAATCCCGGCATTTTAAAATTAAACTATTTTAGAAGTGGAAATCAATGTAATTGACAATGTATGATGAAAGAGCCTATATTCCATAGAGTCAGCAGAAGCAGGAAGCTGCGTAGTAGATTCCATAGTCATGCACAGCCGCATTGTTGCTGCTCGGTGATTGGGCATCAGGAGATTCCTGCCTGGCAGGAATAAATCTGACAGTAAGCTCAGTATGTTGTGCTTAAGACATTCCAGTATACTAACAAGTTATGGGTGCCGGGCATATGATATGCTGATCGCTGCAACAAATGTGGAGGTAAAGAATATATGGATACTGATCTGACGAATCAGGTGAACCAGGCGTTAAGCACCAACGGCTTGGTCTCAATCATCGTCTCCCTGTTATGTATAGCGTTGTCTTGGTGGGCTTTGACAAATCTCAAACTGGATTTAATCATCAGGCAACCACGAGGTGCTCAGGGAAGACTGTTGCATTTGTTGCTCGCCATCATTTTGGGGCATGCCGTTGCTGGCTTTGTCATTGACTACTTGTCCTGGACTCAAATGTTGCGTAATTTGTTTTAATGTTGAGATGGTTGGTTAATCATCTGTTAGGTTCTTCAAGCTGCTCATTGTCGAATAACATCGATTAATTGTGTTAACAATTAGAGTATGAGTTGTCGGTAAAGAAATTAAGAAAAAAATGTGACGTAAAATTGGATGAATTTGAGATGTTTTATGTAAAAATGCTTGTATCGTACAATTCAACAATGTTATGATGGAAGTTAGGGAATTCACAATTGTTCACTTATTTTGTAGTTATAAACGGGATATCCGGTTCATGCCGGCTAATAACCATCCCACTCTGTCTGTTCTGATGCTCTGCTGGCTTGTAAGAAACTGATTTTACATGCTGAATAGCAAGATGCACGGCACATGGTATCATTGATATGGATTATAAAAACCAATTCTTTTCTGAACAGACATCTGTGGCAATATGCCAGAATATGTCGAAATTCCACACACAGCAACAGTCCTTTCTAGCATAGTGGGGCTTACGTATTCCGGAATGAAGAAAAGGGAATAAAAGCGCGGAGGGAACCATGATGAGCAAATTTATCGTCCGCGGTGGCAAAAGGTTGACCGGAAGTGTCAAAGTTAGCGGCGCTAAAAATTCTGTTCTTCCGATCATCGCTGCCTCTCTCTTAGGGGAAGAAGGACAAAGCGTTATTATTGACGCGCCTCCTCTAGACGATGTGATGACGATTAACAAGGTGTTGGAATCGCTGGGAGCGGGAGTTACATACCGGGACGAAGTGATTACCGTAAATGCGGAGAAACTTACTTCCTGTGAAGCCCCGTATGAATGGGTAAGTAAAATGCGGGCGTCTTTCCTGGTCATGGGGCCTTTGTTGACTCGTATGGGTCATACAAGAATCTCACTTCCTGGTGGATGTGCCATCGGTACACGGCCTATTGATCAGCATTTGAAAGGTTTTGAAGCCATGGGCGCAGAGATCAGCTTGGGCCAAGGTTATATCGAAGCTCGTAGCCAAGGTCGGTTGCGTGGCGCGAAAATTTATCTGGATGTGGCTTCCGTAGGTGCCACTCAAAATATTATGATGGCTGCAACATTGGCCGAAGGTGTAACTGTTCTGGAGAACGCGGCAAAAGAACCTGAGATTGTGGATCTTGCCAACTTCCTGAATGGAATGGGTGCCATCGTACGTGGTGCTGGTACTGGAGTGATCCGCATCGAAGGTGTGGAGAAACTGACAGGCGTAACACACACCGTTATTCCGGATCGAGTAGAAGCTGGTACGTATATGGCTGCTGCTGCAATTTCGGGTGGTGACGTGTACATTGAAGGTGCAATCTCTGATCATTTAGGCTCCGTTATCGCGAAGCTTGAAGAGATGGGTGTTACAATCCAACCGGATGAGAATGGCGTGCGTGTAATCGCAGATCGCCCTCTTAAGGCTGTGGATGTGAAAACATTACCATACCCAGGATTCCCGACAGATATGCAATCCCAGATGATGGCACTTTTGCTTGCATCTGAAGGAACAAGTGTCGTGACAGAGACTGTTTTTGAAAACCGATTCATGCATGTGGATGAATTCCAATTGATGAATGCGGAGATCAAAGTTGAAGGACGTTCGTCCATCGTCACAGGTAATGCCAAACTGAAGGGTGCCAAAGTAACGGCTACCGATCTGCGTGCGGGTGCCGCACTCATTATTGCAGGTCTTGTTGCTGAAGGTACAACGGAAGTGGGCGGTGTTCATCACATCGACCGTGGCTATGTACATCTCGCTGAGAAGCTTAACGGACTTGGCGCTGACATCTATCGGATCTCGGTTGATGAGCCTAAGCTGGAAGCAACCAAAGCACCTAGTGAAAAAGTGGAGAAAGAAGTACCGATGTTTAAGGTGCAACCAACTTTGGCTTAACACTGGATTGAATAGAAAAAATATGGTCCCTCTATTATAAGTCACACGGTTGTGTGGATTATGAATGCGATGGAACGTAATTGTCAAAAATGATAAAGCTAAGCCATCTGGCTTGGCTTTTTTTGTGTTTACTTTTAAGAAGACAACGAGATATTTGATACCTGATTCTATTAATAGCTGGTCCTAACTTGTATAGCATAACATCGTATTCTGTATCGATTCTGAACCAAATGAAAGAGCGTACTTTATATGGGTGTCGGATCCAGCTAAACACCGGTATACAGCGACAGATCAACGTTTCTAAGATGTACATAGCAAAAGAAAATAAGAAATTGAACAGAACGAAAAGGGCCTCGTTTCTCTCAAATCAGGTTCTATCAGATCAAGCCAGCTCATAACCTAAACTATGGATTTGATACAACACGACCGGCACATGACCGGCCATAGATAACGGAGGGTTATATTCGAATGAAAGAAGCTCGTGTACAGGTAAAGGTACCCCTTGTCCCTCGTCCAGGTATGCAAGAGCCGGAGGGAAATACCGTTTCTGGAGTGGAAAAAGACAAGCCTGCCCCATTGAACCTGAGGACTGTTCCATCACAGCCTGCAAGATTATCCAATCCAGGACGGGTGTCGGCAGATGAACTGAACCGAAAGACAACCGAGCATATTCATATACCTGTTATTGAGCTGGACCAGTTCCGCCGAGTGAAGCGTCGCCGAATGCGGACATTTGGACGAAAACCCCGATGGGGACGTAATACGACGCGATGGCAACCCGCTGCCGCTGTATCTGCCTTATTGGCGATGGCGCTGCTGATTCCGGTAATTCTGGTATGGCCGCGGACAAGCGAATCACCAAAGCCGATCCCTGCTCCAACAGATTCAAGCAGTACAAGAACCCCAGCTCCTGCGCCAGCCGTTCCTGTTACGTACCCTGAACCTAAAGTGCGCGTATACCTGTCTGCAACGGGCACAACGATGAATCTGCCATTGGAAGACTATGTTACCGGGGTGGTGGCAGCTGAGATGCCTGCGGAATTCAGACTGGAGGCGTTAAAGGCGCAGGCAATAGCAGCTCGTACATTTATCGTGCGTAGGTTAGCTGCGAGTGATACAAGCGGTGTTCCATCAGGTGCGGCGGATGTGACGGATACGGTCAGCCATCAGGTGTTTATTCCGCCAGATCAGGTGGAATCGGATTGGACGCGTCTAGGGAAGGCTAAGGAATGGGAGAAGCTGCAACAGGCTGTACGCGAAAGTCGAGATACGGTGATGACATATCAGGGCAAGGCAATCACCGCATCCTTTTTTTCCACAAGTAATGGATATACCGAGAATGCGGAGGATGTATGGGGAAACGCTGTGCCGTATCTGCAAAGTGTAGACAGTCCGTGGGACAAAAACCTGGCACCAGGATTCAAGCAGACCGTCACCATGAAGCGTAACGAGATTCTGCAAAAGTTAAACTTGGATGCCATTCCGGTTACCGCCCAGAAGGGTGGATCGTGGATGGAAGTATTGTCTACAACCAAAGGACATCGGATTAAGGAAATGCAGATCGCGGGTGAGACATTCAGCGGACCCGAGGTTCGTAAACTGCTTGGATTAAGATCCAGCCAGTTCAGTTGGAAGACCACAGGTGACGAAATCCAGATTACAACGTACGGTTACGGTCATGGGGTTGGCATGAGCCAATGGGGAGCAAACGGCATGGCGCAGGAGGGACACACGGCCACCCAAATTCTCAAACACTACTATACCGGCATTTCATTCGGACAGGCATCCAAGATGCTCGCATCGAAGTAGGAGAGATGAACACGGATAAAGAAAAATAATTCGATTGGGTAGGGAATGTGTGCAAAAGTATGGGAATGAGAGCGGTTTAGGTTTGGAACTCATCAGACTTCCCATATACCAGTCGTGCTAACGAATCTGAGAGAACTTATCAGGCGTTATCACAACGAATTGAAAATCTAACGAATCTCAGACGCGTTATATCACGATATACCACCGAATTTGAGCCATAATAGCGCCCATGAGAGTAATTAGCGTGTCTAGGGTTCGTTAGAATTCCTAAGCCACGATTTCCCCGCCAATAAGGCCGTCTGAGTTCGTTAGAAATATTTTATTATCTAATCATTAGCAAAATTGAGGGTACTGCCATTCACTACATGCTCATTCGCAATAAGTAGCCGAGCCAAAAATAAAATCAGAACGTTGAAATCAAGTTTCCAAACCCTAAGGTTAAAAAATTGATTTATGTTCCCTGTCTACCGAGCAACTTCTAACTATACTGTAACCAATCATGATTCAGCTTCTTTTAAATCTAAATGTTGTATTGAACAGTTATTATTGATGTGGCATCGCCAATCTCTAATCTCACTTTAACGAACCTAGAGCACCTTACATCTGTATTATCCAGTCACATCCTATATCATTTCGCTCTCACCGATAAATGCACTTCATAGAAGGATTGGCCTCTACAGCCAATCCGGACCAGTCTACCAACACCCATTCCGGAGCTTTCGAGATTTGGCTATATATGCGGAGAGTGCTAGCCGTATGGGGAGCGCAGGGGACAGAAAAGACCTGTAGAAGCGAAGCGGCCGCCTTTATCACCGGATTTCTCCTTTGGGAGAAATAATCAGGAAATCCGGGGATAACAGCTGGTCGAAAGGTTTTCTGGCCCCGAAGCGGCGCACGCACTAACCACTCACCCCCCACATATATAGCACTCTCTGAAACCTCCGTGAAAATAATTAGAGTCGCGCGTGTATAAAAGAGTTGCACCCGGTAACACTTGTTACTGAGGTGATTAACATGAATGAACAAAACAAAAAAACAAACCAAGAAGAAACTCCTAAAACAACTCAAGGAGTACCGGCTAGTCAGCCCTCTTCATGGAAAAGAGCAATGTCCAAACGCTGGGTCTTCCCGGCAGCCTACATCGCAGCAGCAGGCATTATACTAACCTTAGTGTGGGTCTATCAGGGCACAGGCGACAAAACGCTAAACTCGGACCCTGCTAGCGGGGTAGTAGAAACAGGCGCATCGGCGGGTACAGAAGGAACAGCAGTAGGTGGAGAAGAAGAAAGTGTGGAAGTTGTTGCAAAGTCGGAGGATTTTGTATGGCCGGTAGCGGTACCGTCCGAAATTTCGGTAGTGAAACCTTTCTATGATAGCGAAGCTTCAACCGAGGAACATGAAGCGGCAATGGTGCAGTACAATGATACATTCATCCCGAACACGGGTGTGGATCTGGCACGTGGGGATAACAAAACGTTTGAAGTCAAAGCAGCACTCGCCGGTAAAGTTACCCGGGTTGAGCAAAATCCGCTCACAGGTCAAGTTGTGGAAATCACACATAGCGATAACCTGAAGACGGTGTACCAAAGCTTGGCAGACGTCAAAGTGAAACAGGACGACGAAGTGAAACAGGGAGATGCGATTGCATCCGCTGGCGTCAATGAATTGGGTAAAACGCTTGGCAACCATCTTCACTTTGAAGTGTACGAAGACGGACAGCCAGTTAACCCGCAAGGATATCTTCCGGAAAAATAAATGAATTTTACCGCAGCAACATGACGGGCAGGGGGTTAAACCTCTGCTCTTTTTGTGCTTTTCAGAAAATAATGGGACCTTCGAAGCTTGTCACACCTCTAAACCGCGAATATATAGGCATGCTCCTCATATAATGTACCAAACTATCCACACAGTAGGGAGGCGGGAGCGTGCACGATTACATCAAGGAACGGACCATCAAAATTGGTCGCTGCATTGTTGAGACGAGGAATACGGTCCGTACCATAGCCAAAGAATTCGGCGTGTCAAAGAGTACTGTGCATAAGGATCTGACGGAGCGTCTGCCGGAAATCAACCCTGATCTTGCTGACCAGGTGAAACACATTTTGGAGTATCACAAGTCGATCCGCCATTTGCGGGGCGGTGAAGCGACCAAAATTAAATACAAAAAAACGAGTGGCAAGAAACGTGAGGTGTTGGCTTCCGCCAAATCGTAAGCATCTTCACAAAGACGTAGGCCAAAAAGCTCACACATGCATTGAATCCCTCCCCTGAAGTATGATATGTTAAATGCTGGTACAGGATCGAATTATGACATCTTATCAGCCCGATTTTTACATATATATGTTGCACTTTGTCGAACGAGCGGTGACGTGATAAGGGACTCTTTTTCACAGGATACGCTGACCAAATAATATCACTTTGGGGGCTCTTTTATGTTTAGCAAGGATATCGGTATTGATCTTGGCACGGCCAACGTGCTTATTCACGTGAAAGGAAGTGGGGTTGTCCTCGATGAACCTTCCGTCGTGACCATTGAAAGAGATACGAAGCGTGTCCTTGCTGTTGGGGAAGAAGCGCGTCGTATGGTGGGGCGTACTCCAGGTAACATTGTTGCCATTAGACCGCTGCGTGACGGCGTTATTGCGGACTTCGAGATTACAGAAGCGATGCTCAGACATTTCATTAATCGTGTGGGTGCAAGAAGCTGGTACAGCCACCCTCGAATTCTGATCTGTGCACCAACGAACATTACTTCCGTGGAGCAGAAGGCCATCCGTGAGGCGGCAGAACGCAGCGGTGCCAAAGAAGTGTTTCTGGAAGAAGAGCCGAAAGCGGCAGCGATCGGTGCGGGAATGGATATTTTTCAGCCGAGCGGCAATATGGTCGTGGATATCGGCGGCGGTACGACTGACGTTGCAGTCCTTTCTATGGGCGACGTGGTCACCGCCTCTTCTATTAAAGTCGCAGGGGACAAGTTCGACGAAGCCATTATCAAGTTTATCAAAGCCAAGTACAAGCTCATGATCGGTGAACGGACCGCTGAAGATATCAAAATTGCGATTGGTACCGTACATCCGGGTGGACATCAAACAGAGATGGACATTCGCGGACGCGATATGGTATCCGGCCTTCCTGTTACCGTAACGATATCGGGAAATGAAGTACAGGAAGCACTTTGGGATTCCGTGCAATCCATCATCGTGGCAGCCAAATCGGTATTGGAACGTACACCGCCTGAATTGTCAGCGGACATTATCGACCGTGGTGTTGTATTGACTGGCGGAGGTGCGTTGCTGAACGGACTGGACGAGCTTTTGTCCAATGAATTGCATGTACCGGTATGGGTTGCGGAAGATCCGATGCACTGTGTCGTGAAGGGGACAGGCATAATGCTTAATAATTTGGATCAGGTGGTTAAGAAAAAGTTCTAATCTGCCGATATAAATAGCAAAGGTTCGCCACGCTCGGAAAGCAGAACGGACAAGCAGCCAACCTGTGATGCAGGTCAAGCGCTTGAGGAGAGGGGTTAATTCATGTTAAGAGGTCTGTACACCGCTACTGCGGGAATGATTACGCAACAACGCCGCCATGACACAGCAACACAGAATATCGTAAATATGAACACCACGGGATATAAACAGGTGAACAGCGTAAGCCGTTCCTTCCCGGAAATGCTCATTACTTTGGTAGGCGGAGATGCAAATCTTCCAACAAAGCGGCTGGGCAAGCTGAACACGGGGGTGTTCGCGGAAGAGAGTTTGTCCATGAATTTGCAGGGGACCATTATGGAGACTGGGCAGAAAAACGATTTTTCCATTTCATCCAATATGACTGTCAATGATCCGCAGACTGGACAACCTGTCCCGTTTGACGCATCAGGCAAATTTGTACGGGCCGACGGCACGGTGACTTACCAGCCCCAGGCGTATTTTACAGTTCAGGATGCAGAAGGTAACACCGGATATACACGCGATGGTCACTTCGAGATCACTGGAACGGGACAATTGCTGAGTTCAACAGGTTCACAAGTGTTGGATAATAATGGACAACCTGTAGTGTTGACAGGTTCCGTAGAGCAATTTAAAGTGGATGAGCAAGGCCGTTTGGTAGATGCAGCAACGGGTGCACCGACAGGGGTTACTCTTGGCATTAGTGTCATTGACCAACCGAATCAACTGGTTCGTCAAGGTAATGGCAATTTCAGTCTCAGCGATGCAAACGGGGCAACGTCCCGGATGATGGCTGCTGGTGATAATGTGCAGATCCGTCAGGGATACCTGGAAGGTTCCAATGTGGATGCCTCACAGGCAACGGTTGATATGAACGCCGCATTCCGGGCGTATGAAGCAAACCAGAAGATCGTACAATTCTACGACCGCAGTCTGGATAAAGCCGTCAATGAAGTCGGGCGTGTATAACGCCGACGTTTAAATATAACCGCGCAGCGGAGAGCCAAACGCCCTTTGCGTAGCAAAGCAGAGAGGCTCACGCGAAGCGCAAGAGCCTAGACGTAGCCGAGCCTATGCGAGGATTGCGCAGCAGTACCTGAGCGCAGCGACGGTCTCGACAGCCCTTTGCGAAGCAAAGCAAGGAAGAGACCACGCGGAGCGCTAGAACCTAAACGCATCCGAGCCTACGCGAGGAATGCGTAGCAGTACCTGAGCGCAGCGATGGTCTCGACAGCCCTTTGCGTAGCAAAGCAGAGAGGCTCACGCGAAGCGCAAGAGCCTAGACGCAGCCGAGCCTATGCGAGGAATGCGTGGCAGTACCTGAGCGTAGCGACGGTCTCGACAGTCCTTTGCGGAGCAAAGCAGGGAAGAGACCACGCGGAGCTACACGCAGCATAAAGAGCGTGCCGTGCTATGATTCAGCCATGTGAAACTATGGCGGGAATCATAGCACGGCAGTCGCGGCGAACACACACCACTGTCACTTAGCAAGATCGTACCCCACTTACCTAATCCGCCTGTTTCGGGAGTCCAGAGGGCAGCGCCATCTGGGGCCCTCCCTACTAGGGAGGGTTTGGGAGGGTGGACAGGACACAAGGGAGGGTATACCACCAATGAATAATTCCATGATTAGTGCCAAGGTTTCCATGACTGCCATACAGCAGCGTCTGGATGTCATTTCCGATAATATTGCCAACGTGAATACGGCAGGCTATAAGAGCAAGCAGGCGGCATTCGAGGATGTGCTGACCCGGGTTCAACAACAACCGGACAAGTACAAACTGGATGGACGTTCCACACCGATGGGATATAACCTCGGTTTTGGTGCTCGTTTGGCAGATGTAACGAAGGATATGTCTCAAGGCCCCTTGAACGAGACTGGTCTTCCGACCGATCTGGCCATTGAAGGAAATGCGATGTTTGCAGTTGAAGCGAATGGGGAGAAAATGTGGACACGTCAGGGTGCATTTCATTTTGTACCTGATACAAGACCTAAGCCTACTCCGAATTCACCTGATATGATGGTGATGGTCAATGGCGAAGGCCACTTTGCCCTGGATCGTCAAGGCAATCGTATTACGGCACCGAATAATAGCAAAGTTGCTTTTGATGAAAATGGCAACCTGTTAATCCGACGTGGTAATGCGGCCAACGCAACCATTGGAGCACAGCTGCAAGTGGTAGACATTGAACGTCCTGAGGGGCTGGTGCAGTTTGCGGATAACCTGTTTGGTCTGGATGCGGGATTAACCGAAGATGATGTATTTGGCGCTAATGCAGCTACACGTCAAGCAGCTGCCTTGATCCGTCCAGGATTCCTGGAGCAATCTAATGTTGATCTAACACAGGAGATGTCTTTGCTTATGCAAGGACAGCGGACATATCAGCTGGCGGCGAAGGCGCTAACTTCAAGTGATTCCATGTTGGGTCTTGCCAACAATATGAGAGCGTAAAAGGTGAATGTGATGACAGAAACACAGCAGCAAAACAGTAAGCCGGAGAAAAAGGAAGTCAAGAAGAAGAAGAGTGGATGGCGCATCGCAAGATGGTTCCTGGTTCCGGTCCTGCTTGTTCTTGCCCTCGCTGGCGGAATGGTAGCTGGATATGTGGTACTGGGCAAACAGGATATCGGTTCCGTATGGCAATGGAGTACATGGGAACATGTATATAATCTGGTATTCGCTCCATAATGTAACGAGTTAAGCGAAAACTCCTGCGCAGGCAGGAGTTTTCTTTTTGACGTTGAAAACAGTATAATGATGGATGACGTTTGACGTCACAAAAGAGGCCTCCCCTGCGAAAGACATTCGTCATCGCGAAGAGAGACCCCTTATCTTAACCTTCACTACTGCAGTCATGAAGGATATAACTAGTGTTAACCGAAAATATGCTTTCCATACAAAATTTAAAATTAAAAACCTTTTATATGAGCTTCGACTTGATCATAATCAGGTTTTTCATGTCCGCACTAAAGTCAGTGAAGGGAACGGAATCGTTCGAAAGAAGTGAAGCGCTCGCCTTTGTTTCCTAATGTTATCCATCTGAAAAATAGTTCAGAAACATTAGGAAACAACAGCGATCGAAAGAACGATCCGTAACCGTAACGGTCACCTATGCGCATATGAAAAATCCATGATGAAGAACGCTCATATAAACATCCCGAGAGGAGATTACACTGTGCTCGATATCAAACAGATTCAAGAAATCATCCCGCACCGCCCCCCGTTTCTGCTGGTGGACAAGATTCTAGAGATTGAGGATGGCAAACGTGCCGTTGGTTTGAAAAACGTAACCATTAACGAACCTTTCTTCATTGGTCATTTCCCAGAGTATCCGGTAATGCCGGGTGTACTGATTACAGAAGCGCTGGCGCAAGTTGGTGCAGTAGCCATTCTGAATTTGGAAGGCAACAAAGGAAAAATCGGCTTTTTGGCGGGACTGGACAACTTCCGATTCCGTGGACAAGTTGTGCCCGGAGATACGTTGATTCTGGAAGTGGAGATTACACGTCTGAAGGGTTCTATTGGTAAAGGTAAAGCAACTGCCCGAGTGAACGACAAAGTGGTCGCTGAAGGCGAGATCATGTTTGCACTGTCTGACCCAAGCTGATTACATACGTGAGCATTTACATCATGTAGGAACGTAGACGGACCGAATGATGCAAGATGCTGAAGTAACTCAGCACACCTGAATTTATATAGACGGAAGGGGTTTATCGGAATGGAACAGTTAAGCACAGCAGCAGCAGAGACGTTGCAGCAATGGTTGGAGGATGCTTCGATTGATGAAGCAACGAAACAGGAGCTTCGTGACTTGCAGGATCAGCCGAAAGAGCTGGAGGAACGTTTTTACAGAAACCTGGAGTTTGGTACAGGGGGATTGCGCGGAGTCATTGGTGCCGGAAGCAACCGGATGAACCGTTACACCGTAGGTCGGGCAACGCAAGGATTTGCGCGTTATTTGCTTGAGCAACATGGTGACGAAGAAGGCAAACCTTCTGTTGTCATTGCTCATGATTCCCGCCATTTTTCACCTGAATTCACACTGGATGCTGCGCTTGTACTGGCTGGAAACGGCATTGTAGCCAAGCTGTTCCCATCCCTGCGTTCAACTCCTGAGCTGTCATTCGCAGTGCGTCATCAGAAGGCAACTGGAGGGATCGTTGTAACAGCGAGCCATAACCCACCGGAATATAACGGCTACAAAGTATACAATCATGAGGGCGGTCAATTGGTACCGGATGAAGCGGAAAAAGTCATTCAGTACATCCAGGAAGTGCCTTCCCTTGCTGACGTGAAAAAGCTGACGCAAGAAGAAGCAGAAGCTCAAGGACTCCTGATCTGGTTGGGTGAAGACCAAGACCAAGCGTTTGTGGATACCGTAGCGAGCCGCAGTCTGAGCCGCGAACTGATTCAATCCGGCATAGGCCGTGATTTCAAGATCGTTTATACACCGCTTCACGGAACAGGTAACATCCCTGTACGTCGCGTGCTGGAGCAGATCGGATTCGAGCAAGTGCACATTGTAGCTGAACAAGAACAGCCGGATGCTGAGTTCTCTACCGTGAAATCCCCTAACCCGGAAGAACGCGAAGCGTTTACGCTTGCAATGAAGCTGGGAGAATCCGTAGGCGCTGACATTCTGATCGGAACAGATCCGGATGCAGACCGTATGGGTGCTGTCGTGAAAGACAATGATGGCAAATATTTCGTCTTGTCCGGTAACCAGTCTGGTGCCATTATGGTACATTACCTGCTCAGTCGCCTGCAAGAGACGGGTACATTGCCAAGCAACGGTGCGGTTGTCAAAACAATCGTAACAAGTGAGATGGGTGCTGTTATTGCCGAACATTACGGTGCAGAAGTGATGAACACACTGACGGGCTTCAAATATATTGGTGAAAAAATGAACCAGTTCGAAGCAACAGGCAGTCATACATTCTTGTTCGGATATGAAGAGAGTTATGGCTACCTTTCCGGTAACTATGCCCGTGACAAGGATGCTGTCCTTGCCTCGATGCTGATTGCTGAAGCAGCTGCGTATTATAAGAGCCAAGGCAAGACGTTGTATGATGTCTTGCAAGAGCTGTACAACCAATTCGGATATTTCTTGGAGAAGCTGGAGTCCCGTACGCTGAAAGGCAAAGACGGCGTGGCTCAGATTCAAGCCAAAATGACGGACTGGCGTTCCAATCCGCCACAAGAAGTAGCGGGAATTGCTGTACAAGATGTACTGGACTACTCCCTTGGTCTGGACGGTCTTCCGAAGGCGGACGTACTGAAGTTCATTTTGGCAGACGGTTCATGGTTCTGCTTGCGCCCTTCAGGAACAGAACCGAAGATCAAAGTATACTTCGCCGTGCGTGGAGAGAATTTGGAAGATGCGGAAAGCTGGATCGAGCGTCTGGTGACTACAGTGATGTCGCGTGTAGACGCACAATAATACGAATGCAACAATGAGCAAGAACATGAGAAGGCCTCTCCGCACCGTAAGGTTGGTTGGCGGAGGGGTTTTTCTTTGAAATAAAAGTGTAGATGGTTCTAGCATATAAGAGGGCTTGTTGACACAAGCTGTTTGTAACCTATTGTATAAATGTTAAATGAACGAATTACTTGAGCTGAACGTGCATTTGGTTCCAACACTTGAGGAGGTACATGTAGTGCGTCAAAAATGGCTTTATTGGAATAACGCTTCTCGGAAGTGGTTGTGGCTCGTCGTTATCATCGGTCTGGTCGCGTCCATCCCTGTAATCAGTGATCGGGTGCAGACAGAATCTTCTGCCAAAAAGGTGGAACTTGTTTTCAACTATCGAGGACTGCTGGATATCTCAGCGTATCAGGCACATCCGCAAGATTTCATGAATGAACAATTGACTCGTCTAAAAGACGCAGGCGTAACAACGATGGCTGTGTTCGAAAGTACATTGGACGAGCTGAGAAAGACACGCCGACTAATGGTATATAACGGCCAGGATCTCGCGAACCTGACCAAAGATGTGATCCCTTCTAATGCAAATTACACGTATGTGTTATTTACATCGGAGGAAAACGCACAGACGTATACCCCTATTATTGAACAAACGTTCGCTGATCGGCAGATTCCGGTAGTACCATGGGAATATGAAGGTCGTAGCGGCTTAATATTGCAGACTCCTCCGGAGAATGCCAACATGCAGCCTTTGCAGCCCGATCCGGTTGCCGTGAAGATGCTGCGTGATAAAGGTTTCTACATTTTGCCGCGGATCTCGGACAGTGTGCCATACAGCCAGGAATCGATGGAGCGCTTGCTTACCTTCTTCGAAGAGAATGGCGTAAAGCGCATCTTGTTTGATGGTGATGCTGTGAAAGGGTACAATGATAATGAAGAGATGAAAAGTCTCGACCAATTCGCACAGTTGCTGAACAAGCACAATATTGGTCTTGCAGCCATCGAGAACTTGAAGAAACCACAGTCTGGTTTCCAGACTCTTGCGTATAAAACGGATTACAACGTTACGCGTCTGTACTCGCTTAGTGATGGAGATGCCAATCTGGACGTAGATACGATTGCTGACCGTTTTGTTCTCGCAACCAAGGATCGCAACATTCGTATGCTCTATATGAATGCATCACCAAGCCGGAATACAGCAAAGGCCATGATTACAGATCCAATTGAGAATCTGATCAACAGCCTCGGTGAGCCGGGTCATGCCGTAGAACGCATGGCGAAGCATGGATTCGAGCTAGGACAAGCTGAAGCATTTACAGTTAAGGATTCTTCGATTCAGCGTTATGCCAAGCTGGTTGCTCTTGTTGGTGCAATTGCCATGATTGCACTTATGGTTTCTTATTTTATCCCACTACTGACCTTGATCGCATTTGTGGTTACTTTGGTGGGCAGTGCAGGATTGTTCCTTTTGAAACCAACGCTGCTGGAACAAGGAATTGCCTTGCTTGTGGCAATCGCCGCGCCGACCATAGCGATGGTGCTGGCCGTTCGTACAGTGAACTATCAGCAACAGCGTCAACCAGACGCATCCGCGGGTCGTCGTTTGAAACAGACATTAGTTTTATATGTAAGAACGTCAATTCTGTCGTTCCTGGCGGTACCTTTTGTCATCGCATTGCTTAACAGCATTACGTACAGTCTGGTGATTAACCAGTTCCGCGGCGTGAGTCTGTTGCACTTTGCACCGATGGCACTGGTAGCGATCTATATTGTGTTTTATCGTGGTTCGGGTTCGTTCTCTATTAAGAAAATTAAAGAAATGCTTCGTATGCCAATTAATGTGTTAATGGTTGTTTTGGCACTTGTTGCTGCCGTTGTTGGATACTATTATTTGAGCCGTACAGGCAACTCGGGTTCAGTAACACCATTAGAGATGTTCCTTCGTACCACGTTGGAAGATACGTTCGGTGTACGTCCGAGATTCAAAGAATTTATGCTGGGACACCCGCTATTTATCGTTGGCGTGTTCGCCGCTTTAAAATATCGTAAAGTCATCTTTGTGCTCATTATTGCAGCGATTGGACAGTTGTCCATGGTGGATACGTTCGCGCATATCCATACGCCGGCTGTATTGTCACTCATTCGTGGAGTGATGGGATTGGGACTTGGCTTAATCTTCGGTATCATTGCTGTGGGTGTGTGGCAAGTAGCGGAAGGATGTTGGAAAAAATGGTCACCACTTCTCAAAAGTTAGTCATCTCGGGGTATTACGGATTCCGCAATAGCGGAGACGAAGCGGTGCTAAAGTCGATTTTGACAGCGCTGGAAGAGGAAAGCCAAAGGTCGAACATAACGATTGAACCTATTGTTCTCTCGGGTGATCCCGAGTCGACAACTGCCATGTACGGTGTGCGTTCCGTGCATCGTATGAAATTGAAGGAAGTCCGTGAAGCACTCAAGGAGAGCGACGGGTTAATTAGTGGCGGAGGAAGCCTATTGCAGGATGCAACTGGACTGAAATCCATTCCTTATTATCTGGGTGTAATCAAGCTGGCCCAGTGGCTGAAAAAACCAACGTTTATCTATGCACAGGGGATTGGCCCAGTGAATCGTAAAATTTTCAATCCGATGATCAAATCGGTCTTCAAGGCCTGTACCTATGTATCCGTTCGGGATGAACAATCTGCAGATTACCTGCGTGGGCTCGGGTTACAGTGGAATCAGATCCATGTTGTACCCGACCCCGTAATGGGTTTGCCATTACCTGAAACAAAAGTTGAGAGGGGCGTAGGTGCTGTCTCAGCAAATGCTGCTACTCAAGCTAATCGAGTGGAACCTTCAACTGGAGGACATACCAAGCTTCCTGTGATCGGCGTATCGGTACGTTTCTGGGAGTCAGACCGGAAGGAACTTACGGCTATTGCCGCCGGATTGAAAAAGCTGTGCTCCAAAAGAGCGGTGCACCTGCGTTTTCTGCCATTTCATCTGCCAGTGGATGAACAGGCATCACGATTCCTTATGGAAATGCTCGGTGATGTGACCAGCAAAGGCAGCGAGATTAGTATCACAGAAGATCTGACCGACCCTCAGCTTATGCTGGAGGAAGTCAGCAAGTGTGATCTCGTCATCGGTATGCGTCTGCACAGTCTGATCTATGCAGCTTCGCAATATGTGCCTCCGGTGGGTATCTCGTATGATCCGAAAATTGATCAATTCCTGCTTCGTCTGGACAGTGAACCAGCAGGAAATACGGATACACTCGATGGAGATAAACTCGCCAAGACTGTTGTTGGACTGCTGGATCAACGTTCACAGTGGTTGAAGGAACATGAAGAAGGCATCACCCAACTGAAGCAGGAAGCCAGAGTGCCTGCACAGCAGATTATTAACTATTTAGGCCGCAAAGGATGAGATAAAGATGAGTCAGACCGGATCAATACCTACCGTTTCGATCTACGGCATTCCTTTTTCCAAACTGACGATGAAAGAAACGGTAAAGGTTCTCCAGGAAGCTGTGCTGTCCAAGCAGACACCACATCAGGTCATTACAGCCAATCCCATTATGGTTATGGCCGCATTGGAAAATCCCGCAATTATGGAAGTTATGCAAGCTGCGGAATTGATTGTTCCTGATGGAACAGGTGTCGTATGGGCTGCAAACTATTGTGGAGATCCTGTAGCTGAGCGAGTGCCGGGTTTTGAGCTTTTACATGAATTGCTGCGTGTTGGAGAAAACTATCGATGGGGCGTATATCTGCTTGGTTCCACCCCTGAGGTGATTCAAGAAACGGCAGTTCGGTTACAACAGCAATATCCGGCGATTCGAATTGTGGGTTATCGCGACGGTTATTTTGGTCCGGCTGAGGATGAACAGGTCATCGCTTCCATTCGGGAAGCGGCACCTGATCTGTTGTTTGTAGCACGTGGGGCGGACACACAAGAACCGTGGATTCACAAGCACAAAGATGCACTGCAGGTTCCCGTAACCATGGGCGTTGGCGGAAGCTTTGATGTGATTTCGGGTAAAACCAAACGTGCGCCTGTCCTGTTCCAAAAGTTAAGACTGGAGTGGTTCTATCGCTTATTGCGTGAACCAAGCCGGGCTGGCCGGATGCTTGCGCTTCCGAAATTCGCTGTTAAGGTGATGCGTGACAAAGAAAACGTGACGAAAGTCCGTTAAAAACAGGTAATTGCGAGATAAATGCGTGTTTTTGCTAGAAATTGAGGATGGCTTTTCGGGTGTGATGAGCGTATAATTCATTCCGGATTACATGTGTGCCACTCATGAAAACAGAAGCGTTACACTTGGCACTACGATTGCAAGGCACCTGTCGATCGCCGTTATCCCCAGATTTCTTTTTATCCTTTTCCAAAGGATGAAATCCGGTGATAAATGCGAACGTTACACTTCTCTAGTTTTCCTTGCACTCTCCGTTATCGTGTAACAAAATTTTTCATCAAAAGTGACTAACAAATAATTTTATATATAAAAAGAGATCAGGGGATTTATAATTTCGTACAGGTATTATAATTGGGGGTCGAATGTTCAAATGGTAGCGATCTTTATCATTGGATTTATCGTGTCAATGGGACTGGCTCTTGCCCTGACACCACTTGTCAAAAAGTTCGCAGTCCGCATTGGCGCAATGGATACGCCGAATGCACGTAAAGTACACACACGGATCATGCCTCGTCTTGGTGGTCTGGGGATATTCCTGGCCTTTATTATTACAGTTGCTGCATTGCTTCCGTTTGTATCGGCATGGTTCACGACTCGGGATATGAGTTTTGTCAGCGCGTTTCTGATTGGTGGAACAATTATCGTGCTGATCGGAGCACTCGATGATCGGTTTGAACTGTCAGCCAAAGTGAAGTTGCTTGGTCAGATCGTTGCTGCTTCTGTCGTTGTATTCGGATTTAATATCCGGGTAGATTTCGTTAACATTCCGTTTCAGGATTCCTACTCTTCACTGGAAGCCTGGGTATCCATTCCGCTGACGATCTTCTGGATTGTTGGTGTAACGAATGCGATTAACCTGATTGATGGTCTGGATGGTCTGGCAGCCGGTGTATCTGGTATTGCAATTGGTACCATTGCCGTGATGTCCTTCCTGATGGGTAACATGATGATTGCCTTGATGTGCCTTGTGTTGCTGGGTAGTATTATCGGATTCCTCTTCTTCAACTTCCACCCGGCTAAGATCTTCATGGGGGATACCGGATCACTATTCCTTGGTTTCTCTCTGGCGATGCTGTCCATGCTGGGATTCAAACAAATTGCTATCGTGTCCTTTATTACACCGCTGATCATTATCGGTGTGCCGCTCTCGGATACCTTCTTCGCGATTATCCGTCGTGCGGTACAACGGAAACCGATTTTCGCACCGGACAAAGGTCACCTGCATCACTGCTTGCGTGAACTTGGATTCAGTCACCGTCAGACGGTACTGATCATTTATGGAATTGCCGCATTCTTCGGAGTTCTGGCCATTATCCAATCTTCCGCTGCCATGTTCGAAGCGAACTGGGTAACGTTTGTGGTCATCTGTATCATGATGTTCTTCCTCCAGGTGGGGGCAGAAGTTATCGGGCTTGTTAGCAAGACGAGAAGACCGGTTATCAACTTCCTGATGCGCATGCGCGTCAAGCTGAATCCGGAGACCCGTTCGAAATCATAAATAGATAAATGTAATGGTTACAGCTATTTTTGAATATTATTCCAGACCCAACCTTATCCCTTGTGGATAAGGTTTTTTGTTTATTTTGAGATTTTTACTAAATAATTGGAACCTTTTGCCGATATATAAAGGTAACTGACTTAAAAAGAGGAGAGATGATATTTAATGCAACAAAAGAAACGGCCGTTGGTCTGGATCATGTTGGTCACCATGGTGTTCTCATTGTTCCCACAAGGTCTATTCGGTGGTTCCGTTGCTTCGGCAGCTGACGCATTTTCCACATACTTCACACCTTCGGACCAAACCATTCGGGAGAGCTCCAGACTCTCGCTAACTTTTGATCCATCGAAGGATAATTCCAATTTCCTGTCCCGAGATTTGGTGTACAAGAGTCCTACCTCATCGTTGACAATTACAGGTACATTTGCAATGGTCAGTGGCTCTAGTCTCAAGGTAAAGGTCGAACAGCTGAAATTAGTCGAAGTAGGAACTCTTAAAAAGTGGATTCCAGACGAGACACGTTCTGTCATAACGGCTATTACTGATAGTGGAAGTAATCGCTTTACTGCAGATAATGTTGCGCTATTTTCAGGTTTTAACAAGATTACGTTTATTGGAACACAGGGTAACAGTTCTGTAGAAAGCTCCGATAGCTTCTATGTGATGTATGATCCAGCTCCTTATATTGAGAATTTTGTGCTATATACAGATCGAACTGTTCCAGGTGGTGGTGTAAGCTACAACTTGAATGAGGGAACTGAGACGGTAGTTGATACCGAACGTGTCGATTTCCAAGGAACGGTTAAAAATGCAACACAGGTTTCGCTTTCAGTGAATGGTGCAGAGCCTGTTGATCCACCAGTTACTTCAGATGGCAGTTTTTTTGCATCACAAATTAAGTTGCTGCCGGGCAAAAACATCCTGAAGTTTAAAATTGAAGGTCAGCCTAACGGCATTGAAACAGAACGGATCGTTTATTACTTTGATAAAACAAAACCATTTATAGATCTTCAGGTAGAGATTGGTACTGAAAAAAAATCAGTACTGAGTAGAAACGAAAAGGTGACATTTACGGAAGCGAACCAAACCACAGCAAAGTTGTCTGGACAAGTGTTAATTCCTTATGCCGAAGGCAGTGGTAAATTCGCTGATGAAGGTGTAGTGACCGTTCAAGGACAAACCTACAACGTTATTATTAATGCTAATGATGAAAAGTTGATTACAGGGCCTGACGGAAGAACTGTAAAATATCGAATAGTATCATTTACGTCTAATGATGTATACGATTTGACTGCAGGCAAGAATCAATCTCTTACTGTAAAGGTAGCTCAGGGTGAATTCAGTGCAGAATATACAACCAGTTATTTATACTCGCCTGGTTCACAAGACATCACGAACCTGTACTACCTGCCTAACTTCAAACCAGGAACTGCAATTACGTCCAAAGTACCGCTTAACGGCGCGACATTACAAGAGGATAAACTGTATATTCTCGTAGAATCGAGTAGCTCACTTGATAAGACGCCAGAGCCTGTTCTCAAAGGGGCTTATCTGCCATCAGGGCTTAAGACGGTGGATATGACAAAAGTTACGACTGTCTTAGGATTAACTGATAAACAACAAGTATATGAAATTAATGGTCTTGCAAGTGGTAAGCAGCAACTTCGCTTCTCCTTCAGTGATACACCAGAGCCTGAGCTGTCTAAATTCGTTGAAGTTACCTATGCAACGATCAGTTCGATCTATGTTGGAAGCTTGCAAACAGGAGAAACTTATGAGTTTGACTCCTCTGCAGGGAAGCAATACGTTAATGTAGAGGGAGAATTGCTTGGCTTCAAAGATCTGACTGCTTTGAAAGCAGAGATGATTGTGAATGGTCAATTGACTGCAACGACTGCCACAGGACTGGTGACGGGGCCTACTTTAGATGTTGAGCCTCCAACACCTATTCCTGTAATCGAATTTCCAAAAACTCAGAAATTCAAATTCAGCTTACCGATCAAGCGGAATGGTCCAATATACTATGGAGAAAATACGATTGAACTTCGTGCCGTAGTTGATGATGGGGGCGGAAGGCCCAAAACAATTACAACCTTGCTGAAAATCAATGTGATCGATACTTATCATTCAACCATATCTACATTTATGCCAACGCGTATTCCAACAAGCAGAGAGTCTTTTGATAATTCGGTAATTAGCAATTACACACAAGAGAAGCTAAGCAGAATTTTTGCGGTGACTCCTGATTTTATCTTTAAAGATGAAAAATATGTAACGAGTGAAAAAGAGTTTGACTTGGTATTCAGAGGTGCTGGGGCCCAGAATGTAAATCTGAGCTTTGGATCAAAAGTCATTTTCAGCCAAACATTGAATAATGATAATGTGCTTCAGAGTAAAGATACTGGCGATACGGCTGATTATACCGGGTCAGACTTTGCGGGTAATCAAGATGCATTTATTGGCCGGATTCGCGGCTTGAAATTTGATGCGCCTGGAACACAAGTGTATACACTTGAGTTAATTAACAGCACAGGGGCTCGTTCTACTCAAAGAATCGAGATTGTACGTGAGCCAGCATCTTATCGGATATTAGCTCCACAGCCTACAGTGGGTGATCAGATCGTTGTTAATAAAAACTTTGTCCGCTTCGATATTGAAGCAGAAGGCGCAACTCAAGTGAAGATTGGTAAAGACATCGCTGAGAAACGTACAGACTTAAACAATCGTTTTGTGCTTGATTATGTAGATCTTAAGGCGGATAAAGAGAATAAAGTGAAGATTGAAATTACCCGTCCAGGCGGGAAAATTAATGATACGATCTCTATTTACTATACAAGTGCAGTAACGACAAATTCGGAGTATATGGCTCCGAAGGTTGCCAATAAATATACGGCGTTTAATAAAAACTTGCAGTTGTCTTTCCCGAAAGGAACTGTGTTACAATCTCAAAACTCAATCGGTGTAACAAAGTTTTATCCAAATAACAAACTGTTGTTTGGTATTGCGGAACCGAAAAAAGGGATTGTAGAGAAGATCAATGATTATGGTTATGACACCGAGATTGGTGGAGAGAATAAGCCGAAAATTGAAATACCGCTTGCTGTCTCAGGGAATTTCGCATCTTCATTGGACACAGGTGACTTCACCTTAATCTCAGATATTTACTGGATTAATGGTGGAGTCGGTGAACTGGGTAGCAAAAGTGATAGCAGCTATAAACCAGGTACGGATGGTCTCACTCCTTACAGTATGGAAGGGATCTTCTCTACATTCGCTTCTGAGCGTATTCTCACACCGTCTAGTCGAGGATCATTAATTTTGAACTATGATCCGTCTATTGTGGATGATGTTGGTGCTACAATTACGGTATTCCGTCTTTCCGATAAAACCAAAACAGGGACATGGGTTCCAATTGGCGGCAAGGTGGATACGAAGAAACATACCATTACAGTCCCATTCGATGAATTTGGATATTACAAAGTAATGAAACAGAGCAAAAGCTATGCGGACATTACTAATCACCCTTGGGCAAGAAACTACCTTAATGCCATGTATGCCAAAGGTCTGATGAAGCCATTGAAGAGTAATTCGTTTGGTGCAGATGATCGTATAACTCGTGGTGAGTTCGCAACGTTGCTGGTAAAAGGCATGAATATTCCAATTACAACGCCAACACAGCAGACCTTCAGTGATGTAGGAAAAGGTACGGGAGCGGAGATTTGGAACTATGAAGCTATTGAAACTGCAGCACGTGTAGGTATCATTACGGGACGCAGTGACGGCTTCTTCCAGCCGCAGTTACCAATATCAAGAGAAGATGCGGCGGTAATGATTGCCCGCGCCATGAATGCTAAACTGGCTGCTAATGACGACAAACTGTCGCAAGCATTAGGTAAGTCATTTATGGATTCTGGTTCAATCGAATATTATGCACGACCAGCTATACAAGCCGTAACCAAAGCCAAAATTATGGATGGAAGTCCGGTTACAGTAGCTGGATCTAAGAAAGCACAATTCCAATTCAATCCAAAAGGCAATATGACTCGTGCTGAAGCTGCTAAAATTGCTGTAGAGCTGCTTAAGAAAAGTACAGGTCTATTCCCTAAAACCTTGAGTTAATTCATTTGATACATGGAATCAATTTAGGAAGGACCTGTCCCTTACTCTAAAGGGGCAGGTCCTTTTCATGGCTGTCAATGAATTGACATAGAGTACTTTTATAATAGAAGAAACAGAATTTTTACCAATAACTATTTTTGTAATTTGCTAGAGTTTAAGATACAATAACGGTAAATACACAATGATCTAGAGGGTGAAGTTAGCTAATGAAACCGATTTATTCGAAAGCCCAGCTGGGCTACATGAAGGCAAAGACACAGTTTGAGAAGCAGGCAGTCATTCTGGAGAAAAAGTTGGAAGATACACGCAAGACTCAGGAGATCTCTCAGGAAGTTATGGAAGGGCTTGTACAGTCCACTGGCTTCCATGATGCGTATAACAATCTGGTTCTGGCTGAGAATGAGTTGATTGAATGGTCTCACACAACGATGAAGCATGAGAAAACGTACCGTGAGAACAGACAACCAATTGACGATATGTATCTGAGATTGAACAGTGATCCAAATATGCGTGCTCAAATTATTGAACTCGCGATGAAGATTAAATAACTTATATTTCCAGAACTGCACAAAAGGCATCCCAATAGGGGTGCTTTTTTATTTTATTATTTGTGAATTTTGTCGCTTCATAGGTTGAAGTTGCGGGTATAAATAAACGTTGGTAGCACAGACAAACCAGAGATCACAATTCCAGATTCACTGCTGTATCAACGGTTTGAAAAGGTTTTGAATGGCTTCAATACCCGCACTGTACCTATACATAAAAAAAATCAAAACTTTTTTTGTGCAATCCGCAACTTTTTGAAATCTACTGCGTTTAAAGTGTAGAGTCGAAAACATTGGGCCTGTTACCAAGAATGACCTCGTGAAGAATCTTGTCTATTTTTTAGAAAAAATTGCTTTACGGCACGAGAGACCCATTGTATAATACGTAAGGTAGGATTAGGAAACTACTCTATTTACGTGTGATTCTGCTTTACTAACCTAGTTTACAAGTTTCTGTGATATGCTCACAGACATCATTTATATTAACTTGCTCACAACTCTGGAAAGGGGGTGCAACAATATATGAGGAATACGAGCGACCCTATTAAAAAAGAAAATTCAAATGTTATGAACGCCCAAGGAGGAGAAAAAAAGGTTATGAAGAAAATTTTATCCGTAGCATTGTCTACAGCAATGGCATTCTCAATGTTTGCATCTGTAGCATTCGGTGACACAGCAGTTTCCCCGCAACAACAGTTTGATGCATTGAAAGCAAAAGGTATTTTCAACGGTTATCCGGATGGTACAGCAGGTCTTGACAAAGACATGACTCGCGCTGAGTTTGCAAAAGTTATCACTAAATTGCTGGGTCTGAAAGAGATCACTGGAACTCTTTCTTACACTGACAAAAACTACACAGCTAAAAACTGGGCTGTACCTTACATCGAAGCAGTAACTGCTGCTGGTATCATGGAAGGTAAAAACGTTGAGAAGAAAATCTTCGACTTCAACGGTAAAGTGACTGTGTCCGAGATGGCTACAATCCTGACTCGTGCATTGGATCTTGAAATCCCAGCTGAAACAAACAACACTGCTCCAGCTTGGGCTAAAGGTTATGTTCAAGCAGCAATCAACGCTGGTTTGGTTGATGCAAACACTAACTTCACAGCTAACGCTTCCCGTGAATTGCTTGTAGGCGCTGCTTACGCAATTGACGAAGCACAAAGCTTGAAAGTAACTTCTTACACAGTAACTGAAGGTGGAAAAGTTGTTGAATTCAAAATCAGCGACGGCGAAACTGTAAAAGTTACTTTGGATAAAGCTCTTGAAGCTAACAAAGAAACTGAAGTGAAATTTACTTACAAAGAAAAATCTTTCACTGAAAAAGTTACTTATGTTGTAGAAGCTGCAACTAAAGTACAATCCGCTTCTTCTGTTAACTTGAAAGAAGTTGACGTTGCTTTTGACGGTAAAGTAGACAAAGCTACTGCAACTGACAAAAACAACTACAGCATCGATTCCAACTCTAAAGGGATCAAATCGATCACTTTGTTGGAAGACGGTAAAACAGCGCGTCTCTTGCTGAATGAATCCAGCAAATTCGTACAAGGAACAACTTACAAAGTTGTTGCTAAAAACGTGAAATCTTCTACTGGTACAGTATTGCCACAAGGTGAAGTTTCCTTCACATCTGCTGACAATGTTCTGCCTACAGTAGCAGAAGTTAAAGCTCTGGGAACTAAAGTTATCAAAGTAACTTTCTCTGAGCCAGTTGTAGCTCCAACAAGCAGCAACTTCCAATTGGATGACAAAGCTTTTGTTGGTTCTGTAACTCAAGGTGCTAACCAACGTGAAGTAATCCTTCGTGATTACACTGGTTCGATCTCTGAAGGTGCTCACAAGTTGACAACTTCTTTGGTTGAAGACTTCGCTGGTTTGAAATCTTTGGCTGCAACAACTGACTTCACAGTAGCTGTTGATACTGAAGGTCCTAAAGTGACTGAAATCTCCGCTACTCTTGAAAAAGTAACTGTTACTTTCGATGAAGAAATCGATCCAGCTTCTGTAACTAACGACAGCTTCTACTGGAAGTCTGGCGATACTAAGAAAACTGGTACAGTAACTCAAGTTGCTTCTAACGTATATGAAGTTCAATTCACACAAGCTAACCGTCTGCCAGGATATGAGTCCACTTTGTTTGTAGAAGTTAAAGACTACTCCGGTAACGTTAATGCTGTGAAAGAACACAAAATCAATGCAACTGTTGACTTGGTTCGTCCACAAGTAGTTGAAACTACATTTGGAGATCGTACTAACACATTGACAGTTCGTTTTGACAAAGCTGTAAGTGCAGCTGATAAAAAATACTTCACTATTAAAAAAGGTGACGATGTCATCCCAGTAAACAGTGTAGTAGCAGCTGACTCTTCCAACAAGATCTTCTACGTTACTTTCTTTAACACACTTGCAACTGGCACTTATAACTTGAAAGTTGCTGATGTTCAAGACACTACAGCGTTGAGAAACACATTGGTAGAATTCAATGGTACATTCGTAGCTAACGATACTGCGAATCCTTCCATCTCTTCTACAGATTACAATGAGTCTGCTCGCAAAGTAACATTGAACTTCGGTCGCGAAATGGACCTGGCAACTGTTAATACTAAAGGTAACTACTACATTAACTTCGAGAAAAACGGTGCTAATGCTCAAAACATCGCTCTTCCAACTGAAGTTAGCGTAAACGCAGTTAACGGTGGTAAATCCGTAGTACTTCAGTTCCCTGAGTTCATCGATGGAACTAAAGTTACATTCGGACCGAACGGATCCGTTAAAGGTGTAGTAGCAACTGGATTGAAATCCAAAACAGGTCAAGTAGTATCCTTGGATGCTTCTAGCTTGAAAGATGCTGCTGCTAACCAATTGAAATGGACTAACGCTGTACAAAAAGATGCTAAAACATTTGAGTTGACTTTCAACCAAGTAGTTGCATCTGCAAACGTTAGCGATTTCCAAATCGCTGGTAAGTATCCAGCTTCCGTTAGCATTGATGAGAACAAAGTTACACTGAAAACTGTTGATGAAGTAGCGGGTCAAACTCTTGTAACTCTGTTTGCTAATAACTCTGTTGAGACATACTCGAACAACAAACTTAACTTGTCTTCTAATGCTTCAATGACAGTTAACAATGCTGTATCTCCTCGTGTAACTGAAGTTTCTACTAGAGAAGCAGTTGCTGGAGGACAAGAGTTTACAATTACATTTACAAATAGCGTAGGATTTATTACTAACACTTCACAAGATGCTATTGCAAATGATATCATTGTTAAAGATTTGTCTGTAACAAATACTCCAGCATTGACTCCAGTTGCTGATTATAAAGTTACAGATGTTACTGGTAACACAGTAAAAGTATTGTTGACAAAAACATCTTCACTTGACAAGCCAATTTCTGTTCAAGTTAAAGATGCTAAGTATCTTGTGGCTAATGGCACAACTACTAAGGCTACTGATTCCAGTGTTTACACTGTTACAGCTCCATCTGCAAGTGTAACGAATCCAACTGCAGTTGGTACTAGTATCTCTGCAGAAGTTGTTGGTAAAAAAGCAACAGCTGTTGGTACTCAAATCACTTTGACAGCTACTAATGCAACTGATGCAATCAATACTCAAGCAGTAGTTGTAAATGCTGAACCAGTTGCTGGAGCAATTACACCAGGAAGCATCAGTTACGATGCTGGAACAAAAGTCTATACTGTTGCAGATGATGTAACTGTTAAAACTTTGGTTGCTTACATCAACGCTAATCAATTTGCTGACTTCACAGCAGTTGCTACTGTAGCAGATGATAGCATTGCTACTGTAGATGCTACACACACATTTAGTGGTGGAGTAACTGCTAAAGCTGGTGTGCTGACAGTTAAATTGAGTAAAGCCGCTACCGATTTGGCTAACAACTCTAAAGTAACTATTGGTAATGACACTTATGATGCTACATTGAATGCTGCAAAAGATGCTATTCAAGTAACTTTGGGTAGTAAAGATGTAGTAGGTGAGCAATTCAAAGCTACTGTATTGGATGGAACTAAACAAGTTGCAGTTGCAACTACTATTTCTTCTAACTAATACTTTAATAAAGTAAGAAAGACCGGAGAGATTATCCTCTCCGGTCTTTTCTATTTTAAATCCAACAACATCGTAACTTTCTCCCCATCCCAAACGTTTATACTATAAAGCAACAAGCAACTTATGGGAGGTTTGGAAGTGGATCATAAAAAGGTCATAACGACTTTGATAACTAGTATGTTATTCATCAGTTCAAGTGGCGGCTTAGTAGGTGCCGCAAGTACACCAGCTAACTCAGGTAAACCTGCTACAAATAACAGCGCAACAACAAAGAAGCAACAGACAACAACCACGAACAAAGTCGTACATACACTGGCTAAGGTACCTGCGGTCAAAGTGACCGCACGGAGTACCGTGAAATTAACCGACGTCAATATTTTGTCTCAAGACGACGGGAATACGGTGACGTATACACTGACGTATAAAAATAATGACAGTACACCGATGATGATGCTCGATTATTGGAGCAAAGTAAAAACAAAAGGTGGAACAAGCTTCTCTCCAAAGCTGATCGCTAAGGATCAGGAGAAAAAGACGGTATCACCGGGTTCCACGGTAGATCTCACATACGTTATGAAGGTTGGACGTGAAGTGAAATTGAGTGATCTGAACTTCCTGATTGTAAAATGGGATTTCAGTAAACCGAATTATGAAAGCACGCTGGGGAAATTCAATGTTCCCACCTCATATAGCATCACTACACCTGTAGGTAAAACAAAGACGGTTCGTCTGAGTGATTCAGCCGTCAAGGTTAAAGTCTCGGGTATTAAAGTGTATCCAGGTGAAAATAAGAAGCAATATGTCAAAGTTGGCGTGAACTTGAACAATATTAGCTATAAGCTATTGGATAATCCAAACATCAAGTGGATTCTACGTACACCAGGTGGTACGAATTATCCGTTGACCCCGGATAAGGATAGTACAGGTGTCAGTATTCAGGCACAGGCCAACAAAACATTAAATTTAATGGCTTCATTGCCTACAGCGTTGAAACTGGAAAAGTCCGAATTACTGCTAGTGGAAGAACAAGGTGAAGAGAAGACAGCTCTGCCAGTTGCTGCACTACAGCTGCCCGAAGCTAGCCAAACTAATGTAAACGTAGCAACCAATCAACCGAATATCATCTCGATTGATGGACAACCTGTATCGACTCTTTTGGAATCTGCTCGTGTCCGTGGTGAGGACGAAGAGTTTGATCTAACGATGCAGTGGGTCATTAAGAACCAAGGGAAAAAAGAAGTTAAGGTTCCCAAATACGCATTAGAGATCCGTACAGAAGATGGTACTGCCTATCCGATCGAGACAAAGGCACTGGATGATCTGAAGTTGAAGCCAGGTGCGACTAAAACGATCAAACTGAACTCTACGATCCAAGGGAATGGGGATACCAGCAAAATCAAATTATATGCGATGACACCTACAACCAAAGATGAGAGCAAAGAAGGGGAGACGTCTGGCGGAGGCACGAGTGGCTTTGAGTTCTCCTATCCGGTTGGCATCTATGCTATTCCTGAATCCGTAACAAGTGGAGATGGACTTACGACAGAAACGGTAATTAAGAATAGTAAAGGTACATTCGGTGTATCTGTAGGCTCCTTGCAACGTCTCCCATGGACAGACAGTGATATTATTGCTGCCAAGGTCACCATTCGTAATGCATCGGCCAAAACGGTCCAATTGCCTGAGCTGGAAGCGATGTTCACGATTGATTCCGCACGCATTGATGGAGATACGAAGCTGATTAGCGCGCAAGGGGGCAAGTTGCTTGGTTCTGGCATGGTCACCGAAGCTTATCTCTTGACGAAAATTCCATCTGAACTCAATATGAGCCGTCTGGAATTAACTTTGCAGGAGAAAGTAAGTGAGGAAGAAAAGAACGATTGGATTACCCTTAGTACGTCCGGTTTAATTCAGCCCCTCTCTTATGTAGGCGAAGGGAAAACCTATACTCAAGGAACTGCAGATAAAGAAACAGAGCTGGGCATACGCAGAACATATGTATATCCGGGATCTTCGTCCGATATTGTATACACCGAATTCGAGATGACGAATAAGTCTCTGCGTCAGAGTGGCCTTGCGAAGTTGGTAGGATACTACAAAACAGCAGATGGTCAATATTACAAAGCAACAGCTAAGCAGGCAAACCGTGTACCGGGACCAGGTCAGAAGAGTATCGTTACGTTCTGGGCCAAAGTGCCGAAGAGTGTAAAAACATTATCTGATATGCGTCTGATTGTAGGTGAAGGAGTTGCTGATAACAAGTTTGTCACCGGTGAAGGTGATGCAACGGCTTATGTTAATGCCATGTCATTTGAAGTACAACCGAAATCATTATCTGTTCTATCTTCTCTGAATGATATAGACTTGTATCCGTTCAAATTCTCGGGCAGCAATATTAAAGCTTACCTTACAGGTGGAACGGCAGTACAGATTGAAATGATCTACTCCTTAACACAGGAGGAAGCTGTGGATAGTGGAGAGTACGGACACAAGCTGATTCTATCTCTAACTGATGGGTCAGGTAAAGTGTTTGATAAAGAGATCACACCTGGAACTGATCTGAAGACAGGCATTAACCAAACTCTGAACTGGAGTATTGATGATACGGTATTTGATAAGATCCGAGGTGGATCGTATCGCGTTGCCCTGTATGATGTGTTTGAAGGTCAACGTATACGCCTTGCAGAACAAGGTTATAGCTACGATGTATCCAAACTGCCTAAAGAAGAACCGATCATCCCGGAGTTCCCGGAAGAGGGTTCTAATAATCCCAATAATAATCGGTAATTTGTACGAAAATTAAGATATTTTAAAGCTAAGACCTCGCTTCCACATCTACGGAAGTGAGGTTTTGCTTGTCGCATGACGTTTTTTTCTCTATAGTTAAAGTTAATAGATTACCAGAGGAGGAAAATGATTCACATGAAACCTTATATGAAAGTATCCCTCGCTGCGCTCGCCATTGGTGTTGGCGTGTGGGTTGGGTCGGTATACAGCAATACAGCCATCGGTGCAGGTACAAGCCAGCCAGGAACAGCAGATGATCCGGTTGTAACAAAGAGTTATGTAGATCAGCAGATCCAACAGGCTTTGGGCGGTAAGGTCCCGACTGGAAACGGTAGTACCAATACGGGAACAGACAGCAATGCAGGAAATGGTAACAACACCGGCTCTACAGGAACCGGGAACTCCGGTAGCACAGGTGGAGATACATCACTTCCTCCACTGGTCTCGGGCGCTTCTGATGCCGTTGAGATCGTAACCGTGAAGCCAGGTCAACAGCTGATCGGCAAGTCTGGCGCGGAGTTCATTGTACGTAGCGGCAAAGCTGTGATCGTCAGTGAAGGTACGAATGGTGTAGCGGATCTGACGGACGGGATTGACCTGACGAATGGACAGGCAGCGCCGACCAATCACCTGCTCTCTTTTCCAAGGGATGGACGGGGGATCACGGTTTTGGAAGGAAACAAATATAGCCTGACTGTAATGGTTCGTGGTGGATATACTCTGAAATAGGATTTGTAGCTGTTAAAGGAATTATTCATTAGTCATACATTTCATTTGCTCAGATTACCCAGTTCTAACAAACATTAATACGGCTAGCCAACCTTGTTCCTGTTCACTCTATAACTGTTGACAATTAATTAATGGAGGTGCAGGAACCATGGCTAGAAGCAATCGCAAAGTGGTACCCGAAAGTCGTCAAATGCTGGATCAGATGAAGTATGAGATTGCTGCAGAGTTTGGTCTTAATGTGGGTTATGGTGGCAGAGGTTTGGCTGGTTCAGATACAGAATTTGGATCTGAACTGGGTGAAGTAAGTGATCACTCCTATGGGCAATACAAAGGGTGGGGACATCTGACTTCCCGCGAGAATGGATCGGTTGGTGGAGAGATCACCAAAAGGCTAATTCGCCAGGCAGAACAGCACTTATAGGGCATTTTCCTTACCCCATTTCGTTTGACACGTCTTGACAAATACGTTAAGATGGCACTTGAGGTATGCAACCTTTTCCACTAGGGAAAGGTTGATTTTCGTTTGAGGCAATTACCTGAAAAATCCTTATCTTCGGTACTGCGGACCCTGCGTCCTTATTCCATTTTGGAAAGCTTCGAGGGTACAGTGAACGAATCGCTGTCATGTTTTGTTCGGGCAATCGCCATACTACTAGTTATGGGAGGTTGAAACTTCATGTCTGTTAAAGGCCGACATCTATTTACTTCGGAGTCTGTAACCGAAGGACATCCGGATAAAATCTGCGATCAGATCTCAGACGCCGTATTAGACGCATTTCTTGCAAACGACCCCAATGCTCGCGTAGCTTGCGAAGTTTCCGTAGCCACAGGCTTAGTGCTTGTCATCGGTGAAATCAGTTCAGCTTCTGAATACGTGGACATTCCGTCCATCGTTCGTAATACAATTAAGGATATTGGCTACACACGTGCCAAGTTCGGTTTTGATTATAACACTTGTGCAGTTCTGACTTCTCTGAATGAGCAGTCCGCTGATATTGCCCAAGGCGTTAACGCAGCGCTTGAGAACCGTGACCCGGAACAAGTCGCTCGTGAAACAGAAAACATTGGTGCAGGTGACCAAGGTCTGATGTTCGGTTTTGCAACGAACGAAACACCAGAACTCATGCCTTTGCCAATCGCTCTGTCCCACCGTATCGCACGCCGTCTGGCGGAAGTGCGTAAGAACGGTACATTGGAATATCTTCGTCCGGATGGTAAAACGCAAGTAACGATTGAATACGACGGTGACAAGCCGGTACGTGTGGATACAATTGTGGTGTCTACTCAGCACGCTGAAGAGACTACACTGGAGCAGATCCAAAAAGACATCAAAGAACATGTAATCTTGCCTGTCGTTCCAGCTGAATTACTGGATGAGCAGACTAAATATTTCATCAACCCAACAGGACGTTTCGTTATTGGCGGACCTCAGGGAGATGCAGGCCTTACTGGACGTAAAATCATCGTAGATACCTACGGCGGTTATGCACGTCATGGTGGTGGTGCGTTCTCTGGTAAAGATCCAACAAAAGTAGACCGCTCCGCAGCATATGCGGCTCGTTACGTAGCGAAAAACCTTGTAGCTGCAGGACTTGCAGACAAAGTGGAAATCCAGCTCGCTTACGCGATTGGTGTAGCCAACCCGGTATCGATTAACGTGGATACATACGGAACTGGTAAAGTCAGCGAAGAGAAATTGGTTGAGCTTGTGCGTAACAACTTCGATCTTCGTCCGGCTGGCATCATTCGTATGCTGGATCTGCGTCGCCCAATCTACAAACAAACCGCTGCATACGGTCACTTCGGCCGTACAGACTTGGATGTACCTTGGGAGCAAGTGGACAAAGTAGACCTTTTGAAAACTCAAGCAGGTCTGTAAGTTAGGTGCAGTAGTAATGAAGCCCTTGATTCCGTTAAGGAATTAAGGGCTTTTTTGTGCTTCCATCGATTTCACTGCTTGTCATGGTCAAAGGAAAAATTATGGAATATATCCCCAAATAACTAAATGAAATCCCTTCTCTAACCGAAATACATAATGAGGTCTGTACATCAGACAGGGGAAGAAATGCAGATAAGGGGGAAGATCAGTGGATTTGAAGAGAATTGCAAGAAAAGGCATGCTCGGAATCTTAATTGTTATGCTGACGGCTCAAGGTTGGCTTACGGGTTGGAGTGGAGTCGAGCAGGGAGCATATGCGGCCAATGAATTAAGTGCAAATGGAATAACGAATACTGTTCCTGCCGTGAAAGGAACGAATGTGGATAGTTCAGTACCATTCGTTATTGATTTTGATAAACCTGTTCAGAAGGCACCTGGTACACAAAGTTCAATCTTGATTAAGCGTTTGGATGACAATACAACGATGGGTTCGGTGCTGGTATCCAGTTACCAAGTTGTGATTGATCCCACACCACCGATTACAGATCCTACGACACCGGATGCGGGAGACAGTACGCCTGCGCTAGATAGTGGCCTACGAGTGACTATTACACTAGGCAAGGACAAGGTTCTACCGGGAGCAACATACTACGTAGAGATAGATAATAAATCATTTGTTTACGCGGACAATACTCCATTTCCGGGACTGACTAACAAAGAGTGGACCTTCAGCACTCTGGGACTAGGCTCAACATCCCTTGTGAGTAGAATTCCTGATAACGCAGCAATGGTATCTCCTTCAACTAAGGTAGTGATGACTTTCGATAAGCCGGTAACCGCAGGTAGAGGGAATCTCATTATTTATCAGGGAAGAGTTGGTGGTACTGTATTTGAGCAGATTCCAGTAAATGCAGGAACAACTCGAATTACAGGTTTTGGAACCAATACGATTACGATCGTTCCCACGAATAACTGGAACAACAACACTACATATTACATCGTAATGCCAGAAGGTTTTTTGAGGGATAGAAATGAGAATGATATCAGTGCAATTAGTGGGAATGTTTGGGGATTCAATGTCATATCTGATCCGACGTCCCTTATGGTATCTACTGTATCTCCCGCAAACGGTACTACCAATGCACCATTAACGGGAAATTTAACAGTTACGTTCAACAAAGATCTTGATCCGAATTACATTCAGAATGTAACGCTCAAAAAATCAAATGGAGCAACCGTTGCATCCAAGACAGCCATTAATAGTGCAAACAATAGACAATTGCTGATTACACCTGCGAGCGCATTGGATAGCAACACAAATTATGTGGTAGACATTCCAGCCAATACGTTTCGTGATAAAGCAGGAAATACATTTACAGGTCTTAATGGGTCTACATCATGGGCCTTTAAAACATTAAGTGCAGATACAACTGCACCTGTGTTGAAAAATGCTAAGATGCATAGCAATAACACCATTCGCCTGACGTATGATGAGTGGCTGTACAGCACTAATTCGCTGAGTAGTACTTATGCTGTAACTGTAAATGGTGAAAAGAGGAATGTCAGCTCCACTTATATCTCAGGTGACAGTGTATATGTTGTCTTGGATACGGGTGTAGCGGTAGGACAGGTTGTGCGGATCGCATATGCACCCGGTACTACAGGTAATCGTCTTACAGATCAGTCTTCCAATGCTGCGGCTGCTTTTGGCGCACGAGATGTGGAGAACGGTTTAGATTCTGTCATGTCCAAGCCGCGAGAAGGTAACGTGTATTACAGTACAATGACGTTGTACTACCCTGAGACGGTATATATCACTTCAAGTGATGCAGCAAGACAATTCAGTGTAACTGCGGATCAGTCGGCTGTAGGCATCAATAGCATATCGATCAATGGCAGCTCTGTGGTGACGTTGAATCTTAGTCGATCCATTACGGATGGTGAAGTCGTTCAGGTTGCATACACGCCAGGTTCATGGCCTGTAAAAGATACACGTGGACAGGCTCTTGCTGGATTCAGCGGCTTTTATGTCCGCAATTCAATTGATACCAAACCACCTGAGTTTAAGAGTGCTGAGGTGAGTGGTAACAAGGTATGGGTGCGTTACAATGAACCACTGAACACGACGAATAAACCGCTCAACAGCCAATATTCTGTTCTGGTCGATGGCAAGCCAGTCTTCGTTAATGATTCAGAGATCGAAAATGATCTGGTCACATTAACGCTGGCTTCAGCGGTGAAGGATACACAAAATATATCGCTATCTTATGTACCTGGAGCATTGCGATTAACGGATCTGAACAATAACCCAGCAGGATATCTCAATCTGACTCCAGTAACGTACACATATGGAAATGGCAAAATCCTTTCGGCTACGCTTCAGGGAGACACGGTTCAGATTAATTTCCGTGATTCAATCCAGTCCCAGGCTGCACTAACAGCATCTCAGTTCAGTGTAGTGATTGGTAATTCAACCACAACTGTATTGTCTGCTTCAGCTTCTGGCTCTGTGGTGACGTTGAAAGTGGATACTTCAGCAGTAACATCGACAGCTACTCAGACAGGAACGGTGAGTTATGTACCTGGGGCAGTGCCGTTGCGGGATGCGTCGAATGTCACGATAACAGCATTTGGTCCACTTACGTTACAACAGACGAATAATAGTTCGAACAATAATCAGTCGGGAAACCGTCCTTCCTGGTTGGCGGAATTGGATGCAACGAGCTATGGTCAGTCTTTACTTGTGATGAATAATACTACGGCTTCTGCTGTATCTGCGATGTCCCACTATAATCGCCCGACTCGTCAATTCAACGTGGATGCAACCAAGTTGATTCAGTCCTTTGAATACGCTGGAGCAAACGGGAAATTGACTCAGCCGGTGGTATTTGAGATTCCGGACAGTGAATCGGCTGCGTATGTTGGATTCCCATTAAATGCACTGACTCAGATTGCTGCAAGTTATCGCACAGGCACTATTGGTGTGAAATATGGCGATCTTCTCTGGACGGTGCCACTGTCTAATTTAGATATGGCGGCTATGAGTCGGAGTGTAGGAACGTCAAACACAAGTACAACGACAGGAGCAGCGGTTCCATCCTTATACGTTCAGTTAGAGACGGTACCTGTGTCTTCATCGGGGACGATGGAAGGCTTGATTGCAGGTGCAGGAGCACAGAAGCTTGGCAACTATACGGACGTATATTTGTATGCCGGTAATGGAACAAGCGATCAACGTGTAGATCAGAATGTCAAAAGCCAACTGGCCATGCAATTGGCTGCCAATACCCCGAGTGTAACATCTGGATTTACGTATATTGATCCAGTTACATTTAGGTTATCCAATGTACCTAGTTCCTTTAAAAATACGACAGGTGGTGTAGTTGTTCGAGGACAGCTGAATGGCAATCAGTCGGTAGTCCCTGTTAACAACATCGTTAGTTATCCGGATACGGCGTCACACTGGGCTAGTGAGGTCATTAAGGAGCTCTCTGCCAAATGGATAATTAACACACCGGGTGGTTCCTTCTACCGACCGAATGAGAACATTACACGTGCGGAATTTGCTGAATTGGTCGCTAGAGGTCTAGGACTGAATGGAGAACCTACTGCAGCAAGTCGTTTCCAGGACGTTCGTAGCGGTAGTGTGACAAGTGCCTATATCGGTGCTGCTGCTGAAGCGGGAATCATTACAGGAAATACCGATGGTACCTTTAAGCCGGATCGCCCCATTACGCGTGAGCAGATGGCACTTATGATGGTACGTGCGATGAACTACGGTGGGAAAACAGTTTCTCTTCAATCTTCGGCTGCCACCACTCTATCCAAGTTCAAGGACAGCAACAAAATCCAGTCTAAGGATTCTGTTGCCAAAGCGGTGCAGGAGGGAATCATTCAAGGCATGACAGCCAGAACATTTGAACCTCAGGGAAATGCAACTCGTGCACAGGCAGCAGTCATGTTGAAACGGGTTTTGGACAAATTAGGATATCTGTAATAGTAATTAGCTCTTTATCTTAGTGAAGCGAAATCGATCAGGGGAATAAGTTCAACTGGTTGGTTTCGCTTCTTTATATTATAAAGTCATAAATTTCATGGATAGAGGGTGTAAATTTGCTTAAAAAAATGCTAGTTTTTGTCCTCGTTCTGGGGTTAATATCTATACCATCACTGGCGTATGCTCAAGATAATAAAGAATCCATACAACTGTACGTAAATGAAAAGCCAACAAATATTAAACTGATGACAAAATCAGGAACGGTGTATGTTCCGTTTCGAGAGTTTATTCAACTAATGGGGTACCAAGCGGATTACTCAGTGGTAGATCGAGAGATCTCAGTTAAGATCGGGAAATCAAAATTTATCTTTCTACCGGACGATGGTTACATTAGTGGATCGGGAGATTACTACGAATTACAAAGGCCAGGTATTCAGATTGATGGAAAATTCTTTTTACCTATCCGTTATGCCGCCTGGTTAACCAAGCATGCGGTTAAGTATGATAAAAAGTCGAATACGGCGTGGATGGTGCAGTATGGGTATGGTCAAGAGAAAGAGATACTTGATTTGATAACAACATATGATAGAGCTTTCACTGTAGAACTACTAGCTTCAGATCATATGCAGAGATCTTATTTGACGGATAGTAAGATAGCACCCCAAGTGAGCGAAATCCCTGATCGAATCTACAATGTCGATATCACAAGCATTACATATGAATCTGCGAACCAGGCATTATTGTACGTTACTTATATTCATAATAATCAGGTAATGGACGACCAGCATGAGATCGTATTCAGAATTAAGAAAGAAAATAATATGTGGAAAATACTTCAGGATCGATATCTTTCCAGTAATACTACGCTTCCAGAAGATATCGATAAATCTGTACATACGATAAAAGAGAATTTTAATGAGAAGCAACAAAATGTCCTATCTGACCTCAGGCAATATTATAGAGCGTTTAATCAGAAAGACTTTGATTTAACGTATAAATACACTTCGCCATTTGATATTGGACGAATGAACGCAAATGCAGTTGATGAATGGAGAACATGGGAGCACATTACAAGAGCTTCCTTTGAGTATGGAGACACTACGTATCATATGTCTAATGAACGAGTCGTGTTTCTTGGGGAGAACCAAGCTGTTGTTCATGCAACCTTGGAATGGAGCTACATCTCAGAGAACATAGAGCAGAACCATTCTATATATGAGGCGCTGATCTACCTCGATTACGCCAATGGGCACTGGAATTATAGTTATGATCATGACATTAGTGAGAACGAAGAGGACCCCAATCGAATGTTACCCGAAATTCATTTCCCAGAGTTAAATTGAAAATATAACGAATATCAGTATACAGATAAATTCCCATGTATGAGTAGCTAATTGCATACATGGGTTTCTTTTTGCCAAGAATCCCCTCAAAGTTAGCTGGGGGCGTAACTTTTTTCACAAAAAGTAGTCTATTAATAGAAGAGTATACTAGAGATCTCGCTATCGGCTGCCTACTTGGCAGTGTTCGTGATGTCTAAGATTGATATACAAGATGGGAGAGACGTTTCAGACATGCTGGGGAAACATGAGAAACAGCTGGAAGACGTTAAGGGCAGTAAGGTGAAGAAATGGGCGATTGTGACGCTGGCGGGTGTGATCTGGATTGCACCGGTGATGAGCGCAGGTGGGCAGATGTGGTCAGGCACTTCGTGGCAATCGGTGGCCGCTGCAGCATCTACCAATACAAGCAAGTTGAGTGAAGAAATTCTGACTTCGGGTGCGAAGCTCATGAAATACAGATATACAACAACACGTTCCGGTTCCAAGGTCAACGTACTGGCGGATGTAGTCCAGGTGGATCTGCAGAACCCGTATGTGAAGCTGGATGTAATGACAGGCAAGGGCGGTAATCTGAACAGTAAACAGAGCACAGGTGCCATGGCCAAGGAAAATGGTGCAGTAGCTGCTGTAAATGGCGATTACTTCAATGTATCCGGGGAACTCTCGCCAATTGGTGGACAGGTCTCCGATGGCGTTCTGGTCTCCACACCATCCGAACTGTCGGGCATGTATGCCCTCACGGTGACCAAGGATGGCAAACCGATGATCGACGAGTATTCTTTTGACGGAACAGTGAAGGCGCAGGATGGTTCAACTTTTGCTTTGCGTGGGATAAATAAAGAGGATTATACGGTAGAGTCGGGCGCGGTGAAATATAGTCATGCCAACTCGATGTATATTTATACACCGGCATGGACCTCCTCCAAACGTCCAAATGATCCTTCCACAACGCCGACAGAGGTTCTCGTGCAGAACGGAGTAATTACCCAAATCTCGGATAAAAAAGCGCTAAACATGACGGTGCCGAAGGATGGGTACATTTTGCGTGCGCATGGAACAGCAGCAACATGGATCATGAGCCATCTATCCGTTGGGCAAACCTTGGATGCGGATTACAAGCTAAAAGCCAAAACAACCGGACAATCGGTTGATCCAAGTAACCTGGAGATGATGATTGGCGGTCACACCATTTTGGTAAACGGTGGCAAGGCAGCTTCATTTTCCCGTGATATCGCCTCTTCCGGCATCGGTGGCATTCGTGCAAGAACGGCAGTAGGATACTCCCAGGATGGTCGGTATGTCTATATCATTGCAGCGGAGAAAAACAGTAACAGTAGCGGGATGTCGCTGACGGAACTGCAATCCTTTATGACCAGTGTGGGTGTCTGGAAAGGCATGAATCTGGACGGAGGCGGCTCCACAACAATGGTAACCCGTCCGTTGGGTGAGCAAACCGCCGGTCTGACGTTCAACACAGAGTATGGCACCGAGCAACGTCAGGTTGTAAACACGCTGGGTGTGTTCTCTACGGCTCCTGTAGGTAAACTGAAGGGCTTTGCCGTGAGTGGTAGCCAAACGTTGCTGGTGGGGCAAGAGGGCAAGTACACAGCCAAAGGATATGACACCTACTACAACCCGATTGCAACAGGCGATATCAGCATGTCCTGGAAGTCCAGCAACAATGGCATCGTGAGTGTCAGCAACGGCACAATCAAAGGCGTGAAGCCAGGCACAGCAACGCTGACGGCAACGAGCAATGGAGCTTCATCTTCCATTAAAGTATCGGTATTGGGTGGAAGTGAATTGGCTTCACTGACAGCAGGATCAGGTCTGGGTTCGCTCAAAGCGGGCACAACGATGTCCATTCCGGTAACGGCAACAACGAAGAGCGGACAAAGTGTGACGGTTCCGGCAGACTCGCTGACATGGGAATTTATCGGATTCCAAGGTAAAGTTACTGCTGACCAATTAACCGTATCTTCCGTCAATTCCGGTGCACAAGTAGGATATGCGATTGGTCGTTATGATGGTTACAGCACGGTCATTGTACTCTCGGCTTCTGCCAGCGAAACGATCTGGGAGAACTTCGAGAACGTGAATTATCCGATTAACTTCACAACGAACGCAGCGGGTGTAACTGGTACAGCAACCGTTACAGCAGGAACTGGTGAAAAAGCCGGCTCCAATGTACTGCAACTCGGTTATGATATGACTGCTGGAACAGGCAAAATGTACGCTTATGCACAACTGAATGGCTCTACCGGTAGAGAGGTATCTGCTGCAGCTACATCGATGTCGATGGATGTTATGGGAGATAAAAGTCTGAACTGGTTACGTGCCGAATTCACAGATGCCAATGGCAAAACGGTATATGCCGATCTCGCCAAGGCGATTGACTGGAACGGGTGGAAGAAGCTGAGTGTGGACCTGAACGGACTGAACATCGCCTATCCGGCGAAGCTGAAGCGGGTCTATGTGGTGAACGTGGAGGAAGGTCAGGATGAGCGTGCGAAATCAGGTACGGTTGCTTTTGACAATATCGCATTCACGATGCCTTCCAAGTCCAGTGAAGTCGGATTGCCTACGGGAATAGCTTCGCTTGTGCTTGGACAGAAATCGATGACGGTGAACGGAACGAAAAAAGCCATTGATGCAGCACCGGTCCTGAAAAATGGTACAACGTATGTGCCAATCAAACATGTTTTGGACGCTTTTGGTGGCCAAGCAAGCTGGGATAGCAAAAATCAGCGAATCACGGTAATGCGTGGTGGCAAGCTGATTGATCTGGTTGTAGGGCAGAAAGAATTCATTCTGAATGGTAAAAGACAGAGCGCAACTGTTGCACCATACGTAACGGGTGGTAGGACTTTAGTCCCGTTAAGACTCGTTTCCGAGCAACTTGGTCTGACTGTAAAATGGGAACAGAAAACGAAGACCGTTACCATCTCATCGTGATATGGTATGATATATACCGGAAACGATAGAAATGGAGTCGAACAAACGTGGATTTACAAGCCGATGCCATAGACCGCGTCATTAAAAACGCCATACAAGTCATGGAAAACAGCAAATATCAAATGTTCGAGATCATGGACGCGACTCGCGATGAGCTGAAAACACTTAACGAAGAGTTAAAGTCGGTGTTGAAGGAGACGGCGGAAACGATCGAGAAAGTAGATCAATTGGAGCTGAACTACCGCCGTTCCCGGATCCGGCTGACTGAGGTTAGCCGCGATTTTGTCCGTTATTCCGAGCATGATATCAAGCAGGCGTATGAGAAAGCAACACAGCTGCAGCTGGATCTGATGATTTATCGTGAGAAGGAAATGTATCTGAAGGCCCGTCGGGATGACCTACAGAAGCGTGCCAAAAATGTGGAAGCTTCTGTGGAGCGTGCCGAGACCATCGGTTCGCAGATGGGTGTTGTACTCGAATACCTGTCAGGTGAACTGGGTCAAGTGACCCGGATCATCGAATCTGCCAAAAATCGACAAATGATTGGTTTGAAAATAATTTTGGCCCAGGAAGAAGAACGGAAACGTATTGCTCGTGAGATTCATGACGGGCCTGCGCAGATGCTCGCCAATCTAGTGCTTAGGACGGAAATTGTAGAAAGAATGCTCATTAAGCAGGATTTTAAGATGGTCCAGGCCGAAATAGTAGATTTGAAAGGCCAGGTTCGTTCCAGTCTTGAAGAGATGAGAAAAGTTATTTTCAATCTGCGTCCTATGGCACTGGATGATCTGGGACTGATTCCAACGCTTCGGAAGTATGTGCAGGATTTTGAGGTAAAAACGAAAATCCGGTCGCTTTTTGAAACAAGAGGTAAAGAACACCGTTTATCTTCCGCGATGGAGGCAGCGATCTACCGCCTCGTTCAGGAAGGTCTGTCGAATGCTGCAAAGCATGCTTATCCCACTTATGTTGTAGTGGAAATTACATACCAGGCTCAGCTCGTCAAAATTGTCGTTCAGGACAATGGGCTTGGGTTCAAACCGGAGCTTCTTGCGAAGAAAAGCAAGGATCATACCCACTTCGGTCTGATTGGGATGAGAGAACGGGTTGAACTGTTAGAAGGAAGAATAGAGATTGAATCCGGAGAAAATCAAGGAACCAAAATAGTGATTCATATCCCGACAAACGTGGATAAGGGAAAGGAGTAGCAGGATGATGGAAAACCGTGATACTGGTAAAGCATCGATTAAAGTTCTTTTGGCTGATGATCATCAGCTGTTCCGTGAGGGACTGAAACGCATTTTAAATATGGAGGACGACATTGAGGTCATCGGCGAATGCGGCGATGGAATTCAAGTGCTCGAATTCTGCAATCAGGATAAACCTGATATCGTATTGATGGATATCAACATGCCAATCGAAAACGGGGTTGAAGCAACGGAGAAATTGCGTGAGCTGTTCCCTGATGTCAAAGTGATTATCTTGTCCATTCATGATGATGAAAGTTATGTGTTTGAAACGCTTCGTAAAGGGGCTAACGGATACTTGCTGAAGGATATGGAGGCCGAGTCTCTGATCAATGCGATTCGTTCCGTGCATGAAGGACATGCGTTCATACATCCGAAAGTAACAGGCAAACTGATCATGCAGCTGCGTCGTATGACGTATCTTAATGAAACAGGGGCAATGAGTGAAGGAGCTTCGAAGGAAGCAGGTGTTAAATTTGTCGCTGGCGACAATAACCCGCTTACACGTCGTGAGGCTGAAGTGCTTCGCTTGATGGCAGAAGGTAAGAGCAATAAAATGATTGGTGAATTCCTGTTCATCAGTGAAAAAACAGTAAAAAACCATGTCAGCAGTATTCTGCAGAAGATGGAAGTAGACGACCGTACACAAGCCGTTATCAATTCGATCAAATATGGTTGGGTTACGCTCTAATACCTTATGTTTTTCGTAAAGCAGTATTCTTACGGTAAGTCAGTCCATTGGTTGATTCAACCTAGACGAAGTATAGATTGGTGTTCACTCGCGCCCTTTCCAGAATGTTGGATTGGTCTGCGGGTTAATGGACTTTATCACTGCAAATGAGCAAAGTGTAAGGGTGTGCGGAACATATGTGCAAGCTTAGGCGTGAATGAATGACCTGGCCTGTCTTTCTTCGTCCAGTGTCGATCAGCGTGGAATATGAGTGATAGGAAATGCAAGTGTAACCCTTCAGGAAGTACGGCATATACTTGTTGTATACAGGGATGTTCGCCATGGGTGAGCATGACCTTCCGAGGAGGTGCAGTTGCCATGGTTGCTCATCTGACTATGATTCTGCTCATATACTTCCTGGCGGCAATGGCCGTTCATGCCATGCACCAGCGCCATCTTTCCCGTCCGGAACCTGAAGGTTTCGAGCAGATCCTGCTCATCCCTTCCAATCAGGCAGGGCGGATCGAAGGCATTGTAAGAGAACTTTGCCGGGAATTGTTATACCGTGGTAAGAGCTTCAGATTAACCGTTGTCGCAGATCGTACAGAAGCGGAAACGATTACGATTATTGAAAAGCTTATGCAAAGGCAAGGCATGGAGACATCTTATCTGCCTGCTGTCCCTGCTGATATTGAACGGGTAGCACAGACCGATCACACGTTTCGCCTGATTGATTTGCGTGAGTCAGAGCAATAAATCATCATGTGAACGGGAAATGGGATTATCATTTCGCAGATTTACAGTGAAAAGATTACAGCAGAAGCTGTAGTCTTTTTTTGTAATTGTAGCCAAGTCTGCTTTTAAATTAAAAATGGGTTTTTATGCAATCTATGGTTATTGCCTGGGTATGAGGAGTTCTTGATCACAGAAATAAGATTTTTGAAGTCAGAACTCTTAATTTAAAAGTATAGACGATACAGATTGGAAAAAGTTTCGCTCTTTAAAAGAAAGATTCTGGTTATTAGCAGAATTGGTGTGAGTGTACTAGAGGGGATAGATCAGCCCATAAAATGAACAGCAGACTCTTCCACTATATTGACCAATGGTATATTAAACCATATAATTACTTAAAATGGATGTCGAGCGTGGGAATAGTGTGTTTCTGGAAGGGGGTATCTTCTTGAGTATAATAGATAAGACGATCCGAACAGAATTTTTACATTACATAGAGGAAAACAAAATCCTTCTTTATCATTTTGCAGAGAAATCAGGCATTAACTCTGGAACGCTAAGTAGAGTGATTAATGGTTCACAGCCTGTATCGGTAAAAATCCTGGATATTATGACAGAATATATGGGTTTGGAAGAAGGATATTTTTATGAACAGTATGTGAGTGAGTTGTTTGATGATTCTACAATGAACTGGAGACGACTGCGTCCGTTTATCACTCGCTGTGCAGAGCTTGGGAAAAACGATTGTATTGAAAGAACAGTAGATCTAATGATGGAAAATCCTTCGTATATCAAACCTTTGTTTGATTGTGCCGAATCATTTAATGCCGAAGGGAGCGCGGAAGCTGCACTAATTATATATCGTAAAGTGTGTGAAGGGGAACGGTACCAGCATGCCGAACGATTGGCGATCTGTCAGTATCGAATATTCACGCTCTCGATTAATGATGATCAGCAGAATAATCTGGAATGTGCTGTGCAATTTGATCCGTATGTCGTGCGCCTTAATGAGTTGGATCAACTGGATGCGCTGAAAGATCTGATGAATCTATACCTCTCATTGCGTCGTTGGGACAAAGCGGAACAACTGGCAACACGAATGGGCAAACTGGCGAGGGTGCAGTACAAAATCAAACATCAACGGATTAGAAGGGGGAAGAGTTATCAGGAGCCTTCCAAACCTTTGTTTGGTTATATTTTATACTCGGATTTGATTAAAGGGTCCATTGCAGAAGAGCAGAATGATTATAATCAGGCCCTACACTATGTCTCATTTTACGAGAATCAGGATTGGATTATGGAGAATGATCTTGAAGCGGAGCTAACGAAAAAACAGTTTCGGGAGTGGGCAGTAGCCAATAGATATCTCTATCAGATTCTTGCAGGTAAAATAGATGTTTTGGATGAGTATGTGGAGTATTTATCAGTAAGAGAAAACGAGATTTTGCGTGGAATGTTCAAGCTTATTAAAGCAGCCAATACGTATAATATGAATATTGACCATGTGTTGGAGCGTTTTAAAATAAATATATCATCTCAAATGTTCACTCAGGAGAACGTGGGCTCTTATACTGACCAGATTATTGATGATCGGTTTGCGATATTTCTAATGGATGTAGGTGATTATTATCTAAGCTCCAATCGTGTTCATATTGGAGTTCAATTTGTCTTGGATAGCTTGTCAATTATTGATCGAATAAACAATGATGCTAACGTGATGAGCCGGTTGTTACGAGTCCAATTGAAACGTCTTCTGTTATAAAAGGAAATGATGTTGTCCATATTCATTTTTACATCAAATTAATGGCGACTAATATACATGGTGAAGAGAAGGTGGTTATTCTCGTATATTTTTTGTATATCTAATGGAAATCTATGTTTTTACATAAGAGGTTACAATGTTTTATAGAGGTGAAGATGCTATGAAACATGTTGCGAGTGAGCAAGAAATTGAACTGGAACGTGAAAGGGAAAGCTTGTACACATTGACAGCGATTTATGGTTTACAACATCCAATTGTAATTAAACAGTCCGAGATTTTGGATGAGTTGATTAATCGGTATAATCGAATGTTTATCAGGCATCTCCATACTAAGTAATACATAACCGGTTCTTGGACATTTCAGACCAATATGATTGAAGTAAACGTACATCGTAGAATAAGATTCATCTAAATGATATATATAATAGTCTGGTTAGGAGTTGTTCAGCACTTGATCAGCAACTTCTTATTCGAGTTGGGAAATAAACTTTTTGAATGGCTGAATTTGTAGATTAGAGATTCAATTGGTATAGTGATAAGTAAGATTCATCATACGAAGATGGAATATGGACATGAAGCACATGCTCCGGCGAACAGCCGGATTGGCATGTGCTTTTTTTGCGTTCAGGAGAAAGTACGATGGGGGGGGAGAGTAAATGAAGGTTGCCTTATATGTGTGCCGTGTAGGGGAAGGGTGGAGTATGGTGTTATCACTCGATATTCGAGTGGATGTGGTTTGGTGGCTAGAGGAAGGAAGTGGGCGACATGTGCTGCGCTGGCTGCTGTTAGACAAAGCGTTACCGTTAAGTCAGGCATCCTGGTTGGTTGAACATTTTGAGATGGAGCGAAGTATGGATCAGTGGGGCCAGCGCGATTGGCAGAGTTATCTTGCACGGAAGCTGGATGTGTATGAATTGGCCTCGGGGGAAACAGAGGCCAGAAAAGGCATAGCGGGGGGTGTCGCTGCGCGTGGTGCTTTGGTAGGCGGGATGCCCGAGCCGTATCCCGCCGGGCAGTGGGCTCAGCTCGAGCGGGACGCGGCCCTGCTGGCTGAGCGTATCAGCGGCCGCCAATTACTGGCGGCCGAGGCGGAGGCCTTGCTGGCGGATACCGCCCAGCCGCCAAGGGAGTGGCGCGCGGCTACGCAGCTCGCGCGCTTGCACGGGCGGCTGAGCATCACAGCCGCCCTCGAAGGGCCTGCCACGCGCCGTCGACACGCGTGGCTTGGACGCGCGCGGAGCGCGCCCCGCTGCCACCGTTGTGGCAGCGAAGCCAGGCAGCGCGTGCCCTGCGCTGCCTGCGGCCTGGCGGCGTGCGCCTACTGCGAGGCTTGCCTCGCGCTGGGGCGCAGCCGTGCCTGTGCGCTGCTGCTACGCAGTGCAGCGCAAGGGGCCGTGCCACGACGCGGCGAAGCACCACGTGGCACGGCCTTGGCCCCCACCGGCGGCGGGCTCGCCCGGTGGGGGCTTAGCGCAGCGCAGAGCGCGGCAGCAGCCGCGGCGCTTGCGTTTTTGGCCCGGCCACCCGCAGGGGATGGGCCGGGGCGGTTCTTGCTGTGGGCCGTGACCGGGGCCGGCAAGACCGAGATGATTTTCCCCCTGCTCCAACATACATTGGACCGCGGTGGACGAGCACTGGTCGCTACGCCGCGCAGGGATGTGGTGCTGGAGCTAGCCCCGCGTCTGGCCAAAGCTTTTCCGGACACCTCGCTCGCTACCCTTTACGGAGGCAGTGACGAACGCTGGAAAGACGCTCAGCTCACGCTTGCCACCACACATCAACTGATGCGTTTTTACCAGGGATTCGATCTCGTCATTATCGACGAACTAGATGCTTTCCCTTATCACAACGATCCCATGCTCGCTCACGCGGCGGCATCTTCCTGTAAACCGGAGGGGAATTTCGTCTATCTGTCTGCTACACCGCCTGCTCGGCTCCAGAGGGAAGCGGCACAGGGGAAACTAACCCATGCCAAAGTTCCAGTACGTTTCCACCGCCATCCTTTGCCCGTGCCAAGATTGATCAAAATGGTTACCGTTGCTGAATGTATTAAGAAACGAAATTTTCCTTCTGCCTTGAGGACTAACATCCAAATTTCATTGAAGCGTGACGCTCAGGTATTTGTCTTTGTAACACGCATTGCCCAGATTGAGGCGTTTGTGAATCTAATGCGTCGTACTTTTCCCGGAATCCATATCGAAGGAACTTCATCTCAGGACCCTGATCGCGCTAGCAAAGTTATAGCCTTTCGTGAACGCAAAATTCGTCTGCTCGTAACCACCACAATTTTGGAGCGTGGCGTTACCATTCCGCGTAGCGACGTCTTTATATTGGATGCAGACAATGGTCTCTTTGATGAAGCGTCGCTGGTCCAGATGGCGGGTAGAGCAGGGCGTTCCATGGATGACCCGACGGGTAGAGTGGTTTTTGCATCATCTCGTCGGACACGTTCACAGGTGAAGGCCGTTGCCCAGATTCGGAAAATGAACACCATCGCTCGTCGCAAAGGCTACCTGCATCCACCATCCCAGACATAATTGTCATCTGCCCAGTTCGTATCCACATATCACAATACATTCCGAGACTGGAGGTATGCCCCTATGCTCAACTGGCTCAGCAACATAACCGATCATGCTCAGCACCTGACCCAGCGTCTTCATCACTTGCTCGCCCCGCCGGGAGCGACTTGTCTGACATGTGGGACTCGAGCGATTCTGTCTTCTACCTATCCAGGCATATGCCCACGTTGTGTGAAGCAGATTCCATGGATCCGTTCCATCCGTTGCCTGCGTTGTGGTCGGGGTGTTGGATGCCCGGACTGTGCTCGTCCACATATGCAAAACCGTTCTTTTATCTCCAACCGCAGCGCCGTACAATACAACCCTCTTATGAAAGAATGGATAGGCATGTACAAATTTCGAGGCCATGAAAGATACGCGCCGCTCTTAACCGCGCTGTTGATTCAAGCCTTTCAAGCGATGAGCGAAGAACGAAATTCTACTTTGGCAAAAGAACCCCCAGCCCCCGTGGCTCATTCCGCCACACATGCTCAACAAATGAAGCCACAATGGCGGCCTGACGCGGTCACCTATGTCCCGGTGAGCAGCGAGCGTCTGGCCGAGCGTGGCTTCAATCAGGCGGAGCGGCTGGCTGCTGGGCTCGCCACCGCCTGCCGCCTACCTATCGTTGATCTGTTGCAGCGCCAGATCAACACCACCAAACAAAGCTTCAAATCACGCGGTGAGCGTATTGAAACGATGAAAAATGCTTTTTCCATCAACCCGGATGGCACGAAGTTAATTGAAGAGCTATACAAGGGATCTCATCTGCCAACACATATGGGCATATCGCATGCCAAACCCATACAGTTACTGCTGGTTGATGATATATACACAACAGGTAGCACCTTGGACGCTTGTGGCCGGGTTATTCTAAATGCTGGCTTCCACATGGAGATTCCGGTCGAGATTTACACGCTGACACTGGCAAGATCCTAGAAAGTAAATCCAAGTAATAAATGACGTGCAGCATTCTTCAGCCACTTTAGGTGGGTGATCTATACTGTATAATTAATAGTAGACAGGAAAATATGTTCCTTTATTAATCATTGGTACGTTAATGCGTGTCTCCATTCCATTTATTCCGTTTGAAATATAGTTGTTTGATGAAATTATAAATGAAAGCGTAATAAGAAATTTTTTACATGTAAAAAAGAGGAATTGGTTTTCTCGCGCAGAATAGATAGTTTTGCCGTTCACCACAGGTGACAGCATAGGGAGTGGCACAACATATCTGTTGAAGGGGAGAACAAAAGTGGTCGCAGGAAAAAGAAAAAATGGATTTTACTTATGGACTGTCCGTCTACTAGTATTCATGCTGGTATTCGGACAGTTTGGCGTGTACGGGGGGAACCGGGCATATGCAGCAGTAGGAAGCGGGATAGTCTCATCAAGTAATGATTACCAATATGTAATGACCAACAACAACGGCCAATTAGAGGTGAACCAAAAATCAGTTAAGCTGGGTTGGGTGAGATCATATGAGATTTCAACATCAGGATATTCTTTTAGGAGAAGCCAAGCGATTAATGGAGCAGTTGAGGACATAACCAAGATTTCATTTGGCTCCTATACATCTACTTATGCCGGTAAAGTTACCAATGCCTTTATCATCGACTTTGCTGAGGTATGGGAGTATTACACGACTATGGAATACAGACAATCCGGAACCAATGTTGGAGTATGGAATAATTCCTCCGTTGATGAATTTGGAATGACTACGCCAAGATATGTGCAAAGCTATGAGGCTACACAGTTAAGTCTTGTGATTAATGCCGATACAGGAGCGGTAGTAGATTTTGTATCTAACCTGAATCCGTATTACATACGGAAAGCAGAATCATTCAGTTTTGTAAAAGAGCCGGGGACAACACAGCCTATTACTACAAATCCTGCTGTTCCAGCTAATTTGGCGGCTGATGCCAGTGATGTAGCTATTAATCTCAATTGGTCTGCTGCTCCACAAGCTGTTCAATATGAGATTGAAGAGAATGGCGTAGTCAAAGGGCCTTTTTACGGAATCAATTATACACGTTCTTCACTTACACCCAATACTACATACACCTATAGAGTACGTGGAATTAACAGACTAGGAGCTAGTGAGTGGAGTGAGCCGGTTGCAATAACAACCTTGCTTGAGAAACCTGTTTTGGCCGTAACGCCAGAGGAAGGCAAGAATACGATTCAGTGGATGGCGGTTGAGTCTGCAGATCGCTACCAGTTGCAGATTGATGGTGGTACACCATTTGAATTAGGAAACGTAACTTCCTATGTACATGAAGGGCTTGAAGCTAATTCAACGCATACCTATGTGCTAAAAGCCTTCTCGGCTAACAATGAGAGTGCGTGGAGTAAAATGGTGAGTCAGTTAACAGTACCTGATCGTACCAACGGGCTGACGGTTACTGATGCCACATTCAATAAATTAACGGTAGCTTGGACTGCGGTAAAGGGTGCTACAGGATATGATTTGGAGATTGATGGCACTAATGTTGCTGTAACAGGCACCACTTATAGTAAAACTGGCCTTGTAGCTAATACAGAGTACACTTTTAGAATCAGACCTAAAAATGCTGGTGGTGCAGGAAGCTGGAGTGATGTAACTACAGGAATCACCCAGATGAGTACACCCGTTATTCAGTCCAACCCTTCACAAGAAGAAGTTGTTCTCATCTGGTCACCAGTTGATGGTGCAACGTCATATGAAGTTGAGGCAGATGGCGTTGTCGTTGGAGATATATCAGATTCAATCTATACGCACACAGGGCTCAAATCTGGAACGGCCCATAAGTATCGTGTACGAGCTATAAGTGACAATAACGTTAGCGCATGGTCGGCAGTAAAATCACAGAATACGTTGCCTGATTCCGTTAATGGATTGGTGGTCAGTGCAGCGACCAATGCAGCTGTAACTGTGAAATGGACAGCAGTAACCGGAGCCACAGGTTATGATCTCGAGATCGATGGAACAGTTGTCCCTGTAACAGGAGTAACCTACACGAAGAATGGTCTCGCAGCAAATACAGATCATACCTTCCGTATTCGCTCAAAGAATGCCGCTGGTGCAGGGGCATGGAGTGATCTGATCAGCGGAATAACGCAGTTGAACACACCTATCTTGAAAGCAACATCAGAAGAAAATGCAATCAATCTGACATGGGATGATGTAGCGGACGCAACGAAATATGAAATTGAGGCTGATGGAGCAGTAGTGTCAACAGTAGAAGAACCTAGTTATAGCCATACAGCATTGCTGCCAGGAACAGCCCATAAGTATCGCATTCGTGCGTTGACGGATACCAATACAAGTGCATGGACAGCAATCCTGACGCAGAGTACATTGCCTGCAATAGTATCAGGTCTCAGTTTAACATCCACAACAAACACCACAATTGCCTTGAAATGGAGTGCAGTGACCGGTAGCTCTGGATATGACTTGGAGATTGATGGAGTGGTAGTTCCAGTTACTGGTTTAACATATACGAAGAGTGGTCTTACAGCGAATACGGACCATACGTTCCGTATCCGTTCCAAGAATACTGCAGGTGTGGGTGTGTGGAGTGACGTAGTAAGTGGCATGACTCAACTCAATACGCCTGTTCTGAAAGCATCTTCCCAAGAAGATGCAATTACAGTAACTTGGGCAGATGTTACTGATGCAACCAAATATGAAGTGGAGGCAGATGGTATTGTTGTAGCTACGGTTACGGCGCCAGTCTATACGCACGAGAGTTTGACTCCAGGAACAACGCATAAGTATCGTGTACGAGCCCTGACGGAGATGAACGTTAGCCCTTGGACTGCACTTCTCACTCAGAATACTTTACCGGGTTCAGTCACAGGATTGAGTGTAACCTCTGCAACCAATGTCGCTATCGCGCTTAAGTGGAATGCCGTAATTGGAGCAACGGGTTACGACTTGGAGATTGATGGCACGGTAGTAGCTGTAAGTGGATTAACATACAACAAGACAGGTCTTGCAGCCAATACGAATCATACGTTCCGGGTTCGCTCCAAAAATACGGCAGGTGCCGGAGTATGGAGTGATATCATTGACGGTACGACATTGTTGAATACCCCTGTTTTAAAAGCTTCCTCGGAAGAGACTGCTATTACAGTAACATGGGCAGATGTATCAGATGCGATCAAGTATGAGATTGAAGCAGATGGCTCAATTGTTGCAACAGTTAATGAGCCGAAATATGTGCATTCAAGTCTTCAGCCAGGAACAGCGCATAAGTATCGTGTACGAGCACTGGCAGATACAAACAACGGGGCTTGGACTGCTGTCTTAAATCAAAATACACTACCAGGTTCAGTTACTGGATTGGGCATTACCTCTGTAACGAACACAACAATGGCTTTGAAATGGAATGCTGTAACCGGAGCAACAGGTTATGAACTTGAAATTGATGGCACAGTTGTAGCTGCTACTGGATTAAGCTACAACAAGACCGGACTTGCGGCTAATACGGATCATACGTTTCGCGTTCGCTCCAAAAATGCGGCAGGTGCCGGAGCATGGAGTGATGAGGTAAGTGGTACAACATTATTAAATACCCCTGTTCTAAAAGCTTCCTCGGAAGACACTGCGATTACATTGACATGGGCAGATGTAACAGATGCAACCAAGTATGAGATTGAAGCAGATGGAGTCGTTACTGGTACAATTAGCGAACCGAAATATGTGCACACTAGTTTGCTTCCAGGAACGGCGCATAAATATCGTGTACGTGCACTGACGGACTCTAACACAGGTGCCTGGACTGCAGTGGTGACGCAAAGTACGATACCTGCTTCAGTTACTGGTTTAAGTATTAGCTCGGCTACGAACGTAGCCATTGCATTGAAATGGACGGCAGTAACGGGAGCAACAGGATATGATCTTGAGATCGATGGTACAGTTGTACCAGTAACGGGAGTAGCTTATACGAAGAGTGGGCTTGTGACAAATACGGATCACACGTTCCGTATTCGTTCTAAAAATACAGCAGGTGCAAGTATATGGAGTGAGATTGTAGATGGCACAACTTTACTTAACACACCTGTGCTAAAGGCTTCTTCTGAGGAACAAGCGGTCACCTTGACATGGCCTGAAGTTAAAGATGCAACCAAATATGAGATTGAAGCGGATGGAGTCTTAGTGGGTACTGTTAAGGTGCCTACTTATACTCACAATAATCTGATAGCTGGAACAGCACATAAATACCGCGTACGCGCTCTGACCGAAACCAATGTTGGAGCTTGGACTGCGGTCTTGACACAAAATACGTTGCCTGGTTCTGTGACCGGGCTAACGGTAACAAGTGTAACGAACACAGCTGTTGCTCTGAAGTGGAACGCAGTCTCAGGAGCGACGGGATATGACCTTGAAATTGATGGCACGGTGGTACCTGTTAGTGGAGTGGTTTACACCAAAACGGGACTTATCGCCAATACGGATCATACATTCCGTATTCGTTCCAAGAATACTGCTGGGGCTGGGGCTTGGGGAGATGTAACAGATGTTACAACCCAGTTAAACACACCTGCTCTGAAAGCAACATCAGAGGAAACAGCTATTACTTTGAATTGGCTTGATATCAAAGATGCAACCAGTTATGAAATTGAGGCAGATGGAGCAATTGTTTCTAAAGTAACCGATCCCTCATATGTTCATAGTGATTTGCTTGCAGGAACATCGCACACCTATCGTGTGCGTGCATTAACGGATAAGAACAGCAGCGCTTGGTCTACGGTCTTGACTCAAAGCACTATACCAGGCAGTGTGACCGGATTGAGTATGAATTCTGCAACAACAGTAGCCATTGCTATGAAGTGGAATGCAGTTACGGGAGCAACAGGATATGATCTGGAAATTGACGGTAAAATAGTCGCAGTAACCGCTTTGGCTTATACCAAAACAGCACTTCTAGCCAATACAGAGCATACCTTCCGCATTCGTGCCAAAAATGCTGCTGGCATTGGTAGCTGGAGTGAGATTGTAACCGCCTCGACCCAATTAAATGTACCAACAACGCTGAAAGCTGTACCTGAAGAAACCGCAGTTACGCTGACATGGAATGAAGTTGTTGGTGCAACAAAATATGAGATTGAGGCAGATGGCATAGTGGTTGCTACTGTAAGTGATCTCTTGTATGTCCATAATGGAGTACTTGGTGGAACCATTCATAAATATCGTATTCGTGCCCTGACCGACACCAATGTGAGTGCATGGACAGCAATATTGTCGCAAACTACGTTACCTGCCAGTGTCTCCGGTTTAAGTATTAACTCTGCAACCACAGCGGCTATTGCGCTGAGATGGAGTGCTGTAACTGGAGCTACCGGGTATGATCTGGAGATTGATGGTACGGTGGTTGCCGTGAGTGGAGTAGCTTATACGAAGAGCGGACTTGCACCAAATACGGAGCATACTTTCCGGATTCGTGCCAAAAATGCTTCTGGTGCGGGAGCTTGGAGTGAGATCATAACGGGAATGACTCAATTAACTACACCTGTGCTGAAGGGAACTTCGGACAAAACAAATGTTATTCTGACATGGGAGGCGGCTATGGGTGCTTCGTCTTACGAAATTGAAGCAGATGGGCAAATTGTGGCGACTGTCAATGACACAACGTTTATTCAGTCTGATCTGTTACCGTCCAGTTCGCATAAATATCGTATTCGGGCATTCAACGATCAGAACACAAGTGCATGGTCTTCTGTACTAAGTATTAGAACATTGAATTAGTGATATATAATGGGGAGCAGGATTGCGTATATGTGCATCCTGTTCCCCTCTTTTGTTTTGCAAATAGACTATGGCTTCATCAGAGAAAATAAGGTAATGTATAGTTATTATCTATTCGGAAATGGAAGTTTGAGAGGGGCGTTTTAGCGATGAATCTAGGTAATTGTCCTCGCTGTGGTAAATTATATGCGTTGAATTTTCGAGATGTATGTTCAAACTGTATTAAGGAAATAGAGAAGGAATATCAGATCTGTGTAGATTATTTACGCGAAAACAAGGGCACCAACATACAGGAGCTATCCGATGCAACGGAAGTTTCAATAAAAAACATTACCAAGTTCATCCGTGAGGGACGAATTTCCATCGAGAATGCCCCGAATATGATGTATCCTTGTGAAGTATGCGGAACATTGATTCGTGAAGGTCATATGTGCGACTCTTGCCGTAATCGTTTAACGAAAGACCTGGCAGGAGCTGCTCGTGAAGTAGGTCAGAAGGATAACAACAATTTAGGCGGACGAACCTACAATGCTGTCGACAAACTACGCGATTCATAGGAGCGAGGGCTCAAATACATGTTTTGCTATAACAAATGTTTTGAAACGTACCGATAAACTTATTAAAGATTATCGGTTTTTTTTATTATCCTAATCATTTTGAAAACATAAAGATTGAAGTGAGAAAAACGTATATCAACATAAATTCCTAATCATGGAAGGAAGTGCATTTTAAATGAAAATCAATGAACCGAGTAGAATTGGAGCAATCAATTCATATCAAAGGAACGTTGAATCCAATCAGCAGGCTGATGCCAAGAAGAGCCGCCGTAAGGACGAAGTATCCATTTCTCCGGAGGCGATGAAGATGCTTGAGGAACAAAGTCGTACACAGGATGCAGGACGCATACAACGGATACAGGAACTGAAAGAACAGGTGAGTTCGGGAACGTATCAGGTAGACAGCAGCAAGCTTGCTGACAAGCTGCTGCCGTATTTTAAGTCTTTTGATAAGGAATAGGTGATCACGTAATGGCAGCACTGGACAGATTAATTGCAGTTTTGCAGCAAATGGAACAAAGTCACCGCGATATGCTGGCACTCAGCGAGGTCAAGAGACAGGTCATTGTCAAAAACGATGTGGATGAACTCATTGCCGTTCTGAACAAAGAATCCCGTTTCATGAAACAACAGGAGCCATTGGAGATTGAACGGCAGAGCGCAGTTCACGAATTGCTTCAGGAGCGGGGCATCAAGTCCATGCTGAACCTGAATATCACCGAGATCTCGAAGCTGGTTTTTGATCCGGCTGACAAACTGCGATTGCTTGAAGTCCAGAAGAAGCTGGCGGGAACACTGCATGAATTAAAGGAAATCAATCAACTGAATCAAAAGCTGATCGAGCAATCGCTGATGTTTATTGACTTATCCATGGACATCTTTGCTTCTCGACCAGAACAGGATGCCACATATCAGCATCCTGCTGATAAGAACGGTAATCCAGGGCGAATCGGTCTGTTTGACACGCGTGCCTGATTAATTAGGGGGAAACCAGGTGACATCTACATTTCATTCAATCGAAACGGCTAAACGCAGTTTGTTCACACAGACGACGGCTCTTAGCACAACAGGTCATAACGTAGCCAATGCCAACACGGAAGGGTACTCACGCCAAAAGGTAAACATGCAGGCCTCCATTCCAATGGAGCCATTTGCATTTCTGCATAGTACAACACCAGGACAGCTCGGTACAGGGGTAGAGTTCGACTCCATTACACGTGTGCGTGAGAAATTTCTGGATGACCAATATCGTAATGAAAACACCAACTTCGGGAGTTGGTCCATTCAACGAGACACGCTTGAGAAACTTGAAGCTATTGTGAATGAACCATCAAACACCGGATTTCGGACCGTTATGGATAACTTCTACAAATCATGGTCAGATCTGAGTAAGAATCCTGAGGATGTTACAGCACGTCGGATCGTGAAAGAAACGACTCTGGCGCTGACAGATGCGATGAACCAGATTAGCCGCCAACTGGGTTCGCTTAGTCAGGATTTGGATAGCAACATCGCGGTCAAAGGTAATGAGATCCAAGGTTACCTGGGTAACATTGCGAACCTTAACAGTGCTATTGTGAAAGTAGAGTCTCTTGGCGACAATGCCAACGATTTGCGTGACCAACGTGATCTGATGACGGACAAGCTGTCTAAAATCATGAATGTTACTGTTACGGATTCTCCACAAGGATATCAGATTCAAATGAATGGACAAGCACTTGTTACAGGCGGAGCAGTGCAGGTTGCAGTAGATCCTGCTTTTCTGAATGCCGCGTATACAGCAGGCACGCTCACTAATGGTGAAGTCCACGGCATGATTAAGTCCAGAGACACGTTGGTAAGTGATTACCAGAAACAAATGGATGACTTAGCTAATACGCTTGCCAACGGTGATATTGAGATTACTCTTCCTGCGGGTTCTGTCTTGCCGGATAATACTATCCTGGATGGTGTTACATACACGGGTGCAGCACGGACACTAGCTACAGATCTCAAGGTTACGGTCAAAGGTCTGAACGGACTACATCAGCTTGGATACAGCATGGATGGGACAAATACGGGAGGATTACCGTTCTTTACAGCAGCGGATGGCGGGACAGCTATTACAGCTGGCAATATCTCATTAAACGCAGAGATTTTGGCTGATCCAAATAAGATTGCTACTTCGCTCCGCACAACGGATGCTTCTGGCACTGAAACTGTAATAAAAGGTAACAATACACTTGCCATTTTACTTGCGAATCTGAAAGATACGCCGATGAAATCAGCGGACGGTTTACGTAATGCCACGATTGGTGCGCAATTCAGTGCGATTGTGGGACAACTGGGGGTGCAGTCCCAGGAGGCAGCTCGTCAGACATCCAACTCGGAGTTCTTGGTGGAGCAAGTGGATACCCGTCGTCAATCTGTGAGTGGTGTATCACTGGATGAAGAAATGGCGAACATGATCAAGTTTCAACATGCATACAGTGCATCGGCGCGTTTCATGACCACATATGATCAACTTCTGGATAAATTGATTAACTCTACCGGCATGGTAGGCAGATAATAGAAGGGAGTGACTAACAACCATGAGAATAACAAATAACATGCTTAGTTCACAGTTGCTTTTGAACTTGAACCGGAATGCACAGCAGATGAACAATACTCAGACTCAACTGGCAACAGGTCGTAAAATTAACAAACCTTCCGATGATCCGGTAGGGATCACATACTCCCTTCGTTATCGGGCAGAACTTTCATCCAATGAGCAGTATCAGAAAAACGTAGATAGTGCAGTTTCCTGGCTTGAGTTTAACGATACTGTTATGAATCAGGCGGGGAATGTCGTGCAGCGTCTACGTGAGTTGACGGTACAAGCTTCGACAGGAACGAATCCTCAGTCCGCGCTGGACAGTATCAATGAAGAGGTAAAACAGCTTAATGAACAGTTGATTGATATTTCCAATAGTAAGCTTAACGGCAAATATGTATTCAATGGTGAGACCTATGATGTGAAGCCATATGATTTCCCTGCAAATCCAGATGGTACTTTGGATACAACGAATGCTGCTTCTGTTGTTACTGATAAAGGAAAAATTAACTTCATTGTAGGTGAAAGTGTTCAATTGCCTATTAATGTGAGTGGTAATGAAGTATTTGGAACAGAGACGGAAGAAGATAATCTTTTTGTCATCATGAATACGATCATGCAAGCTTTGACGGAAGGTGATCAGAAAGAGCTATCTGATCAGCTGGACAACATCGATAGTCGAATGGGTAAAATGTTGTCGATTCGATCTGAAATCGGCGCAAAGACTAACCGTGTTGACCTGATGATGGGTCGTTTGGAGGATCTCGGTATTAACCTGACAGATCTGCAATCCAAGGTGGAAGATGCGGATTACGCAGAACTATCCTTGCAATCTAAAATTCAAGAAAATATCTATAATGCTTCTCTTTCAGCAGGTGCCAAAATCATCTCGCCATCTCTGGTGGACTTCCTGAGATAATATAAGGAGGAGTTATGTTATGAACACTCTTCCTGTTGTTCAGATTCGAACTACACCGTCTATATTAAACATGGATGCTGACCCTGGGCAGTACTCCATTCGTCAGCCTAAGGCAGAGGTTCAACTTCATACCAAACCTGCAAAACTGACTGTACAAAGCCATCCAATTGAGCTGAATGTTGATCAAAGCAGGGCATTCTCTGCATATACTGGTGGCAACATGATTGATATGAACGCTCGTATTTATTCGGGGATCCAACAGAAATTTCTGCAAAACATAGCTTCGCGTGTGGAGCAGGGTAATCAGTTAGCGGCTATTCATAAACCGGGAAATACGATTGCTAATATTGTGGGTACCGACTGGAAGCCGCAACCTTTTCCGGAGACGAGAACCCCTGCTTCTTTTGATAACGTGGATATTCGTATCAACACAAGACCTCCAGATATCAGCTATGATCCCGCGGTCTCTGAGATGAACGTTATCGTGAATAAGCCAGAGATTGAGTATCAGAGAGGCAAGCTGGACATTTATGTAAAACAGTACGCATCAGTGCAATACACTCCACCAGCCATAGATATGGAGTTATAAGTTATAATGTGAGCTATAGACGGTCTCGGACGCAGCCCTCTATGGCTCTTTTTGTATAAATTCATCGCCAAGGAGGCGTTTATTATTCATATTCAGACAAGCATGTGGGGAGAAGTAGAGGTTCAGGAGAAAGATATATACCAATTTCCAAAAGGGTTACCTGGATTTGAAGAGGAGACTGAGTTCGCGCTAATCCCATGGGAAGACACGCCTTTTAGTTATTTACAATCTGTTCGAGAAAAGGATTTGTCTTTCTTATTGGTAAGTCCATTTACGTTTGTTACGGAATATAGTTTTGAGTTAAGCGAAGTGGATAAAGAAGAATTGGAGATTGCAGAGCAAGTATCTGTATACTCTCTGGTCACAATTCATTCTCAGACGAATAAGTCCACAATGAACCTTCTTGCACCTGTTGTGCTCAATCCCGAAAAGCGTCTAGGTAAGCAAGTTATACTCCATCAGTCGATCTACGAGACGCGCCATCTGATCTGGTCAGAAGACGAAGAAGCTAAATCTGTGAAGGGTGGGGTGTGAGATGCTGGTATTATCGCGAAAAAAGGGCGAGTCTATTATCATTCAGGATCACATCGAAGTAACGGTACTAGCAGTTGAAGGGGATACCGTACGAATCGGTATTTCTGCTCCTAAGCATATTGATATCTTTCGGCAGGAGATCTACGCATCCATTCAGGAAGCGAATCGGGAGTCTGCCACACCTCTCGCAGCCAATATTGAAGCGTTTATGGAACGTTTAAGAAAAACAGAAAATAAAAAAGATTAAAAATATTCCATTTTGCTATAAACAGTTGCTCACCTTCCGTCGATATATAATTTAGACGCTGCTTCGGCAGGGCGGCCGACCTTAATGTCGCGGCGTTTACCACATGGATGTGGAACTAATTTATTTTCAGGGAGGAAATACTCTAATGATTATCAACCATAACGTACCAGCGTTGAACACTCACCGCCAATTGTCCATCAACACAGGTAACACTAATAAAAACATCGAAAAATTGTCTTCCGGTCTTCGTATCAACCGTGCAGGTGACGATGCTGCAGGTCTGGCAATTTCCGAAAAAATGCGCGGTCAAATCCGTGGTTTGGACCAAGCTTCCCGTAACGCTCAAGATGGTATCTCTTTGATCCAAACAGCTGAGGGTGCTTTGAACGAAACTCACTCCATTCTGCAACGTCAACGCGAGATTGCTAACCAATCCGCGAACGGAACAAACACAGATTCCGATCGTCAAGCTCTGCAAGACGAAATGAACCAACTGACTTCCGAGATCAACCGTATCGGTAACACTACTGAGTTCAATACTCAAAAATTGCTTAACGGTGGTATTGGTTCTGGAGACAGTGGTAAGTTGACACAAGCCACAAGCGCTAAAATTACAGCTTCTGTAGCAAATGCCGGGGGTGCGATTACTCTTACCGGAGCAAAGATTACTGTTGACGACATTACATTTGATCTTTCAGATGTAGCCGTTGGTTCTGCAGGTGCTGCAGCAGGAGACAATGCTAAAGCTTTGAAAACAGCTTTGGATGATGTGACTTCTGGTGGAGTTAAATTGTCTGAATTGGTAGACATCAAAGTAGGGACGGGCAATGTACTTGAATTTACTGCTAAGTCTTCAGGTTCCACAAGTAAAATAGAGTTTGCTGGTGCAGCAGCTCTTGGTGTAGCTGCGGCTGCTACTGATACAGGTGATCCATCAACGGTAGAGCGTGCTGGAATTGAGGGTGGTAATTCACTTACAGCAGGAGCAGCAAACTTTGCAGTAGGGGCAACGTTGAAATTTACAGTTGGTTCTGAAAGTGAAGTTACGGTCAACCTTAATACTGGAACTATTCCAAAAACCTATGACACTACTAATGCTGATGCAAATGTAGCTAAAGCTGCTATGGATAGCCTGATTAAAGATCTCAATGCATCTCTGCAATCAGCTGGATTGGATAGCAAGATCACTGCTTCCTTGTCGAAGGATAACAAAATCCAATTCATCTCGGAAACAGGAAAAGATATCAAACTAGGCACTACACCTGCAGCAGGCGTAGGACTTAGCAATGCAGCAACTATTGGTAATATTGATCAAGTCGTTGGTGCTGGTGCACAAGGTGTGGGCTTCTCAACTAAGTTCCAAATTGGTGCAAATACAGGTCAATCCATGTCCTTGCAAATTAACGATGTCCGTGCATCAGCACTGGGTATCACAGGTAATGCTGGACAAGCTGGTTTCACGAAAGATAATGCCGTTACTAACGGTTCTAACGATATCAAAGCTGAAGCAGCTTTGAACATTTCCACTCGTGAAGATGCTTCCAAAGCAATTGCAGTTTTGGACAAAGCAACTTCCTTGGTTTCCAGCGAGCGCGCTAAGCTGGGTGCTGTTCAAAACCGTTTGGAGCACACAATTAACAACTTGGGAACTGCTTCTGAGAACTTGACAGCTGCTGAATCCCGTATCCGTGACGTTGACATGGCGAAAGAAATGATGAGCCAAACGAAAAACAACATCCTGGCTCAAGCAGCTCAAGCAATGTTGGCTCAAGCAAATCAGGCACCTCAAGGTGTACTGCAATTGCTAAGATAATTAAAACTTTAGCAGAAGTTTATTTTAAGTGCATTCCTAATCATTTAAAGAGAAAGCCCCACTTGGTGGGGCTTTCTTGTTATAGTTTTATTGCAGATATAAGATGAAATTTGCATAAGGGGACAAGGATAATGAATTTATTGAATCGTAATATTGAAATTCTATCGGCTAACCCCGACCATTGGATTGGGGCGCCAGATGAAAATGAACTAAAACAATCTTCTGTTGAAGTGGATAGTGAGGGAAATGAATTATTTTTGGATGGGAATAAAGTTTTTACTTTAAAAAGTGATTTCGATGCTTCAAATCAACCCAATCCATTAAAAAGAGAGCTTATTTTTGTTGTTGGCATACAATCTGTTGAGGAAATTAAGAAGGTTATTGAATTAATGGGGAATGAGTCTTTATTAGTCATTATTGAACCTAATGGTTCACTATTTAATTACTCATTGAATCAGAAAGATCTTTCTTTTCTTCATACAACAACTGGAGCCGTTTTATTTGCCGATAAGATCAGCAACTTATCATTATTTCTAGATAAATTTCTATCGATGAATGCTATCTTTTACATGAAAACTATAAAATTTTATTTTACACACTTTTATCGTGAACAAGACATTCAGTCAAGTTTAGCAATAATAAGAGTAATAAAAGAGATTGTAAACTATAAAACGATGTTATATGGCAACTCTGTAGAGGATAGTTTGATTGGGTTGAAGCATCATATGATGAATCTTAAGCATCTCACTCGTTCTAAGGATGTATCTCTACTTAAGAACAAAATGCGCGATGTACCAGCTGTTGTTGTTGCTGCTGGTCCGTCTTTAAATAAAAATCTTGAACAATTGCATGATTTAAAAGATAACGTAATCATTATTGCTGTGGACACGATTGCTCAACGTCTTTGCGATGAAGGAATCATTCCCGACTTTATATGTTCTATTGAACGGGGAATTGAAACATATACTTACTTTTACGAAGGTAAGACTTATCCTGTACATTCCACACTAGTTGCTCCGCTTGTTCTTTATCCTGAGATTTTTGAAGAGCACCCTGGAGAACTAATAATACCTATGCGGGGAAATGTAGGCGAATTTATCTGGCTAAAAGATGTTCTTGGACTAAATGGCGACAGTTCTATCAGTATTGGTCTATCTTGTGCTCATGTGGCCTTTGGCATTGCTGAGCATATTGGAGCATCACCCATTATCTTGTTGGGACAAGATCTGGCATATGGAGAATCGGTTGGAGAAACACATGCAGGAGGAACTATTTATGATGATAAAGAACTGACCAGCAGTATGTTTTCAAAAATTGATGAGTTGGAAACTGAGGGTTACTATGGAGGTACGGTTCCTACGACAGAAACTTGGAATACTTTCCGTACTTGGTTTGAGATGGAAATTGCTACTAAGAAGCTAGATGTGATTAACGCAACAGAAGGTGGAGCAAAGATTGCCTATGCTCAGCAGTTGAGTTTAGCAGAAGTGGGACGGAAATATTGCAATTCCAGAATAAAACCTGTACCGGAAATATTGCAGGAAATTGATAACTATCCTCTTGAGAAACAGCAAATGAAGCAAGCTATGAGAGAGCAGTATAAATATTTTTTAGATATTAAACTACATTTTGAAAAACAACAAAAACAGGTCAGACGTCTTAAAATAAATAAAAATTTCTCCAAAGCTGAATTAAAGGAAGCGCTAAAGAAGATTGATCGGACAGAAGACTTTTTTAAGATCGTTCTGGATAATTGGTTACTGCGCCATTGCTTACAGCCAGCAATGATTAATTCTGTTTGGAATTTATATGATATTGAGCGCGTCATTATTTCTGATAATGTTATTAAAGCTCAGCATATTAATCTCGGTTTCTTGGACATTGCTGTGTATACCCTGAATGAAATTACGTCTTTGTTAGCAGAAGTGGGTGAAAGTTTGGGGGAATAGGGTTAATTCGTTGAGCGAATATTTGTTGCACATTAAGAAAAATTTCATAAAAAATTATTATAGTTATAGAAGTAGTGATTTTATTTAAGAATTTAAGCTAAAGGGTGCTGATGGTTTTATTGGCTCTCATTTAACGGGGATACGACGTCAACGCATTTGTTAACTATAATTTCCACTATGGAGTGATTTTTACCTTGCTTTTGTTTTCTCGCTGATTCATAGTGTTTTACCTTGCGCAATTCAAGAGGGTGTTGGTGGAGGTGGTGATTTGCACCAACATTTTCTTTGAAAGTTTAGGTGGGAACAGAGTTAAGGATAGTCAGGTTCCATAACTGTGAGATAGTGGTTGTGATCGCACAAAGGATCTTCAGATTTCGTTCTTTGGGTGTTACCCTCCCATGTCAACCTAGGTCTATGTCCTTACATTCCTTCGTTCTACATCTAAGGGGGGGGGGGGGCCGATTCTGTGCTCCTTTAAAGGTTCGTTGTCCGTATGGAACGTTATGCTACGATTTCTTCGGCGTCTCAGTTGTCTTCGTTGTTCACTTGTGAATAATGCAAAACGATGGGGTTTTGGCTTCGCTCCTTATAATGCTTGTGAGTGACTTAAAGGCTACATTCTTAGCCACTAGCGGTAGGACTGCCCGGAACAAAAGCAACCGTAAGCGGGATCTCCCTCATCGTCATAAGCAAAGCTTTACCGACCCAGTCCTTAAAGACATCGACATACTCTGGAAAAGACCAGTCATCCAGTTAAAGTAGCTTCCGAGTATTTCTCATTTCGAACGAGAACTGAGATGACCATGGCATCTTTATAGTCGCTTTTTCTCTGTAAGTTGCCCTAAAGTTTTTTTGTCTTGCTGACATGATGCAAATTCACTAAAACAATCTGAATACTTTGTTCTAGAAGATATGCCACGAGCGACAATCAGTAATGTCCGGTTGGCTATACCACCACGTATTGCCATACGTTTGTCCAAGCTCCTTCATCCATGCTTTTTATATAACCCAATTCTTCGCCTATTTGTTTAAACTGACATTCACCAAGTTCGTTTATCAAAAATTTCACTCCACATTTCAGTAAGGATTAGGGAAGCTCCAAAGTAGGTCATCAAGGAGACTCTCTTCATTTCATTTGACTTTGCCTCAAACCCTAAAAAATTCCTGGTACTACGCCGATATATACTATAAATGCGAAATAGTTGGAGGTCGTTCAAGGGTGAACATTCAATTTTCCTTATCTGCTGCCTCATCTGCAAGTAATCCTGCTATAGAGGTGCAGCACCCGGCAGGCGCTTCTCAAGCGGGAACCGACACAGCAAACATCAGGACAGCGAAAGAAGCCTATAGTAAAGAAAAGCAGGGATTAAATCTATCTATGGGAGAAGAACTACTGATCCGTAATATTGACCGAGCAGTGAAAGCACTACAAGGTCCGGAGACCACGCTGGACATCAGCATCCACGAGAAGACACATGATATCATGGTCAAGGTGCTAAACAAGGAAACGGGAGAAGTGCTTCGCGAGATACCGCCTGAGAAGACACTGGATTTGGTAGCCAAGATGATGGAGATAGCGGGCATCCTGATCGACGAGAAAGTATAAAGGTACAAAGTAACTTAACGAGCGAGGAGTGAATTTATGCGTATTAACGGATTTTCTGGTATGGACATCGATCTTATGGTCAAGGAAATGATGACAGCCAAAAGGGCTCCGCTAGATAAATTGAACCAAAAAAAGACGTCACTGGAATGGCAACGTGACAGTTATCGTGAATTAAATAGTAAAATGTATGAGTTCCGTAATACCAAGCTACAACAGACATACAGACAGTCAACAGCGCTTAATACACAAAAGGCAGTTGTAACAGGCAACACAGATGCGGTTAAAGCAGAAGCAGGTGCGGCAGCTAATGGTATTAAAATGGAAGTCTCGGTTGCACAGCTTGCTACTGCAAAAGCTCAAGAAACCGATGGGAAGGGCCAAGGTTATAGTTCAAGACAGTCGCTAGCTGAATTAGCAAATGGCATAAAATTCGGACAACCAACGACAAGTATAGGTACAAGCGATAATACAAAAGAATACAAGGTCAAAATTAATGATGTAGAAATGACTTTTACGGGGCAGGACACAGTCTCTTCTATTATTGCAAAAATCAATAGTAAAACAGACTTAAACGTAAAAGCTAGTTTTGATGAACTTACAGGAAAGTTTACCGTTGCCTCTAAAGATCTGGGCACTAAAGGCACCCTTAAAGTTGAGGCACCAGGCGCCGGGAATAATTCGCTAATGGATCTATTCGGACAAAACTCTACTGCAGTGATCACTGAAGTTGCGGCGAAGGATGCTATTGTTCTAATCAATGGTATGAAGTTAGATCCCCCACCTACAAGTAATGTGATTACTTACAATGGAGTGCAAATGAATTTGCTTTCAACAACTGCAAGTTCATTTACGGAGAATAATGGTGCAATTACACTGAATGGTGATAAACCTTTTACAATTAATACACAAAATGATCCTGATAAGGCTCTTACAACGGTTAAGTCATTTATAGAAGATTATAATAAAATGCTAGAATTGTTAAACACCAAGGTTAGTGAAGAGAAGTATCGTAGTTTCCAACCGTTAACTACAGAACAACGTAGCGCTATGTCAGAAAGTGACATTAAGTTGTGGGAAGAGAAAGCCAAAAGTGGTCTTCTTAAGAATGATGATATCCTTACGAACTTAGCTTCAACGCTGAGAAACATTATGGGCGAGAAAATGGGAGAACTAAGTAGTATTGGAATAACAGGCGGTAAGTATTATGAAAATGGGAAAATATACTTGGATGAGGATAAGTTTAAAAAAGCCATCCTTGATAATCCTCAGCAGGTTTCTGATTTATTGCAAGGTACGGGTGCTGGTGCCGATAGCTCCATTTTTGGCAAGATGTACAAAGAGATGGATACAGCAATGAGCAAAGTTGCAGAACGTGCCGGTACGACTAAATTTAGCGGTGATGTTAACAGTCTATTCAAGGAAGAGAGCGTCATGGGTAAAACGCTCAAAGGCTATAATACTCAGATTACAGCCTTGGAAAAACGCCTGAGTGCTCTTGAAAATCGTTACTACAAACAATTCACGGCTATGGAGACGGCAATGAGCAAGTATCAAAGTCAGGCTTCAAGCTTATCCAGTTTCTTCTCCAGCTAAGTTAACTTAAAGATTGAAAGGGTGTAAATATGATTAAGTCTCCATATGATCAATATCGTCAGTCGTCCGTTCAGACCTCTTCACCGGGTCAGTTGTTGATAATGTTGTATGATGGAGCTATTCGTTTTGTACGGACAGCGATTGATGGATTGGGTGCCAAGGATTATCAGAAGGTTAGTCTGAATCTTGGGAAAGCACAAACCATTGTTAGCGAGTTATCAGTTACATTGGATCGCTCTTCTGATATTGCAGAGAATCTTAATGCTTTGTACGAATATATTAATTTTCTTCTTATTGATGCTAATACGAAGAAAACTGCTGAGCCAGCTGAGGAAGCTTTGGGTTATTTGAAAGAGTTGAAAGAGACCTGGGTCCAGGCAAGCAAAATGGTATCCTCATCTGAACTTGGAGCCGTTCATGGATGATTTGATTAGAGAGCTAGAGCAGCTAACGCAAGATATCATGCTTCAGATTGATGAAGTGAGTTCAGATGAATTGGAACTATTTGTGGACAAGCGTCAGAACATTATTGATTCTATTTTAAAGCAGGATCAGCGTGAAGCTTCAATATCTCAACAAGCAAGGCTTAAGAGGATTATGGATAATGATCAAACCATTCTGATGCGCATGAACAGTTTGAAGATCGAAGCCAAGGACTGGCTCATTCAACGCAAGCAGGCTAAAGTACAAAAGAATGCATATGAGACGTCTTACGCAGTGGACAGTATTATTGTAGACACTAAGAGATACTAAAGCATATTATAGAGGAATGTGAGATATCTAAAAGGGTTATTCTCGCATTTTAAGCTATTTATGCAAGAGGTGCGGACAATCCTGCATATCGTTATAGACATCGATATGTGAGAAGGATGAGATGGGACTGCATACTAAAAAAATACGTTTTGTAGTGATTTAGATAATATAGTATATTTTATTGAATAAGGACTCACTGTCGAATGACCAATATTAAATAGTATGTTTAAAAGGGCTTGACAGCCTTGTGAAGCATCCAAACGACGAGTTCGTGGTTAGCGTATTGTGAACAAACTCATTGGATTATCAATATGGTGCCGAACAAAGTGCGTATACCATGCCTTGTGGGGCATAGAGTAGTCAGACCTGTGTGCTACATTTTGAAAAAATTATAAAATATTTCAATGTGTAGCTGATCTATTAAACCATTCTACTCTGTTTCACTCATCCAATAGGAGGAGAGCGAGAAAAATATTTAGTTTATATGGATTGCACCCCTTAGAATAGACATTGGGAAAACCTCATGGTTTAACCGATGAAATTCTAGGGGGTGCTTTTTTATATCGTTATTAAGGGACAAAAGTTCAAAGCGTATTTGGAGAAGGTTAAAAAAAGACGACTCGTTTGAATACTTTTGAGGAGTGGACTTAACTGAAATTAATAACCATTTGTGGATTCATGGCCCCAGGCGAATGAAGCGTTGGATGCGAAAATACCGGGAACAAGGCGAGTTCGGACTAATGGACCAGCGAGATCGATGGAAAGAATATTTGGATCAAGACCGATATGTGCAAAACCTGAAACGGGAGAATTGGTTGCTAAAAAAGTGCCTGGTAAACCTGAAAGGGGGAAGCAAACAAGAAAGAAAGAAATCAGGTCATGGAAAAGGCAGCTACCTACGTAGATATACAGAAACTCTGCTACGTGTTTGGCGTGTCCCGGAGAGAGGTGTATGCCTATTTAAAATGTAAACGAATAGATCCCAATGTAATGGCGAAGAGACAGGTGCTTCAAACGTATCAGCGAGATGAAGGGAAATATGGCTATCGGCAGCTTCAGTTGTCCCTTTGGCAGGACCATGGGATTTGGATGAACCACAAAGAGATGCTTCGGATCATGCAAACGTTCGGTATTTAATCCCCCCGAATTCGTCGTAAACGACGCTCCAGTAGTTCGTTTGCACCTGCTCAGCGTGTAGCAGAAAACCAGTTGAAGCAAGGCACCTTTACGAAAAAGCTAAATTAGAATGTGTAAACGACATTACCCAGTATCGGATTGGAGAGCGCTGAGTGTACCTTTCAGCCATAAAGGATCTGTTAAATGACGAAATTGTGGCCTACGAAATTGGCAAACGTAGCGACAATGAACTAGTGCTCCGTACTTTCATCAAAGCATTTGCAAAGCAAAAAAGACGTAACCGGACTGATCGTTCACGCGAGGATCAGTACACGTCACATGCTTACCCTGGAATTCTGCCAAAGGTTGGCGTCCAAATCAACATGTCTAGCCGAGGGAATTGTTATGGCAATGCCTCTAGGGAGAGCTTCTTCTCGCATCTTAAAACGGAAGGTTTCTATCCTTATGATATCCGAACGGTTAGCGAAGCACAAAGGAAAATTTGAAAATATAGTCGTTTTTCCAACCGAAAACGGCTACAACGGAAACTAAATAACTTAAGCCGATAGAGTATCGACGCCAGTTTGCCGCATAAGGTCTTTTTCAATGTCTACAAAATGGAGATTTGACCACAATACACTAAGTTGTTTTTTTTGCTCTAAGGATTCATTGAAGCTTGTTCTAAACCGATATATGATAGTAAAGTAGAGTATTTAAGCTTATGAATTGTAGGTCGAAGTTGGGCACTTTGCTGGTGTAATAAAAAGCTTCATGTGTATGGCATTGAATGTTCACCACATTTTAATATATAAGAATTAGTCTGAATGTATCTAAAATAAATCAATATCTTTAATAATGGAACTTTTTAAGATTGAAGAGCTCAGGAAAATTAGTACCAATATAAGAGAAAATGATGAATAGCATGTGAATGGACTGGAGGTTATGTAGTATGTTTAAAAACAAAGTAATATTAATTACTGGGGGAACTGGATCAATAGGTAGTGAAATTGTTCGCAACTTATTGACTTATCATCCCAAAGCAATACGGATTTTCAGTAGAGATGAAAGTAAGCAGTTTGAACTACAGCAAGAACTTCAAGAATTTGACAATATAAGGTATTTGATTGGAGATATTAGAGATAAACAGAGGCTTGGGTATGCCATGGAGGATGTGGATCTTATTTTTCATGCAGCTGCTTTAAAACATGTACCTTCTTGTGAGTATAATCCGATGGAAGCCATCAAAACGAATGTTATAGGTGTACAAAATATAATTGAAACAGCTATTGAGCACAATGTTGAGAAGGTCATTGCTATAAGTACAGATAAAGTTGTAAACCCGACAAGTACAATGGGAGCGACTAAACTATTGTCTGAAAAACTGATTTCGGCTGCGAGTTTCTATAAGGGTAGCAAACGAACTATATTTGCATGTGTTCGTTTTGGAAATGTAATGGGTTCAAGGGGCTCGGTTATTCCATTGTTCAGGAATCAGATTGTGGAAGGTAGACCTCTGACGGTTACGCATGCGGAAATGACGCGGTTTATGATGTCTATTCCACAAGCTGCTCAATTGGTCATTGATGCTGCAAAATATTCTCAAGGCGGTGAGGTATTTGTACTCAAAATGCCAATCCTTAAAATTACGGATCTGGCAAATTGTCTGATTGATTCATATGAACAAGCGGGAAATCTAAGTTATTCCAGTGAGGTGATTGAAACGGGAATTCGACCTGGAGAAAAATTGTATGAAGAGCTTATGACTCTGGAAGAATCGGAAAGAGCTTTAGAGAATGAACAAATGTTTATTATTCCGTCTCTATTCCTGGCAAAGGAATATCAATATGAAGGTTTTAGAAAAGCAGAGCGTCAAGAATATTCTTCTAAAACAGCCAAACAAATTTATACAGCAGAAATTAGAGAACTTATTGAAGCTAGTGGTCTAGGTTTCTCAAAAGTTGTGCTATGAATAAAGCAGCTAAATGTCTGGCAGTGATCCCTGCACGGGGAGGATCGAAAGGATTGCTTCAAAAAAATATAAGAATTCTATGCGGAAATCCGTTAATCAAATATACCATTGAAGCTGCACTTAAAAGCGGATGTATGGAAGGCGTAGTAGTGTCTACAGACAACAATGAAATAGCGAGAATAGCGAAGTTGGCTGGGGCTGATGTACCTTTTCTTCGTCCGGAAGAACTGGCTACTGACCAAGCAGCGAGTATTGATGTTTTACAACATGCAGTTCATTTTTATGAGCTTAAACTGAATCTCCATTTCCAATATATTATGTTGCTTCAGCCTACCTCACCGTTACGAAATGATTACGATATCCGTGAGGCATATGATTTATTTATAACCCAAAAGGCAGATTCATTACAAAGTGTTACGTTAGCCGATACCCATCCCTATCTTTTAAGGGAATGGAATCAGGGAATAATTCAACCTTATTTGAAAAATCATGTCGAAAACCTTAGAAGGCAGGAGTTGCCTGACCTTTACATGTTAAATGGAGCAATTTATATAATTAAAAGAGATCTGCTGATGGTTGAAAACTTGATGATAGGTCCAAGGAATATCGGTTATGTCATGCCAAAAGAACGATCTGTAGATATTGATGATGAAATGGATTTAAAGTGGGCAGAATTTCTTATGCAAAATTGAATTTAATATAATTCATATAACGGTATATCAATTTGTTAGAGAGGAAGTATACATGAATGGGCAAATATTTATCAAAAATTAACGCTAGTTCGGTGTATATTATTGCAGAAGTAGGGGTGAATCACAACGGAACTTTAGAACGTGCACTCCAATGTGTGGATCAAGCTGTGATATGCGGGGCAGACGCAGTTAAGTTCCAAACGTTTGACAGCAAAAAATTAGTGACTAAGTATGCCCAAAAGGCAGAATACCAAGCTGAAAACACAGGGAATTCAGGTAGCCAATTGGAGATGTTGCAAAAGTTGGAGTTGAGTCATTCCGAATTTATAGATATCAAAAATTACTGTGACAAGAAAGAAATTGATTTTCTTTCGACCCCGTTTGATGAGGGAAGTGCTCAATTCTTAGATTCTATTGAAGTGAATGCGTTTAAAGTCAGCTCTGGCGATTTAAATAATATTCCCTTTCTCCATCAACTTGATCAGTACGGCCGACCAATCATACTTTCTACTGGTATGTCTGATTTGAATGAGATAAGGGACTCACTGAAAGTTTTCACAAAAAGCAATGTTTCTTTGCTTCATTGTACATCAGATTACCCTGCTCCTTTGGAGGACGTTAACCTACTTGCAATGAAAGCAATGTCGGATGAATTTGGCAGAATCATTGGTTACTCCGACCATACAGATGGAATTGAAGTGGCTATTGCCGCTGTAGCAATGGGTGCAAAGATTATAGAAAAGCACTTTACATTGGATCGTAGCCTTCCCGGCCCGGATCACCAAGCATCTTTGGAACCGTCTGAGTTTGCTACTATGATTCAAGCCATTCGAAGAGTGGAAAAAGCACTGGGTAATGGAATTAAGCGTTGTATGCCATCTGAAGAAAGCACTAAGGCAGTTGCGAGGAAAAGTCTTGTTGCAGGTCGAGCACTACAAGCTGGCGTTACTCTTCAAGAAAAGGATATTATTGTTAAGCGTCCTGGAACAGGAATTGAGCCTAAATTTTATAAAGAATTTATCGGTAAGAAACTTACCAGGAATATTGTTGAAGATCAATTACTATCATGGGAAGATTTTCGATGAAAAAAATCGTGGTGGTTACCGGGACTCGAGCCGACTATGGTATTTATTATCCTGTTTTAAGAGCGATTGATGCAGAAGAGACCCTTGATCTGCATCTTTTAGTAACTGGCATGCATTTGTCTCCACAGTTTGGTAATACCGTAGAACAGATAAGACAAGATGGATTTCAAATCTCAGCGCAGGTGGATTGTCTGTTGCAAGGCTCCTCACATGCCAACATGTCTCGTTCTATAGGATTGGCTATTCTCGGAATGACTCAAGCGTTGGAAGCCATTCAGCCAGATGTGGTTGTGGTGTTAGGAGATCGGGGAGAAATGCTTGCGGCAGCTATCGTGGCTTCTCATACTAATATTCCTCTCGTCCACCTGCACGGTGGTGAAGTGACCGGCACTATAGATGAATCCGTTCGCCACGTGATCAGCAAATTGGCACATATACATCTGGTAGCTACTGAAAAGAGTGAAGAAAGATTAATTAGACTCGGTGAGGATCCATGGAGAGTTCATGTCGTAGGGGCTCCGAGAATTGAAACGATAATGAATACTGTCCTTCCTGACTATGAGCAAACCGCAAATAAATACAATATTCACCTGAAAAATAAATATGTTTTATTTGCATACCATCCTGTCACTACCCAATCAACAAATTTGCAGATGCTGGCTAGGATGCTGCAGGTGTTGTTGAACCAGGGATACGAGATTATATGTATCATGCCTAACTCAGATGCAGGATCAGACGCACTTGTTGATATTTATAATCAGTTTGTCGTAAATCCTGATGTTCATCTTATAACCAATTTTGAGCCGTTGGATTATCTGGTGATGCTGAAGCATGCAAAGATTTTAGTTGGGAACTCATCGTCTGGAATCATTGAAGCTGCCTCATTTAATAAACCAGTTATTAACATTGGTGTACGACAAGGGCGAAGAGAACGTTCTTCTAACGTGATTGACATTCAAGAGGACGATATTGAGCTTCAAAAAGCGCTGGAAAAAGCAAATTCGCAAGAATTTCAGAAAGTTATCTCTGAAACAAAAAATGTATATGCTAAAGAGAATACAAGCAGCATTATTGTCAATATTCTCAGAAATATTAGTTGGACTGAACAACTGATTCAGAAAACAATTACGTATTAATTGAGAAGGGCTCTTCGTGGTATTTGTATTTTAGCATGAATAGGGAGGGCTTTTTCTGGGTTATATTATCTTTGGTACGGGTGGTCACGGAAAGGTAGTACTAGATAACCTGCATTCATGTGGTGAAAAAATCATTGGAGTTATGGATGATCATAAGAGAGGTAGCGATTGGAGGGGAATCCCGTTGCTCGGTGGATTAGACCAGCTAGAAAAGATCAACCTTAAGTATCCACAAAGCCTCTATATCATAGCAATTGGACATAATGCTACAAGAGTCAAACTAGCCAACATTTTTGAACAAAGTAATGTTCAATTTGGAAAAGCGATACACTCAACTGCGATTATAGGATCTAATGTTGTCATAGGCGATGGAGCCGTTATTATGGCTAATACAGTAATTAATGCTGATGCTCAGATAGGTAGACATGTTATTGTGAATACTGCTGCTACTGTAGATCACGATTGTCTTATAGGCGATTTCGTCCATTTGTCACCAGGTGTTCATCTGGCTGGTGGTGTGGAGATTGGTTGTTCTGCTCATGTCGGGATTGGTGCGAGTATAGTACCACAAGTTAAGGTTGGTAGAGGGAGTATTGTGGGGGCAGGAGCTGTTGTTATTCATAGTCTTCCTGAGCAAGTAGTTGCTGTAGGGTGCCCAGCCAAAATCAATAAACATTTCAAAAGCAAGGGATGAAAAGCACATGTCAGAGCGAAATCGTATTTATTTGGCCTCTCCCCATATGAGCGGGTTGGAACAACGATATATCAATGAAGCATTTACAAGTAACTGGGTTGCACCACTCGGGCCTAACATAGATGCTTTTGAACAGGAACTGGCTGATTATGTTGGTAGTGCTGGAGCGGTCGCTTTAAGTTCCGGAACGGCTGCTATCCACTTAGCTTTAGTGCTACTTGATGTACAAGCAGGAGATATTGTTTTTTGTTCTTCTTTGACCTTTGTCGCTAGTGCCAATCCAATCTTATACCAAAAAGCAACACCAGTATTTATTGATTCTGAACCTGATAGCTGGAATATGTCTCCACTTGCTTTAGAGCGTGCCATGAAGGCTTATGCATATAAAGGTCAGAAACCCAAAGCGGTCATTATAGTGAACTTGTATGGGCAGAGCGCAGACTACGATTCACTGAAAAAAATATGCGATGAGTACGAAGTACCTATTATTGAAGATGCTGCGGAATCTCTTGGTGCTACATATAAGGGGCAAATGAGTGGAACTATTGGTAAGTTTGGTGTGTACTCGTTTAATGGTAATAAAATCATAACCACTTCAGGTGGGGGCATGCTTGTTTCAGATGATGTGGAGAGCTTGAATAAAGCAAGATTTTATGCTACTCAAGCAAGGGACATAGCTAAACATTATCAACACAGTCAGATTGGTTACAATTATCGGTTAAGCAATGTGCTCGCAGGTATTGGCCGTGGCCAGCTTCAAGTACTAAACCAGCGAATTGAACAGAAAAGAGCGATTTTTGACCGATACTTTAGAAGTCTCTCTGATAGTGGTAGTTTTAATTTTATGCCAGAAGCTAGTTATGGAAATTCAACGCGTTGGTTAACAACAGCTTTGGTCTATAACGATAAACAAAACGATAATATTGAATCAATCATTAATCATTTGGAAGAAAACAATATTGAGTCCCGTCCTGTGTGGAAGCCACTTCATCTGCAGCCGATTTTTGAGGGGACCGATTATTATTGTCATTACGATAATGAAGATGTGAGTAGAATGCTATTTAACCATGGGATTTGTCTGCCTTCAGATACCAATATGGGAGAGGAAAATCAATACTTGGTTATAGATCAAATTAAAAAGATGACGGGTTTTCAAACCGAGTGCGACAGTTTCGCTGTGAAAGATTCCTGAATGATTCTTCAAACCTAACATTTTAGAGATCTAACCATCCACCATTCCCCAAAATCCCCAATTAATCTACAAAAAATTCCAAGAAAACATTTACGTTTCCAATTGACAATGGATAACTTTGGGTGGTATTATCTGAATTGTGGGCAGAGGTTAAGGCCGAAAGCTTCACTTCATTTGATGACGAAGGGAATGTTAGTGCATGCAAGGTAAAGTAAAATGGTTCAACGCAGAAAAAGGTTACGGTTTCATTGAAACTGAAGACGGCGGCGACGTATTCGTACATTTCTCCGCAATTCAATCCGAAGGATTCAAAACTTTGGAAGAAGGTCAATCCGTAGAATTCGACATCGTCGAAGGCGCGCGTGGACCGCAAGCAGCTAACGTAATCAAATTATAATCATCCGGACAATCCGACCTACATATATGGTTAGATGGTTACCAAATTGAATTATCGCTAGCATCAGACTCCGGTACTTTCCGGGGTCTTTTTTTGTTCTAATAGATTCGAGATTTGAGGATCATCCTAGACACATGATTCTAGTGAATTTAATAGATTCAAGAGATAGATTGAAGTTCATTTTACATATTAGATTGAGCAGGCTCAAAATGGGTTAATTACATCATCAAGCGCCTAATAATTCATACCAAGTAAATATTCGATTATGGCTGAATATGATGAAATATCGCGAAATATGGCGTTATGCCTACGTTGGCAGATGTGGCTTGAACAGATGTCATTATTCGGTCACCGGGAGTTTTTACATGGCGCTTACATTCGTGTTATAATGAAGTGGCAAAGGAAAAAGGAGGAGTGCCCTATGAATTTAAGTATTCGAGGTCAACAAATCGAGGTTACTGATGCTTTGAAGGATTATGTCGACAAAAAGTTGAGTAGACTCGAGAAGTATTTCGATGCACCCCTTAACTCTGACGGTGCTGTTACATTGAGCACGACGAGAGGTTTGCATACGGTAGAGGTGACGATCCCTTTGAAAGGCATTGTGCTCCGCGCCGAGGATGAGAGCGACGATATGTACGCATCCATTGACTCCGTGGTGGACAAGCTGGAACGTCAGATCCGCAAACACAAAACAAAAATTAACCGTAAGTTTCGCCAGGAAGGTAGCCTGAAAACACTCTTCGTTGAAGATCCAACAGGTACTGTGGCTACAGCTGAACTGGATGCGGACACGGATGACGATGATTTTGAAGTCGTACGGACGAAACGCTTTATGTTGAAACCAATGGACGTGGAAGAGGCAATCCTCCAAATGAACATGGTTGGTCACAATTTCTTCGTATTCTCCAACATTGACAGTGAAGAAGTTAGCGTAGTTTACAAACGGAACGATGGTAAGTACGGATTGATCGAACAAGGTTAATCTTAAGGTATAGGATCATCGGATCGGATTTGCGTATGAATATCTAATAATAATGAAGACAGGGACTGTAGTTTCCTGGATTGGACTTAACAAGAGCTTCCATCCCTTAGGGGATGGGGCTCTTTTGTGCGTAGAGAAGCTGGGAAATGACCTTTGGAAATAAAATGGTGAAACTATTCCCTATGCTGCTGCGTCTAATAGATAGTAAGAAGAAGCACAAACTGTAAAAGTTTACTGCCAGATTCCGATGCTTACGAAAATATTCGTACGCCTACATTCGAGAACTGGATATGAGATTTTCATCCAAATTTACCATCAAAATTCGTTGACAGAGCTGTCTAGCCTGCAAAACGAAACATGATAATCGAACGCTTCCGCTAACGACTATGATTTTTTGCACTTAAACTCCATTTGATATGTCTCATAAGTTCAAAGAAGTGTGCCGTGGCGTGTTGCGGCGGCCCTTACAAACTGTTACAATTTATGCAAAGAGAATCATTGTCCTGATGAGGAATTGTCAACGAATGATCGCTAATCACAATCAATGACAGGCACAGCACCATGAACATGATTCGCAAGGCTCGGGCTTCGGCTAGTTTTTAATAACCGAATCCATTTGAATACCGAATCAGCTTCATGAGGAACCCTTGGCAAGCCTGGAGTTGATTCATCCATATTACTTTTTATATTGTTTGTCACCCCCGGGCAAGTGGATGCAACATCCATCCGATGGTGTCGCGTGGCGGCAACAGGGGGTCTATTCTGTTTTGCACGAAAGGGGTATACCATGCTAGGACTTGTCAAAAAGATCTTCGGCGACATGAATGAACGTGATGTTAAACGTCTGATGAAGACGGTCGATGTGATCAATAAACTGGAACCACAATTTCAGGCGTTGTCTGATGAACAACTGAAAGGTAAAACGGACGAATACCGTGCTCGTATTGAAAAGGGAGAAACAACAGATGAGCTCCTTCCAGAGGCATTTGCAACCGTACGTGAGGCATCACGTCGTGTACTGGGCAAACGTCACTACGATGTACAGATGCTTGGCGGTATCGCTCTGCATGAAGGCCGTATTTCCGAGATGAAAACGGGTGAAGGTAAAACGCTGGTAGGAACACTTCCGGTATATCTGAACGCGTTGATGTCCAAAGGTGTACACGTGGTCACGGTCAATGACTATTTGGCACAACGGGATAGCCAGGAAATGGGACAAATCTATGAATTCATGGGCATGTCGGTAGGGGTTAACCTGAGCGGTATGGACCATGCTTTGAAACAACATGCGTATGCATGTGATATTACGTACGGAACGAACAATGAGTTTGGTTTTGACTATCTGCGTGACAACATGGTGCTGTACAAAGAGCAAATGGTACAACGTCCATTGTTCTTCTGTATCATTGATGAAGTAGACTCCATCCTGGTCGATGAGGCGCGTACGCCACTCATTATCTCCGGACAAGCTCAGAAATCGACGGACATGTACTATGCAGCAGATCGTTTTGTGAAACGTTTGGTGCCGGAAGAAGACTTTACGGTAGACATTAAGGTGAAATCCGTAGCGTTGACTGAGGCGGGCGTGGCAAAAGCAGAGAAAGCATTTGGTATCGAGAACTTGTATGATCATGCCAATGTAACTCTCAACCATCACATTGTACAGGGCTTGAAAGCAAATGCAATCATGCGTCGTGACGTGGATTATGTGGTCAGTGATGAAGAAGTTATGATCGTCGATGAATTCACAGGTCGTCTGATGTCTGGACGTCGTTACAGTGATGGATTGCACCAAGCGATTGAAGCCAAAGAAGGCATTGAAGTACAAAACGAGAGCATGACGCTTGCTACGATTACCTTCCAGAACTATTTCCGGATGTACCGTAAACTTGCGGGTATGACGGGTACAGCGAAAACCGAGGAAGAAGAGTTCAAAAAAATCTACGGTCTCGAAGTACTGCAAATTCCAACCAACCGTCCAAACAAACGCGATGACATGGCAGATGTCGTGTACAAGAGCATCGATGGCAAGTTCAATGCCGTCGTAGAAGAGATCGTGGCACGCCACAGTAAGAATCAACCGATTCTGGTTGGTACAGTGTCCATTGAGAACTCTGAACGCCTGTCTGACATGCTTAAGCGCCGTGGTGTCAAACACCAGGTACTGAACGCCAAGTACCACGCGGAAGAAGCAGAGATCATCTCAGGAGCTGGTCAAGCGGGTGCAGTAACGATTGCAACCAACATGGCTGGACGGGGTACGGATATTATCTTGGGTGAAGGTGTAGCTGAAGTAGGCGGCCTACATATCATCGGTACAGAGCGTCACGAATCACGCCGGATTGATAATCAGCTGCGTGGTCGTGCAGGACGTCAAGGTGACCCGGGTTCAACACAATTTTACCTGTCACTGGGTGATGAATTGATGAGACGTTTCGGTGCAGATAATGTATTGAACATGATGGAGCGTCTTGGTTTTGAAGAAGACCAACCGATCGAGAGCCGGATGATTACCCGTGCAGTAGAATCAGCGCAGAAGCGTGTTGAAGGTAACAACTTTGACGTGCGTAAAGTCGTTCTCCAATATGATGATGTCATGAACCAACAACGTGAAATTATCTATAAACAGCGCCGCGAGGTACTGGAGTCCGAAAATATCAAACAGATCGTTATGGATATGATCAAACCTTCCATTGAACGTATCGTTGAAGCACATTGTAGTGACGATATCCCGGAAAACTGGGAGCTTCAGGAAGTTGCTGATTACATGAACAGCAAATTGCTGGACGATGGTTCCATAACTAAAGATGATCTGTGGGGTAAGGAAGCAGAAGAGATCATCGAGTTCCTGTTCACGAAAGTTCAGAACAAGTACAATGCACGTGAAGAGCGAATTGGCGAAGAGATGGTTCGTGAGTTCGAGAAAGTGGTTGTGCTCCGTGCAGTAGACAGCAAGTGGATGGATCATATTGATGCAATGGATCAATTGCGTCAAGGTATCCACCTTCGTGCCTACGGCGGTACAGATCCACTGCGTGAGTACCAGTTCGAAGGCTTCGAGATGTTCCATCAAATGATCGCTTCGATTCAAGAAGAAGTAGCGACTTATGTGATGAGAGCACAGATCGAGAGCAATCAGGAGCGTCAAGCGGTTGTTGAGGAAAGTCAGATCTCGACAAGTGGTGAACCTGCTGAGAAACGTCCAGTGAAGGTTTCTGACCAAATCGGACGTAACGATCCATGCCCATGCGGTAGTGGTAAGAAGTTCAAACACTGCCACGGTCAAGAGTAGAGCGATGGTTTTTATATACACTATAGTGTAATAAGTTGAACCTTGATTTTACACCATAACGGAGAGTGCAGAAGCAATCTGAAGAAGCGGAGCGTTCGCCTTTATCCCCGGATTTTTCCCTTGTAAGAGGGAATCAAGAAAATCTGGGGATAAGAGCGATCGGAAGATGCTGCTGTAATCGGAGTAACAGGTGTAACATGAATGAGGTCAACTTAGATAGCATGACATGAATGGCTCCTTGCAGCCGGGTATTCCATAGGATGAAGTGAAGGATGCAAAACCGATTAATGGTGCATAGTTATAATAATATGACCATGATCACGGGGAAGAGATATACTGATACAACAGTAGTCTCAACACCAGGGTTACGCATCGGATACTTGATCTGGAGGAATGCCCTGGATGCGGGGAGCTTATCTTAATGAAAAGAGGAATTGCACATGATCGATCCAAACGTGAAGCATGACCTGCGTGAAATAGGCAAAAAACTAACAAACCTTAGGGGGTCTCTTTGACTTAGATCTGAAGCAAGAGATGATCGGCAACTTCGAAGTGAAGATGTCTGCTCCGGATTTCTGGGATGATAGTGACAAGGCGCAATCCGTAATCTCTGAGCTAAATGCGGTGAAGGGATCTGTGGATCAATACACCAAACTCCAACAGGACTATGATGATGCGGTGATGATGGTAGAACTGGCTGACGAGGAAGGCGACGAAGACCTCGCTGCAGAGATCGGTAGAAGCGTCACAGCGATCGTGAGCAAGGTGGCAGAGTTCGAACTTCAGCTGCTCCTGAACCAGCCGTATGATAAGATGGATGCCATTCTAGAGCTTCATCCGGGGGCAGGTGGTACCGAGTCACAGGACTGGGGACAGATGTTACTCCGGATGTACACACGTTGGTCCGAGAAGCGTGGCTTCAAGGTTGAGGTGCTGGATTATCTGCCAGGAGATGAGGCGGGGATCAAGAGTGTCACGCTATCGATCAAGGGGCACAATGCTTATGGTTATCTGAAAGCCGAGAAGGGTGTACACCGACTGGTGCGGATCTCTCCTTTTGACTCATCGGGCCGTAGGCATACTTCCTTCGTATCATGTGATGTGGTTCCTGAGATTGATGATACGATTGAATTGGACATTCGAACAGAGGATCTCAAGATTGATACCTACCGTGCGAGTGGCGCGGGTGGACAGCATATCAATACCACCGACTCAGCCGTGCGGATTACCCACCTTCCGACAGGTGTAGTTGTAACGTGTCAGAATGAACGTTCACAGATCAAGAACCGTGAGCGGGCGATGAAGATGCTTCGTTCGAAATTGTATGAGCGTAAAATTGAAGAGCAAAAACAACAGCTGGATGAAATCCGAGGAGATCAGTCGGATATTTCATGGGGTAGCCAGATTCGCTCCTATGTGTTCCATCCCTATAGTATGGTAAAGGATCACCGTACAAGCGTAGAGACTGGAAATACAGGGGCAGTAATGGACGGCGACCTCGATGCATTCATCGATGGTTATTTGCGTAGCCAGATTAAAGTAGAAACCGATTAATATAAGTTCCTGTATGGACCCATACGTGTAGGCGTATGCTGGTGTATACGGGAGCTTTTTTTTGAATGATTTTATAGGATAGAAAAAATGAGCGAACAACTGATCAGTCACATAAAAGGAGAGCACGAGAACATGCAACAACGATCACAACTTCACAATAATCGCAAAAAGAGGATAACTAGCCTCATTCCACTCAATGGTCCATGGAGAAACGTCGTGGATACGGTATCTATCATTTTAGGTTCGTTTTTAATTGCCGTGGCCTTTAATTTATTTTTATTACCGAATCAGATTGCTTCGGGTGGGGTGTCCGGGTTATCGATCCTGGGCAAGGAGTGGCTTAATTGGGAGCCGGCATATACCCAATGGGCAATTAATATCCCACTTTTGATTGCGGGTTTCCTGCTTATTGGTAAGCAGTATGGAATTCGTTCAGTACTGGGCAGTATTGTCCTGCCACTGTTAGTCTATCTCACGAAGGATTGGGCCATTCCAACAACGAATCCGCTACTTGGTTCACTGTATGGTGGGATTGGCGTTGGTTTAGGGATTGGAATTGTATACCGAGGTAGAGGATCAACAGGTGGCATGAGCATTCTTGCCAGAATCGTACAGAAATTCAGCGGACTGAGTTATTCTCTTTGTGTCGTAATTATGGATGCTACGGTTATTATTATGGCTGCTTTTGTATTGTCATTGGAACAGTCTCTCTATGCACTAATTGGGTTGTATGTTACCGGTAAAGTGATCGATGCCGTTGAGATGGGCCTAGGCTTTTCCAAGGTGGCTTATATTATCTCCAACCAGACCGAAGCGATTAGCAAAGTGATTCTGGATGACTTGGATCGTGGATTAACAAAGCTGGAAGCCAAAGGTGGTTACACCGATGATCAACGAACAGTACTGATGGTCGTGGTTGGGCAAAATGAGGTACCAAGACTTAAAGCGTTGATCCGGTCTGTGGACCCGGGAGCATTTGTCATTATCAGTAACGCGCATGAAGTGCTTGGTGAAGGTTTTAAGCGGGGAGAACATGTGTGAACGGTGTGAAAAATAGCAAGTGAGCCGTGTAGGGCTCATACGTTTGGATGTTCAAGACAAGAAAAAAACAGGCACATCCTTCTCCAAAATGACGGGAGAGGATGTGCCTGTTTTTTTACTATAAATATTGACCGCTACAAAATCGGAGATAGCAGACGGGAAATGGCTTCTTTGAAGCGGATAATGAAACTGCGTTTTTGGTATTCATCGAGCGTCATTTCCCGCGATACATGCAGGTCGTGCTCAAAGGTTTGTACAAGTGCTGTCGCAATCGCTTCATCATACATAAAGGCATTAACCTCAAAGTTTAACCGGAAACTGCGGTAGTCAATATTGGCGGTTCCCACGGATGCAACCAAACTGTCAATGATAAGTGTTTTGGCATGAATGAAGCCATTATCATATATAAATACTTTGGCGCCCACCTTCAACAACTCACCAATATAAGATAACGTAGCCCAATATACAAAGGCGTGGTCGGGTTTATTTGGAATCATGATGCGAACATCAATGCCGGACAGACACGCGAGACGAATAGCTTCGAATACACTGGCATCCGGGATAAAATAAGGCGTTTGAATCAGAATCGATTGTTTGGCCCCATTAATCATCTTGAGGTAACTGTTCTTGATATGCTCAGTCTCTGCATCCGGTCCACTGGAGACAATCTGCATGGCAATCTTTCCTGTACCCTCGATATGAGGGAAATGCGCCGGAACATAAGGTGTGTCGTGTTGTTTGGACGCTTCATTCCAATCCAGGAGAAAACGGGTCTGCAGAGCATGAACGGCATTCCCTTGAATGCGCAGATGTGTGTCACGCCAGTAACCGAATTTCGAGTTCAAGCCAAGATACTCATCTCCAACGTTAAATCCGCCCGTGTACCCCAGGTTACCATCGATGATGACAATCTTTCGGTGGTTCCGGTAGTTCATACGTAAGTTGATCAGACTGAATTTGGAGGGGAAAAAGACTTCAACCAAACCGCCTGCTTCGCGCAATTCTTTGAAAAAGCGTTTTGATACCCGCCGTGATCCGAGCGCGTCATACAGCAAACGAACTTTGATGCCTTCCCGCGCTTTGCGGATGAGTGCATCTCGAATTCTTTTGCCCAGACGGTCGCCTCTATAAATGTAGTATTGTACGTGCACGTGATCCTGAGCCGCTTCGATGTCATCCAAGAGCCGCTGGAATTTATCTGTTCCATCCGTAATGATCTCGACCGCATTATCTTCCGTCACCAGAGCACCGTTCTGCTTCAGGTTCATATAGATCATGTCCTGGCTAGTCTCGGTTGCTTGGTTGCGGAAAGGTGTGCGGTTATCGTGCAACTGCGTGAGCTGGGCTTCAATACGTTCCTCTAGCCCGAGCTTCTTACGTTCTTTCCACTGGAAAAGCCGGTATCGGGTCAGGTTCTGACCGGTTAAAAGATAAAGTACAAACCCAAACACTGGAATAAAGTTCAAGACGAGCAGCCAAGCCCATGAAGCGCTGGCATCCTTCCGTTCGAAGAAAACGACTGCTGCCGCAAAAATAATATTCAGGCCAAGGAGTACAATAAGTAAAATGGATTCGATATGCACTATAGTCCCCCACGTCTCATAATGACCATCATGAATCTATTCATATGTCCTTGGTAGCAGGTTAGTTATGAATGAGACCCTGATTGTAATGTTTCCTACTAATACGTATTTTAACAGATGTATACCTATTCGTCCCGGATGAGAAAAAAAGATATGTTCGGATTGGATGAAAATCCATGTGAAATTGATGATAGAGTGTTGTATTTATATAACCAGAGTCGTATAATAATACACAAATATGCATATAAGCGACGGAATTGCTGTGTTCAAGTATCCTTCAGGCAAGGACATAGCACAAGTAGCGCATACATCGAGATTGGGGGAGCGAGAGTGAATAACAAATTAAAAGTAGCAATCGTCGGTTCCACCGGCTACGGCGGGGTGGAGCTGATTCGTTTTTTCCAGAACCATCCGCTGGTTGAAATCACATCGGTGATCTCATCATCGAGCAGTGGTGAGTCCATCGCAGATGGATTTCCGCATTTGACGGGCGTGATTCACAGGCCACTCGACGGTGTAGATCCGGCTGAAATTGCGAGTCGTGCGGATCTGGTATTCACAGCGACCCCGTCCGGCGTAAGTGCTAAGCTCGTACCAAGCCTGCTGGCAGCAGGACTTAAGGTGATTGACCTGTCTGGCGATTTCAGACTTAAGGATGGAACAGTGTACGAAGAGTGGTACAAACATCCGGCGCCTCCAGCTGATTTGCTGGAACAAGCGGTATACGGCATGGCTGAGGTGTATGGCGAAGAAGTGAAGGGGCAGAATTTTATATCCAACCCAGGTTGTTATCCAACGGCTACACTTCTTGGACTGATCCCTGCAGTAGAGGCAGGCTGGATTGATCCTTCAACTATTATTATTGATGCCAAATCGGGCGTATCCGGTGCAGGACGTGGAACCCATCTGTCGTACCATTATGCAGAGATGAACGAGAATCTCAAAGCCTATAAACTGAATAAACATCAACATATTCCCGAGATCGAACAAGTGCTTGGCAATATAACGGGAACGCCTGTTACAGTTACCTTCACAACACATCTGGTGCCAATGACACGTGGAATTATGAGTACGATGTATGCAAACCTCGTTGGGGAACACAGCGACCGGGAGATCGTGGATTTGTACCGCAAATATTATGAGAACCGACCTTTCGTACGTGTACGTGAACCGGGCATCTGGCCTTCTACCAAAGAAGTGTACGGATCCAACTATTGTGATATCGGATTTGCGGTGGATCCTCGCACAGGGCGTTTAACGATTATTTCGGTCATCGACAACCTGGTGAAGGGTGCTTCCGGGCAAGCGATTCAAAATATGAACCTGATGATGGGATGGGAGGAGAACCTCGGGCTGAACATGACACCGGTATATCCATAAGAGATGGAATTCAAGAAGAGCATTGGAACAATGGACGTAAGAGTGCATTCTTGGAGTTAACTTAGGGAGATCGGATCAGGGTTAAGCAGGCGGATCATCGGCATATAGCTGAACGCATACGGGGGATATGATATGGGAACGAATGTGGAGCAACAGAAATTTACCGTGGTTGAGAACGGAACAATTGTAACCCCTGGGGGATTCACTGCTGGTGGACTTCACTGCGGATTGAAAAAGACATCTCGCAATGACATCGGAGCGATCCGCTGTGATGTACCGGCTACAGCTGCTGCTGTATACACGACGAACGTGTTTCAGGCGGCACCACTCAAAGTAACGCGCGAAAGCTTGAGCAACGGACGCCTTCAGGCTGTTATCGTTAACAGTGGTAATGCCAATGCATGTACAGGGCAACAAGGGGAAGAAGATGCTTATGCGATGCGTTCGGCGGCTGCGCGTGAGTTGGGTGTGGCAGAAGAAGACGTGGCTGTGGCATCCACAGGAGTCATTGGGGAATTGCTCAAAATGGATGCTGTACATTCAGGCATTACTGGTCTTCCAGCGCATATGGGCAAGGAGTCGAATGAGGCGGAGCAATTTTCACAAGCGATTCTGACAACGGATTTGGTAAAAAAGGAAGCTTGCGTCTCCGTTATAGTTAACGGTAAGACGGTTACGATTGCGGGAGCCGCCAAAGGCTCGGGTATGATTCATCCGAATATGGCGACAATGCTCGCTTTCATGACCTCTGACGCGGTCATTGGTGCAGAAGCGTTGCAGCGCTTGCTCCGCCAGGCAACCAATCATACATTCAACATGATTACCGTAGATGGAGATACAAGTACAAACGACATGCTGGTAGCTATGTCCAGTGGTTATGCAGGCAATGAAGAGCTGACCACAGAGCATCCAGATTGGGACGCTTTTGCAGCCGGCTTCACCTATGTTTGCCAAGTGTTAGCCAAAGCCATTGCTCGCGATGGTGAAGGAGCAACCAAACTGGTCGAGGTAGAAGTTACAGGAGCAGTAAGTGATGAGTCCGCGCAAGCAATCGCGAAAACTGTCATCGGGTCCAGTCTGGTGAAATCCGCGATGTTTGGCGCAGACGCCAACTGGGGACGGATTATTGCAGCCGTAGGGCGTGCAGGACAGCCGGTGAACCCGGATACCGTAGATATCCGTTTGGGAGATATCTCGGTACTTGCGCAGTCCCGCCCAGTCGTGTTTGACGAAGAAGCGGCATTGGCCTATTTGCAGACTGATACAGTTCGCATCGTGGTGGATTTGCACCACGGCGAAGGAACAGCAACAGCCTGGGGCTGTGACCTGACGTATGACTACGTCCGAATTAACGCCGCATACCGCACTTAATAAATCTTTGGATAAAGGTTTTGCGAAACAGCTGTCTTCTATTGTGAAGCTGTTTCGTGAGATGTTTCAAAAATTATCAATGAAATTTAAACTTGTTGTTTGGTGTTGGACATATAGCGATAGTAATGGAGAAGACGGAATTGATTCTGCAGAAGCGGAGCGGTCGCCTTTGTCTCCGGGTGTTCCCCTATATAGGGATAATTCAAGAAACCTGGAGACAACAGCGATCAAAAGAACAATCCGAATTCGGAATGGACTCCTACCAGCCTTTGTGACCTTATAAAAGTGTTATATTTTTTTGAATATAATTTTTACTATGATAGGAGCTTGCCCTCATGAATTCAACAATGCCAAACGAGAGTACCGCAACGGAAGCGAGCACAGAGAAACAGATGTTTGTCATGAAATGTGGAGGCAGCACGCTGGCGGCATTGCCCGAGTCTTTCTTTGCGGATCTGCGTGATCTGCAGTCTCAGGGCACGCAGCCGGTAATCGTGCATGGTGGAGGTCCTGCGATCTCGGATAACCTGGCGAAGCTTGGTATCGAAACCGAATTCGTTAATGGCCTGCGCAAAACGACTGAACCTGTGCTGGACGTAGTGGAGATGGTGCTTGCGGGCAGTATCAATAAACAGATCGTGCGCCTGATTCAGCGTGTGGGCGGTCGTGCACTAGGCTTGTCCGGCGTGGACGGGGGTCTTATTCAGGCGAAGCCCGTATCGAACCACGCAGAGATCGGTTGGGTAGGCGATGTCACTGGTGTGAACGCAGAGATTATCCAAGGCATCGTGAACATGGGATACATGCCGGTTATCGCACCGGTTGGCGTAGATGCAACTGGACAACGCTATAACATAAATGCAGATACAGCCGCCGGTGCAGTGGCGTCTCATCTCGGCGTGAGTCGGATGATTGTCGTGACCGACGTTCCAGGCATCATGAAGAACGTAGGCGGCGAGAAAAAAGTACTGCCATCCGTATCTGTACAAGAGATTGAGGACATGATCCAGACCGGAGAAATCTATGGTGGCATGATTCCCAAAGTGCGTGCAGCAATTGCATGTATTCATGGCCAAGTACGTGAGGTCGTCATCGTAGACGGCAGCGAACCCCAAATCCTGAGCCGAGTGCTCAGCGGAGAAATCATCGGAACAAGAATCATCCGTATGCAATAATTTGCTCGATACGCTAGGGTCTGAATAGCCGTATATTATATAAAAAAATATGTACACGATTTTTTTGTGAATCTGGGCATAACGCGATAACGGAAGAGTGCAGACCAATCTGAAGAAAAGACGCAAGAACGGAGAGGACAGAAATAACCTGAAGAAGCGAAGCGTGCGCCTTTATCCCCGGATTTCCACCTTTAAACAATTAATCAAAGAAATCCGGGGATAACAGCGATCGGAAGGTTGTTCTGTCATCGAAGTGGAAGTATGCATACGTTCGGAAGATGGACTGCAATCGAAGTGGTCTAGTGTTATGTTTATTCACCTTAGGCGTGTACCAACCAATAAGGAGTGATATGGTCATGGCAAAAGGCAACGAACAGCCAGGTTCTGGCACAGCGGTAGCGGGCGCAACAGCAACAGGTGCAGCCGCACAGACGGAAAGCTCGCTTTTCCAAACGTATGCGCGTTATCCAATCAGTCTGGTCAAAGGTAAAGGCAGCTGGTTGTGGGATGACCAGGGCAACCGTTATCTCGATTTTATGTGCGGACTCGCTGTAACTAGCTTGGGCCATGCACCGGAGAAAGTTGGAGCCAAGCTGAAAGCTCAGATTGATGAGTTGTGGCATGTGTCCAACTTGTTCCAGATTCCGGGCCAGGAGAAAGCAGCAGCATTGCTGACAGCCAATACGTGCGCTGATGCAGTGTTCTTCTGTAACAGTGGTGCCGAAGCGAATGAAGCAGCTATCAAAGTTGCACGTCGTTATCACCAAAAGGTGAAAGGCACAGATCGCTATGAAGTGATCACCTTTGCCCAGTCCTTCCATGGACGGACACTTGCTACACTGACAGCAACCGGACAGGATAAGGTGAAAGAAGGATTTTTGCCATTGCCAGCCGGATTTGTAACTGTACCTTTGCATGATATCCCTGCCCTTGAAACGGCAATTGGACCTAACACAGCAGCTATTATGCTGGAAATGGTTCAGGCCGAGGGTGGTGTATATCCGGTTGAACCGGAATTCGTCAAACATGTACGGAAATTGTGTGACGAGCACGGATTGTTGCTCATTGTTGATGAAGTACAGACCGGAATGGGACGTACAGGCAAACTATTCGCACACGAACATTATGGCATTGAGCCAGACGTGTTCACCGTTGCCAAAGGTATCGGCAGTGGTTTCCCTGTAGGCGCAATGCTGGGTAAAGGTTTCCTGCGGGATGCGTTCACGCCAGGTAGCCATGCGACGACATTTGGTGGAACACCACTAGCTTCATCCGTTGTGATCGCAACAATTGAAACAATGCTGGAAGATCGTTTGCCAGAGCGTGCAGCGGAGATGGGCGAATACCTGATGAGCTCCCTGCGGAATCGTTTGGCCGGCAATTCCTTTGTGAAGGAAGTTCGTGGCTTGGGATTGTTGGTCGGCATCGAATGTGCTGAGCCGGTAGGTGATATTGTGCTTGCTGGGCAAAAACGCGGTATTTTGTTCGTCTCTGCAGGACCTAATGTGATTCGTTTGCTTCCGAACCTGTATGTGAGCAAAGAAGAGATCGACGAGGCGGTATCCTTGGTAGCCACATTGATCGAAGAGCACGTAGCGGCGAAAGCCTAACATAAAAATGAAAACCTTTCTGTCTCGGGGCCATTACCGGCCTCGAAGCAGAACGAGATGATGAATCCCTGTAGCCGCGCGGTGAACTTGCAGAAGGCGGAAAAGAATAAACTTGAGAAGCACCAAGACAAGTGTCAATGTTGCTCTCTCTTCTGCCCATGCGGGTGCAGGGAACCGGAAATAAGGAGGACATTATACATGACAGCACAACAGACGGAAAAGATTCAGAAGATTGATCTGAGAGGCCGGGATTTTATCGAATTCACGGACTACACAGCAGAGGAAATTCGTTATCTGCTTGATCTCGCAATTGAGATTAAAGGCAAACAAAAAAGCGGTGTACCTTTTCAACCGTTGAAAGGTAAAACGATCGGACTTATTTTTGAAAAATCATCTACACGTACGCGTGTATCCTTTGAAGTGGGCATGTTCCAATTGGGCGGACACGCGCTTTTCCTGAGCAAAAATGATATCCAGCTGGGTCGTGGGGAAACAACACATGATACAGCCAAAGTATTGTCCCGCTACCTGGACGGCATCATGATCCGTACCTTTGGACACCATAATGTAACTGAACTGGCAGAGCATGCGGATGTTCCAGTTATTAACGGCCTGAGCGATGCAGCGCATCCTTGTCAGGTACTGGCAGACTTCCAAACGGTGCTGGAGCACAAAGGCAAGCTGGCAGGTCTGAAAATGGCCTACATCGGAGATGGCAACAACATGGCGCACTCCCTGATGCTCGGTGCAGCGAAGATGGGAATGCATGTTGCTGTAGCAACGCCAGAAGGTTATGAGCCGGATAGTGCAGTTGTGGAGCAGGCACGCATTATCGCACAGGAGAGCGGTTCTGAAGTGACTGTAACGTACAGTGCACAGGAAGCAGCCAAAGATGCAGATATCGTGTATACGGATGTATGGGCGAGCATGGGCTTTGAAGAAGAGCAGAAGATTCGGGAGCAGGCATTTGCGGCATATCAAGTGGACGAGGAACTGATGAAAGGCGCGAAGCCGGACTACATGTTCTTGCATTGTCTGCCAGCACACCGCGGCGAAGAAGTGAGTGCCGGTGTAATTGACGGACCGAACTCTCTGATCTTTGATCAGGCGGAGAATCGCTTGCATGCACAGAAAGCATTAATGGCTGCATTAATGAGCGAATAGATGCTATTTGCCTTTATGGGTTGATTTTAGGCGCAGATTTCGCGATGATAGATTCATCTATAATGTACTTTAAAAAGTTAATTAAATAAGAAGCATACACAAACACGGAGAGACAGAAAAAGCCTGAAGAAGCGAAGCGTGCACCTGAAAGCTTTCTGAAAGAAAGCTGCATCGGAAGCATAGGCTATCCCCGGATTTTACCCTTTGTCATAAAGGGATGAAAAAAATCTGGGGATAACAGTGATCGGAAGGATTTTCTGGCTCGTAGGATTCAGTGTATGAAGGCTCTGTTTAACTTAACTGATCTTGGGGAGGACCATCGAACATGGCTAAGGAAAAAATTGTACTCGCGTATTCAGGCGGGTTGGACACATCTGTAATTTTGAAATGGTTGAAAGAAACATATGATGCAGAGATTATCGCTTTCACAGCGGATATTGGACAAAAGGATGAATTGGACGGTTTGGAGGAAAAAGCACTGGCAACAGGCGCTTCCAAAGTATACATCGACGATCTGCGCGATGAATTCGCAAAAGATTTCATCTATCCGATGTTCCAGGCGGGTGCCCTCTATGAAGGACAATACCTGCTTGGTACAAGTATCGCTCGTCCACTGATCGCTAAACGTATGGTGGACATCGCTCGTGCAGAAGGGGCTACAGCCATTGCTCACGGTGCTACAGGTAAAGGTAATGACCAAGTTCGCTTTGAGTTGAACGCGGCTGCGCTGACACCAGACATTAACGTAATTGCACCTTGGCGTCTGGAAGAATTCCGTAACCAGTTCCCGGGACGTGCCGAGATGATCGCGTACGCTGAAAAACATGGTATTCCGGTAACCGCTTCTGCGGCTAAACCATACTCCACAGACCGTAACTTGCTGCATATCAGCTATGAGAGCGGTGTGCTCGAAGATCCTTGGTTCGATCCAAGTGCCGACGAGAACAAAGACATGTTCCTGCTGAGCAGTGCACCTGAAGATGCACCAGATCAAGCGGAATATGTTGAACTGGAATTCGAACAAGGTGACTGTGTTGCACTGAACGGTGAGCGCTTGAGCCCACTGCAAGTGATGGAGCAACTGAACGAGCTGGGTGGCAAACATGGTATTGGCCGTGTAGATATGGTTGAGAACCGTTTTGTTGGTATGAAGAGCCGTGGCGTATACGAAACACCAGGTGGAACAATCCTGTTCACCGCACATCGCAAAATGGAGTCCATCACGATGGACCGTGAAGTGATGAACCTGCGTGATAGCCTGATCACACGTTACAGCACACTCGTTTACAACGGCTTCTGGTTCGCACCGGAACGTCTGGCGCTGCAAGCACTGGTGACTGAAAGCCAGAAGAACGTTACAGGTACAGTTCGTGTGAAACTGTACAAAGGCAACATCATCGGCGCTGGCGTGAAAAGTCCTGTCAGCCTCTACAATCCGGACATCGCAACGATGGAAGCTGATCCAACGCAAGCCTACGATCAAGGTGATGCAACAGGCTTTATCCGCCTGAATGCACTGCGTTTGAAAGTAAACTCCGGCGTGGAGCAAAACAAAAACTAATTTCAACCTGCATATATAGAACTATATCAATATAAATGACAAGGCAGGCCGTTCTTGCACATCTGGCAGGAGCGGCTTTGTCCATGAGCGAAAGGGGAGTACTCACTGTGAGCAAGCTGTGGGGAGGACGTTTTACAAAACAAACCAATCATTTGGTTGAGGAATATACGGCATCGATCAATTTTGACAAGGCTTTGGCTGAGGAAGACATTCAGGGCAGTCTGGCCCATGTGACGATGCTGGGCAAATGCGGTATTCTTCCGGCGGAAGATGTAGAGACGATCAAAGAAGGTCTGATCACCGTTTTGCACAAAATCCGTGCAGGTGAAGTGGAATTCTCCGTATCGGACGAAGACATCCACATGAATATTGAGAAAAACCTGATCGAGACGATTGGTCCTGTAGGCGGTAAATTACATACAGGCCGTAGCCGGAACGATCAAGTTGCAACAGATATGCACCTATACCTGCGCGAACGCGTCGTTGGATTTGTAGGCATGCTGCATTCCTTGCAGGAAGCACTGATTGGACAAGCAAAAGATAACCTAGATACCATCGTACCGGGTTATACGCATCTTCAACGGGCACAGCCAATTCTGTTCGCACATCACCTGATGGCGTATGTATCCATGTTCCAACGGGATGCGGAGCGTCTGATGGACAGCTACAAACGCATTAACATCCTGCCACTGGGCGCAGGTGCGCTCGCGGGCACAACATTCCCGATTGACCGTCATTTTGTCGCGGAACAACTGGGCTTTGATGGCGTGTACGAGAACAGTCTGGACGCAGTAAGTGACCGTGACTTTATCGTTGAGTTCTTGGCGGCGGCTTCGCTGATCATGACTCACTTGTCCCGTCTGAGTGAAGAGCTGGTATTGTGGAGCAGCACGGAGTTTGGTTTTGTGGAATTGGACGACGCATTCTGCACAGGCAGCAGCATCATGCCACAGAAGAAAAACCCGGACGTTCCTGAACTCGTGCGTGGTAAAACAGGACGTGTGTACGGCAACCTGATCGGTTTGCTGACGGTACTGAAATCTCTTCCACTGGCATACAACAAAGACATGCAGGAAGACAAAGAAGGCATGTTTGACACAGTAGCGACGCTGGAGGGTGCGCTGCAACTGTTTGCTCCAATGATCGCGACAATGACAGTGAACAAGGATCGGATGCGTCAAGCGGTCAACCAGGATTTCTCCAACGCTACGGATATTGCCGACTTCCTCGTGGGAGAAGGCTTGCCTTTCCGTCAGGCGCATGAAGTGATTGGTAAAACGGTACTGTACTGCATCCAGAACAGCAAGTATTTGCTGGATCTGACGATTGATGAATTCCGTCAGTTCTCACCACTGTTTGATGACCGGATCTATGATGTGTTGCAACCGGAAGCGGTAGTGAACGCTCGTAATGTTTACGGCGGGACAGCTTCGGGTCAAGTTGCTGAAGCGATTGGACGCAGTGAGAAGGTACTGGAGATCACCGAGCAATGGATTACGAACCGCGGTTAATACCACCGCTACTATAAGGTAAACTTACAGATACAACAGTACAACACAAAGAAGCAGGCCAGAGAACTTTGTTCTCAACGGCCTGCTTCTTTGTGTTGTACAGCGATGTGCTCTAGATATATTGAACTCAACCGCGAACGGAAGGTAGGTTGTTCTACTATCGGAGTACCAGTTTAGTTACTCCTGGTAGCTCCATTGCAATTCTCCACTAATCGCGCTTTTGTAAAGGCAACCATTTCAATACATCCTGAATCTTGGCATCCCAGTAGCCCCACTCATGTTCACCAGGCCCTTCATCGTATGTCAGTTCGAAGTTCGTCTGTTCACAGGCTTGACGGAAGGTTTGATTATCCTCATACAGGAAATCTTCCGTTCCGCAGCATTGGTAGAGCAAAGGCCGAGGACTTTCGCTAGATTGTCTTTCTTTTAACAGATGAATCAGATCATTCTCGGTGCCTGCCACCTCTGGTCCGAAAATACGTTGTAACTCCGTCTGTTGCAATGCTGAGGATGCGTTTCTATCCATATGTGCAGACATATCGAGTGCTCCAGACAAACTGGCAGCTGCAGCATATTGATCTGGTTTACGAAGGGCCAGCTTGAACGCCCCATAGCCACCCATGGATAATCCGGCAACGAAATTGTCCTCCCGTTGGTCTGAGAGTGGGAAGAAAGAACGAGCAAGTGCCGGCAGTTCTTCACTGATAAAGCTCCAATAACGTCCGCCTTCTACCATATCTGTATAGAAGCTGCGGTGAACCTGTGGCATAACAACGGCGATCCCGAGGTTGGCCACATAACGTTCGATGGAAGTCCGACGCAGCCAGATGGAATCATCATCAGACAGGCCGTGCAGCAGGTACAGGGTTGGGTGCAGTCCTTTGCCAGTCACATTCTCCATGCCGATCTGATTGTGGGTTTGTTGCGGCAGAATGACATGCATGCTGGTGCTCAGCCCGAGCGTATCCGAGTAAAAATCACATTTAATAAGTGCCATGAGTATAAGAAACCCCTTTCATAAGTTCGTTAACCACGTGTTCTGACATGAGACGATGGGATGGAAATCGGATGCCTAGGCCTCCAAAGTGTTTATATGTAACAGGTTATACGCATTACGCTTCCATTGCAATAACAAGATCTACAGTAGAAAACAAAGAATTTCACACCAGTGGTTAAAGTGGAAATCTGTAATCGATCATCGATTTTTCAATGTGGTTTACAACGTAACAATGTTATGTTACACTCATTCCAATAAAAAGGGGGACCATATATGACAGATGATTTGATCTCCAAGAAAGAATTGTTGGACCTGACAGGAATCTCATACGGCCAGTTATACCGCTGGAAGCGGAAAAATCTCATTCCGGAAGAATGGTTCATTCGGAAGTCGTCCTACACCGGACAAGAGACCTTTTTTCCCAAACAACAGATTTTACTGCGCATTGACAAGATTCTCAATATGAAAGACGGATTATCGCTGGATGAGCTGGCAGACGTGTTCTCACCTACGTTGGGTGAAGTAGAGATGTCTGCACAGCAACTAATAGAGCGAAACATTGTTTCACAAATCTCGCTGGATCTGTTAAAAGAAGCAGGTCGAGAACAACCGCTGTATGCTTTGGAGCAGATTATGATGCTCTACGTCCTTGATAAGCTGTTAATGAGCGGAGATATTACTCGGCAAGAGGGTGCGTTGCTGATCGAAGTGATGTCCGAACATTATTATCGTTTTACAGGCAAACCCAGCGAACTCGTGCTTATTCGTAAGATGGGTGTTCCTTCATTCATGCTGGTAACAGCAGGAACGGAGTTTTATTTTGACAATGGTGTGAAAGTGGTTCTTAGGCAGCCGATGGGAACATTTATGGAAGAATTAAAACTCAAATTGGGATAAGGAGAGGATCATCTATGGAAGAGCGGAATAAGCGGAATGATCTGAATGTGGCGGGCATAAGTCAAACGGCAGGCGGGAATTTTCACCGTGTATCTATCGATGGCATGGCTAAGGTGAACGGCAACCTGGACTGCACCTCTATGGAAGTGAATGGAACATTGAAGATGCACGGCGCTTTGACCTCCGAGAGTGTAGCGATTAACGGCATGTGCACGTTGAATGGACCTCTGACCAGTTCTCGTGTCCGGGTGGATGGCATGACGACGATTAACGGAGATCTCCATAGCCCTGAACTTGAAGTGAACGGAAAGTGTACCGTACGTGGAAGAGTAGATGGGGAACGAATTGATATTGGCGGTGTGATCGATATTGAAGGGGATGTCCAATGTGAGTCCCTGAATGTACGGGGCAATATTAAGATCAGCGGCTTACTGAATGCGGGAACAGTGGAGATCAGGCTGCATACATCTTCTTCGGCTAAAGAGATTGGCGGAGAGCGTATCGATATTCGTCGCAAGGAACAACAGAATGGCTTTTGGAAAAGTATTGGTCTGGGCGGGACCCCTTCATTTAAGACATCCTTAATTGAGGGTGATGAGATTGTGCTGGAAGATACCGAAGCTGACATTGTTCGGGGGAGTAACATTCTTATCGGTCGCGGCTGTAACATCAGACTGGTTGAGTATTCAGGTGAACTTGAGGTAGATCAGGATGCCAAGGTGGGCAGCAGTCAGCGAATTTAAAGTTTGGATATGGAGAGAAAGGGATGGGATCGACATGAATAACAATCCGGGGCGTTCATTGGACAAAAAAATGGATATCAGCATCGTTGGTGATGGCAGTTCTTCTGGTGGCGTGTACGGCAAGATCAAGGTTGTAGGGGACGCGTCCTTTAACGACAATCTATCTTGTGATCGATTCAAATGTACGGGTACATCGGTCATATACGGATCGCTTGAATCCACAGATATTAAAATTACCGGAACCCTGACTCTAACAGAGCGAGAGACCAGCAACGATGGTGAGGATGGAATCCAGGCATCTGGCCTGCATGCCAAAGCTGAGCATATAAAAGTGGTAGGTGAACTTCATCTGTCAGGGGATTGTCAGGCGGAAAATATCAAGCTGAACGGCCGTTTGACGATAGCTGGGATGCTCAGCGCTGAACATATGACACTCAAAATCATGGGTCCATCCGAGGTCAAGGAAATGGGCGGTTCCATCATCTCGGTGAAGAGTGGCCGGTTGAATGACTTGTTTACGGGGAATAAATCAATTCTCAAGGCACAGATTATCGAAGGTGATGACATTGAATTAGAGAATACGGAGGCCGAGATTGTCCGTGGCGATAAAATAAAAATCGGTCCTGGCTGCCGGATTGGTACAGTGGAATATCGTTCATCTCTGCAAATTCATCCGCAATCGGAAGTTTTGCTGCAAAGCAATCGGTCCTTGGACTGATTAACGCAGACTTCTTTTCGGATATACTAATGCAGTCATATGAATAGAGCGTGAATGGAGAGATTGAGTACAATGGCTGCACGTAAAAACAGTATTGGATTGGTGCTGGCAGGGTTACTGCTCAGCATACTAATGGCTTCGATGGATAATACCATCGTGGCAACAGCTATGGGGGATATTGTCGGGAAGCTGGGTGGGCTCGACAAGTTCGTCTGGGTTACCTCCGCGTACATGGTGGCTGAGATGGCAGGGATGCCGATCTTCGGTAAGTTATCCGATATGTATGGACGGAAGAAGTTTTTTGTATTTGGTATTATTGTGTTTATGCTTGGCTCAGCGCTGTGCGGAACGGCAACGTCTATTGTGGAATTGACGATGTACAGAGCGATTCAAGGTATTGGTGCGGGGGCCCTGGTGCCGATTGCCTTTACGATCATGTTTGATGTCGTTGCACCAGAATCTCGTGGTAAATTGGGTGGATTGTTTGGAGCCGTCTTTGGCCTCTCCAGCGTATTCGGACCTCTGCTCGGTGCTTACATTACCCAGTATGCGACATGGGAATGGGTATTCTATATCAACCTGCCGCTAGGCTTGATTGCATTTGTGTTTATTGCGTTCTTCTATAAAGAATCCCATCAGCATCAATCCCAACAGATCGACTGGCTGGGTGCTGTAACACTGATCGGTGCTGTTGTGTGCCTGATCTTTGGTCTGGAACTGGGTGGCAAAACATTTGCCTGGGGTTCGTGGCAGATTCTTGGCTTGTTTGCCGGATTTGTAGCATTAGCCCTGCTCTTCCTTTTTGCAGAAACAAAAGCCAAAGAACCAATCATTTCCTTCAGCATGTTCCGCAACCGGGTCTACTGGTCCAGTAACGTTATTGGTATGTTCAGTGGTGCGGCGTTCATTACAGCATCCGTGTACATTCCGATCTTCATACAGGGGGTACTTGGTGGTAAAGCGACCAACTCCGGTCTTGTGCTGCTACCCATGATGCTTGGGTCCGTTGTGACGGCGTCCTTGGGCGGGGTGCTGATGACCAAAATCAAGTATCGTAATATCATGATCCCTACGTTAGCTTTACTTGTCATTGGACTTGGATTGCTGACCACACTGGATGAGAATTCTTCCCTTTGGACAATACGTATCTACATGGTGATGGTTGGTCTGGGTGTCGGTGCTTCGTTCTCCGTACTTAGCAATGCAGCCATGAACGCATTTGAACCGCAAAGACGCGGAGCAGCAAGCTCCACACTTAACTTTTTGCGGTCCCTCGGTATGACGATGGGCATTACGATCTTTGGTATCGTACAGAGCCAGGTATTTACGCGTAAAATGAATGATGCTCTCGCTGGTTCAGCTGCGGAAGCAGGCGGTGCTTCTGCGGGTGGCGTGCCGCAGGGAGTGGATCTGACCGATCCACATGCGCTGCTCTCACCAGAACTCAGACAGGCGATTCCGCCTCAGGTGCTGGATACCATCACACATGCCCTGTCCTCTTCCATCGTGCAGTTATTTGCCTGGGCTGTAATTCCGGCTGCACTCGCGTTGGTCGCTTCCTTCTTCATGGGAAAAGAGAAGATGGTTGTAGGCGAAGAGCAAGGCGAATACACCGGCGGTCACTAAACCGTAATGCAGTAAACTAACTATAAGTTAAGGTAGTACAGCTGAAGCTTGGTAAAACTCGAATAACATATCTTAAACCATGAAAAGACACACTTCTCGCGTATCCTTAAAAGGGACGGGAAGTGTGTCTTTTTGTTTTTTTTGGCTTCAGAAAAGGAACCTAAGGCTGTTTTGTATCGCTAATCCCGTCCTCGACCACAGAAGGTTCTTGTGGATCTGGCAAGCTGCTATGACCTGAGCGGGCAATTAGACGATTCTGAGCTTTGTACGTGTCCCGTGTAATCGTTTTGGATTCGACCACTTTGCCGTCCAGCCTCTTGGTTCTTACCGTCTCCACAATATATCCAGGCTGTCCGTCTTGCAGCACCTGCTGTGCACCATCAGGCAGTACAGTACTGGACACATACTTTACCGGAACACTTAATGTTTCAATGGTGCGAGATTCAAGTGCATAGCTGACATTCTCCGGGAATGTGCCGAAAAATTTCACCATCAATTGATGGTTCTTCACCTCTGCATGAAGGAGTAAGGATTTTCCTGTATTGTTCTTGAAGCGAAAATTGATGGCTCCCGAGGCAAAGGTGGCATCCAGTCCTTTGGGCAAATATTTGACCGGCAGGGAATGGTTGCGACGCTCAATAATATCAAGACCCGTCAACAGTGCTGCATTATACACCGTACTGGATACCTGGCAGATTCCCCCGCCAATTCCGGGGGTGAGTCTTCCATTAACAATGACCGGGGCCTCACGAAACCCATACTCCTTTTCAGCTTGACGGACGACCTTCTCATAATCGAATGTGGCATCCGGTGGTAAAATCATGCCGTTAATCGCTTCCGCCGCTGCGCTGACATTATGTATCCGGCCTTCACTACTATTGCCCAGACCCGTGGAGAACTGGATGATCTTTCGGTTAATGCCTTCCTGGCGCAGCGAATCAAGAGTTACTTCAGGTTTCAGTGTATAAAGTGGTACCTGGATCAGCAATGGGGCGGGTTTCTCATCCGGGTTGAGTACACTGAAATCTCGGTGCAGCTTCGTCTGAATGAGACTTGTGAGTGTATTCCAATCAATCCGGCGGACGCCCTTTTCCGGGATATACTGGACTTTGTCACTTGTGGTAATGCGGCGAACAGCGTCCGCAGGTGTACCGAAGGTTTCTTTTTCCCAGGCAGGGCTGAGATGTTCTTGGAGTGGTCTTGAGTTATAGGTCATATCGAGAGAGAACTCTTTCGGAAAATGATAACGTGCATAAGCGCGTTCCCACAGGTTACCTTCCTCCAGCTGCTGTATTGCGGACTCCAAGCTGTTAACGTTGTAACTCACCCCCACCTGAGCTGCGGTATACGACATCGTCTGGGGGTTGGGTTCAGTCACTTCAAAGGTGACAGGCCAGTCCTCCAGCTTTTGGATCTGTTCATCCAATTCATGCAATACGTCCTTGCGATTCTTCCCCTCTACCAGCATGCCGCCAACATGGACATCTTTGGGCAGGGCAGGTTGATTCACGTACATATACAGCAATCCATAAGACGCGGAGCCGATCAAGAGGATGGAGAATAGAACAATGACCGTCAAATGTATTTTTTTCATAACCGTACGCTCCTTTATACTTCGGTTGTTCCCGACTTTGTAACACTTTCTATATATATGATCCAATGCAGGAAAACTTTCGGGTACTCAATAGGTAACAAATTTGTTACAATAAACTTCATATGAATCCATGCTTCACCATTGAAACAGGAACGAAGTGGATTTTTTCCTGATGAAATTCAGGTCTTTTTAAAGGAAATGCCAGGATTGTGTCGAAATTATAATGGCTAACTATGCGAGCAGGAAGTGATGATGTGATAGAAATGCAGGACGTGTGGAAGACCTACGCCAATGGGACCCACGCATTACAAGGGGTGTCGGTGAAGATCGACCGCAATGAATTTGTTTATATCGTCGGTCCGTCCGGCGCAGGTAAATCGACATTTATGAAATTGATGTACAGAGAAGAAGTTCCGACCAAAGGACAAATATCCATTAACGGATTTAATATTGGTAAGTTAAAGCCAAGAAAGATTCCTTATGTGCGTCGTAACATCGGCGTTGTGTTCCAGGATTTTCGTCTGTTGCCACGGATGACAGCATTTGAGAATGTGGCATTTGCGATGGAAGTTATTGAAGCACCGAAGCGTCATATCAAAAAACGGGTGATGGAAGTGCTCGACTTGGTGGGACTGCGGAGTAAGGCAAATCGTGAACCTTCACAGCTCTCGGGTGGAGAACAGCAGCGTATTGCTATTGCACGGGCTATCGTCAATAACCCGTCGGTTATTATCGCGGATGAACCTACAGGTAACCTCGATCCGGAGACGTCGTGGGGCATTATGCAACTGCTGGATGAGATTAATTTCCGGGGAACAACCATTGTTATGGCGACCCACAACAAAGATATCGTGAATACGATGCGTAAACGGGTAATCGCGATTGAACGTGGACAGATTGTACGGGATCAGATGAGAGGGGAATACGGTTATGAATTTTAGTACTCTCTTGCGCCATCTGCGGGAGGGATTCAAAAACGTATTCCGCAACGGCTGGATGTCCGTGGCCTCCATCATGTCCATCATTGTGTCGTTATTTATTCTTGGTGTGTTTATGTTGCTGGTGCTCAATGTGAACTCCATGGCGAATCAGGTTGATAGCCAAGTGGAGATCAGCACGTTCCTCGAACTGAATGTGGACGAGAACCTGCGTAACACACTGGAGAAAGAAATCAGCGCGATGCCTGAAGTAAGTGAGATTCGTTTTGTTTCCAAGGAAGAAGGACTCAAGGAGTTCCGTGAGCGTCTTGGAGAGAGTGCAGATAACGTGCTTAGCGGTTTCGATGTGGACAACAACCCACTGCCGGAGACCATTGAAGTTGAGGTCATTGAACCGGAAACCGTCACTTTTGTGGCGCAAAAAATCGAAGCTTTGAACGAAAAACACCCGGAGAAGCCAATCATGAAAGTGAACTACGGCAAGGAAACGGTGGAAGTGTTGTTCAAATTTACGAAACTTGTTCGTAACATCGGATTTATTTTTGTTGGGGGACTGGGTCTGATGTCCATGTTCCTGATCTCGAATACGATTCGCGTAACGATTTTGGCACGTCGCCGGGAGATCGGTATTATGAAGCTGGTTGGTGCAACCAATACCTTTATTCGCTGGCCTTTCTTTATTGAGGGTGCACTCATTGGATTTATAGGCTCGGTCATTACGGTTGGTGTGCTGTTTGTTGGGTACAGCCAGTTGATGAAGACGATTGGTCAGGATGTTTTCATGCAGATGCTTAACTTAATCCCGCTCGGCGAAATCTGGGGGCTGTTTGGAACACTGTTGATCGGACTCGGTGTGCTGGTAGGTATTTTGGGAAGTACACTGTCCATTCGGAAATCACTCAACGTTTAATTTTGTTTTCAACGATCAAATTGCAGAATATGTCGAAAAGAATGGTAAAGCAGGTTCATTAATGGACGCTGTTTGACGATATGTAGGAAAGACGGAGTCTTTTAAGATTGAAGAAAGCAAAGAACATGCTGTTCACCACCTGTGCAGGTTGCTTTCTTGTGAAATCATAGGATGGGGGATCATCATTTTGAAAAAAACTGCTTCGCTGCTGGCCTTTACGTTATTGGCCAGTTTGACGCTTCAACCTTCTGACGGATATGCCAAGAGTAGCATCAGCGATATTGACCAACAGATTCAGCAACTGGAGAGCAAGGCCGCTTCTGCCAAGCAGGAGCAAAAAAAAGCGGCTTCCAACAAAAAGGAAGCACAGCATTACAAGAACAAAACCAACGCTTATCTGAAGGTTGTCATGGAACAGATCAATGTCGTTAGTGATGAACTGGCGAGTGTATCCTTGCAGATCGAGAACACGGAGGAAGATCTCCGTACAACAAAAAAAGATCTGCAAGCGGCAGAAGAACGCATTGTTGCAAGGGAAAAATTGTTGGAGTCACGCGTACGCCTGATGTATACGGACGGTGCTGTATCCTATCTGGATGTATTGTTGTCCTCTACTAGCTTCACTGACTTCCTGACCCGTGCGGATTCACTCAAAACGATTGTGGATCAGGATCAGCATCTGCTGGATGAGCACAAAGCGGACAAGCAACTGGTTGTGGACAAAAAGGCAGAACTGGATGTGCAATATGCGGAAGCCAAGAGTCTGTATGCACAGAAGAAACAGCGCAAGTCCCAATTGAATGAAAAAGAAGCGGAAAAGCAAGTGCTTCTCGCTTCATATGATGCTAAAATTGAAGAGTCAGAAGAGCTGACACAAGAGCAGGAAGATGTATTAATGCAGATTGCCAGCAAACGTTCGGCACTTCTTCAAGAGAAAAATAAATTGCGTGAACAGCAGGCAGCAGCCGCAGCCAAAGCAAAAGCCGCAGCAGCGGCTCGGGCGAAAGCTGCAGCCAAGGCGCCAACCAGAGTGAGTTCGGATAGTAGCAGTGAGGTCACGTATTCATCCGGTAATGGTATCTTCTCAAGACCGGTATCTGGAGGACGTATTTCTTCTCCATTCGGTCCCCGTACCCATCCAATTACGGGTGTAGTGGGTAAAATGCATGCCGGTGTTGATTTCGCTGTGCCTGTGGGAAGCTCTGTCCACGCTGCCTCTGGCGGGATCGTAATCATGGCTGAATGGTATAGCGGATATGGCTATACGGTTATTGTGGACCACGGCGGTGGACTATGGACGTTATATGGTCACTTGCGCGAAGGTGGATTCAAAGTCAGCAAGGGAGACACAGTAAGCAAAGGGGATACCATTGCTGAGTCAGGAAATACAGGGAACTCTACTGGGCCTCACTTGCACTTTGAAGTGAGAGATAACGGTACCGCTGTAAATCCAATGAACTATTTGTAATTTCCTCATCCACAGACCGAATGGAAAAAACATATTCCGTACAAGCTAGACATATACTAAGCTGGCATGTTTAGGGAATGGATTCTGGCAACAATGGAATCTGACACGCTTCAAAACTAAAGGCGGTGACAAACGGATGATGAAGAAAAGATCGGCGCTACTGCTTGTCATTGTGGGTCTCCTTGGCGGTAGTTTACTAACCCTGGTATTAATGACGTATCCGGGAATAGCGAGCCAGGCCACACCGGGCGAAGGTTTGCTGGCCAGTGTAACCGGTAATACGCAGCAGAAGAACGATTTGAAGAAGATTGAAACCGCGATGGATTTGATCTCAAGCAACTATTATAAAGATGTGGATCAGACCAAATTGATTGACGGTGCGATCAACGGCATGATGGAATCCCTTGGTGATCCGTACTCCAACTATATGGGGCAGGAAACAGCTGCTCAGTTTGAAGAGTCGATCGAAGGTTCATTTACCGGTATTGGCGCAGAGGTATCCTCACAGGATGGAAACGTGGTTGTTGTTTCCCCGATCAAAGGATCACCTGCCGAGAAAGCGGGTATTCGTGCGAAAGACATGATTATGTCGGTAAACGGTGAATCCCTGCAAGGTTTGGAACTGAACAAGGCGGTTAACAAAATAAGAGGTCCCAAGGGCAGTGAAGCGAAGGTACAAGTCAAACGTGCTGGATCTTCAGAACTGATTGAATTTGTCATTGTACGGGACGACATTGATCTGGAGACCGTATATGCTCACATGGAGGATGGCGGAATTGGCGTTATTGCCATTACACAATTCTCTTTGAATACAGGTGATCGCTTCAAGGAAGAGTTGGCGAAGCTTGAGAAGCAGAACATGAAAGGTCTGGTCATCGACGTACGGAATGACCCAGGCGGTGTATTGCAAGTTGTTATTGATATTGCTGAACAGTTTGTTCCTAAAGGCAAGGTTATTGTGCAAGTTGAAGACAAGAACGGCAAAAAGGAACAAAGCAAGTCCAATGGATCAGCCAAAGCTTATCCAGTCACAGTCCTGATGAACAAAGGCAGTGCGAGTGCGTCGGAGATTTTGGCCGGTGCATTACAACAGTCAGCAGGTGCCAAGTTGATTGGAGAAAATTCCTTTGGTAAAGGAACCGTACAGACGAGTTATGACAAGCAGATGGGTGATGGCAGCTTGCTGAAGATCACTATTGCCAAGTGGCTCACTCCGAACGGAGACTGGATTCATGAAAAAGGAATTAAACCGGATATTGCGGTAGACCAGCCGGATTATTTCTCGGTGGCACCGATTAACAAAGAGAAGTTACCACTGAAATATGACAGTAATAGCACGGATGTGAAAAGTGCGCAGACGATGCTGAGAGGACTCGATTTCAAACCGGATCGTGTGGATGGATACTACGACCAGAAGACGGAAGAAGCGGTCAAGGCATTCCAGAAGCAAAAAGGCATTCAGGCTACAGGCCAGATTGACGAGAAAACCGCTGAATCACTGGAAGCGGCTCTGATTGAACGTATTGCCAATCCTCAATATGATGCACAGCTGAAACGCGCGATCGAAAATGTCTCAAAGGATATTTCGTCCGCTGTGTCGAAGCCATAAAGAAGGCTGATTTTCAGCCTTCTTTTTTTCTGAACCGGCTGAAAGAGAGGGGTGACCGACCACAATGGAATGGGTATGGCCGTGGTTAACTACATTAGGGGAAGCTTTGTTGCAGTTGTTTATTCAGCCGTTTTATTATATTGCGGTGATCCTGATTGCGCTGATCTATCATCGTCAGTTACTACAGGAGCGTAAATTGTTTCATGTCCGTTTGCAAAGCTCGATAACACAAACTATTCGTGCGGTGCTCGGAGGTATACTCATTGGCACCATTGTCTCGATCGTGTCCCTATTCCTCGGTGCACATCTTACACTGGGAAGCCTGATATGCATATGGGCTGCAACATTAATTCTATCCTTATTCCGTATCCGGTATCTGTGCTTTGCTTACGCAGCTGGATTACTGGGTGTATTGCAATTTGGTTTGAATCTGGCTTCAGGCTGGCAGCCATCCGGTTGGATCGGCAGTATCACAGAGACGCTACGTGCTCTGGATATGCCTGCATTGCTTGTCTTGGCAGCCCTTCTACATATGGGTGAAGCCCTGTTAGTACGTATGCAGGGGGTATCGATGGCATCACCGCTTCTCTTCGAGGGAAAACGTGGGAAGCTGGTTGGCGGATATCAACTGCAGCAGTTCTGGGCCATTCCTCTACTGATTCTTGTTCCAGTCACAGGAGGTGGCGCGGAGCTGGCATGGAATCCACTGATGAATGCAGGTCATAGTTACATGTTGGTTGCGTTGCCGATTATGCTCGGATTTGGTGAGATAACGCAGAGTATGCTTCCGGGACAAAAGGTACAGATCTCATCCAAGCGGTTGATGATATACGGGGCAGCTTTGCTTGTGTTCAGTTTGCTTGCTGCATGGTGGTCTCCACTCATGGTGGTTGCTGCGCTGATCGCATTTATTGGACATGAATTTCTGGTATGGTACAGCGCGTTTGAAGAGCAAAACCGGAGTCCGGTATTTGTCCATCCGCAGCATGGCCTGAAGGTATTGGCTGTTATTCCGGAGAGTCCTGCTGCAGATTTGGGGATTGAAGCAGGAGAGACATTGTACAAGGTGAATGGTAAGTTGGTTCATTCACCGGAAGAGTTACATCGTGCCCTGCGGATGAACCCGGCTTTTTGCAAACTTGAGGTGCGAAATCACCAGGGAGAAAGCAAGTTCATGCAACGAGCGATCTATGAAGGGGAGCATCATCAGCTTGGGGTCATTATGGCACCGGACAATCACGAGGTCTGGGCGATTCGGTTACGTCCACTGACGTTGTTCCATATCATCAACCTCAAATTGTTTGCCCGTCTGAAAAAACCACAAAGGGACGAAGCTCCCTTGGCGTTACCGCCAGCCCCGGTGGCCAGTGATAAAGGGTCCGTGGAGATGTAACTTAGAATACGTGATGAAGTATGTTTGCATAAATCAAGCCATGAAAAAGGTATTTCCGAGCGCCGTCACAGGCAAGGGAAATACCTTTTTTGTTATTGTTTTAACATAAAGATGGCGATTTGGGTTCGATCACGCAAGCTCAGCTTGCCGAGAATATCCGTGACATAGTTTTTGACCGTGCCTTCACTGAGGAATAATTTGGCGGCAATTTCCTTATTGGATAAACCCTCCGATATGGCCTCGGCAACCGCCAGCTCCATACGTGTCAGTCCATAGGCTTCGATTGGATTCTGTGTCAGGGGAATTGCAGCGGGACGAAGAAGACCTGCCAATTTGCGGGCAATATCCGGATGAATTAACATATCACCGTTATGTACGGTCTTGATGCCTTGAATGATCCGCTCGGGTGGAACATTTTTTAGCAAATAACCGCTTGCTCCATTCTGTAATGCCTGAATAATATACTCATCGTCGTCAAACGTAGTCAGCATGAGCACCTGAATTTCAGGAAAACGTGCCTTGATGCGTTTGGTACCATCAACTCCGTCACATTCCGGCATCCGAATATCCATTAAAACCACGTCCGCAGGCGTTCCTGCTTCAAGCAATTCCAACGCTTCCTGCCCGTTTGAGGCTGTGCCTGTAACACTAATGCCGGAGCCGAGTCCAAGTAGCACTTTCAGGCTTTCGCGAATGAAATAGTCATCGTCGGCGAGAATCAGCCGGATAAGCGGAGGGTGGGCTGAATCATTCTTGTTGTTTACATCATTCCGTTCGGACATGAGAACATTCACTTCCTTTTTTCAGAGTATATTCAATTGGTTCGTTAATGGAATGCGTGTAATCACTGTATACGGATAAGCCGATTGAATCTCCAGGACTCCTCCCACCATTTGTGTGCGCAGAAGCATCCCTTCCTGTCCTATGCCATTTCGCTTGGAAGAATGAGGATTGATTTTGCCATCATTACTTACACTCATACACACTTCCTGATCCCCGAATACCAACTCCAATGTGATCGAAGAAGCATTTCCATGTCGCAGGGCATTGGTCAGGGCTTCTTTGGCATTTTTGAACAAAACGATTTGTATGCTGGGATACAGCACATGGGATGAGCCATGAACTTTATAATTTGTCTTCACGCCGGTATCTCTACCCACTTCCTCTAGGAGACGATCCAGGGCGTAGGCTTCGGATGCATAGGAATTAGGTTGCAGTTTGTGTAGTGTGCTGCGCATATCATCCATACTATCGGCCAATTGATCGCGAATCTGTCTCACCATTTCCGTTCCTTGTTCCATACTCAGGGGGAGGGTCAGCAGGGCGGCTTCCGACATCATTTTAGTGCGAATCAGTCGATGACCGATATCGTCATGAAGCTGTCTGGAGATACGGGTACGTTCCTCTGCCTGAGCCACTCCTTCAAGTTGCTTTGTAAATAACAGCAGCTGCGCACGAGTTTCTTGTAGCTCGTAATGTTTGCTGCGAAGTTCGTCATAGACTTGTTCCAGTTGTCCACGGCTGCTCGCCGTTCTTGATCCCTGCCAAGACAGAGCTGCTGTGATGAGCAGAAGCAGGTTGCCAAGAACCATCGAAGTTGTCTCTGCGGAGAGTAATGTAGTGGCGGTTGTATTTAGTGTGGTTAACCCTCGCTGCGATGCCTCTGGGACAGAATAATGCCAATGCAAAGCGACATTGTTAGCGACAAGCTGAATTGCAAACATCAACCATCTGCGACTTCCCTCCAGTCTGTATATATACACGTAGAGCACGGATAGAGAGAGGAAAAACATAAATGGTCCATATGAAGCAATCAGCCAGCAGTTCCAGAGCATTTCGGTCAGAAGCAACAGCCATTGCTGTGTACTTGAACAGTTAAAATCTTTCCACACGGAGAGTCCAAGCGCGATGATGATATATAGGGTGTAGACGGCTTCGTTTTCCAAGGGCAGCACCAACATGTACAGCACTGCTGGAACGATAATTAATCCGTATTGCAGAAACCGCATTGGCATATGTAAATGACATCCTTTATATAAAAAGTGGAGTAGAAAATCTCTTGGTAATGCGCCCTTGATTATACCATAAGCAGCATTCGAATCAGGAGATGACTTAAGTCACCTTCGATTCATGACTTTTTGTACCTTCGCTACAGAGTGCGATCCGTTTACAATAAAATTATGAAATCCAGCGGCGAAGGCCGAAACGGAAAAGGGGCGTAAAAGGGATGGGTATACTTGAAGTGGATCATGTAGTAAAACGATACGGCAGCAAGCTGTCCGTGGATCATTTGAACCTTAGTGTTGGCAAAGGCGAAATTTTTGGATTGCTTGGTCCCAATGGAGCAGGAAAAAGTACCACCATCAGCATGATTGCAGGGCTCCTGAATATCGATCAGGGTGAAATCAGATTAGATGGGATATCGGTCAAGGAGCGACCGCTTGACGTGAAACGCAAGATTGGACTGGTTCCGCAGGATCTGGCTTTATACGAAACCATGTCTGCTGCGGAGAATGTGACCTTTTTTGCCAGACTATATGGACTGCGTGGAAAATTGCTTAAGGAAAGAGTGCAGGAGTCTCTTGAGTTTGTAGGGTTGCAGGATAAAGCAAAGGATGCCCCCTCGACCTTCTCTGGCGGTATGAAACGCAGGTTAAACATCGCATGTGCGATTACACATCGCCCGGATCTGATTATTATGGATGAACCTACAGTTGGCATTGATCCGCAATCTCGGAATCATATTCTTGAATCGGTACGGAAACTCAACAAGATGGGTTCAACGATCATATATACAAGTCATTACATGGAGGAAGTGGCTGCGATTAGTCACCGGGTTGCGATTATGGATCAGGGGCGAATTATTGCCTGTGGGACTGAAGCAGAGTTGAGAGAACGGGTAGCATCGGAGGAAAAAGTAGTGCTCTCCACTTCCGGTATCGGTCCCGACGTCGTGGAAGAACTGAAACTTCACCCCCGTGTGCGGATGGTAGACGTTTCAGAGAATACACTGACCATTACGCTGCCTTCGGCACAGCAGGATCTGCAGGATCTGCTCTTCATTTGCAGCAAACATGAAGTAGCGATTCAGTCGCTCAAGGTTGAAGAGCCGGATCTGGAAACGTTGTTCCTCAATCTGACCGGGCGTACGCTTCGGGACTAGGGGGGAGCAAGAGATGAATATATGGCATATTTGCATCTTTGAATTAAGGCGTATTCTTAAGATTCGATCTGTGGTGTTGAACCTGTTTATTTTACCGTTGTTACTGATTTTTATATTGGGCACGGCACTTTCCAGTACAATGGGTACGGCGGAGGATGTTGTTCCCGATACTGTACGTGTGGGAATCATCCATTTGAGCACTGAATCTGGCGGAGGATCAAGTACGGTTAATCAAGCACTGGATACATTCGTGAATTCCCCGGCGGTAGCTGAGATGGTCAAGGTCCAGAACTTTACGACTGAAGAAGAGGCCGTCCATTCGCTGCGTACCGATAAGCTGGATTTTGCTGTAATGATTCCTTCGGATTTTGAGCAAAACGTGATGATGGGGAAAGAGGCCAGGTTACAGTGGATACGAGGAAAGGACAACACACTTAATACCTTGGGTGAAACTTTGTTCACACGTTTTACGGATGAATGGAACAGACAGATGGCGATTACGAAAGTGTTCGGTCCGGAAGTGACTGCTGCCATGGCCTCTGCTTCGGAGTCTGGTACGGCGAATTCCACCTCTATTGCTGTCACTAATCCCGGTAAAACAGGTACGGCGTATAGTGCCTCCCAATACTATGCAGCTTCCATGCTGGCGATGTTCATGTTGTACTCAGGCATGACAACAAGTACCAGCCTTTTTGGAGAGCGTGATAACAAAACGTTAATTCGCCTTCAGGCTGCGCCGATAGGTAATGGAGTTATTTTCGCTGGCAAAATTGCAGGTAATAGTCTGCTCGCTTTCTTACAAGCAACAACGATCATACTTATGACGTATTGGTTCTACGGTGTAGATTGGGGAACGCATCCTTGGTATATTGTGCTGACTTGTGTATGTATCACATTGGCCTCCATGACCCTTGGTGTAATCGTCGCACTGGTATGCAAAAGCACAGCATCGGCCAGTGCAACCATCCAAGGTATCATCGTTGCCATGACATTTATTAGCGGTGGGTTCACGCCCATTCCAATTGATTTTGTACAACGGCTTAGCGAATTTACGGTTAACCACTGGGCGCTCCAAAGTTTTCTGAGAATGATGCTGGATGCACCTGTACGAGAGATTGTATATAACATTCTAATGTTAGGCGTGGTATGTGCTGTATTACTGTTCATCTCAGGATTGATCTATAGAAAGGCAGGATACCGATATGAATAGTCTACACATCGCCTGGTTGATGATTAGACGTACACTTGGCCGTAAAATGGGCTTCTTTACATTCCTGCTTCTGCCTTGCTTGGTGGTTACAGGAGCGGTTGCTCTTTTTGGAAGCGAGCAGAGTACACGTACTGTTATTCCCTATGTGAATGAGGATGGAGGGGTGGCAGGGACATGGATGATTCATGAACTTGCTGGCAAAGAGGAGTATCTGCTCAAACCGATGACAAACGAAGCAGAAGTGAAGGAAGCCATCGCTCAGCAAAAAGGAAGTTCTGGCATCATCATTCCGGCACATTATACGGAGGATCTGTTACAAGGAAAGCCAACCGAAATTCAATTGGTGGAACTGCGTATAAGTGAAAGTTCCTATACCCTACGAGCAGCAGTTGAAGGTTTGACGAGCGGATTGTTACAATCTGCTTCAGCTGTTAAGGTGGCAACAGGTCCTGTCTCAAGTGAGACAGATATACTATCGAGTACACAGAAGCCATTTGAACAGCTTTTACAGGAGATAGGAAAACATCAAGTCGCTGGTGAAGTCACCGATCTGCAGATCTATCCCAAGCCAGGCCTGAACAATGTGACTGGATTTACAATCATGTTTATGATGGGGCTGTTGACCAGTGCAGTGGCTGTGATAATGGAAGATCGCAGGAAACGTACGATGGCCAGAGTATATACGGCACCCGTCCGTGCATATGAGATTGCGCTTGGTAACTTCCTCGGCAGCTTTGTCATTGGCATGATTCAGATTGTTCTCGTTTTGGGAGTCAGCAGGTGGCTACTGCATTATGATGCCGGTATTCCTTTTGGCATTCATTTCATCATCTTGGCCGCATTCATGCTGGTTTCCATGGGGATCGCAAGTACCGTGGCAGGATTAATACGTAATTCCAAAAATGCCAACATGCTGAATTCACTTGTCATTATGCCAACCTGTATGATAGGTGGTTGTTTCTGGCCGATCTCGTTGATGCCGGATTATATGCAAAAGCTCGCCAACTTTGTTCCACAGAAATGGGCGATTCAGGCGGTGGAGACGATCTCTGCTGGCGGTACATTGTCGGATATCACATTGCCACTATTGATTTTGTTTGGCATGGCTGCCATTTTGCTGACTGTAGGCTCTGCGATTCTACGCCCTAGCCAGCCAGGAGTAGAGGCATAAGGTAATACGACATAAAAGAAAGCACGCTCTGCTGAATTGAATTCAGTTAGAGCGTGCTTTCTTTGCATAAGTAATGATGCATTATGGGAGATATTGATGATTAAGGTTGGAGTTGACGCAGGACCGTTATTTCAACCCGACGGTTCTTTTGTCTTCCGACGGCAGTGGTGTTGTCACCCGTTGGGCGAGTATCCGCATATCCGGCATACTGGAAGCCGTCCGGGTTAAGTTTCTCTGTATCCAAAAAGAATCGTAATACAGACAGTGCACGTTCTCCAGAAAGTTCCCAGTTGTCTTTGTACGTGGAGTTGGCCCCGACCGGAATATTGTCCGTATGTCCTTCGATGCTGACAACGGTATTCAGATCACGGAACAGGCTGGCAAGTTTACTGAGCGTTGGTGCTGCACCATCCTTTAGAGCGGCCTGTCCCTGATCAAACAGGAAGCGGTCACTGAGGGTAATGGATAGGCCCTGTGGCTTGTCCGCAACAAAAATCTGATTTTCCAGTTTATTATCCTCGATATATTGGGTAATCACATTGAACAGATTTTGCAATTCCTGCTCCTGTGATCTGAACTGTTCTTCCCGTTCTGTGAGGGGCTTGTTGTCATCATCTGGTGTTGCAGTCCCGGTATCGGAAGGGTTTCCTTCACCTTTTGAAGGATCTTCACCCTGCACCTCGGATGGTGGAGTCTCTGTAATCGTTTGACCGGGTTTCTCGCCGAGTCCCTCACCAAGCTCAAGGATAGAGTCGGACGCATTAAATGTATTTTGTAACGATTGAGTAACGACGTCATATTTACCGGAATCGAGATTGCTCATGGCATACATGATGACAAAAAAGATCAAAAGCAGAGTTATGAGATCGGCATAAGTAATCATCCAGCGATCCCGATGATCGATAGTTTCACGTTTTCCGCGCCGTTTACTGCGCCGACTCATCCAATCCCTCCTTTGCTAGGGGGCGTATATGCTGACGATGCGTAAGGGTGAAAGACTCCAGTCTTTTGCGTACAAGCTGGGGATTCTCACCGTTCTGAATGGCAAGTACACCTTCGAGAAGCATTTCCATGGTCTGCACTTCATCGGCACCTCTGGATTTGATCTTGGAGGCAACGGGCAAAAAGATAAGATTGGCACTGGCGACCCCATACAGGGTTGCGGTAAAGGCAACAGCAATGGCAGGTCCGAGTCCGGTTGGATCGGTCAAACTGCCAAGCACCTGTATAAGTCCCATCACGGTTCCGATGATCCCCATGGTTGGAGCGTACCCACCAGCGGATTCGAATATTTTGGCGTAACCCTCATGTTTTTGTTCAATAGAATCGATCTCCATCTCCAGGATCTGGCGAACCACATCCTGATCGGTACCATCAACAACCATCTGGATACCGTCTTGCAAAAATGGATGCGGATGATCCATAACCTTGCGTTCCAATGCAAGTACACCTGAGCGGCGTGCGATTGAAGACATCTCCACCAGTTCTTCAACCCACAAGCCTGAATCATTATTGTTACGTCCAAAAGCCATACGCAGGGCAGCTGGAATCGTACGAAGGCGATGCGCCGGGAAACTGGCAACCACAGCAGCAATCGTTCCACCGAATACAATTAAAGCAGCCGTTTTTTGCAGGAGACCAGACAATTGGCCGCCTTCCCACAAAAAACCGCTAATGACTGCGGCAATTCCGGCAATAATACCGATAAGTGTCGCAATATCCATAAATTAACCCACTCCTATCTTCATTTCACGTTTGCATCACTAAAACGAACGAGGTATAATTAAACGGGAACAAATATTCCTATTACTATAAGTTTTCCCATATGAAAATTCGGGGAACTTCGACAATATATAGTGACTATTATTTTAGACGATAGGGTGAGATACGGCAATGAGCGATATTACAATGAGCGACAAAACGTTCGAAATCGAGTCAGAGTTTTCTCCCCAAGGTGATCAGCCTGCAGCCATTATAGAATTGGTGAAGGGTGTTCAGGAGGGGAAGAGATACCAGACGCTGCTGGGTGCAACGGGTACGGGTAAGACATTTACGATAGCCCAGACGATAGCCCAACTGCAACGTCCGACGCTGATTATTGCACACAATAAAACGTTGGCAGCGCAGCTTGCAAGTGAGTTCAAAGATTTTTTTCCTAATAACATGGTTGAGTATTTCGTCAGTTATTACGATTATTTTCAGCCAGAAGCATATATCCCGTCCTCCGATACGTATATCGAGAAGGATTCAAGTATTAATGAAGAGATCGACAAACTGCGGCACGCAGCGACAAGTTCGTTGTTTGAGCGCAGGGACGTCATCATTGTAGCGAGTGTTTCCTGCATTTATGGTTTGGGTTCACCGCACTCGTATTCAAGCATGTTGCTGTCACTTCGGGTAGGCATGGAGAAACCGCGCAATCAGATTTTGTCCCGTCTGGTAGAGATCCAGTATCAGCGAAATGATATTAACTTTGTGCGGGGGACGTTCCGTGTTCGTGGGGATGTTGTTGAGATTTTCCCTGCCTCCAAGGGTGAACATGCAATTCGGGTTGAATTGTTCGGTGATGAGATCGAGAAAATTACGGAGATTGATGTGTTAACCGGAGAACTGATTGGTGAACGTGAACATATTGCCATCTTCCCGGCGTCTCACTTCGTAACGCAAGAAGAGACAATGAAGGTTGCGCTGGTGAACATTGAGCGTGAACTGGAGGAGCGTCTTGAAGTGTTGCGTGAACAGGGGAAACTGCTGGAGGCTCAGCGACTGGAGCAACGCACACGGTACGATATCGAGATGATGAAGGAAGTTGGATTCTGTTCGGGGATTGAGAACTATTCCGGTCCACTGACTTTCCGCGAACGTGGCGATACCCCATACACACTGATGGATTACTTCCCGGATGACATGTTGATCGTGGTCGATGAGTCTCACGTGACTTTGCCACAGATCCGTGCGATGTACAATGGTGACCAAGCGCGGAAGACGGTATTGGTTGAGCACGGTTTCCGTCTGCCATCAGCGCTGGATAATCGTCCGCTCAAATTCGAAGAGTTCGAAGGTAAGATGGATCAGATCATCTATGTATCGGCCACACCAGGCCCGTATGAGATCGAGCATACCGATACGATGGTGCAACAGATTATCCGTCCAACCGGTTTGCTTGATCCAATTATCGAACTGCGTCCAACGAAGGGACAGATCGATGACTTGATTGGTGAGATTAACGACCGGATTGCCAAAGACGAGCGTGTGTTGATCACAACATTAACGAAGAAGATGTCCGAGGACCTTACGGATTATCTGAAGGAAGTTGGAATTAAGGTTCGTTATCTGCACTCCGAGATCAAAACGTTGGAACGGATGGCGATTTTACGTGATTTAAGATTGGGCGTTTTCCATGTCCTAATCGGAATCAACTTGCTCCGGGAAGGTCTCGATCTGCCCGAAGTTTCCCTCGTCGCTATATTGGATGCTGATAAGGAAGGATTCCTGCGTTCCGAACGCTCACTGATCCAAACGATTGGTCGTGCGGCACGGAACAGCGAGGGTCGCGTTATTCTATACGGTGACAAAGTAACGGATTCGATGGATAAAGCAATAAAGGAAACAGAGCGTCGTCGTGCAATCCAGATCGAGTACAACGAGAAACATGGAATTACACCACAGACGATTCGCAAAAAAGTGCGTGATGTGATTGAGGCAACGAAAGTTGCCGAATCCAAGAAAGACTATCTTACAGGCGCAGCCGAGAAGATGTCGAAGAAAGATCGCCAGGCGCTTATTCAGCGCCTAGAGGTAGAGATGAAAGATGCAGCCAAAAACTTGCAGTTTGAGCGTGCTGCCGAGCTTCGCGATGCGTTGCTGGAACTTCGCGCTGAATAAGATACAGCTCATTCATATGCTCCAGTGAAGATGGATCTGTAACAAGAGAACGGCCAATTGGCCGTTCTCTTGTTGAGTAAGGAAATCGTTGATATCTACCGATATTTAGAGATGTTGAAATCTTGAAATCAAGTCTATACTGATAGAAATGTTGAAATTGGTTAAAAGGTTTATAGGAAAGCAATTGGGAGTCGAGAGTGCCCCAGTGTTGACCTCGGAGCCGAGCCAAAGGCAATGGCGACCTGTCGCGATCAAGGCGAAGCCGAGAGCGTTCCGGTGTTGACCTTGGAGCCGAGCCAAAGGCAATGGCGACCTGTCGCGACCAAGGCGAAGCCGAGAGCGTTCCGGTGTTGACCTTGGAGCCGAGCCAAAGGCAATGGCGACCTGACGCGATCAAGGCGAAGCCGAGAGCGTCCCCGGTATTGACCTTGGAGCCGAGCCGAAGGCAATGGCGACCTTGTCGCGACCAAGGCGAAGCTGAGAGCGTCCCGGTGTTGACCTTGGAGCCGAGCCGAAGGCAATGGCGACCTGACGCGAACGTGGCGAAGCCGAGAGCGTCCCGGTATTGACCTTGGAGCCGAGCCGAAGGCAATGGCGACCTGTCGCGAACGTGGCGAAGCCGAGAGCGCACCCTCGCAGTAGAGCGGCCGTATAAGGTTCCGGCAATGAGCCGGAACCTTATACGGAGCCGCGGGCACACGACAACCCTTCACATAGCAAGACCCGACCCCTCACCGTTGCACCGTTTGTTTCGGGTGTCCAGAGGGCTGCGCCCTCTGGGGCCCTCCCTTGGAAGGGAGGGTTTGGGAGGGATCGAAAAGCCTTTAAAGGTTTGGATTAACACACTGAGAGGATGAATACTATTGGCGAGCGATAACATTGTCATTAAAGGCGCACGAGCGCATAACCTGAAAAATATCGACATTACCATCCCGCGTGACCGCTTTGTTGTATTGACCGGCCTGAGTGGCTCAGGCAAGTCCTCGCTGGCTTTTGACACGATCTATGCCGAAGGACAGCGGCGTTATGTAGAATCATTGTCAGCTTACGCACGGCAGTTTCTGGGACAGATGGAGAAACCGGATGTGGATTCCATCGAAGGATTATCTCCTGCCATTTCAATAGATCAGAAAACAACAAGCCGTAACCCACGTTCCACAGTAGGAACCGTGACCGAAATTTATGATTACCTGCGCCTGTTGTTTGCACGTGTGGGCCATCCACATTGTCCTGACCATGGCGTGGAGATTAGTTCCCAGACCGTAGAACAAATGGTTGACCGCATTATGCAATATCCAGAGCGTACCCGGTTGCAGATTTTGGCACCCATTATCTCGGGCCGTAAGGGCGAGCATAAAAGTGTATTTGCTGATGTGTCCAAGCAGGGCTTTGTCCGTGTACGGGTAAACGGGGAACTGCGTGACCTGTCAGAAGATATTCAATTGGAGAAAAATAAAAAGCATACGATTGAAGTGGTTGTTGACCGGATCGTTGTTAAGGATGATGTACAGGCGCGTCTGGCGGACTCCATTGAAACGGCACTTAATTTGTCCGGTGGACAACTCCTGGTGGACATTATGGGCGAAGAAGAGCTGCGCTTTAGTTCCAACTTTGCCTGCCCGGTGTGCGGATTCAGTATTGAAGAGCTGGCACCGCGGATGTTCTCATTTAATAGCCCTTTCGGGGCTTGCCCGGATTGTGATGGGTTAGGCGTCAAAATGATCGTTGACCCTGATCTGCTGGTACCGGATCGGACTAAGACCATCGAAGATGGAGCTTTTGATGCTTGGACAGGTGGCACATCCACCTATTATCCGCAGTTCCTGAAGTCGGTAAGTGAGCACCTCAACATTCCGCAAAATGTACCTGTCGAAGATCTGCCGGCTGAGCAGATGAACAAGTTGTTACAGGGTACAGGTACGGAGAAAATCCGTTTCCGCTATGAGAATGATTTTGGACAACGGAAGGAAGCACTGGTTACCTTCGAAGGTATCGTGAATAACCTGGAGCGTCGTTACCGGGATACAGCATCTGAAGGTATCCGTGAGTTTATTGAGGGTTACATGAGTGCGAAGCCTTGTGGTACATGTAAAGGTCAGCGTCTGAAACGGGAAAGTCTCGCAGTTACGATTAATGATCACAACATGGCGTATGTGACTAGTTTGTCCATTGGTGAAGCTGGCCGATTCTTCGATTCATTGGAATTGAGTGAGAAAGAGCAGACGATTGCCAAGCTTATTCTGAAAGAAATCAACAGTCGTCTCGGCTTCCTGGTGAATGTTGGTCTGGATTATCTTACACTGAGTCGTGCTGCCGGAACATTGTCTGGTGGGGAAGCTCAGCGGATCAGACTGGCTACACAGATTGGTTCCAGCCTGATGGGTGTGCTGTATATTCTGGATGAGCCGAGTATTGGCTTGCATCAACGGGATAATGACCGTCTGATCTCAACACTTGCGCACATGCGAGACATTGGTAACACGCTGATCGTGGTTGAACATGATGAAGATACGATGATGGCTGCCGACTACATTATTGATATTGGCCCAGGTGCAGGTATCCACGGAGGTACCATCATGTCACAGGGTACACCGGAGGAGATCATGAACGATGAGAACTCCTTAACCGGTCAATATCTGAGTGGGCGCAAATTCATTCCGATTCGTACAGAACGTAGAAGTGTAGGAGACCGTTGGTTGGAAGTACGCGGAGCCAAAGAAAATAACCTGAAGAATCTGAATGTGAAGATTCCTGTAGGTGTATTTACTGCGGTAACGGGTGTGTCTGGCTCAGGTAAATCCACATTGATCAATGAGATCCTCTACAAAACGCTGGCACGTGATCTGAACCGTGCTCGGGTACGTCCGGGTCAACATAAAGAGATTCGTGGTCTGGAGCATATCGATAAAGTTATCGATATTGACCAGTCGCCAATCGGGCGGACACCACGTTCCAACCCGGCTACGTATACCGGTGTCTTTGATGATATCCGGGATCTGTTTGCTCAGACGAACGAAGCCAAGGTACGTGGATACAAGAAAGGCCGGTTCAGTTTTAATATCAAAGGTGGACGTTGTGAAGCCTGCCGTGGAGACGGCATTATCAAAATCGAGATGCACTTCTTGCCGGATGTCTATGTTCCTTGTGAAGTCTGCAAAGGCAAACGATACAACCGGGAAACGCTTGAAGTGAAATATAAAAACAGAAATATTTCCGATGTGCTGGAAATGACGGTTGAAGATGCAACCCAATTCTTCGAGAACATTCCGAAGATCCATCGTAAAATGCAGACACTGATGGATGTGGGTCTGGGCTATATTAACCTAGGACAACCTGCAACCACATTGTCTGGTGGTGAAGCCCAGCGTGTGAAGCTTGCTTCCGAGCTGTATCGCCGCAGTACAGGGAAAACCATCTACATCCTCGATGAGCCGACTACCGGTTTGCATGTCGATGATATCGATCGTTTGCTGAACGTATTGCACCGTCTGGTTGATTCCGGGGAATCGGTGTTAGTGATCGAGCATAACCTGGATGTGATCAAAACGGCAGACTATGTTGTTGATCTGGGTCCAGAAGGCGGTAGCGGTGGAGGTACCATTGTTGCAACCGGAACACCTGAGGATATCGTTAAAGTGGAAGCTTCTTATACCGGCAAGTACTTGAAGCCGGTTCTGGAGAGGGATACCGAGCGGAGCAAGGCACTGCAGTTGGTGGACTAAGGTCCTCTAACCAGTAGTTATATCAATATGAAGTGGCAGTATTCGCCCTTCTTCTCGAAAAGGTAAAGACGTTGGATTACGATCTAATGTGCTCTGCTTCTGAGAAGAAGGGCTTTCATTATGAAGTATGCACGGTGTTTCCTTTGGACTAAGGTTATTTCGTGAAAGTGTTTACATATGCATTGCGACGAGCGTTACAGGAATATTCGGCCAAATTGTCTTTTTTTCATTTTTATGGATGATAGGGCTTGCATTACAAGCAGGGTACAGATAACATAGAGGAAGATATTAGGGTATGCGTTAGCTGTTCAACTATGGTAAGGAGGTCTGTCTATCCATGCTGTTTGCAGAAGCTGCCACGGCGAGTACATCGAATTTTAATGCATTTGATATTTTTGTCATCTTATTTACGATCCTGATTTTCATCGGAGTTGTTCGGCTTCTTCGGGCACCGAAGAAAAATCTGTTTGCGATCGGATTTGCAGTAGTCAGCCTACTGGTATTTCTGATGACAGACTATGCGATGATAACGGGTTGGTTTGCTCAGTAGGAATGCCGCAGAATTTAAATGTAATTTAAGCCAATAGTGCATGTTCAAAAAGATCGTTTTTCAGTACCGAGAAGATGGGATGAAGCTAGAAATGGAGTAGCGGAGCGTAGGGAGAACTACGTGAGCAACGGACATTTCGGCTGAATTCTATATTCGATGCTGATGATGCCACTAGGCATCCTTCGTAATCAAAAGCGGACTTTTTGAACAACCTCTAAAAGAGGTACAGACGAACACCTTCCAGAGAGACATGGAGGGTGTTTTTTTCATTTATACTGAAACGATTGAACAGGATTCTATCTTCTCTACTAAAATAGGACTTAAAACAATTGTATATCCAGATTCTGTATGATACATTGAGGGATACCGGAATTGCAGATGAGAGAAAGAGAGAGAGAATAGATTCAGCGATGAATCCGATGTCGAGTCGCGCAAGAAGGATGTATAGAGAGGGTCAGGTGAGAATATGAGCGTGTTGGGTAAAAAGGGGATAGCCATTCTGATGGCTGCTGTACTCTCGATTAGTGTAGCGGCAACGGCCGGTGCAGCTGAATCCAAAGCGGCGATGCAAGCGAAAGTGGTAGACGGTCAAGTCTATGTGAACACCAAGGATCTGCTCAAGGCAGTTGGTGGAAGTGGACAATATGATGCCAAATCAGGAACGTACACGTACAAGGGAAGTGAAGCCATTCCCAAAGTGATCGAAAAGGTATCTCCTTCGGTCGTAGGTATTATTGGGAAATCTACCGAAGTGCAGGACGGTGCAACATCAGACGACCGTTATAATCTTGCACATGGTACAGGTGTCATTATCCGGTCCAATGGATGGATTGTAACGAATGCACATGTGGTCGACGGATTAACGAATCCGGTGGTCGTAACGACGGATGGCAATACATACAAAATTACGAAAACATACAGTGATGCACTCAGTGATCTGGCGCTAATCAAAATCAATGCCAAATCACTCAAACCGGCGAGCTTTGCCAAAGCTTCACAAACTACTGTTGGAGAAACGGTGATCGCCTTGGGTACGCCGATTTCCTTTTCTTTGCGCAACTCGGCAACGGTAGGGGTAATTAGCGGCTTGAATCGTGGTGTTGAGGCGACCTACCGGTTGATTCAGACCGACACGGCCATTAACCCAGGAAATAGCGGAGGACCACTGGTCAACCTGAAGGGTGAAGTGGTTGGTATCAATTCCATGAAATTTTCTGCGGTCGGCGTAGAGAGTTTGGGATTTTCGATTCCGGTGGATACCGTTCAATATATCATCGATCAGTTTTTTAAATATGGCAAAATAAAACGTGCAAGTCTGGGGCTACAGCTGGAGGAAAGTTGGTCTGCAATTGTGGGGCTGCCTACAGATGATCCCTTAACGATTACGGGCGTACTGTCTCCAGAAGCCAAGAAAGCCAAAATCAAAGAGGGCGATGTCCTTTACAGTGTTGCGGGCACACGTGTCTCTTCAGTAGTGGATATCAATGAGTTGCTCAAAAAGTATCTGCCTGGGCAAAAGGTAAAGCTGTTGATGCAATCGGATGGCGATATCGTCACCCGCACGTTGGTGCTTGCTGATCGCGCAGACATCGTAGACGAGGAAGATGAAGCGTTCCTTGCAGATGAAGAACAATAAAGCCCGGCGATCAGCCCGGATGGAGAGAGGACGAAAGAACGGAATGAAAAAGTCATGGATACGTGTGCTAAGCACAGGTGTATTAACCGGGATGCTGACCATTGGCGCGGCATTGCCTGTATGGGCATCTGATCTGACGACAAGTGAACTACGGGTGAAAGCGGGTAGCACGAGCGCCTACATTAACGGCGATAAGCAGGCCATAGCCAAACCTTACAAGTTCAAGGGTGTTACGATGGTGCCTGTGGGAGTGTTCAAGAAAGCATTTGGCAGTGAAATCCGGCTGGAGAAAAATGATGTCGTCAAAATCAAGGAAGGCCCGCACACCGTGACTCTAACGATTGGCAGTTCAATTGCCTGGGTGGATGGTGTAAAACATGAGATGGGTGCCGCTCCCAAGATGGTGAATGGTGTACTTATGGTTCCACTTCGTCCGGTTGCTGCCGGTATCGGGGCGACGCTAGCTCCGACTAGCTCCGGAGAAATGGTCATTCGTCTGTTGCAAACCGATGATTCGGTGGATGACGAGGATGGCATTCATCCGGATGAAGGCAAAACCAGAATTGGTAACAGTTTTTACGGTTGGTCCATTAACTACCCGGCAGACCTTATAGTTTTCCAGACCGGTGAGCAGGAGCGCATGATGACTTTTGGCACTGCGGACAACAGTTATTATCTTGAAGTGTATGTCAGCGATCAGGATGTGGCTCTGGATGCGGATGATTTGTTGCAGCAACTCGTCCAGGAGGCCAAACAATCGGGAGATACGGTGCTGGATCGTCAAGCGGTGTCGAAAGGCAAAACACCTTATGCACGGATTATCGTGAAGGATGTAGACGGCATGTTATGGGAGATGCGTCAGTATCTGAGCGAAGGCCGTCAATATGATGTGTACCTCGCGGATTACGAAGCCCTGAATTATAAAGATCTGGGCAAACGTGCAGCGCTACTCAATTCATTCCAGCCAACCTATGCAGAGTCGGATCGAACGATCAAGGATCTGTCCACCGTAGATAATGGCATGCGCTCCGCGTGGAACGATGACTATGGTATTGAATTGAAGATTCCTGCAGGCTGGTCTATGGATAACAATCAGATGATCTATGAAGCCAAGGATGGTGCATATCTGCAATGGCGTGTCACATCGGCGAAGGCAGGTACTACGGTAAAAGACTGGAGCGGCCAACTGGATAAGTGGATGCGCGAGACATTTACACCAGAGAGTTACGAGCCAATTGATTCATATACGATGGATATCTCGGGAGAGACTGCCGAGGTGAATGAATTCCGTTATAACTTTGGCGGGGGCTGGCAGACCGAGTTCGATGTTCTTTTGCAGAAGAATGGGTATCGATATTATGCAGAGTATACGTTCCCTGAGGAGCAGGTTGCAGATCGGACATGGTTCGAACGAATTATGAAGAGTGTGGAGATTGATTTTGATACGGTTGCCGATAATTTCGGTCAGCTGGATGAAGATCCTTATTTGACAGACAAAACGAAGACACTTACACGTACGTCCAAACGTTATAAATACAGTGTAGATATTCCGCGTTACTGGACGCCGTATAGTGATCGATTCGAATATTCACCTGTGGTGTACACCTTTACTGGCGGAGAATTCTCCATTGCGGCGAGCGAAGACAAGTCGATCGAGATGACGGTCAGCCAATTGAGAGAAGCCTATGCCGAAGCCACCAAAACCCGTAAGAACTTCAAGTTGCTTGGCAGTGAAGAGCTGACGTTTGCGGGTGTGCCTGCATTTTCCTTTACGTATCATGAGCTGGACAAAGGCGTGCCATATGCGGGTCGTCAGATCGTGTTTGAGAAGGATGGAACAACCTATACGATCACAAGTGGGCTGAATGATGCCAACAAGACAGAAGTTCAGGCGGCAGCCTTGGAAAAAGCAGTGAACTCATTTACATTTATTAAATAAATGTAGTGGAGCCGGAGGGTCAAAAGACCTTTCGGTTTTTTTTCGTTGTACTGGAAATGAAAATGGTAAACGGTTTTTTCAGGAAAACGTAGAAGAGTCGGTGCAGAAGTGGTACACTATACTAGTTCAGGAGTTATGACTACTGATCTGATGAATAGGATGACTGTAAGCTTGGAGTTCAGGCAATACAGACATAATAGATAGATATTGTAATACCGTGACAATGCAGGTGTACCCGATAAGGTGCAGTCTTAGGCTTAGTTTGTTCAGGCGTTTAAGGATATAGGGATGAAATCCGGCGGATAGCCGGTTATGGGGAGGATCTACATGAAAACAGCAACAATACGAAGAGAAGACGTTGAACTTCTGGCACCGGCTGGTGACTGGGATTGTATGCGTTCGGCGGTAGCCAATGGCGCAGATGCAATTTTCTTCGGAGTCGAAAAGTTTAATGCACGGGCACGGGCGAACAATTTCCGCATGGACGAGCTGCCGGAGATAATGGCGTTTTTGCACAGTTATGGCGTAAAAGGTTTTTTGACCTTTAATATATTGATTTTTGAAAATGAATTGACGGATGCCAAAGAACTGATTGACGCTTGTGTCGATGCAGGTGTGGACGCTGTAATTGTTCAGGATTTGGGTTTGGTGAAGATGATCCGCGAAATCTCGCCGGATTTCCCGATTCACGGTTCTACACAGATGACGATTACGTCCCCGGAAGCGGTCGAGTTTACGAAGCCGTTTGATATGGAACGTGTCGTTCTGGGACGGGAGAACAACCTGAAGCAGATCCAGAAGATCGGTGAGCAGGCGAAACTTCCAATGGAAGTATTTGTGCACGGTGCGCTGTGTGTATCCTACTCGGGTCAATGTCTCACTTCCGAAATGTGGGGAGGACGTTCGGCGAACCGCGGAGAGTGCGCACAAGCTTGTCGTCTTCCATACGATCTGATGGTGGATGGGGTGCACAAACCGATGGGTGATGTAGCTTATCTGTTGTCTCCGAAGGATCTGGCAGCGATTGATCTGATGCCGGAACTGATCGAAGCAGGAGTAACTTCTTTCAAAATTGAAGGACGTCTCAAAACGCCAGAATACGTAGCAAACGTAGTAAGCAAATACCGCAAAGCGATTGACCGTTATTTTGATGGAGATAACACACCGCCAAGCAAGGAAGAAGTTCGCGAATTGCAGCAAAGCTTCTCCCGTGGATTCACGCATGGTTTCCTCAGCGGGACAAACAACAAAGAACTGGTGGATGGAACGTTCCCGAAAAGCCGTGGTGTCTACCTCGGTCGTGTGGATCAAGTGTTGCGCGATGGTGTGGTCCTGAAGCTGGATGCACCCGTGAAACGTGGAGATGGGATCGTATTTGACGCCGGAGACCCGACTCAGAAGGAAGAGGGCGGACGTGTATACGATGTACGTCGCAAAGGCGTAAAACTCGAAGGCGAAGCCGAAGAGGGCTGGATCGTTGACGTTGTGCCAGGTCGCAGTGACGTAGATCTGCGTCGCGTGAAAGTTGGCGACAAAGTGTGGAAAACGAATGACCCGGCGCTGGACAAACGTCTGCGTCAAAGCTTCGAGACCGAGAAGCCGTACCGTGTATTCCCGGTGAAGGTGAAGGTCATCGGCAGCCCGGGGCAGCCGCTTAGCACATGGTGGACAGATGTGCAGAAAGGCACGACCGTCCGGATTGATTCCGAGATGGAACTGGACATCGCCCAGAAACGTCCAATGACACATGAATTGCTCGAAGAGCAGTTCGGTCGTCTGGGAGGCACAGTGTTCCAACTGGAAGGAATCGACATCAATCTGCACGGTGACGTCATCATCCCAATGCGCGAGTTGAATAACATCCGCCGTCAGGCGGTAGAACAACTCGCGGGCGAGCGTCCTAAACCACCCGTCTACGTGAAACGGGCGGTAGATGTGTACGGCGATTCGGTTAAACCGGCATCGCCAGTCGCTCGCGGTCAAGCAGAGCTGACCGCGCTCTGTCGTAGCCTGCCACAAGTGGAGGCAGCGATTGAAGCGGGAATCGGCATGATCTATGCCGACTTCGAGTTTATCAAACAGTTCCCGGCAGCCGTGGAAGCTGTGCATGCCGCTGGTCGCAAGATCGCGCTGGCAACACCGCGTATTCACATGCCTGGGGAGAACGGATATCATAACAACATCTTGCGTCTGAAGCCGGATGCGGTATTGGTACGTAATACAGGCGCACTGTACTTCTACCTGCGTCACCGGATGGAGAACCCGGATGCGAAGCACCCGGAATTGATCGGCGACTTCTCATTGAACATCGCCAATCACAAAGCAGTTGAATTGTTCCTGGAAGCAGGATGTGACTGGATCACGCCATCCTATGACCTGAACATTCAACAAATGGTTGATTTGCTGGGCCACTCTCGTACAAGTCAAACCGAAGTGGTTATCCACCAGCATCTGCCGATGTTCCACACCGAGCACTGTGTGTATTGTACGTTCATGAGTGAAGGAACGGACTTTACGAACTGTGGCCGTCCTTGTGAGGAACAGCGTGCATCACTGCAAGACCGGATCGGTATGTCCCACCCGGTACGTGTGGATGAAGGTTGCCGTAATACGGTATACAATGCAGTGGAACAGTCAGGTGCCGAGTATCTGACCAACTTTATGGATCTGGGTGTATCCCGTTACCGTGTGGAGTTCCTGGAAGAGACACCTGAGCAGGTACGCGAAGTTATCGATCTATACAACCGCGCACTGCGCGGCGAGATCAGTGGTACACAAGTTTGGAAAACACTCAAAGCAACGAACCAACTGGGCGTTACACGTGGTCAATTGGTGAAATAAACAGATTGTATTTTACATCAACATTTACAATCAAGCATGAAGCAACCCCAATCTCTGCTTTACGGAGCTCTTGGGGTTTTTTTACATCATGACACAGGAGGCGAAGAAGCGTGGCGCCATTCACAATTATGGATATCAAATTGCTGTGCGGGGTCACGGCATTCAAGCGCGGAGAAGATTATAACCAATCTGGCAGGGTGACTAATCTGGTGGTTAGTGAGGATCAGCTTCATTTTGAAGCACAGGTACGTGGATCGGAGCGCTATCAGGTGACGGTGGATATAGATGGATCAGGTGAGATTGTGGCAGGCTGCAGTTGTCCGGGTGACGGCAGGCATTATGACTATTGCAAACATGTCGCTGCTGTCCTGTTGGCTATTCACGAATGGGGTGAGCAGCAGGAGCGTAATGCCTTGATTGCTTCTGGGAAGCCTCCTCAACCTGCTACAGGCCAAGGAGCCAATACCAGTTCCAGCTCAGGTTCCAAGTCCAGGGTTGGGACTTTGGTGGAAGAGAGCATGTGGGAGCGACCACAGTCTGCTTCACAACGTGAGCAACGGAATGATGCTCCAGAGCGTCCACCTGTTCACTTTGCCCAAGCAGGTCGTCCAAGCTCAGCTTCGGGTTGGGGCCGCTCGGCAGATAAACCTTCTTACCGTACGGCGGATCAGATTCTGTCCATGTTTGCCAAGGATCGGAGACCGCTGCATGGAAATGATCGTAAATACACTGCCCCTGTCAGCCGTTCCTCCCTGCGGGAAGAATTGCAGGTTCAGTTTATATGCAAGCTGATACAAGTTCACAAGGGTGGTGGGAAACTCGCTCTTGAACTGAAAGTGGGTAACAAACGTCTGTATGTGGTGCAGAAAGTGAAGCAATTCCTGAACTGTATCGAGAAGGGCGAGCCCATGTCATTTACCAAACTGTTCCACTATGATCCATTGATGCATGTTTTCACTCCGCAGGATCAGGCCATTCTCTCGATGCTTATTCGAATGAGACAGAGTGAGGAGGCCTATCGCCAATCCATCTCCGGTTATCTGGGAGCTTCGGACGGACGGGATATATTGATTGCTCCTCTCGTATGGAAGCCGCTGCTGGAATTGTTGCTACAGGCTGACAGCCGGATGGAGGGCACGGGATTTGCTAATGGACCACTCACACTGGGTGAGGGGGTACTTCCTTTATTTTACCGGATCGCCCAGGGAGCGAATGAAGGATATCAGCTTGAAATTTCTGGACTGCGTGAGCTGATTCTTCTCCCTGCTTATGATGCCGCTGTGGTGGAAGGGCAGTTGCACATGTTGGAGCCGATGCAGATGCGAAGTCTGGAGGACTTGAGTGGAGCACTTACCTCATATGGGATCAAGGAAAGCATTGATATTTCGACCCAGCAGGTGGATGAATTCGTACAGCATGTCGTACCAGAACTGCGTACGCTCGGACATCTGTCCATTGATTCACAGGTGCGTGAACAGATCGCGGAACCGAAACTTTCACCGAAGCTGTACATCGACTTCTATCGTGAACGTATTACAGCGCGTCTGGAATTCGACTATGAGGTCATGGTTATTAATCCGCTTGCAGAGTATTTAATAGATGAAGAAGAGAAAAAGGTTATTTTGGTGCGTGATCGATACAAAGAACGGAATCTCATTGAACGGCTCGATCGTTCTTTCCTGGAACGTGATGGTAGTGTCTGGGCGAGCGAACGGGAAGATGCGATCTATGATGTTATGTATCATCTGTTGCCTGAGCTTGAAAAACAGGTAGACATCTATATGCCAAACGCCGTGAAGGCCATGGCGCAATCCTATCCAACACCGCCGAAAGTACGAGCAGATTTGGGGAGAGGACAGGACTGGCTGGAGATTTCATTCGAGATGGAAGGTGTGGACGAGCAGGAGCTTCAAGAACTCATGCGTCGAATTGTGGAAAAGAAACCGTATTTCCGTCTCAAGAGCGGTATCTTTCTGTCGCTTGAAAATGAAGGTGCAGACAGTTTCGCTCATATGGCCGATTCACTGGGACTTGGAGCAGATGACATCAAGAGCAGCCATATCCGGCTGCCAGCTGTTCGGGCGTTACAATTGCCAGGCAGGGATGAAGTTTCCGGTCATGTGAAGTGGGGAGGCTCCCTGAAACGTTTCCTTGATGATCTGCGAGATCCCGAACGGATGGATTTTGCATTGCCAGAGACACTGACCCACATCCTGCGGGATTATCAGAACAGTGGATACCAGTGGCTGCGTACCCTCGCTTATTATCGTTTTGGCGGCATTCTGGCGGATGATATGGGACTTGGCAAAACGTTGCAAAGTATCGCCTATATCACAGCGGTTCTTCAGGAGAAGCCCGACTACAATATGGACTATACGGGCGTTGATAAATACCGGGAGAGCGGATCATTACGGGGCGGTGAAACGTTGGCGACTTCCAACATTGATTCCGAAACTGGGCTCCCATTGGATAAGATGGATTCAGAGAATACGGATGGCCTATGGTCCACGATGCAGCAGGATGGACTGACAATCCGAACGAGGGTCATTCATCCCCCGGTACTTGTCGTGGCGCCTGCCTCGCTAACCTATAACTGGGCTAATGAGTTTGCACGGTTTGCCCCGCATCTGAAAGTCCTGATTGCCGCAGGTCAGAAAGAAGAACGAGCCAGCATGCTTTCTGGAATGGATGAGGCAGATGTGATTGTGACGTCGTATCCTCTGTTGAGACGGGATTTGGATACCTACCTGGGCCGAACCTTTCATACGCTCATTCTGGATGAAGCTCAGGCAATCAAAAATGCTTCTTCTCAGACCGCGCAGGCAGTCAAACAAATTCAGGCCCCGCGTCGTTTTGCACTCACAGGAACACCTGTGGAGAACTCGCTGGATGAATTGTGGTCCATTTTTGAAGCGGTATTCCCAGGGCTGTTTCCAAGTTACAGAAGATTCCGCGACCTTCCTCCGGAACGGATCTCCCGGATGGTGCGTCCGTTTATTCTGCGCCGCCTGAAGAAGGATGTGTTGGAAGAATTGCCTGATCGAATTGAAACGGTACAGCGGTCAGAGCTTACGGTTGAACAGAAGAAATTGTACGCCGCATATCTTTCCCAACTTCAGGATGAAGCATCGAAGGATATGGAGGATAACGGATTCCAGAAGAATCGCATCAAAATTTTGGCTGGCATCACGCGCTTGCGTCAGTTGTGTTGTCATCCGGCCCTCTTTGTGGAAGGATATCAAGGAGATTCCGGGAAAATGGAACAGTTGCTTGAAACGGTCGAGGATTGTTTGGCTGCAGGCAAACGAATCCTCATCTTCTCCCAATTTGCGAGCATGTTGAACCTGATTCGTCAGACCCTTGCGGCACAGGGAAGAAACCTATTTTACCTCGATGGTCAGACCCCTGCTCAGAGCCGGGTCGAGATGTGTCACAGATTTAATGAGGGCGAAGCTGAACTGTTCTTAATCTCCCTGAAAGCTGGAGGTACCGGATTAAACTTAACAGGGGCAGATACCGTTATATTATATGATCTGTGGTGGAATCCCGCGGTGGAAGAACAGGCGATTGGCCGTGCCCATCGTATGGGACAGAAACAGGTGGTACAGGTTATTCGCTTGGTTACCGAAGGTACAATCGAAGAGAAGATTTTGGAACTCCAGCAGCGGAAAAAGGACTTGATTGCCGAAGTAATCGAACCGGGAGACGGGGGATCGACGACCTTATCCGAACAGGATATCCGCGAATTGTTGATGGTATAATGGAGTCCAAGCATCGTAGCTCTCAGAATCATTAAATATATTAAAATATGTATCTAGCATAAGGAGTGGGTTCGTATGCAAATTCGCAAAGCAATTATTCCAGCCGCAGGGCTGGGTACCCGGTTTCTGCCTGCCACCAAGGCGATGCCTAAGGAAATGCTGCCCATCGTGGACAAGCCAACGATCCAGTACATTATTGAAGAAGCCGTAGCTTCGGGCATTGAAGATATCATTATTGTGACAGGTAAAGGGAAGCGGGCTATTGAAGATCACTTCGATTATTCATTTGAGCTGGAGCAGAATCTGGCGGACAAACAGAAGTGGGACTTGCTTAACGAAGTACGCAAACCCTCCGAAATGGCAGATATCCATTATATCCGTCAAAAGGAACCGAAGGGACTTGGTCACGCCATCTGGTGTGCCCGCAAGTTTATCGGCAACGAGCCTTTTGCCGTCCTGTTAGGGGACGATATTGTAGAAGCGGAACATCCCTGTCTGAAGCAGATGATCGATGTCTACGATGAACTGCAATCTCCGATTGTTGGTGTACAGCCTGTTGATTGGAGCGAGGTATCACGCTATGGGATAGTGGACGGAGAGTTGCTGACACCTACCGATGAACGTGTTTTTCGTGCCCGCCGCTTAATTGAGAAACCAAAGACCGAAGATTCCCCTTCGAACCTTGCTATTATGGGACGTTACATTCTTACACCGGATATTTTCGAGATCCTGGGTCAACAATCTGCTGGTGTCGGGGGAGAAATCCAACTCACGGATGCCTTGTCCCGATTGAATGAACAGCGGCAGATTCTCGCATATCATTTTGATGGACTCCGTCATGATGTCGGCGAGAAGTTAGGTTTTATTGAGACATCGATTCATTACGCGTTGCAGCGCCCGGATCTACGGAAAGATCTCTTAAAGTATTTGGAACAGGTCGTAAAGGATCAATAAATGGTTTTCCGCATGCCCTTGAAGTCCAGCCGAAGAATGATATCGCGGCTGGGCTTTAATTTATTTTATGGAAGAGTAAATATGAGGGTTATACAGGCCAATGAACAAACATATACCCGACACTTTACATATACATAGTCAATATGAAGAAATGATGTCAACAGCAAAACGGAGGGATGTCATGAAGGTACTTCCGCTGTTTATGGATGGCGCTGCTATATTGGAACCCAAGGTTAATGGTGACCACCGTGGATATTTTATGGAGAGTTATAATGAGCAGGTTCTGCATGAACAGGGGATACAGCACGTCTTTATTCAGGACAATCAATCCTTGTCGGCTGAAGCAGGTGTTCTGCGTGGGCTTCATTATCAGCTTCAGCCCAAAGCACAGACTAAATTGGTGAGGGTTATATCAGGGGCTATATATGATGTGATTGTGGATGTCCGCAGCTCATCCCCTACTTTTGGCCGATGGAAAAGTGTCATTCTAAGTGAGTACAACCAGCGGCAACTACTTGTTCCTCAAGGATTTGCTCATGGATTTTGTACCTTGGTGCCTAATTCCCTGGTAACTTATAAGGTAGACGCCTATTATTCGCCTGAACATGATCGTGGAATTTTGTGGAACGATCCGGCGCTCGCCATTGATTGGCCTGTGACGAAACCTATATTATCGGAGAAGGATCAGAAGCATCCTCTACTGAAAGATGCTGAACTGAATTTCGACTAATTAATCAGACTTTTCAGATACTTCGGTATCTGGAGGCAGAGGGAGAGAGACAGCATGAAACTACTGGTTACGGGTGGGGCCGGATTTATCGGCAGCAACTTTGTGTTATATATGCTTCGTGAACATCCGAGTTATGAAATTATCAATGTGGATGCATTAACGTATGCAGGGAACTTGGAGAATTTGCATACGGTAGAGTCCAATCCCCGATATACCTTCATCAAGGCAGATATTGCAGATGTACAGCAGATGGAAGCTGTTTTTTCTCAAGGCATCGATGTGGTTGTGAATTTCGCTGCCGAGTCTCATGTGGATCGAAGTATTCTGTCCCCGGATATCTTTGTGCGTACCAATGTGATGGGTACTCAAGTTCTGCTGGATGCGGCAAAGAAGTATCAGGTCACCAAATTTGTTCAGGTATCGACGGATGAGGTATATGGATCATTGGGTGCAACAGGTTTATTTACTGAAGATACACCTCTGATGCCAAACAGTCCGTACTCTGCAAGTAAAGCTGGCGGGGATCTACTCGTAAGAGCTTATCACGAAACCTTTGGACTGCCTGTAAATATTACACGTTGCTCTAATAACTACGGGCCTTTTCAATTCCCGGAGAAACTGATTCCGCTGATTATATCCCGTGCATTAAATGATGAAGCCATTCCAGTATATGGTGACGGCCTCAATATTCGTGACTGGCTTTATGTCGAGGATCACTGCAGCGCGATTGATTTGGTGATTCATAATGGTCAATCTGGAGAGGTATACAACATTGGTGGTAATAATGAACGTACCAATATATACATTGTGGAGAGCGTATTGGAACAACTGGGTAAACCGGCGAGTTTGATTCAATATGTACAGGATCGATTGGGACATGACCGACGTTATGGTATAGATCCTACCAAGATACGTACAGAGCTCGGATGGCAACCTGCACACAATTTTGAGACAGGGATCAAGGAGACGATCCAGTGGTATCTGAAACATCAAGATTGGTGGACTAGAATTCAATCAGGCACATATCAGGACTATGTTCAGCTTCAGTACGGTAAGCGGATGGGTGATTCGTCCAAATGAACTATAGAGTTATGGTGACTGGCGCGGCAGGACAGCTGGGTTATGATGTGGTGAAGACCTTTCAAGCAGAGGGTCATCAGGTATTGGCCTGTGACAAAAACCAGATGGATATTACCGATCAACAGCAGTGCACAGATATGATTACAACCTTCCGGCCTCACATCATTATTCACTGCGCTGCTTACACGGCGGTCGATCAGGCTGAGGTAGATGAGGATACAGCATACGCAATTAATGCATCAGGTACTAGAAATATCGCGGTTGCCGCCGAGAAAGTGAAAGCAAAACTGGTATATATCAGTACCGATTATGTATTTGATGGGAGCGGGAGTACACCTTACCACGAGTACGATGTAACGAATCCGCAGAGTGTATATGGCAAGTCGAAGCTTGCCGGGGAACGGCTGGTTCAAAGTTTTTGTACGCAATGGTTTATCATTCGAACATCATGGGTGTTTGGCGTGTATGGCAGTAATTTTGTCAAAACCATGCTGGAATTTATGGAAAAACGTCCACAACTGCAAGTTGTTCATGACCAACAAGGTTCGCCTACCTATACGGTTGATCTTGCCCGATTCATTCATATCCTTTCCATAAGTGAAAAGTATGGCATCTATCATGCCTCTAATTCAGGGACTTGCACATGGTACGAGTTTGCAGAGGCAATAAAAGAAGAAGCCAATAAGCAGAGTGGGTTCGAGCCTGCAGCCGAACTTACGCCATGCACAACGGATCAGTTTCCGCGTCCAGCCCCTCGTCCTGCATACTCGGTGATGGATCATCTGGCGATTCGAACGAACGGTCTGGAACCTCTGAGACCTTGGCGTGAGGCACTGATTGCGTTTTTGAAAGAGTGGAGTGTACAGCAAAAGGACTGAGCATGTGGAGGGTCTCTGCTTTATTCCCAAACTGCACCCACCATTTAACAGCCGCCTCGGGCGGCTATTTTGTTTTGCACCTCATCAATTCGGGTAGTTAGCTAACAAAAAGGTACTGAGGATGTGAATGTGATATGAAACGCATTGCCGCCGTGTTAATACTACTGATCGTTACCGTGGGCACACTCTTTTTCGCCTATGAAAGCGAGAGTGAGGAACAACGGGACGGATTTACCGCCTATAGATTAATCGCCCATGCGATGGGCAGCATTCGTGATCAACCATATACCAACGCCTATGAAGCGATGATTGCCAATTACGAGAAAGGCACACGTGTATTTGAGATCGACTTTATGTTAACCTCGGATCGCAAAGCCGTAGCCAGACATGAATGGACCGCTAATATGAGCAAAATGCTAGGACAGGACGAACAGCTTCCGGAGGATAGACAAGCCGGGGCACTGACACATGATGAATTTATGAATACGCCTATTTTAGGCATGTATCAACCCATGGATGCTGATGGCATTATAGATGTACTGGCCGAGTATCCGGATATGTATATCGTAACCGACACCAAGGAACAGAAGGATGAGGATATTCAGCAGGTGTTACAGTCCCTGGTGGATGCAGCTAAAGAACATGATCCCTCCGTGCTGGATCGGGTGGTTGTACAGATTTATAACGAACCGATGCTCGAAACGGTGAAAGAAGTCTATGCATTCCCTTCCATTATCTATACGTTATATGCCACACAGGATACAGAAGCTCAGGTTGTTGATTTTGTGCAAAAGAATGATATTGATGCCGTGACTATGCCGGAATATAAAGTAAACCAGAATTTCGTCGCCAAGCTGAATAGTGCAGGTTCTGTCACCTACGTGCACACCATCAACGACACTGAACAGGTGGCTAACTATGAGAAATGGGGCGTGTACGGGGTATACTCTGACGTGCTGACGGAGCAGGAACTGGATGAGATGAATACACGTTTTGCCTGGAAACCGTAAAAATACATGTTTTTCTGTTCCCCTTTTTATACGAACATTGACACTCGCTGCCTGCTGACTTAGACTTAGTTTACAAGCTTTCTAGGATGCAGAAGAACCTCTGGAGGAATGTTCGTTGATAGACATGATTAAGCAGTGGAGACATGTATTTAAGCTTGACCCAGACCGGGAAATTACGGACGAAGAACTCGATCTGGTCTGTATGTCGGGGACCGATGCAATTATCGTTGGCGGATCTTCGGGGATTACCTATGATAACACGGTAGACCTGATGTCCCGTGTGCGTCGTTATGAGTTGCCATGTGTGCTTGAAGTATCCGATCTGGAGGCTGTTGTTCCCGGGTTTGACGGATATTTGATCCCGATGGTCTTGAACGCAACGGACAGCAAATGGATGATTGGGCACCACCAGCAAGCGATAGAGCGTTATGGTTATCTCATCCCGTGGGATCTACTTATTGCCGAGGGTTATATTGTGCTCAATGCAAACTCCACGGTAGCTCGGTTGACTGGCGCAGATACGGATCTGACGACAGGAGCTGCGGTGGCATATGCCCAGGCTGCGGAGCGTCTACTCAATCTTCCAATTGTATACATGGAGTACAGCGGAACGTTCGGAGATATGGAGCTTGTTGGTGAGACACACAGACAATTGGATCGGGCACACCTTATCTACGGCGGCGGAATTGATGATTCGGAGAAAGCCGCGCAAGCTGCCCAGGTGGCAGATACTGTCGTAGTAGGTAACATTGTGTACAGCGATTTAACTAAGGCACTTGAGACGGTGTTGGCTGTAAAAGGAACCATTTAATCGGTTTAGTTTACCATTCCCCCATTTTCCCCTTATGATCTGTTAAAATAGAACTTTGCCCTTACTAACTAAAGAAGTTATATGAGCGTAATGTCGTTTACACGAGAACGAAGAGGAGAGAAGTGAGCTGGAGAAACGAAATGCTCGTTAAAAGCTTTCTGTAAGAAAGCTAAATCCTAAGCATACTTCTATTACCTGATTTTGTTCTTTTTTTACTAAGAAATTCGTATAGAGGGACTATGTTTACACAGAAACGGAGAGTGCAGAAGCAATCTGAAGAAACGAAGTGTTCGTATTTATCACCGGACTTTCCCTTTAATAAAGGGAATCAAAAAATCTGGGGATAACGACGATCGGAAGATGCTGCTGCAATCGAAGTCCAAGTGTAATGGATAGATCATTTATACCGACCAACCAACGAAAGGAGCATGCATGCATGCAACCTGTAAATATACATGATGCCGTTGCACGGCTTAACACCCCTCAACGGCAAGCCGTCGAGGCGACGGATGGCCCGCTGCTGATTATGGCCGGAGCCGGCTCCGGCAAGACGCGGGTGCTGACACACCGGATTGCCTACCTCATTGCAACACGGAAAGCGCCCCCGTGGGGCATTTTAGCGATTACATTTACGAACAAAGCCGCCCGTGAGATGCAAGACCGTGTATCCCAACTCGTAGGTGGATCTCAGGGCCGCGACATATGGGTATCCACGTTCCACTCCATGTGCGTGCGTATTTTGCGCCGTGACATTGAACGTATTGGCTTTACCTCCAACTTCAGTATTTTGGACTCATCGGACCAATTATCTGTAATTCGTAGCTGTATGAAAGATCAGAATATCGATACCAAGAAATTCGAGCCCAAAGCAGTTCAATCCATGATGAGCACGGCGAAGAATGAACTGATTAGTCCGGAGCAATATGAGAAGCAGGCAGGAGATTATTTCGAGGGTATTGTAGCGAAGATATATAAGATGTATCAGAAAAAGTTAAGAGCCAACAACTCACTTGATTTCGACGATCTCATTATGCAGACTATTCAACTGTTCAAGGAAGTGCCGGAAGTTCTCGACTTTTACCAAAAGAAATTCCAATACATTCACGTGGACGAGTATCAGGATACGAACCGTGCACAGTACATGCTGTGCCGCATGCTCGCTGACAGCCACCACCACATCTGCGTTGTAGGGGATAGTGACCAGTCGATCTATCGCTGGCGTGGGGCGGATATCAGCAATATCCTGAACTTTGAGAAAGATTACCCTGAAGCAAGTACGATTTTGCTGGAGCAGAACTATCGTTCAACTTCCAATATCCTGAATGCAGCGAATGAAGTGATCGGCCTGAATACAGGGCGTAAACCGAAGAAACTGTGGACGGACAAAGAGGGTGGTTCGAAGATCAAGGTGTACCGTGCGGATTCCGAGCATGATGAGGGGTATTTTGTTACCTCTGAGATTAGTAAAAATGTGAAGAACGGCAAATCCTATCAGAACCATGCCATTTTGTACCGTACCAACGCTCAGTCCCGGGTTATAGAGGAAATTCTGATCAAGTCTGATATTCCGTATCAGATTGTCGGCGGCATCAAGTTCTATGATCGTAAAGAGATCAAGGACATTCTGGCGTATCTGCGCCTGTTATCCAACCCCGACGATGATATCAGTCTTACACGGATCATTAATGTACCAAAACGTAGCATTGGTGATACAACAGTAGCGAAGCTCGCGGCTGCGGCAGGAGAGCGTGGAATTTCTATTTTCCGTGTACTTCAGGTCGTAGATGATCTTGGTTTTGCTGGTCGTACGCGGAATGCGCTGGTGGAGTTCTATGACATGATCGCTGCGTTGCATCAGATGGTAGAGTATCTGTCTGTAACTGAATTGACCGAGAAGATTCTTGAGATGAGCCAATACCGTCTTGAGATGCAAAATGAAAACACACTCGAATCCCGTGCACGGCTGGAGAACATTGAAGAGTTCCTGTCGGTAACGATGGAATTTGAGAAAAATAATGAAGATAAAACGCTCGTGTCGTTCCTCACCGATCTTGCATTGATTGCTGACATCGACAGCATGAACGATGATGAAGAGGATCAGAGCGACGCTGTTACCCTGATGACCATGCACAGCGCCAAAGGTCTGGAGTTCCCGGTTGTCTTTATCGTAGGTATGGAGGAAGGAGTCTTCCCGCATAGCCGTGCCTTTATGGACAATGAAGAATTGGAAGAAGAACGCCGACTTGCTTATGTAGGAATCACCCGTGCGGAAGAGCAACTGTTCCTGTCCTGTGCCCAGATGCGGACCTTGTTTGGACGTACAACAGCGAACCCGCCTTCCCGCTTCCTGGATGAAATTCCGGATGAGCTGAAGGAAGACACCTCCATGGCTCGTGATCGTTACCGTCGTGGAAGTAGCGGAGGCGGCTCATATGGTGGACGTGGGTTAGGCTCTAGTGGAGGAAGTAACTTCGGTGGCGGCACCAAGCTCTTTGATCACCAAAGTAAAAGCGGTTCATCTGCTACCTCATCCACGCCAACTTCGCGTGTGACCACAAGTGTCTCCCGCCCAACATATTCTACGCCATCATCTGCTTCCAAGCCGGTAGCTTCTGATGGTGAAGCAGGATTCAAGGCAGGAGATAAAGTGCAGCATGGCAAATGGGGGACAGGCACCATTGTTGCGGTCAAAGGGACAGGTAATGATACCGAACTGCAGATTGCCTTCCCGGCTCCGGTTGGCGTAAAACGTTTGCTTGCCGGATTTGCCCCAATTACGAAAGTAGAATAAGAACGAAACCTCCTTTTGTACGATAACAGAGAGAACAGAAATAACTTGAAGAAGCAAGGCGTTCGCCTTTATCCCCGGATTTCCACCTTTTAAAATGAATCCGGGGATAACAGCGATCGGAAAGTTGTTCTGTTATCGGAGTGTCGGTGTGGATATTCATTCATTGAAATTATGTAGTAATATCAACGATGGAACGTTTTTCTGTTATCGCAGTCCAAGTGCAATAGGAGTGTTCGTTCTACATATATGATCAAATTAACGGAGGGATGGCCCTGTATGGACCCGATGCACCGGATGGAGCAACTCGTTACCGAGCTGAACCAGCATAATTATCAGTACTACACGATGGATCAGCCACAGATCAGCGATAAGGAGTATGATCTTCTGTACGATGAACTGGTTACGCTGGAACAGGAAAGCGGCATGGTTCTGCCAGATTCTCCAACACAACGTGTGGGCGGCGAACTGCTCAAGGGGTTTACCCCACATCGCCATTTATCCTCATTATGGAGTCTGGACAAAGCACAGAATATTGAGCAGCTGCGCAGCTGGAATACCCGTGTACTGAAACTGATTAATGACTATAACAGCAAAAATCCCGATACGCCTTTACCGGAACCAGGTTATGTCATTGAGTTGAAGTTTGACGGATTGACGCTGAACCTGACCTACACCAACGGTGAGTTGGTACAAGCCTCTACGCGTGGTAACGGTACTGTAGGGGAAGGTATTTTGGCACAGGTGAGAACGATCAGATCGGTCCCCCTCAAAATTCCTTACACAAGCGGCACGATTGAAGTACAGGGTGAAGGTATCATGAACTTGTCTGTCTTGGATCGATACAATGAGACCGCGGCAGAACCGCTCAAGAATGCACGGAATGCAGCAGCGGGAGCACTGCGTAACCTGAATCCAAAGGCGACGGCTGAGCGTCGACTGAATGCTTATTTTTATAACGTAGGTTATTCGGATGACATTCAGTTTGCCAATCATCAGCAGATGATGGACTTCCTACGAGAGAATCGTTTCAAAGTGAATCCATCCATTACTTATTTCCATGAGTTTGATGATGTGATGGAACAACTGGCTGCGATTCAAGAGAACCGGGGTCAACTGGACTATCTGATCGATGGAGCTGTTATCAAAATTACGGACATGCGCACTCGCGAGGTACTGGGTTATACCGATAAGTTCCCTCGCTGGGCGGTGGCCTATAAATTCGAGGCAGAAGAGACCACGACGGTTCTTAATGCTGTGGTATGGAATGTGGGCCGTACTGGCAAAGTAACTCCGCTGGCACGCGTAGAACCGGTTGAACTTGCCGGAGTAACGGTACAGAACTGTACGCTGAACAATGTCGGCGATATTGAGCGCAAAAATCTGAAGTTCGCTCTGGGTACACGGGTCTTTATCCGTCGCTCCAACGACGTCATTCCTGAGATTCTGGGTAAAGTGACGGAGGAAAGTGATGGCGAGGAGATCGTCTTCCCTGAGCAGTGCCCTGCATGTGGATTCCCACTGGAGCAACGTGGAGCGCATCTGTTCTGTAACAATAGACTTGCGTGTAAACCGCAAACGGTGGCACGTATTTCCCATTTTGCTTCCCGTGATGCGATGGACATTGAGACATTCAGTGAGAAAACAGCGATTCAGCTGTATGATGAATTGAACGTACGTGAGCCTGCTGACCTTTATACGTTACAGTTTGATGATCTGGTGAAGCTGGAGCGATTTGGGGAAAAGAAAGCGAACAACCTTATCGCTGCGCTTGAGCTTAGTAAAGATAGAGACTTGGCTTCCTTCTTATACTCACTGGGTATTCCGAACACAGGTAAATCGACAACGCGCATGCTGGCTGATCATTATCGAGATCTGCACGCCATTATGAATGCAACCGTGGAAGAACTGGTTGAACTACCCGACGTCGGTGGTATCGTGGCTGAGAGCATCGTAAACTTTTTTGCAGATCCGTTTACACAGGCTGCGATTGAGAAAATGCTCAACTTGGGCGTGAAAGCTCAGGCACCTGAGGCACCAGCCGTTGCTGTTGTGGAAGATTCCTTCTTCAGTGGTAAAACGGTCGTCTTGACCGGAACGCTGCACCAATTGACGCGGGAAGAGGCAACGCAAAGACTGGAAGCGCTCGGAGCGAAGGTGACCGGCAGTGTGTCGAAAAAGACAGATCTGGTGATTGCCGGAGAGAAGGCAGGTAGTAAACTAACCAAAGCTCATGATCTCGGTATTCCAACGATTGAGGATGAGGACGAACTTGTACGTCTTTTGAACCCACAGGGTTAGAGGATAAATGAACAAAAGAGTTCATATAAAAAAAGCCCCCGAAGACACGAATATATGATCGGGGGCTTTTGCTATTTATTGAATTACTTTTACAACGAATGAACGCTCGCCAATTTTATCTTATCTGATCATGACCCACTTAAATTGTTAGGAATGCGTTGAGATGCGCCTGTAAGCCATGCATCCTTGTCATATCCTCGCTCTTCCCAGTAACCGATATGTTCACTGTCGATGAGTTCAATGCGATTCAACCATTTTACTGATTTATAGGCATACATCTGAGGAATGACGAGCCGTACCGGACCGCCAAGATCAGCAGGGATAGGTTTGCCATCATGCATGACAGCGACCATAATATCTTCCATTTGCGCTTGATCCATCGTAATGGCATCCGTATACACACCATCACCGGAATAAAATTTCACACTGTGAGCTTCCGGTTTGACCCCGGCTTGTTTCAAAAGCTGTGCAAGAGAGATACCTTCCCAGGTATTCTTATATACAGACCAGCCCGTTACACAGTGAAAATCACTAACCTGTACGGTGCGCGTCAGCTTCACGAATTGTTCCCAATTCCAAACCTGTGCCCGTTCAACCAGTCCATCAATTCGGAAAGACCAGTTAGCATTGGAGAAGGACGGTATAGGCGTAACCGTATATACGCGGAAATGACCTTCAGCTCCGCCTCCAATGGGAGGTGAAGAGGCAGACAGCGGTTGTGGCAGAGGAACCATACGGTTAGGATCGTTCTCCAGCATGCTATCAATACTATTATCGATCTTGAGATTTCGTCCTACCCAGGATATAAAAGTAGGACCAAGAGTCACGGCGAGACCAACCCCCACAGCAGAACGGATGAAAGCTCGTCGTGTATACAACGGTTGAGGTCGCTCCTCTGATTTGAGGGGATCTCTCTCGGAACTGCGATCAAACTGGGAAGAAGATATAGCAGCCGGAGTTTCTTTTTCATCCGATATTGAATCAGATGGGTCAGCTGTATTTTGAGTTCGTGTTGAAGTTGTAGTGGTTTTAACCGCACGACGTGCAGGATCCTTTAACCATTTGGTCCGAGTGATGGAGTGATAGATAATATAAGGTAAGCCCACCCAAGTCAGCAGGTCATGGATCAAAAGTGCAGCATTCGACCATCGAGGTCCAGCTAGCTTGAACTGCCATAATACAATACCCGAGATGAGCCAGCCTACCAGCAGCGCAAGAACAAAGATGGTGTTCACCCTTTGCCAAGGCCTATTTCGAAGTTGTTTCCAGTGCTTTCCGGCCAAAATCAAGTAATATACTACGGGTGCCAGCATAGCTAGCCCAACGATGATATGTAGCCATTTTAACCAGACACGTCCAATTCCGAGTATCTCGCGCCAAAAGCCGCCTACCAGCATAAGACCTGTTATAGCAAGGATCACAACAATCCAGGCATTCCAAGCATGGATGGAAACCAACTTTTTGCCGTAACCTTTGCGTCTGTTCTTCAACCATTGCTTCAAGTGCGATCACCCCATATAGGTTAGTAATGAGTTTATTCAGAACTTTGATATGTAATAGCTAGCTGTGAATGGAGTACGTGATCTGTGTAAAGGTGCAATGCGAGATGGTTATACGATTGTTCATAGGCTACTTATGAAAGTAGTACACTTGACTGCTTAACCTTATCCCTATATCTATATACCTTATTATAGAGTTTTTGGATCACTTTCTTCAAACCATTAGAAGGGCAGGGATCGTTATCCCGATCGGTACTCTAACTAAAACTCATCTAGATCATTATTACTTGTGGTTATAGAAGGGAGTATTTATAGAAATGAGTTATTTCTTTTATCTGTAATGCACTTTAAGGGTAGCCTTTCACTTGTTCAGAGCATGTGCTAATCTGTCGAATACAGGTTGGAAACAAGACAGCGTAGATGAAGATGATGATATCAAAAGGTTGATTAAAAATGCTTGCTAAATAAACCACTACGTGATATATTATTTCTTGTCGCTTCAAACGAATGATTGTCATAATCATTTGAAAGATGACGAAAACAAAGTGTTGACAGTAAGTTAGTTAACATGATATGATAAGATTCCTGTCCGGTTGACAAACATCAACATAAACGGACATACAAGTTCCTTGAAAACTGAACAAATGGATAGTAACTTTTGATTCACAATGAATCGTCAGATTCAAAATGAGCTTATCGCTCTTTTCAATACTTTATTGGAGAGTTTGATCCTGGCTCAGGACGAACGCTGGCGGCATGCCTAATACATGCAAGTCGAGCGGACTTGAAGAGAAGCTTGCTTCTCTGATGGTTAGCGGCGGACGGGTGAGTAACACGTAGGCAACCTGCCCTCAAGTTTGGGACAACTACCGGAAACGGTAGCTAATACCGAATAATTGTTTTCTTCGCCTGAAGGAAACTGGAAAGACGGAGCAATCTGTCACTTGGGGATGGGCCTGCGGCGCATTGGCTAGTTGGTGAGGTAACGGCTCACCAAGGCGACGATGCGTAGCCGACCTGAGAGGGTGATCGGCCACACTGGGACTGAGACACGGCCCAGACTCCTACGGGAGGCAGCAGTAGGGAATCTTCCGCAATGGGCGAAAGCCTGACGGAGCAATGCCGCGTGAGTGATGAAGGTTTTCGGATCGTAAAGCTCTGTTGCCAGGGAAGAACGCTTGGGAGAGTAACTGCTCTCAAGGTGACGGTACCTGAGAAGAAAGCCCCGGCTAACTACGTGCCAGCAGCCGCGGTAATACGTAGGGGGCAAGCGTTGTCCGGAATTATTGGGCGTAAAGCGCGCGCAGGCGGTCATTTAAGTCTGGTGTTTAATCCCGGGGCTCAACCCCGGATCGCACTGGAAACTGGGTGACTTGAGTGCAGAAGAGGAGAGTGGAATTCCACGTGTAGCGGTGAAATGCGTAGATATGTGGAGGAACACCAGTGGCGAAGGCGACTCTCTGGGCTGTAACTGACGCTGAGGCGCGAAAGCGTGGGGAGCAAACAGGATTAGATACCCTGGTAGTCCACGCCGTAAACGATGAGTGCTAGGTGTTAGGGGTTTCGATACCCTTGGTGCCGAAGTTAACACATTAAGCACTCCGCCTGGGGAGTACGGTCGCAAGACTGAAACTCAAAGGAATTGACGGGGACCCGCACAAGCAGTGGAGTATGTGGTTTAATTCGAAGCAACGCGAAGAACCTTACCAGGTCTTGACATCCCTCTGATCGATGCAGAGATGTATCTTTCCTTCGGGACAGAGGAGACAGGTGGTGCATGGTTGTCGTCAGCTCGTGTCGTGAGATGTTGGGTTAAGTCCCGCAACGAGCGCAACCCTTATATTTAGTTGCCAGCACTTCGGGTGGGCACTCTAGATAGACTGCCGGTGACAAACCGGAGGAAGGTGGGGATGACGTCAAATCATCATGCCCCTTATGACCTGGGCTACACACGTACTACAATGGCCGGTACAACGGGCTGCGAAATCGCGAGATGGAGCCAATCCCAACAAAGCCGGTCTCAGTTCGGATTGCAGGCTGCAACTCGCCTGCATGAAGTCGGAATTGCTAGTAATCGCGGATCAGCATGCCGCGGTGAATACGTTCCCGGGTCTTGTACACACCGCCCGTCACACCACGAGAGTTTATAACACCCGAAGTCGGTGGGGTAACCGCAAGGAGCCAGCCGCCGAAGGTGGGATAGATGATTGGGGTGAAGTCGTAACAAGGTAGCCGTATCGGAAGGTGCGGCTGGATCACCTCCTTTCTATGGAGAATCGTTTCCTGCAACGGAAACATTCAAATATGCAGGTTCTTAGAACCTGCAACAGCAACACAGTTACTTATCCATTTGTTCAGTTTTGATGGAATTTGAGGGGCCATAGCTCAGCTGGGAGAGCGCCTGCCTTGCAAGCAGGAGGTCAGCGGTTCGATCCCGCTTGGCTCCACCAAACAATTTCATCTATTTGGCTTGTTCTTTGAAAACTAGATATCGAAACGAAACAAACGCGAATTAGAACATTCCTTTAAGCTGAACTTGTGTAAACAAGTCAAGTGTATAAAGGTAGTTAAATTGCTTTTGTGATGGTATCCGGTGAGAGCGACTTTTGGCTTTGCGCAAGCAAAACAAGGGAAGCGAGCGACCGAAACCGGAACAAAATGGTTAAGCTACTAAGAGCACACGGAGGATGCCTAGGCGCTAGGAGCCGATGAAGGACGTGGCGAACAACGAAACTGCCTCGGGGAGCTGTAAGCAAGCTTTGATCCGGGGGTGTCCGAATGGGGAAACCCAGCTGGGGTAATTTCCAGTTACTCATAACTGAATACATAGGTTATGTAGAGGCATACCAGGGGAACTGAAACATCTAAGTACCCTGAGGAAGAGAAAACAATAGTGATTCCGTCAGTAGCGGCGAGCGAACGCGGAGAAGCCCAAACCAAAGAGCTTGCTCTTTGGGGTTGTGGGACGTCTCACATGGAGTTACAAAGGAACCGGTTAAGCGAAGAGGTCTGGAAAGGCCCGCCAAAGAAGGTAAAAGCCCTGTAGTTGAAAGTCTGTTCCCTCCGAGACGGATCCCGAGTAGTGCGGGGCACGTGAAACCCCGTATGAATCCGGCAGGACCATCTGCCAAGGCTAAATACTTCCTAGCGACCGATAGTGAAGCAGTACCGTGAGGGAAAGGTGAAAAGCACCCCGGAAGGGGAGTGAAATAGAACCTGAAACCGTGTGCTTACAAAAAGTCAGAGCCCGTTTTAGGGGTGATGGCGTGCCTTTTGTAGAATGAACCGGCGAGTTACGTTCCCGTGCAAGGTTAAGGTGAAGAGCCGGAGCCGCAGCGAAAGCGAGTCTGAATAGGGCGACTTAGTACGTGGACGTAGACCCGAAACCGGGTGATCTACCCCTGTCCAGGGTGAAGGTGCGGTAACACGCACTGGAGGCCCGAACCCACGCATGTTGAAAAATGCGGGGATGAGGTGGGGGTAGCGGAGAAATTCCAATCGAACTCGGAGATAGCTGGTTCTCCCCGAAATAGCTTTAGGGCTAGCCTCGGAAACTAGAGTCGTGGAGGTAGAGCACTGATTGGGTGCGGGGCCCGCAAGGGTTACCAAGCTCAGTCAAACTCCGAATGCCATAGACTTACTTCCGGGAGTCAGACAGTGAGTGCTAAGATCCATTGTCAAAAGGGAAACAGCCCAGACCATCAGCTAAGGTCCCCAAGTGTGTGTTAAGTGGGAAAGGATGTGGAGTTGCACAGACAACCAGGATGTTGGCTTAGAAGCAGCCACCATTGAAAGAGTGCGTAATAGCTCACTGGTCGAGTGACTCTGCGCCGAAAATGTAACGGGGCTAAACACACCACCGAAGCTATGGCTTGATGCTTTGCATCAGGGGTAGGGGAGCGTTGTATAAGGGTTGAAGGTGTACCGTAAGGAGCGCTGGACATTATACAAGTGAGAATGCCGGTATGAGTAACGAAAAGATCAGTGAGAATCTGATCCGCCGAAAGCCTAAGGGTTCCTGAGGAAGGCTCGTCCGCTCAGGGTAAGTCGGGACCTAAGGCGAGGCCGAAAGGCGTAGTCGAAGGACAACAGGTCGAAATTCCTGTACCACCGTAAGCCGTTATGAGCAATGGGGGGACGCAGTAGGGTAGTGACGCGGACTGATGGATGTCCGTCTAAGCAGTAAGGCTGATGTGTAGGCAAATCCGCACATTGTAAGGCTGAGCTGTGATGGGGAGCGAAAATTATAGTAGCGAAGGTCATGATCTCACACTGCCAAGAAAAGCCTCTAGCCAGGTGATGGTGCCCGTACCGCAAACCGACACAGGTAGGCGAGAAGAGTATTCTAAGGCGCGCGGAAGAACTCTCGTTAAGGAACTCGGCAAAATGACCCCGTAACTTCGGGAGAAGGGGTGCCCCGGTAGTGTGAATAGCACGAGGGGGCGCAGTGAAAAGGCCCAAGCGACTGTTTAGCAAAAACACAGGTCTGTGCGAAGCCGTAAGGCGAAGTATACGGGCTGACGCCTGCCCGGTGCTGGAAGGTTAAGGGGAGTGGTTAGGAGCAATCCGAAGCTGTGAACCGAAGCCCCAGTAAACGGCGGCCGTAACTATAACGGTCCTAAGGTAGCGAAATTCCTTGTCAGGTAAATTCTGACCCGCACGAATGGCGTAACGACTTGGGCGCTGTCTCAACGAGAGATCCGGTGAAATTTTAATACCTGTGAAGATGCAGGTTACCCGCGACAAGACGGAAAGACCCCATGGAGCTTTACTGCAGCTTGATATTGAATTTGGGTACGATCTGTACAGGATAGGTGGAAGCCTTTGAAACGTGAGCGCCAGCTTGCGTGGAGGCAACGTTGGGATACCACCCTGATCGTATCTAGGTTCTAACCTGGTACCGTAATCCGGTGCGGGGACAGTGTCAGGTGGGCAGTTTGACTGGGGCGGTCGCCTCCTAAAGAGTAACGGAGGCGCCCAAAGGTTCCCTCAGAATGGTTGGAAATCATTCGAAGAGTGCAAAGGCATAAGGGAGCTTGACTGCGAGACCTACAAGTCGAGCAGGGACGAAAGTCGGGCTTAGTGATCCGGTGGTACCGCATGGAAGGGCCATCGCTCAACGGATAAAAGCTACCCTGGGGATAACAGGCTTATCTCCCCCAAGAGTCCACATCGACGGGGAGGTTTGGCACCTCGATGTCGGCTCATCGCATCCTGGGGCTGAAGTAGGTCCCAAGGGTTGGGCTGTTCGCCCATTAAAGCGGTACGCGAGCTGGGTTCAGAACGTCGTGAGACAGTTCGGTCCCTATCTGTCGTGGGCGTAGGAAATTTGAGAGGAGCTGTCCTTAGTACGAGAGGACCGGGATGGACGTACCGCTGGTGTACCAGTTGTTCCGCCAGGAGCACCGCTGGGTAGCTATGTACGGACGGGATAAACGCTGAAAGCATCTAAGCGTGAAGCCCCCTCAAGATGAGATTTCCCAGTATGTAAGACCCCTTGAAGACGACGAGGTAGATAGGCTGGGGGTGGAAGTGCAGCAATGCATGGAGCTGACCAGTACTAATCGGTCGAGGGCTTATCCAATAGCAAGTGATAATTCGCATGTTTCGTTTCGAATCTAGTTTTCAGAGAACGATCTCTGAAATGTAAGCTATGCTATGCGTTTGGTGGCGATGGCGGAGGGGTTCCACACGTACCCATCCCGAACACGACCGTTAAGCCCTCTAGCGCCGATGGTACTTGGACCGCAGGGTCCTGGGAGAGTAGGACGCCGCCAAGCGAAGAACCACTGCCGATGTTATTCGGTGGTGGTTTTTATTTGTTTATTTTAGGGGATGCGAAAGCATCTCCTATTTGACTTTGTAAGAATCCTCTGACACACTCTAAGGGGTACATATATCACATATCAGGCCATGATTTGGATTGATATAACTCTAGCGAATGGGGTGTAGGACAACATGGAAATTCAGAAATTGACGGTAGATGATTTTGAACCAGCGATGGCACTCTCCGAATATGCTTTTCAAGTAGTAATGAGCGAGGAACAAAAAGAAAAACGGCGCAGTCAATTTTCGTCACAGGATATATGGGGTGTATATGAGGACGGGCAGCTAGGAGCCAAACTTCACATCATTCCTTTCCAAACCTATATTCATGGCAGATCGTTCGAGATGGGCGGTATTGCGGGTGTAGCCACCTGGCCAGAGTATAGACGCAAAGGCTGGGTAGCGGGTCTGCTGAAGCATGCGTTGGAAGAAATGAATCGTAACAAACAGAGCATATCATTCTTGCATCCATTCTCTTTTGGTTTCTATCGGAAGTATGGATGGGAGACGTATGTTGAATTTAAACGTTATAAAGTACCTACAGCTCATTTGCCTCTGAAAAAAGCGACACCTGGAACAATTCGGCGTGGGGATCCGGGCCTCAGCATATTAAAGGAAGTATACAGTGCGTATGCTGAGCGTTATAACGGAACTCTGGTTCGGGATGATGCAAGGTGGGAGAATTCAGTTCTTGTTAATGGGACCAGCCAGAAGGCTGTATATTATGATGAAGCTGATGCAGCACAAGGTTATCTTTTATATGAGGTTAAGGAAAATAAATTTACCATTAAAGAGATCATCTATCTGAATGAAGAGGCTAGGCAAGGGCTGTGGACCTTCATTGCTAACCATGATTCCATGATCCAGGAAGTTACGTTGCAGGCGCCTGCCAGTGATACGCTTGCCTTCCAATTGGATAACCCACGGATTCAGCAGGAGATTGTACCTTATTTTATGGCTCGTATCGTTAGTGTAGAGCAGTTTATATCCCAGTATCCATTTGCAAGCCAGGACTCACCGGTGCAGATTGTTCTTCAGGTAGAAGATGCCCACGCTCCATGGAATGAAGGGATATGGCAATTAAACGTGGCAATGAACGGAACAGCGTCCATATGGAAAACTTCGGAACCAATTACTGATGATCAGACCATTAAGGTGGATATTCAATCCCTTACCGCGGTGCTGATGGGATATCGCAGACCAACGGAAATGGCACGAATCGGAAGAATTCACGGACCGAACACAGCAATCAAGGCTTTGGAACAAGCGATTCCTGAACGGGAAACCTATTTGCTCGATTTCTTCTGATGACTATTCCCACTGCTCCATTTAACTTGATTAGCTTATATAGAAATACGGCGTGATTGAAAGACAAATGGACTTCTCCAGCAATTTTGGAGAGGTTTTTTTGTGTCCGGGGAATATTTCGTGTAAAATCGTAAAAAATGAATAGTGACCCCACTTGGCAAAACCACAAAATATGCTATAATGGTTATAAAGTCAAAGAAAGTCAAAGTCAACTAAAGGTTTAATACTTAAGTAGCTTTCCTTTCTACAATCTGATGCATGATCGCCGATATACGGGATTCATTTCATTGGAGGATCAAGGGAATATTAAAGGACCTTCGTGCTTCCTTCGCTCTCCTGTTGACACCTGTGGAAGCAAGATTCGCTGTTTCCCTGATTGGTTAAATGGGTAGAGAAGGTGTACTCTGTGGGGGCGTGTGGGTCCTTATTGACTTAACGTTTCAGACAGTGGAGGATGATTGGATGCGTAATATCTCTGATATTATCGAACGATATCTGAAGAGTATTTTGCATGAAAGTCCCGAAGGAATGGTTGAAATTCAGCGTAATGATCTGGCAGATCAATTCTCATGTGTACCTTCCCAGATCAATTATGTCATCAGCACACGTTTTACACTCGAGAAGGGATACCTGGTAGAGAGTAAACGCGGCGGTGGTGGTTATGTTCGCATACAGCGCATTGAATTACCGGCCCAATCAGCTCTGCATAATCATTTGCACCATAGTATTGGTGAAGAGATCGGGCAGACAGCTGCCGAAGGTCTGATCTATCAATTGGAAGAAGCGCGCTTCTTGAGCAAGCGGGAAGCCGGGTTGATGCGAGCTGCTGTATCTAGAGAGGTTATATTGGTCAAACTTCCTTACCGGGATCAAATTCGTGCCAGAATGTTGAAGGCGATGTTAATATCTTTGCTCGGTAAATGAAAACTATCGGGGTCAAAGGAGGTACATCAATATGCTGTGCCAAGAATGCAATAAACGTCCGGCGACACTTCATTTTACTAAGATCGTAAATGGAGAGAAGACGGAATTCCATATTTGTGAGTCATGTGCCCGTGAAAAAGGGGAAATGATCCCTGGAACAGCAGGCGGGTTTTCCATTCACAACTTGTTGTCCGGATTGCTTGATTTTGATCCAGCCGGCAAAAGTGGATCGGCAGGAACACCACCTGCAAAAGCTCTTCAATGTGAAGAGTGTGGTATGACGTACGCACAATTTAGTAAGATAGGCCGGTTCGGCTGCAGTTCATGTTATAAATATTTTGACAGTCGTCTGGATCCTTTGTTCAAGCGGGTTCATGGTAATACGTCCCATGTAGGCAAAGTGCCTGCACGAGCTGGTGGTCGCATCAAGGTGAAACGGCAAATTGCTGATCTGAAGCGTGAGCTACAAGAGAGCATCGCACAAGAGGAATTTGAAGAGGCGGCTCAGATCCGTGACCAGATCAGAGGACTTGAAAAAGGAATAGCTCAGGAGTAAAGTTTGTCATGAGTAGGAGGGATGCGTAATGCCTAATCTGCGCTTTACAGAGAAGGCGCTCAGCGACTGGATGCGCAGTGATGCGGCTGATTCCGAAATTGTCATTAGCAGCCGTGTCCGGATTGCACGCAACCTTCAGCATGTTCCGTTTCCGATGCTGGCTTCCAATGAGCAATCGGAAGAGGTGCTGAATAAGCTGAGCGAAGTACTTCAATACGATGACGTTCATGCCTTTGGGGATTTTCATACGTTGGATCTGATCGATATTGACGAACTCGACAAACGGGTGCTGGTGGAGAAACATCTCATCAGTCCAAGTCTTGCGAATGAATCCAGGAATGGTGCGGTTATTCTCAGTGAGGATGAGTCTGTCAGTATTATGATTAATGAAGAGGATCATCTTCGTATCCAGTGCCTCTATCCGGGGTTTCAGGTGAAAGAAGCCTGGGAGAAAGCTTCCGCAATAGATGATGCTTTTGAAGCGCACGTGGATTATGCTTTTGATGATCGCAGAGGATACTTAACTAGCTGCCCTACCAATGTAGGTACAGGTGTCAGAGCATCGGTCATGATGCACTTGCCTGCCCTGGTGATGACACAACAGATTGGTCGTATTCTAACCGCAGTTTCCCAAGTGGGATTGACGGTAAGAGGGATATACGGTGAAGGTAGCGAGGCGATGGGTAACCTGTTCCAGATCTCGAACCAGATTACTTTGGGACAGACCGAACAGGAAGTCATCGAGAACCTGCATGGTGTTGTGTTACAGATGATTGGTCATGAACGTACAGCGAGAGAACGGTTAATTACCGACTCCAGACTTCGGATTACGGATCGGGTCATGCGTTCTTATGGCATATTGTCTCATGCAGCTATTGTTGATTCCAAGGAAGCTGCACAGCGCTTATCGGATGTACGCCTTGGCGTGGATCTCGGATTGTTGGATGGACTGTCTATCACGGTAATGAATGAGTTGAATGTGATGACACAGCCGGGATTTTTGCAGAAAACATTCGGGGAAGATATGCGCACAGATGAGCGTGACATCTACCGAGCTCAGTTGATTCGTGATACGATCAATGCAGCGAAGCAGTCCTAGTTTAACCTGATATTGTATTGAATTATGGTTTCATGCCGCATTGCGGCTTTTATATAATAAGGCATGTACGAATGCCGAATGACTTTATTCGCAGCACGGCTGCAAACAAAAATGATATGAAGAATACGACGGTTATTTCATTACATGACCTCGTTTTATCCAAAACCATGGAGGTGCAGGAGATATGATGTTTGGAAGATTTACGGAACGGGCCCAAAAGGTGCTCGCACTCGCGCAGGAAGAAGCTGTCCGTCTCGGTCATAATAACATCGGTACTGAGCATATTTTGCTCGGCCTCATTCGTGAAGGCGAAGGCATCGCAGCCAAAGCACTGATCGGCCTGGGACTCGGATTGGAAAAAATTCAGGATGAAGTAGAAACGCTAATTGGCCGTGGCCAAGAGCAACCTACCAACATTGCATATACGCCACGTGCGAAAAAAGTAATTGAACTGTCTATGGATGAAGCTCGTAAATTGGGCCACACTTATGTAGGCACAGAGCATATCCTGCTTGGATTGATTCGTGAAGGCGAGGGTGTTGCAGCACGTGTGCTCAATAACCTAGGAATTAGCCTGAACAAAGCACGGCAACAAGTGCTGCAATTGCTTGGCAGCAGTGAAGCTGTATCCAGTCATAATGGAACACCTGCCAATGTCAGCACACCAACGCTGGACAGTCTGGCACGTGACCTCACGGCTTATGCGAGAGAGAACAACCTGGACCCAGTCATTGGACGTAGCAAAGAAATTGAACGTGTCATTCAGGTGCTCAGCCGTCGTACCAAGAACAACCCGGTATTGATCGGTGAGCCAGGTGTAGGTAAAACAGCGATTGCTGAAGGCCTTGCACAAAAAATCATCGCAAATGAGATTCCGGAAACATTGCGCGACAAACGTGTAATGACCCTGGATATGGGTTCTGTAGTCGCTGGAACCAAATATCGTGGTGAGTTCGAAGATCGTCTGAAAAAAATCATGGATGAGATTCGCCAAGCAGGTAACATTGTCCTGTTTATCGACGAATTGCATACCTTGATTGGCGCAGGCGGAGCTGAAGGTGCCATCGATGCTTCTAACATTTTGAAACCGGCTCTGGCCCGTGGAGAATTGCAATGTATCGGTGCGACAACACTGGATGAGTATCGTAAATACATCGAGAAGGATGCAGCGCTTGAGCGTCGTTTCCAACCGATTACTGTAGATCAGCCTTCTCCGGAAGAAGCGATTCAAATCTTGCACGGCTTGCGTGACCGTTATGAGGCGCATCACCGCGTGAAAATTACGGACGAAGCAATTGTGCAGGCGGTTAAACTGTCTGATCGTTACATTACGGACCGTTTCTTGCCAGACAAAGCGATTGACCTGATTGATGAAGCGGGCTCCAAAGTAAGATTGAACTCTTACACGATCCCACCAAACCTGAAACAACTGGAAAGCCGTCTGGAAGATATCCGTAAGGAAAAAGACGCTGCAGTTCAAAGTCAGGAGTTCGAAAAAGCAGCAGCTCTGCGTGATACGGAACAAAAAATCCGTGAAGAGCTGGATGTAACGAAGAACCAGTGGAAAGAGAAACAAGGTCGCACCGATTCCGAGGTTACTCCTGAGGATATCGCACAAGTGGTAGCCAGCTGGACAGGAATCCCTGTGAACCAACTGAAAGAAGAAGAGACACAGCGTCTGATGAATCTGGAGTCTATTCTACATGAACGTGTCATCGGTCAGGATGAGGCAGTGAAGTCTGTCAGCCGTGCGGTTCGTCGTGCTCGTGCGGGACTTAAAGATCCAAAACGTCCGATGGGTTCATTCATTTTCCTCGGCCCTACAGGGGTAGGTAAAACAGAACTTGCTCGTGCTCTGGCTGAAGCGATGTTCGGCGATGAAAATGCAGTAATCCGGATTGATATGTCCGAGTATGGTGAGAAGCACTCGACTTCCCGACTTGTCGGAGCGCCTCCAGGATATGTTGGGTACGAAGAAGGTGGCCAGCTGACAGAGAAAGTTCGTCGCAAACCATACTCCGTAGTCCTGCTCGATGAAATCGAGAAAGCACATCCAGAAGTATTCAATATCTTGTTACAAGTGCTTGAGGATGGTCGACTGACGGATTCCAAAGGTCGCGTCGTTGACTTCCGCAATACGCTGATCATTCTAACATCCAACGTGGGTGCCGAAGCGATCAAACGTAACTCTACACTGGGCTTCACTGCAGTTGTAGATGCGGGAGCAGATTATGACAACATGAAGGGGAAAGTGATGGATGAGCTGAAGAAAAGCTTCCGTCCAGAGTTCCTTAACCGGATTGATGAAATTATCGTGTTCCATTCACTCGAAGAAAAACACATCGCTGAAATTGTTACGCTTATGAGTGAAGAACTTCGTAAACGACTGCTCGAACATGAGGTCGATTTCGAACTCACTGATAATGCCAAGTCGTTCCTTGCGAAGTCAGGCTTTGATCCAGCTTACGGTGCGCGTCCGCTTCGTCGGGCAATCCAAAAGCATATCGAGGACAAATTGTCCGAAGAGTTGCTCACAGGTAACGTAACCAAAGGGGATTCATTGCTCATTGACGAAGAGAACGGTGCACTGTCTGTTACGAAAAAAGACGTGGTCGTTCCGTCCAATGAGGAAATCGAAACTAAATAATATACAGCAAGCTTTGGAGTTAAACTTCAGCTTGTATTGATCCATAATCCTTAATCAAATCCTTCTCGGCTTCGGCCGGGGAGGATTTTTTGCACTTTGGACAGAAGACGGACATGATTATGTCAGGAACATGTGTAAAGTTTGCGATAATCCTTTACGAAAAATCTCAAACAATGGTAAACTTTTAGTAACCCTGCACGTCAGGGAGTTTGGGTGAAATTCGTCGAATAATGCAAAATGCTGTTATAAAATTAAATTATAGGAGTGCTGAAGTGGCCAAAGTTAAAACCAAGTTTCAATGTACGGAATGCGGCTATGAAGCCCCCAAGTGGTACGGTAAGTGTCCGGGTTGTCAGTCATGGAATTCAATGGTGGAAGAAACAGAGACGGTGGTCAAAACACAAGGGAGAAATTCTCCTCTGTTTGACAGTAAAGATAAACCGCTTCCTATCATAGATATAGATAGCGGTCAGGAACCGCGTGTACAGACTGGAATCGGAGAGTTGAACCGGGTATTGGGTGGCGGAATCGTTCCGGGTTCACTCGTTCTGGTGGGCGGAGATCCGGGTATTGGTAAATCAACGTTGATGTTGCAGACGTCCCATGCTTTGACGCATTCGGGTTTGCGTGTGTTATATGTTTCCGGTGAGGAATCAGTCAAGCAAACCAAATTGCGGGCAGACCGCCTCGGGGCACTCTCTGCCGAGTTGTATGTCCTGTGTGAAACCAATATGGAACGTGTAGAGGAAGCGGTGGATCAGATCCAGCCGCATTTTCTGGTCATCGACTCCATTCAGACGGTATATCTTCCCGAAGTTACCAGTGCGCCGGGTAGTGTAGCACAGGTAAGGGAATGTACGTCAAGGTTCATGCGGATTGCAAAAGGCAGAGGCATTGCAACGGTTCTTGTGGGGCATGTTACCAAAGAAGGTGCCATTGCCGGTCCACGTATGTTAGAACATATGGTGGATTGCGTGCTTTATTTTGAAGGAGAACGGCATCATACGTATCGCCTGTTGCGTGCGGTGAAGAACCGTTTTGGTTCCACCAATGAGATTGGTATTTTTGAAATGGGCGAGGATGGACTTCGTGAGGTGGGCAATCCGTCCGAACTCTTTTTGTCGGAACGTCCACTGGGTGTAGCAGGTTCAACGGTAGTTGCCAGTATGGAGGGGACACGTCCTCTGCTCGTGGAATTACAGGCGTTGATCTCGACGACCCATTTTCCTTCTCCCCGCCGTATGGCAACAGGGGTAGATCTGCATCGATTGAATCTGATTATTGCAGTGTTGGAGAAACGAATGGGTATGTTCTTACAGACCCAGGATGCATATCTGAATGTAGCTGGAGGAGTAAGGCTGGATGAGCCCGCTGTAGACTTGGCGGTTGCCGTCAGCATTGCATCCAGTTTGAGAGATGTGCCGACCAAGCCAGACGACGTCATCTTTGGCGAGATTGGTCTGACAGGTGAAGTTCGAGCCGTATCACGGGCCGAACAACGAGTGAAGGAAGCAGCAAAGCTGGGCTTCAAACGAGTCATTTTACCAGAAAAAAGCTTAAAGGGCTGGAAACATCCTCGCGGGATACAACTGATCGGTGTGAATACCGTGGCAGATGCACTAGCGGTTGCTTTAGATTAGGGGGCATAACAAGATGAAAGATATGAGCCAACTGGATAATATGAATGAGTTGTTAAGGCTGATCGCACCAGGTACACCTTTCCGCGAAGGTCTAGAAAATGTGCTGCGCGCCAAGACGGGCGCACTGCTTGTTGTAGGATACAGCCCTGAAGTAATGGAAGTGGTGGATGGGGGATTCTCGATTAACTGTGATTTCTCCCCAAACTACCTGTACGAACTCGCCAAGATGGATGGAGCCATTATTCTTAGCGAGGATTTGAAGCGTATTCTTTACGCCAATACCCAGTTAATCCCTGACTCTTCGATCTCTTCATCAGAGACGGGGATTCGTCACCGGACGGCAGAGCGTGTAGCAAAGCAAACGGGTAAATTGGTCGTATCCATATCACAGCGCCGGAATATCATTACCTTGTATCAGGGAACACTTCGTTATTCCCTCAAGGAAATCGGGGTTATTTTGACCAAAGCGAATCAAGCGATTCAAACCCTTGAGAAATACAAAGCGGTATTAACACAGTCCCTTACGAATCTGAGTGCTTCGGAATTTGAGGAACTGGTGACGATTCCTGAAGTGGTTAATGTGATTCAGCGTACCGAAATGGTGATGCGGATCAAAACGGAAATCAAACGTTACATTCATGAACTCGGGAATGAGGGACGACTCATTTCCATGCAAATGGAAGAACTCGTGGGTACAACGGAAGAAGAAGCCTGGTTATTGTATAAAGACTATGCCCGTGACGACAGTGATGACAAAATCCGTGAAATTATCGTGGGACTGAAAAGATTGTCGGACGATGAGTTGCTGGATGCACATCATATTGTCCGTCTGCTCGGGTATCCATCATCAGCGGCTACTTCTGAGGATTCGGTTGCCCCTCGTGGATTCCGGGTATTAAATAAGATCCCCCGCCTGCCCAATGTCATTATCCATAATCTGGTGGATCAATTCGAACAATTGCCTCATGTTATTATGGCTACAATTGAAGAACTGGACGAAGTGGACGGTATTGGTGAAGTTCGTGCCCGGACCATTAAGGAAGGCCTCAAACGTTTGCAGGAGCAAATGTTTATCGACAGACAGATGTAAGGGTTTGCCTATATAAAGGCTTGAAATGGATGAGGTGAAACAACGATGCTAACCAGATTCATTCCGAATCTCTTTACCCTGGGTAATCTGTTTCTTGGAATGATGGCAATTTTGCTTGCGATTGATGGAAATTACAGTTTGGCTGCCATTATGGTCATAGTAGCGATGTTGCTAGATGGTCTGGATGGCCGAGTGGCACGTGCACTCAATGCTCAAAGTGAATTTGGCAAGGAACTGGATTCCTTGTCTGACATGGTTTCCTTTGGTGCAGCACCAGCCCTGATCATATTTATGGTGTCATTTCAAGATTCGATGCCGATCCTCGCCTGGATCGCAACAGCGGCTTTTCCCATCTGTGGAGCCATTCGTCTTGCACGGTTTAACGTTCGTCCGGGAATTCCCGGATACTTCACAGGTCTGCCGATTCCGGCAGCCGGCGGGGTACTGGCCACACTGTCCTTGTTCAATAAGGATATTGGCCCGGTTAGTATGATGATTGCTACATTGCTGTTATCGTATCTGATGGTGAGTTCGCTTAAATATCCCAATTTCAAAAAGGTCGGTTTGCCACGCAAGGCAATCTGGATCGCACCATGGGTTGTGTTATTTGCCATAGCCGTAGCCGTTATTTTCCCGGAGCAGTTATCCAAGTTGATCTTTATTCCGCTGGTGTTATACGCCTTGTATGGAATGAAGCATAATGTGCGAACAGCGGCCTCGCGTAGTCGGGCGAAAAAGCGCAAGGATGAGAAATCTTCCCGTCCTTCCGATCGTTAAGTCGCCTTGGGGACAGACACTATACAAAGAAAGCACGTACTCTCCTGAACTGGAGAATGCGTGCTTTTTGTTTATTGAGATCTATTTACGGTAAAAGAAACCCTTACGGACGACATACATATCTTCTTACGACAGATTAAACATCCCTAACGTTGAACACTTCTGTGATTCGTGATTTACGACCTCTTCCATGTTAATGTCCAGCAGATTGCAGAGAGCCGACATGTAGAACAGGTTCCGCCCTAGCTCAGAGCTGATGACCTCTCTGCAGTTCTCACACAACTCACCTTCCACATGCGTTTCCAGCAGGCCCTTGGTTTGAGCAATATCGCTCTCCGGGGCATATTTCTGCTTGGTGGCGTGCAGCTCGATGCAGCCGCATTCGGTAATGGCTTTGGACACGGCACGGTTAACAGACGCTCCGGCTTGTCCCGTTTTGGACAGTACATCAATCAGGCTGCGATGACGCAACAACAGTTCAGAAACTTGATCCTGGAAAGCCTGTAAACTTAGCGTACTCATTTTGCCACTCACCTCGGGATATGAATTGAATTCATTATATGCCAATAATTTACCTACTTTCAACTGACGATTGCAACATTTCCAAAAAGTTCTTCCAGATGGGATTAGCAATTCAGGAATTGGATCATACTGGATATAAAGATCAAGATACATTGAAGGAGGTGCAGGGACTAATGTGGAAAAAAGGCATTTTAACTTTTACAGGATTGTGCGGTGCATGGTTCGGCTACACGGCATATCATCTGGCAGGAAAATCGGTCCCATGGATGGCGGAGTGGATTCAGTCAGCAGGATTACTGGGAGCTGGTATATCGACGCTGCTGGGAGCTGTAATGTTTATGGCTGTATGTAATATTGGTGGAACATTGATGGCAGACAGGCTGCATAGTGGAATTGATTCATTGGCAAAAGTACCTATGAACGAATTGGCTGCAGGTGCTGCAGGTACCGTTGCAGGATTGCTCGTGGCCTTGTTACTTTACCCTGTTGTGGGATGGATGGGGACGGCAGGAGAAGTGCTGCAAGTGGCGCTGACGGTGATTAGTGCTTATTCCGGTTATACCCTTGCCATGGCGAAGAAAGACGATCTGGGGGCCTTCTGGATGTCTGGACGATGGGGTCATCCCGAGGTGGACGAGGATAGACGGATGGAAGAACATAAAATTCTGGATACCAGTGTTATTATCGATGGGCGTATCGCTGATATATGCAAAACCGGATTTATTGAAGGCACGATCGTAATTCCGGAATTTGTTCTGGAGGAGTTACAACATATTGCTGATTCATCGGATCTGCTCAAGCGGAACAGAGGACGTCGTGGACTGGACATTTTGAACAAAATCCAGAAGGAACTCGATGTAAAAGTTCTGATCTACGAGGGGGATTTCGAGGAAATCTCCGAGGTGGACAGCAAACTGGTTAAACTGGCTAAAGTGCTTCAGGGCAAAGTGGTCACCAATGACTTTAACCTGAACAAAGTGTGCGAACTCCAGGGTGTATCTGTGTTGAACATTAATGATCTCGCCAATGCGGTTAAGCCAGTTGTTCTGCCAGGTGAGGAGATCATGGTGCAGATCATCAAGGATGGCAAGGAGCATGGTCAAGGTGTAGCCTATCTGGATGATGGCACAATGATTGTTGTGGAGGGCGGACGTGAGTATATCGGCATGATGATGGAAGTGCTGGTGACCAGTGTGTTGCAGACTTCAGCGGGACGAATGATTTTTGCCAAGCCGAAACTGTTGGAAAAAGCCCAATAAAGCGGTATGATGGGTAGTGTATCGTTGAATGATATTGTATATCTTTGGACGATAAACTGACAGACAAGGCAGGGATTGCGGCATGGATAAAGGGTGGGGCGTTGTCATTGTGGCAGCAGGTCGCGGAACCCGGATGGGGACGACCGAGAGCAAACAGTTTCTGTTGCTGCAGGACAAGCCCGTTTTCATACATACGCTTGAGGTATTTGCTGCACTGGACGAGATCCGCGAGATGGTGCTGGTCACAGGAACCGCAGATGTTGAACGTTGCCAGGATTGGGTAAAAGAATACCAACTGGATTCACGTGTCCGTGTTATCCCCGGAGGGAAAGAGAGACAACATTCTGTCCATAAAGGCCTTGAGGCACTTGGGACGGATTGGGTTCTCGTTCACGACGGGGTACGTCCTTTTGTGAACCATGAGCAGATCAAGGGATGCATGGCGGCCGCCATATCCGGTGGTGGAGCAGCTGTGCTAGCGGTTCCCGTGAAGGATACGATCAAACAAGTGAATGCGGAAGGAGTCGTTACGGCGACGCCAGACCGCAGCAGTCTGTGGAGCATTCAAACCCCGCAGGCTTTTCGTCTTTCTTCCCTGCTCTCCGCCTACGAATCAGCTGAGCAGGACGGATTTCTGGGAACAGATGATGCCATGCTGGCTGAACGTCAGGGAATGTCGGTCAAGGTTGTGGAAGGCAATTATACCAATATCAAATTAACAACGCCGGAAGATTTGCAATATGCTGCGTTTTTGCTGGGGGGAGAGAAGAAGCGATGATACGTGTAGGACAGGGATTTGATGTACATCAGCTGGTAGAGGGACGCCCGTGTATTATTGGCGGAGTAACGATTCCTTATGAAAAAGGTCTGCTGGGTCACTCGGACGCAGACGTGCTGTTGCACGCGATCAGTGATGCCATTTTGGGTGCACTGGCACTTGGGGATATTGGCAAACACTTCCCGGATACCGATCCGGAATTCAAAGATGCCGACAGCCTGAAATTGCTGGAGCATGTATGGCAGCTTGTGAAGGATCGCGGGTATAAGCTAGGGAATATTGATTCAACGATTATTGCCCAGAAGCCAAAGATGGCTCCTTATATCCCACAGATGGCTGAGGTTATTGCCAAGGCACTGGAAGCGGATGTAACACAGGTGAACGTGAAAGCAACAACAACAGAGCAACTGGGATTCCCGGGACGGGGAGAGGGCATTGCCGCTCAATCCGTTGTTTGCCTTGTACGTGTGTGATATCATCAATCAATTAGTGACGGAGGGGATCATATGAGCACGGATATTCGTGTGCGTTACGCGCCGAGCCCAACGGGACACCTGCATATCGGGAATGCCCGTACGGCGTTGTTTAACTATTTATATGCCAAACATAATAACGGTAAATTCATTATTCGTATTGAAGATACGGACGTGAAACGGAATATTGCCGGTGGTGAAGAAAGCCAACTGAAATACCTGAAATGGCTCGGAATTGAGTGGGACGAAAGTATTGACGTGGGCGGAGAATACGGACCATACCGTCAAACGGAACGTCTGGACCTCTATCGTAAATATACGCAGGAATTGCTGGATAAAGGTCTGGCTTACCGTTGCTTCTGCACGGAAGAAGAATTGGAGCAAGAGCGCGAGGAACAGTCAGCACGTGGAGAAACGCCGCGTTATTCTGGCAAACACCGTGACCTGACTCCAGAGCAAATTAGTGCGTTTGAAACGGAAGGCCGCGTAGCGAGTATTCGTTTCCGTGTGCCGGAAGAGCGCACATATATGTTTGATGATATGGTTAAAGGCACAATCTCGTTCAACAGCAAGGAATCCGGTGACTTCGTCATTGTGAAAAAAGACGGCATTCCCACATACAACTATGCCGTTGCTGTGGATGATCACTTGATGAAGATCTCCCACGTCCTGCGTGGGGAAGATCACATCTCGAACACGCCGCGTCAACTGATGATCTATGAAGCGCTTGGCTGGGAGCCACCGCAATTCGGTCATATGACGTTGATCGTGAATGAAAATCACAAGAAGCTGAGTAAACGGGATGAGTCCGTTATCCAGTTTATTGAGCAGTATGATCAGCTCGGCTATTTGCCTGAAGCGATGTTTAACTTTATTTCCTTACTCGGCTGGTCGCCGGAAGGGGAAGAAGAGATCTTCTCGCAAGAGCAACTGATCTCCATTTTTGATACGAAACGTCTGTCCAAGAGCCCTGCGGTATTTGATACCCACAAGCTGGCGCACTTGAACAACCATTATATCAAACATGCTGACCCGGAACGTATTGCCGAAATGGCCATTCCGCATCTGCAAAAGGCTGGACGTATTTCTTCCGAGCTGTCTGCTGAACAAAAAGAATGGGCTTATACTCTGGTACACCTGTACCAAGAGCAGATGAATTCTGCCTCCGATATTGTCGAATTGTCGGAAGTATTCTTCCGTTCCAATCTGGAGCTTGAAAGTGAAGGAGAAGCAGTGCTTGCTGAGGAGCAGGTGCCAACCGTACTGAAGGCATTTGCGGATAAAGTACAGGCGAGCGAAGAGTTTACTCCAAGCAAAATGGCTGCATTGATCAAGGAAGTACAGAAAGAGACCGGCTTTAAGGGCAAACAGCTCTTTATGCCAATTCGTGTAGCCTTGACTGGACAGACGCATGGACGGGATCTGAACCAAACGATCGTACTTCTGGGTCGTGATACGGTGATCGAACGTTTGCTTGCACAAGTAAAATAATTTTAGTAGAAGACATTCCGTTTATTTGGAATCTGAACACAGTCCTACGATGGATGGATTACGTAGGAGGCTGTTGTCAGTCTGAGGCCTTTTCGCTATAATAACAACACAACGAATAATTGATATGATTTATCTAATAGAACAGCAAAGATCGGGAGGAGTAGACTGACCCGGACAGAATCAGAGAGGATGGTCCCGCAGCAAAGAGAGATTTCTTTGGTTGCGGTGGCTGTGAACCATCCACTGTCCATCAGCCGAAATGCGCCCGTGAGCTGCACAGCCGAATCCGGCCCCGCCTTTGTCGATCATGACATGGGAAAACGTTAGGATAGGTTGTGACGATTGGTTTCCGTTACCAAACCGCTTGAGGGCTCATTCTATTTAAGAATGGACCGAGCAGAGTGGGACCGCGATAAACGCCTCTGCAGCTAAATGCTGCAGGGGCGTTTTTTTTGTTTAGGCGAGTGTGCAGTACACTACCAAGGAACGCGCCGTCCGGTAAGCCGGAGGACGGGAACCTGAACAAGAGGGGAACGAGCATGTTCAAGAAGATCAGATCAGATATCCAGGCGGTGTTTGAAAACGATCCGGCGGCCAGAGGTTGGTTTGAGGTGGTATTCACCTACTCAGGGCTGCATGCGATATGGGCACACCGGATCGCTCATTTTTTATACAAGCGAAGATGGTTCTCGGTTGCCCGGTTCATTTCGCAGGTTAGCCGTTTTATGACAGGAATCGAGATACATCCTGGAGCTACGATCGGAAATCGGTTGTTTATTGACCATGGGATGGGCGTCGTTATTGGAGAAACATGTGAGATTGGCGATGATGTCGTTATCTATCAGGGGGTTACCCTGGGCGGAACAGGGAAAGAAAAAGGGAAGAGACATCCCACCATTGGTAATAATGTGGTTATCTCATCCGGAGCCAAGGTGCTCGGTTCATTTAGCGTGGGGGATCAATGTAACATTGGTGCGAACTCCGTTGTGCTTAAGGAGGTCCCTTCCAATAGTACCGTAGTAGGTATACCGGGCAGAATTGTTAAACAGGATGGCCGACGGGTAGATCGCCTCAGTCAGCAATTGCCCGATCCAGTCGTTGACTCCTTGCGCGGTATGCAAAAAGAACTCGAACGATTGCAGGAAGAAGTACGTACACTGCAAAATGCCCGTGAAAATGAGACTGTGCGTGATACGTGATACAATAAATAAAGGCAGTATAGGATGAAAGGATAAGTGACCATGACGCTTCAGATTTATAATACGATGAGTCGTACCAAAGAGGAATTTGTTCCTCAAGAGCCAGGGAAAGTAAAGATGTATGTCTGCGGACCAACGGTATATGACTACATTCATATCGGGAATGCACGCCCGGTTATCTTTTTCGACACGGTTCGTGGATACCTGGAACAGACAGGACATGATGTGAACTATGTGGTGAACTTCACGGATGTGGACGATAAGCTGATTCGCAAAGCAGAACAACTTGGAACAGATGTTCCTCACGTGGCTGAGAAATTTATTGCTGCCTATTATGAAGACCTTGAGGGATTGGGTATTCCCAAGGCAAGCAGCAATCCGAGAGTAACGGAAAACATGCCGCTGATCATTGATTTTATCCGTGAGCTGGTTGAAAAAGGATTTGCGTATGAAAATGGCGGTGACGTCTATTATCGCACAGGCAAATTCAGCGAATATGGCAAACTTTCGAAACAAAACCTGCAGGAGCTGCAATTTGGAATCCGTGTGGGTGTGGACGAGCGCAAAGAGCATCCCGAAGATTTTGTGCTCTGGAAGGCTGCCAAACCAGGTGAGATCTATTGGTCCAGTCCTTGGGGCGATGGTCGACCAGGCTGGCATATTGAGTGCTCCGCCATGGCTAGGGAGTACCTTGGGGATACACTGGACATTCACGGGGGTGGACAGGATTTGCAGTTCCCGCACCATGAGTGCGAATGCGCCCAATCCGAGGTGTTAACAGGTAAACCACTTGCGAACTACTGGATGCATAATGGATTCATCCGGATTGATAACGAGAAGATGTCGAAATCACTCGGTAATGGTGTTCTGGTTAAAGACTTGCGGAATCAATATAAACGCGAAGCGATTCGTTATTTCATGTTGTCTACCCACTACCGCAACCCATTGAACTTCACGGATGATACGATGGAGCAGGCACAGAACAGTGTGGACCGGATTGCAAATGCGGTAGGTAACCTGAATCATCGTCTGAATGCGGTGACTGTAGATCAGGATATCACAGCAGAGTTTGCGGCAAGACTCGACCAAATTCGTCAGCAGTATCACGAAAAGATGCAGGACGATTTCAATACTCCTGATGCGATCACTGCGATGTTTGAGTGGGCAGGGGAAGCCAACCAACTGTTGCAGCAAGAAGTAGTTAATGCGGCAGACATTCGTGCACTCCTCGAATTGTTCAGTGAATTGAATGCTGTGCTGCGCATCTATACTGACGCAGAGCCAGAACTTCTGGATGAGGAAGTAGAACGTCTGATTGAAGAGCGTGTAGAAGCGCGCAAGTCCAAAAACTGGGCAAGAGCGGATGAAATTCGCGATGAATTGTCTGCACGTGGCATTCTGCTTGAAGATACGGCGCAGGGCATGAGATGGCGGCGCAAATGAGCGAGGGACATCCAAATACACCAAAACAACAGGAGCAGGTCACAGAGGGAGGATGGTTCCCATATCCTCCTTCCAGACCTGCGAGGTTGATTCCACCTATTGCACTGGCCTATATTGGTGATGCGGTATATGAGGTAGCTGTTCGTCAATATCTGTTGTCGAAGGCCAACATGCGTCCCAATCATTTGCACCGTAGTGCAACCGGGTTGGTATCAGCGAAGGCACAGAGCCGCATACTTACAACGATTGAGGCTGAACTGACAGAGGAAGAACGTGATATCGTCCGGCAAGGGCGGAATGCCAAGTCGGGTAGTGTACCCAAAAATGCAGATGTGTTGGAATACAGACATGCCACGGCTTTTGAATGTCTCATTGGTTACCTCTACAGCAGTGGTCATCATGATCGCATGATTGAACTGATCGGGCTTGGCATTGAGCACGCGGAACAACAATCGCCATCACCGACAAAAAAATAGAAATTTCAACAAAACAACGCATTACAGAGAGGATCGAACAACGATGGAAGAAGAATGGATCGCCGGTAAACACTCCGTGACGGAGGCGCTGCGTTCAGGCCGGACCATTAATAAAATATGGATTGCCGATACAGCACAGAAACATCTGACTCAACCTATTATCTCGGAAGCTAAAAAACTAGGTATTGTCATTCAACACGTGGACAAGCGTAAGCTGGATCAAACGGTACCAGGCATTCAGCATCAGGGGGTAGTTGCTCAAGCGGCACCTTACGCTTATGTGGAGGTGGAAGACATTCTTGCCGCAGCAAAAGCGAAGAATGAGCATCCTTTCCTGATTCTGTTGGATGAGATTGAAGATCCTCATAACCTGGGGTCCATTTTGCGGACAGCAGATTGCACGGGTGCGCATGGCGTCATTGTACCGAAACGTCGCTCGGCAGCGGTAACCGTGACAGTATCCAAAACATCAGCAGGCGCTGTGGAGTACGTGCCAGTGGCTCGGGTAAGTAATCTTGGACAGACCATCGATCGCCTCAAAGAGGAAGGTGTATGGGTTGTAGGGACAGATGTCACGGCTCATGAAGGTGTCTTTGGTAATGGAGTCTTTACTGGCCCTGTGGCATTGGTAATCGGAAATGAGAACAAGGGAATGGGACGACTTATTCGTGAGAAATGCGATGTGCTGATCAAACTACCAATGCAAGGTCAGATTAATTCCCTGAATGCTTCCGTGGCAGCGGGGGTTGTCATGTACGAAGTGCTCCGCTCGCGTCAAGCGCAGGAATAGAAGGTATGGCTGATTCCCGTGATGTGCTTCTTGTAGACGGGTACAACATGATTGGCGACTGGCCGGAATTAACCAAACTGGCGGAAAGTGGGCTCGAAGAGGCGCGTAACAGGCTTCTCTTTCGTCTTGCAGACTACCAGGCTTTCTCCGGCCGGCGAGTCATTGTTGTGTTTGACGCCTACCTCGTGCCTGGACTCGGTAAATCCTTTACTCAGAGCAAAGTGCAGATCTATTTTACAAAGGAAAAAGAGACGGCAGACGAATGCATTGAGAGACTCGTTCGGGAACTAAGCATGCGAAGACGCCAAATCTATGTGGCTACGAGCGATATGGTAGAGCAACATGTTATTTTTGGACAGGGAGCGCTACGCGTATCTGCAAGGGAGTTACTAATTGAAGTTGAGCAGAACGAAAAAGAATTAAAAAAACGACTGGAAGAAGATCAGGCGAAGACCACGCGTAACACACTCGGGGGTAAGTTAAGTCCCGATGTATTAAAAGAGTTTGAGCGATGGCGCCGGGAATAACAGCACGTTTTTACAAAATTTAGAATATTGAAACTCTTGACATTTATGTTATTGATGTTCTTTTTTAGGCATAGCGTGGTTGACGGTGTGAGGTACCATCATATATACTGATCCTATATTTCATAGAGTAGAGTAACGGGGTACCTTGCGTTGCAGCCGGAGGGATTGTCTGTGAGTGTCGACCTCAAAGATATCATGTTATCTAAGTATGATTACCAAAGTGACGAAGACATTGTCGAAGCTTTCCGTGAAGGCGAAAGCGAAGCGTTAGAGTTTCTAATTAACAAATATCGTAACTTTGTACGCGCCAAGGCAAGATCTTATTTTCTGATTGGGGCAGACCGGGAAGATATTATTCAAGAAGGAATGATTGGCCTCTACAAATCCATTCGAGATTTCAAAGGGGACAAGCTGGCTTCGTTCAAGGCTTTTGCCGAACTGTGTATTACAAGACAGATCATCACGGCGATTAAGACAGCAACACGTCAGAAGCATATTCCGCTTAATTCTTATGTATCTCTGGACAAGCCTATTTATGACGAAGAGTCTGATCGTACGTTACTCGATGTGATTTGTGGAACCCAGGTCAGTGATCCGGAAGAACTTATCATCAATCAGGAAGAGTTTGTGGGCCTGGAAGATAAAATGTCCGAGATTCTGAGTGATCTGGAACGTAAAGTATTGATGTTGTATCTGGACGGGAGATCTTATCAAGAGATTGCAGTAGATTTGGACAGACATGTGAAGTCCATTGATAATGCACTTCAGCGCGTCAAGCGTAAACTTGAAAAGTACCTGGAAGTTCGAGATAATTAAACACATGTTGTCGTTGACGGAAAAGGCTCGGTGTTTGAGTCTTTTTTTAGTGTCTCAAGTTTATAAAATCTAAGAATGTTTATACTAGTAATCGCTCGGTCCATGCAGGAGAAGAGAAAAAACAGAGATGAGAAACGAATGTACGTTTTACGGAAGTAATACCCAATGAATGAAAGGCTATTCTTTCATTGACATGGTTATACCCTTGTGATAAAGTGTTTTAGGTAGGCCTAAATTTATGGCTTTTTTTCAGGATCAATTTAGAGACTCTGCTTGAATGTGGAAGTCTTCGGGAGGTGTACATCATGCGGGTAATTATTACTTTGGCTTGTACTAACTGCAAACAAAGAAATTACACTACGACAAAAAACAAGCGTAATCACCCCGACCGCATGGAGATGAAGAAATTTTGCAAGTTTTGTAACGAGCAGACTTCTCATCGCGAAACCAGATAGTTTTTGGAGGTGTCGGCGTGAAACGAAGTTTCAAATCTCTGATTTCCTTTTTCTCAGAAAGCTGGGCTGAACTTAAAAAAGTTCGCTGGCCTAATCGTAAAGAGCTGACCAACTACACATTGATCGTACTTGGTACTGTTGTGGTTATGACGCTGTTTTTTTGGGTCATTGACATTGGCATCTCCTTTGTGATCGAAGCGATTATTTAAGAAGGGTTCCGGTGGCTTGATATGGAAAAAAGATGGTACGTCGTTCATACCTATTCAGGGTATGAGAACAAGGTCAAAGCCAATTTGGAAAAACGCGTAGAGTCTATGGGCATGGAAGACAAGATATTCCGCGTTCTTGTTCCTATGGAAGAAGAAGTGGTAAACAAGGACGGTAAGAAAAAAACCGTTATGCGTAAAGTTTACCCCGGTTATGTCTTGGTGGAAATGGTACAGACGGATGATTCTTGGTATGTTGTTCGCAACACACCAGGTGTTACAGGATTTGTCGGTTCGACAGGTTCTGGGTCCAAACCAACTGCATTGTTGCCTGAAGAAGTGGAACAAATTCTGAAGCACATGGGAATGGTTGAACCTAAGCCGAAAATTGAGTTCGATATTAAGGAATCCGTACGTATTAAAGTCGGTCCTTTTGCGAATTTCGTAGGCTCCGTGGAAGAGATTTTGGTAGAGAAAAGCAAGTTGAAAGTGCACGTGAACATGTTTGGACGGGAAACGCCGCTTGAGTTGGAATACACACAAGTGGAGAAGATATAGTTTCTTCAAGTTTCTTGTGGGAGGGTTGAAAAACCCGTTAACCACTATTTTGCAAGGAGGTGTCAATCATGGCGAAAAAAGTTATTAAAATGGTAAAACTGCAGATTCCAGCAGGTAAAGCAAACCCAGCACCACCAGTAGGTCCAGCTTTGGGTCAAGCAGGTGTCAACATCATGGCATTCTGTAAAGAATTCAACGCTCGTACAGCTGATCAAGCGGGATTGATTATTCCAGTTGAAATTTCTGTATTCGAGGACCGTTCCTTTACTTTCATCACTAAAACTCCACCAGCAGCAGTTCTGTTGAAAGTGGCAGCTAAAGTTGAAAAAGGATCCGGCGAACCGAACAAGAAAAAAGTTGCTACTGTTAAACGTGATGCGGTACGTCAAATCGCAGAAACAAAAATGCCTGACCTGAATGCAGCAGACGTTGAGTCCGCAATGCGTATGGTCGAAGGTACTGCCCGCAGCATGGGTATCACCATCGAAGACTAATTTTCATAAGAAACATGGCTTCGTAAAACCGGTCGATTCGCGACCGGTTGATGTGGGAGGTATATCCGCTAACACCACAAAGGAGGAATAAAACATGGCTAAACACGGTAAAAAATACCTGGAAGCTGCTAAGCTGATTGACAGCGAAGCAACTTACGAGCCTTCAGAAGCTGTAGAGCTTGTGAAAAAGGCAGCTACTGCAAAATTCGATGAAACAATCGAAGCAGCAGTTCGTTTGGGCGTAGACCCTCGTAAGCAAGACCAGGCTGTACGTGGTGTTGTTGTCTTGCCACACGGCACAGGTAAAACACAACGCGTATTGGTATTTGCAAAAGGTGACAAAGCGAAAGAAGCGGAAGCGGCTGGCGCGGACTATGTTGGTGATGCAGACATGATCAACAAAATCCAACAAGGCTGGTTCGAATTCGACGTCTGCGTAGCGACACCAGATATGATGAGTGAAGTAGGTAAATTGGGCCGACTGCTCGGCGGTAAAGGTCTGATGCCTAACCCTAAAGCCGGAACGGTAACTTTCGATGTAACTAAGGCTGTTCAAGAAATTAAAGCCGGTAAAATCGAATATCGTCTGGATCGTGCAGGTCAAATTCATGCACCGATTGGTAAAGCTTCTTTCTCTTCTGAGCAACTTAATGAGAACTTCAAAGCTCTCATGGAAGCTCTGAATCGTGCTAAACCAGCGGCAGCAAAAGGTGTTTATCTGAAGAATGTTAGTCTTTCTTCCACGATGGGCCCTGGCGCACGCGTGAACGCAGCAGCTTTTAGATAATATCTCTTGACAGGCTTGTCCTGTTTTTGATAAGATATAAAAGTTGTGAGTCCGAGTGACTGACCGATGACATTTGAATATGCTTGCCGTAGACAGTAGGTGCCATTTGGCTTAATTTCCTGCCGAGGTGTGATTATAGAACTTAGAACGATGCAAATCGATGATGAGTATATATCAAGCCTTCGTGATTCTACGGAGGCTTTTCTTAATGGGATAAATTTGATCAGGAGGTGTACAGATTGGCAAACGCAAAAGTGATTCAAGCAAAACAAGAATCCGTTGATGCAGTAACAGCAAAATTGCGCGAGAGCGTTACAACTGTTGTTGTTGACTATCGCGGATTGAACGTTGCCCAAGTAACTGAGTTGCGTAAGCAACTTCGTGAAGCGGGGATCGAATTCCAAGTGCTGAAAAACTCGTTGCTTCGCCGTGCAGCTGCAGCAGCAGAACTGACAGAACTCGATAATGTTCTTACAGGTCCTACTGCAATTGCATTCAGCGTAGATGACGTTGTGGCTCCAGCTAAAATTCTGAACGACTTCGCGAAAAAGAACGATGCATTGGAATTGAAAGGTGCAGTCGTAGAAGGTCGCGTAATCGGAGTAGAAGAAGTTAAGGCATTGGCAGAACTGCCATCCCGCGATGGACTCCTCTCCATGCTCCTCAGCGTGCTTCAAGCGCCAGTGCGCAACTTCGCGCTTGCGGTTAAAGCAGTTGCAGAAAAAGAAGAACAAGGCGCGTAAGCAACTTGATCTGAATGCTGTTTAGGCGGCAAATGAATTAAAAAAAATAATATTATATATGGAGGTTCACTCATGAGTAAAGAGCAAATCTTGGAAGCAATCAAAGGCATGACTGTACTGGAATTGAACGATCTTGTTAAAGCAATCGAAGAAGAATTCGGCGTAACTGCTGCAGCTCCAGTAGCTGCTGCAGGTGCAGTAGCTTCTGCTGAAGCTGAGCAATCCGAGTTCGACGTAATCTTGACTAGCGCTGGTGCTTCCAAAATCAACGTTATCAAAGCAGTTCGCGAAATCACAGGTCTTGGCCTGAAAGAAGCAAAAGAATTGGTTGACAACGCTCCAAAAGCATTGAAAGAAAAAGTTGCTAAAGAAGAAGCAGAAGCGGTTAAAGCTAAGCTTGAAGAAGCAGGCGCTTCAGTTGAAGTTAAATAATTTAGCTATTACAAGCTAAATGAACAAAACAACAAACCCCTTGACTTATATCAAGGGGTTTGTTGCTGTAATTGTAAATGGAAAGTGAGTGAGGGCATGTCCAATCATTATTATTCGGACAAACCGCAAGTGGCGCATGATCGCAGAGCAACTGAAGCGGTTCTTCGCGGATTCAGTCTGCGATTCGTGACGGATGCCGGTGTGTTTTCCAAAAACGGAATCGATTATGGCAGCAGAGTATTGATTGATGCGATAGAGTTGCCATCAGGGGCTCATGTTCTCGATGTGGGCTGTGGATACGGGCCTATGGGCCTTACAGCAGCCAAACTTGTACCGGATGGGCATGTCACCATGATCGATATCAACGAGAGAGCCGTTGAACTTTCCAGGGAAAATGCAAAAGCGAACGGAATTAACAATGTTACGGTATTGCAAAGTAATCTACTGGCTGAAGTGAAAAAGCAAGATTTTGACGTTATCCTAACCAACCCGCCTATACGGGCTGGGAAAGAGACAGTTCATACTATTTTCGAACAGGCACATCGCCATCTAAAGGTAGGCGGTTCGTTGTGGATTGTCATTCAGAAGAAACAAGGAGCCCCGTCGGCGAAAGCGAAATTGGAATCTTTGTTTGGAAGAGTGGAAGAAGTGACGAAGGATAAAGGCTATCGGATTTTTAAAGCGGTGAAATCGGAATAGGTATCTACTAAAAGCTGAATCCGAGTTTGTAAAGTAAGCAGGGGATCATTTTTTTTGCAATAGGACTATTGACTTGAAATTCAGGTCGTGGTATAGTTGTAAAATGTCAGTATTAAGATGCCCTACTTGGCTTTAGCTAACTAAAAATGTCAACCTTTTTTTACGCCGAACGGGCTTATTATGCCTACGTTTGGCGTATAATATGTACATTTTGGGCAAACTGGGGATAAGAATGATTTGGAAAGACATCCGCCGATCAAAGTTGCTCTTTTTTCGAACGACATTTCGAGTAAGGGCTTTTCTTTATTTGTGGATGCATTGCTTTGCTCTGTATGTGTACCATTATAAGGTTACAAACAGAGGTTCGCAACGAAATTTTTAAAGTGAGTAGACATTGAGGGGTGAGTTTAAGTTGGCAGGACATCTTGTTCAATATGGTCGACGCACTCGGCGCAGTTATGCACGAATTAACGAGATACTCGAAGTTCCGAACCTGATTGAAATCCAACAAAAATCCTATGATTGGTTTTTGGAGGAAGGGTTGCGCGAAATGTTCCAGGATATCTCGCCGATCCAGGATTTTACAGGTAACTTGATTTTGGAATTTATCGATTACAGTCTCGGTGAACCGAAGTATACAGTAGACGACGCGAAAGAGCGTGACGTTACGTATGCAGCACCGCTTCGGGTCAAAGTCCGGCTCATTAATAAGGAAACCGGCGAAGTCAAAGAGCAGGAAGTATTCATGGGAGATTTCCCGCTGATGACCAACACGGGCACATTTATTATTAATGGTGCGGAACGGGTTATTGTCAGCCAGTTGGTTCGCTCTCCTAGCGTTTACTTCAGTACCAAAGTAGATAAAAACGCCAAAAAAACGTATACCGCTACAGTTATTCCTAACCGCGGCGCTTGGTTGGAACTGGAGATGGACGCGAAGGATGTTGTTTACGTCCGGATCGACCGTACACGTAAAATACCGGTTACGGTTCTCCTGCGTTCACTTGGTTTTGGCACAGATGCTGAGATTCTGGATCTGCTCGGTAATGACGAATATATCCGCAACACACTGGACAAAGACAACACGGATTCCACGGAGAAAGCACTCATTGAGATCTATGAGCGTCTTCGTCCGGGCGAGCCGCCAACGCTGGATAATGCAAAAAGCTTGCTCGTAGCACGTTTCTTTGATCCAAAACGTTATGACCTGGCTAATGTAGGTCGTTACAAAATGAATAAAAAACTGCACATCAAAAACCGTTTGTTCAACCAGCGCTTGGCTGAGTCACTTGTTGACGCTGAGACTGGTGAAATCATTGCTGAAGCAGGTCAAATGGTTGATCGTCGTTTGTTGGATGAAATCATGCCGTATCTGGAGAAGAGCGTTGGATTCCGCACGTATCACGTGGGTAACGGCGTTTTGGATGCCAATGATATCCCTATGCAAACGATTGATGTGTTCTCACCAACTGAAGATGGTAAAGTAGTCAAACTGATTGCCAATGGAATCATTGACAAGTCCGTTAAAAACGTGACGCCGGCGGATATCATTTCGTCCATCAGTTATTTCCTTAACCTTCTGCAGGGAATTGGTAGCACGGATGATATTGACCATCTGGGTAACCGTCGTTTGCGTTCGGTGGGTGAACTCCTGCAGAATCAGTTCCGTATCGGTTTGTCCCGTATGGAGCGTGTGGTTCGTGAGAGAATGTCCATTCAGGATGCTAACGTAATTACACCACAGGCATTGATCAACATACGTCCTGTTATTGCATCCATTAAAGAGTTCTTTGGTAGCTCTCAGTTGTCACAGTTTATGGATCAAACGAACCCGCTGGGTGAGTTGACACATAAACGTCGTTTGTCCGCACTCGGACCCGGTGGTTTGACACGTGAGCGCGCAGGTATGGAAGTGCGTGACGTCCATCCATCCCACTATGGCCGTATGTGTCCAATCGAGACGCCAGAGGGACCAAACATCGGTTTGATCAACTCCTTGTCTACGTTCGCCCGTGTTAATGAATATGGCTTTATTGAAGCTCCATATCGTTGGGTTGATCCGAAGACAGGTATTGTAACCGAGCAAATTGATTACCTGACAGCGGACGAAGAGGACAACTATGTTATCGCTCAAGCGAATGCGAAGCTGAATGAAGATAGTACATTTGAAGAAGAAGCGATCATTGTACGTTATAACAAACAGTCGGATAACATCCTTACGATGCCGAGTGAGCGCGTTGACTACATGGACGTATCTCCTAAGCAAGTTGTATCCGTCGCTACAGCGCTTATCCCGTTCCTTGAGAACGATGACTCCAACCGTGCGCTCATGGGATCAAACATGCAGCGGCAGGCCGTTCCACTTTTGATTCCTAAAGCACCACTTGTGGGAACAGGTATGGAACACAAAGCCGCGAAAGATTCCGGTGTATGTATTGTCTCCGATTATGACGGAATTATTGAACGATCTACTGCGAACGAGATTTGGGTCCGTCGTGTTGAAGAAGTGGACGGTCAGGAAGTTAAAGGCGATATCGTTAAATATAAATTACACAAATTTATGCGTTCGAACCAAGGAACATGCATTAACCAGCGTCCGATTGTTAAAAGAGGTGCCGCTGTCAAAGCTGGCGATATCCTCGCTGATGGTCCTTCAACGGAAATGGGTGAATTGGCTCTGGGACGTAACGTTGTTGTTGCCTTCATGACTTGGGAAGGTTACAACTACGAGGATGCGATCTTGCTCAGTGAAAAACTCGTTAAGGAAGATGTATACACATCCATCCATATCGAGGAGTATGAGTCAGAAGCACGTGATACCAAACTCGGACCTGAAGAGATCACACGTGACATCCCTAACGTTGGGGAAGAAGCGTTGCGTAACTTGGATGAGCGCGGTATTATCCGAATCGGTGCTGAGATCAGTGCTGGCGACATTCTGGTTGGTAAAGTAACACCTAAGGGTGTAACAGAGCTGACAGCAGAAGAACGTCTCTTGCATGCGATCTTTGGTGAGAAAGCACGTGAAGTACGTGATACTTCCTTGCGTGTACCACATGGTACTGACGGTATCGTAGTAGACGTGAAAGTATTTACCCGTGAAAACGGTGATGAGCTGCCTCCAGGTGTTAACCAACTCGTTCGTGTATATATCGCTCAAAAACGGAAAATTTCCGAGGGTGATAAAATGGCCGGACGTCACGGTAACAAAGGGGTCGTGGCCCGCATCTTGCCGGAAGAAGATATGCCTTTCCTGCCAGACGGTACACCGGTTCAGATCGTTCTTAACCCACTGGGCGTACCTTCCCGGATGAATATCGGTCAAGTACTCGAGGTTCACTTGGGTATGGCGGCGATGCAACTGGGTATTCACGTAGCAACTCCTGTATTCGACGGAGCGAAGGAGTATGACGTCTTCGATACGATGGAAGAAGCGGGTATGCAACGTAATGGTAAAACTGTCCTGTATGATGGTCGTACAGGTGAAGAGTTTGAACGTGAAGTTACCGTAGGTGTCATGCACATGATCAAATTGGCACACATGGTTGATGATAAGATCCATGCCCGTTCCACAGGTCCTTACTCACTTGTTACGCAACAACCATTGGGTGGTAAAGCTCAATTCGGTGGACAGCGTTTCGGGGAGATGGAAGTATGGGCGCTTGAGGCATACGGTGCTGCTTATACACTGCAAGAAATCTTGACTGTTAAATCCGATGATGTTGTTGGTCGGGTTAAAACGTATGAATCCATCGTCAAAGGTGAGAATGTTCCGGAACCAGGCGTTCCTGAGTCATTCAAAGTATTGATCAAAGAGCTGCAAAGCTTGGGTATGGACGTTAAGATTTTGAGTGAAGATGAGCAAGAGATTGAAATGAGAGAAATGGACGATGAAGATGACGCTGCGAGCGATAAGCTCAGCCTCAACCTTGAGGGTACAGAGGTCGGAGCGGAATAAACCGCTTCGAGCGCATGATGACCGGCGTTTTTCATCAGGCTCACGTCTTGCTCCGGCTTCGGCCGGAGTGGGCGTAACCTAGATTACAGGAATTGGTTAAGGAGGGTTGCTCCTTGTTGGACGTCAACAATTTCGAATACATGAAGATCGGGCTTGCTTCCCCAGAGAAAATTCGTTCTTGGTCCCGCGGAGAAGTGAAAAAACCGGAAACGATCAACTATCGTACGTTGAAACCGGAAAAAGAAGGGCTATTCTGCGAAAAGATTTTTGGCCCTACAAAAGACTGGGAATGTCATTGCGGTAAATACAAACGCGTCCGTTATAAAGGCGTTGTCTGTGATCGTTGTGGCGTTGAAGTAACACGTGCGAAAGTACGCCGCGAACGGATGGGCCATATTGAGCTCGCTGCTCCGGTATCGCATATCTGGTACTTCAAAGGTATTCCGAGCCGTATGGGTCTTGCTCTGGATATGTCTCCAAGATCTCTTGAAGAGATTATTTATTTTGCATCATATGTTGTAACTGATCCAGGAGAAACTCCACTGGAGAAAAAACAGCTGTTGTCCGAGAAAGAATACCGCAGCTACCGTGAAAAATACGGCTATGGTTTCCATGCTGGCATGGGCGCAGAAGCGGTTAAAAAATTGCTTCAAGACCTTGACATAGACAAAGAGCTCGAGTTCCTGAAAGAAGAGCTCCGGACTGCGCAAGGACAACGTCGTAATCGTGCAATCAAACGTCTGGAAGTTATCGAAGCATTCCGCAACTCCGGCAACAAGCCAGAGTGGATGATCATGGATGTACTTCCTGTTATCCCGCCGGAACTTCGTCCAATGGTACAGTTGGATGGTGGACGTTTTGCAACGTCTGACCTGAATGACTTGTACCGTCGTGTAATCAACCGGAACAACCGTCTGAAACGTCTGCTTGATCTGGGCGCGCCAGATATTATCGTGCAAAATGAAAAACGGATGTTGCAGGAAGCTGTTGACGCATTGATCGATAATGGTCGTCGTGGCCGCCCTGTAACGGGTCCTGGTAACCGTCCATTGAAATCTCTCAGCCACATGCTGAAAGGTAAACAAGGACGTTTCCGTCAAAACTTGCTCGGTAAACGGGTTGACTATTCTGGTCGTTCCGTTATCGTTGTTGGACCTTACCTGAAAATGTATCAGTGTGGTCTGCCAAAAGATATGGCACTTGAATTGTTCAAGCCTTTTGTTATGAAAGAGCTTGTGAATAAAGGGCTTGCCCACAACATCAAGAGCGCGAAACGTAAAGTTGAGCGTGTAAGTCCTGAAGTATGGGATGTTCTTGAAGAAGTAATCAAGGAGCATCCGGTTCTGTTGAACCGTGCCCCTACGCTTCACAGACTCGGTATTCAAGCATTTGAACCGATTCTCGTTGAAGGTAAAGCAATTCGTCTTCACCCGCTCGTATGTACGGCATACAATGCCGACTTTGACGGTGACCAAATGGCTGTGCACGTTCCGTTGTCCGCTGAGGCTCAAGCGGAAGCACGTATCCTGATGCTTGCATCGGGTAACATTTTGAACCCGAAAGACGGTAAACCAGTTGTTACTCCTTCCCAGGATATGGTGCTTGGTTCTTACTACCTCACTATGGACAACAAGGAAGAAAAGGGCACAGGTATGATCTTGCGTACAGTTAACGAAGCTGTATCGGCATACCAACGTGGTACTGCTGGTCTGCATGCGCGTGTAGCTATTCCGGTTAAGGCGCTTGGTAAAACAAGCTTCACGGAAGAACAGCAAGAAGGAATGTTGCTGACAACTATCGGTAAAATTATCTTCAATGAAATTTTCCCGGCAAGCTTCCCGTATATCAATGATGCGACTCGTGCTAACCTGTACCAAGGTACAGCAGATCACTCATTTGTATATGAAAAAGGTGCTGATCTCAGAGAAGCTATTATGAATGCTCCTCTGGCTGGCGGTGTCGGTAAAGAATACCTCGGCTCCATCATTGCACGTTGTTTTGAAATTTATCACACAACGGAAACAGCCGTTATTTTGGATAAAATCAAACAACTTGGATTCACATACTCTACACGTGCCGGTATTACGGTTGCGGTATCTGATGTTATCGTTCCGCCTGAGAAGTTTGAAATTCTTAGACAATCTGAGGAAAAAGCACAAATCGTTACGAATCAGTACCGTCGTGGTCTGATTACGAATGAAGAGCGCTATGACCGTATCATTGATATCTGGTCAAAATCCAAAGATGATATCACTGAGATTCTGATGAAGTCCATGGATCGTTACAACTCGATCATGATGATGGTAGACTCCAAAGCACGGGGTAACAAATCGCAAATCACCCAATTGGGCGGTATGCGTGGTCTGATGGCCAACCCATCCGGTCGAATTATCGAACTCCCAATCAAATCGAACTTCCGTGAAGGTCTGACGGTACTCGAGTACTTTATCTCCACTCACGGAGCGCGTAAAGGTTTGGCGGATACAGCCCTGCGTACAGCCGATTCAGGTTACCTGACTCGTCGTCTCGTAGACGTAGCCCAAGACGTAATCGTACGTGATGATGATTGTGGTACAGATAAAGGCTTTACGGTAAGTCGTATTCAGGATGGTAAAGAGGTTATCGAAGATCTCTACGACCGTATTGAAGGCAGATACTGCTTCGAGACACTTCGTCATCCGGAAACGAAAGAAATCATTGTAGGTCGCAATGAATTGATTGACTCCGATAAAGCAGAAGCGATCATCAAAGCAGGTATTACTAAATTGCAAATCCGCTCCGTCCTCAGCTGCCGTGCAAGTCATGGTGTCTGCAAGAAGTGTTATGGTCGCAACCTCGCGACTGGTAAACACGTGGAGATTGGTGAAGCAGTTGGTATTATTGCAGCACAATCCATTGGTGAGCCGGGAACACAGCTTACAATGCGTACATTCCACACCGGTGGTGTAGCCGGAGACGATATTACGCAAGGTTTGCCGCGTATCCAGGAGTTGTTTGAAGCTCGTAATCCTAAGGGTCAAGCAACAATCAGTGAGATTGATGGTGTAGTTAAAGAGATTCGCGAAGCGAAAGATCGTCGTGAAATCGAAATTCAAGGTGAGGCGGAATCCAAAGTTTACTCCGTTACCTACGGTTCCCGTGTGCGCGTAAGCGAAGGCGCGGAAGTTGAAGCGGGTGACGAGTTGACAGACGGTTCCATTGATCCAAAAGAGATGTTACGGATTAAAGGCATACGTGGTGTACAAAACTACATTCTGCAGGAAGTACAACGCGTATATCGTAACCAAGGCGTAGAAATTAACGATAAGCACGTTGAAGTTATGATCCGTCAAATGCTGCGTAAAATCCGCATCGTAGATGCAGGAGATACAACGCTGTTGCCGGGATCGTTCGTAGATATGCATGAGTACGAAAGAGCTAACAAAATTGCGATTCTTAGTGATAAAGAGCCAGCGGTTGCTAAACCAATCCTGCTCGGTATTACGAAAGCATCCCTGGAAACAGACTCCTTCCTCTCGGCGGCTTCGTTCCAAGAAACTACACGTGTACTGACAGATGCAGCGATCAAAGGTAAAGTCGATCAGTTGCTCGGTCTGAAGGAAAATGTAATCATCGGTAAATTGATCCCTGCTGGTACAGGTATGCACCGTTACCGCAGCATCAAATTTGCTGAGCCAGAAGATGGCCAATCTTCAGTAGAAGAACTTGAGCCAGTTTCGGTTGATTAAATAGATTCCTCCTCATTTAGAGGGGAATGAAAGTTTTGTGCGTCAGGAGGCGGACGCTTGTATAATGCAGGCGGACGAATCCTGATGTACGTAAACTTTTAAAAAATGTTTTAGGATTAGCATTGACAATGCTTGCGCTAGATGCTAATATATCAAAGGTGCGTGGGCAGCTGATTGTACATGGTTCTATTCGGAGGAATACACAATGTCTAATGAAAAAGCCTTGCAAGATGCTCATGTCAAAATAGGTACCAAACAGACCATGCGGATGGTGCAGACAGGTATGGCTTCTGAAGTCTATGTCGCAGAAGATAGTGATCCGCAGCTCACTTCCAAAATCATTGCTTTGTGTGAACAACACAATGTGAAGTACACGAAAGTGGATACAATGAAAAATCTCGGCAAAGCTTGCGGGATTGGAGTGGGAGCAGCTATGGCTGCTGTCGTAAAATGATAGTGTAAGGAACGTTTTTGTCCGAGAACTTTTAAGGATTCTCCAAGGCAAAAACTTTTCATTTGTCTTTTTATGAACCGCCTGGGTCTGTGGACTTAGCGAAAAGAGGTTTATAAAGAAACATGAATATTTGAGGAAGGGGGTGGCAATCACATGCCAACTATTAATCAACTGGTTCGTAAAGGACGTCAAGCAAAAGTTGAGAAGTCAAAATCTCCAGCTTTGCAAAAAGGATTCAACGCTTTGAAACGTGAATCTACTAACATCAGTGCCCCACAAAAACGTGGTGTCTGCACTCGTGTAGGTACAATGACTCCACGTAAACCAAACTCTGCACTTCGTAAGTATGCCCGTGTTCGTTTGACGAACCGTCTCGAGGTTACTGCTTATATCCCGGGAATTGGACATAACCTTCAAGAGCACAGTGTGGTATTGATCCGCGGAGGTAAAGTTAAAGACCTTGCAGGAGTTCGTTATCACATCGTTCGTGGAGCTCTCGATACTGCAGGCGTAAACAACCGTATGCAAGCTCGTTCGAAATACGGTGCAAAACGTCCAAAAGCTAAAAAAGCCTAAACCATTATAAGCAGAGAACCTGAAAGCCTTCTGGCTTAGGTCTGGAAGGTACAGGGTCTGCTGAACAAGAAAGAAAGGGGGATATCCATGCCACGCAAAGGTCCAGTTACGAAAAGAGACGTGTTGCCTGATCCGTTATACAACAGCAAGTTGGTTACTCGTTTAATCAACCGCATCATGATCGGCGGAAAACGCGGTGTTGCTCAAAGCATTCTGTATAATGCGTTCAAGTTGATTCAAGAACGTACGGGTAATGACCCTATGGAAGTATTTGAAGCAGCAATCAAGAACATCATGCCAGTCCTGGAAGTTAAAGCTCGCCGTGTCGGCGGTGCCAACTACCAAGTACCAATCGAGGTGAAACCAGAGAGACGTACTGCTCTGGGATTACGTTGGCTCGTGAACTACTCCCGCAACCGCGGTGAGAAAACAATGGAAGAGCGTTTGGCGGCTGAGATCATCGACGCTTCCAACAACACAGGCGCTTCCGTTAAAAAACGTGAAGATACGCACAAAATGGCTGAAGCGAACAAAGCGTTTGCTCACTACCGTTGGTAGGATTCAGTTCACAATAAAAAAACTTCAATTTTGAAGGGAGACCCATTTCATGGCTAGAGAGTTCTCCTTAAAAAATACACGTAATATCGGGATCATGGCTCATATTGATGCGGGTAAAACCACGACAACTGAGCGGATCCTGTTTTACACAGGACGTACGCACAAAATCGGTGAAGTACACGAAGGCGCTGCGACAATGGACTGGATGGAACAGGAACAGGAGCGCGGAATTACGATTACTTCCGCTGCAACTACCGCTGCTTGGAAAGGCCACCGCGTTAATATTATTGATACCCCGGGACACGTTGACTTCACTGTTGAAGTTGAACGTTCCCTTCGTGTATTGGACGGAGCAGTTGGTGTATTCAGTGCGAAAGAAGGCGTTGAGCCTCAGTCCGAAACCGTATGGAGACAGGCTGACAAGTACGGCGTACCTCGTATCGCATATGTAAACAAAATGGATATCATCGGTGCTGACTTCCTGAACGTTGTATCTGACATGCGTGATCGCCTTCAAGCGAACGCTGTTGCGATTCAACTTCCAATCGGCGCTGAAAATGATTTCAAAGGTATCATTGATATCGTTGCACAAAGAGCTCATATGTACAAAGATGACCTTGGGCAAGATATCGAAGAAACCGACATTCCTGCAGAATTTGCAGATCAAGTTGAAGAACTTCGCAACGAGTTGATTGAGCGCGTTGCTGAACTGGATGAAGAATTGACAATGAAATACCTGGAAGGCGAAGAGATCACAATTGATGAGATCAAAACCGTACTCCGTAAAGGTGTTGTAGATGTTAAGATCTTCCCAGTTATCTGTGGATCCTCATATCGTAACAAAGGTGTTCAACTGATGTTGGATGCTGTTGTCGACTACTTGCCAGCTCCAACAGATGTTGCATCGATCACGGGACATCTTGAAGATGGAACTGAAGCAATTCGTAAGTCATCCGATGAAGAGCCATTCTCCGCATTGGCATTCAAAATTATGACTGACCCTTACGTTGGTAAATTGACATTCTTCCGCGTATACTCTGGTGTTCTTCAATCCGGATCATATGTATTGAATGCCACTAAAAACAAACGTGAGCGTATCGGTCGTATCCTTCAAATGCATGCGAACAGCCGTCAAGAAATCACTGTAGTTTACTCCGGTGATATTGCAGCTGCCGTAGGTTTGAAAGATACAGGTACAGGTGATACACTATGTGATGAGAAAAATCCGGTTATCCTGGAGTCAATGAACTTCCCTGATCCGGTTATCGAAATCGCTGTTGAACCTAAAACCAAAGCTGACCAAGATAAACTGGGTGTTGCTCTCGGTAAGTTGACTGAAGAGGATCCAACTCTTCGTGCTCATACTGACGAAGAAACAGGCCAAACGATCTTGGCAGGTATGGGTGAGCTTCACCTTGATATCATCATCGATCGTATGCGTCGTGAGTTCAAGGTTGAAACTACTGTGGGTAAACCACAAGTAGCTTACCGTGAAACATTCCGTGCTCCAGCGCGCGTTGAAGGTAAATTCGTACGTCAATCCGGTGGTCGTGGTCAATACGGTCACGTATGGGTTGAATTCGAACCTCTCGAGCCGGGTACAGGCAGCCAGTTCGAAAGTAAGGTTGTCGGTGGTTCCGTACCAAGAGAATACATTCAACCTGCACTGTCAGGGATTGAAGAGCAAATGAAAAACGGCGTTATTGCAGGCTTCCCGCTTGTTGACGTTAAGGCTACAATCGTAGACGGATCTTACCATGATGTCGATTCCAATGAGATGGCATTTAAAATTGCCGGATCTATGGCGCTTAAAGCGGCTAAAGACAAGTGTAAACCAGTTCTGCTTGAGCCTATCATGAAAGTAGAAGTAACTGTTCCAGAAGAGTACATGGGTGACGTAATGGGTATGTTGAACTCCCGTCGTGGCCGCATCGAAGGTATGGATTCCCGTAGTGGAGCTCAAATCATCCGTGCTAAGGTACCTTTGTCTGAAATGTTTGGTTACTCTACAACTCTTCGTTCCGGTACTCAAGGACGCGGCGTATTCTCCATGGAACTCTCTCACTATGAAGAAGTTCCTAAGAGCATCGCTGAAGAAATCGTTGCCAAAACAAAAGGCACCGAGTAGTTTTCTCACACTGGATGCAAGTGCATAAGAATTCAATTCGGAGCACTTCATTCAGTGAAAACATAAAATTATAATTTTAAGGAGGCCACGTTCAAATGGCAAAGGCTAAATACGAACGTAATAAACCCCACGTTAACATCGGTACTATTGGTCACGTCGATCACGGTAAAACAACTCTGACTGCTGCAATCACAACTGTATTGTCCAAAACTTACGGTGGTGCTGCAATTGCATTCGACCAAATCGACAAAGCTCCAGAAGAGCGCGAACGCGGTATCACAATCTCCACATCACACGTTGAGTACGAAACTGACACTCGTCACTACGCTCACGTTGACTGCCCAGGTCACGCCGACTATGTTAAAAACATGATCACTGGCGCGGCTCAAATGGATGGAGCTATCTTGGTAGTATCCGCAGCAGACGGCCCAATGCCACAAACTCGTGAGCACATCTTGCTCTCCCGTCAAGTAGGCGTACCTTACATTGTTGTATTCTTGAACAAATGTGACATGGTTGAAGACGAAGAGTTGTTGGAATTGGTTGAGATGGAAGTTCGCGACCTTCTTAACGAATATGAGTTCCCAGGTGACGATACTCCAATCACTCGTGGATCCGCTCGTGAAGCTCTGGCAAACCCAGATGGCGAATGGGCTCAAAAAATCGTTGAGATGTTCAAAGAGATCGACACTTACATCCCACTGCCTGAGCGTCAAACTGACAAACCTTTCTTGATGCCTGTCGAGGACGTATTCTCCATCACTGGTCGTGGTACTGTTGCTACTGGCCGTGTAGAGCGTGGTACTGTTAAAGTCGGCGAAGAGATCGAAATCGTTGGTATCACTGAAGAAACTAAGAAATCTGTTGTAACAGGCGTTGAGATGTTCCGTAAATTGTTGGATTCCGCTCAAGCGGGTGACAACATCGGTGCATTGTTGCGTGGTGTTGACCGTACTCAAATCGAGCGTGGTCAAGTACTTGCAAAACCAGGTTCTGTTAAGCCGCACACAGAATTCACAGCTCAAATCTACGTTCTGACTAAAGAAGAGGGCGGACGTCACAAACCATTCTTCACTGGTTACCGTCCACAGTTCTACTTCCGTACAACTGACGTAACAGGCATCATCAACTTGCCTGAAGGTACTGAAATGGTAATGCCTGGTGATAACATCACTGTTACTGTTTCCCTGATCTCCCCAATCGCGATTGAAGAAGGAACTAAATTCTCCATTCGTGAAGGCGGACGTACAGTAGGTGCCGGTTCCGTAGCATCTATCCAAAAATAATTCGGCTTAACGCTGAATAAAGCATATGTAACAGTGTACTGGAACGAGTAACATTGTATTGTAACGAAGCTTCGGAAGAGTTCTTTATCCGACATCGGATAGAGAACTCTTTTATTATGTTTAAAGTTCGGAACCTGCGTCATACGAAATGAACATCATTTACGAGTTTAGAAGGATTGGCAAGGCAGCCTGGATATTGAAGATTAACACTGCAATAAACGAAGTCATTTCATCAGAAAAGATAAGTTTAAATGTTTTTCTTAAATATGCTTGCAATACGCCTATCTTTTCTATATAATAATGAATGTTGTTCTGTGACGTTGCGATGATGTGAGAGGTTACTGGCACACCCGGCCCCTTTGCCATGGGAGAGTGGCTAGAAAATTTTCACGGAGTATGTCCGATAAAAAATTGGGCGATAGAAGGAGGGACTAAAATGGCAAAGCAAAAAATTCGTATTCGTTTGAAAGCTTACGACCACAGAATTCTTGATCAATCCGCGGAGAAAATTGTTGAAACAGCAAAACGTTCGGGTGCTGGTGTATCCGGTCCGATTCCGCTTCCTACTGAAAAACAAATCATTACTATTCTTCGTGCGGTGCACAAGTACAAGGATTCTCGGGAACAATTCGAACAACGTACACATAAACGTTTGATCGACATCGTTAACCCGACTCCACAAACTGTGGATGCCTTGATGCGCTTGGATCTGCCGTCCGGTGTAGATATCGAAATTAAATTGTAATACAAGCTACAACAAAGACCATGTATAAAGGAAAAGAGGTGTCAACATGAAAGCAATCTTAGGAAAAAAACTCGGAATGACTCAAGTATTTACTCCTGAAGGTAACGTCGTTCCAGTAACGGTTATCGAAGCAGGCCCTTGTGTTGTTTTGCAAAAGAAAGACATTGAGAACGATGGCTACGAAGCAATTCAAATCGGTTACTCCGATAAGAAAGAGAAAAATGCTAACAAGCCAGAAGCAGGTCACGCTAAAAAAGCGAACACTGCCCCTAAGCGCTACGTTCGTGAAGTTCGCGGTATCAACATCGCAGAATATGAAGTTGGCCAAGAACTGAAAGCTGACATTTTCGCTGAAGGCGAATTCGTTGACGTAACGGGTATTTCTAAAGGTAAAGGTTTTGCCGGCGTTATCAAACGTTGGGGACAAAGCACTGGACCTATGTCACACGGTTCGCGTTACCACCGTGGCCCTGGTTCAATGGGTTCGATTCAAGCTAACCGCGTTCCTAAAGGCAAACGCCTGCCAGGACACATGGGACATGATACTATTACAATTCAACGTCTTGAAGTAGTTAAAGTAGACGCTGAGCGTAACGTGTTGCTCGTGAAAGGTTCCATTCCTGGACCGAAAAACAGTCTCATCAGAGTTAAAGAAACGGTGAAAAAATAACCACTGAAGAAAGGAGGAACACAAAATGCCAAAAGTATCAGTTTACAATGTAGATGGTAGCCAAGTAGGCGAAGTTGAATTGAACGATGCGGTTTTCGGAATTGAGCCGAACCAACACGTTCTGTACGATGCAGTTCTTATGCAACGCGCTTCCCTTCGTCAAGGTACCCACAAAGTAAAAGGACGTTCTGAAGTTCGTGGCGGTGGACGTAAGCCTTGGAAACAAAAAGGTACAGGTCGCGCTCGTCAAGGTTCAATTCGTTCACCACAATGGAAAGGCGGCGGTATCGTATTTGGTCCAACACCACGGAGCTATGCGTATAAACTGCCTAAGAAAGTTCGCCGCTTGGCGATCAAATCAGCCCTTTCATCCAAAGTGCTTGACAATGACATTATCGTTTTGGACGCTCTCACGTTGAGTACGCCTAAAACTAAAGAATTTGCAGCCATCTTGAGTAACCTCAAAGTGGGACGTAAAGCTTTGATCGTAGCTCCTAGCTATGATGATAATGTAGCTCTTTCCGCACGGAATATTCCAGGCGTGAAATTCGTAGCTGCTGACGGTATTAATGTTCTTGACGTGCTTTCGCACGACAAATTGATCATTACGAAAGAAGCAGTTCAGAAGGTAGAGGAGGTGCTCGCGTAATGAAGGATCCTCGTGATATTGTAAAACGTCCGATTATTACGGAACGTACTGCTGACATGATGAACGACTTGAAATATGTATTTGAAGTCGATATCCGTGCAAACAAAACCGAGATCAAAAAGGCAGTAGAAGCTATTTTCAATGTAAAAGTGAAAAACGTGAACACGCTTCGTGTTCCAGCTAAGCCGAAACGGTACGGACGTTATTCCGGATATACTAGCGAATGGAAAAAAGCGTTTGTAACGTTGACAAAAGACAGCAAAACGCTTGAGTTCTTTGAAACTGTATAATTGAATTTTTGAAGTAAGGAGGGAAACCCAGTGCCAATCAAAAAGTATAAACCAACATCCCCGGCAAGACGGAACATGTCCGTTTCTACATTTGAGGAAATCACCACAAATCAGCCGGAGAAATCGTTGTTGGCCCCGTTGAGCAAACAAGCAGGCCGCAACAACCAAGGTAAAATTACAGTTCGTCACCATGGTGGTGGACACAAACGTAAATACCGTATCATTGACTTCAAACGTACTAAAGATGGAATACCGGGCCGCGTTGCTACGATTGAGTATGACCCGAACCGTACATCCAACATCGCTCTGATTCACTATGCTGATGGTGAAAAGCGTTATATCATCGCTCCTAAAGGTTTGAAAGTTGGAGATCAAGTATTCTCCGGACCTGAATCAGACATCAAAATCGGTAACGCACTGCCACTCGAAAACATTCCAGTAGGTACCGTTATCCACAACATCGAGTTGAAACCAGGTAAAGGCGGACAATTGGTTCGTGCTGCTGGTACAGAAGCTCAATTGCTTGGTAAAGAAGAAAAATACGTTTCCGTTCGTCTCTCTTCCGGAGAAGTTCGTCGTATTTTGAAAGTTTGCCGCGCGACAATCGGATCTGTAGGTAACCAAGACCACGAGCTCATCAAAATCGGTAAAGCCGGTCGTAGCCGTTGGTTGGGTAAACGTCCTGAGGTTCGTGGTGTAGTAATGAACCCTAACGATCACCCACACGGTGGTGGTGAAGGTCGTGCTCCAATCGGACGTAAATCGCCAATGTCACCATGGGGTAAACCTACACTTGGTTACAAAACGCGTAAGAAAAATAAAGCTTCTGATAAATACATCATTCGCCGCCGCACGAAGTAATACACACTGTGCATAACTTCGTGAGGCATCTGCGGATGCATAATAGCTATGTTTGAAGGGAGGATCTCCACATGGGTCGCAGTTTGAAAAAAGGGCCATTCATTGATGGCTACATGCTTAAAAAGGTAGAAGAGATGGAAGCTTCAGGTAAGAAGAATGTGATCAAAACCTGGTCCCGTCGTTCTACAATTTTCCCGCAATTCATCGGACACACATTTGGCGTTTACGATGGTCGTAAACACGTGCCAGTGTATGTAACTGAGGACATGGTCGGACACAAACTGGGTGAGTTCGCTCCAACCCGTACGTACAAAGGCCATACTGCTGATGATAAGAAAACAAGAAGATAAATGAGTATCTTTAATGTTTGAAAGGAGGTTACACAATGGAAGCAAAAGCACATGCTAAGTTTATCCGGATTGCTCCTCGTAAAGCTCAACTCGTTGTTGACTTGATTCGTGGCAAGCAAGTAGGTGAGGCGGTTGCCATTCTCCGTCACACTCCGAAATCTGCTTCTCCAATCGTTGAGAAGTTGCTTAACTCCGCTATTGCGAATGCGGAACATAACTATTCTTTGGATGTTAACAACTTGGTTATCTCGCAAGCTTACGTGAACCAAGGACCGACAATGAAACGTTTCCGCCCTCGTGCAATGGGACGTGCAAGTCGTATTAACAAACGTACTAGCCACATTACTTTGGTGGTATCTGAGAAGTAGAAGGAGGGGAAATGTGTGGGCCAAAAGGTAAATCCAGTCGGACTCCGTGTCGGAATTATCCGTGACTGGGAATCTAAGTGGTATGCAGGCAAAGACTTCGGTGATCTTTTGATGGAAGACGTGAGAATTCGTGAATTCCTGAAAAATAAATTGAAAGACTCCGCTTTATCTCGTGTAGAAATTGAGAGAGCGGCTAACCGCGTAAACGTAACGATTCACACTGCTAAACCAGGTATGGTTATTGGTAAGGGTGGTTCGGAAGTTGAAAATCTTCGTAACCAAATTACGAAAATTGCTGGCGGTAAAAAAGTACACATCAACATTTCTGAAATTAAGAACCAAGACTTGGACGCTGTTCTTGTAGCTGAAAGCATTGCACAACAATTGGAACGTCGTGTTTCTTTCCGTCGTGCTCTGAAACAAGCAATTCAAAGAACTATGCGCTCCGGTGCTAAAGGTATCAAAACTCAAGTAGGCGGACGTCTTGGCGGTGCTGAGATCGCACGTTCTGAAGGCTACAGCGAAGGAACTGTTCCACTGCACACACTGCGTGCTGACATTGACTATGGTACAGCAGAGGCTCATACTACTTACGGACTTATCGGCGTAAAAGTATGGATCTATCGTGGAGAGGTTCTTCCTACGGCTAAGAAACAAGCTGCTAAGGAAGGAGGCAACTAATCATGTTGGTACCAAAACGCGTAAAACACCGTAAGCAACAACGTGGACATATGAAAGGCCAAGCTAAAGGCGGAACGACTCTGAACTTTGGCGAATACGGTCTGCAAGCTACGGAACCGGCTTGGATTACGAACCGTCAGATCGAAGCGGCTCGTATTGCGATGACTCGTTACATCAAACGTGGTGGTAAAGTTTGGATCAAAATTTTCCCAGACAAACCAATCACTCAAAAGCCTCTCGAGGTTCGGATGGGTAGCGGTAAAGGTAACGTAGAAAAATGGGTTGCAGTAGTGAAACCAGGTAAGATCATGTTTGAACTTGCTGGTGTACCGGAGGAAATTGCACGCGAAGCAATGCGTCTTGCCGCTCACAAACTGCCAATCAAAACGAAGTTCGTGAAACGTGAAGAATTGGGTGGTGAAGCAAATGAAAGCTAGTGAATTTCGCAACCTAACCTCTGCTGAAATCGAGCAAAAGATTGCCGGATTTAAAGAAGAACTCTTTAACCTCCGCTTTCAATTAGCTACCGGTCAGCTGGATAACCCGACTCGCATCCGTGATGTGCGGAAAGAAATAGCTCGTGCTAAAACCATTATCCGTGAGAGAGAATTGGGAATCGGTTAATTAGGGATAGGATGGACAATCCGTCCGTAATCAGGAAGGAGGCCAACAATGAGCGAAGAACGTAACGCACGTAAAGTGCAAACTGGTAAAGTGGTCAGCGATAAAATGGACAAAACGATTGTTGTTGCTGTAGAAACTTACAAAAAACACAACTTGTACCATAAACGCATTAAGGTTACTAAAAAATTCAAAGCGCATGACGAAGAAAACACTGCGAAAATCGGTGACACGGTGAAAATCATGGAGACTCGTCCGCTTTCGAAAGATAAACGCTGGAGACTTACTGAGATCGTAGAAAAAGCGGTTATCATCTAATGCATCAGCAGCATTGCTGAAAGGAGGAATACTAAATGATTCAACCATTTACACGTTTGACTGTGGCCGACAACTCCGGTGCGAAGGAACTGATGTGTATCCGCGTACTCGGCGGTACGGGACGTCGTACAGCTCAAATCGGTGATCTGATCGTTTGTTCTGTTAAACAAGCAACACCAGGCGGCGTTGTCAAAAAAGGTGATGTAGTTAGAGCGGTTGTCGTTCGTACGAAACGTTCTGTACGTCGTAAAGACGGTTCCTACATCGGTTTTGATGAAAATGCAGCGGTTGTTGTAAAAGACGACAGAAGCCCACGTGGAACACGTATTTTCGGACCAGTTGCTCGCGAACTTCGCGATAAAGACTTCATGAAAATCGTTTCCTTGGCTCCAGAAGTTATCTAAAGCTTAATCTCGTGATGTTAGAAACAGGAGGTGTACGAAATGCCAAGAGTGAAAAAAGTTCTGGAATCCCATAACAACAAACTTCACGTTAAAAAGGAAGATACGGTTATGGTGATCAGCGGTAAAGACAAAGGTAAAAAAGGCCGTGTCATCGCTGCTTATCCTCGTGAGAACCGCGTCCTTGTGGAAGGTGTTAACATGGTGAAAAAACACCAGAAGCCTAACCAGCAAAATCCGCAAGGCGGCATTATCGAGAAGGAAGCTCCGATTCACGTTTCCAACGTAATGCACATCGATCCGAAGAGCGGAAAAGTAACCCGTGTAGGTTACAAAGTTTTGGATAACGGTAAGAAAGTGCGCGTTGCTAAACGTTCCGGAGAAATTATCGACTAATTGAACCGAATGAGAAAGGAGGGCTATGATTCATGGCATCAAGAATGAAAGAACGTTACCTGCAAGAAATCGCTCCTGCTTTGATGCAGAAGTTTAACTATACAACGGTAATGCAAGTGCCGAAAATCGAGAAAATCGTTATCAACATGGGTGTGGGCGACGCTGTCCAAAACTCTAAAGTGTTGGATTCTGCAGTAAACGATTTGCAACTGATCGCAGGTCAAAAACCTGTAATCACTCGTGCTAAAAAATCTATCGCAGGTTTCAAACTGCGTGAGAATATGCCTATCGGTGTGAAAGTAACATTACGCGGTGAGCGTATGTACTACTTCCTAGATAAATTGCTCAACGTAACGCTTCCTCGTGTCCGCGACTTCCGCGGTGTATCGAGTAAAGCTTTCGATGGACGTGGTAACTACACACTGGGTCTGAAAGAGCAACTGATCTTCCCAGAGATCGAGTATGATAAAGTTGATAAAGTCCGCGGTATGGATATTGTCATCGTAACAACGGCGAAAACAGACGAAGAGTCCCGCGAATTGCTCACGCAAATGGGAATGCCTTTCGTTAAGTAATGTTGGCATAACGTTTCCGGGTGTCTGGAAAGACTCCCTTTTCTCCGAAATTATTTAGGAGGTGTCAGGCTAAGTGGCAAAAACTTCGATGAAAGTTAAACAACAACGTACACCTAAGTTTAAAGTACGTGCATATACACGCTGTGAGCGTTGCGGACGTCCACATTCGGTCCTGCAAAAGTTCAAAATTTGCAGAATTTGTTTCCGTGAATTAGCTTATAAAGGCCAGATCCCTGGCGTGAAAAAAGCAAGCTGGTAAAAAGTCCTGAACGGGAAGGAGGTTAACTCACAATGACTATGTCTGATCCAATTGCAGATATGCTTACTCGTATTCGTAACGCGAACACTGTTCGTCACGAAACGGTAGAAATGCCTGCTTCGACAATGAAAAAACAAATCGCCGATATCCTGAAGCGTGAAGGTTTCATCCGTGACGCTGAAGTTATCGATGATAACAAACAAGGGATTATCCGTGTTTTCCTGAAATACGGTCAAAATAACGAGCGCGTTATCACTGGTCTGAAAAGAATCAGTAAACCTGGTCTTCGTGTTTACACGAAAAGCAACGAAGTACCTCGTGTACTTGGTGGCCTAGGAATCGCGATCATCTCGACATCTAAAGGTATCATGACGGACAAAGAAGCTCGTCAATCGAAATCCGGCGGAGAAGTCGTTTGCTACGTTTGGTAATATAACGTCACAAGATAGGAGGTGCAACATATGTCTCGTATTGGTCGCAAACCAATCACAGTACCAAGTGGTGTAGACATCACCCTGGACAACACCGTTATTACGGTAAAAGGACCTAAAGGAACTTTGACTCGTGAGCTTCATAAAGACATGAAGGTTACAGTTGAAAATAACGAAATCACAGTTGTGCGTCCTTCCGATAACAAAACTCACCGTTCTTTGCACGGCACAACGCGTAGCGTTGTAAACAATATGGTGAGCGGCGTTACTGAAGGATTCGCGAAATCTCTGGAATTGGTTGGGGTCGGATATCGTGCAAGCAAATCCGGAGATAAAATCGTTCTGAACGTTGGTTACTCTCACCCGGTTGAAATTACACCGGAAGCGGGAATCGAATTCGAAGTACCTTCGAATACAAAAATCATCGTTCGCGGAATTGACAAAGAGCGTGTAGGTGCTTACGCTGCTAAAATCCGTTCCGTACGTGAACCTGAGCCGTACAAAGGTAAAGGTATTAAATATGAAGGCGAGCGTATCATCCGTAAGGAAGGTAAAGCCGGTAAGAAGAAATAAGATTTCTCTTACCGCCTTTGCGCGGCTTTCGGCTTGCTTGCTTCGTGTGTTTCTAATATACCCCGTGGCTTCTGCTTTGAAGCCAGCGAGGTAACCTGAAAGGAGTGAATCTTTGAGATGATTACGAAACCAGATAAAAATAAGGCTCGTCTGAAAAGACACCTTCGTGTTCGTAAGAAAATCCAAGGAACGGCAGCACGTCCGCGTTTGAACGTATTCCGTTCTGGTAAACATATGTATGCTCAAATCATCGATGATGTTGCTGGTGTAACAATCGCTTCCGCGTCTACCGTAGACAAAGAATTGAGCACTGACATCAAAAATGGTGCATCTGTTGAATCAGCTCGTAAAGTTGGCGAACTCGTTGCTAAACGTGCTAAAGACAAAGGTGTTTCCAACATCGTATTTGACCGTAGCGGTTATCTGTACCATGGTCGTATCGCAGCATTGGCTGAAGCGGCTCGTGAAGCAGGACTTGAGTTTTAAGATATTTTTCAAAAGGAGGTTAACGACTTGCGTGTAGATCCGAATACTTTGGAACTGACTGAAAGAGTTGTAAATATTAATCGCGTAGCTAAAGTAGTAAAAGGCGGACGCCGTTTCAGCTTTAGCGCACTGGTTGTAGTCGGCGACGGCAACGGCTGGGTTGGAGCTGGTATCGGTAAAGCGGGCGAAGTACCTGATGCAATTCGCAAAGGTATTGAAGACGCTAAGAAAAACCTTGTACACGTTCCACTCGTAGGAACATCGATTCCTCACTTGGTAACAGGTAAGTTCGGCGCAGGACGCGTGCTGTTGAAACCAGCATCTGAAGGTACTGGTGTTATCGCTGGTGGTCCTGTACGTGCGGTTCTCGAACTTGCTGGTGTAGGTGACATTTTGACAAAATCTCTGGGTTCTTCGAATTCCATGAACATGGTCAATGCGACTTTGGAAGGTTTGTCCCGTTTGAAGCGTGCTGAAGACGTGGCTAAACTGCGCGGAAAATCCGTCGAAGAGCTTCTGGGTTAAGGAGGGAATTCTCATGGCTAAATTAGAAATTACCCTCGTCCGCAGCTTGATCGGACGTCCGGAGACGCAAAGAACAACTGTGAAAACATTGGGTTTGCGCAAAATCAATAGCAAAGTGGTACAAAACGATAATCCTGCCATCCGTGGTATGATTAACAAAGTAAGCCACTTGGTTGCTGTTAAAGAAGTAGAAGCTTAATAACGGGTTAATCCCACAAATCTTTAAGGAGGTGCAACGAACGATGAAGTTACATGAGCTTTCACCATCTCCTGGATCCCGCAAAGAACGTAAACGTCTTGGTCGCGGTCCAAGTAGTGGTACAGGTAAAACATCAGGTCGCGGTCACAAAGGACAAAATTCTCGTTCTGGCGGTGGAGTTCGTCCAGGCTTCGAAGGTGGACAAAATCCATTGTATCGTCGCTTGCCAAAACGTGGTTTTGTAAACCCAACTCGCAAAGAATATGCAGTTGTGAATACTGAAGACCTGAACAGTTTTGCTGCGGGTACTGAAGTAACTCCAGAATTCTTGATGACGAATGGCGTAGTTAAAAACGCTAAATCCGGAATCAAAATCCTGGGTAACGGTGATGTCACTGTGAAGCTGACTGTTAAAGCTAACAAGTTTTCTCAATCTGCTATTGAGAAAATTGAAGCTGCCGGCGGTACAACTGAGGTGATTTAATGTTCAAGACCCTAAAGAATATCTGGCGGGTTGAAGATCTGCGCAAAAGGGTATTATTTACCCTTTTTGTACTGATCATTTACCGCATCGGCTCCTTTGTCCCCGTGCCGGGAGTTAACAAAGATGTGTTCGAAGCGACAAATTCTGCGGGTAAAGAAGTTTTTGGACTTCTCAATACGTTCTCGGGTGGAGCGCTCTTCCAGTTCTCGATATTTGCGCTCGGGATCGTGCCTTACATCACTGCGTCTATCATAGTACAGTTGCTTTCCATGGACGTTATTCCTAAATTAGCGGAATGGGCAAAGCAAGGTGAACAAGGTAAGAAGAAATCTGCACAGTTGACCCGTTATTTAACCATCGGGCTGGCATTGATTCAAGCGTTTGGTACGTCGATCGGATTCAACCGCTTGTACAATACAGAGATGGTGCCTAACGCTACATTTGCAGATTATATCTTGATCGCGATTGTACTTACGGCCGGTACTTCATTCCTGATGTGGCTTGGTGAGCAGATCACCGAGAAGGGCATAGGAAACGGGATTTCGATCTTGATCTTTGCGGGTATCCTATCTACGGTGCCTAACATTATCAAACAAACGATCGAATCTGACTTCATTCAACCTGACCAACTGTTTATGAATATTCTTAAAGGTGTTATCATCGCAATTGTTATTGTGTTGATCATCATAGGAGTCATTTACATTCAGCAGGCGATTCGGAAGATTCCGGTACAGTACGCTAAACGTGTCGTAGGTAACAAAATGTACGGTGGACAGAATACACATATCCCGCTGAAAATTAATGCAGCAGGTGTTATCCCTGTCATCTTTGCTTCATCGCTGTTGATGTTCCCAACGATCATCGCCAACTTCTGGGCAGATCGCCTCTGGGCACAGTGGATCGGACAGAATCTGACTACACACAAACCTCTTGGTATGTTGCTGTATGTCGTGATGATCTTCGGTTTCACATTCTTCTATACTTTTGTACAGATGAATCCACAGCAGATGGCTGACAATATGAAAAAGAACGGCGGTTACATCCCAGGCATTCGCCCGGGTAAAGCAACCGAGAAATATCTGACCCGTGTCATGACTCGTTTGACAATGGCCGGAGCCATCTTCTTGGCAGTCATTTCCGTTCTGCCTGTATTCTTAGGGGCACTTTCTGGTTTGCCTCAATCTGCGCAAATTGGAGGAACATCCCTCCTGATCGTTATCGGTGTTGCGCTGGATACGATGAAGCAAATCGAAAGCCAATTGATCAAACGCCACTACAAAGGTTTTATCAATAAATAGGCAATAGGTACCGGTCGAGTGAAGATTTACTTGCCGGCACCTATTGTGCTGTTTGTTGATGTAGGGTAGTCTTGGAGGGAGTGACATAACGTGAACATCCTATTCATGGGCCCTCCGGGGGCAGGAAAAGGAACGCAAGCAGACGTCATCGTGAAAGAGTTCGGTATTCCCCATATTTCAACAGGCGATGCATTTCGTCTCGCGATCAAACAGGGAACTCCCATTGGCATGAAAGCCAAGGAATATATGGATCAAGGATTGCTTGTACCAGATGATGTAACCATTGGCATCGTTGAAGAACGTTTGCAGCAGCCTGACTGCAGAGAAGGTTTCCTCTTGGACGGATTTCCAAGAACCCTTTCCCAAGCAGAAGCGCTCGATGGCATTCTGGATCGATTGAACTCAGGTCTCGATCATGTAATCAACCTGAAAGTGGATCGCAACAAATTGCTCGCTCGTTTGACGGGTCGTCGAATTTGTAAAAACTGTGGTTCCACTTATCATGTGGTATTCAATCCGCCTAAGCAGGAAGGTATTTGTGATAAATGCGCTGGTGAGTTGTATCAACGCTCTGATGATAATGAAGAGAGTGTAGGTACACGACTGGACGAGTATATCAACAAAACAGCACCACTCCTCACGTTCTATGAGACTAAAGGTCTTCTTCGTCAAATGAACGGAGAACAGGATATCGATCAAGTTTCTCAAGAAATCGTGTCCTTACTGAGAGGTTAATTGATGATCATTGGTAAGTCCGAAACGGAACTGGGCTTGATGAGGGAAGCAGGGAGAATTGTTGCGGAAACGCATCGTCTCTTGGCAGAGCATATCGCTCCCGGTATTACGACTGGAGAACTTGACCATATGGCTGATCAATATATCCGCAGTCAAGGAGCTGTGCCGTCTTTCAAAGGTTATAACGGTTTCCCTGCCAGTGTGTGCGCTTCAGTCAATGAAGAGTTGGTACATGGATTTCCCGGCAAACGCAAGTTGAACGAGGGCGATATCGTTACGTTTGACATTGGCGCGCAGTACCAGGGGTATCATGGAGATTCCGCCTGGACTTATCCGGTCGGCCGTATTTCCGAAGAAGCCCGTCGTCTTCTGGACGTTACCGAGGCTTCGTTATACGCAGGTCTGGCGCTGGTAAAACCGGACGTTCGCTTGTTTACAATATCTCATGCAATTCAGAAATATATTGAAGATGAAGGGTTCTCCGTAGTTCGTGAATATGTCGGTCACGGCATAGGCGCAGATCTGCACGAAGAACCACAGATTCCGAACTATGGTCTTCCCGATCGGGGACCACGGCTTAAAGCGGGCATGGTGCTGGCCATAGAGCCGATGGTTAACGTAGGTAGACGGTATGTGAAAACGTTGGAAGATAACTGGACTGTCGTCACGGTTGATGGTAAGTTATGTGCACACTTTGAACACACCGTAGCAGTTACACCAGATGGTATGGAAATTTTCACAAAACTGAATGCGTAGGTGATGAGGCATGAAAAGTCAGTCTAATCCGCAGCTCGGTCAACTTGTGAAGATCCGTAAAGGCCGCAATGCGGACCAAGCCGCAGTAATTGTTGCTATAGCGGACGGTAAGTTCGTATATATTGCGGATGGAGACAAACGTAAGTTTGATCAACCAAAGAAGAAGAATCTTCTTCATCTTGAACTCCAGCCCATGATTAGCAGCGAGGTTGTGAACAGTTTAAACGAGAGTGGTCGGGTGACAAATGGAAAGCTCCGTTACGCGGTTCATTCATTTCTGGAATCCACCAACATTCAAGCTGAAGAGAAAGGAGACTGACTAATGGCTAAGGAAGATGTCATTGAAGTGGAAGGTACGGTTCTCGAACCGCTACCGAATGCAACATTCAAGGTTGAGCTTGAGAACGGTCATCAAATTCTCGCTCACGTTTCCGGAAAACTGCGGATGCACTTTATCCGTATCCTGACTGGAGACAAAGTAGTTGTTCAGTTGTCGCCTTATGATTTAACAAAAGGTCGCATAACTTACCGTAAATAGTAGTAGACAGTTGCAATGAACTGTGAAGCTTATGTAGCGGGTTTTGCCCGGCAAAACTTGCGAAAGCTTCGAAGCCGGTTTTACAATAGTAGAACAAGGTCAATGCTTACGAAGAGGGTTTTGCTTAGCAAAACTTTGAGGAGGTAATTCACATGAAGGTAAGACCTTCGGTCAAGCCGATTTGCGAAAAGTGCAAAGTCATTCGCCGCAAAGGGAATGTTATGGTTATCTGTGAAAATCCGAAACACAAACAAAAACAAGGTTAAAGAAGGGGGTGTAGCGTAAAATGGCACGTATATCTGGTGTGGATTTGCCACGTGATAAGCGCGTTGAGATCGCCTTGACTTATATTTTCGGAATCGGTAAAACGACTTCCCAGAAAATTCTGAGCACAACAGGCATCAATCCGGACACTCGTGTTCGTGATTTGACGGAAGATGAAGTCAGCAAATTGCGTGAAAGTATCGATAAAGAGGTCAAAGTAGAAGGTGACCTGCGTCGAGAAATCTCTTTGAATATTAAACGTTTGACGGAGATCGGTTGTTACCGTGGAGTTCGTCATCGTCGTGGTCTGCCTGTTCGTGGACAACGTACGAAAACGAATGCTCGTACTCGTAAAGGTCCTCGTCGTACAGTAGCGAACAAGAAGAAATAATAAGGGGGGATAAGAGAAAATGGCTAAACCGAAAAAAGTCGTACGTACTAAACGTCGTGACCGTAAGAATATTGAATCTGGCGTGGCGCATATCCGTTCCACTTTCAATAACACTATCGTTACTATTACGGATCCTCACGGAAACGCAATTTCGTGGGCAAGCTCCGGCGGCCTCGGATTCAGAGGTTCCCGTAAATCGACTCCGTTTGCTGCACAAATGGCTGCTGAGACTGCTGCCAAAGCTGCAATGGAACATGGGATGAAAGCCGTTGAGGTTATGGTTAAAGGACCAGGCGCAGGCCGTGAAGCAGCGATCCGCTCTTTGCAAGCTGCTGGTCTTGAAGTTAACCTGATCAAAGACGTAACTCCAGTCCCGCATAACGGATGCCGTCCTCCAAAACGTCGTCGTGTCTAATGAGATTTGCCCCTGCGTGTGGTATATTTCCGGCACAATCTGCTAATAATGGTTGTTTAGGCATACTACTACATGTTTTCGCAAGAGAAGGTAAATGTTTCATAGAGGACCGACGTTTTGAAGGAGGGGTATTGCAGTGATTGAAATCGAAAAGCCGAAAATTGAGACGGTAGACGTCAACGATGATGGCACCTATGGGAAATTCGTAGTAGAACCGCTTGAGCGCGGATACGGTACGACGCTTGGAAACTCGCTTCGCCGAATCTTGCTCTCGTCACTGCCGGGTGCGGCAGTGTCTTCGGTTCAAATCGATGGCGTTCTGCATGAATTTGCTACAGTTCCTGGCGTAATGGAAGATGTAACGGAGGTTATTCTTAACCTGAAAGCTTTGTCGCTTAAGATTCATTCAGACGAGGAGAAAGTGCTCGAGATTGATGCTGAAGGCGAAGGAGCAATTACGGCTGGAGATATCCGTGCTGACTCCGATGTGGAAATCCTTAATCCGGATTTACACATTGCTACGCTCGGACCAGGTTCGAGACTTCACATGCGTATTTTTGCCAATCGCGGTCGCGGCTACGTCCAGGCAGATCGGAATAAACGCGATGACCAGCCGATCGGCGTCATCCCAGTCGATTCCATCTTCACCCCGATCAGTCGCGTTAACTACGCTGTGGAAAATACGCGTGTCGGTCAAGTGACCAACTATGACAAGCTCACGTTGGAAGTTTGGACTGATGGAAGTATTCGTCCTGAAGAGGCTGTAAGCCTCGGCGCTAAAATTTTGACTGAGCATTTGATGCTCTTCGTGGGTCTTACAGACGAAGCGAAAGATGCAGAAATCATGGTCGAAAAAGAAGAAGACAAAAAAGAAAAAGTACTCGAAATGACGATCGAAGAGCTGGATCTCTCTGTTCGTTCCTACAACTGCCTCAAACGCGCCGGTATTAATACCGTGCAAGAGCTGACTACGAAAACGGAAGAAGACATGATGAAAGTCCGTAACCTCGGACGCAAGTCTTTGGAAGAAGTTCAAGAGAAGCTTGAGGAACTTGGTTTGGGACTCCGTACAGAAGAATAGACAGCCGAGTGCTTGAAGTGAAGGAGGGAAAACAATGGCATACCAAAAGTTGGGCCGTAATTCCAGCGCACGTAAAGCTTTGTTCCGTGACCTGGTAACCGACCTGTTCTTATACGAACGCATTCAGACAACTGAAGCGAAAGCAAAAGAGGTTCGCTCTATTGCTGAAAAACTGATCACTAAAGCGAAAAAGGGAGATCTTCATGCCCGTCGCCAAGTGGCAGCTTATGTTCGCCGCGAAACTATCGATGGTGAGCAAGATGCAATCCAAAAACTGTTTAGCGAATTGTCCGGTCGTTACGCTGAGCGTCCAGGTGGATACACTCGTATCTTGAAACTGGGACCTCGTCGTGGTGACGCAGCGCCAATGGTTTACTTGGAACTGGTAGACCGCGCGTAAAACAGATGAGATGAGGAAAGGGGACAGAATCAACGATTCTGGATTAACCCTTTTTTTCTCTTCATTTCGGAATTCGTGCTGTAATAGAAGCTCCGTAAGGGGCTTCTTTTGCTGTTCGGGATAGGGATATGTATAGTATGGAACAAAGGTGTGGTAATAATGCGGAACTTATGTATGACGTTAACTTATGATGGCACTGCCTATTTCGGCTTCCAAGTACAGCCGGGTGGGAATACCATTCAGGATCATCTTGAAGATGCGATTCGTGCTTTAACCGGTGAGAAGGTTAAAATTACAGGTTCAGGCCGAACAGATGCAGGTGTTCACGCCCGCAGACAAATCTTCAATTTTCCTACGGAGTCCCAGATCCCGATTGAACGTTGGTGTATTGCACTCAACTCCAGATTACCCTCCGATATTGTCGTTATTGATGCGATTGAAGTTTCGGCTGATTTTCATTCTCGCTATGCAGCGAAAAAGAAAACGTATCGTTATACAGTCAATGCGAATCAATTTCCGGATGTATTCAACAGAAGACTGCAATATCATCATCATGCGAAGCTTGATATTATGGCAATGCAGGAGGGCTTACGACATTTCATAGGGACGTATGATTTTACCTCTTTTGCTTCACGCAAGTCTCAGAAAGAGAATCATGTCCGTTCGGTGTACGAAGCATGGATGGAAGTGGACCGATCAATGTGCAGAGACCATCCGCGCGATCAGGGTGTCATTCACATTTATGTGAGTGGTAACGGCTTTTTGCAGCATATGGTTCGTATCATTGTAGGGACACTGCTGGAGATCGGAGAGGGCAAACGGAAAGCCTCTGATGTACCAAATATGATTGCTGCATGTAATCGATCTGCTGCAGGACCTACTGCAGTTAGCTGCGGTTTAATGCTCTGGGATCTTGAATACAAAAAAGATTAAATTTGGTGAGTGAAAAGCTTAATTAACACTTGCGATTTAATCGCCTATCATGTAATATAAAAGTTGTGTTTTCTTAATGGCTTTCCCACAGCCCCAATTAAGAGGTTCACATCAAATTTACAATCCATCAACACCTAAAGTTATAACTTAACGAACGAAGATAAATGAAAATGATGATTTTGAACATTTTAAGGAGGAACTTTTCATGCGTACTACGTACATGGCGAAGCCTAACGAAGTTGAGCGCCAATGGCACATCATTGATGCTGAAGGCAAAACCCTCGGACGTTTGGCGAGCGAAGCAGCAGCTTTGATTCGCGGCAAACACAAGCCACAATTCACTCCACATGTGGACACTGGCGATTTCGTTGTTATCATCAATGCTGAGAAAATCGTATTGACTGGTAAGAAAATGCAAGGTAAAAAATACTACCGTCACTCAATGCACCCAGGTGGTTTGAAAGTAACTACAGCTGAAGAGATGGTTAAAAACAAACCTGAGCGTATGTTGGAATTGGCTGTTCGCGGTATGCTTCCTAAAACTCGCATGGGCGAGAAAATGAAGTTGAGACTTAAAGCGTACAGAGGCACTGAGCATCCACATGCAGCACAAAAACCAGAAGTTTACGAACTTCGCGGTTAATTAAAAGGAGGACAGTTTCATGGCACAAGTACAATACTATGGGACAGGTCGTCGTAAACATTCGGTAGCACGTGTTCGCCTTGTACCGGGTGAAGGACGCATTGTCATCAATAAACGTGATATTAATGAATACTTCGGTTTGGAAACACTCAAACTGATCGTAAAACAACCACTGAACTTGACAGAAACGCTCAACAACTATGACGTTCTTGTTATTGCTCATGGTGGCGGAATCTCCGGTCAAGCCGGCGCAATCCGTCATGGTATCTCCCGCGCTCTGCTCAAAGCAGATCCGGAATACCGTGCATCCCTGAAAAAAGCAGGATTCCTGACTCGTGACCCACGTATGAAAGAGCGTAAAAAATACGGTCTTAAAGCGGCTCGTCGCGCACCTCAGTTCTCCAAACGTTAATATTAAAAGCCTTTGGCCTCGGTCAAAGGCTTTTTTATATAATCATGACTATTACGCCATATATTATTTTAGTTTATGCGATAGCTCTTATATCTCTGATGTCTCTGATGTCTCTCCCCATGCTTCTGCATTTTTCCTTCATTGCCTTTTCAATGTGCCCTTAATGTCCCTCAATACAGTCCTATAATATGTACGTTAATACATCCACATTTTACTGAACCTCTCTAATCGTTTCGATCATTGAATATGCTCATACCCATCGCTCACCACTCACCACACATTTTATAACAGCTCTTTTATAATCATCGATTAGAACTCATGCGTGATTTCTTGAATGCACTCGGCTTACTGTTTTTGCACTTAATTCTTTATTGCAAACCTTATCAGTATTTCTTATGGAAACGATAAAAGTCCCTTACATATCAACAGCTAAAATTCGCAACGTTGCTCCCCTTAAAACTTTAGCTTTTCTTCCTTCATTTTCAATCACCTAGTGATTTTTGGATGTTGTTCTTGACGACAAGAACTGTCCAAACCCAGTAACAGCAAAGGTTTTCCGGGGTAAGAGATGTATTTTTACTTGCCTAGTGACCTGGGCCAACATCATTGTTTTTATCTCATTAACAGAGAAATGGATAAATTGAACCAAAATATTGTTTGAGAGCGACGATCAAAAATGGACAAAAACTGATTTATTTTACCATATGGCAGGCATTGACATCCCCAATGAAAGATTTATACTAAACATAATTCATATTAGATTAGTCGGCTTTAGGTGTGTTGAAATGCAGAATGGGGGAAATTCACAGATGAACTTGTTGGAGAAAGAAGATTTGGCACGGACGAAGGCAGAGGAACTGGAACATGCCAGTCCAGAGGATATTATTCGGTATGCTATTGAAACATTCCCAAATATCACTTTTGCATGTAGCTTTGGTGCAGAAGATGTTGTACTTGTAGATATGGTGCAGAAAATCAGCCCATCCACAGATATTTTTTATCTGGATACAGATTTTCACTTTAAAGAAACATACGAAACACGTGATAAGATGCAGGAGAACTACAACCTTGAATTTGTACGCGTGTCACCTAAGATTACTCCGGAAGAGCAGGCAGCTGAGCACGGTGAAGAGTTGTGGAAGTCTGATCCCAATGGGTGCTGTAACATTCGCAAAGTCGAACCGTTAACACGTATTCTTTCTCAGTATGATGCATGGATTACAGGTATCCGCAGAGATCAAGCACCAACTCGTGCAAACTCAAAGAAGGTTGAATATGATTCCAAATTTGGCCTGATGAAATTTAATCCGATTGCGCACTGGACGACTGAGGATGTATGGCAATATATTCGTGACAATAACGTTGTATATAACCCTCTTCATGACCAGAACTACCCAAGTATTGGTTGTGAGCATTGTACACGTCAGGTTATGCCTGGTGAGGACCCTCGTGCTGGACGCTGGTCTGGTAATGATAAAACGGAATGTGGCCTTCATAAATAATAGATATACAAGGAGCTGACAAGATGACATCGATTCTGCCTCATGGAGGTACGCTGGTTCAGCGTATCGTACAAGGAGAAGAACGGGAGCAATTGTTGCAAGACAGTAAAAACTTATCCTCTTTGCTTATTAATACCTGGACGATTTCAGATTTGGATCTAATTGGTGTAGGTGCGTTCTCACCACTTCAAGGTTTCTTGAATGAGGAAGATTACCTTTCGGTGGTGTCTCGCATGCGTCTTGCCGATGGAACAGTCTGGAGTATACCGATTACACTTGCTGTTGACGATAAACAAGCCGCATCCCTCCAGATTGGTGAACGTGTGAAACTTGTTGGTGATCAAGATGGAGTCACTTATGGATTGCTCGAAGTCCAAAGTATATACCAGGTGGATCAGGGTGAAGAAGCCCGGCGTGTATTCAAAACAGATGATCCCGAGCACCCGGGTGTTAAAAAACTTTTGGAGCGTCCTGCAACATACGTAGGAGGTCCAATCCAAGTGTTGAACCGTCCAAAACCTTCGAAATTTGAAGAATTCTATTATGATCCTGCAGATACCCGGAAAATTTTTCAGGAGAAGGGTTGGAAGACGGTAGTTGGTTTTCAGACACGTAATCCGGTCCATCGGGCTCATGAATACATTCAGAAGAGCGCTATGGAGATTGTAGACGCACTCTTCCTGAATCCGCTTGTTGGAGAGACAAAGTCGGACGATGTTCCTGCAGATGTTCGGATGAAGAGTTATCTGGTATTACTGGAGAACTATTACCCGGCTGATCGTGCGTTCCTTGGTGTGTTCCCCGCAGCCATGCGGTATGCTGGTCCACGTGAAGCTATTTTCCATGCGATGGTTCGCAAAAATTACGGGTGTACCCACTTTATTGTTGGTCGTGACCATGCGGGTGTTGGTGATTATTATGGAACATATGAAGCACAGGAGATCTTTACTAACTTTACAGCAGAGGAACTGGGGATCACTCCGTTGTTCTTCGAACATAGTTTCTTCTGTACCAAATGTGGAAACATGGCATCGAGCAAAACTTGCCCACATGATAAAGAACATCATATGGCGCTTTCCGGCACCAAAGTACGCGGGTTGCTCCGTGACGGCCAGTGCCCTCCACCTGAATTTACACGTCCTGAAGTAGCTGAGGTGCTGATTGAAGGAATGGCGGAGCAAGTCCGCTCCTAGCGGTATATTTGTCCATCTTGTCCCATATAGATGATTAGAGTCATTTATAGGGACGAGGTGGTTTTTTTATGCGTAAAAATATGGGGAAACACTTTGTAGTCTGGATTAGGCTAAAAACAATCAAAAGGGTCATGCTGAGTCTCTGTCTACTGGCCATGTTAGTGGCGGTAATGTCCTATGAACTGCCTTCCGCTAAGACGTCAGGTTATTGGAGTTTGCCGATGGCGGGTAAAGTCATTGCCATTGATGCAGGACACGGAGGTCCAGATGGAGGAGCGGTAAGTAAACAGGGGGTTATTGAAAAAGATATCAACCTGTCTATCGCCCTGTATGTGAGAGATTATTTGCAACAGGCAGGGGCCTTAGTGGTTATGACACGAGAAATAGACACTGATTTGGCGGAATCAGACACCAAGGGTTACTCCAAACGCAAGACGGAAGATCTGAAACAAAGAGTACGGCGGATAGAGGATAAGCAAGCAGATCTCTTTATTAGCATTCACATGAACAGTGTCCCATCCAACCGATGGAGTGGAGCGCAGGTTTTCTATACAACTAACCATCCGGATAACGAAGGTTTGGCTAATCTGCTACAACAAGAGATGGTTCGTAATCTGGAGAATACAGATCGAATCGCCAAAACGGTGAATACGGTTTATCTGTTACAGGCTCTGAAGATCCCTTCAGCGCTGGTAGAAGTGGGTTTCCTTTCTCATCCGGAAGAGGCACGTATGCTTGCCGACGAAGCTTATCAACGCAAGGTAGCTGCTTCGATCTATAATGGAATTCTCAGATATTCCTCAGGAGAAAGGCCTAAAAGTTAGTCAGAACAAGAAAGCTAATGATATAATTGGATCAGCATACCTAATTACATGCCAATAGATAAAGCTGAGGTGCTGTCTGATGTTATCAAAAGAACAGATACTTGAACTGTTACAGCCATTACAAGAACCACAATTGGGAGTAAGTCTGACCGAACTGGAATGGTTTCGAGATATTATGGTGAAAGAAAATCATGTGTCTCTGACCATAGTGACACTGGAAAATCGACCTGAGGATACAACGGCCTTGAGTGATGCAGCGCGTAATCTGTTGTCCCAGCATGGACTGAAGGATGTACATATTCGTGTGCGTGCAGCTTCTGAGCATGATCGTGAGAGCCTGAATATGGGACAACCCGATAATGAGCCAGATCGGGACGAAGTGCTCGTAAAAGGTCACGCAGCGGGTCTGGATGGACATGAGCTGTTAAGTCCTGAATCAGGTGTTCGTTTTATTGCTGTGGCCAGTGGTAAAGGTGGCGTTGGTAAATCAACGGTAACCGTTAATCTGGCTGCAGCCTTGGCACGTCAAGGCAAGAAAGTGGGCTTAATTGATGCGGATATCTATGGCTTCAGTGTACCCGACATGATGGGGATTGAAGAATATCCGGTCGTTGAAGATGGCGTTATTCAACCGGTTGAACGTTTTGGCGTCAAAGTCATGTCGATGGGCTTCTTTATTCGGGAGAACAATCCGGTAATCTGGCGTGGACCCATGCTAGGTCGGATGTTGCGTCAATTCTTTACGGATGTCCAGTGGGGCGAATTGGATTATATATTACTGGATTTGCCACCAGGTACGGGAGATGTTGCTTTGGATGTGCATCAGATGTTGCCACAGAGCAAGGAAATCATCGTTACCACGCCGCATGCAACGGCAGCTTTTGTCGCAGCACGTGCGGGTGCAATGGCCATTCAGACCGATCATGAGTTACTTGGTGTGGTTGAGAATATGGCTTATTATGAGTGCGGCAGTTGCGGAGAGAAGGATTATGTCTTTGGTCGTGGAGGCGGGGGAAGACTTGCGGAAAGTCTGCATACAAGCCTGCTTGCCCAGATTCCATTAGGCACGCCGGATAATCATCCTTCCGAGCCTGATTTCTCACCATCTGTATACAAAGCTGATTCCCGTATAGGGGCTATCTACGATGAAGTTGCCCGGTCCATTGAATCCAAATTCTAATGGTATGAGTGTTATAAATACAAATAAAGCCTGCGTCCACCATTCGGATGCAGGCTTTTCAGTTTCTGTAATATACCAACATCTACTGTTTATGAACCTCCACCGCTGCCAGAATCTCCACTTCCACCATCTCCGCCATCACTTCCACCTTCGCCCTGACCGTCTTGCTGTCCGCCTTGCTCTTCCCCCTGTTTTCCGCCACTTTCCACTTTGGGTTGCAATTCATCCTGTACTACCTTCTTGAGCAAAGTGAGTACTTCCATGCGGAACAAAGGATTTTGCATCACTTCCTGCATGACAGTCATCGTCTGTTTACGATAATCGGGAGTCTTCGTCATATCCATGAACATCTTGGATACCTCAGGTGACTTCATGATGTCTTCAACAGACTTTTGATATGTGGGATCTTTAATCAATTGCATATGAAGTTGTTTACTTTGTGCGTTGATCACTTTGGCAAATTCACCCGCAAACTGCGGATCGGTCATGATTTTTTCGAATTCCTTCTTATATTCGGGAGCTGTGATGGTATCTTTTACTGCAATACGTATTTGTTCCGAAGATTGCACAGGCATTAACATTTTCATACCAATGGATCCTGAAGCACCACCCGAACCGCCGCCTTCTTCAGAACCGCTGCTTCCGCTGGATGAGCTTTGACCTGTAAGAGCTTCCTCCACCGCTTTCTTGCCTTCGTCACTTTTCAAAATATCTACAACCATTGTTTTCATCTCTTTATAACTGCCCTGAGGAGGCGAAGAACTCTGATCTGAACCGCAGCCGGCAAGCATGACGGATAGCCCCAGTACGACACAGCATAGCTGCCACAAAGGCCGTTTCATGTGTACAATCCCTCCTTGATTAGATACTGGATGTAGTATGTGATGGGAAAGGGGGAAATATGTTGAGCAATGATGGTTTTTTGCTGAGAAGGTTGGTAAAATAAACACTCGGGGGTGGAAAACTTTTGAATTTACGTAGATGGTTTTTCCTGTTTTGGACAGCCTTGCTTATTGGGGCTACGGGAGCATTGGGCACAGGATTGATTATGATGCTGGTGAACGGGGAGAAAACAAATGGATTGAATGATTTTCTTCTGTATCTTTTGATCTTATTTGGATCAGGGGTTATGATCAGCGTGTATTCACAAATGGGTTTCTTTGCATATCTGATATTGAATTATATGGGTAAAGGTGTATTTCCAAAGCGCGGTTGGCAGATCGTGCAGATTGTACTAACGGTGTTAGCCCTGCTTGACGTGATGTTTTTACGCCTGTTTGTTGGGGGAGACCGAGAGCGCATATCGGATATTGTGTTAGGTATCATTATTTTGGCAGCTGCAATTGTTACCGCTTACGTTAAAGTAAAGCTGACTCATATCTCCGCGCTTGTACCTACACTCTTTTTCATGATTGCCGTCACCATAGTGGAGACGATCGGCGTATTACGTATTGATGTGAATGCTGCAACCATATTTATTGTGGTTCCCTTGCTCCTATGTAATGCATACCAAATGCTGATATTGCACAGGCTGGTGGATGTATCGACGAACCGGAGTGTAAGTGGAAAGGCAGAACAGTTGAAAGAAAGCCGAGCATAGAATTCATTTTGCACAAAAAACATACCAAAAAGAGCTAACCTGGTTAGCTCTTTTCAACTTTTAAGCACCTATTTGAGCTATAGCTCATAATTGAGTAATCATTGACCGCTGGCTTGGTCACGAACTTCCTTACCTTCCACACTGGAATGGTTGAGCAACTCAGACACGGTAACAAATTCATAGCCCTGATTTTTCAACTTGTCGATAATTACAGGGAGTGCTTCATGCGTTTGTTTGGAGGAATCGCTTGCATGCAGCAGTACGATGTCCCCTGGATGTGCCTTGCTTACTACGCGATCAACAATGGTCTGTACACCAGGGTTTTTCCAATCCAAGGAGTCGGTATCCCACTGCACAACCTGATAATTCAGACTATTGGCTACCTGAAGCACTCGCTTGTCAAAGTCCCCGTTGGGCAGACGTAGTAATTTCGGTTCTTTTCCCGTTAAATCGGTTAAAATGCTATGAGCTGTCGAAATTTCTTTGCGAATTTCTTCTTCAGTCAGGCTGCTGTAGTTCTCATGTCTGTGACCATGGCTGCCAATTTCATATCCTGCCTCTTTGATGGCAGTAACAATTTCGGGGTGTGTCTTGCTCCAGGGGGAGGAAAGGAAAAAGGTTGCCTTCTGCACTTTATTCTCCTGAAGAACTTTCAGAATTGGCTCCGTCCGTTTATCCCCCCAGCTAATGTCAAAGGTGAGTGCGATTACCTTCTTCTCGGTTGGAACGCTGTAGACGGCGGATGGTGCTTCCTCCGAGAATACGGAGACATTGCCTCTCTCCAGATAGATAATACCGATCGCAAAGATGGCAGCAACGAGGACAATCAGGAACCGTTTAATCTTTTTGCCGCTAAATACATAGAACGAGTTCATTTCAATAAGCGCCCCTCTCCCATAAGAAATGCTTGTTTACTCTCCAATGTATGCTCGTACTGCCCAGTTATTCGTCACTGATCCTTGTTTGTCCATCATTTTAGATTCTACAGGAGGTTATTATGTTAAAATTCAGTACATTTCTTAAAGATCTTGGTTCCATCCGTAGTGCATTAATCTGGTCCGTAGTTTTGTTTGCTGTTGGTATAGGGGCAGGATGGGTGAGTACAGGGCCACTGGAAGAACTGTTGTTGAACCAAATCGGAGGATTACGTGAAGTCAGTGAACGGCTGGAGCAGGGGGGCAATGTGCAATGGAACTTCTTTCTGTTCATCTTTTTCAATAATGCCATCAAAAGTGTACTTGTCATCTATGCCGGTATATTCTTCGGAATTCTGCCTGTCATCTTCCTGCTGATCAATGGGATGGTCCTTGGATTTGTGGTGCACACCACGATGAATTATGGAGCAAGCTTCTATGACATTGTGGTTAAAGGTTTACTTCCGCATGGCATTATTGAGATTCCGGTCATTATCATTGCTTGCGCCTTCGGACTGAAGTTTGGTGGTCTGGTTATCAAAAGCCTTGCACAACTTGGAAGTGACAAGCGAAATACGATGGGTACCCGGTGGAGAGCATTCATGAATAGGACGCTAACGGCATCCTTTTGGGTTGTCATCTTGCTTCTTGTTGCAGCAATCATTGAAAGCACACTTACGTATACTCTGGTGAGAGGATAAAATTTTGTGATGGTTGGCATTCATAAATTTTCAGAAAGTTGACCATAACAATAAAACGGGTTTCAGCAGCACCCACAAAAGCGAGAATGCACGGGGTGTTGCATGAAACTTGTGTAAGTGTGATAAAGAGGCTATGCACAAAAAGGAGAACTCTAATGCTGGGTATGTTGTTTAACGAGAAGGAATGCAAGGAACTAGACTATGTGCTGCGTAAAGAATTAGATGAGATGCTTTTCGATCTAAGTGATAATCGTCTTGACCAAGAGATCAAATATGCTATCGCGAGCCGATATAAGACTGTGTTCCGCATGTATGCACGCTTTGCCCCGCCAAAAGAGTTGTCCAAGTACGCCAGAGGTGGGAAGCTGAAAAAGTCGAAGCCATAATGCTGAAGCTGGTCATATATTCGATTTACAGTAGTGGAAGGGAGGTGCGGCTCTTCATAGCGGGTGCTGTACCTCTGAACTATGAGAATGTGAAATTGCTGAGGGGTTCATACTTTTTGTCGAAAAAGGGTTGACCTTTCTAATTTCATATGGTAAATTAATTTTCGTTCCTTTTTTAGGAGCGGTTCACGGAAACAAGCGTGAAAATAAAGCGATTGAAAATAATCAAAAAATAATGCTTGCAAAGAGAACTTCAACATGATATATTATAAAAGTCGCCGCTGAAACGACGACAACATGAAAAACAGCACTAAATTGAATGTTTGATCTTTGAAAACTGAACAACGAGTGAGTAAACATTCTGCTTGCAGAATGAACGCGAAAGTTTGAAACAAGCCTTGGCTTGAATCGACTGGAGCACAAATGAGATTTTTAATCTCGTCAGATTCAAAATGAGCTTATCGCTCTTTTCAATACTTTATTGGAGAGTTTGATCCTGGCTCAGGACGAACGCTGGCGGCATGCCTAATACATGCAAGTCGAGCGGAGTTGATAGGAAGCTTGCTTCCTTGATACTTAGCGGCGGACGGGTGAGTAACACGTAGGCAACCTGCCCTCAAGTTTGGGACAACTACCGGAAACGGTAGCTAATACCGAATAATTGTTTTCTTCGCCTGAAGAGAACTGGAAAGACGGAGCAATCTGTCACTTGGGGATGGGCCTGCGGCGCATTAGCTAGTTGGTGAGGTAACGGCTCACCAAGGCGACGATGCGTAGCCGACCTGAGAGGGTGATCGGCCACACTGGGACTGAGACACGGCCCAGACTCCTACGGGAGGCAGCAGTAGGGAATCTTCCGCAATGGGCGAAAGCCTGACGGAGCAATGCCGCGTGAGTGATGAAGGTTTTCGGATCGTAAAGCTCTGTTGCCAGGGAAGAACGCTTGGGAGAGTAACTGCTCTCAAGGTGACGGTACCTGAGAAGAAAGCCCCGGCTAACTACGTGCCAGCAGCCGCGGTAATACGTAGGGGGCAAGCGTTGTCCGGAATTATTGGGCGTAAAGCGCGCGCAGGCGGTCATTTAAGTCTGGTGTTTAATCCCGGGGCTCAACCCCGGATCGCACTGGAAACTGGGTGACTTGAGTGCAGAAGAGGAGAGTGGAATTCCACGTGTAGCGGTGAAATGCGTAGATATGTGGAGGAACACCAGTGGCGAAGGCGACTCTCTGGGCTGTAACTGACGCTGAGGCGCGAAAGCGTGGGGAGCAAACAGGATTAGATACCCTGGTAGTCCACGCCGTAAACGATGAGTGCTAGGTGTTAGGGGTTTCGATACCCTTGGTGCCGAAGTTAACACATTAAGCACTCCGCCTGGGGAGTACGGTCGCAAGACTGAAACTCAAAGGAATTGACGGGGACCCGCACAAGCAGTGGAGTATGTGGTTTAATTCGAAGCAACGCGAAGAACCTTACCAGGTCTTGACATCCCTCTGATCGATGCAGAGATGTATCTTTCCTTCGGGACAGAGGAGACAGGTGGTGCATGGTTGTCGTCAGCTCGTGTCGTGAGATGTTGGGTTAAGTCCCGCAACGAGCGCAACCCTTATATTTAGTTGCCAGCACTTCGGGTGGGCACTCTAGATAGACTGCCGGTGACAAACCGGAGGAAGGTGGGGATGACGTCAAATCATCATGCCCCTTATGACCTGGGCTACACACGTACTACAATGGCCGGTACAACGGGCTGCGAAATCGCGAGATGGAGCCAATCCCAACAAAGCCGGTCTCAGTTCGGATTGCAGGCTGCAACTCGCCTGCATGAAGTCGGAATTGCTAGTAATCGCGGATCAGCATGCCGCGGTGAATACGTTCCCGGGTCTTGTACACACCGCCCGTCACACCACGAGAGTTTATAACACCCGAAGTCGGTGGGGTAACCGCAAGGAGCCAGCCGCCGAAGGTGGGATAGATGATTGGGGTGAAGTCGTAACAAGGTAGCCGTATCGGAAGGTGCGGCTGGATCACCTCCTTTCTATGGAGAATCGTTTCCTGCAACGGAAACATTCAAATAAGCAGGTTCTTAGAACCTGCAACAGCGATTCATTTCGGTCCTTCACTTCGGTGTGGATGAAATGAAGAGTACAAGCAACTCACTCGTTGCTCAGTTTTGAGAGTTCAAACTCTCAAACGTTTGGTGGCGATAGCGAAGGGGTTCCACACGTTCCCATCCCGAACACGACCGTTAAGCCCTTCAGCGTCAATGGTACTTGGACCGCAGGGTCCTGGGAGAGTAGAACGCCGCCAAGCGTAACCCATTTTGGGTTCAAATAGTATATGTAATGTGGGCCCTTAGCTCAGTTGGTTAGAGCGCACCTCTGATAAGGGTGAGGCCGGTGGTTCGAGTCCACCAGGGCCCACCATCTATACCTTTAAACTTTATATGGGGCCATAGCTCAGCTGGGAGAGCGCCTGCCTTGCAAGCAGGAGGTCAGCGGTTCGATCCCGCTTGGCTCCACCAAAAATGTTTTACAAGTTTGTTCTTTGAAAACTAGATATCGAAACGAAACAAACGCGAATTAGAACATTCCTTTAAGCTGAACTTGTGCAAACAAGTCAAGTGTATAAAGGTAGTTAAATTGCTTTTGTGATGGTATCGGGTGAGAGCGACTTTTGGCTTTGCGCAAGCAAAACAAGGGAAGCGAGCGACCGAAACCGGAACAAAATGGTTAAGCTACTAAGAGCACACGGAGGATGCCTAGGCGCTAGGAGCCGATGAAGGACGTGGCGAACAACGAAACTGCCTCGGGGAGCTGTAAGCAAGCTTTGATCCGGGGGTGTCCGAATGGGGAAACCCAGCTGGGGTAATTTCCAGTTACTCACAACTGAATACATAGGTTGTGTAGAGGCATACCAGGGGAACTGAAACATCTAAGTACCCTGAGGAAGAGAAAACAATAGTGATTCCGTCAGTAGCGGCGAGCGAACGCGGAGAAGCCCAAACCAGAGAGCTTGCTCTTTGGGGTTGTGGGACGTCTCACATGGAGTTACAAAGGAACCGGTTAAGCGAAGAGGTCTGGAAAGGCCCGCCAAAGAAGGTAAAAGCCCTGTAGTTGAAAGTCTGTTCCCTCCGAGACGGATCCCGAGTAGTGCGGGGCACGTGAAACCCCGTATGAATCCGGCAGGACCATCTGCCAAGGCTAAATACTTCCTAGCGACCGATAGTGAAGCAGTACCGTGAGGGAAAGGTGAAAAGCACCCCGGAAGGGGAGTGAAATAGAACCTGAAACCGTGTGCTTACAAAAAGTCAGAGCCCGTTTTAGGGGTGATGGCGTGCCTTTTGTAGAATGAACCGGCGAGTTACGTTCCCGTGCAAGGTTAAGGTGAAGAGCCGGAGCCGCAGCGAAAGCGAGTCTGAATAGGGCGACTTAGTACGTGGACGTAGACCCGAAACCGGGTGATCTACCCCTGTCCAGGGTGAAGGTGCGGTAACACGCACTGGAGGCCCGAACCCACGCATGTTGAAAAATGCGGGGATGAGGTGGGGGTAGCGGAGAAATTCCAATCGAACTCGGAGATAGCTGGTTCTCCCCGAAATAGCTTTAGGGCTAGCCTCGGAAAACAGAGTCGTGGAGGTAGAGCACTGATTGGGTGCGGGGCCCGCAAGGGTTACCAAGCTCAGTCAAACTCCGAATGCCATAGACTTACTTCCGGGAGTCAGACAGTGAGTGCTAAGATCCATTGTCAAAAGGGAAACAGCCCAGACCATCAGCTAAGGTCCCCAAGTGTGTGTTAAGTGGGAAAGGATGTGGAGTTGCACAGACAACCAGGATGTTGGCTTAGAAGCAGCCATCATTGAAAGAGTGCGTAATAGCTCACTGGTCGAGTGACTCTGCGCCGAAAATGTAACGGGGCTAAACACACCACCGAAGCTATGGCTTGATGCTTTGCATCAGGGGTAGGGGAGCGTTGTATAAGGGTTGAAGGTGTACCGTAAGGAGCGCTGGACATTATACAAGTGAGAATGCCGGTATGAGTAACGAAAAGATCAGTGAGAATCTGATCCGCCGAAAGCCTAAGGGTTCCTGAGGAAGGCTCGTCCGCTCAGGGTAAGTCGGGACCTAAGGCGAGGCCGAAAGGCGTAGTCGAAGGACAACAGGTCGAAATTCCTGTACCACCGTAAGCCGTTATGAGCAATGGGGGGACGCAGTAGGGTAGTGACGCGGACTGATGGATGTCCGTCTAAGCAGTAAGGCTGATGTGTAGGCAAATCCGCACATTGTAAGGCTGAGCTGTGATGGGGAGCGAAAATTATAGTAGCGAAGGTCATGATCTCACACTGCCAAGAAAAGCCTCTAGCCAGGTGAAGGTGCCCGTACCGCAAACCGACACAGGTAGGCGAGAAGAGTATTCTAAGGCGCGCGGAAGAACTCTCGTTAAGGAACTCGGCAAAATGACCCCGTAACTTCGGGAGAAGGGGTGCCCCGGTAGTGTGAATAGCACGAGGGGGCCGCAGTGAAAAGGCCCAAGCGACTGTTTAGCAAAAACACAGGTCTGTGCGAAGCCGTAAGGCGAAGTATACGGGCTGACGCCTGCCCGGTGCTGGAAGGTTAAGGGGAGTGGTTAGGGAGCAATCCCGAAGCTGTGAACCGAAGCCCCAGTAAACGGCGGCCGTAACTATAACGGTCCTAAGGTAGCGAAATTCCTTGTCAGGTAAATTCTGACCCGCACGAATGGCGTAACGACTTGGGCGCTGTCTCAACGAGAGATCCGGTGAAATTTTAATACCTGTGAAGATGCAGGTTACCCGCGACAAGACGGAAAGACCCCATGGAGCTTTACTGCAGCTTGATATTGAATTTGGGTACGATCTGTACAGGATAGGTGGGAGCCTTTGAAGTGTGAGCGCCAGCTTGCATGGAGGCAACGTTGGGATACCACCCTGATCGTATCTAGGTTCTAACCTGGTACCGTAATCCGGTGCGGGGACAGTGTCAGGTGGGCAGTTTGACTGGGGCGGTCGCCTCCTAAAGAGTAACGGAGGCGCCCAAAGGTTCCCTCAGAATGGTTGGAAATCATTCGAAGAGTGCAAAGGCATAAGGGAGCTTGACTGCGAGACCTACAAGTCGAGCAGGGACGAAAGTCGGGCTTAGTGATCCGGTGGTACCGCATGGAAGGGCCATCGCTCAACGGATAAAAGCTACCCTGGGGATAACAGGCTTATCTCCCCCAAGAGTCCACATCGACGGGGAGGTTTGGCACCTCGATGTCGGCTCATCGCATCCTGGGGCTGAAGTAGGTCCCAAGGGTTGGGCTGTTCGCCCATTAAAGCGGTACGCGAGCTGGGTTCAGAACGTCGTGAGACAGTTCGGTCCCTATCTGTCGTGGGCGTAGGAAATTTGAGAGGAGCTGTCCTTAGTACGAGAGGACCGGGATGGACGTACCGCTGGTGTACCAGTTGTTCCGCCAGGAGCACCGCTGGGTAGCTATGTACGGACGGGATAAACGCTGAAAGCATCTAAGCGTGAAGCCCCCCTCAAGATGAGATTTCCCAGTATGTAAGACCCCTTGAAGACGACGAGGTAGATAGGCTGGGGGTGGAAGTGCAGCAATGCATGGAGCTGACCAGTACTAATCGGTCGAGGGCTTATCCAATAGCAAGTGATAATTCGCATGTTTCGTTTCGAATCTAGTTTTCAGAGAACGATCTCTGAAATGTAAGCTACGCGTTTGGTGGCGATGGCGGAGGGGTTCCACACGTACCCATCCCGAACACGACCGTTAAGCCCTCTAGCGCCGATGGTACTTGGACCGCAGGGTCCTGGGAGAGTAGGACGCCGCCAAGCGAACTCTTTCATCATACATAGAAAACAGGCTCTGCATGTGGACGTTGTACGATGAATTGCATTTGCCCTGCAAATGCATATTATTCCCTGATAGCTCAGTTGGTAGAGCACTCGACTGTTAATCGAGTTGTCACAGGTTCGAGCCCTGTTCGGGGAGCCATTTGCTCTCATAGCTCAGTAGGTAGAGTGCATCCATGGTAAGGATGAGGTCACCGGTTCGATCCCGGTTGAGAGCTTTGGAAATGGGGCCCGTTGGTCAAGGGGTTAAGACACCTCCCTTTCACGGAGGTAACAGGGGTTCGAATCCCCTACGGGTCATATAGTTGGAGGCTTAGCTCAGCTGGGAGAGCATCTGCCTTACAAGCAGAGGGTCGGGGGTTCGATCCCCTCAGCCTCCACCATATTTTTATTGGGGATTAGCCAAGCGGTAAGGCAACGGACTTTGACTCCGTCATGCATAGGTTCAAATCCTATATCCCCAGCCATTTTAGTATGAGTCATTAGCTCAGTTGGTAGAGCACCTGACTTTTAATCAGGGTGTCGAAGGTTCGAGCCCTTCATGACTCACCATCATATGCGCGTGTGGCGGAATTGGCAGACGCACTAGACTTAGGATCTAGCGTCTTTGACGTGGGGGTTCAAGTCCCTCCACGCGCATCCTTTATTTGCGGAAGTGGCTCAGCGGTAGAGCATCGCCTTGCCAAGGCGAGGGTCGCGGGTTCGATTCCCGTCTTCCGCTCCAATATTTTTGCGCCCTTAGCTCAGCTGGATAGAGCGTTTGACTACGAATCAAAAGGCCGGGAGTTCGAATCTCTCAGGGCGCGCCATTATTTTTTTAGTATCGGGATGTAGCTCAGCTTGGTAGAGCACCTGGTTTGGGACCAGGGGGTCGCATGTTCAAATCGTGTCATCCCGATTGTTGTTATGCGGGTGTAGTTCAATGGTAGAACTTTAGCCTTCCAAGCTAATAGCGTGGGTTCGATTCCCATCACCCGCTTACAGAATATAATGAAAGAGCCTTTGCAGATGCAGAGGCTTTTTTATTTTATTTAACGAAATAATCAGCAGTTATTTTATATTATAATTTATGTAAAGTATAATACAGGTTTATTTAAAAAAGAGCCAAGACCCCTTTACTATCCAAATAGGGAGGTCTTGGCTCTTCTGTTTATCTTTGTGGATGAGCTGCCTCTAAGACGCAGCAGCTATTGTATAGTGAAGAGCGCACAATTTAACGTTCGTTGTGGTCCGTCACTCTTTTACGCATGCCAGCTAATCCAAGCAGTCCCAACAAACCAAGCCAGCCCCAATCCATGCCGTTGTCACGGTCGGTTGTTGTGGCGTTTGCCCGAACATTGTTGGTACGATAGTCACCATTGTTGCGGTAGTTTCCATCCATGTTCATATTCATGTTAGAATTAGTGTTTGTGCGGTCCATATAGTTGGTGTCCTGATAAGACCGGACACGTGAGCCGGTTGTATCCATTCCTTTGGACATATGACCATCAGCAGCAGCAGGGCCAGCCATCGCGGCCACCAGAAGCACAGAAGCAATAATTGTTGTACCTTTCTTCATCATGTGGATTCCTCCTTTTTAGTAAGAGCTACAGATTAATCTGCCCAAGAAGACAAGTACAATATGTAGAAATAGTCTGTTAAGATATACCTTTGAGTCCAATTGAATAACAACATACATAAGAAACTTGCCTAGTAAGCAGACTGTAGTGGGAAGAAAATTATAATTACATCTTTAATTTATTGCGTCACTGTGGTAAAGTATACAAAAGCTTGCTTTGCCGGTCATGTTTCTTTGTATATCATCTGTTCTCAAACAATGAAATTATGCGGTTTAACCTTAATATCAGGTACATGGGATCATATCTAAAAGAACTGTATATTTATGAATTTTTAAGTATAGGTATGAGACATATGATTTATGTAAAGTACGTGAAAAAGGTATCATGCGACAGCATATGACCATTAAATGAAGCAGAACAAGAAAATGAATAAAAAAGCGTGTTTTTATGCTGTAAATCGGGGATAATCCCCATTTTTTCTAGTAGAAAAATAAAGATTTTCGTACCATTTTATTGTATGATGTTATGAAGGTGTCAAATTTACGTGTACGAATGGAACGATCAGATGGGAGGATAAGCATGACTGAAACTATGGTAACCGCCAGCAAAAGCCAATCCAACAACCTGCTTCGTAGAGACGTGCGGTTCCTGGGCAATATACTCGGAGAAGTTCTTGTCCATCAAGGCGGCACGGAGCTTCTAGATATCGTTGAGAAGATTCGGGAAACGAGCAAATCGTTACGTGCAGAATTTTTGCCAGAACTGTATGCAGAGTTCAAAACGATGATCCAGGAATTAGACTCGGACAATCGTCATCAGGTTATTCGGGCTTTCGCTATTTATTTTCAATTAGTTAATATTGCTGAACAAAACCATCGGATCCGGCGTAAACGGGATTATGAACGTTCTGCAGGGAACGCTGTGCAGCCAGGATCGATTGAGAAAGCAGTACAGGATCTTAAGGAACGTGGATTGTCTCATACAGAGGTGGAAGAGATTCTCGACGATTTGTCGTTGGAACTCGTTATGACAGCTCACCCAACCGAAGCCATGCGCCGGGTTATTCTGGACATCCATAAACGGATATCTGAAGATGTCATGCTTCTTGATAATCCTACGCTGACGTTGCGTGAACGTGAACAGTTGCGTGAGAAACTGCTGAATGAGGTTATTACACTCTGGCAGACAGATGAACTTCGCGACCGCAAACCGACTGTACTCGATGAAGTGCGGAACGGGATGTACTACTTTCACGAAACGTTGTTCCACGTACTTCCGGATGTATATCAGGAGCTGGAACGTTGCCTGAACAAATTTTATCCTGACCATGACTGGCATGTGCCGACGTATTTGCGGTTCGGTTCCTGGATCGGTGGAGACCGGGATGGAAATCCTTCGGTAACTTCAGATGTAACATGGCAGACGTTGTTGATGCAACGCAAGCTCGCTTTGCGTGAATACCAACGGATTATGATTGAACTTATGGGTCATCTCAGCTTCAGCACAAACATCATTCATGTATCGGATGAGCTGGTGCAGTCGATTGAGCAGGACCGTAATTCTGTTACATTGAAAAAAGTGGATATCTGGCGGAATGAAAAAGAGCCATACCGCATCAAATTGGCCTATATGATTGCCAAACTGAACAATGTACTGGATGAGAACAAATTAGGTCAGCCTGACCGTTATCATAGCGCACAGGATTTGATTGATGAACTGATGATTATTGATCGAAGTCTGCGCCATCATTTTGCCGATTACGTAGCAGATACGACCATTCGCAAAATGATTCGTCAAGTCGAGTTGTTTGGTTTCCATACCGCAGCATTGGATGTGCGTCAGCACAGTAAGGAACATGAAAATGCGATGTCTGAGATTTTGGCGAAAATGAACATTGTAGAGGATTATGCGCGTCTGACTGAAGACGGTAAAATCGATCTGCTCGCTCGTTTGCTGGATGATCCACGTCCGCTTACTTCTCCTTATCACCAATACACGGAGGGAACCAAAGAATGTCTGGATGTCTTCCGTACCATTAAACGTGCCCAGAACGAATTTGGGAACGGCTGTATCACAAGTTACCTGATCAGTATGACGCAGGGCGCAAGTGATTTGCTGGAGGTTATGGTATTTGCCAAAGAAGTGGGCTTATTCACCAAAGGTCACAACGGTGACGTTGTATCTACACTTCAAGCGGTACCACTGTTTGAAACGATTGATGATCTACATGCGGCTTCGGACATTATGCAGAAGCTGTTCAACCTTCCTGTATACCGCGCAAGCGTAAAAGGACGGAATGAACTGCATGAAATCATGCTTGGTTATTCAGACAGTAACAAGGATGGCGGCGTGGTTACTGCCAACTGGGAACTGCGCGTAGCGATGAATGCAATTACGGCTGTAGGTAATGAACACGGCGTTAAGCTGAAGTTCTTCCATGGACGTGGCGGGGCGCTTGGACGTGGCGGCATGCCACTCAACCGCAGTATTCTTGCTCAACCACCACATACGATTGGTGGGGGCATCAAGATTACGGAGCAGGGAGAGGTTATTTCTTCCCGTTATTCCCTTCAGGGAATTGCATACCGCAGTCTGGAGCAGGCAACTTCGGCTCTAATCACAGCAGCACTTAATGGGCTTGAGCCGCAAGAGTCAGCATCCGAACGTCATTGGGACAGCATCATCAAAGAGATTTCGGAAGTATCTCTGACGAAATATCAGGATCTGATTTTCCGTGATCCAGACTTCTTCACCTTCTTCAAAGAATCAACGCCGCTTCCGGAGGTTGGTGAGCTGAATATTGGTTCCCGTCCATCCAAGCGTAAAAATAGTGATAAGTTTGAAGATTTGAGAGCGATCCCTTGGGTATTCGCCTGGACTCAAAGTCGTTATCTGCTTCCGGCATGGTATGCGGCAGGAACAGGATTGCAAAGTTACTATCAGGATAAAGAGGAAAATCTGGTTGTCCTGAAAGAAATGTATGCAAGCTTCCCATTCTTCCGTACATTAATTGATACGGTACAGATGGCCGTAGCCAAGGCAGATCTGGTCATTGCCAAAGAATATTCAGCCATGACTTCGAACAAGGAAGCCCGTGATCGCATCTACGGTCAGATTGAAGCCGAATTCAAGCTCACAAAAGAGCTGATTCTGAAAATTACCGGAGAAGCTGAAATTCTGGATGATGTACCGGTTATTCAAGAATCCATCCGCCTTCGTAACCCTTATGTGGATCCGTTATCCTACATGCAGGTTCAACTTCTGAGCGAGCTCAGAGATATGCGTGAACGTGGTGAGGATGATACGGAACTGCTTAGAGAAGTGTTGCTGACAATCAATGGAATCGCTGCAGGACTTCGTAATACAGGTTGATTATCAATTTGTTGTGAATGATGATTATATGTAATAAAGTACCCATTACTTTGTTAACTAAAAAGCTCCATTCTCTGCTCTACGGAGTAAGAGATGAAACGGGACTCCTGCGGGAGTTCCCGTTTTTACTGTTTTTGGCGGATATTTGTCATACAGTCTTGATTTTTGACCAAAGTTGATTTACGATTTGATTGGTGAATTACAAGTGTGGACGGGTATCAGAAGACGGAAGACCCATCAGCATGTCTGGGGGAATAAGGGTGGACAATTTGGAGAATAGGCTTATTAAACTGGTGCTCAAGGGCGACCAGAGAGCCTTTGCAGAAATCGTTGAACTATATAAGGACAAGCTATTTCATTTGGCATACCGGATGCTGAACAATCGTCATGAAGCTGAAGACGTTGTGCAGGAGACGTTTTTGCGTGTGTTTCGTAATATGGAGAAGTACGATCCGAACCAGAAGTTCTCAACCTGGATATACCGGATCGCAACGAATCTGTGTATTGACCGACTGCGCAGAAAGAAACCTTCATACTCTTTGGATGCTGAACTGAATGATCAGGAAGGATCTGATGGTTATGCGATGCTCCCGAGTGATGATCGTACACCTGAGAGTGAAGCGCTCCTGTCAGAAACGCAGACACTCATTCGTGAGGCCATTGACAGTTTGCCAGCCAAGTATAAGTCCGTTATGATTCTGAGATATTTACAGGACTTGTCGCTACAGGAAATCAGTGATGTGACAGGTATGCCCGTAACAACGATCAAGACACGCGTTCATCGGGGCCGTGATTTTCTACGTAAAAAATTGGAGTATAAGTTATAAATGTTAAGCGCCTTTAAATATGGGCGAAATTATTTGAAACATATCCGAAACGGATGCGTATGTAATGTATGCAAGTCTTATGCGTGCTTTTTAATGGCACATGGACTAAGTGATTTAAGAAAGGATTGGCTCTCATATGGATTGCAACTCGGCCGTCTCTTTAATGCATGAATGTTTGGATGAGTCGTTGTCCCCGGCCCAGAAGGTTGAACTGAAAAGTCACCTTGTGATCTGTCCGGATTGTCGCATGCGCTTTAAAGAGTTGGAACAGACGGAAATGTTACTCTTTGCCATGAAACACTATTCACCGTCTGCCTCTGATGAGCTGACCAATCGAATTATGAATGCTCTGCCCCAGCCCAAGAGACAGCAAGCATGGCTCAAATGGGTCAAAGGACATCCCGCGCTGACGGCGGCAGCCTTCTTTTTGGTCGTGATGCTCTTTAGCGCCTTGAATTTCTGGAATCAGAATAACGAAATGGTTGTTAAGGGAAATAATCTGGACCAGATCGTGATTCAGGGTAACACGGTTATTGTTCCTGAAGGTAAGTCAATTGCTGGCGATCTTACGATAGAAAATGGAACCGCACAAGTATATGGTGATGTGAACGGCAATCTGACGGTTATCGACGGACAACTGTTTCAGGCTTCAACGGCGCATATTTCAGGTCAGGTGAAAAGTATTGATCAGGCGCTGGACTGGTTCTGGTACAAAATAACCAATATGGTAAATGAAGTGGCTTATCGCTAGAACAGGGTAAAATTCTTCAATGGTATATACCAAGCAGGGTACCTCCAGATTGCATGGGGTACTCTTTTTTTATACGCAAACTTTGTAATTCATGGTAAATGTGATGTTTATGTGCAGTTTGAGACTGCCGTAACTTGCAACCTGAACGTTAACGTTATAACCTAGATACTAAAGAGAACATACTACTACATATAGATAAGCATTTTGCACAAATCAAATAATGCAAAAATGCGGAGACAAAGGATTATTTAAAATCCTAATGGGTTAATATGAGATCAGGGTTTACTCATCAATGGGGATAGCGGGGGCTGGCTTATGAATTATTTTGCTGACTTAACGTGGACAGAGTCCATTAAGGACGTTATCGATATATTGATCGTTACCTATATTATGTACAAACTGATTTTGCTTGTGCGGGGGACACGTGCGGTTCAGCTCCTGAAAGGGATTCTGTTCCTTGTGTTGATCTGGGCATTAAGTACGTGGCTAAATCTGTATACGCTCAAATGGTTAATGAACCAGATGTTTACGTTTGGTGTCGTTGCGGTCTTCATTATCTTTCAGCCGGAACTGCGTCGTGGTCTGGAGCAATTGGGACGCGGTAAGCTGTTTGGACGTTCAGCGGCTGCGAGTGATGAAGAATTAACGGTGTTAATTGGTGAGATTATTAAGTCAGTTAATTATTTGTCACGGCGTAAAATTGGCGCTTTGGTCGTATTCGAACGTGAAACAGGTCTGAACGATTACACGGAATCGGGCATTAAGATGCACTCTCTGGTCAGCTCGGAGCTGATGATTAACATCTTTATTCCAAATACACCACTCCATGATGGAGCCGTTATTATACAGGGAAAACAGATTTCGGCAGCAGCTTGTTATTTGCCATTATCAGAGAATCCTTTTATCAGTAAGGAATTGGGAACACGCCACCGTGCAGCAATCGGGATTACCGAAGTTGCAGATGCGATCTGTTTGGTTGTCTCCGAAGAGACAGGACAAGTGTCACTGGCAATGAATGGACAGGTCGTTCGTGATATTAAGGAAGAATCGCTGATTGCCAAACTGTATGAGGAGTTGCGCCCAACATCCAATCTGAAAAAGAATGGCTGGACAACCTTCTGGAAACGGAAGGGAGGACGTAACAATGGATAAGTGGTTTAACAATAATAACTTTGCCAAAATACTTGCACTTGCAGTGAGCCTGCTGCTCTGGTTCATGATTCATCTGGATGAAGTACCAACCACCCCTACGATTACAACAGGGACAACCAACAAGGTTGTGGAACGTACGGTGCCTGTTCAACCTTATGGATTAGACAGCACTAGCTATGTGCTCACTTCATTAAGTACGGATGAGGTCCGGCTGGAGATCAAAGGACAGCGCTCGATGCTAACATCGATTTTTACGAATGATGATTACAAGGTACTGGTCGATCTGAGTCAGGTGAAAGATGGGTCCAATACACTGCCACTTGTACCTGATTTGCCTTCCGGGGTAGAAGTGGTCAGCATGGAACCTTCAATGGTTACGGTGAACGTAGAAAAATTGGGCACCAAATCCTTCAATGTGAATATTGTACCCGAAGGGGAACCATCCGCCGGATACAGCGCTGGAACGCCCGTAACTGAACCTTCGACGCCGGTTAAGGTAACTCTGCCCGAAGGGCAACTCGAGGCTGTAGCGAAGGTCCAGGGCAGTGTGAGCGTGAAAGATGCCAAGGAAGATGTCATACAGAAAAAAGTGAAACTTCAAGCCTACGATGCTGAAGGTAAGGTCCTTGAAAATGCGATTATAACGCCTCAAACGGTTGAAGTCCGAGTTCCGGTCAATCAGCCCTATACATCTGTACCCTTAAGAATCAAATATTCGGGACAGCTTCCGGAAGGCCTGGTACTCTCCACGGTAGAGCCAAACGTGAAAGAAGTCTCGGTTTATGGATCAGAGGATGCGCTTGCAGGTATACAGTCCTACGACCAAGTAACCCTTGATCTTACACAGTTTGATCAGTCGGGTACATCGACAGTTAACGTGGACTTGACGCCGCCTTCCGGTTTTGAGAAAATCGAGCCTAGTTCGATTCAGATCAAGGTAACCATATCACCATTTGACGAGGCAGAGGAGACAACCAAAGTCTTTCCGAACGTCACCATCACACTTACCGGTGAGGGGAATGGACTGGAAGGGACGCTGGTTACGCCTCGAAGCGGCGGTCTGAACCTCACACTTACAGGCTCAGCAAGTATGCTTGAGGGTCTGAGTAGTGATGATCTCACGTTAACCGGGGATCTTGCTGGACTTGCGGTCGGAACGCATGAGATCAAGCTTGAAGCCGACCTGCCCCGTTATGCCAAACTGGATGAATCATCCACTGCATTGAGTGCGACGGTCAAAATTAGCGAAAAGGCTGAAGATACCACGACCACTCCTGGCGAAGAACCGACGGACGAGGGAACGGTAGCACCTGACCCAACACCAGCCGAGGTTGAAAATGGGGAAACAGAGCCTGTTCCTGATGAAGAAGAAACGGAATCGAATACGGATACTCAGGATCAGGGCCAACAGGGGAGCACAAGCAGTCGAGGTAATTTAAATAATAATAACAGCGGTACTGGCAGTAAAAGTGGCGCTAATCCGTAAACGTTCTAATTTTAAAATTCTCAAAAAATAATAATAGTGCTCGTATATGATGCGAATAGAAGGAGTTAAATCATGGGGAAATATTTTGGTACAGACGGTGTAAGAGGGGTTGCCAATAAAGAGTTAACGGCAGAGCTGGCTTACAGCATTGGACGTTGTGGTGGTTACGTGCTTGCAGGTGGTGTGGAAAGACCAAAAGTGGTTATTGGCATGGATACTCGTATCTCGGGATTGATGTTGGAATCCGCATTGGTTGCAGGTCTGTTGTCCATTGGCGCTGATGTGATCCGTCTGGGCGTTGTATCCACTCCGGGAGTGGCGTATATTGCACGTTTGTTGAAAGCTGACGCGGGCGTGATGATCTCGGCTTCCCACAATCCGGTTGAGGATAACGGAATCAAGTTCTTTGGTGGAGATGGCTTCAAGCTGTCTGATGAAACAGAGAACCGGATTGAAGAACTGATGGATGCGGAGACAGATCAATTGCCACGGCCAGTTGGTGGCGGGCTGGGTACTGTAACAACAGATGAGGAATCCCGTTATCGTTATCTTGATTTCCTGAAAACAACTGTAAATGAATCGTTCTCTGGACTTAAAATTGTTTTGGACTGTGCAAACGGAGCAGCTTATGAACTGGCACCAAAATTGTTTAGTGAACTAGGAGCAGAAGTCATTGCCATTGGCGCTGAGCCTAACGGCCTGAATATTAATGAGCAATGTGGATCAACTCATCCAGAGAACCTGAAACAAGAAGTGCTCAAACATAAAGCAGATCTGGGTCTTGCTTTTGACGGGGATGCGGATCGTCTGATTGCTATTGATGAGACAGGCGCTGAGGTGGATGGAGATTTCATTCTGTGTATCTGTGGTGATGCGATGAATCGTGCAGGCAAGTTGAAGGACAGTACTGTTGTATCGACCGTTATGAGTAACATCGGATTCTACAAAGCAACAGAGAAACTTGCACTGAAAACAGCTAAAACGGCAGTAGGTGATCGTTATGTGATGGAGGAAATGCGTCGCGGCGGTTACAACTTGGGTGGAGAACAATCTGGCCATGTTATTTTCCTGGATTACAATACAACTGGAGACGGTATGCTGACTGCGATTCAACTCGTGGATACGCTCAAGGCTTCCGGTAAAAAACTGAGTGAACTAAAAGCGCTAATGACCCAGTACCCACAAGTATTGGTGAATGTACGTGTTGAAGATAAGAGTAAATACGAGGGCAATGCTGCAATCGAGCAAGCTATTGCTACAGTAGAACAACAACTCGGGGATAATGGACGTGTACTCGTTCGTGCTTCAGGTACTGAATCTCTGATCCGTGTTATGGCGGAAGGACCAGATAAAGACGAACTTGAACAATTTGTGTCTCAAATCGCAGATGTAGTGCAAAAAGAACTGGTATAGGACTGGAAGATGTAAGAGTAACCTTCTGCAGACGGTTTTCTTAAGTGAATTGTTGTGTAGAACGAGGCTTAATATAACATGATTTAGGACTTATGCATGGATATTCCTGCGTCCCGGCCTGATGAGACCATAGGTCCGTTTATCCGGTCGGGATTGTAGGTAAATATGCTAAAATTGTCACAGGTACTTTGCTCCATTGCAAAATGGACCTGACGTGCATATAATGAGTGGAGTCGTCATTCAGACACAGAAAGTGAGGAACGTAAGGTTACAGTTACACAAGCGCCAGAGCTTGGAGTTGCGCGGGATGATGTTGATCAGGATTTCTTCTAGGTTGAAGAACGGCTGATTAAGATCAACGGCAATCAAGCTGACGAGGTGGAGGTGTTCGGATTGTTCGGCGGGGACCTCCCGGTGAAGCACCAGAGCCGTAAACCGGATTGCGGAAAATGGATAGGTGACTGTCCACACAACGCGCCGGTGCAGGTGCAAGAGTTAAACTAAAATTCAAATGAATGTGCGTGAAGAGCGTAAACAGTACGCGGACGGGAAAATGATGTACATTCATGATTGCATTCATAACAGCTTATGATGACAGCGGGGCGACACGAGGTCGCTCTGATCATTGATAATTGAATAAGTACCAAGTATTCATGAAACGCTAGGCAATCACTCATTTTTCCGATGTGCCGCCTCTGCCTGTTTCTCTTCGTGACACAGTATTCATATACAAACGGAGGAAATAAATTATGTGCGGTATTGTTGGATATATTGGTAATAAGAACACTCAGTCGGTATTGGTCGAAGGATTGAAGAAACTCGAGTATCGTGGTTATGATTCTGCAGGTATCGCGGTATTCACACCGGAAGGTCTGCAAATCACGAAAGCTCTTGGTCGTCTTGCGAACCTTGAAGCCAAGCTGGATGGTGCACCACTGGTAGGTAATGCCGGAATCGGACACACACGTTGGGCAACTCATGGTAAACCATCGGATGAGAACTCTCATCCACACACGGATGGAAGCCAGAAGTTCTCTGTTGTGCATAACGGTATTATTGAGAACTACCTGGATCTGAAGGATGAATTGATGGCTCAAGGTCACACGTTCACTTCCGAGACAGATACTGAGGTTATCTCTCACCTGATCGCACGTGAATACAATGGTGATATCGTCAAAACAGTACAAAAAGTGATCACGTTGTTGCGTGGCGCATTTGCACTGGGTGTATTGACAGAGCATGAGCCTGAGAAACTCGTAGCTGTGCGTCAAGCAAGCCCATTGATTATTGGTATTGGTGAAGGCGAGAACTTCATTGGTTCCGACATCCCGGCAATTCTGGAACATACACGTAACGTGTACATTCTGAATGATGGTGAAATGGCTGTATTGACACATGATGCTGTCGAATTGATGACGATTGAAGGTAACTTTATTTCTCGGGAAATGATTCGTGTCGATTGGGATGCTGTAACCGCAGAAAAAGGCGGATTCGAGCACTTCATGCTGAAAGAAATTCATGAGCAACCAAAAGCATATCGTGATACTATGCTGGGTCGCATTGATAATGAAGGCAAAAAAGTTCAACTTCCTGAGTTGAAAATGACTGAAGAACAAATCAAAAATATCCGTAACGTTCAAATCATTGCATGTGGTACAGCGTACCATGCAGGTCTGGTTGGACGTACAGTGATTGAGCAATTGGTACGTATTCCGGTTGAAACAGATGTGGCTTCCGAGTACCGTTACCGTTCCCCAATCGTGCACAAAGATACACTTGTAATCGTAGTGAGCCAATCCGGTGAAACTGCCGATACACTTGCTGCATTGCGTGAAGCACAATCCAATGGGGCACATGTACTGGCAATCACAAACGTAGTGGGCAGCTCCATTGCACGTGATGCAGATGATGTTATCGCAACATTGGCAGGTCCTGAAATTGCAGTAGCTTCTACCAAAGCGTATACTTCGCAATTGATTGCGTTTAACTTGCTTGGTCTGTACCTTGCACAAGTTCGTGGTACTCAATCTGCAGAAGAGATTGAACACACGCTGGCAGCAATGCAAGCATTGCCTGAGCAAGTGGAATCCATGTTGGAGCAAGCGGAAGCAATCAAAGGATATGCAGAGCAAATCTCCAAACATGAACATCTCTTCTTCATTGGCCGTGGTCTTGACTATGCAGTAGCTCAAGAAGGATCTTTGAAGCTGAAAGAGATCTCTTATATTCACTCCGAGGCGTATGCTGCGGGTGAGTTGAAACATGGTACGCTTGCATTGATCGAAGATGGTATCCCTGTTATTGCCCTGGCAACGCAGGAGAACGTACTTGAGAAAACAGTGAGCAACATTAAGGAAGTAAAAGCACGTGGCGCAGATGTATTGGCAATTACGTATGAAGAGCACGTAGCACCATTGCTGAAATCCGTAGACCAAGCGTTTGCGATTCCTAAGACGCTGCCACTGCTTAGCCCTGCTTTGTCTGTAGTTGCGCTGCAATTGCTGGCATACTATGCTTCCCTGGCACTGGGTCATGATGTAGATAAACCACGTAACCTGGCGAAAAGTGTAACGGTTGAGTAAGGTAAGGAATTCAGTAAACTAATAAAGTATGGACAAAATAATGGTCCTGATGACTCTAAGTCATCAGGACTTTTTTGATGTTTCAGGAGGGTGGTTCTGAATATTAGAACCACCTTATTTGTGTTTGTGTATTGTAAATTGCGGTCATTCATTGGACGAAAATCCATCAGATTATAAAGTATCTTAGGAAGAGTATCCTTTTGTAATTCTCACATTTGAGAAATATTCTTCGTGCACGAATGTAATCAACTTCTTAAAGAGAATCATTAACCTTCGCAACTCGTAAGTGCAAATATATCCCCAAGAAGGATGCGGATCGGGCATAAAAGATCATTTGAATGGTAAAGGAAGATGACTGAACGTGACGGGTACATCTTTCAACAACTCACAAAATGGTATGCCAAGAAGCAACAATGCGCTTGATGAAGGAGCTTATTACGCGAAATAAAATTACTGACCGTTCAATTCGGACTCAGAACGCGATTGTAATCTGCATGTAAATAAATGAAGGACATCGGAAAGCGTATGAAGGAAAATCTCACGTACGATTTGATGAAGAGGAGCAAAATATATTCACCCTTTACTCTAACAGAGGTGCAGAGAAGAAGGCGTGATACAAAACTATGTCGGCTACCATCCGTGTGGACGCTGTGGCCAGTTTCCAGCCAGGCTTTCAGAAATTGGTCAGGTAATCATGTTAAGTTATTACAAAGTGCAAGGAATTGGAACACCGGCAAAGAATATTTAAAGGAAATATGTACCAAATTTACCTGTTAAATGACTGAATGTCAACACTCGTCGAATTCCTCGATTGATGTCAAATCATTCCCAACGTTTCTTCTCCATTCACTCTTTTTAACGAAAAATGTTAACACATAATGTTTTATGAACCAAATTTAACAATATAATGACTATATTTAACAAAAATTTCACTATACATTCTTGTAAATTTTGATATAATTCAACCTAGGTCTTATTCCCTATTATTCTAATAAATGGAATTGTAGGGTTTTTTATACCCATCCAAGCTGTGTGCGAGAGACCAGTATACTGGCTTACCAACAAGCCGGCATGTGGGGACCAACAATTGTGGAAAATGACAGCCTAGAATATGTTGCTCCATGACGTCAGAAGGTTTAGAAAGGAAGGTTCAGAAAGATGGAGCCAACCTTATCCCAATTCCGATGGAGGATGAAGCGAGTGAGCATTTTTGAAAAGCTGGAATCCAACGTAAGATCTTACTGCAGAAGCTTTCCGGTGGTATTCGACCGGGCCAAGGGAGACCTTTTATATTCTGAGGACGGAAGAGCATATATTGATTTCTTTGCAGGTGCCGGGGCACTCAATTACGGCCATAACAACGATTATATTAAAGACCGGGTTCTCGATTACTTGACCTCCGACCGGATTATGCACGGTCTGGATATGTATACAATGGCCAAGCGTGAATTCATCCAGAGCTTCTCCGAGCGGATCCTGGAGCCGAAGAAGCTGAATTACAAGCTTCAATTCTGCGGTCCAACAGGGACGAATGCGGTGGAAGCGGCCCTGAAGCTCGCACGCAAGGCGAAGAAGAGAAGTGGAATATTCGCATTCATGGGTGGCTTCCACGGCATGTCGCTCGGCAGTCTGTCGGCGACAAGCTCCAAGTCCATGAGAGAAGGGGCGGGGCTTCCTCTGGACGGAGTTACGTTCATGCCGCACCCGAGCGGGGCTTTCGCAGAAATGGATACGCTCGGTTATATCGAGAATATCCTGACTGATTCGCACTCCGGAATCGACAAGCCGGCCGCGATTCTGCTTGAAACGGTACAAGCCGAAGGCGGAATTCACGTTGTCGACGCGCAGTGGCTACGTGAGCTGCAGCAGATTTGCCGCAGGCACGATATTCTGCTCATTACAGACGAGATTCAAGTAGGATGCGGCCGGACAGGCGAATTCTTCTCCTTCGAACGTGCGGGGATCGAGCCGGATCTCATTACCCTGTCGAAGTCGATCAGCGGGTACGGCCTGCCAATGTCCCTCCTGCTGCTGAAGCCCGAACTGGATATCTGGACGCCGGGCGAGCACAACGGCACCTTCCGCGGCAACCAGCTGGCTTTTGTGGCCGCGAAGGCTGCTCTTGAGTTCCGGGACAGAACCGAACTGGAAGCTCAGGTGAAGCAGAAGGAAGAGTATGTGCGCTCGTTCCTTGATCAAGAAATCAAGCCTCTGCATCCGTCCATCGCCATCCGCGGACTCGGCCTGATCTGGGGCATTGACGTCTCGGGGTTCATGGATGAAGCCGGGGCGAAGCGGGTGACGGATATCAGCTTCGAGAACGGGCTCATCATTGAAAGAGCCGGCAGAGGAGACTGTGTACTGAAGATCATGCCTCCGCTGACCGTCTCGATGGAGCATCTGGCCGCCGGCTGTGACATTATCAAGTCCAGTATGCAGCGGGTGATCTCTCAGGAGACCAAGGATTTGTTAGTAACGACCTAAGCTTGGCCAAGCCGATGGCCGCCCCCGGCAAGAGGCATGAAAGTGCCTTCCGGAGGGTGTGCGGACTTGATGTTAAGGTAGCGCTTTCACCTAAGTGGAAGGCTTTCTCCTTATGCTCCTGCGGTAACGTCAATCAGCATGGAATTCTCCGCAATCCAAGGGCAGTCCCGTTCGTGCCATACGGAGCAATCCTTGAGTCTCATGCAGTGCCCTCGTTAAATTTAATCGTCAAAAAAAGCTCACTACCCCGCAGCCGAATCTTTACTTATCCACACCAGGGCTGTGGGGGAATGATCAAATCGTACATAGAGTGTATCAATACCCCTTAAACATAGGCTTCGTCAAAGGCAGCTCGGGTGCCAAATCAGGAGGTACGGTCGACTTCCTGCTGGTCGGCCGGAACCCTGCGGCAAGCCTTACATCGACAGGAGGAACATTCCTTGTCGTCTATCCCCAAATCCAATTCCGAAACCCATGTTAAACCAAATCCCGTCTTCGGGTGGCTCGTCCGCGACAATCATATTGAAGCAGAGGAGTCCGAAGCAGCCGCATCTCTTGCGTAGAACGATGTTTGTTGTCCTTTACGCATGGGAGCCGAGCGGTACAGCTGCTAGGCAGAGGATTGCCGCATGCGATCAACCGGGCAATCGAAGCGTGATGTTGCGCAAGCCATTGATATTGTTGTTAGATGTTTGAAAAAGAGAGGAGCGAGGCTGGAGCGTTGCTTCAGCATATGCTCCGCCGGATTGCTTTTACCGATGAAGAGAGGGGAACGATCCAGATGGCTTTTGAAAAAGAAACGTTGTTTTGGAACGAAAAATTCGGTAGTGACGATTATACCTTGACGCGGTTGCCTTACAGCAAAGCTCCAAACTCCCTGGTGCCCAATGTTAAAACCGTTGGCGGTTCGCTTTCGGAGGAAGCGGCGCAGCGCGTCCTTCAAATGAGCAAGGGTGCTCCGCTGGCTGCTTTTATGATTTTGCTCGCAGGTGTTCAGGCACTCTTGTATAAATATACAGGTGCTTCAGACATTCTGGTCGGCATGCCGGTTGTGCCGAAAAAGGGGGAGACGCGTCGATCCATTAATCATACGGTCATTTTGAAAAACTCGCTTTCGGTGGGGGCAACTTTTAAAACGCTTCTGAGCGAACTGAGGACTTCCTTGCCGGAAGCCATTCAGCATCAACATATTCCGTTCTTGAAAATGACGGAGAAGCTGGATCTGCAATATGCAGAAGGGATACCCTTCGTCCATACGCTAGTATCCCTTAAGGAGTTGCATCTGGACGAAATTGGGCAAAACGTGGTCACGGACTGTTCCTTTGAATTCAGTTTAGCCGGCGGGACGATACAGCTAGCGCTGTCATATAACGAGCACTTATATGACTCCGAGTTCATGAATCGGGTCGTCGGCCATCTGAATCGCCTACTGTCCGTGGGGCTTCATGAGTTGGAGCTGGACATCGTGCGAGCGGACATGCTGTCGGAGGACGAAAAATTTCAATTAATACAAAGCTTCAACGATACCGAGAAGGACTATCCTCGTGATCGGACGATTCATCAGCTTGTGGAGGAGCAAGCGAAGCGTGTGCCCCATGCGACGGCGGTTGTCTTTGAGGGGCAGCGGCTTTCATACGCAGAGTTGAACGAACGGGCAAACCAGCTGGCGCGTACGCTACGATCGGTCGGTGTGCTGCCCAATCAGTTGGTAGGCTTGATGGTTAGGAGATCGCTGGAGACGGTCATTGGCATTCTGGCGGTTCTGAAAGCTGGCGGTGCCTACGTGCCGATCGACCCGGAGTACCCGGAAGAACGTATCCGCTACATTCTGGAGAACTCGAACGCGCAGTTGCTATTGACTCAAAGAGAGCTGTTACAGCAAGTCCCGTTCGAAGGGACCGTATTGGCGCTAGATGACAAGCAGGCCTATAGCGATGATGGCTCGAACCTGGAGGCGGCCAGTGGTCCACACGATATTGCTTATGTCATTTATACGTCAGGTACAACGGGTAAACCCAAAGGGGTCATGCTGGAGCATCGTGGTTTGGTCAGCTTGAAGCTGATGTTCGCAGATAGGCTGGGCATCACGGAACATGACCGGATCGTTCAATTTGCGAGCTTATCCTTCGACGCATCCTGCTGGGAAGTTTTCAAAGCACTCTATTTTGGCGCGGCTTTGTACATCCCGACGGCCGAGACAATTCTCGACACTCGTCTGTTCGAGAGTTATATGAACGAGCATGCGATTACGGCGGCGATTCTGCCCCCGACGTACAGCGCTCATTTGAACCCGGACCGTCTTCCCAGCTTAACAAAGCTTGTAACGGGAGGTTCGGCGGTATCGGCCGAATTCGTGCAGCAGTGGAAAGCGAAGGTTCACTATTTCAATGCTTACGGCCCTACCGAAGCTTCGATTGTTACGACGCTTTGGGATGCGGATGAGCAGCAGCCGGAGCGCAGAGTCATTCCGATTGGGCGCCCGCTGTCTAATCATCAGATTTTTATTTTGGATGCCCACCTGCAACTTGTGCCTCCGGGAGTGGACGGAGAGCTGTGCGTGGCAGGCGTGGGGCTTGCGAGAGGTTACCTGAACCAACCGGAGCTGACGGCAGAGAAGTTCGTGGAACATCCGTTTGCGCCGGGAGAACGCCTTTATCGGACAGGAGATCTCGCCCGCTGGCTGCCGGACGGTAATATGGAGTACTTGGGCCGGATCGACCATCAGGTGAAAATCCGTGGATTCCGAATCGAGGTCGGTGAGATTGAAGAGCAGCTTCTGAAGATCGACTCGGTGCAGGAGACGATTGTGATTGCGCGGGAAGGCAAAAGTGGGCAAGAACTGTGCGCTTACCTGGTCGCTAGTCTCCCTCTTACGCTCGGCGAGCTGAGAAGCGCGCTGGCGCAAAAATTGCCGAATTACATGATTCCGGCGCATTTTGTTCAGCTTCCGCGGATGCCGCTCACGCCGAACGACAAAATCGACCGCAAGGCTTTGCCTGCCCCAGAAGGAAACGCACTGACCGGTGGCGAGTACGTAGCTCCACGCAATGAAGCCGAGCGGACGCTTGCCGATGTGTGGCAGGCGGTATTGAACGCCGATCGCGTTGGGGTAACGGATCATTTCTTCGAGCTGGGCGGAGACTCGATCAAGTCCATTCAAGTATCTTCGCGGCTTCATCAAGCCGGGTACAAGCTGGAAATCCGGGATTTGTTCAAATATCCGACGATCTCACAGCTTAGCCTGCATGTGATACCGATCGGACGTACCATCGATCAAGGCGAAATTACGGGTGAAACGGCGCTGACGCCGATTCAGCATTGGTTTTTCGAGAGCTCCTTTGCGGACCCGCATCATTTCAACCAGTCGGTGATGCTGTACCGGAAGGAACGCTTCGACGAAGAGATGATACGTCAGGTGCTGCAAAAGCTGGCAGAGCATCATGACGCCTTACGGATGGTGTTCCGCAAAACGGAACAAGGGTTTAGCGCACGGAACCGCGCGATTCAGGAAGACGAGATGTTCACGCTGGACGTGTTCGACTTCAAAGATGCGGAGAATCCCACGCAGACTGTGGGAGCGAAGGCAACGGACATTCAAGCGGGCATCGATCTGGAGAACGGGCCCCTCATGAAGGCGGGACTGTTCCAGTGCGCGGACGGTGATCATTTGCTGCTCGGGGTTCATCATGCTGTGGTAGATGGCGTGTCTTGGCGCATTTTAATGGAGGATTTCGCTCTAGGTTACGAGCAGACTGGCAAAAGCGAAGAAATTCGTTTCCCGGCGAAAACAGATGCGTACCGCACTTGGTCCGAGCAGTTGGCTGCTTACGCGCAAAGCCCGGAGATGGAGAAGGAACGGGCCTATTGGCAGACCGTGGATCAAATGGAGGTTCCGGCCGTGCCGAAGGATATGGAGGCGGACGTTACGACGCAGCAGGACAACGAATCGCTGTTTGTCCGTTTGGCTCCCGAAGAAACGGAGCTGCTACTGAAGCGGGTTCACCGTGCCTTCAACACCGAAATGAATGATATTTTGGTAACGGCGCTCGGCATAGCCTTACGCAAATGGACGGGGCACGAACGGGTGCGGATCAATCTCGAAGGACACGGACGTGAATCGATCGGAACGGATATCGATATCACGCGTACAGTCGGCTGGTTTACGACCAAGTTTCCGGTCGTCCTAGAGCCGGAAACTGACCGGGATTTGACCTATCAGATTAAACAGGTCAAGGAAAACTTGCGCCGCATTCCGAACAAGGGGCTTGGGTACGGCATATGCCGCTATCTTTCGAAATCGGAGGAAGGCTTGGTTTGGGGCGCAGAGCCGGAAATTAATTTTAACTACCTCGGCCAGTTCGACGATGATGTCAACCAGGGCGAGATCGGCATATCTTCTTATTCCAGTGGCAGCCCGGCTAGCGACCGGCAGGCCCGCAGCTTTGTGCTGGATATCAACGGTATGGTGCTGGACGGTGCTTTATCGCTCGATCTCAGCTACAGCCGGAAGCAGTATCGGAAGGAAACGATGGAAGCCTTCGCTCAGCGGCTTGAGCAAAGTCTCCGAGAGCTCATTACCCACTGCGCAGGCAAAGAGAACACCGAAATGACGCCAAGCGACGTGCAATTTAAAGGCTTGACCATCACAGAATTGGAGCAAATCGCCCAGCGCTCGAGTCATCTCGGGGAAATCGAAAATATTTACTCGCTGACGCCGATGCAAAAGGGTATGTGGTTCCACAGCGCGCTTGACCGGCAAACGGCAGCTTACTTTGAGCAGACGCGGTTTACGATGCGGGGAGCGCTTGACGTCCAGCTTTTTGAGAGGAGCTGGATGGAGCTTGCAAAACGTCATCTGGTGCTGCGGGCGAATTTTGTGAATGGACCAGCGGGCGAGCCGTTGCAAATCATATACCGCGATAAGCCAGTCGGCTTTGAATATGAAGAGCTGCTTCATTTGCAGGTACATGAGAAACAAGCTTACTTGGATGAAAAGGCCGAGGAGGACAAGCTTCGTGGCTTCGACATGGAACATGATGCGCTCGTTCGGTTTACGATTCTGCGCACTGAAGAGCAAAGTTATCACGTTCTGTGGAGTTTCCAGCATATTTTAATGGACGGCTGGTGCCTGACTCAGCTGACGCAGGAGTTGTTTGAGATATACTCGGCCCTGACCTCTGGGAAGCAGCCAGCGGGAGGTAAAGGATCGGATTATGGCGATTATATCGAATGGTTGGAGAAACAGGACGATCAGGCGGCATCCGGCTATTGGACGGCGTTCCTGGCAGGCTACGAAGGGCAAACCGTACTTCCGGGGCAAAAGGAACCAGCGCCGAGCGGCAGATTTACAGCTGATCACGTCACCGCCGAACTAGGCAAGGACTTGAGCAAACGGATGGACCGGGTGGCGAAACAGCACCTGGTTACAGTCAATACGCTGCTGCAAGCCGTTTGGGGCGTGATGCTGCAAAAATATAACGGAACAAACGATGCCGTATTCGGCAGTGTCGTTGCCGGAAGACCGGCGGAAATCCCGGGTATTGAGTCTATGATCGGGCTGTTCATCAATACGGTGCCGGTCCGCGTCAATAGCGAAGTGGACACCGTGTTCGCCGACCTGATGGCGAAGCTCCAAGAGCGGGCGCTGGATTCCGGGCGTTATGATTACTATCCGCTGTATGAAATTCAAGCTCGTAGCGTGCAAAAGCAGAATCTGATCAACCATATCATCGCTTTCGAGAACTATCCGGTGGACGAGCAGATGGAGCAGGCGGGGGACCAGCAGCACGGCGGCCTGACAATTGCTGACGTTCAGATGGAGGAGCAGACGAACTATAACTTCAACGTGACTGTGATGCCGGGAGCCGAGATCGAAATTCGATTCGACTTTAACGCCGAAGTGTTCGATAAAGACAGTATCGAGCGGCTCAAGGGGCATCTCGTGCATCTGCTGGAGCAGGTAACGGATAACCCAGAAATTACTGTGGGCGAGCTGGAACTTGTGACGGAGGCAGAAAAGGCCGACCTTCTCGGACGTTTTAACGACACCACGACGGAATTTCCGCGCGGGCAGACGCTCATTCAATTGTTCGAAGAGCAGGCGGAGTACATCCCGGATGCAGCCGCCATCTCCATGAATGAGCAAGAGATGACTTACCGGGAGCTGAACGAACGTGTCAACCGCCTTGCCCGTACCTTGCGTAGCCACGGGATATCCCAAGGACGTCTGGTCGCCATTATGGCTGAGCGTTCCATCGAAATGGTTATAGGTATACTGGCAGCACACAAAGCCGGAGCCGCTTACGTACCGATTGACCCGGAATATCCAGAGGAGCGTATCCGTTTCTTGATAGAGGATTCAGGAGCGCAGGTCATGCTGACACAAAGCCGCTTGCGCGAGCGACTGGCGGGTTTGGACTCGTTGATCTTACTGGATGAAGAGTCCTTCTATCACGAGGACGGAACAAACCTAAATCCAGGGATTGAAGCGACAGATCTGGCCTGCGTGATCTATACGTCAGGCACGACGGGCAAGCCGAAAGGAAACCTTGTTTCGCACCGCAACATCGTGCGCGTTGTGCAAAATACAAATTATATCGACATCACCAATCGCGATCATGTCCTCCAGCTTTCGAGCTATTCGTTCGACGGAGCGATTTTCGATATTTTTGGTGCTTTGACCAACGGGGCGCGGCTGGTGCTGGTTCCCCGCGAGACGTTGCTGGAAATTGGTCTACTGGCGGATCTCATCCAGCGCCAGCGCATATCGGTCATGTTTATTACGACGGCTTTCTTCAACGTGCTTGTAGATGTGAATGTCCATTGTTTCCGGGATGTCCGGGCGATTTTGTTTGGAGGAGAGCGTGTCTCGGTTGGTCATGTACGTAAAGCACTCGCCCATCTTGGAGCGGGTAGGCTCAACCATGTATACGGACCGACGGAAAGCACGATATTTACCACGTACCTTCCGGTCGACTTCGTTGATGAGTCGGCGCTTACCGTTCCTATCGGACGACCAATCAGCAATACGACGGTGTATATCGTCGACAGCCGGAATAAGCTGCTACCGATCGGCGTGGTCGGGGAGCTATGTGTCGGCGGAGAAGGTTTGGTACGGGGCTACAATAACCGGCCGGAACTGACGGCGGAGAAATTTGTGCACAATCCTTTTACGTCAGGAGAGCGCATGTACCGGACGGGGGATTTGGCGAAATGGCTACCGGACGGCACGATTGAATATGTGGGACGAACGGACGACCAAGTGAAAATCCGTGGCTTCCGCATAGAGCTGGGCGAGATCGAAACTCAGCTTCAGAAAGTGGAGGGAATTCGAAAAACGACAGTATTTGCGCGGGAAAACGTGTCCGGCGAAAAGCAGCTTTGCGCCTATTATGAAGCGGACTGTGAGCTTCCGGCGGCCGAACTGAAGAGCGTGCTGTCTCAGGAACTGCCGGCCTATATGATCCCGACGTACCTGATCCAGTTGGAGCGTCTCCCGCTGACGACGAATGGCAAGGTTGACCGCCGCTCCCTCCCGGCACCTGAGGAGAGCTTGCAGCCAGGCGAAGGACATACTCCGCCTAGGACTCCGCTCGAAGCCAGTTTGGCTGAAATATGGAAAAGTGTGCTTGGATTGGAGCACATCGGGGTTCATGATAACTTCTTTGACTTGGGCGGCCATTCCCTGCGGGCAACGACACTGGTGAGCAAGGTGCATCAGGAGTTGAACGTCGAGTTGCCTCTGCGTGACGTATTCCGCTACTCGACGATCGAACAGATGGCTCTCGCCCTCTCCCGGATCGAAGAACATTTGTTCTCGTCGATTCCGCTGGTAGGCGCAAGAGCGTATTATCCACTTTCCTCAGCTCAGAAGCGGCTGTTTATCCTGAATCAGCTGGAAGGAGCCGAGCAGAGCTATAACATGCCGGGTGTGCTGCTGCTTGAAGGATCAATTGACCATAGCCTGCTGGAGAAAGCTTTCCGCGGACTGATCCAACGTCATGAAACGTTGCGAACCGGATTTGAGGTCGTACAAGGCGAAGCGGTACAGCGTATTTACGAGAGCGTTGATTTTTCCGTCGTGTGTCGACATGCGAACGAGGAAGAAGCGTCTGCAGTCGTGCAGGCTTTTATCCGACCTTTCGACTTGGCGAAGCCACCGTTGCTGCGTGCCGAGCTCGTAGAGCTGGCAGCCGATCGTTATTTACTGATGTTTGACATGCACCATATCATCTCCGACGGGGTTTCGATGGACGTGTTCGTTGAGGAACTCGTTCGTCTGTATGGCGGTGAGTCATTAGAGCCTTTGCACATTCAGTACAAGGACTATGCGGTATGGCAGCAATCGGACGAGCAAAAAATTCAATTGAAACGCGAGGAAGCTTACTGGCTGGACCGTTACCGGGGCGAGCTGCCGGTTCTGGAAATGCCAACGGACTATCCGCGTCCTGCTGTACAGAGCTATGAGGGACATACGCTGACGTCCTTCGTGGACGAGGCAACGAACGAAGGCTTGAAACAGCTGGCCGCTCAAAAAGGAACGACGCTATATATGGTGTTGCTTGCCGCATATACCGTGCTTTTGCATAAATACACAGGTCAGGACGATTTGATCGTCGGAACGTCGATTGCGGGCAGAACGCACGGCGACACGCAGCCTTTGATCGGAATGTTCGTCAACACGCTGGCGATCCGCAATTATCCGGCTTCGGAGAAGACCTTCCTGTCGTATTTGGAAGAAGTGAAAGAAACGACTTTAGGCGCTTACGAGCATCAGAATTATCCGTTCGAAGAACTCGTCGATAAAGTGCAGGTTAGCCGGGATTTGAGCCGCAACCCGCTGTTTGACACGATGTTCTCCCTGCAAAACCTGGAGGAGTCAGAGTTTGAGCTGGAAGGGCTGAAATTGTCCCCGTACCCTAGCGAATATGGTATGGCCAAGTTCGACCTGAGTGTGGATGTCACGGAAGAAAATGGCGGACTGGAGTGCAACTTTGAATTCGCAACGGCTCTTTATAAAGAAAGCACGATCCGGCGGCTGTCGATTCATTTTGGACATTTGCTTGCGGCGATTGTAAGCCATCCGAATGCAAAGATCGCTGAGCTGGACTTGCTGACGGCAGATGAAAAAGAGAAGATTCTCGGCGCGTTTCACCCGATGCAATCGGAAGTGGCTCCTTTGGCCGCGTTCCACCGACTGTTCGAGGAACAGGCGGAACGCACACCGGAAGCGGAAGCCGTTGTCTACGAGAACGTTCGGCTGACGTATGCGGAGCTGAACTTACGGGCGAACGGCTTAGCGGCCACGCTGCGCGCAAGTGGAATCGGCCGGGAGGAGATTGTTGGCATTCTCGCCGAGCGCTCGGTGGACCTGCTGGTGGCCGTGCTGGCCGTCTGGAAAACAGGCGGGGCATATGTACCGCTTGACCCGGATTATCCGGCGGACCGCGTGCGGTTCATGCTGGAAGACAGCGGAGCGAAGGTGCTGCTGACACAAACGCTGCTGAGAGAGCGTGCTGAAGCCTGGCTCAGCGAAGAGGAACTGGCACTTGCAAAGGTGTTGTACCTCGACGACGAAACGTCATACAGCGAAGACCGGGAGAATGCACCGCTTGCCTCCAGCATGGTTTCCGGTAAAGTCTCCGGTGAGCTGACGGGTGCTGTGAACAGCGATGATCCGAGTCATCTGAAGGTTGCTGGCTTGGACAGCTTCCATGAAGCTCGTCCTGAGGACCTAGCGTACGTGATCTACACGTCGGGGACAACAGGCAAGCCTAAGGGTGTAATGATTGAGCACCGCAGCTTGGTGAACACGGCAGCGGGCTACCGGCGGGAATACCGGTTGGATCAGTTCCCAGTCCGGCTACTGCAACTTGCCAGCTTCTCGTTTGACGTGTTCGTGGGTGATATCGCACGCACGTTGTATAACGGAGGCACCATGGTGATTGTACCGAAGGATGATCGGATTGATCCGTCTCGCCTGCACCACTGGATAGAGCGGGAGCAAGTGACGATCTTTGAATCAACACCAGCACTGATCGTACCGTTTATGGAATACGTGCACGAGCAAGGGCTGGAGTTGAATGGGATGGAGCTGCTCATCACAAGTTCGGACAGCTGCAGTGTGGCGGATTACCAGACCTTGCAGGAGCGCTTTGGCTCATCGTTCCGCATTATTAACGCCTACGGCGTGACGGAAGCGGCAATTGACTCCAGTTTCTATGACGAAGAATTGAAGGAGCTGCCGCAGACAGGCCATGTGCCGATTGGCAAAGCGTGGTTGAATGCGAAGTTCTACATCGTGGATGCACAACTGAACCCAGTACCGGTCGGGGTGTTGGGCGAGCTGGTCATCGGCGGCGTTGGTGTAGCACGTGGGTATTTGAACCGACCAGAACTGACGGAAGAGAAGTTTGTAGACAGTCCCTTCACCGCTGGTGAGCGGCTGTACCGCACAGGAGACTTGGCGCGGTGGATGGAGGACGGCAACGTGGACTTCATCGGCCGAATCGACAACCAGGCGAAAATCCGGGGCTACCGGATCGAGACGGGTGAGATCGAGTCGCAGTTGCTGCGGGTGGAAGGTGTGCGCGAAGCGGTGGTGCTGGTTCGAAGTGATGCGAACGGTCAGAAGGCGCTGTGTGCGTATTACACGCCGGATACCGGTGCGAAGCTGTTGGTGAACGATCTGCGCAGTGCCCTGGCACAGGAGCTGCCGGGTTACATGATCCCGTCGTACTTCGTGGAGATGGAGCGTCTACCTTTGACACCGAACGGAAAGATAGACCGGAAGGTGCTGCCAGCGCCGGAAGGGGAAGCGGAAAGCGGAACGGAGTACGTCGCACCGCGCAATGAGCTGGAAACGAAGCTGGCGGCGATTTGGCAGGAGGTGCTGGGGCTTGCGAAGGAGATTGGTGTTCACGACAACTTCTTCGACATCGGTGGCCACTCCTTGCGCGCGACAACGTTGGTCAGCAAGATTCATAAAGAGTTGAACGTGGATCTGCCACTGCGCGACGTGTTCCGCCATTCCACGATCGAGAGCATGGCTACCGCCATTTCTCGGCTGGATCAGCAGATATTTGTTTCCATTCCGGTGACGGATGGCCGAGAGGTGTACCCGCAATCTTTTGCTCAAAAACGTCTCTTTATTCTGAATCAGCTGGAAGTTGCGGAGCTTAGCTACAACATGCCGGAAGCGATGCTGCTGGAGGGTGCTTTGGACCGGGCAAGGTTCGAAGAAACGTTCCGTAAGCTCGTGGCGCGGCATGAAATGTTGCGCACCGGGTTTGAAATGGTGGATGGAGAAGCATCACAGCGGGTTTACCAGAACGTGAATTTTGCGGTGGAGTTCTATCGAGCGGATGAGCAAGAGGTCGAAGCGGTGGTACACGGTTTCGTCCGTCCGTTTGACTTGGCTAAGCCACCGCTGTTGAGGGTAGGCCTTGTTGAGCTGGCTCCGGAACGCCATATTCTGATGTACGACATGCATCATATTATTTCTGACGGCGTTTCAATGGAAATCTTTGTTGAAGAATTCGTACGTTTGTATGGTGGAGAGCAATTGGAGCCGCTACGCATTCAGTACAAAGACTACACCGTTTGGCAGCATTCGCAGGAGCAGCAGGAACGGCTTCAGCATCAGGGGGCGTATTGGCTGGACATGTTCCAGGGCGAGCTTCCAGTGCTGGAAATGCCGACCGACTATCCACGTCCGGCTGTACAGAGCTACGAAGGTCAAACGCTGGAGTTTTCCTTCGACGCTTCAAAAACCAGCGGCCTGAAACAGCTTGCTTCGGAAACGGGCACGACGCTGTTTATGGTGCTGCTTGCGGCGTATAACGTGCTTTTGCATAAATATTCAGGTCAGGAAGACGTAATTGTTGGTACGCCGATTGCCGGAAGGAATCATGGAGATGTACAGCCGTTGATCGGGATTTTCCTAAACACGCTGGCGATTCGCAGTTATCCGTCTTCGGAGAAAACATTCCTGTCATATCTGAACGAAGTCAAAGAAACAACTCTGCGTGCTTTTGAGCATCAAAACTATCCGTTCGAACAATTGGTGGACAAGGTGCAAGTCACCCGTGACTTAAGCCGTAATCCGCTGTTCGACACGATGTTTACGATGCAGAATACGGAGAACGAGCAATTTGAGCTGGAAGGGCTTCGCCTGATTCCTTATCCGAGCGTACTGGATACTGCGAAGTTTGATATCAGCTTGGATGTGGGCGAGGAGAACGGCGGCTTGGATTACAGCTTTGAATATGCGACAGCTCTTTACAAAAGGGAGACGATTGAACGGCTGGCAAAACATTACGAGCAGTTGCTCCTGACAATTGTAAACCGTCCAGATGCGAAGATTGCCGAGCTGAACTTGCTGACAGCAGAGGAAAAAGAACAAGTTCTCAATGCGTTTAATCCAGCGCAGCTAGAAGCGGCTCCTGCGGCTACGTTCCACCGTCTGTTTGAGAAACAGGCAGAGTGTACGCCGGAAGCGGAGGCCGTTGTGTATGAAAATAACCGCCTAACGTATGTGGAGCTGAACGAGCGAGCGAACCGCTTAGCGGTCACGTTGCGTGCAAATGGCATCGGCCGGGAGTCAATCGTTGGCATTCTCGCCGAGCGTTCGGTGGACTTGCTGGTGGCCGTGCTGGCCGTCTGGAAAGCCGGCGGGGCGTATGTACCCCTCGACCCGGATTATCCGGCGGACCGCGTGCGGTTTATGCTCGAAGACAGCGGAGCGAAGGTACTGCTGACACAAACGCCGCTGCGAGAACGTGCCGAGGCCTGGCTCCGCGAAGAGGAGCTGGCGCTGATGTCGGTGCTGTACCTCGACGACGAAGTGTCGTACAGCGAAGATCGGGCAAATGCTCCGATGTGCTTTGATCAAGGCTCCAACATGGCTTCTAGTCGGGTCTCTGGCAAACTAACGGGGGCTGTGAACGGTGCGGATCGGAACCATCTGGATGTTGTGGATGATGTTGATGTTGATGTTGTTGGCATGGACAGCTTCCATGAAGCCCGCCCAGAGGATCTGGCGTACGTGATCTACACATCGGGAACGACGGGCAAGCCAAAAGGTGTGATGATCGAGCACCGCAGCCTGGTGAACACGGCGGCGGGTTACGGGCGGGAATACCGATTAGATCAGTTCCCGGTGCGGTTGCTGCAGCTCGCCAGCTTCTCGTTTGACGTGTTCGTGGGCGACATTGCCCGGACGCTGTACAACGGAGGCACGATGGTGATTGTGCCGAAGGACGACCGGATCGATCCTTCTCGTCTGCACTACTGGATAGTGCGGGAGCGAGTGACGATCTTCGAATCAACACCAGCACTGATTGTACCGTTTATGGAATACGTGCACGAGCAAGGGCTGGAGTTGAGCGGGATGGAGCTGTTGATTACGAGCTCGGATAGTTGCAGTGTGGCGGATTACCGAACCTTGCAGGAACGCTTCAGCTCGTCGTTCCGCATCATTAACGCTTACGGTGTGACGGAAGCGGCGATCGACTCCAGTTTCTATGACGAACCGCTGATGAAGCTGCCGCATACAGGCCATGTGCCGATCGGCAAAGCGTGGTTGAATGCGAAATTTCACATCGTGGACGCACATCTGAATCCCGTACCAGTCGGCGTGCTGGGCGAATTGGTTATCGGCGGCGTCGGCGTGGCGCGTGGGTACTTGAACCGACCGGAGCTGACGGAAGAGAAGTTCGTAGACAGTCCGTTCGCTGTGGGCGAGCGGTTGTATCGCACGGGAGATTTGGCGCGGTGGATGGAAGACGGCAACGTGGACTTCATCGGGCGGATCGATAACCAGGCAAAAATCCGGGGCTACCGGATCGAGACGGGTGAGATCGAGTCGCAGCTGTTGCGGGTGGAAGGTGTGCGCGAAGCGGTGGTGCTGGTTCGAAGTGATGCGAATGGGCAGAAGGTGCTGTGTGCGTATTACACGCCTGATACCGGTGCGAAGCTGTTGGTGAACGATCTGCGCAGTGCACTGGCACAGGAGCTGCCGGGTTACATGATCCCGTCGTACTTTGTGGGGTTGGAGCGCCTGCCTCTGACACCGAACGGGAAAATAGACCGGAGGGCGCTGCCAGCGCCGGAAGGGGAAGCGGGAAGTGGAACGGAGTATGTCGCACCGCGCAATGAGCTGGAAATGAAGCTGGCGGTGATTTGGCAGGAGGTGCTGGGGCTTACGAAGCAGATTGGCGTTTACGACAACTTCTTCGACATTGGCGGGCACTCCCTGCGAGCGACGTCACTGGCAGGCAAGGTATTTAAGGAACTAAACGTCAACCTCCCGCTGCGCGACGTATTCCGTCACTCAACGATTGCGGCGATGGCCGAGGCGATCACCCGGATGGAACGGCGGGAGCATGAGGCCATTCCTCAAGCGGAAGAGAGAGAGTACTACCCTCTGTCCTCCGCGCAAAAACGGCTGTTCATTCAGCACACGCTGGATGGAGCAGATCAGCTTTACAACATGCCGGAACTGGTGCAGGTGGAAGGTGAGTTTGATTTAGACCGGTTGGAAGCCGCCTTGCGGAAATTGATAACACGGCATGAATCGCTGCGCACCGGTTTTGAAATGGTGAAGGGCGAAGTGGTTCAGCGGATATACCCACAGTTCGATTTTGCTATCGAGCATCATCAAGCTGATACAGAGGATTCAGATCAAATCGAGCAGATCGTCCGCAACTTCGTTCGTCCGTTTGATCTCGGCCAACCGCCGCTGCTGCGCGCCGGGGTCATCGAGCTGGAGCCGCACCTGCGTATTCTCCTTTTCGATATGCACCATATCGTGTCCGACGGTGTATCGATGGCGATTGTGATGGAGGAGTTCTCGAGTTTCTACGCCGGAGAACAGCTGCCACCCCTGCGCATTCATTACAAGGATTATGCCGTTTGGCAGCAGTCGAAGGCCCACCGAGAGCGAATCGGGCGGCAGGAAGCGTACTGGCTGCAAACCTTCGAAGGCGAGCTGCCCACGGCGGACCTGCCGATGGACTACGAACGGTCTGCCGTTCGTAGCTACGAAGGCGCGCATGTGGAGTTCGATGTCGAAGCTTCTCTCTCTGCGCGGCTGCGTGAATTGGCGGCCGAGTGTGAAAGCACACTGTTCATGGTGCTGCTTGCGGCCTATACTGTGTTGCTGTCCAAGTACAGCGGTCAGGAGGACTTGATCGTGGGCACCCCGGTGGCTGGAAGAACTAACGCCGATTTGGAGCGGGTCATCGGCATGTTTGTTAATACGCTGGCGCTCCGCAATCGTCCGTCTGGCGACAAAACGTTCTTGTCCTACCTGGAAGAAGTGAAGGAAACGGCTTTGGGTGCTTTTGAGAACCAGGATTATCCATTCGAGGATCTCGTGGAGCGTTTGAATGTGAAACGGGAGCCGGGCCGCTTCCCATTGTTCGATGCCGTTTTCGACTTGCAAAATATCGAAGAACGAGACGCCGAACTGGAAGGGGTCAGCCTGAAGAATTACGAGCTTGACCATTTGGAGGAAGCGAAGTTTGATCTGACGCTGTTTATGTATGAAAACGAAGGGGCGTTGAGCGGGGGCTTCTTCTACGCCACCAAGCTGTTTAAAGAAACGATGATCCGCACCTTGACTGAGGATTACCTGCGGGTACTGTCTCAAATTGTGGAAAATCCACAACTTGAGCTAAGCCGGATTGAATGTCATAAACCGGCGGCAGGCGCAAAGAGTGCCGTCGATACGATCGAATTCGCGTTCTAATAATACAAGCGCGCTCCACCGTCAACCGAAAGTGGTGCGCATCCAAGAAAAACGGCGAACAACTTGCAAGTCCGTAAATCAACCCGTAAACGCGCAGGTCGAAAGCAAGCCTTTTCAGACCTGCGTCGGGGTATGCGGTCACTTCATTTTTAGGGGAGGTACGAATGAAATCTTTATTTGAAAAGGAAGAACGGTACTGGAGCGGCAAGTTTGACGCAGATGATAGCCTGAGCTTCCTTCCATACAGTCAATCCTCCAAATTATTCGAGGGCGGGGAAGCTGCGGCAGAGCCGGACTTGCTTCACCGTACTCTGCCGAGCGAACTCTCGGAGAGAATCATTGGCCTCGCCAGCGGTTCGGATTTGGCTCTGTACATGATTGTTTTGGCGGGAGTAAAAACCCTGCTGTTCAAATATACCGGGCGGGACCAAGTGCTGGTCGGCATGCCTTCGTATAGCGCAGACCAGGGCGAGACGCCGCCGCATGACATCTTGGTGATCAAGACATCGGTAAGCAGCCAGACTACGCTGAAAACGCTGCTTGGGGGCATCAAAGGCTCCATCGGCGAGGCGCTGGAGCATCAGCACCTGCCTTTTCGAAAAATGGTGGAGCCGCTCCATCTGAACTATACGGGGCATGGCCTCCCGGTCGTCAACACCATCGCATCCTTCGCCCCGATTCATCCGGGACCGCTGGGTAACCGTGTGGCGGCTGATACCGTTTTTCGCTTCGACCGCCAAAACCACTCCATCGAGCTGGAAATAAGCTTTGACGGACAGCGGTACGAGCGGGCATTTATGGAGCAGGCGGCCGACCATCTTGTTCGGTTGCTGTCCATGCTTTTATTTCAGCCAGATCTGGAGCTTGGACAAGTCGATATGCTGTTCCCAGTCGAGAGGGAGATGCTGGTCAAGGGATTTAATGACACCGAAACCGAGTTCGAGCGGGGGAAAACGATTCATGGCTTGTTCGAAGAACAGGCGGAGCATCGCCCGGATAACGTGGCCGTCGTCATGAACGAGCGGCAATTGACCTACCGCGAGCTGAACGAGCGATCCAACCGCCTTGCGCTGAAGCTACGGGAAAAAGGAGTAGAAGCAGACCAGCTGGTAGCGATTCTGGTCGAACGCTCGCTTGATATGGTCGTCGGCATTCTGGCAATTCTTAAAGCGGGTGGAGCCTTCGTGCCTGTCGATCCCGACTACCCGGAGGAGCGCATCCGCTTCATGATCGAGGATTCAGGCGCACCGTTATTGCTGATTCAAAAACATCTGCACGAGAAGACCGACTTTGAAGGAACACGCCTTGAATTAGACGATTTTGTTTGGGGCGATAGCGGGGCGGAATCCACTGGTGTGCTGGATGCTTCGAATCTGGAGCCGGCCAGTGGTCCGAATGATCTGGCTTATGTCATCTATACATCAGGTACGACGGGCAAACCCAAAGGGGTCATGCTGGAGCATCGTGGTTTGGTCAGCTTGAAGCTGATGTTCGCGGACAGGCTGGGCATCACGGAGCATGACCGGATCGTTCAATTCGCCAGCCTGTCATTCGACGCGTCCTGCTGGGAAGTGTTCAAAGCGCTCTATTTTGGCGCGACTTTGTACATCCCGACGGCCGAGACGATTCTCGACAACCGCCTGTTCGAGAGTTATATGAACGAGCATGCGATTACGGCGGCGATTTTGCCTCCGACGTACAGCGCATATTTGAACCCGGACCGCCTTCCCAGCTTAACGAAGCTTGTAACGGGAGGTTCGGCGGTATCGGCCGAATTTGTGCAGCAGTGGAAGGAGAAGGTCCACTATTTCAATGCTTACGGGCCTACCGAAGCTTCGATTGTTACGACGCTTTGGGATGCGGATGAGCAGCAGCCGGAGCGCAGAGTTATTCCGATCGGGCGCCCGCTGTCCAATCACCGGATTTTCATTTTGGATGCCCACCTGCAGCTTGTGCCTCCGGGAGTGGACGGCGAGTTATGCGTGGCAGGCGTGGGGCTTGCGAGAGGTTACCTGAACCATCTGGAGCTAACGGCAGAGAAGTTTGTGGAACATCCGTTTGCGCCGGGAGAACGCCTTTACCGGACGGGAGATCTCGCCCGCTGGCTGCCGGACGGCAACATCGAATACCGGGGGCGGATCGATCATCAGGTGAAAATCCGCGGCTACCGGATCGAAATCGGCGAGATTGAAGAGCAGCTGCTGAAGATCGCCGCCATGCAAGAAACGGTGGTGCTCGCCCGCGACGACGCGAACGGCCATAAGCAGCTTGTTGCTTATTACGTTGCGGAAACGAGGCTGGCGGCGCATGAACTCAAGGAGCAGCTCGCTAAGCAGCTTCCGGGATATATGATTCCTTCGTACCTCGTGCAGCTTTCGCGGATGCCGCTGACCCCGAACGGGAAAATCGACCGCAAAGCGCTACCCGCACCAGAGGAAGCTGCCACTGGAGGAACGGAATATGTTGCGCCGAGAACACTGCTCGAGATGAAGATCGCCCGTGTCTGGCAGGATACACTTGGCATTCTACAGGTCGGCGTAAAGGATAACTTTTTTGAGCTGGGAGGCAATTCCTTAAGTCTGATTAGGCTCGTTCAAGCCGTTTACGATGAAACGGGCATTGAGATACCGCTGAATCGCCAATTCCATCATGTAACCGTTGAAGCCATGGCTTTTGGAGAGGAGGATCTGGGTCTGGATAAAGGGGGAGACTGCTTCATTAAGCTAAATAAAACAGGGGATCTGAACGTGTTCTGCTTCCCTCCAGGCAGCGGCTTCGGCATCGGTTACCGAGAGCTTGCAAGCAGACTAGACGGCCGATTCGTGCTTTACGGCATTGATTTTATCGACGATGTCATCGATTACGAGGCCATGCTGAACCGTTATGTGGATGAGATTGTTCGTATCCAGCCTGAAGGACCTTACGTGCTGCTCGGTTACTGCTTCGGAGGCAACCTGACGTTCGAGGTAGCCAAATCGATGGAAAGAAGAGGGTATTCCGTAACGGACGTGCTCATGGTGGACTCGTGGATTAAGGACACACTCACACCTTATGAAACGTCTGAGAAAGAGCTTGAAGAGATGCTTGCGGATTTCGACGAAGAAGAGAAGGAATTAATGAGCAATCCGCTCGTGCGGGAGCGTGTTCATCGGAAGATCAAAGCCACCTTGACGTACGAAGCGCAGCTTATTAATTCAGGAACGATAACTGCCCGGATTTACGAACTGATTGCGAAGGACAGCGAAGCGTTCCGCCTGGAGCACCAGTTGCCGTCCTGGCAGAGGGCAACGACGCAAGCTTACGCCGATTACCGGCTGGAGGGCGCACACGAGGAGTTACTGGAACTCGCGCGCGTGGACGAAACGGCCGTTGTCATCCGTGACATCTTAGTGCAACTCAAGCGGCAGATCGAAGCGGAGGCAGGGGTCCTGCATGGGAGCTGACCGGCAGACGTCTGTTCAAGGACAAGGCACGGCGGCGCCTTCCAAGCGCCGAACCGCTTATGCCACCTGGAAAGCGTTCCGCTGGCTGATGTCCTATGTAAGCCGTCACAAAGGCTGGATGATCGTCGGTATCCTGTCCGCAATTGCCGCCGCGGTTATTGAGATATGGACGGGACGTTTGGTCGAGCAGTTGACCACACAGGCCGAGAATGGGGCGGGGCCTATCGTTCTGCAGATCGTGTACACGGTCTTTGTGGTCATCTTGATCGGTGTGCCGGCGAAGTTTTTCATGAGCTTTGGTGTGGAGCGAAGCAGTGCCTCTGCGGTGCAGGATATCCGCAACCATGTCATGCGTCATATCGGCAAACTCCCGGTCCCCTATTTGGAAAAGCAGCACTCCGGCGACGTGTTGTCGCGGATCAACAACGATCTGCAGCTCATCCAGCAATTTATGATTCGGGACCTCGCCCAGTGGTTTTATCATCCGCTATTATTTATCGGCTGTTTCGCTTATTTGATGTATCTCCAATGGGAGCTGATGCTGTACAGCCTGCTGTTATTTCCCGTAGCACTGCTGGTTTCCCAATGGATCGGCAAGCAGTTGGAACAGTTGACGGAGGAAGCCCAGGCGAACATGGGCCGAATGAACGTCAACCTCCAGGATACGCTTGGGGGGATGCCTATTGTAAAAAGCTACCTGATATCCGGTATGTTATCTCGCTCCTACCAAGTGCTGCTACAATTGACGGCTCAAAAAAAGCTGGCCGTGAAAAAGCGGGAAGCCTGGGTCAACCCGCTGCTTTCTACGCTGATGATTAGCCCGATCATTTTCGCCGTCAGTTACGGAAGCTATTTGATCTACAACGGGCAGCTAGGCGCGGGAGAACTGATCGCCTTCCTGTACTTGCTTAATCTGTGTCTGGAGCCGCTGGAGCATATTCCCGAGCTCATCACGCGCACGTTCGAAATGACCGGTGCCCTGAGAAGGGTCTCCGAAATCGTCGAGCAGCCGACCGAAACGGAAAATGGCCGTTTGCTTCCAAAAGCGAGCGCCGCCCCCATCCAGTTTCAGAACGTAACCTTCGGGTATGAAGAGAGTTCCCCGATTCTGCGAAATGTTAGCTTCTCGGTGCCGGAAGGCAAGACGATTGCACTTGTCGGAGCGAGCGGCGGAGGGAAGAGTACGGTGTTTAAGCTGGTATGCGGCTTTTATCCACTTCCGGAGGATCAGGGCGAGATCCGCGTGTTCGGAAGCCTGATCCACGGTGCAGATCCGGAGCAGCTTCGGTCGCATTTTTCCGTGGTAACCCAAGATTCATATTTGTTTAGCGGTACGATCGCCGAAAATATCGGCTATGGGCGGCAAGAAGCGTCGATGGACGAGATTATCGAAGCCGCCAAAGCCGCTCAGGCTCATTCTTTCATTATGCAGCTTGAGGACGGTTACCAGACGTATGTCGGAGAGCGCGGCGGGTTTTTGTCCGGTGGGCAACGCCAGCGCATTGCAATGGCTCGGGCGTTTCTGAAGGATGCTCCCGTTCTGCTGTTGGACGAGCCCACATCGGCACTTGATCCGGAGTCGGAAAGCGCGGTTCAGGAAGCGTTGGGCGTATTGATGAAGCAGAGAACGACCATGGTTATTGCCCACCGGCTTTCTACGGTACAAAACGCCGATGAAATTTGGGTTATGGAACAAGGAAGTATTGTCGAAAAGGGCACTCATGAACAATTGCTCGAGAGGAAGGGGCTGTACGCCCAGTCGTATTACCAGGAGTTTACCGAGTCTGCCGAACGCAGGGAGGTGTCGTACACATGAAAAAGGGCGGAAGGCTATCACAAGTGAAAGAACTCGGCTACTTGCTGACGTTTATGAACCGCAAGCGCAAAACCCAGTACGCGATTGGCCTTGCTGTAACGGCGCTCACCCAGACATTGTTTCTGATCGCCTTCAGCTTGGTCGTACATAACTTGGTTGATTTCGCCGTGTCCCGAGATACGTCCCTGATGGTAGAAGCTTTTGTTATTTTGGGCGTGGCCCTGTTCCTGGAAAATATAATTTCTCCCTGGTTCATTTACTTATACCAGCGCAGTGTAGAGCTGACCGTGCTGAATATCCGCAAACGTCTTTATGACAAGCTGTGCCGGGTGCGGCCGAGATTCCTGGAGCAGAACCACCATGGGGACTTGCTGTCGCGAGTGAACAACGACGTAACGACCGTTGAGTTTACATTCTCGCAGGTTTACTTCGTTTTGCTGCTTCAAGTTGTCTTCTGCATCGGCTCCATTGTCTCTATGGCGGTGATCGATTGGCGGTTTGCCGGCGTATCCTTCGTCATTCTGCTACTGTCCTCTCTGGTCAGCCTGAAATTTGCACGGGATATCCGTACCTTGTCCGAACAAGGCTTGCAAACGCTCGGTAAAATGACCGAAAAATTCAAAGATTTTATGGGCGGCATTCAAATTGTGAAGTTGTTCCGCATCCGCACGATTTACGGCCAGTACGAGGCGTTGAACGAACAAATGACGCAAACGCTTCGGCAAACTGCGAAAAAGAACGGTATGCAGGCTGCGGTGAACCATTTTATCAGCTACGTCACGTTCTGCGGCATCATCGTCATCGGTAGTCTTCTATATGCCTACGGATTAATGGGAATGGGAAGCGTCGCCGCTCTGGCAGTTTTGCAAGTGAATCTGACGCACGCCTTGTTGAACTTGGGGATGGTTCTGTCGATGACCCAAAATTCGCTCGCGGGTGCTCACCGGATTCAAGAGGTACTAAGCGAGGAAGAGGAACCGGAGCGTCTGGGATCTTCTCATAGCGAGCTTGTATCGGAGGCTGCGGTGGAGTTTCGCGATGTGGAATTTTCCTATCAGGCAGATAAAAAGGTGCTTGTCGACATGTCCATGCAAGTGTTTCCTGGTCAGGTCGCTGCGATCGTAGGAGCCAGCGGCAGCGGCAAAAGTACACTGATCAAGCTGCTGCTCGGCTTTTATCCTGTGGACAGCGGAGACATTCTGCTCCAGGGCAAACCGTTCGGCCATTACACGCTGGACGAAATTCGCAGGCAGATTGCATATGTTCCGCAGGAGCCGTTTTTGTTTACCGGCACGATTGAGGAAAATATCCGCTATGGCAATCCGGATGCAACGGATGAAGAAGTGGTGGAAGCGGCCAAAGCGGCGTACGCTCACCATTTCATTCAGGAACTTCCTGAACAGTATAAAACGCCGGTGGGAGAGAGAGGAGCGTCGTTGTCAGGCGGACAAAGGCAGCGAATTGCGATCGCCCGGGCGATTCTCAAAAACGCCCCGATTCTGCTGCTGGATGAAGCGACTTCTGCATTGGATAACGAATCCCAGCATTGGGTACAGCAAGCCCTGAACGTATTGATGAAGGGGCGGACCACTATTCTGATTGCCCACCGTCTCAGCACTGTGGAACATGCAGATTTGATTACAGTCATGAATCAAGGAACGGTCGTCGAACGGGGCCGCCATCAGGACCTGCTGGCGCTCGGAGGTTATTACGCGCGGCTGTACGGCTAGACCCGCTTTTTGGCGGGCGGCTTCCTGCTGGTATTCAAGTACAAAGCCTATCTAAAAACAATCTCTAATACGGGAGTGTGTCGATGTGAGAGAGAATACGAACAAGCAATATGGATTAACGCAAGCCCAGCGCCGGATATGGTTCATGGAAATTATGAATCCGGGCACATCCATCACGATGCTTTCCGCGACCTACCAGATTACGGGCGAGATCGACACCAAGCTGCTTGAGCAAGCGGCGGCAGAGATTGTCAAAACCTATGACGCTTTCCGAATCCGCATTAGCGGGGATATGCAAAATCCAACGCAGTGGTTCGAAGAGCTGGAGAATGTCCAAACCAGGATAAGCCACCTCGAAATAGGCACGACCGAACAATTCTATGCTTGGGTGAAAGAAGTAACCGAAAAACCGGCCAGTGTGTTCGACGAACACCTCTACCAATTTACGATGATCCATTTTGCGAACGGCCAAGTATGGCTTAATTTGACTATAAATCATATCATCGCCGATGGCTTGTCCGTCACTGCTTTGCTGCATGCGGTGATGGAAAAATACCTGGAACTTCGCAATGGCATCTTCAGGAGTTACCAGGCCCCATCCTATCTGGATTATATTTCAACTGAGCATGAATATGAGCAATCGCAGCGTTATCAAAAAGGCAAGGAATATTGGCTGACCAAGTACAACACTTTGCCTGAAACGAGCGGCATTAAATCGGTTCCGCCATTCTCGATTGGCAGCGAATCGAATAAACGTTCCATCACTTTGGATGGTTCCCGCTATGACCGCATTCTGGCTTTTAGCGAACAATATCAGGTTAGTTTATATACGTTATTTTTGTCCGCCATGTACGTCTTATTGTATAAGCTGACCGACAGCACCGATGTTCCAGTCGGCACGGTGTTTGCCAATCGCACCAGCAAGAAGGAAAAAGAAACGATCGGTATGTTCGTCAGCACCGTGGCTACGCGGATTAGTCTGAATCCAGTTGGGTCCGTGCTTTCCTTGATCCAAACGGTTTCCAAGGAAAATACGGCGGATCTGCGGCATCAGAAATATCCTTATAACCAATTGATCCAGGATTTACGCGAACAACACGGCCGCAACGATCTTTCGGAGTTGTTCCGCACGTCTCTGGAATATCTGCCTTTGAAAATCGTGGAGTACGAAGAAATCAAGGTACGTCTGGAGGCTCACTTTGCTAGACACGAGATGGACGATCTACTGCTGCGCTTCGACCATATGCTGAATGAAGGCCATGTCATTCTCCATGCTTCCTATCGTACCGGCCTGTTCGAGACGACCGAGATTGATCGCATTATGGAGCAGTATGTAACCGTTTTGGACCAGTTTCTTGAGACTCCCGAACTGCGGGTGCGCGAGATTTCTCTGTTGAGCGATGAGGAGAGACACCGTATTCTGGACGTGTTTAACCCGCCGGTGGCAGCACTGAGCGAGGGAATAGCGTTTCATCGGTATGTCGAAAAGTTTGCCCGAGACATTCCGGATCACCCGGCAGTTGTTTACATGGACAAACAGCTGACTTACGGCGAATTGAACAAACGCGCCGAGCGGCTGGCTGCGCTCCTTCGGGAACAGGGCGTGGGAAGGGAGACGATTACGGGGATCTGGGCGGAGCGCTCGGTGGAACTGCTGGTCGGTGTGCTCGCCGTATGGAAAGCCGGCGGAGCTTATGTACCGCTGGACCCCGATTATCCTGCGGAGCGGATTGAGTACATGCTCAGCGATAGCAAAGCATCGGTGCTGCTTACGCAGCGTCATCTGTTGGAGGGGGCCGGAGGTTGGCTGGCCGATGACCGGCTGAAGCTTCAAGCAGTCTATGCGATGGACGATGAACAGATGTATAACGGGGATACCTCAGCCGTGGAATTTGAATCTGCTGACAGTGCCCCACAAGACTTGGCTTATGTGATTTACACCTCCGGTACGACGGGACGCCCAAAAGGCGTCATGATCGAGCATGGTAGTCTCATGAATACGGCGGATGCGTACCGCCGCGAGTACCGGTTGGATCAGTTCCCGGTGCGGTTGCTGCAACTGGCGAGCTTCTCGTTTGACGTGTTCGTTGGAGACATCGCGAGGACGCTGTATAACGGAGGAACGATGGTAATTGTGCCAAAGGATGACCGGATTGATCCGAACCGCTTATACGGCTGGATTCGGGACCAAAACATTACGGTATTTGAATCGACACCTGCGCTTATCCTACCGTTCATGCAGCATATTTATGAAGAAGGGCTGGACGTCAGCTCCATGCATTTGCTGATTACCAGCTCGGATGCTTGCAGTGTCACCGATTACCGATTGCTGCAGGAAAGATTCGGCGGACAATTCCGCATCATCAACAGCTACGGCGTTACCGAAGCGGCCATTGACAGCAGTTTTTACGATGAGCCGCTGGACAAGCTGCCATTGTTGGGTCATGTGCCGATCGGCAAAGCCTGGCTGAACGCCCGGTTTTACATTGTCGATGCCGGGTTAAAGCCGGTTCCTGTAGGGGTTCCGGGTGAGCTTGTCATCGGCGGCGCCGGGGTGGCGCGCGGGTATTGGAACCGTCCGGACCTAACCACCGAGAAGTTTGCAGACAGCCCGTTTGTGCCTGGAGAACGTCTGTATCGGACAGGAGATTTGGCCCGCTGGCTGGAAGACGGCAACGTTGACTTCATCGGCCGGATCGACTATCAGGTGAAAATTCGCGGGTTCCGGATCGAACTCGGTGAAATTGAAACGACCCTGCTCAGTTTCCCGGGGGTCAAGCAGGCTGTGGTGACTGACCGTACGGATGAGCAGGGGCAAAAGTATTTGTGCGGTTACGTGGCGGGGGATGTTTCCTTGCAGCTGAGCGATCTGCTGTCCCAATTGAAGCAAGAGCTGCCGGCCCATATGGTCCCGGCCCGACTGGTGTCTCTTGATCAGCTTCCGCTCACACCGAATGGCAAGATTGACCGTAAAGCGCTGCCTGAACCGACCGGAGAGATAGAAGCCGGCCGTGAGTATGTGGCTCCTCGCACAACGCTGGAAACAAGACTTGCTCTTATTTGGCAGCAGGTGCTGGGTATTGTGCGAGTTGGAGTCCAAGACGATTTCTTTGACCTGGGTGGTCATTCCTTGCGGGCCTCCGCGCTTGTTTCCAAGATTCGAAAAGAGCTGCAAGTCGAGGTTCCGCTGCGGGACGTTTTCCGCTACACCACGATCGAACAACTTGCCCAAAGAATTAGCGGTTTCAAGCAGCAGGAGACGTATGAGATTACAAAGGCGGCAGAGGCCGAGTATTATCCAGTTTCATCCGAGCAAAAGCGTCTGTACGTCCTGCGCCAGCTTGACGCGGCAGAGCGCAGCTACAATATGTCGGCGGCGCTTCTTCTCGAAGGCAAGTTGGACCGCAAGCGCGTAGAGTACGCGTTCCGGGCACTGATTCAGCGCCATGAGACGCTGCTTACCGGGATTGAGCAGGTTCAAGGCGAGCTTGTGCAGCGCATCTATGACGAGGTGGAGTTTGCTGTAGATTATTTCCAGGCGAGCGAGCGAGAAGTGGACCATGTGGTGGAAGCATACTATCACCCGTTTGATCTGACTAAGCCGCCACTTCTTCGCATCGGCCTGATCGAAGTCGCCGAGGATCGCCACATCCTGTTGTTCGATATGCATCACATCGTCTCGGATGGCATCTCGACAGCATTGCTTTTCGACGAGTTCAGCCGCCTGTATCGGGGTGAGGAGCTGGCTCCGTTGCGTATTCAATACAAAGATTATGCCGTTTGGCAGCATTCCGAAGCCTACGGGCAGTTGATCCAGCCGCAGAAGGAGTACTGGCTGGAACAGCTGTCGGGCGAGCTGCCTGTATTGGAACTTCCGACGGACTTCCCGCGGCCTGCGGTGCAAAGTTTTGACGGCCGGACCGTGAAGTTTGATATTGGGAAAGAACGGACGGAGAAGCTGAAAGAACTGGCCGCACGGACGGGCACGACCCTGTACATGGTGCTGTTGTCTGCTTACTCGATCCTTATGCATAAATACTCGGGTCAGGAAGATCTGATCGTGGGGACCCCGATTGCCGGAAGAACGCAGGAAGAAGTGCAGCCAATCGTAGGTATGTTTATCAACACGCTTGCCATTCGCAGCCATCCGGAGCGTTCCAAGCCGTACCTTAAGTACCTGGAAGAAATGAAGGAAATCACACTCGGGGCTTTTGAACACCAAAATTATTTGTTCGAAGATTTGGTGGAAAGTCTTCATATTCCGCGCGCGACCGGCCGGAATCCGCTCTTTGATACGTTCTTCTCCCTGCAAAATACGGAGAATGAGCAAATTGTCATCGAGGGGCTGGAGCAATCGTTTTATCCGTTGGAAAACCGAACGTCTAAGTTCGAGCTGCTTCTGGACATTTCGGAACTGGATGGCCAGCTCGAATGCCGGTTGGAGTACGCTACGGCTTTGTATAAACAGGAGACCGCGGAACGGTTCGCCAGACATTATGACAAGCTACTCGAAACTATCGCAACAGCGCCGGAAGGGGATATTGCTTCGCTGGAAATGCTAACCGAGCAGGAAATCCGTGAACTGGTGCGCGGTTTTAATGATTCGGAGGCAGACTACCCGCGTCAGCAGACGATTCATGGCTTGTTCGAAGAGCAGGCGAAGCTTTACCCGGATAACGTGGCCGCTGTCATGAATGAGCGGCAGCTGAGCTACCACGAACTGAACGAGCGATCCAATCGCCTTGCGCGTAAGCTGCGGGAGACAGGAGTCGAAGCGGATCAGTTGGTAGCGATTCTGGCCGAACGTTCACTTGATATGGTCGTCGGCATTCTGGCGATTCTCAAAGCGGGCGGAGCCTACGTGCCTGTCGATCCCGACTACCCGGAGGAACGCATCCGCTTCATGATTGAGGATTCGGGCGCACCGTTATTGCTGATTCAAAAGCATTTGCATGAGAAGACCGATTTCGCAGGAACGCGCCTTGAATTGGACGATTTCGTTTGGGGCCACAAAGGGGCGGACTCCGCTGATGCACTGGACGCTTCGAATCTGGAACCAATTTCTGGCCCGGGTAACTTGGCTTATGTCATCTACACATCGGGAACGACCGGCAAACCCAAAGGCACGTTGATTGAGCATAAAAACGTCGTGCGCCTTTTGTTCAACGACAAGAACCTGTTCGACTTTGGGCCGTCCGACACGTGGACGTTATTCCACTCGTTCTGCTTCGATTTCTCCGTCTGGGAGATGTACGGAGCACTTCTGAATGGAGGAAAGCTGGTTATCGTACCGCCACTTACGGCGAAAAATCCAGCCGAGTTCTTGGCACTGCTGAGCCGCGAACGGGTCACGATTTTGAACCAGACGCCAACATATTTCTACCAACTGCTGCGTGAGGTTTTAGCGGACCATCCGTACAATCTGCGGATTCGCAACGTCATCTTCGGCGGCGAAGCACTCAGCCCGCTGTTGCTCAAGGGTTTCAAGACGAAGTACCCGGAGACAAAGCTGATCAATATGTACGGTATTACCGAGACGACGGTTCACGTGACGTATAAGGAAATTACATGGATCGAGATGGAGGCGGCAAAGAGTAATATCGGCAAGCCGATCCCGACGCTGAGCGTGTATGTTCTGGATGAAAACCGTCGTCCTGTTCCGATCGGCGTAGCAGGCGAAATGTACGTGGCCGGTGAAGGCCTGGCAAGAGGATACCTGAATCGACCGGATTTGACGGCGGAAAAGTTCGTTGATTCCCCGTTTGCGGAGGGGGAAAAACTGTATCGCTCAGGCGACTTGGCGGCATGGCTACCGGACGGCAACATTGAATACCTCGGCCGGATCGACCATCAGGTCAAAATCCGCGGGTACCGGATCGAGCTGGACGAAATCGAGACGCAACTTCTGAACGTGGAGGGCGTGGAAGAAGCGGTGGTGCTCGCCCGTCAGGACAACGAGGGAGAGAAGGCACTTGTTGCCTACTTTGTTGCAGACCGGACGCTGACAGTCAGCGAAATGAGAACCTCGCTGGCACAGGGAATGCCGGGATACATGATCCCGTCGTATTTCGTGCAGCTGGAGCGCATGCCGCTGACGTCTAACGGCAAAGTGGACCGCAAAGCACTGCCGGAGCCGCAAGGTAGCCTGCAAACGGGCATCGAACACGTAGCCCCTCGTAACCTTATTGAGTCCCAGCTTGTACAGATCTGGGAGGAAGTGCTGGGTTACTCCGGCATTGGAATCCTGGACAATTTCTTCGAGCTCGGAGGGCATTCCTTGCGGGCGACAAACCTTGTCAGCAAGATTCGTAAGGAAATGAACGTTGAACTTCCGCTGCGCGATGTGTTCCGCTATATGACGGTGGAATCGATGGCCGGGGCTATTGCCAGCTTGGAAGAATCAGAGCACAGCTCCATTCCAAAAGCGGAAGAGAAAGCATACTATCCAGTTTCCTCTGCGCAAAAAAGGCTGTATGTCCTGCACCAGCTAGATAGCTCGGAGCTGAATTACAACATTCCGAGCGCCTTGCAATTGAAAGGGACTTTGAACGAGGCCAAAGTGGAAAAGGCGCTGACTACTTTGGTGGCCCGGCACGATATGCTGCGCACCGGTTTTGAAATCGTGAATGGAGAGCCGGTTCAGCGTATTCATCCGCTCGTAGATTTCAAGGTCGAGAAGCTTCAAGCAACCAAAGATCAGGTCGCGGCCATTCTGGAAGGCTTCATTCAGCCTTTTGACTTGACCCAGCCGCCTTTGCTGCGCGTCCTGCTGATCATACTTGAAAAAGAGAAATTCCTGCTTGCGCTGGATATGCATCATATTGGTTCCGACGGTCTTTCCATGGACGTGCTACTACGCGAATTTGTGGGGCTTTACAATGGGGAAGAATTGCCGGAGCTGCGGATTCAATACAAGGATTACGCCGTTTGGCAGCAATCCGACGAGCAATGTCAGCGTATCAAACGGCAGGAGGAATACTGGCGTGGGGTATTCAGCTCCGAGCTTCCGGTTCTTGAGCTGCCTCTTGACTTTTCCCGCCCAGCCGTCCGGCAGTTTGACGGTCAAACGCTCACGTTTGCGCTGGATGCGGAGAAAAGCGAAGCTCTAAAACGGCTTGCCGGAGATTCGGGGGCGACGCTGTACATGCTTCTGCTGGCTGCTTACTCCGTATTGCTTCATAAATACGCGGGACAGGAAGATATCGTAGTCGGCACTCCGATTGCCGCTCGTTCTCACGCCGACCTGCAACCGATTATCGGCATGTTTGTCAATACGCTGGCCCTTCGCTTGGGTCCAACGGCAGAGCGGACGTTCCTGGATTACTTGCAGGATGTGAAGGAAACGACGCTTGGAGCCTACGAGCACCAGGACTATCCGTTCGAGGAGCTGGTAGAAGCTCTTCAGGTGAGCCGGAATTTAAGCCGGAATCCGCTGTTTGACACCATGTTTTCTTTGCAAAAGCACGAAAGCCTGGATTTAGCCCTGGAAGGTTTGCAATGGTCGCTGTTTGACATCGAGGAAAAGAGAGCAAAGTTTGATCTTAGCCTGGATATCGTGGAAGAGGGTAACGAGCTGGTTTGCAAGATCGAGTACGCTACCTCGTTGTTTAGACAGGAAACGATGGTACGGCTGGCGGGTCATTACGAGCAGCTTTTGGCATCGATCCTGGCTCAGCCGGGTGCGAGGATCTCGGATTTGAATATTTTGAAGGACAGCGAAAAGCATGATTTGCTGGTCGGGTTTGCCGTGTCGTCTGCGGCTCTGGCGAAGCAATCTGCCTCAGAGGGTCTAGGCTTGGAAGCGGATGAGTCGTGGAGAGAGAGAACGATCCACGAGCTGTTCGAGGAGCAAGCAGAGCGAACGCCGGAGCAAGTGGCCGTTGTCTATGAGGACAGCAGCCTGACTTACCGGGAGTTGAACGAGCGGGCGAACCGGCTGGCGCGATTCTTGCGTGCCTCTGGCGCGCAGGCCGATCAGCCGATCGCGATCATGGCCGAGCGCTCGCTAGAGATGATTGTCGGCATCTATGCAATCTTGAAGGCCGGGGGCGCCTACGTGCCGATTGACCCGCAATTCCCGCAGGAGCGCATCCGCTACATGCTCGAAGATTCGGGCGCTAGGCTGCTGCTGATTCAGAGCCATTTGCGGGAAAGCGCGTCATTTGCCGGGACAGAGCCACTTGGCGGTCTATCGCTCGTCGATCTGAACGATCCATCCGCGTATGATGAAGACGGCTCGAACCTGGAGCCGGCGAGCGGACCGGAGCACTTGGCCTACGTCATTTACACATCGGGCTCGACAGGCAAGCCCAAAGGCGTCATGGTGGAGCACCGTCCGGTGATCAACCGGCTGCTGTGGATGCAGAATGCTTATCCGATTGACTCCAGGGATACGATTCTGCAAAAGACGGCGATTACCTTCGACGTTTCCGTGTGGGAGCTGTTTTGGTGGGCTTGGACGGGGGCCAAAGTTTGCTTGCTGCCGCCGGGCGGGGAGAAGAATCCCGAGACGATTCTGGATACGATCGAACGGCAAGCCGTCACCACGATGCACTTCGTGCCGTCGATGCTGCACGCCTTCCTCGAATATGTCGAGCGTCAGCCGAGCGAAGATCTGGGTAACAAGCTGTCTTCGCTGAAACGGGTGTTTGCAAGCGGGGAAGCGCTGGCGACGTCGCATGTGAGCCGGTTCTGGCAGTGGATTTCGTCATCCGTGAATCAAGCGCAGCTGATCAACCTTTATGGGCCTACGGAAGCGACGGTTGATGTCTCGTACTACGATTGCGGACCGGAAGAGGCGTATGTATCGGTGCCGATCGGCAAGCCGATCTCGAACATACGGCTGCATATTGTCAAGGAAGGGACGACAGCGCTGCAGCCGATCGGCGTGCCGGGCGAGTTGTGCATCGCGGGCGAAGGTCTGGCTAGAGGCTACTTGAACCGTCCCGAGCTGACCGCGGAGAAATTCGTAGAGTGTCCGTTCGCGCCGGGCGGGCGGATGTACCGGACGGGCGATCTGGCCAGATGGCTGCCGGACGGCAACATCGAGTATATGGGCCGGATCGACCATCAGGTGAAAATCCGCGGGTACCGGATCGAACTCGGCGAGGTGGAGGCGCAGGTCCTGAAAGCGGCGTCCGTACAAGAGGGGGTTGTCATCGCCAGAGAGGACGAAGCCGGTCAGAAGCAGCTCTGCGCGTACTTCGTGGCGGACAAGCCGCTTGCGGCGAGCGAGCTGCGAAGCGCGCTGGCGGAGGATCTGCCTGCGTACATGATTCCGTCCTACTTCGTGCAGCTGGAGCGGATGCCCCTCACACACAGCGGGAAGCTTGACCGCAAGGCGCTGCCCGCACCGGAAAGCAGTATGCTCGTTGGAACGGAATACGTGGCGCCCCGGACGGCGGCGGAGCAGACGTTGGTTGCGGTGTGGCAAAAGGTGCTGGGAACGGGTCGTCCGATCGGCGTGATGGACAATTTCTTCGAACTCGGCGGGGATTCAATTAAATCGATCCAGGTGTCGTCCAGGCTACATCAGGCCGGGTACAAGCTGGAAATTAAGCATTTGTTCAAATATCCGACCGTAGCGGAATTAAGCCCGTATCTCCAGTCGGTCTTAAGACGCGCCGATCAGGGGGCAGCTACGGGAGAGACGGGGCTGACGCCGATTCAGCGCTGGTTCTTCGAGCAGTCGTTCGCCGAGCTGCACCACTTTAACCAGGCGGTGATGCTGTACCGGGAGGAAGGCTATGACGAAGCGGCGCTTCGTCAGGCCGTGCGGAAGCTGGCCGAGCATCACGATGCGCTGCGCCTCGTCTTTAGCTGGACCGAGAGCGGGTATGCGGCATGGAACCGGGCCATCGAGGAAAGTGACGGCGAGCTCTACAGCCTAGAAGTGATCGATTTCCGCGGAATGACGGACTGCGCGCAGGCGATCGAAGCCAAGGCGAACGAGCTTCAGCGCAGCATTGACCTGCAGGCAGGGCCTTTGCTGAAGCTCGGCTTGTTCCGTTGTGCGGATGGAGATCATCTGCTGATCGCGATCCACCACTTGGTCGTAGACGGCGTATCCTGGCGGATTCTGCTTGAGGATTTTGCTGCCGGCTATGAGCAGGCGCTGCAAGGGAAGCTGATCCGTCTGCCGCTCAAAACGGACTCATTCCAAACGTGGGCGAAACAGCTCGCTGATTATGCGAACGGTCCGGCGATGGAAAGTGAGAGAGCGTATTGGCAGCATATCGAGCAATTGACCTATGAGCCGCTTCCGAAAGATTTTGAACAAGGCAGATCCAAGCTGAAGGACAGCGGGATCGTGACTGTCCGCTGGACGGCGGAGGAAACCGAACAACTGCTGAAGCAGGCACACCGTGCTTACCATACAGAAATGAACGATTTGCTGCTTGCTGCGCTGGGCCTCTCAGTACAAGCTTGGAGCGGTCAAGAACGCGTGCTGGTGAATCTTGAAGGCCACGGCCGGGAAGAACTTTTGCCAGATGTGGACATTACACGCACGGTAGGCTGGTTCACAAGCCAATTCCCTGTTGTTCTGGAGCCAGGTCACGCTCAGGCACTCGGTCATCAGGTGAAACAGGTGAAAGAAAACTTGCGCCGCATTCCGAACAAAGGAATCGGCTACGGCATCCTGCGTTATTTGTCGGCGCCGCATGACGGCGAGCGCTTTGCTTTAGAGCCGGAGATCAGTTTCAACTATCTGGGTCAGTTCGACCAGGATTATGAAAGCAGCGGCTCGCAGCCGTCTCCGTTCAGTCCGGGCTCCGATTCAAGCCCGAATGCTGTGATGAATTATGTCCTCGATATCAACGGTATGGTATCGGAAGGCGTGTTGGAACTTGCGATCCGTTATGGGGAAACCCAGTATCAACGGGAGACGGTTGAGCGCCTGGGCACCCTGCTTCAATCGAGTTTGCGTGAAGTCATCAGCCATTGCGTATCGAAAGAGCGGCCGGAGCTTACGCCTAGTGACGTACTGCTTCAAGATGTGACGGTGGAGGAACTGGAGCGGCTGTCAGAACATACGACGGCACTCGGTGAACTGGAGAATGTATACACCCTGACTCCGCTGCAAAAAGGGATGTTGTTCCACAGCTTGCTGGATGCCGATTCGGAAGCCTACTTCGAACAGGTGACCTTCGATCTGTATGGAAGCCTGAATGTGGAAGCCTTCACCCGCGGATTGGATACGCTGGTACAGCGAAATGAGGCGCTGCGGACCAATTTTATTACCGGCTGGAGAGACGAGCCGATTCAAGTGGTATTCCGCGAGCGGAAGTGTGAAGTGTACTTTGAAGATATTCGCTCGGAAAGAGATGAACACCCGGAGAAGACGATAGCCGATTTTGTCAGCGCGGATAAAGCGAACAAGTTCGATTTGGCCCAAGGCTCTCTGATGCGCGTTACAGTTTTGCGTACGGGCGACGAGTCCTACCAAGTGATCTGGAGTCACCATCACATTTTGTTGGACGGCTGGTGCATGTCCTTAATGATCAAGGAAGTGTTCGACACCTACTTCGCGTTCCAGGAGCAGCGGACGCTGGAGCTTCCTCCGGTTACCTCGTACTCTCGGTATATCGAATGGCTGGAAGCTCAAGATGCCGCGAAAGCTTCGCGTTACTGGTCCGAGTATTTGGCGGGTTATGATCAGCAGACCAAGCTGCCTCGGGAGAAAACAGGGCTGAAGCAGGGCGCTTTTGAAGCAGCTGAGATCGATGTGGAACTCAGCAAAGAACTGACTGGGCAAATCGAGCGGGTGGCGCGCCAGCATCAGGTGACGCTTAATACATTCATGCAGACCGTATGGGGACTGGTTCTGCAGGTATACAACAACAGCGAAGATGTTGTATTTGGCTCCGTCGTATCCGGGCGTCCAGCGGAGATTCCGGGTATCGAAAGCATGATCGGTCTGTTTATTAATACGATCCCTGTCCGTATTCAAGGCAAAGCCGAGGAGACGGTAGCCGATATTTTGAGAAAAACCCAGGATCAAGCGCTGACATCGGGAGCTTACGAAACGTTCCCGCTCTTCGAAATTCAGTCGCTGAGCGAGCAAAAGAGCGACTTGATCAACCATATTATGGTCTTTGAAAATTATCCGATGGAAGAACAGATTGAGCAGGTTGTCGGCGGAGGACAAGAAGCGCTGAAAATCGCTAATATCCAATCGCCGGAACAAACGAACTACGATCTGGACATTACCGTCATTCCGGAAGAGCATATTTTGCTGCGGTTTACGTACAATGCACTGACATTCAGAGAGCAAGACATCAGGCAGATCCACGGTCATTTTGCCCGTGCATTGGAGCAGGTTGCGGCTAATCCGAATGTTCGTGTACATGAGTTAGAGCTTTTGACGGCGGCGGAAAAAGAAGAAATTGTCGGCGTGTTTAATCCGGTGCAGCCGGAAGTGGCTCCTGTGGCAGCGTTCCATCGACTGTTCGAGGAACAGGCGGAACGCACGCCGGAAGCGGAGGCCATCGTATACGAGAAGGATCGGCTGACGTATGCGGAGCTGAACGAGCGGGCGAACCGCCTGTCGACCACGCTACGTGCAAGCGGAATAGGCCGGGAGACCATCGTTGGCATTCTCGCCGAGCGTTCGGTCGATTTGCTGGTGGCCGTGATGGCCGTCTGGAAAGCGGGAGGGGCGTATGTACCGCTTGACCCGGATTATCCGGCGGACCGCGTGCGGTTCATGCTGGAAGACAGCGGAGCGAAGGTACTGCTGACACAAACGCTGCTGCGAGAGCGTGCCGAATCCTGGCTCGGCGAAGAGGAACTAGCACTGGAGAAGGTGCTGTATCTCGATGACGAAACGTCATACAGCGAAGATCGAGCGAATGCACCAATGGACTTCGGCCAAGGCTCCAGCATGGTTTCAGGTCTGATCTCCAGCGAGCTGACGGGTGCTGTGAACGACCGTAATGAGAGTCACCCAAATGATGTTGATGTTGTCGGTATGGACAGCTTCCATGAAGCCCGTCCGGAGGATCTGGCGTACGTCATCTACACGTCGGGAACGACGGGCAAGCCAAAAGGCGTGATGATCGAGCATCGCAGCCTAGTGAACACGGCAGCGGGCTACCGACGGGAATACCGGTTGGATCAGTTCCCGGTGCGACTGCTGCAACTCGCAAGCTTCTCGTTTGATGTTTTCGTGGGCGATATCGCACGCACGTTGTATAACGGAGGCACCATGGTCATTGTACCGAAGGACGACCGGATTGATCCGTCTCGTCTGCACCACTGGATAGAGCAGGAGCAAGTGACGATCTTTGAATCAACACCAGCACTAATCGTGCCGTTCATGGAATACGTGCATGAGCATGGACTAGAGTTAAGCAGTATGGAGCTGTTGATTACAAGCTCGGACAGCTGCAGTGTGGCAGATTACCGGACCTTGCAGGAGCGGTTTGGCTCGTCGTTCCGCATCATTAACGCCTATGGTGTGACGGAAGCGGCAATCGACTCCAGTTTCTATGACGAAGAATTGGCGAAACTGCCGCAGACAGGCCATGTGCCGATTGGCAAAGCGTGGTTGAATGCGAAGTTTTACATCGTGGATGCACATCTGAATCCCGTACCCGTCGGTGTGCTGGGCGAGCTGGTCATCGGCGGCGTTGGCGTAGCACGTGGGTACTTGAACCGTCCAGAGCTGACGGAAGAGAAGTTTGTAGACAGCCCTTTCACCGCGGGTGAGCGGTTATATCGCACGGGAGATTTGGCGAGGTGGATGGAGGACGGCAACGTGGACTTCATCGGCCGGATCGATAACCAGGCAAAAATCCGGGGCTACCGGATCGAGACGGGCGAAGTCGAAGCAAAGCTGCTGAGTGTAGGTAGCGTGAAGGAAGCGGTAGTTGTTGTCAGGGAAGATCAAGAAGGGCAGAAAGCGTTGTGCGCTTATTATACAGTGGAAAAAGGCTTGACGGCGGCAGATTTGAAACGGGCGATCTCCAGCGAGCTACCGGGATACATGATTCCGTCGTATTTCGTCGAACTGGAGCAATTGCCTCTAACGCCAAATGGGAAAATTGACCGGAAGGCGCTGCCAGCGCCAGAAGGGGGAGCAGGCGGAGGCCGCGAATACGTGGCACCGCGCACCGAACTGGAGGCAAAACTGGCCGTCATTTGGCAGGAAGTGCTTGTTCGGGAGAAGGCGGTAGGCGTAACGGACAACTTCTTCGACCTCGGAGGACACTCCCTGCGGGCGACAACACTTGTCAGCAAAATGCATAAGGAGCTGGGCGCCCAATTCCCGCTTCGCGACGTATTCCGCTACTCGACAGTTGAGGAAATGGCTGTGGCTATGGAGCATTTGGAGATCGGCTCGTTTATGGCTATTCCGGCTGCGGAACCTAGCGAGTATTATCCGCTCTCTTCTGCGCAGAAACGTCTCTATATTTTGAACCAGCTGGAAGGAGGCGAGCTGAGCTACAACATACCAGGAGCTATGCTACTCGAAGGGCAGCTCAACCGGCAGCAGTTTGAAGAAGCATTCCGCGGGCTTGTAGCTCGTCATGAAACGCTGCGTACCGGCTTTGAGATGGTTGAAGGCGAAGCAGTTCAGCGGATTTACGAAGAAGTCACCTTCCAGGTGGAATATGTGCAGATCAGCGGGGAGCAGGCGGAAGAAACGGTGCGCCAATTCGTTCGTGCGTTTGATCTAGCCAAGCCACCACTTCTGCGGGTGGGCATTGCCGAACTGGCGCCGGACCGGCACATCCTGATGTTCGATACACATCATATCGTATCGGACGGCGTTTCAATGGACGTACTGATCGAAGAGTTTGTGCACTTGTACAGCGGGGAGCCGCTCAAGCCACTCCGCATTCAGTACAAAGATTATGCAGTATGGCAGCAATCGGACGAGCAGAAAACGCAGCTTGCCAAGCAGGAAGCCTACTGGATTGACATGTTCAGCGGAGAACTGCCAGTTCTGGAAATGCCAACGGACTATCCGCGCCCGGCTATGCAGAGCTACGAGGGCCGTACGCTGCAATTGTTTATGAATATTGAGAAAAGCGAAGGTCTGAAACGGCTTGCAGCTGAAAACGGCGCAACGCTTTACATGGTTCTGCTTGCGGCGTATAACGTGCTTCTGCATAAATATTCAGGTCAGGAAGACGTGGTGGTTGGTACGCCGATTGCGGGCAGAAATCACAGCGACGTTCAACCGCTGATCGGGATGTTCGTTAATACATTGGCCATCCGCAGTTACCCGGCTGCCGGTAAAACGTTCCTTGACTACTTGAAGGAAATCAAGGAGACAACGCTTGGTGCTTTTGAACATCAGAATTATCCGTTTGAGGAACTGGTGGATAAGGTAAACGTGGCTCGTGATCTACGCCGTCATCCACTGTTTGATACGATGTTTGCTTTGCAGAATACAGAAAATGTAGAAATTCAGCTTCCGGGACTGCATCTGTCGACGTATGCCAGCGAAGAAATTGTTTCCAAATTCGATCTCAGCTTGGACGTCACCGAGATTGAGGACGGCTTGGAATATCTGTTTGAATACGCCACAGCTCTATACAAAACCGAAACGGTGGAGAAATTGGCTGTTCACTACTTGCAGCTGCTTGAATCCATTCTCTGCAACCCGTCGGCGACTATTGCCGAGCTGAACTTGTTAACGGCAGAGGAAAAAGAGCAGATTGTCGGCGCGTTTAACCCTGCGCAACCGGAAGAGGCTCCTATGGCAGCGTTCCATCGACTGTTCGAGGAACAGGCGGAACACACGCCGGAAGCTGAAGCTGTCGTTTACGAAAACGATCGGCTGACGTATGTGGAGCTGAACGAGCGGGCGAACCGCCTGTCGGCGATGCTGCGCGCAAGTGGAATCGGCCGTGAGGAGATTGTTGGCATTCTCGCCGAGCGTTCGGTGGACCTGTTGGTGGCCGTGCTGGCCGTCTGGAAAGCAGGCGGGGCGTATGTACCCCTCGACCCGGATTATCCGGCAGACCGTGTGCGGTTCATGCTCGAAGACAGCGGAGCGAAGGTGCTGCTGACGCAAACGCCGCTGCGAGAGCGTGCCGAAGCCTGGCTCGGTGAAGAGGAACTGGCACTGGCGACGGTGCTGTATCTCGACGACGAAACGTCATACAGCGAGGAACGAAGCAATGTGCCAATGGACTTTGGCCAAGGCTCCAACAGTGCTCCCGATCGAGTCAACGGCAAGCTAACGGGGGCTGTGAACGGTGGTGGCGAGAGTCATCCAAATGATGTTGATGTTGTCGGTATGGACAGCTTCCATGAAGCCCGTCCGGAGGATCTGGCGTACGTCATCTACACATCGGGAACGACGGGCAAGCCAAAAGGCGTGATGATCGAGCATCGCAGCCTAGTGAACACGGCAGCGGGCTACCGACGGGAATACCGGTTGGATCAGTTCCCGGTGCGACTGCTGCAACTCGCAAGCTTCTCGTTTGATGTTTTCGTGGGCGATATCGCACGCACGTTGTATAACGGAGGCACCATGGTCATTGTACCGAAGGACGACCGGATTGATCCGTCTCGTCTGCACCACTGGATAGAGCAGGAGCAAGTGACGATCTTTGAATCAACACCAGCACTGATCGTGCCGTTTATGCAATACGTGCATGAGCAGGGGCTAAAGTTAAGTGGTATGGAGCTGTTGATCACAAGCTCGGACAGCTGCAGTGTAGCGGATTACCGTACCTTGCAGGAGCGGTTTGGCTCGTCGTTCCGCATCATTAACGCCTATGGTGTGACGGAAGCGGCAATCGACTCCAGTTTCTATGACGAAGAATTGGCGAAACTGCCGCAGACAGGCCATGTGCCGATTGGCAAAGCGTGGTTGAATGCGAAGTTTTACATCGTGGATGCACATCTGAACCCGGTGCCAGTCGGCGTGCTGGGCGAATTGGTTATCGGCGGAGTCAGTGTGGCGCGCGGGTACTTGAACCGTCCAGAGCTGACGGAAGAGAAGTTTGTAGACAGTCCTTTCACCGCTGGTGAGCGGTTATATCGCACGGGAGATTTGGCGAGGTGGATGGAGGACGGAAACGTGGATTTCATCGGCCGGATCGACAATCAAGCGAAAATCCGGGGCTACCGGATCGAAACGGGTGAGATTGAGTCGCAGCTGCTGCGGGTGGTAGGTATACGCGAAGCGGTGGTGCTGGTTCGAAGTGATGCGAACGGTCAAAAGGCGCTGTGCGCCTACTACACAACGGATATCGAACTGACGGCGGCCGACCTGAAACGAGCGATCTCCAGCGAGCTGCCAGGTTATATGATCCCGTCGTACTTTGTGGAGCTGGAGCATTTACCTTTGACACCAAACGGGAAAATCGACCGGAAAGCGCTACCGACGCCGGAAGAGGGAGCAAGTGCAGGGCGTGAATACGTGGCGCCGCGCACCGATCTGGAGACGAAACTGGTCTCCATCTGGCAGGACGTGCTTGGGTCAGTTACGATTGGTGTGACGGACAACTTCTTCGACCTCGGCGGTCACTCGCTGCGGGCGACGACGCTGGTCAGCAAGGTGCACAAGGAGCTGCACGTGGACCTGCCACTGCGCGATGTATTCCGGTACTCGACTATTGAAGCGATGGCTGAAGTGATTAGCCGACTGGAGCAGCAGGAATTCCTTTCCATTCCGGTTCTGGATAAAAGGGAGTATTATCCGCTTTCCTCTGTGCAAAAGCGGCTGTACATCCAGCAGCAGATGGAAGGGGCCGAGCTTAGCTACAACATGTCCGGCATGACGGTTCTTGTCGGGCGCTTGGATCAGAATCAATTCGAGGCGGCGATCCAAGGATTAATCGCTCGTCACGAAGTTTTACGAACTGGCTTCGAAATGGTCGACGGCGAACCGGTACAACGGATTTATTCGGACTTGGAGTTTGCCGTCGAGTATACAAAGGCGACGGAAAGTGAAACGAAAAGCATTGCAGATGCCTTTGTACGTGTCTTTGATTTGGAGCGGCCGCCGCTGCTGCGTGTGGGCTTAGTTGAATGGGAAGCGGAACGTCATCTGCTTATGCTGGACATTCATCATATCGTCACGGATGGCATGTCCATGGGTATCTTCATCGAAGAGCTGCTGCGCCTGTATAACGGTGAGACGTTGGAACCGCTTCGGATTCAATATAAGGAATTCGCCGCTTGGCAGCAGTCCGAACCTGTAAAAGGACGGCTGAAACGCCAGGAAGCCTACTGGCTGGACATGTTGGAAGGTGAACTGCCAACGCTTGAGCTGCCTACGGACTTTGTCAGACCTGCCGCTCGTAGCTTTGAGGGAGATGTGCTACCTTTCAGTATCGACAAGAAGATGACCGACAGCTTGCAGCGCATTGCCGATGAGAACGGTGCTACCCTATATATGGTGTTATCGGCGGCCTATTCAATCCTGCTCAGCAAGTACTCGGGACAAGAAGATTTCATTGTAGGCACACCGGTTTCGGGCCGCACACATGCCGACCTGGAGCCGCTCATCGGAATGTTTGTCAACACGTTGGCGATTCGTCATTATCCATCCGGGGAGAAGACGTTCCTTGTTTACTTGAACGAAGTCAAAGAAACGATGCTGGGGGCCTACGACCACCAGGATTATCCGTTTGAAGAGCTTGTGAAAAAGCTGCAGGTGCCGCGAGATCAAAGCCGAAATCCTGTATTTGATGTCATGTTTGCGCTGGAAACGAAGGAAGATAACGTTCAAAACTTCGGGGATATCCAGATCGAATCTTATCCGGAAACGCATGCGGTTTCCCAATTTGACCTTACCTTGGTCATTTCGTTGCTGGATGAGGGAATGAACGGGCAGTTTGAATATGCGACGAAGTTGTTTACGCGCAATCTGATCGACAATTTCGCTCAGGACCTGCTCGTGATCATCACCCAAATTGGCGAACAGCCTTCGGTGCTGCTCAAGGATATTTCCCTGAACGGGCAATCCGAACAGGAGCAAGATGAGCTAGAGGCTATTGATATTATTTTCTAATCCTTTACCCGGCTTGGGTGAAAATGGGTATTTAAGTTATGTAACAAAGGGTCCTGATGACAGTTGTCATCAGGACCCTTTGTTTATGAACGTATAATTAATGTTCTTATGTCCAAATCAGTATGAGGCTATTATAATGAAAGCCTTTAACTGATATAGGATGAGTACTCTGGTATTATGGGATGCACAGTGATTTCCATCTATTTTTCAGACTTAGTATTTACTATAGTATCATCCATAGTCATTTTAGTCTTGAGAGTAGCTGTTGATTATGCCCAAGTTGTAATCGTTTGAACCGGGAGACGATAGGAAGGATAGCCATCTTTGGCTGCTTTCCCTATGGAGATCAACATCACGGGCTGGAACCGTTCTTTATCCAGGCCGAACGCTTCGGCGATCTGGCCTTTGTCATAACCGGCCATAGGGTTGGTATCATAACCATGGGCACGGGCAACGAGCATGAGTTGCATGGATATGAGGCCTGAGTCAATGAGGTTCATGTCACGCAATTCGGATGCGTTTATGTTCGCATAATAAGGTTTTACCTGCTGCATCTGCATATCCATGATGTCTTGGGGCATGTACCCAAGTTCCACTGATCTGCTGAAAATCTCTTCCATGTATTCAACGTTGTTGGCATCGTAAAATACGGCAATGACAACGGAAGACGTTAGTGCCTGTGTCTGGTTAAAAGAGGCCAGTGGTGCAAGCTTCTCTTTCCCTTCGGCACTGTCGATAACAAGAAAACGCCAAGGTTGCATGTTAATGGCCGAAGGGGCACGTGAAGCTTTCGCCAGTATTTCGGTCATCTCCTCGCGGCTGATCTTCACTTCAGGGTCGTAGGCTTTAACGGAATGGCGCTCCAAGACGATGGTATCAAAATCATTTGTTTTGTTGTATTGACCGGTAATTGTGTTCATATTGAAATCTCTCCTCATATCTATATTGGTGAGAGTAGGGTATAAATTATATCTCCATCTGTCTCACTATGAGGATTGTAAACTATGAAGTATACTTTATAGCAAGAAGAAGAAACGGGGGAAATACATATGAAGATTAGTGAAGTAGCGAACCATGTAAACCTTCCGATATCCACGATTCGTTACTACGAGAAAATAGGTATGATCCCGGATGAACATATGCTGAGAGATCATAATAACTATCGAATATATGCGCAGAGCATTATTCAGCATCTGGAAGTGGTCAAACAATGTTTAGCTGTTGGTTTTACGATCCATGAGATCCAATCTATGATCTCTAAACATGGGTTTTCAAGTAATGATCAAGCAAGCGTTATCCAAGCGAAAATATCAGAAATTGAAGAAATACAAAATAAATTAGAGAATTCCAAACAAAATCTGTACGAAATTCTTAAATCGGATATCACGTGTGAGGATGGTTTTGGTAAGTATTAAGCCGGAAGTCCCTCTTAAGGTTTTCATTCAGTACGTTCTTACATCATATCGATTCAATCGAGTACATATCGTCCTGTATACGCAGATTACCGGGCTGCCCAGTTTCCACCTTCACCTCTGTAACAAATACACCAGGCATACGTTCGTCTGGGAACCATGGCTTCTGTTTATCAATGACAATAAACATGCCTTCTGCATCACCCGTGGGGGAGAATTGTTTTCCGTCTCCGGCAAATGGTTCAAGTTGATAATGCTCATTCAATGTGTTCATTGTCTCAGGAACATCATCGACAGGCAGACCGATTTCACTAATACATAACAGATGCTTCGCTTCAAAAGCTTCATCAACTGCATTATCGAGTGAATGGTGAGCGATAAATTCCATCAAGTTGCCGCTTGGATCATAAAAATAGAAGGCTGTTGCATCCCAGTAGGGGAAATAAAATTCATCTTGTCCATCTATGGATAGCAATGAAATGTTACGGTCTTGAGCCCAACTTTTTGCATCAGCAAGTTTATTCGTTGGAACTGTAAACGCTACGTGATAGTATGGCTTCTCTTGTTCTGGCGCCTTCTTGAAAGATAGGACCGAGTTCCCCGCACGAAATGAAACGCATGTTGCATTATCCTCCACAAGATCCAGTTCCAGTAGTGTACCGTAAAACTCTTTTATGGCCTCGACCTGATGTGTTAACAAACCAACTTCTCTTATTATCATTTGAATATCCTCCTTTTAATCTTACCTTTGATTGAAATACTCGATTGTTTTCTCAATAAATGCCTTGGCCGATTGCGTCAGGTAACGGTCGGACCGATGGATGATCTCAAAGTGCCGGTAGGGCGGATCGTCTGTAATTCGGATGCAACGTAGCGTGGGCTCATTCATGGCTTTGATCAGAGGATAAGGCAGCAGTGTTCCTCCAACGTTGGCTTTGACCAGGCTAATGATGGAGGTTGCCGAACTGGTCTCCATGATGGTATTTAGGGTGAATCCATATTTACGGCAATAGCCATCGACCAATTCTCTGCCTGTAAATCCTTCGGGGAACATCACCGTTTGGATATTACGCAACTCCTGAATTTCAATTGTGCTTCGTTCAGCCCAATCATGATTCTCGGATACGACCAGTACATATTCTTCACTGCACAAAGGAATGCGTACAAGCCGCCTATCAGGGGCAGACGTGATCTCGATGCCGATGTCGACTTCATTTTCCAACACTTGATTTACGACATAGATCGAAGAGATAACCTTCAATTGCACCTTGGGGAATCGGGCATGAAAATCAACGAGCAGCGGAGTGATACGGTAATCCAAATCCGACGGAAGAACACCAATAACCAATCGTCCCCGCTGATCATTCCGGAATTCAGCTAGCGCATCCTGGGTATTCTGTAAATGCCGGATCATCTGTACACAGTGCTCCAGAAACAGAGTGCCTGCCTGGGTCATCACAATCTTTTTGCCGACGCGGTCAAACAAAGGAACACCAAGTTCATCTTCCAACCCACGTATTTGTTGACTCAACGTAGGTTGAGATATGCCAAGTTTCTCCGCTGCCCGTGTAAAATGAAGCTCCTCACACACCGTAATAAAGTTTTCCATTTGACGAATCTCCATGAATTCACCTCTAATCATTGGTTTTAGTAATCATTTTAATAGAAACAATAGTATTGTTCAATCATTATAATGATCCTATACTTAATTCGTGCACCACTCGAAGATCTTGTCATTAAAGAATAGGATCTTTGGTGAAGGCAACGAGACTACTCCCATGAGGTGATTCATAATGAAACTTTTTTATATTGTATTGGCGCTTATTCTGGCTTCACTGAACTTAAGACCACCGATTACTTCCATTTCTCCTCTGATGAGTACCATACAGAATGATCTGGGTTTGAGCGGCATGACCGCCAGTCTGTTAACTACACTACCGGTATTATGTATGGGCATATTCGCTCCATTCTCTGTAAGACTAAGTAGAAGGTGGGGGAACGAAGGTGCCATTGTGCTGGCTTTAATCCTTATTGGGATAGGTACGGGATTACGATTGTTTGTAGGCGCAACTCCGTTGATGATGTTCACTTCTTTTCTGTCAGGTGTAGGGATTGCATTGGCAGGGCCGCTGTTGTCCAGCTTCATTAAGCAGTATTTCCCTAACCGAGTGGCAGCTATGGTCGGCATCTATTCAACAGCAATGGTGATGGGGGCCAGCATTAGTGTGGGATTATCGGTTCCGCTTCAGCATACTTTGGGTGGATCTTGGAGAGGTTCTTTGGTTACATGGGCATTACTCGCAGCCATTGCATTGCCAATCTGGTTAAAATTAGCTTGGTCTGCGCGTACAGAGCGGCAATCCGGACAAACTTCGGCTGTAGTCCATGCACCACTTCCTGTGAAGAACAGGCGTGCATGGGTGCTGACACTGTTCTTTGGATTGATGGCCGCGATCTTCTATTCATTAACCGCCTGGCTTGCGCCAGCCATTCAGAGCCATGGATATAGCCAAGAGACTGCTGGCAACATCCAAACGTTATTTACATTGATATCACTGCCCTCAACATTATTCATTCCCATGCTTGTACATCGGTACCAAAAACGTGTCTTCTGGCTTGTTGGATGTGCGATGTTGGAATTAATAGGTGTCCTGATGCTGAATCTCTCTGTCAGTCCGTGGCTCGCGGCGATTCCGCTCGGGATTGGTGCAGGTGGACTGTTCCCGATTGCACTTATGTTGCCGATTGATGAGACAAACAATGCTCAGGAAGCAAGTAGCTGGTCCGCTATGACTCAATCTGGGGGTTACATTCTTGGAGCACTTGGGCCGCTGGCGATTGGTTGGCTCCGCGATCTAACAGGCAGCTTTGTGCAAGCATTTTATGGCTTGGCTATCATCATCGTGTTGCAGATTATCGTTCAAGTTGCTATTGGCAATAAAAAAAGTTTAAAAGTTAGCCAGGAGCAGAGCTAAAAGGCATGTAAAGTAAAATGGCTATAGAATTATGATCTTTATACATGATCCAACAAGTCCAGATAGTACTGCCTTAATGCTTTCTGTAAGATGATGGGCTCCATAATCTTAATCGATTTACCATAGCCTGCAAGATATCTCACTATGAAATCAAGCTCGTGAGGTTCGTACGAACCGACAAGATACATGTGTCCCATCTTCTCGATGATCTGCATAGATGGGAAATGTTCTTGCTGGAATAGCTCCATCCCGGCTTCGTCAATCAGGCATTTGAATGGAATTGCTTGTTCCGATGGTTTCCATAGGGATTGGGCATCCTGTGAATAGAGTTCCTTTACATGAGTTAAAGGTTCAATCTCCGTTGTTTCGGCTGAAATGATGCGGTCGCAGCGGAATACACGATAAGCTTGTTTTTGCAGATCATAGGCCTGGCAATACCAATAACCTTTCCTGGCATAAAGCGCGATGGGTTGAATGGTGCGGATATTGGTGTTTGCAGAAGATGGCCTTTGATCAGAGGATCTACGCTGATTAGCGTACGTAATCTGGATCACTATATTCTGAACAGCAGCCATCAACAGAAACTCCAAATGTGCACTGTCGCGGATCTGCTCGGTATGTTGGAAGTAAACCCGGTGTTGGATGTTCTCAATATCCTGTCGTTGCTTGTCGGATAACGCGCTCATAAATTTCTCATGAATGGTACGGAAAGAGACTTGAAAGGGTAAGCTGGAGAAGCTGCGGAGAGCCTGCATCGCAAAATAAAGGGCATGAAGCTCCCCCGTATTAAACGAAATGGGAGGCAGCTGCATCTGTTGCAGCAGTCGATATCCGCCGTAGCGTCCATATTCGACATAGATGGGCGCACCTAACTCTTCCAATGAAGTGATATCTCTTAACGCGGTTCGTTTGGAGATCTGGAACTCCTGCATGAGATCTTGCAGGGTGAACTGTTGTTTTTGATTAATGAAGCGCAGCATCTGGTTCATACGTTCTGATTTTTTCATATCAAACCCTCTTAATGGTGCCATGGATTGGCACCTTTCGTTGTTATAGTGATAAGTGTAATCCAATAGGAACAAGGAGGCAATATAATGAATTTTGAAGTGATACCATTTTTGTCGATGAACGGGGATGCGGCGGCAGCCATTGCTTTTTATGAGGAGTTTCTGGACGCCAAGGTGATATTCAAGAAAAGTTATAAAGAGATGAAGGAGATGAACCCAGGTTTCGAGTACCCTGCCGGTCAAGATGAGTATATTACACATTCGGTGCTGGAGATTGGGGTTAACAAAGTCATGATTGCGGAAGAAGCAATGGACACGGAGAGAGCATGGCAGCTGGGGAACAGCACGTCGCTATGTATTCAATCCAAGGATAAAGATACCATCGATCAACTGTATCATTCTCTGATGCAACATGAGGGTGTGAAGGTACTGGTACCGTATGAACAAAATGAATTCAGCCCAGGATACGGTATTGTAAGGGACCCATTTGGCATTGCGATTCAGCTGTGTGTCACTGTACATGATTTTTAAAATGAGTTCAGGCCCCCGGTTAAGCACTCGTTATGTAAACCTGTAACTAACTTAAAAACATCAAAAAAAGAAGAGCCATGGATATCATGCACTCTTCTTTTTCGGTTTTTATACAAGGTCGTTCGCACAACCATCAGATAAGTGAGACAGCTGAATGGTTATAGCGGCCCTCTTTTCGTGTAAATCATATAGGTACGGATGTCGCTGTGTACAAGCAAGTTCAATGGATAAAGGAAAGAAGGGATAACATGATTACGAGAGGAATCGACCATATTGGAATAACTGTACCGGATATGGAGCAGGCGACACTATTTCTACAACAGGCGTTTGGAGCTCAACTTGCCTATGACCATATAACGCCGGATGATCCCCCACAGGAAGGACCCGAGGCAGAGCGTAAATTAGGACTGCGTTCAGGAGCAAAGGTTATTCATATTCGGATGTTATCGCTAGGGGAGAGCGCCAGTATAGAGTTATTTCAGTACGCGAATACAGCGCAATCGGAGCCAGTTAGGGCATCAGATTACGGATTGCAGCATATGGCGTTGTATGTGGACGATATGCAAGAAGCTACACGACACTTCAAAGAAGCGGGCGGGGTGTTGCTAACAGAGCCTGGGGCGTTGACCGGTCATATTGAAGGTGGAGAAGGCAATCAGTTTGTGTATGGAAGAGCACCTTGGGGGATGCTGATCGAGCTGATCTCCTATCCTGCGGGCATTCAGTATCCGAATCACAGTGAAACGAAGCGCTGGACACCACGAAAAAAATAATAAAGATGAGACTGGATAAGAAACAGGACGATGCAAGACAAATCGTTCTGTTTTTCTTGTATATAGGGGCTAAACAGTCACTAAAAAACAGAAATTATGTTACAAATACGTTACAAATACAGAAGTGTATACCTCTTTGCCTTATGTTACGATACGTACTAGTAGATACAGAGATATTTTACGGATAAGATAAGTTATAACGTCTCTTTTCTGGACGATGAATATGCTCCGAAAGTATGTTGATGGAACCCTTTTATCCAGAATATTGAAGAAGCATTGAAACAAAGGAACAACTATATATTTTGACTTCACAGGGTTGCAATAAAAATAAATGACAACAGGTGATCCAAAATGCTGCAAATTGGGTATCCATAGTAGAGCCATCTAGAACCTGATGGATACATATGTTGTTATGATTGTTTTTTGCTAGTTAAAGGCTGTCTATTATGGAATGAACTGTGGGGGTTATCAAGTGTCTATATTAGATATGGAAAAGAAAGATGTTGTCACCGATGCAATGGTCATCAAGGCGATGGAGAAAAGTCTTGCTATCATTCGATTTGATCTGGATCGCCGGGTAACCTACGTGAATGAAGTCTTTGCCCAGACGATGGGATATACGGTAGATGAGATGTACGGCATGAAGCATCAGCAACTGTGCTTCGGTCATTTTGCGAATACCCCGGACTATGATGCTTTTTGGAATAGCATATTTAATGGTGTCAGCTTTCAGGACAAGGTTGAACGCAAGGATGCAAAGGGGAATTCCGTATGGCTTGAGGCGACATATATGCCGGTGTACGATGAAACGAATCAGAAGATACTGGGTGTCTCCAAAATCGCCACCAACATTACCAACCGTCAGAACAACATTTCCGTCGTAGTGAACGAACTGAAAACGATGTCTCATGAACTGAATGGGCAGGCAGATGTAGGCATTGAACGGAGTCAGGAATTGATGTCCAGTATCTCCTATATCTCAGAGGTGTCAACTTCTAACCGTGCAACGCTGACTCATTTGCAGGAACAGGCCGGATCGATTCAGGGCGTGGTACGAACGATACGCGAGATTTCGTCTCAGACGCAACTGCTCGCGTTGAATGCTGCCATTGAGGCTGCACATGCAGGAGAATACGGACGAGGATTTGATATCGTGGCCAAGGAAGTTAAGAAACTATCCGCAATGGTGGAGAGTTCGATTAATGAGATTCGTGATAGCGTGACTGGAATAACCAAGGAGATTGGTAATATCACGGGTGGTACCAAAAAAGTAGAAGAATATGTGGAGCAGAGCCAGAAGCAGATTGAGATCGCATTGAATGATTTTACAGCAATTGCTGCTTCAGCTCACTTGTTGGATGCCAAAGCGGAGCATGTGACCAGAATCGTATAACAATATATAGTAATAGCGGTTCCTTGCACAGGAACCGTTTTTTTTGTCGTTCAGTACTCAAAAAAACGGGAATTATTGTGATCAAACGGGGACACAATACTTGGGAATACCTGCAGCTATGTCATGCAGAGAAATGTTGGGGTGGGAACATGTGGTCAACAATTGTATCCTACGTGCCGGATTGGTCCATATGGATTCAGGCATTCTTGGTCTTCATCATTCCAATTGGTATTACATTGAGCATGCGCTGGATCAATGCTGCCATTAAGCGCGGAAGCTTCTCTCGTTCCAAGCCATCGTCCGTATCCTCGAAGGATATCTCGCCAGCAGCCAAAGGGCAGGGTGAAGGGACCGAAACAGGCCAATATGCCAATATAAAATTAACCGAAAAGTACAGCATGAATCTGACGAGTGTGAAAGAAAGCTTTGGACTCAATGCAGACGTGCATATTCGGGAATTTATTATTAGGGGAACGAATACACGGGCTGCGGTCATTTATACCGAAGGCCTGGTAGATCAGGACTTAGTTGATGATCACTTGATCACACCGTTGATGTTCGAAGGTGTTCCTCTACTTAAGCAGGAGGGTTTCCTTCATCCAGACAACGCACACTTACTGTCGGCATATCTGCAAGATCAATTACTTCCTGTCAGTCTGGTTGAGGAGACGAAGTCCCTCCAAGAACTCGCAGTTGGTGTGTTGTTTGGGAAAAATGCACTGCTGGTTGATGGTTTGCCAGGTGCTTTATTAATTGGAGCTCATAAGATCAAAACAAGAGGTATGAATGAACCCTTGTCAGAGGGACTGCTTCGTGGGCCTCGTATTGGTTTTACAGAGCAATTAAGCGATAATACAGGCATTTTACGTCGTTATGGAAGTGATCAGAGCCTGTTTATTAAGAAGTATGAAGTGGGTTCACGGATCAAAAAAGATTTGGCGATAGCCTATATTCAGGATATTGCCGATCCAGATCTCGTTGCTGAAGTATGCAAGCGAATTGAAGAGATGGATATGGATTCGATGTTGGAATCAGGTTATGTGGAACAACTCATCGAAGATAATACGCTGAGTCCTTTTCAGCAGGTACTGAATACGGAAAGACCTGACCGGGTGATGGGTGCCCTTCTGGAAGGCCGAGTGGCAATTTTGTTGGATGGAACGCCATTTGTATTAATTGTACCGGTGACCTTTAGCATGTTGCTTCAGTCTCCCGAGGATTATTATGAACGCTGGATTCCTGGAACATTTTTGCGAGTGCTGCGTTTTATGGCCGCGATGCTGGCATTGCTTGCTCCTGCGCTCTATATCTCGTTTATCTCGTTCCATCCGGGTCTTATTCCAACCAAGCTGGTATTGACGATTATTGAAACGCGTACCGGAGTGCCATTCCCTTCAATTATTGAGGTACTCATCATGGAGCTTTCAATTGAAATCTTGAGGGAGGCCGGGATACGCTTGCCCAAACCGATTGCGCCAGCGATGGGTATCGTAGGAGGTCTGATTATTGGCCAAGCAGCGGTGCAAGCGGGAATAATAAGCCAATTTCTGGTCATTGTCGTTGCGGTAACAGCCATATCTTCCTTTACGATTCCGGTCTATAGTGCGGGATTAACGCTAAGGATTCTACGATTTGCCGCTATGTTCAGCGCAGCCGTACTTGGATTGTTTGGCGTGGTTATGTTCTTTCTGCTTGTGTGTACACATCTGGCACGACTCTCAAGCTTTGGCGTACCTTATGTTGCACCAGCCGTTCCTTATCACATCAATGAATGGAAAGACTTCGTTATCCGTGCTCCGTTAAATATGATGAGAATGCGTCCCAAGATGACTAATCCGATAGATGATGATCGGAAAAAATAAATGGAATTCCATCTACTGAAGGTCTGGAGGTGAACTAAAGTGAATGGCTCCCAAGGAAAGCTAACGACGACACAGGCCGTTGTAATTATTGTCAATTACATGCTTGGTGCCGGGATATTGACACTACCTCGAACGACCAGCAAAGCTGTCGGAACACCGGATGTCTGGATTTCCATTATCCTATCTGGATTCATTATCATAGGTGTGGGAATAATTCTGGTTACCCTGTGTCGCAGATTTCCGGAGAAAACCGTCTTCCAGTTCACCCGTGAGATTACGGGCAGCTGGATTGCTTACATACTGGGATTGTCTATGATTATGTATTTCATAGTTATTGCCGCATTCGAAATCAGAGTTATGGCTGAAGTGACTGGGATGTATCTGCTCGAACGCACCCCCACCTGGGCGATTGTGATGGTCTTCATGTGGATCGGTGTATATATGATCTCAGGCGGGCTTGGCGTTATCGTACGCGTGTTTGAGATCATCCTTCCAATTACGATTATTATATTTGTGATTGAAATTTTGCTTAGTAATCAGCTATTCGAGATTGGCAATCTGAGACCCGTGCTCGGTGATGGGGTTATGCCCGTTTTCCAAGGGTTGAAGCCTTCACTATTATCTTATACGGGCTATGAGGTGATGTTAATCATGACTGCCTATATGAAAAATCCGAAGAAGAGCAATAAAGCGATGACCTGGGGGATACTCATATCCACTATTATCTACTTGATCACGGTGGTGATGGTTATAGGCAGTTTATCGCTCGATGGCATCAAAACTCGAACCTGGCCAACGCTGGATTTGGTAAGAAGCTTCGAAATCCAGGGTCTGATATTCGAGCGTTTTGAATCCTTATTGCTGGTCATCTGGATTATGCAAATCTTTTCGACTACAGCAATTACACATTACTGCGCTTCGGTGGGTATTCGTGATTTGTTTCGTTCCAAAAAAATCAAAGGCATCATGTACGGCCTGCTGCCGTTCATTTATCTGACAGCAATGATACCCAAAACAGTGGATGATACCTTCGTACTAGGAGATATGCTAGGCAATGTGTCCGTATTTTTGTTTGGCATTTTACCTCTGGTACTACTGTTGTTAAGTCTGATTCGCAAAAAAGGAGGCAAGCATGCATGATTACATTCCGCATGTTGTTACGCTTAGCCACTGTATTATGCATTCTCTTAACGATATCCGGATGTTGGAGCAGTCGAGAGATAGAGGATCTAAGTGTCTACGTTGGTCTCGGGATCGATATCGGCAAAGAGACTGAATTTGAGGAGAACATCGCCAATCAGGGAGGAGGGTATTCCAAGCAGAACAATGTGACAGCCACGGTACAGATTGCTCCCGGTAATTCCAGCAGTCAGAAGAGCCAACAATCCGGTTCGCCTGCTTCTGGTAAAACGTCCTATTCCAATGAACAGCTTACCGGAGATTCCTTGCTGCAAATCTTTCGTCAGTTTGCACTGAGACGAGATCATCCGCTCATCGGACATCATCTGAAGGTTATCGTTGTGTCCAAGGATATCGCCAAAAAGTATGGTCTGGACCAGCTGCTGGATTTTGTACTTCGGGATAACGATATTCGTCCTAACTGTCTAGTGTTGATTAGCCATCATCGCGCTGTTGATGTACTGACTTCAGATGATCCTTCCCGGATTCCAGCATTTTATCTTACAGGTATTACCGGTAATTCATACTTGTCCAATAAAATCCTGGACCCCGTTCTACTCTCCAAATTAGATGCACAAATGCAATCCGGTTCCAGCTTTTTGCTCCAGAATGTACTGAACTTCAATGGAGAGGACAAGTTCTCCGGTGCCAGTATCTTTGATGGGAAAACAACCAAATTCATCGGGGAACTCAGCCAAACGGATCTAGAAGGGCTATCTTGGCTCAGACCTAAAGAAAAAGGAGGTATCTTGAAGACATACAATAAAGAGGGGTTCACTGTTGTATATGAAATGAAGAAGAAAAAAACAACAATAATTCCAAAAGTGGTTGGCGATGATATTTCATTCCATGTGAAAACTGAATCCGAAGGCTGGTTGATGGAGGATTGGCGTGCTCCCGAGGAAGAGGAAAAAGGTGCATATCTCAGTGAATTGGAAAAAGAATTTGCTGAACTTGCCAAACAACAGATTCGACAGTTGTTATACAAACTGCAGCATACCTATAAAGTAGATGTTGCGGATTTTCGGGATAGCTTACGTATCAAAGAACCTAAAACATGGAAAAAAGTCAAAGACGATTGGGATAAAATTTTTAGCACCGTGCCGATCACCTATGAGGTAAAGACCACCATCACCAATCCGGGGTCTTCCACCGAATAGCGAGGTGTGCCATTTATTATTTAAATGTTGACACATTCATGATAGATCGCTATATTAGTAAAAAATCATTTTCTTATCCAGAGAGGTGGAGGGACTGGCCCTTAGAAACCTCAGCAACAGATCTGAAGGATACTGTGCTAATTCCAGCGGGTGAAAGCCTGATAGATAGGAGCGTTTGTTTTTATTTGTCAGTAACGGCGCACTCTTTAGGCAGAGTGGGTCTTTTTTGTTTTTTCTGGATGAAGAAGTAGGGGAGCAGCAGGTATGGAGAACAACAACGACAAAGGGCATTTTCAGCGGAAAATGCAGGCACGGCATGTGGTCATGCTCTCTCTCGGAGGAGTCATTGGAACGGGATTATTCCTCAGCTCAGGTTACACCATTCAGCAGGCGGGACCACTGGGAACCATTCTGTCCTATCTGATTGGAGCCATCGTTGTATATCTGGTGATGCTCTGTCTTGGTGAACTGTCTGTTCATATGCCAGAGACGGGAGCATTTCATAGTTATGCAGCCAAATATATCGGACCAGCAACAGGTTACACGGTAGCTTGGTTGTACTGGTTAACCTGGACTGTTGCGCTTGGCTCCGAATTCACAGCCGCTGGATTGCTTATGCAGCGCTGGTTCCCATCGGTAAACGTATGGATATGGAGCGCGGTTTTTGCACTGATGATCTTTCTGTTTAACGCTCTAACGGTGAAATTATTTGCGGAATCCGAGTTCTGGTTCTCATCTGTAAAAGTAGTTACTATCGTAATTTTCATTATTATCGGTGGCGCAGCCATGTTTGGTATTATTCCCATGGCGGATTCTGAACCGGCTCCATTTCTATCGAATATTACCGCATCCGGTTGGTTCCCTCATGGGGCTACAGCGATATTGATGACCATGCTTGCTGTAAACTTTGCCTTCTCAGGTACCGAGTTAATCGGGATTGCCGCCGGTGAGACGGAGAACCCGGAAAAGACGATACCAAAGGCTATTCATACAACGCTGTGGCGTTTGGTTATTTTCTTCATCGGAACGATTGTTATCTTGTCGGCCTTGCTGCCCATGTCGGATGCCAGTGTACTGGAAAGTCCATTTGTAGCGGTAATGGAGCGGGTGGGTGTACCCTATGCAGCAGACATTATGAACTTTGTTATTCTGACGGCGATTCTCTCTGCTGCCAATTCAGGCCTGTATGCATCTTCACGGATGCTCTGGTCTCTGGCTGACAAAAGAACGATCTCTCCGTGGTTTGCCAAATTGACCAAAAGCGGGGTACCCCTGAATGCACTTCTAATTAGTATGGTGGGTGGTGCGTTGGCATTGCTGTCCAGTATTATTGCGCCAGGTACGGTGTATATTACGCTGGTTTCCATTTCAGGTCTGGCTGTCGTTGCGGTATGGATGAGCATCAGCGCTTCCCAATACATGTTCCGCAGACAATATATCCGGGAAGGACATGCGGTCAAAGATCTGGTCTACCGCACACCACTATATCCGGTGGTACCGATTGTTTCATTTATATTATGCCTGGCTTCATGTATAGGTATTGCCTTTGACCCGACACAGCGAATTGCGCTGTATTGTGGGGTTCCGTTTATCGCAGTATGTTACGCTGCTTATTATCTGACAGAACGTGTGAATAAGAAAAGAGGACAAGTACATGACGCAAGCACAACAGAATAACCCCATAGAACAGATCCTGCGTGAACATCCGGTCATGATTCTGGATGGAGCGCTGGCAACGGAACTCGAACAGCATGGATGTGATCTCGATGATCCGCTCTGGTCGGCTCGTGTGTTAATTGAGAATCCGGATGTTATCGTTCAGGTCCATGCAGATTATTTTCGAGCAGGAGCCGACTGTGCGATTACATCCAGTTATCAGGCGACGGTGGATGGTTTCCGCAAGAGAGGGATTGATGAACAGGCAGCACTGGAGCTGATCCGCAAGACGGTGGAACTGGCTGCACAAGCGAGAGATGACGTATGGGCAGAAGTGCAGAGCGGTGTAGTAGGGAGTAAAGGTTTAAAGGGTCAGCTTGTAAAAGCTCCTTCAGTACGTTCCGAAACTGAGGAGAATGAGGAGCATATAACAGATCGTACAGTAGATCGCGAAGGAGATTGTTTTCGTCCACGTCCAATTATTGCCGGGTCCGTTGGTCCGTACGGCGCCTATCTGGCGGATGGTTCAGAGTATGTGGGACATTACGGCGTGTCGGATGAGACGCTTGTCGCATTTCACCGTCCACGTATGGCGGCGCTGATTGAAGCAGGTGCTGATATTCTTGCGTTTGAGACGATTCCTTCCTTGCAGGAAGCACAGGTGCTGGTTGATGTACTGAAGGAGTTCCCTCATGCGTATGCTTGGTTATCTTTTTCTTTAAAAGACGGGACAAGCATCAGCGAGGGCACACCGCTTGAGGTATGTGCACAGAAGTTTGGCTCCGAGCCGCAGGTTGCGGCGATTGGCCTGAACTGTGCTCCGATGGAAGTGGTGACGGAAGCAGTGGGTATTTTGAGCCGTACCAGCGATAAACCTGTTATTGTGTATCCGAACTCGGGAGAAGTATATGATGCAGCAACGAAGACGTGGAGCGGACAGGGTACTTGTGGCAGCATGAGTGATGCTTCGGAGCAGTGGGTTGCTGCGGGCGCGCAAATTATTGGCGGCTGCTGCCGTACTACGCCACATCAGATTGGTGCACTTGCGAAGAAATGGCGGAAATAGTTCATATCATGATAACAAGCCCTTCCACATCCTATAGAGGTATGGAAGGGCTTGTTTTATTGTGTTAGGCATTCTGATTACATTATTCGATAACCAGCATACGTGGCGATGCTTCCCGAATGATTCTCGAAGAGAACCACGATCCAAGGCTGGCTGCAATGATGCTTAGACAGGTGAACAGTACCATTCCACCCCAATGCAGGATCAGTGGAAGTTGTACGATACCATAACCGGAAAGGATCATTTCGAGTAGAAGAGGCAGCAGATATACGCCGACGAAAATACCCAGTATCGCTCCGATGGAGGACAGCACGATCATTCCCATCGTGACCGAGAAACGGATCTGGCGGGATGTCATTCCCAGTGATTTGTATATTCCGTAGTTTCTGCTCTCTTTGCGGATATTGATCCGACAGGTGCTGAAAATAATGATGAACGTCACAGCGATGAACAGCAATCCAATCAGACTCATGGGATAGATCAGGATATTGGCAGCTTCCGCGTATACTGAATCAAGCAATGTCTTCTGGGTGACTACGGATGCAAAATCTTTAAATTGTTCGTTCAATTCCCCGGCAACCAGATCCGCCTGTGTAATATCCTTCACATTGATGAAAATGGCATCGAATTCACCATAAGCCGGGTTCACACTTCTCATGGCATCGATCGTGATTCGGCCTGAAACAGACATGTTGGCGATCGCCTGATAGATTCCTGTGATGAGGAATGTCCTCTTTTCTCCTTCAATATAGATGTCGATGAGATCACCAAGATCCTTATTGGATGATTGGGCTATACTTACACCAATGGCAATCTCATTCACATGGCGAGGGTTATCGCCTCTCAACGTTGTGAACCCAAGTTCCTGATATTTTCCGTCCAGTACACTCAAGTTGAGACTGATGGATTGGCCTTGCACTCCCGTAGAAGACTCCAGACTAATGAAACCCGTTGTGTTCCCTTGCCAGCCCACATTGCTGATCCTTGAATCCTGTTCTAACACGTGCTTCAGCTCAACCTTGGGGAAGGTGCTTTTGTTCACCACGACTGCTGCGATGTTGGCATTATCATAGCCCCAATGGGCTGCGGTCTGATAGATTCCGGTTATGCTGGTCAGCAGAACATACCCTAGAACTAATACAGAGGATGCCATCGTGGTCAGCAGGAGGGTTAGAATAGAACTTTTGGTGTTTTTGAACAAATGTCGAAGTCCAAGGGCCATAGTCACAGGCAGTCGTGTAAACCCGATCCATCGTGCCCAGGGTGAATTCATTTTGCCCGCCATCCGGCTATTATCTGTCTCCGACATACCATAACGAATGGCCTGCACAGGCTGTATGCTGCGTGCTTTTTTGGCATATAACACAACTGACAGAATCACTATAGCAAATAGAAGCACACCAGCCATAATGGCAGCGTCCAATCCTTGGACTGGAATGTTCTGATGGTCCACTCGAAGAGAGGACACGGATATATTAATGATCCACTTGGAGATCCATACGCTAAGTGCAATTCCGGGGATAATGGCAGCAATGGAGAGCATCGCATATTGAATGACATAGGTACCTATTGTTCTCCCGGAAGTTAGCCCAAGTGACTTGAGAATACCTATCGTTCTGTAATTGGCCAAGATGGCATCCGAAATTGTAAACCCGATGGTCATTAAGGCGATGGAGAGCATGACAACACCCATGAAGATCATAATGAAGCCAATAACCTGGTTAATAATTAGATAAAAGGAGGAAATCGCTTCGAACTCCATTCTGGATTCCAGAAACGGAGTACCTGTCTCGCGATTGTACCGTTCCCAATACAATGAATTCATACTGTAATCGTTGAAATGAATACCGATCATGTAATTCTCGTTGCCAGCGAGTGCCGTGAAATCACGTTGATAATCAGCAGAATTCATCCAGACCCTTGCAGTATTGGAGAAGGGCGCTCCGTATGGTACGTCGATGACAATACCCGACACATTCAATTCGAGTGTGCTTGAGCCGGTTTTGAAGCCAATGGTATCACCTACCGAAATATGATAGGCATTCGCCATGGACGTTGGAATCCAGACGGATCCCGGATCGGGAGTCGTGCTGGGTGTTCCACTTGAAAAAATAAGTTCATCCACACCCCATGGCGGCGGAGGTGTATTAAACATGTACAGGTAGATGTTAGGGATGTGAGTTTCATTCAAGATGATGCCTGACAATGAACGATACGATAGTAACGGGGACACCTGAACGTCATCCTGGGAAGCCCACCAATCGTGCACCGTCTCCGGGTCATTCAGCCCTTTCTCAAACGTCAGAATCTGATGAGACCCATGGGTGCGGATATGCATTTCATGAAACTGATTGCCTGTGTTCGCCAGAATGACAATAGCTGTAGATACAAGAAGTGTCGAGAGTAGCAGGAGCAGCGCAATCAACGCATTTTGTATTTTGTTCCTACTCAGATACGACAAGCTAAGTTTAAACATGACAGCCATCGTTATTCCTTCCCCGTAACCAAAGCGAAGATAATCGCTTCACGATCCTGAATTTGATGTTCGTCATAAGTGTCAAACTCAAGGATTCCGCCAATCTTGCCGTCCAAAATGTAGATCAGGCGATCTGCCCGACAGGCGGCCTTGATATCATGCGTCACCATAACAACGGACTGTCCCTTCCGGTTGAGGTCCGTAAGGATATCAAGAACAGCTGTGCCGTGTTCCATATTTAAGCTTCCGGTCGGTTCATCCGCAAAAATGATATCCGGCGAATTGATCAAAGCCCGTGCAATCGCAGCTCGTTGCTGCTGTCCTCCGGAAGTTTGGGATGGGAGGCGGTTACGCTGTCCATCAATATCCATGGCATTCATCAGCTCAGCAGCGCGGGATAGGATGTCCTTCTTTTTGTTTCCCGCAATATATCCCGGTAAAGCAATGTTTTCTTTGATGGAGAGGTCCGGGACCAGATTGATGCTCTGATAGATATAACCGATCCGGCGGGTCCGGAAGTTGGACATCTCCCGTTCACTGTAAGCGTCAATCCGCTGGTCACGAAAATAGACCTCACCTGCTGTAATCTGATCCAGTCCGCTTAGCAGATATAAGAGGGTTGATTTGCCAGAGCCAGAGTTACCCATGATGACCGTGAATTCCCCTTCATAGATGTCGAGATCAACATTACGGATGGCATGATGTTGTTCACTTCCGCTGTTGTACGTTTTGCACAGATTCTGTGCACGGATAATCACCTTTTTGGACAAGTTGAATCACTCCCGAGTGCAGTATAGGATTCATTCTAGAGGAGGGATGTTGAGGAAGCCTTATCAAATTATGAATAAAGTATTACAGCTGTGGAGGGTGCTCAGCAGATCGGCAGATAGAACCGGAAGGTTGTACCTTGTCCTTCTTTACTAGTAAAGGAAATATGGCCCCCATGTGCTTCAATAATGTTTTGGCAGATGGACAGACCCAGCCCTGTACCTTCCTGAACATATTGTTCTACATGACTCGCCTGGCCTCTGAAATAACGTTGAAAAACAAACGGCATGTCCTGTACACTTATTCCCTGACCTGAATCGGCAATCGTCACTTTCAAGTGTCCGGATTCCAGTTCCATATCTATATGTATCGTGTCTCCTGAAGCTGTATGCTTGAGGGCATTGGCGGCAAGATTGGAGATCACCTGTTCAATTCGAGTGGGGTCGATAGCGATTAACACATTGGGGATGTAGTTGGGTCCTTGATAGATAAGCCCCTTTGTTAGGACAACATGTTCAATAGGTTTCAACATCGTCTCCAGTATAGGCCCACTGTACATTTCACGGGTTTCCACCGAAATTTGCCCCAATTCCTGAAGTGCATGAACCAGCAGATCCTCCACAAGGCGTGCCGTTTTATCCGTATGGGTTCGCATCACTCCCATATATTCCATCAGTGTCTCCTGATCGTTGCATAGTCCTTCCTCAATAGCTTCTATGTATGCTTTTATCGTGGTAATTGGTGTTTTAATATCATGAGATATATTGGTGATGAGTTCTTTTTGTGCTTGTTCCTGCTGAATACGCTGCTCGCTCATATGTTTAATCTCCGTGCGCATTAGATCAAACATGGCATATACTTCGAGCAATTCATCGTTTCGGTTGTACTGGATTTTTTCCTCATAATTGCCTTTAAGCATGGATTCCGCATGTTGCTTCAATTGATGGATGGGAGAGAGCAGGTGTTTGTCCAGTTTTCGTTTCATCCAGAATAGAAATAAGCTCAGAATCAGTGACAGGAGTATGAGTGCGCTAATTAATATAACCGGAAAAGTCATCGATTGCTGAACCGTAACCATGGCTTGGGGGATGGAAAAGATAGCATTGCCGATCTGACTTCCCACCGGTCCGTCCATCACGGGAAACGCAATATCAAGCAAATCGTTACCGTCCGCGGCCTGCGTGGCATGATGCAGATCATAATGAAGGGCTGAACGCAGATTAACTTGCGTCCCTTCAGAGGTGGGGTCGGAGGACAGAATGACTTCTCCATCCAAGTTTAGATAGGTAAGCAGAACCCCGGTCTCTCTGGCGGTGGAACGTATGACTTCACGAATATTTTGCTCATTAAGATGCTGATGATTTTGCTCCAAAGCGAGTAAGATCGGATTGACCTTGAGTCGAACCTGATTCAGGGACAGATTGGATTCGCCTGAATTTCGATCTTGTAACATCATCATCGACAGTGCAAGGGTACTTAAAACGATAATAATGAGAAGCCCAAGGGTTGTTAACAACCAGCGTTTGGACCAGCTGTTCAATGACATGTGGGTGCCTCCAATCTCACTTATTCGTAATTGAATTTGTAGCCGACACCCCATACCGTCTTCAGAACGGTCGGATGCGAGGCATCTGCCTCAATTTTTTCACGCAGTCTGCGAATGTATACGGTTACGGTATTTTCATCGCCGTAGGTTGCATATCCCCAGATGGCGTCGAGCAACTGGGCTTTGGAAAATACCTGATTCTTATGGCTCGCCAAGTAATGAAGTAGTTCAAATTCCTTGGCAGACAGAGAAACTTCCGATCCGTTTAAAGTAACTTTATAGGCTTTTTTATCAATCACCAGGTTTCCAAGATGCAGTAGATCTGTTCTATCTCCAACGGATGTCATGCTGTCATAACGCCTGAAGTGGGCATTAATCCGCGCTAACAATTCGCTCAACGAGAAGGGCTTGGTCATATAGTCGTCTGCTCCAAAGCCAAGACCAAGTACCTTATCGGTATCACTGCCTCTGGCACTTAGAATGAGGATGGGGATATTGTTGCGCCGTCTGATCTCTCGACAGACCTCGATCCCGTCCATGTCCGGAAGCATAATATCCAGAATGATGTAGTCTGGTTGAATAAGCTCCATAATCTGAAGTCCATCTTGTCCAGTGGCTGCCACGGCGGCTTCATATTGATTTTTGGTTAAATAATCTCGCAGAATGCGCGAAATATCTGATTCATCCTCGATGATGAGGACTTTGCGCTGGTGGGTTAGCATATGTATCGCTCCAGTATGATAGATGTGAATTTAATGGATATGTATGAATTTGTAAAGTGACTGTCTCTATAATTGTACAGTCTTGTTCTGTGGGAGTCACATGAAAAAATATTGAAGTGAACTTCATTCTTATAAAAAACGTTCTGACTTCCAGTCGTACTGAAAGTTGATTACAGTTCAATGTATCAAAATAACCCATGAACCTCTTTAAGGTCATGGGTTTCTGATACTGAACATCATACATGCTCCAGATCATCGATAGGCTCATGCTGTCTGGATTTGAGATACTCCGCCGGAGACACACCAAAGTGCGCCCGGAATACCCGGTGGAAATAGGAGTAGCTCGCAAAACCGCAGGATTCGGCAATATGCTCAAGTGTCATTTCACTGTATTTCATTCGTTCCAGCGCCGCATTCAAACGGATCTCAATCGCATATTGAATCATGGTCTGATTGTAGTGCTCCTTAAATAAACGGACTGCACGTGACAGGCTGAGGCCCGCATAACGAGCCGCTTCATCAAGCTTGAACGTGACCGTGGCATGCTCCTCAATAAAACGTTTTAACTTCAGCGCAGAAGAAACTGCCCGATCGGTCTGAATATTTTCTTTAATTGCCCGGTCAATATATAGACATAATCCGCGCAGTAACGCATCCTTTAGCTCCGCATTTTCCTCAAGAGGTCCGCGACGTTTCTCAAGTAACATATTTCTCCACAGGCTGATGAGTTTGTCATCAAGTCCAATCCGGCTCACGGTAGATCGATGCTGCCGTTTCCACCAGTTCTCGATCCAGCTGCCCTCGCAGAACAGATAATAATCTCCGCTGGACAAACGTCCTTCCTTATGTGGTTCATCGACCACGAGATGATAGTCGTCACCAGGCTTTAAGAGCAGCAAATCCCCGCTAGTCATCCTGAATTCTTCATCCTGTACATACACTTTGCACGAGCCTTCGGTCTGCAGACGGAACAGATAGGTTTGCAACTCGCCCTTCATATTATGAGTGAACGCCTTATAGTGGTATGAGTAGTCACAGATCAGTACAGATGTCTCTAACGTATCCAAAGATAAAATCCCCCAATATGTACATCCTTTTACATCATAAGTTTAACTTAACATTTACAAGAAAACGGAGAGGACAGAAAGAACCTGAAGAAACGGAGTGTTCGCCTTTATCACCGGATTTTATCCTTTTGAAAAGGAAATTAAAAAAATCTGGGGATAACAGCGATCGGAAGGTTGTTCTGTCATCGGAGTGCCAGTGTAAATATCTTCAGTTGAAATTAGGTACATTCAATTGATGCAAAATGATGGAAATAAAATTTGATCAGATAGTTCATGTTCTGACTATATTGTATATGTTCATTCTAGCCTGTTTTGCGTTAGGATGATACCAGATAGAGCAATGAAAGCAAATTTGAGAACAGAGGTGTATCCTACATGAAAAAACTTAATATTGGTTTGCAATTGTTTACACTCCGTGATGAAACTGCAGCAGATTTTCGTGGTACGTTGCGTAAGGTAGCGGCCCTTGGATATGAAGGTGTGGAGTTTGCCGGATATGGCGATATTCCAGCTGAGGAAATGAAAGCGCTACTAGATGAACTTGGACTGAAAGGATTCAGCAGCCACGTTTCACTACATGCGATGCGCGAAGACTTGCAAAAACAAATCGATTACCTAAAAACAATTGGTGCACAATATATCATTTGCCCTTACCTGATGCCAGAAGATCGTCCTGAGAATGCAGAAGGTTGGACCAAGCTATTCGCTGAGTTACAACAATATGGAGCTGAAGCAGCGAAACAAGGGTTGATCTTCGGATACCATAACCATGACTTTGAATTCCACGGCCAGGTTGGCGATGCCAATGCCTTTGATGCCATGTTCGCTCAAACATCACCGGAAGCGGTAAAAGTGGAAATGGACGTATGTTGGGTACAATTTGCGGGACAAAATCCGATCGAGTATATTAATAAATATGCGGGTCGCTTGCCGCTGCTTCATCTGAAGGACTTCAGCAAAGACGAACAGGGCCAGATGAAAACACTGGAATTGGGACAAGGTTCGGTTGACCTGCCAGCTGTTATTGAAGGCGCTACGAATGCAGGCGTGGAATGGCTGATCGTGGAACAAGACGTATGTCAGAATCCTCCGCTTGAGAGCGTATCCAATAGCTACAACTGGTTGAAAGAAAACTACTTGAATCAATTCTAATGGACCATCGAACCATGAAAAATGCTAATCTATTTGTCAAAGGAGACTTATGTACATGAGTAAAATTAAAGTTGCTGTATTCGGCTGTGGAGCCATTGCCGAGCGCAGACATATTCCAGAGTACGCTGCCAATGAGAACGTAGAACTTGTCGCTTTTGCCGATCCGGTTGTGGAGCGTGCGGAGAAGATGGCCGAGACTTACGGCGGTAAAGCGTATTCCAGTTACGAAGAATTGCTTGCAAACGAAACAGTGGATGCCGTTAGTGTGTGTACACCAAACTATCTGCATGCGCCAATGGCGATTGCTGCTGCAAATGCAGGCAAGCATGTATTGGTTGAGAAACCAATGGCAGTATCCACTGAGGAAGGCGAGCAAATGATCGAAGCTGCCAAGAAAAATGGCGTGTATTTGATGGTTGGACACAACCAACGTTTGATGCCTCCTCACGTAAAAGCAAAAGAAATTCTCGACTCCGGCAAACTCGGTAAAGTCCTGAATTTCCGTACATCATTTGGTCACCCGGGTCCGGAAGGATGGAGTGTGGACGGAGCTGAAAGCTGGTTCTTCCGTAAAGAAGAAGCGATTATGGGCGCAATGGGCGATCTGGGCGTGCACAAATCCGACTTCATCCGTTATCTGTTGAATGATGAAGTATCTGAAGTGGCTGGTTTCATCAGCACACTGCACAAGGAAGGCACTAAAGTTGACGATAACGCAACTTGTTTGCTGCGTATGAAGAGCGGAGCGATCGGAACGCTCGTAGCGAGCTGGACACAATACAGAGCTGGAGACAACAGTACAGTGCTGTGGTGTGAGAATGGTGTTATGAAGATCGGAACAGTGGAAGGCGATGAAGTTATCGTTGAGCTGACCAATGGTACAGTTGAGACGTACAAAGTTGGTGCCATGGCTACCAACGAGAAACAAGTGCCGAGTGGTGTAATTGACGCATTTGTAGAGTCGATTGTCACTCAAACACCTCCAGCGATTTCAGGGGAAGAGGGCTTGCGTTCTCTGCAAGTGATCTTGGCAGCATTCGAATCCGAGAAAACAGGTCAGATCGTTAAACTGTAACCCATACGAATGACAGTGCAATTTCTAACATTCTATATGGCCTAATCTATGATATAAAGGACTTACCTTCAGAGATGTGCTCTGGGGTAAGTCCTTCTGTATTTGTTGATGGAATGATTAATTTTCTTTAGGTGCCAGCCGGTACATCACTGCCCAGATCCAGCCATGTTATTTCAGCAGGAGTCAGCGTGATGCGGGAACCTTCGTCACAGGACAGCAGCTCCGCCTGATTCTGGGCACCAATCAGGGCACAGGTTGGGAACGTCTGATTCAATACATAAGCGAGTGCAATTTGAATGGGTGATGTTTTCTTCGAATTAGCCAATTGTTCAGCCCGATGCAACCGTTCCCAGTTGTCATCACTGTAGAATACACGCACCAGATCTTCGTTATCCCGAACTTCAGGTGTGAATCTTCCAGTGAAGAAACCACGTGCTTGGGAGGACCAGGATAGCAATGGTAGTTTGGTTTGCTCATGCCATGCCAGCGTCTCTGCATCTGCTGACACACAGCCTTCCCAGAAAGGTTCGTTTGCTTTGGCGAGACTGAGATTTGGGCTGCTGAATGTGAAGCCCTTCAGGCCATTTGCCGCAGCGTATGCATTGGCTTCCTCGAGCCGCTGCCAGGTCCAGTTGGAGGCGCCAATTGCGCCGATTTTACCGGATTCAATATGTTCGTTCAGTGCTTCAAGAATAACACTGACAGGGGTATTGGGATCATCCCGGTGCAAGGCATACATCTCTACGTGATCTGTCTGAAGACGCTCCAGACTTTCCATCAAGTCACTGCGGATGGCATCAGCGTTCACACGTGGCCCATTCTGGTCATGATGCGCGCCTTTGGTGAGAATGACGATCTGGTCGCGGTTACCACGTTCTTTCATGTAACGACCAAGGACTTCTTCACTCTGTCCACCACAATAGATATGTGCTGTATCTACAGTGTTACCGCCAATCGACAGAAAAGCATCCATGTTCGTAGCTGCTTTATCGTAGGCATTATGCACGAAATAATCGGTTCCTTTAATCAATCTGGAGACACGTTTACCTGCACCAGCAATTTCGATATATTCCATAAGTCAGTTCATCCTCTCAATTATAGTGTAATTCGTGTACGTTCTTCCGCTGAACGAAGGCAAGCTTCCAGTACTTTCATATTAGCTACCGCATCGGAAGGGGCGAAGCGCAGATCCTTGCCCTGAAGTACAGCACGTGCCATATCATCTCCCTGTAGAGAGTAGTGGTTCACTTGCGGGACTTCAATCTCTCTGCGTTCACCACCAGCCGTTACATAGAAGTTGGAACTGCGACCCTGTCCGCTGATAAATGCCGAAGGGACTTCAATAATCCCGTCGGATCCCAATACCTCCAGCGTGTTGCGGAATGCTGCCCACATGCTGCTGTCAAACGTCACGCCAACGTGATTATCGAATTCCAGCAGTCCGGAAGCCATCATATCGACTTGATCATGCTGTGGGGAGAACATTCCAATAACGGTAACTGCACTTGGTTCTTGACCAAGCAGCAGGCGTGCTACGCTGATGGAATAACATCCGATATCATACAGTGCACCTCCGCCCCAATCCCGCCGAAAGCGGACATTGCCGGATGCATTGGAGTTATTAAATGAAAATGTGCTGTGCATACCACGAATTTCACCAATCTCACCGCTGGCAATGATATCCCGGATCTGCTCATATCTTGGATGATGGCGGTACATGAATGCTTCAGCCAGATGCACACCTGCATCTGCACAAGCTTGAACCATCTCCTGAGCTTCCTGTTCTGTCAGAGCCAGTGGTTTTTCGCACAAAATATGTTTGCCTGCTTCAGCAGCCCGGATCGTCCATTCCCGATGAAGATGATTCGGCAGTGGGATATATACGGCATCAATGGAATCATCAGCGAGCAAAGCTTCATAACTGCCATAAGCCTTGTCGATCCCAAGTTGTTCGGCCGTCTGTTTGGCTTTATCTTCGTCTCGACTGGCAATCGCGGTTACTTCATTTAACTCGGATTGCTGCAGGCCTGGAATGACGGATTCCACAGCAATGCTAGCGCTACCAAGAATGCCCCAACGCAATTTTCGAACTGAATTCATGTGTTGTATCCTCCCGTTTATGAATGTATATTGTGATTATAAAGAATAGATCAATGAATTAAAATGATAATATATTGAAGTTAGTTAACACAATATTGTTGATCAAGGAGAACCGGCTATGATGAGACAAACCGTATTGCTTACCCTGCAGGATATTCCATATTTTTGTTATCCCGAGTCCGTTGGACATTATATGGACCACGTCCAGCATGCCGTGTTGCGTGAGGCCGGCGCACTGAACAACTTTAATATTCACTACGTGGCTTCGGGCAAAGGATATGTGGAAGTGGACGGGGTGGTACATGAGCTTCGCGCAGGTCAGGCTTTTCTCTATTTCCCGCAGCAGCGGCAGCATTATTATAGTAGTGAAGATGATCCATGGGATGTACGATGGGTTCATTTTTACGGTGAACGTCTGCATGATTATATGATCGAGCGGGGGTTACATCGCAATCTATTGTGGACACTGCGGCAACGCAGCTCTTGGGAAGAGGCTCATCTGGCCTTGCTCACTGAAGCGGAACAGAACACCATGCTGCGTCCAGCTCAGCTATCCACACTGACCTATGCCGTACTTGCCGAGTTCGTGCAGCATGCAGTACCTTTAAAGAGCACACGTACCACAAGTAAGGCGGAGAATCGGGTTCTTGCACTTCTTCCACAGATGCAGCAGGAGGCCTGTCAACCTTTCCTGTTGCAGGACTGGGCGGATCTCGCAGGTGTGAGTTCGTATTACTTTTGCAAAATGTTCAAGAGTGCTGTGGAGATGACGCCCATGGAATTTATCACTCGTTCACGACTACAGATGGCGAAGCAATGGTTACTCGAACGGCCTACGGCCAACATTGGACAAATCGCGGAGGAAGCGGGGTATCCCAATGCCAGTTATTTTAACCGCCAGTTCATGGCTCATGAGGGGATGACACCTACGGATTACCGCGGATTGTATCACAATTAACCCGTATCTTTTCGATGTTGCCAGTGCTTGAGGTATATTGGTTTGACACAGAGCTCAATCAAGTCTATTATGGATAAATTAAATCCGTGTATAATGAGGTGCCCTCATGAAATATTCAAAAGCGACAAATTATGCTTTGCATACGATGCTTCATCTTGTAAGTACTGCCCCCGAACAGCTGGTTAGTGTACACCAACTTGCAGAATTGCAGAAGGTATCCCCAACCTATCTGTCCAAAATATTGACCAAATTGGTTAAGGCGGGCATGATCGAATCGACTTCTGGCGCCAATGGTGGCTACCGGCTTAGTCGTAAAAATCCGGATCCTTCTTTCTTGGAGATCATTCATGCGATTGAAGGTCAGGCGTCCCTGTTCGAATGTTCCCAGAATCATAACGCAGGCTGTTTGATCCAGCAGGTGATGGTGCAGGCGGAAGAAGAGATGGAGAGTTTTTTGAACAATAAGAAAATGTCAGAACTGGCTTCCCAGATGAAGGGTGCACATTCCCTGTAACTTGCACTAGAAGTGATCTTTCCCCAACCTCGTGAGAGGTAAGGAAAGATTTTTTTGTATCGTTGTACCTAATAGAAGGCGAATGGTACAATAAGGAAGGTATAGTATGCATACATACATGATCCTAATCTTACATCACATTTTACATCTCTGGAGGGACAACACATGAGCCAATCAACGATTACAGGACTGGAACAATTGCTCGCGCTGGAAAACATTCGGAATACCAAGGCACGTTATTGCCGCTATATTGATACAAAACAGTGGGATACCTTGGGTGATGTGTTTGCTCCGGATGCAGTGGCCGATTTCAGCACAGAAGGCAATCCAATTCCGGTATTAACAGGCCGTGATACGATCGTACAAGTATTCCGTGATCTGGTGGATGTTGCCGTAACCGTGCATCATGTTCATAGCGCCGAAGTTGAATTTGTATCTGAGAACGAAGCAAAGGTCATCTCCCCAATGGAAGATTGGGTTACATTCCCGGAGGGCAATGAGAACAAATCTTTCCACGGGTTTGGGCACTACCACGAGACTTTTGTCAAAATCGACGGTCAGTGGTACATCAAACATACAAGTCTGAAACGTCTTCGTTTGGACCTGTTTGAATAGTATACTCAGTGTAGAAGAATAGAGAAGTTGGTCAACCATAAATAATAGCCCCGAGGAGCGTGATGAACGCATCCTTGGGGCTTTTTTGTGTTAGTGGAAGAGGGCAGCTGACACATGCATCATGCATAGAAAATAGGTAGAAAAAAAGCCAGGTTTAGAACCCGAGGGTCCCTTCCTGACTTCTTTTGGTTAAATGAGATATTAGATCTGATGACTTGTTCCCGTGACTTTCCGTGACTGCATTCTCAGATACACCTGAGAGAAAATAACCGATGCCAGTGCGACCACAGTCATACCCCAAAAAATATTGGTGTACGCTGAGGACAGTGGCATATTCTGCATCGCCGTTAATGCTACGCCAGTAACAGCAACACTGAAAGCACCGCTGAAGAACTGACTGAGTTGGAACAGCCCCATACCTGCGCCCACCTGATCCATAGTCAGATTGCCAGACAATTCATTGGACACGCTAGTGGTTAGGGAAGAGAAGCCTACGCTGAGCAGGACATACACGGCCATAATGGCGTAGATGTTATTGTCTGCAAATAAGGCGAATAACCCGGCAGCTGCCAGTAGTAGCCATGGTGCAAACTTCAGCAGCAACGTATTGCCATGTCGGTCAATCATGCGGCCGATCCGGTTGGACAGCAGCATGGACACGACTGCACCAGGGAAGATGACGAGTCCCGATTGAGCAGGGGTCAGTCCATATAGATGCGCCAAAATTTGAGGTAACAGGAACAACGTTGAGAAGTTATTAATGTACGATACAATCCCCAGCGAGCTGAGCATCATATATTTTTTGTCTTTGAACAAAGCAGGTTGAACAAATGGATCTGCCGCGCGCCGAATTCGGAGCCAGAACAGAAGCAGTGCCGCAGCACCGATAACAAGCGTGTACCACTGACGGGAAGTCAGGAATAACAGCACACCGGTAGTACCGATGGCAAGAAGCACGGCACCCAGCAGGTCAAATGAACCTTTTTGCGGTGTTTCCCGAGGAAGCAGTTTAAAAAATACAGGAATCAAGAATAACGTTAATCCTGTAACGATAAACAGATCATGCCATCCCAGAAACTGAGTAATACTTCCGCCGATGACGGGACCGAGTCCAAGACCCAGTGAACTGGCAGACATGATGACAGCCATCGATTTACCCCGGCGATCATGTGGAATGTACCGGGTAATCAGTACAATGGCAAGCCCCGGAACCGATGCAGCACCCGCAGCCTGGATCAGACGTGCAATGAGCAAAATGATGAAATGATTACTGAAGAACCCGAGAACGGATGCCGCGCCAAGTAACGCAAGCCCGGTCGTGAATAATGTACGAATAGGTATGAAATCCGATAGACGTGAGAACGTAATCGAGGAAATGGCAAATACAATGGAATACCCTGTAACAATCCATGAGGAAGCGACGGATGTAAGCATAAATTCGGCTGCAATTTTGGGCAGGGCCAGATTAAACATCATTGTATTCATAACAACGAGTACAACGGTGAAGCCAAGCAAGCTTACAATTAATCCTTCCTGTATTCCGGTCCGTTCCCCTGATGATGCGGTTGCGGTGTTGTTCATAAAAACCTCCTAAAGTGATGTGTATTTCGCAACATTTCAGAAACGGTGTGTAACATTTGCAAAATGTAGTATGATGTCAATCCCGTGCCTAACAGCAGGGGTTACATAACGAAATCATTGAAGTTCGATTGGTGTCGAACATTAGAAATATATCATGGATCTGTGTTAAAATACAATGGATAGTCTGAGAAAAGGAGACTACAGTATGAAAATTTTACATCATCCACAGGTATCAGATATTGAACTTTCCTCCGTATTGTATGCATTAAGCGACCCGACCCGTCTTGGGATTGTTGCCGAAGCTGCCAGAAGTGGGGAGCAACCGTGCAGTCATTTTCATGCACCTGTTGTGAAGTCAACGATGTCGCATCACATTCGCACTCTGCGGGAAGCCGGAGTTATTCGGGTCAGAGTGCAGGGCACACAGCATTTTCTCACCCTGCGATCCGATGATCTGGAAACGCGCTTTCCAGGACTCCTGCAACCGTTATTGCAGGCCGCAGCTCAGTCGAGCACAGATCCTTCCTAAATGTTGTCCTTTCTTCAGGTCGAAGAGGGGACATTTTTATTTTCTGAACTACCTCTAATACTGATGCGACATTCTGTGTCGTACCATGCCCTATATAATAACGGTGAACACACAAACCATATCGAAAAGAGGTTCACAACCATTGGCAAAAACTAAAAGAGGACGCGTTTTGTGGAGTCTTCCTTCCAGGGGCCGGGGAACATGCCCGGTGTGTAGCAGTACCCGAATTAAATTGTTGTATACGCAAACAAAAACAGACGGTACAAGTCTGAAAGTATGCAAGAAATGCTCCAAAGCCGTGCAATCCAGAGTGGATAAGGCGCATGTATAACATAACTGGCCTGTTCTTCGGAACGGGCCATGTCTTTTGATATAATCGAATATATTAAGAATGGATGAGATGGGGGCGGGAACATGAGTAACATGCATCGGATTCACTGGTTTGACGAACAGATTCGGGGTGGACGTTTTCCGAATAGCAGCTGGCTTGCCCGTGAATTTGAAATCTCCCGTCGTCAGGCTCAGCGTGATATTGAATATATGGCAAGTTCCCTGCGAGCCCCTTTGGTGTATATGGCAAAATATCGGGGCTATTGTTATGAGGATCAGACTTTTCGATTGCCCCATTTGTATATGACCGAAGAAGAGCAGCGTGTGCTGAAATATCTGGCCCATCGCTATCGACATTACGATTATGATCAATCGGACGCAGTGAAACGTGTAGCGCATTTGCTGGAGCGTTTTACGTTGGAGGAACAACAGATGGGAAGTAGCGAGCTTCCGGTATTTTCGGCGCAACCGAAGCAACTGCAATTCTTTGAATTGTTGTCCCACGCCATAACTGACTTACGCAGAGTACATATTCATTACAGGGATCACGATGGAGAACGGCAGTTTTCCTTGTGTCCATTAAAGATGATATCCCAGTATAACGCCGATTACGTGGTGGGTTATGAAGCAGACCCTGTACAGCAAGTGGCGATTCGCTTGGAGGGCATTGTTCATGTATCGATCTTGGATGAGAGATTTGAGTACAGGTCAGATGCCCTCCTAGGTGGATGGGAAGAACCACTGCCTGTGCGTAAACCGTTTGTAGCTGAGATTCGCTTGAAGGAATTGCAGCAAATGGACCTATGGCAAGGGTATCGTATCCAGGCTAGGCACGATCAGATTTATTCAATTGAATTTTATGACACGGATGCTTTCTTACAGCATTTGTTTGTTAGCGAATGGGAGGAACTTTTGTCTCCTGGCTGGCTTAGACGCAAGCTTCAGCAAAGCGCAGAAGAATTAATTGACAGGCTAGCGATACAACGTAAGCAAAACGTGGAATAAAGCAGCATAGAGAGGAGAAGATCCGTCCTTGGCTGAGAATATTTTAGATAACCTCATCATGAAGCGGGAGTCCAAATCGTACGTGGATAGTCTGCATGCGATACTAACCCATACAGGCCAGTTTCAAGGTTCCAAGGTTGTACTTGCTGGATATACGGGCATGGCTTTTAAGCTGTCGGTGCATCGCAGACTACTTCCCATGTCGGTTACAGCGTACGGACAATGGGGGGAAGCACATCGTCCCGGAGTTGATAACCTGGGGATATTCACGATCTGGGATGGGGGACGTACACGTCATTCCACGTTCAGTTATTATCAGCAGGATGCAGTGAATTGGGTGAGACGGAGTATTGATGAAGGCACTGGTGTGATTTACTGGATTCCTGAGTTTGGTGTTATTCATGGATATGATGACAGTGACCGCATCTTTTATGTGCAAGACGGATGGAGCAAGGAACCGCAGATTTTGTTGTATGACAATTTCGGCTTAAACTTTACCGGATTTTGGTATTGTCAGGTGTTTGGTGATCAGGTCCGCATCCCTGAACAGCAGAAGCTGCTGGAATCCCTGCGACTGGCGATTGAGGATTGGGATATTCCCTATCGTCTGTTACCTGATCAGAATATTACTTCAGGTAGAAAGGCATATGATGTGTGGGTGGAGGCCCTGCGGAGTGGGGATTTCGATGAATCCGGTGCAGGTTATATTTTGGAATCCTTCTGCCATTCGCGAACCGAAATAAGGATGTATTTGCAGGGTGTTCGAGGGATATGGAACGAACTGGACCAGGCTTGTGCATGTTATGAACAGCTTGGGACGTTAATTGACCAAATGAAAGGATATATAGTTCAGCAGGAAAATAGACGTGTCTTGCGATCAGATACGACAGAAGATCTAGCTCAGGTACTCGTGAAGGCGAAAGAATTGGAAGAGCAGGCTATTGATTATTTTCGAGTGATATCCAGGAAGTATCCTGACCGTAAAAGGTCCACTATACCACGGTGGGGAGCGCATTCCGCACGATAGGATGAGAGGGGAAGGGAGTGAAGGATGATGGCGACAAAAGTAGTATTGCAGGACTGGATTCAATCCCCGCAAGCTGTGAGTTTTGCTGATGAATATAGATCATGGAGCGGTGTGAGCGCATATACAGATGCGTTGTATCGCATTTTATTACATAAACAGTGGACGGTTTCCCCACACCACATGATTGCAGGTATGACAGCAAGTGCATTCCGATTAGTGGTGGATCGGCGTCTGACGTCAGAGTCAATCTCCGCATACAATTGGATGGCAGAGAACTTTGTCGCAGCAGACTTCATTGGTGTGACAACGGGACAACATGGTGGATTTTCATTTGAACCGACTTTTCCGCTCTATCAGAAGCAGGCTCTGCTGGATATCAAAGCTTCCATTGACCGGGGCGTAGGTGCGATTCTATGGCACGATCAATTTGTCATTGTTACTGGATATGATGATGCGGAACGGGTGTTATTCATCTGTGAAAGTAAAAGTAATGAAATCATTCGTCTGCCCTATGATTCGTTTGGTAGGAACAGTACACCCTACTGGTATTATCAGGTTCTGGAAGCCTGTGCACCTATCGATTTATGGGAAGTCTGCAAGGAATCGTTAATCCAGGCCGTATACAAATGGGAAACCCATGACTACATGCTGCCGTCCCAGGATTATGCCTGTGGAGCGGCTGCGTATACGGTTATGGCTGCTGCTTTGCAGTCAGGAACATATGACGCAGAACAAACGGCAACTGTACTTCGCTATTATGCCAAATCAAGATTGGATATTGCCTCTTATGTTGCAGGACTTGAGCATCTGTCCACTCAAATGGACCAGGTTATAAACGAGTATGAGCTACTCGCAAACCTGTACACAATGATCATTGAGGAAATAGACAACTCCATCTCTTGGGATTCGAGAGAACCGGAATGTGTGCAAAGAGTTATTGAGCTTATCCGGAAGGCAGGGGCTACGGAACAACGTGCCATTGATGCCATTAAACATGTCTTTCCAGAGACGATAGGCAATCGTTTTAAGGATGTTGGATTAAGATGAATGGAGCATGATAGAGAAAATTGAAAAACTCAGCAGGAATAAAACCGGACAGGCGCAGCCGATCCGGTTTATTTGTATTGAACATATATGCACATCAACTCATGTGATCCACGCTAATCATAACTTTTACAAGAAAAAATAACCAAAATTTTAATTTTGGGGTAATCCAAATCCCCTCTTGTTCCGAATATTATATTAGATGGTCTTTTTTGGATGATGAAATTCAAGGACAACAGGGGGCGGGAGTATGGTACATAATCCGGAAACCATTCAGGAATGTATCGAACATGCACGGCAAAGGCTCTACCAGATTGCAGCTCAATACCCGGAACTATGGCATCCGGAGGTTATTCGCCAATCCATGGTGCTGGATGAGTTAATTAATGAATATAACAACGCAACTCGCGGGAGAAAGATCTCGAATCAACTGAAATCATGATCTTTCTGAACAAAGAATTCCAAGAAGGGATTCCGTGTGTTTGCCTTACTCTTTTACCGCCCCGAGCACAATTCCCTTTACGAAGAAACGCTGCAAGAACGGATATACGAGCAGAATCGGCAGAGCGCCAATAAAGATCTGAGCCGCGTTCACCGTACGTTGAGACATGTTCTGGAGCTGCGTTGCATCCACGTTCATGTTAGAGAAATCCTGCTGAACGATAATGGTCTGCATTAACGTGGCTAGTGGATATTTGGAAGCATCATTCATATAGATCAGCCCGTCGAACCAGGAATTCCACTGACCTACCATCGTGAATAAAGAAATCGTCGCAATGGCGGGTATGGAAACAGGCAGATAGATTTTGAACAGAGTTGTGATATGGTTGGCTCCATCGATAAATGCGGCTTCTTCCAGCTCTTTTGGCACGTTGCGGAAAAAGTTCATCATGAGAATCAGGTTCCAGACAGCCACCGCGCCTGGCAAAATGAGAGCCCACATCGTATTAATCAGCCCAAGCTTCTGGATCAAAATATAGGATGGAATCAATCCCCCGCTAAACAGCATCGTGAAGATGAAAAACCACGCATATAATGAACGTCCCTTGAAATGCAGACTTTCCTTAGATAACGGATAAGCCGTCAGGAAGACAAGTGTCATACTGAGCAGTGTTCCCAGAACAGTACGCTGGACTGAAATCCAGAGTGCACTGAGAAAGTTACTGTTACCAAATGTTTTGGTGTAGGCGTCCACCGTAAAATCTATGGGCCACAGTGTCACCAGATTGGCGGATGCTGCCGCTTTACCACTGAAGGAAACGGCCAGAATATGGACCAGCGGCAGGATGCACAGGATCGAGACGGCCGCGATGAATATCAGGTTAAAACCATTGAATATACGGTACCCGGTTGTTTTGTGATACACCTTGATTCCTCCTCAGAAAATACGGTAATTGGCGATTTTGTACGCCATCCGGTACGCAGAGATGACCAGGAACATCGCGACAAATGATTTGAATAGTCCAACAGCGGTCGCAAAGCTCATTTTGCCATTCAGAATTCCCATCCGGTAAACAAAGGTATCGATAATATCGCCTTTCTCATATACCAGTGGATTGTACAGGTTAAAGATCTGGTCAAAACCTGCATTCAGGATGTTGCCCAGCGATAACGTACCTACCACGATAATCATCGGTACGAGTGCAGGCAGGGTAATATGTAATGTCTGTCTAAGTCGTGTTGCCCCATCCACCTCCGAAGCCTCATACAATGCCGGGTTAATACCCGCCAGTGCTGCCAGAAATACAATCGTCCCGAATCCAAACTCCTTCCACACATCACTGACAACCACCGTTACACGGAACCAGTCGCCATCCCCCAGAAAGAAGATCGGCTCAACGCCAGCCGCCGCTAACACCTGGTTTACCAGCCCACCTTCCGGTGATAACATGTCGAGCAGAATGCCGCCCAGGACAACCCAGGACAGGAAATGGGGCAGATACACCAAGGTCTGTGAGAAACGTTTGAACGTAGAGTTCCGAACCTCATTCAGCAAAATGGCGAACACCACGGGGGCCACAAGTCCGGCCACAATTTTCATCGAAGCAATCAGCACCGTGTTCCAGATGACCTGAACGCTGTCGGGATATTCGAACATGAACCGGAAGTTGTCCCAGCCCACCCATTTGGATCCAGTGAATCCCAGCCACGGTTTGAAGTCTTGAAAAGCAATAATAATGCCGCCCATGGGCACATAGGCGAACAGTAAAGTGAGCAGTACAGCAGGCAACAGCATTAGATGCAGCGGCCATGTGCGTTTGAAATTCCAGCGGGTACGTTTGCGTGGATGGGGTGTCATTTTTCGCACCGGCGTATTGGTTGTTAACGGTTGTTCGATAGCCATCAGGGTCCCTCCTTTATCTCGTCCAGCCCTAAAAGTGAGGCGAATAAGCCTCTGTACAGAGTGGAGCAACTGAATTATAGCAACGGAGAAAGGTCGACTATAGAACAACATTTCAATGCGGATGTTGAAATATTAACTTGTTGAGGAAACAGAGGTCTTCAAGTCACAGGAAAACGGGAGAACAAAAAATCATATAGAATTGTAAGGGCTTTCAATATAAAATAGGACTTCGGTGTAGAACGACTTCAAATTCAGGGACAGGGTGAAACAATGAAATTCACAGTATTTGCGAAGACGGTCATTCTTTTAATCTGCCTGCTAGTACCCATTCTGCTGCTCTATACGTATGCGAACCAGGCAAATGTGGACATGGTCGTTGAAGAGAAACAACAGTCGAGTCTGAACCAGTTCAATTATTTCAGTTCCCAGGTGGATAAAAATATCGAGCAGCTCTCGCTGTATGGTCTGACATTGTTGCGAGATCCGAGTATCCTGCATTACCGTTACATGACGGACTCCACCAGCCAATATGAGAAAAACAGTATCTATCTGGATATTCTCGACAAATTATCGTTGTACCAGTCCACCAGCCGCTGGAAGAACGATATTACCATTGTGCTGCCACAAGCGGAACTTGTGTTATCCACCATGTCCAGCCGGACGGTCTACGATGAGAAAATGTTGACGTTCCCGCAACCTGGCCAATGGCAGCTGGAGAAGGGGAGTTTCACCTACTTTTTCACGGATAACTACGAGTGGAATGAAAAACCGATGAATACAGGCGTGCGAACGGTGATGGAGATTAATTTTGACCCGATGAATGTGGTTGCCATGTTGGATGATTTTAAAGAAACGCAGGGAGGAGATCCTTTCTTGCTGGTACCAGGTAATGATCCGTTGCTGAATCGTACGGCGGACCCCGAATTGGTCGAAGCGATCATACGTGATATCCCCTTTAACGGGCCGGAGAGGGAAGGCAATCATCAGCTGGAGGTGGGCGGTAAACAATATCTGGTCAGTTACGTGCACTCCAAACAACTGCAAGCGGTATACGTGAACCCTGTGGTATTGGATGATTTGCTGACCCCAATGGACAAGAGCCGAAATATGTTTATTACCTCCATTCTGTTACTGCTCGTGCTGAGTATCGGGGCTGCACTGCTTTTGTATCGAAAAGTCCAGGTGCCCATCCATCGTTTGATGAGAGGGCTGCAACAGATTCGTAAAGGGCAGCTGTCCACACGGATTCCGGTTGATCACTCCCGTGATGAATTTGCGTACCTGACCCAGAGCTTCAACCATATGGCAGAGCAGATTCAGGAACTGATCGAGAAGGTATACGAGGAACGTATTCGCTCGCGGGAAGCAACATTGAAACATCTGCAATCACAGATCAATCCGCATTTCCTGTACAACTGCCTGTTTTATATCAAAAATATGACCCAGCTCGGCAACCGTGAAGCCGTTATTGCCATGTCGCTAAGTCTGGGAGACTACTATCGCTACATTACGCGGGGCGAGAATGATATGACGACAGTAGAGGAAGAAATCCGGCTGCTGGACCATTATTTGTCCATTCAACAGATGCGGACCAACCGGCTGACCTACGAGATTGCCGTACCGCAGCAACTGATGTTGCTTCACATTCCGCGACTGCTCATTCAACCCATCGTAGAGAATGCGGTGATCCATGGCATTGAGCCGATGGAGGGCAGTGGGCATGTCGTCGTAACGGGGATGGCGGTACCCGAACATATTGAGGGTCGGAAATATACAAGATATAGCCTGTTTGTTGACAATGATGGTGTCACGCTGACAGCAGAAGAGATTGCCGAATTGGAACGGGAGATCAATGAACCGATGGGTGAGGAGATTGGAACAGGCACATGGAATGTGCACCAGCGTCTCGTTACGCGATATGGGCTGTCGTCCGGGCTTCATTTTGGAGCGATTCCCTATGGTGGACTTAGTGTAGAAATTCGATGGTTTGAGGAGGAAAAACCGCATGATGAATCTGATGGTCGTGGATGATGAACATTCGGCAGTAGAGTCGATCGCTGTCTCGATACCGTGGAGAGAACACGGGATTGGTCAGGTATTCAAAGCCTATTCAGTCAAAGAAGCCTTGGAACATATGGCATCACATCAGGTCCATATTATTATCACGGATATCCGTATGCCGGGTATGTCTGGTCTGGATCTGGTCAGTCACATCAGGCAAAAGTGGGAACAGACCAAATGTATTATTTTATCGGGGCATGCTTCCTTCGATTATGCGAAGCAGGCGCTCAAACATGGGACAGTCAGTTATCTGCTCAAGCCGGTCCGAGATGAGGAACTGATCGAATCCGTGCAGCAGGCCGCAGTGCAGATTCGCCTAGAGGGTGAGAAACAATTGCTGCATCAGCGGGCCATGTATTCGGTAAGGGAACATCTGCCTGAGAAGCGAGCGGAGCTGATGAAGGATGTATTATTAGGGCATAAATTTGCGGATGCTGAACTCGAAGGCAAGCTGGAGCAATTGGAGATCGGGTTCCGTCCACAGGATAAAATGCAACTGCTGCTCATCCGGTATGATGACCATCAACCTACACATAAAGCGTTTCGACTGATGAAGTATGCCATCTCAAATGTGGTGGAAGAGATCTACGGCAGTACCTATCATCTCTGCCATACGGATGACGCCTATGATGATCTGGTCTTCATGGCCAGTCCCAAACAAACTCAGGCCGAACCGGAAATGCTAATGGGCCGACTTGGAGAGCGGTTGATCCATAGTGTGAGGCAGTATCTGAACGCGACCATTTCCTTGTCCGTTAGTCGTATGGGACGTTTCCCAGATCAGGTGCCGCAGCTATATCATCAAGCCGTGAGTGCGCTTCGAAAGCAAGCCGAGGCGGGAAAAGGATTACATCTGAATGCGGCGGCAGGAACCAATGGGGCCACGTTGAAGTCTCTTGCAGCGCTGTATGAACCGCCGGGTCTGACGACGTTACTGGAAGCCGGGCGCATGGAGGATGCACACCATAAGATTGATCAGATCTTTGCCGAACTGTCGAACAGTGTGTTCCCGGAGCATGTGTATGTGGCTTTTCATTATTTGGCGGCGGCATTCTCCTATATGGCTCATCGGGAAGGAAGGCAGTTAACCGAAGTGCTTGGTGAGCAGTACCAGCAGTTGCTTAAAGACGGTTATGGCATCTCGCTGCGTAGTTTGGAAACGTGGACCAGAAGTGTGATGCAGCAGTGGGAAGAGAGCACAAGCGATGCGGGACAGGATGCCGGATCAACGCTGATTCGGCAGGTGCAGCAATGGATTGACCATCATCTAGGCGAGGATCTATCGTTGCAGGTCATTGCCGGAGAGGTGCATCTGCACCCGGTATATCTGTCGAAAATGTACAAACAATCCACAGGTGAAGGCATTAGTGATTATATTATCCGTTCCAGAATGGAACGTGCGGTTCATTTGCTCAAGCATACGGCGATGAAGATCTATGAAGTCGGTCAGGAAGTAGGGTACAACAACACGCCTTATTTCATTCAGGTGTTCCGCAAACATTATGGACTGACCCCGCAGGATTTTCGGAACGGTTAACAAATCAATATGAACATTGAAATTGTGATATATGTTTGCCTCCCCGGCTGCACTATCCTTTTCATGTAAGGTGCATTTGGCACATAAGGGTATCCAAGTTACCTGAGGAGGGGTTAGTTCATGTATAGAAAAATGATGACGGCATTGCTCGCAATCACGATGGTTGCTGTAACGGCATGTAGTTCGGGGGCCAAGGAAGAACCGGCGAAGGAAGCAGCTGCACCACTTGCTCTGCAAGATGGGAAGTATGAACCGGCGGTACAGATGAGTTATTTGCGGGCCTGGAATGATGACACGAAGTTCAAGAATGGGGAAACGGCACAGAACAACGTGCATACCAAATGGGCCAAGGAACGGCTTGGCATCGATCTGACTACGCCATGGGCTGTATCGGTGACCAATGATGCATTTTACACGAAATTACGCTTGTCCCTGTCCGCTAACGAAGAACTGCCGGATATCGTCTCCATTCGGGGAGACTACAATCTGGTCCGGGAATTAATTGAGTCCGGCAAATTTGCCAATGCAGGCGAGTTGTTTGACAAATATGCTTCGGACACATGGAAACAGGCATCCGAATCAGCATCCGAGGAATGGTATCCATACATGTATGAGGGCGAGCGTTATGGCATTCCAATCTTCGATTATGCTTACAACGGTGATTCGGTCATGTTTATCCGGGAAGACTGGCTGAAGAAGCTGGGACTGGAAGAACCAAAAACCATGGATGAGCTGGTTACGGTCATGGATGCTTTTACGAATCAAGACCCGGATGGGAACGGCAAGAAAGATACGTATGGTCTGACCGTGGGCATGAAAAATGCGCTCAATACCTGGATGACGGAATCCGGCTGGATCTTCGGCATGTACAACACGATGCCTGGACAGTGGAATGATGCTGGAGACGGCACACTGCAATATGGCTCCATCCAGCCAGGGGTGAAGGAAGGTCTAGCAACGATGAAAGATTGGTTGTCCAAAGGTTACCTGCCCAAAGAAGCGGGTGTCTATGACGAGATCAAGGCAGCAGAACTGTTCACCGCAGGCAAAGCTGGCATTATCGTGGGACCACACTGGATGCCAAACTGGCCGATTGATGATGTGAAGAAAAATGTGGACGGTGCCACGTACAAGGCCATTACTTTACCTACAGGACCAACAGGTGAGAGCCACCAGCATGGTTCTGGTGCAAGTAACGGCGTTGTACTGATTAACAAAGACATGGCGAACCCGGAGATTTTCTTCACGTACCAAAATTATCTGTTCGACAACTTTGCTAATCCGGAAGTGGGCAGCGAGTTCGAACATGGCTTCGCACAAGGATATGACTATGACATCGTGGATGGCAAAGTCGTTGGTGAAGCTGAAGTGAAGGACGGCGTATCACCACTCAAATATACGATTACGTATGATGGTGCACGGATTCCGAATCTCATGATGGATACGCTGGCGGAACTTGCGAAGGGCAAGGAACCGGAGACTCCTTTTGAGAAAAATACGAAGATTGCCAACAAACCGGAAGTATTTGTAGCCGCTGAGGTGGTCGTTGCGAATAAAGATAACGCGATCAAGAACAAGTTCACCGGGGCACCAACCGAGACGATGAAAATGAAGAAGGACGCAATCGACAAGTTGGAGAAGGATACGTTCAGCAAGATCATCTATGGTCAGGTGGGCATTGAGGAATTTGATGCGTTTGTGACGAAGTGGAAATCCATGGGCGGCGATGATATTACCGCCGAAGTGAACGAGTGGTATAAGACAGTTAATTAATTTACAAAGCAGGGTAGACTGATGAATTCATCAGTCTACCCTGCTTTTTTAGTAGGCATTTTAATGACAAAAAACAACAAGGATAAGAAAAATAGAGCCTATGAAGTGGATACCAATAATCTATATATATTGAACTAAAACATTCACACGAGAACGAAGAGGGCAGAAATCAACCTGAAGAAGCGAAGCGGTCGCCTTTATCCATAGATTTTTACCTTTGTAAGAGTGAATGAAAAAAATCTGGGGATAACAGTGATCGGAAGGTTGTTCTGTCATTGGAGTGGTAAGTGTGAATAACCTTTAGTTCAATCTATATCGTACAGATCGATTATGACTCGCAGCGCACAAAAGTTACTTGTTTTCCTAAAATCACATTTTCCACCTTCCATCCGGCATTTAACCAGGATAGTGCTTGTGTATGATTATTGGAATTATTCACCCACCATTGTTCGCGATTATACGCTGTAGGGGGTAACGTAAATCCGAGAATCTCCTCAAGCTCTGCATATGTAAGGGTGATTGAAACTTGATTCAAATAGTTTTCCAAGGGGAAGTATTTGCTGTAGCTCATTTAGTCAGACCTCCTGAAAAGGAATACAATGATTATACAACGTGGGGATGACGATAGCGAGGGCATACCGAGAGCGTACATAGTTATGAAAAAAAAGGAATCCGTAGATCTCTTTGACTAGCGAACAACCGTGCGTAAGCCTTATTGTTCCGATTGTACTTGAGAGAGTAAAATAATAGGTAATATACGAACATCAATACGTATTTATAACATAGATACCTCGGACTAATCCGGGATGAATAGAGGTTCAAGTGTAGTTGGTGAACTTTAGATGCATGGGAAGGCAGGAGATTAGATGAGTACACTTTATGATCAGGCGATGGAAGAGATGATGACGACGATCCATGAATGGTTTGATGAACAGGAAAAGCGGGATGACTTGGAAAGTGTTGTGAAGCGAACCACGCTGCAAATGGGTATTTTTAATGATATTGTGCTGGATTACAGACCTGGACGGACCACGGTAGACAGCCTGGATCTGGGTTTGGATGATGATGATGATGTGAAATCAAAGCAGGCAGGATCCTTTACCGAGGAACAGGTACGGAACGAGATCGGGCCTAAGCTTGTTGAGGTTGTTCAGGAAAGATTGGACAAGCTGGCAGATACTCCGTTGATTGACTACCGCTTCACCTTGCGAGGGAAATTCCCAACAATCGAAGGTAAGCTGCAACTGACTTTATTGGAATGGATAAACGAAGAGAAAAGACAGCTTCTCCTTGAGCGTATTCACACCTATGTAGACAAGAAGCTGGAGAACAGTACATATCCAACGAAGCCATTGGAATCCTTCTTTTTGACGAGTCATCTACTCGATCCAAAGCTGTTCCCGGAGTTGGATGTAGCATGGACCATCAGGCTGTATGACCGGATTCAAGAGTTGAATCAGGGGCGTCCGGATGCACTTGCGGAACATCGTGGTGAGATTACTCGTGCAGTGACGGCATGGGTGGAGAATCAGTTTTTGCCACAGTATTATGATGTACAGTCTTCGCCTTATCGTACCAATGAATATTCACTAAAACCAGGAGCAACGCTTCAATCGAACGTTGAAACACAAACAGGCCAACATTCGGACGAGCACGGGAAGCAGCAAACATCCGGGACTCAACCAATCGATCTGCTGTTATACGCAGCGGTCATGATTCTACGTTTTGAGCCGAGTTATAGCAAACCCAAAGGTGTGACTTTTCTGGAACTCGCGAAGCAACTCGGTAGCAAACGTGCGGCACGTATGATGACAGAAGGTAGCGGGACGTATGCGAAGGACGATATTCATGTGAAAACGGAAGAAGTAGAATGCAAAGCAAATGATGTATTTGCCCTGATGACCATTCACATTCGTAAGGAAGAGTCGGGTGCCTATCAGCAGGCACTTACCTTTATCATTCATTTATTGAAACAGGGCTTTCCGAAAGGTTATAAGATCAAGCTCAAGTCCAGCGTAAAGCAGTATTTGCCGATCAAGGGACTCGCGAAGTCGGATACCCACCGATTCTTTGCCAATACACTGGAGTACCCGGAGCTGCATCCACTCCTGGAAGAGTATGCGCATGAGGCTATCCAGGAGTTTGAGTTCTACGAGGATGCCGAGGGAGAGAAAAGCTGTATGCCAGGCAGTTATGCAACCTTTGGGCTGGGGCTCGTGGATGAGCGGTATTTCCCGCTGGTTGAATATTACATGGGCGAAGTGGATGATGAGCATCAGTTGATTCAGGATAAGTTCATTGCGGCATTTGTGGAAAAACAGGGTGTAACAGCTAAAGCCATACCTGCGTTAGTCGCCAGTTTGCGTCGTTCGACTGATAGTCTGAAGCTGAAGATTCAGCCCGAGCTGGAGAATGAGGAAATACTCGAACTGTTGGTTAGACAGATTCAAAAACTTGAGTATTATGAAGCGGAACGTGTACTCTATCCGATCTTTGGCAAGGTGGAGAAGCTCTCAACGCTCGCTCGCAAAGCGGAGGGAAGACGGAAGGAATTATTGCTGGAACTGTTGCAGGCCGCAGGGAAATAAAAATGAAACAACACAAGTAAGATTGTGCTGTGCCAGTCAGTAAAACATTTTAGAGAAGTGAAAGTGCACAAGGAAAGGTGGGGGAAGTTGTGGAGGCATTGAGACGAGACATGTGGCAGGCGTTGAATGCTCAGGACAAAGAGGCATGGATGCGTAAGTTTGTCCGTCAATTACCAGACAGTATGGTATATGAGGGTCTCGAGACATTTGAACGATTTGGTCAGCGGATGGAGACAGGTGTATTTACGGAGGATGGGCTAAGATTTGTGTTTGTGCCTGGGGATCGGGTAACGCTCGGCTGGGATCGTTGGCAGCATGGTATGAACGAAGAGACCTCAGCCGACCTGCATGAAACGGTCAGTGAGTATGGTGTGGAGGACGTGGATTCGTTTCTGGCGAGTCAAATGTCACCTGTAAGAACGGTCAACATTGCGCCGATGCTTGTGGAATGCGAACTCATTTCACTTGGCTGGATTGAAGTATCTGAGGAGGAAGCACACGCGCAAGAAGATCCTGATTTTCCCGCAGCACTGGAGCAGTTTAAGCAATCGGAAATACGTGAATATGAATTGCATCAACAATTTCGTCTGATTCGCCAAAGTGAGAATGAAGTCCGAATCCTGTGGTTCAACGAAGGAATAGAGTTGGAAGACGTTGTGAGGGAGGAAGCTGCGGCGGGTTTTGGTTTGCTGACCGAAGACGAATGGGAGTATATCTATGGCGGCGGTTGTCGCACGTTATTTCCCTGGGGAGACAGCTTCGACTATACGTTGAGATTGAAGCACTTTGGAAGTCTGGAAGGCACGAATGAGATTGTGGATGGATCGGCAGAGCCGGCCTCTTCACAGGTAGAAGAAAAGGATGATCGTCTTTATGATCTGGAAATGCCAAATTTCTTCGGAGTGCAATTTGCGGGTGATCCCTACAAGTATGAGCTTACACTGGATTCGGCTGGGGATGTGATGCCCAAAGGCGGAGACGGCGGTAGCCTGATATGTGGTGGTACAGGGCCGCTGGTTGGTTTCTTGCCTGCTGCTGCGGTCTATTATCGAGACGTTAATGCCAGTGAACTTGACTGGGAGGATTTGATGGATGCGATGGTGTATCGTAGGGTTGTTCGTTTGGCTGAACTGGCATTGTAGTCATGACGAAACGAATCTATCAAGGAAGAGCTATAATGGCGAACAATAAACGTTCAAAACCGTATGATGATTCACCTTATGTTATCTATGCGGTAGATGGTATTCGGCTGAGTGCAGGCATACTTGTCCTGTTTTTTCTTAACGTATTTCTGCTTATTCCCGTGTTCAGTGTCCCGTTCCAATCGCTGTATGCGTATATTCTCTTGCCACCGCTAGCCTTTATGAATATATGGGCTATTGCCCTGATTGCTGCCCCACGCAGACTCCAACTGAATTATGTATTGTTCCGAGGCGTATTTGGCATTGTTTGTTCTGTGGGATTTATGGCGATTATACAGAAGTTTGCCTACGGGATACTTGGTCTGTCGACACCTTGGTACGTCATTGGATCATTTGTCGTATATGGTTTTGCCTTGTTCCAGTACGTGAAGTTTCATTTGCGTAAGCTACGGCAGCCCCCTCAGCGGAAAAAAGGGGATAAAAGCCCGGGTGTGCCTGTTGCCACAATTACGATGATTACGGGCGGAGCATATCTTCTGGCCAATATTTCACTGGCCTTTGTTACACAGCAGACTGTGGCTGTTGTGCTAATGTGTGTATACATTATGCTGGCTTTTGTGGTATTTCATTTTATCATGGACTTGCATCGGTATTACTGGCTTCGCCAGGTCATGAACAAGGCAGAGAGTTAATTGCAGGATAGGGACAGAAGAACAGGAAGAGGTCTTTGTAGCAGAGCTTGAGCATACAAAACACACATCAAATCAGCCCCAACTCATAGAGTGGGACCGAAATGATGTGTGTTTATTTTTGTTTATTTCACTTTTTGTACGGATACTGCCATTTGCTCCAGTTGAGTGTGAGTCAATTGGTTATTCGGTGAGCTGATAGTTACATAACGATCATCCAGCTTGAATGTGAGCATATCCGTTTGGTCTGGTGTATACCATTTGGCTGATACGCCATTAGGCAGTTTTACCGTTTTACCATCATAGCTGAACGAGTAATCTTTAGGGGATACCGTTACATTCATACGATTGAAAACAAAGTTTACACCATCACCACCCGCACCTACGCTTTTGAACGTATCTCCAGCAACCATATGTTGTGGGGCATAGGCTGTGGTGAACCCGTCAAACTTCGCAAATGCTTTGCGAATGTTATCCAATTGTTGTTTGCTATAGTTCACATCTGCAAATGCAGTGATCCCTTCATTGTTGCTGTTGGCTTTCTGAACAGAGACAGCGACTTGTTGCAACTGAGCTTGGCTCAGCTTATGATCCGGGGAGCTAAGCGTAACGTAGCGATCATCCAGTTGGAATGTGAGCATGCCCTTTTGATCTGGTGTGTACCATTTGGCGATCACGCCATTGGACAGTTTCACGTCTTTGCTCGTATAACCGTCCGAATAATCTCTTGGAGACACATCCACTTTCATATGGCTGAAAACAAAACTGACGCCGTCGCCACCCGCACCTACACTTTTGAACGTGTCACCTGCGAGCATCTGCTGAGGTGCATAAGCTGTCTCGAACCCATCGAATTGTGCAAAAGCTTTTTGAATCGCCTCTTTTTGTGCTGCGCTATACGTTACATTCGTCAAGGCTGATGGATTGCTTGTTGCTTGGCCGATAATGACCTGTCCTTTTTTGCCGTCATAGGATACAGGCACATGCAGTGCATCGGCAAGCGCTCGTACGGGCAGATAAGTAGAGTTGTTATAAGTAATTGGCGCAAGTTTGTTGCCATTGCCATCCGTTGGTGAGTAAGCCGCGCCATCGACATTAAAGCTGATTCCATGGTTAAGGTATGCAGAGATTTTCTCCAGTTGCGTTGCGGCAAATACACCCGTTGCTCCTGTTAATGTCATGCCCAGTACCATCATCGTTGCTACGGATTTCTTCATGTTTTTTTTCATCATATATCTCTCCTTCAAGTTGGGGGTTAGTTTTGTTTAATGGGCTCGCTGTCCCTTATGGCTTTATATTAAACCCCGAACATATCCAGAATGATTCTGAATTATCTCCAACTTGTAAACATGTGTATATAGACAGGAGAATGTAGAACAAAAACTGAAGCTGCTTGGCGTGTTTGAACGTATTCTTTGCCGAATCGAAACATTTTAGTTAAAAAGATAGAGGATTAGTCCGCCAAAACCAAGGACAATCGCACCAACGTATACATAGGAAAGTTTGCTTAGGTTTTGCTTTGTGCGGCGGTCATATTCGGGGTTGCTGGTCTGATTGGCTCTGGAATTACCGATGATCATGGTAGCAATACCTCCAAACAAGGCGATACCCACAATTAAAACATAAGGCAACCAGGTCATGAATGGACCTCCTTCGCGAATAATATGATATGTCCTTATTGTACTTCAGGATAACCTTTGATGTAAGCTTTAGTTGAGAAATAAAGGAAAATGAAGTATCTATATTACAGTATGTATGTGGTCTTGGATCGGAAAGATCACTACAATTTTATATTTTTTTAATTCAAAAAAACCTTGATACAACAGGCGTTCGCAGCTTTCTTCACTGAAGGTTGCGAATTTTTTTTACCCACAGAGTGATCCAGAATAGAGAACCCTGCGTTACACCCTATGAAGACGACGACGAGGAAAGAAATTATACACACAACATTATCGAGGAGTGAACACGTAATGAAAATGAAAATGAAGAAGTTTATCGCACCTGTACTTAGCTTGACACTGTTGATGCCGGGGATCGCTGGAGCAGCTGCCGCACCACAGACACCAATGACCATGATGAAAGCATCCGTGAACACACCTGCGGCTGACCTGAGAGCAAACCTGGACCACCTGTTGTCCGAGCACTTTGCACTCGCCGTAACGGCAATGGCGAAAGCCTATGACGGAGCAAAAGATGCAGATGCAGCCTACAAAGCACTCGACCAGAATGCACTGGATATGCAACCAGCAATCGCTTCCCTATACGGTGACGCAGGTGCAAAAGAATTCGAACGCATCTTCCGCGCTCATAACAAATACACAGATGATCTGGTGAAAGCAACCAAAATGGGCAACCAGGCTGGAATCAAACAAGCACAAGCAAACATCAACGGTTTCGTGGATGAGTTCTCCACATTCCTGAGCACAGCTACCGAAGGCAAGTTGCCAAAAGCAGCAGCCAAACAGGCGCTGAAAGTACATGAAGATCTCGTGCAAAAAGTATTTGATGAGTATGTAGCTGGAGATTACGCTGATGCATACAAGGCTTACCGTGAAGGTTTCAAGGAAATGTTCGAAGTAAGTAAGGCTCTCTCCACAGCAATTACGACACAAATGCCTGAGAAATTCGAAAATACCAAAGCGGATACAAAAGCAGCTGATCTGAGATCTGCACTCAACCACTTGGCTTCCGAACACTTTGCGCTTTCGGCTCTGCAAATGCAAGAGCAATTTGATGGACGTACAGCCGCTTCCAACGCACTGATTACAACTGAAGCTGGAAACACAGCTGACTTCAAAGCAGCAATTGCTTCCGTTTACGGTAATGATGGTGCCAATGCTTTCGAGAAAATTTGGGTAACGAACCACGTTAACGCACAAAGCGACTATGTAAAAGCTGTTAAAAACAACGATGCTACCGCTCGTGTAGCAGTAGAGAAACGTATTGCTGGGTTCACAACAGAGTTCGCTACATTCCTGGATTCTGCAACAGCTGGTAATCTGCCAAAAGCAGCAGGACAACAAGCACTGACAACACATGAAAATCAAGTACAAAACGTATTGAATCAATATGCAGCAGGTAACTATGATGCTTCGTACACAACGAATCGTGAAGGCTTCAAAGTGATGTTTGGTGTAGGTCAAGCTCTGGGTAACGCCATCGTGACTCAATTCAATGACAAATTCCAAGAGCCAGCAACACCTGCACCAGCGCCAGATATGACAACGGTATGGATGCAACTGAACAGCAAAATGCTGAAAATTAACGACAAAACAACCAACATGGATACTACACCAGTGCTTTGGAAAAACACAACATACATTCCATTGCGTTTCCTGAGTGAAGGTATTGGTGCAACGGTTAAATGGGACAAAAAAGCACAACAAGTAACGGTAATGGCTGGCGATGATACCCTTGAATTCTGGGTGAACAACAACGTTATGGAAGTAAACGGCGTGAAGAAAAATGTGGGTGCAACTGTATTTGTAAATAAAGATGGACGTACGCAAGTGCCTCTGCGCTTCATTGCTGAACTTCTGAACTGGGACGTGAAATGGGCACAAAAAGATGGTTCCATTACGCTGACTAAATCGATGTAATATAAAGTTTTCATATGAATCAAACAAAAGAGCTGCCCCATACGGCAGCTTTTTTGTATTCACCCAAAAGTTCAAATATTTGGTATAATCATCGAGTAATGACCTACATAACAGCTTGAATAGCCGATGGAGTCTAGAATGATGTATGATAATTTGGTATAAGCAAAATGAAGAGGGGGACAGAGGAATGAGTACATCATCAAAATCGGAGCGACCAGCGAGACATGTGGATACCCGGTTATTTGTCGCTTGGGCCGTTTCCGTTATCGCAACAGGGGGGAGTCTCTATTTCAGTGAGATCAAGGGCTTTCTTCCATGTGATCTATGCTGGTACCAGCGCATATTCATGTATCCACTAACGATTTTGCTGGGCATTGCCTACTTTAAGGATGACGTGGGCATCACCAAATACGTACTCCCACTGAGTTTCGTCGGTGGCGGCATTTCGTTATATCATGTAACGATCCAGCGTATTTTTTCGGCTACAGGTAATGCCGTCGCGTGCGGTAAGGTTCCATGTTATACCGACTATTTGAACTGGTTTGGTTTCATCACGATTCCATTACTGGCACTGATCGCCTTTATTATCATCATCGTGATGTTGTGGGGTATCGGCAAAACACCAAAATCTTCTTAATAAGAAAGGATAGATGGTGATGAGCGGACAAGCTCGTTGGTTCATGCCCTTCGTTATTCTGCTCCTCCTGACGGTGGGATGCTCTTATGAAGAACAGTCACAATCGGGCGAGATGCCGGAGATGATCAAAGTGAAACTTGACGTTCCAGAGAAAGCTTCTCTTCATGAACCAACACGGTTGCAGGTGAAGCTTACACAGGGAGATGCACCGTTAAGTCATGCTGACCATGTGCAATTCCAGATCTGGAATGAGCTTGATGATCCGCCTTCTGTATCTCCGGAACAAGGTATGATGACAGCGGACGAACTGGAGAATCAGGGGGCTATAACTGCCAAGGAGGCAGAGGAAGGGCATTATGAAATCCAGCATACCTTTGAAGAACCAGGTACGTATGTGGTACAGGTCCATGTTACGCACGGAGCTATGCATAGCATGCCGAGAGCGAGAATTGTAGCGGAATGAAGCAGCAGGCGGGTACCAAGGCTTTGGTTCAGGTTTAACAATAGGTTTATAATGTTAAAGGTATGAAGAATGTTGTAGGAAAAGAGGCTGTTATGGCAACTATTCATGATGTTGCACTCAGGGCAGGAGTTTCTGTAACTACCGTCTCGCGTGTATTAAACAACCGGGGATATATCAGTCAGAAGACTCGGGACAAAGTGTATCAAACCATGGACGAACTGAACTATCGACCCAACGAAATTGCCCGTTCTCTTCTGCGTAAGCAATCCAATGTGATAGGCTTGATTATTCCCGATGTATCCCATCCGTTTTTTGGAGAACTGGCTAGCTATGTTGAGTATCATGCTTACCAGAATGGATTTAAAATTATGTTATGCAATTCCCACATGGACCCTTCCAAAGAGCGTGAATATGTGGAAATGCTCAAGGGTAATCGCGTGGATGGCATTATTATGGGAAGCCACACACTGGAAGTTGATGAGTACATGAATCTGCATTCCCCAATCGTGACCTTTGATCGTAAGATCGGTGAAGACATCCCGTTTATCTCATCTGATAACTATCAGGGAGGGGTTATGGCTGCTGAATTGCTGCTCGCAAAGAACAGACGGCATTTGGCACATATCTGCGGTAATTTGGAATTGCAAATGCTGTCCAATCGCCGGACGACAGGTTTCGTTGATACCTTGCAGGCTCATGGAGTCAAACCGGTCATGATTCATGAAACCGATCTGAATGTGTTTGATCAGCATCAGTATACAGAATTGGTGGATAAGCTGCTTGCACAACACCCCGAGGTGGACGGGCTCTTTGTTACGAGTGATCTGATGGCGGTGCATGCGCTGAAGCAGATCGTGTTAGGTGGGCGCAAGGTACCCGACGATATTGCTATTATAGGTTATGATGACAGTCGTGCGGCAGCGTATACGGTGCCTGGCATTACAACGATCAGGCAACCGGTGGAGGCCATGGCTAAGCTGGCGATTGATCTGATTCGGCGCCAACTCGCGGAAGAGAAGATCGAAATGGAGCATATTTTGCCGGTTACCATCGTGGAGAGAGAGACGACCTGATACAGGTCGTTTTTTCATATTCGTCCTTTTGCAACGGAAAAATAAAGGCACGATATTTTTTTTAAAATCGTATGTCAAACCTTTGACATTATAATTCGATTTGTAAGCGTTTTCTTTTAAACTATTGATCGGGGGCCATAACAAGATGAAAAGACAACAGAGATGGATAAAATTATCGGTATTGTCATTGATTATGATGCTTGTATTGTCGGCATGTGGAAGTAAAGCAGCAACGGAGTCCAACTCCTCTTCAGAGGGTAGCAGCAGTGAGAGTGTCAAAATTACCATGCTCAATTCCAAATCGGAAATTAACAGTCAGTTGGAACAAGCAGCTAAAGACTTCCATGCCGAAAATCCAAATATCACACTTGAAATTGTACCTGTAGGCAGTGGACAGTCTCCGTTTGAAAAAGCGTCTGCCTTGTATGCCTCCGGCAGCCCTACAACGATGATGATGCTGGACACAGGGGATGTCGAGAAATTCAAGGATCGTGTTCTGGATCTCACATCCGAGTCTTGGATGAAGGATGCTGTGGAGAACAGCACAGCGGCTACAACGTTTGATGGAAAAAATTATGCCTTCCCGTTCTCTATTGAAGGATATGGATTCATCTATAACCAGAATGTATTGGATCAGGCAGTAGGTGGGACATTCGATCCCAAGTCTGTACAGACCACTGCACAGCTTGAGGAGCTGTTCCAAAAGATTGCTGCTACTGGAAAATCACCTTTGATTGTATCTCCGATGGATTGGTCGCTTGGTGCGCATTATCTGGGGCTTGCATATGGTGGGCAGTCGGCGGACCGTGCGAAGGTGGATCAATTCATTACTGATCTGAAGGCTGGTCAAGTGGACCTTGCTTCCAACGCCGTGTTTAATGGCTTGTTAGATACATTTGATCTGATGAAAACCTACAATATTGACAAGGCTTCTCCATTGTCCGGAACTTATGAGCGTGGACCTGAGGTGCTTGGCAAGGGTGAGGTTGGCATCTGGTTCCAGGGCAACTGGGCATGGCCACAAATTTCAAGCTTTGATACAGCAGATGGAAATTATGGCTTCCTCCCAGTACCTGTGAGCAATAATCCGGATGATTTCGGTAATACGCAAATCTCTGCTGCTGTATCCAAACGAATATTGCTGGATAAGGAAAAGAGCACACCAGCGCAGCAGGAAGCAGCGAAGAAATTTTTGGATTGGATTGTTTATAACGAAAAAGGTCAGGATTTCCTGGTGAATCAAGCCAGTATTATTCCGGCATTCAGCAACATTACACTGGAGCCAACCGATCCGCTTGGCAAATCCATTAGTGAATACATCAAGGCAGGCAAAATCGAGGAATCAATGAGTACACTTCCTGCGGATCACTGGTCCAAACTGGGTGCATCCATGCAGAAATACTTGGCTGATGTCATTGACCGTGCCGGGCTTGCCAGCGAAATTCAGGCATACTGGAGCAACGTGAAATAAAGGAATTAATCATAGCCCTGTGCAGCACATAGAGAGAGACTTGCGGTACGCCGGAGATGGTGAACATACAGCTTCCACACGAGGTCTGTTCGACTTGTTTCCGGTATAACCGCCAGGCTAATCATTTGGATAGAGTGGAGGTTGACAATGCTGACCGAAAAAGGATTATGGACACGTCTGCGCACCCGCCTGATCTTTACTGGCCCGACATTATTTGCGTTTGCTACGGTGATGATTATTCCATTTTTGTATGGTATTTATTTGACGTTTACGAACTGGGATGGCATTGCCATCGATCAAAACTTTGTTGGCTGGGATAATTACATCGGTGTGTTCAAGGACACCGTGTTCTGGAAATCATTTGGGATGACGCTGGAGTACGTATTTATTACCGTTGTGCTGACCAATGCGGTTGCCTTCCTGCTCGCTTACGTTGTAACTCGGGGAATGAAGGCACAGGGCTGGTTTCGGGCTGGATTTTTCCTGCCAAATCTGGTCGGCGGAATCGTGCTTGGTTTCATCTGGCAGTTTATTTTTAATCAGGTACTCGTCTTTGCAGGACAAAAAATGAATCTCACGCTGTTCTCCACCTCTTGGTTAGCTGATCCGGATAAAGCGTTCTGGGCTCTCGTTGTGGTGACCGTTTGGCAGTATGCCGGTTATATGATGGTTATCTACATTGCAGGACTGATGAATGTGCCGAAGGATGTTATGGAGGCAGCCAGTATTGATGGGGCAAGTAATCGCAAAATGCTGGCGCGCATTGTATTGCCACTGATGGTTCCTTCGTTTATTGTATGCATCTTTTTGTCACTGCAACGGGGATTCATGGTGTATGATCTGAACGTCTCTTTGACCAGTGGCGGGCCCTTCAAGAGCACAGAGATGGTATCCATGCATGTTTATGAGCAGGCCTTTCTTGCTCGTGACTACGGATTGGGTCAGGCAGAAGCCTTTGTTCTGTTTATCCTTGTAGCCGCCATTACATTGCTCCAGGTCTATTTCAGCAAAAAACTGGAGGTCGAGGCATGATGGCTGGACAATCGCGCATTCTCAACTGGATGAAGTTTATTGCATTAATCATTGTGATGATTTTGTTTGTATTTCCGTTTGTGCTTCTAATCGTCAATTCGTTCAAGGCTAACCAGGCAATTACCTCCGATCCGCTGGGCTTGCCAAGCTCCTTTCAATTCGATAATTACGTCAATGCGTTTGACAAAATGGGATATGTATCCGCATTCAGCAATTCGTTGCTTATTACCATTGCAGGTGTATTACTGATTGCTCTTTTTGCGGCGATGACAGCCCATTACTTTGTTCGTCACAAAAGCAAGGTGAATCAGTATCTCTTTTTCCTGATGGTAGCTGCGATGATTATTCCGTTCCAGGCCATTATGATTCCATTGGTTAAAATATACGGCTCGCTCAGCCTGCTGGATAACAAGTGGTCGCTGATCTACATGTATATTGGCTTTGGCAGTCCGCTCGCCGTATTTATCTACCATGGCTTTATCAAAAGTATTCCCCTGGAGCTTGAAGAAGCGGCTCTCATGGATGGCTGCGGCAGAGTGCAGACCTTTTTCCGCATCGTACTCCCGGTGTTACTGCCAACAACCGTAACGATTAGTGTACTGAATGTATTGTGGATATGGAATGATTTTTTGCTGCCTTCCCTGGTGCTGACTTCATCCGAGCAGCGAACGCTGCCACTGTCCACGTTTTATTTTTATGGGACATACACAGTGGATTACGGTCCATTGATGGCTGGTCTGGTGTTGACCCTGCTGCCTGTCCTCATCGTTTATCTGTTTGCGCAGAAGTACATTATTCAGGGGGTCATGCAAGGGGCAATCAAATAAGTTCAGTCGGGTGATATATAGAGAGACAGGAGTGAAGGACATATGAACCAGGAACGATACGAGAAGCAGGACATAGACACAAGGCAAGAGACAGACCTTGGACTGATGAGTTCTTCGGCTCAAACGAAGGAGAGTTATACACTCGCCCGGGCCAACGCATATATCAAGGAGCATCGACATCAGCTTGATCCAACCTATCGAATGGTCTATCATTTGATGCCAGAGGTGGGCTGGATGAATGATCCCAACGGTTTCATATACTTCGGTGGGATGTATCATATGTTCTATCAGCATTATCCCTACGAACCGGTATGGGGGCCGATGCACTGGGGCCATGCGGTGAGCCGTGATTTGGTTACATGGTCTTATCTGCCTGTTGCACTGGCACCTGATCAGAGCTACGACAGTGGAGGCTGTTTCTCCGGCAGTGCAATCGTGCAGGATGGCAAGTTGGTGCTGATGTACACGGGACATGTCGTGACTGGACCCGACAAGGATAACGATTACTTACAGACACAGAATATCGCTGTCTCGGACAATGGGATTGATTTTGTCAAAAGCGCGATGAATCCGGTCATTCGGCTGGATCAAATCCCAGAGCATACCAGTCCGAAGGACTTCCGTGATCCGAAAGTGATTGAACGAAACGGTGTGTACTATTGTGTCCTTGGATCAAATGATGCTGCTGGCAAAGGTGTCATTCTGTTATATCGTTCAACGGACTTGCTGGATTGGAGTTATGTCAACATTATGGCCCAGAGTGACGGGACGCTTGGTGACAATTGGGAATGTCCAGATCTATTCATACTGGATGGCCGAGATGTGCTGATCATGTCTCCGCAGCGCATGCCTGCACAGGGAGACAACTATCGCAACTTGCATTCGACCGTTTATATGATGGGATCGCTGGATGAAGACCGGGGTGTGTTGAAGTACGAGCAGTACGTTCCGCTGGACTGTGGCTTCGACTTTTACGCACCTCAGACGATGGTTGATGCACAGGGACGACGAATCATGGTGGCCTGGATGGATACGTGGGAAACGGAAATCCCGACACAACAGTCCCATGCGTGGGCTGGAGCAATGACTTTGCCGAGACAACTAATTCGTAGGGGAGAACGCTTGATATTCCAGCCACTTCCCGAACTTATACAGTACAGGTCGGAAGGCAACGAGCAGTATGGTATACATTTAAGTGGTGACGGACATGATCTTGATCTTGGAATCAGTGGATACTGTTACGAACTGTATGCTGTATTCGAAGCGGAACAGGCACAACACTTCGGGCTGAAGCTGCGCACGGGTGAGGATGAAGAAACCGTGATTTCCTATGATGTAGAGCAGCGTCGTTTATGCTTGAATCGCGAGCAGGCCGGACAAGGGCCGGGCGGAGAACGAGCTGCGACAGTGGAACTGCTTGACGGGAAACTGGAACTTCATATTTTTATGGATGTCAGCTCCGTTGAGGTGTTCATTCAGCAGGGAGAGCAGGTAATGACAGGGCGGATCTATCCTGGGCCGAGCTCAACAGGTATTAAGGCTTTCTCATCCGGAACGTGTACGTTGACCGAACTTCGCAAATGGGATTTACGAATTCCACGATAAAATTCTATCTATAATTCAGCCTTGACCTTGAAGTATACTTCAAGGTTTATTCTTTTTTTATCAAGAAATATTGGAGGCTGAATAATGAGAATTTTAGAATGGATTTTGGTATTGGTAACCGTAGCTGCTACGGTACTCATGCTAGTGTTTCCGAAGCGCCGGGCAATAACAGTGGGCATACTCACAGCTCTGGTTCTGGCAGTGCTTCTGCATGGCTTGATTAATTCATTTCGCGTGCAGATGATACCAACCTATATCGTCACACTTGTATTATTCATTACATTAATCATTCAAGTCATGAAATCATACTGCGGTGATCGTTATGTTCAGAGCGTGCGGAGACCCGACCGTCTTTCAAGAATAAAGATGACGCTGGTATCGATCCTGGTTCTGGCCTTCAGTGCAGGTTCAATCATACTGACCTGGCTCTTACCTGCTTTTACGATGCCTGAACCAACCGGCACATATGCTATTGGCACATTCTCTCAACACCTGGTGGATGAATCTCGCGAAGAGACCAAAACACCCGAGGCTGGAGACAAACGTGAACTTATGATTAATGTATGGTATCCGGTGGATCGGAAGTCCGCCCAAGGGCTGCCGCTGGAGCATTACCCTAGTGAACTGGGAGAAGCGATCAGTCTGGTGTTTGGCATTCCGTCTCAGGTGTTCAGTTATCTGGATACCATTCCAACACATGTGGTGCAAGGAACTGAGATGTCCGCCGTCCAAAGCAAGTATCCGGTTTTGCTATTCTCGCCGGGTATCCGCTCAGCCCGTTTTCAGAGCATGACGATGATTGAGGAGCTGGTTAGCCATGGTTACATTGTGGTGGGGATAGATCACCCTTATACGTCAGCACAAGTGACATTCCCTGATGGACGTGCAGTTTCCTATCAGGCTGACCCTGAATTTGCAACGTCAGGAGAACTATATCAATATAATATAAAAGGTATAGGTATTCGTGCAGAGGATGCAAGCTTTGTACTGGACACTCTCACACAGTGGAATTCACATGATCCGAATCAATTGCTCGAAGGCAAGCTTAATCTGGATTCTGTCGGTATCTTGGGTCACTCTTACGGCGGTGCAACCACGGCGGAAGCGCTGGCTCAGGATGACCGTTTCAAAGCAGGACTTAGTTTGGAAGGCGGTTTCTGGGGTAAAGTATCCACAACAGACTTGAAACAGCCGTTTATGTATATCATGTCGGGTGGGACAGCCAAAAGTCTGGACCCGGACGCCACTGCCAAGGATAAAGTATTTTATCCCGAGTTTGAGCCTGATTTTGATCGGGTGATGTCAAACAGTCTTAATGATACCTATTATCTGACAGTGGAGAATTTATTTCATCAAAGCTTTACGGATATTTCGTTAATTTCACCAAAAATGTTTGCCAGAGGTATGACGCCAGAACATAATGTGGATATTACCAGATCCTATACGCTGGCCTTCTTTGATCGTTATTTGAAGGGGGAGGAGCAGCCGTTGTTGCAAGGCCCTTCATCTAAATTCCCTGAGGCCACTTATGATACCAAGTATACCAAGCTACGTCACCAAAAAGCGGAATAACCCAGCAGAAGGATGGAGGGTATCTATGGAAACCATGACAAGAGGAGAGCTGGCTAAGCGTACCGGTGTAAGTATGGCAACCCTCCGTTATTATGAGGACAGCGGGATTCTGCCCGCTCCCGGTCGTTCCTCCAACGGATACCGGGTGTATACTGAGGATTATTTGGTGAAGATTAAATTTATTAAGGATGCCCAGTCGCTGGGTTACTCTCTAAAGGAAATACAGGATACGTTACAGTTACTCAGTCAGGAAGACATGGAGAAGGAAACGTTAAAAACCCTTGTACGCGAACGCATCACTGACATTCAGAAGCATATTGACCATCTGGAACAGCTGCAGATTAATCTGGCACGACTGTTGCATACACCGGAGGACGATATCGACAATTATATTCAATCGTTCAGGGTGCAGAAGAAAGAGCCGTAATCGCGGCTCTTTTCCTGTTTAGGAGAAAACAGGCGTGGACTATTGAGCAGGGAATCGGGGATTTAGAAAGAATACATAGTGTAGTTTGCCAATACATAATGGTGTTTAACGTGATTTCAATAATGAAACTCACACCAACAAAAGGAGTAACATTTTCTATGAGGGATTTACAAGGCTTTGTATCCGATTACATCAAAGGAAAGAAACATCTGCATCTTGAGATTGGCGTTATTACAAAGGGAAATATCGAATATCATTCATTGGGCAATCCCAAAAAGAAGAGCGTGGCTGCTCCTGAACATAGGTTGTTCGAAATCGGCTCTGTAACCAAACTTTTTACATCTATCCTTCTATTAGAATTGGAACTTCAACAGTTGCTTTCCACGGATGACACGGTTGGCAAGTACATACACAATGGCAAAAACGATTATTTGAATAAGGTTACCTTAAAAAGTCTTGCGACACATACCTCTGGATTACCCGGAGTTGCCACAAACCTGTCCTCGAAGAAAAATCGATACAATCCGTATTCAAATTATACGGAGGATGATTTACTTGATTTTTTATCGGATGCTGACTTTACGGATCAGATGGGTTCATTTGAGTATTCCAATACTGGCGTGGGCTTACTTGGTTATATCCTATGTAAAGTATCAGGAAGTACATATGACGATCTGCTGAAAAAATATATCACAGGTCCATTAAACATGACGGAGACAGCAGCTATGCTGAATGCAGAACAGAATGGCAGATTTGTGGACGGACATACGTCAACGGGGAAAAAGATGCCTCACTGGGATACGGGTGTACATGAAGGCGCAGGGGCGATCAAGTCATCTCTTCACGATATGTGTTTATTTGTACAGGCCAACCTGAATGAAGATCATCCGCCAGCCTCTGCAATACAACAAAGTCATATGTCTGTGATGATTGGAGATTCAACCCATCATTACGCTTGGTTCAGTGATAACATCTCAGATCAGAATATACTCTGGAATAACGGTGGCACATTTGGTTTCTCCAGTTATTTGGCTATAAATAAGGAACAGAGTATAGGCGTCGTATTATTGTCCAATTATTGTTTTGGGTCAGCCTCTATTGTGGATGAATATCTGGATGCGATATTCAAGTTTATAACTAAAAAAGACCTTTATCCACTTATGCCGCTGGACCCTGTGGGTAATAAAATACTGGAAGCCATGATGCAGAGATAAAAAAACACCACGAACAGAGAGCACCTGAGGATGTGCTTCGGCGCTCTCTGTTGGAGGTTTTTTTTCGTTCTATCTTAATAGTCTTGATCATGACATACCCGCTTCACGCAGAAAATGGTGCACAATCTTCGTCTGATACTTGATACGGGTCGAGCGTTTCAGACTCCAACAGGTCTCCACTGTGACGGAACGGGCTTGTAATAGTCTTGAAGCCGCTGTACGGGCAGATCCCGGCAATTCATGCTGCTTGAGGTTAAAATGACGATCATGAATGGCAATCGACCGATTCATCCGTTCGATAACTCTTCTGCAAGCTGGAATCGTCCCACTGCCGGGATTAGTGATCAACGTCTGTCCAAGCACCCGTGAACTAAGCTGTGACAGGCCGTTAGCTTCATGCAGATCAAGCCACCAGTCGGCCCGATGTTCACGCGCCAGCTGAAAAACTGCCGCAGCGAGCGGATGCTTGGCCTTGCCTGACATACGACGTGGAAACGTACGATTCAGATCTGGCTTGCCTCTGATTTTCTTAGCGTAGGCTTGCTGGTTCACGCGTGGCACGATAATTAACAGCCCTCGCTGAATGGCGTGACGACCTGTCGCAATATCATCTGCGAGTTTTTGCGCAGCGGCCATACTCGCCGTTTCATTCCCGTGAACCCCGGATGTAATGAACATCACGGGTCCCGGCATCATGCCACGTACAATGAAGTAGGGAGTAGCGTGTACGGTGGATGCTAGAAGGACATGTTTGGTCACAAGCATGACGCTTCACCTCCGTTATTACAGTACGCCATGTCCCTCTTTCATGTAACGGCGTAAGAACAGGTCTTCATCCTATTTCCTCACAAGATGGGCCGACTAATACACCCGATGAATGATATCTTCAAAATCGGGTTCTTTCATCTCTACATCTTCAATCTCACCCCAGTGCTCCAACTGTTTCAGAATGTCCATTGTGCTCCATTCCTTCCGGTTCACTTCGACGGTGACAATCTGTCCTTCCATTCCAGTAATATGTATCGCGGACGACAAAACATCCGGGATGTGGAACGCTCCTCGGAACGTTACCCGAATCAGCGTAGGTAGTCCGATGGTTTCGCGAAGTGACGAAATCGTGCCGTCATATGTCAATTGACCATGGTTAATCACCATGACCCGGCTGCATAACTGCTCAATGTCGTCCATATCATGAGTGGTCAGCAAAATCGTTTTGCCAAACGATTCATTTAATGTACGTAGAAATTGACGAATGTTCCGCTTTGCGTTCACATCCAGTCCAATCGTTGGTTCATCGAGAAAAAGCAGTTCGGGATCATGCAGCATGGAAGCTGCGAGATCCGCACGCATGCGCTGTCCAAGCGAGAGCTTGCGGACAGGCGTGGCCCAGAACGATTCAAGGTCCAGTAGCTCGGCGAACTGGGACAGCCGTCTCTTTTTGTCCTCGGCACGGACGCCGTACATCTCGGCCAGAATATCATATGAATCTTTCACGGGCAGATCCCACCAGAGCTGGCTGCGCTGTCCAAACACAACGCCCAGTCGACCAACGGTCCTGCGCCTGTCCTGATGCGGGTTCATACCGTCAAGTCTTACCTCACCCGAGGTTGGGTGAAGGATACCTGTCAGCATTTTGATCGTGGTAGACTTGCCAGCCCCGTTCGGACCGATGTAACCCACAAACTCCCCTGGGCCGATATCAAAACTGATATCGCGTACCGCTTCCTTGGACACATACTCACGTGAAAATAACGTACGTAGACCTGAGAAACGTCCTTCGCGAATAACAGGAGTTTTGAATTCCTTTTGCAGATGCCGTGCTGTGATCATGTTCATGATTCGTTACGCCTCCTTAGCTACCTGTACTTTGATATTTGGTCATGCCGAATTGCCAGAAACGCAGACTTGCAGCCAAACTCAGTACGGCAACCGCTGCAACAGCAACAAGAATCCACGCTCCTCCTTCACCCCGTAACAGGTAAAGTGACGGAATGTAGTTGACGAATCCCACCGGAATCACCGTTAACAGAATGCCAGACATCCATTTGGGATATAACGTTAACGGATATTGGGCAGCCGTTCGTGCTGCATCCTCAGTGATCGTCTGTAATTCCTCGATACGTGTGGTCCAGAATCCGAGTGTGGCGGTAGCAAGTCCGATGGAAAAGAGAATGACTGCGCCCGTCAGGATAATGAGCAGGGAGAAGGGAATGGCGATCCAGCCAATCTGTCCGCTATGCATCATGCCTGCCACTGACCAGCAGAGAATGAACCCGCCTTGCAGGACTTCCCCAGCCATGATGCGGAAGTTTTGCGGCAGCAGTGCCAGCAATACGGGCATGGGACGTGTTAACAGTTGATCAAGCTCACCATTAACCAGATATTTTTCTAGATGATGAACTTCGTTTCCGAATGTCCGATACAGTGTTTTGGATAACGTCATGATGGCAAAGAGATAACCGATCTCATGGAGGGACCAGCCTTTAATTGCTCCGAATTTGTGCAGCACCAGAGCAACCATCAGAAACTCGGAGATCTGAATTAAAGCGGCCAGTACGGACGCCATGATGAAATTGAACTTGTATTGCATCCGGCTGCGGATGCTTGTTCGTATGAGCATTTTATATAAATTGAACCAGGAAGTTCGCTTCATCCGCCCTGCACCTCCACTTTACGACGTAACACTTGAGTGATTGCAAGACAGATCAACGTCATGAAGACACACCAAAGCAAGGTTCCCCATAACAAGGAGCCATCTTCGAAACCAAGATAGATTCGGGTAGGTACATAGAGCAGGAAAGGGTAGGGTGATATCCAGGCAAGTTGTTCAAGCCAGTTCGGTAGCCACTCCAGCGGAATGGAAAAACCAGCCAGCAGATTCATCATCGCGTGATTGCCCCAGTGAAGCCAAGAGGACTCCGTGGTCCACATCGACGTGGCACCAATGATGTAGTTCATACAGATGGATAAGTATGCGGCGCCGGCAAGACCAAGTGCGGCATAGAATAGTGTTGAAACGTCTGAGGGCCAATGCAGGGAAAAGACAATGGAGAAGAGCAGGTAGATCGGGATGCTTTTGTACACAAACTGGTAGGCAATCTGCCCCCATTCGCGTGCCATCAGGTGGGTGAACAGATGAACAGGCCTCATCAGATCCAGTGCGATCTGCCCTGTCCTGACGGATAAGGGAATACCCAATCCGTTCGTGAGAAAACCCGAGATCCATAGAGAGGATTGCGTGAACGCAATGTAACTGATCATCCCCTGTGTCCCATATTCTCCGAGAGTATGGTCAGCCCCGATGCCGATCCAGAGGCAGGCATACATGTAACCAAACATGGCGCTTGCCAAGTTATGTACCATGTGTGCCCCGCGGTATTGCAGATTCCGGGAGTAGGCTTTGGAAGCCAGAGTGAAATAAAGCATGTGACACCTCCGATAAGTGGATTGAACGGCGTTTCCGTTCACTTCAGTCAAGGCGAAAAAGAGAGAAGGACAACAGCATACCAATTTATTCCTTCACAGGCAAGACATTTTTTTAGCTAATAATGGTATTAACAGGGGTGTTCATGATTGCGCCACAAGACAACAGTCTGTCCGTTCATTTATAATTGAGAGGTAGTATCGCAAACGTTTACAATGTGAAATATTCAAATTTTAAATAAACCGCCGGGCTTGTGCTTGACGATTGAAGATACAGAACGAACAATCCGGCAAGAGAGAAGGATGTCATGAAGAAAATTGCATGGGTCACCGATAGTACCAGTACACTGGATCCCGTTTTTGCGGAGCAAAATCATATCTACATCGTACCGCTGCGCATCGTATTTGGAGAGGAATGTTACCGGGAAACCGATGACATTACATCTGAAATGTTCTATGAGAAACTTGCGGAGGCTTCACGTGCGAGCAGTTCGCAGCCACCCATTGGCGAATTCATTGAACTGTATGAGTCGCTCAAAGACAAGTACGATGAGATTATTACGATTCATTGCTCTACAGAGCTTAGCGGAACGCTGCATACGTCCATGCAGGCTGCAGAGATTGCAGGAGTGACGGTGACCGCAATTGATTCGAAGGCAGGTGCCTATCCTCACCGTGAGATGATTATGCAAGGACTGGAATGGCAGAAGCAGGGATGTTCAGCTGCCGAGATCAAAGTAAACATTGAACAGATGATTGATAACATGTCCTTTTACCTCATACCGGCCAGTCTTCAGCATCTTCACCGCAGTGGCCGGGTGTCGGGCACACAGCTGATCATCAGTCAACTGCTCAAGATCCATCTGCTGCTTCGATTTGAAGAGGGCAAAGTGGTTGTGAATGAGAAAATTCGCACGTTCAAGCGGACAAAAGAGCGCATGCTCGATATGCTCAAGCTCGATATGGAGAAAGTAAAGCATGTGTGCATTATGCATGCCAACAATCAGGAAGAAGCTGTTACAATCAAGAAGCAGATTGCCAATCTGCTCCCTAAATTAAAGACCGAAATCATGCCGTTTATTCCTGTGGTAAGTATCCATGCAGGTGCAGGAACCATTGGACTGTGCTGGATACACAGCGAGAACGGATATAGAGACTAGAAGCACCAGCATTGATCTACAGACACTCATAGACCTGGCAGGAAACACACTTATACCAAAGTGGTGCTCCTGTCAGGTTTTTTCGTATGTCATTGCCAATTCAAACAAACTGTGAGGTAATAAAGAAAACTGTTCATGTTGGAGGGAAACATGTGTTAAGTCACCGCTTGTTGCTTGTTGAAGATGATCGTTCAATTAGTGAGATGGTCGGGCCGTACTTGGAAAAAGAGGGCTACGACGTCACTTATGCATATGACGGCTTAGAGGCAGAACGTCAGTTCAGCCAGTCACAACCCGGGTATGATCTGGTTATTCTGGATCTGATGCTGCCCCGCAAAAGTGGGATGGATGTGCTGCAAACCATTCGGGCAGTCAGTCTGGTCCCTGTGCTCATTCTGTCTGCGAAGGATGGGGAGGTGGACAAAGCACTAGGTCTGGGGTTCGGTGCAGATGATTACTTGAGCAAACCTTTCTCGTTAATCGAACTGACTGCCCGCATCAAAGCTGCGATTCGCCGCGCCAATTATACGACTCCGCCTGTGGCTGAAGTGGCTACAGATCAGCGTATTCATATCGGAGGACTCATAGTTAACATGGAGACGTACGAGGTGGAGCGTGAAGGTACACCCGTCAAGCTGACATCCAAGGAATTTGGAATTCTGAAGCTGTTGGTTACCCATCCTGGCAAAGTGTTCACCAAGGCTCAGATTTACGCTTCTGTCTGGAACGATCATTATTATGGAGACGAAAATATCATTAACGTACATATGCGTCGTCTGCGTGAGAAACTGGAGGCAGACCCTTCGACTCCCCAGTATATCAAGACACTCTGGGGCATCGGGTATAAGCTGGAGGCGGAGCAGGGATGACACTGATTTTTGCCAGTACAACAGCTATTCTGGCCATTGTAGTCATTGGGTTGTGGATGAGCTTGCGGAAACGCACCCAACACCTGTCTTATATTCATCAGAAAATATCCGCTATTCTGGATCAAGGAACCTTTGAGCGTTTACTTGTATTCAATAGTGATGACCAAGTCAGTCAGCTTTTGAAAGACATGAACCAGCTGCTGGATCATGCGCACCGTGCTAAGGCCGGTTATGCGAACCAGGAGAAGGAGATGCGTAATATGCTCTCCAACATTTCGCATGATCTGAAAACGCCACTCACCGTTGTGCTGGGTTATAGTGAGACCTTACTGCACAGCCCATCACTGACCGATCAGGAACGGAAGATGATGACGGAGAAAATACAAGATAAGGCGCAGGAAGTGCTGCGTTTGATCCATTCCTTTTTTGATCTGGCGAAGCTGGAATCCGGAGATACGGAACTGGTACTTAGTCGGGTGAATTTAAGTGAATTATGCCGGTTGAAGATGCTTTCCTTTTATGAAATGTTGACGAATCTGGGGTTGCACGTGGAGCTGGAGATACCTGATGGTGATATCTTCGTGCAAGCGAATGAAGAAGCCTTGGACCGTGTGCTGGATAATCTCATTACCAATGGAATGAAATATGGAGCAGAGGGTAAGGTACTGGGACTTTCACTTGATCATTCAATAGGTGCACCTGTGACGTTACAGATCTGGGATCAGGGAAAAGGGATTCCTGAGAGCGAGCATAGCCGTGTGTTTGAACGCATGTATACACTGGAGGATTCCCGCAATCGACTCTATCAAGGCAGTGGCCTGGGTCTGACCATTACGAAACGGCTAGTTGAGCGGATGGGTGGAAGTATTCACTTGCATAGTGTGCCACATCAACGGACTGTATTCTCGGTTACCTTAAAGGCTTGGTAGACCCTGCGTTGGCGTGTCCGGTCAGACTTAAGGTTTTTGTAAGATTTGATTAATAAAAAAGAAGACTTTTCTCTTTACAATATAGATATAGGAACCCGGACAGGGGACGTAAAGGAGAACAAGGACGATGAATTATATCGCACGAACAATAGATGTGACTAAAGTATATGAAGGGGTGGAGGTTGTATCCAACGTCAATATGAATATCAAGCAAGGTGAGATCTATGGATTCCTAGGTCCGAATGGTGCTGGTAAAACAACCATCATGAAGATGCTCACCAATCTCGTCAAACCAACCACAGGGGAGATAGAACTGTTCGGGGAGAAGCTAACGCCGACCTCCTATGAAGTGCTGAAGCGAATGGGCAGTATTATTGAATATCCTTTTTTCTACGATAGACTGTCTGCTCGCGAGAATCTGGAACTTCACTGTGAATACATGGGATTCTACAACAAAAAGATCATCGACAACACGATGGAAATGGTAGGGCTGAAGGATACGGGCAAGAAACCGGTCAAAGACTTCTCCTTGGGCATGAAGCAAAGGCTCGGACTGGCTCGTGCACTAATAACCACACCTGAACTGCTCATTCTGGATGAACCGATCAACGGATTGGATCCTGTAGGGATCCGGGAAATGCGAGATTTGTTCAAGCGCCTTAGCAATGAGTATCGCATTACCCTGCTGGTCTCCAGTCACATTCTTGGCGAGATAGAGCAGATTGCGGACACAGTTGGTGTCATTCGCGGCGGTCGCTTGGTGGAGGAAGTATCGATGGAGAGCATTCGTGGAAGTCAAAATGAGTACATCGAGTTACAGGCGGTGGATATCCGCAAAGCGACCTATGTCATTGAACACCAGCTTGGTTTGAGTAATTATAAACTGGTTGACGACCAAACGTTACGCATCTATGATCCGGGAATTATTCCATCAGAACTGAACACCAAGCTGATCCAAAACGGCATTGAGATCGAATCGATATCCAAACGGGCTCATTCCCTGGAAGAACACTTCATGAAGCTTGTGAAAGGGGATGAAGACGTTGCTTAAACTAATCAGACTTGAGATGCGGAAGCACCGTTTTGCACGTAATTTTGCAGGTGCAGGTATTGCCAGCATAGCCATTCTTCTTTTCCTGATCATGATTGGATTCGTGGATGTGGGAGCAGAAGATTATGCCTATGCCGATTACCAGACCGCCTTTATGATTATTGATACGTTTGTGAGAGCGACCTTTATCATATTTGCAGGAGCTTTATTATCCAAGCTGGTGATCAGTGAGTATAGAAATAAAACGATGAACGTCATGTTCACCTATCCCATCCAGCGTCATAAAATCATCGCTGCCAAATTGATTATCGTGTTTGGTTTTACATTTGTGATGATTATGGTTAACGATCTGTTCATGGGCTCACTATTGTTGATTGTTAATCAATTCTACTCCTTCATTCCTGAATCACTGACGAATCGGGATATATTGGGACTTCTGGTGAAGTACAGTATAAGTTCTTTATCGGCTGCGTGTATGGCACTCATTCCCCTATTCTTCGGTATGCGTAAGCATTCTGTTACAACTACAATGGTCTCGTCCATTTTGCTGGTTTCGATTGTCTGCTCCGGATTCAACGGGTCGGAAGTTTCCATTCATTCTCTTATTATTATTCCTCTGACCCTTGGAGCAATAGGGATATGGATTGCTTCGATGTCCATGGTTCGTCTGGAGACAAAAGATGTGAACTGAATCATTCGGAAAACCATGCTCTGTATGGCTTCAGATGCCATTGACATCCGCTCGTACAAGGGATAGGATAATGTCAACTGAGACACGAAGGAGAATGCAACTACCATGACGATTCCAAAAACATTAACAATAGCTGGTTCGGACACGAGCGGCGGTGCAGGTATTCAAGCTGATTTGAAAACTTTTCAGGAGCTGGGTGTGTATGGCATGACCGTACTGACTACGGTTGTGGCAATGGAGCCCGAAACATGGGATCACCAGGTCTTTCCTGTTGAATTAAATGTGGTTGAAGCGCAGCTTCGCACGGTTCTGGACGGCATCGGTTTCGATGCAATGAAGACAGGTATGCTCGGTTCTGTAGATATTATTGAACTGGTAGCAAAACATATTCGCCGCAGCGGTCTGCCACAGATCGTTATCGATCCGGTAATGGTCTGCAAAGGTACAGACGAAGTACTGCAACCGGAAAATACGGAAGCGATGATCGAATTCCTGTTGCCAGGTGCTGATCTGGTTACACCTAATCTGTTCGAAGCATCCCAACTGGCGAAGAGCGGACCTATTCGCTCCAAGGAACAAATGGAAGCAGCGGCAGCAGCAATTCATGCCCATGGCTCGAAACATGTTCTGATCAAGGACAGAGGTGTCATTAGCCCGGGTAAAGCAATGGATCTACTCTATGATGGAACCAACTACGAATGGTTTGAAGCCGATGTTGTCGGCTCCGGATATACGCATGGTGCGGGCTGCACAACGTCTGCGGCGATTACCGCAGGATTGGCTCGTGGTCTTTCAGTGAAAGAGGCTGTTCGTGAAGGTAAAGCCTTCGTGACCAAAGCGATTGCCGGCGGATTCCCGCTAAACCGTTTTGTTGGCCCGACACTGCATGTGGCACACCGTCTGGAGCAACAACGTTAAGTGTTGCCAGGGAGCGCGCAGTAGCGCATCAATTCTGGATAACACACTTCGATTTCATTCAAGTAGCTGTCAATGAGCAGGAGCTTGCTCGTTGATGGCTTCTTTTTTATGCGAATTTTTATAAAAACTAGTAACTTTTGGCTTATATTAATCGTATATATCATGGGAGCATTCCAAAACATGTGTGGACACATAAACGACACATGGAATAGGTATGTTATCATCAGAAATCTAAAAGGAGAGTCGGCCATGATCAGAACAGTGCTTCTGGTGGAAGATGAAAGCCGCATTCGTGAGATTGTGGCCGATTATTTCATAAAAGAACAATGGAACGTCATAGAAGCTGAACATGGAGTACAGGCACTGGAACTGTTGGCTCTGCATGAGGTAGATCTGGTTATTCTGGATGTTTTGATGCCTGAAATGGATGGATGGACGTTATGTGGGCATATTCGATCCCAATCCACCGTACCTATTATCATGCTGACTGCACGGTCCGAGGATGACGATAAAATTCATGGATTTCAGCTGGGCGTAGACGATTACGTTACCAAGCCGTTTAGTCCACGTGTGCTGGTTGCACGTGCAGAGACATTAATGAAGCGTGTTGAAGGTGCATTTGGACGAGAGCAGGGTGTGATTCGCTTCGGACAGGTAACCCTTGATCCATGGGCCAGACGTCTGGAGAAGGACGGAATTGAAGTGGAACTTGCACCAAAGGAATATGATCTGTTGCTTTATTTGGTACGTAATGCAGGCATTGTGTTGTCCCGGGATGCCATTTTGAATCGGATCTGGGGATTTGATTTTGAAGGGGACTCACGTGTTGTAGATACCCACATCAAGAAGTTGCGCAGCAAATTGGGTGATGAAGCCAAGTGTATCCGGACGGTGATTGGTACTGGATATCGTTTCGAGGCAGAAGCATGAGAAGAAATGGCGTAACGATGAAGCTTTTCCTGGTCATGGCAGGATGTCTGGTACTTCTATATGGGACGACGGTTTTTGCTCAGTTGGTCTGGTTCCCCGACTTCTATCAGCATCAAAAGGTCAGCAGTATGAAGAAAAAGCTGTCCAAGTTCGAACAGCAATACTCCAATGGGCATTGGAGTGATTTACAGCTAGCCAAGGAGACCGGGAAGTTCATGCGTCAGAATCAATCACATCTGGTCATTTTGACGAATACCGGAAGATTGGTTAATGACCCGTTCCACATTACGTTGCTTCAAGAGGATGGAAGTCACGTGAAAGTGTCCTTGTCCTTGTTTATCAATAGTGAGAATGCTGGCTGGATCACATCCCATCTGAAATATGGGCAAGAATTGACGGTGAAAGGTCCGGCCAGCGAATCCATGGTCTATCCATTCAAAATCCAGGATGCCACTTCTGCCGCATGGGGAACAGAAAGCTTTCAGGAATCAATTGAACCGGTAAAGGAATGGTCAGGCGTATTGACCGAGGTCGTTCTTCCCAATCTGGCAACGTGGAGTCAGAGGCAGGGACTGCTGGTGCAAGCCCTGGATAGTCGGTTCCCGTTGTCCACCGAAGACCAACTGGCCTTGGCGAATGGCAAAATGCTTAATGAAGAATGGATGGATAGCTGGAGCGGTGTTCGCAATGTCATCACCATTGCTCCAGTGCATCGTTCCGGACCCGAGCAGCAACTGATTTTCTCGCTCACCTCTCTACAGGAGATGAGGGAAGCGAATGAGGCAACACGTTTGTTCTATGCGTATTTCGGCATAGGGGCATTTATATTGATTCTGTTGCTGGCGTTACTCCTGTCCCGAATTGTAACGAAGCCGCTCTTGGCCTTGAACCATGTCGCTAAGAAAATGTCTACGCTGGATTTCACGGTGAAATCACCCATCCGGCGTAATGATGAGATCGGCAGTCTGTCTAACAGCCTTAATGCCTTATCGGGAACCTTGGGTCAGACACTGGAAGAGCTGAGGCAGGCCAACACGCAGATGCGTACAGATATGGAAATGAAGCAGGAGATTGAACAGCGTCAGCGCAAGTTTTTTGCCGATGCATCACATGAACTTAAGACTCCAATCAGCATTATTAAGGGATATTCTGAAGGGCTGAAGGATGGCGTCAGTGAGAGCAAACGGGAGCGTTACATTGAGATCATTGCCGATGAGACGATCAAAATGGAAACGATGGTTGAAGAGATGCTGGATCTGGTGCGACTGGAATCCTCAGCGGTTCAATTGAATACGGATGCTGTTGCACTGGCTGACATGATTGAAGATATCGCTGGCCGTCTGGGTCCGCAACTGAAGGACAAAGGATTGGATGTAGTGCTTGTATCCACAACAGAACAGACGGTTGAGGGTGACCGAAGCAAGCTGGAGCAAGTTATTTTCAATATCATGATGAATGCTATACGTCATGCGATACCACATACCGATATAACTATTGAGATTAGCAGGCGTGAAGGTTTTGTCCATATTTCCATTGAAAACAAGGGTGAGCACATTGCTGAAGCTGAGCGGCAGTATATATGGGAGAGGTTCTATCGGGTAGAGCGCTCACGTAATCGTAAAATGGGGGGGACCGGGCTTGGTCTGGCCATTGCGAAGCAGATTCTTGATCTGCATGGGTGCAGTTATGGAGTGGAGAATACACCGGATGGAGTCCGTTTTTATATTATTTTTCCTAAAGCCTAGTACGAAAGGGAGTCAAATCTTATGAAGTCTTTACCATCGATTTTAACCTTGGGGAATCTGAGTTCAGGCATGCTGGCAATCGTTATGGCTATTCATGGTGAATTTGCCCTGGCTGTAATGATGATATGGGTAGCGATGTTCTTTGATCTGTTTGACGGGTATGCGGCTCGTAAATTGCATTGTGAGGGTGAGTTCGGCAAGTCCCTGGACTCGCTTGCGGATGTAGTTTCATTCGGAACAGCGCCCGTGCTGATTCTGTACCTGAATTCCATGATTGAAGTGAGTGTGCTGGGGATGGCACTGACTGCATTGTTTCCGATTTGCGGGGCTTTGCGTCTGGCCCGTTATAACTGTCAGAAGACACCAAGCAGTGGTTTTGTCGGAATGCCGATTACATTTGCGGGAGGTCTGATGTCCTTTTTCGCACTCTGGAGTCCTTATTTCACACATGGTGTAGCCTATCTTGTCATTATTGTATTATCCGGTCTCATGGTGAGCCAAATCCGATTCCCGTCTCTAAAACAAGTGTTAGCCTCACATGAGAAGGATATTGTGGAACCGAAATAAGGAGCGAGTCAGTATGGAATTTGCAAAAGAATTTATTGGTCAATATGGTTATTTCGCAATATACGGACTACTGGCTCTTGGCGTTATTGGCATGCCGATTCCGGATGAGGTGATGATGACTTTTGTTGGTTATCTCGCCTCCATCTCGGTATTGAATTACTCCGTATCCATCGCCGTCAGTTTTGGTGGTGCATTTACCGGAGGGCTGCTTAGCTACATGATTGGCAAAAAAGCGGGCAGGCCGCTGGTTGAAAAATACGGCAAGTGGGTCGGCGTTAATGCCAAACGATTCAGCAGGGTGGAGTCGTGGTTCCTCAAATATGGGTATTGGTCCATCATCCTGGGTTACTTCATTCCAGGCATTCGTCATCTGATGTGTTGTTTCTCCGGGATTAGCAAGATGGCCATCGGCAGGTACGTAGTTGTATCGGGCATTGGTGCATTCGTCTGGTGTGTTGTCTTTATCTCGATTGGTTTTTATGTTGGCGTGTTAACTTAAAATGGGACAGCCTGTTGCAGTAACGGGCAAGGATGGAAGACCTCTTGAGTGTAAGGTGGTCTTTTTTTTGTTTTTCTATGAGTTTAGCGAACTTGAATGAGTAACGAATAAGGATTACTTTATAAAAATACAAAAAGCCGCTCTGCCATTCCCAGCCTTCGTGTTGAAGGAGAGAATGGATCAAAGCGGCGTGTACTTTACGACCAGTGTATTGCATTTTCTAAAAGCAAGTATAGCTTCATATGAGCAATGATTTCAATCCAAGGTAAGCTATCCAGAGATACTCTTTTACAGTTACCCACTCAAATGAGATTCTTCAATTCCTCTTTCGACTTGCTTTTCCCCTTTTTTGCGTGCAAAGGTGATTTTGAGGAGTGGCGGAGTAACCAGTGTAGTAACAATAACCATGATTACAACGCTGGTAAAGTATTCTGGATCAAGTAATCCGGAGGCAAGTCCGGTTGAAGCGATAATGAGTGCAACCTCACCTCTTGAAATCATTCCTGAGCCAATGGCTAATGAAGATGACATATTAAATCCGGTCAGTCGTGCACCAGCTCCACCACCGATAAGTTTGGTAACAATGGCGATAAGACTGATAACGACAATAAACCAGATTTGTGAACCGACACCATCAAAGGTGACATTTAAGCCGATACTGACAAAGAAAACTGGAACAAAAATTCCGTAGGCGATCGGTTCCAGTTTGGTTTCGACTTCATGTTTGAAGTTAGTTTGGGAGATGGCGATACCAGCGGCAAATGCACCGATGATTCCAGCAACACCCATCCACTCTGCAAAGTACGAGAAGCCAAAACAAATAATCAATCCCGCAGTAATGACGGTCTCGGTAACTTTCAGTGGTGCCATCCACTTCATGATGCGTGGAACAAGGAACCAGCTGGCAGCGATGATGATCACAAAGAACAACAGCTTTTTACCAATAAGCAGAGAAATCGAAGTGTCTCCTCCACCAGTACCCAGCAAGCTCATCATAACGGCAAGAATGACAACGACCAGGACATCATCTACGACAGCTGCCCCAAGGATTGTTGTACCCTCACGCGAGCTGAGTTGATCCATATCTTTCAGTGTCTGAACCGATATGCTGACGGAAGTGGCACAGAATAAAAGTCCAAAGAACAGCGCATGTGTCTGTGACATACCAAATGCTATGGCCGAACCGTATCCCCCGACAAAAGGTAAAATAACACCACCGACGGCCACAGCAAAGGCCGCCTTCCAGTTTTTCTTCAACTGCTCCAGATCCGTTTCCAATCCGGCGATGAACATCAACAACAGTACCCCGATCTCAGCCATATAATGTACGAAATCACTTTGCTGAACCCAACCGAGCAGGGCAGGGCCGAGGATGACACCCACAATCAGTTTCCCCAGAACCGATGGCTGACCCAATCTTACGGATAGATCACCAGCAAGTTTGGTAAAGATTAAAATAAGTGCAAGAACCAAAATAAATTCCATAGGTGTTCTTCCCTCCAGTAATAGCGTCTATAGGTTAACCAACCCAAGGGCGATCCATTCTCCGTTTTAAACAGATAAAAAGGCACAGAACGGCATCTGGAAAAGTGCCGTTCTGTGCCTGAAAAAGACAAAGAGGGGCCCTTGGTGACAGGCTCCTCCAGTTTCAACGCGTATGTGATTAATTGCATTAATTATACCACAAATGTGGACTCGGGTAAATGGGAGCCGGTTTGAATTTGATTGAAAAAGGCCGTAAAGGGGCATTTTATAGGGGAGTGCAGCGGTTTTTGTTCAGAGTGTTGTCACTTAACAGCCCGGAATTGCCGAGATATAATGATATAGAACATAGAAGTTAGGATATGAGGAGGATTTTGCATTGGGCAAAAATAACAAAGGGGAGCCGAACATTCCATCCCCGACGAGTAATAAAAATTTCGCAGGCATCATTATCACGATTTCCATTCTCGCTAATGTCATTATTTTATTATTGTTCTTCGCACCGTCGATTGGTTACAAAGGTGATGTAACCTTTGATATTACGGTGTTGCCGCGGTTTAATGCCGTGTTTAACAGCTTTACCTTCATCTTCCTGCTCGCAGCGCTTATTGCTATTATCAAGCGAAATGTGAAGCTGCACAAACGATTTATTCTTGCTGCATTCTCAACAACACTGTTATTCCTCGTGACCTATCTGACGTTTCATTACCTCTCACCAGAGACGTCCAAATACGGCGGCGAGGGCATCATTCGTTCGATCTATTTCTTCATTCTGATTACCCATAGTATACTGGCAGCCCTCATTGTCCCATTGGCGTTGTTCACACTTGTGTGGGGTTGGACGAATCAATTGAAGAAACACCGCAAAATTGCGCGTTGGACGATGCCAATCTGGCTGTACGTCAGTTCTACAGGTGTCGTAGTATACCTGATGATGGCACCATATTATTAATGTGATGAACGTTTCACTGTGCTAATTAGTTTGACTTGCGGGTAATGTTTCCATGGAAGGAGGGTTCACTTTTATGTACAGAGTTGTTTTGATTCGCCATGGACAGAGCATGTGGAATGTAGAGAATCGTTTTACCGGATGGACAGACGTGGATCTGACGACGGATGGTTACTCCGAAGCTCGTAAAGCAGGGAAGATCATGAAGGAACAGGGATTTGATTTTGATTACGCCTATGCATCCGTGCTGAAACGTTCTATCCGGACACTCGATATTGCGCTGGATGAAATGGACCTCATGTGGATTCCCATTACGAAGACTTGGAAGCTGAATGAACGCCATTATGGTGCGCTGCAAGGACTGAATAAACAGCAGACTGCTCTGAAGTATGGGGAAGACCAAGTAAAGGAATGGAGACGATCCGTTAACGTATCTCCCCCCGCACTGGAAGAAACCGATGACCGATATGTGCAGGATCTGGACAAGTACAAGCGGCTCGGATGTACCATCCCTTTTACGGAGAACCTGATGGATACCTCGAAGCGTGTACTGGAGTACTGGAATGCGGAGATTAAACCGATGGTGTCTGCTGGCAAAAGAGTGCTGATCTCTGCGCATGGTAACACGCTCCGTTCACTCGTCATGCATCTGGACCAATTGTCCGAAGCAGACGTGATGGCGCTCAATATCCCGACAGGCATTCCGCTTGTCTACGAATTGGGTGAAGATCTGCATCCCATCGGACACTTTTATCTGACCGCGGATGGTTCTACCTACAAACATGAAGAAATGACCCATGTGGCAACGCCATCTGATTAATTGGACATGGACGTCTGTCTTGATTGTACGAAAGCTTGTATGATTTATCTCGTTCGGTTGATGTTTCAACAGGACGATTGGAAGATGACCGCTGAATTTTAATTCGGAGGTCATCTTTTTTTCTGCGATCAAGCCTGCACTTCGTTTCGTTTTGCTCCCACAGGGTAATTGTCAAACAAGACACGATGTACATTTATCCTGAAGGAGGAGAAGCACATGTCTAAAAGAAGAGGAATTATCATGACGGCTATCGGCGCAGGTGTGACTTATCTGATGAGGAACAAACAAGCAAGAGATAAGCTGTTTAGCACTGTCTCGGGTATGATGAAAAACTCCAATTCGTCCAATGGAACAAGTAAAACCAGACCACGTGTGGAAGTGAAATAGATTGCATAGATTGCGATAGTTCGTTTATCGTTGAATTAAAAGGATGATCATGAGAAACCTGGAGATGAAGTCGTTTCCAGGTTTTTTTGTGCAATCAAAAGCAGTCCCTTGTTTTTGTGTGTAATGCGATTTTTGCCAGCAAGAATGATACAATGGATACTTGCAGAACGTATGGAGGGAGATGCACATATGAACAAAAATCGTCTGGGTACATCCGAACTGATGGTGTCTGAGATTGGGCTGGGATGTATGTCACTTGGAACTGAAATGGAGCACGCTGTGGGCCTGGTTCATGAGGCTCTGGATCATGGGGTCAATCTGTTGGATACAGCCGATCTGTATGACGAAGGGCGTAATGAAGAGATTGTAGGACAAGCTATTAAAGGGCGTCGGGACCAAGTCATTGTGGCGACCAAAGTAGGTAATCGTCGTCTGCCTGGCAAAGAGGGCTGGTCATGGGACCCGTCCAAAGCCTACATTAAGCAGGCTGTACATGAAAGTCTGAAGCGTCTGCAGACCGATTACATCGATCTGTATCAGCTGCATGGCGGGACCTTGGACGACCCTATCGAAGAGACGATCGAAGCGTTTGAGGAACTGAAGAAGGAAGGACTTATCCGATATTACGGAATTTCCTCCATTCGTCCCAATGTGATTCGGGAGTATGTAAAGAGGGCAGCCATCGTCAGTGTGATGAACCAGTACAGCATTGCTGACCGCAGAGCGGAAGAAGAAGTGCTGCCTTTATTGGAACAAAAGGGGATCAGCGTAATTGCCCGTGGGCCAGTAGCTAGCGGTGTGCTTGCCGATTCCGGATCTGCCAAGGCAGACAAAGGTTATCTGGACTACACGCCAGAGCAACTATATACCATTCGGCAAGGGCTAAGTCGTCTTGTTACAGACCAACGGAGCATGGCTCAGACGGCTATTCGCTACGCGTTATCCCATCCTGCCGTAGCAGCTGTTGTCCCTGGTGCCAGTTCAAGAGAACAGTTGCTGCACAATATTGCAGCTTCGAATTCGCCTGAACTCACCGCTGCGGAAATTCAGGAAATACGAGAACTCAGTCCCGCTAATCTGTACAAGCAGCATCGTTAACTTCATTAAGCCTATTTTCAATTGTAACTATACGAGGTACAATGAAGATCAGCCAAAAAAGGAACATATAAGGGAGAGAAAACATATGGAAAGAATTCAAAGTGAACAGCAGTATTTGGATACAATTAACTCTGATGGTTTTACCGTCATTAAATTTGATACAACCTGGTGTCCGGATTGCAAAAACCTGGATCGTTTTATCGGGGACGTTATCGACCAACATACGGACAAAACCTTCTATGCGCTGGATGCAGAAAAGTTCCAGCCGTTTGCTGAAGAGAATGGTGTACGCGGCATTCCAAGCCTGCTCGTCTTCCAGAACGGCAAGAAAGTCGCACATCTGCATAGCAAATGGGCTAAAACACCTGCTCAAATCTCCGAGTATCTGGAGACGCTTGAATCCAAAGTTTAAGTGTACAAAGGCATTAGCAGTTTGACTAATTAATTTAGCTAAGGAGACCTCTTCTTGTCCTGCGACAGGAAGGGGTTTTTCTGCTTCATCCCAGCACGCATGATGTGCATTCAAATGTGCATTTGAATAACTGAAGTTGAGAAACAACGCTTGTTTAGAATTTGTTCAGTGCTCCCATGTATACTGTGAGAACAAACTGAATATTTGGAGTGAACAAGATCCGTATGAAGAATGAAATTTTTGAAGAAATGCACCAATTAAGTCACAATGATGACCGAAGATACCGGTTGTTGATGATCGGGGTGAAGCAATTGCTGCAGGAACAAAAGGAGAATAGATATAATCTGCGTGAGAGATTGAAGAGTCGAAAGAAACACCGGAACTTTCAAGTAAAAGAGTGGTATTAGACAGGCTTCTTTTCAGAAGTGAACATAAATATGGTTGTCCATGATACATAGTAAACCTAGTCGGCATCACCAATGATCCAACCCACTAAAGAAGGAAGTAATGAAGAATCAGATTTCTTCTAATTACGGGTATTGCTGTCTCTGAAGCAGCAACAGAATTGTGAAGCAACAGAAACAATAGTTCAGAATATAAAATATGGCGGCCTCGCTTCCCAAGTGAACGTGAGGCCGCCATTGATTTTGCCTGTCTAATTACTTGAATTGTAATGATTACATCAAAATAATAAAGAACACGGCTGCCAAGACAAAGCGATATACAGCAAAGACGGTCAGGCTCAATTTTTTCAAAATGGACAGGAACGTCTTGATCGCAAGCATGGCGACGATGAAAGCAGCGATGAATCCAATCGCAAAGATCGGGAAATCACTGCCGTTCAGGTGATCGATACTTTTGTACAGGTCATATCCCGTAGCACCAATCATAATTGGCACAGACACGAGGAATGTGAACTCTGCAGCGGCTACACGGCTTACCCCTGCAAAGAGACCGCCTGAGATCGTTGACCCGGAACGAGAGAAGCCTGGCCACAATGCCAAGATTTGAAATATACCCACCGCGAATGCCTGTTTGTAGGAAATATCATCGACATCATGGGTAGTAATCCGCCCACTCTTCCGACTCCAGCGTTCGGCTACGATCATCAATATACCACCTATAACGAGGCTGTACAGCACTGTTTCCGGACCAAACAAATGTGCCTTGATCCAGTCGCGGAATACAAGTCCGATGACTACGGCAGGAACCATCGCCAAGAAGATATGTCCCAGATTGAGGCGGCGGGAATATGCCCTTTTCCCTCCAGTGAAGCGGAACATATCAATGAATTTGTTCCAGTACAGTACTACAACAGCAAGTACAGCTCCGAGCTGAACAACCACCTCAAACGTTTTGACTGACTCGTTGTCCTCTGATAAACCGAGCAAATGGGCAGTCAGAATCATGTGTCCAGTGGAGGATACGGGCAAAAATTCTGTCAAACCTTCGATGATGCCCATAATAATGGATGATATAATATCCAATTCTCTTCCTCCTTGAAATACAGGTGACAGCACAGGCTGTCCTGCTTGACCATGCCTGTTCATTTGAACAAGGCTATCACCTATTATGATCACAAATGCACTCAACTTCAACTTATGCTTGTAACCATTTGTATAAAACTATATTGACAAAAACCTAGTTATCCCATAGGATATAAATTAACTGACTGACTGATCAATCGGGAGGGTTACATGAATGACCAAAATTAACGGTTTGGAACCCGGTGAAGAACGCCGGGACCAAATAATACGCATAGCGATGGAGCGTTTTGCAACCCAAGGCTACCATCAGACGAAAATTTCCGATATCGTTCGCGAGGCAGGTGTGGCGCAAGGAACATTCTACTGGCACTTCAAGAGTAAAGAAGCCATTGCTTCAGAAATTGTCTTAACGGGCAAGGAGGAGTTACTTGAGTCGATTGGACAAGGGTACCGCAAGGATGCCGGATCGGTAGAAGATATGGTGAAAGCATCGGAAAGGCTGTTCACTGACCTGTTCATGTTTGCCGCGCAGAATCGTTATTTTATGGAACTGTTACTCAAGGGCATTGTGACGGAAGAATCCGTACAACGCCTGGTCGAGGAGACACGTAATGCTGTGGAAACTGCGTTTCGTCACAATATGGAACGTGCCATCGAACTCGGCATGTTGCCTAAGGGCATGAATGTTCCACTTCGAGCAGCGCTATTGGTAAGCATGATTGAAGGCATGATATCACGCTGGTTGTTCGGTTCCGATGAGTTGCACAGCAAGTTCTCAGCCATGACAGCTTCATCGCTGGCAGCTGAGGCAGCAAGCTTTGAGTTTTACGGACTGCTAGGCACATAAGATTCACATGATTAAACAAATAGCAGGGAATAATGGGTACAACTGCGGTTTAGTCACAATAAAGTAACCCAATGTACATCCAGATTAATACACGACTGAGAGGAAGTTAACGTAATGAACAAAACATATGGATCGAAAACTCGTAAAGGCTGGTCTTTGACAGCAATTCTGCTGATGACCGTGCTGGTACTTAGTGCTTGTGGAAGTAAAGCAGCAGACAATGGAAGTACAAATGGTGCACAGGCAAGCAATGAACTGGAGCAAATCAAGTCTGCTGGCGTTATCAAAGTGGGCATGATGGGCACATACGCACCGTACAACTTCCTGAACGATAAGAAAGAAATGGACGGCTATGATGCCGATATCGCACGTGAAGTTGCGAAGCGTCTGGGTGTAGAGGTTGAATTTGTATCCCAAGAGTTCTCCGGTCTGACACCAAGTCTGCAAGCGAAGAAGCTTGATGCCATTATCAGCCAGATGACGATTACCGATGATCGTAAGAAAGTACTTGATTTCAGTGATCCGTATATTACGAACCAAGTTAAAATTATTGTAAAAGAAGACAATAACGATATTACCAAGCTGGAAGACTTCAAAGGTAAGACGATTGGCGTAGGTCTGGGTACAAATGATGAATCATATCTGCGTAATGAAGTGTTGCCAAAAGTGGGAGACTTCACGATCAAAACCTATGACGATGTCATCTCTTCACTCAAAGATCTGAATGCTGGGCGGATTGATGCAACAATCAACAATATGTACGCTCTGAAACCGATTGTGGATGCCAACGGATTGAAAATCAAAGCTGTAGGTGAAGCTATTAAGAGTGACCAGGCAGGTATTGCTGTTCGCAAAGACAATCCGGAACTCGTAGCAGCACTGAATGATGCTCTCAAAGGCATGAAAGATGATGGCACGTACAATACCATTTTCAAAAAATGGTTTGGTGAAGAGCCTGCGCAATAATGAACCTGCAAGGCGAAGGGAAGATTTGACCCATGGAACTGGTATTTGAGAATATCCCCTTCTTTCTGAAGGGGGCTTATTATACGCTGTATGTAACTGTGATCTCCATGTTTTTTGCGTTCATCATCGGGGTGCTTGTTGCGATTGCTCGTCTGAAGGGACCGATGTGGCTTAGGTTGATCGCAAGGTTTTATGTATCCATCATGCGGGGAACCCCGCTGCTGGTGCAATTATTCGTTATTTATTACGGATTGGTCGATTATGGAGTGACCTTGGGATCACTCACCGCAGCATGTCTAGGACTGAGTCTGAATGCAGGTGCGTTTCTGTCGGAGACGTTCCGTGGAGCCATTCAGGCTGTGCCTAAAGGACAGACGGAAGCTGCATATGCAACGGGAATGACCCCCGCTCAAGCGATGAGACGGATTATCTTCCCGCAGGCAGTGCGCATTGCGATTCCACCGATGGGGAACACCTTTATTGGCATGTTGAAGGAAACATCACTTGTAGCTGCCCTTGGGGTTACAGAGTTGCTTCGCTCGGCACAGCTGTTGGTAGCCCAATATTATGTGAACATGCCATTTTATCTGGCTATTGGTGTAATTTACTGGATCATGAGTATCGGCTTCTCGGCCATTCTGGAACAAGTGGAGCGCCGGTTGGCCCGGGCTTACTGATGGGAGGAGAGAACTGATGATTACAACAACTGGACTTACCAAACGTTTTCAGAAAAATGAAGTACTTACGAACATCGATCTTCATGTCGATGCCAAAGATATTGTTGTATTGCTCGGCCCAAGTGGTTCAGGCAAAAGTACCTTACTGCGCTGCCTGAATGGGCTGGAAGAGCTGTCCGGAGGACAGATCGAAGTAAACGGCATTGTGGTCAACAGCGCAGATCCGCTGCGAGTCCAGCGTGCCCGGGTACTGGAGATTCGTCGCCAGACCGGTATGGTCTTCCAGCAGTTCAATCTGTATCCTCACAAGACGGTGCTGGGCAATGTCATGGAAGGTCTTGTTACGGTGAAAAAAATCAAACGTGACGAAGCGGCTGAACGCGGCCGGATTCTTCTGAATCGGGTCGGCTTGTCGGACAAGCAGGATGCGTATCCATCCCGATTGTCCGGTGGACAACAGCAGCGGGTCGCCATTGCGCGTGCACTCGCGATGGAGCCAGAAGTGATGCTGTTTGATGAGCCAACTTCAGCTCTTGATCCTGAACTGGTCGGAGAGGTGCTTTCCGTCATGAAGGAGCTTGCAGAGGAAGGCATGACGATGCTGGTTGTGACGCATGAATTGAAGTTTGCCCGTAATGTGGCGAACAAAATCGTCTTTATGGCGGATGGATCGATTGTGGAAGAAGCAAGTCCACAGGCCCTTTTCGAACAGCCGAAGCAAGAGCGCACCCGCCGTTTCTTGCAACAGATTACTGAATTCTAATTATATTACTACAATTTATACTGATTGATACGATCGATTATAGCGATAAGCTGCTGAGTGAAGGGGACGGAATCGATTCTGAAGAAGCGTAGCGCTCGCCTTTGTCTCCGAATATTGTCCTTTGTGAATATAAATCAAAAATATTTGGAGACAACAGCGATCGGAAGAACGAGCCGTACCCGGAACGGAGTTCTGCAAATCGTAAACTATTGTGAGAAAGAAGGATAACATCATGAATGTAACAACCGTATGGAAAGGCAAACGTGCGTTTACTTCCGAAGGACCCTCTGGCTACGCGGTTGGCATGGATGCCACTGCTGCTTATGGTGGTGACAGCAAGGGTGCGACCCCGATGGAATTGTTACTGGCGGGTCTCGGGGGCTGTATGGGAATCGATATTACAATGATTCTGGACGCTTTCCTGGACAAAATTGAGTCGATTGAGATTGAAGCGCAAGGCACACGCAGTGAAGAGATGCCTAAAGGGTTCACATCCATTGATCTGATCTTCAAAGTCGATGGGGATATCCCGGATTATCGCATCTGGAAAGCCATCCAAATGGCTGAAGAAAAATATTGTGCAGTCTCCGCTTCGCTGAACGCCGATATTCATCCTAAACTGATCCTCAATGGGGTAAGTACACCTCGTCCTTAATAACAAACGAACAGATTCTATACTAAGCAGGCACTTCCAATCGTGGGAGTGCCTTTTTTTGCTTTTCTAACCTATCAACAGTTCGTAAGTAAAGTCAGGCTGGATGTTGAACAAGGTTCCAGATGCCCATGAATTCCGTGATAGCCTGATCGATCGTTGCATGAGGAACACCGTCGCGGGCTTGGGTAGAGATACCTTGCATAAAGGTATCAAATACGGTGGTCAGCATGGCTACATTCGTGGAAGCAGGAATTTCACCGACATCCACAGCACGTTGGATGCAATTCTGCAGGCGGTTGCGAGTCAGCTTTCGTTTCTCAGCGGTAATGTCACGGATATGATTGTTTTTGGAAGAACATGTACTGGCTGACAGCACAATTAAACAGCCAGATGGATGTGTGCTGTCTGTTTGCATTTTTGCTGTGCTTCTTAATGTGGTTTCAATCGCTTCTCTTGGTGACAGCGTGAGATCCGAGAAACTTTCCGTCACACGTCCAAACGTATCCATATATCGTTCCACTGCTTCTTTATACAGCGCTTCTTTGGATTCAAAAGCTGCATAGAAGCTGGCTGCTGAAATATCCCCCATAGCTGCTCGAAGCTGAAGTAATGAAGTGGCCTCGAAACCTTGCTCCCAAAAGAGCATCATCGCTTGTAATAAAGCTTCATCCCGATCGAAAATGCGCGGACGTCCCGTTCTTGCCATAAGAGTTCCCCCTCTTTTTTCTTAATTATATACTAATCGATCCAAAAGTCATTGACAAGGTGAGACGGTCCGAATAATATAAGGAATGATCGATCCATAATTCGATTACTTGTTTTTCATTATCTTAAAAGGAGCTGCACAGATGTCGGATATATCTTCTCATCGTTTTCCGTGGTTGGGGTTGCTGGCCCTGGCTATGGCGGGTTTCATAGCTATTATGACCGAAACACTTCCTGCGGGGTTGCTGCCGCAAATAAAAGAAGGGCTGCAGATCTCTGAGGCAGGGGCGGGGCAGCTTGTCACCTTTTATGCTGTTGGGTCGCTGGTTGCTGCCATACCTGTGGCAGTGCTGACAAAGGGTTGGCGGCGGCGTCCGCTTTTACTTCTGTCTATTATCGGTTTTCTTGTCTTCAACACCATTACTGCCCTCTCATCAAACTATGTACTGACACTATTCGCTCGTTTCTTGGCCGGTGTTGCAGCAGGTGTCTCCTGGGGCCTAATTGGTGGTTATGCATTACGCATGGTACCTGAGCATCTCAAGGGAAGGGGCATGGCTGTGGCTATGATTGGAACGCCGATTGCCCTATCGTTTGGTGTTCCGGCAGGTACGCTGCTTGGTTCATTTATGGGCTGGCGCTCAGTGTTCTGGCTGATGTCGTTGCTAGCGTTTGTACTGATTTTCTGGGTGCTCTGGAAAGTACCCGACTATCCGGGGCAGTCAGCTGATAAACGTATCTCTGTCATGCAAGTACTGTTCACCCCCGGTGTAATACCCATTTTAACTGTCGTTTTGGCCTGGATGTTGGCTCATAATATTTTATACACGTATATTGCTCCTTTTCTCGCCGATGTCGGTTTGGAATCGAAGGTTGGACTCATTTTACTTGTATTTGGTCTGATGGCATTGGTGGGCATCTGGATTACAGGTATTTTCATTGATCGGTGGTTGCGTATGCTGGTTCTCATGAGCCTTGCGGGCTTTGCTTTGATTTCCCTTGTATTGGGTCTTTGGAGTGAGCACGTTGTTGTGGTCTTCGGTTCTGTTGCGCTGTGGGGTCTGACATTTGGTGGTGCGGCTACCCTGTTACAGACTGCACTTGCTCAAGCTACTGGGGAACAGGGTGTGGATCTCGTCATGCCGATTAATACAACCGTTTGGAATCTGGCTATTGCCCTTGGGGGAATGGCGGGAGGTGTTCTTCTGAATCAATGGGGAGCTGCATCATTTAACTGGGCCATCTTGGCTTTAACATTGGTGGCTTTGATTGTTGCATGGCGTGCCAAAGGATATGGATTTCGCCCATCTAGGAGTCACTAAACTTCTGTCAGTAGAAAATAATTCGGTAAGCCCGGTCGCCATGTTAATGGCGGCCTCTTTTGTTAGAGGTTAGGCTGGCTTGTTGCCTGGCAATATATTACCCATTGCAATGACAATCCGAATTCTGGCGGTTATGTGGTATGATTAATTCTGAGGACAGTACATCCTGATCCTGCTGTTTATATGTAAGCGCTTATACAGATGACGGAAGGTGCAGACATGTTTAAAAGGCTGATACGAACCACTAATAATCTCAAATTAAAACATAAATTGCTCATTTCCTATGTACTGGTTGTCATGATTCCGGTCCTGATTGTTGGCCTTGCTGTGACCAGTTATTTTCGCCAGCAAGCCCTGGACAATGCAATAGGACAGACAATCATCAATGTGGACAAGATCAAGAGCCAGACGGCAACCATGCTGCGTGTACCAACCGATATATCCAATCTATTAATGTTTAATGCGGATCTCAAGGAGATCGTGAATAAACGCTACAAGAGCGTTGTGGAGCTAACCTCAGCGTATCTTGCATACAAAGATTTTCAGGAGTACAGGCGTTTGTATCGTGAGATAGCCGGCATTCGTTTTTACTCAACTAACCCAACATTGATCAACAACCTCGAATTCATCCCGGTAGACAAGCAGACGGAAGAGAGCTACTGGTACCAACAGGCACTGAAAACAACCAGCATCGGGTGGTTCTACATTCCGGACAAGGAAGATAATCCTGTACACAAGCTCAGCCTGGTGCGCAAAGTACCTTTTGCCGAGTATCGGACAGAGGGCGTGTTGATGATTGTGATCAATCAGGATGAGCTGAATGGATTGTTGCGTCAGGAACAGTTTGAGACGATGATTACGGACGAGCAGGGGTATGTGGTTGCAGCCAAGAATACCGAGCTGGTGGGTAAAACGCTGGATGAGCTTGATTTTGGTGTTGATCTGCAGAATCAGGCGAAAGGCACCATAGAGGGTGATTTCCGGGGGGAACCATCTAATATTGTTATTGATGAGCTGGGCCCTGGATCGAGTATGAATAGCCTGAAGGTGATATCGGTTTTTGCTACCAAAAATATCGTCAAAGACGCTAACACCGTCAGCTTGATCGGCATGATTTTCATTATCCTTGTGCTGGTTATCGCCCTATTATTCGTATATATCATCTCGTTCCTCACTTCGAACCGATTGCTCCGGCTGAGTAAACACCTCAACAAGCTTGCATTAGGAGACCTGAACGTGACTTCACGGATTGATGGAAATGATGAGATTGGGCAACTGTCACGACAGTTCAACTATATGGTGAAAAGTATCAATGAACTCATGACGCAGGTGGTAGAAGCGACCGAACAGAACAATCAATTGGAAATCGCACAAAAAGAGATTAAACTGAAAATGATGGCGAGCCAGATCAATCCACATTTCTTGTTTAATGCACTGGAGTCCATTCGAATGAAAGCGCATATTAAGGGAGAAGCAGAGATTGCCAACATCGTCAGGCTGTTGGGCAAGCTGATGCGCAAGAGTCTGGAGATTGGCAGTGGAAAAACAACCTTCCGGGCTGAACTTGAAATGGTACGTTCCTATTTGGAAATTCAGAAATTTCGTTACGGCGACCGCCTTGCATTCCAGATCCATATCGATCCCGAGGTGGAGAAGATGTACATTCCGCCTTTGATTATTCAACCTTTGGTTGAGAATGCGATTGTCCATGGTCTGGAGAACAAAGAGGGTACAGTCCGTGTTCATATAAGTATTCGTTTAGTAGAGAACATTGTGCAGATCCGTGTGGATGACAATGGTGCAGGCATAACGCCAGAACGACTGGCTGAGGTGATGCAGTTTATCTGTGGACCAGAGGAACAGGAGAAGAGTCGGATCGGCATGCGCAATGTACATCAACGCTTAACATTGACGTACGGGGAGCCATATGGATTACAGATTACGAGTGTATATGGGGAAGGAACAGAGGTTTCTTTCACTTTGCCAGCAGGAGGGGACCAACATGTATAAAGTGTTTTTGGTGGATGACGAACCGAGCATACGTGAGGGACTGACAACCATTATCGAGTGGGAAAAATACGGATTCCAGGTCATCGCTACAGCTGCCAGCGGGCGTGAGGCCATCTCCCGGTTTGAGGAATTGGAGCCTGATCTGACGATTATTGATATTCGCATGCCCGGTATGACCGGGCTGGATGTGATTGAAGAAGTACGCCGGAATCATCCGGATTCGCACTTTTTGATATTAAGTGGTTACGCGGATTTTGATTATGCCAAAAAAGCCATTAGTTTTGGTGTGGATGGTTATCTGCTCAAACCGGTGGATGAAGAAGAGATTATTGGTGAACTGGAGCGGATTGCTACAATCCTGACCCGTGAACGGGAGACAATGGCACGGCATGCTGGTGAAGATACCGTCTTTAGGGAGCATCAGATCGAGGCTTTGCTCTTTGACAGTCTGGAGGGTGCGGGTAGCATGGAAGAAGATAGCCTGGGGCTGCACTGGCCTCACTATCAGATTGTGCTGCTTGAGATGCATGTAGCCCCCGACCTGCAACGGGGAAGTGTTATGAAACGCAAACTGATTGAAGCATTTGACCATAAAGACCGAGGCATTGTATTCTCGTTCCATTCAGGTCTGGGGCTGTTAAGTAAGGAAACAATCACATCCGAGTCATCTGCAAGAAATCTGTATGATGAGCTGGAAGGACTGCTGGGAGAATGGGAAGTTCACATGTATGGTGCTGCAGGAGAACCCGTACATTCCACTTCTGAAATTGCGCGATCATACACGCAGGCGAATCGTTTACTCGGGGAACGCTTCTTGTTCACGGAGCAACGCATCATTCTGTGGACTGAAGGCAGCGAAGGCGAAGGCGTTGTTAAGCCAGAAGTTGAAGCTGTGAACGGAGCACATGAGCCAGTTGAGGACGAACTCGCGGACAAGCTGTATTATGCGTTAGACATCCGCAGTAGTGAGTCCGTTATGCGGGTACTGGGTGAGATGGAAGAGCGCCTGGTTCCATATCACCGAACAGAGCAAGCGATCAAGACGGCGTTCTCACAGGTATTTTCCCTGGCGTTCAACAAGCTTGCAGCGACGAATCAACATATGCACTCCATTATGCAGGAACATTCGGTTCTGATTAATGAAGTCTATCATCAATTTACGATGTCTGATCTCAAAGTCATGGCAGCGGAGCATTTGAATCGACTTATTCAACGTATGGGTGGGGGAAGCAAGGATACTGTATTGAAACAGATGATTGAATTTATCCAGCGTAACCCTGGCGAGAATCTCAAACTCGAAGTACTGGCAGAAGTGTTTAACTATAACAGCAGTTACTTGGGTAAGTTGTTTAAAAATCATACTGGAGAGTATTTCAATGCATTTCTGGACAAGGTACGTATGGAAAAGGCCAAGGAATTGCTGGACGAAGGATTAAAGGTCCATCAGGTTGCGGCGAGAGTGGGGTATGCAAATGTGGACTACTTCCACGGTAAGTTCAAGAAATATGTAGGGGAATCCCCTTCCGCTTACAAACAGGCCAGAACCCAATCATCAATTAAAGGAACGGCTACGGATATAAACGAGGAATAAGTATGGAGTGATGGGCCTTGCCCTTGTCTATTGTGTAAAACGTTTTCGGTTCCTGAGAAATTTTCAGATTCATCATATTGTCCATGCACTTCCCATGATAAGCAATGGTCACGGAATGTTTTACATTTTAGACTGGATTTACAAGAATTCAGTTGAAGGGATGGCTATACGATATGAATTTATCTGATATAGGCGCTGTACGTCAACCATTGAACTTAAATGGAACATGGCAGTTTTGTTTGGATCTGGAGTCCGATAAACTCGTTGAACAAAAGATATTACCGCCATCACAATGTGAAAATACATCATGGGAGACCATTCAGATTCCCGGTTCATGGGAAGAGCAAGGATACGGAGATGAGCCTGAATACGAAAGGCTCGATACCTGGACCAAGGTACGCGAATATGAAGGCTCAGCCTGGTATGCTCAGGATGTTCATGTTCCATCAGACGATCCCGGATGCCAATATGTATTCAGATTGGAAGGTGTCCGATGGACAACCCATCTCTGGATCAATGGACAATATGCCGGGCAGCAGGATAGTCTGGTGAATCAACAGAAGTGGGATGTTACCTCTCTGGTGAAGCAGGGAGAAGTGAATCGTGTGGAGATCCGCGTGGATAATACGATGAAACTTCCGCTGGCGGGTAGCCATATTCATTCATTGCATACGGCCACAGCTTGGGGTGGAATCACGGGTGGTGTTTATCTGGACAGTCTGCCCCCATGCCGATTACAGACGTTACGTATTCAACCAGATGCTGAAAACGGAACCATTCTGGTTGATTGTACTGTAAGCGCTCCCGCAAATGAATTGGCTAGAACGATGCAATTACATGTGGATATCCAGCATCCGGACGGCACATGGCTAGATCGATATAGTTGTAATGTGAATCTGAGTGATCCATCACATGTGGATATAAGCTCAGCAGGTTTAACTGAAAGTAACGCTGTAATAGATCAGTGGCGATTGGAACTTGGAACAGAAAAGTCTATCGCAAGATGGTCGGATGAATCCCCTGAATTATACAAGGCTGTGATCCGTCTGCATGACGGTGAACAGGAACTGGATCGGCTGGAGCAATCTTTTGGTGTACGCTCCTTTGCAGCTAACGGCAAGCAGCTTGAGTTGAATGGGACACCAGTATATCTGCGCGGGTACGTCGATTGCTGTATCTTTCCACTGACGGGTTATCCCGTCTGGGACAAGGAGCATTATCTTCAGCAGTTTCGAGTCGCCAGATCGTATGGCTTCAATCATGTCCGACTGCATGGGTGGAGCGCGCCGGAGCCTTTCTGGAAGGCGGCTGATGAAGCGGGCATGCTGGTACAGGCAGAACTCCCACATTGGTCTCGTTTCTTTGAACAATCGGATCAGTCTGCGCCAGCTGAAGTATTGTCCTATCTGACACAAGAACTGGACGGGTTGCTTCAGTCGCTGCATAGACATCCTTCATTCGTCATGTTCTCCATGGGGAATGAACTCATTGGTCCGAATGGCCATCCTGAACTCAATGCATGGGTATCGAGGGCAAGGGATATGGACCCGACCCGGTTATATACGGACAATACAGGTTTTGGACAGCTCCCAGCGCAAGGGCGGGAAGGTGATTATTATATTCAGTCGTTGAACTGGCATCCCCCGTTGGAATCCGCATATTCTGCTGTGCCGGATACCACGCTGGACTATCATGCAGTCACCCGACTTGCGGAGCATCCCGTCATTGGGCACGAACATGCACAGTACACCATGTATGTGCGGCCCCAAGAGCGAGCCAAGTATACTGGCGTATTGCGTCCTAGCTGGTTACGACCGATCGAAGAATCGTTAACAAACAAAGGCATGATGGAGGATTTGGAGCATTTTCAACAGGTCAGTGGTACCCATCTGGTACGTTCCTTAAAAGAAGCCATGGAGCGAATTCGGCGAACACCGGACGCTGCGGGCGTACAACTTCTGGACATTCGTGATTTTCCAGGGCAGGGACATGCTACGACGGGCATTCTGGATGTATTTTGGGATGACAAAGGCATTACAACACCAGAAGAATTCATGCGTTTCAACGCAGATGTGGTGCTGTTGTTAAGCTGCAAGGAGCGTACATTTTACGCCGGAGAACCCATTCATGTTGATGTACGCATCTCTCACTACGGTAAGGAGCCGTTTGAGGACGCGGTCATTCAGTGGAGGTTAATAAGCGATGATGTGATACTCACTGAAGGAGCATGGAAGACCGGAGATATCCAATGTGGGTCTGTCATGTCACTGGGAAGCATCGTCGCTACCGCTCCTCATGTAGGGGCAGCAGCTTTTCGGATCGAAGCGGAGCTGATATCAGGCGATTCGGAAAGAACTGTAACGAATGTATGGCATGGCTGGTCGTTTCCTTTTTATCAGTCTCATCCGAGTTCGAATCGGTTCTGGAATACCGTGGCAGAGTTGAAGCCATTCCTGAGTGAAGCACATGATGATTGCGTAGATCGCATCGATGGATTTCAATTGTTGAAAAATCGGGAGATTGACTTGGTTATCGTTCAGTCGTTAACACCCAATGTCGTTGATTATGTGATCAACGGGGGGAGTGTTTGGCTACAGCAAACTGCAGAAGGGTTATATGATTCAGTGGAGACCAAGTATCTGCCTGTATTCTGGAATTACCTGATGTTTGCTACGCAGCCTGGTGCAACGATGGGCATGTATCTGAGAGATCGGCTAGCACTACTAGGCTCCTTCCCGCATGATGGGGCTTCGGACTGGCATTGGTATCACTTGGTGAACGGTACACCAGCGATATGTTTGGATACGTTGCCCGGGGTGGAGCCGCTGATCGAAGTGGTGGACCATTTCCATCGAGCCAAACGACTCGCTTATGCCTTTGAGGCAAAAGTAGGGAAGGGCAAGATTTTGGTATCCTCACTTCCGTTTGCCAATCTGGCTGTAATGAAACGTCCGGAAGCCGCCTACTTATTTCAGGAGATACTTGCGTATCTCAATGGAGATCACTTCCGTCCAGCAACCTCCATATCCGTAGCGCAACTACTCGGCATCGTTAAACTGCAAACCATTCAGTTTACATTGTAATCAGAGGGACCCGAAAGGGTCCTTTTTGTATGCCACGTAGTTGAAGTAAACGATTACTATAAAACGTTTTCGATATTTACCACTTTAGATAGTATTTTACCTTAATATTACTTTTATATCATTTGAAAGTATAATTTATCACTGATTTTAACGAATTAATGTCTGATTATATATGTCTATATCTAATTTTTATATGATTTTCTCTAAAATCCAGATGGTATTTTGAAAACGCTCTATCGAGTATGATTATTTTATAAAACAGAGGAGGGGGAACGGAGATGGAAACGCTAACAAAAAAATCCGCTTCCGCGAACAGAAGCAGTGACCCCAAACCGCCTTTAAAGAATCGGCGGAACGGAATTTGGGACAGAATGAAACAGCAGAAATATCTCTATCTCATGTCATTGCCATTCGTAGCTTGGGTTTTCGTATTTAACTATCTGCCACTATGGGGATGGACGATGGCTTTCCAAAATTATAAACCTGCCAGATCGTTTGGTGATCAAGAGTGGGTTGGTTTTAAACACTTTGTAGAGCTGTTCAGTGATGATCGTTTCTATCTGGTACTTCGGAATACGCTTGCAATGAGCTTGATGGGACTAGTTGTCGGTTTTATCGTACCGATATTCTTCGCTATTCTCCTGAATGAAATGAGAGGCATGTTCTTCAAACGTGCCGTGCAAACGGTATCATATCTGCCTCACTTTGTATCCTGGGTTGTTGTAGCCGGGATCATTACAAAGATGCTCTCCACCGATGGAGGGATTATCAATGATCTATTGGTAGGACTGAACATTATCGATCAGCCGATCCAATTCATGGCCAAGGGGAACTTGTTCTGGTACATTGTAACCGCTTCAGATATGTGGAAGGAAACCGGTTGGAATGCCATCATCTATCTGGCGGCGATTACAGGTATCGACAATGAGTTGTATGAAGCTTCCCGTGTAGATGGAGCCAACCGCTGGAGACAGATGTGGCATATTACGCTGCCTGGCATACGGACCACGATTTCTGTACTTTTCATCATGTCAATTGGGCATCTGATCAGTATCGGTTTCGAGAAGCAGTTCTTGCTTGGCAACAGTCTGGTCACAGACTACTCGGAAGTACTTGATCTATACGCGCTCAATTATGGTTTGAATATGGGACGATTCTCGTATGGTACAGCCATAGGTATATTCAACTCCGTTGTCAGTATCATCCTTCTGTTTACTGCGAACGGCTTGTTCAAAAAATTCACAAAAGAAAGCATCATGTAGGGAGGGGACGACATTATGGCGAACAAAGCATTCAATGCTACTCGGGGCGATAAACTGTTCGATATATTCAACATCCTCGCGATGACCATGGTGCTGGTTGTAACACTTTATCCATTCCTTAACGTACTAGCCATCTCACTCAACAACTCGACAGATACAGTACGTGGCGGAATTTACTTGTGGCCTCGCGAATTCACATTACAGAACTACAAAACGATTTTCCAATATGATGGATTGTTACAAGGTTTGCAGATCTCCATTCTGCGTACACTTGTAGGTACCGTGCTCGGATTGATCAGTTCATCCATGATCGCCTTTACACTGAGCAGACCTGATTTTGGACTTAGAAAATTTGTTTCCACAGCACTCGCGCTCACGATGTATTTCTCCGGTGGTCTGATTCCGGTGTACATTCTGATGCGTGACTTGAACCTGATCGGTACATTCTGGGTATATGTATTGCCTGGCATGATCAGTGCATTTAACGTGTTCATCATCCGTTCATTCATTGATGGCCTGCCATACTCATTGCAGGAATCCGCGAAGCTCGACGGAGCGAATGACTTTACAATCTATTACAGAATCATCTTGCCACTGTGTAAACCAGTGCTTGCTACCATCGCATTGTTCCTGGCTGTAGGTCAATGGAATGCGTGGTTTGATACGTACCTGTATAATGGTTCAAAGGCACATCTGACCACACTCCAATATGAGCTGATGAAAGTATTGCAAAGTACACAGCAAGGCTCAGGTGCTGGACGAAATGCGAATGATATGGCGCAGCAAATGACACAGATTTCACCGGAATCGATCAAAATGGCGATTACGATCGTTGTAACGGTTCCAATCCTCATTGTATATCCATTCCTTCAGAAGTACTTTGTTGGTGGTATGACACTGGGCGCAGTAAAAGGTTAAACAATTGGGTACAGGCTGCCACATAGAGCGGCCGTACATCTACAAATGAAGCATCAGGATACCCGAAGCGCAGCCATTTGGTCTGCGCTTCACCGTATAGGGCTGCGGTGTGGTATTCATGAAGCTATAGACAGGGACAAAAAAGTCCCGGATAAGACAGACATATGAAACAGGGAGGATTACCATTATGGCAAGTTCCAAAATGAAGATTGCACTGGCACCAGTGCTTGCAATGTCTTTACTCGCAGGTTGCGGTGGAGGAAGCGGCAGTGATACGTCGTTCAAGGATACAAGCGCAGAGACAACTCCACTTACTTTTGATTTCTTCAGCGTTGACCCCAGTCCGAACTGGAATGGCATGAAGGATGAAGTAGGTAAAGTCCTTACGGAAAAAACAGGGATAACTCTTAACGGTGAATTTGCCGTTAGTGGTGGTCAAGATAAAATATCCTTAATGGCGGCGAGCGGAGACTATCCGGATATTGTCTCCCCCAAAGGAGAACTCAGCAAACTGGTGGATGCCGGAGCAATGCTCGATCTGACAGATCTGATCGACCAATATGCTCCCAATCTGAAGAAGCTGTATGGTAATTACATGGACCGGTTGAAATACAGTAATGAAGATCAGGCTATTTATGTGCTGCCAACGTATTATGCGGTAGACCAGAAGTACTTTGATGCAGGTGGTGGATTTGGCATTCAGCACCGTGTACTGAAAGAACTCGGATACCCGGAAGTGCGTACACTTGAGGATTACGAGAATGTATTGAAGGCGTACAAAGAGAAACACCCAACGATTGATGGTCAGCCAACGATCCCGTTAACACTGGACGCGGATGATTGGAGAATCATGATTACTGTAACGAACCCTGCCTTCCAGGCAACAGGAGCTCCGGATGATGGTGAATACTACATCGATCCAGAGACGTATGAAGCAAGTCTGCATTACAAACGTCCAGAGGAAAAAGAGTACTTCCGCTGGTTGAACCATATGTACAACACTGGATTGCTGGATCAGGACAGCTTTATCCAGAAAACAGACCAATACAAATCCAAAATTGCAAGTGGACGTGTTCTGGGTGTCATTGACCAGGATTGGGGTTATTCCGATGCAGAAAATGCATTGAAATCCGCTGGTAAGACTGAAGCAACGTATTCACACTTTCCAGTAACCCTGTCCGAGGATATCAAGGATCATGCCTACCAAGACCCTGGTTTTGTATCCGGTTGGGGTGTAGGGATTACAACATCGAATCCTGACCCGGTTCGTACGATCAAATTCTTCGATTACCTGGCTTCTGAAGAAGGGCAAGTGCTGATGAACTGGGGAATTGAGGGCAAACAGTATGAAGTGAAGGACGGCAAACGTGTCATTCCTGCCGACATTCTGGATCAGAAAACCAATAATGCAGCTGTATTCCAGAAAGAAACGGGTATTGGACTGTACACCAATATGTCCGGTCACTATGGAGACGGTGTGAAGGATTCAACGGACAACTACTACACTACGAATTTCCCTGAACAGATCGTGGCAGCATATTCCGATGCAGAGAAAGAAACACTCAAAGCTTACGGTGCTACGACGTGGAAAGATCTGTTCCCGAGTGAAGATGAGTTCCCAATCAAACCATGGGGAGCAGCATACAATCTGCCAACACCAGGTGACTCCAACTACAACGTCATCTTCAAGAAAACACAGGATATCATTCGGAAACGTATCCCGGAAGCCATTCTGAGTACTCCTGAACAGTTCGATGCGATCTATGACGGCATGATTGCAGAAGTGAACCAAGCAGGCGCAGAGGATATGGAGAAACAATACACAGAACTCGTTCAAAACCGTGTTCAATTGTGGAGCGGTGAAGAAGCTAAATAAACGATTGGCAATTCAGATCTAAAACGAAAAAGAACCCAGATATTCTGGGTTCTTTTTTTATCTAAAACGTTTTCTAAAAAACGTTTTCAATTTTATAAATTCACTATTGACAAGGGATATAGGAGCGATTATTATTCAAGTATGAAAGCACTTACATTTGCTTGTACAACAGGTGGCATACACCTGAATCTCAAAGTAAACATTTGCAGAATGAAGAGGAAATAAGGCAAGAAGAACATTTTTTTATTTTTAAGAAAACGCTTCTAATGTTATAAAAACAAGAAAATTACATTTGTTTCATCTGGTTACGGTATTTGCAGGTCAGCCTGTTATACAAATATACAGCTTCATTAATATCCATAAGGGGGATTACACATGAAGGGCAAAACACCAAAAACATTCGCAATGCTTCTGTTAGCCAGTGCTCTTGCAATTACAGCAGGATGCAGCGGCAGTGGAGGAGGAACTAACGCTTCAGAGAAACCGGTTGATTCCGGAGATACAACCAGTCCAGTGACCTTTACATTCTTTGGTGCAGACGCGAGTCCGAACTGGAATAACATGAAGGATGCTGTCGGTCAAGAGATTACTAAGGCAACGGGAGTTACAATTGAAGCTGAGTATGATGTGAATAATGGCGGTGACCAAAAGATTCCTTTGATGGCTGCCAGTGGTGATTACCCTGATATTATCTATCCTAAAGGCAACTTGTCTAAGCTTGTGGATGCAGGCGCGATGCTGGACCTGACCGATCTAATTGAGGAGCATGCTCCCAATTTGAAAAAAATCTATGGTGATCAGATGAACCGTCTGAAATACAGTTTGGAAGATCAAGCCATTTACACGATCCCGACGAATATGGGTGTAGATAACGTTGCGTTTGATGCTACGGGCGGATTCGAAATTCAACAAAGAGTATTGAAAGAGCTCGGCTACCCTGAAGTAAAAACGCTTGAGGACTACGAGAACGTACTGAGAACGTATTATGAAAAACATCCAACGATTGATGGTCAACCGACGATTCCGTTAACATTGAATGCAGATGACTGGAAAATTATGATTACGGTAACGAACCCTGCATTCCAAGCTACGGGTGGACCGGATGACGGTGAGTATTATATCAACCCTGAGACGTATGAAGCCGTTCTACACTACAAACGTCCTGAAGAAAAAGAATATTTCCGTTGGTTGAACAAAATGTACAATGAGGGTCTGCTTGATAAAGATACATTTGTTCAAAAGGATGACCAATACAAATCCAAAATTGCCAGTGGCCGTGTACTTGGTCTAATTGACCAAGAGTGGAACTATGGTGAGGCGGAGAATGCTTTGAAATCATCTAACGGTGGCGACAAAACATATGCCCACTTCTCCGTATCCCTGAACAAGGATATTGTGGATCATACGTTCCAACCGACAGGATTTGACGGTTATGGTATCGGAATCACAACTTCGGCCAAAGATCCGGTACGTATTATCAAATTCATGGATTGGCTTGCTTCCGATGAAGGTCAGGTCCTGAGAAACTGGGGCGTTGAAGGCCAACATTACCAAGTCGAGAATGGGAAACGCATCATTCCGGCTGACGTACAAGATCGCAAAACCAATGATAACTCTGCTTTTACCAAAGAATCAGGCGTAGGCATGTATAACGTATTTAGCGCCAGATACGGTGATGGTGTGAAAGATGCCACAGATAACTATTACACAACGAATTTCCCTGAACAGATTCAAGCAGGTTACACTGCAGCTGAGAAGGAAACGTTGAAAGCATACGGTATTACAACATGGAAAGATTTCTATCCTTCCGAAGATGATCTGAAGCTGAAAGATTGGGGCGCAGCATACAACATGCCTGTACCATCTGACACGGATTACAACGTAACGTTCCAGAAAACACAGGATATCGTACGTAAACGTATTCCAGAAGCGATCCTTGCCAAACCTGAGAACTTCGACAGCGTATATGATAGTCTTCTGGCTGAACTCGATAAAGCGGGTGCAGTGGAGATGGAGAAACAATACACCGTTTGGATCAAAGAACGTGTAGCTCTCTGGACTGGAAAAGATGTGAAATAAGCTTGAAAACCAAGCATTAAAGTTAAGGATTTTCATAGCGGAAAAAGCCCTTGAGAAAGGGCTTTTTTTGTTGTTGACGTGAGGTGATGGATAGCCTATAATCTATCATGTAAGCACTTTCAGTAAGCGGTTTATTCCATTTCCGAAAACGTTTTACGTTTGTTAGAAGAAGAATCTTTCTTTTTGCAGAATCGAAACGTCAGCTTCAGTAAATACGTCGAAATGAACGATACCGAAAGCACATTCAAAAAAAGTGGTATCCTCAGGCATAAAGCCTGTTATACAGATAAAACCTTCATAAATAATAGGGGGAACTAGACAATGAGAGGCAAAATGAAAGGCAATACACCCAAGACGTTTGCAATGTTGATGCTCGCAAGTGCAATGTTGGTTACAGCTGGTTGTGGGAATTCGGGAACCAAAGAGACTTCGGAGTCCAGCGGAACCGAACCGATCACAGTTACATTCTTCGGGGCGGATGCTAGTCCAACCTGGAACAAGATGCAAGATGCTGTTGGTAAAAAGATTACGGAGCAAACAGGCGTTACCATTGAAGCTGAATATGATGTAAACGATGGTGGTAACCAGAAGATTGCACTGATGGCTGCCAGTGGTGACTTTCCTGATATGATCTACCCTAAAGGTAACTTATCTAAGCTTGTGGATGCAGGCGCGATGCTGGATCTCACGGATCTGATTGAGGAGCATGCTCCCAATCTGAAAAAAATCTATGGGGAACAGATGAACCGTTTGAAATACAGTTTGGAAGATCAAGCGATCTATACCATTCCAACCAATATGGGTGTTGATAATGTTACGTTTGACGCTACAGGTGGATTTGAAATTCAGCAAAGAGTATTGAAAGAGCTTGGATACCCTGAAGTGAAGACACTTGAGGATTACGAGAATGTACTTAGAGCCTATTATGAAAAACATCCAACCATTGATGGTCAACCAACCATTCCATTAACATTGAATGCAGATGATTGGAAAATCATGATCACGGTAACGAACCCGGCTTTCCAAGCAACAGGTGCACCGGATGATGGTGAATATTACATTGACCCTGAAACGTATGAAGCAAAATTGCACTACAAACGTCCAGAGGAAAGAGAATATTTCCGCTGGTTGAATAAAATGTACAATGAAGGCCTACTGGACAAAGATGCCTTTGTTCAAAAGGATGACCAATACAAGTCCAAAATTGCCAGTGGTCGTGTCCTCGGTCTGATTGACCAAGAGTGGAACTATCAAGAAGCGGAGAACGCGCTCAAATCATCGGGTAAGGATGATGCCACATACGCTCACTTCTCTGTATCACTTAACGATGAGATTGTGGATCACACGTTCCAACCAGCCGGATTTGACGGTTATGGCATCGGGATTACAACTTCGGCCAAAGATCCAGTGCGTATCATCAAATTCATGGATTGGCTTGCTTCCGATGAAGGACAAGTTCTGAGAAACTGGGGTATCGAAGGTGAACATTACAACGTAGAAGATGGTAAACGCGTGATTCCAGATGACGTACAGGACCGCAAAACGAATGACAACTCCAATTTCAGCAAGGAAACAGGAATTGGGATGTATAACGTATTTAGTGCAAGATACGGTGATGGTGTAAAAGATTCTACGGATAACTACTACACAACAAACTTCCCTGAGCAGATTGTAGCTGGTTACACGGCTGCAGAGAAAGAAACGCTGAAAGCTTATGGTATCACGACTTGGAAAGAGTTCTATCCTGCTGAAGAAGATCTGCCAGTTAAGGATTGGGGCGCAGCGTATAACATGTCCGTACCTTCCGGTACAGACTATGAGGTAACGTTCCAGAAAACGCAGGATATCATCCGTAAACGGATTCCGGAAGCTGTTCTGACTACACCAGCAAACTTTGATGCAACCTATGATGCTTTACTGGCTGATTTGGACAAAGCGGGTGCAGTTGAAATGGAGAAACAATTTACGGTTTGGGTTAAGGAACGTGTCTCTCTGTGGACAGGAAAAGACGTAAAATAATATGGATTGTCTGTGATCCATGGATACACAAGGAAAGGGCCCTATATGGGCCTTTTTTTTGTGGAATGATGTGATGATTTGCATTGACGCAAATTTTGAAATCACATATAATTTTATTATTGTAAGCACTTACCGAAAACGTTTTATGACATAAGAAATATACTGCTTATTTAGGAACAGGAGCTAAACATGTCCCAACACAATAACGAACCTAAAATCAATCGTCTATGGTATCAACAACCGGCAAAACGCTGGGAAGAAGCATTGCCCATCGGAAACGGCCGTCTTGGAGGCATGGTGTACGGAGGCGCAGCAGATGAACGAATTCAGCTCAATGAAGATACATTATGGTCAGGGTTTCCACGGGATACGATTCAATACAGCAGTCAGCGGTATTTGAAACAGACGCGAGAGTTGATCATGTCTGGGCAGTATGGTGAAGCTGAGGATTTGTTGAACCGTGAAATGCTTGGTCGTGATGTGGAGGCTTACCAGCCGATGGGTCATTTTCTATTGCACCATGAGGGTCTGGATGATCTTTCATATGATGCATTTGAACGGGAGCTTGATCTGGAATCGGGTATTGCAACCACAACCTACTCATTGGAAGGAACTCAATACCTACGTGAAGTGTATTCAAGTGCTTCGGATGATCTGATGGTCTGCACATTAACTGCTGATCAGAAGGGCACTGTGAGTGTAAGTGTTACGCTAGACAGTCCCCATCCCTATCGCGTTGAGACTTCGGGAGATGCTCTAACCATGTTCAGTCGGTGCCCAAGTCATGTGGAGTCCAATTACTTCAGAGATCACCCGGAATCCGTTCTCTATGAAGAGGATCGGGGAACGGCTTATGCTGTCCGTGTAGCATTTACGGCATCTGGCTATCAGGTGAAGGTCTCCAATCTGGAAGGCAAGTTACATATTCAGGGTGCTGATCAGGTTGTGTTTTATCTGGCAGCGGCTACCTCCTATGAGAGTTACGATGTGTTACCTGTGAAGGATCATTTTGTATTGGAAGAGGAATGCAAGGAGATGATCTCCAAAGCGACCACACATGGCGCGGAAGCGCTTCGTGACCGACATATTCAGGATCATAGCGCGTTGTTTAACAGAGTCTCTATTGATTTAGGAGTATCGGCTAACGCCGAATTACCTACAGATGAGCGGCTGCAGGCTTATCAGGCAGGGCAACAAGACCCTGGACTGGAGGCACTTTATTTTCAATATGGAAGATATCTGTTAATGGCTAGTTCGCGTCCGGGCAGCCAGCCTGCCAATCTGCAGGGAATCTGGAATCATCAGGTAGAGCCGCCATGGCACAGTGACTACACGATCAACATCAACACGGAGATGAATTACTGGCCAGCGGAAGTCTGCAATCTCAGTGAATGTCATGAGCCGCTGTTTGATATGCTGACCGATCTCAGTGATACAGGACGAAGAACGGCGCGGATTCTGTATGGAGCCCGTGGATGGACTGCCCATCATAACGTGGATATCTGGAGAACCTCTACACCGACAGGTGGAGATGCAAGCTGGGCTTTCTGGCCGATGGGTGGCGTGTGGCTGACCTCGCATCTATGGGAGCATTACCAATTTACCGGGGATCAGCGTTTTCTTGAGGAACGTGCGTATCCCATCATGAAAGAGGCGGCGCTGTTCTGTCTCGATTGGCTGGTGGAAGGGCCCGATGGTTATCTGGTTACGATTCCATCCACTTCACCAGAGAATAAGTTTCTCACAGATGCTGGGGAGGCACGCAGTATATCCATGGCTTCAACAATGGATATGACGTTAATTCGTGAACTGTTCAGCCGCTGTATTGAGGCCGCGAAGCAACTAAATATAGATGAGTCGTTGGCAAGCGAGTGGAGTGAGGCTCTGGAGAAACTCTATCCATTCCAAATTGGAAGCGAAGGACAATTGCTGGAGTGGTTTAAGGATTTTGCCGAATCCGAGCCAGGGCATCGTCATGTCTCCCATCTGTATGGGCTGTATCCGGGAGAGCAGATCAATCGAGTACACACACCGGAATTGCTAGAAGCAGCACGGGTATCGCTTGAACGTCGTATCTCACAAGGTGGCGGGCATACAGGATGGAGCTGTGCATGGTTGATCAATCTGTATGCACGACTGCTGGATGGCAGCCAGGCACATCAGTTTGTGCGCACGTTGCTGGCCCGATCCACACATCCGAATCTGTTTGATGACCATCCGCCGTTCCAGATCGATGGTAACTTTGGAGGCACGGCTGGCATGGCCGAGATGTTGTTGCAGAGCCACTTGAATGAGTTACATTTACTGCCGGCACTGCCTGAACTCTGGACTCAAGGTCGAGTTGAAGGGCTTCGTGCAAGAGGTGGTTATACGGTAGCAATAACGTGGACGGACAACAAGCTTGTGTCAGCGGTTATTAAGGCAGATCGAAATGAGTCGTTGACCCTTCGCAGTGCTTATCCGCTGCGTTTGGAAGGAAACGAACAAGCCAAGGCAGAGCTTACGCCTCAGGGCGATTATGTAATTATTTTACCCATGACCGCAGGACAGACGATCCGCGTGTCATCATGAGACGGAGGAGCCAACCATGACCATTTTTAAATTTCCGCAAGATTTTCGCTGGGGTACAGCAACAGCTTCCTATCAAATAGAAGGAGCGGCACAGGAAGGTGGACGCGGGGTATCCATCTGGGATACGTTTGCGCGCACACCTGGCAAGGTATATAACGGAGACAATGGGGATGTCGCATGTGACAGTTATCACCGTTACGAGGAAGACATCGAACTGATGAAGAAACTCGGGATTAATACATACCGGTTCTCCATTGCTTGGCCGCGCATTATTCCTGACGGAGATGGGGAGATCAATCGGGAAGGTCTGGACTTCTACCATCGCTTCGTGGATGCATTAATCGAAGCTGGAATTGAACCGTTCCTCACACTGTATCACTGGGATCTTCCGCAGACGCTGGAGGATGACGGGGGCTGGGGCAACCGCAGAACTGTGGATGCTTTTGTGAAATATGCCGAAGTGATCTTCAAAGAATTCTCTGGCAAAATCAACTTCTGGCTTACATTCAACGAACCATGGTGCATCGCGTTCCTGTCAAACCTTCTCGGGATTCATGCGCCAGGAAACAAAGACCTGCAAACTTCTATTAATGTGGCACATGGATTACTGGTTGCTCATGGTAAAGCCGTTCAATCTTTCCGTCGCTTGGGAACAACCGGTCAGATTGGTATTGCTCCGAACGTGTGCTGGGCTGAACCGTACAGCAAATCTGCCGAGGACCAAGCTGCGTGTGACCGATCAATTGCGCTTAATACCGATTGGTTCCTTGATCCAATCTACAAAGGTTCATATCCGCAGTTTATGGTGGATTGGTTTGCAGAAGCGGGGGCTACTGTGCCAATTCAGGAAGGTGATATGGAGATTATCTCGCAACCGATCGATCTGCTCGGCATTAACTATTACACGATGGGGATCAATCGCTTCAATCCGGAGGCAGGTGCTCTGCAATCGGAAGAAGTTGATATGGGCCTCACCAAAACTGATATTGGCTGGCCTGTGGAATCACGTGGTTTGTATGAATTTATGCATTACTTGCAAAAGTACGGCAATGTGGATGTATATATCACAGAGAATGGTGCCTGCATCAATGATGACCTGGAGAACGGAAAAATTAACGATGATCGCCGGATTTCATATTATGAGCAGCATTTGGCTCAAATTCACCGCATCATTAATGACGGTATTAACCTGAAAGGGTACATGGCATGGTCACTGATGGATAATTTCGAGTGGGCAGAAGGCTACCGTATGCGTTTTGGTCTTGTTCATATGGACTATCGTTCACTCGTGAGAACACCGAAGGAGAGTTATTACTGGTATCAGAACGTCATCAAGAATAATTGGTTGGAGACACGGAACGAACATAATCCCCAATAGTTTGGGTGGCAGGTTTAAAGGGTAAAGCAGCTCCTCATTATATATGGTCCACTTATTAAAGCTGAGAACGGCGGTAACATTGGAGTATTCCAATGTGCCGTCTTTTTTTTGTATTTTTACCGTTGGAAATGAGTAGTTCATAAAGGTTTCATAAGGTCAAGTGCAGTTCCTGTTATGAAGAGACGTTTTTTGGGTTATAAGAAGTAAGGAAGAAATAAATAATGTTTTGTCAACGGATAAATTTAAAATAAAGTGTCCAAATTGCGAATAAAATTTGAACATTTGTTGACTAAAAATCATACTGATGTGGTATATTGGTATAAGGAAAGCACTTACAAAAAGGGAAAAGGAAGTGTTTACTATGGCATCGAAGACAGCAATGGTTAGCCAATTGGAGCGCAAAGACAAAAATATGCGGCGCGCCGTCTTGACGATGACAGTTCTGGCATGGGTCGCACTCATTACGGGAGTGATCATGTGTCTGATCAATCTGAACGAATTTAATGATCGTAATCTTGGCTTGATGGTTGGTATTGGATTCCTTGTAGGTAGTGTGTTTATTTACGTTATTGCCAAAGCGATTGGCCTTGTTCATACACGCCGGGAAGACGAAGGCGCCGATTGATTATAATCCTGCGTTAGTTCGTTCATAATAAGACTGGATGAGTTCCCGGAATCCAGTCAATAAAGCCCTTTGCGGATTCGTTGACACTGTTCAACGGGACTGCAAAGGGTTTTATTTTGTGACTTGAAGTGTAAAGATTACGAAGTACAAATATCAAGCATGCAAGCGATTTGTGAGAAAAAATTCACACATTTAAGGTGTAAAATCGACAAATTTGTTAACAAGAACAAAAAAGTTGTTCATTTCTGATATCTTTAGTAGGAAGAGAGTAGTATACTGATTTTTCAGTATGAGCGAATTTAAGGAGAGGGGATCAAAATGAACAAGAAACCTAGGTCGCTAATCCGGATTATCATTCCGGTTGTCCTGACGTTGGTTACAATTGCATTGATTGTCTGGCCAATGCTGGCAGGCGGACAGTACGTTGTTCTGGATCCGAAGGGGCCAATTGGCGCTTCGCAGAGAGATTTGATTGTCATCTCGACAATTTTGTGTGCTGTCATTATTGTGCCAGTACTCATTTTGTCTGCCGTAATCGTATGGCGTTACCGCGACAAGCCGGATAACAAAGCTGCTTATGAACCTAACTGGTCTCATAGTACGAAGGCGGAGGCAATCTGGTGGACGGTTCCAATTATTATTATTGGAATACTGGCAATTGTAACGATTCGTTACACGTATGATCTGGAGCCTTCGAAGCCGTTGGCTCACGAAAAAGCACCAATTACCATCCAAGTGTCTTCACTGGACTGGAAATGGTTGTTTATGTATCCTGAGCAAGGGATTGCAACGGTCAATACGCTGAATATTCCGGCAGATCGGCCCGTGAAATTTGAACTCACTGCGGATTCACCGATGAACTCATTCTGGATTCCGCAACTTGGAGGACAGATTTATACGATGTCGGGTATGGCAATGACCTTGTATCTGCAGGCAGATCATGAAGGCAAGTACTGGGGTTCAGGCGCTAACTTCACAGGTGAGCATTTTGGAGAAATGCGTTTTGATGTGAATGCTACATCGGACGAAGATTTTGACAAATGGGTAGCTGAAGTGAAACAAAGTTCCCAAGAATTGACCACAGAAGGTTACAAAGCACTGGCTGAGCCAGGAACAAGCAATGTTGCTTATTATTCTGCCTTCCCAGAAGGATTGTTCCAAAATATTGTGACCAAGTATGTAGTAGATGGTCAAAGTGCTCACAGTAAGCATGGGACTTCAAGTGAAGCTTCTGGAGCCATTCAAAATGCAACTGATACGTCCAATAAAGACGAGGACAAGAGTGCTAACTAAAGATTCGAAAGGAGGCCCCCAATGTTAGAGGGACTTAAAGAGTTTGCATCGGAGTTTTTCGTAACCGGTGATCCGCTCATTTATGGTGCGATGGTAGCTATCGGAATTACCATGATTACTATTGTAGCGGTACTAACTTATTTCAAAAAATGGGGCTGGCTCTGGCGTAACTGGTTAACTACCGTCGATCATAAAAAGATCGGTATCATGTATATCATCGCTTCCATTATCATGTTATTCCGTGGTGGTGTGGATGCGCTAATGATGCGCCTTCAGCTGGCTATGCCTAACAATGAATTTCTAAATCCTGAGCATTATAATCAGGTCTTCACAACTCACGGTACGATCATGATCTTATTCATGGCGATGCCATTTATGTTTGGTCTATTTAACGTTATCGTGCCATTACAGATCGGAGCAAGGGACGTTGCGTTCCCGTTCCTGAATGCACTGAGCTTCTGGTTATTCTTCCTGGGAGCAATGCTGTTTAACCTGTCATTCGTTATTGGTGGTTCACCGGATGCAGGATGGCTAAGTTATCCGCCTCTATCGGAGCTGTCACACAGTCCGGGGGTAGGACAGAACTTCTATATATGGGGTATACAGATATCGGGTATCGGTTCCTTGGCTACCGGTATTAACTTCCTGGTTACCATCATTAAAATGCGTGCGCCAGGCATGAGATGGATGAAAATGCCGATGTTCACATGGTCGGTATTCTCCACTTGTATCATTATCTTGTTTGCTTTCCCGATCTTGACCGTGACACTTGCATTGTTATTCCTCGACAGGTTTGCCGGGGCGCATTTCTTCACACTTGATCTGGGCGGTAACCCAATGATGTATATCAACTTGATCTGGATGTGGGGTCACCCTGAGGTATACATTGTCGTCTTGCCGGCATTCGGTGTGTTCTCCGAGATTGTAAGTACCTTCTCTCGGAAAAAACTGTTTGGCTACAAGTCGATGGTATTCGCAATGTTGATCATCAGCTTCCTGTCCTTCTTCACATGGGCGCATCACTTCTTCACGATGGGTTCCGGAGCAGACGTGAATGCATTCTTCGCCGTAACTACGATGTTGATTGCTATTCCAACAGGGGTTAAGATATTCAACTGGCTGTTTACCATGTATCGAGGAAGGATTCGCATGGCGACTCCGATGATGTGGACACTTGCCTTCATCCCGTGCTTTATTGTCGGTGGTATGACAGGCGTTCTGTTATCCGTTGCTCCTGCTGACTTCCAGTTCCATAACAGTTACTTCCTGATTGCCCACTTCCACCAAGTATTGATCGGTGGCGTTGTCTTCGGATACTTCGCAGGTCTGTACTACTGGTGGCCTAAAATGTTCGGTTTCCAACTCGAAGAGAAACTGGGCAAATGGGCATTCTGGACTTGGAATATTGGTTTCTATGTCTGCTTCATGCCGCAGTACGCTGTCGGTCTAATGGGTATGACACGTCGTCTGAGCACATACGGCTGGGATACTGGCTGGTGGGAATTGAACTTCGTATCCACAATCGGGGCATTCCTGATGGGTGTCGGATTCCTGTTCCAAGTTGCACAAATCGCAGACGGTATTCGCAAATACAAATCACTCAAAGCTCCTGCCGATCCATGGGATGGCCGTACGCTGGAGTGGTCAATTCCTTCACCAGCTCCTGAATACAACTTCGCCGTTACACCGCGCGGAGATGATATTGATGAGTGGTGGGAAGAGAAAGAACGTCGTGCCAAAGGCATCTATCCGCCAGAGCAACCGCTTGAGCCGATTCATATGCCGAAGAACTCTGGAATTCCGTTCATCATGTCTGTCTTCTGGTTCATCGCCGGTTTCGGCTTTGTCTTCGGATGGTTGTGGATGGCAATTCTCGGACTCGCTGGCGTAGGGATCTGTATGATCGCCCGTTCATTCTCATATGATACGGATTATTACATTCCGGTCGACGAAATTAAACGTACCGAAGCGTCGTTAAGGGGGTCGGTATAGATGGCTCAAGCAGCCGCTAAGCACGGTGAGAATCATGCACATGGTCACGACCATGGACATCATGATCCACAGGAAATGAAAATTCTCGGTTTCTGGTTCTTCCTGATTTCCGACGTTATCCTGTTCTCCGTATTGTTCGCAACCTTCATTGTGTTGCGTGACAATACGGCGGGCGGACCGATTTTGTCTGAATTGATCAAAATGCCTGGTGTTATTGCCGAAACGTTTATCTTGCTCACAAGTTCATTCACGAGCGGACTAGCCGTACTGGCGATGAATCAAGGCAAAGTAAAACAATTAATTAGTTGGCTGGCAGTTACAGCCGTTCTGGGTGCAAGCTTTATCGCACTGGAAGTATATGAGTTTATTGAGTTGATTCACGAAGGGTTCAGCTTTACAACGAGTGCTGCTTCTGGCGCATTCTTCACCCTTGTGGGAACTCACGGACTTCACGTATCGCTTGGTCTGATCTGGATGATTGGACTTATGTTACAACTGAAAAAACGTGGTATTACTGATGTTACTCGCGGTAAAATCAACGTCATCAGCTTGTACTGGCACTTCTTGGACGTCGTATGGATCTTCCTCCTGTCGATCGTCTATCTCATGGGGGTGATGTAGATGGCAGAGCACAACTCACATGATTCCCACGGTCATGAGCAACATGGTTCACTGAAGTCTTATGTCATCGGCTTCATCCTGTCCGTCGTTCTGACAATCATTCCACTTGTGGTGGTTCTCAATGATATGATGGAAAGAACAGGAACACTCATTGTTGTTCTTGGCACGGCAGCACTTCAGTTTGTGGTTCAACTCTTCTTCTTCATGCATATCCGTGAAACAGAGAAACCACGCTGGAATGTGATGGCCCTTATTTTCGGATTACTGATTATGATGACCATCGTGATTGGTTCGATCTGGATCATGCTTAACAACGCTGTTGCACATTAATTCACATGATGAAGAGCTTCACGACCTTGGAATTCAAGGTTGTGGGGCTCTTTTTTTGTTCCAAGCAGAAGTTATCGCATATTTTAATGAAAAAGTTGTTTTATATCTTAATAAGTCGTTGATGAAACAATTTACCATTGATACTATTGTTATACACTCTGGAAATATATTCAATATTTTAGTTAATGCAATTTTAGAAAAATTATTTTAGGAGATGTACCAATGAAAGCAAGGGTAATCCGTTATTATCGTTTTGGCGAACCAAGTGAAGTGTTATGTATGGAAGAAAAAGATGTGATACCCCCTGGCCCCGGTGAATTAGCAGTGAGGATGTATGCTCGACCTATTAATCCCTCCGATATTATTCCTGTTCGAGGAGCTTACCCGCATCGTACCCAATTACCAGCTGTTCCCGGGTTTGAGGGTATGGGGATAGTAGAAGCAGTAGGATTGGGAGTATCCAATCAAATGTTGGGGCGTCGTGTCTTGCCACTAAAAGGCGAGAATACTTGGCAGGACGTCGTGAAGACTTTGGAGCGACATACAATTATTGTGCCGAATGATATCGATGATCACTCAGCCAGCCAGCTCTATATTAATCCGGTTACGGCTTGGTTGATCTGTACAGAGGTGCTTAAGCTTACGTACGGTGATACCCTGATTGTGAATGCAGGGGGATCTGCAATCGGGCGAATCTTTGCACAGATCTCAAAAATCTATGGATTTAAATTGATTGCGCTTACGAGAGATGATCGTCATACTGCTGAATTGTATCGTCTTGGAGCAGTTTCTGTTATCAATACGACGAAAGAGTTGCTACAGGCTAGAATTGCGGAATTAACAGAGGGATACGGTGCTGATGCAGCCGTGGATTGTATTGGAGGGACAGACGGGGAACAGTTGGTGAGATGCCTTAAGCCAAATGGTACGGTCATCAGTGTAGGACTGCTTTCGGGGATCACACCGTTATGGCATGAAGTTACCCGGGGAACACAAGTTCATGTGAAACTTTTCTGGTTAAAACATTGGGTGGAACGCTGTACGCAAGAACGCTGGGAACAGGTATTTCATGAGGTAATGGAGTTGGTCAGAGCAGGGAGGCTTGTCATGACAAACATTGGGGCGACGTATGAACTAACGAATGTACAACAGGCTATTGCAGCGGCTGAATCGGGTATCGAGGGGAAGGTTCTCTTAATACAGTAGTACATAAAACTTGGAAAAAAGTCCAATCTCATTATCATATAAATTACTTTTTCGAAAATAAAGGTACACAAAAGATACATAATGAACTAAAATGAACTTATATGAACATTATCAAACTCAATCCCAACTAATTTAAATGACGAAAGGAATGGATTAATAATGGAAAATCGTTATGCTGCACATCCCAATGAAGTGAAAACGTATGATACATCTCGCCTGCGTGAGGAATTTTTGATGGAGCAACTGTTTGCAACCGATGAATTGGTAACGGTGTATTCTCATGTGGATCGTTATATTGTGGGAACGGCTGTACCTGAGAGCAAGGACATTACCCTTGAAGTGAACCTGAAAGATATCGGAACGAACTTTTTCCTGGAGCGTCGTGAAATCGGTATCATTAATGTCGGTGGTCACGGAACAGTGACAGCGGACGGACAAGGTTATGAGATTGGAGCGAAGGAATGTCTCTACATCGGTAGAGGTGTGAAGGAAGTTGTGTTCACGAGCAGTGACAAGGCTCAACCTGCCCAATTCTATTTTGTATCCACACCGGCTCATCACACCTATCCAACAGTAAAAGCAACGCAAGAACAAGCTCAGCCGAATCATCTGGGCAGCATCGAAACTTCCAATGAGCGTACGATCTATCGTTACATTCACCAAGGAGAAGGTGGAATTCAGAGTTGTCAGTTGGTGATGGGCATTACCGAACTCAACAAGGGTAACATGTGGAACACGATGCCTGCACATACCCATAACCGCCGTTCCGAAGTATACTTGTACTGGAACTTGCCTGAAGACGGTGTTGTATTCCATATGATGGGTGAGCCAAACGAAACACGCCATCTGGTTGTACGCGACCGTCAGGCGATCATTTCCCCAAGCTGGTCCATTCACAGTGGTGTGGGTACAAGCAATTACACCTTCTGTTGGGCGATGGCTGGTGAGAACCAGACGTTCGAAGATATGGACGGCGTAGCGATGAAAGACCTGAAATAATAAATTACAGATGTCTGAGTTAAATTGACAGGGTAGACACTAGAACGGAGGGTACAGAAAGGACCAGAAGAAGCGAAGCGTGCGCCTTTATCACCAGATTTCTCCCTTTAAATAAGGGATCAAAGGAAATATGGGGATAAGAGTGATCGGAAGGTTTTCTGTACCCGAAGTGTAAGTGCGAAACTACCATTTAACTCAGGTGGTATAGGAAGTTGATTATGATGAATCCATTGAAAAGACATGAAAAAATTATGGAGGCACTGCTGGAACGCCAGGAAGTAACCGTCAGTGATCTGAGTGAGTTGTTGCAGGTGACTGGGAAGACTGTGCGAGAGGATCTTGACAAGTTGGAGAGTATGGGACTGCTCGTACGTGTCCATGGTGGTGCTATGCTGGCTCAGAATGACCAGTATGGCATCTTGAATAGCCGCGGAGTTACCGAGAAGCATCATTCGGAGAAGACGGAGATTGCTGAACGTGCCCTTGCTTACATTCGACCTGGAGATATCGTTGCTCTCGATGGTGGCAGCACTACGCTAGAGATGGCCAAACGTCTCGATAATCAACCGCTGACGGTGGTGACTAATGATCTATTCATCATTGCGGAGTTGACCAAAAAGGAGCAAGTGCGACTGGTTGTGCCTGGCGGGGCGCGTGTACGGAATATGCTGGTTGGGGATGATACGGCTGCATTTATATCCAGTCTTAACATTCATAAAGCCTTTATATCCACGACAGCCCTTCATCCGGAATTTGGATTATCCATATACACGGGAGATCTGGTTCCTTTAAAAAAAGCAATGATATCTGCCTCGCAGCAAGTATACGGCGTTGTGGATCATTATAAATTCGGACAATTTGCACTGCGAACTTTCGCCCAGTGTTCGCAACTGGACTATATTATCAGCGATAGTCGTTTGGATGAAGAGACGGTTGCCTTATACGAGCAGAGTGGTGTCACAGTGGATTATCAAAGTTAACCTCATTCATTATTCATGGGATTAAACGGACGGATCTAAGGATTGCATATCAAAACCATGCGGAGGAATCATTCATGAACCCATTTGATTTAAGCGGACAAGTTGCACTGGTGACAGGTACCTCGGGAGGACTTGGACAAGGGATGGCCATTGGTTTGGCAGAAGCAGGTGCTGATGTGGTGCTAGTCTCTTATTCCAAGCCTGCGGCAACGGCAAGTGCCATTGAAGCACTCGGACGCAAAGCTTATGTAATTGAAGCGGATTTAAGTCGTGAAGATGAGTTGTCGGCTGTGTTCGAACAGGCGCTTGCGTTCCAGGGCAGAATTGACATTCTCGTCAACAATGCCGGAATCATTCGTCGCACACCTGCGGCTGATCATGCAGTTCAGGACTGGCATGATGTAATTGGTCTGAACCTGAACACTGTATTTTTCCTAAGCCAATTGGCAGGCAGACATATGATTGAACGTGGAAGTGGCAAAATCATTAATATTGCATCCATGTTGTCCTATCAAGGTGGGATCAATGTGCCAGGGTATACAGCCAGTAAACATGGCGTTGCCGGTTTAACCAAAGCACTCGCCAATGAATGGGCAGGTAAAGGAATCCAGATTAATGGTATCGCACCTGGTTATATGGAAACCGATAATACTACCCAGATCCGTGCGGACGAGAATCGTTACCGGGATATTACAGCCCGTATTCCTGCGGCGCGTTGGGGAACACCTGAAGATCTGAAAGGCCCGGTTGTCTTTCTGGCATCTGCCGCTTCGGATTATCTGAATGGTCATGTGCTGAATGTCGATGGCGGCTGGATGGCACGTTAATCACTTGATAATCGGATTAGCATAAGGAGGCAGTGAGATGAAACTTGGTATTCTGGCACATACATTTGGCAAACAGCCTACAGCACAGCTTGCGCAGACGATTGCGGATAACGGATTTAATTCCGTACAGCTGGCGCTGGCCAAAGCATTATCAGATGTGGACTCATCGAATGGCAAGCTGAGCCCAGGGCTAGCGAATGAAATCGGAGATCAATTTGCACAGCGCGGGGTGAAGATTGCAGTACTGGGCTGTTATATTAATCCGATTGACCCTGATCCGGTAAGACGACGTGCGGACATTGATCGATTCAAGGAGCATCTGCGTTATGCCCGGGATTTTGGTTGCAGCATGGTAGCAACGGAGACCGGCGGCTTGGACACCTATCAGGATACACATCCGGATGGATATGAAGAGAAGGCGTGGAGTGTGCTGAAAGAAACGGTTGAGGAGTTGGCTGAGGAAGCAGAGAAATGGGGCGTGCATGCGGCGATTGAGCCTGTGTCCACACATACTCTTCATACCCATGAACATATGACACGTTTGTTTGAAGAGATTCCTTCATCGAATCTGGGGATGCTGTTCGACCCGTGTAATCTGATCAAGCAACCACATGCTGCAGATCAAAGGGCTTTCTTGCGCGAGGTGATGGAATCGCTGTATCAGCGCATGATTGTGATCCATGCCAAAGATGTAGCCTTTGATGCACAGGGAGAGAAGTTTAATCCGGTACCTGGGGCAGGAATACTGGATTACCCGTTATTTTTTGAATTGTTAAAAACGTATAAGCCACATATCGATATTTCACTTGAAGGCGTAACTGCGGAGGAAGCTGTACCTGCGGCCAAACATTTGCGTGAAGTATGGAGTGCAGTTCGGGTCTAACCAAACCCAGGATGAGGTATTGCATACCGAAGCCAAAGTAGCTGAAAAACCTTTGCGAGTGCAAAGGTTTTTTTGGTACAGAAATCGATAATGTACATATTTAATTTTTCTTATCGGAACAATCGGAAATAAGTCTTTTCAAATGCGACATCTTGTGAGAGAATATGGAAAACATACGCCACCATGCCAAGACATCAGGAACTTAAAGAACGTATATATTGAGGGAGGATTCAGATTTATGTCAAACGAACGTGAGCTTTCATTTGAAACTTTGGCAATTCATGCAGGCCAGGAAATTGATCCAACCACCAACGCACGAGCTGTGCCCTTGTATCAGACGACATCCTATGGATTCAAGGACACCGAGCATGCAGCTAACTTGTTTGGTTTGAAAGAGTTTGGCAACATTTATACCCGTCTGATGAATCCAACAACCGACGTGTTTGAGCAACGGATTGCGGCGTTGGAAGGCGGAGCTGGAGCGCTGGCTACAGCTTCTGGTCAGGCAGCCATTACGTTTTCACTTCTGAATATTGCTGGTGCAGGTGATGAGATCGTATCTTCGGCGAGTTTGTATGGAGGTACATACAATCTGTTCTCGACGACTTTGCCGAAACTGGGTCTGGACGTAAAATTTGTAGATTCCAGTGATCCTGAGAATTTCCGGGCTGCGATTACGGAGAAAACGAAAGCATTGTATGCCGAAACAATCGGTAATCCAAAGGGGAATGTACTGGATATTGAAGCGGTGGCAACCATCGCTCATGAACATGGAATTCCTTTGATCGTGGATAACACATTCCCAAGTCCGTACCTGCTTCGTCCAATCGAACATGGCGCAGATATTGTCGTTCACTCTGCGACGAAATTTATTGGGGGTCATGGTACATCCATTGGTGGCGTTATCGTGGATAGCGGGAAATTTGACTGGAAGGCAAGTGGCAAGTTCCCTGGATTGACGGAGCCGGATTCCAGTTACAACGGTGTAGTATATACGGAAGCGGTTGGACCGATTGCTTATATTATCAAAGCTCGTGTACAACTTCTGCGTGACTTGGGTGCAACGATCTCTCCATTCAACTCCTGGTTGCTGCTGCAAGGACTGGAGACATTACATCTGCGCGTAGAGCGACATAGTAGCAATGCCCTTGCGGTTGCGGAATTCCTTGAGAAACATGAGGACGTGTCTTGGGTAAGTTATGCAGGTCTGCCGAGCCACGGTTCTTACGAGCTTGCACAGAAGTATCTGCCAAGAGGGCAGGGTGCCATTCTGACCTTTGGAATCAAAGGTGGTGCGGACGCAGGTCGCAAATTGATTGAAAGTGTCAAACTGTTCTCTCACCTTGCGAACGTTGGCGATTCCAAGTCACTGATTATTCACCCGGCAAGTACAACTCACGCACAGTTGACTGAAGATGAACAGACCGCAGCAGGGGTTAATCCGGAGTTGATTCGTCTGTCTGTGGGTACGGAGAACATTCAAGACATTATCTATGATCTGGAGCAAGCCATCAAAGCAAGTCAGGGAGCAAGTGTAGGCGCGTAAATGGCATTGGGTGGATGTATAAACAATCACTTAAGCGATATGCCATAAACAGGTCAAATGAATGTGAATAGATGGTTAAAGCCGTTGTCCTCTGGGACAGCGGCTTTTTGTCTTTTTGAACACGCATATATGAGTATCCATCGAAAAAGCCCATTTACAAATGTGGATCACAGGCATATACTGATTGAAAGTTGTATTGAGTAAACACAATTGCATAAGCGCAAAAATGATTATCATTCTCATTCGAGATTATTGTAAAATCATTCACAAAACCATGCTGCTGCGGGATTCCCGCAGCAGCATGTGTCATTTTTAGGGCATTAACAATGGCTCTCATTCTCAATACAACTTCATTTTTGGGAGCAGAATTTAGCAGACTCGTCATCCGCAAACCTACCATTCGAAAGGAACGTGATTCATATGCAAGCGATACATCAACCACTACACAGACAGAAACAAGCGGAACAGCGCTTATCCCAAACACCAGGCCCAAACCGGGGACGTAAGCCTGATTTTCGAGCCATGGTGCAGAATAAAGAGATGCAATCTGCATTGGGCAGCGGGCTGTTGATGCTGATTGCCTGGGGAACTGCACCGTATTTTGGTACCTTATCCATCATGCTCTACATTGTGGCGTATGCCGTAGGCGGTTGGACCAAAGCGAAGGAAGGCATCGAGACACTGGTCAAGGAACGTGATCTGGATGTAAACCTGCTGATGATTGCAGCATCCCTCGGGGCAGCAGCCATTGGTTACTGGAATGAAGGTGCGATGCTGATCTTTATTTTTGCACTCAGTGGTGCGTTGGAAAGTTATGCGACAGAGCGCAGTCATAAGGATATCTCATCTTTACTGGCGCTCAAGCCAGAGACTGCACTGCGTATTGAGGATGGACAGATGAACCTCGTGGCTATTGATGATCTGGAGCCGGGTGATCTGCTGTTGGTCAAACCGGGAGAACTCATCCCAGCAGATGGTGTCGTGTACCGGGGGAGTTCTTTTATCAATCAGTCGTCCATCACCGGAGAATCCCTGCCTGTGGACAAAGTTGCGGGGGATGAAGTCTATGCAGGTACGGTAAATGGGGAGGGCGCATTATACGTAGAGGTCACAAAATCGGCTGAAGGGTCACTGTTTGGCAAGATCATTAAAATGGTGGAAGAAGCGCAGGCGGAAGTACCGGATTCTCAGCGTTTCATGGAGCAGTTTGAAGGAATTTACGCACGTATTGTTGTGGGGGTGACCTTACTTGTCATTGCAGGAACTCCGCTGCTGCTTGGCTGGACATGGAATGAGGCATTTTACAAAGCGATGGTATTTCTGGTGGTTGCTTCGCCTTGTGCATTGGTGTCTTCCATCATGCCTGTTATGCTGTCCGCGATGTCCAGCAGCGCCCGCCGTGGCATTCTCTTTAAGGGTGGTGCCCATATGGAGAATATGGCTCGCACGCGGGTCGTGGCTTTTGACAAAACAGGTACATTGACCATGGGCACCCCGCAAGTCACCGATATTATTACGGCTGAACATGTAGATCGTACCCAGCTGTTAGCTGCGGTAGCGGCAATTGAGAACCTCTCGATGCATCCTTTAGCTCGTGCCATCGTAGATCAGGCGAACAAGGAGAACATTACACTTCAGGATGCGGAGCACGTACATGCTCTAACAGGCTGGGGTATCGAAGGAACGGTGAACGATGTGATCTGGAGCATTGGCAAAACAAATGTACTGGGATCAATGCAGTCAGAGGAGATGAAAGACAGCAACGTTGATGATCCAGATGAACATGGTGCTAACCATGTGAAGGGTTCTTCTGAGTGGGGTGATGTATGCTCCCGTCTTGAGGGGGAGGGGAAAACCGTATCCGCTGTTATGGCTGATGGTGAATTGGTCGGGCTGATCGCGATGCGGGACACGGTACGGCCGCAGGCAGCAGCTGCAGTGAAAAAGCTTGAAGCGATGGGTGTAAAAGTTGCGATGTTAACAGGTGATCGAGCCAGATCAGCTTCTGTAATTGCGCGTGAAACTGGAGTAAGCATGGTCTATGCAGACTTGCTGCCTGGAGATAAGGTGAAGCAGGTCCAAGCACTCCGCAAACAGTATGGTCCTGTGCTGATGGTAGGGGATGGTGTAAATGATGCACCGGCACTTGCAGCAGCTACTGTGGGTATGGGGATGGGATTGTCCGGCAGCGGAACTGCACTGGAGGTGGCTGATGCGGTACTCATGAACGATAACATTGAAGAGATTGCTTGGGTGATTGGGCAGGCCCGGCGAGCTCAGCGTAGGGTGAAACAGAATATGTGTTTTGCCATCACCGTTATTCTGGCCTTAATTGCGGGTAACTTCCTCCAAGATGTCGCATTGCCTCTGGGTGTGGTAGGTCATGAAGGCAGTACAATTCTGGTTATTCTGAATGGGCTCAGGCTGCTACGGTAATCAGATTTGGAGAGGAAAATGGCTAATTGGTTTCGCTGGTAGTATGCGGCTGATTGAACGGCTCACGTTTGAACCTTGGGTCAGAGGGTAATGATTCGAAGAGAAGATTCGATAATAAGGGAGCTGTGAAATATGGGACGTTATGTACAAGTGGAACCAAATGTAAAAGTATATGTTGAAGATATTGGCGAAGGAACCCCGGTTGTCTTTTTGCACGGCTGGCCTGTTAATTATAAAATGTTTGAATACCAATTGAACGTACTGCCGAACCATGGCATTCGTGCAATCGCGATAGATTTTAGAGGATATGGCTTATCGGATAAGCCTTCCACAGGATATGATTATGATCGCATGGCAGATGATGTTCGTGCCGTTATTGATGATCTGGAGCTGAAAGACGCGGTACTCGCAGGGTTCTCTATGGGTGGAGCGATTGCAGTACATTACATGGCTCGCCATAAGGGACATGGCGTCTCCAAGCTGGCCTTGTTATCTGCGGCAGCACCTGTGTTCACACAGCGTGAAGGTTATCCGTATGGATTGACTCCAGAGCAGCTGAACGAGCAGATCATTGAGCCAATCTTTGCAGATCGTCCGAAGTTGCTGGAGACGTTTGGCGGCATGTTCTTCGCGAAGAAACACAGCCAGCCATTCATGGATTGGTTCCACGCGCTTGGCATGGAGGCTTCATCTTATGGTACCATTCGCAGTGCAATTGCGTTGCGGGATGAGGACTTGCGAGGTGACCTGAGTTCGATTCAGGTGCCAACAGCCATTTTGCACGGGAAAAAGGATGAGATCTGTCCGTTTGAGTTCGCCGAGCAGATGCACAAGGGCATCGCTTCGTCTCAACTGATTGCTTTTGAAGAGAGTGGTCATGGTGCATTCTATGATGAATTGGAAAAATTCAATTCGGAACTGATTCGTTTCATCCAATCCTGATCAGGAGAGGGCAGAATACCTCTGACAGACGATCCCATTAATTTCATGGAATCTTCATTTGTGGCTAAACAAAGAACCCGGTCGACAGTCTTGGACTGTTCGCCGGGTTCTTTAGTCTTCAATTAAAACAGTTCGGTCAGACCAATCATCGTGATGAGTCCGAGCAAAAAGGACATCGTCGCCACACGTGCATTGCCATCGCCGTGACTCTCGGGAATAAGTTCCTTATAAACAATGAACATCATCGCACCGGCTGCAAAGGCCAGACCATAAGGCACAAGACCAGCTACGAGACTGCTTAAGGTGTAACCAATCATAGCTGTTATAATCTCTACCGCTCCGGTCAGGGTGGCAATACCCAGCGCTTTGAAGCGGCCAATGTTCTGGTTTACTAGGAAAAGGGCCACCAGAAATCCTTCCGGCGCATTCTGCAATCCAATGGAAAAGGCAATGAGATTGCCAAGGTTCTCATCCGAGCTTGCATAGCTGACTCCAACGGATAACCCTTCCGGCAGGTTATGCATGGTGATGGCTGCAATAATCATGAAGGCTTTGGTTTCAATTTTAAAGGGCATTTTCTCGGGATTCTCCAGATCGACGTGTGGGATCTTCATCTCCAGCACCAGTAGAACCAGGCTACCAAGCATAATACCAAATGCAAGTACAAAGAGATTCGATTGGCCAAGCGCTTCCGGAATGAGATTATACACCGAGGCCGAGGTCATAATACCTGCGGCGTATGCCAGCAAGATATCACGCAGACGGTGCGATATTTTGCGCATAAATAGAATCGGTACGGCCCCTAGGCCGGTAGACATGGCTGATATAAAACTGCCAATGAGTGCATCGTTCATGCTTCCATTTTCCCTCCTGATGAAGACTTCTTCATAATCGCTGCCGAGCATTGACACCGTACATAAAAGAGATCATAATGAACAACAGATTAGAATGATTATAAATTAGAATTCCGTTTCTGCATAGGGCCATTGTCATATCACAGGCAGGTCTTGTGGACATGATGTGGGCTTTTCGTTCTAGTGTATGCAAAAGCCTAAGCTTTTGATGCCGGAGGGTCTAACCTTTTTGCAGAACCCGGGGGAGGAACTATACATGTATAAATCAATTATTATTGGAACAGGCCCTGCAGGGCTGACAGCAGCAATCTATCTGGCACGTGCCAACTTGAACCCACTCGTTATTGAAGGACCACAACCTGGTGGCCAACTGACAACAACGACTGAAGTGGAGAACTTCCCAGGTTTCCCTGATGGAATTATGGGTCCTGAACTGATGGATAACATGCGTAAACAAGCTGAGCGCTTCGGTGCTGAATTCCGTACAGGCTGGGTTAACAACATCGACATGAGCGAGCGGCCATTCAAGATTCAAGTTGAAGGTATGGGTGAACTCGTATCGGAAACATTGATCCTGTCCACAGGCGCAACTGCTAAATACCTGGGTATCCCTGGCGAAGAAACGAATGTAGGCCGCGGTGTCAGCACATGTGCAACATGTGATGGATTCTTCTTCCGTAACAAAGAAATCATCGTTATCGGCGGTGGCGACTCTGCTCTTGAGGAAGCAAGCTTCCTGTCCCGTTTCGGTTCCAAAGTAACGTTGGTACACCGTCGTGAAGAACTGCGTGGCTCCAAAATCATGCAGGATCGTGCACGGAGCAACGAAAAAGTAGAAATGGCTTTGAACCGTACACCACTCGAAGTACTTGCTGGCGACAACGGCGTAACCGGACTGAAAGTGTTAAACAACGAAACAGGTGAAGAAGAAGTGATTCCGGCAAGTGGCGTATTCGTAGCGATCGGTCACACACCAAACACTGGTTTCCTTGGCGGACAGATCACTACGGACGAACATGGATATATCCTGACTACACCAGGTACATCCGAGACAAACATCCCAGGTGTATTTGCATGTGGTGACGTTCAGGATACACGTTACAAACAAGCGATTACAGCTGCAGGTAGCGGATGTATGGCTGCCATGGACACAGAGAAATACATTGAGAGCTTGGAGCACAGCGCAGTTGTTCTGTAATAGAATGAGCTGATTCCAACCAAACTATAGATTAATATAAAACCATATGAGGTGAATTAAACATGGAAAACGTAATTGTATATACATCAACGAACTGCCCGAACTGCAAATCCGTAAAAACGTTCCTGGCTGACAAAGGTATCTCTTATGAAGAGCGCAACATCGAAACTAGCGATGAATTTGCACAACAAGTATGGGACATGGGTGTACGTGCCGTGCCATTGACTGTCATTGGTGAACACCGCATTCTGGGTATGAACAAAACCCAATTTGCCAAAGCATTGGACGCTTAAATCAGGCTGATTATCTGAATCATCATGTGTTGAAAGAAATTTTCGATTCATATGTAATTCCGGTTTTCGCGAGCCGTTAGGATATAGAAAGAACCGTACCCGGAAGGGTACGGTTTTTTGTGCAAACGCAGAATATGATCTAGAAAAAAATACTCATGAAAGTCTGAAATACAACATACACCAGCAATCCTGACAGCATGTACATGAAACCAGCCTTCTTTTTGCTCTGGAACAATCGGAGTATGCCAAGGCTGAACAGGGGCGCAAGCACAATCAGGAACAGGAGGACGGTGACAAACATTTGCGCCGAGATATCTGAAGTATCCACGTAGGTCACGCTTTTTTTCACTCCGTTTCGTTATCGGAATTAACACAGCTTGATTCACACAGCCATGACAAAAATCACATAACCCCATTATACATCTGGATTTCTTTAACAAAAAGGGAGGAAATGGGGCGAAATGATGTCAATTTTCATCTGTTATTAGACAGACACCCTAATTTTACCTAAAAACTGGGATATCGCAGAGTAAGCGGCACCAACGCGGGTGGAACGGCTGCCCAGAGCTGCCCATTCAATCTGCAAACTGCGGCGGTGATAAGGTAATGTACGTTCCTCTACAACTTGTTTTAACGCTGTTTCAATCCAGGGACCTGCTTCAGAGAGCGGACCGCCAATGATAATACGTTCCGGGTTGAAACTGTTAACGATATTGGTAATGCCAATCCCCAGTTTGCGCCCAATCGTGTTGTATAATTCTTGAACAGCCTCGTGGCCTTGCTCCGCATAATGAATTAGTTCCCGTGTGGTATGAGCAGGTAATTTTAGCTGATGATCCGGGTGCTCGTAGGCTTTTTCAGATGCGTATAACTCCCAGCAACCACGATTACCACAGGAGCAGGGCAGACCTTCCGCTTCAATGGACATATGGCCTGTTTCTCCTGCGTAGCCCCACGCGCCTTTGTATAATTCACCATCTACCATGATGCCTGAACCAATTCCCATGCCTGCACTGATGTAGATCATGTGACGTACACCGATACCTGCCCCAAAATTCAACTCTCCATGGGCACCAGCATTGGCTTCATTATCAATCGTTACAGGCAGTTGAAATTCTTCTTCAAGCATGGAGCGCAGAGTTACCTTCTCCCACCCCAGGTTGGGTGCAAACAGGACCGTTCCTGCCTCATCCACCATTCCGGGCACGCCGATGCCAATACCAATGACTCCATGAGGGGAAGCAGGAGCTGCTTCAATGAGCTGTTTTGCTGCCAATTTCAATTGCTCCAGTACAGAGGACACGTCATGATGTTCCAAGGTCACTGCGTACTCTGTAATGATGTGTCCTTCCAGATCTGTAAGCACGCCTTTCAAATGGGTCACACTGAGTTCCAGACCGACTGCATAGCCTGATGTCCCTCGGAACAGCAGCATGAGTGGTTTACGTCCGCCGCTGGATTCACCAGGGCCAATCTCCTGCACCAGGTCATCACTGATCAGATCAGCAACCAGGTTGGATACCGTTGCTTTGTTCAGCCCCGTAACCTCGGACACTCGTGCGCGAGAAAGAGGGGCATGGCGCCGGATCGTATCCAGAACGATCGACTTGTTTATTTTTTTGACCAGCATCTGGTCTCCGGTAATTTTCATATGGTTAAGGCACTCCTATTCTTCTGATAAAAGGGTTCTGACCCACATCCGAAACAAGTTATTCGACTATTATAGCGTAAACAACCATGTAAAAAACAATTTTATTTTACTTTGTTTAACCAATAGACAAAGTAAATTCGATGTGATAGGATAACGGTGTAAACGATTTCTTAAAACTATTGAGGAGGCATTTTACACATGGCCTATTTTGAATCCGTTAATAAAATTGCATTTGAAGGTAAAGATTCCAAGAATCCTTTTGCTTTTAAACATTATAATCCGGAAGAAGTGGTAGCCGGCAAATCGATGGAAGAACATTTCCGTTTTGGCATGGCTTACTGGCATACATTAACTGCAGGCGGCAGTGACCCGTTTGGTGCGGAGACAGCTGTTCGTTCGTGGGATAAATACTCGGGTCTGGACCTCGCGAAAGTACGCGTGGAAGCGGCATTTGAATTTTTGGAAAAAATGAATCTCCCGTTCTTCTGTTTCCACGATGTGGACATTGCACCAGAAGGCAACAACCTGCGTGAGTTCTACAGCAACATTGATACGATTGTTGATCTGATTGAAGATCATATGAAATCCAGCGGCAAAAAACTGCTCTGGAACACGGCGAACATGTTCTCGAACCCACGCTTCATGTTTGGTGCGGCTTCTACTTGCAACGCAGACGTGTACGCTCACGCTGCAGCGCAGATCAAGAAAGGTCTGGAAGTTGGTAAACGTCTGGGCGCTGAAAACTATGTATTCTGGGGCGGTCGTGAAGGTTACGACACATTGTTGAACACAGACATGCAACTGGAGCAAGACAACATTGCTCGCATGTTCCACATGGCTGTAGACTACGCGAAGGAAATTGGCTTTGATGCACAATTCCTGATCGAGCCTAAACCAAAAGAGCCAACGAAACACCAATATGATTATGATGCAGCAACTTCGATTGCTTTCTTGCAAAAATACGATTTGGACAAACACTTCAAACTCAACCTGGAAGCGAACCATGCTACACTGGCTGGTCATACATTTGATCACGAAATCCGCGTTGCTCGTACAAACGGTATGCTCGGTTCCCTCGATGCGAACCAAGGCGACATGTTGATCGGTTGGGATACGGACGAGTTCCCGGTTGATATGTACGATGCTACATTGACAATGTATGAAGTATTGAAAAACGGCGGTATCGGCCGTGGTGGTGTGAACTTTGACGCGAAAGTACGTCGTGGTTCCTTCGAAGCTGATGATCTGTTCCTGGCACACATCGCAGGTATGGACACGTATGCAAAAGGTCTGAAAGTAGCAGCGAAGTTGATTGAAGATCGCGTATTCGATGACTTCATCGAAAAACGTTACAGCAGCTTCAGCGAAGGTATCGGTGCAGATGTGGTTGCAGGTAAAGCAACACTGGCTTCCCTTGCTGAGTATGCACTCAACAACGAAAGCCCACGCAAAAACCAATCCGGACGTCAGGAATTGCTGAGAGCACAACTCAACCAGTACATCTTGGCTGACTAATAGCGCATTAGGCAGGGGTGGTGCACGTCGACCACCGATGGTTACTCAACTCATATGTGTTGGACATTAGTATCCAAGCTTGCCTATGCACAAGATTAGCTTGTACCATGGAACGCCTGAACAAGCATGACATTCGGACCGTCCCCGACTTTCCCTTGGGAAGACGGGGGCGGTTTTTTGGTTAAACAAATAACGCGGTTTTTACTGTTTTGATATAAATGGTTGTCTAAGATGGTGCATGCAAAACGGAGTGAGCAGAAAGGACCCGAGGAAGTGGAGCGTTCGCTAAGAGCTTTCTGAAAGAAAGCTGGCTTCGGAAGCATAGGCTTATCCCCGGATTTCACCCTTGCTAAAGGGTATAAAGGAAATCTGGGGTTAACGGCGATTCGAGGGTTTTCTGATCACGAAGTGACCACATGAGCATCTAGGTTTCATTTATAACCAATGACGAATCAAGGTCATTGGATCAATCTTTCTGTTATAAGAACGAGTATGTTTTACACGTTTCATATCCATGTGTGTCCAGTATCATGCATGCAAAACGGAGTGAGCAGAAAGGACCCGAGGAAGCAAAGCGGTCGCATTTATCCCCGGATTTCACCCTTGCTAAAGGGTATAAAGGAAATCTGGGGGTAACGGCGATCCAAGGGTTTTCTGATCACGGAGTGACTTTCATGCGTACTTGGATCTTTCGTGGATATAACCTGTGATAAACGAGAGGAGTTAACCTATGAGTTACGTAATTGGTGTCGATCTTGGAACCAGTGCGGTCAAAACCGTGTTGGTTAATCGTGAAGGAAAAGTGGCATTTGAAGCATCCGAGGCATACCCGTTGTACCAGCCTAAGGCTGGATACAGTGAACAAAATCCCGAAGATTGGGTAGAGCAGACGATTGTTTCCTTGCGTAAATTGCTTGAAGTGTCTGGCGTGCAGCCTTCGGAAATCGAAGGATTGAGCTTCTCGGGCCAGATGCATGGACTGGTCTTGGTGGATGCAGAAGGTAAACCGCTGCGTAACGCAATCCTGTGGAACGATACACGCACAACGGCTCAGTGCCGTCGCATCGAAAAAGTGCTGGATGGCAAGCTGTTAAGTATTGCCCGGAACCGTGCACTGGAAGGCTTTACTTTGCCAAAAATTCTGTGGGTTCAGGAGAACGAGCCTGAATTGTTACAGCAAGCATCCTTGTTCCTGTTGCCTAAAGACTATGTGCGTTATCGCCTGACCGGGGATTACGCTATGGATTATTCTGATGCAGCGGGAACTTTGCTGCTGGACGTTGCAGGCAAACAGTGGAGCGACGAGATTGCAGAAGCTTTCCAGCTGCCAATCTCTCTTTGTCCACGTCTTGTGGAATCGTTTGAGGAAGTGGGCACGTTGCTGCCTGAGATTGCGGATCAAACGGGTCTGGCGGCTGCGACAAAAGTATTTGCAGGTGGTGCGGATAATGCGTGTGGTGCCATTGGCGCAGGCATTCTGAGTGAAGGACAGACGATGTGCAGCATCGGAACGTCCGGGGTTGTGCTTTCCTACGAAGAGCGTAAAGATCTCGACTTCGAAGGCAAAGTGCACTTTTTTAATCACGGGGAGAAAGATGCCTTCTATATTATGGGTGTAACGCTTGCCGCAGGATATAGCTTGTCCTGGTTCAAGGATACGTTTGCAGCGGATAAATCGTTTGATGTGCTCTTGCAGGGCATCGATCAGATTCCGGCGGGCAGCAACGGATTGTTGTTCACACCATATATCGTTGGGGAGCGTACACCTCATCCGGATGCGAATATCCGTGGCAGTTTCATCGGTATGGATGCAGGGCACAAGCTGGAGCACTTTGGACGTGCGGTGATGGAGGGTATTACCTTCTCGCTACGCGAGTCCATTGATATTCTGCGTGGTGCAGGCAAAACAGTCAATGAAGTTATCTCCATTGGTGGCGGTGCCAAGAACGAAGCTTGGTTGCAAATGCAGGCTGATGTTTTTAACGCCACGATTGTGAAGCTGGAGAGCGAACAGGGTCCTGCGATGGGTGCAGCGATGCTGGCTGCCTATGGCTGTGGCTGGTTCCCGTCTTTGCAAGAATGTGCAACAGCGTTTATTCGTCCAGCGAAGTCCTATGAGCCAAACCCGGAAACGGTTGCCGTCTATGATGGACTGTTCGCATTGTACCAGGAAGTCTATGGACAGACACGTAGTCTCAATGATCGTTTGGCTGAATACCGTTAATTCATTTATTTCACTACATTAATCTTGTGATTACATTTAAAAGCATCCGCGAACGCGGGTGCTTTTTTTGTCGTTCATCAAGATTAACCCCATGAAAGGTTTACTTGGCCTGCATATCCGCATTCCGGCTCTGCATAGATTGGAAATAGAGGATTGTGATTCGTCCAGGCATCGTGTGTCTGACATTTTAATAGGTAGAAGCTTGAGCATGGGGGTGAAGCTTTGGATGGAAATGAGGAACATGGAAGACCACATATTACCTTGTCGATGATCGTTCGTAATGAAGAGAATCGCTATCTCAGGCAGGCACTGGAGAGACATCGTCCCTGGATTGATCGCGCAGTAATCATTGATGACGGAAGCACGGATGGAACGGTCGCGCTGTGCAGGGAACTTCTGGACGGTATTCCACTCGTATTAGTGGAGAACACTGCTTCACGTTTTGCAGACGAGGTAAGTCTGAGAAAACAACAATGGGAAGAGACGGTGGCGACCAATCCGGAGTGGATTTTGAATCTGGATGCGGATGAGATCCTAACCAGTGACTTTGGGGTGGTACGTGATCTGCTGCTCAGTGGCAATGAAGATGCGATCTATTTCAGATTGTTTGATATGTGGAGTGAGACGCATTACCGGGAAGATGAGTTCTGGCAGGCGCATGCCTATTATCGGCCATTTCTGATTCGTTATCACCCGGGGATGAACTATGAATGGAAGGAGACACCCCAGCATTGTGGTCGTTTTCCGTTAACGATCCAGCATTGGTCCTATGGATGTCATGCTCCCCGGGTGAAGCACTATGGTTGGGCGCGGGAAGAAGACCGCATCCGCAAATATGAACGCTATCAAACACTGGACCCTGAAGCAAGATACGGTTGGAAGGAACAGTACGAATCGATATTGGATCAAGAGCCACGACTGTTGGCATGGTTCGAATAAGGAGAGGGGGAGTGAGCACGTTGAAGAAAGAACCGTTACGTAAATCGCAAGAAGAATTCAAACCTCAAGTAGAGCCGAATTCCCAAGAGAAAGAGAATCAGAATGAGAAGCAACATGAGAGCGCAAATGAGAATCAGAAAGAGAGCCAGAGTAATCATCGACCGGCCAGACGTTCTGATAAATCGCTGGAAACCCGCCAATCGGAAACGCTTGAAGCGCCTGGCCAGGAAAGAATACTGATCGCCAGCCCGATTCGCCAGACAACGCCGGTTCTCCGTGAATTTCTGGATTCTCTGCATGCACTGGAACGAACAACAGTGAAGACGGACTATCTGTTTGTAGACGATAACGTGGAAGAATCCGCATCGAATATATTGCATGAATTTGTGCTTCAGCATGAAGGGACGGTTATTCAAGCAGATGAACATGGTAGCGGTAGTCCTGACAACAAAGGGGTGTACAGCAAGGATGAGGGAGGACATTATTGGCAGGATGAACAGATTTGGCGTGTAGCCGGTTTGAAAAATCGCATATTGCAATATGCACGCGACAATCACTACGATGCGGTTTTCCTGATTGATTCTGACTTGGTGCTGCATCCGCGGACGCTGGAGCAACTTGTATCGAGTGGCAAAGACATTGTATCCAATATCTTTTGGACCCGCTGGCAGCCGGATGCCAGGGAAATGCCGCAGGTATGGCTGCAAGATGAGTATGCTTTATTTCGCCGCGGTGGCAAAACAGTAGACGGAACCGAGACGGAAGACGAGGGCACGCAAACGACTGCTTTTCTAAATCAGCTACGGATCCCGGGTTGTTATGAAGTTGGAGGGCTAGGGGCATGTACCCTTATTCGCAAAAATGTTCTGGCAGCAGGAGTCTCATATGACCAGATTCCCAATGTATCCTTCTGGGGCGAAGATCGTCATTTCTGCATCCGTGCTCAGGCACTGGGTTTTCGTTTGTTCGTTGATACTCATTTCCCTGCGTACCACATCTATCGATTGTCCGAACTGCCAGGGGTTTCCGCCTTTAATCGCAGGGCGAGAAGAGGTGAGGAGACGATCAGTATTACCCTGTGTATGATTGTGAAAAATGAAGAAGCTTCCCTCGCCAGATGTCTGGACTCGGTCAACGGTATTGCCGATGAGATTGTAATCGTGGATACCGGATCAACGGATCGTACTCGTCAGATCGCTTCCAGATATACGGATCGTATCGTTGATTTTGAATGGGTGGATGACTTTGCAGCAGCACGAAACTTTGCCTTCGATCAGGCAAAGAGTGAATATATTCTGTGGCTGGATGCAGACGATGTGTTCGAACCGGAAGATCGGGCGAAACTGATCGCCTTGAAACGTTCGCTGGACCCGGATGTTGATAGTGTGACGATGGATTACAATCTGTCATTCACAGCAGATGGCAAGGTAGCCTACAGCCTGCGCCGGAATCGTCTGGTGCGTCGGGATCGTCAATTTCGCTGGATTGGCGCGGTGCATGAATATCTGGCTGTAGCGGGCAATCTGCTGCATAGTGATATAGCGGTTACCCACAAGAAAGATAAGGAGTATACCGATCGGAATCTGCGGATCTATCGTAAAAGGGAACAGGCCGGAGAGGAATTTGGGCCGCGTGACTTGTACTATTTCGGTAATGAACTGAAGGACCATGGACAGCATGAGGATGCGGTGAAGTACTATGAGAAGTTTCTGGATACCGGACTGGGCTGGGTGGAAGATCAGATCGCTGCTTGCCAGAAAATTGCGGATTGTGAAGCTGCACTTGAACATCCGGAACAGGAAGTCACGGCGTTGTTCCGATCATTTGCCTATGATTTGCCAAGAGCCGAGATTTGCTGTCGATTGGGTGGTTATTTTGCCGACCGTGAAGATTATCGCAAGGCCCTGTTCTGGTACGAACAGGCGACTCGTGCTGTACGTCCTGATGACCCTATGGTAGTGCTGAATGAAGCAGCTTGGACCTGGATGCCGCATCTGCAACTATGTGTGTGTTATGACCGGATGGGTAACCGTGCCAAGGCCCGGGAACATAATGATATCGCACTCGCCTATCATCCAACACATCCAAGCATGTTATATAACGATCGATACTTTAAAGATTTGGAGAAGGATAACGTATTGGAAAATGCCTAAAGCATGCATATAGATTGGAACTGTAGGTATAGATATTGCTGGAACAGTTGTTTGTAACAAGAGCCTCCTCTGATGAAAGAGTGGACGCAATGTGCCACTTTTATGAGAGGGGGTTATTGACGTAATTGTATTAAAGGAGTTATTGTAGATATATTAAGTCTTTTATTAGGGAGGAATGAGATGATGAAGTATTCCAAAGCTACCAATTACGCCCTGCACACGATGCTTTTTCTTGCGGCATCCAATTCAGATAAACCTGTGGGTGTGCAGCAACTTTCAAAGTGGCAGAATGTTTCACCCACATATCTGTCCAAGATTTTAACCAAATTGACGAAAGAGGGGATGATTCATTCTTCATCTGGTGCCCATGGCGGGTATACACTTCAGGAGAAGTGGGAGGATCTTACGTTTTTGGACATCATACAGGCCATTGAGGGTACAACCTCTCTGTTTGATTGCTGTCATCATAAACAGGGATGCTTAATTCAAGAAACCATGATCACTGCCGAAGGACAGATGGAAGAAGTGCTTAAAAATCGAAAATTATCTTCAATTGCCGGTAAAATATCAATGATGTATTAAGTATTTTTTTTGTATTTATAATAGATATAATTTGTCTTTTATATCTATTATAAATTTCGACAAACGAATATATCCAGAAGATTTCACACACTATTCTTTTGAATAAAGGAGACTGAAATGAATTCATTTATTATCTATTTATTGGCTTTAGGAGCCTTTGTTGTGGGAACAGCCGAATTTGTCGTATCTGGCGTTTTAGATATCATTGCCCGCGATTTACAGGTTTCGATCTCATTAGCGGGACAATTGGTCACCGTATATGCACTATCTCATGCATTGGGTGCCTGGGCTCTGGTCATGCTGACTTCCAAGTTACAACGTAAAAAAGTACTTCTGTATTCCATGCTTATTTTTATCTTGGGAAATATCATTGCATTCTTCAGTTTGAACTTTGGCATGCTTATGTTCTCACGCATCGTATTGGCCATGAGTGGTGGTCTATATTTTGTCCTAGCCACGAACTATGCTGCAAGACTAGCTCCTTCTGGCAAACAGGGTAGTGCCATTGCAACTGTCATCACAGGATTCACCGTTTCATTGGTATTAGGAGTGCCGATTGGTACCTTCATTGCTGCCTACATGGATTGGCACTACGTTTATATCATGATTGCAATTATCGCATTTATTAATTTCATGCTGTTGTACAGATTTATTCCTCGAATGGAGGGTAACCCGTCTCTCTCCCTGAAGCAACAATTATTGATTATCAAAGATAAAAAGGTTATCACCGGATTATTAACGACTGTTTTCTGGATTCTGGGTTACACCATGGTATTTGCTTATATCGCTCCACTTTTAAGTTCTGTAGCCGATTTTTCAATAGAAATGATTAGTACGGCGTTACTTGTATTGGGTGTATTTGCATTCATAGGTTCCCGTCTTGGTGGCTATGCGGTAGATCGATGGGGACCTGTTCGCACGATTCCAATCAGTTTGATTATTCATGCTGGTGCCCTCTTTATTTTGCCAATCACAGCAGGTTCCACAATAGGTATTCTTCTGACCATCATGATTTGGGGCACAGCTGCCTGGATAACAACGCCCGCGAATCAGTTCTATTTGATAACATTGAGACCACAGTCTTCTGAAACAGTCCTGAGTTACAATACGGCAGTAATGAACATAGGTATGACTTTCGGTGCCGGATTGGGAGGTGTAGTTGTGAAATACAATTCCGTTCAAAATTTGGGGTGGATTGGTGGTATGGTCCTGCTGTTGGCGTTGGCGATTGCCCTTGTTTCCTTCAGGTTGACTACAAAACCAAGTTGAATTCAATGTCTTTTTAAAAGCAAGAAGTGAATATTGGATCAAATGATTTCATCCAGGAGAGGATATGCCTTACAATAATGAATAACGGAAAAGCGGTGACCATGATTGCCTGTCTTCGGCTGCCGAATTGATGAAGCAAGGGGAACTGGATATGAATTTGACGGAAGTACTATTGGAGTCAAGGCTAGTTGCGATTGTGCGCGGTATAAGCCGCGAAGCGGCAGTAACAGCTGGACAAGGTATGACAGGTGGCGGCATCCGACTAATGGAAGTCACACTGAACACACCTGGAGCACATGCTATTATTGCAGACTGGCGTGAGCGGCATGAAGGAAAGGCTTATGTTGGAGCGGGTACGGTACTGAATGTGCAGATGGCGAAGGAAGCCGTCGCTGCAGGAGCACAATTTCTGGTATCTCCCAATGTCGATCTGTCTGTCATTGAATATGCTGTAGAACATGGTGTCGAGATCTGGCCTGGAGCCATGACACCTACGGAGATTGTCGCTGCCCACGAAGCGGGAGCTCGAGTTGTGAAGTTGTTTCCGATGGCGAGTCTGGGTATACCGTATCTGCGGGAGATCAAAGCTCCACTGAATCATATTCCACTGCTGGCAACAGGTGGTGCCACACTGGAGAATATTGCTGATTATTACGCAGCAGGCGCTGCTGCAGTGGGTCTGGGAAGTGCACTTTTACCACGAGAAGCTCTTGTGGCAGGAGATCATGAGCAGATTGCAGCATGTGCACGGAGATTTGTGGAAGCAGCCGAAGCCTAGGCACCAGCGTTAGATGAGGGATATGTATATTTGGGTATATATATGAAGGTGCCTTTAGATTAATTGTTGGATCAATCTTTATCATAAAAACCCATGTCGCTTAACGTGCCGTTCATTCTATTGTTTTATGATGGATGTATGCCAGAATTCGGAGAGGAGAGATGCCCTGTGAAAGCTAAAACAATGATAGGCGGCATGCTCGCCGTGGCCGCAGTAACGGCAGGTGGTTTATGGAAGGCAGCGGTAAAGAGCCAGACACCCAAGAAGATTCCAATCACACTCACACCCCCAATGCCATTTGAGGATGTGACCTTTGACAGTGGGGGAGGTCGGGTGCATGGCTGGTTCATCCCCGCCAGAGCCGACATTCCGAAACCATGGCCGCTCGTTATTATTGCACATGGCTGGGGCTCCAATCGCTCCCGTGTTCTTCGTTACGCACGTCCGATCTGGGAAGCTGGATATGCCTTATTTATGTATGATGTGCGTAGTCATGGGGCCAGTGATCCGGTTCGTGCTGCATCTGCCTACCTGTTCCGGGATGATCTGCTCGCGGCATTGCAGTATACGACTGCACGACCAGAGATTGATGCGGATGCCATCGGAGTGCTTGGACATTCTTTGGGTGGACTGGGTACGATTCTTGCAGTGACGGAGGGAATTCCTGTATCAGCAGTGATTACGGACTCGATGCCATCGCAATTTGAAGTAATCGTCAGTTCAGAGCTGAGACGCCGACGTCTGCCCTTGTTTCCACTGGCCCAGTTAATTCCGAGAATCTGGTTCTGGCGACTGGGTGAATCTCTGAAATCTTATCGTCAGCGTGATCCGGTGATGATGCTGAATGAACGGCGCAGGGGGATGCAACTGCCGATGCTTATGGTGCACTCCAAGGGAGATAATTTCATTCCCCCGAGTGAGCTTGAATATTTTATGTCCAAAGCCGATCCGCCTGTTGAACATCTATGGGTCAACAGCGGAGGACACAGTTGTTCTGAGGAAGATCCCACCTTCTGGGACACCGTTATTCCCTTTTTGAAAACCCATGTCCAAGGTCAGGCGAAGTTGAACGATTCGTCTAAAGCGAGTAGTTGACAAGGTAGATTCAGCCTACATAAGAGTGCAGGCTAACAGAGAAAACGCCAACGTGGTTGGCGTTTTTTTTGCTGTTACTAGCAATATGCAGAAATTCACATTTGTAAAATTGCCCGGAAAACGACGATTAAAAAGGAAGCTTATGGTATCATAGAATAGACTGGCAATATTCATGCGAGGTTATTTGTTATGCTTCTTTGTATGAAATTGAAGGGAGAGGTCCAGATTTGAGTTTGAATTGGAAGTTTAATTTACGATTGAAAATGTTCGCAACCAAGGCAACAACCGCAGCGATGGCAACACTGCTGCTTGCTTCGCAAACACCAGGTTTTGCAGGCAGTGCATCAGCCGCGCAAGCAGAGCAGTTGACCGCAGCGACAACGGGGGAAAATGAACAACTAGACGCAACGAGCAATGACGTGCCTGAGGGAGCGAAAATCTCATCCAGGCAAGCCAGTGAAAATATACTGAAATTATTTCCATTATTAAAAAAAGCAACGATCTCATCTGCACGATTCGATTCACCTAATTCCTATCCACCGCCAGAATACAAGGCGTGGGAGATCGGGTTCCAGATTACACAAGGCAATCATACGTCAGGATTCAGTGGAACTGTACATGCAGGCACAGGGGAAGTGTTAAGTGTACATTTGCCGTCGGATATCCTGGATAAACATGTCTCGGAATCAGATGTGAAGTTAACCAAAGCTCAAGCTGAAGAAAAGGCCGTGGCACTGTTGTACCAAGCGATTCCAGGTCTTAAGGAAAGTGAATATGCTCCGATTGGAGATCTGTATTCTTCCATCGAACAAGAGTCATTGTTTGGCAGAACAGAGTATCGATACGGGTACCAGTTAAAACATGATGGATTGTTATCTGACGCAGAGACAGTCTACATTAATGTGGATGAAAGTGGTTTGGTGACAGGTTACTCCCGAGGTACTATTGAAGCCAAGTATCCCTCATCGAAACCGGCAGCTTCAGAAGAGAAGGCCAGACAGCAGTTTGAAGAACAGTTCGATGTGGAGCTGGCTTATATCGCCAAAGATCGTCTATCTTCCAAACAGGGTCAGCAGTATTACCTTGCATATACACCAAAAAATATCAGTATCATTCCGATTGAAGCCAATACGTTGGAACGGATTAATACATTAACAGGTAAAGCTGTAGATGAAGATTCTTTGCAGCAGGATACGAAGTTGAAAGGTGATGTAACGCCTTTTGTCCCGGCCAATGGTACGAGGTTAAATGTACAGCAGGCCGCCAATCGGGTCGCAACGAACTTTGATATTCCCAAGGGTTATAAGCTGGAGCATAACCAGCTGGGCAAGGGATATTACTCAAGTCCGAACAATCAGGTGTGGAGTCTGAGCTGGAGCGATCGAAGTGCCAATATGTCCTATATGTTCATGCGGGATATCTCAGCACAGGTAGATGCAGTTACCGGGCAGATCTACAGTTATACGATGATGCAACGAATGGGACCGGAGATGGAACAGGAGAAGCCGGCTGAGGAGAAGGCAGGCAAATTGGTAACCCGGAAGCAGGCTGAGAAACTGGCGATGGACACGGTGATTGCGCTAGTTCCAGACGCAACGGAGCAGTTCCGACTGGCTAACGTGATTGAGGTGGATGATGCTCGCACATTTTTGTTCCAGCGTTATCTGAACGGAATTCCGGTTAAGGAAGATACGGCACAAGTACAGGTGTTAAACAACGGGACGATTAACGAGTTCTATACACGTATTGCGGCAACGCCTGAACAACTGCCAACAGATGTTAAGCCAGCCATCAGTTATGAAGAGGCCAAGGCACTCTATCTGGAGGAATTCAAGCTGATCCTCGCATATTCCCGTTATGGCGGATATGGTATGAACGGTGGTCAAGTCATCCCAGCGGGGGTGAACCTTGCTTATATGCCTACACGTGATGAGAATTCGATCTATGGCAACTATGAAGCGCTGGATGCGAACACAGGGGAGTGGAAGCTTTTATACGGGGACACAAGCTCTGCAACCAAGGCTGAACTTACGGATATCTTGGGTCATGTGGCCGAAGCAGCTCTACGCAATATGACACAGCATGGCGTATTGCTTGCTGATGAACAGGGACGCGTATTCCCGGATCGTGTGATCACCCGAGGAGATTGGTTTAACTATCTGGCAAGAGCGATTAATCCAAATATGGATCTGTACTACAGTGGGGACGGAGATGACAAGTTATACGCTGATGTGACACCTGACAGCCCGTATTATAAGGCAGTTCGGGCATTAATTGATCAGCGCTGGCTTGCCGGAGCGGACCCTGAACAGAATTTGAATCCGCAGGAAGAGATGACACGTGAAGAATTGGCAGTGCTGCTTGTACGTATTTTACGCTATGAGAAGCTGGCCGGATTCTATACGTTGCCATCGGATCTTCCCAACATTGCGGATGCCAGTGCCATTACGAGTAAGGGAGCGGTCTCCCTGAGTTTGAAGCTGGGATTGCTTCCTTCAATTGAAGGACGATTCATGCCTGCACGTAAAGTGACGGTAGCTGAAGCGTCACAGGTATTGGAACGGCTGGCGAAGCTTCAAGGTAAAACAGATACGTTTATGAGTGGTAATCGCCTGTATTAGACGAGGAATCACTCATATCGTGACCAAACGAAACATAGGATGAAGATAACGGGTAATCGTGATTCAATGAACTAAAGATCAAAGGGACCTTCCATAGAAGGTCTCTTTTGATTTAATTTTTACAAAAATTAAATCATTTCAACTAACATTTACACGATAACGGAGAGGTCAGAAATAACTTGAGGAAGCGAAGCGTGCGCCTTTATCACCGGATTTTTCCTTTTGAATAAAGGATCAAAAAAATCTGGGGATAACAGCGATCGGAAAGTTGTTCTGACATCGGAGTGTTCTTGTAAATATTCTTTAGTTGAAATGGTATAGAAGAATGACGACAGAGCCTTTTGTGATACAATAGGGCGTGAGAACTTTGCAAAGAAGGGTGGGTTCCTTTCATGGGTAAGAACGGGAAACGAATTATCACCATACTGCTGGCAGGCTGTCTGATTGCTGTAGCGTTACCACGTACGGTTGATCTGGATCAACTGTATGCTGCATCAGGAACATCAGATATATCCACGGCAACAGATTTGCGCCAGACCTTGCTTACCGCAATGTCACAGCGAACGGAGGAACTTGTTTTTACATACAAAGGCAATGTGAAAGGCCTCAAAAAACAATTACAAACCTCCATCGATGAGGCAATGAAGAGTGACCCCTATATCCAATATACCGTTAAAAGTTATGCATTTAATTATAAAGGCTCCAATGTGTCGGCCGAGGTGCATGTGACTCTCTCCTATCGGGAGACCAAGGAGCAGACCGATTATGTGAATCGTAAAGTCACAAACGTGTTGAAAGAAATCATCAAACCAAGCATGACGGATCATGAGAAGGTCAAGGTCATCCACGACTGGATTGTGCTTAACCTTTCCTACGATACTTCGTTGAAGAAATATACGGCCTACGACGGGCTTGTTACAGGCAGTACCGTCTGTCAGGGATATTCACTGTTGGCATATCGGATGCTGGAGCGAGTAGGTATCGATAACCGGATTGTGGAAGGTACAGCGGGCGGGCAGCTTCATGCCTGGAATATCGTGAACCTGGACGGCAAGTGGTATCACATGGACACCACCTGGGATGATCCTACCCCTGACCGCAAAGGTAAGGTTAGCCACAGCTACTATTTGCTGAGTGATGATGAGATGGCACGTGACCATATCTGGACAGGCAAAAGCAAGTACCCCGCTGCGCCTGCCCCATATCGAGAAGCTTTATTAAAGCTGGTGAAGGCCGGAGATAGCAAAAAAGCCGCTTATCAGAAGCTGTACCATGCTCTGGACTATTCCCTGTATGATGAACAGGATGCTGTTAAAGGCCATGCTGCGCTGAAGACCAAAGTTCAGAGTAAGCTGAAGGAAGGCGGAACCTCGCTGACATTCAGGTACAAGGGTACGGAGGCTGGACTGATTGAAGATTTGCAGGATTTGTACCAACTTGGCATGAAATCGATATCTTATTATGTATCCAAAATGGAAGGTACTACGGATCTGCGCGTCAAAATTAACTGGACACTATAACAACCGTTTGAACAGGATGCTCCGCTTGAGGAGTATCCTTTTTTGTGTTCAATTTTGTGTTCAAAAACGAGGATTTTAGTGTTGTCTATTTTTTGTATATGTCGCTTTGCTATTCTAATCTTCGGCGTATGCCAACACTACGTACGAGGAGGATATGCAAACAATGAGGAAAAAAGTGAGCATAGTGATCATTGCTCTGTTACTGGTCACGCAAATGATGCAGGGTTGGATATTTACACCAACAATGCATGCTCAGGATGAATTAACTAATTTGCCAGCCAGTGCAATCAGCGATACAGCGTCAGAAGAAGGTTTGGCAGGTTCGGAAGAGGTGGACAACGTTGACGTTGCTGCCACTCCGGAAGAAGAGGGGGAGGGAAACCTCAACCAGAGCAGTTTAGCAATCGCAGCTGCAGGCCCGGTAATTACAGATCAATTAATTACCAGTGTGCAGATGTACAATCAGGCACCAGAAGACAATGGGAATGGCACGATTGAAGTCAAAGGAGATAAAATCGAGGATATTCGACCACGCATTCAGGATGAGGTGGCTGTAGTCTTTACATGGGGACTTGCAGATGACAACCACAACTACAGCGATGGCTCTACGTTCACCTTTAACTTGCCCGATAAATTCATCATCGGATCGCAGCTTAAGGGTAATCTGGATGGCGGTGTTGGGGAGTATGTGGTGAATCCAGATGGCACAATCATCTTTACCTTTAATGAACTGATCGAGCATGCGAAGCTGGAAGGTAACTTCTACGTGTGGATTAAGTTCGATGAGAGCAAGATGGAAGATGGCTTGAAACAACAGATAGACTTTAGTTCCGTGGGGCAGGGCATCATTGATGTACATTTTGCCAACACAGCCGTAGATAAGTTGAAGAAATCGGGAAGCGCAAACAAAGAGAACTTCAACTCGGATGAAATTAAATGGACTGTAGATTTTAACCAAGGCGAGAAGGCTATTAAAAATGCTGTTCTTGCAGACACGTTCCCAACAGGGCTAGAGCTCAAGGGCGATATCGAAATTCGCGAATTGGAAGTGCAATTGAATGGATCTGTTAAAGAAGGCCCAGTGGTTCAAACAGAATCGCAGTTTCCAATTCAATTGGGAGATACAGATAAGGCCTATCGTGTAACCTATACAACAAGTGTTAAAGCACCAACCACTGCTCCGTTCACCAACGTGGAGTATCAAAACCAGGTTGCGCTTACAACGGATCAGAGTGAGCACAACGAAACAGATATTGGCCGAGTTCGTGTGAGTTTTAATGAGCCTTTGAACAAGTCAGGGCAAGATAGTGCGTATGATCCGGTGACACAGACGGTCACATGGAAAGTGCAATATAACTACAATCAGCAAGAAATCATGCAAACGAATGCCTGGATTGAAGACCGCTTCGATACGGCAAAACAGCAACTGATCAACAATTCCGTCAAAGTGTATCAAGTGGACATTAATGCAAGTGGAGCGGCTTCGAACAGAACACTGATCAATCCAAATGAATACACACTCGAAGCGATGGGTACAGGGTTCAATGATGGCTTCAGATTACATTTTAAGAACGATATTACAAAGGCCTATGAGATCGAATATGATACACAATCCATTCATCGTGTGTATACAAACGACACCATTACGAACACAGTGAACATGTATGATGGTACTTCCAAAACAGGCCGAAGAGACATTCAGGAAGTCATTTTTGCAAAGAGTGTAAAAAGTGAAAACTTCAACACAAAAGAAATCGAATGGCAGATTGTTTTGAATCGTGATTTGCAGGACATGACGGATATCGTCATCACCGACAATTACGAAGGCAGACATATGAAACTGATTCCGGGTAGTCTTCAAGTGAGTGGTGTTAACAAAGAGGACTTTGAACTGACTCCAGACCCGGCTGATCCAACGTATGAAAAAGGATTCTCACTTCGCTTGAAGGACGGTGTAACGCTCAGTACGGAGCATGTTATTACTTATAAGACAAGCTTCGATCCCACAGCGGGTATGCCAACGAATGATGAATATCGCAACTCAGCCAAGATCGATTGGGAAGAGTCTGATGTAAAACAGACTGCGATTACCAAATCTGCTGCGGTCAAACCGCAAGACTACACGATTCAAAATGGTAACAAAAAGGGTGAATATAGCGCCAAAGATAAAAAGATCACCTGGACAATCGATGTAAACTACAATTTGTTTGATATTCAGGATGCAATCCTTAAGGATGCTTACACTGGAGACCAATCTTTCGTAGACGGCTCATTGAAAGTTCATGAGTTAGAGTTGCAGGGAGCCAATAATGTTACTGCTGTGGGTAGCGAGGTTCTGCTCACACCTGGTCAATTCCAGTTGAACCCGGACGGTAAAGGTTTTGCGTTGGATCTGGGTAACATGGGCAAAATGGCTTATCGCATTCAGTACCAAACAAGTCTGGATGGACCATATTCTGTTGCAGGCGCATATGCCAACCAGGCTGTTCTGACGGATGGTGAGGGTGGTGCAATACGATTTAATAGATCAGCCAGTGTTACACCTGCCAACGGTGGTGTATACGTGCGCAAAACAGGGAAGCAAGAAGGTACAACGGATAAAGCATCATGGACGGTAAATATCAATCCAAGTCAATCTTTCATTCCTGCGGGTAACCAATTAACAGATACCTTGTCAGAGAACCAGATTTTATTGGCTGATTCATTGAAAATATATGCAACCAATTTACCTGCCAACAATTCAGGCAATGTATCCACCAAAGCTGGACTTGTTGATCCGACTGATTATGAATTGGACGTGGAGGGCAATACATTTACCTTCACCTTCAAGAAAGATATCCATACCGCATTCATTTTGGAATATCAGTCTTATATTAATGCCGATCATGGCGCCCGAATTGAGAATAAGGTTGAATTTGCAGGCCAATCTTCCTCGGTAATCGGAGAAGGTAATCAGTCGGGAATCAAAGTTTCCTTGGCTGGAGCAGGTGGAGGAGCCTCTACAGGTCTGGGCAAAATCAGAATTCACAAAGTCAGTGATACAGGAGTTCCGCTGGAGGGTGCAATATTTGCAATCTATAATGCGTCTGGAACTACGCTTCTGGAAACATTGAAACCAACGGACGAGAATGGTGTGGTTGAAAGCTCCAGAAACTATCGATTAAACAATCTAACCAACGGTGTACCTTATAAGTTAAAAGAATTATCTGCACCGGCAGGATACTTGGTTGATCCTGAATATGGCTCTGCATCAGGTAAAACGATTGAATTCAAGGATGCGGATATCGCTTTTGAAATTGAAAATAAAAAGATTCGTCAAGGCTTCGAATTAACCAAGGTAGATGCGGTGGACTCCTCCAAGACACTTAAGGGTGCAACTTTCGAATTGTACTCCAAGGACGGAGCAACGCGAGAGAAAATCGATGAGTTAACGACAGGGGAAGATGGGAAGATCGCCAAAGGTGGACTGTCGCCAGGGGATTATGAGCTGGTAGAAGTCGTGGCACCTGAGTTTTATCAATTGGATGCTACACCAATTCCGTTTACGATTGTAGAGAATCAGACGGAGAGTATTACATTGACGAAGTCTAATGTAATGGGTACTGGTGGTAAACTTGTCGTTACCAAAGTAAATGCCAAGGATAAGTCCGTATTAAGCGGAATTGAATTCGAATTGCGTGATCGTTCCAACGTTGTTATCGATACAAAAGTAACCGACCTAAATGGGGTCATTGAATTCGATGGTTTGGATTATGGTTCATATACATTGGTAGAGACCAAGGCAGAAGGCTTTGTTATTGAACAGCCGGAGACCCTTGTATCTATTATCAAACCGGAAACTCAAATAACCATTGAAAATAAAAAAAATGATCGTTCTGTGAAATTGATTAAAACCAATGCGGGGCGAACTCAGCACCTTCAAGGAGCTGTATTTGAATTACGGGCTCAAACTGCATTGATGGATGCAAATGGGAATTGGGAGTTCCACAAGGTAACAGGTCTAGATGAAGCTACATTGACAACCAATCAACAAGGTGAAATTGTACTTGAAGGCTTGGATATCAATAAATATCAGTTGGTTGAAATAAAAGCGCCTAACGGATACATGTTGGAAACAACACCCGTACCATTTGAAATTACGAACATACAAACCGAAGCTGTAGTTGTGGAAAAAACGAATCAAGCTATCCCGGTATCGGGTGGTGGGTCTAGTGGACCTTATAATCCGGGAACATCTACTACGGGTGTAACACCAGATCCAGAGAAACCAGTAACTCCGGAACCAGGAAAACCAAATCCTTCGGTTCCAGGAACGGTTGTAACTGAACCTACAGAGTCTGGGGGAGGAAGCGAAAGTCCGACAGATGAAGATTCCGGGGTAGTGACACCGACACCAGGCGATTCCAACGGTGACGATACTGCACCTCCAGTTGGGGATACAGATGCACCTGATGGGGATGGTGCACTTGCACCTCCTGCTGGAACGGATACAGATGGATCACAGGGCAATGGAAATTCTGCATCACAGCCAAACGGAAATTCTGGATCTCAGGGAATGCTGCCACAAACAGGTGAAGAGAGCACAATGGCTTACACTGCTGTGGGCATGATGCTGATGGCGCTAGGTAGCGCGGGATTCATGTACTTCCGCCGCAGACAACAGCTTCATCGCTAGATCGAAACACGCAGTATCTAAAATTCATCGTGTAAGATAGAAATACCCTTTAGCAATCACTACGAAGACTTAGCGTCGACGTGTGAATATGCTAGAGGGTATTTTTTGGTGATATTTAGGGAGAATCAGGTCCCCGTAACATTTGGTTTCACTGCAATAGCTCTTACAATTAGGCGATGTGTTGGATTGACGAGTGGATCACAGGTAATCAAGGTAAGGACCTGTCCAAGCCCGGGATCCTCCAGCACAGATAAGTCAGTTGGCTCCACAACGGATATCTGATCTACCTTGTATTGGATAATCGTTCGATCTGCCAGGGTGACTTCCATAGAATCACCAATCTGTAGTTCTCCCAGACGATTGAATAGCCGTCCTTTTTTGTGGGCGCGATGGGCGGCTATGGCAGCATTACCTTTGTTCCCGATACGGGTGGTTTCGACAAGGTGGGTTGCAGCTACCTTCATATTGGCTTCCGTTGCACCCTCCAGAATCGGTAAGCGGACATCAATTTTGTCAATCGATAGCACCCCTAACGTATCCGAAGAGAGCTCTTGCACTGTAGCTGTATTGTCAGTAGTCGGCTCGGCGGAAGCTGCATCCTGTATGCCTTGTTCGAAGGAGTGATTAAGCTTAGACAAACCGTTTTGTAATTGCTCCAGATCGTTCATGACACGGGTTTGCTGCCAGTCATAATACTTTTCCCGCAGGAAAGGAAAGCTGATGATCAGGATGCCCAGTAGAACGAGCAGAATAGAGAATTTTTTCATTATACATCAACTCCCGTTGTCCAAGAAAAATAGTATACCTTTCTCTATTCTACTTACCGACCTATACAAAATATGGACAGGGACGAAAGGACGTACAGAAATGTTCGAAGGGGGAGGCCGATCCAAAACAAAACAAAACCTCCCCGTTTCGCTACAGTAGGAAGACTGCAACGCCACGGGGAGGTTTGGTTTTTTTAATATGAAGTTAAATCGTATTAGCTGTATAAGTTAAACTATCCATTTACATGAGAACGTAGAGGACAGAAACAACCTGATTCTTCGTTAGTGCTTATCAGCTGGTGAATCCGTAGGTGTGAAGTCACATTCCTGCAACGGCACCACTTTGGTCTTTTTGATCCATTTGTAACCGAGCCACAATACCAGGAACAGGGGGACGCTCAAGTAGGCAACGATGGCTCCACTCCAGTCGATCTGATCACCTGTGAATGCCTGATAGTTCTGTCCGATGATCACGATGATACACAGGACAAAGGCAAAGATCGGACCAAACGGGAACCAGCGTGCACGGTATGGCAGATCGCTCAGATCCCTGCCTTGTGCAACGTATGCACGACGGAAGCGATAATGACTGATAGCGATACCCAGCCAAGTGATAAAACCACACATACCGGATGCATTCAACAACCAGGTGTACACAATCCCATCACCGAACAGGGAGGCAAGGAACGCCAACATACCAACGGCTGTTGTAAGTAAAAGTGCATTCATTGGAATGCCTTTTTTATTCAGCTTGCCGAGGAAACGAGGGGCTTTACCGTCACGGGCAAGGGCATAGAGAACACGGCTCGAAGCGTACATGCCTGAGTTACCGGCAGAGAGTACAGAGGTTAAAATAACGGCATTCATCACGGAAGCCGCAATGGCGAGGCCAGCTTTCTCAAACACCAGTGTGAACGGGCTGACACCGATATTTTCCAGGTCACCTTTGAGCAGATTCGGATGAGTATACGGGATGATCAAACTGATCACGGTAATCGCCAAAATGTAAAAAATCAGAATGCGCCAAAATACCTGACGAATTGCACGAGGTACATTTTCGCGCGGGTTTTCACTTTCACCGGCAGCTACTCCGATAAGCTCGGTACCTTGAAATGAGAATCCAGCAGCCATGAACACACCAAGCACAGCGAAGAATCCGCCATGGATGGGCGCATCACCGATGGTGAAGTTACTGAAACCAACCGCTTCTCCGCCCATAATACCAAAGATCATGAGCACACCAACGGCCAGGAAGATGATAACAGTAGCGACTTTGATAATGGCGAACCAGTACTCGGACTCTCCATAGCCTTTAACAGACAACACGTTCAAGGAAAAGATCAGCACGAGGAACAATAAGCTCCATAACATGGATGAACTGTCGGGGAACCAGTATTTAATGAGTACAGTAGCGGCAGCAAGCTCTGCTGCAATGGTTACCGCCCAGTTGTACCAAAAGTTCCAGCCCATGGCGAACCCGAGAGCAGGATCGACAAAACGTGCGGCATACGTATTAAATGAACCGGAGTCCGGCATAAAGGTAGCAAGCTCACCAAGGCTGGTCATTAGGAAATAAACCATGATGCCAACGGCCACATAGGCAATTAATGCTCCACCAGGGCCTGCGGTTGAGATGGCGGTACCACTTGCGAGAAACAGCCCGGTACCAATTGAGCCACCGAGGGCGATCATCGTCATATGGCGTGCGCGTAATCCTTTTTTCAGGGAAGGTCCAGTTGTTGTTGTTGGGTTATTGCGGTCTTGCATGGAAACACTCCTTCATTCGATATACTGATGTTTGCGATACTTGAATTCATAAAAACAAAAAGACCACAGGCATCAGCCTGCGGTCTTTAATATTTCAATGTCCGCACCATGTCCCAGATGATTAAGATAGCTCAACACAGAAGAATTCATACCTTTATATAAAGGAAATGTACTTCCGTGACAGTTCTGCGCCTTTCGACAGCAGCCCCAGCTCACTTGGACCGTATAAGGAACGTCCAGCGAGCTTCGGCGGGTACACCTTTCGGCTGATCTCATAAGCGGCTCCTTAGCGCCTCCATCAGCGTACTGATCGCACCCGCGACCTCTACCTCACCATCAATGGATGAGGTGTATCTATTGTCTATGAAATTATGAACAACACGACTTAACACCGTGTGTCCTGTTTAGTAAACAGACAATCAGTATAACGCGCATGGTTTTCCAGTGCAATAACAATTGTTGGATGTGAGGTCTGAGAGACGACTATTCCTCTTTTTTGTTACGGCCAGCCATCTGCTGCCATACCGTTCCAGCAGCCTGTTCGCCCGATTCGATCCGCTCCAGAGCCATCTTGGCCTGCAGGCTGACTTCAAATTCAGAATCATCGGCTGCAACGCGCAACGCTTGCTCTGCTTCTTCAGTTCCGACCTCATAGAGAAAACGTGCTGCACGCCAGCGTACAAGTTTACTTTTATCGGATAATGTAGCTGTCATGGCTGGAGTGGCGGCAGGATCACCGATATCCGACAAGGTATCCCCGGCAGTCCGGCGTACCGCAGGAGAACTGTCCTGAAGTGCTTCATACAGCAGTTCCATCGCTTCCGGTGTACGAATGTCACCCAGGTATACGACAGCCAAGCGACGTATCTGCATTTTGTTGTCATGCAAGGCATGGGCTACGAGAGGCAGTCTTTCTGCCGTAGGCTCCATGCTGTCAAATGCCGCATAGCGAACATTCCAGTCTTCGTTTCGCAGAGCCTCTTCAAGTTCGGCTCCATCCAATTCACGGCGGCGCTCGACGAACTCTTCGGATTTGGTGCCATGTTCAATGGCCTGTTTAATGACTTGCTCCAGCCGTTCCGGCGGGTAAGCGGCTTCCAATTCCTGCTCGACTTCACGTGCAATATCAGGCAATTCACCATATCGAACACCGTAATCACTCAGTTTACGTTCTTTGATCATCGTTGCACTGGCGACTTCTGTTACGGCTTTGACAAAGCGGTCTGACAACGAAATTCGTTCTTCCTTAACCCCGGCCTTGACCCTAATTTGCATCGGTACGCCTCGGAAGAATTGTACAAATACCTGTGCTTCTCCGAAGTGCTCGCCTGAACCATCCTCGGATTCAATCCAGTCCAGATCGATGCCGTGCTGTCCAAGGCGATTTTGGACTTCGCCCAAGATAACGGACCAGTCGGCATTCCCTTTACGATCAAGTGCGACAAAGTCTGTTGTGTGGAACACACTCTTTACACCGGGAATATGAAGCATCTGGCGAATGAACGCCGGAGCAGATCGTTCGTTGTCCAGTGTATATGTTTTGCGAATTCCGTCCTCCAGACGTTCATCGAGATGTAACATCATCGTATTTGGACTCGGTGTTGGTTCAATGGAAACAATATTCATCAATGTAACCTCCTATAGTACCAGATTCATCTTTAACTTCCCGTAAATTAAATCACACGGGTATTTCTCTATTTTACATCAATGTGTGGAATCTGCGAAATCATCCAGAAGTGAAGTGGACGTGCCTAACACTTAATGTGAAGAAGTACGAAATTTGTTAACACTTCTTTCATGTTCACGCACAAACATTTTTAAACGAAAATTGGCACAATAAAGATAAGAATCAACTGGAGGTATACCTATGGAACCCATTACCGTGCTCTCGGATGGAAAACGTCGTATTGCATATGAGAATATTATTCAATTGTTCAGGAACTGGATTGAGGACTCAACATCTGGTTCTGCGATAGAAACACATCGGGGAAGTTGGGAAAATGCCCGTTATTGTATTGTTGATTATCAGGTTGCCGAAGAAGCGGTGTCAGCAGCAAATGCCATTCGGGCTTTTATGCCACAACTTCCGTTACTAGTCATTACGGATTTCAAATCCCTTATTCGTAAGCGTCACCTGCAAGAAATTACAGGTACGGGTGAGATGAAGATGATTCTCTGGAACGAGCAAGACCCGAATCAACTAATCAAGGATATGGAAAATTGGTTTCATTCTTCGTCTATCCATAACTCAAAAATAGCCATACCACCCATCTTATCCATGAGATAAAAGAGAGATATGGCCAAAGATGTTTAACTTTTTAATCGTTACGATCGTATTAGATCACATATTTATAGCCTGTTCCCCAAACCGTTTTAATATAACGTGGGTTCTTGGGGTCAGGCTCAATTTTTTTACGCAGACTTGAGATATGAACATCAATGGTACGATCCAGATAGGCGCGTTCGGAGCCTTTGATCCGATCCATCAGTTCATTGCGGGTGAACACTTTACCCGGATTGCGGTACAATTCCTTCATAATCTCAAACTCAATATGAGTGACCTCGATTTCAACGCCATCCACAAACAGGGTTCTTCTGTACTCATTCACATTCACATGTCCAGTAACCTCTGCCTGCTTGTCTTCTTTTACTGGTTTATCCTGATAGGAAATGATTGATCTTCGCAGCAGTGCTTTAATCCGGGCATCCAACTCTTTCAAACTAAATGGTTTGCACAGAAAGTCATCCGCACCATTATGCAATGCACGAAGTCGATCATTCAGCATGGTGCTTGCCGAGATCATCAGAATGGGCACAGTGGAGTGCTGGCGAAAGGCTTCTACGAGATCATTTCCATCCATTTCAGGAAGCATGAGATCCGTTACAACAATATCCGGCTGGAATTGTGGAAACAGTTGAAGTGCCTCGCGGGCATGATGAACCCGTTCAGTGATGTATCCTTCCTCCTCAAGAAAGAAAGCAATCATGTCGGCTAGATTTTTCTCATCTTCTATAAGAAGTACTTTGATAGTCATAGGGTCACACTCCTGGTGAAAATAATATGTTAAGAAAATGCTAAAAAAACAAGGTGAATTGCGAATAAATGCCGCAAATTTTTTAATGTTTCTATCCCAAAATATAGGATGTATATGTAGAGAAAAAATAAGCTTTTTAAATGAACTTCAATATTCTAGCATGAATGCAGTTTGGTTGCCGATCAATCAGAATTTCCCAAAGCTACACCAAGTATTAATTACAGTATAATGGATCAGAACGAGTTAAGGGGAAAAAAGTAATATTGTATCCGCTTAAGTTTATAGGGGGAACCAACGTTGTTGTTGAAAACAGAAGAAAAAATGATCCATGAGGGCAATTGCTTATGGATCGTATAAAGGCAAGACATATGCTGGATTGGGTCGTGTTGAAGCTGAGGATACCCTGGATTGGGACCAGCATTCTGATCATTCTGGGCTCACTAAGCACTATTTTTCCGTTTACTTTATTCTATGGTGTACAGTTTATGATTGGGAGCGCGGCAGCACTCGTTGCTCTTCGTTTGCATGGGGCCATCTATGGATTTGTCACCCTTACAGCCATCCATCTGCTGAATACTGTCTTTGTCGGCTTTGTGCCGCACAATTTAACTGTCATGCTTGCCCACTTTATGGAATTAATCTGGATGCTCGTTTGGCAGATCCGCTGGAAGAATGGCAGCTTAATCAAGGCTAATGCTGTCTTTTGGGTAGTCATGTTACTTCCTGTTATCTATGCCGGGCATTTTATGTTGGGTTTAAATATAGACGATTTGAAGTATGAGTATATGTATATTGCTGTGATTGGTATGGTGAATGCGCTGATTGCGGGAATTGTAGTTGATTTTTGGATTACTACGGGTGAACACAAGTCAAAACGCATGGGAACCATTCCATTAACAAGAATTGCGTTTAAATACGTAGTCGCCTTTGTGGTATTTGTTTCTCTTGTACTGTTATCCGCAGATAGCCGCAGACAATTGGGTCAAATGAATGATGCCATATTACGTGATATGAAATATGCAGCAACTGCGGTTGTTCAGGATATTGATGAAGAGTATGTTACCTCCGAGAATATGGATCAGAATATGGCGCGTTATCATCATCTACTGGGTGTGAATGTGATTCTGCTGGATCGGAATGATACAGTCGTTGCTTCTGGATTGAATACACTTCAGGCAGGAGATTACCTGGACATGGACAGATTCCGTCTTCTGAAATCAAGGGATAACCTCTTTCTGTTAAGTTCGGCAAATATCCATTACAGCGATGTATTGAATCACTGGAAGCAAGCCTCTTTTATCTATGAAGCAGAAATGACAAGGTTAACACCTTATCGGGTATTCATTGTGACCGACTCGTCCGAGTATTACCCCCGCATCGAATCCATTTATCTGACCACGCTGCAATCCCTGTTCATCATCATCGTGGCTTCCATGATCGTAGCGGCTCCTCTCAGCAGTAAGGTTGTTAGCCCGCTGTTAAGACTGACCCGAATGACAGGCTCTCTTCCGAGACTGCTGTTTCGAAATGGGAAGATGGAGTGGCCAACCAGCCATGTAACCGAAGTACAGATCCTGATTGGTAATTTGCGCAAAATGGCCGATGTGCTGCTGGAACAATTCGAACAGATTCGTCACGACAAGTTAACGCTGGAGGACAGGGTTATTGAGCGTACCAAGGAACTCAAGAATAGTGAAGAGGTCAAACGTGCCATTATTGAATCCTCTATTGATGCGATTATCGCTGTGGACTCCAATGGGCTGATCGTTGAGTTTAATCCGGAGGCTGAAAGAATGTTTGGATTGCGTCGGGAAGAAGTGATCCTGCACAAGGAAGCGCCATCTCTTTTTCAAGGGGCCAGCTGCAAGGAGATCAAGAATTTGCTTGAGCGATTTGAATATGTTGAAGGTAAAAGATACACCATCGTTGAAGAAATTTCAGGTATCCGACGGGATGGTTCCGTATTTCCGATTGAGTACAAAATTGTTGAGATCCAGTTGGGCAAAAATGAGACATTATATAACCTGTTTATTAAGGATATTACGGAGCGGACCAGAGCAGAAGAAGATCGTGTACGTCATGCCCTTGCGCTGGAGAAGCTGAACTCGGAGTTGTTCAATGAGAAGATTGCCATCCAGGAACAGCGAGATATCAGTGAGCAATTTATTGAATCCGTACGAGAAGGGCTCGTGATGTCTGATCGATCAGGTACCATAACCATCGTCAATCGAAGGATAGAAGAGATGTTTGGTTTGGGTGATTTTATGGGCAGATCCATTGAGGATTTGGCGCAGGCGATTGATACGATGGTATTAACGGACAACTTCAATCTGATGGAACAGACGAGAGCATTCCTGAATGGAGAAACGGCGTTTATCGAGACCGAATTTATATTCAATAATGTGGATAAAAGTGTATTTTCCTTGTACATGAAGCAGATGGATGTCCCCGGTAAAAACCATGGGTTTCTGCTGGTGTTCCGTGACCGAACAGGAGAAGAACGGCTGGATCGGATGAAAAATGAGCTGATCAGTGTGGTATCTCATGAGCTTCGAACGCCTGTAGCCACCATTATGGGATATGTGGAACTTATGATGATGTATGACCTTCCGGCAGCTCAACAGCGGGAATTCATGCAGACCATCTCTTCGGAGGGCAAGCGGCTGAGCAGTTTGCTCGATGATGTACTCGATATTCAGCGCCTCGACAACGAAGGTATGACTTATCACATGACGTATGTACCGCTGGTGGAGTTGGTAGAAGGGGTTGCCGAACAGTGGAATATGAAGTCTGCCCAACGTATCTACGTGCATACGTTTAATGGAGACTTCTTTGCTTATGCGGACCAGAACAGGATGGTTCAGGTTCTGCATAATCTGGTGGGCAATGCAGTTAAGTATTCTCCGGGAGCCGATCGTATTGATATTACGTTATGGGAAGAAGAGGAATGGTTATCTCTTGATGTGCGTGATTACGGAATAGGTATTGCGGAGCAAGAGAAGGACATGCTGTTTAATAAATTCTATCGGGTCGATAATTCGGATCATCGGCAGATTGGTGGAACAGGAATTGGGTTGTACATTTCCCGTAAAATTGTAGAGGATCACAAGGGTACGCTGACTTTTATATCTGCACCGGACAAAGGAAGTACGTTCAAGGTCCGACTGCCCAAGCAGGACGTATTGGTGTGAATTTAAGATTGGATGAAGAAATGTATTTCACTTTTTTTATGAACCAAGTTTATGTACGAGACCTACGAATAGAGCCTTTGCCCTTCAGCGCGTGAGCGTGATAAGGGGAAAGGCTTTTTTTGTTTTTCAATTTCCCCGGATAAAAAAACAACTTCTTTTGCAAACTGTCTATAGAGCCATAATTTGCATCCCATGCAAAAGGAGGACGGCAGGTATATGTTCCGTAAACAAGAGAAAACACTCATTATCGTCTGTCTGGTTGCAGCTGTGGTTGTGCTGTATGCCGTTGTGAAGAGCATCATCCGAATCATGAGTTATTGAGATACACGTTCAAGCAGAGTAACTGCTGTCGTACATAACGATTATGTGAAAGAGGAGTGTAACCATGTCATCCCTGGACCCTGTTTTGCTCAGCCGGATACTAACCGGCCTTACCCTGTTTGTACACATTATTTTTGCCTCTATCGGTGTAGGTGTTCCACTTATGATTGCCTTGGCCGAGTGGCGAGGACTCCGAACCAATGATATGCATTACACCTTGCTGGCACGCCGGTGGGCACGAGGTTTTGTCATCACCGTTGCCGTGGGCGTTGTTACAGGCACCTCGATCGGATTACAGCTCAGTCTGCTGTGGCCGATGTTTATGCGGGTAGCGGGGCAGGCAATCGCCCTGCCGCTGTTCATGGAGACGTTTGCCTTTTTTATAGAGGCGATCTTTCTTGGAATTTACCTCTATACGTGGGATCGTTTCAAAAAGAAATATACGCATATGCTGCTGTTGATTCCGGTAGCTCTCGGCTCATCTGCATCTGCGATTTTTATTACAACGGTGAACTCCTTCATGAACCAGCCTCAGGGATTTACCCTGATTAATGGCATCATGAAAGACATTCATCCGATTGCTGCCATGTTGAATCCGGCAACGCCAACCAAAGTGTCCCATGTACTCGCCTCATCCTACACCTTGAGTGCAGGTATCCTGGCGGGGATAGCCGCCTTCAGTTTGCTTCGGGGACGGGATCATGTGTATTACAAAAAAGCACTGAAACTCACGACGGTATCTGCGCTCGTATTTGCCATTAGTACCGTCATGATCGGCGATTCCTCCGGTAAATTTCTGGCGAAATATCAGCCGGAGAAGTTGGCTGCCGCAGAATGGCATTTCAAGACGATGAAAGAGGCACCGCTCGTTTATGGGGGGATTTTGGATGAGAACAATGAAGTGAAATACGCGATTGAGATTCCTTATGCACTTAGCATTTTGGCGGGGAATCGTCCCGATACGGAAGTGAAAGGTCTCGAAGAATTTCCGGCGGATCTGAGGCCACCACTGTCCATTCATTATATGTTCGACCTGAAGGTCACAACGGGAGTAATCATCCTGATGATTCCTGTGTTATATGTATTGCGGCGCTGGTTGCCAGGGCGTAAGCCATACCCCAAATGGCTGTTGCTTGGCATCGTCTTGCTGGGGCCTCTGGCCATGATTGCGATCGAGTTGGGGTGGATGTTCGCTGAAGTGGGCAGGCAGCCTTGGATCTTACGCGGATATATGAAGGTGGCGGAAGCGGCCACGACGTCAACTTCGGTAGGATGGATGTTAGTGTTGTTCATCTTGCTGTATCTGATCCTGTGTTTCTCGTGCATTCGGGTACTCAGCAAGCTGTTCCGCAACAAGGAAGCAGAGAAGGAACTAGAGTCTCTGGGGCTTGAAGGAGGGATCGTGCATTGAGTTTCGAAATTGCAGGCATCGCAATATTGTGGACGTTTTTGTTCGGTTACTTGATCGTTGCGTCGATTGATTTTGGCGCCGGGTTCTTCAGCTTTTATAGCATTTTGACCGGGCATGAGAACAAAATTCATAACATCATTCAGCGCTACCTGTCTCCCGTGTGGGAAGTGACGAATGTGTTTTTGATCTTTTTTGTGGTCGGACTGGTCGGGTTTTATCCGGACAGCGCCTTTTATTACGGGACGGCTTTGCTGGTTCCGGGTTCCCTGGCCATTGTACTGCTTGCGATCCGGGGCGTGTATTACGCCTACAATACCTATGGCAATCATGGGCAGAACAGCCGGATCTATATGGCATTGTACGGGGCGACGGGATTGCTGATTCCGGCCGTGTTCTCTACCATTTTGGCAATATCCGAAGGCGGGATCATTGAAGAGGTGGGCGATCAGGTGTTTTTTCGCTGGCGTGAATTTTTGACGAATCCCTATACATGGTCGGTTGTTTTGCTTGCACTGGTTAGTGTGCTGTACATCTCGGCGATGTTTCTATCTTATTATGCAAAACGGGCGGGGGATGAGCCAGCATATGAGGTGCTTCGAGAGTACGCGCTGCTCTGGAGTTTGCCTACCATTTTTGCAAGCTTTCTGGCTTTTCTGCAGATTAACAAACAGAATCCCGAACACTTTGAGCAGATGGTAAATATTTCATGGATGTTCATCGCTTCGTTTATTTGTTTTGTCATTGCCGTGTCGCTGGTGTGGAAAAGTAAATATCTAGGTTGGTGTTTTGTTGCTGTCATGCTTCAGTTTGCCTTTGCCTGGTATGGTTACGGGCGATCCCACCTTCCGTACATTCTGTATCCTTACATCAATATTTACGACGGCTTTACGAATCGCACGATGGGGATTGCGCTCATTACAGCGTTTAGTCTGGGGTTACTCGTGCTCATTCCTTCGCTTGTGCTGATTATGAAGCTGTTCCTGTTTGATGCCAATTATGTGCGCGGTAATTCTGGTAAAAAGAAAGGATGAGTCTGTTCATGGTCACTACTGAGGGAGTCACGGGGATACCCGGTATAACCGGATTGAGCTTTTTTGAGACATTCACCATTATGTACGCCCCTCCACTGATCATTGCGGCTGCTATTGTCTTTCTGTTTATATATCTGGCCGTATATAAGAACCCAAAGGATTGATTGGTTGGTACGTCCATTCCCGTTTGGGGTAATCTCTTGTTAAGAAATGAGGAAGGGAGGAGGGCCCTTTCATGCCGAAAATCCGTTATAACAATATCGATAATGTAAGTACGGACAAAACGCTGAAGGAATTCAAACAATGGAGGGAGCAACGGCGGAGCAAAGTGAAGGACTACTCCTACACCGTGCCCAAACACCCGCCTGAACTGGATTATCTGCATGCCAACCGGGATGACACAAGTATTACCTGGATTGGTCACTCCACGTTTTTCATTCAATATTATGGATTAAACATCGTGACTGACCCGGTGTGGGCCGAAAAAATGGGATTTCAACGAAGGCTCGGTGCCCCCGGCATTCCGATTCAGGATATTCCACCGTTGGATGTGATTCTGATATCCCATTCCCACTATGATCATCTGCATCTGGCTTCCTTGCGTAAGCTGATTACAGCCAAGACGTTGCTCATCGTACCCGATGGTCTGAAGCGCAAGATGATTCGCAAAGGATTTCATCGATGCCAGGAGATGAAATGGTGGGATCATATGACACTTGGCGGAGTCAAAATAACTTTTGTTCCTGCACAGCACTGGACGCGCCGAACGTTGTTTGATACCAATACGTCTCATTGGGGCGGTTATGTATTGGAATCGAATCATTCGGCAACGAATTCAGCAGCGGAAAGTGCTGCAACAACGAACAATCAGGATGAATCATCCACGGAATCAGGGAAGGACGAAACATCCAAAACATCCGGCGGTCCGCCTGTGTTGTATTTTGTGGGTGATACAGGTTACTTCCAGGGTTTCAAAACGATTGGAGAACGCTTTGACATTGGGGTTACCCTGATGCCCATCGGTGCCTACGATCCGGAATGGTTCATGACTTCTCAGCATGTGACACCCGAAGAAGCGCTGCAGGGGTTCGTTGAATCCGGTTCACAGCTCATGGTTCCAATGCATTACGGCACATTCAAGCTGGCGGATGATACGCCCAAGGAAGCGCTGGATCGGCTGGAAGTTGAACGTGAACGGCTAGGCATTGGTAAAGAGCGGATTCGAGTGCTTGGTCATGGCGAGACACTCCGCATTCACCACGAGGAAGGTAAACGGGGCTAACAAAAGCGAGCCAAATATGTTAATGTAGGGATATGCCTGCATGAACAGTGTATTTACCAAATCTTTAATAAGTAAAAAGCGGCCAATTTTCGAATTTGCCGCTTTTTTGTGTTATAATATGGTGCCAGAATAGGCATCGGGATATTGAATCCATGATTTACGCAACTTGCTATTCATGCAGTATGCAGATTAACCAATAAAGGATGGTATGCTTAATGATCAGTACAAGCGGCATCACGCTCCGCTACGGAAAACGTGCACTTTTTGAAGATGTAAATATCAAATTCACACCAGGAAACTGTTACGGCCTCATCGGCGCCAACGGAGCCGGCAAATCAACATTCTTGAAAATTTTGTCTGGTGAGATTGAAGCCAACTCGGGAGAGGTGCACATCACCCCGGGCGAACGTATGGCCGTTTTGAAGCAAAACCACTTTGAATATGATGAGTATCCGGTTCTCGAAACGGTAATTATGGGTCATAGTCGTCTGTATTCCATCATGAAAGAGAAGGATGCTTTGTATGCGAAGGCAGACTTCACAGAAGAAGACGGTTTGCGTGCAGGTGAGCTTGAAGGGGAATTCGCTGAGCAAAACGGCTGGGATGCTGAACCAGATGCAGCGGCGCTCCTGATCGGTCTTGGCATTGTTCGTGACATGCATGACAAAAAAATGATAGAGCTGAGCGGAAACGAAAAAGTCCGTGTATTGCTGGCACAAGCGTTGTTTGGCCGTCCAAACAACCTGTTGCTCGATGAGCCTACCAACCACTTGGATCTCGAATCCATTCAATGGCTGGAGAACTTCCTGATGGATTATGAAGGTACCGTTATTGTGGTATCCCATGACCGTCACTTCCTGAACAAGGTATGTACGCATATCGCAGATATTGACTTCGGTAAAATCCAGATGTACGTAGGTAACTATGACTTCTGGTATGAGTCCAGCCAATTGGCACTTGCTCTGCAGCGGGATGCCAACAAGAAAAAAGAAGAGAAGATTAAAGAGCTACAAGCCTTTATTCAACGTTTCTCTGCGAACGCTTCGAAGTCCAAACAGGCGACTTCCCGGAAGAAAACACTCGACAAAATCACATTGGATGACCTTCGTCCATCCAACCGTAAATACCCGTTTATCAACTTCAAGCCTGAACGTGAAGCAGGTAAACAATTGCTGACGGTAGATCGTATTGACAAATCCATCGATGGTGTGAAAATGTTGAATGATGTGAGCTTTGTGGTGAACAAAGGTGACAAAATTGCATTTGTTGGCCCGAACGGAAATGCCAAATCACTGTTATTTGATATTCTCATGGGTGAAACCGAAGCAGATAGCGGCGAATATACTTGGGGTATAACGACGACTCAGGCTTATTTCCCGAAAGACAACTCCCAATATTTTGACGGTGTAGACATGACTCTCGTGGATTGGCTCCGTCAGTATTCGAAAGATCAGGATGAAACGTATCTGCGTGGATTCTTGGGCCGTATGCTGTTCTCCGGTGAGGAGTCCCAGAAGAAGGCTAGCGTACTCTCCGGGGGGGAGAAGGTTCGTTGTATGCTGGCAAAAATGATGCAGACAGGTGCAAACGCACTGATTCTGGATGAGCCAACGAACCACTTGGATCTTGAATCCATCACAGCACTGAATAACGGTATGATTGACTTTGACGGCACAATGCTGTTTACATCCCATGACCATCAGTTCATCCAAACGATTGCTAACCGGATTATCGAAATTACGCCAACAGGCATCATCGATCGCCAAATGAGCTATGACGAATATCTGGAAAGTGATGAAATCAAAGAACTGCGCAATAAAATGTATCCGGTAGAAGCTTAATCTAAGCATCATCTGCGGCACATGATTATAGGAACACCAAAGAACCGCAAGCCTCTGTGAAGAGGGCTTGCGGTTCTTTTTGTAATTCAATGGTTTCTCGGCGGCTTTAAGACCTAAGATCCACCAGTACGGCGACGTTGGTTGTTAGGCTTTTTGTTGTTTTGACTCTTCATCGCTTTAGGTCCGCCTTCAAAGTAGGCGCTGGATTGGTTACCAGAATTTGCTTGTTCTTTCTTTTGCGCCAGTTTTTGGCGTATAGCATCCTGCAAACTGACCTTTTTCGGTTCGTTATTTTCGCTCATCGTTATTTCCCTCCCGGTCTTACAGTGAGCCGTCCAGATTGGACGGGATGTACCTATTTTATACGTTTTATAAAAGCCCCACAAGGGCAACCTGATAAAATGCTCAAAACCTTTGGTTTTACCCAGGCCAACATTTTTTCTCAATAACTACAGCCCTGCCGTCTGGCAACTTTGTTTCGGCTTGCCTACAGCAATGCAACCTGGCAACACTGTTTCTGTAGACCCACACGCTCCGCATTTGGTAACATGGAAAAACCGTAATACGAAACGTTAAAGGGGTGTCGCCCGGTTTGAACGCTTATGAAGAAATTCGAAAAGGGGAGCGAGGGGCTTGGGTTAGTATCGTAGCCTATCTCGTCTTGTCCGCTTTTAAGCTGATCTGTGGATATTTATTTGCTTCCAGCGCCTTGCTGGCCGATGGTTTTAATAACCTTACAGATATTGTAGCATCCATTGCTGTACTGATTGGGCTTCGGATCTCCCAGAAACCACCTGATTCGGATCATGCCTATGGTCATTTTAGAGCGGAGACGGTTGCTGCTTTGGTAGCTTCATTTATTATGGCTATGGTTGGGCTGCAAGTATTGGTTGAAGCCGTTCGCTCCTGGTATGAAGGAGCCTTTGTTGCTCCAAACCTGTGGGCGGCAGCGGTGGCTGTAGTCTGTGCTGTGGTGATGTTAGGCGTGTACCGTTACAATCACCGTCTGGCAAAACAAATTAATAGTCAGGCTCTGATGGCTGCGGCGAAAGATAATCGTTCCGATGCCTGGGTCAGCATAGGCGCTGCAATTGGAATTATAGGTGCGCAGTTTGGACTTCCATGGCTGGATAAAGTAGCTGCCATTGCTGTAGGTCTGTTGATCTGCAAAACGGCTTGGGAGATTTTTCGGGATTCTACACATCGTCTTACCGACGGATTTGACCAGAAGGAACTGACGGATCTCAGATCCTCCGTAGCACGCGTTCCCGGTGTTGAGATGATCAAGGACGTGAAGGCACGTGTGCACGGCAGTCATGTACTTGTGGATGTAGTCATTGAAGTGGACGGAGGCCTAAGCTTGATTGAAGGCCATCAGATCTGTGACCGTGTTGAAGAGCGGTTGAAGCGATCGCATAACATCATGCATGTACATGTACATGTGGAACCAAAGACGGAAGAAGTCACAAGGGAACCCTTGAACAGGGAGTGAACATCTTGGAAAATGAAAAGAGGACAGCCGCGATTGTGCGTGCTGTCCTCTTTACTTATCGTTAGAACGATTATACGATGTTATTGAATGGCAACGTGGATCCACGCTTTGCCTTTCCAAGTGTATACTTGTACCCACTCGCCGCCATCGAATCCATCAACCACTTCACCTGTTGTATCGATGACTTGGGAGCCTAATGCACCGATTGGTTTACCGTTAGGTGCATCATAGAACCAAGTGCGCTCCAGAAGGTTCAGCAACATCGTTGGTGCCAGTACTTCATCACCTGGTTTTACGAGTGGCTCTTCAAACATTTTGTCATCTGTAGTCGTAGCTGGCGTTTCAGTTGTAGTTGAAGTACCTTCTGCACCTGTAGTGTCTACTGTTGTACCTGTTACAGTCTCAGCAGTACCTTCTACTGTTTCTACAGCAGGTTTGTTCACTTCAACAGCCGGAGTTGTTGTGGTCGTTGGTGTTGTTGTAGCCTCAGTTCCTGTTTCCGGATTTACCGTTCCAGTAACCGCTTCCTCCGCACCCGCAGCGGCAGCCATCGAACCCATCAACGTTAAAGCAGCGGCAAAACTTACGATTTTTTTCATTTTGTTTTTCCTCCTCGGTAGGTATGTAAAATGTTGTCCTGATTACAAGTAACCAAGCAAGCACCCTTATGAATCACAAATTATAACAATATTTTCTTGCATTCTCCAGTGTCAACTGGCTCATATGTGGGTATATAGCAAGCCTGTAAATATCATACTTCAGTGGGATAAAACCGGGTTGGCTATCTCAAAAAGGTCCTGTTTTTTTTGGGATTCATACGAGAGCGGATTGGAATAAAGCAGAAGGGAGTGCAATACATAATATAGAAAAGTTGACCTATGCCTGAACGCACAAAAGCCAATCGGCTTGGGAGCACGATCGGCTTTTGTATGTAATCGTTTAGTAAACACTCAGTCAGATCAGAGCCTGAGGTTATCGCATTCGGCTACGTCCCGTAATCAGGGAGATTACGAACAGTACAACAAAGATGAAGAAGAGTACTTTCGCGATTGAAGCAGCTGCTTCAACAATACCGAAGAATCCAAAAATACCTGCTACCAGTGCAATAATTAGAAATAATACAGACCATTTCAACATAAGTATTCATCCTTTCGTATAATTGATTGTGGAGTGAGTTGTGTTCACCTCACCGCCTTGTGTAGTCTAACTTTAACCGAGTGCTAACCGCTTGAAACATTGGTTTTTTTTCCAAGCGAAGGCATATATGAAGGGATATATAATATTGTTTCGTCTGGGAAATCGCCGGGTAACTATAGCAATAACAAACTGATGCACATATGGAAAGAGAGGTTCTTCTATGATCTATCAAATTAGCGTGGCCCTGATTGCAGTGGCATTTGCAGTACTGGTATTCTTTTTAATTCGTACCTTGAAATCCGCTCAGGGTTCTTTGGACAATGTCTCACAGACATTGCAGGAGGTACAGAAAACCATTGATGAACTTAGTTATGAAGTGAAGCAGACGGTAAGACATGCCAATGATATTACGGTGGATGTACAACACAAAATGAAAAAAATTGATCCTGTTATGGAATCTGTTGAGAATCTGGGAGAAGTGTTGAATGAAGTGACGGCAGCAGCCAAACAAGTCTCCACAACGCTGATGGCGAAATTTCAGACCAAACGTAACAACGCTGAACAGACCAAGCATGCTGAAGCGGTTCATGTAACTGCACCGCCTGCTACATCAACGGATCGTACCCTGCAATCCTATGAAGCTACATATAATGGTGAAGCTAAGGGCGGGAAAAACTGGATGAAGTATATTGATGTTGCAGCGAATGTATGGCAACGGATGCGCAAGTAACATGACCGCTTTGTAACCCATGAAGAAGCCTTCAGAGCGGTGATGAACCTGATGAAAGGGTGAGAATCATGATGAAACTACTGCTTGTGATGTTTAGCGTAATTTCTCCCTTTTCCGTTCAACCGGCAGCGGTACCCGCTGCTCACGATATGCAATGGACGGCAATGGAAGAGAAGGCGTCAGAGGTAACTCTGGCTGTTGATCGATCCGAGACTTTCCAGCATTTTCGGACTCTGAATGGCATTTCTCTGGATGACACCATGGATGATTTGTTGGCCAAGAAGGGCCAGCCGGGGTATAAGCAGGAAGATCCTTATCTGGGATGTCCTGAATATCACTTTCATGATGTGAAGGTTGGCTTGTGTGAAGATACGGATGTCATTCAATATGTGCATATCGATGCATCTGAGAATCACATCATGTTAAACGGAAAGAGAATTGAGATGAATATTGAAGCGATCCATCATGCTCTAGGGAAACCTTATTATGTGGCAGAGGACGGAGAAGTGTTTCTCCGTGGAGACCAGGCTCTGAAGGTATATATGAAGTCAGGCTCTCATCAGATTGAAGGCATTGATCTTTTTGATGACACAGTTTCCTAGGATTGGTTATTACCAAATCGTTTCAAACCCATATAGTATGGTTATATACTAAGTAGCTCGATACAGAAGATTAAATCAGAGGAGAGTGGAAACGATGAATTCAACCAATGAGCAAGCTTATGCAAAAGTGGTAGAAAACGGAGTCCAGGCGGTAGAAGCGGTGAAAGAATTGCAGATTACCGGATACCTTGCTGATCAAATCTTTGTTCTCGCCCATGAGAAGGATCGTACAGATCGAATTGCCGATACAGCAGATGCCAAAGAAATTGGCATAAAGGAAGAAGGCGTATTTGATTCCTTGGCGAATCTGTTCCGCTCACGTGGTGATGAACTCCGGGCCAAAATTGTTTCGATGGGCTTTACCGAAGCCGAAGCGGACTTCTACGAGAGTGAGCTCGACAAAGGTAAAGTACTCGTTATTGCTAAAAAGAAAGATTAACCCGATAAGTTGAAGTTTGCTGAACATGGACAAGCTTCTGAATCATTTATGTAAAATGCTTAATCAAAAACATAGATAAGGAATGGGGCTTTCCCCATTCCTTATCTATGTTTTTGCAAGTTTGGAAGCGGGATCAGGACGCTGCAAAAACAGGGTGAGTCGCGGGGATATTCCCCTACGATGGTGCCATTTACTGATAGAATTTTTTTGTTTTTACGATTATAGTTATACTAGGAATTATTATGTCTACTGCCGTTTTGTATGCAAAATTTGTATAATCAACGTTTGTTTTAACCTAATAAGAATCGACAAACCCGGACGCCACAGATAAGGAGATATCAATGAGAATACTTATTGTTGACGACAATCCGACGAATGTCATTATCATTCGAGAAATTCTGAAAAAAGAAAACTATCGTGACATTGTAACGGCGAGTTCCGCCATGGAAATGTTTGAAGTGTTAGGAATTGGGGAGGAAAGCAACGAACTTCGTCCAAGACCGTCGGATATTGACCTGATTTTGCTAGATATGATGATGCCTGAGATGGACGGTATCGAAGCCTGCAGTATTGTGCAGAAATTTGAGAATCTGAAGGATATACCGATTATTATGGTGACTGCCATCGGAGACTCCAAGAAACTTGCCGAAGCATTGGATGCTGGTGCATCTGATTATGTGACCAAGCCGATTAATAAAGTCGAACTGATGGCCAGAATTCGACTTGCACTTCGTTTGAAACAGGAGAAGGATTGGCATAAAGAGCGTGATCAACGTATTCAGGATGAACTCAAGTTGGCAGCGATGGTCCAAAATGCTGTATTAAGTCCGGCAATTAGGGACCCGTTGTTCCAAGTGCATGCCATCTATAAACCATCCTTTGAGCTTGCGGGTGATCTGTATTCTTGGTACCCCCTTGGGGAAGGCCGTTACGGAGTACTGCTGCTCGACATGATGGGACACGGGATATCTTCATCCCTGTTTACCATGTTTATCGCTTCTGTGTTGAAAGATACGGTTACCACTTATGTGGATCCAGAGAAGGTCATTCAAGAGTTGAACCGTCGTTTTAACCAGCTCCATTTGGAGAAACAATTGGTGCAGTATTATTTCACGGCCATTTATCTGGTCGTTGATACACGGATGAAGCGCATTGATTATGTTAATGCAGGGCATCCGCCTGCTTTATTTTTCCGAAACGACGGCAGTGTCACCACATTTGACAGCGTCTGCTGTCCTGTTGGTTTATTTGACAAGATGGATATTGAACCACAAACGATCCATTATGAGGGTGACGGGCATATTGCACTCTATACGGATGGATTATTGGAAGCTGTTCAGGGCGGGCAGGAGGAGCAACATGAATTCCTGATCGAAAAACTGACCGGCTCACATCAGTGGAATGAAGCTGCTATGCAGGCCATGTTTTTTGACGACGAAATTCCCCAGGAGCGGGATGATGATAAATGTCTGGTCTGGATTACTTTGGATAAAGGAGCGGGGGATGAATGAAGATCAGGAATAAACTGCTGATTGGTTTTACCGCTCTGATGGCTATTTTGATCGTGCTCACGTTTGTGAGTTATGAACGGTTAAACAGCAGTAATAAACAGATTGATCAGATGTATCAAGAACGTTATCTCAAAGTAAGGTTCACATCTGCTGTACGTGGAGAGGTCAATGATATTGCCAAAGTGCTGGCTAACTTGTTATTGAATCCGAACAATTCAATTAGTGCTGCTGAAGGTGACCTGAAGGATATGAAGGATCGGGGGGATGGTTACCTCGTAGAAGTGAGAAACCGGGCAGACAGTGCACCTGAACATCAACTGGTGGATCGTGTGAATACTGCGTGGACTGCTTATACTTCCTATGCAACGAGACAGATCAACCTGATGTCCCAAAGCAGGGTAGAAGATGCGAATAACTACCGCAATTCAACAGGACTCGCAGTGCAAAAAGAAGCTGTGGATAGTTTGAATGCTCTTTCGCGTTATCAGGACCAAGAGATTGATGCCGAGATCAAGAACGCTAACGCAGCGTATACGAGAGCAGTACAGATCACGATAGGTATCATGATTGCGGGGTTGTTGCTTGCTTTGGGTGTCATTATGTGGGTGCTGCCAAGTATTACACGGGGTCTGAACACTGTATCTATGATGATTAACAGTTTTGGTAAAGGGCGTTACCGAACCATTCGGCGCATACAGGTCAAATCAACCGATGAGATTGGTCAGATTGCCAGTGTGTTCAAGGATGTATCCAGTGATCTGGAAGAAAAACTGGAGATCGAGAGGGCTTATGTGCAGGCTCAGCAGGATCAAAACTGGATGAGTTCGAACATCGCAAGAGTCCCGGAGCTGCTTCGAGGGATTGGCTCCATTCGCCAAATTTCACAGATGTTTATCAGTGAGTTCACACCTGTGCTTGGTGCTCAGTTGGGTGTCGTCTATCTGATCGATGAGGAGAAACATCCCGACGAACTGAGACGTTACGGTGCATACGCATTTGAAGAGAACGAAGATGTTGGTAAGGAAATGTATCGCATCGGAGAAGGCCTGATTGGTCAAGCCGCGCTGGATATGACACCGATTATTCTGGAAAATACGCCTGATGATTACGTGCATATTGGTTCAGCTTCAGGCTCAACACGTGCTGCGGGTATCATGATCTATCCTGTCGTGTTTGAAGATGAACTGATTGGTGTAGTTGAAGTGGCTTCCTTTGAAGGTTTCAATGAACTGCACAAGCAGTTGTTCACACAACTGATTATGAACCTGGGCGTAATTTTGAATAACGTTCGACGTCGTTTGCGTGTGGAGGAGCTGCTGCGTGAATCCCAGGCACTGACTGAGGAACTGCAGGTTCAATCGGAAGAATTGCAGACACAGCAAGAAGAACTTCGTCGTTCCAATGAGAATCTGGAGGAGCAGACAGAAGCGCTTAAACGTTCCGAGGAATTGCTGCAGCGTCAGCAGGAAGAACTGGAACATTTTAATACGGAACTCATTGCCAAGACGCGGGCGCTTGAAGAGCAGGTGCGTGAAGTTGAAGAGAAAAATGACGAAATTGAGAAAACGAAGACACAGTTGGAACAGCAAGCTACACAGCTGTCGATGACAAGTAAGTACAAGTCCGAATTTTTAGCGAATATGTCACATGAACTCCGTACACCATTGAACAGTCTGCTCATTTTGTCCCAGTTATTGTCGGAGAACAAAGGTGGTAATCTGACTGACAAACAGCAGGAATATGCGCAAACCATCTACATGTCGGGTGCGGATCTGCTGAAAATGATTGATGAGATTCTGGATCTGTCCAAGGTGGACGCAGGTAAGATGGATATCAATTATGAGACAGTTCGAATGGAAGAACTGACCAGCTTTGTTCAGCAGAACTTTGGACCGATGGCAAATAAAAAGGAACTGAACTTGAATATCGATTTCGACAGCGATCTACCGGAATGGGTGTACACCGACAGTCATCGCGTCAAACAGATTTTACGGAATTTGTTGTCGAACGCATTTAAGTTCACCAATCGAGGTTCGGTTAGTCTGATTGGACGACGGATGAAACCGGAAGAGTTACCGGGTTATATGAACACCAATCAGGAATATCTCGGATTCAGTGTAAAAGACACCGGCATTGGCATTCCATCGGATAAAACGGATCTGATCTTTGAAGCGTTCCAGCAAGTAGACGGGACCACAAGTCGGAAATACGGTGGAACTGGTCTGGGATTGTCCATTAGCAGGGAATTGGCACGTTTACTTGGTGGCGCAATACAGGTGGAATCATCCGAAGGGGAAGGTAGCTGCTTTACTTTATACCTCCCGGATAATCATGAAGAGGAAGCCTTGGTAGAGGAAGGTGCTTCAAGAGAAGCAGCTGTATCCTCAGAGGATCTTTATGAACAGTCCATCGAAACACGGACCATGCTTTCAAGTCATCAGTCCATTCTCTCTCCTGATCCGGAGCGTAGCGTGGGTACAGATCTGTCTCCTTCCCATACTCCAGATGTCACGCAGATCGAAGATGATCGGGAGAATATCATGGAAGGTGACAAAATCCTGCTCATCATTGAGGATGACGTAAACTTTGCACATATTTTGATGGATATGGCGAGGGGAAGAGGATTCAAAGCACTTGTTGCCCTTCAAGGTGATAAAGGACTGGAAATGGCACGTCAATATCTGCCGGATGCCATTATCCTGGATATTCAATTGCCGGTGATGGATGGTTGGACCATTCTGGGCGAGCTGAAGAGCAGTTCGGCAACACGTCACATTCCGGTTCATGTGATTTCAGTCATTGATGATATGAAGCAAGGTCTGATGATGGGCGCCATTGCGTATCTGAAAAAACCTTCGAGCAAGGATTCACTGGATAAAGCATTCTCGCATATCAAATCATATACTGAGAATCAATTGAAACGACTGTTGATCGTCGAAGATGATGAAATTCAGCGTAAAGCCATTATCGAATTGATTGGTCATGATGATGTTGCAATCACCGCTGTATCGACAGGTAGTGAGGCATTGAATGAATTACACAGCCAGCGTTATGACTGCATGGTACTGGATCTGATGTTAACGGATATGACCGGGTTTGAGTTGCTCGACCAGATTCGTGATGATGAATATCTGAACGATCTGCCGATTATAATTTATACAGGCAAAGAACTGGATTCCAAGGAAGAAATGAAGCTGCGCAAATATGCGGAATCCATCATTATCAAGGATGTGAAGTCACCGGAACGTCTGCTGGATGAGACGACTTTGTTCCTGCATCGGGTAGAAGCCAATTTGCCGGAAGACAAGCGTCGAATCTTACAGAAACTACACAACAAAGAAACGTTGTTTGAGGGCAAGAAAATATTGCTTGTAGATGACGATATTCGTAACGTATTTGCCCTTTCAAGTGTTCTTGAAGGCTATCGGATGGATGTGACGTTTGCTGAGAACGGCCGAGAGGCTTTGGAGATTTTGGACAAAAATCCGGAATTTGATCTGGTACTGATGGATATGATGATGCCAGAGATGGACGGTTATGAAGCGATGACACGAATCAGACAGATCCCGCAGTTTGAAAAGTTGCCGATTATTGCGCTTACGGCCAAAGCCATGAAAGAGGATCGCGGCAAATGTATTGAGGCCGGAGCATCTGATTATGTGAAAAAACCGATTCAGACAGATCAATTGTTATCCTTAATGCGTGTATGGCTGTATTCGTAAGTTCATTATTCGTATGTTCATTGTTTGGGTAATGAAAGACAATACGACGAATACGCAAGTAACAAATGAAGAAGTGGAGAGAACTTATGACACCGTGGGAACCTACCGAGACGGGGGCAGATTTGGTCCGTATGCCGCAAGATGAAGAACGCGAGCTGATCGAGATTGAGTTGCTGTTGGAAGGCATGCACCGTTTATATGGATATGATTTTAGAAACTATGCACTGCCATCCCTGAAACGAAGAATCTGGCATCATGCACATGCTGAGGGTGTTAAGAGCATATCCGGCTTGCAGGAGCGTGTTCTTCATGACCGTTCCGCGTTTGAACGTTTTGTACAGAACTTATCCATCCCTGTAACGGAAATGTTTCGAGATCCTTCGCTTTTCCGAATGTTTCGGGAACAGATTATTCCTATCCTGAGAACCTACCCGTATATCCGAATATGGCATGCGGGATGCTCTACGGGAGAGGAAGTTTATTCCATGGCCATCATGTTGCATGAGGAAGGACTGTATGACAAGGCAAGAATCTACGCAACGGATATGAATGATCGCTCTTTGCAACAGGCCAAAGAAGGCGTATATGGTATTGAGAAAATGAAACTATTTACTACAAATTATTTGGAGGCAGGGGGTACCAGAGCCTTCTCCGAGTACTATACAGCGAAATACAATTCGGTGATATTTCATCCTTTCCTAAGGAAGAACATCATTTTCGCCGAGCACAACTTGGCAACAGACCGGTCATTTAACGAGTTTAATGTTATCTTTTGCCGTAATGTCATGATTTATTTTAATGATGAACTGCGGAACCATGTGCATGGGCTGTTTCATGAGAGCTTGAGCCACTTTGGTATTCTGGTTCTGGGGTCGAAAGAATCGATACATTTTACAGAGTTCAGTGATACCTATGAGCCGTTAGACCGGACCGAAAAAATATACCGGAAGATCAAATAGGGGGTTAGGGTTAGCCATGGGGCTCAATGAACCAATCCACATATTATTGGTAGATGACCGCCCTGAGAACTTGCTTGCTCTTGAAGCAGTTCTGGAATCGGAACAATATAAACTCGTTAAGGCAACTTCCGGAGAAGAGGCACTCCGCTGTCTGCTAAAAGACGAATTTGCGGTTATCGTTCTCGATGTGCAGATGCCTGGAATGGACGGAATTGAGACAGCAAAGTTAATTAAGGCACGGGACAAGTCCAAGGATGTGCCGATTATATTCATCTCTGCGAATAGCAGAGAAGCGGAGCACTTGTTTGCCGGATATTCAGCCGGGGCCATTGATTACATGGTTAAGCCATTTATTCCTCAGATTTTGAAATCCAAAATCGAGGGTTTTGTAGAGATGTTTATCACCAATAAACGTTTGAAGACACAGACCATGCTTCTTCACCAGAAGACACAGGAACTGGAGAAGATGAACCAACAACTCATTCAGGCCAAGGAAGAAGCAGAAATTGCAGCTAATGCAAAGACCGAGTTCCTGGCAATGATGAGTCATGAGATTCGTACTCCGATGAACGGAGTCATCGGTATGGTTGATCTGCTGATGGAGACGGAACTGAGGGAAGATCAGAAGGAATATGCAGACATCGTTCGTCGCAGTGCAGATGCACTCGTTACGGTCATTAACGACATTCTTGATTTTACCAAGATGGAATCCGGCAAAATGGAACTTGAAGAGCATCCTTTTGAAATTGTCTCCTGTATTCGGGAAGTGTTGGGATTATTTGCTGCAGAAGCAGGCAAAAAGAACCTAGAACTGGATTATTTCCTGGAAGATTCTGTCCCTGAATTAATCTATGGAGATATGGCAAGGCTCCGTCAGGTTCTCTTGAATCTTATTGCCAATGCGATCAAATTTACCGATCAGGGTGGAGTGTATCTGATTGTGTCAGTTAAGGAAGAAAAGGATGGAGAAATGGCATTGGAGTTTGCCGTTAAAGACACCGGGATAGGTATCGCTTCAGACAAAGTGGATCGCCTGTTCCAGCCATTTTCCCAGCTGGATACATCCATGACACGTAAATACGGTGGAACTGGCTTAGGACTGGCAATATGCAAGACTCTGGTTGAAATGATGGGTGGACAGATCTATCTGGATACAACAGAGCAACGGGGAGCAACGTTTGTATTTACAATTCAGGCGAAACGTTATGTAGAAACTGAACTGGTCCAGGGGAACGGGGAAGAGAAACCAACGGATGTGAAAAATGAGAATAAATATCCTACGGTTTTAATCGTGGATGATCATCCTATCAACCAGAAGTTGATGGCGATTATGCTTGGTAAGCTGGGGTTGCTCTCAGACATTGCTGAAGATGGACAGAGCGCACTCGATATGGTAAACGGCAGCCGTTATCCCTATGACTATGTGTTTATGGATCTGCAGATGCCTGTGATGGACGGTTTGGAATGTACACGGCGGATTCGAGAGAGTCTGTCCCAGTCTAATCAGCCAATCATTATAGCCATGACTGCTAACGTAATGGAAGGTATTCAGCAGCGCTGTATTGCTGCCGGCATGGATGATTATATTAGTAAACCGGTGAAAATGGGCAATGTAAAACAGAAAATAGCCCAGTTTCAGAAACAACGACAAATGTTAGATCCAGGCCCTTCAGCCATGAATCAGGCCAATTGAAACATTTTCCAAACTTCTTTCTGATTCACTCGTGCTGAAGTTGGGTTATTAGGTAAGGAAACCATTGATCAGGAGAGAGATGTCTAATGAATACAAATAAAAATGAAAAATTCAATGCAAGAACTGAAACTCAGGACGGCGTGTGCACGGTGTATCTGACTGGCGAACTGGATTTGTCGGTTGCTCCTGACTTCCGCTTGGTGATGGAGCCGCTCGTGGATAACAAGGAACAGGATCTTGTGATCAACATGAAAGAATTGAAGTATATCGATAGTACAGGGATTGGTATCCTGTTATCTGTTCTGAAGGCAAGACATGGAATGGAAGCTCGCTTTGAAGTACAGGAAGTTCCTGCGCAGATTCAGAAACTTTTTGACATGACGGGCATCGCCAAATTCTTTGTCACACAGAAGAATTCCCAATAGGAAAGGATCGAAAAAGGAATGAATGCAGAAGTTCAAAGAGTCACCCTTAATTTACCTGCGACAGCTGATTACGTTGATATTGTAAGACTCAATCTCTATGGAGTAGCATCCAAAATGGGATTTTCCTACGAAGACATTGAGGATATGAAAGTTGCTGTATCCGAGGCCTGTAACAACTCTGTATTGTATGCCTACTCACACGAAGGCGGCATGGTTGAAGTTGTATTCGAAGTGGATGGCGAAACATTGTCCATTATTGTCAAGGACGAAGGTGCCAGCTTCGAGAACATGAACCCTGCTGTGTCACGTGCCGGTCTACACGACAAAGAACTGACGGAAGCACAGATTGGCGGACTTGGGTTCTACCTGATGCAAGCCTTGATGGACGATGTCAGTGTGGAAAGTGAGACGGGCAAAGGTACGAAAGTAGTACTCGTAAAACGTCTTGCAAGAAGTGAGGAGAAAGTATGAATGAAAAAGTGACTCCCCCAGAGTCCATGTCTGAAGCTATAGGTTTGATCTGGGAATACCAGCAGACCCAAGATAATGAAATTGCAACAGTTCTCATCCGTAAATATGAACCAATGGTCAAGATGGCAGCAGGTAAAATCGCTCGGAATCGCCCCGATCTATACGAAGACTTGTATCAGACCGGGCAGATGGCTTTGATTCGTTTGCTTAAGCAATACGATATCAACCTGGGTATTCCGTTTGAACCTTATGCCATGAAGAGCATGATCGGTCATATGAAGAACTACTTGCGTGATAAATCCTGGTATATTCAGGTGCCCCGGAGGATTAAGGAAAAGGGAGCCCTTGTGCAACATGCCATTGATGAGTTAACCGTTAAGCTGGAGCGCTCACCCGGTGTGAACGAAATTGCTGAATACCTTGATCTGACTGCAGAAGAGACAATTGAAGTTCTGGCTGGTCGGGAATGTTACCACTATGTATCACTGGATTCTCCTTTATCTCAGGATGACAGTGCAGCAACATTGGGAGAACTGATCAGTGCAGATGTTAATGACTATGATTCGGTCGAAAAACGGATGGACTTGCAACAGGCATTGGGACAATTGAAGGAACAAGAACAACAGGTACTTATTCTAGCATTCCAGGATGGCCAATCTCAGCGGGCAATTGCTCAGAAGCTTGGTGTTTCACAGATGAGTGTATCTCGGATTCAGAAGCGAGCTACAGAGAAACTGAAACAGATCATGTCTAATGCTTCAATGTTATGACAAATGGAACCCTAATGTTGTTGAGTACGGCATAAAGAAGGACACGTCAATGCGCTGAAATGCATACGTGTCCTTTTTGGGATCAAAAAGATGGGCATGCAATGAAGAACATGAGTGCAGGAGTGGATAAAGTGATTATGAACCAAATCAAGTTGGAAGCTCGCCGTGACAAGTTATCTTGCTCGGACCATTGGCAATGGTGGGATTGGGTTGCACCTGACACCCATAGCATGAACGATGCATTGGAGGAGCTGACAGAGGCGTTTCCGGATATGCGGTATTGGCTTCATAAGATTCCGGAAGTGGAATCGAATTATTTGTCCGTCCGTTTCGTGAATGGTAAAGAACCAGTCATATTTGGTTCATTGTTGTATGCGATCAAGAATGAGAGAGATGACAAAAGAAAAGATAATCAGATGTTCTTTTATGTCGATCGCAATAACCTGGTTACCTTGAATATGGATGACAATACACGAGGCATTATGAAGACGGATGAACGTGCCCATATGTTACAGCAATGTAGTGAAGCCAGGGACGGGATGTTTGTACTTTTTCGAGCTATACTGCATTACTACCATGTGGGGATGGATCATTTTGAGATGAACCTGCGTGATCTGGAACGGAAGATGGAATCCCGCAATGCCCGAACTTTGATGGACCAGATTTTGGCCGCTCGATTTGAACTGTTATACTGGAGCAATCTGTTTATCCCCTACTCGGAACTGATGGCTGCTTCCCATGAGGCTTACCTTGATGAAATAAACGAAAATCGATATTTCCAGCAGCTCCAACATCGAGTAGAGCGAATGGAACGTTTGTTTAGTCACTACGAGAAAGAGATCGATACGTTAATCTCCATTGATAATGCGATCTCCGGTGTACGTGGCAATGAGATCATGAAGACACTGACCATTGTTACTGCTGTGTTCATACCTGCCACGGCAGCTGGCGCGATATGGGGGATGAACTTTGAGAACCTGCCCTTTATCGACAAATCATGGGGAGTTGTACTGGTCCTTGTTGTCATTATCTTAAGCATGATCAGCATGTATGTATGGCTGATGATGAAAGGCTGGACAGGAGATCTGCTCAAAGTGAAATCCTCACAGCCTTCAGCTGAAGAGACAGAGAAAAAAGGAGCAACGGAAAAACGTAAGGGATAGCCTACTGTTGGTTAGTCCTCTTAGTTTCTTAGTTTTTGTAATCTTCAATATAACCGAGCAAGTCAGCGATATACTGGCCTACAATCGGCATATTCACGAATTGGCTGAGAATGAATGCCAGCAAACCGAGAACAACAAAGGTACCCACAGTCAACCCGAGACCTCGTGCCATGCCCGCTGTGAAATTGGTAATAATCCGCTTTTTGGGACTGCTGTAATTCTCAATAATATCCTTGATCTGTGCTCTCTCCAGGCTGTCCGCAATCTGGTCCAGACGGGTGTTCAATCGCTTTACCTCATGACGTAATTCAAAAGGATGCTCGCTTGTATCATACTGCTGGGCCGGTGTTCCTCCTGTAATTGGAGTATTACCGTTGATTGTAACTTTACTCATATTATTTGTCCTCCTCAACTCTCATTGGATAAAAAATAGCCAGCTGGAGTGCAGCTGGCTATTGGTCACTCGATCTGTATCGCCTTACAGGCTAGTCGAGTTAAGTTCTTTACGTGCATCTTCCTTCGCTTCAACGGAAGCGGCAGCCACTTCATCAGATGCACGGGATGCTTCGTTAGCCACATCTGCGGACGCTTTTCTCACAGAGTCCATTACATCATTGCGGCCTTGATTTACCGTTTTTGCAATATCGGAAGTTTTGGAAGAGACCGTTTTAGCCAGTTCAGTGGCTTTGTCACTTACAACAGTTGCCACTTCTTTGGTGCGGTCAGTAACGATGCCCACTTTCTCGGAAAGGTCACCACGCAATTCACGTCCCGGTTTAGGCGCAAAGAGTAGTGCTGCTGCAGCTCCCAGCAAACCCCCGATGAAAATACCTTTTGCGAAAGTTGAACCCGTCTGTACAGGATATTGCTCTTCTGCTTTATTCATGTCTAATCACTCCTTCTTCAATTTAAGAAACAAATACGAAACAACGAACACCTTGTTGCCCGAATCAGGCAGCCTGTCTTAGCAGTCTGGACACAAGCCCCAGCAAGAAAACAAAGAGCGCTGTACCAATGATGGCAGGGATGATGGCAAAGTTACCGATAACTGGTCCCCAGTTACCAAGCAAAAGTGCTCCCAGCCAGGCTCCGGCAAATCCGGCAATCATTGCACCGATTATGCCTCCAGGCATATTGTGACCGGCAAGTGCATCTCCGATCAAACCGATGATGACAGCCATCACAATGCTGATAATGATGCCCCACATAACAACCGCCTCCTTTAAACTTGATGTAGGATGTTGTCTGTTCGCGTTTGCTTACTTCGTATATAAACCCCGTGCAACCCTGTGAAACAATAAAGATGAGGATGAATGAACTGGAAATTAGAGGAGTTCGTTCTTTAGCGGCTTTGTTTAATGCCCTTAACCATACAGAAGATCCATGCCAATCCAGCAGTAAATCCAGTAAATACATCCGTAGGATAATGAACGCCCAACATGATCCGGCTGAGGCCAATCAAGAAAATAAAACTAATACCACATAGAACAGGAAGCCACACACCGGAAGAGTTATGTCGTTGCCGTTCAATGGCCCAGATTACAAAGAGCATGCCGTAGAAGCCCATGGAGATCATGGCATGTCCGCTGGGAAAGCTGTACCCGTGAACGACCAGCAGATGATCCAGTTCAGGTCTGCTTCGTCTGAAAAACTCCTTCAATAACGTGTTCAAAATCCACATCATGGCAAAACTTCCCGTGAGTGCATATCCATATACAACAAACCTTGGACTGCGTTGAATGAAGAAAAGAAGAGCAAAACCTCCTGCAGCCACAGCAGAGATTTTGAATGAACCCAGTGCGGTTATGAATGCAGTGTAAGGGAATAGATGAAGACGTGAATCTGAATTCAGATAAAATAATTGCTGAATTTGATCATCCAGACGAATAATAACATCAGCACCCAACCAGGCACCCAGACCTGCCAGGATAAATACGACCGATGCGCTGAGGGCCAGACCAGTCAAACCCCAGTTGAGGAGTGGACTTAATAACGTGCCTGAATTTGAACTGAATGAGTCTGGTGAATACGTTTTGCGCGGCATAATGAGTTTCTCCTTCAGTTATTGTAGTAGATGAACATAGATGATAAAGCTATACCCGAAATGCCTGTCGAAAAAACTGTAAAAACGTCGCTTTTGTACTATACTATTTAAGATATCCCATGCGGCGTCGTGACGCAAAGCAGAGATGAAATCGGGAGCACAAAGGAGAGAACTCGCATGGAGAGTGCCTTGTTAATTAAAGAATACCGTGCAGGCGTTATGGAATGCGCCCATTACGGACACATAAGTATTACGGATGAGTATGGACGAATCGTATACTCGGCTGGTGACCCTCATTTTAGAGCGTTCACTCGTTCATCTGCCAAACCTTTTCAAGCCATTCCAGGTATTCGGGCAGGAATTGCCAGTCACTATGGCCTATCAGCACAGGAGATTGCCATTATGTCCTCTTCGCATCGTTCGGAACCGGAACACATTCGGGTGCTGGAGCAGTTATCCGGTAAGATCGGATTGGGAGAAGAATGCCTGATCTGTGCACCAAGTTATCCGCTTAATGAAGAAAGCCGTAATCAATGGTTACGTGGACAAGGAGAGAAACGGCGCATCTTGCACAACTGCTCCGGAAAACATCTGGGAATTCTGGGGTACAGTCAGATGAAGCAGGTTGATCTGGGCAGTTACGCTGAACCGGATCATCCGGTACAACGAGAAATTCTTGAAACCTTTGCCGACCTGGCAGGTATTGAAGAAAAAGAGATTGAGCTTGGGACGGATGGCTGCGGCTTTCCGGTATTTTCTTTGCCGTTGTCGGCATTGTCGAACGCTTATCTGAAGCTCGCTTGTCCGGACCTTATCGCTGATCCTTCCACAAGAACAGCTGTAGAGACCATAACATCAGCTATGAATGAACATCCGTTGATGGTTGGTGGCACGGAGCGTGTAGATTCAGTGTTGCTGGAAGACAATAACATTGTAGCGAAGGGTGGATTCAAGGGGGTATTCGGATTTGGTCTGAAAAAAGAAAGACTGGGAATCACCTTCAAGGTGCTTGATGGTTCCGAGGAAGAGTGGGCTTTCATTACCCAATCCATCCTGAGACAGATTGGTTATTCCAATGAGAGAACCATTGCACGATTGGCTGAAGTGTTCCCTTCGGACATCCGAAATGATGCGGGTACCCTTGTAGGTCATGCAGATAGTGAGTTCATTCTTCACTCACTTGAAGATAGCGTATAACCTTAAGAAGGGGCGTGATTAGAGTTGCCGGACCCCGGGTAAAGATGACATACCAACTGGTATTCATCTATACAATTCATATACACGCATGGACTGCCGCGGTAATGTGGCAGCTCTAAACCCTTGGAGGTGGATGAACATGATTAAAGTGGTGACATCGGAAGAAAGGCACACGTCGGATCGAGGTTGGATACACAGTGAATTCAGCTTTTCCTTTGCGGATTATGATGATCCAAGCAACGCCCATTTTGGCTGTCTGTTGGCTCATAATGAAAACACACTGATGCCGCAAGAAGGCTTTAAGAAACATCCACATCATGATCTTGAACTTGTCAGTTATGTCATATCGGGTACACTCAAACATACGGATAGTATGGGAACAGAACAATTGCTTGAACCGGGTACGGTCCAGGTGATGAGTGCGGGTACGGGAGTGGAACACTCCGAGACCAATCCGTCAGTGGATGAACCGGTACGTTTCCTTCAGATGTGGTTTTTGCCATCGGAGCGTATGCTGAAACCTTCCTATACGAATCGGAGAATAGAGCCGCAGGAGTATTTGAATCGTCTATGTCCGATTGTATCCGGGCAAGGGGGCGAGGGAAGTGAAGGCGCATTGCCTATTTCCCAGGATGTAACCTGTTATCTGTCCCATTTGGAGTCCGGGAAGAAGTTGATGTACCCGCAACATGAAGACCGACGGACACATCTTTTCCTGATCAGTGGACATGTAGAGATTCATTGTTCGGATGGTAACTTCAACCTCAAGCCGGGCGATGCCGCACGAATTCGCAAAAGCTGTGATCTGCAAATCACGAGCACAGACAGTGAACCTGCCGAATTTGTTTTGGTTGACCTGCCTTAAGGATATAAACATGCGAAAAAGGACCTGTTCCCACGGTGATGTGGAAAACAGGTCCTTTTTTTGCTTAGGATTTACGAAGATTACCCAGTTCCGAAGCGACAGCTTCCACTTCAGAGATACTGAGATGTTCCTTGCTCAAAATCATTTCATACAGGTCAAACAGATCTTCATATTTCTCAAGTGGGAATGAAGAAGCTTGCATGGCGGCACCGCTTGCCATACGAAGTTTGGTTTTAATCGCTTCAATCATATATTCCATATTGGCTGCTGTTGCTTGTGTTAAATCCATCGTTAAGTTCATCCCTTCCGTATCGGAAACTCTTGTTATTGTATCATGATTGGAAGCGCTCAGGCTAATGCTTTTGCGAGGAAACCAAGCATCGGTTACAATGATGGATACAACAACAGGATTTAACGGAAACCTGAGTGTACTGGAGGGAATACAGCTTGGCAGCGTATAAGCGAGAAATGGTTCGCCATCAAGGAAGGGAAGTCCGCAAAGGCGTGCCTGCAGAGAATCTGGTTTTATTTTTCAAAAACATCATTCAACTTCACTCTCCAGCTGAAATCACGTTTGTCTGCATTGGTACTGATCGTTCCACCGGGGATGCTCTGGGTCCACTGACAGGAAGTTTACTGCAAGAGAGTGGAATGGAGAACGTGATTGGCACGCTGTCTTCCCCTTGTGATGCAGATACGCTGGAAAAGAAATTGGCAATTATTCCTGCACACCATGCCATCATAGCGATTGATGCATGTCTGGGTCCAAAGCATGCGGTAGGTACATACTATCTCTCGAATAACCCACTCATTCCGGCCCAATCGGTCGGAGGCAAGCTACCCCCTGTTGGACAATACAGTGTAGCAGCTGTGGTTAATGCGAATGGACCAAGGCCCTATTCCATTTTGCAGATGACCTCACTTCACTTGGTTATGGGTATGTCCCGAACGATTGCAGACGCCGCAATTGAAGCATGGAAATGGAGACAAACGTTTCATTCATGATATGTAGGCTTAATAATATACAACCTGAATTATTTAATTCGCGCAGAGAGAGGGATTCATATGGAAAAAGTGATGTGTGATGGAACGACGATTTGTTATGCCGAACAAGGTAAGGGAGAAGCACTCATTTTGCTCCACGGATACTGTGGCAGTTCATCGTATTGGGATGAGGTCGTACCTGAACTGGCACGCAGCTATCGCTGTATCGTACCTGATCTGCGTGGACACGGAAAAACAGATGCACCTGTAGGAAGTTATACCATCGAACAGATGGGCAACGATGTATTACAGTTGATGGATGAGCTGAACGTGGAAAAAGCGGTCCTTCTGGGACACTCGATGGGGGGATACATTGCGCTCTCGATTGCGCAACGTCACCCGGAGCGTTTGAATGCATTTGGTCTGGTTCATTCGACGGCCTATCCGGACAGTGAAGAAGCCAAGGAAAAACGCCTTCGTGCTGTATCCACCATTCAAACTGAAGGTATCGTGAATTTTGTAGATGGACTGGTTCCCGGACTGTTTGCACCGGAACATGTGGAATCGCTATCTAAGCATGTAACACGTGTGAAGGAAATTGGTTACCAGACTGCTCCTCAAGGTGCTGTTGGTGCTGCACTTGCTATGCGAGAACGCCCGGATCGCCGCGATGTGTTATCGGCTACACCTTTATCTGTATTGCTGGTAGCAGGAGAGAAGGATGCTGTTATCCCGCCAGAACGTACATTCACAAGTGACAAGCCACATATCGTGCAAGCCGTGATTGCGGGTGCAGGTCATATGAGCATGTATGAAGCTCCTGAAGAGTTAATTCAGATCATTAAACAATTTATGCTGGATTATCGAAGTAATTGATAAAGTGATTTATGTTGATATCATTAGGGCGTGTCTGAAAACTCCGAAGGAAGTAGATTTTACTGAATTTTCGTTCCAAGCAAGGAAGTTTTCCGCAGGCGTGCCGGGGCACGTCAAGGGGAAGTGACGCAGCATGGGGCGAAAAGGCGGTAAAAGATGCACTTCAGCGAGTTTTGAGACACGTCCTAGAATATAGTTTGGTTTCTGGATGATTCAACCTCTTGTGGAGGAGGAGTAACCAGTTCCATTCCAACCGAGCCCCTGCCACGTCCCTTTGGGATAGGCGGGGGCTTGGTGTGTTCATGTCCAGAGCAAAGACACGCGTGTCTTGTTTTTGGCTTTTTGTGATGGCATGAATTAAAATAAATATAAAGGAACGATATTAGGGCGATTAAATGTATAGGGTCGAATGATGAGGGGGCATACAGCATGTTCAGAAAAGATTATCTGCTCCGCATGATGGAGGAAATGACTGAAGCAATAGGCAAAGTGTTCACGCTCAAACAGCAGCGTAAGCACACCGAGGCATTGTCTGAACTGGATGAGTTGATGCGCAGGCAGTTTGGGTTGAACTTATCTCTACTGAACTCATTGCCAGCAGAGGATGTTATTGAAATGTTCCGTTTTCGCGGAATAATTGAGGTAGATAATCTGCAGCAAGCCGCGAGGCTGATTGAAGAAGAGGCTTACATCTATCAAGAGAAGGCCAAAGTGGAAGGCATAGATGATCAGGAGAGAATGGACGCAGAGGATGACGCCCTCATTCGATTGATGAGATCACTTCATTTTTACCTGTATGCATTGAATCATGGCGCTAATCCCAAGTTGTTGGACGCACCGGAACGGGTGGAGGGTGTGTTGGGGCTTACGAAAGAATATGAACTCCCTGCTCGAACCGAAAGACAGCTTGCCCTGTATCGTGAACAACAAGGGCGTTACGACCAGGCAGAGAACAGTTGGTACAGGCTGCTACAACTTGGTGCTGAATTCCCGGTGAGCTACCGAGATGATGTACAGTCGTTCTATGAAAGATTGAGCCAACTCACGGACGAACAACTGGAGCAGGGCGGTCTGCCACGGAACGAAGTTGAAGAGGGACTAGCTGAACTAAATCGTCAAGAGATGAACTCATAAAATATGGATTGGATCAAGGCTTGTTACATGCCTTCACTTGGAGAGGGAACGGAATTGTGGTATGGTAACGGTTGACCAAATCAAACCGAAAGTGAGATGTACCCCGTGGATTCATTGCGAAAGCTTATACAAGACATCTTTGAACAGAATTCGCTGATTACAGCGACCTGGAGCCAGCTGCGCAGACGGGACAATGTCTCGTATACCAAAGTGCAAGTCAAGCCGGTGACACTGAAGAATCAGCTGCATTATCAATTTGCATTTCATTATAACAACAAAGTGCTGCACGAGAATTTGACTCCGGCTGAAGCGGCTGAGCGCATGACTTTGCTGTGCGAAGAGACGTTTCGTCAAGGCCTGCTCTGTACGACCGAGGCAGACTATCAAATTTTGATCAGCAAAAAATATAAAGTATCCATTCTGACCAAATCTGCTTCCAAGACTGCGGTGGATCTGTCGCATAATCGCAAGAAGCAATATGTATTGGAAGAAGGCGTACCTGTATCGTTCCTCGTTGAACTTGGTATTATGAACGAAGAAGGTCGTGTGCTGGCTCGTAAGTATGACAAGTTCAGACAGATCAACCGTTTCCTCGAAATGGTGCAGGATGTCATTCCGCATCTGCCTGAGGGACGTCCACTGACCATCGTTGACTTTGGTTGCGGGAAGTCTTATCTGACATTTGCGTTATATCATTATCTGTCTGTACAACAACGTCGTTCACTCAAGATTATTGGGTTGGACTTGAAGGCAGATGTAATTGAACACTGTAATGACCTAGCTAATCGATTGCATTATGGTGATCTGAAGTTTCTGGTTGGAGACATCGCGGACTACGATGAATTGAATGAAGTGGATATGGTTGTCACGCTGCATGCCTGTGATACAGCTACCGATGCTGCTTTGGAGAAGGCAGTTCGTTGGGGGGCTTCTGTTATTCTGTCTGTTCCTTGCTGTCAGCATGAACTGTTTGACCAAGTAGAGGCTTCCGTGATGAATCCGTTGTTGTCCCATGGCATCCTCAAGGAACGTTTTTCCGCACTGGCTACGGATGGGATTCGTGCCAAGTTGCTTGATCTGATGGGATACAAGACACAATTGCTTGAATTCATCGATATGGAGAATACGCCTAAAAACATATTGATTCGTGCTGTTCGCGGTCAGGCTGGCGAAGTGACGGAGATGTGGAATGAATATACGGCTTTCCGTGATTTCATTCATGCTACTCCATATTTGGAGCGGGCTTGTGCCGATTTGCTTCCTGGCGATGGCAAGCAGGCCGATGGGAAATCAAATTCGAGCAAAGAAATCGTTCAAGATTCCGCAAATTGCGGCCTTTGCTGAGTGTGCCAACGCCAATCCAGGGACATACTGCAATTAGGGTCCCTGAATGTAAAATGATATTCAATGCACATACTGCGTAGCAAGCAACATCATAACTGTCAGATGTATATCAGACAGAAGGACCCGTTATCGGGATCTTCTGTCTTTTTGTTATGCGTGGGGAGCGGTGGAAGGAGGGTAGAGATGAAGAATAGGACAATGGATAAGGGAGTTGTGAGGGATAGACGAGGGTATGCGGCGAACGAGGTAATGGTGGAACAGGCGTTTGATGGGTCTCGCCATGCAGAGGGTACAGAATCTGTAGATAACAGGGACTTATGTAATGGGGACAATAGGGGAAGTAAATACAGTACATATAATAGGGAAGATACATACAACAAACGTGATACGTATAAAAAAGATGATAAAAAAGAGGATAAAAATAATTCAAATGGAGCTATTCAGACCGATGCGTCAGGGAATTTTTCTCAAAGTTTGAGGTGTAAACGTTATTCAGGATGGGGTTGGACTGTTGGGGTAGGCATACTCTCCATTGTCTTGCTGCTTGCAGGATGTCTGAGTCGGGGACTGTACTATTCGGCTGATCTGTACCCTGTCCTTTTGATCGCAGGAGGAAGCATATTGATCCTGTTTTTTCTTTTCCTTGTAGGTATTCGTCCACAGAAGGCGAGTGAACGAATACCCATGTCATTGGGACAGGGTCGAGGGAGACTCGAACGAATCGTTGAGAAAATTTTTCGATTTCCAGGAATGTGGCGGGTATTATGGCCGCTGGGGATGATGACATGTTTTGGGCTACATGCATGGGCAGGCTCGGTGAGTAAACAGGGCAGCATGGATGAGATGCTGCGGTGGAGCCTGCTTGGGATGTTTACTCTGCTCACCGCAATACTGGCTGCGCGCACGAATGGTGCGCGTTGGTTAGCCTGCGGTTGGCAGATGGCAGGCGGCTTGCTTGTGCTAAGCGGCATCTTTGCCGTGTGCGGGATATTGCCGCTGCCCTTCGGGGTGATGCGGACTGCTGACCCCGAGATCAGTTCCGCCGGAGCAAGGCTCGGCGGATTATTGCAGTACCCGAATGCGTACGGTGCCGTTGTTGGCATGTACGCATTGGAGCGGCTGACAGCCGCCGCGCGAGTCATAGCCCGGCCTGTGCCGGCCGGGCGACTCATCGCGGCAGTGCTGCCGCTCATGCCTGCGCAAGCCGCGCTCCTGCTGAGCGAGTCGCGCGGCGCTTGGCTGGCGACCGGCTGCGCCGCGGTCGCCGCCTTTGCTTTGCAGCGGCGCGGTGCCCGCCTGCCGCTGCTGCTGGCCATGGCCGCGCCACTGGCGTGCGCGGCCTGGCTGTACCGCCAGCTGGCTGCTGCCCAGCTCGCGCCTGCACCCGTGCCCGGCCTGCTGGCACTGGCCGGGGCATGGGCAGCTGCGCTGCTCGGCACGCTGCTGCTGTGCCGTCTATGGCACAGCGGCGCCGCCAAGGCTCCGCGCGCCGCTGCCCTGACGGCCATCGTGCTGGCGGGAGCCGCCGCCGCACTGATGGCCGTGGCCTCCACCGCCGATCGCCTCGCGGCGGGTGTCGGCACTGGGGTGTCCCGCCTAGAGATGTGGCGGGACGCCCTCCAGCTGCGGACCGAGGCCGCATGGCTCGGCCACGGTGGAGATACATGGCGCAACATGTTTCGCGCCATTCAATCCTCGCCTTATGTTGGAGGCGAGGTTCACAACGGCCTGCTCGATCTCGCCCTGGACACGGGCATGATCGGCATCCTGCTTGTCGCAGGGTGGTTTCTCCTCACCCTGCGAAGCATCTTTCATTTTGCACCGCAGCTCATGCCTTCTGTGCTTATTTTTGGCCTGCATGGGGCGATGGACTTTGACTGGAGCTTCACATTATTTTGGATGCTCTTCATCTGGCTCGGTGCTTGGGCAACTGCATTGAAGACGGAAACAGTGGGGGTCCAGCGATACGGCGTAACTGTGAAATACACTCCTATCAGATCCAAATCGGGATCTAAATTGAGATCTAAATCCAGATCTCTTTTCTTGCGATATTTACCAACCCAATCCCACCCATCAGCTGTGCCGTTGCGTTCCTTCTTTCATATTTTTCAGCGAGTAACTGCTCGGCTAATAAGGGTATCCACAGTGATGATCATCCTTTTCTGGATTGGTGGAACAGTCTGGCTGACCTCCCGATATGCCGTAGCAGAAGTGCAGTACCGTCAGGCGATGTCTGAACCGGATGGCACTCCAGCACAGAAGGTGCATCTTATGGCTGCCCTTCAGTCTAACCCGAATCGACCGGATATCGTGATATCCCTTGCACGATCTCTTCCGGGACGAGAAGCAGAATCATTCCTTTTAAACAGCCTGTCCCATTCCCCGATGCACCCTCAGATTTACATTGAACTGGGACGATTGGCAGCACAATTCGGCGAAGGACAGCAAGCTGGAGAATATTTTGAACAAGCGATCGTATTGAATCGGTATGATGGCATTGGCCAATCCACGGCTTTGTATTGGATGGAGCAGGCAGCGCGGCGGGAATGGGAGGCAGGATTCACGGATCGAGCCCGACAGACTGCCGCCGCTGGTGTCCAGATGTATGAACGGTATCGACTGCTGACGGAGGAAGTGGAAGCAGGAAACGTTCGCAATGATCGTCGTTTTGTACTGGAAGAACATGCTCCAGGCTATGGAGAGAACCTGCGCAGGCTTGCTTCGGCTTCTTCTCCTCCGTTTACTCCAGAGTTGACCAAGCGGAGACCTTGAATCACTGCTGGATCTTGACGTTTACCCAAGCTATATGATGATGGATGTCAGCGTTTAAAAAGTCTTGGAGTCCAAGCTGGCTGCTCCTCGCGGATGGGTATGCGCTTTTCTAAGGAACACAGGACGTCTTATTTGGCCTTTAGCTCCTCCTTTTAAATTGTAAGGAACATCAGACACGTTATTTCCGGAAATTCCCTAACAAAAACCCTATAAAAGTCCAAAAATTCCGATATAACGTGTCTCAGATTCCTTAGATTTCTAAGAGTGCTTCATCCTTGAATAAGACGACTCAGATTCGTTACCGCTCATGGGCTTGGGCTTGAGTTATGAGTATGGGCTTGAGCATGAGCATGAAAATATAATCCCAGCTTATGTTCATGCTCCCCGTGGTGGTCGGCTCCATGCTCTGCTCGATCCGCAAGCCAGAGGACGACCTTGAACTCCGCCCAGAGCGAAGCTTTACATCATAAGTGAGCAATTCGCATTTATGTTGTCTCTATCGCTTGCTCGTACGTGAAGGGGCATTAACATCACACGTTAAGGACACAGTGCCCGTGCCCTCACCCGTTCCTAACATGTTCAGATTCGCTTAAGATTCGCTTCAGCTTTGCTGCGTCTTTCAGTAGGTTTGAAGACACAGCTATCTGCCTCATTCCTCCATAATCTACAGACGATAACCGCCAAATGCGTGCTGAAACGCATCTTTTAATGGTTCAACGTCTACTTCCCACATCGCGGCGATCTCTGCACTGACATCCTTGTTCCACCACTCACATAATTTCTTGCGGTTGTCGCGATTCTCCCCAATCCAGAGCAGATTTGTGATCACCTTACCGTAATAATATTCTTCCGCCTGTTTCATCCGTTCGGGAGAGACATATACTTTTAGCCTTTTGGCTGTCCGGTACAATTCCTTGCTGCATGCTCTGCGAATTCCTCTGGCGGAAGGAAGGTTTTGACCGGATTGCGTATGTTTGACCGGCGGAGAACCGGGTATTGACTTGTGTGACATCTTCTCACGCTCCTCTCCCCATACCATATGCGGACTGCTGCGAACGGGACACTATCCCAACCTCGTGAAGTAGCAACGTCCACAGCCCTGTGATAAAATAGGGACGAACATCCATGGTGCGGAGGGGCACCGCCAATCAGGATGGAGAAAGAGGGTTGAGATGGACTTTATTCATAACCTTGTTGGCCAATTGTTCGATTGGATTCAAAGTCTTGGGTACTTTGGAATCATGCTTGGATTAATGTTGGAAGTTATCCCAAGCGAAATTGTGCTGGCGTATGGAGGTTTTCTCGTTTCACAAGGTAATATCAACTTCTTCGGTGCTATGATTTTTGGTACGGTGGGCGGTGTGATTGCCCAGTTATTTATTTACTGGATTGGCCGTTATGGCGGCAGACCTGTACTTGAACGCTACGGTAAATACATACTCATCCAGAAAAAACACATCGACCATTCCGAGGAGTGGTTCCGCAAGTATGGTACAGGTGTCATTTTCACGGCTCGTTTTGTTCCGGTGGTAAGACATGCAATCTCCATCCCGGCTGGCATCACGAAAATGCACACAGGCAAATTCATCTTGCTTACTACACTCGCTGTTATACCTTGGACTGCATTGTTTATATATTTAGGGATGATTCTTGGAGATCAATGGAAGCATATTGATGAGAAAGCGGCACCATATGTTATGCCTATTTTGCTTGTCGCTCTCGCCCTTATGATCGTTTATGTACTTATTAAATGGATGAATGTTCGTAAAAAGAAAGGAAGTGTCTAGTCATGGGTAAACCCAACTTGTCTCACAAATTCGGTAAAGGTCTGCCACCGAAAGAATTTATCGAGAGTATGACCAAGAACCAAAGTGAATTCCAGGCCAACTATGATAGCTTTACTTGGTCGAACGAAGAGGATCGTGAGTTCTTTGAGAGCCTGAACCATCGCGATGATCTGCGTGTGTTAATTCTGGCTGCTGACTGGTGTGGGGATGTTGTCCGTAATATTCCGGTTGTGTTCCAGGCGCTTGAAATCTCAGGAATCCCAACAGAAGTTCTGATCATGGAGAACCATCCGGAAGTGATGGATGAGTTCCTGACGATGGGTGGCCGCTCTGTGCCAGTCGTTATTTTTGCAGATACAGGTGGTCATGTGTTGGGTCAATGGGGACCTCGTCCGCAGCATGTACAGGAAGTCATGATTGAATTCAAACGCCTTAATCCGGATCGTGAAGCAGCAGATTATCAAGAAAATTTGGCTGTAGCGCGTCAAGAGATTGGTAAACGTTATGGGGAAGGAACGGAGTCACATGCAGCCATTATCCGTGAGCTGCGTGAACTGATTTCGGGTTACTAAGCCGATATGCTTAACATTCGTACGTTTACACTAGGCCCGCTTCAGACCAATGCGTATCTTCTACAAGGAGATGATCCGGGCAAAGCCGTTATTATCGATCCAGGCATGAACCCAGGGCCGCTGCTTAAGGCGATCCAAGACTTGGAGATTGAAGCCATTCTCCTCACTCATGCTCACTTTGATCATATGGGCGGGGTAGATGAGATCCGTAAATTGAAGGGCTGTCCCGTTTATCTTCATGACTTGGAGAGTGACTGGCTCACCACCCCGAAATTAAATGGATCTTTGAATTGGCCGCAGGCGACACCCCCGCTTTCGACAGATCCTGCTGAATATGCCATGGACGAAGGGCAGAAGCTGAATCTGATTGGGCATACGTTTAAAGTGTTCCATACACCTGGACATTCCCCAGGCAGTGTAAGTTTGCTTTGTGATAACGACCTGTTTGCCGGTGATGTGCTGTTCCGCATGGGTGTGGGCAGAACGGACCTGACAGGAGGGCGTGAAAGGGATCTGATTGATTCAATCCAGAACAAGCTTTACACCTTTGCTGATGAAGTGAAAGTATATCCAGGTCATGGTCCCAAAACGACCATTGGTTATGAGAAGCAGAACAATCCTTACGTGTCCGCAAGATAATCCGACATGATATGTGAAGAAAGTCTGGACAAGTGACAACTTTTTCATTAGAATAGCAATTAGTTGTTACAAGCGTTAAGGCATCATCTAACTGAAGCATTACCAAGAAACACCCAACCTCGCGAAGCACGCAGACTGTGGTCTATACCCGGTTTGCGTTCTTTTTTTGTTTTCAGCCCCTTTTTATCGCAAAATCAGCCTTTATTACGCTACATAGAGATGCAAGATGCGCTTCATCACAAGCCAGTTTTAGACCAATAGCAAGTTAGCAGCAAGTACAGATTGATTTAGAAATAATAAATTTTAAATAGTATATAAGTTGAACCAATTATTTACAGGATAACGGAGAGGACAGAAAAAACCTGAAAAAGCGAAGCGTTCGCCTTTATCCCCGGATTTTCCCTTTAAAAAAAGGGAATCAAAAAATCTGGGGATAACAGCGATTGGAGGGTTATTCTGTCATCGTAGTGTCAGTGTAAATAATCTTTAGTTCAACTTATATAGATCATGAGAGTGGGGGATATCAAAGTGGAGAAAACAAGAGTTATTCCGTTGAATCAGCGTGTCGAGTATCCGATCATTGAAGAAAATCGTCGCATATTGGAAAGTGGGAAAAGAGAAACAGGTACTGAGCGAGCTTTAATACATAACCCCAGCGTGACCAATGAAGTGATGAAGTCTCAGCAGAATATATGGACAAGCCGTGTTTTAAGAAACGGAGCCCGCAACCAACCGTGGTTCGACAAGCTGCAAGATTACCGGAATCAAGTCTGATTGCCCGGGAAATTGTCGGGTTTAATTTTTTTTGATTTCATTGAACGTTTTTGCAGAGCCTGTCGTATTAACTCCAGATTGAACGGGAAGCAGGTGATTTCATGATAAAGGCAGCTGAGCTGGAAGAGGTACGCAGAGCAGTATCGGGAGACGATAGCGCACTCGCAGCGTTGTTGCAACGTCACTACACGTTTGTGTATAAGTATCTTGTCAAAGTGACGATGGACGCTAACCTCGCAGAAGAGACGGTGCAGGATACGATGATTCGTTGTATGGAAAATATCCATCGATATGATGGCACGTCTGCCTTTTCATCATGGATGATTACCATTGCGACTCGCATCTATATCGATAAGACAAGACGTAAGAAGAGAGAACAGAACTGGCTTGCTCTCATCCGGGATCAGGCTGTACGTCGATTCCGCTGGCAGCTTGAGACTCGAAATGAAGAATGGACAGATGTTATGGATGCGATGACAAGACTGACACCCGAACATCGTGTTGCAGTGTTACTGAAGCATTATTATGGATACGGATATGACGAGATCGGGGAAATGCTGGGTATTCCTGCGGGAACGGTGAAGTCACGCACAGCTTATGGTCTCCGTCAGTTAAGAAAGGAGCTGGAATAAGGATGAGCAGATCAGATGATGCACAAGAACAAGAAGTTGTAGAACGATTGCAGCAACACATGAAAGTGCTGGATGATGCATTTGAGCCGACAAGTATTCCTTCTTTGGGTGCACTTGAAGCCCAAGTCAGGGAACGGAGACAGATTAGACGTCGAGCCAATTGGATTGAGATGATATGTTTTTGGTTGGTTGGATTGCTTGCCATTACCTTTAGTGCATTATTTTTCGTATCTGCTCCAGCTCTATATCTGGGAATTCAGGCTCTTGGTACAGCTGTTGCGGTGATTTTGGTTGTAATCTGGGCCGGACGGCGCCGGAAGGAGGTTCATCATGAATAAAATGCATTATTCATTGGATGAGATTTCTCCACTGTGGCTTACATTGCTTGGCATTTTTCTTCTGGTTCAGGGCACATGGATTTTTCAGGACGCACGCAGACGTGGACGTTTCCCTTGGTTATGGGGATTATGGGGCATCACAGGATTTCCCACGCCGCTCATAATATATTGGTTTGTCGTGATTCGATCACAGCGCAAGCCAGGTGCACGTAATCGGAAATAACATCATTTTAAAAATGGAAAAAAGATTTTGCACAAATATGTTGTTTAATTCTAGTATTCCTAGACATCGTTATTCTTTTCTAGTAGACTATACAAATAAATATTAATGATAGACTACCAGGAGGTTAGACGATGCTGCGATTAGGAGAGAAGGTTGTCATCGTCGCGGATGCGTTTGAGCAGAATCTTCCTGTGGGGGAATATGGTTTCATCATCGCTTATGACCGGAATCCGGACAATGCGTTCGATTACGTGCTTCGAGTGCCGCAGGTAAACCGGAACTTTTTTGTTCCATCCGGCGACGTCGATCTGGAAGAGGTTCTGCTGAAGCAGGAAGCTGAGCGGGTCGAGCGAGAAGCGTTGATAGATTACGCCCTTGCGACACACAATGAGAAGCTGTTTCATCATCTGATGAACGGAGATTTTCAAGCTGTGGAAGAGGAAGAGGAAACCGCGAACGATGTTATGTCACAGGCGGATTTTATAAAGCAGGTTAATCTGCGTGCATGGATTTAGAATTTTAAGAGTCGGCTGATGCCGGCTCTTTTTTATTTTATAAGTTTGATTTTAGCTTCCCGGAAGCCTGTCAGGTCATTTGCATTGAATTGTCGAACTATCTCACCTATAATGAAAAAAGTTATCTTGAGACTTTAGCCCGTTAAACGAGCGATTCGTTTCAGATCGTTTCGGGAATCAGAACGAATGAAGGAGGCATCCGCTAATGAGTATTTCGAATAATGACGTTCAGCATGTGGCCAAGCTGGCCCGGCTCAACTTGACTGCTGAAGAAGAACAGACCCTGACAGGTCAGCTGAACGCGATTTTAAAATATGCAGAAAAGCTGAATGAGCTGGATACGGAAGACATCGAGCCCACCACTCACGTTCTGCACGTAAGCAATGTTATGCGTGAAGATGAGACCAAAGAAAGCCTGTCGATTGAACAGGTGATGCGCAATGCACCGGAAGAAGAAGACGGGCAGTTTAAAGTGCCTGCAGTAATGGAATAACGGATAACCGGAAGGAGGACAAAAACTGTGAGTTTATTTGAACAATCGTTGCCTGAGTTACATAACAAGCTGCATGCCAAAGAGCTGTCGGTCAGCGATTTGGTGGATCAGGCGTATCAGAACATTGGCGCGCATGACGATAAAGTTAAGGCATATTTGGCACTGGATGAAGAACAAGCACGCGCTCGTGCACGTCAACTGGATGACCGTCTGGTTAGTGGCGAGGAGAAAGGTTTGCTTTTTGGTCTGCCTGTAGGCATTAAGGATAACATCGTTACGAACGGACTGCGCACGACGTGTGGTAGCCAATTCCTTCGTAATTTCGACCCGGTGTATGACGCGACAGTTGTCGAGAAATTGAAAGCTGCGGACACCGTAACTATTGGTAAACTCAACATGGACGAATTCGCCATGGGCGGCTCCAATGAGAATTCAAGTTTCTCCCCTGTACGTAATCCATGGGCACTTGATCGTGTTCCAGGAGGTTCCAGCGGTGGTTCTGCAGCAGCTGTGGCTGCGGGAGAAGCGTACTTCACGCTTGGATCAGATACAGGTGGCTCCATCAGACAGCCTGCTTCGTATTGCGGTGTTGTTGGATTGAAGCCAACGTATGGACTTGTTTCCCGCTTTGGATTGGTAGCATTTGCATCATCCCTGGATCAGATTGGTCCTTTGACGAAAAATGTTGAAGATTCTGCTTATGTATTGCAGGCCATTGCTGGTTATGACGCCAAAGATTCGACATCTGCAAAAGTAGAGATCCCAGATTATTTGAGTGGACTGACAGGTGATGTTAAAGGGCTTCGCATTGCCGTTCCGAAAGAATACATCGGTGAAGGCGTAGATCCACAAGTGAAAGAGACAGTTTTGTCTGCATTGAAAGTTCTTGAAGGGCTCGGGGCAACATGGGAAGAAGTATCCCTTCCGCATACCGAATATGCGGTGGCTACGTATTACCTGCTGGCATCTTCAGAGGCTTCTTCCAACCTGGCTCGATTTGATGGTGTACGTTATGGCGTGCGTGCTGACAATCCGGATAACTTGCTGGATCTGTACCATCAGTCCCGCAGTCAAGGTTTTGGTCCGGAAGTGAAACGACGTATCATGCTCGGAACGTATGCACTCAGCTCGGGTTACTATGATGCCTATTATCTGAAAGCACAGAAGGTACGTACATTGATCAAACAGGATTTCGACAATGTATTTGCCAAATATGATGTGATTATCGGACCAACTGCGCCAACTACGGCGTTCAAACTGGGTTCACAGGTGGATGATCCACTTACGATGTATCTGAACGATATTTTGACTATTCCGGTTAACCTTGCTGGTGTACCTGCTGTTAGCATTCCATGTGGATTCTCGGATGGATTGCCTGTTGGCCTGCAGATTATCGGTAAAGCCTTTGATGAAACAACCGTATTGCGTGTAGCGCATGCGTTTGAACAAAATACAGAATTCCACAAGCAGCGTCCGCAGCTGTAGACTGCCCGGAACGGAGGAATATAGAAATGTCCGCATCTAAATATGAAACGGTCGTTGGACTTGAAGTCCACGTGGAGTTGCATACAAACTCCAAAATTTTCTGTGGCTGCTCCACAGCTTTTGGAGCTCCGCCGAATACGCATACCTGCCCGGTCTGTCTCGGACATCCGGGTGTACTGCCTGTATTGAATCGTCAGGCGGTAGACTATGCCATGAAGGCAGCGATGGCCCTGAATTGTACGATTGCTGATGTCAGCAAGTTTGACCGTAAAAACTACTTTTACCCCGATTCACCAAAGGCCTACCAGATCTCGCAATTCGATCAACCGATTGGTGAGAACGGCTGGATTGATATTGAAGTAAATGGTGAAACGAAACGAATCGGCATCACGCGTCTTCACTTGGAGGAAGATGCAGGGAAGCTTACACATATTGATGGCGGATACGCTTCTTTGGTGGACTTTAACCGTGTCGGTACTCCACTCGTTGAGATTGTATCCGAACCTGAGATTTCTTCTCCGGAAGAGGCACGTGCGTATCTTGAAAAAATGCGTGCGATCATGCAGTACTGTGATGTGTCGGACGTGAAGATGGAGGAAGGATCACTTCGTTGTGACGCCAACATCAGTTTGCGTCCACATGGACAGGAGAAGCTGGGAACGAGAGCCGAGCTGAAAAACATGAACTCCTTCCGTGGTGTTCAGCGTGGTCTGGAATATGAACAATATCGTCAGGCTGAGATTCTGGATGATGGCGGTGAAGTGGTTCAGGAGACGCGTCGCTGGGACGAAGCTCAAGGGAAAACACTGTCGATGCGTGGCAAGGAACAAGCGCATGACTACCGTTATTTCCCAGACCCTGATCTCGTGAAGCTGCATATCGACCAAGCCTGGAAAGAGCGGATCAGAGCTACCATACCGGAGCTTCCAGACGAGCGCAAGGCGCGTTACACGGCTGATTATGGATTGCCTAGTTATGATGCAGAGGTTATTACCTCCTCCAAAGCTGTGGCAGATCTTTTTGAAGATAGTCTGAAATACACTCAGGATGCGAAGTCCGTATCCAACTGGATCATGGGCGACTTGCTGGGTTACCTGAATACGAGCAACCTTGAAGTGACTCAAGTTCCACTGACAGGTCAAGGTTTGGGTGAAATGATCGGACTGCTGGAGAAGGGCACCATTAACAGCAAAATCGCCAAAACGGTATTCAAGGAAATGCTGGAGAGCGGCAAGCTTCCACAGCAGATCGTTGAAGAGAAGGGTCTTGTGCAGATTAGTGATGAAGGCGCCATTCTTGCCATCGTTGAGCAAGTTGTAGCGAATAATCCTCAATCTGTGGAAGACTATAAAGCTGGTAAACAAAAAGCCATTGGCTTCCTTGTTGGTCAGGTTATGAAAGAAAGTAAAGGCAAGGCGAATCCCGCTCTAGCCAACCAACTGCTTGCAGATGTACTGAACCGCTAATCCTTCCGGTGAGGCCGGACAGAAAGAGGCTCGTCCCTGTGACAGCCTCTTTTTGGTATTGATAGATACAAATGTATTTTGGACGGGGGAACGGATATGAACATTCAACCATTGTCACTGAGTGATCTGGAGACGTTGGGACAGTTATGGAGACTACAACATGTGGCCTATCGATTGGAAGCCGAAATCATCGGATTTCAGGAGATTCCTCCTTTGATGGATACGATGGAGACACTTCGGGATTGTGGAGAGAGTTTTTATGGTTGTATCCATGATGACGGAGAGCTTATCGGGGCTGTCGCTATAGCGGAGGAAGAGGAGAATACACTGACCATTACACGAATGATGGTGCACCCGGATCACTTTCGCAAGGGAATTGCGGCATCTTTGATGACGTATGTGTTGGAACAGCATGCGGATCTTCCGCGTTATATCGTCTCCACAGGAACGCTGAATCAACCCGCAGTGAATCTGTACACCAAATTTGGTTTTACGCCTGTGGAAGTCACACAGATTGCACCTGGAGTGGAATTAACGACTTTTCACAAGAATAAACTTTAATAATATTAACAACTTGAGGAGGAATACCGACTTTGGGCGATCCCTGGTTCATTGATGAGTGGCACATTTTATTACGATTATTGCTGGCTATGCTGCTTGGAGGGCTCGTAGGCCTGGAGCGGGAACGGTCCAATCATGCTGCCGGTTTGCGTACCCATATCCTGGTTTGTCTTGGCTCTGCACTGATTATGATGTTGTCTGTTTATGGCTTTAAAGATTTTGCTAATGAATTAAACGTAAGGATCGATCCAGCGCGTCTGGCTACTGCTGTAATTACTGGTGTCGGATTCCTGGGAGCAGGGACAATTCTCTTCACGGGAAAATCCATTACCGGACTGACTACAGCTGCTTCAATCTGGGTTGTTGCAGCCATTGGGCTCGCAGCAGGTGCGGGATTCTTTTTTGCCTCTATCGTATCCACCGTTCTGGTATTGCTTAATCTCTGGGTATTTAACAAATTAGAGCTAAGGTATCTACGAGGGAACAAACTGCATGTTGTTACACTTCATACCTTGTCAGAACCCGGTTTTCTCGAACAACTGTCTTCATGTATGGAGCAGGAGAAGATCAAAATTCGTAAAATTACCGTGAATGAACAAGACTTGGCTTATGCAGAGATGGTGTCAGTTGAACGTAAAATTGAGATTGTGTTACATGTTCAGGTACCGCATGATTTCCAAACGGTAGGCTTGGTATCCAAGTTAAGACAATGGGAACACGTTACCAAGGTGTCGATCGAATAATGAATTACAACCCTCCCCAGGCCAGTAGTGCCGGAGGGTTTTTGGTCATATCCATATTTCTTCCAGTTACTCTCCTTGCTCTTTAGGGTACTATCTAACCAAATGCATGAAGAGCGGAAGGTCAGATCAGAAGAGAGGAGTATGTTATGAAACGGAGACGTCAATTGAACCAAAATACTCGTACAGTTCAGACCAAACCGGTCAGAAATCGGACTCACAAGTTTATTGCGGGATTACTGAGTGCCATTATTCCTGGCCTGGGTCATATTTATCTGAGATTGTACATGAGGGGTTTGACCTTTATGCTGCTTGTTTTGCTTGATCTGTCAGCAGTGTTGTACTTCTCATCTATTGGTATACAGATTAATGTGCCATTGCTCATCTTACTGGCTTTGTGTATTCCGGTTATTTACTTTTACAATGTATATGATGTGTTGCAATCTGCGGATTGGGTCATGATGCGCAGACGTAGAGCCGTAACCCAGGCAACTTCGGACAAGCCGATATCCAATGAACGTTCTACACGAGATGCAATGATGGTCTGGGAGAGAGGCATATCGTTTGGATTACTTCTGATTGTGGGAGGGTCTTTGATGGTACTGTTTTTCCGCAAACCACGTTGGTTTCAAGAGCTTCTCGCCATGTACGGCGGATATTCATTTGCGGTTCTCATGATCGTAGGCGGTTTGCTTCTGTTTGGTCGTGAGTTCTGGGTGATGTTGAACAAGAAAAAAATGTAGTGGAAACGATACAAGGAGGGAACGTGATGAACCGTAAAGTCCGGGTTGGCCGCTATACGGCTGCCGCCTTAATCATAGCGGTCGGTGTGCTGTTGATTTTGGATAAACGGTGGGGAACGGACTATGTATATGAGATGGTGGACTGGTGGCCATTTTTGCTCGTTGTTTTGGGTGTTGAATATATTGTGCTGTTCCTGTGGACACGCAGAAGAAAAAAGGTGCAATCGGATAACCCGAGCAATCCTGATGAGCAAATCAAAGTACGTTTCAGACCCGATGCCAAAGGCATTCTAACCTCACTGATTTTGGCAGCTTCCGTATTTATCGTCACCGAGCAGGATCATTACATGCACTTATGGAATAGAGTGAGTCTAAATCTCGGAGCGGCATCCATGGACTACAGTCAAGCGGCAGGATATATGGAGGATAAGGGCACGATTCGTGTACCTGTTCGCATGGATACGTCAGACCTGGTGGTTGAAGGTGTCAACGGAGATATCTCGGTACAACGCGGAGATACGGATGAGATTGAAGTACGGACGGTGATCTGGGTAGATCAGACGACGGAAGTACAGGCAAAGGCCGTTGCAGCAGCCTCTTTTGTAGAGGCCGATGGTACAAAAGTGATTTATATCAAAGCTACAGGCAAGACGTATGGAGACAATGAAAAAACGCAGCCGCGTATGAATCTTACCATAACGATCCCGGATGATCGTCGTTTTAATCTGGATATTCGAACTTCCAATGGAGCCATATTATTAAATCGTCCGGAAGCCATTAGTACCATACTGGCCGAAACGGGTAACGGACGTATCCGGATTACCAATGCTGTTGGAGATATCTCCGGGAAAACGTTGAACGGAGATGTCATTGTAGCCAACGCCATAGGTAATGTCGATCTGGACAGTAACCGTGGAGATATGAAGGCTCGCGGTATTTCCGGCGATGTAGATCTTGCTACACAAGTAGGAAGTATCAGTATTGCGGACTCCGTTGGTGAATTCATCGCAGAGACACGCAACGGCAATATTACGCTGGATGGAGCCAATCTGGGAATCAAAGCCCAATCACTTAATGGCAGTATTAACATCGTATCTACCAAAGTCGGAGGGGACTGGGATGTGTACAGTGCGGTGGGAGCCATTAACGTATTACTTCCTGATCGTGGAGACTACAGTCTTGCGGGTTCCAGCAGTTATGGAGATCTAAGTACGGATCTGCCGTTCAAAGTACAGAATAAAACCATAGAAGGCCAGCTCGGTGAGGGCGAGTACAGGGTGAAAATTGAAGGCAACAGTGATCTCACCATTCAGAGCAACCCGGCTGTATCTACGCCTGAAACAGTTACACCTGATTCTGAAGATACGGCTGAGAATCTGGAACAGACTACCGAGGACGGACCAAATTCCCAGTAGGATTCTACAGAGGTTCCTTGACTGCCGCGTTGACAATAAACTTGTAATCGCCGTACAATAAATGTACACTGGCAAGATTACACGGCATGAAAGATGGATTGTCGTTCTTAATGGCCGGGAATCAACTCTGAGCGAGGAGACAGTAACTTACTCTTCACCAGAGAATGAAAGGTAAGGCGGTGGGTTTTATGGCAACACGTGTCCAACATGCGTTGGAGCATCTGAAAACGACCGGTGTCCGTATTACACCCCAGCGTCATGCCATATTGAACTATCTGATGGAATCCATGGGGCATCCGACAGCCGATGAAATTTACCGAGCCCTTGAACCCCAATTTCCCAGTATGAGCGTGGCAACGGTATATAATAATTTGAAGATGTTTCTGGAAGCTGGCATGGTCCGGGAATTGACATACGGAGATAATTCAAGTCGCTTCGATGCCAATGTGACGGATCATTATCATGTTATCTGTGATCAATGCGGCAAGATTGAAGACTTCAGCTATCCTTCACTCAAAAGTGTAGAGCTTCAGGCGGAGTCTAGTACAGGATTCGAAGTACACGGTCACCGATTGGAAGTATATGGTGTTTGCAAAAGTTGCAGGGATTAAGAGAGTTGAATTACAATATTAACGTGCAGAATTCAGTATGGATTCTACACGTTTTTTTTTAGCATTTATGCAAAATGCTCATTTTTATAACAACTTATGCGCACATCCTTATGATCAGCATAATTAACGGAGGTAGACGTTTGGGTAGAAAAAGCAGATATACACGTCAGAAGCGACGTTCATTTTGGCTTGGTTTTCTCGGGGCTTGTCTGATCGCCGGGGGGGCTTACTGGCTTATAACAAATGTATGGTTGAACCAGACCCATGAAGACCCCGACTGGGTAGGAAGAAGCCAGCCTATTTTTGTAGATGGCCAACTGATGGATGGAGACGCTCTGGGTACAGGAGATCAACTCAAGTTGCCTGTAGATGTGCTGCAAGAAGCGATTGATGCAGGCATACGTTATGAATCAGAATCGGGAGATATCATTATTGCGTCTCCTCAGCGAGTCCTTCATATGAAAGATGGAAGCACACAAGCAGAACTTAATCACAAAGATTATCCTATGACAGTTAAGCCTGAGGTTAAGGACGGAGAAGCCTATATTCCGCTCAAACCTTTGAAAGAAGTATATGGCATAACCGTACAGGAAGATTCAGTAACAGGTGCTGTGCTGCTGATGCGTGGAGGAGACATGATTCAGTATGCAGAGATTGATACGTTATCATCCAAAGCGGACAAGACGGTGCCGTTATATAAACGTGGGGGAGAATCCTCACCAATCATTGCCGACATGGAAAAGGATGCACGGGTACGTGTATGGCAGACGGGTGATAAACAGAGTTTTGTTCAACTCGATAATGGATATGCCGGATATGTAGATAATGATTATATTGTCCTCACTGAGAAAAAGAAGGTGGACTTGCCCAAGTATACGCTGACTGCAGCAGAGAAGAAGTGGCAGAATAAACCGGTAAATCTGGTTTGGGAAGCCGTGTACAATCGTCAGCCTGATGTGGGTTCTATCGGTAAAATGCCCGGTGTGAATGTGGTCAGCCCCACATGGTTTCATATTACGGATGGACAAGGCACTGTGAAAAGCAAGGGAAACCAAGCTTATGTGAACTGGGCTCACCGTTCGGGTATGGAAGTATGGGGACTCATGGATAACAGTTTTGACCCGGACGTTACAAAAGAAGCTGTAGCTTCTTACGAGACACGCACGCATATTATCGAGCAGATGTTGGAGTATGCACAGACGTATCAACTGGATGGTATCAACATCGACTTTGAGAACGTGTATACCGATGACGGGCCGAATATTACGCAGTTTGTGCGCGAGATCAAGGCGATGGCTCGTATACATGGATTGATGTTATCAATCGATGTAACACCGAAATCAAACAGTGAGATGTGGTCTGCCTTTCTGGATCGCCGTGCATTAGGTTCTTTTGCAGACTATGTTATTGTGATGGCTTATGATGAACATTGGGCGGCCAGTCCCAAGGCAGGTTCGGTAGCATCTCTGCCTTGGACCGAGGCTTCCATGAGACGCATACTTGAGGAGGATGAAGTCCCTTCTAACAAGTTGATCATGGCGGTTCCGCTCTATACCCGGATATGGACGGAAGAGACGAATGATCAGGGTGAGGTTAAAGTGTCTTCCAAAGCGGTGGGCATGAATGCCATTGTGGAGCTGATCCAAGAGAAGAAACTCAAACCTGAACTGGATCAGGCAAGTGGACAAAACTATGTGGAATATAAGGAAGACGGAGCTACCAAGAAAATATGGATCGAAGATGCCGTGTCCCTTCAAGCGCGTGTGGATTTGATTGCTTCGCTGAAGCTGGGCGGAGTAGCAGCATGGAATCGAAGTTTTGCTAATGCTTCTGCATGGGAGGTATTAAAGCAGGCCGGTTACCAGAAATAATTTACTCGAACTCAGAGTGCCTGCTTGCTCCAATTTATTTTCACTAAGTTCAAAGTTTCTCATTGGATACCATCGTACGTACAGTCTAGCGTTTTATTGGTCGTAGAACTTATAACTTAACTTCATATTTTAGCTATCGATAACAGCAATAAGGGCTCACTTATAAGCCAAGTCCAAAAAGGTCCGGTAAACATACCGGGCCTTTTTTTGTTCTTCAATGAAATTAAGGTAAAAGACATTTAACGGTTGGAGACCATTTTGTGCTAACCATCGGTGGGGGGAGCTTGTGTAGAAGGCGCTTTCAGTTGTTGACTGGTCATGTTGGCTTTATTAGGGTCCAGGGTGAGGATGGTATGACAGAACATACAACGATCCGTTTTGCCAAGCATTTTGGTTAACTTCCCGCATTCCGGACAGTCGACTTGTACTGCGCTGGTGGAGAGCATACCCGCCCAGAAATAAATGGCTAGACTGGCCATCATGGCAATCAGTCCGATGACGAGTCCTACAGCTGCGAATACCTTGCCTGCATGTCCCCAGAAAACAATCCCGGCTGTTCCCAGTATCATTAGGCCCATACCTAGCATGGTCAGTAGTAATCCCCAAGTGCGAAAAGCATTAATTTTTGCTGATTTAAAAATCATGAAAAATGCTCCTATCGTATGAGTAGTATTGGACCTGGAAAAGAAGGAAACTTCAGTCTGGATGTAGAATTACATTATAACTGACTTGGCGCTTATCTGCCATGAAATGTATGGAGGGAATCGTGGAATTAAAGAACCTTGCTTTTTTGTCCGAACAGTCGGAAGAGACAGGGGCAGTTGGGGCTATCGCTTATTCCCACCCGGGAGAGCGATTCCACGGCTCCCTAATTCAAGATTTCGAATTATTAGTACTTGTTGTTCATAATGATGATCAATTGAAGTCGACGGTCGGACATTACAGATATGGTGATCTTCGTTATCAGATGATCTATGCGAGCCGTCATGAATTAAAGAGTAGTGTAGTAACCGGGAATCATAATAATCTCACCCAGTGTCTGATTGAAGGTGAGATTATCTGGGAAGCGGACAGCGCCTTAAGTGATTTGCGAGAAGAACTGTCTACCTTTGGGGCAGAATTGCGTGAGCAGAAGCTGCTTCATGAATTCACCAGTTTCTTGAGAATGTATGTGGAGGCCAAACGTCATATTCAGGAAGGTCATGTTGTAGACGCCTACTACAATGTATTAGAGGCTCTGGGGAACTGGGCAAGAATTGTATTGATTGAACAGGGGATATACCCGGATCATGCCGTCTGGACACATGTGCAGAATCTGGATCGCGCTTTATGGAAACTTTATCAAGAGCTTACCGTAAGCTCGGAGACGCTGGAGCAACGAGTAGAGCTTGTCCTGCTTGCCTGTGAGTTTTCCGTAATGTCCAAAATGAGTGAGTGCTCAGAACTGCTGCTGCGTGTGTTAAGAAGTCGCAAGGAGCCGTGGAGCATGAATGAACTTGTTCATCATCCACAGTTAAGATTTGTTCGAGAAGATCTGCCTTTGGTAATACGTAAGCTGGTCTTTCGTTCTATTGTAAAAGAATCGGCAGGATGGCCATCAATCGGAGGAGAGGGCCGGGAAATTCGGTATTGGATTGAGGCATAACCTTCTCCAGAGGCCTGACATTATATTGATCACATAAGGGAGGGGAAACCTTCCTTTTTTGTTTGTTTAATAATTTATAAAAAGATGTTGACTCTCATTCACGATATATGATACATTATATTTCGTTCCTCAAACGAGATTATCGCCAACAAACGATAAATTCTTCAGAGGAAAAGTGAAGAACTAAAGCTTCAAAAAAAGAAATCAAAAAAAGTTCTTGACGAAAACAAACGAAATGTGTTACATTATTTAAGTCGCCGCCGAAACTTGGTTGAGACGAAAAAAGAAGTAAAACAAATCGTGTTTGATCTTTGAAAACTGAACAACGAGTGAGTAAACATTCTGCTTGCAGAATGAACGCAAAAGTTTGAGACAAGCCTTGGCTTGAATCGACTGGAGCACAAATGAGATTTTTAATCTCGTCAGATTCAAAATGAGCTTATCGCTCTTTTCAATACTTTATTGGAGAGTTTGATCCTGGCTCAGGACGAACGCTGGCGGCATGCCTAATACATGCAAGTCGAGCGGAGTTGATAGGAAGCTTGCTTCCTTGATACTTAGCGGCGGACGGGTGAGTAACACGTAGGCAACCTGCCCTCAAGTTTGGGACAACTACCGGAAACGGTAGCTAATACCGAATAATTGTTTTCTTCGCCTGAAGGAAACTGGAAAGACGGAGCAATCTGTCACTTGGGGATGGGCCTGCGGCGCATTAGCTAGTTGGTGAGGTAACGGCTCACCAAGGCGACGATGCGTAGCCGACCTGAGAGGGTGATCGGCCACACTGGGACTGAGACACGGCCCAGACTCCTACGGGAGGCAGCAGTAGGGAATCTTCCGCAATGGGCGAAAGCCTGACGGAGCAATGCCGCGTGAGTGATGAAGGTTTTCGGATCGTAAAGCTCTGTTGCCAGGGAAGAACGCTTGGGAGAGTAACTGCTCTCAAGGTGACGGTACCTGAGAAGAAAGCCCCGGCTAACTACGTGCCAGCAGCCGCGGTAATACGTAGGGGGCAAGCGTTGTCCGGAATTATTGGGCGTAAAGCGCGCGCAGGCGGTCATTTAAGTCTGGTGTTTAATCCCGGGGCTCAACCCCGGATCGCACTGGAAACTGGGTGACTTGAGTGCAGAAGAGGAGAGTGGAATTCCACGTGTAGCGGTGAAATGCGTAGATATGTGGAGGAACACCAGTGGCGAAGGCGACTCTCTGGGCTGTAACTGACGCTGAGGCGCGAAAGCGTGGGGAGCAAACAGGATTAGATACCCTGGTAGTCCACGCCGTAAACGATGAGTGCTAGGTGTTAGGGGTTTCGATACCCTTGGTGCCGAAGTTAACACATTAAGCACTCCGCCTGGGGAGTACGGTCGCAAGACTGAAACTCAAAGGAATTGACGGGGACCCGCACAAGCAGTGGAGTATGTGGTTTAATTCGAAGCAACGCGAAGAACCTTACCAGGTCTTGACATCCCTCTGATCGATGCAGAGATGTATCTTTCCTTCGGGACAGAGGAGACAGGTGGTGCATGGTTGTCGTCAGCTCGTGTCGTGAGATGTTGGGTTAAGTCCCGCAACGAGCGCAACCCTTATATTTAGTTGCCAGCACTTCGGGTGGGCACTCTAGATAGACTGCCGGTGACAAACCGGAGGAAGGTGGGGATGACGTCAAATCATCATGCCCCTTATGACCTGGGCTACACACGTACTACAATGGCCGGTACAACGGGCTGCGAAATCGCGAGATGGAGCCAATCCCAACAAAGCCGGTCTCAGTTCGGATTGCAGGCTGCAACTCGCCTGCATGAAGTCGGAATTGCTAGTAATCGCGGATCAGCATGCCGCGGTGAATACGTTCCCGGGTCTTGTACACACCGCCCGTCACACCACGAGAGTTTATAACACCCGAAGTCGGTGGGGTAACCGCAAGGAGCCAGCCGCCGAAGGTGGGATAGATGATTGGGGTGAAGTCGTAACAAGGTAGCCGTATCGGAAGGTGCGGCTGGATCACCTCCTTTCTATGGAGAATCGTTTCCTGCAACGGAAACATTCAAATACGCAGCTTAGCTGCAAAACACTCACTCGTTGCTCAGTTTTGAGAGCTCAAACTCTCAAACAGCTTGCTTTTGCATGGAGCTTGTTCTTTGAAAACTAGATATCGAAACGAAACAAACGCGAATTAGAACATTCCTTTAAGCTGATCTTGTGCAAACAAGTCAAGTGTATAAAGGTAGTTAAATTGCTTTTGTGATGGTATCGGGTGAGAGCGACTTTTGGCTTTGCGCAAGCAAAACAAGGGAAGCGAGCGACCGAAACCGGAACAAAATGGTTAAGCTACTAAGAGCACACGGAGGATGCCTAGGCGCTAGGAGCCGATGAAGGACGTGGCGAACAACGAAACTGCCTCGGGGAGCTGTAAGCAAGCTTTGATCCGGGGGTGTCCGAATGGGGAAACCCAGCTGGGGTAATTTCCAGTTACTCATAACTGAATACATAGGTTATGCAGAGGCATACCAGGGGAACTGAAACATCTAAGTACCCTGAGGAAGAGAAAACAATAGTGATTCCGTCAGTAGCGGCGAGCGAACGCGGAGAAGCCCAAACCAAAGAGCTTGCTCTTTGGGGTTGTGGGACGTCTCACATGGAGTTACAAAGGAACCGGTTAAGCGAAGAGGTCTGGAAAGGCCCGCCAAAGAAGGTAAAAGCCCTGTAGTTGAAAGTTGGTTCCCTCCGAGACGGATCCCGAGTAGTGCGGGGCACGTGAAACCCCGTATGAATCCGGCAGGACCATCTGCCAAGGCTAAATACTTCCTAGCGACCGATAGTGAAGCAGTACCGTGAGGGAAAGGTGAAAAGCACCCCGGAAGGGGAGTGAAATAGAACCTGAAACCGTGTGCTTACAAAAAGTCAGAGCCCGTTTTAGGGGTGATGGCGTGCCTTTTGTAGAATGAACCGGCGAGTTACGTTCCCGTGCAAGGTTAAGGTGAAGAGCCGGAGCCGCAGCGAAAGCGAGTCTGAATAGGGCGATGTAGTACGTGGACGTAGACCCGAAACCGGGTGATCTACCCCTGTCCAGGGTGAAGGTGCGGTAACACGCACTGGAGGCCCGAACCCACGCATGTTGAAAAATGCGGGGATGAGGTGGGGGTAGCGGAGAAATTCCAATCGAACTCGGAGATAGCTGGTTCTCCCCGAAATAGCTTTAGGGCTAGCCTCGGAAAACAGAGTCGTGGAGGTAGAGCACTGATTGGGTGCGGGGCCCGCAAGGGTTACCAAGCTCAGTCAAACTCCGAATGCCATAGACTTACTTCCGGGAGTCAGACAGTGAGTGCTAAGATCCATTGTCAAAAGGGAAACAGCCCAGACCATCAGCTAAGGTCCCCAAGTGTGTGTTAAGTGGGAAAGGATGTGGAGTTGCACAGACAACCAGGATGTTGGCTTAGAAGCAGCCACCATTGAAAGAGTGCGTAATAGCTCACTGGTCGAGTGACTCTGCGCCGAAAATGTAACGGGGCTAAACACACCACCGAAGCTATGGCTTGATGCTTTGCATCAGGGGTAGGGGAGCGTTGTATAAGGGTTGAAGGTGTACCGTAAGGAGCGCTGGACATTATACAAGTGAGAATGCCGGTATGAGTAACGAAAAGATCAGTGAGAATCTGATCCGCCGAAAGCCTAAGGGTTCCTGAGGAAGGCTCGTCCGCTCAGGGTAAGTCGGGACCTAAGGCGAGGCCGAAAGGCGTAGTCGAAGGACAACAGGTCGAAATTCCTGTACCACCGTAAGCCGTTATGAGCAATGGGGGGACGCAGTAGGGTAGTGACGCGGACTGATGGATGTCCGTCTAAGCAGTAAGGCTGATGTGTAGGCAAATCCGCACATTGTAAGGCTGAGCTGTGATGGGGAGCGAAAATTATAGTAGCGAAGGTCATGATCTCACACTGCCAAGAAAAGCCTCTAGCCAGGTGATGGTGCCCGTACCGCAAACCGACACAGGTAGGCGAGAAGAGTATTCTAAGGCGCGCGGAAGAACTCTCGTTAAGGAACTCGGCAAAATGACCCCGTAACTTCGGGAGAAGGGGTGCCCCGGTAGTGTGAATAGCACGAGGGGGCCGCAGTGAAAAGGCCCAAGCGACTGTTTAGCAAAAACACAGGTCTGTGCGAAGCCGTAAGGCGAAGTATACGGGCTGACGCCTGCCCGGTGCTGGAAGGTTAAGGGGAGTGGTTAGGAGCAATCCGAAGCTGTGAACCGAAGCCCCAGTAAACGGCGGCCGTAACTATAACGGTCCTAAGGTAGCGAAATTCCTTGTCAGGTAAATTCTGACCCGCACGAATGGCGTAACGACTTGGGCGCTGTCTCAACGAGAGATCCGGTGAAATTTTAATACCTGTGAAGATGCAGGTTACCCGCGACAAGACGGAAAGACCCCATGGAGCTTTACTGCAGCTTGATATTGAATTTGGGTACGATCTGTACAGGATAGGTGGGAGCCTTTGAAGTGTGAGCGCCAGCTTGCATGGAGGCAACGTTGGGATACCACCCTGATCGTATCTAGGTTCTAACCTGGTACCGTAATCCGGTGCGGGGACAGTGTCAGGTGGGCAGTTTGACTGGGGCGGTCGCCTCCTAAAGAGTAACGGAGGCGCCCAAAGGTTCCCTCAGAATGGTTGGAAATCATTCGAAGAGTGCAAAGGCATAAGGGAGCTTGACTGCGAGACCTACAAGTCGAGCAGGGACGAAAGTCGGGCTTAGTGATCCGGTGGTACCGCATGGAAGGGCCATCGCTCAACGGATAAAAGCTACCCTGGGGATAACAGGCTTATCTCCCCCAAGAGTCCACATCGACGGGGAGGTTTGGCACCTCGATGTCGGCTCATCGCATCCTGGGGCTGAAGTAGGTCCCAAGGGTTGGGCTGTTCGCCCATTAAAGCGGTACGCGAGCTGGGTTCAGAACGTCGTGAGACAGTTCGGTCCCTATCTGTCGTGGGCGTAGGAAATTTGAGAGGAGCTGTCCTTAGTACGAGAGGACCGGGATGGACGTACCGCTGGTGTACCAGTTGTTCCGCCAGGAGCACCGCTGGGTAGCTATGTACGGACGGGATAAACGCTGAAAGCATCTAAGCGTGAAGCCCCCCTCAAGATGAGATTTCCCAGTATGTAAGACCCCTTGAAGACGACGAGGTAGATAGGCTGGGGGTGGAAGTGCAGCAATGCATGGAGCTGACCAGTACTAATCGGTCGAGGGCTTATCCAATAGCAAGTTGTAATTCGCGTGTTTCGTTTCGAATCTAGTTTTCAGAGAACGATCTCTGAAGCATATTCCCTGATAGCTCAGTTGGTAGAGCACTCGACTGTTAATCGAGTTGTCACAGGTTCGAGCCCTGTTCGGGGAGCCATATGGAGAGGTGTCCGAGCTGGCCGAAGGAGCACGATTGGAAATCGTGTAGGCGTCACAAGCGTCTCGAGGGTTCGAATCCCTCTCTCTCCGCCATAATATTAAGGCCCGTTGGTCAAGGGGTTAAGACACCTCCCTTTCACGGAGGTAACAGGGGTTCGAATCCCCTACGGGTCATAATAACTTCAAAAAAAGAAGTTGATTTTTACAACAAGAATATGATATGATCATAAATGTGTTGTTCGGAGGCTTAGCTCAGCTGGGAGAGCATCTGCCTTACAAGCAGAGGGTCGGGGGTTCGATCCCCTCAGCCTCCACCATATAAACTTTATAACGACGCGGGGTGGAGCAGCCCGGTAGCTCGTCGGGCTCATAACCCGAAGGCCGCAGGTTCAAATCCTGCCCCCGCAATTATACTTTCCTTTGAGAAAGTGATCTGGAACCGTGGTGTAGTTGGCCTAACATGCCTGCCTGTCACGCAGGAGATCGCGGGTTCGAATCCCGTCGGTTCCGCCATTTAATCTTTACATGAGGCAAACTGTTCACTACATCTGCTGTATGGCACTGATGCCCTATATAAAGTGTAAGGAATTAAGATTAGACTTTATTGTGGCTCGGTAGCTCAGTCGGTAGAGCAGAGGACTGAAAATCCTCGTGTCGGCGGTTCGATTCCGTCCCGAGCCACCATTTATAAAACAATTTAATATGCCGGTGTAGCTCAACTGGTAGAGCAACTGACTTGTAATCAGTAGGTTGGGGGTTCAAGTCCTCTCGCCGGCACCATGTAATCCTGGAGGATTAGCGAAGTGGCCAAACGCATCAGACTGTAAATCTGCTCCCGTACGGGTTCGGTGGTTCGAATCCATCATCCTCCACCAGTTTTTAGGGGCATAGTTTAAAGGTAGAACAACGGTCTCCAAAACCGTTGGTGTGGGTTCAATTCCTGCTGCCCCTGCCAATTAACTTTTTAGAAATTAACCTTTTATGGCGGTCGTGGCGAAGTGGTTAACGCACCGGTTTGTGGATCCGGCATTCGGGGGTTCAATTCCCCTCGATCGCCCCTTTGTTTTTTCATTTTTTATTGGGGATTAGCCAAGCGGTAAGGCAACGGACTTTGACTCCGTCATGCATAGGTTCAAATCCTATATCCCCAGCCATTATGCGGACGTGGCTCAGCGGTAGAGCATCGCCTTGCCAAGGCGAGGGTCGCGGGTTCGATTCCCGTCGTCCGCTCCAAAATATGGCGCCATAGCCAAGTGGTAAGGCACAGCTCTGCAAAAGCTTTATCCCCAGTTCGAATCTGGGTGGCGCCTCCAGCATATGCCGGCGTGGCGGAATGGCAGACGCGCTCGACTCAAAATCGAGTGGGAAACCGTGGAGGTTCGAGTCCTCTCGCCGGTATATTGAATAGCCCTACATGTTGCTTATGCAATGTGTAGGGCTATTTTTATTTTATATGAAACGATTTATATGCAGTAAGAAAATCTAGAGTAAGAGAAGATGGACGTTACTAAAGATTGACGTATGATTATATTGAGTATATTGTAGATAAGTAAAGTCTTTAATATGGAGGAGTGAAGTAGAGTGACTAATGGAAAAAATGTGTCGGATACCGATCTGTTATTTGATCTTTCTGTATGGGAAGAGGCATGGAAGAATCGTCCGAGAAGTTCAAAATATAAGAAGAAAAGCGCCCCCTTTAATATAGAAGAAGCTTTTGAGCGATGGGCCAGGGATTATCATGCACAGTCGTTCACCGAAGAAGGAAAGCAGCGTTCTGAACGCATTATGGGCTGGATTGAAAACCAGGGTGTGGAATTCGCAGGGTTATCCATTTTGGACATTGGAGCCGCTTCAGGCATATTTACCATTCCTTTTGCGAAAAAGGGGGCAAGTGTGACGGCAGTTGAGCCTTCTGAGTTGCTTGTCTCCCTTATGAAAGAGACGATACCTCCAGCTCTGGAATCCAAAATCGAAATCGTAAACGAACGATATGAAGAAATCTCCATTAAGGATAAAGGCTGGGAGAAGAAATATGACTTTGCATTTGCATCCATGTGTCCAGCGATGTCGGATTGGGAAACAATTGAGCAGGCGATCAACTGTGCCCGGAAGTATGTGTATATAAGTACTATGGCGGGACAGAAGGAACACACACTAATGGATGAACTTAAGGATGTACTGGGGGTAACTTCTTCATACAAGGCCGGTGATATGGGGTATATCCAACAGTTGCTGTATTTGAGGGGGTATTCTTATACGATGATTATTACGAGAGAAGTTAACTCATTTGAAGTACCGGTGGAAGAGATTATCGAGCAGCTGCCAGAATGGCTTAATACGTATGAGTTACCATCGGATGAAGATTCTCTCAGACTGGCTGAGAAGTACATTCGGGATACGTATAAGGATAGTACGGTGACCTTCTCACGTGGAGGAAGATGGTAAAATTCTAATCCAACTTGAACAGCCAAATATGAAAACAGTTCGCACTAAGGATAAGCAATAAATCGCATAAGCTTGGCACGAGTAATGATAAACAGGAATTGAGACTGAGACAATGTAGTTTAACGTCTAAGATGACACTAGGAAGCATCATACTGCAAAACAAGAAGATACACGTGTGAAACATATGAAGTTAAGATTGCAGAAGTAAAGTTGTAAGTGAAGGGAGCAGGTTATGTGCTCCCTCTTTTTTGAAGCCACTAATTCATCGACCGCTTTGAACCAGACCCTCGTTTATTTAGAGATGTTCGAGACAACAAAACAAAACACAGACCTAGTTTTCAGAGAATGATCTCTGAAGCATATTCCCTGATATTTCAGTTGGTAGAGCACTCCACGGTTAATCGAGTTGTCACAGGTCCGAGCCCTATCCCTGTTCGGGGAGCCATACGGATAGGTATCCGAGCTGGCCGAAGGAGTACGACTTACTATCGTGCTCCTTGTCTAATTTCTGTTCGATACTTCTGCTTTCTGCTTACGCTCCCGATACTGGCCGGGGGTGATTCCTTCCCATTTACGGAATGACCGGATAAAGTTTTGCGGATTGTTGTACCGAAGTCGTGCTGCGATATCTTTAACGGTTAGATCACTTTCGTCCAGCCATTTTTTAGCGATGTTAAATCGGTACTTGGTCAGATATTCACTAAATGCACAGCCTGTCTCTTTGCGGAAAACACTACTTAAGTAGTTGGCATTGTAGTGAAGCTTCAAGGCACATTCCTCAAGCGTCAGATCCTTATCATAATCTTGATGAATCATGGCAATCATTTTCTCAGATATATGCTGATACTGGGCATATTGTCTCGCTTTAAAAACCTGAATGACGGGCAAGGAGACTTGATATTTAAACCAATCCTCAACTTCAGCAGCGTACTGCAAACTATGAAGTTCATGAAACATCGAACCACGACCTTGGGAGATCTGTCCGAGTCGTATGCCGGATTCCTGAGTCATTTGCAAAATATGCGTGAGCAACCTCGTAAGAGCCACCTCATACTCCTCGGGTGTAACCTCCATACCAAAGATTACTTCAAGCAGTTGTTTCAGAAGAGCAGAGGCCTGGACTTCATCCGCACTTTGAATAGCTTGGATCAACGAATATTCCAATGATTCCGGGTAGGTCATGGACCAAGTGGGAGTGTAATGATCTATGTTCTCATATTGAAAAATAATGCCTGTTCCCAGCTTCATCCGATGCCTCAGTGCTTCCAAGGCTTCTGTGTAAGCTTGAGGGATGTGATGTAGAGAGCTGTGCGACTGGCTGAATCCTATACTGACTTGAAGAGCCAGAATCTTATCCATCTGTTGTTGTAACTGGTCTGTTAATACATATAGCTGCTGTGAAAAAATAAACTGATCCTGTTCCACGGTGCCAATCACCGTGACTACCGTATGTTCCAGCACAATGGGAAGCAATTGTTGGTTATGCACAACCGTTTCCTCCAATATATTTTGAATAGCGAATAATAAGAGATCACGATCACTAGCTCTATATTTTGTATGATTAACAAGATCGGCCTGTAGTGTAATAACAGCAATTTGTTGCCATTCCCGAACCTGATGCGTGTAGCCATATTCATTCAGGGCGTCATGAAGAGTATGAACAGGGATCTTACCCTGGAACAGATTCATCATAAAATGATTGCGAATCTGCAATAGATGCACATTAAGTGTGTTCTCTAATTGGGAGTGAGAGGCAGATAATTGTGAGACCCCTGCTCTGATCTGTTCGAACTCATCAGAAAATGGTGGTGATTGCTGAGCTACCGTGTTTCCTTCTTTGGACAGGTGGTTGTCACCAAGTTGGGTTAAAAGTTTACGAATCGGGACATGCATTCGCTTGGAGCCGAGCCAGGCGAGTAATAATGAAAGTAAAAGTAAGAAGATACTGATATACAAGGTGTGTAATCCGATATCGATATATTCTTGTGTCAGAATATTGGTAGGTGAGATTAGCACATAAGTCCATCCCTTTAAGGTAGAAGGGCTATACGTCAGGGAATAATGTGTATCGGCGATCTTAACTTCCCGTTTTTCAAAGCCTGTTGAAAATGTGATGGGTGATAGTTTGGTTATGTTGGCTTCCGTATCCCGATCCTGTAATCCAATGGCAGACAACGGTTGTCCAATGTATACAGGATCGGGATGCACCAAGATACGTTGTTCCCGATTCAAAATGATCAGTCCTGAGGCAGCATTGCCTAAGGAGGCTTCTCCTAGTGTATTTTGCAAAGAGCATGCAGGGATTCCCGCAATCAGGGCAGCATCGGAAGACGTATTCAGATTCGGAATAGATCTCGCAAGGGCAATATGATAGATACAGCCTGTACCTGGTGAACGCTCATCATTACTGAACACCGATGAAGGGGAGAGCTGCCATCCAGAGGTTAGCGTATCCGATATCAATTCCTTCATGGGAAGAGCCAGTGGAAAATCCGTATTACGATATAATCCGGCATGATCAATAAGCCAATTCTGAGATTGATTCACCAGAGTAATATCCAGCAAAGGTTCCCATGACCTCATATTCTGAAATTCGCTCTGTAGCTTGTCGGCAAGCAAAGGCCCTTTCCCTTCTAGTGAAGAATAAGCAGACAGGGAGCGGAGGGTTACTGGAGAGCGAACGGCCTGATCAAGCATATAACTAACTGTAGCGAGTTTGTGTTCTACGTTGGATTGCATTTGTTCCAGCAACTGTCTGTTAGCCTGCGTACGATGTAGCTCTGTTTGGTTTGATGAATAGATAAATGCGGCAATTCCCGTTAACAAAATGGGCAGGGTGCTTAACAGGATTCCGAAGATGATCATTTTATGGAGATAGCTGATTGGTCGCACAGTTTCAGTTCCACCCCTGACATTAGAAATAGTAACACTTTCTATTTTAGTAAACGCTTACATATAGAACAATCTAAATTTTGTTTATTTGGATAAATAAGTAATTTCACAAAAGTGTATAGAAGTAGAGATAAGGGACTGCTGATAGATGATTTTGCAGAAAAGGCTAGAGAAATGGCTTGGACTGACTATCCAATACGGAATCATGAGAAACGAAATTGCAGTGTGAACGTAAATAGAGACATGGACAACATTCTCTCTACAGGTCGATATCTGCTAAAGGGTAGCCTGAATACGGGTAATAGAAGGTATCTGGAGTGCTATTCAGCTTAAGTGGAACGTTGGTCCTATATAGGGACAGACAAAGGTCCAACTAGATCCCCGACCTGAGTCTAGGATGAAAAACCGTCCACGGTCTGTTTTGAAAAGTCGCGGAATCCCCTAGAATAAGGACATAAGGTTAAACAAGAAACACGGAAACAAAAAACAAGAAACAAACGAACAAATGACTCAACACATTAAAAGGAACGAATGGAAAGGGCGGTGAACAACAATTATGAGATTAAATAAGGGAAATGGCTGGGCGATTGTATTGATTGCGCTGGGTGCACTACTCCTCTTCGGAAAGTTAACTCCACTTCTTGGACACTTAATGGGTTATCTGATTCCGGTCCTGATGATTGCACTGGGATACTACGGAGTTAAACGAGGGAATGTGATGCTTGGCTGGATTGTTCTCATCATCGGTATCATCTCACTGATGGGTAAACTGGCATGGTTGATCGGACCGATCATCGCGATCGGGTTAATCATCTTTGGTATCTCAATGCTAAGCAATAACCGCAGTCGTCGTGGTCGGTACTAAGCTTTCACGATTATGAAAAGGAGGGACAGAACATAATGAGTGTATTTCGTCGAATGCGGGATATTACCGTAGCTAATCTGAACGAACATTTGGAGCAAAGTCAGGACCCAGTCAAACTGATTGATCAGTTCCTGGTCTCGACCCGCCAAGACATCGGTGAAGCCGAGAAACTTCGTCATCAATATGCAAGCCATACCAGACAAATGAAACAACAAGCCGATCAGGCAGCAGGTATGGTGAACAAACGGGAAGAACAGGCTTCCATGGCTCTGAAAGCAGGGGAAGAACATCTCGCTAAGCTGGCCTTGCAGGAGAAAATCCTCCACGAGGAAAAAATGGAACAGTACAATGAATTGTATGCACAAAGTTATGCGGCATTACAGGAGTTGGATGAACAGATCGACCAGCTGAAGGTTGAATATCAGAATGTATACAGCAAACGCCAATATTACTACGCTCGTATGCAGACGATTCAGTTACAGCAACGTATGAACCAGAGAGGCAATCACAACGGTCAGAATGTACCCCGTATGTTTAACCGACTGGATGACCAAGTCTCTGATCTCGAATATGAAGCACAAAGTCTCCGCGATATCCGGCGGATGAATCAAGATGGTTCAGGAGTGACTGGCAGCATGTCATCCTCTACGCTGGATAAGGAACTGGAACGCTTAAGACAGAAATTGAACAATGACAGAAAGGAGTAGTCACAATGAATAAATTATACCGCTCGGCGCGTAATCGAAGGCTAACAGGTTTGATCGGTGGCATTTCTGAAAATCTCGGATTGAGTACCACGCTGCTACGTATCATTTTCTTCATCAGTATTTTCGCTACGGGAGGTACATCATTGTTGATCTACTTCATCGCTGCATTGGTGGTACCAAAGGAATCCAATCACGTTGATCCATATGCTTATGATTCCAACGTAAGAGGATACAAGTAAACGAAAGGAGCAAGCACATGAGCAAATTATACCGCTCAACGCGTGACCGGATGTTAACCGGCTTGTGCGGCGGAATTTCCGAAACCATCGGAATGGATTCCACCCTGCTGCGTATCATCTTTGTTATCAGTATCTTCGTAACTGGCGGCACGTCGTTGTTAATATACTTTATTGCAGCACTGGTGGTACCAAAAGAACCGTATCCGCCTTATGATCCATATGGCTACGGTCCGGGCCAAGGCCCTGGTCCTGGCAGAGGATACGACAACTATGATCATCAGCCACCAAGAGGTCCTTTTCAAAATAATCACAACCAACAAGGTCCTGGTAACTTCGGTCCCGGCCCTGGATTCAACGGCAGACCTCAATCTGGTCCCCGTTCTTATGACAACAACGCCTACGGAGCAGGAGCACCGCAAGAAAGTGAACTTGATTCCATGATGAAAGATATCGAGAAAAAAGCACTGAAAAAAGAAGTTGAAGAGCTTCGCCAAAAATTATCTCGTTACGAGAAGGGAGAAAAGTAAAATGGGAGTATTTAAACGGATTAAGGATATGACGAAAGCATCGGTAAATGATATGTTGGATAAAGTAGAGGACCCGATTGTAATGTTGAACCAGTACTTGCGTGATATGGAGGCTGAGATTCATGAGGCAGAGGTAACTGTTGCTAAACAAATGGCAAATGAGCGCCGCATGAAACAACGTTTGGATGAAGCGGAGCGTACTTCGGTACAACGTGAGTCCCAAGCAGAAGCTGCTCTGTCTAACGGTCAGGAAGAAGTGGCACGCAAATTGTTGGAAGAGAAAATCTACTTTGATCAAAAAATTACGGAGTACAGCGAACTGCATGCACAGTCCGAAGCACAAGCAAAAGATCTGTTGCAACAGTTGCATGATATGAAAGATGAGTTCTACAAAATGCGTAACAAACGTAATGAACTTGTATCCCGTGCACAAATGGCAAAAGCTAAAAAACAAATGTCTTCCATCAACAGCTTGCATTCGATCGAAAGTGGCGGCGCATCACTTGGATTCCACCGCATGGAAGAGAAAATCATGCAACTGGAAGCTGAGGCTGACGTAGCTCGTGCACCTTATCGCAACACATCATCCACGTATACGAATCCTGTAGATGTGGAAAAACAATTCAAAGTGGATCAGCAATTACAAGCCCTCAAAAATAAAATGGGCAATGGTTCCAAGAATGAAGCGAACGGAAATTCAAAAGAATAACTGTTCGCTTAGTGGACAATATGATATTCTATAAATCGTGTATAATGTACGGTTGGTAGAACAAAAGTTAAGCCATACAGGACTTCATTGCCTGGTATGGCTTTTCCGTTGAATAAAGAGAGATTAACTTACAGAGGAGGTGCGGCGGGGATGAATCAAAAGAGTAAATGGCTTGCAGTTGTCATTATGATTATTGGCACAATGATGTTATTGAATGACAATATTAACTTCCTGACCGCTGCCGCACTGATTCTGTTAACGGTTGGAATGCTTCAAGTCCGCAATGGGGATACCCGCAAAGGTCATCGGTATCTTGGCATTGGTGCGGCACTGTTATTGCTGGATAATTTAATGATTGTATTTTTGATTGTACTGGCTTCTTTAGCTTACTTTTATTCGAAAAACAAAAAGATTCATCTGGACGAAGGCGTTATGAAGAAACAGAATTTCATGGCTCGGTACTACTGGGATCAATCATCCTGGACGTTACGTAGTATGAGTCTGTGGCATGCCATAGGTGAGGTTAACGCGGATCTATCTCTTTCAATTCCGGAGGAGAAACAAACAATTGTGCTGCTGCAAGGAGTTATGGGTAATGTTCGCCTTACACTACCAGAAGATTATGGTGTGGAGATTGAAGCATCGGTTCTTTTCGGCCGGATTAATCTTCTTGGAGAACAAGATAGCGGCATGATGAACAAATTAGTATGGAGAACGCCTGGATATGAATCCAGTGAACATAAAGCAAAATTTGTCATTTCTTATATTGTTGGCGACCTAAACATCAGTAATCCGTAGTAAAATAGATGAAGAGAAGGAGGAGACCCCGATGAAGACAAAACGACATACCGACATGGTAACCCGAAGTATGGGTGAAGGGATCCTCCTGGTTTTCATTGTGCTAGCTGTTATTTTGTATGTATTGTATACATATGGTTATCTTGCTCCGTTTACAGGCTGGCGGCATCTGATTCAATCGGGTCTGGCCTTATTGCTGCTTCTGATTGGGATTGGTGCGGTCTTTGGGTTCTATCAGAGTTACCGGGTTAAACGCCGGCTTGAACTGCTGCGGGAAACACTTCTACTGTGGGAGAAGGGCTCTCTATCACGCACTGTACCTGATCTGGGCGATGATGATGTGGGCCGTTTAAGTGAGCAACTCGGACGAATCGGCAAAAAGTGGGAAGATCAGATATCTACGCTCCAGCGATTGTCTACTCATAATGCACAGCTTGCTGAACAAGCCAGAATTACGGCTATTGTGGAAGAGCGGCAACGTTTGGCACGGGAACTGCATGATGCGGTATCGCAACAATTGTTTGCGATATCCATGACAGCAACGGCCGTTGGACGGAAGATGGAGAAGGATTTTGAACGTGCTCAGCGGCAGGTGGCTTTGATTGAGGAGATGGCTTCGGTAGCCCAGTCCGAGATGCGTGCGTTACTGTTACATCTGCGTCCAGTCTATCTGGAGGGTAAACATCTCGAACAAGGTCTGCGTGATCTGGTGATGGAACTGAAAACAAAAGTACCTATGGACATTGTGCTCGAAATGGACGAAGACATTGATCTGATCAAAGGCATCGAGAATCATCTGTTCCGGATCGTTCAGGAGGCTATGTCCAATACGTTACGGCATGCAAAAGCGGAAAAAATGGAGATACGGATCCAGCGCCGTACTGATGCGATCCGGGTATTGATCCGTGATGATGGGCAAGGCTTTGATCTGGATGAGAATAAACAAGCTTCTTACGGTCTGGCTAACATGCGTGAACGTGTTACGGAGATTGGCGGGGCCATACATTTTGTAACAGCGCCTGGTAAGGGAACGCGGATTGAGATTACGATACCTTTGATGAACGATGAAAGCGAGGAAGAACATGTCAATGGAACCGGAAGTCGAAACGGAGACGGAAACGTCGATCAAAGTATTGCTCGTGGATGATCATGAGATGGTACGTATTGGTCTTGCAGCGGTACTGGATACCGAAGATGGAATTGAAGTTGTTGGTGAAGCAGGTAGTGGAGAGGAAGGCATTCGGCTTGCACAGGAATATAAGCCTGATGTTGTTCTGATGGACCTGGTTATGGAAGGAATGGACGGCATTGAGGCTACTCGTCAGGTACTTAAAATGTATCCAGAGTGCAAAGTCATCGTATTGACCAGCTACCTGGATGATGAAAAAATGTATCCTGTCATTGAAGCAGGCGCATTCAGTTATCTGTTGAAAACATCAAGAGCCAATGAAGTGGCAGATGCGATTCGCGCAGCCGCTCGCGGGCAATCCGTTCTGGAGTCACAGGTGGCTTCGAAAATGATGAATCGCTTCCGGCAGCCACAGGCAGCAGCTCCTTTGCACGATGAATTAACGGACCGGGAAATGGATGTGCTCCGGTTGCTCGCCAAAGGTAAATCGAATCAGGACATCGCTGATGATCTGATCATTGGTATCAAAACAGTCAAGTTCCATGTTACAAACCTACTGGCAAAATTGGGCGTAGACGACCGTACACAGGCCGCGATCTATGCTTATAAAAATGGACTTGCAGAGTAATAACAAGAACTATATGCAATAACATCATTAAGCCAAAGAACTGTGCATTAATGTGCGGAAGTATAGATAAGAGGACAGAAAGAACCAGAAGAAGCGAAGCAAAAGCTTTCTGAAAGAAAGCTACTTCGGAAGCATACACTTCGCCTTTATCCCCGGATGTACCCTTTATGAAAAGAATCAAAAAAATTGGGGGATAACAGCGATCGGAAGGTTGTTCTGTCATCGGAGTGGCGAGTGTAAATATTGTGTAGTTCAATTTATATAGAAAAGTATGAATGAAAAGCTTTGCTCTGCCATGAATATGGTGGGTGGGGCTTTTTTGTTGTGTGCAGAAGAAGTATAGCTAATGGGGGAAAGGGGCATGCTGTTGATAGATTCATAGAATGCAAGAAAGAAGCGGGGGATTCAAATGTTAAATCGTTGGATGACAGCAGGTATATTGGCAATGGCAATCATTATTCTTATCGGTGTGACACAGGTATATGCAGAGAAGAACGAATCCAAAGCAGCCCAACTGGAACAGTTAATCTACACGGCTGACAACGTGATTGATAATGTGGATCGTCTAGTTATTAAATGGCAAGGAGAAGGTCAGGGAAATGCAGAAGCACAGGCAACATTACTGGCTGGTCACTTGGGACTGGAACAACCTGTGCGGGTACGCCAGACGGGTCATGATGTTTACCGCAGTGAAGAGATTGTCGATACAGCTAATGGTGGCGTAGGCATGTTGGTCAATGTCGTCGATACAGGAGACAATGGTTACTATGCCATCGTACAACTCTCAGGGGATGCACACACGGATCGGAAGGCATTAATGACATTACATGAAGAGGTCGATCAACTGCTTGTAGACTCAGGGATGAAGGCAAGCTGGAATATGTCTGTGCAAGGTACGGCCGCTACTACTATTGAAGGTGATGCGGGTCTGCAGTTGGCACTGATTGAGAAAGACCTGTCCAAAAATGTGGATTTCGCCTCCTTTGAACGTTACACGGATGTAGCTAGCGCAAGTGTCTCTTATAAGGCGGCTGAGCTGCCCCTATCGATCAAGAGTGGCTCGCATATGTTGAATATGCAACTTGCAGTTCACCAGGTTGGTGAGGAGGTTGATAATCGAATTACAGTGGGGTTTCCGGTGATTACGATTGAATATTAAGGGATGAATTTTTCATGAATTAGGACCCAATATTGAGAATCTTTATCAGAAAAATGAGTTTGAAATAGTGCATCCGTTCAGTTGATATGCTAAAATGGCATCACATCCAAGAAGGAACTTGCTGGTAATTGACAGTTGTATGTCCTGCATATATAACACATTACATAGCTCGGGGAGAGCGTGAAGGTTATCTTCCCGGAAGAAAGAGGAGCCCATGGTTGAAAAACAATTGAAAGATGAAGTACAGACACCAGGCGCAGTATTTTTCATTTTTGGAGCAACGGGTGATTTGGCCCGCCGGAAGCTGTTTCCGGCTATCTACAGTCTTTACCGTGAAGGCAAGCTTGCCGAAGACTTTGCGGTTATTGGCGTAGCACGTCGTCCGAGGTCCCCAGAAGAATTCCGGGAAGACATCTTAGAATCCATTAAAGAGTTCTGCCGTTATCCAGCGGGGGAACCTGATGAGTGGAACGCTTTTGTCGATCATTTTGAATACAAAGCACTGGATATTAATAATGTGGAAGGATTCAAAGAGCTGCGTGCGCAGACGGAGCATCTGGAATCGAAGTTTAACACGCCGGGGAATCGACTGTTCTATCTGGCACTGGCACCTGAGCTGTTTGGCAGTGTCTCGTACAGTTTGCGGGACGGTGGTATGTTGGAAAGTCAGGGGTGGAACCGTTTGGTGATCGAAAAACCATTTGGTTATGATCTGCAATCGGCCGAACATCTGAATGAGCAGATTCGTGAGGTATTCCGTGAAGAGGAAATCTATCGGATTGATCATTATCTGGGCAAGGAAATGGTGCAAAATATCGAAGTGATCCGCTTCGGAAATGCTTTTTTTGAACCGCTCTGGAACAACAAACATATTGCCAACGTTCAGATTACGCTTGGTGAGACGGTAGGCGTGGAAGAACGTGGCGGTTATTATGATCACTCCGGAGCACTCCGTGATATGGGGCAAAACCATATGCTTCAGATGCTGACAATGATTGCGATGGAACCGCCGAGTCGCCTATTCCCGGAGGACATTCGGGATGAGAAGGTGAAGGTATTACGTTCATTGCGGGCCTTTACTTCGGATGAGGAAGTGAGCAACAACGTTGTGCGGGGGCAGTATGCCGAAGGGGAGTACCGTGGCAAGCAGCTTCCGGGGTATCGCCAGGAAGACAAGGTTGATCCGCAGTCGAATACAGAAACTTATTTTGCAGCACGTGTATTCGTGGATAATTTCCGCTGGGCGGGCGTGCCATTCTATATTCGGACAGGCAAACGTCTGCCGGTGAAAACAACCGAGATCGTAGTTGAATTCAAGTCGATGCCAAACAACGTGTACCTTGGGAAAAAGTATAAATTGGAACCGAATCTGCTGGTCATTCGGGTGAATCCGATGGAAGGCATATATATCAAAATCAATGCCAAGAAACCAGGCTCGGATTCTGAGATTCAGCCACTCGCAATGGATTTCTGTCAGAGCTGCATGATTGGAATTAACTCGCCTGAAGCGTATGAACGTCTGCTGCACGACGCCGCAGAGGGGGATTCTACGTACTTTACCCGTTGGGATGAAGTGGCAACAGCCTGGTCTTTTGTGGATCGAATCGCGGCAGGCTGGGGACAGAATCAGGGAGAACTTCATACGTACCCTGCTGGAACATGGGGGCCAGAAGCGACAGATAAGCTGCTGGAGCAGGACGGATTCCACTGGTGGCCGGTGAATGGTCAGGACGAGGACAGCGTGATCTGGCAAGTGAATGGTTAGGGTAGGGTAAGGGCATTAACAAAAGTATTAACAACATACACAACATGACTGAGCCTGGGGAAATCGCAAATTTTGCGGTGTACCCAGGCTTTTTAGTGGGGGAAAAGGTAGGTATCCATCATCAGGAAACAAGTAATTTAAATTAAGTTGTTGACAAAAAGTAAGTATGTAACTTATACTCAACACAGGAGTTAAAGAGTTACGCAAATGACAAACTTCATTCGGGCAAACGTTTCGGATAAGTTATCATGATAAAAAAAATGTAAACCAGTTGAAGGGGTTTGCGACACAGAGAATCATGAAGAAAAAAATTTAGCATAATATCTTTAATCTAAGAATACTATTTTGTATATATTGAATGGAGGAAAAGAAAATGATGTTGGATGTAGGGTTGTTGTTGATTCGTTTGGTGATTGGATTGTCGTTCATGGCGCACGGAGCTCAAAAGCTGTTTGGTTGGTTCGGAGGTTACGGGATCAAGGGTACAGGCGGCTGGTTTGAGTCGATGGGCATGAAGCCCGGTGCATTGGTGGCGTTACTGGCTGGACTCGCGGAATTCGGTGGCGGATTGCTGTTGGCTCTAGGTCTGCTCACACCGGTAGGTGGCATTCTGATTGCATTGACGATGGTCATTGCGATTGTGAAAGTCCATGGCGCGAACGGATACTGGTCCACACAGAACGGATTCGAATATAATCTCGCGATTCTGGTGATTGGTGTAGCGCTGGCATTGACAGGTGGCGGACAATACGCGCTGGATGCATTGATTTTCTAAAACCGATAAATAAAAATGAATGAGGAGTGCCTGGATGCCATGGAAATGGCTGAAGGGTGCTTTTTTTTGCAAGGGAAAAGAGAAGAATCTGCGGTAGTAATCGGTTATTTTCGGTACAGATTATGGTACAATAGGAGAGTTGGGTTAAGAAGCAGTTCACGGTATACATGAAAGCACAGATTTGAGGAGGATGAACTCCATTGTAAATGTGTAAAATTAATCTAGTGTGTAAATACCTAGTACGTAAAAACTCGTGTACAATCAACCGGCCTCGCCGGATTGCATAAAGATTGAATGATGGACCGGCCATGCCGGATTAACGTGAATGAACGGACGAAAGGGATTAAACCTATGAGCAAAGCTGCAAATGAAATTCTTCAACAGGAAGTGGACAAACGCCGGACGTTTGCCATCATCTCTCACCCGGATGCGGGTAAAACTACATTAACCGAGAAACTGTTGCTGTTCGGGGGCGCGATTCGCCTTGCGGGAACGGTAAAAGCTCGGAAAGCCAGCAAACACGCAACAAGTGACTGGATGGAAATTGAGAAACAACGGGGGATCTCGGTTACCTCTTCCGTAATGCAATTTGATTATCTGGATCATCGCGTCAACATTTTGGATACACCGGGTCACCAGGATTTCAGTGAAGATACGTATCGTACACTGACGGCTGCCGATAGCGCGGTAATGTTGATTGACGTGGCAAAAGGTGTCGAGGCACAAACGATCAAGTTGTTCCAGGTATGTGCGAAGCGTGGCATTCCAATCTTTACGTTCATCAACAAACTCGACCGTGAGGGTAAAAGCCCATTTGACCTGATGGAAGAGCTTGAAAATGTACTGGGTATTCGTTCGGTTCCGATGAACTGGCCTATTGGTACAGGTCGCGAGCTGTGTGGTGTCTATGACCGGATGAAAAATCAGGTGGAATTGTTCCAAGGGGACGATCACTCGACGATTAAAGTACAAAAGGTAGATGGCTACAAAGATCCGATTATCCGTGAGATGGCAGGAGAATACCTGCATGATCAATTGTGTCAGGATCTGGAGTTGCTGGATATTGCGGGCGACCAATTCGACATGGAGAAAGTTCAACGCGGCGAATTGACACCTATTTTCTTCGGTAGTGCGATCAACAATTTCGGCGTACAGACCTTCTTGGAGAATTTCCTGGAACTGGCACCGAAGCCTGAACCACGTCGCAGTACGGCAGGAGAGATTCAGCCAACGAATGAGAAATTCAGCGGTTATGTGTTCAAGATTCAGGCAAACATGAACCCGGCACACCGGGATCGTATTGCGTTCCTGCGTATTGTGTCAGGCAAGTTCCAACGTGGAATGAGTGTGAAGCATACTCGTGTGGGCAAAGAAATCAAGCTGTCACAGCCACAGCAATTCCTGGCACAAGATCGGGATATTGTCGAAGAGGCATATGCTGGCGATATTATCGGTTTGTTCGATCCGGGTATCTTCCGGATTGGTGATTCACTGAGCCAAGGCAGCGAGATTGTCTTTGAGGAGTTGCCAACGTTCTCACCAGAGATTTTCGCCAAAGTTACCGTGAAAAATGCATTGAAACATAAACAGTACCAAAAAGGAATTGATCAGTTGACGGAGGAAGGAACCATTCAGGTATTCCAGACGGCAAGTTTCGACGAGACAATCCTCGGCGTAATTGGTCAACTTCAGTTCGAGGTATTTGAATACCGGATGAAAGGCGAGTATGGGGTAGACGTGCAATTGCAGCGAATGCCTTATCAGTTCGCTCGCTGGATCGTGGACGAGAATCTGGACCCAAGCAAATTCCGGATTAACTCTGCACTTGTAAAAGATAAAAAAGGAAATTATGTAGTGCTCTTCGAAAATGAGTACGCAATGAGAACGGCTATGGATAAAAATCCTACAGCTCAATTCCTGGAGACTGCGCCTTAAGTGAAGACAGAAGTATTTCGTGGGAATTGTTAAAAGGGTTAGTTGAACGTGACAAGCTCATGTGATGAGATAGAACTTGTTAAAAATAAGATCCCTCCGCCGATTGGCGGAGGGATCTATTGCTATACACCTTACCTGGAGGCGGGTATGATCCAGCCGAATAAGGGAAAGCTTTCTTTTGCAGACAGAACAAACGTAATGATGGTTACCTTACCCTCCACTGCTTCGATTAGCTAAGCGGTTGGACGGGAATGGTGTGCAGATGCTCTTGCGCGATTTGAATGAGTTCTTCCTGCTTGGCAGGTTCTGTGTTCTTCCAGATCATCTCGAAAATGGCGCCAAGTCCAGGTAATGCAGCTTCCGGTCCATCTACTGAACCTTCAATCATCTCCCGGAGCTGATCATCACTCTTGTCATGAACTTTATGAACAATCGCTTCACGCAGGCTTAATGTAATGGGCATCGCAATTCCCTCCTCGTATATTCGGCTGCTCTAATACTGTTCCCTGGGAAGCGCTAGCGCATTCAAGTTTATCAGGCTTTGTGGTATACTACGAAGGATTATTTACGTTAGCATGGGTATCTGTAATGATGCGTCATGCTGAAGAGCAGCGGGAGGTTAAGACCCTAATGGCCAAGAAACAGTATGCCGTAATTGGTATGGGACGGTTCGGATCAAGTGTTGCCAATGCACTGAGTGGCATGGGATTCGACGTGCTGGCAATTGATGCGGACGAGCAGCGGACTCAGGAAATGTCCAATGTGGTGACCCATGCGGTATCGGCAGATTCAACAGATGAAGAAGCGCTGCGTGCGCTGGGCATACGGAATTTCGACGTTGTCGTTGTGGCGATTGGTGAAGATATTCAGGCGAGTATTCTGACAACCCTGATATTGAAAGATATGGGTGTACCGGTGCTGATCGTAAAAGCTCAAAATGAGCTTCATGGTAAGGTATTGCAGAAGATTGGGGCGGATAAAGTCATCTATCCTGAGCGGGATATGGGACTACGCGTAGCCCATCATCTGACCTCGCCTAATATACTGGATTACATCGAGTTATCTGAGGATTACAGCATTCTGGAGATGAGAGCCTCCGAGCAAATGATCGGTAAAAACCTGATGGAATTAAACATCCGTGCACGTTTTGGTTGTAACGTGATGGCGATTCGCAGTGGAAATTCGATGAACATCTCGCCGTACGCGGAGGACCGGATCGAAGCTGGAGATGTGCTGATCATTGTAGGTCACAAGGATCATTTGACGAAAATGGAGCTTGCGTATCCGAAGTGATGGATGCAGATGGGAAGGATGGAAAGATGGATATTGTATCACCGCAAAATACACGTGTAAAAGAATGGGCGCAGTTGCTGGAGAAAAAGCATCGTACCCGTCAACATAAATATATCATTGAGGGCATTCATCTGGTACAGGAAGCATTACGTGCCGGAGCAGATCTTGAGTGTATTGTGTACGATGGAGAGCAAGGCGTACCGAATGAGCTTGCCGGGCTTGAAAACCCGCTTCAGCGTGTGGAGTGGGTCAGTGTATCTCCTGCGGTTATCGCCAAATGTACGGATACAATGACTCCACAGCCTGTATTCGCGATTGTGCGTAAAGGCAGTGAGCCACTGGAAAGCCTGATTACCGGAGCGCGCGGGCTTGTTGTGGTGCTGGATGGTGTGCAGGACCCAGGGAATGTGGGGACAATCATCCGTAGTGCGGATGCAGCTGGAGCTGCTGGGGTGGTACTTGGCGCTGGCTGTGCTGATGTATATAATCCGAAGACGATTCGTTCGACGATGGGGTCATTGTTTCATTTGCCCATTGTGGAGGGCCAGTTGGAATCCTTGCTTCCCGAAGCGAAGGCTGCGGGCGTGAAGCTGGTAAGTACTTCTTTGCAGGCAGAGCATTCATGTTATAGTTATGATTTTACGCAGTCGGTATGGCTTGTGATCGGTAACGAAGGCAAAGGTATCTCGGACGCTACAGCACGCTTGGTGGATGATGCGATTACGATCCCGATGCAGGGACAGGCAGAGTCGCTCAATGCGGCAATGGCGGCAACGATTTTGTTGTTTGAGGCGATGAGACAGCGGATATTTACTAACTAATAATTCCTGTCCAATTTAAAATTAACTTTCCCCCAAACCACCAAAGGCTGGAACCTGGTTGCCGCTTTTCTCGGGCCATGTTTCCAGTCTTTTTGTCTTTCTCTTTGAAGCACCACAGCAGGGATTTTCCATTCAAATCCCGAATAGGTGATATAGTTTCTATTTCTTAAGCTGATGGGCAGGTGTATAAATTGGAAATGAATAATGGAAAAGGAAAAACTCACCTTAGGGAATTTATGACTTGGGCCGGGGAAAAGGGCTGGGACATAATGAGTAAATCCGGTTCGCAGTCACATTTAAACAGCAGCGTTACTTCAAGATATAAAGGACTTCCAGATGAATATTTAGAATTTCTAAATGTAGTTGAAAAATGCGTTGCACCGGATGAGCAAACCTGGTTTATTTGTGAGGCTGAGTTCAACAATAGCACGGAGACCGCATTCCAATGGAATGAATTTGAAATGCTTAGTTTGGAGGCAGCAGAGGGTGATTCTATTTGGCAGTCAGAGATAACGGCTTGGTGGGATCATCACTTGCCGATCGTAATGTCTGTGGAGGATGGATATTCCTTCTATGCCATTGACTTAACAACCGAAAATGGGGCTATTGTCCGTGGATGTGAGCCTGAATTTGAAGAGGTTGAAAAGGTATCCGATTCGTTTGGAGAATTTCTGGCGTGGATGATGTTGAATTCAGATTAGCGTAGCTAGGAAAGGTTGATGGTTATACTTGTGGCCAGCGGCCTGACATTAGATTAACCAATGAAAGAAAAGTTAGTTCTGCTTAAATTGAAGGAGTGAAACGATATAGGAATTCTTAATTTATGATATAAAATGGTTTATATAGCGTTTCTCTTCTCATTTAAGTATGTTCCAAGCATGTTTTCTACATATAAAATTATTCTTTACTGTTCGTTCTAGAAATGATATGCTAACAGCAAGTTAGATCTAACTACTTTTTTTTTCACAATAAAGAACGATCGTTCTCAAAACTGAGATTACACTAATCTAAAGAATATAAGGGAGAGAATATGATGAAATACACAGTGATTACAGGAGCAAGTTCAGGAATTGGATATGAAACAGCATTGGCATTTGCAACACGGGGCAAAAACTTGATTTTGGTAGCTAGAAGATTGGATAAGCTTGAAGAACTTAAATCAACTATTCAGGGTATCGACCCTAAAGTAAATGTTATCGTTCATACAAGCGACCTGTCTGTTAGCGCAGAGGCGTACACGCTTTATAACGATTTGAAGGAATATGAAATTGAGACTTGGATCAATAATGCAGGGCTCGGAGAAGGCTCGTTCATTGCTGAACAGAATTTGGATAAAGTGGAGACGATGCTGCGTGTTAACATCGAATCTTTGACCATTCTATCTACACTGTATGTGCGAGATTATGCGAATGTGGAAGGCACTCAATTGATCAACGTCTCATCCGCACTCGGATATGCCATTGCTGTAGGCAGTGTTGCTTATTCTGCATCGAAATACTACGTTAGTGCCTTCACAGAAGGTCTTGCCAAAGAACTGGAACTGAAAGGTGCAAAACTAAAAGCGAAGATCCTGGCACCAGCGATCACGGAAACAGAATTTGTGCAAAAATCAATAGATGCTGAAGGATTTGATTACAAAGCGAATATGCCCAAATATCACACAGCTAAAGAAATGGCAGGCTTCATGATCGATCTGTATGATCACAATGAAGTGGTTGTAGGGATTGTAGATCAGAACTATGATTTTCAGCTGACAGGTGCAATCTACCCGGTGATTTCAGAATTGAATTAATACAGCAGAATCCAGAGGATACATTTACAAAATCTCAAATAAGAAGAGGAGTACATTCAATTGGAAAAGATATGGAGTAAAACAAAGATTGGCAACATGGAATTGCCTCATCGACTAGCGATGGCACCTATGACACGCAGTCGAGCACAAGAAGATGGTACACCTGGAGAGTTGGCGGCACTTTATTATGCTCAACGCGCAACGATGGGACTCCTGATTACGGAAGGAACACAACCTTCCGATGATGGACAGGGTTACTTATGGTCACCGGGCATATATACCGACAAGCATATTGATGGATGGAAAAAGGTAACGGATGCGGTGCATGAAGCTGGCGGATATGTATACATCCAATTAATGCATGCGGGTCGCATGTCACATCCGGACAATACCCCGCATCATCGTCAACCGGTTGCTCCATCAGCGATCGCACCGGGTGTAGAAATGTTTACGGCTACAGGGATGCAGGATATCCCCGTTCCCCGGGAATTAAGTCAGGAGGATATTCAAACGACCATCTCCGATTTCCGAAAAGCAGCAGCCGCAGCGATTGAAGCAGGGGCGGATGGCGTTGAGATTCATGGGGCTAACGGATACTTGATCAATCAATTTTTAGGAGGAAATTCGAATACACGCACAGATGAGTATGGCGGATCTATTGAAAATCGTGCTCGCTTTGCGATTGAAGTAACCAAAGCCATTGTGGAGGAAATAGGGGCAGAACGAACAGGCTTCCGCATCTCACCAGGGACACCGCTGGGTGGAATTCAAGATGGAGAACAAGGCCCTGAACTCTATCGCTATCTTGTAAAAGAATTGGCTCAATTGGATTTGGCTTACCTTCATGTTATGCATCTTGGAGATGAGAACCTACTTCAAGACATTCGTTCGATCTGGCAAAATCCATTGTTGGTCAATCGGGCTGGAAGAACGTTGGATGATCTTAGTGTAGATCTAGATGGTGGTCTCGCTGATCTGGTACCGGTTGGTGTATGGTCCTTAGCTAATCCAGATTTGGTGGAACGACTTCAACAAGGTGCGTCATTGAATGAAGCAGATCCGACAACATTCTTTGGTTTGGAAAGTAAGGGCTACACGGATTATCCTACGTTGGAAGAATTAAAGTCGCAAGAGGGGCTACACTAGCACAAGTATGGAGCATGGCGTACAACTGAACATTGCGCGCCATGTTCCTACATAAGTTTAACTACTTATTTACACGATAACAGCGATTGGAGGGGTGTTCTGTCATCGTAGTATCAGTGTAAATAATCTTTAGTTCAACTTATGTAGTCTATAAGCAAAGGAAGAGGATAAATGATGAGAGCGGCTCAAATAAAGAAATACTCCAAAAAAATCCAAGTGGAACTCAATAATATTGAGATACCTCAAATTCAGAGCCATGAGGTCCTTGTCAAAGTGAAAGCTGCGGGTGTAAATCCGCTGGATATCTTGAATATGAATGGCAGTGTTCGGATGATTGCCGACTATACGTTACCTTTAACTTTAGGGAATGAATTATCGGGTGTTATTGAAGCTGTCGGTGATGATGTTTTGAATTTTAAAGTGGGGGACTCGGTTTATACCAGATTGCCACTGAATAAAATTGGTGCTTTTGCTGAATATGCGGCCGTACATGAGGATGCTTTATCCATGATGCCTGAAAATCTGTCTTTTATCGAAGCTGCTGCGGTACCCCTTACTGCCTTGACCGCGTATCAAGCATTGCATGATGTACTCCGAGCTGAACCGAATAAAAAGTTGTTTATTCCAGGCGGAACGGGTGGATTCGGGGCAATGGCCATCCCGATTGCCAAGTCTATGGGATTAACGGTGATTACAAGTGGCAGTGAACGGGGCAGAGCACGTAGTTTATCCATTGGAGCAGATCAATTCATTGATTATAAGACTGAGCGTTATGCTGACATTCTGTCCGATATCGATTATGTCATTGACACTTTGGGTGCGGACGAGATCAAAGCTGAATTGAGCATTTTGAAACCACAGGGGAAATTAGTCTCTTTGAAGGCTGGACCCAATTATCGCTTTGCAGTGGACAGTCAATTCCCGTTGTGGAAAAGAGCATTGTTTGGTCTCGTAGGTGCACGCCTGGATTCTTTAGCGCGTAAGAATCAAAATGAATATCGTTTTTTATTTGTGCATTCCAGTGGGATCCAATTGCAAGAAATCACTTCTCTTGTAGAAAAAGAAGACATTAAACCTTCGATCGATTCTACGTATACGTTTGAGGACATTGAAAAGGCATTGATCAAAGTATCAACGGGTCACTCTCAGGGCAAAGTCATTGTTACCTTTTAAAGGCTCGTTAAGATCATGCTCATGCTATTTAATGTTCGTTTTCTGAACAGGAGGGAAACCAATGGCGAGAAGCAAAGAGTTCGAAGAGTCTGTTGTACTGGATAAAGCGATGAGACTTTTTTGGGAACAAGGTTACGAGAAGACGTCTATGACGGATCTGGTTAATCATATGGGAATTCATCGTAAAAGCTTGTATGACACATTTGGTGACAAACATACCTTGTTTCTAAAGTCAGTAGATCTGTATGATCACAAAATCAGCTCCGCTCTTGCAGCAGGCGTAAAGCGTTCTAAAACGGCAACGGAAGCACTTCAGTTTATATTTCTTTCTTTAATTCATGGAGAGGAATCTCCAGCATCAGGCTGCTTCATTGTTAATTCGACGGTAGAATTGGCGGCACGCGATGAAGACATGAACAACCGATCGACGGAGATGTTTGCAAATACGGAGAAACTAATCAAGGACATTATGGTGTGGGGACAGCAAGAAGGTGAATTCACAACGGAGTACAACGCCGAGGTATTGGCGGAATATCTGCATAACGTAAGTATTGGTTTAAGGGGGATGGCCAAGACTTCGATGACCAAGGAAAAACTGCTTCGTATAGCGATGCTATCCATGGATCTCATACTAAGGTAGTCCATTTTTTACTATTATAGAATGTTCATTCTAATTGATGTTCCAGATGAAACATATGTTATAGAAAAGAGAGGCAGGTAACGATATGAGAAAGACAGTTCTAATCACAGGGGTATCGGGTGGGATCGGTAAAGAGTTAGCTGATCGGTTTGCCAAAGGTGGACATCATATTGTGCTGGTAGCACGAAGCGAGGGTAAAATACAGGATCTAGCTCAGGAGTATCAGAAAAAGTATGGCATTCAGGCAACGGTTATTGCCAAAGATGTAGCGGCACCTGGGGTACCACAGGAGATTTATCATGAGCTGAAGGAAAAGGGCATTGTTGTTGACTATCTTGTCAACAATGCAGGTTTCGGTCTGTTCGGGACGTTTATGGAAACGGATATGGAACAAGAAGTTAATATGATTGACGTGAATATCAAGGCTTTAACCGTCATGACAAAGCTATTCTTGCCGGATATGATCCAACGTGGGCAAGGCGGAGTGATGAATGTGGCTTCGTTGGTAGGTTTTTTCCCTGGACCGATGATGTCGGTATATTATGCAACAAAGGCATACGTGCTATCATTCACCGAGGCTTTGGAGAATGAAGTAAGCGGAACGGGTGTTACGGTAACGGCACTGTGTCCAGGCCTGACATCTACCGGATTTGTTGATCGTTCGGGTATGGGTGTCTCGAAGATGCTGCAAGGCCCAATCATGGAAGCTGGACAGGTGGCGCAAGAAGGGTATCAAGGCTTCTTGCGTGGCAAGACATTAATTATGCCTGGTGCTCGGAACCGATTCATCGCGTTTATGCCGCGGTTGTTGCCGCGTAAGATGATGACTCGCATAATTAGATCCTCACAGGACAAGACAGGACATTAAACATATAAAGAGGATAAATCAAGTCTTCCTCAAGTCGATCGGTTCACGCTGTCCTTCATCTTGTCTTTTACGACAAACATATACATAAACAGGAGGGAAGCTGAAGGGCACAAATTGAATTTTCTCCATCTCAAATAACTCAGCTAATTGTTTCTTCATATGAAGGGAGTACTGGTATAACACTAATGTGCCTCCAGGTCGGAGCGCTGTATCGATCTGTGACAGGATGTTTTGTCTCATTTCTCTGGAAAAATTAAAAAATGGCAGTCCGCAAATGATGCTATCCAACTGATGGATATATTCTTGATTGATCCTTTTTAATAGATAGGATGCATTGGAATGGAACATGAATTCAGGATATGTTTTCTTCAGATTACTTCTCATTTTGGGGTCTCTTTCAAATAAAAACACGGTTGCAGATTTCGGTAAATGTGATCTTATGAGACGTGTGATGGCCCCTGTTCCTGGCCCCAGCTCAGCAATGGTTCTTACCTCATCCCATCGTACAGACTGGACAATTTTCTTTGCCAAATATTTGGAACTGGGCAGGAGACTGCCTACTCGTTTGGGGTTCCTCAGAAATCCTTGCAGAAAAAGAAGTGGTTCGAATGTTTTCATCGCGGTATCCTCCATTATCAATGCTATTGATGTTTCACTGGATGTTAGAAGGCAAGCTTAATTGGAATATAAATACGTTACGCGTATGTTTTAGTGTTAAAGTCCCCTGATGTAAATCCGCAATGTTTCTCGCAATAGAAAGTCCCAGACCAGATCCTGATTGAATACCTTCGCTATTCCTCGAATAATCCACCTTATAAAAGCGATCAAACAGTCTGTTTTTTTGTTCTATCGTTAGTGGTATGCCTTTATTTTCTACTTCAATGGTAACGTGATTATGCTGCACACTCATTCGAACATGAATCGTGCCCGGTTTAAAGGAATACTTTAGTGCATTCATGAGGAGATTGTCGATGGCTCGAGCGATCTTATCACTATCCAGGGAAACCATGATTGGAGCATTACCGAGTGTTTTTTCAATACGAATCCCATGCTCCTGAGCTAAAGGTTCGAATTCAAACAACAATTGGTCCAATAGCTGACAGAGGTCAACATTTTTCAAATTCAATTGGGTGTTCACTTCGTTAAGACGCGTATATTCAAATAAATCATCGAGTAACTTCATCAAATGCGTTGCTTTGTTATAGGTATTTTGGATGAAACGATCATACTCTGCTTTGTCTTGAAATGATTCTGATTTGAGAAGCTCAATATAGCCAATTATGCTGGTAAGCGGTGTACGCAGGTCATGTGAGATACCAGTGATCATGTCCATCTTGGATTGCTCCAATTCACGTTCTTTAGCAATCTGTTGCTTTAACTGTTCTGTCATATGATTGATGTTGGAAGCAACGCGTCCAAGTTCATCTTGTCGATTAACGGGCACCCTGTAATTCAGATTTCCTTCAGATATGATTTGAAGCCCTTGCTCTAATGTAATGAGATCTCTCACAATTTTTCGTGTGGAAAACAAAAAAATTAACGTGAAAATTACGATGAAGATTGGTGTTAGAACGTAAGGAAAAATGTAGAGAAGCGAAGGCCAATTAAATCTTTCACTAATTTTTGCGGCAGCTATGATCAACATATTATTTACACCCACAGAGCCAACAAACGAAATCAATAAACTGATCAACATTTGATATAGGATGTTAATCTGTATCTTTTTTTTAAACTGTGGTAATCGTTTAATCAATTTTATATCCCACTCCCCATACCGTTTTAATGTACTGAGGTTCCCGCGGATTTACTTCCAATTTCTCTCGCAGGTTACGAATATGAACCATCACCGTATTATCCGAATACCCGTAAGGTTCCTTCCATACGGTTTCGTAAATTTTCTCGGAGCTAAATACTTGTCCAGGATGGCTGGCAAGCAGCACCAGAATGGAAAACTCCAGTGGTGTAAGCGAAATGTCATTATCTTGGAGCTTCACAGAATGTTTACTGGTATCAATGACAAGGTCCTTGATCAAAATAAGTGAATTGGACTCTGGTTTTCCAATCAGTGTTTGACGTCGTAACTGAGCTTTAACGCGAGCCAGCAATTCTAGCGGATTAAACGGTTTGACCATGTAATCATCAGCCCCGGTAGTCAGGCCAGTGATTTTATCAATGTCATCTTCCTTGGCGGAAAGCATTATAATCGGAGTGGCTGATACTTCTCTTATTTTGAAGCAGGCTTTAATTCCATCCATAATGGGCATCATAACATCCAGAATAACGAGTTGAACCGATGTTGTTTTGATAATATTTAGCGCTTCCTCACCATTGGCTGCTTCAATGACATGATATCCTTCGTTACGTAAATAGACATGAATGACATCACGGATATCGGGTTCATCATCAACAACGAGAACGGTATTCATAATTCAACACTCCTTAAAAATTAGGATAACATCAGTGTAAACGATAGTCTGGAATGTTTAAATTGTTTCCTTTTTGCGACAGACATAAACGAACGCAGGTGGGATATTCAAAGGCACTAATTCTATTTTTTCGATGATAAAGTGTTCGGATAATGTTTTTTTCATTTGGAGTGAATATTGAAAGGCGATGAATAATCCTCCAGGTTTGAGTGCCTTATAGATCTGGTCTACCAACGTATTTCTTAATTCAGGCTCAAAGTTGAAAAACGGCAATCCGCTAAAAATGTAATCCAGTTGCTGAACGCCCTCTTGATTCATGGATTCTACCAATCGAGCGGCGTCTGGATAACAGGAGAACTCCGGGTATGCCGTCTGAAGAGTATTCCTCATCGTTTCGTTCATCTCAAACAATAGGACTTTGGTGGAATCCTGTACTTGTTGATGAATATAACGAGTGATAGGACCTGTACCCGATCCAAGCTCGGCGACTGCTTTTGCCTCTAGCCAAGAGGCTTGCTTCACCATTTTACTTGCGAGAAATCGGGAACTGGGTATGATACTGCCAACATGTTTAGGGCTTTGCAGAAAGCTTTTCAAAAATAAAATGGGTTCATTAGAATTCATATTTGTGGTTCCTCCATATATGTGATGGTCTGTTATCAAACCAGTTAGAAATGGAATAATTGCAGCGTAGATAGAATGGGACCGCCGAAGTAAGTTCCTGCTGTAAAATAGGTGATGGTCCATAACAAAGCACTGGAATAGGAGATAAGAGCAAATTTTCTATACTGCACGCCACTGAGTCCCATCACCAAAGGGAGAACATATCGCACGATTGGAATGAACAAACCGATGCACATCGCCCAATTGCCACTCTTATTCAGAATCAGTTCAGCCTTGACGAAGTGTTTATGATGCTGGAATCTGTGTTTTATCTTGGGTCCAAATAACTTCCCTGCAAAATAAGCAAAGGTAATGGCCGTTAATAGTCCTGATAAAATACAGAAGTATGTGATCCATGAATTGATAACTCCTGTGTGACTCAAAATGGCACCGCTGATAATCGTGATCTCATTTGGAATTGGAATTCCGAAAGGCCCTAATGAGAAGGCAAAATAAAAAATCAGATAACCATACTGATGAAGTAGCTCTAAGATCGTATTACTGATCATTGTTTTGCCTCCTCTCTTGTTGATATAGCAATCTTAATGAAAAAAACTAAGGAATTAATGAGCATAAATCTGAAGAAAATCTAAAGAATACATAAGCAAAGCCAAACAACTGCGTTCAAGAGAAAAAGCCTTGCCAACTTACTAGCAAGACTTGAACAGGTAGAACTATTCAGGAGCGGTGATCAAGTGATATGAATTTCTGAATATCAAATAAAGTTTGTCTCAAAAAGGAACATATAAGCGAGTTCGAGTTGATTACCTATATCTTTATCTGCAAGGAAGAGGATGATCAAAGAAGAGCCGAGACGTCATAATGACGACTCAGCTCTTTTTTTATGTCCCAGGGGATCAGACTTCTTTGAATCAGCTTATTGTAGGAAGTAGAACCATCTGAATTTGGTACCAGCAACAAAAAACAAAACAATCCATCCCCATAAAAACAACAAACGTAGAGGTCGTGGAATCAGGAGATATTCTGAGTACAATTTGCTGAAAAGTTTCATTACAGTAGTGACCACCCCTGCTAAGTTACTCCCTTATATCCGCTTTCGAAAGAAAAAGAGACGATAAGATAACCAATATCCCAATAAGTCTGTATACCGTGGCGTAGGCCTCGAGTTAGCTTCTGGCGATTATAAATCCGACGATCGATATAGATAATAGCAAAAGACCAAAGGGGATCTTATAACTCAGATGCAGAACCTCCAATTATATCAAAATTAGGTATATTATATCATGATAAACATCAGAGGCTCTTTTTGTATCAGATTCAGCCATACCTACTCATTCAATAAATAAATCGAACGATATGATGCTGGCATGCCAATATATAGTGTAAGGAGGAGGGGAATGGATAATGAGTGAACAAGATGAGTACATAGAACTTGTAACGTTAATACGGGCGGGGCAGGAAGAAGCATATGGAGAATTATATGAGAAAACAGTGACGAGGATATATCAAACTGTGCGATTTCTCATCAAGGACAAGTCTGACGCGGAGGATGTGGTACAGGAGATTTACATTCAGGCGTATCGATCATTGGCGCGATATGATGCGGAGCGTGCTTTTCGTCCCTGGTTGATGGGGGTGACGATGCGACAGGTTCAGAGTTATCGACGCAAAAGATTGATGCAGTTTCGGTTTGGTAAGCGGATCGAGAAATCTGACGTTGGACTAGAATATGATTTTTCCACTGATCTGGTCAACAAACTGGCAAATCGTCCTCTGCTGGAAGAGGTGCACCGTTTGCCGTACAAGCTGCAGCAGGTGGTTACACTTCATTATTTGAATGAATACACGCAAGAGGAGATTGCTGGCATATTGGAGATTCCGCTTGGAACCGTAAAATCGCGCATACATGCGGCGCTGGCGAAGTTAAGACAGAAAGAGAAGATGAATCCAAGATTGCGGGGAAAGGTGGAGGATCTGCATGAAACTCGATGAACAGTTGCGAAGAGCCTACCAGGAAGAGACCAATGATTGGTCCGTTCCTGCGAGAATTAAACATAAAATGATGGATAGTATTCGAAATGATTCACACATCAGAAGAAATCGAAAAAAATGGCTGGTCACTGGGCTATTAGCAGTTGTGCTCGTTATTCCCACCGGAGCCTACGCAGGATACACCTATCTCGCAGACGGAATATATGGTTCACAGGAGAATATCAAAGCTATGGGGGGAACAGCTGAGGATTATATGAGGTTGGAAGCAAAGTTGCAGATGGCCAAGGCCCATTTCAGCGAAGAAGAATTTGTTCAATATATGGACTTGCTGAAGCAATTAGGGCAAATGGCCGTGAAGTATGCCGATTCTCAGGGCAATATGCATCCAGAGCAGTGGAGTACAGTGGAGCAGGAACGATATAACCTTCTTGTAGCTGAGTTGGAACCGTTTTTTGAGAAGCTGGAAGCTGTGAGTGTAGGGTCCTCCAAAAAACTGATGGACGAGCAGCAATTTTGGACGGAACAGTTGGAACAGGCAGAGAAGACATTCACCAAGGAACAATATCGTGAGTTCAAGTCTGTCTATGAACAAATGAAAAAATACAAAGTTATGGTGATGGACAAGGATGGAAGTACCCATGAGGAACGATTGTCAGCGGAACAGAAGGATGATTTAAGGCAGCTAGAGAGACGCCTAATTCCCTATTTGAAACGGTTGGAGCTCAATGTGCGTTGAATCGGGTGAACTGTGAAGAGGAGCAGAAGCGGAGAAGTGAATTCTTTCGCTTCTTTCTTGTTGTTGTGATCCATTACTTCCTCCCCTGCACCTTCAGCCGATATTGATGTGGTGTAGAGCCTGTGGTAGAACGGAATACTTTGCAAAAGTAAGAGGGGCTGGTCATACCGACACGGTGACCGATTTCGGGAACGGTGAGCGAGGACCGAGTGAGCAGCACACAGGCATGACGAATGCGGGTGGCTTGAGCATAAGCAACGATTGTGGTTCCGGTCGCTTTTTTGAAAACATGAGACAGATGATAGGGAGATAAATGAAGTGTATCTGCGATATCCCCCAAACGAAAAGGCTCATGGTAATGCTGTTCAATCCATTGCATGATGGCTTCGGCATGAGGGTGAAGAACGTTTGCACTGGACGAGAGTACATCTTGGGAGCGGTGTTGCTGCCCCTCCCGCCAAAGATAGCGAAGTTGTACGAGCAGATCCAATAAAAAGAGGCGTGTATCCTCCTCTACTTCGTGAGGTAGCAGACCTGGATACGAATCTGCATATTGTTCCATTCGTTCAACGAGTGGGGATGTGGCAGCAAGTCGGATGGGCTGAATGGGGGATTGCTCTTCCAGCAGATCCTGTATGAAGTCGTGAGTAACGATAAATTGGGGCCAATGTGCCTTCAGTAGATCAAGTTCAACCATGAGTACATTTCGAATGAAAGGCTGCTGTCTGGATACTTGAATCTGGATGTGGTGCAATTGAAAAGGTCGAAAAATCATGAGCATACCGGGTTCAAGGGAGAAAACCTGACCTTCGGTTATCAACTGCCCATATCCTTCGTGAATATAGGTTATCTCCAGCTGCGAATGAGCATGGAACACTTCGCGAGACGTAGTGTTGGATGTACGACGACAGACCAGATTAAATTGTTCTCCCAGAAAGATGGACTTCATGAATGCCTCCCTTATCATGCGCAAGATAGTTTTATTTTAGCACAAGATGAACGCATAAAAGCGCTTTATTATTGTGTATTGTGAAGGGAATAAGGGAGGTATGCAACGATGTTAAAAGTGGCGATTATCGGAGCAGGTGCTATTAGTGGAGCACATATCTCAGCATATTTGGCATTCCCTGAGCGATGTCAGATTGTTGCTGTGGTCGATATTTACGTGGAAAAAGCACAGAAGCGAATTAATGAATATGGTCTGAAAGGTGCACAAGCTGTCACGGATTACACAGAGTTACTTGCCCTAAACATTGATCTGGTATCAGTCTGTACACCACCGTATACGCATGCTCCCATTGCGTGTGATTTCATGCAAGAAGGCTCACATGTGTTGGTCGAAAAACCGATGGCTTCTTCCCTGGAGGAAGCGGATCTTATGTTGAGAGCATCGCAAGCAAGTGGCAAGTTGTTATCCGTAGTAGCACAGAATCGTTTTACGACACCAATGATGAAGTTAAAAGGTGTGCTGGACAGTAAACGGATGGGACCGATTGTACATGTGCAGGTTGATTCGTTCTGGTGGCGTGGCCACAATTATTATGATCTGTGGTGGCGCGGGACATGGGAAAAAGAAGGCGGAGGCTGTACACTTAATCATGCGGTGCATCATATTGATGCCATGCTCTGGATGATGGGACCTCCAGTGGAACTACAGGCGATGATGGCAAATACGGCACATGATAATGCCGAAGTTGAGGATATATCCATGGCGATGCTTCGCTTCCAGGAAGGGGCGCTTGGCATGATTACCAGTTCCGTCGTACATCACGGAGAGGAGCAACAGTTAATTTTTCAGGGCAAAGAAGCCCGGGTATCTGCACCTTGGAAAGTGGTTGCTTCTACCGCGCGGAATAACGGATTTCCGGAACCAAATCGAGAGTTGGGACACCAGATTCAGAAGCTCGCTGACGAATTACCGGATGTTACTCATGTCGGTCACGCTGGCCAAGTTGAGAATGTGTTAAATGCTATTGAGACAGGATCACCCCTTCTGGTGGATGGCCAAAGTGGTCGGAATACACTCGAACTGATTGTGGGTATCTATAAGTCGGCAAGTACGGGAGAAAAGGTTGTTTTTCCACTAGGAGCGGAAGACGCGTTTTACACAAGAGAAGGAATTATGCAACATGCCGTACACTTTTATGAAAAAAAGACGACGGTGGACAACTTCGAGGATTCGAGTATTACACTCGGGAGGAAGTTGGATTCGTAGTGTTTTCCGTGAAAAGGATGCCCCTCACATAAGTGAGGATGGGCATCTTTTTTTGTACTAGGTCGATTACACCTACATCACCATAAAAAATCAATACACTTGGTTTTTCCATCCATGTAACTCGTATTCGCTTCAAGATCATAATCTCCATAGTCAAGGATTGGATCAATGAGAGCTACAATCAGTCTCGTAGTCGTGTGAGGGAGAATAGGCAGAATCAGTGCTGTTTAGCTTCAGCTTTTGAGCGTGTTGGTTCAACAGAAAGAGGGTGCAAATGTAGCGCTTTTATAGTTAGCGGATTCACGTCATTTTAGACACTTGGAGAAGATGATGTGGTGGATTATAAAGCATTTGGATTATGAGATCAGATTGGGCAAGATGGCGGCAGATGTTCACCTGTCCAAATCGTATGCCTCCCGCATTTTTCATCAAGAAACAGGTAGCAGCATTACGGATTACGTCACAGCTCGAAGGTTGAAGCAGGACTACTTACGCCTTGATATAACAACATTTTCGGTGGAGGAGATTGGCAGACGTGCCAGATTTCCGAACGGATGTATTTCATCCAATTATTTCGCAAATCTGCCGGGACGAGCCCGTTGTATTATAGGCAACAATTTGAACGGTGCAGCAAGCATTAATTTAGTTTGCAAAATAATAGCGTTATTACGTCTCTATATACACAATTAGTATTTACCGTTTGAAGTAAATAAATCCCGGCTGTGGATTGCACTAGCCAGTTGCTAAATGCGATACTCACCTCCGGGATTACACATCGGTAATCTTCAAGCTAAATAAACATTAAGGTTTTCCTCAAGCTGTTACAGCCACTTATCAGCCCAACGTTCCACGGCGCTTAGCGCTCTCCCCAGTTCCGTGCCTTTTCGTGACAACATATATTCAGTTCGAACTGGACGTTCCGTGACCACATGGCGAACCACTAGTCCTTCTTCCTCCAGTTCCTTCATTCGCTCATTTAACACACGTTTGCTCAAGTCAGGGATATAAGCGTGAATCTCACTGAAGCGTTTGGGTTCCTCCATCAACGCATGGATAATGAGGGCTACCCATTTTCGGCCAATGATCTGATAAGATTGTTCCACTTTTGTACATATTTGCTTGGCATTCTCATCATCGCTCATGATTGTACTCCTTTGATTTAGTATTGCTTGTAATATCATTAGTATACTTATTGTAACCTACTTGTCCACAGGCCATATGTGTAAAATGTCACATACCAATTGTTCTTAATGTTACCACATAAAGCGTTATCATCAAATAAAAACCCTATAAACACTGGAGTTCACAGGTTCGACACGATTGTTGACGAATTGTGACGACAGGTGTAATATGGGTAACGTTAATTCAAATGGTTACAATTTATAACCTAAACACAGGTTGTGGAGAGAAGGAATGTTCCATGGTTGAATTCAGGTGCGTTATATAAACGGAGGCAAGGCGGGGACCATACCCACTTATTCCGTCTTTTGTCATGCTTGGATTTGAACATTTTGCAACATCATATACTATACTGCACAGATCACAGGAGGCACTCCAATGGATGCAATGACATTTGTCCTGTTCGGGGCAACAGGCGATTTAGCCAAACGCAAGATTTACCCTGCATTATATAACTTGTACATGGATCAGAAAATGCCGAAATCCTTCTCCGTTATCGGTTTGGGACGACGAGAATTGTCGGATAAGGACTTCCAGGCGAATGTGGAAAAGTCACTGCATGAATTCTCACGTCAGACGCCGGAAGAAGCATCTCAAGTTCGTGATTTCATTGGCGCTTTCCGTTATTGTTCTTTAAATAATACGAAGCCTGAAGATTACACCAAACTGTTGGAATTGGTTCAACAGCGTGAACAAGAGCTTAACATTCCCAAAAACCGTATGTTCTACATGTCGGTGGCACCGGAATTCTTTGAGCCAATTGCATTAAACATTCAAGAAAGTGGCTTGGGTAACACCAAAGGCTGGAAGAAACTGATTATCGAAAAACCATTCGGACACGACCTGCAATCGGCTCGTGATCTGAACGAAAAACTGAGCAATACCTTTGCGGAAGAAGAAATATATCGCATTGACCATTTCCTCGGTAAACCGATGGTTCAAAATATTGAGACGCTCACCTATGCAAATCCGGTGATTCAGGCGTTGTGGTCTAACCGTTATATTGCCAATGTACAAATCACGGCAAGTGAGACGGTGGGTGTTGAAGAACGTGCCGCGTATTACGATCAAAGCGGTGCCCTTCGTGACATGTTCCAAAACCATATGCTTCAGTTGCTGATGATGATTGGTTTGCATTTGCCAAAACGTTGCACACCGGAAGAAATTCAATTCAAAAAACAAAAAATTGCTGAAGCACTTCGTCCGTTGACAAAAGAAAATATCGCTTCTGAAGTTGTTCGTGCGCAATATGCAGCAGGTGAGCTGCAAGGCGCTTCGGTTGTTGGATATCTGGACGAACCTGGCATTCCAGCCGGATCTCAGAATGAGACCTATGTTGCCGCAAGACTTTGGATCGATGATCCGTTCTGGAGCGAGGTTCCATTTTATATCCGTACAGGTAAACGCCTGGCTGAGAAATCCACCCGAATCGTTGTTGAGTTCAAGGCTCCACTGAAGACCGGTCATGAATCCGAAAATACAACGGAACCTAACCTGCTGACGATTGAAATTGGTCCGGGAGAAAGCATCTCGCTTCAATTAAATGCGAAGAATCCATTGAACCATGGTGAAGTGGAACCAATGCATATGACCTTCAATTCAGGTAAACGTAACATCCCTGAAGCCTACGAGAATCTGATCTTTGATGCGATGCGTGGAGATTCCACCTTCTTCGCTCACTGGAACGAAGTGGAGCTGGCATGGCAATGGGTGCAACCGATTCAGGAAGCATTCGAAGCGGGCAGCGTGCCACTGGATACGTACAGTGCAGGTTCGCATGGACCAGAGTCAGCAGATCGCCTGACAGCAGCAGACGGCTACCGTTGGTGGTAAGTGAAACGAAAGAGTGAGCATAAGAGAACACAAATAGTAAAAACAACTTTACAATCCGTTCTGCTCACAAATAATCATTTGCACAAATCCAAACAAACCTTTCCAAGTTAACAGGATATAGAACGAAATGTTTTATTCCCATAGAGCTGCTTGTACTCTTATGCGAGTTTGGATCGAATGATGCAAAATACTGAGATATACAGTAACTATTACGAATCATACCGTTCCAATTTTGCATAAGTCCTTCCGGTTATTGGCCGGAAGGCCGTGAAAATTTTTGAATATAGATTAGCGGACGCACTGAATTTTTTGCCTAAGTAGCGATGTAGTGTAGGGTACGGAATCGATTCTGTAGAAGCAAAGCGTTCGCCTTTGTATCCAAATTTCATCAATTTAAAGGTTGATGAAAAGAAATTTGGATACAATAGCGATCGAAAGAACGAGCCGTAACCGGAACGGTTGCTGCGAAACGGCAATGTAGTCTGGCGCTCTGCAACAAAATGAAATTTAAACATTGTTCATAACAGGAGGATTTTGAAATGAAACTTGGACTTGTCGGATTAGGAAAAATGGGATTGAACCTGGGTAGAAACCTGATTGATCACAAACACGAAGTGGTTGCTTTTGACTTGAACGCTGAAGCAGTAAATGAAATGAAAGAATATGGCGCTGAAGGCGTATCTTCTTACGCAGAGATGGTGGCTTCACTCGAATCCCCACGTGTATTGTGGATCATGGTTCCCCACAACGTGGTAGACGCAGTATTGGCTGAAGTTAGCCCATTGTTGTCCAAAGGCGACATCATTATTGAAGCGGGTAACTCCCACTACAAAGAATCCATCCGCCGTTACGAAGAGATGAAACCTAAAGGCATTCACTACATGGATGCAGGTACATCTGGCGGTATGGAAGGCGCACGTAATGGAGCATGTTATATGATCGGTGGAGACCCGGAAGCTTGGGCAATTGTTGAACCGGCATTCAAAGATACTTCCGTGGAGAATGGCTACCTGTATGCTGGTAAAGCGGGCAGCGGTCACTTCCTCAAAATGGTTCACAATGGTATCGAGTACGGTATGATGGCATCCATCGGTGAAGGTTTTGACGTATTGGAGAAAAGTGGATTTGACTTCGACTTCGAACAAGTGGCTCGCGTATGGAACAACGGTTCCGTGATCCGCTCTTGGTTGATGGAGCTGACAGAACGTGCCTTCTCCAAAGATGCAAACCTCGATGAGATTAAAGGCGTAATGCACTCTTCCGGTGAAGGACGTTGGACGGTAGAAACGGCATTTGACCTTCAAACCGCAACACCGGTTATCGCGTTGTCCTTGCTGATGCGTTATCGTTCCCTGGAAACAGACACATTCACAGGTAAAGTGGTAGCAGCATTGCGTAATGAATTTGGTGGTCACGCTGTAGAGAAAAATTAATTTTATATATAACTGTTAACATATGATGAACATCGGGTAATGACTTATATCGTGTTTACGAATTCATCAAGTGGAGGTAACATATCATGAAATTTTTCTTGGATACAGGGAATGTGGAAGAAATCAAACGGATCGAACGTCTGGGTCTGGTGGATGGAGTCACGACTAACCCGTCTTTGATTGCCAAAGAAGGTCGCGTATTTAAAGAAGTCATTCAGGAGATCTGTGGCGTTGTTAAAGGCCCGGTCAGTGCTGAAGTCATCGGTCTCAAAGCCGAGGATATGTTGAAGGAAGCTTATGAAATTGCAGAATGGGCACCGAATGTAGTCATTAAATTGCCGATGACCGAAGATGGGCTGTACGCTTGTCATGAGTTGACGCAAAAAGGGATCAAAACCAATGTAACGCTGATTTTCTCCGCAGCACAGGGCCTGATGGCGGCGAAAGCCGGTGCAACCTACATCAGTCCATTCGTTGGTCGCTTGGATGATATTGCGGTGGATGGTATGAAATTGATTCGTGATCTGCGTCTTATTCTGGACATGTATGATCTGCCTTCCGAGATTATCGCAGCAAGCATTCGCAATATCAAACATGTAGAGGATGCAGCCCTTTCCGGTGCGCATATTGCCACCATTCCGGGTTCGCTTCTGCCGACACTTTGGAAACACCCACTGACAGACAGCGGGATTGAACGTTTCCTGAAAGACTGGGAATCTGTTCCGAAATAAAAGGATAGACCTGGCCTGAATCTTTGGGTGGTCTGAACATAAAACCTTTCGCCTTGCAGAGTAATTTGCGGGTGAAAGGTTTTTTTATCTCTGTTTATGTAGTTTCCGATTCGAGGTTAGTTTAACCAATGAGGAGTACTTGTCCCTTTCATGTTGTTGTTACTTTCTGTCCAGTGTCCACGTACTGTCCTTCTTTTTCGGGACAACGGTGCATAAGGTTAACATATAGCCTATAGCTCATCCCGTAGGGGAGGGACACTTCGATGATGAGAAGAAAATGGCGAAGCCGGAGACGCCGTAAGCCGCCAAGCGGCAAACGCAAAATGTGGTTGATCATTTTATTGGTCACCGCGTTTTGTTTGATGCAGGGCTTTGCTTATGTGGATAAAAAGATGAAGCCCCCCATCATGCACTTGGCCAAGATCAGAGTGAAACAGATTGCGACTGAAGCGATCAACAAGGCGATTACAGCACAGGTTGCAGATGGCAAAACCAACGAAGGACTGATTGACTGGAAGACGGATACCGCCGGGAAAGTGTCCGGTTTCATGCTGAACTACAATGAGCATATGCGAATCACCGCAAGTACGATGAATATTGTGCAATCCACGCTGCAGAATGTACACATGTTAAAAGAAAAAATCCCGCTGGGGCAGGCGCTGGGCAGTCCGGTGTTGGCTTCATTTGGCCCGAGTATACCGGTTCGTATTGAGCCCCAAGGCGCTGTCAAAGTGGATCTGAACACCCGTCAACAGAATGCGGGTATTAACATGATTTTGGTGGAAGTGTACATTCACATCATTGCTGAGGTCGCGGTCGTGGTGCCCTTCGACATGGAGCCCGAAACGGTCGATACGGAAATCCCGATTTCCTACCTTTTGGTTGTCGGGGATGTGCCAATGTATTATTACGATAATCAGGGCAAGCCAGTGGGCAGTAACGGCAGTAATGCCCCAGCTATTGCGCTGCCATCAGGTCATACGGGTGTATCAAGCGGTAATGGAGTAACTACGAATCCCCCTAGCCAGAACCAGCAACAGACGCCGTCAGACCATTTGCAAGGGAATGAACTTGAAGAAATTGAACCGGATGATCTGCCTGATGTGAATGGGGGATTACAGCTCAATAAGGACGCGCACCCATGATACACACAAATTTGAATTGCAAGCAAAGAAAGGGTCCTCTATTAAAGAGGTCCCTTTTTCGAATACTTATCGTGCATATCCTCGTCTCACTTACTTTTCTTGTTCTTTTGTTTGCGTTCATCCTGTTCCCAATGTTTCAGTTGTGGATAAGGATCGAACGACCATTCGTGCAGTCCGCTGTCCCGGTAGATACCATAGTGCAGATGCGGAGGAAATTTGCCCTGTGTTCCAGGTTTCCCGTAACCCGAACTGCCAACCCAACCTACAACCTGACCGGGGATCACAACTTCACCGATGCGTGCACTTTTGTCAAAACCCGAAAGATGGGCGTAATAGTGATAATGGTTGTTCAAATCCCGAATTCCGATGCGCCAGCCGCCAAACGGGTTCCAGCCTTTGATCTCCACGACACCGTAACAGGTACTGCGTACAGGCAGGCCATGCGGAGCGAAAATATCTGTTCCCTCATGAATACGATAACCGCCCCAGCTTCTTTTTGTCCCCCAGGTACTGCGATAGGAGTAGTTGGTTCCGAGTGGGACCGGAAAGGCATGTCCGAACAGATCCAGATTGTCAAAATGCTCATATAACTTCGCGAATTGCTGTATCCGCTGCACAGCACGGGAGTTGTGATAATATTCCCACAAGGCAATGTTGAAGTCCTCTTGTTTGTTCCCGTAACCTTGAATAACAGAAGCCATGCTGTACAACACATCCTGATCATTGTTGGCATCCGCTATACCGTCTCCTGAACCATCCCGTCCATATCCTTTGAAAAAAAGAATGGATTCCGGATGTTGATCCGTCTCATCGGGATTTAGCCATCCTCTCCAGGCCGGAGGGGTCATGAAGATACCCGTAAGCCGCTCCGGATGCTTGCGATCCTTTGGGTGTGCACGAGTAATCGTACGTTCATACTGATCAATGGCGGCAAGCCTGTACCAGGGAATCTGGGTCATCTGACCAATGGTTTCATATAAATGGCGACGTGCAGCGAAAATTTCTACGGGTTTTAACTCGGCAGCCTGTGGTTTGGGAGCGGCCTGGGCGGGTTCACCGTAAACTTCAACAGGCAAGAATGGGAGAAGCAGAGTACCTGCAAGTAATGTTTTGATCCAAAAGCGGTACGTGTGCCTGAAGGTCAAGCGTTGTTGCACTGGGATGCAGCCCCTTTCCATTAGAATGATACAAGGTACCCGATGAACCAAGCTAAAGGTTAGCGTTCTTCAAAAGTTCTCATTTTATCCATGTAAGCTCTTGGGGGGGAATCCAATTATACAAATTGTCCATATCGGGCACGAATGCACAAGATGTGACAAATGGGGGTTTTTCCAGCGCTTTCATGGTATAATATGTTCCGAGCAACAGCCTAACTTCAGTAGAAAGAAGGTTTATGCATTGGCTAAACGTGTTAAAGAACCGAAGCCGGATTGGATTCGGATCAAATTGACAACCGGCGATAACTATCAGGAAATGAAAACGATGATGCGTTCCAAAACGCTGCATACGGTATGTGAGGAAGCACGGTGTCCGAATATTTATGAATGCTGGGCCAATCGAACGGCCACTTTTATGATTTTGGGCGACATTTGCACAAGGGCATGCCGTTTTTGCGCGGTGAATACAGGCTTGCCAACGGAGCTTGATTTGCAGGAACCAGAACGTGTGGCGGAAGCAGCAGAGCAGATGAATCTGCAACACTGCGTAATTACAAGTGTAGCCCGTGATGACCTGAAGGATGGGGGAGCTACGATTTTTGCAGAGACCGTGAAGGCCGTAAGACGACGGTTGCCATTGTGCAGCGTTGAAGTACTCATTCCAGACTTTCTGGGCGATCGGGAATCTTTGCAGATTGTAATGGATGCCAAACCGGACATTCTGAATCACAATATTGAGACGGTTGAGCGGTTGTCAGACAAAGTGCGTGCCAAGGCAAAATATAAACGTTCACTGGAATTGCTTGCTCGTGCCAAAGAAATGCAACCTAACATCCCTACGAAATCAAGCATCATGCTTGGTGTAGGTGAGGAATATAATGAAATTTTATCAACAATGGATGATCTTCGTGCGGTGAACTGTGATATTATGACGATTGGTCAATATTTGCAGCCATCGGAGAAACATCTGTATGTTGAAAAGTATTATCCGCCAGAGGAGTTTGCTGCATTGAAACAGGAAGGATTAAAACGTGGGTTCAGCCACGTCGAATCCGGCCCGATGGTACGCAGCTCCTACCATGCGCATGAACAGGTGAAATCGGCTACCAAACATGCTGAACAGGCGGCAACACACGCGTGATGGAGGATACCGGATTGGAAGAAGAAAAAATCACAGAACAGATTCAGGACCAACTTCAGGAGCAGATCCAGGAGCCGGTTCAGGAATCAGTTGTTGAATCAGTTGAGGAAAAGCCCAAAGAACCGGTCATTGTACAGATCGGCGGCAAAAATTATGAAATCGTCCAGAACCACAAAGAGGGCTGGAATCCAGAGGTCTTTCGTGATCGTTACAGTGAAGTGCTGGAGCGTTATGATTATATTATCGGGGACTGGGGTTATAGCCAGTTGAGGTTAAAAGGTTTTTACCGTGATAACCATCCAAAAGCGACGAAGGACTCCACGATTGCCAGTATGGTGGATTATATCAATGAATATTGTAACTTTGGCTGTGCGTACTTTGTGCTTCAGAAGAGCAAGGATCAACCTCAAGCCAAAGCAAAAAGCGGTTCCTGAGAAGGACCGCTTTTTTGGTGTGTTATTTTAATCAAGAAATGCCGTGCGAACCCGGTTCCAGAATGGATAAGGGCGGAAACGTGCAAAACTGACCTTGTGACTGGATACCTGACAACGGACGGAGATCAGATCCTCCACCATCACATTCACATGATCAATCGTCATCAATAACCGCTGATCCTTGCGGGAGAAAATATCACAATGATGATGCTTGGGCAAAATAACCGGTGAACCAAGTGTACGATAGACCCGGTTATTAATCGATGCAATCTCCGCAATCTGAATCGCCTCGATGGTTGGATGAACCATGGCACCGCCAAGGGCCTTGTTGTATGCCGTGCTGCCTGATGGCGTGGATACACAGATGCCATCCCCACGGAACATCTCAAATGTCACATCGTTAATATCGACTTGGGCCACGACGGTACCGTCTACACCTTTTAACGTAAATTCATTAAGGGCGATGTAAGAGGAATTCCCCGACTTTTTACGAATCTCAAGCTCCAAGAGTGGGTATTGTACAATACGTGGTTTGAGACGCTCCGGATCTCCCTTGCCACTCATCAGCCTGACTAACTCCCGTAATTCTTCCTTCTTCCAATCGGCGTAAAAGCCGAGATGGCCTGTATGAACCCCAACAAAAGCAATATCCGGAATACGGTCGATGAAATTGTGAAATGCCTGTAGCATCGTACCATCGCCCCCGATGGAGATAACAATCTCCGGCGATTCTGCATCCAGCTTGAACCCTTCTTCCTTCGCCAGCGCATGAAACTGCTGACTGAGATCAATCGATAACTGGTCTCCGCGGTCTTGAACATAGTATCTCAAGATGAAAGCTCCTTTGTGGTCATTATACTACCGATGATAATCAATTCCGCGGAAGAACACAACGTTTGGGCGCATATTCAGTTAAATATAGATGAATCGTCCACTTATTTTTTGGCATGTCGTCTAGGCTTGAGAATGGAACTTAATATTGCAAGGAATAACAACAACACGATGAGGCTTACAAAAACAATCATTCCGGATAAAAAAATCAGTCCCCAGTCCGGTGTATACGTTGATAACGATGGGATGAAACCGGGCTCCATGAGAACGGGTGAAGAGGAACGTCCCATCATGGGTGTCCACAACAGCAGGACCAGCACAGGTGCGATTAGCGCATGGATTGCTCTGGCAAATAGAAATGGACCATATCTCATGGGTGTGTTGCTAAGAACACTCATAATCTGTGCATGGACGGATAATCCGCCCCAGGAGAGAACAAAGGCTGCTGCTGCTACTTTAAAGACGAGTGGGATGGATGCCCCGGCACTCCCAGCCTCTTTGTTCCCCAGCGTTACTTCAAACAGCCCACCGACCAAGCTAGGAGATAAGGATGGAGGCAGTCCGCTATGTCGTAACAATTGCTCGGTTATGCCGTATAATCCGCCAAGCCAACCAGTCTGGACAAGCAACTCCATCATGACCGAGAAGAATACAACCAGCCCTCCTACGATAATAATAAGGCGAAGGGATGAGGAGACTGCCTGGCGCAGTAATTCACCAAATGCCCGTCCGTCAGCTTTTCTTGCTTCATGCATCGCATAGATGGCCCGGACCAGTCTGTTTCTAGGTATCCCCTCCGATGGAGATCCAGAAGAACTGTCTGGGTGTGAGCCTTTTGCTGTACCCCCGTGAAAACGCATGAGCATACCCACCAGAAAAGCTGCAGCGTAATGGCTCGCAACCAATACTGGAGCAATGGCGACATTATGGAAGAACCCAACCGATACCGCTCCAATCATGAAGATCGGATCGGATGATGTAGTGAAGGCAACGAGCCGTTCTCCTTCTTCCCGGGTAACCAGCTTTTGTTCCCATAACTGAGCGGTCAGTTTCGCCCCTGTAGGATAACCGGATGCACAGCTCACGGCAAATACAAAACCACCGCTTCCGGGAACACGAAACAATGGACGCATCAGTGGATTCAGCAAGGTACCTAGAAAATGAACAATGCCAAAGCCGAGCAGCAGCTCGGACAGCACCAAAAAAGGAAAAAGGGAGGGAAACAATACGTCCCACCAGATGGACAGTCCACGTACACCTGCATGCCAGGTTTCCGCTGGATACAAGACCATTAACACACAAAGGATCAGGAGAGCGATTGTGACCAGGACATGGGTGAGTCGTTGTGAAGCAGCCATGAATTCTTCTCCTTTATATTTGGAATGGTCTGCGGAAGTCTGTGATGTTATTGCCATCAATATATGAAAAAAAGTGGACAAACAGTACAAAATTATACGTAGAAAGCGCTTGCAAAAGTGGCTGTGTTTTTGAGTGATGTGTGCTAAAATGAGAAAAACGCCTGAACGTCACCTAATTGTCTCCAAGGTGGAATTCAATTCGGATGGAGTGATGATCATGAGTCTTGTCACCGGAATCCTGGTCTGTGCTTTTGTATATGTGATACGTGCCTCGCTGGTACGCTCCGAGGAAGAGGACTGGCGGAGTTATTAATGAAATGTCTAGTGCGCCAACCCAAGCGGTTGGCGCTTTTTTTGTGTTACATTTAGAATAAGGTCCTATATACAGATGGCAGGTTACATGTCCTGATGATTTCATGTTATATAGGACTTTTTGGTTTTTTTTGATAGAATGAAGATAAAGGCTTTTGTGGCCTGGATATTGTTACTGTTTTCACAATGTTCACGGAACGTGTAATATATGGCAAAATTCGACATCAGAAAGGGGAATCAGACGAATGAATCCCAGTTTAAGTATTTATGACAATCTTGGCGGTGAGAAAGGTGTTCGCGCACTGGTCGAGGCTTTCTATCCGATCGTTCAGCAGAATGAGCAGCTGGCTCCGCTTTTCCCGGAAGATATTCAGCCGGTCATCGACAAGCAGTATATGTTTTTGTCTCAGTTTTTTGGAGGACCAGGGCTGTTTTCCGAGGCGTTTGGACATCCGATGATGCGTGCCCGTCATATGCATTTTGAAGTGACGGTTGAACGGGCTGAGGCTTGGCTTGCATGTATGGATCAAGCCTTAACACAGATTGGTGTGGAGGAGCCCTTGCATTCGTTTATCCTGCAGCGTTTATCCGGGCCTGCACATCATTTTGTGAATACACCGTAGATCCGAATATGATTACAAGCGTACGGGAGAGGGATGGAATAGATTGGAATTAGAGCCGCTGTATAAGGTGAAAGTGACCTGCCATTATTGCGAAACCGAGTATGAAACCTCACGGGTAAGACCGAGTTTGAAAAGGCCCTACCGGACGGATTCGGATTTTTGTGCTTACTACAAGCTGGAGAATCCAGATTTTTATGTGGTTCGCATCTGTCCGCAGTGCGGGTTTGCCACGACGGAGAACGCAACGGAGCATCTAAATGATGCTCAGCGCAAGGCTTTTAAGGAACAGATCGGTAACCGCTGGGTTAAACGTGATTATAGCGGAGCACGAACACTGGAACAGGCGCTGGCAACGTACAAGCTTGCCTTGCTGTGCGCACAGGTTATCCGGGAGAAAGATCGTGTCGTCGCTGGTCTGTTGCATCATATAGCTTGGTTGTATCGTTATATGGAGGACCATGCACAGGAACATCGTTTTCTTGAATTTAGCCTGGAAGCCTATGTGAAGGTGTTCGAACGTGAAGGAACGGGTGGCAATGAAGCCAAACTGTTGTATTTGCTCGGGGAATTGAACCGCAGGGTAGGACGGTTTAATGAAGCAGTGCAATGGTTCAGCAAGGTCATTCATGACAAGCGGATCACAGATGCGGCCATGATTCGTGCTTCAAGGGAACAGTGGGCCGTGCTGCGTGAGCAGATGATTTCAAGTAAGTTGGAACTCCCTGAAGAGATGCTGGAAACAGACAAAGAGGCTGCAAAGCGCAGCCCCCTCTAGGTTGATCTTACATTAGTTACGGACAGGACGGCTGGATAACAAATAGTCACTGTCGTTGTCGATCACAGTCATGCTTGTATTACAGCAGGGAAAGACCAGTAATTTCTTTTTGCCTTCGCGAATGAGCACAAGCTCTTTGGGTTTGAGGGGGAGCAGCACGTTGCTTGCATGACAGTAGGGACATTGCTGTACATAGATGTCTCCCATCACAATATCGTAAGGCCAGCTGTTCTCAAACGGAATCATTCTTGTTCGCCTTCTGGTGCGGAAGGTTTGGAGGCTTCTTGTTTGGCGAGTTCCGCAATCTTCTGCATCAGGATATGTTGGGGCATGTGCATCAGGTGCTCCAAAGGTACGCCCAGGGATTCTGCTAATTTGACGGCTGTATCAGCCGATACTTGTAAAGGTTTCATACGTTTACCTCCTGAAAGTTACTATAAGTATTTCTCTAGTATAGAGATATGGCTGACAGAAAACCAGTTTTTAATTCAATCCTAACCATCCAATTTATAGAGAGAGGTGCCTTATTAAATGAAAACGCCATTACACCCCGTATGGGACCTGGAGTCCATTTTTAGTGGAGGTTCTTCCTCCGAGACATTTGCTGCGTATCTGATTGAACTGGAAGAGGATGTACGTAAACTGCAACATCTGTTGAACGAAACAGATGCACCGACTTCATTAGAAGAGACGGCTGCATTTGATCCCATTTTGGAACTACTGCAAAGCTGTTATATCCGCATATCGGAAGGATCTGCGTTTGTATCCTGCCTCTCATCGCAAAACCAGAAGGACAAAAAGGCAACGCAGCTTCAGGGCGCCATCAGTTCTATTTCAGCGATGCTGAATGGCAACAAATCGAAGTTTGATAATACACTCAGTCAGACATCGGATTTGGTGTGGGACGCGTGGATTGCTCGGGAAGATATTGAGCCGCTGGCATTTGTATTAAACGAGAGTCGTACGCTGGCTCGTGAGAAGCTGTCGCCTGAACTGGAAGGCCTTGCACTGGATCTGGGTGTGGATGGTTACCATGGTTGGGGCAAATTCTACAACACGATTGTCAGCAAGGTGAACATTCCATTTGAGCAAGATGGGGAAACGGTGATGCTCTCCGCAGGACAGGCTGCCAACAAGCTGAGCGATAGTGATCGGAATGTACGCGAGACGGTATTCGCAAACTGGGAGCAAGCTTGGACCGATGTTGAAGATTTCTGTGCTGACACGCTGAATCACCTCGCGGGATTCCGTCTGAAGTTATATGAGAAACGTGGCTGGGATGATATCCTCAAAGAACCTCTGGCCATCAACCGGATGTCACGTCAGACACTGGATACGATGTGGGATGTGATTAATGGTGCCAAACCTGCACTTGTTCAATATCTGGAGCGCAAGGCAGAACTGCTGGGGGTAGACAAGCTCAGCTGGAGCGACGTAGATGCACCTGTAGGTAAATCGAGTGGCAAAATCACTTACGATGAGGCAGCCATCAATATTGTTGAACAGTTTGCCAAGTTCAGTCCTAAACTTTCCTCGTTTGCAGAGATGGCTTTTGAGAAACGCTGGATCGAAGCAGAAGACCGTCCTGGCAAGCGTCCAGGCGGATTCTGTACGTCTTTGCCACTTAGCAAAGCAACCCGGATTTTCATGACCTTCTCCGGGACACCATCTAATGTGTCGACTCTTGCGCATGAACTTGGTCATGGATATCATCAACACATCATGGAAGAGTTGCCCGCATTGAATCAGCGTTATGCGATGAATGTGGCTGAGACAGCGTCTACGTTTGCTGAACTGATTGTAGCAGATGCCCTGGTGCAGGCGGCAACAGATGAGCAAGAGAAGCTGGCTTTGCTGGAAGACAAGATACAGCGAAGTGTGGCTTTCTTTATGAACATCCATGCCCGGTTCCTGTTTGAGAATCGTTTCTATGAACAACGCAAAAAAGGTCTGGTCAACGCGGATGAATTATCCAAATTAATGGTGGAGGCGCAGCAGGAAGCGTTCTGCGGTGTGCTTGCATCAGATCATCCTCATTTCTGGGCATCCAAACTGCATTTCTATCTGACAGGTGTGCCATTCTATAATTTCCCATACACGTTCGGTTATATGTTCAGTGCGGGAATCTATGCAAGAGCGCAGCAGGAAGGTACAGCATTTGCAGATAAATACGATGATTTGTTGCGGGATACAGGGCGTATGACGGTCGAAGAACTTGCTCAGAAACATCTGGGTACGGACCTGACACAACCGGAATTCTGGCAAAATGCTGCGGACTTGGTTATTGCCGATATTGAGCAGTTTCTGCAGATGACAGCAACCGAAAAATAGGTTGAATAGAATAGGTTGAATATATATGAAAAGGCTGCAATTCCGTGTTAACAGACACAGGATTGCAGCCTTTTTTGTACAGAATCCTCATTTTTGATTCTCGAAGATTTTGTCGTAATTAAGTGAAAAAGCTCAGTTTAAGGGATTGGAATGGCAATTAATTGTGCAAATCATAGTTAGAAATACCCAACTTTGCCGTTCTTTGTTGAATGAGCACATATGATGTCATATAATGAGTCGTAAGTCCTTGCTGTATAGGACTATAAGCATACAAGGAGAGTGTTAATATGAAAATTGATGAGCTTTCATTAGCAAGACAGTTGGATCTGGTGTTCAAAGAACTTGACCATGAGTTATCAGGGTTAGATTCAGGGGTAGTTTTTGTGCAAATACGAAACAACGTAATTGGGAAATTCGGTATTCGACATAATCCGATAGCTGGACGAGATGGGCAGATGGATATGGAGGAAGGAGGACTAAACGAAACCCAGAGAACTTCTTTCCGGGCAATGGCACTGGAGACGTTGAAATTCAAACGCAATTGGACACATGGCGAAATATCGTACGACTTCACAGTAAGACAAGGTATGATTTTGGTAGATGCAACAATGGAGTCTAATTACAATATGGCGAGCCTGATGATTCGTTACCCTAGAACCAATACATACAAGGATTCAGATATGGAGTCGACCTCATAATTAGTTGAACAAGAGAAAGCGGCACTTCCGAAGAAGGCCGCTTTTACTTTTGGATTCTGCTTAGGCTCAAGCAATAATTACGAGCTTACGAACGACCCGATAATTGCTGCTCAGCGATTTGCACCAGACGTTTAGTGATGTATCCACCCAGAGAACCTGTCTCACGGGAAGTATAGTTACCGTAGTAACCATCTTGTGGAATAGTTACACCCAGCTCTTGAGCAGCTTCAATTTTCAATTGTTGCAATGCTGCTGTTGCTTGGGGAACGACCAGGTTGTTGGAGCGGCTACCGCTACCTTGGTTTTGACTTCCGTACATATGTGTCACCTCCTTATGGGTTGGTGATGTTAGTATGGTTAGAGAATACGGAAATATACATGATATGGCGTAAGGGAAAATATGGATAACTATCATTGCACAGGACACATAAAAAAGCCGACCCAATGCGGGTCGGCAAGTTGTATTTGGATATCAAAATATAGGGGGATATGCGTAAAAGCAAAATAGAGCATGATCAGCTCGCTTAGTCTGTAGGAGGTATAACCTCAATACGTGTAAATAACTCAACAGGCTGTTCCGGTTCCAAGCGAATCAACCCGGTTTGTTCATCCGATAAAGCCAAATTAGGTGCATCCGGTAGCCATGTGTACGGTTCAATGCATAAAAACTGATCGGATTCACCTTTGGTAAAGAGAACCCAATGTTTGAAAAATGCTTCATCTGCTGAATATTTCAATGTATATCCATCTTGCCTGCGTAAGTAAGCCGTAGCCGGTTCACCTTCGGTAGCTTTCAACAGGGTATCCCAGTTACGTCCCTGCAAATTGATGCCTTCGTTCAGAGCAGACCATTCACCCAGGGATTCCAGTTCACCTGTCGGTAGTTGTTCTTCATTCTGTCCGTATATTCCGGAAACAGGAAGTTGCAGTGTCCAGTCGGCAGGTTTGCCGTCTAACAAAAACCATGTATGATATCCCATCCCAAAAGGAGCAGGCGTTGAGCTCAGATTGGTGACTCGCAGACGCTGGCTAAATACAGCGTTTTGCAGACTAAACGTCATCTCAAGTTTTAGGGGAATCGGGAATTGGGCCATCCAATGCTCTTCATTTTCAGTCAGTAATTCAGTCGTAATTGCACAGCCGTCTTCATCTTCCTCAATGTCACTGACACACCAGGATTGGGTACGGTGGAGACCGTGAATATGGTTGTCATTCGCCGTGTTCTGATCGAACTGGTAACGAACGCCTTCATATTCGAATTGTCCACGATGAATGCGCCCTGGTGGAATCAGGAGAGGAACGCCAAAATGGTACGGCTTCTGCAGATAAAAGGCAAGATCGTCTTCATCCGGACGGCGGACGACATCTCTGTCCTGCACTAAATCGCGAATAGAAATAATATTATTTCCAAGACGCGGCAGCAGGGTGATTTCCAATTCACGGCTATGTAGGATATACGTGTCGTAACCATTCCATTGGCCTTTGGTCACTTGTTTCATATCGATGCTCCTTTTCCCACTTGAAATCTGTCTGCAAGCAGTTGTGATGAAGCTACTGCTGCAGGCGTGTCGTTGTGTACATGCCAGCGATTTCCTGCGCTATTTCGTGTGAAGTAGGCAACAGGATAAGCAATTCCATCATAACAGATTTTGATGTCTCGGGTAAAAAAGTTCAACTCATTTTGACATTCACGCCTGTGCGCATTAAGATGGAACTCTAAAAGCATTTATTAGAATTAAATGACATGAAATCGATGACAGGGATAAGTAGGCCAAGAGAATCCTCTCCAGAAAGCCGGTGGTTGATGTGAACCGGTGTGAGCTCTTTACCGAATGGACCCTTGAGTGTAGGTTTGAACAGGTTAAGCCAGAGATGGGCTTGCCCCACTAGAGTCTGCCGTATAATCCACGTTACGGAACAATGAAGGCATTTCTTCGGCTTGACTTGATCCAGGGTCAGGAGCAATCGAAGAAAAGCGAATAAGGGTGGCACCACGGTCTCACGTCCCTTGCGGATGTGGGGCCTTTTTGCGTTCGCAGAGAATGGCAGGAGTTTTTTATATACAATCAGGGAGGCGTTATGTGTAATGAAAACAGTACTTTCAGGTATTCAGCCAAGCGGTAAGCTCACATTGGGCAACTATATTGGTGCAATCAAAAATTTTGTAAAACTCCAGCATGACTATCAATGTCATTTCATGGTGGTTGATCTTCATGCCATCACCGTGGCTCAGGAGCCAGCAGCATTGCGTGAACAGTCGGAAGCGGTAGCTGCACTGTTTATTGCAGCAGGTATTGATCCTTCGAAATCTAACGTATTTCTGCAATCCCATGTACCGCAGCACGCGGAATTGGGCTGGTTGATGACAACGCTGACCTCCATGGGTGAGCTTGAACGCATGACTCAGTTTAAGGATAAATCATCAGGTAAAGATTCGGTTGGTGCCGGACTGTTTGTGTATCCATCATTAATGGCGGCTGATATTTTGTTATACAATGCTGACCTTGTACCAGTAGGTGAAGATCAGAAGCAGCATCTGGAACTGACACGTGATCTGGCAGGACGTTTTAACCACCGTTATGGGGAGTACTTCACCATTCCAGATCCGTATATCCCGCAGGTGGGTGCACGGGTAATGTCACTTGATGATGCCTCTTCGAAAATGAGCAAAAGTAACCCTAACGCTGGCAGCTATATTGCCCTGCTGGATCCGCCGGATGTTATTCGCAAAAAAATCAGTCGTGCTACTACAGATTCGGGACGTGAAGTCGTATATGATCCGGCAAACAAACCGGAAGTCAGCAATCTGATGAGTATCTATGCTGAATGTGCAGGTATGACGCTTAAGGAAGTAGCTGAGCGTTATGAAGGCAAGATGTACGGTCCGTTTAAAAAGGAACTGGCTGAAGTGGTTGTATCTGTAATTGAACCGCTGCAACAACGATATAATGAGATTCGTGAGTCTGGAGAATTGGCGGATGTTCTGGATACGTCAGCCCGCCGTGCAGAAGAAGTTGCTGCTCAAACGTTGGATGCAGTGAAAGAACGTATGGGATTTGTTCCGAGACGTAAACAGTAGTCCTGAACAAGATCTTCATTTCATGCAATGAATAGTTAACATAAATAAAGAGGAGCCCTATTGAAGGACTCCTCTTTATTTGTGCGTTCATTATTGAACTATCAAATGACCTAATCAAGAAGTGGGCTCTGAAGCAGCCGAGCGAACTTCCTGACGTTCTTTTTTGGCGCGAATCACAAATCCCCAGCCAATGTTGGCAATGGACAAGACAAACAGTAGTGCAGCAAACCAACCGGAGTAGGAGATCATAATTGCTGAAACCGTTAACAAGATAATCGAAGAGAATGCGAACCATAAAGACAAGCCTTTACTCATTGGGAAAAACCTCCATCTACAAATTTAGTAAAACTCCGTATAACCTGAAGCCTACGAGCCATAATAATCTTGCAAGCTTGCAATTACATTACAGACACAGATTGAAGGGAGATTATAAATATGGCTCAAGGATCTCGTTCTAACAACTTGGTGGTACCTCAGGCAAATTCAGCACTGCAACAATTGAAAATCGAGGCTGCACAGGAACTGGGTGTAACTATCCCACAAGACGGTTACTATGGTAACTACACTTCCCGTGAAACAGGATCTTTGGGTGGATATATCACCAAACGTCTGGTACAAATCGCTGAGCAGTCTCTGGCTGGGTCTGGCAAATAATTTATTTTAACCAACAGCAACAAAACAGGATAAAAAGAAAGCCCGGAGCGGAAACGCTCCGGGCTTTCTCGCGTATCAGTTCCTATGTCTGATTGTGCCTTGCCATGCTCACTTCGTCAAGGGCGTGCAGATAAAAGTTTTTTATCCATTTTCTCATCGCTTAACCAGCCTACATACGTATCAATCGTTTCAAAATTCCGATCCATCACAATCACAGCGACAAATGGATATTGTTTCCGGTGTCGATAACGTACATCTGCCCAACGGACCTTGTAACCGGCAGGCAGTTCTTCAACCTCTGCCACCGCATAGGAGGTGAAATAGAGGAAGGCACTGACTTCCGGTGATTTGCGTGAAGCAGCAACGGCCGCATGAGTAGAAGACGAGGCGTGCAGACTCCATACCAGATTAGAACCATCCATTTTACCGATCACATAACTGCCGTCCTCAACTCGTTTAACCACATGCCAGCGGTTCCAGGATATCGTTGGAATAACGATGTATCTTGCCTGCTCTGGGCTGTTGTCGAGACGTCTGACTTTTCTGACTGCTTGTGCACGAGCAATCGTTCGCCATATATAATATAAACCGGTCAAACTATACAACGTAACGAAGAGTGGTGCAGGGGCGATCAGATCAAAGGCCCATAACAGGATAGCTATGACATGTGTAGTGAATAGAAACGGATCAAAAATATGAATGATGTTCCAGGCGATCCAGCGTTCCGTAAAAGGCCGGGCGGCTTGGGTTCCATAGGTGTTGAACAGATCGGTGAATACGTGAAAGCCTACGGCCACAGCGGTCCAGGTGGCAACGTGTCCAATAGGGACACCAGGGAATATCAGTGCAATGACGCCGGTGATGAGCAAAACCCATAACAGGAGAAATGGCAGAGAGTGTGACAAGCCCCGATGATTCCGAATGTAAAGCGAGTTGCTTTTGAGACGTAACGCAGTATCAATGTCAGGGGCCTGGGAACCGGCGATCGTGCCAACCATTACCGCAGCTGCAAGCATGGGACTCGCCGCGACGACAGGATCGACATAAGCCAGACCGGCTAGACCAATCCCCATGACAAAATGTGTAGAGGTATCCATAAACGTCTCCTTTGTGTGGTATATCGTTCTAAGGCATATTACTTCTCTATCTAGGTGATACCCATATATAGTGTATAATATCCGTTTGTCAGGATGCAAAACATCCCTAATTTCAAAGTTATGACAATTTCCTGTGCCATACCCAATAAATGTACGTAGTTTGTCAAACTATTTTGGCATTTCCTATGATAAACTTTATATCGGATACAGTGAGAAAATCGCCAGAGAACGTACGATACTATTCGAATGATATACAATGCTAAAATAATTTATGGGCATTGTTCCTTTAAACCGTTACAATAATATAGAATCTCATAAAAAGTAGGTTTCTTTGAATACATATGTCACAGTAGATGGATAAAGCGAAACGGACGTGATTTTGGATTCACATATGTATGCGTATTCATAAGAAAAGATGCAGAAGGGACGAGGAAGATGCTGAAAAAGTACAAATGGACATGGATGCTGCTCGGGCTCGCAATGATTATGGCTGTGTATCTGATGTGGGGCACCGTATTTGCCAGTAAGGAAAAATTACCCGAGATTCGTGAAATCCAATCCTTTTCTATGGAAAATGTAGATGGCAGTACAGTATCGCTGGAGGATACTCAAGGGAAAGTCCGCTTGTTCTACTTTTATTTCACCAGTTGTCCGGATGTCTGCCCTATTACGACCTTTACGTTATCTCAGGTGCAGGATCTGTTGAAAGAGGACGATACCTTTGGTAAAGATGTCTCATTTGTATCTATTTCATTCGACCCGAAAGTCGATACAAGAGAGAAGATTAAGACGTTTGCGGACCGTTTCCACGCGGATTATTCCGGATGGTACTTCTTGCGAGGGGATATGGACAAAACCAAACAGTTGGCCAGGGAATCATTCCAGATCCTGATCGATGGGGAGAGTAAGGATGATTTTGCCCATATGAACATGATTGGTCTGGTGGATGAGAACAACCAGCTGCGCAAGGTATATAACGCATTTAATACAGAGGACGTTGTGCCAGCTGTCATTGCCGAGGATATTCGCAATCTGATCAACGAATAACATGATACTCATATTGTAAAGGCTGCCTTCTGGTTGGATACCAACCCAAAGGCAGCCTTTTGGTATTTCATTTTAATAGGAAGGATGTTCAGGGTATTGGATGTATGTCTCTAACCCGGCTTTCTCCAGCTGGGCAATGATATACTCATCAGGTGTTCCTTCCACACCCGCATATCCTCGTCGTGTATACATCTGTACTGCATCCGGGAAAGCATCCCGAAGTACACCTCTAATTTTTTTGCCGGAACTGTCATTATCCATAAATAAAAAGACTTCGTCGTAACCGACTTGCTTGCGCAGGGTCTCCAACTTAAGGGGATTAAGTGTTCCAAACGTACATAGAATGTTGATTTCGGGTCCAACCAGACGTTTCAGTTTGCTTCGGTCATTCTTACCTTCCACAATGACATGAATAGGCATGATATTCACCTCTTGTTCGAGAGCTTATGTCGACATTCCCCGGGAAATGTTGCAGCGAAAATCGACTGATTATATAAAATGGACTCCTTTCTTTACACTGTTCACCACGCGGACAGGAGCACCTCTGATTTCTAAATTCTTTTTCACATACATCAGGAATTAATTCTGATCAGTAGTGACCGTTACGGTTACGGATCGTTCCTTCGATCGCTGTTGTCTCCAAATTTCTGATTGATTTTATTTTTTATAGGTTGAAATATGGAGACAAAGGCGAACGCTAACGCTTCTTCAAAATCGATTCCGTACCCTTCACTACTTCCAATGATCGTCCATACCTAATGATGGTATTCAAGAAAAAGATGAAATCTTAAAGACGGCGCTGATGATCCCTAGGCCGCTCCGTTCGAGTGTAAAACGTTAGTCCATTTTATATAGTTTAGCTGTAAATGGGGGAATGATGCAAAGCTAATGAAAATACAGACCTAATTACTGTCATAACGGTAGGGAAGAAAAAGCTTGATACAGGCCTAATTCAATATACTTTTTGAATCGGACAGAGAAGCTTCGCGTCTGGATGTATAGTATGGAAGCAGTAGCATACCAATCATTAACAAAAGAAACGCGATGAAATAGGGTGATAACCCGACACGAAGTTGCCCGGCTGTGATGGGGCCGATGAAAGAGCCGATGGAGGTGGCTATGGATTGCAGCGAGAAAATGCGGCCCAACTTGCTTCCTCCGCTCAGACGGATAAATAGGGTTGCCATAGCTGGAAAGATGATGCCTTTGGACATCCCAAGTACAAATAATACAGTAGACAACGGAACTTGCGGAATGGCTGCCATCACAAAAAAACACAAGGACATTAACAGCACGCCCGCAACCAGACGCAGCTTGGGGGAATACCGGTTGAGGAATAACATGCTGAGTGTGAAGAGTGCCCCAATACTTATTATAGAGAACAGCAGTCCGGTAGACATGATGGACGATTGTCCTCCGCCCCGCAGGGGTAATTCGAAGAAGAGAATCCCTTGGGCACAGGCAATCACCAGAGGCAAGGCGAAGTATCGCCAGGACACCGGCAGGAATGCGCTTGTGGCATCTGCTGGTGAAGCGTCAGGTTTAGCAGGTACCGTTACTTTCTCATGCTGTTTGACGATACCACGAGGCATGGTCATGAAAGCAATGACACCTGTGAGAATAAGCAGATAGCCCAATCCTGAGAATGTAGCAGAAAATCCCATGGAACCCACAATGATCGCACCGGCTGCTGGTGATACGACAGACGCGAGGGTATGCACTACCCCGTGACCCGACATATACTTCCCCTGTTTCACCGGATCGCTGGATAACTGTGCAAGCAGAGCGAGACATGCAGGAGACAGGAAGGCCAGTACAAAACCGCTGATGGAACGCAGCGCCAGCAGTTGCCATGGTGTCTGGACATAAGCTTGCAGGAGCAGGATGAATCCTGCACCGAGCAGACTGAATACAATGTAGCGGCGACTCCCATGTTTATCGATTTGTGTTCCAGCAATCAGATTGCCAGGAAGATGTGTTAAGGAATAGATGCCCATCATCCAGCCAATGAAAGTAGGGGCGGCTCCCAGCGAGATGGCAAAAGGGGTCAGAATCGGATACTGGGCGTGCAAATCAAATACGGCAAGGAACAAAAACAGGTATAGCCAGATGGCCGTTTTCACATAAGCCCCTCCTTGTTAAGCGATGCATGTTCAAACTACAGGTCTTGAACGTGTTCCCCGTTCTCCCGGCAGAACCTCATGGTACTACTTGTACGCCCGGCGGGACGAACTTAGACCGTTTATTTTTAAGGGAGAGGGCTTAGCTGACAGCAGCTTCGGAAATCATGTATAATATTCGGGAGTGTTACGAATGAATTCTAATACGGAAGGTGTAGTCATGAACATAGAAGTAATCAAAGAGTTTGTGATGCAGAACTGGCTGGTGATCGTGGTTGCATTGATCATATTGTTCTTTGTTCTGAATGTGGTCAAAACCGTATTGAAATGGGCGATTGCCATCATCATTATTGCGGCTCTACTGATATACAGCGGCATCTCCATTGATCAGATCAAACAGACAGTGACAGACGTACAATCCAGCACGATGGACACATTGAAGAAGGAAGCAACCAGCATGATGCTTAAGGAGGCTTCCAAAGCGAAATACGTCAAAGGACAGGATGGAGCGTTCACCATCACAAGTCCCAATGTGGAGATTAAGGGCAGAACTCAATCGGATAAAGTTGATGTGACCTTCCGCGGAATTTCACTTGGCGAATGGAAACTCGACAATGAAACTATACGTACGTTTGTCGAACAGGCACAGGAGAACAAAACAGCACCAGCATCGTAGTAAAGGGGGAATCGGTACGTGCTGCAGAATTGGCTGGACAGCCTGAAGGAATTGAATGGCATCACGATTATGCTGTTGCTGATTGTGGCTGCTTCATTATTGCAGGGTTGGTCCAGAGGGGCTTCGCGTTCAGCAGGCAGACTCTTTGGGTTCCTGATGGATGGCATTATGGCGGTCATTGGTATTCTGTTGTCGATCGGTTTAACGTTGTGGCTTGCGCCATATGTACAGCAGTGGCTGTCTGAGTATGCTTCAGCCATGCCTAACCGTGAGTTGAACCGGTGGGAACAGATGTATTATACGTTGGTTACGGCGATTGCAGATTTTCCGCTGATGCGGTTCGCTGTATTATTTGTACTTAGCTATGGACTCATCCGACTGATTCTCGGGTTTCTCTCTTCATTTATTTTTAGCAGCAGGCAGAGGTCAGCCGAGGAAAGTGCGCCTAAAGGTATGTTTAGTCGCTTGACGGGTGCATTCATTGGCACGATCATAGGCTCCGTCCGCGGAATGATTGTCATCGCAGTTTTGTTCATGATTGTCAGTCTTTACCCTGGAAGCATGTTCAGCCGATATGTGGAAGCGTCCCCGATCTATATGCAAGGGGCCAAATCGGTTATCGAACCGTTGTCTGGCACGTTTATCAAGGACAAGCTACCCGTCTTTACGCAGGCTGTGCAGAAGGAACTGGGCGGCATCCTGCAACGCAAATATGAAGTCATCGACCACAATATTCCGACGGACATTGAATCAGCAGCGAGTGAGATTGTCAAAGGCCAATCGACAGATGAAGCCAAAGCAAGAGCGCTATACGACTGGGTAGGTTCACGTATTCAGTATGACTATGGTAAAGTGGATGACTATGAGCAAAAGGGCATATGGCATGAACAAAATCCACAGAATACATTTGATACACGCAAAGGCGTATGTATTGATTATGCCCGTCTCTATGCCGTGATGGCCCGTTCACAAGGACTTGAAGTCAAAGTTGTTACAGGACTTGGTTATAACGGCCAGGGAGGGTACGGTCCGCATGCGTGGAATGAGGTGTATTTGAGTGGTTCCGAGAGCTGGGTTCCGCTTGACCCGACATGGGCGATCAGTGGAGACTGGTTTAATCCTCCGAATTTTGCCGACACCCATCTAAAGGATCAGTCAGCTTAACATTACAACGGACACTGGTCCGGAATATGACGACGTTGCCAGGTTATCATGCCGCGAAGAATCAGTTTGAGCGGTATGCATCAAGTCATGAAAGAGGTAGGATGGATGAAAAAACATTCCAATGAGAAGGATGAACTTACGGACAAACGGCGCTTCAGTTACCGAATGAACGTATTTTTCTTCGCTTCCTTTGTTATTTTTAGCGTTATTATTGTACGCTTGGCCTTTTTACAATTTGTCGAAGGGCCTGAGCTTAGTCAGGAAGAAGCAAGTAACATTACCAAGGATGTACCACTTCCTCCTGTGAGAGGCACGATCTATGATTCCACAGGTGAGGTGAAGTTGGCTTACTCCAAGCCCATTCAGTCTCTCTACCTGACGCTTTATAAAAACTATGGGGATGTTGATGGGAAACCAAGTCCTAACATAGGGGAAGTGCAGGATATTGCAACCCGGTTGCATGATGTGTTTGAACAGTACAAGCTGAAGGACTCAGAGCCACTTACGGTGGAGAAAATTATTGAAGAGATGGACTTGAACTCCCGCAAAGCGAACGGTTTTATGCCACGTCTGATCAAGAGTGATCTGTCCGAGGAAGAAGTTGCTTATTTCCTACAGCACAAGGACGAGTTCAAAGGTATTCAGATCGTCGAGGAGAGTGTGCGATTCTACGATCCGGATACGGTAGCGGTTCAGACCATCGGTTATCTGAAGAAGTTCAGAAGTTCGAAGTCCTTGAACAAATACAAAGAGGTGGACGAGGCCAATAAAACGCAAACGGATCCGGGCCTGGTGTATACGGAAAATGAATTTGTAGGCTTTGATGGACTGGAACTGCAATATCAGGATGCTCTCCGCGGCAAAAGCGGATATACATCCGTTGATGTTGATTTGCGTAACTTGCCTGAAGGTGTAGCTGGTTCTACCCCGCCGCAGAAAGGGTACGACCTGATTTCCAGCATTAACAAGAACGTTCAGGTGAAAACAGAACAGGCCATTCTGGATCAGTTGAGTTGGCTTCATCGGAATCAGGTTTCCGGTCGATTACATCCGAATGCCAAGACCGGATTTGCAGTTGCGATGGAAGTGGATACGGGGAAAATCGTATCTGCTGCCAGTATGCCAGATTATGATACCAACATCTGGAGAACAGGCAGTATCACAAATGATCAGTATGATGATATCAAATATGTGTATCAAAATGGTACGATTCGTTCATTCCCTCCGGATGACTCTAAAAAGCGAGCTGAATCGATCGTGCTACTCGGTTCCACCATCAAACCGCTTAGTGTCTTAATCGGTTTGAAAGAAGGTTTCTTCACTACCAATACGGTTTATTCGGATAGAGGTTCAACGACCTTTGGTGGGGACAATCGCAGAGTGCAGAACTCATCAGGGCATGTGTATGGTGCAATGTATCCTCGTGATGCGATTCGTCATTCCTCGAACGTATTCATGATTGATGAGATTGGGAAGAAGATGTACTCAAAATACGGTGCGACCGGAATTGACAAATGGGATGAATACATGAAGCAGTTCGGCCTTGGGGTATCTACAGGGGTTGATCTGCCGAATGAATTCCTGGGCATACGGGATTACATGAACGACACGGAAAGCTCGCTGACTCGTCTCGTGTATGGTTCCTTTGGACAGCAGGGAAAATACACAACCATGCAGTTAGCACAGTACACGACAATGCTGGCGAACAAAGGAAAGCGGATGGAGCCACAACTGGTTAGAGAGTTCCGGGATTCTGAAGGCAACGTGGTCGAGAAAGTAAAACCGAAGGTACTCAGCACGGTGGAGTTTAACGATGCCTACTGGAATGAAGTACAACGAGGCATGGCAACCGAGGTATCTGCATTTAGCGGATTCCCTTATGACTTTGCTAGAAAAACAGGAACATCGACACAGGTAGTAGGCGGTAAACTGGTGGATAACGGTGTATTTATCGCCTATGCACCACGTAATAATCCAAAGCTTGCTGTCGCTGTGGTTATCCCCGAAGGGGGCTTTGGATCGAGCAGTGCGGCTCCGGTTGCACGTGCGATCTTCGATGCCTATGACGAGGAATTCGGTCTCGACGGTGTACCGAAAAAGGACAAAAATAAAGATTCAGATTCGGAATCAGGCACACAGTAATGTGAGGCATTGGTTATAGAGGGGACCCTTCGTGGGTCCTCTTTTTTGTTTTTACGTGGAGAATGGATCGTAAGAGTGAACTAATTAGTTGCATTAATATGTAACCATATGAGCTGTACCACGTTTATATAAAGGAAGGGTAAACGCGATCTGGGGAACGGGATAACGTTGATATGTCAGTGTTTACATTAAAATCGGTAGATTAGGTAGTGTAACGGTTCTGTTTACGAAAATGTAACCAAATATTGAAAGACGTGACAGCTAACCTTTGGTAGACTTGTATGAGAAAGGATTAAATATAGGATTGAACGCGTTCACAAGACGGATTAAATATTTTATTTTTATAGAGGAACGGGAGAGGCTTAAAACATGTTTAACCGATTGAGGAAGAAACCCATGACTGAGGAAGATACACCCGTCAACAAGCCTTCCACCGCAAGGCTGAATCTGTTTTTTTTCGCGGCATTTGTCATATTCAGTATCCTTATTTTCAGATTAGCCTTTGTGCAATTTGTCGAGGGTCCTGAACTGACGTATATGGAAACGAGTCGTAATACCAAAGACATTCCACTCGCACCTGTTCGTGGTCCCATCTATGATGCGACAGGGGAAGTCGCGCTCGCTTATTCCGAACCTGTACAGTCCCTCTATGTGCTGTTATATGAGGATTATCGGAATGATGAACGTAGACAGGAAGCAGAGGAACTGGCTCATGATCTGGCGGCTGTGTTTAAGCAGTTTAATCCAGGGGACAAAGAGCAGCCGGATGCGGAAGAGATCATCAAACGATTGGATCTAAAATCTCAGAAGGCACATGGGTATACCCCTCGCCTAGTGAAGTCGGATCTAAACACGAAAGAAATTGCTTATTTTATGGAGAAGAAGGCGGAGTATCCAGGTGCCATGGTACTGGAAGAAAACATTCGAAAATATGATCCGGATGGAGTTGCCGTCCAGGTGATTGGATATACAAGAGAGTTCAAAGGTCAACAGGAAAACTTGGATAAATATATAGAAATAAGCAAGGCGGAGGCAACAGAACGTGATCCTGGACTGCGCTATACCCAGCAAGAAAAAGTGGGGGTCGATGGTCTGGAATTACAATATCAGGAAGAGCTTCGTGGACGTAGCGGTTACCAGTCCATTGATATTAATTCACGTAATTTGCCAGAGGGCACGATGAAACAGACTCCGCCAGAGAAAGGCTACAGTCTGGTTTCCACCATTAACAAGGAAATTCAGATGGCCACACAAGAAGCAATAACGGACGAATTACGAAGACTCCCTAAGGCAATTACCGGATACGCAGTAGCCATGGAAGTGGATACGGGGAATGTGGTGGCTATGGCGAGTATGCCGGATTATGATCCGAACGATTGGGATTATGACAAAATCAAATATGTGTTCCGGAATGGAACCACCGAGTCGTTCCCACCGAATGATGACAAGCCTAGTCGGGCGGAATCCGTTGTACTTCTTGGATCAGTAATCAAGCCGCTAAGTGTGCTTATTGGATTAAAAGAGGGATTATTTACAGCAGGAGAGACCTATCACGATCAGGGATATGCGGTTTTGGGGAAAGACGGGCGACAAGTGAAGAACTCGCATTCTGCTTATAATGGTTCTATTACGGCGAGAAGAGCGATTGAGAAATCCTCCAATGCCTTCATGATTGATATGGTGGGTAAACGTTTGTTACGTAATTATGGCTCAGAGAAAGGCATCGATGTCTGGCACAAACACATGCAAGAATTTGGCTTGGGTGTCTCGACGGGAGTAGATTTACCTAACGAGTTCTTGGGTCGGCTGGAATACAAAGAAGATCATGAATCAGCTCTAACACGTTTGGCATTTGCCTCCTTTGGACAGCAAGCCAAGTACACCACGATGCAACTCGCCCAATATACGACCATGCTTGCCAATAAGGGCAAACGAATGGAACCGCATCTGGTGAAGGAAATCCGTGACGCGGACGGCAATGTGGTGAAAGAGATCAAACCTAAGGTGCTTAATGAAGTTGATTTTGCCGAGGCGCACTGGAATGAAGTGCACAAAGGAATGGTTACCAAAGTAAGTTCATTTGACGGTTTCCCATACGATTATGCACGGAAAACAGGAACATCAGAGCAGGGGACCGGACCGAACAAAAAAGAGAATGGTGTGTTTATTGCCTTTGCACCACGAGATAATCCGAAGCTTGCTGTAGCTGTTGTTGTACCGGAAGGTGGATTCGGATCAGTCAGTGCTTCACCAATAGCACGAAAAATTTTCGATGCATACGATGAAGTGTATGGTCTCGATGGAACGCCGAAAGGTAAGAAAGACGAAGGGAAAGACAAAGAGTAATGCAAAAGAAACGCGGCAGATGTAGCCCTTTTACCATCATATCTAACAGGTTAATGAAGTGAACAATATATGAATTTGGACAGGCAGGGGAAATAATCCCTTGCCTTTTTTTTTGGCTTCGGATAAAATTTGCACAAGGGAAACATTATTAGTCTTGATTAAAACTTAATACCTTGTACAACAAAATTAGATGTAGACAAGTATTTTAGGAGAGGGAAAGGGGACGGTTGAATTGTTAATGGTGAAAATGAGGAGTATTCAGAGGGGGTTCATTACGCTAGCCGCTCTGGTTCTGATTGTTGTACTTACGGCATGCTCCAGTGATGCAGAGACAAGCAGTGATGGCAAGCTACAAGTAACCGCTACAACAGGAATGATCGCTGACGTAGCACGTGAGGTAGGCGGGGCATATGTTGATGTTACCGGGCTAATGGGCCCGGGCGTTGATCCCCACTTGTACAAGGCATCCCAAGGTGATATTCGCAAGCTGGAACAAGCAAAAGTCATTTTCTATAATGGACTGCATCTTGAAGGCAAAATGACAGACATTTTGGAGAAAATGTCCTCAAGCAAGCTGGTTACTGCTGTTACAGAGACTATTCCAGTCGAGGAGTTACACTCAGGCAAAGATACAGGCGGCACCGAATATGATCCACACGTCTGGTTTAACGTCAGCCACTGGATGCATGCGGCAGAAGCCGTACGCGATACGCTCGTGGAGGCGGACCCGGACCATGCAGAAGAGTACAAGGCTCAGGCAGAGGCGTATCTGGCGAAGCTCGAAGCACTGGATGCAGAGGTGCGTGAGAAGATTCTGGAGATTCCGGAAGCAAGCCGGGTATTGGTTACGGCGCATGATGCATTTGGATATTTCGGTCAGGCTTATGGCATGAAAGTGATGGGGCTTCAGGGCATCAGTACTGCAGCCGAATACGGAGCAAAAGATGTTAGCGAACTGCGGGATTATCTCGTAGATAACCATATCAAAGCAGTATTTGTTGAATCGAGTGTACCTGCAAAAGCGATGGAAGCCATCATTGCCGGAGCAGCTCAAAAAGGACATACAGTCAGCATTGGTGGAGAACTGTTCTCGGATGCCATGGGGGCTGAGGGAACGGAAGAAGGCACATACATCGGTATGATTCGCCATAATGTTGAGACGATTGTAGAAGCCCTGAAATAATGAATCACATGAAGAGAGGAGTTACAGGATTATGGAAGATACAACTTTATTGGAACAAACTCCTACGAAACTGAACAACAGTCACTTGCAGGGAACGCAGCCAACATCGGCTCCTCTTAGTGTGAGGGATCTGGCTGTTGCGTATCACAAAAAGCCGGTGCTTAGCAGCGTATCCTTCGACATCCCTGAAGGACAACTCATCGGAATACTCGGACCGAATGGTGCAGGGAAATCGACCCTGATCAAAGCCGTTCTGGGACTAGTACCGAAGATGCATGGAGAGGTACGGATCTTCGGACAATCGTACAGGGAACAACGTCGCCGCATCGGTTATGTGCCCCAACGGGAATCGGTGGACTGGGATTTTCCAACGCATGCACTCGATGTAGTGATGATGGGACGGTATGGTCATCTAGGCTGGTTCCGTCGTCCGGGGAAAAAGGAGCGAGACCTGGCGGCACACTGCCTGGAGCAAGTCGGCATGGGTGATTACATGTACCGCCAGATCAGTCAGCTGTCCGGTGGACAGCAGCAACGTGTCTTTCTGGCGCGGGCACTCGTGCAAGACGCAGATCTGTATTTCATGGATGAGCCGTTTGCAGGTGTGGATGCCACCACAGAGAAAGCGATCATTTCGCTTTTGGAACAGTTGAAGAAACAAGGCAAGACGGTACTGGTCGTTCACCATGATCTGGCGACAGTCGAGGAATACTTCGACCATGTGCTGCTACTCAATGGACGACTGGTGGCAGGTGGACCGACAAGTGAAGTATTTGTACCGGATACACTGCAAGAGACGTACGGAGGCCGGATTGCGATGATCGGAAGCCGGACGGAGAAAGGCCAGGTGTAGTGCATGTGGAACTGGATCGTTGCCATCTTATCTGACCCCAATACACGTTGGATATTGCTTGGCTGTCTGTTGTTAGGATTCAGTAGCGGGATTATTGGCTCCTTCACCTTTCTTCGTAAACAGAGCCTGATGGGGGACACCCTTGCTCATGCTGCTCTGCCCGGGATCTGTATTGCATTTATGTTGACGGAAACGAAGTCGGTCGGATTATTCCTGTTCGGTGCTCTGGTGGCTGGCATTGTTGCTACCTTCGGAATCTCGTGGATTACGCGCTACTCCCGAATCAAGCAGGATGCGGCGATGGGAATTGTGCTGACCGTCTTTTTCGGGGTTGGTGTAGTGATGCTGACGCGCATCCAGCATGGGGCGAGCGGAAGTCAAAGTGGACTCGATAAATATTTGTTTGGGCAGGCGGCATCCATGGTCATGACGGATGTGTATGTCATGGGTGGCGTATGTCTCGTATTACTGATTGCCTGTCTTGCCTGGTTCAAGGAATTTAAACTGGTGAGTTTTGACCCAGGCTTTGCAAGAGGTATGGGACTGCCAGTTGCCATGTTGGAGCAGCTCATCCTGCTCTTAACGGTAATCGCGGTGGTGGCCGGAATACAAGCCGTTGGTGTCGTGCTTGTTGCGGCCTTGCTGGTAACCCCAGCAGCAGCGGCACGTTGCTGGACCGACTCACTCGCACTGATGGTGGTATTGGCTGGCATATTTGGTGCATTGAGTGGTGCAACAGGGACTATCTTCAGTACGCTTGTACCTAATCTGCCGACAGGACCTGTAACCGTTCTTGCGGCTACGGTGATGTTTGCCGGGTCAGCCTTACTGGCTCCGCGTCGTGGATTATTAGCTCGACGGTTGCGTAGTATTCAGGCAAAGTCGGCATATATGCGTGAAGAGCGAGCTACACTTCAGACTCTCGCCACACAGCGAAATCAGCAGGAACGGGGGGAGATGTAATGGCAACGTTTTGGATTATCTTAACGGCCGTATTGGTATCTTCCGCCTGCGCCATTCTCGGTTGTTTTCTGATTCTGCGGCGAATGGCTCTGGTCGGTGATGCTATCAGCCATGCGGTTCTCCCCGGTATTGCGATTGCTTTCCTGTGGAGCGGTTCGAGAGATTCATTGTGGATGCTACTTGGTGCAACGGTGTTTGGACTACTGACGGTGTTCTTCATACAGAGTTTGCAGGCGGGTGGACTGTCGTCTGATGCTTCGATCGGAATTGTGTTCACAGCACTCTTCGCAGTAGGTGTTATTCTGATTAGTCTGAACGCCCAGCATATTGATCTGGATCTGGACTGTGTCTTGTTTGGTGAGATCGCTTATGTACAGTGGGATACACTAACCCTTGGAGGTACGGATGTCGGGCCGAGGGCGGTCTGGATGCTGGGTATTACTTTGCTAGTCATCCTTGTCGTCATTGGGCTGTTCTACAAACAGTTTAAGCTATGTGCCTTTGATCCGGCGCTGGCTGCGGCCTGCGGCATTCCAGTAGTGCTGTTCCACTATCTGCTCATGGGACTCGTTTCGATGACGTCCGTAGCTTCATTTGAAAGTGTTGGTTCGATTCTCGTTGTGGGCATGCTGATTGTACCTGCGGCAACGGCTTACCTGCTCACAGATCGTCTGGGCAAAATGATTCTGTATGCCGTCCTAATCGGAGCAGCATCCTCGGTTGGAGGTTACATCATGGCATACGCCCTGGATGCTTCCATTGCGGGCTGCATGGTAGCTGTTGCTGGAATTTTATTTGTTCTTGCACTGCTGCTGTCACCGAAACATGGCATTGTATTCCGTTACGCTCGTCGCAAATTCGCGGCACGTTAATTGATAGAGATTGTTAGCCGCCTGCTTTGCAGGCGGTTTTTTTGATTGGACTGTGAACGAAGAAAAATTCAATAGCAGCCCCTGCTGCTGGAGTGAGCTGTTATGAGGATGCCTAAAGGTGGCAATGAGGTAGAAGAATATAACAATCCTTACGGTTTCAAAGGCACCCGATGAACCCCTTGGCTTCCTCCCGGTGCGGTTCCGAGATATAAATACTTCCCTTGGCTTACGGCCGTGGTGATGCCATACAATGTTCCTTCCGGATCATGCCAACTACTAATAAGCTCTCCTTCTGGTCCATATTCTGCAACAAGTCCGTGTTTCACTGGGGCACTGGCTCCATTTAACAAGGACTGTGGAACTTTGGACATCGTCGCTGCTAACCAAGGGTGACTATGCATGTAATCGGCAAAAGACAGACGGGTTGTAAATACCCCTATCCAGAAGTGTCCCTGTGCGTCACGGGTGATGTTGTCCGGAAACCCAGCCAGATTCTCCGCAAAAATATCAGAGGTGCCTTGTTTGGGGCCCTTTAACCAGTACCGGGTCAACTGATAATGATACGATTCTGCGACTAGCACGAAGTCTTCTTCGGCAGACAGTACGACCCCATTGGCAAAATATAAATCCTTAAGCAGAACGGTCGTCTGCTTGGTCAGTGGATCATATTTCAACAATCGTCCATGCGGTTTATTCTCGGCAATTTCTTTGAACATGACTTTGCCATAGTTAGAGGTATCGGAGAAATAAATCGATCCGTCTTGCGCGATGTCCAGTTCGTTCGCCAGGTAGATCGGCCCCCCATCTACTTCAGTGGTTAGTACTTCGATGTTTCCGTTCGGGTCAATGGACAGGAGCCCTTTCTGAATATCCGCGACAATCAAATTTCCGGCAGCATCAAATTTCAGGCCGTTAGGTGTTCCATGGGTATCAGCGAATACCTCTGCTGGCTGTGCCTTGTCCTCGGCGTCAAAGGTTACTCTGTAGATTTTGCCGTCAGAGTCACCCGCATACAGTCGCCCTTCTTTATCAAAAGTGATAAATTCCGGGAACTTCGTGCGGTCTGTAACCAATTCAGCTGAGCTAAGTTTGTTGTTCTCTTTCCAGGGACCCTCCTTCTCAAAAGAAGGAGCAGCAGGTGCAGACCAAACAGCGGGTTCTACCGGGGCGGGCATTAGCAGGAATACAACGATTCCCAGCACAATTACCCCTAGCAGGGTCAGGCTCCATCTACGAATTTGTTGACCAGTGGATCGTTTGCGTTGTTTTTGTTCTGTTGACATATTAATCCTCCTAATAGTGTTTCTGTTGTCCTTTGTCATAGCGTGCAGTTAGATGCCACTACATGTTCCGGCGTGTCCTTCGCACCGACAGAGGCGTTCTCCCCCTGTACCACTCACGTTGAGAGAGTTATCTTCGTCCAGCCTGGCACAGAAATAGCAATTGCACGCCACGGTTACGATTCTTCCACCCAAAGAGCATTAAATAATACGTTGTTTTTTTAAAGAAACAGTGTTACCTTAACTCCAAAAAAAAATGAAAATTTAAAAATGAGCATGAGACCATTTTTGGTAACACTGTTTCTTATGAGAATCATAGTAACCAAAAAGAAACTGTTGTGTCAAATTATTTTTTTATCATGATGACTTCATTGACAACTTTTCTGCAAATGGTTAGAATGCCTGTTAGAAGTCGGAAACTTTGTTTCCGGTCAGAAACGTGATAACTAAATGAAGGTGATCCTTATCAGTAACGAAGACAAGCCCTCACCATCTAAGGGGAGGGAATTAAAAACATATCAGCAAGCTCGCCTGCAAAACACGGAAAATCTCCGTAAGCTTGTGGTTGATGCGGCTGCAGCCATTTTGCAGGAAGAAGGGCCTGAGGCTGTTACTGTACGCAGAGTATCGCAAAAGATGGGCTGCTCCACTAAGATCATTTACAGTTTGTTTGTTAATAAAGAGGGTCTGGCCCAGCAGTTGTATCTGGAGGGCTGCAAATTGCTCGCCAAGTGTTTGGATGAAGTGCCGCCGTCCTCTGACTTCTTGCAGCATTTACTGGATTTGGGGGAAGCCTTCTGGCAGTTTGCGCAGGATTATACCAGCTACTATAAGCTGATGTTCGGAGGGGCTTTTGCCGAGTTCAAGCCGGATGCAGAGAGTATGCAGGGAACGATGACTGCCATACACCGCTTGCTGATTCTAATTAGCACTGCCCAGCAGCAAGGACAGATTTCGGACCAGGAAGAGACCGAAACTCTTGTCAGTACTATATGGGCATCGCTGCACGGTGTAATCCACCTGCATATAGGCGGGTTCCTTGGTGATGTAAAGGCAGCCCATACCGTATATAAACAAACCATGAATTTGATGTCCCAATCCTTGTTTGCAGTATCCAAGCCAGACAGAGGAGCGGACAGGGGATAATGGATTAAATCTTGGCTACGGGTTAGGCTGGGAAAACAGGTAGAGTGAAAAAGGTTAAGCTAAAAACGGTTCATCCTGTAGGGGGTGGATCGTTTTTTTATTTAGGAAATTATACATTACATAAAATGTGATAACTTCGAAGTGTAATCCTGAGCGGGTTATTTTGTTGCATACAGATGATCTGTGGTAAAATGTCGTTAGCTGTGACGTCCGGAGCGTCCGTTGTTACGGGTGCCGGGCGATCTTGTTGTGAGAGAATGTTTAAAATTAGGGAGAAATAGAGAGACAATCTAGGAGGAACTACTGTATGAATGAACTGAAATACAAATTGCTTGCATTGGATATGGATGGAACATTGCTTAACGATAATCATGAAATTACACAGGAGACGGCCAAGTGGATTCAAATTGCCATTCGTCGGGGTGTACATGTGTGCCTTTCCACAGGAAGAGCCGTATTCCACGCGATGCCTTATGCAGTCCAGCTTGGACTGGAGACACCGATGGTTACTGTTAATGGTAGTGAGGTCTGGAAAGCCCCGCATGACCTGCATATGCGTCATCTGATGGACCCGGCATTGATTCGCAAAATGCAGGAGATTGGTGAGAAATATAACAGCTGGTACTGGGCATACTCCGTGGAAGAACTCTTCAATCGTGACCGCTGGACGGACAACATTGAAGGTCTGGAATGGTTGAAATTCGGCTTCAATACGGAAGTGGATGAAGTGCGTCACCAGATCATGATGGAACTGCAACAAATGGGCGGTCTGCAAATGACCAACTCCTCACCCGTTAATATTGAGATCAACCCTGCCGGCGTATCCAAAGCCAGTGGTGTAGCCGAAGTCTGCAAGCTGCTGGGCATCGAGATGTCCGAAGTTGTTGCTGTCGGAGACAGTTTGAATGATCTGGCTGTCATTGAGGCCGTGGGTCTTGGTGTAGCGATGGGTAATGCGCAGGAGCAGGTGAAGGAAGCGGCTGATCTGATCGTAGCGAGTAACAATGAAGACGGCATCGTCGAAGTGATCCGTGAACATATTTTGAAGGGGGAGTAACCTTTGCTCGCAACCGTTGCCTGGATTTTAATTGTGCTGCTGTTTGCAGTGGGGATGGCTGGAACGGTATATCCCATACTGCCTGGTGCTGTAGCGATTTTCTTCGCGTTTCTGGTCTACGGCTGGTTCTTCAGCTTTGATCCGTTTGGTGTGTGGTTCTGGATCATTCAGATTCTGATTGTTGTTGTGTTGTTTGTGGCTGATTATGTCGTCAGTGCATGGGGCGTGAAGAAGTTCGGTGGCTCCAAGTTATCAACAACGCTGAGTACCATTGGTGTTATCATTGGCCCATTTGTCATTCCGGCATTTGGACTGGTGCTGGGACCATTTATCGGTGCATTTATCGGGGAACTGATCGGAGGGTCTTCACCTTCCAAAGCGTCGAAAGTTGGATTTGGTTCCGTTGTGGGGCTATTTACGAGTACTGTGATGAAAATTATTTTGCAAATCGTCATGATTGTTCTCTTTATTATCTGGGTGGTAAGATTCGCCTAAACGTTCAGGATTAGCTTCAACGGGATGCACGTCCGGTGTGGAGGAAAGAAGGGGAATTCGTTTGTCTAAGAAAGAAACATTCATTAGGGGTACGCTCATACTGGCGGCCGCTGCACTGATCGCAAGAGTACTCGGATTGGTTCAACGGGTGCCGCTGGAGCATATCCTCGGCGATATCGGTAACGCATCGTTTACGATCTCCAATACGGTATATTTAATGCTGTTAACTGTAGCAACGGCGGGCATACCGAGTACTCTAAGTAAAATGGTATCGGAACGCTATGCGCTCGGACGCGCGGGTGAAGCTCAACAGATCTACCGTGCAGCCCTGATCTTTGCCGCTGTTGCCGGGGTAGTCATGTCTGCTTTGTTGTGGTTCGCGGCACCTTATTATGCTACGTATGTGTCCAAAGTACCGGAGTCAGTCAGCGCCATTCGCGCCTTGGCTCCAGCCTTGCTGCTCTTCCCGGCCATTGCAATGATGCGTGGATATTTCCAGGGACGCGGCAACATGACAGCGGGTGGTATTTCACAGATCGTGGAACAGTTCGCCCGTGTAGGTACAGCCGTTATCGTGGCTTATGTCATGCTGCAATGGAATTATGATGACCAGACGATTGCTGCGGGTGCTTCATTTGGTGGGGTATTAGGAAGTGTGGGTGCCTTTGGTGTCATGCTGTATTTCACCTTGAAGCTGCGTCGTAGCGACCGTGCAGCGCAATTGAATTACGAGCGTGCAGAGCAGTTACCGATGCGAGGTATCTACAGTGATATCTTTAAGCTGTCTATTCCAATTGTGCTGTCTTCACTTGCGGTTCCAGCCATTAACTTCATCGATTCATCCCTTGTGGTACCACTGCTTAGTGGCCAGATCGGACTCGAAGAAGCGACTGGTGTACTTGCGATCCTGGGTGCGAAAGCCCAAAGTATTGCGGGTATTCCTCCGATTCTGGCTATCGCTTTGAGTCAATCATTGGTGCCTGTCATATCGGCAGCATTTGCCCGCAAGGATGAAGCGCATCTGAAGAGTCAGGTTACACTTGCGTTGCGCATTTCAATTCTGACAGGTATGCCGATTGTCATTGCTCTTTGTGCGGCAGCGTATTCGGTCAACGGATTGCTGTTTACCAATCTGGATGGAACGCCGATCATTGCCTTGTTAACATTCGGTACCATTTTCCAGATTACGATGATGACCACCAACTCTATTTTACTAGGGGTAGGGAAACCGCGGATTACGATGATCAGTGTCGCAGCAGGTGTTGTGATCAAACTGATCGCAAGTCTGATTCTGGCGCCGATCTTCGGCATTTACGGCATCATTATTGCAACGGCCCTCTGCTTCTTGGTCATCACGTACCTGAATCTGCGGGTCCTTCGTAAAATCGTTGATTTCTCCATCATGGGAGATCGTTGGAAAGGATTTATCATTACAGTGTTGCTTGCAGCAGGTGTAGGATTTGCAACGAACTGGATTGGCAATACGATCTTTGGACTGTTCCTGCCAGCGCGTGTATCCTTCTTGCTTACCTGCCTTGTGGTTGGTTTGCTTGTTGTGGTGGTGTATCTGGTTCTCATGGTTGTGCTGCGTGTACTGCGCAAGGACGAGCTGGGCAGTTACCCCCGTATTCTGCAAAAAATTCTTCGTCCACTTATGCGTCTTCAACGTGGAGCTGGGCAAAGAGGTTAAACATGCAAGGAGCATCATCCATGCTCCAATATTTTGTGAAAATAGGATACAGGCTCTGTCTGCTGTTTAGCGGACAGGGCTTTTTGTATAGTTAAGGAGAGTTGAGCGACTGAACTCGACATTAGCCCAGCAAGCGAGGATTAGCGGTACATCGGGTATCACATCATCCGTCTTTGCCTGCTCTATATGATTTTTAGCATTAGTGTGTGATGGCCTTGGCATCATGAGCCAGTGCTGTTTTCAGCATGCCATACCGGTGTTCGTGACTCATCTCAAACAGCCATGGCCGACGCGGTACCGTCAGATAACCGAGACTATCCCGAGTCTGAAGCCAGTCATGTCTGGTGATCGGTTCATAAGGCGTGTCCCCCCATACGGAGAGCAGTTCCGGACTATATAATCGTTGCCCTTCTGGAAGCCATTCTTCATCCATTAGCTCCTGAGCATAAAATGTATGTTCCCCTGCCTCGTCTGCACGATTGGTAAACAGCCCAGGCCAATATTCAGCGCGCGAGCCACGATGGGGAACCAAGCGTGCGAACTCCAACACTTGTGTGTGTACTTGCTCCACGCCAAACAACAGGGCATATAGCCCTTTGCCAAACATGATTCGCTCATCCAGTTTGCCAAAATGTTCAATGACGCGTCCTGCGAGTCCTGCCCCCCGTCCAAGAGGAAAGACGATATGATTCAGACCGGCCAGATTATGCAGATGGAATGCGGGTTTGGATAGTACCTCTTTTTGAAAATAAGGATGTTGCACCACCCGGCTCTCGATATAGTTCTGCTCATTAATAATTAATGCCACACTTAGCAGTGAACTGCATCGTTCCAGCCAAAAGCGTTCCCAAAACGGCGTCATAAACGCCGATACGTGAAAGTGCGACAAGAGATGGAAACAGCTACGTCCGATCCGGCGACTGTTCATATACAGCAGAAGCTGTGGATATGCATCCTGGAAAATGAGTGCATTGCACCGCTCCAGCAGCCGATACATATGCTCGCGATCGCTTTGATTCTGTAGATTATGCATTAAGTCACTCTGAAGATCTGTCATGTGATATCCGCCGTTGCGAGAGACCATATGGGCCAGTAGTGCCCAATGCAGTTCGGGATATTGCTCATAACATTCCAGATAGGCTGCCGTGCGGGTGATATTACTCCGATTGTGCTCCTGAGTCAGTGTCTTAATCTCTTCCAGAATGATGCAATCTTCTTCGCAGACGAGTGCGCTTTGAACCTGGTCCGTGCGTGTAAAAGATTTGTTGCTGGTAGGTAACAAACGCTCCACCTCAGACTGTAAGGCAGCTGCCGTATCGGTATCCCACTCGATGTCACGCAATGGGTGACGAAGCTGTGCTGAAGCTTGCCATGCAGCCTGTTTGCCACGCCAGATTTCACGGGCAGCACCCGGAATGGAACGGACCATCTGCAGAAGGGACCCGTGATGTTGTTCGCTGGAAGAATCGGTTCTGGTGGAAGTCATGATGTGACATCCTTTCATGATGTTCTGGGTTTAATTTCACAGACTATGTGGTTTACTCTAAGTATGCGCTGATTATTTGACTTCCACTCGCCAATTTGCTTCACTTAGGGTAAGACAAGGTACAGAAAGGGAGATGAACTGAATGGAACAGATTACTTCCAAACCGGCTTTTGATGTAGCCATCCAATCCCCACGTTTGACGATTGCCGTATTCAAGGCAGACTGGTGTGGTGACTGCAAATACATCGATCCGTTTATGCCTGAGGTTGAAGAGAAATATGCACGTGAACTGACCTTGATTGAGGTCGACGTGGATCAGGTTGGAACCGTTAGTGAAGAGCAGAATATTCTTGGCATTCCGAGCTTTGTGGCATATACAGATGGCCGCGAACTCGTACGGTATGTGAACAAGCTGCGCAAGTCGAGAGAAGAGATTGAGCAGTTCCTGGATCGCGCAGTTGAGGTGTACAACACGATCCATAAATAATGTTATACAAGCTCAACTTTTACACAGGCACTCCGATGACAGAATAACCTTCCGATCGCTGTTATCCCCAGATTTCTTTGATCCCTTTTATAAAGGGGAGAAATCCGGGGATAAAGGCGAACGCTCCGCTTCTTCTGGTTATTTCTGTCCTCTCCGTTATTGTGTAAATGTTTCATGAACTTATATAAAAGTATGACAGGTTCATGTTGTAAAAGGGTATAATAAAAAGAACGCCATTTCTCTTGAAATAGGGAAATGGCGTTTGTGTGTTCGACACGTTCTATGTAAGAAACGTTTCTGTACATATCCTAAATGACCTGCGGGTCATTATTTCACCAGACGTTAACATTTTGTCACAAAGCGCGACGTCAATGAACATTTTATCCGGTATAATGAATTTAGTTGTGAAATAAGTGTCAAAGTACCGAAACAAGCGGAGAATATTCTTCGCCATCTTAAACCAACAGCGGGTGAGAAAAAATTGAAACACTTAACTTTGTTTAAATGGTTAACCGTATTAACCTGTCTTGTCATGTTTCTGGCCACTTTTGGTGGAGGCATCGTAACCAAAACGGAATCGGGCCTTGGCTGCGGAACAGAATGGCCTTTATGTAACGGAAAACTCGTTCCCGCACATACTGTGGCTTCACTCATTGAATATTCCCATCGCGCTGTAAGTGCACTGGCTGGACTGTTGTCCATTGCCTCGTTTGTTGCTTTTCTGCGGTTTGGCAAGTCACGCCGTGACCTGCAATTGTTTTCTTTCTTAACTCTGGTATTTGTTATCGTCCAGGGAATCATGGGGGCTTTTGCCGTTGTCTTCTCCCAATCTTCAGCAGTCATGGCACTGCATTTTGGTTTTGCACTGATTGCTTTTGCCAGTTCTCTAATGATGACGCTGGGCATAAGGCAGGAGGCCAAAGATGGCGGATTGGAGCGCCTGAATAAATACCCTCGGGTTAGCAAAAAATTCAGGAATCTGGTCTGGTTCTCCACCATTTACACATATCTCGTGGTATACACAGGTGCATTTGTGAGTCACACGGATTCTGCCGGCGGATGTTCTGGATTTCCGCTTTGTAACGGTCAGATTATTCCTGAGCTTTCGGGTGGGGTAGCGGTTGCTTTTGCTCACCGTGCAGCAGCTGCGTCGCTCGTGATTGTTATCGCAATCCTGGGTCATTTCGCTTACCGTAATCATCCGGACAACAAGGAAATGCGTACTCTGGGTGTGGTATCCGTTGTTCTTATTCTGATGCAAGTAGTCATTGGTATTTTCATGATGGTGACAATGAACCGTCCGGAAGTATACATGTTCGTAGCTCTCGCACATATGCTGGATATCGCCATATTGTTCGGGGTTTTAACCTATATGAGTTTCCTGGTGTACAAGCTGTATCGACCGGTTAATCGGTTCTAAGAGATATATCCATTCTTTATTCAAAGGTAATTGGGCTAAATATGAAAGTCCACCATCCAGTGATGTACATCATTGGACAGGTGGACTTTGTTTGATGTCAGGGGGATCAGGGCAACCTATGGCAAGCAGCAATTACACGGAATGGATGATGTGTTACGTTTACGGTGATGAATTCTTGTTGATTTGGAAAAGAGGAGGTTAGACATGCTGCGAACGTTGTTGGGGGAAAAGCCACGTATAAACGAAGGTAAATTGAAGGCAGCGATGGACGCAATGGCGCATACGCTTGAGCTATTTCAACGACAAATGCATGTGGACCATGATCCCACGCATGACTATCGGAAACTGTATGTGTGGACTCAGGGACTCATCTCCTCACTGGATGAACTGGAGCAAAGCTGTTTCGCTGCTGCTCATTTTCGCAAAAAGGTCGTTGCAGGATCAACGGATGATATGACGGCGACTGAAAAAGCCGAGTATGCTCGGTATGTGTATTTCTACAAAGATGGCTTTATCCGCTGCTTTGCCATTCTGGATAAAGTCGGCACGGTATTAAATGAAATATTCCAGTTGAATACTTCAAATACCAAAGCGCATTTTTCTTATTTTACTGTGTTAAGGCAGTTCGACTATGCGAGGGAACATCATGATCTTGCATTGCAATTAATACAGATCAAGGACTCTTATCGTGAACCGATGAGCAAGCTGCGCAAACGACGTAATATGGAAATTCACTACATGAACTCAGAAATGCACGATGACCTGTGGCAGTTACACCAGACCTTGCAAGGTAAAGTGAAATTGGAGGATCTGAATCAGCATGTGCAGGAAATGCGTCAGGGCGTGGATATGGTCTGTGAAACGTTAACAGCCTCTTATAGTTATATCAATAAAATATGGAAAAGAAATAATTCCCTTTGACAAATCGGAATACTTGGAATATACTGAGTTTCAATCGAATGTTACATGGATATAACTGATATTTCGGAAGTTACGTTCACATTATAAAGCATAAACTACATGAACTTATAAAATCCTACAACAACATATTTCTTATCGAGAGCGGCGGAGGGACAGGCCCGATGAAGCCCGGCAACCGATTTGTAATGACATGATACATGTATCATTCGTTATAGATGTTAGGTGCTAATTCCTACAAAATGGTGCAAGACACGATTTTGGCAGATGAGAAGGTATATTCTTTCACGTGAAGAGCCCTCTTTGTATCTGCAAAGGGCTCTTTTTTTGTACTTTAAGGGGAGTTTTCCTTTAGATCGGGTAAAGATACATGTAGGTGGTTGGAAAGGGGCAAGTGCGATTGATTGAATTAAAAGGTTTAACGAAAACGTACGGCAAAGGGGCAAAATCTACAACAGCGTTATCCGAGCTGAATTTGAGCATCCAAAAGGGTGAAATCTACGGTGTGATTGGACATTCTGGAGCGGGCAAAAGCACATTGATTCGCTGCATTAATTTGCTGGAACGGCCTACGGAGGGTGAGGTATGGGTCGACGGAATCAACCTGACTGAACTGAGCAAAACCGAATTGCAGCAACAGAGACGCAAGATCGGGATGATTTTTCAACACTTTAATCTGTTATCTTCGGCAACGGTATATGACAATGTAGCTTTTCCACTAAAGCTTGTGAATACACCCAAGGATGCCATTGATCGCAAAGTGAAGGAAATGCTTGCACTGGTTGGTCTGGAGCACCACAGCAGCAAATATCCGGCTCAATTATCTGGCGGCCAGAAACAACGTGTAGGGATTGCGAGAGCACTTGCAAGTGATCCAAATGTACTTCTCTGTGATGAGGCTACTTCGGCACTTGATCCGCAGACGACAAATTCAATCCTGAAGTTATTACTCGATATTAATGAAAAGTACAACCTTACGATTGTGCTGATTACACATGAGATGCATGTCATTCAGAACATCTGTGACAAGGTGGCTGTCATTCATCAGGGCGGCATTGTGGAACAAGGACCTGTAACAGACGTGTTCCTGAAGCCGCAGCATGCGATTACGCGGGACTTCATGATGCGTGACCATGAAGCTGGACTTGCTCTGGAAGAGACCGCTCTGGCAAATGCAGGCGTTGAATTGCAGGCAGGTGCTGCTTCCAAACTTGTGAAGATATCCTTTCTGGGTAACAAAACGTATGAAGCGATTTTGTCTAGAACGGTACGTAAAACAGGCGTGGATTTTGCCATCCTGCAAGGTACAATCTCTACGATCAAACAGGTTCCTTATGGGCAGCTGACCGTTCGGTTCGAGGGTGATTCAAATGCGATTGATCGGACGATATCAGAATTAACCGCTGAGGGACTTGATGTGGAGGTGCTTCGTTAGATGGATTTTTCAACCGTACGTTGGGAAGAGGTTGGTAAAGCTTCCATAGAGACACTGCAAATTTTGGGTGTATCAGGCTTGTTTACCGTTATCTTAGGTTTACCGCTCGGAGTACTGCTGTTCATGACAGCCCGATCTGCTTCGATTAAGTCACGGGCAGTGTACACTATACTATCCCTGATTGTGAATATTTTGCGCTCAGTCCCATTTATCATATTGATTGTTGCTCTTATTCCATTCACTCGTATACTCGTCGGTACAGCTACGGGGGTGCTCGGCGTTATACCTCCTTTGGTGATTTCAGCAGCTCCTTATTTTGCTCGTTTGGTGGAGACGACGTTGCGAGAAGTTGATCGTGGTGTCATTGAAGCGGCACAGTCGATGGGTGCATCGACCGGACAGATTGTAAGACGGGTGTTACTGCCTGAGGCACTGCCTGGACTGCTTGCTGGTATAACGATCACCATTGTTACGCTCGTCTCCTATACGGCGATGGCGGGCATGGTTGGCGGTGGAGGTCTGGGAACACTGGCAATCAACTATGGATACTTCCGTTATCAAAATGAAATTATGATCATATCCGTAGTGTCGATGATCATACTAGTGCAAATTCTCCAGATGGCTGGAGATCGCTTGGTTACATTTTTCACCAGGAAATAACACATAGATAACATGATGGTTATGCAATAATGCGGATGCCACATGACAAAAATGATTAGAGAAGGGGTTTTACACATGAAAAAATGGTCTTTTGCTCTACTTAGTCTTATGTTGATTGCGGTTCTCGCAGCTTGCGGAAACAACAAGGACGCCGATAGCGGCGCAGACAATTCAGCAGGTGCACCTCGTACAGTTGAATTGAAAGTTGGAGCTTCACCTACACCACACGCAGAGATTCTGGAAAGCATCAAGCCTGAACTGGAAGCACAAGGTATTCGTCTGCAAGTCGTTACATTCAACGACTATGTTCAACCCAATCAGCAACTTGCTGACAAAAAATTGGATGCAAACTTCTTTCAGCACCAACCTTATCTGGACACAGAGAATAAAGAACGTGGATTCAACCTCGTTTCTGTAACACCTGTTCATGTTGAACCTTTTGGCGGATACTCCAAGAAGATTAAGTCTTTGGATGAATTGGCTGACGGCGCAAAAGTAGCAATTCCAAATGACCCATCCAATGGTGGACGTGCTCTGTTGCTGCTTGCTAAGGAAGGTATCATTACGCTGAAAGACGACACAAATATTACATCTACGATTCAAGATATCACAGCCAATCCGAAGAACCTGGATATCATCGAGCTGGATGCAGCTATGATGCCTCGTCAATTGGATGAAGCAGATCTGGTATTCATCAACGCTAACTATGCGCTTGAAGCGAACCTGAATCCAGCGAATGATGCTTTGCTGATCGAAGATCTGCAAGGTAACCCATACGCAAACATCCTCGTTTCCCGTGAGGACAACAAGGATGCAGATGCAATTCAAAAACTGGCTGCTGCTTTGCACTCCGAAGAAGTAAAAACATTCATCAAAGAACGTTATAAAGGTGCAGTTGAACCTGCAACTGAATAATTCATGATATGTATGATATGATGTGAAGCTTTTAAGAATAAGCCGTATATCTCTTCAGAAGAGATATACGGCTTATTTTATGTTTCCTAAGTCTGTGCTGACGTGGGATCAATAAGGGAAGGGTTAGAGCTTATCTTGTTTCTCCGCGTTGGAGTGATGCCCAGATTGGCGGTAGTAGGATAATTCATTCTGATCAGCATACTGCTGCTCATCTGCTTCTTGCAGGTACGTTCTCTCGGAGGGAGAGAGTGTTTCTTCTTCTCCGTGTGAGCTTTTGATCTTGTATCTGATCCAACCGATTAACCCAAGGACGACAACGAGGATCAAAGCCCATCCTTTTTTGAGCAAAAGAAGAGCACTGAATTTCTGGGAAGCTGTGTACCCGATCCCGCCCATCAGAAGACTGTTGAGCCCTATAGTGGATGTTTTGTCAGTCGAAGCATTGTACTCCTCATAGGTGTATCCTGCATTGATGCTAAGCTTATGAAGTACGGTTTCCTCGAATGCCTGACGGCTCTGTTGAAAGTTAGCCGTATCTGTAACCAGAATGGCTGTGATGTACCCTTCGCGTGTCAGGAGTTTTACATTGTAATTGACCATGGCTTGCTGATCAGCATTCTTGAAACCAAGGGAGTAAACCAACTGATGTTTGGTACTGTCATATGCCGGTTCGATTTCCCACCCCGTTACGTACGTTCTATATTCAGGATCAAGTTCTCTGTTATCTTCTTCTGTGCCTCGGATATAACTGCTTAACAGTTCTTCAGCACTCAAATTCTGATCGTCATCATGAATATGACCTGTTTTCACGTATTCAAACACAACATACCACGAGCCGAATTCGCTATTGCTGGTTAGGCTTCCGATTTCGTTCCCATTAGGCTTTCCATCACTGTTAAGTATCGAGCGTTGGGTATTGGGCTTATCCAGATAGGAATGGCTTTCAGGGACTTCCAAGGTGGCCTTACCATCCAGAGAGACAGATGCTGGTCCAATAATCCAATCGTACTCATCAGGTGCTGGCTCATTCTCACTTGCCGCTGATACCTGTAAGGCACTAAAGACTGTGAATAAACTCAACATTAAAAGTGTAAGAAATGCTATCCATCTTTTGTTCTTCATATACATGTAGAGGTCCTTTCGGGTTATATCCTCGACAGTACCATAGGTGTTTGATTTCAATCAAGATATATTTGGAATTAAAGGTGGATAATCCCTTGTGGATAAGCGAGTTGTAGGAGGACGATAAATCTTTTATACTGGATAGTGACTGCTCTTTGAAGAGGGGGATGAACGTGAAGGGAAAGATTGCCCTCATAACGGGAAGTGCCAAAGGTCTTGGTAAAATGACGGCCCTCAGTCTGGCAGATCAAGGGTGTCATATTGCCCTCAACTATGTACACAGCAGAACAGAAGCTGAGGCTTTAAAGGCTCAGATTATAGCCAAGGGTGTGCGGTGCATTGCCATCCAGGCTGATATATCCAAGGTGGAAGATATCTCTTCATTGGTTGAGCAGGTGGAAGGCAACCTGGGCAGCATTGATATTTTGGTGAATAACGCAGGTCCATTTGTCCGTGAACGACGATTATTTGCGGAATATTCTGAAGCTGAGGTCCAGATGCTTGTGCAGGGAAATCTGTTGGGACCGATGTTACTGGATCAGCGTGTATTGCCAGAGATGAGACGCAAGCAATGGGGACGCATTATCCATTTTGGCTTCAGTCATGCTGGAGAAGCGAGATCTTGGCCTCATCGCGCCGTATATGCGGCTGCCAAGGTGGGTCTGGTATCTTTTACAAAGACACTCGCGGTTGAAGAAGCTCCGTATGGAATTACGGTTAACATGGTATGTCCAGGTGACATTCGTGGTGCGAACAAAGAGAAAACGATTGATGAAATGGCAGGCATCACCGACGAGGAAACGCCAAGAGGGCGCCCAGGCAGCGGTGAAGATATTGCACGAGTGATTACGTATCTGTGTCTTGATCATTCCGATTTTATAACAGGTAACATTATGGATGTATCTGGAGGACTTGATCCGATTCGTCCGACTATACAGCGCGAGGATACTTAAAAGGTGAATTGAAGGATTGTACGTGGAAACGGGTCAAGGTGACTGTGAACATGAATTCTCTGCATATGCACACAAAAAAAGAGCCCTCCGCTTCATGCGAAGCGAAAGGCTCTTGAGGTTTATTTCGTGAAGGATTGATTAGAATACTTGTACGACTTCTTGTACACCCTCAACTTCTTCGAGAAGGGCACGTTCAATCCCGGCTTTTAAGGTAATGGTGGAGCTTGGGCAACTGCCGCAGGCACCGACCAGTTTCAGCTTAATAATGCCGTCTTCCACGTCGACCAGTTCCACGTCACCGCCATCGCGTTGCAGAAACGGACGAAGTTTGTCAAGCACATCAATTACTTCATCATACATGGTGCTTTGTGCGTTTTCGCTCATTTTTTTCAACTCCTTTCCCCTATATTATATTACAAATGGCCACAAATTAAAATGGTCAAACAAAGCAGGTGAACCTATATGAGACCGATTATTGAATTTTGTGCCAATAATATGCATTTTGGCACAGATGAAGTCATGGATCAACTGGAAGAAAATCCAGACTATGATGTGATTGAATACGGCTGCCTCACCAACTGCGGCCAATGTTCTATGACTCCATTTGCACTGGTGAATGGTGAAGTTGTCATCACGGACAAAGTGGAAGATCTATATAACGCCATTCTGGCCAAAATTGCCGAAGCCGATGTCTGGGACGAGCTGGATCTCGACTAACCGAGATGACGCTTGGACATCCAGAGCACACCACTTTTCAAAATACGAGGTACACGTCCCATCATGGACGTTTTGCCCATCAGCCCAAACCCAGACTTCTTGCCGAGTGCACCCAGTGTGCCACGAAGCTTGAGTGGATGTGGATTGGGCTTTTCGCCTTTCCAGAGGGCATGCTGAATATGGGCGATCTGTTCACCCTGTACTTCCGCAGCTTGACCGCTAGGTGCATAAGGTACACTGGCACAGTCACCAACGACATACACATCGGTATATTCCGGGATTTGGTAGTATTCATTCAGGACGACACGTCCTTGAGGGTCTTTGGTTACGTCCAGATCCTGTACCACTTTTACGGGCTGAATGCCTGCAGTCCACACGACAGCATCCGTTAGAATCTGTTCATCCCGGTTATAGATAGCATTAGGTTCAACACGTGAAATGGCGATATGCCCGCGTGTCTCTACCTGATGTTCGTTAAACCATTCATGCACATACACGGATAGACGTTGCGGGAAAGCAGATAATACACGTTCACCACGATCCAGAATGCTGATGTTTAGATCGGGTCTGCTCTCACGAAGTTCGGCTGCCATCTCGACACCACTTAATCCGCCGCCTACGATATGCACATTGCCATAGGCTTTGACTTCATTAAGGCGAAGGTAGGTCTCGCGTGTTTTGCTAAAGCTCTGAATGGTACAGCTATAATCTTCGGCGCCTGGCGTGTTGTGGAAACGGTCTGTACAACCAAGTCCAATGACAAGTTTGTCGTACACGAGCGCGTCTTGGCCTTCAAATTCAATCTGACGCTGTTCCAGGTCAATCGAAGTAACTTCTCCATAACGGTAAGTGACTTTATCGCTCACTGGAAATTGGATACGCAGGTCATAATCAGATACGGTTCCTGCTGCGAGTGCGTAATATTCTGTCTTTAATCCCTGAAAGGGGCTGCGGTCCACCAAAATAATTTGTGTATCGGATGGAATTTTACCTTCCAGAAGTTCCTTGATGATGGTGAGGCCGCCATAGCCGCCTCCAAGAATGACGAAATTTTTCATGACTCGGCTTCCTTTCTGCATCAGTCCCACTGAAATGGGGCTGTAAACTGTGGAGCAGCTATGCAATAACATAGCTGCTCCTTTTGTTATGATTTGAATAATTGAAAAGTAGATATTGAAAATTGAAGATATTAATCAGCAGTTTGCACCACTCGAATTCAAACGTCTCCCTATAATGAAAGCTGCGTTCTGGAGTGGTGCTGGTGCTGGTGCAATATTGGTTGTGAATGGAGTTATATCCTATTCGTACACTTGAATTTCATTGTAGAACGTATCACGTTCTACCGGAATACGTCCTGCACCTTTAATGAGCCATATGAGCTCTTTACGTGTAAGGCCTTCAGGTGTGAGTGCACCTGCCGCATGACTAATCCGTTCGCGAACGATTGTGCCGTGTGCATCCGAAGCACCGAATCCAAGGGCAACTTGAGCTAGCTGTGGACCGATGTTAATGAAGTATGCTTTGATATGATCGATGTTATCCAGCATCAGACGGCTGATCGCAATCGTTTTGAGATCCTCATAAGCCGAGTTACGACGCATAATACTCGCGTTTTTACTTTTTGGCTGCATGGAAAGTGGGATAAAGACCATGAATCCGTTGGTCTCGTCTTGCAATTCACGGATTTGCACCATGTGGTTAACGCGGTCCTCATAGGATTCAATCGATCCATACAGCATCGTTGTATGGGTACGCATGCCCAGGTTATGAGCAGTGCGGTGCACCTCAAGATAACGATCCACGTTCGCTTTGTCTACACGCATTTTTTTGCGATATTCATCCGACAGAATCTCAGCGCCGCCACCAGTCAATGTTTTCAGACCTGCTTTTTGCAGCTCCTGCAGAACTTCCTTAATACTGAGTCCGCTGATGCGAGTGAAGAAATCGATCTCGGCTGCCGTGTAGGCTTTAAGCGTAACATCCGGATATTTCTCGTTTAAAGCACGCAGGGAATCGACATAATACTGAAAAGGAACATGGTTGTTATGTCCGCCTACGATATGGAACTCACGTACGCCTGGATGAATATGCTGTTCCACATAATCGATCATTTCCTGACCGGATAATGTGTAGGAGCCTTCTTCACCCTGATCTTTGCGGAAATTACAAAAAGCGCAGTGAGCTTCACATACGTTTGTAAAATAAAGACTCATGTTTTCGATGAAATATACTTTCTTACCATTTTTCCGCAAGTTGGCCTCATTGGCCAGCTGGCCCAAAGTCAGCAGATCATCTGTTTCATACAGATATACGCCGTCTTCTACGTTCAGCCTTACGCCGTTCTGCACTTTCTCAACGATTTCAGCCATTCTTTTGTCTGTGAACGGTGTTACCAATGTAGACATACTGTTTCCTCCTGTTCTTAACCGGATTTGAGTTGTGTGTAGGATCTGCATACAGAACTACATAGCAAAGATGCGGTCAACTGCCGCCTTCTTATATGGACTAACTCTTATTTACCCGGTGCAGCGTGTGCTGCGTACGTAAAGCTAATTTTTTCATTAAAGTGAGTCTTGTGACTCTATATGCATTGGGGACTGCGGACAGTCTCGAAATGTGAAAAAAATTACAACTCTATATATGATCGTCACCTGAATAAGTCATGGCAAAATATCGACATTTCAGTGCGACCACCTATTCATTATAAACCTCGTGTCGCGGGGGTTCAATACACTGGGAAGAAAAAGGAGTAGAGGGGGAACGCGGAAAGAGGCAAACATGACTTGAGACCCTTGACGGGGTGGAGTATAATTTAAAGAAGAGTTAATGAAAAGGAGAGTGACCTGGCATGATTAACATCAGCGAAACGGCTGCTGACAGATTGAAAGAGATGCTTGCACAGCAAGAGACACCTGGTATGTTCCTGCGTCTTGGCGTAGCACCGGGCGGTTGCACCGGATTTTCGTACGCCATGGGCTTTGACGATAAAGAGTCCGATGAGGACCTGTATATGGATATTCAGAGTATGAAGGTTGTAGTCGAGAAGGAAAACCTGAAGTATCTGGATGGTCTCGAAATTGATTTTGAAGAGTCCGGTATGACGGGTGGTTTCACTATCCATAATCCGAACGCGGTAGCCACTTGTGGCTGTGGATCTTCTTTCCGTACGAAGGAAGATGCGGGTGTGCCGGATAAGGATTGTTAAGAAACGTAGTTACAGCGGTTTCCCAATTCTGTTTTGAAAATAAGTAGTTTGCAATCCCTTTAATAGATAGCCTCTGAATTGTATCCGTTTAGCACGGGCATGATATCAGGGGCTTTTTTGCGTGTACTGAAAGTATCATGGTTGACAAACTTAGTTGTAACAACTATAGTTACAATATAAAGTTCAAATATAAACAATATCGATAATTTAAAGGAGAGATCATGATGAACATTGCAATCATTGGTGCAACAGGCAAAGCAGGAAGTGTAATTTTGAAAGAAGCAGCAGACAGAGGGCATAAAGTAACGGCAATCGTTCGTAATGCATCCAAATTGGAAGATAAAAGCCTGAATACGCTGGAGAAAGATGTATTCGATCTTACAGCTGAAGATCTTAAAGCATTCGATGTGGTTGTAAATGCATTTGGTGCGCCAGCTGGTAAAGAAAACCTGCATGTGGAAGTAGGACAAGCGTTGATCAACATCCTGAAAGATGCACCAAACACTCGTCTGATCGTGGTGGGTGGAGCAGGAAGCCTGTTCACAGATGAGTCCAAAACATTGCGTGTCTTTGAATCCCCAGGATTCCCGGATGCTTACAAAGCAACTGCAACGAACCAAGGCCAAAACTTGCAGGATCTGCAAGCATCTTCGGGTATTCAATGGACATTCTTGAGCCCGGCTGGATTCTTTAATCCAGAAGGTGTACGCACCGGCAAATATCAAGCAGGCAACGACGTTATTCTCGTGAATAGCGAAGGCAACAGCTACATCAGCTATGCAGACTATGCGATTGCTTTGGTTGATGAGATTGAGAACCCACAACACAAAAACGAGCGCTTTACCGTTGTTGGCGAAGTGAAGTAACACTTTTAAATGATAATATGGAACATACAAACGGACGCTGATCTCCACAGATCGGTGTCCGTTTTTTTTATGCTCTCGAAGAGGGAAGTTCTGCAATAACGTTAGACAGGTCAGATGATTATTGTTCAACTTCCAACTACTCCTTTGAATCTATGTTATATTATTCTAAAGATGGAAAGGAAATGTGATTATATGAAAACCATCTTCTCTTCATTGGAATTTCTGCGAGTTCAAAAGTATAAGGGAGTGAACAGTTCTGAAGATGTATTCTAAAGGAGTTATATTATTGATCTTTGTGGTTTTTATGATTAGTGTATCGAGTGGTTCAGGGTTATCCCAATATACAAACGTTAAAAATACGATGAATCAATTTCACATCACTTCTCTTTATCCGAAAAATAAGAATGGACAGACATATGGTTCTGCCGCATATGCGACTTCTCCGGAAACGGAACCTGATTTAATCTTGGCTACTGGTGTGGATGGTACAGACGGATATCTGCTGAAAAAAGACATGGATGGCGAGCAACCAAAAACACCTGAAGAAGCTATTGCGATACAGAACAGCAGATCACCAGACGGTCGTGATATTCCCCTGTATGACAAAGATGGTGAAACCGTAATTGGTGTGTTTCATGTTGGAGGAAAGTGAAACGTTACTGAAATGAACACCATTCGGCAGTTGATCAAAAGGGTCGGCTGCTTTTTGATTTTAATATTTATTTAGTCTGCTAAAGGATGTGACGCGGTAATATGAAATACTTCATTGGAATTACCCCTCCAGATGATTATAAAGAAAAAATTGTGGCATTTCGTGATCGTTGGTCCAGTAATCGTCTTAATGATGTAGTCGAGCCTCATATCACTGTAAAAGCGCAGGGTGGTCTTACCGTTGATCTTCATTGGTTAGAAAGTGTGAGACAGACATGCTCTTTAATGCCAAGTTTTCAATTATCGTTATCAGAACCGGGATCGTTTGGAAGTGCTGTTACATTTCTTAGTGTTGAAACGAGCAATATCATAGAGTTACATCGTAATTTGGTAAAAGCGATTTCTCCATCACAAGAACTTTTAGACCGTTACTTTGAAATGGATAAATATCATCCTCATTTAACCTTGGGGCAAACCTATTGGGGTATGAACGAGACTGAGATGGAAGAAATGAAGCTCTTAACAATTAAGGAATTGGCTCCTTTTCCAACCTTTGATGTCAATTATGTACGCGTATATAAAGAAGTTGAACTGAATAAATACGTACCATTTGAAGACATCCAATTGGGAACTGAAAAGTAAAGCGATTCAAATAACAGGAGCATTAGTTCAATAAAACAAGGAAACTCCCGATCAAAGGAATTGGCTGTTTCCTTGTTTATGTAATGGCAGAATAACGCAACTAGTTAATGAACGAATCGTCAAAATGATGAATATACTTCTGCACATTGGAGGGAACTTGATGTATTTTAAACCCATCCGTATTGTAATGGGGCTAGTTTTTTTTATCATTGCTGGGTGCAATAACGAGGTCACGATGATGGGTACAGATGAACTCACGATTACAGGTGATCAAAAGACTGCCACAGAATATGTTAAGGCAAAAGGTTATAAAATTTCTTCGTACGATGGTCAAGTTCAGAAATACACTCTAAACAAAGATAAACTACTCTACGGGATAACGGAAACGATACCATATAGACAGGCCTGGGGGGTTCAAAAAGTAGAACCCGAACAGTATTTCGGAATGGAAATATCGGTATATAGCTTTACAGTAACAAACCATCCTCTGGGAACGTTTGACGATAGTAAATCCAAAGTTTCAATATTACTTTGTGAAGGCAAAGTTATAGGGGGAACATCCTTCCCGAATACAGCAATGGATGGGGCACCATATTCATTGGATGGAAAAACATTGGAAGAAGTAACGGGGAAAAGTTTTCAAAAATGGAGTGAAGAATGGGAAAAGAAATACGGGACTTAAAAAGCCAAAGCTAACGGACAGGATATTTACAACATAATATCTTTCGACGGATACGAAACTTAATTGCGCACAAATAGTTGCGATACGAAAACCTAACGAAACTATACTTTTTTTGAGAGGAGGGATGAGATGGATTGGCTTATGAGGATGAATCGAGCATTGGATTATATTGAAATGAACTTGGTCGGCGAGATCGAGTTGAAGGAAATTGCTCAATGTGCTTATTGTTCTTCACATCAGTTTCAGAGGATGTTCTCGTTCATTACCAATGTTTCACTTGCGGAATATATACGAAGAAGACGGCTGACTCTCGCTGCAATTGAATTGCAGAATAGTGATAGGAGAGTTGTTGATATTGCCATAAAGTATGGGTATGAATCACCGGTATCATTCGCAAGAGCTTTTCAATCATTGCATGGTGTTAATCCAGCGATGGCTCGTGAAGAAGGGACTGCTCTCAAAGCCTATCCTCGGCTTTCCTTCCTTATCTCAATTAAAGGGGAAGAGCCTATGAACTATCGTATCGAAACAAAAGAAAGCTTTGAAATATTTGGAATAGAGAAAGTGTTTCAATTAAACGGAGTAGAGACACCAGCAGAATTATGGAAGCAAAGCCACGAAAATGGCGAGGTTGAAAGACTTGCTACAAATGCCGGTGATCTACCGAACTCTTTGAATTCGAATTATCATAAAGTGCATGCTGTGTGTAGCTACAAAAAAACTGGGGAGGATACTTTCCCATACATGTTGTGTGCATTTAAAGGTGAAGCAAGTAAACCCGATGGTTACACAAGTTTAACGATACCAGCACACACGTGGGCGATCTTTTCCTCTGATCCCTTTACATGGGATAAATTCGATGCAACCATTGAAACCTTATATAGACGATTCTTTTCTGAATGGCTTCCTACTACAGGATATGAACAGGTCGACGGAATGGAATTTGAAATTACTGGAGTTAAAGATGGACTGAATTTTGTTGAGTTATGGTTTGCTGTAAGAAAAATATCTTAGTTTTATTTCTTTTAGATTAGTCTTGAATAATAACTTAATAAAGACAAATGGAGCAAACAATTGTGTCCGATTGGTTGCTTCTTTGTTTATTCACCTAACGGCCAGGGAAAATGCAACATTTTACCTGTTAAACAGGTCAATAAAGATGTAGAAATAACGTTATGAGAAGAAGGTGGAAAAACTGAAGCTTCGTATATTCACGTTAATATTTTTTATATCTAGCGTGTTCTTTATCTCAAATGCACAAGATGTTAACGCTTTGTCATGTGTTGAATCGGGAAGCCCCCAAGAAGAGTTAGAAATATATGATGGAGCTGTTTATGGTGAAATAAAGCAAGTAAAGGTCGACTTGAAGCAAGAGGGATTTACGGGGACCAAAGAGAAAATTAGATATATTTTAGTGGAAGTTGAGAGGAGTTGGAATACTGAAGTTGACTCTCAACTAATTATTGCAACTAACTTCACATGGGGATTTGATTTCAAGGAAGGTAACAAATACTTAATATACTTTAGCGAAGTGGATGGTGAATTAAGTAGTAGTCCGTGCAGTTCAACCATCGAAATGAACAATATTAATCAAGCAACTGAACTATTCGGGGAAGGCTTTCCACCAAAACAACAAGTAAACTTAGAACACAAAATGTGGTTTATGTTTGAGCAAGATATTGATTTGTTTATCGTAGGTGTGGTCGTATTTGCGGCGATCTTTACCTTCATCATGAGAGTAAGAAAGAAAAAGCGCAAAGCATAATTTGGTAGCGCTAAACGTGAAGCTTTTGCTCAAACAAAAAGTCATTTGAACTAGGCATGGATTCCTGTATGACCTATTACCCCCTTTACTTAAATGAGGATCGAGGCGTATAATCCGTTGAGATATCAGAGCAATAAGAGGGGATACAGTTATGAATAGTGGATTAATCAACGCGATCATTGCGTATATCATGTGGGGAGTTCTCCCGCTGTATTGGAAGTTGTTTGAAAATGTACCGGCAGGCGAGATTTTATCGCACCGGGTTGTCTGGTCATTTGTCTTTATGGGGATTTTCGTTGCCGTCCAACGTCGTTGGAGTGACATGAAGCGTATTCTGACCAGTCGTTCGACCCTGCTGTCCCTTACCGCGAGTGGGCTGCTAATTGCTATTAACTGGCTTATCTTCATCTGGGCGGTTAACAACGGTCATGTCGTTGAGACAAGTCTGGGCTATTATTTGAACCCGTTACTAAATGTGTTGCTGGCGGTTGTCTTCCTTCATGAAAAGCCAAACCGTGGACAATGGCTCGCGATTGCCATCGCTGGTGTCGCGGTGCTTATCATAGCTATCGACTACGGACGTTTCCCTTGGGTTGCGATCTCGCTGGCCGTGTCATTTGGCTTGTACGGTCTGGCGAAGAAGAAGATTAAGCAAGACGCTTCTGTGGGTTTATTTTCGGAGACAGCTGTAGTTCTGCCCGTCGCACTTGGCTACTGGATCTACTTGGCTGTTGTAGGAAAAGCAACGGCATGGACGCTACCTGCACCGATGTTCTTCGAACTGTTGCTTTCCGGTGTGGTGACGGCGCTGCCGCTGCTGTTCTTTGCACGGGCGGCTGCTCGAATGTCGTTGTCCACACTCGGCTTTGTGCAGTATATTGGGCCAACAATTATGCTGATCCTGAGTGTGTTTGTGTTCAAGGAAACGGTCTCGCCAGTTCTGCTCGTTGGTTTCGCACTCATCTGGACAGCGCTTATCGTATACGCTGCCGCATCGATACGTGCTACGAGACTCGCTAAGGTAAGCTGAACAGAGGTATCTGGTATCGACATAATTGCCCTTTCTGCCAATGAGGTGGAGAGGGCAATTCTTTGTTTGTGGGGGAGCGATAGGTCGATAAAAACTAAAAAGGAAGGCTGATCAACGTTATGGTAAAATACAGGAGTAGTAATCAAAAATAGTAACCAAAAAGAGTAATAGAAAAACGAGGAGGCGACAGATATATGATGGTTAATAACCGTTACCGCAAACGTGATCCATTCTTTGTAAAGAAGGCTGTAGTTCAGATACTATTTCAGTTTGCAGTTTCAGCGATAATCGGTAGTATATATGGGTTCATGATGGTCAACGAGACGATAGGTGGATATATTAATAAACTATTACCGAGCACGGATGGTCCGGATCTTCATTTATATCTGCCCGTTGTGGTTACGGTGTTCATCTACTCGTCTTTAATTCAAAAGAGACAACGGATTTTACTTGAAAAAATCTCATTTAGTTGTCTCCATATTTTGGTTGCCCTGCTAGGCTGTATTTCTTCAGTTGTTGTGTTATTGGTGATCTAAACCAAATCCTACGTATCTACACCTTCAGCGCCATCAACTGCATCAATGACACCGACAGCGAGTGTTGTTACCGCAGCAGCAGCTAAAAGATTCTTGGCACCAAGCTTCACTCTGTCCTTATCTTCCTCTTTCATGCCCACAACAACATCTTTACCGCTGTTATATACATACTTTGCTGATATCGCTACACCTTTTGCAGTATTGGTTACAGCACCTCCAATATCGGCAAGCCCCGCGTCTATGGCGGTATCATCTTTTCGAATTGCACCACTGGCAAGATCATAAGTTCCGCTAGCCAGTTGTCCAACGGTTTTGCCTGTATTAATCGTAGCTTTTTCTACGCCGTTCCCGATTTCTTTGATAAAGGGGCTTCCCGCAATTTCACCAACAACCCTCACGCTGCCGCCCAACACTTTCCCGGTAACTTCCCCAGCTAACTGACCGAACCCTTTTAAAAAACTCATCCTTATGCCTCCTCTCCAATTAGAAGTTGATCCTATGTGTTATCTCAATAAACTTATTATATTCATATGTAAGCCAAAAGAACATCAGTCTCCAGCCCGAGTGATGAACCCCTCCTCGATTGATTGCGACACGGTTTTAGAAGTGTCTCAAGGAGCAGCAACGTAGTGGAGGGGGCGGAATCGATTCTGAAGAAGCGGAGCGTTCGCCTTTATCCCCGGATTTTCCCCTTAACAGGGGAATTCATAAAAATCTGGGGATAACAGCGATCATAAGAACGATCCGCCACCGGAACGCCACCACGCTACCCCCTCAACGCACTTCATCGCCAAAAGGCGCTACTCCCACCAGGAATAGCGCCTTATGCCCTTCATTGCCCTAATCCATTTGCCTACACACGGTTTTAGAAGTGTCTCAAAGGAGCAGCAACGTAGTGGAGGGGGCGGAATCGATTCTGAAGAAGCGGAGCGTTCGCCTTTATCCCCGGATTTTCCCCTTAACAGGGGAATTCATAAAAATCTGGGGATAACAGCGATCATAAGAACGATCCGCCACCGGAACGCCACCACGCTGCTCCCCAAAGCCCGCACTTCTACCCAACGTACCTAGTCAATAAATCCTTCCATGACAACAGTCGGCATCATATTCGACTGCCAAGCGCCCTTACCATATCCACTGTTATATCCTGGTGTAGCCTGAGGCTCCCAGTAGAATACACCTTTACCTTTGCCATTTGGCAGATTGCGGATTTGGTTTTTCATCGCAGCAACAAAACTTTTGCCAGCTGCAGCCTGGTTATTGTCCATGCCAATTTCGGAGATGATGATTTCTTTGCCATAACGGTTGATCATATCCTTGGCGTTGTTTACCGTATTTGTCACAGCGGTGTTCCAGCCGGAAGCTGAAGGATAGAGGGACATGGCAATCATGTCAAAATTAGCTCCGTTGTTAATCAGACCACCAATATTCCATACATAGAGGGCATTATCATCCCCACCTGCCAGATGCACAATGGTTTTGGTGCCGCTGCTCAGGGATTTCACTGCGTTATGGCCTGTGTTCACCAACCACGCATAGTTTTTCATGTTGGTGGATGCTTTGCCGTCTTCCCATAACATGCCGTTGCTTGTTTCATTACCGATCTGTACCCAGTCCGGGGTAACGCCTTTGCTTTGCATCGCCGTCATAACTTCACGAGTGTGGTTCCATACCGCATCCATGAGCTGTTGGAACGTATAGTTTTTCCAGGCAGCTGGTTTGGTTTGTTGACCAGGGTCTGCCCAAGAATCGCTATAGTGCAGAGTGAGCATTACACTCATGCCAGCATTCTTGGCACGTTGTGCGAGTACAGCCGCACGATCCTTATTCATGTAACCGTTCCCATAATCATTCGAAGGATTAACGAATACCCGAATGCGAACGGAATTGATTTGATAGTCTTTTTTCAAAATATCAATGATGTCGCGCTGTACGCCGTTTTTATCTTTCCATTTGTAACCTTGGGCTTCCATTCCGGGAACCCAACTGATATCGGCTCCTTTGGCGAAACTTGGTGCTGCGCTGGCATGCTGACCTGCGGGCAACATGATGGAGGTGAATAACAAAACAAAAGCCAACATGATGGATGTCTTGAAACCCCTTACATTTTTGAACATTACAAGATGCCTCCTCGGATTTAGGTTGAGTTGCATCCTAATTATAGCCATCCTGGTTTGATCTACTAAAGGGTCCATTTCCAATATTTTGGGTGTTTTCTCAACCTCTCTACAGAAAAAGAGAAAACAAAAAGCCGTCCGAAGACGGCTTTTCTACCCGTGGCGCTTTTTGAAACATTGATCCGTATCCCGCGCCTCCACCAGACTCTTTTAATTTGAGCTAGTGGATCGGGTAAGGGACACGTTCAACATGACATTAGAAATGTTGACGCACCTCCTTTCCTTGTGGCAAGAGTATACAACACCTTGTTTCGGAAAGCTAGTCTTTTTTACGTATTTAAACAAAATTATTTTTCAGTCTGGAACATCGTGATATCTCGTGCATAATGGCTCTTGGTTCCGTCATTGTTTCGGATGCGCACGCTGTCTTCACTGATCCGCTCCACAATGCCACAACCGACCTCGCAATAGACGCCAGCCGGGTCTTCCTGCCATGCGCTTACCATACATTGGGATAGTGCAGCCGTGAAAAACTCTATATTTTTTTGTAATGTTCTAGGTTTGTTGGATTTCATTATATACTCCTTTGATCAACTATATTTGGAATGAGAACAAGCAACCGGACCAAATCACACTGTACTTCACTTTACTCTGTCTATTGACCTTTGTAAAGGGATGGAAAAAGTTGCGCCCATGAGGTATCATTTACATAAATTTTACGTAGCGTTTACACTGCGCTGACGCTTGATGTTGATTACGAATAGTACAATTATATGAGAACTTCTAACCAAGAATAGATATGCAACACATTCGGAGGCCATACATGCATAGAGACGTCAAAACAGGCAACTACGTTAATCGTGATTTGAGTTGGGTTGAATTTAATCGGCGCGTACTTCAGGAGGCCCAGGATCCAACAACGCCTCTGCTGGAACGCATGAGATTTCTCGGCATTGTCGCTAGTAATTTGGACGAGTTCGTCAGTGTAAGGGTGGCGGAGACAAAAGAGAAGATCAAGGCCGGATTCACGCAAAAAGATTTTACAGGATACACGCCTTCGGGATTGTACCGCAGATTGATCAAACGAACCGGGACCATGGTCGCCGAACAGTATAAAACGTATCGTGAACTCATTCGTCTACTCGCCAAGAAAGGCGTGAACATTCAGGAATATACAGATCTTAATGTGACACAGCAGCGCGCAATGGACCAGTACTTTCATGAAATTATTTTTCCGGTACTCACACCGATGGCGATTGACCAGAGTCGTCCGTTCCCACTGGTACACAACAAGTCTGTCTATCTGTCCGTGATGTTACAGAAGGAAGGGGAGCAAGAGGGTGAGCCGTTTATGGCTATTGTTCAGGTGCCTTCCAATCTGCCGCGGGTAGTTCAGGCTCCCATTCGGGCGAATAGCAAAAAGAAAACATTCATACTGATTGAAGATCTTATCAAACATCATATCCATACGCTCTTCAGCGGATATATCTCGCTTGCTGCACAGGAATTCAGAGTGACCCGTAATGCGGATCTGTTTATTAATGAAGAAGAAGCGGAAGATCTGCTTGAGGCTATTGAAAAAGAATTGCGCCGCAGACGCCGCGGGGCTCCTGTACGACTGGAAGTCTGTAAGGATTTTCGTCCGGATGCTTTATTGGAATTGCAGGATGAATTTGATATTCAGGACCCGGTATATGAAATTGATGGACCACTTGATCTGAGTTTTCTGGCGGGATTCGTAGACAGTCTGGAAAGTTTCTCACATCTGAAATACAGTCCGGTGAAGCCAGTCTACCCACTTGAGTTTCTGCCAAGAGAAAGTCATTTTGAGCTACTGCGCAAACGCGATGTACTGGTGCATCATCCGTACGAATCGTTTGAACCAGTCACTGATTTTATATTGGAGGCTTCGGAAGATCCAAGAGTTCTGGCCATCAAGATGACATTATATCGGGTCAATGGCGATTCACGCCTTATTCCGGCACTTGCACTTGCAGCTGAGAGTGGTAAGCAGGTCACGGTGGTGGTGGAACTGAAAGCCCGGTTTGATGAAGAGCGCAACATTGCTTGGGCCCGTAAGCTGGAGAAAGCCGGTTGTCACGTGGTTTATGGACTGGTTGGACTCAAGACCCATGCCAAAATCATTCTTGTCGTACGCAGGGAACAGCAGGGGCTGAGACGTTATGTTCATGTAGGAACCGGTAACTATAATGAGAGTACAGCCAAAGTGTATACGGACGTGGGACTGTTCACCTCTAATCCGATTATTGGAGAAGATGCATCCGAATTGTTCAATGAGATTACCGGATACTCCGGTCCGAAGGCATTGCAGGCGTTCCGCGTAGCTCCGGATGGTATGAAGGATGAGCTGTTTGCACTGATTCGTAGAGAAACAGAGCATGCACTGAAAGGCAAACCTTCCAGAATTATTGCCAAGATCAACTCCTTATCCCATCAGGAAATGATTGATGAATTGTACGAGGCTTCTCAAGCTGGCGTGCAGATCGATCTGATTGTGCGTGGTGTATGTTGTCTGCGTCCGGGGGTAGAGGGGCTCAGTGAGAATATTCGGGTCATTAGCATTGTGGATCGTTTTCTGGAGCATTCACGGTTGTTTTATTTTGAAAATAGCGGCAACCCCGATGTATTCATCTCCAGTGCAGACTGGATGACACGTAACCTGAATCGAAGAATTGAACTGATGTGTCCCGTATTTGATCCCGAGCTGAAAAAGATGCTAGTGGATATCCTTAATCTGTCCCTTATGGATAATGTCAAAGCGAGACAACTTATGCCTGGTGGCAATTATGTATTTGTAGAAAATGAAAAGCCCCCGCTGAGAAGTCAGACGGAGGCCATGGGTATTATCCCTTGGAAGCCTGCTGAATGGAGTGCGTTAACGTAACTCCCCAGGCTTCCTTCAGATCCTTGACGGCCTCTTCCAGGCCATCAAGTTCCAGTAACGGCTCAGCTGTACAGGTGAATTGCACCTGCAGCGAGTCGTTTTCTTTTGTTGCTTCAATCGCAGCGATGCTTTCGGATCGATTGATGGCTTCGGCTACGCGCAGCAGAGAGCCTAAACGATGAGCATGCCGCTCATCCGAGTTTTTCAGAATGTCCCGGTGCTTATTCAGCAGCTGGGGCGTTCTTTTTTTGGGATGAAAATCAGCTGCACTGGCACTTAGAATGGTCTCCCGATGAGAAAGTCCATAGATGCTTGAATTCATAATCCAATAGGCCGAGTGCTGTGTATAACGGAAATAGTTAATCTGTTTACCTGCCATGTGCAGCATGGAGGCTGCATACAGGATTCGGGCATCTGCTTGATCAGGAGGGGTACCTTGTAATGCCGTATACAGGGTAACCGTATCCTGATGAATCCGTTGCAGACGTTTCTCTGGAATAGGCGGACCAAAATGGATAAAGTTGCGGATACTGTCCTTCAGCGCGTCTGGAACGACCGGCTGACCTCCAGCCATGTAATCACGCAACAACCCGTCTCGTAGACCCGCGCCACTAACCACATAACGATCTCCTTGTATTATCTGGAAGACAGTTCGTAGGATCAGTACGCCGGGCACAATGATGTCAGCGCGATCTTTGGCGAGCCCAGGTACCTTTTTGCGCTGTGCCGAGGTGAGATGTGGTAAGGAGCGAGCGATATTCTCCATCGCTTCCTCACTGATCTCATAATGATGGCTGACAGGCAAAGAATACTGGGTACGCTTCTGTTCCACTTTGGCGAGTGTACGCATTGTGCCGCCAAGTCCGATGAGTGGCAGACCAGGATGCTCACGAATCCAATCCTGTCCGCGGAGAGCCTCAGTGACTTCGTTGCATAATGCATTTGCATTCTCCTCAGTCCACTGATCTTCGCCCCCGTAACGGGCATGTGAATTCACTGCACCAATAGGGAGGGAGATGCTATGTAACCTTTTCCGATCCCGAAAGACCGTGATCTCTGTGCTGCCGCCTCCAATATCCACGACGTAACCGTCTGCCAGATCAATGGATTGAGTGACACCAAGGAACCCATAATAGGCCTCCCGATCTCCCGATACACATTCAATGGTAAGCCCCGTCTCTGTCTCCAGCCATTCGATAATCTCCAGGACATTGCTTGCATTACGAATAGCTGCGGTAGCTGCTGCGCGAATCAGTTTGGTCTGGTACGCTTCACAGGTCGCTTTGAATTGACTCAAGATGGTGATGGCTTTATCCAGAGAATGGCGCAGAATGGTTCCATCGGACTCAACAACGCTGCTCAGACGAGCGGCGTATTTGTCTTCATGAATGATGCGATAGGCTTCGTCCTGATCCAGTTCATATATAACTAGACGAATGGAGTTTGAGCCGATATCAATAATTCCTAAGGTTTCATTAGTACGTGTCATAAGCATCTCCTTCTACAGAGTTCAACTACCCAAAGTGAAGAAGGGCAGCCATGGCTTCCGGTGAACCCGGCGGTGTGGCAGAGAAGGGCGTAGTTAACATAACAACAATGATAAAGACGATGAAACAGGCAAATATAAGACAACTCACGGCAAAGCCGCGATTACGCTTTTGCATAAACAGTCGAATACCTGTGACAAAGAGAAGTACCGTAACAGCTACCAGAACGATCGACATTGCAAAATAGGCTACGCCATAAAGTGATTTGAAAAAAGCTTCCATTTGTTCTTAACGCTCCTTAGATCCTCATATTTAAGCCCTTCCAAGCCATTCCTTAGTAGCATACGACAGATTGACTTGTTTGAAAAGTAAACCGGGCGCGTGTTCCCGTTTCCGCCATCACCCTGGGACAGGTTACATGGAAAAGGGGCCTTTGCCGTGGACAGACATCCAAGAAAGCAAGGCTTCTGTTGAGTATGTATAAGGAAGGACTATTGTTTCAAGGAAGGAGATCAACCCATGTCGAGACAACTTGCAAGCAAATGGCGGAAGACAGCGGCTCTGATGAAATATCCGGTAGCTGCTGTCCATATCCCACAGACCAAGGCATTCAACTCGGGTAATCTGCTGCAAATGCTCAGTCGTTATGGAATGGTGTATGTCAAACCTATTGTAGGAGGCGGAGGTTACGGTGTTATCCGGGTATCGGCCAGCGGTGGGGCTTATCGATACACCCATATGAAAACGACCCGTTCTTTCGCCAGTTTCAGCCAGATGTATCGCTCTCTGGTGCGTGTAAAGGCTAGACGCAAGTACTTGATCCAGCAAGGCATTCATCTGGCAACAATTCAAGGGAGACCTGTTGATTACAGAGTCAAAGTTGTCAAAACCCAACGAGGCTGGGTATTCCGTTCCTTAGTAGGACGACTCGCTCGTCCCGGACTCTGTGTGACGAATCTGAGCAAGGGTGGCACCATGTTATCCGGAAGGCGAGCTCTTGGTTTATCCCTGCCACATATATCCGGTCGGCACAAACGCCGGGAGATGCGTTCCCTTACAATGACATGTACGTACATTATGGAAAGTCAGTTCCCTGGTGTAGGTCAGCTTGGATTTGATTATGGACTGGATTATTCAGGCAAGATCTGGATTCTGGAAGTGAATACCAGACCCCAATAGAAAATGAATGGGAAAACTCAAGAAAATTCAAGAAAAACCGATAATATATAAAAGAAAACGGTATGAAAACCGTTTGAAATTTTACATTACCGGGTAATTTACTCGCAACAAGTCTTGAAACTATGAATTTATTCCAAAAAAAATACGCTGATAAACGTTCTGACAGTAGTACAAACTCCCTGTGCATAAATATTGTCCACACTATACACGTTGATTACTCTATATTTTTTCCATTTATCAACAAACTATGCACAGGATTTCCACATATCGTTGTGGATAACAAGAACGCTTGTTCTCTATATGAATCTCTGATATGATAGTTTTGAGGAAAAAAAAGGAAAGGTTGTGGCGGGAAATGGCTATGTTATCCGATGAGATGTTGTTGGATTCCTACCATAAAGCGATTGAGTTGAATCTCGAACGAGATTTCATCGCACTGCTGTTGGCAGAAATCCATAAGCGCAAACTGGGTACCGACGTATCTGCCATTCTTCACTAGAGATCCTCATTGCAGGCAATGTTACAGGTTTCCGGACAAGTCCCATAGTGAGACTGGCCATGGCGTGCTCGTCTGACAATGGTGACAGTACATCACATGATTGCAAACGTTTTCGACTTCGTCTGCCGTGTCAGAGGAAGTTTGGAATACGTAGGGGCTGTATGGTCCGGTGTAATCATCCAATTTGCCGCATTCTAACAGTCCCTGAAGGCAGTGGGGGCAAGCCTGCTCCGGTACAACCAGACCGTTACACAGCGGGCATATATAAGACAAGGGTATCCCTCCTGATATGGATTCACTCAGGAGTAAGATACCCTTTTTTGTATCAATATATGTTATTTCAGCAAAACTAGCGTTTCATGTTACTGCTGTGTCCTGGGGACAATTTGGCATCCGGATCGAAGTATACCTTCGCATTGTTGACGGCTGTTGGAGCTTCGCCGAATCCGACAGCGATCAGCTTCAGTTTACCCGGATATGTTGTGATATCTCCGGCAGCGAAGATTCCTGGAATGGATGTTTCCATGCGGGAATCAACAACGATGGAGTTGCTGTCAATTTCGATACCCCACTCGGCAATCGGTCCGAGAGAAGAGACAAATCCGAAGTTAACGATCACGTCATCTACTTCGATTTCCTGAGTTTCTTTGGTTTTCACATGAGAAAGGGTTACCTTGGTAATCATGTCATCCCCATGAAGTTCCGTGATTTCGGTCGGTGTAACGACATTCACCTTGGAATTCATCAGGTTTTCGACACTGTGCTCATGTGCACGGAACTTGTCCCGGCGATGGATCAGTGTCACTTGCTCAGCGATAGGCTCCAGCATGAGTGCCCAGTCTACCGCGGAGTCACCGCCGCCACTGATCAGTACCTTTTTGCCAGCGAAGGCATTCAGATCACTGATGAAGTAGTGCAGGTTGCTCTTCTCGAACTTGGCAGCACCTTCAAGCTCCAGGCGACGTGGTTCGAATGCACCTACACCAGCTGTAATAATGACGGCTTTGGCATGATATTCATTCTCATCCGTCTTCACGACGAAATGTTGCTCATCCTTTTTCTCCACCGATACAACCTTTTCTTCAAGGCGGATGTTCGGGTTAAAATGATTCATTTGCTCAACCAGGTTATTCACCAGTTCCTGAGCCGTTACTTTCGGGAATCCGGCTACATCATAGATGTATTTCTCCGGGTAAAGAGCGGCAAGCTGTCCGCCAAGCTGTGGCATACTTTCAACCAGTGTAACGGATGCCTGACGCATCCCACCATAAAACGCGGCGAACAGACCCGCAGGGCCTCCACCGATAATAAGTAAATCAGTCATATCATGACTGGAATTTTGTGCAGTCAAGAATCAACAACACCTTTCATATTTTAATAGGTAGTTAACAGAAAGAATGTGCAGGCTACGGATCGTAACCGGCATGGGTGCTGAACTGTCTTTCCTATTATAAACGGTGTATTCAGGGTTGCAAAGTTAGCGGCGTCACGAAACTGGGAACAATTGATGAAGATCAGATGAGAATAGGATGAAATTGGAAATGAAAGGTTATGAAAAATAACAAAAAAAACCTTGATCTTTACTAGAAATACAGATATCCTTGACCTGTACTATGTGTTTTTTTGTCTAATTTAGAGTCAATATGTAATATGAAGACAGATCCCGTGTTTTGTAGAATCTTGTGGTTAATTTCACAACTTGAAACGATAACTTGCGTGCAAACGTATCAATTTCATAAACCCTTTAGTTGCTTCAATCAAGTCTAGATATAGATCAAAACGGTTCGATACGTCGATATCTAGTTTCATAAAATCCATTTTTAGTGAGTTATGAAATTGATGCAAACGTTTAAATAAATTCGCGAAGTTAACATTTGTCGTCATAATGGGCAAGACCTCATCAATATTTGTAAGTATGTGCATTTTGCATCTCACCCAAGATCGGGTTGATGCAAGTGAAACCGGAAGGGGTATAGACATGAGCAGTATTCCCAAAATCGTCATCCTCGGCGCGGGCTATGGCGGGATTCTGACAGCCCAGCGGCTGCAGAAGGAATTGAACTATAACGAGGCCGACGTCACACTGGTGAATCGGCATGATTATCATTATATTACTACACATCTACATATGCCGGCAGCCGGCACGGATACCATTGAGCATGCAAGAGTGCCCATTTCCAAGCTGATTGATGAGTTCAAGATTGATCTGGTCAAGTCTTCCGTGAAGGAGATTCGTCTGCAGGATCGGAAGATTATTCTGGAGGACGGCACGTTATCCTATGATTATCTGATTATTGGACTAGGCGGTGAGCCTGAGACTTTCGGTATTCCAGGGATGCTCGATCACGCCATGACAATCCGCAGCATTAACTCGGTCAGACTGATTCGAGAACACATCGAATATCAATTTGCGATGTACAAAAACGATAACAAACGAAATCGTATTCGGTTTGTCGTAGGTGGAGCGGGTTTCAGTGGTGTTGAATTCGTAGCTGAACTTGCAGATCGTATTCCACAGCTGTGCAAGGAGTTCGACGTGAATCCGAAACATGTGCACATCTATAATGTAGAGGCAGCGCCTTCGGCCTTGCCTGGATTTGACCCGGAATTGGTAGAACATGCAATGAATGTGCTCAAGAAAAAGGGTGTTACTTTCAAAATTGGTGTTCCAATCAAGCAATGTCTCCCGGACGGGGTTATTGTGGGTGAAGGTGAAAAGCTCGATGCAGCTACAGTCGTATGGACCGGCGGTATTCGCGGTAACTCACTGCTTGAACAGGCAGGTCTTGAAGTGATGCGAGGACGTGTGAAAGTAGACGACTACTTGCGTGCTCCAGGGCATGAGCATGTCTATGTCATTGGTGATAATTCACTTGTCTTCAACGCGGAAGGTCGGCCTTATCCGCCAACAGCCCAGATTGCGATGCAGCAGGGTGTGAACTGCGCTAAGAACGTCGTGGCATCCATTCGCAAGAAACAGCCACAACCTTTTGTATTTACGAGCAAAGGCACGGTTGCATCACTTGGTAAAGGTGAAGCTATTGCCGTTGTGGGCGGCAAGAAATACAAGGGCTGGAAAGCGGCTCAGTTGAAGAAGCTGGTAGATCTGCGTTATCTGTTCATCATTGGTGGTATTCCGCTAGTCCTGAAGAAAGGGCGGTTTTTTGGATGAGACATTGCAGTGTTCAGGTCCGGGGACTATTAACACGTGAAGAGCTGGATCGTTACAACGCCCTGATGCAGGTCGGTGGTTATCTCGAGGAACAGGATCAGTATGATCTGGCCTACATCGTGCAGAAAGAAGTGGATATTCTCATTATGCCTGCGATTGAGCGGCTTAAAGAGAAGGGGCGTGACCGTGATCGGGCCACAGCCGAGTTCCTCGAATCGCTGAAAGCGGTAGATGATGAGGACGAGGATTAGAGACGATATAAGTTGAACTAAAGATGTTTACACATACACTTCAATGACAGAATAACCTTCCAATCGCTGTTATCCCCAGATTTTTTTGATTCCCTTTTGTTAAAGGGAAAATCCGGTGATAGCGTATGCTTCCGATGTAGCTTTCTTTCAGAAAGCTTGTAGGCAAAGTGGATGCTTTCGAAGTAGCTTTCTTGCAGAAAGCTTATAGCTTCGCTTTTTCAGGTTTTTTCTGTCCTTTCCGTTTTTGTGTAAATAAATAGTTCAAACAATATAGATCTAAATCAAGCTTGAGGTAGTAGAATATAGATAGATAATAAAGCACCGCAGACAGTATCCTTTACAGGAGATGTCGCGGTGCTTTATTGTGCTTTGTACTATTTTTACAGCTTAAGCATGTCTTCCAGTGTTCCTTCGTTCAACAGACTTCCCACATAGAACGAACCGAATTCGCCATAACGGGCGCTAACTTCATCGAAACGCATCTCATAGACAAGTTTCTTGAACTGAAGTGCATCATCCGCAAATAGCGTAACGCCCCATTCCCAATCGTCGAAACCGACAGAGCCGGTAATGATCTGTTTTACTTTACCCGCATAGCTGCGGCCAATCATGCCGTGACTGCGCATCATGGTGCGACGCTCGTCCATGGACAGCATGTACCAGTTGTCATTCAGCTCACGTTTTTTGTTCATTGGATAGAAGCAGATGTATTGTCGTTGTGGCAGAACAGGTTTCAGACGGGCGATAATATCCGGATTCTGCATCGGGTCTTCGCCTTCTTTGCCAAGATAGTTGCTCAGTTCCACTACACTGACGTATGAATACGATTTGGTTGTGTATTGGGCAAACATCGTTTTGTTAAACGCGTTCTCAACAGCCTTCAGATCTTCCAGCGTTTCACGCAGGTGCATCATGACGAGGTCTGCTTTTTGACCTACAACCGTATATACAACGGTACTTCCTTTGGATGAATCCTCGACTTCTTTCCATTCTTTCCAGAATTCCTGAAGCTCGTCCAGTGCAACAGCGCGTTCTTCATCATCTGCTGCTTTCCAGGCGGCCCAGTTAATCGAGCGAAAATCATGCAGGGCGTACCAGCCCTCCAGTGTTGATGCGGCTTCGTTCATTGGTTGTGTTCCTCCTGCAAGGTATATTTCCAAATCCCTATAAGAGGTTGTTCAAAAAGTCCGCTTTTGATTACGAATCATGCCTGGTGGCATCATCAGCATCGAATATGGCATTCAGCCGAAATAAGTGGGAGGCTTACGAAGTATGTTTCCTTAGGAAACATTGTAGCTGCTCACGTAGCTCTATCTACGCTCCGCTACTCCATTTCTAACTTCATTCCATCTTCTCGGTACTGAAAACCAGTCTTTTTGAACACGCACTATAAGGGACGGGTGATTGCTTTATCGTTTACATTGTATCCCAACATGAAGCAGAAGGGCAAATGAACAGAGTATAAATATAGGGAAATTTGTCCAGAAAGTTCGTTGCTTCGCCACATTTTTTGCGGTACACTAACTACTATCCAGAAGTGAAACCTGAATGTGTGAAAGAAGAGGTGAATGTCGCCCGATGCAATTTATACCTGTGTTGGTATTGATGGTATTATTTTTCGTTATGATGTTTGGTATCGGTTTCATTCTGAACATGCTGATGAAGACAACCTGGTTTCCTTCCTATCTGTTCATTATTGTAATTCTGCCTATTGTTGTGTACTCTCTATGGGATCAGTCGTCATCTCTGATGTCACATCTGGGTTCTTTCCAGCTTGTAGACTATATGACGGGCATCGCTGGACTGGCTGGTGCGATAATCAGTGGATGGACGATCCAGAAGTTGCGTTTGGGTGGGTACAGAATGTTTTAGATTGTTGGAAAGAGGTAACACATGCCACTGTAATCGCGTGAAAGTCTTGTCTTTGTCGTAAACGCTTACGAGTACAAAGGGAAGGCTTTTTTGCTATTCATTTATATTATAAGGATTATTGTACACTTGTACTTCATATACATCTGGAGAACATTCTCTTTAGATATTCCCTTGTATTCTGCGGCTACAGCTTTTATAGTATTCTAGCGGCTCTCGACATTTTATTTTAGAAATTTGCTGAATTCGGCGAAAACGTGAATGATGTCGACCTAGGACGAAACGGAACGAGAACAGGCCATCTTTTTACCTGTTTTTGAGCATTTGAGGATCAGACATTTATGATAGAATAGATAAACATACTTTTGGGGAGAAGGAGATCAGGCTATGCGCATGAAGAATCTGCACCATTATACTGAACATCATCGCTACTGCGTATACAGGGAGTTTGGACTTAGCGCCCTGGATGACCGTATGCTTACAGGAGCATATCAGCCCATGGTAGGTGCTTTTGCGGTTGGCTTGTATCGGCTGTTGTTTCAGCATCTTCCCGGTGAACAGGTCGGTTATTCGCCGCTTGAACAGCAACGGAGGCTGTTCATGACGCTTGGCTTGGAGCCAAGTGAGAAAGGGCGCAAATATTTGTTAGAGCAGACATCCAAGCTTGAGGCAGTGGGGCTACTTCAGACTTCACGGCTATATATACCGGAAAATGATGATTACATCTACGAATATGAGCTGCAACCGCCGCTCTCTCCGGCAGAGTTTTTCCGGACACAGCATTTGACACTGCTGCTTCGTGACAAGATAGGCAAATTCGCCGTCCTTTCCCTGCGTTCGGGTTTCTCGGCAGTGGAAAATGGGGACGCGCCTTATCCGGCAGCCAATAAAGAGAATATTTCCGTTCCCTTTTACGATATATTTGAATTGAATACCCATGTGATTGATTACGAGTTGGAGCAGGCTTTGTCGGAAGTATCAACTACGGCCCAGCGGACAGGCACGAATGATGCAGCGGAAGAAAATAGTTTGAACTATGCCGACATTATTTTGCGTTTTCCACGGGAGTCGGTCAATCGTCGTCATGTAGAACAGCTGCGGTTCGATCATGAACAACTGGGCATTGTAAATTATGTAGTAAACAAGTTTAACCTCAGTGTGCAGGATGTATGCCGTCTGCTGGACGAAGATGATATCTTCAGTCCACAGGGCCAGCTGATTCTGGATGATCTTCAGCATAAGGCGAGCATGCAGTTCAGACAGACGAAGAAGCGTCATGAGCAACAGACTGTACAGGCGGCCAAGGTCGTGGCACTGAGACAGCATATGGAGGAGCCAGAGCGGAAAGAAGACTCCGGTGAACCACCTGTTGAGCATGGAGTACAGATGGAATACTACGTCGAAGTACCTCCACAATTTATGACCAAGTGTGATATTCATCAATATAATATGATGTTGCGCAATGAGCCATACACACGTCTGTTGCAGACGTTCTTCCCAGGTGCAGTACCGGACAATCTCATCGATATATTTGAGAAAATTGATCTGAGTTACAAGTTGCCGGGTGAAGTCATCAATGTATTGATTCATTATTTGATGGCATTACTTGTATCTGGCGGCGAGCAACGGATTAACCGTAACTTCGTTGAGGCCATTGCCTCCAACATGCTGCTCAAGCAGGTGAACTCATATGAGAAAGCTGTGCAATATATTCGTGATCAGGCCAAGGTCAAAGGCAAACAGGCTGCTGGTGCAGCTGGAACCCGTACCCGTACATACGGCAAAGGAACCAAAGCCAAGCCCGAAATTCCGATTGTACAAGACATAAGCACCGATGGGGACGCCGTATCCGAGGAAGAGTTCGAAGAGATGATGAGATTTGCCCAGCAGATGCAGGCGAGTAAGCAAAAAGGAACTTCTTAAATATTTTTAATAAAGCCAAAAAGACGAGTCCTCCGATTAATGGAGACTCGCCTTTTTGCTATATAAGTTGAACTGAAGCAACGTATTTTACGTTTAATCATTTTTTTTATTATTTTTTAGAATATTTATCTAATCTAAACCACTGCTGAAATTCTTTTTTTGTGATTTTTTTTACAGGCTTAACTTTTTTGCTTCCTGTATCGTATCTGAAAAGAATCCATTGATCTGAAGGATACTCACTAATATAATCAATATTTTTTCCGTTCTTATGCCATAAAATTAGACCTGTGCTAATATAGTTGGTTGCCCGAGGGAGATAAACAACGCTGTCTTTCTTAGTGTCGTATATTGCTAACGTGCTTTTATCCGTACTTCCATAAGAAAATGCAATAATGTCTTCTTTTGGTGACCAATTATATGATGAAAGGGTTTCTACATTTTGTTTACCTGCTTTTTCAAGACGTTCGTTTATAATCGTGTACTTTCCTGTTTTAAGGTTCATGAGAATGAGGTTGCTGCCAGCACTTTTTTCTACTTGGATAGTAATCCATTCATTCGATGGAGATACAGCAACACTAGTGATATCCAATAATTTAACTTCAAAATCTCCCGTTTGTAGGGTGTGCTTTTCTTTACCATGAGTAACTACAATGGTGTCAATGATGTTTTGCTCGAAATCAGCAGCAGCATCTTGCTTTAAGGTGTTCGCGGTTATCGTGATGTCGTCGCCTCTCCAGACAATTTTGTTTGAGCCTTTTGTTTTTTCAAACTTAGATATACTCTGGTATGTCGAAGAGTTCACAGATGTTGAGTTAGCAACAATATGTGCTATTTTATCTGAAGTATGAAGTGAAGATGATGCAGTTGATAACGTGCCTAAGCTACCTAAAACAATGACGCTTGATAATAAAACATTAGTGTATTTCATTATTATCTCTCCTTCATTTTGGGAAGGCGGTTACATAATGTGATTCCCTCCAGATATATTCCATTCTTTTCTTATGATTACTCATTTGTAAAGATATAAAATCATAGAGAATTATGAAGTGAGATTTCAAAAAGGGTGATTAGTCCTGTAAGTAACAAACCTGAAAGATTGAATACATATTTATTTTATATTTATGTGGCCTTCTGACTCTCTCTGGTGTCTAATTCATTGTAAATCAAGAGGAGGTTCTTACCATGTCAGGAGCTCATGACACAAAACCTGTTTATCCGGATAAACAGGAAAGTATCACTAACTTTGAGAACACTTATGAGCTGTATCGTCAAAGAATTTGCAACTACTTTTCCCTGAAATTGAACCCGATGGTTGCAGATGATTTGACTCAACAGGTGTTTTTAAAAGCAGTCGAGAATCTTCACCGATTCCAAGGGAAATCAAATTTATTTACATGGATATTCAAGATTGCTCAGAATACAGTGAAAAACGAATATCGAAGATTATCGCGAAAAAAAGAAACGCCGTTTGATTTTACGGGATATGAATCACAGTCGATCTCCCTTGAATTTACGAAGTATGTTGATTTTCGAATTGATATCGGAGTTGCGCTGAAAAAGTTAAATGAAACCGACCAGGAAATCATTGCATTACGCTTTTTTGTGGACTGCACATTGCTTGAAATTTCTAAGATTGTAGGGATGCGTGAGAGTGCAGTAAAGAACAGGCTCTATAGAGCTTTGGAAAAACTTAAAAAGGAACTGAAAGAATGGGGAGGCGTTACGATCATGTCTATTCAAGATGTGATTTCAATTGTTAATAAGGGTGAAAACGAGGGATTGAACAATACGCCTAATAAAGTACACCATGATTTGTTCAATGAACTAAGTGATCATATTGAACGAATCTCGTTAAAGTACAATTATCATCCATCGCGAAAAGTAACGATTGAAGTATATCCTGATATGCCATCGTTTCACCAAGCGGTCGGAGAAGCAGATGCTCCGAATTGGTTCATGGGTACCTATGAAGGGAGTATTCTTAAAATTGTATCTCCATTAAATCCAGGACCGGAGCATACCTATCAATCGATTCTTAAAGGTACGGTTCACTTGTTCACCATGTGGCTAATAAGTGAAATCAATCCGAAGGCTCCGAAATGGATAAGGCAAGGAATTGGTGGATATGAAGCCAAGCTGATGACTCAGGACTATATTGAAGGTACAACAGAAGAGGCTATCCACAATCTAGAGATCCCAACGTTCGAACAATTAGATAATGATACCTGGGATTTCGAAACGATGAAGGGTTTTCAGTTTTCGTTCCTATTTGTGGAGTTTGTTGTTCAACAATATGGAATAGACCAGTTAAACAAATTGATCCGTAACCCCCAGGATTTTAATGGTATCTTTCAATGTTCCGAGAAAGAATTACATCAGAAGATGGTAGAATTTATAAGTAAGTAACCCATACAAAAATGTATGTTGCCCGGGGGGAAGAACCGGGCTTTTTTTAACGTGGTTAGAGTTATGGTAAAGGTACTATCAATAAATTGGGTTATTTTGTATAATGCATATAAAAAGAGGTTGTCTATGAATCCTATGGATGAATGTAAATAATACATATGGAGGTAATTAAGTTTGAAAACTCACTACTATTTCAGTTGGTTTAATCATTTTTTTCCTGAGAAGCTGGTCCATTATTTGCAGGAGGATATACAAGACAGAAAATCGCTTGTTATGATTAGTGCTAATCCGTCTGGTTATAAAGATGAGCAAGTTAACTTTGATGATATTTCTGAATGGACATGGTTGAATCAGGCTAATATTATTTTTGATGAATATCATTTCATTGATTACCGTATGCAGAAAGAAGATGCTCAGCGATTCATTCAGAACGCTTCTGTCATTTTTTTATGCGGTGGATATCCTGTTCTGCAGAACAAATTTTTGGCGGAATATGAATTATCGGATATTATTAAGAATAGCAATGCGGTTATAATGGGTGCCAGCGCCGGTGCGTTAAACATGGCTGCAAAATGGTTAAGTTTGAATAACACTGATGAAGTTGAAACAAGTACTATTTATGATGGTATTGGCTTTGATCATTTTGCCTACTAATCTCATTCTCAACGCGATTACGCAACGTTTGTTCAAGGTTACCTGTTCCCCTTGTCTGAAGAGATTGATATTTATGCAGCAGAACAGGAGAGCGCTATACGTGTAAAGGACGGCAAAATAGAAATAATGGGACCTGTATATTTAATTTCCCACTCAAAGATTCAGAAGTTGGTTGAGACGCTCTAATTAGGGTGAGTGGCTGTGACCTTACATAAGTAATTCCTTTTGATGTATAAAATCATGGCTAACAGGCGAATCATCTCAGGTCTCCTTTCTATAATTGGAATACTGTTTGTAAACAGATGCAATCTTAATATTCCTATGGCCTATAGTCGGCAGGTATCAAAGTAATCAGTTGATTATTTCAACTAGTGGACTGACAACAGGGATCGTTATCCTTATTGGTATACCTTTGGGGACGGTAGAGAACACGAAAATTATACTAGGATGATGAGCTCCTCATTAAGCTAACGGGAAACGTTATACGATTGCGATTAAAAACTACCCATGACGCACATGCGTCATGGGTAGTTTTTAATCATTTCCATACGTTCAGGAGGGGGCCGTGTGAAATAGCGATGTCCTAATCACTTCGTTGGACAGGACAGACAAAGTTTTGTGTAAAAATGGCCACCGTCCGGGAACGACTATCCTTCGTATACATTTCCGAACCGACTTACTTGACCGGCCCCATCCAGGTTGAAATCGTCTTCTGCTGGTGCGGCAACGGCGGTTTCAACTTCCCGTTATCGATCAAATGCTTCAAAATATAAGCGACAAGCCGGCCTCCGCCGGTGTTGCCTCTCACCATGTAAGCAAGTTGCGGCTCCAAATGCTTCGGCTGATTTTGCAGGAACAGCTTGAGCATTTTATCGTAGAGCTTGCCGACAGCAGGCGCATACAGAGCGGACAAATCCGGCATTGCCTTGTTCAACCGATCCAACGTTTGCGGAGAGTCGATCCAAACCGCATTGAACTTGTACCCCTCCTCCGTTTTGCGGATGTACCCCTTCTCCAGCAGGAACGAATATTGCTCGCTGTTCTCTTCGTTGTCGGGCAGTTCTCCTTGTTGGAACGCATGACAAATCTCGACATTCCGGTATTCCAGGGAACGCCAATCCACCTGGCGGTCGCTCCAGTACGTATTGAATTGCCACAAGTATAAGGGGCTGTCTTCGACGTAGCGGAGCGACGGACCGAAGGTGATGTAACTGCTCAAATCAAAACCCGGATCGGCATTGCTGCTCGTGTTCAACGCCGCATAGGCAATATACTGACCTCCGTCCTTTCGCATTGGTGCGACCGCATCGAAGTTGTCGCCCGCCGGCATGCTCCGCCAAGATTGCTCCTCGACGTTCTTGGGCAGCAAGGTCCAGAGCAGGAAGTTATAGTCGCCGTCCGGAACGTACACTCCGCTATCCTCGACTTGCCGGCGAACTTCCATTAACGCGTCGAAATGAACATCGGCCACTTCGGCGGCGCAATCTTGCCAGAATTGATGACCAGCTACGGCTAACTCGAAGAGGTCCCAGACGATGGTATTGCTTTGATATTTGCCGGGAGAGGTTTGGATGAGAAAATTGTAATCGGCCAGATGCCGGACTTCGCCTTCCAGCAAAGACGGCGGCATTCCAAGCTCCTCCGCGATTTGATGTACGGTACGCGCCTTATGATAAGCCGCGTAAACGATATTTTGCGCCAAGGCGCGTCCAAGAAAATCGTTGGTTTCGCCCAGGCTGCCGGCCGAACCGGAATGGCCCATTTCCCCCATGCTGATCGGATTGACACTTAAAGTTCCTGTTGCACGCATACGTTTCATCCCTTTCCGTAACTTCTTTTTGGCCTCGCTCAAATGCCACTTCACCGTGTTGACAGGAATGTTCAGAGCAATCGCGATATCGCTGATTTTAAGCTCGTCGTAGTAATGCATGACCACGATCCGGCGATGGATGTCGGACAGAAACGCGACTTCTCGACGGAGCTCGCGGTAAGCTTCGGTTACCAGCAGCCGGTCAAGCGGCTCTCGGGAAGGGGCAGCAGACAGTTCGGACATGCCGTTGATTTCGAACGCTTGGGGAACGTGCGCACGCTTTTTCAACCAATTCACCCAAGTGTATCGGGCAACCGTCCAGACGTAAGCGTCAAGGCTTCTAATGTCCCGCACCCCAGAGAAGGATTTTAACAACTGCAGCATAATCTCCTGAGCCAGATCCTCCGCCTCGGCCCGCTGTTTGATACGATTTAAGGCAAAACCGAAAATCGGTTTGACATAGCTCCGAATTGCTTCCGCCGCTTCTTTTTCGTTTTTACCAATTGAATCCATCTTTTGCCTCCATAGTTGCATCTGTAATTCCTGACAATTATATAGTGTGCCAGGCGAAATAAAGGTTGGAATTATTTTTTAAAAAATTTGGACGTCCTACCGGATCGCTCATACATGTATAATTACAAACATCAACATCATGAGTAGGTCATTTAAATGGTTAAAGAGGCGTTATGAACTTTTTGTTAAACAAGATGAAGATTACTTTAGATGTAAAGATCTCACTTTTAGTATATAAAGATACTTTTTTCCGTTCAACTAAGGGAGGATACAAACTAGGAGCTCGAGCCGAAGTTCTTCTTCGGGTACTTGGGGTACTCCTTCGTTCCGTAATTAACCAGGAGTGGTCTCGATTAATTATTCAAATGCATAATTGAGGTTCATTAAAATAACGGGAAACGTTAGCTTAATGCACAAAGAATCAACGTTACAACTAACGGATTTAAAAAGGAGCCCAATTTGATCTGCCTAATTAAGCTAGCAAGTAGGTTAACGGCAAGGATCATATGTGGGCAGAACTGTAATATCAGGAGAATTTATGAGCTTAATAGGGGATGATGATTACTTATTATTCCAGATATATGCTACTCTCTTTTTATTCCATAGTTTTCTTAACGGAGAAATGGGAATTTAAATGTTGGGGGTAATTGCTTGCTTCTATCCGAACGATTGCCAATTGCAGCAAGTCTGTACCCTGAGGAACCTGCGTTAATGAGACATGGGCAAACGATGAGTTATGGGGAGCTTTACGGTCTGGTTGAAAGATTCAGTCATACCCTGTATGTTGAAGGACTCCGGGCCGGTGATCGTATTGCCCTTTTAGGTGATCCAGATCCCCAGCTCGTTGTTGCGTTTTATGCAGCAGTTGGGATCGGCGCTATACCACTCGTTCCTTCTCCTATGCTAACAGTACCTGAACTCGCTGCCATATTTCAGGATGCAGAACCACATATGGTTATTCATGATGACCAACATGCTAAAGTAGCTATTGCCACGGTAAAGCTTCTTGGGTATTGTCCAAAACTGTTCACGATAGACGAAGAAGGGACGAATAGCAGTTCGCTCGCTGCTCTTTTACAGCAGGAACCTGCGTTCTCTCCAAAAGACCATTCCAAACGAAGTGTAGACGATACGGCAGTCCTGATTTATACGGGTGGGACAACTGGTCGACCAAAAGGGGTCATGCATTCGCATCGTGGTATGGCTGCTTGGAATCAACTTACGCCTTCTGCAGGCTTCGGTCATGATCTCAGGCGTCGTGTGTTAGTGCTCAACCTATCCCATCTGGTGGGTCAGTTCCAGCTGTGGGCGACCATGGTTGCCGGAGGCTGCCTTGTATTTCTAGACGAATACCCAGCGGATGTACACCGCATTATGGAAGCTATTGAACGTGATCAGATTACACAACTCAGCACAGTAGGCCAACTGCTTCGTGATCTTACCCGCGAGGCATCCGTAGGAGGTAGAAACTTGAAGAGCCTATCGCTTATTGGTTGCGGAGGGTCCATCATTTCCCCGGATACACTACAGGAGGTCGTATCGCAATTTCCTGAAGTTATCATTGTGAACAACTACTACAAGCGGAATGTGGAATGTCCATAAGCCGCCTTTTTCCTGCTCAGCATATGGGCGATCCTCATCGCCTTCGATCCGTAGGTCGTCCTGCTGACTTGGCTGCCCAAGGTGAGCAGGCCTTCGAAGTTCGGATAATAGATACGGACGGAAGTGAGACAGTTACGGGCGAGGCTGGAGAAATCGTTGTTCGGGGTGCACAGACCATGCTGGGGTATTGGCTCCAGTTGGAGGCTACTGCCGAGACCATGTCCGATGGCTGGATTCGAACTGGGGATGTCGGTTGTCTGGATGTCGAAGGTTATCTTTATGTGTTTGATCGCTTGAAGGATATGGTTATTGTGGGCGGTTCCAATGTGTTTTGTGCCGAAGTGGAGCATGTTATTGTGAGCCATGAGGCGGTAAGCGAGGCGGCCGTAATCGGGCATTCTCTTCCTGACGAAGGAGAGGAACTCGTCGCTTTCATAGTGTTACGGGATGGTGACAGTTTGGATCTGACGCGGGTGCGGGCGTTTTGTGAGCCACACCTTGCTCCGTACAAATGGCCGACTCAACTGTTCATTGTGGATACTTTGCCGAGAACAGCCGTGGATAAAATAGACAAAAAGCAGTTGCGCAAGCATCTATCCTCAATTTCATCCGAAGGACTATGCTAACGGGAATGCTGTTTAATAGCTGTTGGGCAGAATATTTATTGTTAGATCAACAAAAACAGCCCTTCAACTTCCTTTTGGAAGTGAAGGGCTGTTTGTTTTCATTACTGTTATGCTGGTGTACACAAAAAATACTTTGCAGTGTTACCTCAAAATAGTAGTAGCCTGATTGCCTGCATAATCCTCAATGACCAGCTTCAAAGAGCTGTTGCTGGACACTGGCGTGAAAGTCAGTTCGCTCAGCTTTGTTCTTCCTCGAATGATATACGGGAATTTCTGCGAAACGTAAGTGACTCCGAACTCGCGTGGTACCCCATTTTCATATACATAGCTCTTATACCAGTCCTCCAGATCCGGGAGGGCTAATGTGTACTTTCCATCTTTTACCGTGACCTTTTCCTTGGCGTATGGTGTAATCTGAAGATCTGCGAGCTGTCCGGTATGGGTTACCGGGTTCTGCCCGCCAATGGCGATGTTCAGCACGTAATGTTCACCATTGGTCGGAAGTCCGGTCAGGACGGCAGATTGTTTTCCTTTTTTGACCTGAAGCGACTTGGTGAAAGGCTCTTTTGTGTATTCTGTTTCTAGTGTGAGTTGAATAGACTCGTTGCCTTTTCCTTTGTCTTTATTTTTATCCTTGTCCTTATCCGTATTCTTATCTTTATCTTTGCCTGAATCTTTCGCTTTCTTCGGGTTTTTCCAGCTTACAATAGCATCGCCATTCTTTTTGAATTTCACATCAATATCCTGAACGGCTGCATTCAGATCGTAAGGCAGGACGGTTGCTTCACTTTCGGTACCATCTGCACCAACCGCACGTATAGACAGTTCACCAGATGGCTGTTTTAGCGATTTGATATAAAAAGTGGAATCATACACGCCGCCTACATAGGCGCCATTTTCATATAAATTGTATTGTTTGACCTCTGAATAGTCCTTCATGTCCCATGCAACAACCAGTTCATCGGTGTTGGTCAGTGCTTTGGCAATATGGAATCCGGTCGGTGCATCCGGTACAGCCGCTGAACCGTCGGACATACGGATCTCGCCTATATTCATCTGGTAATTCTCAATCTCCTTGCCATTCGGGTTGAAGGATAATCCCATAGCGGCAATGGTTTTGCCATGATATGCACTCAAATCCAGCGAAGTTGTCTTCCAACCTGTAGTATGCTGGCCTGACTGAGGCACTTCCACATTGACCACGTTGAATGGATCATCTTCGAAGATCAACCCAACATGCAGGGAGGAAGCGTCACTAGTCGACGGTTTGTTATACGTCAGTTCCAGTTTCGATTGTCCGTTGACGGACAGGTCGGTCTTGTACAGGCGCAGGAAGTTCTCCGCGTTCAGTGTGCCGTTCACCACGAGAGAGCTGCCGCCATTAAACGCGCCAATGGAGTCATAGTTGTGCCTTGCGCCTTTCTCATAAGAGGGACCATAGTCAAAATCAACACTGAGCTTGTCACCTTTACTATCCATCCACCATTGCCAAGTGACAGGGATATCCTGAATGTTGATATTTGACCATTCTTTATCGTTCGAGACAGCACCGTCTTCATAATATTTCAGGCCGTGGCCCGTATTGAAGTTGGTCGCAAAATTGGAGCCGTTGATGACGGATCGCTCGGTAAGATAAGCGGCAATTCCATCCCAATTTGCACCGGAAGCATACACATCCGACAGATCGGCAGACGCATTACGACGTGCATCTGTCGGGTCTTGATTTGGACCAGACCACCAGGCACGATCGCGTACAAAGGTCATCCACTGGTACTCATCCTCAGCTCGATGATTGGTGCTGCCATCGCCCATCTCTTCATCCAGGGCGTTGTGGGTGAAGTCGGCACCCAGTGTCGCAATGCTGTTCATGGGTTGACCGTTCTCATCCAGATTATGGCGCAGGTCATAAGATTGCTTCCAGCGGCCGAATTTGTCATGTCCACCTTCGACACCAGCAAATACGGTTTCCAATGGATCCAGTCCCAGACTAAGGGCATGATCACGGGAATCGCGGAGCATCTTGTGGTTCCACACATAGTTCAGGAAGATGGAATCCGAGACTCTGCCGAGAACGGAATCCTGTACAAAGGGGCTGTTAAGCCCATTAAATTGGTTCTGGTATTGAATCTTGCCTGTTGTATTGATGGTGGAATCATACCACTGAACGTACAGGCCTTTATCTCTTAGATATTTCATGAATTTCTTGTAGGATGCGATATCCTCAGGGGCTACACCCCGGGCAACTTCTTCCTGATTGAAGAAATATCCATCGTAGTTGTAGTATTCTGCCATCTCGGCCAGTTTCTCGGCCACAAGGAAATTACCGTTTTCATCCTGGATCAGCATTTGTTTATAGGTTTGTGGCCCACGATCATTGTCTGAGAAAAAGATGTTGGCAATGGACTTAACGCCATTTTTGTGGGCTGCATTGGTGTAGGCCGGATTTGGAATGTTCAAAATGCCAAACTCGAAGTATTTCTCTGTCCACTCTTTACTCGGGTCATACAGCTCCTCAGGTACTCCCGCAGAGGCCATGCCGTGCCAATAGCTGTAGTAGTCTGTATATTGCCAATAATTGAAGAGGTACTGGCTGAATTCATTGGTATAAGGTGTGCTATCGAAGAATGCATTGCCGTAATCGCCGCTCATCGTGAATAGCTGGGTATCTGGACTAAGCTCAGGATAAGCCTGTGTGGCAGCAAACGCTTCATTACGGGGCTGCAAGGGAACATGGGCACGAAGTAAATCGCCATGGATATCACTTTCCGGTGTCCAGTTCAGAATCTGGGCCGAGGTGTATCCATGTTGATAGGGCTGATTCACCCCTTTGGCACTTTCACCGGTGTAAGGGAGCGTGTCTCCGGCATAAACGGATGATGCAACAACTTGTCCAAGCAGAGCCGTAGTCAGGACCATGGCAGTGACCTTGGGAATGATGCCTTTTGCTTTGAGTTTGCGTGTCATGCTGTTCCTCCTTCAAGTGGAATGAATGTAAGGTATTCTTTTACACAAAGCTAAACTTATGGTTAACGATAGTGGATGAAAGCGTTTTTAAATAGGGTGAAATTAAAGAAACACAGATATAAACTAAAGAAAAGTTGCAGGTGACAAGTTAATGTCAGAAGCCTGATGGTATAATTCAAGTCAGGAAAACAGCATCGGAGGGAACATGCGAATTGAAAATTGTTAGCGTTTACAATAATTTCTTCAAAAATAATATGTTTATGAAAATGCTCCTGATTTTCTCGATGATATCGATTGTCACGATCATTACGTTATCTTATATCATCTTCCTGTCGGTGTCCGACTCCACGATTCGCCGGGAACTGGCGATCCAGAAAGCGGCGATGGAACATGTGGACCGGTACATTCATCAGCAGTATGAATCGGTACAAAACATGGTGAGGGACATGCATCAGAATGAGGCGCTGTCCGCCAACATTACGTACCTGATGAATCATTCGTACGCTGAATATGTGCAGCACATGACCAATGGATATTACGCCAATCAGGATGACTATTCGGCCGATGTATTGAAACATTTTCAAAATATTATGGATCGCAATTCGCAGATTAACCAACTCATGTTGTATAGCGCTGAGCAGCAGGATTTGTCTACCTTTAATCAACACAAGCAGTTCCGCAAGCTGGACGCCAATGTAGCTCATTCCTATATTCCGGACGTGATGGCGATGGAAACGCCCAATATCAGTGCACCCAACTACTGGATTCGCAAAGAGATTAATCAATGGGACCCTGCGCTCTACTCCATCCGCGTACCGATTAACAATACACAGACTCTTCGGAATCTGGGCCAATTTCTTGTCTTCTTTGACTCAGAAGGAATCGGTAATGCGCTGGATAACTACGAGAGTAATCTCAAAGGAGACATCGTGGTGTTATCGGCGAAAGGTACAGTGTTATTTGACTCCAACGATCATTATTACGGTAAGCAGTACCCTTATGTGAATGTGGCCGATTCCCTGTTTGATCAGACGGATATGGATTCAATGAAAAAGGAGCAGAACATGTACGTCAACAAGTTTGTCTCCGCCGATCAGGGGTATGTGGTCATTGGTACCGTTCCGGTGGAAGAGATGGCTGAAACCTATGCGGGGATTCGCAATACCATTATCTCGATCAGTATCGTATGTATTTTGTTTGCCGTGCTGGTTCCGGCATTTTTCATTATTAACTTTGCCAAACGAACCCGTCGAATTATTCGCTTCACCCAAAAAGTGAAATATGGCAACTTGACGGCTCGCATCGACGATCCGCGAGATGATGAACTGGGGCAGATCTCACATAGCTTCAACGACATGCTGGATGAGCTGAATCTGTATATTGAACGGGTCTACAAGGCCGAGATCAAACAGAAGGAGACCGAGCTGGTCGCATTACAGGCGCGCATCAACCCTCATTTTCTCTACAATACGCTTGAAGTGATTCGGATGAGGGCGATATCCCAAGGGGCGAGAGATGTTGGCGAGATGATCTATAGTTTATCCGTATTGTTCAAGAGCCTGGTACAGCAAAAGAAAAATTATACGCTCAAGGATGAGATGGAAGCTTGCCGCTTGTATCTGGAATTATTCCGAATCCGCTACAAGGATATTTTCATATATACGATCCAGATCGATGCTGCATATTATCAACACCCTGTGGTCAAACTTTCGCTGCAACCTATCATTGAGAATTATGTTGTACACGGCATTCAGACAGAACGTTCGGATAACCGATTATCCATTGTTGTGGAAGAGACAGATGATGTGGTGCAAGTGGAAGTCAAAGATAATGGCAAAGGCATTGATCCGGCACGCCTGACGGAAATCCTTGAAGAACTGGAACGTCCTGAAGAGTCTGGTCAGATGTTCGGGCTACGCAGTGTCCATAGTCGATTGCGCTTCCTGTATGGGCCAGAGTTCGGTATCACCATAGAGAGCACCCTCGGAGAAGGAACACGGATCAGGGTGCGTTATCCACATACAGAAGGGACAGGTGTTTAACATGTACAAGGTGTTTGTTGTGGACGATGAGCCATTCATCATTGAAGGTTTATACGATATTGTGGATTGGTCTTCATTTGGTATGGAAATTGTGAGTCATGCAGGTAATGGGCAAGCAGCGTTACAAGCGCTCTCTTCTCAGCCTGTGGACATTCTGATTACGGATATATCCATGCCACTCATGAATGGTCTCGATCTGATTCGGGAAGCAAGGCGAGTGCAACCTGAGCTTAAGGTCATTATCCTCAGTGGTTTCAATGAGTTCGAATATCTGAAGGAAGGCATGCAATTGGGGATCGAAAACTATCTGCTCAAACCGATTAATGTAGAGGAACTGGAATCCACGCTGAGCAACACGGCGTCCAAGCTGGATCATACGGTATCACCTCAAGCCGATGATGCGTATGGCATCCAGATTCTGAAAGATAACATTCTTCATCGATGGCTTACGGGGCAGATTGCAGCTACTGAATTTGAAGAACGTGCCCAGTTCATGAACCTTTCGCTGGATGCACCGGACGTTGCTGTGGCCATTCTGCGTGACAAAGGGCAAGTACCTGGCATGTTTGAACGTGTAGAAGAGATGCTGAGAGACAGACGCCATCTGAACGTATTTCATGATATCGATGGAGACATCGTCATTATTGCCAACATTCAGGGTACGAGTGACGAGGAACAGAAGTTGATGGATGGCTTGCAGGCATTATCTGATGAGATAACCGTAACCCATCCGGCGGCACGCATTGGAGCAGGCAGATTGATGAAAGGGTTATACCATGCGCCGACCAGTTATGCGGAGGCCAAAAAAGCACTCCAGTATGTGATGATTTATCCCGACCTTAAAGTCATCGACCATGCCATGCTGGAAAGGTGCGGAAATTCAACGGCGACCTTTTTTATTGAATGGAGGGAGTATGCCAAACTCATTCTGTCCCGCAATACTGAACAACTTGCTGACCGGATTCGCATGGATTTTGAACAGCATCGCGATGGGCTTACACCTGGGGAGTTACAGAATACCGCACTGGAAGTTGTGATTCGCTTCAAGATGGAACTGGAGAGCATCAAACACTCGGATGAGTCTGCCATATACCAACAAGGGCTTCAACTTGTACTGGACAGTGGCACTTTTGATGAGCTCGTGCGGGCGCTTCAGCAGGTTGGGTCGCAGACGATCCAATCCCTATTGCAGGATCTGAAAAATCCAATTGTAAACCAAGTGCTTCAGCATATCGACAAACACTACGCAGAAGAGCTCTCCTTGAAGCTATTGGGTGCCCACTATCATTTGCATCCGGTGTATTTGGGACAATTGTTCCATAAGGAGACCGGGGAGACGTTTGCCGAATATATCAACAAATACCGGATTGAACGTGCGAAGGAGCAACTACGCAATTCCAATCTGAAGGTACATGAGATCGCCCGAAATGTGGGGTATTGGGAGACAGGGTATTTCTATAAACAGTTCCGCAAATATGTGGGAATTTCACCGACTGATTTCAAGGTGTTTGGTTAATTCGGTGACGGGTAGATCCAACTATGCGGACAGAGAGCCAAGAGACATATCGGGAACAGGAATGGCATGGTAGAAAATCATGGCATACGTTACCCGGCATGTCTCTTTCATGTAAGCGATTTATTTAAATAGGTACAAAATAGATGCCCAAGGACGATTTCTCTTTAATTTGTACCTCGAAAACTTAAGTTTATCTTCTTTTTGTAAATGCTTTCATTCGATAAGGTTAAAGCAGTTAGTAAGTAGAGCCTAAGGGAACACGAAAAGGGAGGATCAAAGAAATGAGTAAACAAAGAAAACGCTTCTCACTCGTTCTTGCATTGTTAATGGCCGTTACACTTGTTCTTAGTGCCTGTGGAGGAAGCAAAGATGCTTCAGAATCCGGGGGAGCTGGAGATGACGCGGTAGAGTTGATCTGGTATACCATCGGTACCCCTCAGAAAGACGTCAACAAAGTGATGGAAGAAGTGAGCAAGTATACCAAAGAGAAAATTAATGCCACGGTAACGATGAAGATGGTTGACTGGGGTGACTACCCGCAGAAGATGCAGGTTAACGTAGCATCCGGTGAGCCAATGGACATTCTGTTCACTTCTTCTGGTGGATTCGATTATGTACAAAATGCCAGAAAAGGTGCATTCCTCGAACTGGATGACCTGCTTGCTGAACACGGTCAGGATCTTACCAAGACCATCGATCCTGCATTCCTAAGCGGTTCCAAGGTAGATGGACACAATTACGGAATTCCAGCCAACAAAGAGTTGCCACAACAAGAGGTGTGGCGCTTTAACCAAATGCTGGTTGATAAATACAAGTTGGACATCTCTGGCGTTCGTACGTTAGACAGTCTGGAGCCTCTGCTCAAAAAAATTAAGGAAAACGAGGCGAGTGTAACACCATTTGCCATGGATAAAAACTATGTTCCTTACGTGCCTTATGACTATGTCATTCAGAATCTGCCAATGGCAATCAAGCTGGATACAACAGACTATAAGCTTGTAAACATACTGGAAACACCTGAAATGAAAGAAGCACTTACCACAATGCACAAATACTACAAGGCTGGTTATGTATCGGCAGAAGCGGCAACAACAGGTTCCACGAACGACCTGACAACATCGGGTAACTGGTTCCTGGATCGTGCACAGACTCAGCCACTCGCGGACAATCAATGGTCTGCAAGTTACGGTTATCAAGTCGTTTCAACACCTGCAAGTGAAGCAATTATAACAAATACATCTGTACAAGGCTCCATTATGGCCATCTCGGCGAACTCGGAATATCCGGAGAAAGCGATGGAATTCCTGAACCTGCTCAATACAGATCCTGTGCTGCGTAATATGGTGGACTCCGGTATTGAGGGCACACACTACAAAAAAGTGGATGACACACATATGGAAAATCTGCCTGAATCGAAAAACTACGATATGCCTTCATACTCTCTTGGGAACAACATGCTGCTCTATCTGAACAGCAATGACCCGGATAACAAATGGGATGAGTTCAAGAAGTTTAACGCTGAAGGTGTCAATTCCCCGATCCTCAGCTTTAACTTTGATGCAAGCAATGTATCGTCCGAACTGACAGCGGTACAGAACGTGAAAGAGCAATATTGGGCAGCACTGATGACAGGTACACTGGACCCGGCAGCCAATCTGGATCAAGTGATTGAGAAGTTCAATCAAGCCGGACTGGAGAAAGTAATGGCTGAAGCCCAAAGCCAGCTGGATGCCTGGAGAGCGGAAAACAAGTAACAGTACATCGTAAGGATCGGGCGGCTGCTTATCGCGTCCGGTCCTTTTTCATTCAAGCCTGAAGGAGGATATCCACAATGACTACATTTTTGAAAAACCTGATTAGAAACCGAGTCATGCTGCTCATGGTGTTGCCAGGCGCCATCTGGTTCTTCTTTTTCTCCTACTTGCCACTTGTGGGCACAGTGGCTGCTTTCAAAGAATATCGATTCAGCCGTGAAGGGTTCTGGGCAAGTCTGATGAAGAGTGAATGGGTTGGCTGGGACAATTTCAAATTCCTGTTCAGCACAAGTGACGCATGGCTCATTACACGCAACACCCTCTTTTATAACATCGCCATTATCTTCCTGGGACTGGTATTTGCTGTGGCATTGGCAATCCTGCTCTCGGAACTAGTGAATAAACGACTCGCCAAACTGTATCAAACTGGCATGTTTCTGCCGTATTTTCTCTCCTGGGTTATTGTTGGTTACTTCGCATTCAGCTTCTTGAGCATGGACCGCGGGATGTTGAATCAGATTATCGGCTGGTTTGGGATGGAACCAATTCAGTGGTACTCTGAGGCGAAATATTGGCCGTATATTCTGGTATTCGTAGCGTTATGGAAAACCATCGGTTATAGCAGCGTTGTCTATCTAGCTTCCATACTGGGGATTGATAAATCACTGTATGAAGCAGCCATGATTGATGGAGCAAGCAAATGGCAGCAGATTCGCAATATTACGATTCCGTTGCTGTCGCCCATCATCACGATTATGACCTTGCTGGCCGTAGGCCGCATTTTCTATGCCGACTTTGGACTCTTTTATCAGGTGCCAAGGGATTCGGGTACGCTTTATTCCGTGACCAATGTTATTGATACGTATGTATATCGAGGTTTGAAAACTAGTGGTGAGATCGGCATGAGTACAGCAGCGGGATTGTATCAATCCGTGGTGGGCTTTGTGCTTGTTATTATCTCCAACTATGTTGTTCGCAAAGTAGATAAAGACAGCAGCCTATTCTAGGACAGGGAAAGGAGTGAACCACTATGGCTCAAGCAGGGCTTGTTAAAAAACGCGACTTCCACCACGTATCCAACGGCTGGAACGTGATCATGAACATCATCGCAGGTCTATTCGCTCTGATCTGTGTATTTCCTTTTATATTTGTAGTCATCATCTCGTTTACAGACGAGAAAGCACTGGCCCGTGATGGGTATCGTCTGATTCCGGCAGAATGGAGTCTCGCGGCATATCAGTTTGTCTGGCAGAGTGGGGACACGCTACTGCGGGCGTATGGAGTTACCATCCTGGTGACGGTACTTGGTACCATCATCAGTCTGATTCTCATGTCGCTGTATGCGTATGCGGTTTCCCGCAAGAGCTTCAGATATCGGAGATTTTTCTCCATCTTTGCAATTCTTACCATGCTGTTCAACGGCGGGATGATTCCAACCTATATGGTCGTATCCCAGCTGCTCGGGTTGAAAGATACGTTATGGGCACTGATTCTGCCGCTGGCGATGAATGCCTTCTATATTATGATCCTGCGTACATTCTACTCCACCAGTGTACCGGATGCAGTCATTGAATCGGCGAAGATTGATGGCGCCGGTGAGTTCTATACCTTTATGAAAATCGTGGTTCCACTCTCCTTGCCGGGACTGGCAACCATCGGGTTGTTCAGTACACTCGGTTACTGGAATGATTGGTTTAATGCGCTGTTATACATCGATAATCCGAATCTGGTACCACTGCAATCTATGTTAATGCGGATTGAGTCGAGTATCCAATTTATCCAGCAGAACTCTGCTAACAGTTCGATGAGTCTGGCAGCCATGCAGTCCATTCCGCAGGATACGTCCCGAATGGCGATGGTTGTGCTTGCTACGTTGCCGATTATATTCGCTTATCCGTTCTTCCAGCGTTATTTTGTACAGGGTCTGACGGTGGGCGCGGTCAAAGAATAACCGGATCACGTTATAGGATTGGAGAGATGCAGATTGATGACTTATAAGGACCAAAGCAAATCCGTAGAGGAACGGGTACAACACCTGCTGAGCCTGATGACTACGGAAGAAAAGGTAGGTCAACTTACGCAGCCATTTGGCTGGCAGACATATACGAATGATCAAGGGAACATCACGTTAAACGAATCCTTTAAACAGCAAGTGGAAAATGGGGGCGTCGGCTCCCTCTATGGTGCACTTCGCGCAGATCCGTGGACGGGCGTTACGCTGGAAAATGGACTATCCGCCAGAGAAGGCGCTGAGGCGGTCAATCTGATTCAACGTTATGCAATAGAACATTCCAGACTGGGGATTCCCATTCTGATCGGGGAAGAGTGCTCGCATGGTCATATGGCTATTGACGGAACGGTCTATCCTGTCCCTCTTTTACTGGGGAGCACCTGGAATGTGGATCTGTATCGGGAGATGTGCCAGGCAGTAGCAAGGGAGACACGTGCCCAAGGTGGCGCGGTCACCTATTCTCCGGTACTGGATGTTGTGCGTGATCCGCGCTGGGGACGTACGGAGGAATGTTTCGGTGAAGATCCGTTTCTCATTGGAGAGCTGGCAGTTGCTTCCGTAGAAGGGCTTCAGGGTGAAAGTCTTGACCGTGGAGATACAGTAGCGGCAACGCTGAAACATTTTGTTGGTTATGGCAGCTCAGAAGGCGGACGTAATGCAGGGCCTGTACATATGGGCTGGCGCGAGCTGCTGGAAGTGGATCTCTATCCATTCTGCAAAGCGGTGGAAGCGGGCGCTGCGTCGATCATGCCAGCATATAACGAAATTGATGGCACGCCTTGCACCGTGAATACGGAATTGCTGGAAGATGTTTTGCGTAAGGATTGGGGCTTTGACGGTCTGGTCATTACGGATTGTGGTGCGATCAACATGCTGGCAAGTGGGCATGATGTCGCGGCAGATGGAATGGAAGCTTCCGTACAGGCGATTGAGGCAGGCATCGATATGGAAATGTCCGGTGAGATGTTTGGGCAATATCTGGTGCAGGCGGTGGCAGAAGGCAAGCTTGATATGCAGGTTCTGGATCAGGCTGCCTCTCGCGTGCTGGCGTTGAAGTTCAGACTGGGTTTATTCGAACAGCCTTATGTGGATGCCGATCGGGCAGCAGAAGTAATTGGAAGTGAAGCGCATATTCAACTGGCACGCCAGTTGGCTGCGGAAGGGGTTGTACTTCTCAAAAATGAGGCTGACACGTTACCTCTCTCGTTAGCAAATGTGGGCCGGATTGCCGTGATCGGCCCAAATGCGGATCAGGCCTACAATCAACTGGGCGATTACACATCTCCGCAACCGAAGTCGAAAGTGGCGACGGTACTAGATGGGATTCGCAGTAAGCTGGCTAATCATGTGGATGGGCAAACGGAGAAGAGTCCTGTTGGCCCTTTGACTGGTGACAGCAGTACAGATCAGGTTCTTTATGCACCAGGCTGCCGGATCAAAGGTGATTCAAAAGAAGGATTCGAGCGTGCCCTTGAAGTCGCCAGCCAGGCAGATACAGTCATTATGGTGGTTGGTGGCTCCAGTGCGCGTGACTTTGGAGAAGGAACAATTGATCTGAAGACGGGCGCTTCCAATGTCTCGGATAACTCCTGGAATGATATGGAGTGTGGCGAAGGGATCGACCGGATGACATTGGGTCTTGCCGGAGTACAGTTGGAACTGATTCAGGAGATTCACAAGCTCGGCAAGAAACTTGTCGTTGTTTACATTAATGGTCGTCCCATCACTGAACCTTGGGTGGATGAACATGCCGATGCGATTCTGGAGGCGTGGTATCCGGGTCAAGAGGGCGGTCGTGCCATTGCAGATATTTTATTCGGTGATGTGAATCCGTCAGGCAAATTGACGATCTCCATTCCGAAGCATGTCGGCCAATTACCGATCTATTATAACGGCAAACGTTCCCGAGGCAAACGTTACCTCGAAGAGGATCTGGAGCCACGTTATGCATTTGGATACGGACTGAGTTATACCACATATGAGTACAGTGAACCGCAGTTGAGTGCTGCATCCATGACAGCTGGTGATATGGTTTCGGTATCGGTGAACGTGACCAACACCGGCCGTTATGCAGGTGCAGAAGTTGTACAGATGTACATCTCTGACGTGGTCAGCTCACTAACTCGTCCGGCCAAGGAACTGAAGGGGTTTGCAAAAGTGAACCTGGAGCCGGGAGAGACACAGACCGTGGAATTCCACATCGGGGCCGAGCAACTGCAGTATATTGGTCGTGATTTGAAGCCTGTCGTTGAACCGGGACAATTCCATATTCATATCGGCAGCAGCGTAAACGATACGCAAATAGCCGAACTGACCGTAAGGGAGGCGTAAGACGTTGGAACGTATCAGACGATTTATTCGCGAGTTGTCCGAACATCAGTGGCTGGAGCAATTACAGCTGCGCAACTGGGACATTACCCGCGCTTATTATCATGTGCCAGGACAGTACGAGGATCAGGGTGAGTACCCCGAAGGGCAAGATTTTGATCGTTTTCCGAGCAAACAGGGAACGACTTATTTCTTTAGAACACGTTTGGAGATTCCTGCTACATGGCAGCAAACACCTTATGGGCTTGTATTTGAGACAGGCGGAGAAGGCTTGCTTCGGGTAAATGGGCACTCTTATCAGGGCCTTGACCGCAATCATACCTACGTCACGCTTGATCCATCCAAAGTCGGAAACGCTCCAGAACTGGAGATCGAGATGTTTGATCCGGTACCTGAACCTGTAGACCCGTTGAATCAACAGGCGGTTATTCAGCCGCCAATCACATCAATTACGAGCCTGCTGGTAAGGCCAAATGAAGCGGTTCGCAGTCTCATGTATACCGTCATTATTGTGCGTGATTCGGCTGTGTTGCTACCGGAAAGTGACTTTCGGCGGGTTCGCCTGTTAGAACTGGTGTACCGTGCGATGGATCAATTTGTAGGCATGTCAGCAGAAGAGATTGAGCAGGGAGAGGGTATTCGTCAGATTGAGAATAATCTGAAGCATCATGTGCGTGAGATTGGCGGAAACGCGGAAGGTCTGGAGCATATGGTGGGGCAGTCCCATATTGATATTGCCTGGCTGTGGCCTGTACGTGAGACGGTACGCAAAACGAGCCGTACTTTCTCCACCGTGGATGCACTCATGAATGAATATCCGGACTATGTTTATTCCCAGAGCCAACCCTTACTATATGCGTTTCTGAAGGAGCATGATCCCGAGCTGTACGCGCGGGTGAAGCAGCGGATTGTAGAAGGCCGCTGGGAACTGGTTGGAGGTATGTGGGTTGAGCCGGATCTGAACATCCCAAGCGGGGAGTCCCTGATTCGCCAGATGTTATATGGTCAGCGTTTCTATATGGAGGAGTTTGGCAAAACATCACAGATTGAATGGTTGCCGGATACGTTTGGGTATTGTGCCTCCCTGCCACAGATTTTGAAGCATGGCAATGTGGAATATTTCATGACAACAAAGCTCGGATGGAACGACACAAATGTGTTTCCATACGATCTCTTCCACTGGGTGGGCATTGACGGCACACCGATCCTGTCTTACCTCAATCATGGTGTTAACGAGCATACGTTGCCGAAGGACATTCATGATCACTGGCAGTCCTACCGTGAGAAAGCGGCTCATCCGGAGCATATGCTTCTATACGGACACGGAGATGGCGGCGGTGGCGTAACACGCGAGATGCTGGAGTATGTGGATCGCGCAGACCTGATGGTTGGACAGCCTGCGAGCCGTTATAGCACAGCTGGAGCTTTCTTTGCCGGAATTGAAAAGGAGCAACCTGTACTTCCGAAGTGGCATGGCGATCTGTATCTGGAGTTACATCGGGGAACCTACACGACCCATGCGCGCAATAAGCGCAACAACCGGAAAGCGGAGGTTTTGTATCGAGAAGCTGAGCTGTGGAACACACTCGCTCTGCCAGATATGGAGGCGAATACCGAAGCTGAAGTGCGTTCGAATCTGCATGAGGGCTGGAAATTAATTTTGCTGAATCAATTTCATGATATTATTCCGGGCTCGGCAATTACGGAGTCCTACGTCACTTCGAATGAGGAATATGTACAGGTATTTGAATTGGGCAGAACCGGACTGGATCAAGGCATTGCAGCATTGACAACGGGTATCAACACAGAGGGACCGGAAGGTTCAGTAGCCTATGTTGTATTCAACAGCCTGGGCTGGAAACGGAGTGCAGTCGTTCAACTTCCTGTGCAGGATGGCTTGGATCGCTACGGCATCGATGAAGAAGGCCAACGGCTGCGGATGGATTGGGAGGATGGCAGCATGTCTATTCTCGTGACAGACATTCCGGCGTTTGGATATAAGACGATTTGGCTTGTACCGGAAAATACAAGGGAAACGAATGTACGGGAAATGAAGAACCTTGCCGCACAAACAACCTTTAATGATACATGGGATACCGCCTTTTATCATGTGCAATTCAATGAACGTGGGGAGATCATCCGCCTGTGGGATAAAACCGCAGAGCGTGAGATGCTGAAGCCGGGTGAACGAGGCAATCAACTTCACTTCTTCCACGATCGTCCAACGCTCTGGGATGCATGGGATATCGACAGTCGTTATGAAGAACAGATTGCTGGCGAAGTGGAACTGTTGGAGAAAAAGCTGGTGCTGGCGGGTACAACGAAAGATGTCCTGCGTTTCCATTGGAAGCTACCTCAATCGGAAATCACACAAGATATCGTCTTTTATCATGATTCACGACGTATCGACTTCCAGACACAGGTGAACTGGAACGAAAATCACAAACTTCTGAAAGTTGGTTTCCCGATTGATGTGGTGACCTCCAAGGCTACGTTTGAGATTCCATTTGGCGCACTGGAACGTCCAACACATCGCAACACAAGCTGGGAACAAGCCCAGTATGAAGTCTGTGGACATCGCTTCGCGGATGTGTCCGAATATGGATACGGCGTGAGTCTGCTCAATGATTGCAAATACGGGTATGACGTGCAGGGAAGCACTATTCGTTTGTCCCTACTGCGTGCACCCAAATGGCCTGATCGCACAGCCGATCTGGGAGAACATGAATTCACCTATTCCCTGTATCCACATGACGGAGACTGGCGAACTGCACACACCGTACGTCAGGCAGCTGAGCTGAATCATGAGGTGACGGTACAGCAAGTGAAACAAGTGCAACAAAAGGGTCAGATACAACAAGAGCAACAGATAGAGCAGGTACAGCCGAGGGAAGAAGTACAGCAAAGCACAGGGAATGGAGTCGATCCAATTGCAGATGCAACTACTCATGCGGCACCTGTACGTCCAGCAACAGGCTCATGGATTAAATTCAACAGCAACCATGTCATTCTGGATACCGTCAAATTGGCAGAGGATGGACAAGGCACCATACTTCGTTTCTATGAATCGTCAGGAAAACGCGAAAACATCACATTGCAATGGCCGCATGCCTTTGAGCAAGCGTACCACTCCAACGCACTGGAAGAACCGATCAAACCACTGGCCCATACCAATGGCCAGATTACATTATCTTTTAAACCTTACCAAATACAAACCGTGCTACTGCGGTAAACCTTTTTGAAATATTTTTGAGCTATACATGTTCAACTAAAAATTCACACGTTAACGGAGAGGACAGAAAGAATTCGAAGAAGCGAAGCGTTCGCCTAAAAGCTTTCTGAAAGAAAGCTACATCGGAAGCATACGCTATCCCCAGATTTTACCCTTTAGAAAAGGGAATCAAAAAAATCTGGGGATAACAGCGATCGGAGGATATTTCTGACCGCGCAGTGGTCCCGTGTAAATTTTTTGTTTCATCCTGTATAGCTACACCATTCAATTTGTTTAAGGAGTTGCACTCATCCATGGAACAGTTCAGATTACCCAAAATACCTATGCCACCTGTTGCTTTGCCACAATCCATTCAGGCCGTGCTCGAAGAAGCAGAACAGAAACTGGCTCACCGACCAAAACTGCTTCAATTATTCAAAAACTGCTTCCCTAACACCATCGAGACAACAACCAAGTTGATGGAGGACGGTACGACTTTTGTTATCACAGGGGATATTCCGGCTTCCTGGCTGCGTGATTCCGTGGAGCAGGTGGTACATTACATTCCGTTTGCAAAAGAAGACGAGGACCTGCAACGCATTATTGGCGGGCTGATCAAACGTCATATCCAGTATGTTCACATCGATCCGTATGCCAATGCTTTCAATGAGACGGCCAACGACTGGCACTGGAACACCACGGACGAAACCGAGATGTCACCTTGGGTGTGGGAGCGTAAGTTTGAGATCGACTCATTATGTTTTGTTGTACGCCTGGCGTATTTATATTGGAAGGAAACCGAGCTGACTGACATTTTCGATTCCAGCTTCAAAGCAGCGATGCGTAAAATCGTGGACCTGTTTAAAGTCGAACAGCATCACATGGAACAATCTCCATATCGCTTTACTCGTAATAACGGCATCCCAACAGATTCCCTGCGCAATCACGGAAAAGGTATGCCAGTCAACTACACGGGGATGATCTGGTCCGGTTTCCGTTCCAGTGATGATGCGTGTGATTTCCACTACAATATCCCTGGTAACATGTTCGCGGTTGTCGCTCTGCGTCAAATGCAGGAGTTTGCCGAGTGGGTGTTCCGGGATATGGAACTTTTGCAGGAATTGAAGGATCTGGAGCAGGATGTGGATCACGGCATTCAGTTGTACGGGATTTATCGTCATCCGGAATTTGGACCGATCTATGCGTACGAGACGGACGGTTATGGCAACCACTGTCTCATGGACGATGCGGGTACACCGGGACTTATGTCCATTCCATATCTGGGTTACGTCACAGCGGATGATCCGATCTACCAGAATACGCGCCGTTTTGCCCTGAGCAAAGAGAACCCGTTCTATTATGAGGGTAAGGTTGCCAAAGGGATCGGAAGTCCGCACACCCCACCAGATTACATCTGGCATATGGGATTGTCCATGCAAGGACTGACTGCGCAGTCTGCCGAGGAGAAACTGGAGATTATTCGCATGCTCGAAGCGACAGATGCAGATACAGGTTATATGCATGAAGGCTTCCACGCCGATGATCCAACGATTTTTACACGCAAATGGTTTGCATGGTCCAACAGCCTGTTCTCCCAGTTGGTCTACAGATCGATGAAGGATGGCCTGTTATGAGTATCCAACCTAATGATAAAAAGCTGATTATCTTCGCTGATCCTGCGTTTCCGATGGAAGGTGCTTCTCCAACTCATGAGGCTCTGAATACATGGAAAGCAGTTGAAGAGATCACCGTTGTAAACGCCGAAGAACTCGCAGAGGCTTTGAAGACCACAGCAGGTGAAGGATGTCTGGTCAATCTGCATGCACCCTATTTTCCCAAGTTCGCCTGGACGGAGATTGCCGCTTACTTGCATCAGGGCGGAAGCCTGATCAGTGTGGGGGGCGCACCCTTCAAACGTCCGGTTCGATATGAAAATGGGGCATGGGTTGTAGAGTCCGAGCAGACCGCGTATCATCAGGAACTCTATATTCATGAGGCACTGAACGTATCTTCTGCCAATGTGCAATCGTACACTTCATCCGAACAGATCCCGCTTCTCACTGGGAAAGAGGGGCTGTTCGAGAAGGCAGATACATGGAATTTGGTTCCACATACAACCAAAACAAGTGATCTGCCCCACCAGATGGGGTCATCAGGACCGATGAGTACGCAGATTTATCCATTGCTTCGTGGCATGAGTAAAGACGGGCGCAGTGTCGCCGCTCCGATCGTTCTGTGGGAAAACTCGCGCGGGACTTTCGTAGGTTCACGCTGGATGTTTGTACATCTGCCGCTGACCACCTCATTCTGGACGCAGGATGGCGCTGCCGAGATTGTGAAATGGGCGCAATTCTGTGCGCAAGGTGTAACCGAGTTATCCCTCAAAACGAATTATGCTTCGTATGAGCCAGATGAGCGGGCTATACTCACACTTCAAGGCCAGATTTTACAGCGAGCAGGGAACAGACTTACCGAGTCCGAGCTGTGGGCATTCGACATAACAGTCGAGCATGAAGATCGCACAAGTGGCACGACGGAGAAGGTATGGAGCCATCGACTGGAGATGGAACTTTCCGGTGAGCAGCGTTTCGAACGTATACTTCTCCCGGTATCCATTGAAAGTGGGCTGTATCGGATCGTATGCCACGCGCAGGCTCCTGACGGTGAAGTTCGGACCTTGCGTCAAGGATTCTGGGGACAGGATGCTGCACTGCTGGCAGAAGGGGAAGTGATTACCCGCAGCAGGGATTATTTTGTAAAAGACGGACGCCCTCTCCCTGTTGTGGGCATGACCTACATGACCTCCGATGTGGCACGGAAATTTCTGTTTCTGCCGAATGCGGATGTTTGGGATCGAGACATGGCCCAGATGGCAAAAGCCGGCATCAACTGGATTCGGACAGGAATCTGGACCGCCTATCGCAACATGATGCAGGTGGACGGACATATGGCAGAGGATGTGCTTCGTGCCATTGATGCATTTATTTTAACGGCGAAACGCCACGGCTTACAGGTCACGTTCACTTTCTTCTCCTTTACACCAGAGACATGGGAAGGCACGAATCCGTATTTGGACCCGCAGAGTGTCGAAGCACAGAAACGTTTCATCCGCAGCATCGTTAGTCGTCACACGCATACAACACATGTGGACTGGGATCTGATTAATGAGCCATCGATGTTTGATCCAGTACGTATCTTCTCGGCAGGCCCACGCTCGGCGAGGGATTCGTATGAACAGCAGGCTTTTATCGCTTGGCTTGAACAACGGCATCAGACGATTGAGGCGTTGCAGGAGGCATGGAACATGTCACCGAAGCAGCTTCCGAACTTTGCTGCCGCGGTGATCCCGGAGGCGGAAGAGATTAACTTTGATGTACAGGACATGCACAAGGCCAAAAAGGGAACACGCTGGCTCGATTACTGTCTCTTCTCTATGGAGATGCACAATGTTTGGGCAAGAGAGCTTGTAGGTACGATCAAAGACCTGGTTCCCGATCATCTGGTTACCGTGGGACAGGACGAAGCCCTTGGTGCACAGCGTCCTTCTCCGTTCTTCTATGAACGTGAAGTGGATTATACAACCGTGCATTCCTGGTGGTTGAACGATGATCTGATCTGGGATGGCATTTTCGCCAAAACGCCATACAAACCGAATCTCATTCAGGAGACGGGCATCATGTATGTGGAAACCCCCGATGGGCGAGCTAAGCGTACGGAAGAGGAGCTTCGTGGTATTCTCGAACGAAAGTACGCCTATGCTTTCTCGACAGGCGGCGCTGGCGCCGTGCAATGGATCTGGAACACCAACTTTTATATGGATAATGCCAATGAGTCCCATATTGGGGCCCTTCGTGCAGATGGTACGGAGAAACCCGAGGCGGATGTGTCTTATGATTTTGGCCGATTCATGGATGGCATTCGTGATCTCTTTGAAGACCGCGATCTGGAGGATATTGCAGTGGTGTTCCCGTATTCCAATGACTTCTCCAACCGTGCCCTCGCCTATGATGCCACAACAAAGCTTACTCGTGTGATGTCTTATGATCTGAAATTGCCATTCCGTGCGTTATCCGAGTATCATCTGGAAGCGCTGGAGCAGCAGCCACCGAAGCTGATCATCGTACCGAGTCCGCACAATATGGACAGCGATGCACTCCAACAATTGCTCACGTTTGCAGAGAAGGAAGGCACGAGCTTGCTCATTACCGGACCGCTGGGACTGGACGCATACTGGAAAACAAGTGACCGGGCAGATCATATCGTAGGCAAACGCAGTTTGGGTAACGTGCAGCGGGAGGAATTGCTGAATATTAATGGCATGAATCACCGAGTGACCTATGGACGGCGACGTATCGCCGAGGTGGCGAAGGAGACGTTGCTTCATGGGGATAATGGTATACCAGATGAAGTACACGTTCTGCCTTTGGGCAAAGGAAAATTAATCTGGACCCCACTGCCACTCGAGTTAAACGGACGGGATGAACCACTTGCTGAATTGTATCGTTACGCCACTGAGATTGCTGGCATCGAACAGGAGTTGGAATGGATATCTGGCGGGAATGTCGCAGGAATCTACGGGCGGAAGCTGAGTTTTCCAAAAGGGAATCTCTATGTATTCGTATCGGAGTTTGCCTTGAACCATGAAGTTCACGTGAGAGATCAACGTACAGGTGTATCGTATGCGTTCCAACTGGAAAAAAATCGTTCGGTGCTGTTTGCCACGGATGCTTCCGGAAAGCTGACTGCGGTGTATCGCCCTGATGAGGTTGAGATTGTACAACAAGATGAAAGAGGTGGGATAACACGATGACCAAGAAAAAGAGAGCACATATTATTTCGCATACCCACTGGGATCGGGAATGGTATTTGCCGTATGAGAAGCATCATATGCGTCTTATTCAGCTCGTCGATTCACTGTTGGATCAGCTTGATGAGGGATCGGACTATAAAAGCTTTTATTTGGATGGACAAACGATTATTATCGATGACTATCTTCAGGTTCGACCGGAGCAGAAGGAACGACTGGAGAAACATATCCGCAATGGGCGGATTGTGATTGGACCATGGTACATTTTGCAGGATGCGTTTCTGACGAGCGGAGAAGCCAATGTGCGCAACATGCAGGTTGGACATAAGGACGCCAAACGTTACGGCACCCCTTCGAAAATTGGTTACTTTCCCGATACATTTGGATTGGTCGGGCAGACTCCACAGCTGATGCAGCAATCAGGCATTGATAATGTGTTTTTTGGACGTGGTGTGAAGCCGACGGGATTTAACAATACGGTATCGGATGCCGGATATGAATCAAGCTTCTCGGAGCTGATGTGGGAAGGACCAGACGGATCAAAAGTGCTCGGCGTATTGTTTGCCAACTGGTACTCCAACGGAAATGAAGTTCCAGTAGACGAGGAATCGGCCCGCAAGTTCTGGGAAACCAAGCTTGCAGATGCCGAGAAATATGCATCGACCAATGAGTTGTTGTACATGAACGGATGTGATCACCAGCCGATTCAGCGAGATCTGCCAGAAGCGATTCGCATGGCTGAACAATTACATCCCGATATCGAGTTCATTCACTCCAACTTTCCGGATTATCTGGAAGCTTTGAGAGCATCGTCTGAACATGAACTGTCCACGGTCAAAGGCGAACTGCGCAGTCAGCGTACCGATGGCTGGGGAACCCTGGTGAACACCGCCTCGGCTCGTGTGTATCTGAAACAGATGAACCAGCTGGGCCAGACTATGCTGGAAAAAGTGGCTGAACCCCTGGCATCCTACGCCTATCTGCTTGGACATGCCTATCCACATGATCAACTGACGTATGCCTGGAAAACGCTGATGCAAAATCACCCGCATGACAGCATCTGTGGATGCAGTGTGGATGAGGTGCACCGCGAGATGGTGACACGGTTTGATAAGAGCCGTCATGTAGCAGAGGCTTTAATTGAAGAGAGCACCAGCCAGATTGCTACAGCTGTCGATACCTCCATATTTGAGCGTTACGGCGAAAATGCCCGGCCTGTCGTGGTATTTAATACAACGGGGTGGGAACGCAGCGGTGTAGTTCAGATGGAAATGGACGCGGCTCGGTTGTATTTCCGGGATGGACATACGTTGGAAGAGATGGCGACGCAGATGAAAGCCGTTGAACTGTCAGATCGCATACTGGTAGATGAAGATGGTAATCACATTCCATGTACGGTGGAGGATCTGGGTCTGCAATTTGGCTATGATCTGCCAGATGATCGCTTCCGCCAACCGTATAGTTGTCGGCGAGTACGTATTCGTTTTGAAACAGAAAATGTAGCTGCATTTGGACTAAAAACCTATGCATTGGTCAACGTTGCGGATGATGCTAAGAGTGGTACTCCGTCGAAAACGACTACGCTGTTGCGTGGTGAACGTGGCATGGAAAATCAACATATGATCGTCAAGATTGCAGACAATGGTTCATTCACACTCACAGATAAACGAACAGGCCAGACTTATAAGGACCTTGGCGTGTACGAAAATGTGGGTGATATCGGTAATGAATACATGTTCAAGCAACCAGAGAATGAAGTGGCGCGAACAACACACGAGCTTCAGGCCGAGATTCGGGTCCTTGAAGATACATCATACTTGGCCTCGTTTGAAGTGATTCATCATTGGGAAATACCGGAGTCTGCGGGTGAGATGCTGGATCAGGAACAACGGGAGCTGATTTATTATCCATACCGTAAAGCCCAGCGTTCAACGAAAATGATTCCGCTCCAGATCCGCACGGTTGTATCGCTTAGTCGTAGTGGAAAAGGCGTGCAAATAGAAACAACCTTCAACAATCAGGCGAAGGATCACCGGGTACGTGCTCTTTTCCCAACCGATCTGGTATCTGGGGTTCATCATGTGGATTCCATGTTCGAAATTGCAACGCGTGATAATACGCCTGCACCGGAGTGGCAAAATCCAAGCAATACACAGCATCAACAGAATTTTGTGGATGTGAGTGAAAAGAACGCCGGATTGGTCGTTGCCAATCTGGGCCTGAATGAATATGAAGTCCTTCAGGATGGGCGCAACACCATCGCCGTTACGCTGCTTCGTTCTGTAGGCGAACTTGGAGATTGGGGTTTGTTCCCGACACCTGAAGCACAATGCCTTGGTGAACATACATTTCAGATCGAGATCATTCCGCATGATGGCAATGGTGCAGCGTCAGGTGCATATATCGAGGCCTATCAGTTCCAGGTTCCTTGGACGCTGGCACAAACCGAAGTACACACGGGTTATCTGACACCTAACAACACACCGTTTGCATGGCAAGGAGACGGCTTGGCTTTTTCTTCACTCAAGGTGAATGAAGATTCCGGTGATGTGATGCTCCGCTGGTTCAATATGACCACCGAATCCGTCACGTTGAGGCTTGCTGCATCGCAAGCGAATCCACAGCCATTCGAAACGGCGTACAAGAGCAACATCCTGGAGGAGGAGGGCGAAAAACTTCATTCCCACAGCATAGAAGAGGCATCAACATTATCATTTGCCAGCAAGGAATGGAACATACAGACAGGTTCATGCGAGATCGTTACTGTCGGCTTGCGCCGCTGATCAAAGTTGTTTAAAGAGTCGAAAAACAGACTTTTGAACACACACTAAAAGGTACAGGACTGCAAGTATGCTCTAAACTAGGCATTACGTAGGGTGGTGGAAGGGTTACGCTATTTACCAGATCTATGAGTTGAGTTATTGGTTGTTTTTCTATAGAATGAACAGTAGAATTGCAAATGATCGAAAGTTCCTATGCCATCAAGATGGTCAGGGGTACACTTCATTGTTCATTCTATATTGAAACATTAAGGGGGCTTGAAGCCATGGAATCCTTGGGAGGACTGCTTCAGCAGCTGAACCCTGCCTTTCGTGAGCAATCGCGGCGGATTGCGGCGGAATTGATGGAAAATCCGTACGTACGCGAATTCCGCGCAGGTCATCCTGAACTGCAAGATGCACAGCTCATGACCGATCTGAGCAAGCTGTTTCAGTACGCCAAAGACTCAAAGAACTGTGCGAATTGTCCGGGACTCGACAACTGTCCTAACGATTTTCAGGGCCACTTTTGCAAACTGGAAGTAGAACATTTTAACGGTAAACCCGAAATCATAGATATAAAAGCGCCTTGTTCCAAACATATCGCCCGGCAAAATGAACATATTATTAAGCAACGCATTCGCAGTTTCTATGTGGACGAGCGTGCGCTCAGTGCCGGATACAACGACGTGGAGATTATGGGCAAGGATCGGATGCGTGCTCCGGCAGTAAATCAGGTGCTTCGTTATATTAGGGAGACCAAGGAGAATGGATTATCTCCGCAAGGACTGTTTCTGGAAGGAACATTCGGGACGGGTAAGACGTTTCTGATGTGTTACCTGCTGCATGAACTGGCGGTTGCAGGCCACACGGGTGTCATTATTTATATGCCTGACTTTGTGGAGGATCTGAAATCCATGATCAGTGAAGGGCAGAAGCTGAAGGAAATGACGGATATTTTGAAAAGTTGTGATCTGCTCATCTTTGATGATATCGGGGCAGAGAATCTGAACCCTTGGGTTCGGGATCATGTGATGGGGTCCATTCTGAACTATCGAATGAATCGCAAACCTACGTTCTATACGTCCAATTACAATCTGGATGGGCTTGAAAAACACCTTAGCTTTACCAACCGGGACGGCGAGGAATCGAATAAAGGCCAGCGTCTCATGGACCGGATTCGTCCATTCGTGGATGTCATCTCCGTTCGGGGTGAGAATCAGCGCGGTAAACGTTAAACCGATCTAATTGAACGAAACGGTTCTGGACAAGGTTAATCTTCAAATTATCGGTGGAGATTTTGATTTAGAGGCTCAGCTGATTGCACCCAAAAGCTAAAGTAGTCCCAAAAAAAGCCTGGCTTTCGCATTGTCGCGAAAACCGGGCTTTTCTGGTCCTGCGTGAGACCTATGAGTGTCCTATTCGGTGAGGAATTTGAAGATAACCATACCGAAAAAGATCACTGTCATCAGGCCGGCCATGCCGGCAACACCCGCGATCAGATCAAATAGATCGTTGCGGGGTTCCTCGTTCACATGTTCACGCGGGTCGCTGATCCGCACATTTGCATCCATGTTATTGCCTCCTTATGGGGAAACAGCTTGCCCGTATGGGGGCTGAAACCCGGAGTAATTTTAGTATACTTGGAAAAGAAAGCGTTTGTAAAGATTTTGAAGTTAGCATGCCACATCCTGTAATTGTGAAGATTTGATGTTGGGAAGATGAACATTGCAGCGTTCAATTCACAAGTTTGACGTACCTGTGTTATACTGGAAGTGTCGTTCACGACGTTACAGGTTAAAATAAACCGTAAGTATATATAAGGAGGACAATTTCATGGCTATTGTTAACGTATCCGATCAATCCTTCAACGCTGAAGTAGAAGGCGAAGGAACGGTTCTTGTTGATTTCTGGGCGCCTTGGTGTGGTCCTTGTAAAATGCTCGCTCCAATCCTGGAAGAGCTGTCCACAGAAGTTGGCGATGCAGTGAAAATTGCTAAAGTTAACGTGGATGAAAATCCGGAATCTGCTTCCCGCTTTGGCGTAATGAGCATTCCAACTTTGATCTTCTTCAAAGACGGTCAACCGGTAGATAAAGTGGTTGGTCTGAACTCGAAAGATGCGCTCAAAGGAATTATCGCAAAACACCAATAATTTACAGGCTTACACATACGCCTCCGGTTTACATGCCGGGGGCGTTTTGCGTCGAATACCTTTATATAGGACAATATAAAGTAAAAATATTTTTTACACTTGAATGTAGAGTACAGAACCGATCTGGAGAAGCGAAGTGCTCGCGTTTATCTCGGATTCATCTCTGATATATAGATGGAACTAATTATTTACACAGTAACGGAGAGGACAGAAAAAACCTGAAGAAGCGAAGCGTTCCCCTTTATCAACAGATTTTTCCCTTGAGAAAAGGGAATGAAAAAATCTGGGGATAACAGGGATTGGAAGGTTGTTCTGTCATCGTAGTGTCAGTGTGAATTATCTTTAGTTTCTTCTTATAAAAAAGGTGACTCAGAGGAGACAATCCGATAACGGATTGGAAGACGGTACTGTAATCAGAATGGCTCAGTGTAACCTTTTATTTATACTTTTTTCGGGAAGGAGGATTCACCGAATTATGGACCAATTCATCAATGATTTGCAGGATCAGGAGAAGGCATTGGAGCAGATTCGTCACAAGCTCGCTTTGCTGCCAGACATGTCTGGATGTTACCTGATGAAAAACAGTGAAGGCACCATTATCTACGTAGGTAAGGCCAAAGTGTTGAAGAACCGCGTACGCTCTTATTTTATCGGCAGTCATAACGGAAAGACGCAGCGTCTGGTGTCCGAAATCCGTGATTTCGAATATATCGTGACGGGCAGTAACATGGAAGCACTCATTTTGGAGTGTAACCTGATCAAGAAACATATGCCGCGGTACAACGTGTTGCTTAAGGATGACAAGACATTCCCATATCTTAAAATTACAAATGAAAAGCACCCCCGGCTGGAAGTAACCCGGCGTGTGCTGAAAGATAAAGCCAAGTATTTCGGACCTTATCCGAACTCGTATGCGGCACACCAAACGAAAAAATTGCTCGACCGGATGTATCCACTGCGCAAATGTGGTGTAATGCCCAAAGAAGTCTGCCTGTACTATCACATGGGACAGTGTCTTGCCCCTTGTGTGAAGGAAGTGGAGAAGGAGCAGTACGACCAGATTTCCCAAGAGATTGGTTCATTTCTGAGCGGTGGTCACGAAGAGATTAAGAAGGATTTGCAGCGTAAGATGCAAGAGGCTGCGGAGGATCTTTATTTTGAACGTGCCAAGGAGCTGCGCGATCAGGTAATCGCCATCGATGCGATGATGGAAAAACAGAAAATTACGATGGCTGATGCCAGAGACCGTGATGTATTTGGTTTTGCCATTGATAAAGGCTGGATGTGTGTCCAGATTCTATATATGCGTCAGGGTAAAATGATCGAACGCCATGTCTCCACCTTCCCGTTTTACGGTGAGGCGTACAGTGATTTCATGTCCTATGTAACACAGTATTACAGCGATAATCCGGCATTGCCACAAGAAATTTTGTTGCCGGAAATGCCCAAGGATCTTGCAACGGATAACGATAGTGTTGATACGGGTTCTGATGCTGATGGATCGTTACCTGCCGCAGTTACGGTAGAGTTCGATCAGGCGGGACGAGTGGAGCATAGTAACGCTTCCCAGCCACTGGTTGCTGAGACTCGTGCAACTTACGGAGGTTCCACAGATGCAGAAGGTGAACAACCTGATAGTATGCAAGAGGATGAATCAATAATGGATACAACTACTTCAACTGAAAAGCTTCCATCAGGACTGGAAGACCCAACTCAGGTTGCTGCTGCTTTACAGGAGTGGTTGGAGATCAAAGTGCTCATTCCGCAACGTGGATTGAAACGCCAGATGATCACGATGGCTGTGGATAACGCACGTGTGGCATTGGAAGAGAAGTTCCGTTTGATTGAGCGAAATGAAGAACGTACATCCAAAGCTGCCGAAGGACTGGGACGTTTTATTGGGTTGGATCAGCTTCACCGTATTGAAGCGTTTGATAACTCGAATATTCAGGGTACAAACCCGGTATCTGCCATGATTGTATTTACCGATGGTAAACCGGATAAGAAGGAATATCGGAAGTACAAGGTCCGTTCGGTTGAAGGGCCGGATGATTATGAAACGATGAGAGAGGTCATCCGTCGCCGTTACGAACGGGTATTAAAAGAAAACCTGACCCAGCCTGACCTGATTGTGGTCGATGGTGGTAAAGGACAGATTTCGGCTGCGGTCGATATTTTGGAAAATGAGCTGGGGCTGTTTATTCCGGTATGTGGTCTGGTGAAGGATGCGAAGCATAAGACTTCACAGTTGATGATCGGTAATCCACCGGAAGTCATCTCCCTGCCACGGGATAGTCAGGAATTCTACCTGTTGCAGCGGATACAGGAAGAGGTCCACCGTTTTGCGATCTCGTTCCACCGGGAACAGCGTGGCAAATCCATGGTGACATCACGTTTGGATGCCATTCCGGGTATTGGAGAGAAGCGGCGTAAGCTGCTGTTGAAGCATTTTGGTTCTTTGCGCAAAATAAAAGAGGCCAGCGTTGAAGACTTCCGGCCTCTATCTATTGGTGACAAACTGGCAAATCAGATTATTGCAGCACTTCGGGATGAGGAGTCGTAACATACGGCTTCTCTTTTTGTTTTGGATTGAATTTGTAGACCACATATCCAACAATGGCCGGGAGTACAATCCAGAAGAGTCCGGCTGTCATATTTAGGGCATCACCCATAAAGACCAAGCTGAGTCCCATCAGCAAGCTGTCGAAGATCACATGGGCGAATACAACGGCAATGAAGCCGTGACGTAGCATGATCAGACTGAACAGCAATCCAATCACCAACAGCTCAATGGGACGGGTGATTACTGGATAGATCGGATACAATGTGTGTCCAAGTGCCCAAATGATGGTTGGGATCAAACAGGCAATAAACGTGTTACGTACAATCTTTTGCATCATGCGAATGCCGAACAGTCGATAAACAGTTTCTTCACCAATACCGGCCATCCAGGCCATGATCGGGAAGAGCCAGGCATAGGTCATATTAAAAGTAGATTGATCTGCTGACGTCGTTGACCATGTGCCGATGCTTCGCTCCAGAATGAAGAACAGGATGGATTGCACACCCAGTAGAATGAATGCCCACAGGTAACCAGCAACCATGCTGTGAAGTACATATTTTCCATATCCGGGTTCTTTGGCACGAGGCCATGGGTTCAGACCTATTTTACGCCACATGCCGTCACCAGCAACAAGGGACAGATAGATGGTTGCACTCATGACCAGTGTAATTCCCGCCTGCATTAACATCAGGAACGCTAACATGAAGCTGGAGAGCCCTTGTGCCTGAAAGAGTGGAATCATGTTCAGCGTACCAATTACCGAAGCTGCGAAATACACCAGCGAGAGAATGATCCCGCGTTTGAAAGACGTATGTGCTCGGGTCAAAATGCTATAGATGATTGCCAGCACGCCCAGAACAAAGGTCAGGAATGCATAGCCGCCATAGGTCATCCAATTGGCTTGGCGCGTTTGATCTTTCACATAATCAGTATGGGATTCAGGGACCGAGAAGCCAGGATCGAAGGATCGTACCGCACCCTCTTCAAACGTAAAATTCAATTCAAGCTTGGAATCTCCAATGGCTTTTGCAGAATCCACATACTTCAGTCCCGCTTCACCATCGCGAGTCTCCAGTTGAAGTGCCGGCACTTCATAACCGAATTCGGTCAGAACGCCAGCCGCAAGCTGTTGTTTCTCGTCCAGAGATATATTGCCTTCAGCAAGTACTTGCGATGTGGTCACTCGTCCACTAACCTGCTCCGCCTCAATGGCGGTATAAAGTGAAGAAGGCAGTTCCCGTTTGAAGCCGACGACTTTTCCTGTTTTCATATGTACGTCAACATTAAGATAACCGCCCTTGTCTTGATCAGGCAAACGAACGCGGAATACATCGTAAGGATAGCTTGTTTCCCATTTCTGGTTATAGGTATCAAGTTGTTTGGTTTTGGCCATATACCCGTAGATATCCGAATGTGTCTGGTAGGTTACCAGGGTTTTTGCATCATCATTTGGCAGTGTATAGTCATTCACAGAAGCTGCGAATGATCGTGCGGATTGCTTTGCCTGCTCCTTGGTTATGAAGGACGTAGACGAAATTTCTGTCGTTTGCGATGAGGTAGCAGGAAAGATCTGAAATACAAAAAATAGAATCAGGCCAATCGCCGCAAGCAACCCCAGCCGCTTGAAGTTAGCCTTGAGTTGCAAAGGCTGCCCTAAGGGATTCATGTAATATTGTTCCTCCTTATTTAATAGAGGTTGTTCAAAAAGTCCGCTTTTGATTACGAATGTTGCCTAATGGCATCATCAGCATCGAATATGAAATTCAGCCGAAATGTCCGTTGCTCACGTAGCTCGATCTACGCTCCGCTACTCCATTTCTATCTTCATCCCATCTTCTTGGTACTGAAAACCGCCCTTTTTGAACACGCACTAATATGGATATTAAAGTTAACATAGCACAGGCCAAGCACCGAATGCCAATGATGTAACGAAAACAGGTGTAAATCCTTGAAAATGAATGAAAAGGACCGAAAGAATCTGATCCATCCGTCGCCATATCTGAGTTCTTCCCTTTTTGGCTGAATTCGATCCGATTTACACAAAAAACGTTTTGTCTACAAACGTCGCAGCGCTTATAATTTTGAAACAAATGTGCAATGATTCGCATGTCTTTCGCCCAACAAGGGAACGAATAGGATATATTCCAACTTCATTATATATGTCGTTTTAATCTGAATCATACTTGTTTAACGTTGGCAACAGCATTTCAAATGAAGAATGCTCCACGGGTGTGGAGTTATTTTCATTTTAGAAGAGGTGGAAGATACTCAAGTGAAACTGAATGTTCAATGGATGCGATTATCGCCACCCCGTATTCTTGTGTTAGGGTTTGCTGGCATTATATTGGTAGGCACACTGTTGTTAATGCTTCCGGCATCCAACCGTAACGGTGACAGTCTTGCATTTATTGATGCGCTCTTTACAGCAACTTCGGCTGTTTGTGTCACTGGTTTGGTTGTGGTTGATACAGGGACTCATTTCTCGGTGCTGGGTCAGGTTGTGATCGCGATTCTGATTCAGATTGGCGGACTCGGCTTCATGACAATGTCCACATTGGTTGCCATTGCGTTCAAACGGCGGATTTCGCTTAGAGAGCGGTTGATTCTACAGGAAGCGATGAACCAGAGCACGATGGAGGGAATCGTCCGGCTGATTCGGAAAGTTGTGATCTACTCACTCATTATCGAAGGCATATGTGGCACACTGTTTGCCATCCGCTGGTCGTTCGACATGCCAGTCGGACAGGCGATTTATTATGGCTATTGGCATGCGATCTCCATGTTCAACAATGCGGGCTTTGATATGTTTGGGGATTTCCGCAGTCTGACCGGTTATGTGTATGACCCATTGGTTAATTTTACAGCAATGTTCCTGATTGTCTCTGGCGGTATCGGTTTTGTGGTGTTGTCAGACCTGGTGGATTACCGCAAAACGCGGAAGCTGTCTCTGCACTCCAAAGTTGTACTGTTAATGACTGGATTGTTGATTGTGTTTGGTGCACTTGTCATTTTCGTATTTGAATTCAGCAATCCACGGACACTGGGTGGCCTGAACTGGGGTGGCAAAATTCTCGGTTCATTCTTCCAGTCCGTTACGCCGCGAACAGCAGGAGCCAATACGGTAGATATTGCCGGACTCAGACAGGCAACGCAGTTCTTTATGATCATTCTGATGTTCATTGGTGCTTCGCCGGGTTCTACCGGAGGCGGGATCAAAACAACGACATTTATGATTATGGCTGGAGCAGTCATCGCCATGATGCGTGGACGTGAAGATATCGTGTTTTTCCGCTACCGGCTCGTACAGGAACGGATTTTCAAGGCGCTTACCATTACATTGCTGGCGCTTTTGTTCATCATAGCTGTAACGATGGCACTGAGTACCACAGAAGACGCCAGTTTTATGATGATCTTATTTGAAACGACATCAGCCTTTGGTACTGTCGGATTATCGCTCGGACTGACACTGAAGCTGACCACCATCGGGAAGCTCCTGATCTGTTTTACAATGTTTGCAGGAAGGCTTGGACCGATCACATTAGCGTATGCACTTGGGCAGAAAAAGGGTAAAGAGTTATACAGGTATCCGGAAGGCAAAATGATTATTGGATAAATCTATTTTTAGTGAGTTTTGAAATTGATTTGGATAAGGGGTTCGTGAAGAACAATGAAAACACAGCAGTTTGCGGTGATTGGGCTTGGGCGGTTTGGCTCCAGTCTGGCACAGGAATTAATGGAACTCGGCTACGAGGTGCTCGGGATCGATAAAAATGAAGAAGTCGTCGAAGACATTAGTGAATTGGTCACCCATGCCGTTGTAGCCGATGCCACAGATGAGGAAGTGTTACGCTCCCTGGGTATTCGAAATTTTGACTGCTGTATCGTTGCTATCGGGGATGATATTCAGACGAGCATTCTCACCGCGATTCTGTTAAAAGAGCTGGGCGTCAAGACGGTCGTGGCCAAGGCCATATCCGTCCTTCACGGACGCGCATTGGATAAACTGGGGATTGATCGTGTTGTTTATCCTGAGCGGGATATGGGCATTCGGGTTGCCCACCAGCTGGTTACCCCGAACTTGCTGGATTACATTGAATTATCCAATGATTACAGTATTGTCGAGATGAAGGTTCCCGCCTGTCTGCACAACAAAACCCTTTCGACCCTGAATGCACGTGTACGTTTTGGTTGTAGCATTGTGGCGTTACAGAAAGAAGCTGGGGTCATTATCGCTCCGACGGCACTGGATTCGCTTCAAATGGGGGATATCATGGTCATTATTGGTAATAATGCAGATATCGACCGATTTGAAGAAGAGGTTATCAGCCAAGAGAGCTGATAATTATCATGTGTTAAATATGGAAGCCAGACGTTAGAGCCTGGCTGTTTCAGATCAAGGCAAAGGCGTCGTAGCCCTCCGTGAGGGCAATGGCGCCTTTGCTGTAAAGAGTGCAGCCGTCTCCTTGACCCATTGTCTGGAAGTCTCGCTGAGGTCCTCTTTTTCCCCATAGATCATACAAGTTGTTCTGCGGGTCTGCTGTAATTGAGGCAAATGAACAGAAACAAGATCATTGTCCGCGAGCAATTGTGGACGAAGATATGACTTGGGCAATAGAGCAGCAGCTTTGGCGGAAGGCAGAAGTCGGATGATCGCTTCAAAGGAATCAATCTCCATGCGAATATCCGGCATCACGGCACAGCGCTGGAAGAGATCGTCCGTTAATTTGCGGTACCAGGTGCCTTTGGAGAACGTGATCATCGGCAGATCTTGCAAATGCTCCATCCCGGCTTCCTTACCGGACAAGGGGTGTGTAAGCGGCACAACCAGTTCCAGGTGATCGTCAAAGAGCGGCACACAGTTAAGTCCCACTTCACTGATGGAGGAGGCGACAATGCCCACATCGGCTTTTTTGTCACGCACAAACGACACAATCTCATGTGTTTTACCCGTCAACAGTTTCAGTTCGGCATTTGGATGTTTCTCCATAAAGGCATTGACGAGAGGTGGTAACGTAGTTTGAAGCGTCGTCAGACTGGCTCCAAGTGTAATGGTGCTCTGTTCTTCGTCTTTATACTGGGCCAGCATAGTGAGGAACTTCTGTTGTTGCTGCTTCTGTTCTACAGCATAGGTATAGGTGAACTGGCCCACACTGGTTAACTCCAGCCGTTTGCCACGGCGGTGGAACAGGGCAACCCCGAGTTCATCCTCCAATTTGGCAATTTTGCGTGAAAGTGCGGGTTGGGACAAGTTCAGTAACTTGGATGCACGGTTCAGGCTGGACTGCTCCACGACCGCTGCAAATGCATTTAACTCCTCAAACATGAACAATAACCTCTTTTCCATGAATGTGATTCTTGCCCTTGCTCAATCGTTTTCCATGTTGTATAGCCTGTAAACCCAATGTTTCACTGCTTATACCTATAGGTTATAACATTTAATAATTATATTGCAATTCCCTTATAAGAAAAAAAGGAGTAACATGAACCGTGACACAAGTTGTTCACACCTGGGGAAAACGGAACAATTTGTCGAACCTTTTCATGGAAAAGGATTCGTGTCATGATAAGTGAAATCATTTATGAAAACGTTGTATTTAGCGAAAGGGGATCGACATTTTATGAAAGGGTTTTACTCCAGAAAGCTGCACTCCTTGCTTGGCGTCATTCCGCTCAGTTTGTTTTTTGTTGAGCATTTGGTGACGAACTTCACGGCAGTTGAAGGCGGCAAAGAAGCTTTTTACGGTGCCGTTGCATTTCTGAACGGTTTGCCTCTTGTTATTGTAATTGAGGCATTACTTATCTGGTTGCCGTTGTTCTATCACGGTGTTTATGGTCTTTACATTGCCTATCAGGCCAAGCCTAACGTTGGGCGTTACGGTAATGAGCGCAACTGGCGCTACACGTTACAGAGGGTAAGCGGTATTATTACGTTTGTATTCGTCATCTGGCACGTATGGGAGACGCGAGTACAGATTGCGCTGGGTAATGTATCCCATGAAGAGATTGGCGGCGTCATACATGATGCGGTGACGAATCCGATAACCTTTGCGATATATATGATCAGTGTGGTTGCGGCGTCATATCACTTTGCCAATGGTCTGTGGTCGTTCCTCGTTAGCTGGGGAATTACAGTTGGTCCGCGTGCGCAGCGTGTATCCTCTTACGTATGTATGAGCTTGTTCGCTATTGTTTCCATCATGTTTATTGCTTCACTATTTGCTTTCCGGAGCATTGATTTCCAAACAGCTACTTCGATGATTGACGCAGTAAAAACAGTTCTAATTTAAGCATTTAGCGTATAAATGCTGACTTATAAGGGAGTGAACAGCAATGGCATCAACGAATGTAATTATTGTGGGCGGCGGTCTCGCGGGATTGATGGCGGCGATCAAATCGGCTGAAGCCGGAGTCCATGTTCATTTATTTTCACTGGTTCCTGTTAAACGATCCCACTCTGTATGCGCACAAGGCGGCATTAACGGAGCGGTAAATACCAAGGGTGAGGGTGACTCCCCATGGGTACACTTTGATGATACGGTATACGGCGGTGACTTCCTTGCGAACCAACCTCCTGTTAAAGCGATGTGCGAAGCAGCACCTGGCATCATTCACTTGATGGACCGTATGGGCGTAATGTTCAACCGGACACCGGAAGGTTTGCTTGATTTCCGTCGTTTCGGGGGAACGAAGCATCACCGTACGGCATTTGCAGGAGCGACAACAGGACAACAATTGCTCTATGCATTAGACGAGCAGGTACGTCGCTGGGAAGCAGCTGGCCTGGTTACGAAATATGAGAACTGGGAGTTCCTGCAGGCGGTTTTGGATGATGAAGGCGTTTGTCGCGGAATCGTAGCCCAAGATCTGAAAACGATGAAGGTACAGACCTTCCCGGCAGAAGCGGTTATTCTGGCGAGTGGTGGTCCGGGGATCATCTTCGGTAAAACGACCAACTCTGTAATTAACACAGGTACAGCGGCAAGTGCGGTGTATCAGCAAGGTGTAAATTACGCAAACGGGGAGTTCATTCAGATTCACCCAACAGCCATTCCAGGGGATGACAAGCTACGTCTCATGTCTGAATCCGCGCGTGGTGAAGGTGGACGGATCTGGACGTACAAAGACGGAAAACCTTGGTACTTCCTTGAAGAAAAATATCCATCCTACGGTAACCTGGTTCCACGTGATATCGCGACTCGTGAAATCTTCAGCGTCTGCGTAGATATGGGTCTGGGTGTGAACGGCGAGAACATGGTTTATCTCGACCTGTCGCACAAAGATCCGAAGGAACTGGATGTTAAACTCGGCGGAATCATTGAGATCTATGAGAAGTTCATGGGTGATGACCCGCGTAAAATCCCAATGAAAATCTTCCCGGCAGTCCATTATTCCATGGGCGGCATGTGGGTAGATTACAATCAAATGACTAACATTCCTGGGCTGTTCGCAGCTGGTGAATGTGAATATCAATACCATGGTGCGAACCGTCTGGGTGCAAACTCATTGGTATCTGCGATCTATGGTGGTATGGTGGCTGGACCAAAAGCGGCTGAATATATCAAAGGACTCAAAAAGTCGTCCGCTGATATCCCATCTTCCGTATTTGAGAAACACACCAAACAACAGAGCGACAAATATGAAGGCATCTTGAAAATGCAGGGCACGGAAAATGCCTATGTCATTCATAAAGAGCTTGGCGAGTGGATGACAGCCAACATGACGGTTGTGCGCTACAACGACAAGCTTGAAGCCACGATTGGCAAGATCAAGGAATTGAAAGAGCGTTATGGCAAAATCAACATGTATGACAGCTCCGGTTGGAATAACCCAAGCGCAGCATTCACTCGCCAACTGTGGAACATGATTGAACTGGCAGAAGCGATGACTCTCGGTGCTCTACTCCGTAACGAAAGCCGCGGCGCGCATTACAAACCGGAATTCACGGAACGTAATGACGAAGAGTTCCTGAAAACGACCATCGCAAGCTGGTCGAAGGAAGGCCCGAAAATTTCGTACGAGCCAGTAGACGTATCCTTGATCCCACCACGTATCCGGGATTACTCCAAGGATTAAGAAGTATCACACTATTCATGTAATGAATAGTTAAACACCTGAACGGAGAGGCAGGACAACTTTGGAGAAGCAAAGCTTCTTCAAAGTTACTGCCATCAAAGTGAAGGAAAGGCCCAGAAGAAGCAAGCGCCTAGCGATGCTTCAGAACTTGAATACTGCCCATCCAGCATGAATGGAGTGCAGTTTGCAGCAAAGTAACCCACGTGCACGGCGTAGCGAAGGAAACAGCAATGCCCAGAAGAAGCAAAGCGTCTAGCGATGCTTCAGCACTTCAATACTGCCTCCAGCATGAATGGAGTGCAGTTTCCAGCAAAGTGACCCAGTGCACGACGTAGCGGAGGAAGCGGAAATGCCCAGAAGAAGCGAAGCGCTCGCCTTTATCACCGGATTTTAACCCTGGAGAGGGTTGATCAAAAAATCCGGGGATAACAGCGATCAGAGGGGCATTCCGCTGACGAAGCGTCTCCCGTGCACCAAACCATTTTGCGCATCAGCAATACAATCATCGTCACCAGAGGAGGGGACTACGATATGGCGGAACAAGCTACAGCCAACAAAACCGTCAAGTTTATCATCACCCGTCAGGATAGCCCGGAGTCATCTTCGTACAACGAAGAATTTGAGCTTCCGTACCGTCCCAACATGAATGTGATCAGCGCCCTGATGGAGATTCAGCGGAACCCGGTCAATACAGATGGCAAATCCATTGCTCCCGTGTGCTGGGATTCCAACTGTCTCGAAGAAGTCTGCGGTGCCTGCTCCATGGTCATCAACGGCAAGCCACGTCAAGCATGTGCAGCCCTGATCGACAAGCTCGAACAGCCTGTTCGTATCGAACCGATGAAGACATTCCCAGTGGTTCGTGACTTGGTCATCGACCGTAGCCGGATGTTTAGCGCCCTGAAACGAGTAAAAGCATGGATTCCGATCGATGGTACCTATGACCTCGGTCCAGGTCCACGGATGCCTGAGAAGAAGCGTCAGTGGGCATATGAGCTGTCCAAATGCATGACATGTGGTGTATGTCTGGAGGCATGCCCGAACGTCAATGAGAAAACAGACTTTATCGGTCCAGCAGCACTGTCTCAAGTGCGTCTGTTCAACGCTCACCCAACAGGGGAGATGAACGCCGACGATCGTCTGGAAGCGTTGATGGAAGACGGAGGCATCGAGGGCTGTGGTAACTCACAGAACTGTGTGCAATCCTGTCCAAAAGGCATTCCACTGACAACCTCCATTGCCGAAATGAACAAACAAACGACCAAGCATATGTTCAAACGCTGGTTGGGTGTATAATCTCGTCATAACATGTGCAGAAGTGTAATCTGCAACTTAGAAGAAGTCGTGATCCCGTGCAGCAACATGCCGGAGATCCCGGCTTCTTTTTGTAATGAAGCAGAGGAACCGGGCTACCCATGCAGAATATGATATACTAAGGGGATGGATTAAGAGCGTAGAAGGAGGGGGAGATATGGCAGAGACACCGCGTCAGGGCAGCAACAACTCGCCGTCCCAGCGCTCGCACAAAGCATCAGGTGCAGAAGAGTCTGTGTTTCCTGGGGAAGAAAAGGATCATGATCCCTCTCGCCGAAGTTTCTTATTGCGCATGGTTTTGATGACAGCGGGTGCCAGTTTGCTTACAGGAGGTTATGCCTGGTTATGGGAACCGCGTCGTCTGGAGATCAAGCAAGTAGAGCTGAAACTTCCGAAGTTTCCAAAGGCATTTGAGGGTTTGCGTGTAGTTCAGTTCAGCGATGCCCATCTTGGTTTTCATACCGGGGTGAAAGAGCTGAAGAAGCTGGCAACAACGATTGAGGAGCAGCGACCGGACTTGATTTGTTTTACCGGAGACATAGTTGAGAGGGAAGCAGAGCCGATGCGTGAATGTATTCCGGTACTCGCCTCCATGAAAGCGAAGTATGGCAAATTTGCTGTTTTGGGGAATCATGATTATCGGGGCGGACAGCAGAATGAAGTGACAACCATGTTCCGTGAAGCTGGATTCACTTTGTTACGGAACGAACATGTGGTGATTGAACAAGGGGGCGAACGTCTGGCCATAGCTGGTCTGGATGACGCACTTACAGGCAGTCCTGATCCTGCCCAAGCCATCAAGGGTTTGGATCATGATGTGTGGAAATTGTTACTTATGCATGAACCGGATTATGCCGATATTGCCACTCCCTATGGTTTCGGATTACAACTTTCCGGTCATAGCCATGGTGGACAGGTACGTTTTCCTTGGCTCGGGGCACTGACAACTCCACGAGGTTCACACAAGTATGTTCAAGGGTTGTATTACACGGATGTCCAGGGGGTATATTACACCACCCAGACACAGATGCCGGTGTATGTGAATCGTGGTTTTGGCATGACTCAACTGCCCATTCGTTTTCTGTGCAGACCAGAATTAACGGTGTTTGAGCTTAAAGGATCAACCACATAAAAGAATATAAGATGAATGTAAAACATAAAGGATTGAACATGAATGGAGGTTATCCAGATGGAAAGAATTGCGATTGTATCCGACATTCATGGCAACATGACTGCCTGGGAAGCAGTGTTAAAAGATATCCGAAGTCGTGGCGTGGAGCGAATCTTTTGTCTTGGTGACCTCGTGGGCAAGGGGCCAGAACCGGTACAGGTTGTGGATCAGGTGAGAGCGACGTGCGAACTTGTTATCCGTGGCAATTGGGATGAACTGGTTGCGGTTAACCAAGACAACGAGAACTTTACGTGGCAAGCAGAGCGGCTGGGTGAGGAACGATTGGCGTACTTGGCGGGCCTACCCTTCAGTCATCAATTTCAACTGAGCGGTCGCACCATCCGTCTGGTCCATGCTTCACCTCAAAGTGTATACCATCGTGTACAGCCGTGGGACGCGATGGAAAAGAGGTTGGCAATGTTTGATCCTCCGGCTGATGAGCCTGAGCAAGGTGTTGCAGATGTTGTAGGTTATGGGGATGTGCATAACGCATACTTGCAGTATATGAACGGCAAGTTACTGTTTAATGCAGGCAGTGTTGGTAATCCACTCGATCTTCCCCAAGCTTCCTACTGTATTCTGGAGGGTGAAGACAGCAACGATAACAATACCCCGTTCAATGTTCAATTCGTGCGGGTGCCTTATGATATTGAGCGAGAAGTACAGGTTGCACAGTCGGCGAATGTTCCTGCATTGGATTTCTATATTCGTGAGATTCGTACGGGTATCTATCGCGGGCTGCAGGAGTAGTCAGCATCTGGGCCTTTTAGCGTGAGGAATTGAATGATGCAATATATTAATACTAAAATGCGAATACTAAAGTTCGTGGATCAGTTCAAATGGTATTACGCCGGATCATCATCAGAGCATGCTTGTCTTACCGGACTAGAGCCCGTTTAGGCAAAAGGAGCGATTGTCATGCTTACCCGAAAAATGCTGGTTCAAGGTCTGCCGGCTTTGTGGACAGAGCGGCTTGTCCTGCGATCATTACGTCAAAGTGATTACAGCACATTATCGGAACTCTTTTCCGATCCTCAAGTCATAAGATATGTGAATAGGGGAAGCCAGCCCACGCCAATCCGGGCGAGACGGTTATTGAACCAGATACGGAGCAGCAGCGCCAAGCTGGATTCGTTACATTATGGGATCTGCTGGAGAGGCAAGGAACAAGTGATTGGGATCACCTCATTCCAGCACTGGAATGATCAGAATGGTACCGCACAGATTGGTTATATCCTGAACAGGTCCTGTTGGGGCAGGGGTGTGGCTACCGAGGCGGTACAGCGGCTGCTGCAGTTTGGATTTGACGATCTTCATCTGGGGAGGGTGGAAGCACGTTGTTATGAGGCCAATGTATCTTCACAACGGGTGCTAAGCAAAATAGGGATGTCCTATGAGCGGAGTCTTCCCTCGTTCGGACTGAATGATGAGGATGACGTGGGATCAGAATCCCTGATGGATGTTAAAGTGTATAGTATGTACCGGGAACAATACGTCAGACCGCTTCAGGAAAAAGACCTGCAAACTCTGGTATCTGACAAGCCGCAATGACATAGAGTAAGAGTAGCCAAACGTGAATGAATCGAACTTCAATCATTTGTTACACAATTGAAATATAGCTGCAATTGAACTCTAACAGACAGGGGGTAAACTTATCTCATGACCCCCTTTTTGATAATAGATAATGCTGTTGGGACCCGCGCGAGCGGGTTCATTTTTTTTGCCCATATAAGTTAACTGTGGATTATTTACACTGGCCACTCCGATGACAGAATAACTTTCCGATCGCTGTTATACCCGGATTTTTTTGATTCCCATATTTCAGAAGGGAAAATCCGGTCATAAAGGCGAACACTTCGTTTCTTCTGGTTATTTCTGTCCTCTCCGTTATCGTGTAAATGTTAAGTTTAACTTATATAATATTTTTAATTTAGAATTAAACACAAAACCCCCACTGCGCTTGTTCACGCTGTGGGGGTTTCTCTGTGGTTCTATATATTTTACAGTGGAACAACCTGCATCTGTTTCTGCTTGAAATACACCCAGTCGGTGAATCCGATCTCCTTGAGACGTGTACGAACGTCATCCAGCTCGTCTGCAACCCGCTGTGGTTTATGAGCGTCCGATCCAAATGTCACCTTCACTCCATAATGATGGGCGCGTTCCAGAATGGCATCTGAGGGATACCAGCCACCGCTGAGTTTGGTTTTGCCAGATGTGTTAATTTCGATCGCTACGTTGGATTCTGCAATGACCTGCAACGTTTCATCAATGGCCTGATCAGCGATAATTTCAGAGAAGGGTGGATAGTTTCCTTTCATCGCATCAATGTGTCCAAGAATCTGGAACATACCGCTGCGAGCCGATTCCCGAATTAATGAATAATAACTCTCTTTCACTTCAACTTTGCGAGCATCGCTCAGTCCTTTCCACCGGGTTTTGTTGAAGATACTCACATCCTCGGTATGATGAACTGAACCAATAATATAGTCAAAAGGATACTGTCCCAGTGTGGTACGGTACAATTCTGCATGAACAGGGAAGTAGTCGGATTCAATGCCGAGCAGCACATCGATTTTACCAGCGTACTCTTCTTTCAAAGCAAGGACTTCTTCCACATAATGCTGCAATTCCGACTTACCCATTGCGATCCGTGGAAATGCCTGCTCAAGCTCACTGCCAAAGTACGGCGTATGATCCGAGATACCAATGGCCTGAAGTCCTGCCTTAATACCTGCCTCTATATAATCGCGGATGTTGCCGTCTGCGTGACCACAACGAAAATGATGTGTATGAAGATCAAATTTCATATGGAATCCTTCCTTTCTCATGGCTCATTGTCATTCTGAACTGATGAATTGGGTTTCCGGCATACCTTTGAGGTCACTTATGAATTGCTGCATCGCTGAGTTAAGGTATCGACTGGACTTATAGATGACACCTACAGGGTGACTGACCTCCAGCTCACTTAAGGGTATCATTCGCAATGTACCTTGACGCAACTCATGCGCAACAGATTGTTTGGAGATGACAGCTGCCCCGAGATCAATCTCGACCATCCGTTTCACTTCTTCGCTGCTCGACAACTCCATTACAATATTAGGTTCAATATTATGTTTCTTGAAGATCGTTTCTGTAAACCTTCGTCCTACGGTATCAGGGGACAGCAGAATCAATGGTGTACTCCGGAGCACATCCACTGCAGCATGTTTTTTCTTTGCCAGCGGATGGGAAGGAGATACCACGAGTTCAAATGTGTCATAGTAGAGCACAGATGTATTCAGGTTGGGATTACGCTCCGTGAGATAACCGATACCAATATCAACCAGACCATTTTCGACCTGGGTATAGATCTGTGATGAAGGAAGGGACTGGATACTGGTTTTGATCAGCGGGAATTGATCTTGGAAATAGGATAACACCCTTGGCAAGATCTGAATAGCAATGGAAGTTGTTGTGCCTAATACGATACGTCCCTGAGGCGTTTCATCAAGATCGGACAATTTTTGTTTCAACTCATCAACGATGTCGAGCATCCGTTCAGCGTGCTCTAGGAATACCTGTCCACGGTCTGTCAGGGTAACGGGTTGGTTCCGATCCACAAGAACGGTGCTGAATTCGTCCTCCAGACTTTTGATCTGGGCCGAGACGGCAGGCTGGGTCAGGTTCAGAAGTTCTCCCGCTTTGCGGAAGCTCATCGTTTTAGAAATGGTAATTAGTGTCTCCAGTTGGCTTATGTTCATAGGTGGCCTCCTTGCAGGCAAAATTTCTTGATTATGTAGTGTTTGGTGCGATGTAATCCCGTAACTGGTCATTGTTCCGTTATCTTAAATTATAGGTGATTCAGGACAGCAGAGCAATGAAGGTAATGATCAGGATCAAAAGTAGTTCAAGAGACTGTGAAAAAAACGCGAATACAAGAATTTGATTTTTTTAACAGTTGTGAGAAACAGTAATAAAGTCCTAAATGCCTTATGCCACGCACAACGAACGAAAAGCTTTCTTCAAAAGAAGTGAAAAGCGCTGTTTATTCGCTAGAATCAGCTATAAACATTTGCCCCACGGATGACGATAAATTATAGTACACATGGTTTAACGAATTCTTAATGAATTCTTGTACGTGATAAAGTATAATAAATTTAATGAATATGGGACTTTTGGTGTGTGACCAATAACCCAGTGCGAGGGGGACATAGACAGTGAAAGCGGAAGTGATTAATCCTTTCCTGGAATCGGCACGGAACGTATTCGAACAGCTCATCCAGGTTTCGCCTTCCACCGGGAGTCTTGGCGTGAAAAATGTAGAGTACATTGCAGACCATGTCTGGATCGTGATCGGAATGACCGGACAACTTAGCGGAAACATTGTATTTGGAATTAATGAACAAGTTGCATTGAAAATTGTATCTGCGATGATGGGTGGATTTGTCATTACAGAAATGGATGAAATGAGCAAAAGTGCGATTTCCGAACTGGGGAATATGATCAGTGGTAATGCCAGCACCATCCTGTCAAACCAGGGTGTTGTGGTCGATATTACACCTCCACAAGTGATGAAGTCCGAACATCTGACTACATTTAGTGCAACGAAAGCACTGAGCATTCCTTTGCTGATGGACGGCATTGGTGAGATGGATATTCAGGTCATGATCTCGTAGAATAGAACCATACGCCTCAAAAGGCAATATGTGTTCAATACGGGAGGACATCACGGATGCTGAAAGATCAGGTAGTGTTTATCACAGGTGCATCGAGTGGTATCGGTGCGCTGTGTGCGCAGATGCTGATAGAAGAAGGAGCCATCCCAATTCTGGCTGCCCGTTCACGGGACAAGCTGGAAGAGATTGGTGCCTCGCTGAAAGGGCCGCATGAATTACTCACGCTTGATGTTACGGATAGTGAGCAGGTTCAGGCAGCTGTGGATGCGATATTGCATAAATACGGACGAATCGACATTTTGCTGAACAATGCAGGTTACGGGAAATTCGCAGCGATGACAGAGATGTCTGTACAGGAATTCGATGAGATGATGGACGTTAATTACATGGGCATTGTCCGCTGTACCAAAGCAGTGCTTCCACAAATGCTGGAACGTGGCAAAGGTCAGATTGTGAACGTGGCCTCCATGGCTGGCAAAATTGGTACAGCCAAATCCGCTTCCTATACAGCTACGAAACATGCTGTACTCGGATTTAGTAATGCGCTGCGTCAAGAGCTTCGCAAGACTGGCGTCATGGTGACAACGATTAATCCAGGTCCGATTGATACACCATTTTTCCATCGGGCTGACCCATCTGGAAATTATGTGAATAATGTACGCTGGATGATGTTGAAACCGGAAGACGTTGCGGGTCATATGATTCGGGCGATGAAAAAGCGCAAGGAAGAAGTAAATCTGCCAAGACTTGCTTCTGCTGGCATATGGTTGTACCAGCTATTTCCTCGTCTTGCAGATCGATTGTCGCACGGTGTAATGAATCAGAAGTAAATGTGATACGAGGCATCATATACGGAATGAAAGAAAGGCTCCGCCGAGGGGCTTTTCTTTTTTTTGGCGTGGATACATACAATTCTGGAATAAGATTTGGTACACGGGCTTTTTTCGCATATAATGAAAGGTAATGTGATGACAGGCTTCGGTTTTATACAAGCAACTTATATGTTCAACTAAATTTTTACACAATAACGGAGAGGACTGAAATAACCTGAAGAAGCGAAGCGTGCACCTTTATCCCCGGATTTTTCCTTTTGGAAAAAAGGAATCAAAAAAATCTGGGGATAACAGTGATCGGAAGGTTGTTCTGTCGTCGTAGTGTCAGTGTAAATATTCATTAGTTGAACTTATATAACATCAAAATGAATAAATTAAAAGGATGGACATACATGACGAATCAAACATTTGCTTCAATTGGCGTGGAACAGGATCTGGAGGCCGTTTTGGCGAAACATGGCATTAACGAACCTTCACCTGTACAGGCTCAGACGATCCCGGTTATTTTGGAAGGCCGAGATGTCGTATCCAAATCCCAGACGGGAACAGGAAAAACGCTGGCATATCTGCTGCCACTGTTACAATCCATCAAAATGGATATCAAAGGTACGCAGAAACTTATTATTGCACCTACGCAAGAGCTGGCGATGCAAATTGTGCGAGAAGCACAGCGTTATGCGGAAGAACGCAAGATCGGCGTATTGGGTCTGATTGGTGGCGCAGCAGCTAAACGTCAGATCGAGAAGCTGCGTGAGCATCCGCAATTAGTTGTGGGTACACCGGGACGACTGAAAGAATTGATTACACTCAAAAAACTGAAAATGCACAACGTTTCCACCATTGTTATCGATGAAGCGGACCAAGTGTTTCAACTTGGCGGCGTAAGTGACGTGAACTTTGTACTTAAGAGCGCATTGCGGGACCGTCAGCTGATCTTCCTGTCAGCAACCATTGATGAGCATACGGCTGGACTTGCAAAGCGTGAGATGAAAGAGCCTGTGCAGATCGGAATTGAACCGGATCGAGCTACGGCTGCGGGCCTGGAGCATTATTATTTTGTAGAAGAAAACCGTAACAAAATTGACATGCTGCGTCGTCTGGTTAGACAGTACAATCCGGATCGGGCAATCGTATTTGTGAATGCAACCGAAGATATTGGTGAAGTTGAAGCAAAAATGAATCATCTGGGCTTGTCCGCTGCTGCGCTGTATGGAGATGCTGACAAAGTGACCCGCAGTAACGTATTGTCTGCCTTCCGTAATGGCAAACTTCAGTTGCTGATTGCCAGCGAAGTGGCTGCCAGAGGACTGGATATCGAAGGCTTGCCAATGGTCATTAACTATGATCCTGCCTTTGACTCGGAGCACTATGTTCACCGTGCAGGTCGTACAGGCCGTATGGGACGTTCGGGTATCGTTTTGTCCATTGTGGATGAAACACAGATCTTTATTATGCGTAAATTCGCACGCGAACTCGGAATCGAACTGTCAGAACGTGTACTCTTTGGCGGTAAAGTACTGGAGGCTGACCCGCGTCCGGACACGCGGCCTGAGGGACATTCGTTCTCCAGAAAACCAGGACAATCCAGAGATCGCAAACCAGGTCAGGGCAATCGTAATGGGGGAACCCGAGCTACAATCTCCAATTCGCGTCCAGCAGGTAGCAAACCAGCGGGGAATGCAGGCCGCACGGAGCGCGACCAGGATCGTAAAAACAAAGGAGCACCCAAGTGGAGTAAAGACAAAACGCCACGCTCCGAAGAATAGAATCTGACGAAAGGGGTGCAGGGATAGATGGAAAACGTTCAATCGCCTGTTCTGCAAATCAGCGGGTTAAGCGGAGGTTATAGTGCCAAAAGGCCAGTCCTTCACGGCATCGATCTGGAAGTTGGACGTGGAGAGATGGTCGGACTAATCGGCTTAAACGGTGCTGGCAAAAGTACAACCATGAAACATATCCTCGGCTTGATGACACCTCAACAGGGCGAAGTACGAGTGATGGGCAAGAAGCGGGAAGAGGATGCGCAGATCTACCAATCGGCTATGGCCTTTGTACCGGAATCACCCGAACTGTATGATGAGATGACGGTGATGGAGCATCTGGAGTTTACGGCAAGAGCGTACAATGTGTCGGAGGCTGATTTCAAACAACGTACGGAGAAACTGCTTGAACTGTTCCGTATGAATGAGAAAAGCACAAGTTTGTCGACTCACCTGTCTAAGGGGATGCGGCAAAAGGTTATGATAATGTGTGCTTTTGTGGCAGGACCACCACTGTACATCATTGATGAGCCTTTCCTGGGGCTGGACCCGCTGGGTATCCGCTCCTTGCTTGATTTTATGCTGGAGATGAAAGCTTCGGGATCATCCATTTTACTCAGTTCACACATTCTGTCCACGATTGAAAATTACTGTGACCGTTTTATCGTTCTGCACCGTGGGCAAGTCATTGCTCAAGGGACGCTGAATGAATTGCGCTCTCAATTCGGGGAATCGGATGCCACGCTGGAGCACATGTTCTATTCTCTCGTACAAGGCAGGGATTGAGCATGGATCTCAAGCTGCTATGGAAGCAAAGACGCACAGGATTCTGGAACGGAATACTTCCTTATCTGGGTTATGTGATCCAGAGTGGTGTAGCGATGGTCTTTTTATTTCTCGTCATTGCGTTCTCCGCCTGGTATACATCGTTTGTTCAGAATATTCCGGCGGAATTTCCGATTCGCTGGATTGCATTGCTGCTGCTGGCACCACTGGTGCTGTTTAGCAGTTATCGTACATATCTGCTTCCGGCAGATATCGTGTTCCTGCGACCACAGGAATACCGGATGCAGGAGTATTTGAAGAACAGCTTTGCCCGGGGCATCATCTATAAAACTCTGGGCTTGCTGCTTGTGTTTGTTACACTGTGGCCGCTCTATGTCAGAGCAGATCTGGGTGCACGGCCATTTGGCTGGTTCATCGTGTTCCTGCTGCTGTGGAAAGGGTTGTCCAGTTATGGAGCATGGCAAGAGCTAAGAATGGTTCAGGTTGGGGCAGCAAGAGGATATCGTCTCTTGCGATGGGCTCTGGCAGTGCTGGCGGTTGGCGCTTGGCTGTGGCAGCCACCGCAGCGCAGCGTCTGGTTCCTGCTGTTGCTGGCTGTTGTCTACGTCGTCGCCCTGCGTATACCGGTGAAACATCGGGTAGCGTGGGAACGACTGATTCAGGTGGAGCAGGGGCAGGCTGGCAGGGTTATGCGGACGCTTGGCTGGTTTGTGGATGTACCTTCATCCGGACAGAAAGTAAGTTCGCGTCGCTGGCTTAGCAAATTGGGGAGTGGTCTTCCCTGGAATGCAGGGAAAGCTTACCGTTACTTGATAACCAAAACGTTTGTTCGAACCGAAGTGTTCTCAATCGTGTTACGCCTAGTTGTACTGGGCATGTTACTATCCTGGTGGACAGCAGGCAGCTACTTTGGTGTCGGGGTGTATCTGTTCTTCCTGTTGCTTGCAGGTGTTCAGTTAGGTGCTTTGCGTCGCAGTCATAGTGAATCGTTCTGGATTATGATCTATCCAATCTCGGGTGAGAGTCGTCGTTCTCAGGTGTTGGGATTCATATTCCATCTGCACGCATTGGCTGCATTGCTCATGTGGCTGCCTATGCTGGCTGCCGGAGCAAGCGGACTGACTGTCACCGGAGTAGCACTTATTTTGGGTATACTGGTGATTGTGATTATGCGGCGTTCGCAAGGTAACAAGTGGTTGAAGGAAGAAGAAGACGAGTAAACGATCGGACACCTGACCAACTCGGATTATTACATTGGGTTCATCAGTGAGAGGTACAAAAGATAACAAAAGAAGGGTATGCCGGGCTGTGTCCCGGAATACCCTTCTTTGTGCTGTAATGGAATGTTGCAATCAGATCACTTGATTCTCGCGCAAGTGTGTATTGATACTAACAGAGGAACGATTTAGTGATGATCACGAGCAAGATGAACAGAACGAGAATGGCACCTGTGTTTGTAAATCCTCCGCCGTAACCGCCGCATCCATAACCGCCTCTTGTATCTTCAACTCCAGACATGGTCATTCCCCTTTCAAGTGGTTGTTTGGCACGCCCTTGCGTACATCGTATATTATGTGCTGTGGGGGTAGGCTGATTGGGCCGATGCCCGGTAAAGCCAGAAATTAAAGCTTTTGGGCAGCTGTCCGGGGTGAATGGACTAGTATCAGGCGAATTGTAAAACACAAAAGAACCCTTCGTATATTCAGTGACATGAAACGTCGCCGTTATACAAAGGGTTCTTATATCATTCAGGGTACAGACATGATCCTGTTTCCCCTGAGCTACTGAGATTGTTGTAACTTTGTTGCGGTATTTTAACTAAGTCGTCCGCAGATCCTGAACTCCACGATAGATGGTTTCATACAGATCTTCCAACCCGGATTCTTCAATACAGGAGAAGGCGATTCGAAGATCCGATTCACCCAGCGCGATTGTACCCACACCATATTTGTGCAGCAAATGGCTTCGAAGTTCTTCAGCGCCAACTTCTTTTAGCTTCAGGCACATGAAGTAACCGGAGTTGAACGGATAATAGTCCCATGCATCTCCATACTTGCCGCTATCGAGAATGGCTTTTACCTTATTGGCACGGCCTTTCATAATCTCGAACTTCTCCTGTTTCTGTGCTTCAAACTCCGGTGCTTTGAGCGCATCCAGTACAAAAGTCTGGGAAGGATGCGGGCCACTGGAGATCGTTGCCCGGATAATACCGAGTGTTTTTTGCTCCAATGCATGCAGAACGGCTGCATCTTCATGGGCATACGTAATGAATCCAACGCGGAAGCCCCATACAAACTCCTCCTTGGTTGCACCATCCACTTTTACAGTCAACACACGTGGATGAATGTTGGCAAGTTTGCCAAACAGGGATTCATGAATGGAATCTTCGAAGAACAGTCCGAAGTAGGCATCATCTGTTACAGCAACCACGTTAACACCGGCTTCAGCTGCCTGAAGAATCGTGTTCACAATGGCATCTGCTTCTTCGGCTCCAGGCGTATAACCTGTTGGGTTATTCGGGAAGTTGAGCAGTACGATCGCTTTACCTTTGTCCTTTTGATCAAGCAAAGCCTGAAGCAGACCCTCACTGTTGAAGTTCAACTGATCATCGAACAGGGGATAATGAACCAACTGGCCATGACGACGAATTCCGAAGGTCAGCTCGTAATTTTCCCAGTTTTTATCCGGATATATGACAGCGTCCCCTTCATCGGCGAACAGGTCGGCTACGATACTTAGTCCATGGGTTAATGCATTGGTTACAATTGGATTGCCAAACGTTTTGCCTTCCAGAGAAGGTGTTTCCTTCAGCATCTTGTCTCTCCAAACGGTCCGCAATTCAGGTTTGCCTGCAGGTGGAGCGTAAGGATACAGATCCTTTGGTTGGAATGCAGACAGCTTCTCCTGAATAACCTGAAGATGCATCGGCACACCACCCTCCAGGGCGATACCAATCGTGGCATTATGGGTCTTGGCCAAGCTTGCTGCTTCAGCAGATTGACTCAAGATCCCTTCTTTAGGAAAATAAATTTCTTTGCCAAGCTGTGACAGCATGGAGTAGACGTGACTGCTGCCTGTCTGAATACTTTCGTTCAACTGTTCAGCCAGTGGATTCATTCTTTTCATCCTTCCAAGTCTTTGTGATTCAACTGCCTAACATTATATCACCTTGACATGCCCCCGTCACGGAAATTACGCAATATGACAGTTATATCGCTTTACCGCGTTGTTGCAGAGGGTTTTCGGGTGGGTTATCGTTGAATTCAACCTTGGAGCAATCCTCAAGAAATGAAACTTATTGCTGATGAAATGGACAGTATTTCCGCATCATTTCAGCAGTTTCAGTATCTCTTCCTTCATTACGCTGTTCCAACTGACCACTGATATGATCGAATCGTTCACTGGAGAGGTTTTGTCCAAATTTAAACTTGGCGCTGATCCGTTCAGGACTAATTCGGACTACGGCTACAGCTTTGAGGTTTCCTGTATAACGCGAGTCAGTAGCGTCAATGGGTACATATCCGCCTTGTGGCTGGAGTTTTTCCATAAATCGTTGCAGTACCTTACCTTTGATGTCCAGATCTTTAACCGGTTCAGCCTGACCGAAGGCCATAACACTTTTGAAGAAAGAAGTCGCTGGACAAGCAAGCTCAGGATCACTGAAATAGGATGGAATCAGGGAGAACTCTTCAGCTACTGTGAAACTGACCGACGAATCCTGTTTGATCTGTTTCATCTTCTCGCCAGCCAGACTGCCGTGAAAATAAAAGCAACCGTCCATATATACAAAATTCAGCGGTGTAACCCGTGGTTGTCCGTCCGGGCTGACCGTTCCCAGAAACCCGAAGGAGCACTGATCCAGAAATGCGGTAATTTCCTGTTCTTCATCTACTGTGAATTCTTTCCGTCTCATGTGTAATCCCCCATCATTGAAATGTATAATAAAACGCCATATCTTATGGATAACAATAGTTCATACATTGACAATGAAATAGATCCAATTTACATTCACTTTAGTAGGCCAATTAGTCAGGGATCACAGATGAAGACAAATGAAGAGAGGTGCATGATGGAATTGTGGCTGCCGATGGATACCTATGAACTTCAGCATCGATACAAGTATGAGGCATTGTACCATGCGTTACGTGATGCCATTCATGCAGGCACATTGGTGGGAGGCACGCGGCTTCCTTCCACCCGTGAGTTGGCAAAACAATATGAGATGTCACGTGGTTCGGTAGCTCAGGTATACGACATGCTGCTTGCGGATGGTTATGTCCATGCACATCGGGGAAGAGGTACATTTGTCACCGAAACATTATCCACTCAGGAAAATGAAAAACAGGAAGCCGTTCTCAAGCTGTCTGCCTGGGGCGAACGAGTACAGAGGTTGAATACACAACATGAAGTCCTGCGGACTCAGATGTCTTCACCGAAGCCGTCCGTCATTAATTTTCAAATGCAGCGCATGCCTGCGGAACATTTCCCGTTAGGCGAGTGGAAGAGTGCACTCGCTGCGGTTCATCGCAGTGGTTGGCGAGAATCGAGCGGTGTAGCCGGTGATCCGGAGCTGCGTGAGGCCATCGCCTCCCATCTCAGATGGACACGTGGTATCCAGGCTGAACCATCTCAGATTGTATTGTTCAGCGGATCAATGCAAGGCATCACCCTTCTATCCCAGCTGTTGATCGCAGAGGGGGCAGCGGTTGTATTGGAGAATCCGGGGTATCTGGGCATTGCCCATGCCGTTAAGTCCTGTGGTGGGAAAATCATCCCGGCAGAGATGGATGCCGCAGGCATTATTCCTCAGCCATGGGAGGCACAGACGTTATTTGTCACCCCTACCCGGCAGTTTCCAACAGGGGCCGTGCTGGGATTGGACAGAAGACGTGCCTTGCTTGCGTGGGCCTCAAAGCGGAATGCGGTCATCATTGAAGATGATTACGACAGTGAATTCCGATGGGGTGGAAGACCAATTGAACCCCTCAAAGTGCTTGATCGTGAACAGCGCGTCATCTACGTTGGTTCATTCTCACAAACGATGGTTGCTTCGTTTCGACTTGGCTACGCCGTCCTGCCACCTGGTCTGGTAGAACCTCTGCTTGCCGCCAAGGCGTTGTATGAACCGGTACCTCCGGCACTGCTGGAGCAGCGCGCACTGGCAAAATTTATGACCAGAGGAGGTTACCTGAGGCACTTACGACGGTTAACCCGGTTATATGGGGAACGGCATGATTTTTTTGTCCGAGAGATGGAACTACAGTTGCCGGAGGCATTCACGATGCAGCTTGGTGATGCAGGACTGCATATCTACGCTACCTGGAATGGCGATGTGGACAGTTATCAGCGATTTAAAAAACTTGCTGAGGAGGATGGCATATTGTTCCGTGATGCAGAGCGATATCGGTTGACTTCAGGTCATCCGGCGGCCTGTTTTGCTTTTGCACATCTGGAGAAAGAAGAGATAACAGAGGGAATCCGGCGAATGCGGCTAGCCTGGGAGAAGTGCACATTTTCGTTTCGGTGAATTCCGCTGTATAATGGGATAAGACATTTCGCTCCTGTAGGGGCAGAGATTATATATGAGCAAGTTGTATTTAATCATGCTATACAAGTTGAACTAATTATTTACACGAAAACGTAGAGGGCAGAAATAACCTGAAGAAGCGGAGCGTTCGCCTTTATCGTCAGATTTTCACCTTTGTAAAAGTGAATCAAAAAATCTGGGGATAACAGCGATCGGAAGGTTGTTCTGTCATCGAAGTGGCAAGTGTAAATGTTCTATAGTTCAATTTCTATAGATACTGAAATACATATGGCCTGGATTGAAGAAGTGAGATTCAGATCAGAATGATGCCATATGCAGAGAGATTAACTATCAAGGGGGAGTGGCGACATGCTGCAGGCATCGCCGTCATCATTTGTTATTTTGCCCGCTGTCGCCAAAATTGTCTGTGAACCGGGCTGGAAGTGGCAGAAACGGGAAAAACCGATGCAAAACTATGATTTATTTTATGTATGGAGTGGTGAAGGAACGCTTGTACTGAATGACCAGTCGTATGAAGTTGGCAAGGGTAGTTGTTTTTTGTTCAGGCCAGGAGATCATCCTACTGCAACACATAATAAGCAAAAACCGTTGGTACTTACGTATATTCACTTTGATGTGGACGTGCCTGTTGCTGACGTTCCCCAGTCCTATCGCGAGGTACAGGAAACGGTGGAGTTTGAGCATTTGCTGGCACGTTATGTAAGACTGTTCTTATCGGATGTGTACGGACGTGATGAAGAGAGCCGATTGATTCTGAAACAATTGATGATTCATCTGCTGCGTGCCGATACGGAAGAACCTGTGGAGAAAAAGGTAAGTAACCAGTTGTCCGATGTGATCCAGGAGGTCGCCAATTATGTGCGTCAGCATCCGGGGATTACGCATAGGGTGGAAGATCTGGCTGCGCGGGCTGGCTTATCGCCCCGATACTTCTCGATCAAGTTCAAGGAACTGGTGGGATCATCGGTGCAATCTTATATCATCCGCATGCGTATTGAACGGGCGGAACATCTGCTGGTGCATACCGGCATGAATGTGACCGAAGTGGCGGATGCTCTGGGCTACCGGGATATTTTCTTCTTCAGTCGTCAATTCAAGCAGTACACCGGCAAAAGCCCGTCCGAGATTCGTTAAAATTCTGATGAGAAAAACAGGACACCGTTTCAAGTCTGGAACGCAAGGGTAATTATCTAGCATTCCAGATGACCAAAAGGGGGAACTTGTGATGAACGGAAAACGTCGGGTCCGCAACCGGGGATGCTCTACGAAGGGATGCAATATTTTCCGGAACCGTCTGCGTCGCTTCAAACCGGCAGAGGACTTGCAAGATGTGTGGTTTTGAGGAGAACTCAGCAGACCAATAACGACGGAGCGAAGCTTCGTATTGCATGTATATATGGATGAATATGTATTCATAAAGAGGATGGCGCAATACCTGGTTACAGGTGCTGCGCCATCCTCTTTATTTGCGTATAGACTCATTAGTTCTTCGGTTTCAAACGACCAAGCAATGCTCCCATTTTGACCGAATCGCCTGGCTGTAAGCCCGGGTTTGGTTCGAATGTGCCACTCTGCGTCAGCAGAACAACGGTGGAACCGAATTCAAAATAGGCCAGATCATCGCCTTGTGCCCAGGTACTTGTGTCCGTATCAGCATATTGTATGCTACTCACGTTCATCGCACCTACTTTGACAACCGCCACTTCACCGTAATCATGTGCGATATACGTAATGAGTCGTTCGTTTCGACTAAGCACGGATCTCATATGGGTCAGGCCAAAGTCATTCACGGGATAAACTTTGCCTTTGATGTGTTCGCTCTCTATTTTGCGGCCGCTGACAGGTGCATGAATGCGGTGATAGTCGCGAGGGCTGAGATAGAGGACGAACCCGTACCCGTGCTTGTACTTCTCCAGATGGGGAGAATGGTTTAATAATTCAGCAAGTGTATAATTTTGTCCCTTAACATTCAGGAGTGTCCCTGCAGATATTGGACCGGCTGCCGTAATCTTGGCATCTACCGGGCTGATCAGTGCATGCTCTGAAAGTTCCAACGGGCGCATGCCCGGCTTTAATTTGCGGGTAAAGAAATCGTTCAGTGAACGGTATTCCTTCCAGTCTTTCTCGGCCTCCTGAACAGGGATGTCGTAGGTCCGGACAAAATAAGGGATAAATGCCTTACTTCCCCGGCTTTTGGAGAAGGCTCCCACGGTCCGGGAGATCCATTTGCGCGAAGAAAGCTCGGTCATTAATCGCAACAGCGTTTTTGCCATGAATATCCCCCTTAGGGTTAATGCGAACTTCAAGGCCGGCAAGACCGGCCGTTCTGCATAATATTGACACAGAATGCACACGAAATCAATATAGTCTCCTATCGTATGTCTGCGGTTGTCTCGGAATTCTCGAATTCTGTTCCAGCAGCAGACGCCCATAAGCCATCGGTTTGCTGTACGTTGCCTTCCAGTGTTCCGACATTCCCGCCTTGCGAAAACCGTAACGCTGATCCCGTCCATTGCATTCAATAAAATAGATCTGGCCGCTGCGCGTTATCCCGAGATCAAGACCCAGATCAGCCAGATGTGGAAGACTGGCCGCCAGGTTTTGGGCAATTCGAAGGGCAACGAGTCCGATTCTGTATTCCAGTCGAGCCAGGTCGAAGCCAGATTCTCCTAATCCAAGGGCCTCTGCAAGCTTCATGACTTTACCACCCTGGGCGATGTTGCTGACAAACGTATGGGCAGGAGCCGCTTTGGCAAACATGCCTGTTATTCCCCAAAGACCATCGCCACCACGTTGTACAGATACCCGCAAATCTACCGGCCTGCCCTCATAACGTACCAGTGGGATACGCTCTTCAATGAGGTAGGCATGGCGAAAGATCCGCCTTAGGGTGGCGGAAGGAAGCTGTCCTTTGCTCAATCGGAAGGTAGCCCACCCTTTGCGTGCCGCCTTCGTCTCACAGGTTAGTTTCCACTGTCCATCTCGCTCAAAGACTCGCAGAATCCCATGACCGATGCTACCGCTGCATGGTTTGATGACGAGGTCATCATATTGTTCCATCATATAGGCCAGAGACTCTGGCGTAGCTTTGACTGCACGGGGCAGGTGTTCTCGCAAGGCGAGGTCCTGATGAAGCATGTCATGAATGTGATCTTTACGGTACCGGTTGCGAACGTTGAATACCTGGATACCCTGCAACATCAGCTTGGTGATCTGATGCTGTTCCGTCCGGCGAAGCTGGAGTGATCGGTTATGAATGACGGAGGGCAGTGGCATGCGCTCGCGAACATATCTGCCTTCTTTTTTTACATAGGCAAGACATGTTTTTTGATCCGAATCGATATCTTCCAGCCTCAAAAAGCAGGGAGTTAATCCATAACTGGCCGCTGCCTGTTCATAATTCGCGAGTGATTCCTGACCGGTCCTTCCGGCCGGTATCCCCCGGTACATGCGTGAATCGAACATAATGCCGATCGTTTCTTGGAGCATGACCGTTCCTCCTTCGATGTTATCGCGACCATGGATCGTCCATTCATGGAATGCCGGCCTGTCACCGCATGGCTCAGACATCGCGATAACGCAGACCGGTGTGTAAGATGCATCGCCAAGCACTAGTGCTTGCTCAGGGCGTGTCTAAAACTCTGAAGGAAGCAGGTTTTGCCGAATCTTCGTTCCAAGCAAGGAAGTTTTCCGCAGGCGTGCCGGGGCACGTCAAGGGAAAGTGACACAGCAGGGGGCGAAAAGACGGTGAAAGATGCATTTCAGCGAGTTTTCAGACACGACCTAGATATAATATCCTATGACATGACTGGGACGGGGGCGTGGACAGCCGCCTTTCCTCTGCTGCCCTGACACGCCTATTTCCACGAAGATCATCGAACCTTCCTGTCTTGACGCCTGTACATCCGTACTCTGGAATCCGCAAAAGTCATAAATGAAGTGGCAGATGCCCATATGGAAGCATATGATGCCGGAGACGAACGTTAGAGGAAGGAGCAAGCTGCATGAGTAAAAATGGCAAAAAGAAGGTTCCAACGCCGAAACTGCGGCATGTGAGCCCGAAATACAAAGAATTGGAACTGACTGATCGCCGGGCAGACAAGATGAACTCAGGTTTCACTGTGAATAGGGAAGAACGTTTAAATACGAATAAAAGGGAATCAAGGGCTGTTCAGGAGTCGGAAGAATTCCTATTCGACTCAATGGAGCTACCTGCTTCAACAAACGAGCTGGAAGAGGTGGAGATCGAAGCCGAAATCAAGCCGGAACCCGTAGAGTCTGATAGCAAGGAAATCGAGACAGAAGATAGCTCGGATAAGCAAATTCAGGTTAGCAGCGTGGCTCCGCTTGTTCTGGAAGAAGAGGTGGATATCATCAAGCAAGAAACAACAAGCAAGGACCGGCTGCAGATCCTGAACCAGAACCAGATGCCGGGTCATACCGGACATTACATCTACACGGACGACTTGAGTGAATTTGCTGTTACGGAGAGCAAGTTGGCTCCTTTCTCTGTAGATGCCTCCAAGCTGAAACCGGATGCGGTCGGCAGTGAAGCATTGCAGGATTACGCGGTGACCAGCATTCACATTGCAGACGGGGCCATTGTTTCAGCGAAACTTGCGGAAGCGTCTGTATCTGAGGAGCACCTGATTGACGGTTCTGTGTCTGGTCACAAAATACGAAATGCTTCTATTGCAGGCGAGAAAATCAGAGATGGCAGTATTACTTCTCAGAAGCTTGGCAACCAGGCCATCGATTCGGCCAAAATTGCCGACGGTTCTATCAGCACAAGACATCTCAGCCGCATGCTGGTAACGGAAGAATTAATCAAGAATCATGCCGTAACTGGAGACAAGATCGCGATTAGCGGGGTGGATACAAGGCATCTCACGGGAGGAGCTGTGAATACCTCCAAACTGGCTGACGATGCAGTGACTACAACCAAAATTCGTGAAGCTGCTGTCACAGGCAGCAAAATCGAAGAACACTCCATCGAGTCTCACCATATTCAGGCAGGTGCTGTTAAACAGACACATCTGGCAGAAGGGTCTGTCGGTCGTTCACAACTATTAAATGGCAGTATTGGAAGTGACCAGATAGAGGATGGATCCATACAAACAAGACATTTAGCTGAGGGTTCACTAACTGGAAGACATCTGCTGGACGGTTCAATCGGATCAAGTCAGATTCGCGCTCATTCCGTTGGCAAGGAGCAGATTGGCAACGGAGAAGTGGGCAGTGAGCATTTGACAGAAGGTGCAGTAACCAGTAGCAAACTGGCAGACCAGTCTGTTGGAACAGCAAAATTGCTGGAACAGTCCATTACGGCATCCAAGATCTCTGATCAGAGCGTCATTTCTTCCAAAATTGCGGATGAAGCCGTACAGGGTAAACATCTTGCCAAAGGGTCCATTCGTGCTGAACACATTGCAAATCGGGGAATTACGCCGGTACATGTGGACAATTCCGCAATTCACTCTATTCACATTGCAAGTGGAAGCATCGAGGCAGCTCATCTATCTGCCGGAAGTGTGTCCGGAGACGCTCTTGCAGACGACGTGGTGTGTGAGCGGCATCTTGCAGAGTCGGCCGTGGGTACGTATGAATTGCAGGATGCTGCCGTTACAGACGTTAAACTCGCGGATGGAAGTGTGACAACAGAAAAGCTTGGAACGGCATCGGTGAGTAGCAGAGCGCTTGCCCCGGGAAGTGTTATATCCTCGCATCTTGCGAGTGGTGGAGTCACAGGGACACATCTGGCTCCAGGCAGCGTGGGTTCCGAGGCCCTGAGACCTTATGCAGTGAAATCGGAACACTTGACAGAACATGCCGTAGGTGTACCTCATCTTCAGCCGGGTAGTGTTGAAACGGATGCGATTGCACGGGCCGCGGTCACAACAGACAAATTGGCTATTGATAGTGTAACTTCAGCCCAGCTGGCTGGCGGGTCCATTTTTCCGCCTCATCTAACAGATCATGCGGTTACCTCCCCCAAGCTTTCACCAGAGAGTGTTGCAACAGATAAACTGGCGGATTTTGCTGTCACGTCAGCTAAACTGGCAGACGGCAGCGTGACTTCTTCCAAGATTATGGCAGAGAGTATTAACGCCAAACATATTCCAGCAGGAACCATCCGCGGATATCACCTGAAGCAGCATGCCGTTTCACTGGAACATTTGTCGGAAGAAATACGCTCGCCGGAATTATTTGCTGATGGCAGTATTACCGGTAACAAACTTCAGCATGGCTCCATAAGTGCGGACCATTTGACAGCAGACTCGGTATCCGGGACAGAACTGCAACAGGCTGCTGTAGGTAGCGAGCACTTGCAGCCATCCGTTGTACAATCCGTCCATCTGGCTGAAGGCAGCGTGAAATCTGACCATTTGGGGACTCAAGTAGTGAGCTCACAGCATCTGAAGCCAGACATCATTCATGAGGAGCATATTGCTGAACAGGTGGTCACATCGCATCACTTGGCACCTGGATCTGTCGAAACAGACCATCTGGCACCTTTATCCATTACAGCGGCTCACCTTCAGCCAGGTTTGATCAGTGGTTTGCATCTTCAGGCAGAGTCGACAAGTGCTGTTCACCTACAGCAAGGAGCTGTGCATTCCCGTCATATTCAAGATGGTGAAATACTTCCTCATCATATCCATGAACGCAGCATCGGAACATCTCATCTGGAAGAAGAAGCGGTAAGTACGATTATTTTGCAGGATGAATCTGTAACACGCTCCAAACTAGCAACGGGTAGTGTGGATGGCAGCAAATTAGCCGCAGAAAGCGTATCGGCTACTCACCTTGCCAATGAAAGTGTGCAAACCCGTCATATCCAAGAAGGCGCAATCCTTGCTGATCATATTCAAGAGTGCAGTATTGGCTCAGTTCATCTGGATGAGGAGTCTGTAAGTGCGGTTCATTTGCAAAATGGATCTGTAACAAGTGTCAAACTGGCGGATGGCAGTATCAACGGCAGCAAATTGCTTGAAGGAACCGTATCGGGGGTTCATATTGCGTCCGAAAGTGTGCAAACCGGGCATATTCAGGCTGGGGCCATTCATGCTGACCATATTCAGGAGCGGAGCATCGGCACAACCCATCTGGAGGAGGAAGCAGTAAGTGCGATTCACCTGCAAAATGGATCTGTCATCAGTGCCAAACTGGCTGACGGCAGTGTAACCGGCAGCAAGTTGATCGAAGATGCGGTGTCGGGAATCCATATCGCTTCTGAAAGTGTGCAATCCCGCCATATCCAGGCAGGAGTAATCCTTGCTGACCATATTCAGGAACACAGCATTGGCATGCTTCACTTGGAACAGGAAGCAGTAAGTGCCATTCATCTGCAAAATGGATCTGTAACAAGTACCAAGTTGGCCGACGGCAGTGTAACCGGCAGCAAGTTGCTTGAAGGAGCAGTATCAGATATCCACATTGCAGACGATAGTGTGCAATCCAGTAAGATTCAGGCAGGAGCCATTCATGCTGATCATATTCAAGAGCGGAGCATCGGCACAGCACATCTGGAAGAGGAGTCGGTAAGTGCCATTCATTTGCAAAATGGATCTGTAACGAGTGCCAAACTGGCGGATGGCAGTATAACTGGCAGCAAGTTACTCGAAGGTACGGTATCCGGGATTCATATCGCATCGGAAAGTGTGCAATCCGGGCATATTCAGGCAGGAGCTATTCATGCTGGTCATATTCAGGAGCGAAGCATCGGCACAGCCCATCTGGAAGAGGAAGCCGTAAGTGCGGTTCATCTGCAAAATGGGTCCGTCACAAGTGCCAAATTGGCTGACAGTAGCATTAGCGGCAGCAAATTGCTCGAAGATACTGTATTGGGGAGCCATATCGCGTCGGAAAGTGTGCAAACTCGCCATATCCAGGCAGGAGCGATCCTTGCTGATCATATTCAGGAGCATAGCATTGGTACGTCCCATCTGGAAGAGGAAGTCATAAGTGCGGTTCATCTGCAAAATGGGTCTGTAACGAGTGCCAAACTGGCGGATGGCAGTGTGAGCAGTGACAAACTGCTAGAAGATGCGGTGTCGGATGTCCATATTGCCAATGGAAGTGTACAATCCCGTCATATCCAAGAGAAAGCTATTCATGCTGACCATATTCAAGAGCGAAGCATTGGAATCTCCCACCTCAAAGCGGAATCGGTAAGTTCGATTCATCTGCACAATGGTTCCATAACAAGTGCCAAAATGGCTGACGGCAGTGTAAACGGTAATAAATTGCTTGAAGGTGCGGTATCGGCTATCCACATAGCAGACAAAAGTGTGCAAACTCGTCATATCCAGGATGGAACCATTCTTGCTGACCATATTCAAGAACGCAGCATTCGCACAACTCATCTGGAAGAGGAAGCAGTAAGCGGGGTTCATCTGCAAAATGGGTCCGTCACAAGTGCCAAATTGGCCGATGGCAGCGTGAACGGCAGCAAACTGAGTGAGCAGAGTATTACCTCTAATCATTTGAATGCGGGGATTGTAGGTCCAGCGCATCTGAGCGAAGAGATATGGAATGCGATTCGTCAGTTCAGTGGAGAAACGCTGGAGCAACTGGCAGCTATCAAAAGACAAGAGGGATTGCTTCAACCACAAAATGAGGTTGTACAGCAATCACAGCAGGTAATCGTCAAGGCATTACCGAGTGCTGGTCTGGAGCAACAACAAGAGCTGGTATCCCAAACAGATCAGCTTGGCGAACTACCGGCAGCTTTGTTCACAACTGAGCAGGCAGTGCAGGCAGATCAGGAAGATCAGGAAGATCAGGCTCAGCAACCACAGCTTGAACAGTCACAGGAGATCGCTGGAACTACGGAGTTTATGTTAAGTGAACAATCGATTACACAAGAGCATCTGTGTGATGATGCCGTGGGCAGCAGCCAGTTGCAATCGGGGGCAGTTCAGGCCAAACATCTGGCCTTCCAACCCGTTCGCAGCGTAAGCAAACAACCGGTTGTACAACAATTCGGGATGGAAGCTTTTGTACTGCCAGAGAGTGAAGTATGCACAGAGGTAACTGTTGTTTTTGAAGAATCATTTGCTTCAGAACATTATGTAATTGTGGGCATGAGCAATGATCGGGGATTCCAGATTTCCCTGCTCTCGCAGAGTGAGGATGAAGCGGTACTTGAAGTGTCACGTACAGCAGATTGCAAGCATACGTACGGATTGTTGTCATGGATTGCTGCGGGACCTTCGCAAGGATAGTGCAAGATTGTATCCGTAATAAACAAATGACAAAAGCGGTGTCCAGAGTTGTCCGGGACACCGCTTTTGATTGATATAAGCTTAATCCGTTCGGACGGTGAGGGGTGTCTGAACGTTTTGTTACCATTAGGATGAGTACATTATAAGTTCAATTACAATAAAATAAGATTTTACAGGCCTACAGCTTGATATGCTTTGGTAATAGCAGTAGCTTCAGCGGAAGTTGCTCCGTACAGATCTTTGGCTGCTTGAATGGTAGCTGTTTTGGCAGCGGCAAATTTGGACGTTGGTGTCAGGTAGTTCACCAGTGTGCTGTAGAAAATCTGGATCGCTTTATCCCGACCGATTCCGGTAACAGTCACACCATTATGTGTTCCGCCTTGAGCAGCAAGGAAATAGGCTTTATTGATGATACCACTGTTGATATGGACACCGCCGTTGTCCTGTGAGCCTGTGTAGCGATCGCTGTATTTGTCAGGTTGACCATACAATGTAGGGTTGGAGAGGGAGCGTAGCGCATCTCCTGGAGTGTTAGGTGTGTAGATATCATCACCGAGCAGCCAGTTTTTGCTTTGGATCGTATTACCGAAAATATCGGCAAAGGCTTCATTGAGTGCGCCTGGTTCATTGCGATATTCCAGATTGGCTGTATATTCAATAACACCATGCGTCAATTCATGGCCCACAACATCCAGATCACCAGACAGGGATCGGAACATCGTTCCATCGCCGTCACCAAAGACAATCTGTGCCCCGTTCCAGAAGGCGTTATTGTAATTGGAGCCGTAGTGCACGGTTGATCTGATCAACAATCCGTTACCATTAATACCGTTACGGTTGAATTTGTTTTTGTAGAAATCATACGTAGCAGCGGCATGAGCGTGAGCATCTACACCTGCACGATCAGTCCATACATTATCCGAATCTGTGAGCAAGCTACCAGGCAGTGATGAGCCATTGTTCGCCGTGTACGTTTGGATGCCATTGCCGCGAGTGGTGTCTTTCAGTTGGAAGGTGCTGCCGGATTGGGTGGTTGTCAGGGTTTTGGTATCTCCAAGTACACCTGTACCTGTTCCGGTGGCAAAGTTAATGAGGTCAAACTGGGATACGATACTGCCATCCACTGCGTTAATGAAATATTTGGTCCGTAGAGGGGCAGGTTCGAGTACGTTTACTTCCGTAATGTAAACCAGATACGTCTGACCATCTTCTTCATGATGATAGATGTTCAATTCAGCTTGAGGTGTGATTTCCGCGGCGCCAAGCTCTCCAATCCGGGAGGTTGCTTCTTCGGTTGCAATCTGGATCGCGTCTTCTCCGCTGATCTCGGCTACACCATCATTCGGAATGGCCTGCTCTTCAATCGGTGGAAGATCGCCAAGTGCGGAGCTCACGGCTCCGGTTTTGTCCAGGTGGACCGTCTGTTCTGCACCATAAACCGGGATACCTTTAATATACTGTTTCAGGCGGAAGTGTCTTACGCCAGATGTATCTGTGTTTCTTTTGACAATTTTGAGTTGGGATTTCACATCGGAATTCAGGAATTGTTCCTGCTGTCCGAGGTAATTAAAGATAGTGTCATCTGTTCCACTGTTCAATGGAATACCCTCCTCAGAGGCATAAGGGGCCTGAAGTGGAATGGATTGATCAGACACTGGAGCTGCAGTAGCAGAGGATACGGAAGCGAGCAAAAGAGCTCCTCCAAGAATTGTTGGCATAACTTTGGCAAATTTCATAGTAAACTCTCCCATTCTTAAACTTATTTTTGGTTGGAAAATGTTCATGCCAGTCTCGGTTGGAATTCCGTCTGCAACTTGGGCAGCGCGGAGCGTGGGGCTAGACCTGAAGCGTGGAATGAGACAAGAAACGATTGGAACAAAATCGGCTTGGCCTTAGCTCGGGAAGTGTTAAGCACGACACCAAACAAAAAGGATAACCGTTTATTCAGTTCAACCCGAAGGTTGAATCGTCTATTGTGTTCCTCTTTCAGAAAGCCGGGGGTTGTCCAATTGCGCAGGTAGAAGATACGTTCACGGAAAACTGGGGTGTTCAATCCGGGTTTGCGTAAATGACAAAGGCAGTGTGTTCTGAACGGCATCACTCCTCTCAAGAGTAGAATGTATCTGCTTAACAAGATCTGTGAATGAGGTCATAATCTAATCAACCTAAGGTCAATAAATTGATTTAAAAAATATAGGGGAACTTATGTTCACCACAAGGTTATTTTTGTAAATAAAACTGCTTGGAACGTATATTATCACAATGTAAAACTTTGGAAAAGATACAATTTTAGATTTTTGTTAAATTTGTGTCTGAAGTAGGGGAGAGGTAGCGTTTTTCACATATTTTGACGTATTTTGTCTAAAAGCAAGGCCTGTATCCTCGTGTTCACAGGGAGAACCTGCTTAGTGCAAGGACAAACGCCGTTTCCACTGCTCCACGAATACATAGAATAACGTGTACTCCCTTGGCATGCCGATGATCGAATGCGGGAGGTGAAACTGTTGCGCAAAACCCGTACCACAGCACGTTATGCAACCCGAACCAATGTGACACGAAGAAAAACAGTGCTGAAGAAACGAAGATGGAAGTCTGGACACAAAAAGGGTACAAAGGCCTATACGTTCGTTATTCCATCCAAACAGCTGATGTCACAGGCTAAGGATGGAGTAGAGAATGGAGCGGAAAATGGCATGAGTGATGCTCCTTCACACAGGGGGGGTTCTCAGCGACCGATGCTCTCGGTTATTATCCCTGCTATGAATGAGGAGAAAAGGATTGGTGCAGTTGTCCGTGAAGCGCTGCGGATATGCCGTGATGCTGAAGTGCTTGTCGTTGTGAATGGTTCAACAGACGGCACGGCAAACGCAGCCAAACGGGCTGGAGCACGCGTGCTCACGTATGCCGAAGCACTGGGGCATGATGGAGGACGAAAAGTAGGCGCAGCTGAGGCGCGCGGTCAGGTATTGTTATTTACTGATGCAGATATCGCAATTCCCGCAGAGCATCTTGCACCTTACGTGAAGGCTGTGCTGAAGGGAACGGATGTGGCGCTTAACGACTACCATGGGCCGGTCACTCATCATCCCGTTCATCCCGTAGTGGAGGCCAAACACATGTTGAACAGCATACTTGCAAGATCCGATCTCCGGGGGGCATCCATGACAGCTATTCCACATGCAATAAGCCGAAAAGGACTTGAGGTCATGGGGATATCCTCACTGGAAGTTCCGCCACTTGCACAAGCCAAGGCAGTGATCGGCGGACTTCGGGTACGCGCTGTTCATCACGTACCTGTGGGTAGAATGAATGCAGTACGAATCAAGAAGCGAAGCGGACCTGATCTGCTAAGTCAAGTGGTACTGAATGATCATATGGCAGCGATTAAGTGGATTACGGATACGCTCGGTTCCCGCGGAGGTTATACCGATCTGCAACGTGTTCGCAACCTGGCGAGGTAAGCATGTCGCATCGGATGATGCAACATGCTGGAGGTGAGGAAATGAAGGGACGTTCAGGGGTTGTCCGCCGCAGGCGGACAACAAGTAGACCAACGACAGCAGGAAGAACAGTAATGAACAAGCGTCATAGGAACAAGAAGCATGTAGATATTCAAAAAAAAAGAAGAAGCCGAGCAAAGTCTGGCCCAGTAAATCTGCACTTGATGTGGAAAGCGGGGCAAGTTGCAGGAAGCGAGGCAAAGGCAAACAACACAGTATCAGAAGAACATGCACGTCTCGTATGGAATGCACACGCGGTGAACGTTGCGGAGCTAAGCAACTTCGAGCTAGCTCTGAAGGCAGGTAAGGCATTTATGCAGGGTTATGCTCAGGCCTCGGGACATTCATTCCAGATCGTGCCACTACCTCTTCGTCATTCGGCTGCTGCCATTGTCTGTGCCTGTAATGAAGAACACACACTGGGGCAGGTGTTATTGCAACTAAAGCGGTTGCCTCTGACGGATATTATTGTGGTACTGAATGGAACGACAGATGACAGTTTGAAGCAGGTACTAAGGCAGCCGGGACTTACAGTAATCTATGAACCGGATCGGGCAGGACATGATGTGGGCCGGGCACTTGGAGCCAAGATGACGGATGCGGAGACGGTACTTTTTGTGGATGGAGATATGGTCGTCTCGGCTGAACAGCTTGCACCCTTTCTGTTCGCGGTTGATCGGGGACAGGATGTGGCGTTGAATAATCTGACGTCTTTGCTTCCTGCGTTTGCAGGGCAGGATGAGGTAAGCCGGGTCAAAGCATATCTGAACCGAACATTAGGCAGGGCAGATCTTGGTTCCAATTCCATGACAGCCGTGCCTCATGCATTATCTCGTCGTATGATTCAGACCGTGAAGCCAGCATCACTGGCCGTTCCACCTAAGGCACAAAGTCTAGCTATTCAGCATGGAATGAACGTCTCGGCACCAAGTCAGGTGGATGTTATTCGTTCCAATCGGTTGCGTCCTGGTAACACGGGAAGTGGGAATGATGTCGCCAAATTGATCATCGGAGATCATCTGGAGGCACTGGCTACATTGCTGGGTACAGGTTGGAATCCAGCCCAGGCACATACACTCTCCCGTGTAGAAGTGGCTTACAGGAGGAACGCCTAATGACACTGACGAGTATGATTATCCCAACTTACAATGGGCTGGATCTGATCAGGCCCTGCATCGATGCCATACGTCAATACTCGGGCGATCCTGCGTCATATGAAATTATCGTGGTAGATAACGGTTCGACGGATGGAACGGCTGAATATTGTGCGCTGGAGCGAATTCGATTTGTAAGGTTCCCGGACAACCGGGGGTTTCCGGCAGCGTGTAACGCTGGACTTCGTGCAGCTTGCGGGGATGAGTTGTTGCTGTTGAACAATGATGTTACGGTCACGCCCCGTTGGCTGGAGAACCTGCGAACGGCTCTGTACAGTGACGCAAGTATTGGGATCACGGGTCCTGTTACGAATTATGCAAGCGGCATCCAGCAGATTGAACTGGCGTTTCGGGATATGGAACATTTTCAGGAGTTGGCCAATTCCAATAATGTTGCGGATTCTTCAAAGTGGAGGGAAGTACGCCGGATCGTCGGTCTGTGCATGCTGATGAAACGAGATGTCGTGGAATCGGTTGGACTGCTTGACGAGGCATATTCTCCGGGACACTATGAGGATGACGATTATTGTTATAGAGCAAGATTGCAGGGATACCGCCTGCTGGTATGTGGAGATGTTCTCGTGCATCATCAGGGAAGTGCCAGCTTCCAGAAGACAGATCCGGTAGCGTGGAAACAGCTGCTTGAGCGTAATCGTTCGATTTTTATGAACAAATGGCATGTCGATCCGCTTGAATATATGGACATATCCGATGAAGGAGGGAACGTGGAATGAAAGGTGTAATTCTTGCCGGCGGAACAGGAACTAGACTGTATCCGCTGACCCGGCTCATTAACAAACATCTGCTTCCAGTCGGTAAACATCCGATGATTATGTATGGCATCGACAGGCTCCGCCAGGCAGGCATTGATGAACTATTGATTGTGATCAACAAACATTCCGCCGGGTTATATACAGAGTATCTTGGTGGCGGAGCAGATCATGGGGTCAAGTTGACTTATCGCATTCAGGAAAAGGCAGGCGGGATTGCGGAAGCGTTGGATCTGGCAACTACTTTTATTCTTCCTGGCGAAAAATTCGTTGTGCTTCTCGGAGATAATCTCTTCAGCGATGATCTGAAGCCTTATGTGGACCGTTACATGCAGCAACCTGCTGGTACAGCGCGAGTTCTGCTCAAAGAGGTGGATGATGCACGACGTTACGGGGTGCCTGTTTTTGATTCAAAGCATCCAGAGCGAATCTCGTACATTGAGGAGAAGCCAAGCCAGCCGAAAACCTCTTATTGTGTGACGGGCATATACATGTATGACGATCATGTATTTAACCTGATTCGCAATATTGCGCCGTCTGCGCGCGGAGAACTTGAAATTACGGATGTGAATAATCACTATGCGTCTGCCGGTGGACTGGAATACGACATTTTGCAGAAATACTGGAGTGATGCAGGTACATTTGAATCGCTCCAGGAAGCAGCTGTCCGTATGAAAGGACAGTTGCCCTAAAATATATGCGACTGATGCTGCCGCTGTGCGGTGCCCCATGGGAGCAGAACACTCTGCGCCGGAGCTGGAAGGATGCTCCGGCGCTTTGCGCAGCGACAATCCTCGTGCATGCCAAAGGAGGGAATGGCGTGAGAGTAGTGACACGCACCGGGCCCGCTAGGGCCTCCGTGTCGGGTAAGCCCCGGGGCATCCACCCGGCCGTATTTATGGGCAGTGGCACTCCGACAGCAGCAGTTACAGGGTCTGCTGGAGTCAGAGGTGTGAAGTCAGGGAAACGGAGTACCCTGACCAAAGCGGGTACATCTGCAGGCGCAGCGCATAAAGCTGCTGCAAGGAAAGCGAGCAGCACAGGCAAAGCTGGCTCTGCGGGCGCGAGCAGAGCGGCAAGAGCCAGCCGCACCGGCAAAGGCAAAGCCGGCCTGCGCCGGGCCACTGCTGGGCGCAGGCCGGCACCAGCGCGGGGCCGGCGTGCCGCTGCCCGCGCCAAGCAGCGCACGGCGATGCGCCGTGCGCCCATGCCAGCACCGCAAGCCAGCACGCCACAGGCGATGCCTGTAAGCGGTGCTGGCCCCGCCCCGCGCCAGGCGACACAGCCGAAGGGTGTCGCCCCTGCGGGGCGGGGAGGCGCTGCCGGCGCGAATGCGGGCAGCGCGAAGGGGTTGCCGCCTCCGCCCGCGGAGCACGCAGTGCAGGCGGAGGCCGTGCCCGGCGGCTACGCCGAGGGCTACCGCGACGGCGTATTCGCCGGCGGGGAGGCGCTGGTGGCGCAGCACATCCCGCCGGATCACATTCTGCCTGCCGTGGCGGCGGCAGATCTGATCGCGGCGGGATTCCGCCAATACGCGCCCAGCCTGGCCCGGCTGTCCAGCCCTCATGAGATGGCTGGACACATCACGGCGGCGCTGGATGCGCAGCGCCCCTTGTCTGTCGTTCGCCTCGGAGATGGCGAACTGCTCACGCTGGCAGCCGATACGGTGCTGCCAGGCCACGAAGTGCAGGAGCTGGCACCGTTTCTGCCCTATGCAGGGGTGCCCTGCTCAACCCCCGACATCCGCGCGATGCTTGCGGAAGCCATACAGGCCGCCGACTGGGTTGGCGTGCCGATCTCGCGGGCGCCGACATTCCAGGGGTTGTTATTCCCGGTATTACGCCACTTCGGGATCGACTGGTCCCGGCTGAAATTGACCAGTTCCACGATCAATTACAGTCTGCATCAGTCTGGCCTGGTGTTGCCCTTGATGCAAGGACGGCGGGTTCTGCTCATAGGCAGCCAGGCACCAGAGCTTGCGGCACTGCTGCATAACCGGGGGATTCATGTCACAGGTATCATTGGTTCTGTGGCGGGAGTTATGGATATTCCGAGGGTGATGCAGCAAACCTCAGAACATGCTTTTGATATCGCGTTGGTGGCGGCGGGAATTCCGGCGGTCATTCTGTGTCGGCGAATTGCAGGTGAACTCGGCAAGGTTGCTCTGGACTTTGGACATTTGGCTGACAAACTGGTAACAGGAGAGCTTCAACTCTAGTGGACGTCCGGGGGCTGGTTATGTGCGTGTTAGCCTCACGGACAAGTGGAAATGGAGGGAGCAACATGAGCACACCCGATCAACAGCGCGGGGAAGAACGTCATAGCCGCAGCAACAAGGTTAAGGCTCGAAACGTAGTCCGTCGAAAGGGTCACAGTCATCTGAACATCATTCCAAATATCAGCACTCGCAGTGACAACAGCCGCAGTGAAAACAACAGGAATGGCAGCATAAGCAACGAAAAAAAAGCGGCCCGCCGTGCCACACAACACGATGCCTCGCGATCTGACATGGCAGTCCTGCATGCAGCAGGTCGTCGCTCAATACGGAAATCCAGACGTAAAGGCAAAAGCAGGCGCACACCCAAAGGCGCCAGGCTCTACAAACAGGGGTATACCAGAGGATACAACGAAGGTGTCCGCCAGGGACAGAACTCGTTTGGTCTTGTTTTTGAAGGGGTCAGCATCATTATTCCCACGTACAATCAGCGGGAGTATGTGCTGAAATGTGTGTCCAGTATCGAAAAACATACCCCTGCCCCCTTCGAAATCATTGTTGTGGATAATGCCTCCAAGGATGGAACTGCCGAGGCCATGCTCCGCAAAGGCGGCATGGTGAGGGTGGCTGCCCTGGATAAGAACCGGGGGTTTGCCGGAGGTGTCAATCATGGGCTGATGATGGCGAGAGGACGACATATCATCGTGCTGAACAACGATACGTTGGTTACTCCGGGCTGGCTGGATAACATGATGACTTGTCTTGCCGGTGATCCGAAGATTGGTGTGGTGGGCCCGGTGACCAACTATATTGGCGGGGATCAGCAGATTCAGGTTCCGTACCGTGAGGTAGAAGAGATGTGGTCTTTTGCCGCCACACATAATCGTCCGGATGCAGACAAACATCGAATAACCGATCGCTTGGTCGGATTCTGCTGGCTGTTCTCACGGGAGCTGCTGGAACGGGTAGGTTATCTGGACGAAGGGTACGCGGTGGGCAATTTCGAAGATGATGACTGGATCATCCGGGTGAAGCTGGCAGGATACCAGCTTGCGGTAGCCGGGGATGCTTTTATCCACCACTTCGGAAGTGTCAGTATGAAAGCCTTGGGTGAGCAAGACTTTGCTGTAGTGAATAAGGATAACGAGCAGTTTTATAGCCAAAAGTGGGGAGATCCCCATGCGCTGGTTGCCGAAACCTCCCGCTTGGCTAGACAACAAACCTCTGGTACCCCATCCGATCAACAAGAGGAGGGTGACACAAACCCAATGGATCCGCGTCAGCGAATCTCAACGCAGGGCAGCCAAGATCCAGCATTACAGTTCAGACACAGTTATGATTTCTACCCGGAAGGTTCGTTCCTGTCCGATGCCAAAGGAGATGTCTATACTTTAACTGGTGGTCGGCGGCGTAAGTTGAACATCCCTGTACCGCGTGGAATATCTCCTGTTCAGGTTGCCAAACCGGACCTGCTCGCCATTCCTGCCGGAGAAGCACTGATATCAGCGGGGGACGTGCAAGGATGGCCGAGGGAATCACAACAGGTGCATACGACAGCGGTTCATGGTTCTCACCATGGCTGGGCAGAAGGAAGTATTGTTGCCGCAGTGGATGCACCCGAGATTCGATATCAGATCAGCGGAGACAAGCGGAGACGATTTGTATCGGTCTATGCGGCAGAACGTTGGGGTGTACATTCTGGGCATATTATCAGCGTGTCTGCGGACCAACTGAATGCGATGGAAGAAGGCTGGCCCATTATCGCCCCACCTCAGCTCTTGAATCCCGATCTGTAATGTCAGGCGATCTGTTTATGCGAATCAGCAGCATGATGCGGAATGGAAAATGTAGCGGTACCCTGTGTAATCGCTCTGATTCATTCCGCATCCGAATATTACATATGAGTTGGTAGCTATATAAGTTGAACTAAAGATTATTTATACTGACACTACGATGACAGAATAACCTTCCAATCGCTGTTATCCCCAGATTTTTTCGATTCCCCTTTCTCAAGGGAAAATCCGGGGATAAAGGCGAACGCTTCGCTTTTTCAGGTTTTTTCTGTCCTCTCCGTTATCGTATAAATGATTAGTTCAACTTATATAGATCACTTAAAGTATAGAGATTGAGGGAGGATAAGGGATGAAGAATTCTGTAGTCAGACAAGCCGAACAGATTGCCAGTGAGTTTCTGCTGGAACCAGTAAAATGCTCACATCATATCATCGGTAAAGGTTTTGTTAATCAGGTCTGCTTGGTGGAGACGGCAAGTCATAAAGTGGTTGTACGTATGAACGATCCAGATACATATTCTACCTTTGTGAAAGAAAAATGGTGCATCGAACAAGCGGCGAGTGCCAGTATTCCTGGGCCAGAGACATTGTCCGTTGGGGTCAACGCTGAACATGCCTATATGATTCAAACGGTTGTGGAAGGGGATAACGGATTGGATACGACAGTGCCCCCGTCCATGATCTGGAGGAAACTTGGTGAGTATACTCAATGTTTGCAATCCATCCCCGTTACAGGTTTCGGAAGGGATCTGCACAATTCTGTACAGGATCGCTTCTACTCTCCCCCTCATGCAGGATCAGATGGCAGCTGGCAAGGATATGTGCAATACAATATCAATAGTCTCACGGAGCAAGATCCATTGATTGAGCTTGGTGTCATTACGATGGAGGAATCACAGCTTGTAAGGCAATGGTTCGAACAATTGAAATTGCAAAAGTTCCGCTTTGGTTTATGCCATGGCGATCTCTCTTTGAAGAATACAATCGTAAGTTTGACAGGAGAAATTACCCTTCTGGACTGGGGAAATGCGGAGGTCACCGTCACGCCGTATGGGGATATCATTCAACTCATGCAATGCCAGCTACGGGGAGAGGGTCCTGACAAGGAAGAATTGAAAGCGTTTTTAGAAGGATATGGGACAAGTAAACAAGAGCAAGAGCGCGAACTGAATCAAGCGAGCCATGTGTTGTTATTGAAAGCTTTTGATACCCTGAGGTGGGCTATAGATCGGAGTCCGGATCAGATCGAGTTCTACACTGATTTAGCAAAACAAGCTTTTAACCAGGTTAGGAGGGGTCAATAACGATTCATTCCTGTAAAATAAGCCATCTTTCAAATTTATAATTTAATCTTTCTATTTGGTTATAGGTTTATTCTATTAGCAGATCCATTGACGCCTGAAGGGTGCAGGAGTACATTTATAGCCATAATTCTTATTTAACAGATGGGAATTGAAGGTCTAGGGCGTTCATATTCAACCGCCCAGATCTTGATCTTAAAACTAATCAGGAGGTATGTCGATGTCATCATCAACCAAAAAAGTCGTGCTGTGGAGCAAAACAGGCTGTCATTTCTGCGGGGAAGTGAAAGCATTTTTGACAGAGCGAAACCAGCCTTTTGAGAACATTGAAGTGCAGGGTAATGACGTGCTGCGTGATGTGCTTGAAGCAAAATATGGCATTCGGCATGTACCTGTCATTGAAGTGGGAGGGGACGGCAAGTTTGAAGCCTTGCTGGAACCGGATCTGGAGAAGCTGGCTGAACTTCTGGCACGAGCGGACGAAGCGGCAGCAGTCTAACGGGAGTTGATATATACCTTTGAAGCAAGCCGTTCCGGCTGCTGCATGATGCAAGATCGCATTTGTACAGCAGCTGGAACGTTCAAAAGCTATGGCTCACTTGGGATGTAAATGGTCATATTTACATCTTCAATGTTCATATAGAAAAAATCTATTAGTCGCGCTGTTGACCCTTTTACGGGGCAGTGATAAGATTTGTGAAATTAAAACAAACCAAACTCATAGGAATAGTTAACTTTTAAGTTATTTTGCATACGTAATCAGTTCAGTTGGCCCTTGATCATTCTTTTGAAGATTCTAATCCAAGGAAGGCGGAGTGCATATGACAGCGAAACGCAGTTTAAAATTTGGAGCCATTATTCATGGGGTTGGAGGAAGCAACACCACATGGAGACACCCGGAGGTTCTGTCGGATGCCAGCGTTAACTTTGGATTCTACAAACGTCAGGCACTGAAAGCTGAGGAAGGCAAGTTCGATCTGGTCTTTATAGCAGACGGTCTGTATATTACCGAGAAATCCATTCCGCATTTCCTCAATCGCTTCGAACCAATCAGTATCCTCTCCGCTTTGGCTGCCGTTACTTCACATATTGGACTGGTAGGCACCCTCTCGACATCCTATAGTGATCCGTTCACCGTAGCCAGACAGTTCGGTTCCCTCGATCAGATCAGTGATGGCCGTGCAGGCTGGAACGTCGTGACTTCTCCGCTGGAAGGTACAGCGAAGAACTATAGCAAGAGCAGTCACCCTTCGCATCCAGAACGTTATCGCATTGCCGCGGAATATTTACAGGTAACCAAAGGGTTGTGGGACTCTTGGGAAGATGATGCCTTTGTGAGAGACAAAGAGAGCGGTGTCTTCTTCGATCCATCCAAGCTGCACACGCTTAATCATGAAGGAGAGTTTTTCTCCGTACAAGGTCCGCTCAATATTGCCCGTTCACGGCAAGGACAGCCGGTGATTTTCCAGGCAGGTTCATCGGAAGATGGCAAAACGCTGGCGGCGCAAGAAGCGGATGCTGTCTTTACCGGACACGATACGATTGAAGATGCACAGGGATTTTATAAGGATGTGAAAACACGGGCGGCTTCCTATGGACGTTCTTCACAGGATATTGTTATTCTGCCAGGCATCAATCCTATTGTTGGACGGACGGAAGAGGAAGCTGAACAGAAATATCAGGAGATCGCAAGTCTGGTTACCATTGATAAAGCGCTGGATTATCTGGGACGTTTCTTCGAACATCATGATTTCTCCCAATATCCACTGGATGAACCGTTCCCGGAGCTGAATGGCATTGGAAGCAACAGTTTCCGCAGTGGAACTGACAAGATCAAGAAGGATGCCAAGGAGCAGGGATTGACCTTGCGTGAAGTGGCTCTGCGGGCAGCAACACCGCGCAGCAAATTCCTGGGCACACCGGAGCAGGTTGCTGACAAGATTCAGGAATGGTTTGAGACGGAAGCAGCGGATGGCTTCATTATTGCTTCGGAACTGCCAAGTGGATTGTCTGATTTCGTGGAACTCGTTGTTCCGATTCTGCAAGAGCGCGGCCTGTATCGTACGGACTATGAACACGATACATTGCGAGGTAACCTTGGGGTGCAAATTCCAGTTAACCGTTATACGGCTGCCAAGGAACAAGTCGTATCTGATTTGGCATAACGGATAGGGAGCGAACGAGCCTCTGATTTTGTCTGGCTGTTTTCTCCAACCGGTAATGAAATCAATTACTGCGTTTCGTACTGCTTTAAAACCGACTTAACTCATAGGATATATAGAGTATTGGTGTAAACATCAGTTTAATGACACCTGTATACACAGAGGGGGAAGCGATATGAACAGGTCTATCTCATGGATGAAATATATGGCATTGGCAGCAATATTGGTGATGGTATTGTCCGGTTGCGGAGCAGCGGGAGGCAGCACGAACAGTTCGGCACAGGCGTCAGGCGGGGATCAGGCCGGGCAAGCTGAAGGAGGCAACCTGACTTTTGCACTTGCAACTTCACCCGATACGCTGGACCCTCATCGCAGTGGGCTTGCCGTAACGGTGCGTGCCATCCGGACGATCTACGACAATCTGGTCGTGCAGCTACCTGATGGTTCCATCAAACCTTGGCTTGCCACGGAATGGAGCGTATCTGAGGACAGCAAGAGTTATACATTCAAGCTGCGTGAAGGTGTGAAGTTCCATGATGGTACACCGTTTAATGCGGAAGCCGTGAAATACAATCTGGACCGGGTGATCGACCCAGCCACCAAAGCTGCCAATTCTCTGGCCCTGATTAGACCCTATAGCTCCTCCGAAGTCATTGATGAATATACCATCAAGGTAAATCTGGAATCACCATCGCAAGCCTTTCTCGGCAATTTGAGCCAAGCGCTGCTGGGGATCGTATCCCCTACGGCTGCCCAAAAATATGGCGACCAGTTGGGTAAAAATCCGGTGGGAACAGGTCCGTATACCTTTGTGAAATGGGATGAAAATGCGGATATCGTCGTTGCCAAAAACAAGGATTACAACTGGGGACCTGAGACGGTTGAAAATAAAGCCGCGCCCCATGTGGATACGATCACATTCAAGATTGTACCGGAAGAAGCGACGCGCATCGGAAGTGTTCAGAGTAGTCAGGTACTCGCTGCCGAGACGGTTCCCCCGCAAAATGTTGCTGCATTAAAAAACGATCCGAACCAGCAACTGTTGCAGGCCAACACAGTTGGTTTGCCATACACACTCTTTTTCAATCTGCGCAAAGCGCCTTGGGATGATGTGAAAGTAAGGCAGGCGGTACAATCCGCCGTAGATGTGGAATCGATTGTCAAGACATTGTATCTGGGCAACTACGAACGTGCGTGGTCCGCACTGTCTCCTGGAATCCTTGGTTATGATGCATCGCTGGAAGGAAGCATCAACCCGGACATCAACAAAGCCAATCAGCTGCTCGATGAACAAGGCTGGGTGAAAGGCGCTGATGGAATTCGTGCCAAAGACGGCCAGAAACTGACCCTGCGGTATGTCGATGGTTCGCCCAATCGGGAGAAACGTAATGACATTGCCGCCATTATCCAACAACAGTTGAAACAGGTTGGCATTGCCGTTGAAGTCGAGATTACAAAAGATATCGCAACAGTCATCTATCAGAACTGGGATTATGATCTCTATGGCAACAGTCAGGTCAATTCTGATCCTAATGCCTTGTACGCTTTCTATCATACGAGTGCAGAGGGCGAGCGCCCGACATTGTCCGGTTTGTCTGATCCAAAGATCGATGAACTGTTAGAGCAGGGAGCGGTCGAGACGGATCCTGATAAACGTGTTCAGATCTACAATCAAATCCAGCAATACCTGATTGAGCAAGCGGTAATTCTGCCGATCTATGTATTCCCGTATACCGTCGCTGCATCCAAAAAGGTCGAAGGCATCAAGTTTGATTCACTGGGTTATCCACTCTTTAACGACGTCCGCATTCAGCCCTAACATGAACGACCAATCCAGATTCAGGAAGGAGATATCCCGGTATGGTTCAAACGATACTGTCACGACTCGCAACATCGCTTCTGGTTATTTTCGGAGCTTCGGTGCTGGTGTACTGCATCATGTATCTCCTGCCGGGTGATCCGGTTCTGCTCATGCTGGACCCGTCCTCGGCTACCCCGGAGATGATCGAGAATCTACGGGTTCAGCTTGGACTGGATCAGCCGTTTTACATCCAGTTTGCGAACTATTTCGGTGATATGCTGCGTGGGGATTTTGGCAAATCAATGATCAATTCGGATCCGGTTTTGCCAAAAATACTGGAACATTTTCCAGCGACACTGGCTTTGACCGCACTCAGCTCAATCATCGCCATCACGATCGGAATTACACTTGGGGTATTGTCTGCGATTCATCGCAATGGCGTGATTGATTTCGTTGCTCGGCTGGTTGGACTGTTCGGCATTTCCATGCCAACCTTCTGGACGGGGATACTGCTCATCCTGTTATTTTCAGTACAGCTTGGCTGGTTCCCGGCGATGGGGTCCGACGGATTCAGTTCACTGGTTCTTCCCGCGGCTACGCTGGGTCTCGTGGGTGCAGGTTTTATCGTACGGATGGTGCGGAACAGCATGCTGGAAGTGATCAATGAACCGTTTATCGTGGCGTTACGGGCCAAAGGACTTTCGGAACGTGCCATCATGTATGGCCATGCACTGCGTAATGCGCTTATTCCTGCTGTAACGGTAATTGGCATGCTGATCGGTGATCTGCTTGCGGGAACCGTTGTGGTGGAAACTGTCTTCTCCAGACAAGGAATCGGCCGAATTATTGCGGATGCGCTGATGGCCAAGGATCTGCCAGTGGTGCAAGGTGTGGTCTTCTTTACATCTATCATCTACGTTGTCTTGAACCTGCTGGTAGATATCTCGTATTCGTACATTGATCCCCGGGTTCGGCGTGCAGTCCGCACATAATATTGGATGGAACAGTCAGAAGTGTCCTGACGCGGAGTATGAAAGGAGGAGTTGTTGCTCATGAGCATGAAACCTTTGGCTGGTGACAAAAAAGCATGGGCTGGAAGTGTAGGACGTATCCATCTGTGGAATCGCCGCCCTTGGCGTTATCGCGTCTCATTCGCGGTATCCCGATTATTCTTTTATGCAGCATTGCTGGTGGTGGTGTTTACCGTGGCATGTGCGATTGTACCAGGCTGGATTGCGCCCTATGATCCAACTCAGATGATGACGGATGCCATACTGCAGGCTCCTTCTGCTACGCATCTGTTCGGGACGGACTATTTTGGCAGGGATATCTTCAGTGTGGTTGTGCATGGAAGCGGGGATTCGCTGCTCATTGGATTTGCTTCCGTTCTTGTGGGCGGTATTGTCGGTAGTGCTCTTGGTATTATCTCCGGTTATGCCGGAGGAATTGTTGATACCATCACGATGCGGGCTGTCGATATTCTGATGGCTGTACCCGGCGTGCTCCTGGCATTGTCTGTTGCAGCTGCTCTCGGGCCAGGACTGATGAACATTGCACTGGCTGTTGCGGTTTCCTCCATTCCGGGCTACGCACGGGTGATGCGTGGGCAGGTCATATCAGTTAAAGGTCTGCCTTTCATTACAGCGACACGTTCACTGGGCGGTTCCAATGCACGTATTTTCTGGAAACATGTACTGCCACATTCATTGTCACCCCTGCTGGTCATGGCTACGCTGGGCGTAGGGACATCAATTCTTACGGGTTCCGGACTCAGTTTTCTGGGACTTGGGGTGTTGAAGGAAATACCGGATTGGGGCGCATTGCTCTCGCAAGGTAGAGGTTATCTGACGGTTGCCTGGTGGATCTGTACGTTCCCGGGTCTGGCGATCACGTTGTTTGTACTGGCGGTTAATCTGATTGGAGACGATATTCGCGATCGGCTGGACCCCAAAGTAAAAGGAGCGGCTTGACCGCTATTCCAAAATATAAGAATTTATAAGTTTCACCCTATCCATTTTTATATTTCACTGCGAAACGGTAGCTGTGCCACCAGAGGACGGCGACAGCCGTTTACGCTTGAGGAGGAGATATTCATGTCACATGTTGTCATTATTGCAGGATCACCTTCCAAACGTTCGCGTTTGACAGGTCTGACGGATTACAGCAGCCAAAAATTAACGGAGGCAGGCATCACCGTTGAAGTTATTCACGTTGTGGATCTGCCCGCTGAGGATCTGGTGCAAGCTCGGTTTGACAGCTCATTCATTCGTGATGCTCTGGCTGTTGTTGAAGCGGCGGATGCCGTTATTGTAGCTACACCGGTATACAAGGCATCATACTCGGGAGTACTCAAGCTGTTCCTGGATCTGATTCCGCAAGAAGGATTACGGGGTAAGTTGACACTTCCGCTCGTCATCGGTGGCTCCATTGCTCATCTGCTCGCCATTGATTATGCATTGAAACCTGTTCTGGCAGCCCTTGGTGGAAGACATATCTTGGGTGGTGTGTATGCTGTGGATCAGGGAATTGAACGATTGGATGATGGAAAATTTGTACTCTCGGCAGATGTTACCACACGTCTGGATCGCTCGCTGGAAGAATTGATATTGACACTGGAAAAGGATGGGATTACGATATCATAAAACCAAGTAAGTATATTGGATAAATCAATATAAGATCAAACGTCTGCGGACGTGGATACGGAGGCGCTCATGAATATCGAGAATATTGAAGCATTTGTATATATCAATCATTATGGAAGCTTCAATAAGGCTGCCGAAGTACTCTTCTTGTCCCAACCTTCGGTTACAGCTCGCATTCAGTCACTGGAAAGGGAGCTGGGCTGCAAGTTGTTTGATCGGCTTGGCAAACAAATTGTGCTGACAGAGGAAGGTCGGAAATTTCTGCCATATGCGCAGCAAGTTCTGCAAGTGATTCAGAAGGGCAAGCAGAAGATTCAGCAACGGCGATCAACACCGGATGCTCTTCGGCTCGGTAGTACAGTATCGGTATCCAACTATGTCATTCCCGATTTTCTACCTAAGATCAAGGAAGCTTACCCCGAAATTAACATCAAATTGACGACAGCAACGACGGATCAGCTGATTGCCAAACTGCTTGGTCAGGAGATCGATCTTGCTTTTGTGCGCAAGGTCATGCATCCTGCGATCCGTACGGTTGCTTTTTATGAAGATCCGATCCAGCTCTATGTGTACAAAGGACATCCATTCATTGAGAGCGGGCATGTCAGCATGGAAGCCATCCGGAATGAGCAACTGGTCTTTTTTGAATGTGGTTCACTGGACTGGCTGCGCATTCACCGGGCTTTCGACTCGCTGGAACATCCGCCGAATATTACATATCATGTCGATAATTCGGAGACGGCGAAAAAACTGGTTATGCAAGGGGCAGGCATTGCCTTTCTCCCGGGACTCACGGTGAAGAAGGAAGTGCAGAATCAGGAGCTGTTCCCCATTCAGGTACATGAGGTGGCAGGTGTATCGTTGCAGATCAGCGTTGTCACGTTAAAAGAAGAATATTCGCCATTGGCAGAGCCCTTCGGGGAACTGCTGCGGCAGTTATAAAGCGTTTAACGTTGAATCTGACTTTTACATCAAAACGGAGAGTGCAGAACCAATCTGAAGAAGCGAAGCGTGCGCATTTATCAACAGATTTTTCCCTTGAACCAAGGGAGTAAAGAAAATCTGGGGATAAGAGTGATCGGAAGATGGTACTGCAATCGGAGTGATAAAGTGTAACATCTCCAGTTCAACTTAATAGTGATTCAAGAACAGTGGTTCAGCACAATCAAGGAGGAGAAGGATATGAGTATTCGTGTTGGCATTTTGGATCAGACTCCCATCTATGAAGGGGAAACGGCGGTGGATGCTTTTCGGCATACGATTGAGCTGGCACAGCGGGCAGAGCAGCTTGGATTCCATCGGTTCTGGGTGTCGGAGCACCATGATTCAGGGCATGTTGCAGGTTCCTCCCCGGAAGTACTCATCTCCCACTTGCTTGCGCATACCAAGCGGATTCGGCTGGGGTCTGGCGGAGTAATGCTCCAGCATTATAGTCCATACAAAGTCGCCGAGAATTTCAATATCCTCGCCGCGCTCGGACCAGGAAGAGTTGACCTGGGAATCGGTCGTGCACCAGGCGGGTTACCACGTTCGACACAGGCGTTACAGGAAGGTATTCAGGAAGCCGCATCTCTCAAAGAGAAAATTGTTCAGGTGAAACGATACATCCACAATGAGCCGCTTGAAGATCAGTCGCATCCACTTGCAGGTCTCAGCGCTTCGCCAGTGTCGGACATTCCAGCGGAGTTGTACGTACTTGGAGCCAGTGTTGATAGTGCAGGCATGGCTGCGGAACTGGGACTTCCATATGTCTTTTCACTGTTCATTAACAGTAATATAGAGGTAGCACTTCAAGCGATCCGTGTATATCGTGAACAATTTGATCGTTCCCAGGGACGGGAGCCCTACGCTGCACTAGCCATATCGTTAATTGTGGCCGAAAGTGAGGAGGAAGCGGAAGGACTTGCGAGTGAGCATATGCTGGTGAAGATCCATCTGGAGAGTGGTAAGGTGCTGACCGTCGGTTCTGTGGAACAGGCGGAAGAATTCGGGCGTCAATCAAACGAAACCTATCGGATCGAAATTTTGGAGCCAAGTGTGACCCGGGGGACGAAGGAAAGCGTAGGTCAGGCACTGCTGAAGTTCCAGCAGGAGTTTGCTGTGGAAGAGTTCATTGTGACTACAGCTACACGGGACTTTACCAAGCGAATTCGTTCATTCGAATTGTTGCGTGAGATTCTGGCAGAGCAGGGACTCAGTGAATTTGCACTGGAATCCAAGGAACAGGAAGCTGCAATCGGATAGAATTAGGCAGTTAATATAGCAGTGAATATATACGAATGGGAGGCCATGTGATGAAAAGTGATCTGGAACAGCCCAAGCAGCATTCTGACCAACAAGTACAGGGCCCCGAGCATGAACTTCACGGTGAACGGGCGGAAGAATTCGTGGAAAGATTAATCACCATTCGGCGACATCTGCATCGTAACCCGGAATTGTCCGGCGAGGAAAAGGAGACGACGGCAGCCATTCGCAGTTGGCTGGAAGAGGAAGGCGTCCGTATTGCAGACGAATATGCTCTACGGACAGGGCTTGTCGCTGAAGTGGGTCAAGGGGACGGTCCTGTTGTTGCCCTAAGAGCAGATATTGATGCGTTGCCCATTCAGGAAGAGACAAAGCTGGAATTTGCCTCCCAGGCAGATGGAAAGATGCACGCATGCGGACATGACGCACACACGGCAATTCTGATCGGTGCTGCACGATTACTGAAACAGCGCGAGTCCATCCTACCGGGAAAAGTACGGTTGATATTCCAGCCATCAGAGGAAAAAGCAACGGGTGCTCGGCAAGTGATCCAGAGCGGCGCATTATCCGATGTTCGGGCCGTATTTGGGTTGCATAACAAGCCTGATCTCCAGGTAGGTACGGTGGGCATTCGGGAAGGCGCATTGATGGCAGCAGCAGACGGTTTTGTTGTCAAAGTGGAAGGTGTAGGCACCCATGCAGCTGTGCCTGAAGCCGGCATTGATCCAATTGTGGTTGCCGCACATATTGTTACGGCATTACAGGCCATTGTGAGCCGCAATGTGGGGGCACAGGAGAGCGCTGTAATCAGTGTCACCAAGCTCCACAGCGGCACAGCCTGGAACGTTATTCCGGATGAGGCGATCCTCGATGGCACAGTGCGTACCTTTGATGAGAAAGTGCGTGCACGGATTCGCGAGCGTTTCAATCAGGTAGTCGCCGGTGTGGCCGCAGCCTATGGCACACGGGCTACGGTTCGCTGGATTCAGGGACCACCTGCCGTGGTCAACGATGAGTCTCTGGCATCTGCGGCGGAGCAAGTTGCAAGTGAGATTGGATTAAACAGTGTTAGACCGCTACCTTCTCCAGCAGGTGAGGACTTCTCCTTTTATCAAAAAGAAATTCCGGGCCTGTTCCTCTTCCTGGGTACCTCTGGCCCGCATGAGTGGCATCACCCTGGCTTTGATGTGGATGAACGGGCTCTGCCGCTGGGAGCACATCTTCTGGCTGCACTGGCTGAGAAAGCACTGCACAATGTGCAAGCACATCAAGAGTGATGAGTACAGTGAATTACTGGATCATATCCAGATCGACACGGTTCCGTTCTGCGGCAACCGTTTTTCGTATTCCCTTTTTAAGTGAGAGCGAGGTAGGAACGTCGATTCGTTGGATTTAATCAGATGGTGTAATTATAGCTAGGGCTGGCGCAGAAGCGTCAGCTCTGTTTGGGTTTTCTTACAGGAGGTGCAGCTAAAGGTATTATGAAATTTTATTTTTTTAAATGGAAATATTTGTTGACGCTCTCCAAAAGGATGTGCTATATTTTTCTCGACCTTTAATCGTAATAATTACTATTAGATAAAAAAGAAGAACAGGAGTAGTCGCTGCGATGAAACAGGAGATCGATTTTATCAAGTTCAGTCCCACTCAAAACATGACGATTCTGGTTAAAACGGATCATGCAGCAGAAAAATACAATCATATTGCAACTCGTCTAATGTCGTATGATAACGTTTACGCTGAGCAAGTGGGATTCATTGAACCAAAGAGGAGACCGGAAGCTGTGGCACGTCTGGAAATGGCCGGAGGAGAGTTCTGTGGCAATGCCTGCATGGCACTTGCAGCACACCTCGCATCTGAAGCAGGACTGGCACAACAGGAATCTATGGATATCATGCTGGAGGTTTCCGGAACCGATCAATTGATCATGTGCCATGTGAAGAAACAGCAGAACGAATATGACTGCCAGGTAACCATGCCGATACCAAAGCAGATCGAACAACGAACAATCCGGTACGAAGGCATCGAGCTGGATATGGTAATCATCCGGTACGCTGAGTTCATCCATATCGTGATTGAAGTGGATGACTTCGACGATGCGATGAAAAAGAGGGCACAGACCCTTGCAAGGCTACTGGGACTAACCCTGGGAGATAAGCTGATCGGTATCTTGTTATATCAATCACACTCGGAAGAAATGGCCCCACTCATCTATGTTCCGGAGCTGGATAGTCTGATCTGGGAGAGAGGGTGTGGCTCGGGTACAGCCTCTGTGGGAGCCTATCTCGCATGGAGCCAGCAGAGAGGGATCACTCAGTACATCAAGCAGCCTGGTGGTGCGATCAAAGTGGTAGCCCAGTGGAATGGCGCAGAACTTGGGAGCATTACGATTGAGGGATCTGTTGGGATTGTGGCACAGGGCAAAGCCTTCATAGGTATTCCAGCAGAATGGAGCGTTGTAAACGCATGAAGTACATGACACATGATTGAGACAACGTGTAGGGGGAAAAGAAATGATCACATTGGTCCATTTTCAGACATGTTTGAGTGAATTTGCAGAGAAATTCGATAAGCTCGCGAGCAAGTATGATCATACGATTCAGCATAGTGCAGAGCTGGAGGCTGTGATCAATGACTACTCCCGCTTTGTGACTGATCAGGAGAATAAGGCAGCCTGGGAACAGTTGGAGCATTCGGAGCTGGAAGAACTGGATTCGCTTATATGGCAGTTAAGAAATAAATCCGCCCAGTGTGTGGCGATCATGGAGAAATATCGTGCATTAAAGTTAGAGAACGGGGATGTGCAGATTGCCGATTATTTCAAAAACATAGAAGAGTGTATCGATAAAGAATTTGGCAGCTTCCATGTCACCTCCGATTCCAGAGTGTTGTTGGTAGGCTCCGGTTCATTCCCAATGACACCATTACTCATCGCCAAGCGAACAGGTGCACAGGTTGTTGGGATCGATATTGATGAAGAGTCCATTACACTCGGGCGAAAAGTGGTGGAGACACTGGGCACGGCAGGCTTGAAGATTCGATTGGAGTCAACCTTGCTGGAAAATCTGGAGTATACCAGGGAAGCAACCCATATCATTTTCAGCTCTACGGTGGCCCCTAAATATGAGCTGCTTGATCAACTGCATGCCCTGACGAATGCACAGGTGGTTGTAGCCATGAGATACGGTGATCAGTTGAAGTCCTTGTTCAATTATCCCATGAGAGCGACGGATAGCAGCAAGTGGAAGCTGGTGGATACGATCCTGCGCCCGGATGATGTGTTTGATATTGCGTTGTATCAAAAAGCATAGGTATGCAAGTGCGTCCAAATGGATTACAGATTGAACTTTGAATTAAGGAGGCTTATATGAGCAATCTTCAGCGAATTCTGTTACTTGGAACCGGGCCTGCATCCATTCAGCTTGCGGTTACACTCAAAGATCATCTCAATTGCTGTATAGGCATTGTGGGGAGAGCATCGGTTCGTTCAGCGTCCGTATTCGCAGCCCTCGAACAGAGCAATGGGCGTATTCAGGTCAGCATTCAAAATGAGAAACATCAGCCACTCGCAGGTGAGTGTTTCATTGATCATGTGTTCAAGGGATATGACACCATTGAGGGGGAATGGGATACACTCATTTTGGCGGTTACCACCGATGCTTATATCGATGTGTTGGAACAAATGAAAAATGAATTCATCAAACAACTGAAATGTATCATTTTGATTTCTCCAACGTTTGGGTCGAATCGACTCGTGACCCATTATATGAGAGAGCGGAGTGCAGCGCCGGAAGTGATCAGTTTCTCTACCTACCTCGGAGATACCCGTTGGATGCACGAACATCCGTCGAATCATGTGATTACTACAGGGGTGAAGAAAAAGGTCTATATCGGTTCCACTCGTTACCCGTCTGAACAGGTCAGCAAGCTATGCCAAGTGTATGAGCGTTTGGGTGTTGCGCTTGAAGTGATGCGATCTCCATTGGAGGCGGAAACAAGAAATATTTCGTTGTATGTGCATCCCCCCTTGTTCATGAACGACTTCTCATTAGAGGCCATTTTTGGGGCATCGGATATTCCGAAATATGTATATAAGATGTATCCCGAAGGTCCGATTACACAAGTTTTGATTCGGGATATGCGGGCGCAGTGGCAGGAGATTATGAATATTACGGACCGGCTCCATATCCAGGGAGTCAACCTGCTTCAATTCATGACGGATGACAACTATCCGGTTCGATTAGAGAGTATATCACGCCAGGATATCGATAATTTTAATCAGCTGCAGGTCATTCATCAAGAGTATTTATTATACATACGGTACACCTCCTTATTGATTGATCCATTCGCGGAACCCGATTCGGCAGGGAAATATTTCGACTTTTCAGCAGTCCCATTCCGTCAAACGTTCATGAACCGCGAAGGGGAACTGGACATCCCCCGTATGCCCAAGGAAGATTACTACCGCATCAAAATCATTCAGGGCATTGCCAGACACCTCGATGTGAGCTGCCCAACGATTGATCAATTTATCGCCAAATATGAGGCGAAGCTTCAGGAAGTGGCTGACGCACACCCGGATCAACGCTTGTCCAGCGCCTTTTCAATCCAATCCTTTGAAGAGGATATCCGCATGATCTGCACTGGACTTGTAAGTAACAAGGTTTAATTACATCTCAAATTAATCAAGTTGAACCTGATGTTTACATCATAACGGAGAGTGCAGAACCAATCTGAAGAAGCGAAGCGGTCGCCTTTATCCCCGGATTTTCTCTTTGGAAAAGAGAATCAAAAAAATCTGGGGATAACAGCGATCGGAAGATGGTACTGCAATCGGAGTGGTCCGATGTAACCTACAAGGTCTGCTTGTAACTTAATCATCAGGAGGAAATGTTGTGAAAAAGGGTCTTACTTTTACATCTATATTATTGCTGGTATCTGCTATTACGTTGCTGGCAGGATGCGCTCAGAGCACAAAAGAGAAAGAGAGTGCCCAAACGGAGCCTGCCAATAGCCAGTTACAAACGGAACTTATCTATGCTTCTGCCAAAGATATTAATGATATGAACCCCCATTTGTATACAGGCTCCATGCCTGCACAAGGAATGGTATATGAGTCTCTGGTGGAAAACACACCTGACGGAATCAAGCCATTGCTGGCGGAATCATGGGATATTTCCGAGGATGGCAAGACCTATACCTTTTATCTGCGACAAGATGTGAAATTTCATGATGGAGAGCCGTTCAACGCAAAGGCGGTCAAACAAAATATCGATGCCGTTCAGGCCAATGCTGAAAAACATGCCTGGATCAAGCTCTCCACCAAAATCACAAGTGTAAAGGTTATCGATGAACACACGGTGGAGCTGACGCTGTCGGAAGCCTATTATCCGGCACTGGTGGAATTGTCCATGACAAGACCTTACGTCTTCATATCACCCAAGGATTTCAAAGATGGCGGAACTAAAGACGGAGTGAGTGGTTTCCACGGTACAGGACCTTACAAGCTTACAGCACATAAAGTCGAAGAGAATGCCACGTTTGAAGCCAATGAAGACTATTGGGGTGGTGCACCTGCAATCAAGAAAATCACATCCAAGGTTCTTCCGGCTGGAGAAACAACATTCCTGGCATTGCAAAAAGGAGAAATCAACTTTGTGTTCACCGATGACCGGGGAGCAGATAGTATCGATGTCGAAGCCATGGACCAATTGGCTGAATCTGGTGATTATCAAGTGGTTCGAAGTGAAGCGATGAATACAAATATGATCGTAGCCAATAGCAGTCGCCAGAATAGTCCGGTTCAGGAAACGGCAGTGCGAGAAGCGCTATGGGTTGGCATCGACCGGGAAACGATCAGTAAAGATATCTTCAACGGAACGCAGACCGTAGCGGACACGCTATTTTCAGCCAATGTCAATTACGCCAAGGTAGACCTGAAGAAACGGGAATATGATCCGGAAATGGCTAAAAAAATTCTGGATCAAGCTGGCTGGACATTGGCAGATGGTAAAGAGGTGAGAACGAAGAACGGTCAGCTTTTAGCCATGAAACTATACTATGACAGCAACTCGTCTTCACAGAAAATACAGGCCGAATTGATCCAGTATTCGATGAAAGAATTGGGTGTTCAGCTTGAGATCGTGGGCGAAGAGTCTACTTCCATCGCGAATCGGAGAGCCACCGGGGAATATGATCTGCTCTTTAATCAAACCTGGGGACTGGCCTATGATCCACAGAGTACCATTGCTGCATTTACATCAGATTCGGCTTATAAGCATACGACAAGCGGAATTGCGGAAGCAGATGAACTATATCAGAAAATTGATGCGGTCATGGTCTCCACGGATGAGGCTTCACGCCAATCCCTGTATGCCGACATTATGAAGATCGTTCATGATGAAGCGGTCTTCATTCCGATTACCAACGGGCGTGTCACCGTAGTCGCTCCCGAGAATCTCGAAGGAATCTCGTTCAAGCAGACTCAATATGAACTGCCATTTGAACAAATGAATTTTAAATATATAAATTGAACTAAACATTTACACAAAACGGAGAGGACAGAAAGAACCTGAAGAAGCGGAGCGTTCGCCTTTATCCCCGGATTTTCCCTATATAAAAGGAATCAAAAAAATCTGGGGATAACAGCGATCGGAAGGTTGTTCTGTCATCGGAGTGTAGTGTAAATATTGTTTAGTTCAATTTAAATAGAGCGGAGATGGATATGGGAAGTTATATCGTCAAAAGGATTCTGTTAACCATCCCTTTACTGATTATCATTTCATTTATAACGTTTGTCCTGATTAATCTATCTCCCTTGGACACGGCGGTTGTTGTGTTACAGGCACAGGAAGTTCCGCAGATTACGGATGAACTGATCACGCAAACGAATGAAGAGCTAGGATTCGATCAGCCGTTCATGATCCAGTATGTGAACTGGATCATGGCTGTTGTGCAGTTGGACTTTGGCAACTCTTATGTATCTGGTGAACCCGTGTGGTCATTGATGGGGCCTGCTTTTATGAACACATTGAAGTTAACACTTGTCTCATCGGTATTTATTATTGCGCTGTCCATTCTGCTGGGTGTGATCTGTGCCATGAGAGAAGGCAAGTTGCTGGATCGATCGGTCAGAGGTATTTCCTTTTTCCTTACCGCCATGCCATCCTACTGGCTTGCAGCCATGATGATCTGGTATTTTTCCGTCAAGCTGGACCTGTTACCTACCAGTGGCATGGACTCGTATCGAAGCTACATTCTACCGGTGATTGTGATCACGGTGAGTTATACGGGCATTTATTTCCGAACGGTTCGAAGTTCCATGCTGAGCAATATGAATGAGGACTATGTATTATATGCAAGGGCAAGCGGTCTGAGCGAAAAGAAAGTCACCCTGCATATTCTAAGAAATTCATTACAGGTGGCCGTGTCCATCTTTTGTATGGCGATCCCGATTGTGTTGGGCAGTACGGTGGTCATTGAAAATGTATTTGCCTGGCCTGGGCTCGGAAGACTCAGCGTGAAATCCATTTTAAGCAGGGATTTTCCGATTATTCAGGCGTATGTTCTGGTGTTGGCTGTCACCTTTGTCTTGTTTAATACGTTATCCGACATCATTAATGCGGCGATGAATCCCCGTTTGAGAAAGGAATTCTGATGCGAATACTGAAAAATCTGAGCAAAGAAAAGCTTGCGATGACCTCTTTGGTGGTGATTATGGTCACGCTTATGGCGGGCATTTTGGCTCCGCTTATTGCACCGCATGATCCTGGACAAGTGAACATGAAGCTTCGATACGCCTCCTCGTCTTGGGAGTATCTATTAGGCAATGATCATCTGGGCAGATGTGTATTATCCCGGCTTATCTATGGTATCCGTCCAAGTGTGTTATGGGTTCTGGTTGCGCTCAGTCTATCTGTTCTGATCGGGGCCATTGTTGGATTCATCGCAGGTTACTTCAAGGGAAAAGTGGATGCATGGATCATGAGAGTCTGTGACATTATGCTGTCTTTTCCCGGATACGTGATGACACTGGCGGTGGTTGGCATTTTGGGTGCAGGACTGGAGAATATACTGATTGCCTTTGTGTGGATGAAATGGGCCTGGTTTGCCCGCGTTATTCGAACATCTGTGATGCAATTCTCCGATATGGATTATGTAAAATTCGCTAAAGCCTCCGGCACGCCTAATCTGAGAATTATAACCAAACATATTGTTCCGGTTACCTTTGCCGATATTGCCGTCATTGCCAGTGGCTCCATGTGTTCAATGATGTTGCAGATCTCGGGCCTTTCCTTTCTAGGGCTTGGCATTCAGGCTCCGCATGCGGAGTGGGGGATGATGTTAAATGAGGCGAGGGAAGTCATGTTCTCCAGACCGGAATTGATGTTGGCACCGGGCTTGGCCATTGTGGTGGTGGTATCGGCTTTTAATTTTCTATCGGATGCCCTTCAGGTGGCTCTGGACCCCAAATTGATGACCTCTCAAGGTAAGTCTGACAAGTCTTACGAAAGTGAGGTGAGAAAGACCACTTATGAATATAGTCGAGGTTGAACATTTGAAAGTATGGGATACCAATACAGGTAGAGTGATCATTCATGACAGTTCATTCGAAGTTAAACAGGGAAGCTGTATGGCCATCGTGGGGGAAAGTGGAAGCGGTAAGTCTGTCACGTGCAGGGCTATCATGCGACTGAACAAGCCATGGATTCGCCAATCGGGCACAATGTTATTTCAGGGCGAAGACCTGAACCAGCTTTCGGAACCGGAGATGCGGCGTAAGCGGGGCAAGCATCTGTGTATGATTTTGCAGAATGGCATGAGTGCATTTGATCCTTCCTGTGTCATTGGTGTGCATATCCGGGAGACGCTTCAGCAGCATTTTGGCTGGAACAACCGCGAGATTGAACGGAAAATCATCAATGCCATGGAAAGTGTCATGCTCAGACATCCGCGCGAGATTTTGAATCAATATCCACATCAGCTGTCCGGTGGAATGCTGCAACGAATCATGATTGCACTGGCGTTGGTGCTTGAGCCCGATCTCATTATTGCGGATGAGCCGACAACGGCACTGGATACAATCTCTCAATATGAAGTGGTGGAGCAATTGATCCAATTACGTGAACGCATGGGCTGTTCCATGATGTTCATCTCCCATGATCTCGGCGTCGTCCAGAAGATTGCAGATGAGGTGATGGTCATGAAGGACGGCGAGATCGTAGAGCGCGGCAGCATGCATTCTGTTTTGACAGAGCCGAAGCATGCCTATACGCAGTATCTGGTCTCTACCCGACTGGAGCTGAGCAATCATTTTAAGGCGTTGATGCAGGGGGACTCATAGATGCTAAAGGTGGAAGGTATCGAAAAATCATATAACCAAGGCGGACTGTTCTCCAAGTACAAACAACAGGTATTGAAACAGGTTACCTTTGAATGCCAGCAGGGCGAATGTCTCGGTATCATCGGTGAAAGCGGAAGTGGTAAATCTACGTTGGGTCGTCTGATTCTGGGCATTGAACGCCCGGATCGTGGAACGATCTCGCTCGATGGTAAAGACGTACAGCATCGACGTGTACGGATGGGTAACATTAGCGCCGTTTTTCAAAATTATACGTCTTCCATCAATCCATTTCTTACCGTGGAAGCTGCTATTATGGAACCGATGCAAGCGCAGCAAAAGCTGCGAAAGGATCAGGGTAACTCAGAGAAGGTGGATCTGTTGCTGAACCAAGTTGGACTGGACCCTTCCTATAGATCCAAATATCCGCATGAATTATCCGGCGGGGAGGCTCAGAGAGTGTGCATTGCCAGGGCCATCTCCACCGCCCCTAAATGCATTGTGTTTGATGAAGCGATCAGCTCACTGGACGTGTCTGTTCAGATCCAGGTGTTGCAATTGTTGAAAGAGCTTAAGGAAATCTACAAGCTCAGCTATGTCTTTATCACGCATGATATACAGGCGGCAGCCTATATCTGCGACAGGGTGATCATTTTCAGAGAGGGACAGGTTGTAGAGATCGTTCCGACCAAGCAACTCAAGGACGTACAGTCCGACTATGCGAAGCGATTATTGAAGCATTTAATACCATTTTAGGGGGAACACCCATTGTGAGTGGAGCGATGTCTTGGCCTTTTCTGCGCTTGTACATATTGGTTCTTCTATATTTCAGTGCCAATGCCATTCTTAACGTGATCATCCCATTACAAGGGGAGTCCTTGGGTGCGAGCGGTACAACGATTGGACTGATCATGGGCGCTTATATGTTCACAACGATGTTCTTCAGACCCTGGGCAGGTCGGATTATTCAAAAGCAGGGTCCGATCAAAATATTGCGTTTGATTCTGATCATCAATGGCTTTGCCCTGATTTTATATACCTTTACGGGACTTGGCGGTTATTTGCTTGCTCGTATTTTGCAGGGTGTATCCACAGCGTTTTTCTCCATGGCCTTGCAGATTGGCATTATTGATGCACTTCCGGAGAAAGATCGGTCACAGGGAATTTCGTATTATTCGCTGTTCAGTTACATACCGGGGATCGTGGGACCTGTGCTCGCATTAGGGATATGGCAGGCGGGAGGCATGGATTATTTTACAGTGGTTCTGATCGGCATTGCCGTCTGTACAGGCGTCTTCGGATATACCGCCAAAATGGAACCAAACAAGGAGCAGCCTGCTGAGAATCTTTCGGAGCAGAATGTGAGCATGTGCGAATCCTTTGGGCAGTTGGTGAAGAATCCACATTTATTTCGTTGCAGTGTGTTAATGCTCGCTGCCTCGGTTGTATTTGGCGCGATTACCACCTTTATTCCCCTGTATGCGAGTCAAGTACCAGACGGGAATGCGGGTGTATATCTGATGCTTCAGGCAGGAACAGTGGTGTTGGCTCGAATTATGCTCCGAAAAAGGATTCCGTCCGATGGCAGTTGGCATTCTCCTTTCATCATGGGTACGATGTGTCTGCTCGCCGTAGCTGCGCAATGTGTCAGTTTTGCCGTGACAGGCGGGGGGGGCTTTTTCTATGCGGGCGCTGTATTCATGGGAATCGGTCAGGCGATCCTGTATCCGACACTCACGACCTATTTATCTTTTGTCTTGCCTAAGCTGAACCGGAACGTCCTGATTGGGTTATTTATCGCGATGGCGGATCTGGGGATTTCTCTGGGTGGTGTGATTATGGGACCCGTCGCTGACTTCTCTTCCTATTCATTTATGTACATGATGTGTGCTATCCTAGGAGCGGTAATGATCGTTTTTGCCTATGAACGGCGTAGACCCGGGACAGGTACATCTATGAGTTGATTGCCAGAAGAGAAAGTGGTGACAAACGTTTGAAGTCTTCGATGAATGCAACATCCAATGGGAAATTAAATCCGGTATCCTTTTCGTTTATCCGGTTTTATATGCTGGCCTTTTTATTTTTTGCGGCGAATTCAGCTTTGACGATTATTCTGCCCCTGAGAAGTGAGGCTGCGGGATTAAATCAGGCTGAGATTGGTCTGATGATGGGGGCATATATGTTCACCTGTATGCTCTTGAGACCTTTTGCAGCGCAGCTGCTGGGTAAGCATGGGCCGCTCCGAGTGATGCAATGGTTATTGCTTCTACACGCCGGGACGTTGCTGCTGTTTGTTGTTTTTGGTGTGGAGACGTATCTGTGGTTGCGGGCTCTGCAAGGTGTGGCTACGGCCTTTTTCTCCATGACGATGCAGGCAGGCATTGTGGAAAAGCTGGAGGACAAAGACCGGGCACAAGGGCTGTCCATGTACACCCTGTTTACGATAGTTCCTTCTCTGGTCATTCCGATTCTTGCTATACAAATCTGGGAAAATGCCAGTGATCTGGCGTTTACGCTGCTGATGATCGGACTGGCGGCGCTGCCACTTCTGATTGGATATAATGTGGATCTGCCACGGAGTACCGTACAGAACAAATCGTACACCTTGGGTGACATGTTTCGTTCATTCGGTGGCATCTGGCGCAGTACGCCACTGCTGATTAGCAGTGTGGTGATGTTGTTTGCGTCCTGCGTCTTTGGGGCAACAGCGACCTTTCTTCCCCTGTATATGGTATCCACCGGAATGGCGAGTGCAGGCGTATTTCTGACGATTCAGGGATTAGTTGTAATCCTGTGCAGGTTTATTTTGCGTAAAAAAATTCCGTCCGATGGTAGCTGGAATACCTGGCTGATGGCAGGGTTAATGCTATGTGCTGCACTGGGAACCCAGTTGCTCAGTCTAATGGAGACCATCGGGCCGCTAGTGTATTTATCCGCGGTGTTTAGCGGTTTTGCCCTGGCACTGTTGTACCCGACATTAACCACATATCTGTCTTTTGTGTTGCCTGCGGATTCCAGATATGTACTCATGGGGATCTTCATGTCCTCGTATGACCTCGGATTCTCTCTGGGTGGACTGGCGATGGGGCTCATTGTACAGGTGAGTTCATATTCGACCATGTTTATGTTCTGCACGTTGCTCTCTGTTGCAGCGATGATTCTGGTGTTGGTGTTTAGGCAACGGATGGAAGCGGGCAATAAGGCTAGATCTGGGGTGACTATATAAATTGAACTAAAGAACATTTACAGAGGAGGTTTATGACTCACTTCTTGCCAAAGCGTATCCTCAGGATGCGAAAGTGCAAGGGCCGGTCATCAACCTTTTTTGTTTTTTTTTGCAGGTTGAAATCAAAAATAGTTTGACAACGACAGTCGAACAGGATTATAGTCATTATTGTTAATCGTAATAATTACTATTAAAGTCTGAGTTACACAGACTGCACATATAAGGAGTAGATTTCTATGACACAAAAGCAAGTTCCGGTAACCGTACTGAGTGGTTACCTCGGTTCAGGGAAAACAACGGTTTTGAATCATGTGTTGAACAACAGACAGGGGCTTAAGGTTGCCGTAATCGTTAACGACATGAGTGAGGTCAATATTGATGCAGCGCTGGTTAAGGGGGAGGCAACCTTGTCTCGAACCGAAGAGAAGCTGGTGGAGTTGTCGAACGGCTGTATCTGCTGCACCTTGCGGGATGATCTGATGCAGGAGATTGAGAAGCTGGTGAACGAAGGCAAGTATGACTATATTTTGATCGAATCCACCGGCATCAGTGAACCTGTTCCAGTTGCACAGACCTTTACATACGCCGATGAAGAGTCGGGTATTGACCTGACTAGTCTGGCCCGATTGGATTGTTTGGTAACGGTAGTAGATGCCAATCGATTCTGGCATGATTTTGGATCAGGACAGAGTCTTCTGGATCGTAATCAGGCGACCGGAGATGAGGACACCCGTGACGTTGTAGACTTGTTGATTGATCAGATCGAAACCTGTGATGTGCTGCTACTGAACAAATGTGATCTGGTCGATGACACCGAGCTGAACAAGCTCGAAGGTATCATCCGCAAGTTACAGCCTAACGCCAAGATCATTCGGACCGAGAATGGACAGGTGAATCCGTCCGAGATTCTAAATACAGGCCGCTTTGATTTTGAGAAAGTGAGCATGTCCGCTGGATGGATTCAGGAACTGGAGAAGGAGTCGCATACACCGGAAACCGAGGAATATGGCATTGGTTCCTTTGTATATCGCCGCAGAAAGCCATTCCATCCTTCCCGTCTGGCTGAGTTCATGAGTTACTGGCCGGAGGAAGTGGTACGTGCCAAGGGCTTAGTATGGCTCGCGGCTGAAGGGGATGTTGCTGCAAGCCTCAGTCAGGCAGGGCCATCCATTCAGTTCGGTCCTGCGGGACATTGGGTCGCGGCGTTGCCGGAAGCGGACAAGGAAGAAATTTTACGTAACGAGCCGGATGTTCTGGAGAAATGGGATGCCCAGTGGGGAGATCGTCAGACGGAGCTTGTCATGATTGGGATCGAAATGGAACGTGCAAGCATTGAAGATGAGCTGGACCAGTGCCTGCTCAGTGATGAAGAAATGCTGGGAGACTGGGGCCATTTCGACAATCCACTGCCATGGCCTGTGGAAGCCGTATAACTCGGAGGTTGATGTTCTAAACATAAATTTAATGGATAAAGGAGCTGTATTTCATGGCTAAAAAATCAAAAGTGGTACGTGAGAAGCAACGTCAGGCGATCGTGGCAAAATATGCGGACCTGCGCCGGGAACTGAAGGAGAAAGGGGATTACGAGGCATTGCAGAAATTGCCGCGTAATGCATCTCCGACCAGACTAAAGAATCGTTGTGAAGTGACAGGTCGCCCGCGGGGTTATCTACGCAAGTTCAAGGTATCTCGGATTAAGTTCAGAGAACTGGCTCATCAAGGACAGATTCCTGGTGTAACAAAATCCAGCTGGTAAAATGATCAAGGGATGTAGCTGACCACCATTGCATGAAGGCAGGTTGTTGTGTGCTTGGAGCTGCATGTGGTGCGTAGAACAGAGGTGGTATTTTGCTGAAAGGATGTACATACTTCATGCTGGACTTGTTTACGTTACGAAGAATTCAGTCCGTAATGAACGGATATATTCACGAGAAGGTACCCGCGCCACTACTTACGATGGTGAAGTTGACATATGAGATGAATGATAATGAATTGATCTTGACCGAAGAAAGACCCGCCGAGAAACGGTATCAATGGGATAAGCTGCATATTGCCCGATTTTACTGGGAAGAAAATCAGTGGAAAGTGTATGCCAGAGATGAACAGAGCAGCTGGAATCCGGTAGATGTTATTACACCTTGTTCTGATTTTGAGAATGTGCTCGAGCAGGTGGAACGGGATGAGGCTGGACTGTTCTGGCGTACGTGAGCGAGATCGGTTAAGAGTATATTTCATTCGTGAAAATTAATGTTAACTCAGACAAATATGGCGTATATGCAACCGAGTTCGAAGCTAGCGAAACAGTGGCTAGCATCGGGCTTTTTTTGTGTCCAAAAATCATTGAAGCAAAGAGGGGGGGCGATCTTTTGGTCTGCCTTCCTTAATGGGCAAAAGAATAAATAAAATCTGTTTTACAATAAAAATTTATTGTAAAACGATAAATATTATGATAAATTCATATCACTTAAAACAAGTGAGGTGCTTTTTGTGAAGCGAGGTACAACCATCTTTTTAAAATTGGCTGTGTTGCTTATTGGTGTTCCCATTCTTGCCTTATGTATATTCGGCATACCGTGGTTAGCGAACAACCCGGTGAATCCGAATTATGCAGGTGCGCTATACCCCATAGTGATTATTATGTATGTGTCCGTTATTCCGTTTATCGTTGCACTGTACCAGGCATTCCGTCTGCTGAGCTACATCGACAAAAATGAAGCGTTCTCTCTAATGTCAGTGAAATCCTTAAAAACAATAAAATATTGTGCTATTGTAATCAGTAGTCTCTATTTTGTGATGTTGCCATTTGTTTATGTTGTCGCAGAGAAAGATGATGCCCCAGGCCTCATTCTTATGGGGATGGTTCCTGTTTTTGCTTCATTGGTCATAGCAGTATTTTCCGCTGTGCTCCAAAGGTTGTTACAGGAAGCGATTGATATCAAATCAGAAAATGACCTAGTGGTCTGAGGTGAATATATGGCCATTATAATCAATATTGATGTGATGTTGGCAAAGCGGAAAATGACGGTTACCGAGCTTGCAGAGAGAGTTGAGATCACAATCGCCAATATTTCCATATTAAAAACAGGAAAAGCAAAAGCGATCCGTTTATCCACTTTGGATGCCATCTGTAAAGCACTGGATTGTCAGCCTGGAGATATATTGGAGTATAAGGCTGACGAGGACGAAGATACGAATGAACTTATATGAAAAATGACCGAAGAAGACTCTGCATGTTATATGCAGAGTCTTCTTTTGCGTCAGCTTGGTTCAAGGAACATCTGCCTATAACGTATGATTGTGCATCATTCGAAATTGCATGGGTGTTACGTTTTCCTGGGTTTTAAAACAGCGGATGAAGTAGCTTGACTGTGAAAATCCCGTTTCCAGCGTAATTTGTTTAATGGAAAGGTTGGTAGTTGCGAGTAGCTGTTTCGCATGTAATAACCTGGATTCCATCAGGAATTTAGGGAAGGAGATTCCAAACGTCTGACTGAACTTTCGGCTAAAGTATGTTGTACTGTATCCGGCAATTCCGGCAGCGTGGTCAAGTGTGATGTGCTCGTTACTATGGGAACGAATATAATTCCCTGCTTCTCGAATTCGCTCTGAAGTGTGATTTAACGAAACATTAATTTGGCTCGTTGCGGATTGCAATCGGGTCAGAAGTTCATAGAGTGTTGCTGCCATGCTGTGCTCGTCCTCCACCTGATAGCCTCTTCCGAGCTCCAGTAATCGATCCATGAGCGCGGTAACCACCGGGAAGTTGGAACATTGAAAGAGCCAAGGCTCGTCAACACCTTTTCCATTTAACAGCTCTTCGAGACGAATGCCGTAGAAGTGAATCCAACGAATACTCCAAGGATCATCCAAATCTGAGTAGTAGGTTTGTCTGAGACCGGGACCATAGAGGAATCCTTGCCCACGCGTTAGCTCATAACAAGCGGTTCCCGTGTCCAGGAATCCTTTACCTTCAAGTACAAGATGCAGATTATAACATTGATCCAAGTTAATTTCAGTGGTGCCATATTCTCGATGCACACGATGCTTCGGAAAGTCACTGTACCCTCCAATAAAATCGGGAAAACATACATGTCTGGGGAAAACCGGCTTGGGGAGAAAGATGTGTTCTTTCACGTGCATCCTCCATTTGAACGCAATATTTTTATGTAGTGAACTGAAATAGATTCAGCCTACTGTTATTTGAATCTTAGGCAATGACAATATTTTATTATAAGTCGCATAATCTTGTCATTTATTATATGTGAAGCTTCCAATAGAATGGAGGCAATATGGCAGGTTAAGGGGGCAATTAAAGGTGGCAAAATCAATCCAAATGGATGAATTAAAAATGGGGGTCTGTTATTACCCTGAGCACTGGTCGGAAGCGTTGTGGGAGGACGATTTCCGTAGAATGAGAGAGATGAATATCACAGTTATTCGGATGGCTGAATTTGCATGGTCCATCTTTGAGCCGGAAGAAGACCAGTTCGATTTTAGTTTTTTCCAGAAGGCACTGGATCTGGCGCATCAATACGGTTTAAGTGTTATTTTGGGAACACCTACTGCAACTCCACCAGCGTGGTTAACATCCAAATATCCTGAAGTATTAAACGCAAATAAAGACGGGGTGTTGTATCAACACGGAATGCGGCGTCATACCAACTACAGCAGCCCAATCTTCAGACAGCAATGTGAAAAAATCGTGCGCAATATGGTGATTGCCTATAAAGATCATCCGGCTCTTATTGGATGGCAGATCGATAACGAATTCAATTGTCATATGGATGTTTTCTATGCTGAGGCGGACCATGCCGCCTTCCGTGAATGGTTAAAGGATCGTTATGAATCGTTGGAGAACCTAAATCAAGCTTGGGGAACCGTTTTCTGGAGTCAGACCTATACTGACTGGGAGCAAGTTCACCTTACCCGAAATATGGTCAGCCAATCGCCAAATCCTCATTTGGCATTAGATGAAAAGAGATTCATCTCCGCCAATACCATTTCATTTGCCAAGCTTCAGGTGGACATCATTCGGGAACTGGACCCGGAACATTGGATCACAACAAACGGTACGTTTGGACACTTGGATAATCATGAAATGACAGAAGATTTATTGGATTTCTTCTCTTATGATTCGTATCCGCAGTTTGCCACGATCTTTCCAGGGACAGACGATAACTCATTACAAGATCGGGCCTGGAGCATGAAACTGTCGAACGTACGCAATATGTCACCGAACTTTTGCGTCATGGAACAACAGTCTGGACCAGGAGGTTGGGTTGATAGTATCGGAATGGGTACGCCAAGACCGGGACAGATCCGATTATGGTCGTATCAATCTGTTCTTCACGGAACAGATCTGCTCGTCTACTTCCGCTGGCGGACAGCAACATTTGGCACCGAGATGTACTGGCATGGCATCAATGATTACCATAATCAACCCAACAGAAGAGTACGCGAGGTTGCACAAGTAGGGGAAGAGTTTGCCAAGATCGGGCGTGTTATTGCAGGCACTACATATCAAGCCGATGTTGCGATCCTACAGGATTACGATAACATCTGGGATGGAGAGTTGGACGAGTGGCACGGCCCGCTTCAGCAACAGAGTGTACGCTCCTGGTATAAGCAGCTCCAGTATCGTCATATTCCGACGGACATGGTTACACTGCAACCAACGACAACACTGGAGGAGTTATCCGAGTATAAGGTGATCATCTATGCTCACCCGGCCATCATGACAGACGAGACAGCAGAACTTCTGCAAGCCTATGTCAGTCAAGGAGGCACTCTGTTTTTCGGTGCGCGCACCGGTTATAAGGATCTCAAGGGACATTGTTATATGAGACCGTTCCCAGGGGCGGTCGCTGAGTTGTGTGGTGTAACCGTAGAGGACTTTACATTAATCAAAGGAACCATTCCAGCAGCCAAACTGCAATGGAGTGGGGCGAGTGAGCGACTTCTGGAGGGAACGTCAACGGCCGGATTTAACGAAGTTCTTCATGTGGAGCATGCTGACGTACAGGTCGTAGCCGAGTATACATCCGAATACTATGCAGGTAGTCCTGCATTGACCAAACGTACGGTAGGTCAGGGGCAAGTATGGTATTATGGAGCGGCTTACAATGAACCGATCGTAGATGCTCTCCTGGATGAAATAGGGCTATCTTCACCTGTGGGTGACCTGGTAGAGGTACCGTCCGAAGTTGAGCTTGGTATCCGTTCCGGTAAGGATAAAGCTTATGTATTTTTACTCAACTACTCGGATCAACAAGCACCCATTAAACTTAAAAAGCAAGCAAAAGAGTTACTGTCAGGTACAACACTTCAGGATGAGATCAACTTGCCCGCGTATGGTGTGTTCATTTTTGAGATCGATTTGCCACATTAAGAAATTCATTCATCCATCCATATATGTGTTATATATTGAAAGAAACACCAACAACGCCTTGCAGCCATTGCAAGGCGTTTTGTATATGCATGATGTGATGTGTAACATCCATTAAGCATGAGTGTTTTTGGTTGTATTTCGTATAACTATGCTTCGTACAAAATCTCACCTGTTCGCGATACATCATATCCCTCGAATGATTGCAGTTCCTGCCTGAACTCCGGCGATTGGAGAATTCGCAGGACAGATTCTGTCCAGGCTTCATTACCTTGCTTCCTGAGCATGACCAGATCATAGCGCTCCTGAGTGAGCGGGACAAAATCAACCTGACCCACAAGTCGTGCAGCTTTCTCAATGCCAACTCCGACATCAGCTTCTCCTGAACTGACTTTGGCCGCCACGCCCATGTGGCTGGTTTCTTCGACTTGATATCCGATCAGACCTGCGGCAGGAATTCCATGCAGTCGAAGTTGCTCATCCAGCAATACTCTCGCGCCAGAACCTATCTCCCGGTTAGCTAGTCTCAGTTCAGGCTTGCTCAGATCGGTCCAATTCTGCAAGTTCTGCGGATTACCACGCTGTACATACAGTCCGGCAGGTCGTGATAGCAAGTTCACCACAACATAAGATCGTCCCGTCAGAATTTTGCGAATATACGGCAGATTATACTCACCGGTATCTCCGTCGAGCAGATGGGTGCTGACCAGATCGGACTCACCGCGATACATCGAGATAAGCCCATCCAGACTACCCATGAACGAGCGTAGCGGACGAATGTCCCGAGTTTGTTTTTCCATATGGCGCATTAGAATATCCAGACTGACATCCTGACCTGTTATGACCAGATGCCGTGATACAGCAGTCATTGCATGAGCAGAACTTGCTGGAGTAATCGCATGCGCAGACCCAATGGGTGTAGTCGATTGTAAGGAAGTTCCCTGAAAATCACTCTGACCTGGCTGAGTCACTGATGCCGAGGTCTGATGAGGAGCCGGGATACGCTGAGCTGAGGACTGAAGTTGCTTGGAGCGACGTTTATATGCCTCCAGATCGGTTGCATCAATCCGCATTTGTTTACCTACACGGTATGCGACGAGGTCTCCTTTTTTGATTAGGTCATAGACCGTCAGTTTCGATATTTTGAGCAGCTTGGATATTTCTTCGGTTGTGTAGGATTGCTCCTCCGTCATAAGTGAAGATCCTCCTTCAAAGGTATAGAGCAATTATGGTTTTATTATGAATGTTTCTTGTACTATATCATTAATTGAGGGATGCCATAAACCTGAGAACACGCAATACACGCATAGGACAGATAACAAAAATCAAATGTGATCTTAATCACCTTCCCATTTTTTTTGTCTTGTGTATAATTAGATATAATCAATTATAACTAGTTATATCTAAAGATAACGTTGGGGGAGAAATGAATGAGAAAGAGAATCGGATATGTGTTGGGAAGTATGTCACTGGGACTGGCTCTTGTATTGGCTGGTTGCGGCGCAAGCACGGGTACTACGGATACATCCACGGGTGCAGAACAAACGACCTCAACGCCAGCGGCATCAGGTGAAAGTTCATCAGCAGGAAATACCGATCCGCAGGAAACGGTAGATCTGACAATCTCTGCGGCGGCCAGTCTGACCGATGCGATGAAAGAGATTGAAACCAATTATGAGTTAGCTAATCCTTATATAGAACTTAATTTTAACTTTGGCGCCTCGGGTGCCTTGCAACAGCAGATTGAACAGGGTGCCCCGGCTGATGTCTTTGTATCGGCGGCAACAAAAAATATGAATGCGCTAGTGGATGAAAACCTGATTGCATCGGGCGATCAGAAGAATCTGCTACAGAATTCACTGGTGGCCATAGTACCAGCAGATGGGACCCACACAGTAACCAGTGAAACGGATCTCACCAGCGACTCCATCAAGACGGTAGCCATTGGGATTCCGGAAAGTGTTCCTGCGGGAACCTATGCCAAGGAAGCTCTGACCAATGCCAAGCTGTGGGATGAACTGGAAAGCAAACTTGTGCAGGGGAAAGACGTTAGACAGGTTCTTCAATATGTAGAGACGGGTAATGCAGATGCAGGATTTGTATATAAAACGGATGCTCTTACTTCGGATCAGGTGAAAATTGCGTTTGAGGTGGACAAGAACAGCTACACACCAGCCAATTATCCAATAGGCATTATTGAAGGAACCAAACACCGTACAGAGGCCGAACAATTCTATGCGTATTTACAAACCCCTGAAGTACTCGATATCTTCGCGAAATACGGATTTACAATTCCGGAATGAATGTGAACGTCATAGACTGGTCCGTATTCTGGTCACCGGTGCGCTTATCGCTTCAGGTTGCGTTATTATCCAGCGTAGTGGCCACTGTGCTCGGAATTGCGATAGCCTGGAAGATGTCACGTTCTTCATTTCGGGGAAAGATTCTGCTAGAAACGGCATTTATGCTGCCGCTAGTCCTTCCCCCGACGGTGGTTGGATTTCTGTTACTTGTCATACTGGGGCGTAAAAGTCTGTTTGGACAATGGATTGAAGCCATATTCTCCGCACCGGTTATTTTCACCTGGTGGGCTGCGGTGATTGCTTCGGTGGTAGTTGCTTTTCCACTTGTGTATCAGACGATGAAATCGGGATTCAGTGGTGTGGATCGTGATCTGGAGGATGCGGGTCGTTCGATTGGGGCAAATGAGTGGCAGGTCTTTCGTTACATTTCCTTGCCGCTCGCAGGCAGAGCATTGATGACCGCCTTCATCCTGGGCTTTGCCCGGGCACTCGGCGAATTTGGTGCGACACTGATGATTGCAGGCAATATTTCGGGCAAAACACAAACGGTACCCACGGCAATCTATGTCGCTGTGGATTCGGGCAATCAGACCATGGCCTGGGCGTGGACTGTCTCCATTATCATCATCTCGTTTCTCATGTTACTGATGACCAGACAGCAGCGAGATGGAAAAAATGACTAATTTGATATGTGTTAATATTATATATAAAATGATGAAAAATCCGTTTTGAGGAAAGAACTTTTTTCCTTAACGCGGTTTTTTATTACCAATTTCATATGTACCAATATCAATATCCTGCCAAATTGGTCTTAATGGAAATGTAAAGCTGTTTTAACATAAAAAAATAAAAATTTTCCCGAAATTTAATCGTTCAGCACTCGCTTTCAGTGGGCTTGATCCTGTAAGATAGAGGTAATGGATTCCAGCCAAGTACTGAAATAAGGAGAGACGACGATGAACACTAAATCTGATTGCGGCGTTTCGTTGCAAATTGATGACTATCTGGATCTTTTGCATTTTGCCATCCAAATTCAGGATCAGGAATGGCAACAATCCCTTATCCGCCAACTCAAAATATTTCAGACGGCGACGGAGCAGCAACGCACACCTGAAGAGGAATTATGGACACGGTTTGATTACATCAACAGCAAACTGACAGGTCTGTGCCACCAGATTCATGCCGCTCATTCCATGGACGAACGCAAGAAGTTCGAGGAACGGATCGGTCTCTTACAATTACAGCGAGTGGAAGTTGCACGTAAAATTAAATGGGCGAGTCGCAGATAGATGAGTAGTGTACACACCAAGTGATGCACCGCCAAAATGGTATAATCAGTGAGAGTCATACAAGAAGAAGCCATCCGCCAATCGATATGGGGGATGGCTTTTTCTTGTACTATAGAGAAGTCCTATAACCATATCAGGATGTCCTATTAGTTTAGTTATTGCCCTAAGATGACTTGTAATGATATTCTTTGTTCAACCTAATTCCGACTATACAAGTAAGAATGGTTTGTTAATAGGGTAGAGGAATGGGAGTACACATCATATTCGCTGTGATAACAGCCTGTGGAGGAGATTGGGAATGGTTAAAAAACGGGGGATTCAAAAATTCCGGACAGCACTGCTGTTCATTACAATGCTGGCGGTACTGGCTGGATGCAGCACAGGAACTGCAAGCAATGATTCAGAATCTGCTTCGGCAGCAGGCGACACCAAAGTGAAAAAGATCATTGTAGGAACAGGTACACAGTTCCCAAATGTCTGCTTCATTGATGAGAATGGCAAGTTAACAGGTTATGATGTGGAACTGATCCGGGAGATCGACAAACGTTTGCCTGAGTACGAATTCGAATTCAGCACCATGGATTTCAAAAACCTGCTGCTGAGTCTGGAAACGAAAAAAATTGACCTGATCGCTCACCAGATGGAAGTGAATGATGAGAGACAGGCCAAGTTCCTGTTTAATGATGAAGCCTATAATATTTTTCCAAATAAAATTGTCGTAAGTCAGAAAAATGAGGAAGTAAAATCGATTGAGGATCTAAAAGGGAAAAAACTGATTGTTGGTGCTACAAGTAATGCGGCTGTACTTGCTGAGAAATGGAATGCAGCGAACGGCAACGGGATTGATATCGTTTATTCCGGAGCGGGTGAGGATACCATTACCCAAATCAAAACAGGCCGGGTGGATGCTACCATCAGCACTCAGTTTGCCATTGATTATCAGAATAAGGCGGTTGATGCTCAGCTGAAAACGGTAGGAGATGCCCTCTCCAACTCCAAAGTGTACTTCATTCTGAACAAAGATGAGCAGGAGCTCAAAACCAAAGTGGACGAAGCGCTCAAAGCGATCAAAGAAGATGGAACGTTAGGCAAACTGAGCACAGAGTGGCTTGGAGCTGACTATACGGTTGAAGTGTAGTCTGAGAAAGGTGTGCAGCGGTAATGGGAAAATCATTTGATCTGTCATTGGTTCTGGATTTCATCCCGGAACTGCTACGATATTTGCATATAACACTGATTGTACTGGGTGGTTCCATCGTGCTCGGACTGGTGGGCGGCGTACTTCTGGCCGTTCCCCGGCTGTATCGGATTCCGGTACTAAGTCAGTTGGCTACCCTGTACGTCTCATTCATGCGGGGCACACCGATCCTGATCAAATTGTTCCTGGTGTATTACGGACTTCCCGAGTTGCTCAAACCCATTGGCATCGACCTGTCGAGAACCGACCCGTTGTTATTTGTCATTGTGACCTATGCGCTTAGTGACGCGGCATCCTTTGCCGAGATCTTTCGCGGAGCGGTGCGCAGTGTGGATAAAGGTCAGACGGAAGCAGCCTATGCTGCGGGTATGACCACATTCCAGTCTTTTCGGCGGATTGTTGTTCCGCAGGCACTGATTGTTGCTTTTCCGAACATGGCCAATACGTTAATCGGTTCATTAAAGGATACGTCTCTGGCTTTCTCCATTGGTGTCATGGATATGGTGGGCAGAGGGCAGACATTAATTTCGGCTACATCGCATGCACTTGAAGTGTATATCAGTCTGTCCGTGGTCTATTATGTCATTGTTATTGTGCTTGAAAAAGGATTTGCCTTTGCAGAACGCAGACTCCAGCGTCATGAACGCAAAAGAGTCGTACACAAACCGGCAATTCGAGCCAAACGCCTGAAAGAGGTTGTTCAAAAAGTCCGCTTTTGATTACGAATCATGCCTGGCGGCATCTTCTCGGTACTGAAAACCAGACTTTTTGAACTCTCACTGAAACGAATAGCGGGGTGAGCATATGTCGATTGATCTCCAGTTTATCTATACATCTTTTTTTCAAATCCTGAAGGCATTGCCACTGACACTCGTCATTACGATTGTTCCGTTGATTGCAGGCTTCGGAATCGGTCTGGCTACAGCTCTGATCCGTATCTATCGCGTGCGGTGGATTCACCGCATTGCTGACTTCTACGTTTCATTCCTGCGTGGAACACCGATGCTGATGCATCTATTCCTCATCTATTACGGCATTCCGATGATTATCGATAAGCTGGCGGAACGTTACGGTTGGGCTTTCCAATCCTCGTCGATTCCAATTCTCGTATTTGTACTGATTGCTTTCTCGCTCACTGCGGGCGCCTATATGTCCGAGATTATCCGTTCAGGCATTCTTGCTGTGGATATCGGCCAGATGGAGGCGGCTCACGCTGTAGGTATGAGCACATTCCAGGCTTTAAGGCGCATCATCATCCCTCAAGCGATCGGGGCTGTATTGCCTAACCTGTGCAGTATGTTTGTTGGGTTCCTGCATGGATCAACACTCGCTTTTACCGTGTCTCAGATGGACATCCTCGGTAAAGCGGATGTGGTGGCATCCGTCAGTCTGAAGTTTCTGGAGGCTTTTATCGCCGCAGCGTTCATCTATTGGGGGCTGACCATCATTGCCGAGCGGATCACTGCTCTGCTTGAGCGTCGGGTTGGCGTGTACAGCAAAGGAGGCGTGTCATGATTACACTAACGAACATACACAAAACTTTTGGTAAGCAGGAAGTATTGAAGGGAATTGATCTGACCGTGGAACAGGGCGATGTCGTAGCGATCCTTGGACCGAGCGGATCAGGTAAAACAACGCTGCTGCGCTGCGTCAATTTTCTGGAACGTGCCGATGAGGGCGAGGTTCAGATCAGTGGATTAACCGTTGATTGCAAGCATGCACGCAAACATGACATTGTGCAGCTGAGACGAAAAACGGCGATGGTGTTCCAGCATTATAATCTGTTCAAACACAAGACGGTGCTGGATAACGTCACGGAAGGTTTAATTATTGCCCAGAAAATGTCCAAATCCGATGCCCGTAATCGTGCCTTGCGAGTGCTCGAACAAGTCGGACTGTCTGCCAAAATCAATGAGTATCCAAGTATGTTGTCAGGTGGACAACAGCAACGGGTGGGCATCGCCAGAGCACTGGCACTGAATCCCGAAGTGATATTGTTTGATGAACCGACCTCGGCGCTTGACCCCGAGCTTGTGGGTGAGGTATTGTCTGTTATCCGCTCCATTGCTCAAGAGGGGATTACCATGATTGTAGTCACCCATGAAATGGGGTTTGCCCGTGAGGTGGCAAATCGGGTTGTTTTCATGGATGGAGGTTCCGTTGTGGAGGAAGGAACCCCGGAGGAGGTGTTTGTACGTCCCAAGCAGGAACGTACTCGCCAATTCCTCAGTCGATATTCTTCCGACTGGAGTTATGTCATCTGACGATATAGGCGCAAGCTGTAGTAACTGACGATCCCGGCCCGGCATATGCTGTAACAGGCAAATGCTGATAGGCCGGGTTTTTCTATGGGTGAAGCAGGCCGTGACGGTAAGGAGGAGGACCATGCAGAGCAAAATCGATGAAATCATCACACATATTGCACACTCTCACCAGCAGATCGCACGTGTGCTGGATGCCAAACGCCAAGTCGCTGTACGCATGTCTGAAATCATCAATCATTTGCCAGATATCGAACCGGAGTTGGATGGCGTTGACGGTCTGCTGGATAGCTCTGGGCAAATCAACAAAAGCATTATCTCTTACTTGGGGGGCCTTGCAGATCTGGAAGAGGCTGTAGCCGAAACGCTGACCCAAGTCATGCGGGAGATCGCGGTTCAAGAAGAAGAATAAGCCCGGAAGGCGGGTGAAGGAACATGAGTAGAGAACAGAGCCTCATTCTGATGCTGGACGCAGCAGCCAAAATGCAGTGGAATATTGCCCTGATCCTGGAGGCAAAAGCGATTGAGGCCGAGAAGGTACGGAACTGGACGCTGAATCATTTGAATGGGGATACCTTTCTGACGCATGGGGATCAGGTAGGCGAGCCGCTCAAAATGCATGATCAGCTGGTGGAATTGCTGGAAGGATTAACCCGGATGGAGACCGGACTGTGCAACAATCTCAAAGCGGTGATGGTGCAGAACGATAGCGAAGATGGCGGCGGTATGGACGGTGGCATGTTTGGCGGCATGGATCTGGGAGACATGGGAAAATGAGTCTGATGCGGCGTGAGCAGGAAGCCAAACTGGCGCTCATTGAATCCATTGCACACAGTCAGCAGGCGCTGGCACGCATTCTGGACAGTGTAGCCAGTGTAACCGCTCATTCGGAAGTATCCGCCCGCAGTCTGGCCGAAAACATTCGTTTGCTGAGTCGCTATCAGGCAGAAATGTCTCGTATGGTTACGGGAATCAGGCTGGCCCGAATCCAGCATGGGGAGCCTGGCTTGCCGTGGCTCAAAGACCCCGGGTGTGCAATTCGTATCGTTCGGGACATACAGGAGGAATGTTGACATGTTAAAGAAGAAGAAAATACGACTGAGAACCAAAAGAGCTTTGTTAATCCGTGGAGCCCGTCTGCGCAAAATTCGCAAACTGCGTGCGCTCAGAGCCAAACGTGTTCTTCACAAACGCCCACTTAAAGGACGCAGTGCGTGGCTCAAAAAAAAGAAACGTGCGGTACGGCGGCACCGGAGTCCAAAGCCCGTACAACCAGTCGTCCCGGCTACCCCTACCGATCCGAACCCGGACGGTGCGTACAGCCAGGGATACAACGAGGCGTACAACGAGGGATTCAACGCGGGTTTCGCCAAGGGATTCGAGGACGGACATCAGCTGGCTTACAAAGCACAGTAACCGAGTAGATAGGATTATTCCTGCATGGAATGATACCTGTATACAGTTAGCCCGGGGGGACAGATCCCTCCGGGCTATTTGCATCGCCGCAAAAGCGGACATGCCCGTACAGGCGGATGTGGAGGGCATGCGCCAATTTTGCGCCTTGCAGGACACCCGTCCATGATGCATCTGACCCCGAGGCATATCCTTTAGAGGGAAGACCAATCTCGGGGAGAGTCTGGAAGTGAGATCTCCTGAAGGAAGACAGGGTGAATAATGTGGCAAAACGAAGGCACCGTCCGCTGACCGAAGCGGAAACGGCTTACCGCGGCGGATATGCAGAAGGCCGCAGATTTGGCGGCTGTCAAGCCATGATGGAGCGGGTGCAGATGTTTGAACCGACCCTGCGGGACATGAAGGTGTTATATATCCCGCAAGGATTCGATGCCATCGATGAAGGTGTCACCTTGGCTCTGCAGCAATCTGTACGTGAATGCGTTGTTGGATCGCCAGCAGCGATGTTGCAGGAAGCCAGTCAGCATCGGCCCGATGTTGTGCTCGTCATGAATGGTCTGCATGTATTTCCCGCAGATCATGTAGAGCAGGTGAATGGCATACGTGCACTCGGTATCCGAACTGCCGTGTGGTTTGTGGATGATCCGTATTTCACCGAAGATACAACGTCCCTTTGCCAGCACTATGATATCGTGTTCACGCATGAAGAGGCCGCGGTGCCCTTCTATCTGGGACATGGAGCGAACCAGGTTATCTATATGCCACTCGCGGTGAATCCAGGCATGTTTCAACCGCGGCGCGCGGCACCGCAGCATCAGCACGACATTTGTTTTATCGGTACCGGATTCTGGAACCGGATTGCCTTGTTTGATGAGCTGGCCCCTTTTCTTGCGGACAAAAAGGTATTCATTGCGGGTAGCCAGTGGAATCGGTTGGCACGCTTTGATGTACTAGGCCGTTTCATCCACGAAGGATGGATTGCTCCTGGAGAGACAGTAGATTATTACAATGGCGCCAAGATTGTCATTAACATTCACCGGACTTGCGAGAATGGGGAAGACAATCGCAATACACATCATCTTGAAGGTCACTCGATTAATCCACGCACGTATGAGATCAGCGCATGCGGCACAATGCAGATTACGGATGCACGTGCAGATTTACCCCGTTATTTTAAGCCGGGATATGACATCGAGACGTTCACCAACGCAGCAGAACTTCAGCGCAAAATCCACTATTATCTGAAGCATGAAGAAGAACGACAGGCGATGGCGTGGCGTGGACTTCTCACCACGATGAACCAGCATACATTCACTCGTCGGATCGGTCAGTTGCTGGAACATTTGTAATTCCATCTGAAGTGCAGCACCAACGAGAACCCTATCCCAAAAAATAAAGGAGTGGCGGTATGTCTCTCAAACACCGTAAAACCAAAAAGGTTCATGCACCCGTACTGAGCCTGGCTGATCAAGCACGCAAAAATGGGCAACATGCCGGATATGACGCAGGTAAGGAAGAAGGATATCTGCGCGGTCGCGCCAACTATATTGTGAATTGTGCACAGGAACCGTTGCCTTTCCGACAGCTTCACGTGCTGTATGTATCCTCGGGTAAAGGCTTCCCTTACTCCCCGTTGGATGAGGCCATTATGGCCACGCTACAGGGTATGGTAGCTCAAGTAACCCTCTCTGATCCGCGTCAACCGGTTTCTGAGATTGCACTGCAGACGCGTCCTGATCTTGTGCTTGTGCTGGATGGAATGGATATCCCCATCGAGCATATCGATGCGATTCGCCAAGCGGGTATTCAGACGGCGATCTGGCTCACGGATGACCCGTACTATACAGATATGACGCTGGATATTGTGACACATTTTGACCATGTCTTCACGTTGGAACTGAACTGTATCGATCTATATCGACAAATTGGCTGCGCGTCAGTTCACTACCTCCCTTTTGCCGCATTCACTAATCATTACTTTCCGATTACCACTCCTTCCCCATTAAAACGGGATGTCAGCTTTATCGGCTCGGCCTACTGGAACCGGGTATACTTCTTCAATCCGATCATGCCTCAGTTGATGTCACACAATACGGTATTTAACGGAATCTGGTGGGATCGCCTGCCTGACTATACTACCTATGGCGAGAAGATTGAACTCGGTCGCTGGATGAGTCCGCCGGAGACCAATGATGTGTACAATGGCACCAAAATTGTCATCAACCTGCATCGATCCCACGAAGATGATTCCGTCAATAATAATCACCTCAAAATTGCGCCAGCTTCACCAAACCCGAGAACGTTTGAGATTGCCGCGTCCACGACGCTGCAGCTGACCGACGCCCGGGATGACATTGCGCGCTTCTACAAACCGGGTGTGGAGATTGAGACATATTCCTCGCCGCAGGAGTTACTCGACAAAGTGGAATATTATCTTACTCATGAAAAGGAACGCCGTGAGATTGCACTTCGTGGACTTGAACGTACACTGAAAGACCACACGTATGGCAAAAGAATTAATGAAATGTTAACCATCATATTCCCTTAATTCTGGCCGGGAGGAGGTGTGCACAGTACCCTGTATCGGATAATCGTGTACAGGGTCCGTGCGGCCATGGCAACGAAACCAAAGATGATGTTATTTTCACATGTGTGCAATACTCGCAGCATTACAGGTGCCGAGAAGCTGCTGCTTCATTTTATGAGAGAGATCGGTACGATCTTTGAATGTGTGCTCGTAGCCCCTCAAGAGGGGAAGCTTGCGGGGCTTGCGCGGAGATTCGGCATTCAGGTCAAAATATGCACTCTGCCGATGCTTCACGGTGTGTACACACCTTACCTGGGTATTGCAGATGATGCGGAGCATCTTCGTCATACACCAGCGTATCAGGAAGCAGTCTCCCTAATACGGGAGACTGCTCCCGATATAGTGTTAACAAACACCTGCGTTAATGTGATGCCGGCTGTAGCGGCAAAGTCCCTTCAGATTCCAGTCATCTGGAAGATTACCGAGATCATTCATACGAATGAACATACAACCGAGGCGGTCCAAATGATTGGCCGTTACGCGGATTGGATTATCGGTATATCCGAGACAGCGGTAGCCCCTTTCCAGGAAGCCGGCATGGATGACAAAGTGACCATCATATCCCCAACTTGGGAACCTGCTTTACCAGCACCGGACCGCTGGGTTCATCTGCGCGAACGCAAGCGTAAGGAGCTGGGTTTCAAATCATCGCAGACCTGTATCGGTTATATTTCTTCATTTATATATGATGCCAAAGGGTTGAAACCTTTTGTGGATATGGCCTTGAGGATCTGTGAAACACATTCGCGCTGTCGCTTCTGGATTATCGGGGCAGCATCGGATAAAAAGTATTACGACGAGTGTGTATCACGGGTGAAAAAATCCGGGTATTCACGCCGGTTTACCTTCACCACATTTGAAGAGAACGTATCTCTGGCATATACCGCGATGGATATCCTGGTCATCCCAAGCATGGTCAAAGAAGGATTTGGCATGACCGCACTTGAGGGTCTCTATTTTGCCAAACCGGTCATCGCTTTTGCTCAGGGTGGACTGAAGGAATTAATGGAATCCGTAGGCAGTGATGCATTTCTGGCCCCACCGGGTGATACCGAAGCGCTTGTCACCTTGGCAACAACCTTGCTGAATGATGCAGAGCTGGCCTCGAATACGGGGTGGCGTAATCGGACAGAAGCGGAAAGGCTCTACGGCGTTGAAACCTACCGAACGAAACTGCATACGATGGTGACACAGTGGTTATTGCGTTTTCCCGGATGGTTTGCTTATATCCAACCTCCCAACGGACCTGTGTATACCCATGGGGAGGGAGGACTACGCACTGTACTGGTTCTGGAGCCGACCACGGTTCGGGCACTATTATTCCCACTGACCGTTATACAGGCGTTGCCACATTCCTCATTACCTCCAATCGCATTGGGTCACGATGCTCCTGTTGCCTCAGGTACTGTCCCGGCTGCAAAGCCGATTCAACAGAGGGGCAAAACGCGGAAACGTCGTCGCAAGCCACTTGCACCTCATTCTCGCCGAGACCGTGAGGGGCTGAAACGTACTTCCGGAACTGGCAGACGTAAGGGGAGAACCCGTACAACCAAGGGACCGCGTCCACATATGGGGAAATCGGCTAGTCGCAGACGCAAATCTGCCAAAGCGGGACGTAGCCGAGCAGGGCGCAAGGGTTCCAATACAAGATGAAGGCAGGGATTACGATGAAGATCATGACGGTGCTGGGTACGAGACCTGAGATCATACGGCTCAGCCTGATCATCTCCAAGCTGGACCAGTACGCGTCCAAACATATTCTGGTGCATACGGGACAGAACTTCACGGAAAGTCTCAGCGGTCTCTTTTTCAAGGAAATGGGCCTGCGCGCACCGGATTACGTTCTTCAGGATGAAGCGGCCACTCTGGGACGACAGCTATCCTCGATGTTTACGCAGATGGAAGATCTGATATTGCAGGAAAAGCCTGATAAATTGCTGCTGCTTGGCGATACCAATAGCGCATTATGTGCAGTATTGGCTGAGCGCATGGGTGTTCCTGTTATTCATATGGAAGCAGGCAATCGTTGCTTTGACCTGGATGTGCCTGAGGAGAAAAATCGTAAGGTTATTGATGCCATCTCCACCGTTAATATGCCTTACACGGAACAGAGCAAGAAACATTTGGTCAGCGAAGGGGTACCAAGCAGGCGCATCGTGCTAACGGGCAATCCCATCTATGAAGTCATGCAGCACTACGACGCGCAAGTAAGTTCCAGCAAAATATTGAAGAAGCTCAAGCTGAAGTCTGGGCAATACTTCCTGGTTACTGCCCATCGAGCTGAGAATGTGGATCATGCCCCTCATTTGCTGGAGATTATGAAAGGACTGAACCAGGTCGCAGAGGAACACGGTTTGCGTGTGATCTGCAGTATTCATCCGCGTACAGCGATCCGGATTGCGGAGCATCTGCATCTGGAAATGAACCCGCTGGTGGAGTTTCATGAGCCGTTTGGATTCTTCGACTTTGTAATGCTTGAACGTCATGCACGCTGTGCACTTACGGATAGCGGTACCGTGCAGGAGGAGTGTTGCATTATGGGCGTGCCGACCGTAACGATGCGTCGAACTACCGAGCGGCCGGAAACGGTCGATTGCGGCAGTAATGTAGTCTCCGGTCTGGATGCCGCGCGCATCGCTGATTGCGTGAAAGTCATGACAAAGATGTCTAGCGACTGGGATTGCCCGCAAGGTTACAAAGCCACAGATGTATCCAGTAAAGTGGTTAAATTTCTGCTTGGAGGGAAAATGCATGTTTGAAAATAAGCGTATACTCGTGACTGGTGGTACGGGATCATGGGGTTATGAACTTGTGGCTCAACTACTGCCCCAGCAGCCCAAAGAAATTATTGTATATTCCCGGAACGAGTCTAGCCAAGTGGCTATGAGTCGTGAATTTGAAGACCCGCGTCTTCATTTCCGGATTGGAGATATTCGTGACAAGGACGCTTTGACGGCGGCTTGCCAGCATGTGGACTATGTATTTCATCTGGCTGCGCTCAAGCATGTTCCGGTGTGTGAAGACCAACCGTACGAAGCACTCAAAACCAACGTGATTGGTACACAAAACGTAATTGAGGCTGCTATTGAGAACAAGGTGGAAAAAGTAATCTATATCTCGACTGACAAAGCTGCCAATCCGTCCAACTTCTATGGCATGACAAAAGCGATCGGCGAGAAATTAATTGTATATGCAAATTTGTTACACAGCGATACCAAGTTTGTTACGGTACGGGGTGGAAATGTACTGGGAACAAACGGCAGTGTGGTACATCTGTTCAAGAATCAGATCCGCCAGAAAGGGCAGGTCTCCATCACGGATATGAGTATGACTCGATTCTTTCTTACGCTGAAGGATGCAATTACCTTACTGTTCAAAGCTTCGGTGGAAAGTGTCGGTGGAGAGATCTTTGTCATGACGATGCCTACCTGCAAAATCGTTGATCTCGCGGAAGTACTGATTGAGGATTCCGGTGTGGAGGATGTGAGCATTGTGGAACGTGGCATTCGTCCAGGGGAGAAAATCCATGAAATATTGATGAGTGAATTCGAGAGCATGACCACCGTTGTCTACGATGAGCAGTACCTGGTAATTCTTCCTACCCTGGGCATACCGGGCCTGCGTGAACATTATACCAATTGTCCCCCGGTCTCCTTTAACAGTTTCAGTTCTGAACACCAACTCATGACCAAAGAGGAGATTCGTGAAATTCTGAAACGCGGAGGATTCTTGTCATGAAACTGCTGATACTTGGTGGAAACGGAATGGCCGGCCATATTCTGGTCGACTATTTCCGCCGTCAAGGTGTACACAGCGTCTTCTACACATCTCGGGATGTAACGGACCCCAATGGTCTGCTCCTGGATGTGAACGACAGCTTCATGGTTGATCGATTGGTAGAAGCTGTGCACCCGGATGTGATTATTAATGCTGTAGGTGTGTTGAACAACTTCGCAGATGAGGACAAAATTACTGCATATCATATTAACGGTTTCCTGCCACATCGTCTGCGGCGGGTTGCAGATACGATTGGTGCACGCCTGATTCATATCAGCACGGACTGTGTGTTCAGTGGAGAACGGGGAGCATATCGGGAAGATGATGTTACGGATGGGACTTCAGCTTACGCCATCACCAAAGCACTTGGCGAAGTTCAGGATGAAGGTCATCTAACGATCCGTACGTCCATCATTGGACCCGAGATTCGCCAGGGCGGCATTGGTCTGATGCAATGGTTTATGTCCAGCACAGGTGAAGTCGGGGGGTATACCCGCGTATTCTGGAACGGTGTGACCACACTTGAGCTGGCCAAATGGGTAGACCATTACCTGGCCTCATCGGTTAGTGGTCTGATCCACTTAGCTCATCCGGCACCTGTCAGCAAGCATGACCTGCTTGTATTGTTCAAGCAGACCTGGGATAAGCAGGATGTGACGATTGTGCGTGATGACAGTGTAGTGCAGGACCGTACGCTGGTGTCCACTCGCGAGGATGTGAAGACAGACCTGCCGGATTATTCTACAATGCTGAAGGAGTTGGCATTATGGATGGAGCAGAGCTGAGAGGCAAGAAAGTGCTGATTACAGGCGCCTCCGGTTTTACCGGGCGACATGCCGTATCTTATTTTAGGGAAGCGGGTGCAGTGGTTGCAGCGGTAGTCCGGAGGCCGGATGTGTATTCATTCGGTAAAGGTGCACAAGTCCATGTCTGTGATCTGAACGATAAACAGCAAGTGCGTCATCTGATCGGCGAGGTGCAGCCCGACTATGTGCTGCATCTCGCTGGCAAAAATTCAGTGCCTGATTCATGGTCTGATCCGCTACTGGTCCTGGAGACGAATGTGATGGCCGTGCTGTATCTGCTGGATGCGCTTCGCAGTTGTCCGACAGCACGAACCGTTATTGTAGGATCGAGGTTAAAATATACGCCGGAACCTGGCCGGATTCCCCAGCCTCCGCATCCATACAGTCTCAGTAAAGCGCTGGAAGAGATGGTGTCCTTGTCGTGGATGTCGCTCTTCGGACAACAGATCATGCTGGCGGAGCCAGGCAATCTGATTGGTGCGGGTCCTTCCACAGGCATCTGTTCACTGCTTGCACGCCATGTTGTTGCCTGTGAGCAGGCGGGCAAAACCGAGGCATTCCGTCTGTCCGGACGGGACAATACCCGTGACTTTCTGGATGTGCGGGATGCCGTCAGAGCGTATGCGACCCTCCTGGTACACGGGTCCAGCGGTACAGTATATCCGGTGGTGTCTGGAGTCGAGCGCAGTCTTGGTGAAATTGCAGATCTGCTGTTGTCCATGACAGAAGCGGAAGTTCCTGTTCGCTGGGATGGGGCATCTTCTGGTCCGGATGGTTCGGGGAAACAGGAGGAATTATCACTGCTGCGCAAGCTTGGCTGGCAGCCGATGATTCCATTTGCCACATCACTTCAGGATATCCTGAGTGATGTTCGTGTCCAGCAAGGGAGGACGACAAGTTGAATCCGAGAGTATCCATTGTCATTCCATTCTATAACTGCCCTTATGTGCCTCAGGCGATTCAGAGTGCGCTGAACCAGACGTATCCCGATGTGGAGATCGTTGTTGTGAATGACGGTTCAACCCGGCATGCAGAGTTGCTTCAACCCTATCTTCCTTATATTAATGTGCTTGGCAAAAGCAATGGCGGGACGGCTTCGGCACTTAATCATGGCATCCGCCATGCCTCTGGTGATTATGTAGCCTGGCTCAGTTCGGATGATTATCTGTACCCGGATAAAATTCGTTATCAGCTGGAGTTTATGCAGCGTGAGAATGTGCTCGTCTCCCATACGAACTTTCATTATATCAACGAGCATTCGGCAGTTACCAAAATGCATGGTGGGCCTGAACCGATGTCGGATATGGATTTACTACGACGGTTTGTTAACGGCAATCCAGTGAATGGCTGCACGGTCATGATTCGCAAGGATCTCTTTAGTGGAGTGGGGCTGTTCGATGAACTTCTTCCCTACACCCATGATCTGGATCTCTGGATGCGTATTGTACTGAACGGTCATCGGTTCCCATACCTGAATGAACCGCTTACTGCCTATCGGTGGCATGGTGGAATGGGATCGGTACGTCATGCGGATGTCATCGGCAGAGAGGCATCCATGGTATGGTCCAGATATCGGGAACCGCTGTTGCAGCGAATAGCGACGCTTGGCGGGTAGCGTAGGGAGGGCAGTTAAGAAAGCCAAAAGATGGCTGATTAACGCCCTCTTTGCGCAGCATTTTACCTAAGATAGTAAGAGGAGGGGAAGGCCCGAATGGAGCCAAAAGTATCGATCGTCATTCCTTTTTACAATTGTGCTTATATCGAGCAGGCTGTTCACAGTGCCATTCACCAGACGTATCCGCATATCGAAGTCATCGTGGTGGATGATGGGTCAACCGAGCACGTGGAGCGGCTACAGCCATTCATGGATTCCATCCGCTATATTCGCAAAGAAAACGGTGGAACCGCGACAGCATTGAATGAGGGCATCAAACATGCAACAGGGGATTACTTTGTCTGGCTCAGCTCAGATGATGTGATGCTGCTGGACCGGGTGGAGAAACAACTGACGTTTATGCGCGAGGTCAAGGCTTCATTCTGCCATGGTGCCTACCATTATGTGAATGAGAAGAGTGAATGGTTGGATACGGTGCATCCGGAAGTGGGCAGTCGTCTGGAGATGTTGCAGGTACTGCTGGAAGGTTGTCCAATCAACGGCTGTACTGTCATGTTAGAGATGGAAGCATTTGAGCGGTTTGGACTGTTCGACACTGATTTTCGCTACACCCATGACTATGAGATGTGGATGAGGCTGTTTCCAATGTATGAGCTGTTCTACTACAATGAACCTCTGATGTGTTACCGATTGCATGAGTCAATGGGAACCAAACGTCACTTCAAGGCACTGGTTGCCGAGATGGAAAAAGTTCAAGAGAAGCATCGGCCTATTCTGTTTAACTTACTTCAGGTTGGCGGGTACTGGAAGTAGATGGATTTGGCAACGATGGCTGAATGGAATAGGTGTTAAATGGACAGGAGAGCACCCTTATGAAACACTTTTTAAGTGTTATAAGTGGAAGCTCTTTTTTTGCTTTATGGACAGATACGTGGACACAAAGGGTGATCGATTGCTGAAGTCTCTGTATAATGAAATGATTCATACACGGAAGGGACTGGACTATGCGCAGATATCAATATCTTAAACCCAACTATTAATAAACTAATGGAGGTAAGAGTATTGATTACAGAGTTATACACAGAACGGTTATATTTGCGAAAAATGAACGTATCGGATGCGGCCAGCTTGTTTAAAATTTGGTCTGATCCGGATGTAACTAGATTTATGAATATCACTCATTTTACGGATGAAAATCAAGCTATAGCCATGATTAATCTTCTGAATGATCTTGCTCAGGAAAACAAGGCCATTCGGTTCTCTATCCTTGTGCAAGAGTCCAACGAAATCATAGGTTCATGTGGTTATAATGCACTGGATTTTGACAATCTCAAAGCAGAAATTGGGTATGACATTGCCAGATCACACTGGGGGAAAGGATATGCTACGGAAGCGATCTCTTCTTTGTTAGTTCATGCATTCTCGACCATGAAGCTGAATCGAATGGAAGCAAAGGTTGACCCCGATAATGTGAATTCTATCAAGCTATTACAAAAGCTCAATTTCACATACGAAGGCACCCTCAGAGCATACGAGAGGGCAGGCGAAACGTTCAGTGATCTGAATATGTATTCCAAGTTGGCGACAGATTAGAGAGATCTGGAATAGCGTGTTCTCGGTCCGTTAGAAAACATTTGAAACGAGAAGGGGGTGTCCTCAGTCATTCATATGACAGATGGGACACCCCTTGTTTGATATTTCGGCATGTTATATAAAGACGGCATATCATTGGACAACTCAATCTTTTGAATTCATGATCACCATGGATGCAGGATCGGGAAATACATATCCTTTAGGCAGCTTCTTCATCAATTCATTCATTACAGCGTAATCCACGTTGATGTGAGGTGTGGAAACTGGAGTCGAAAACCAGCGATTGTATAGATCACTTGGTACAAGTAACGTCATATCGAATGTCCTCCTCTGTAGATGGCTTCTTGGTAGACTTGAAATGTACGCAATCCCATCACTTCCAGTGAACGATGTTGTTCAGCCCAGGCTTTCGCCGCCGCACCCACTGTTCTCCGGGTAACATCATCCTCAAGTAGTGCATCCAACAGTTCACGGAGCGAGTCGACATCCTGCGGAGGAACAACCCATCCTGTGCGTCCAGGGTCAACCATCTCAGGCATGCCGGCTGTACCACTGACGATAACAGGTACACCCGCCAGTTGCGCTTCGGTAACGGAGAACGGCTGGGTGTCCTGCAGACTGGGCTGGACATAGATATCTGCATGGCGCAGGAAGGAAGGAATATTGTCCAGCTTGCCCCAGAACACAACATCGGCTCCAATACCCGTTGACGCGGCCTGTGACCGCAATTCATCAGTTAGATTGCCTTCTCCTGCGATCCAGCAGACCCAATCGGAACGTTTATTTTTCAGACTGGCTAAGGCCTTGATTAACACATGAACGCCCTTGATGTATTCAAGTCGTCCGGTAAAGGCAATGACTTTCTTGCCCGCAGGTGGTCGCTGGCGGAACTTTACAGCTGCTGAGGCACGGTAGGCTGGGAGATCTACAGCATAGGGAATCTGTCTGAACTTTGATTCAGGAACGGCAAGCTCTGTAAGCGTACTCTTGATCCAGTGGCTTGACACGAGAATGAGCTCGGACTGTGCTGCACTACGTTCTTCCAATGAGAGAAAATAACGTCCACGCTTGGATTGCAAATATGAAGGGAGAGTAAGTTGTGGGTTGGAATTTTGAGCATCGTAAAAGGCTTCGCGTGCAAGAGCGCCATGATAGCTTGTAACCAGTGGGATATTGCGGTTCAAGATGCGTTTTATGGCTACGGCAGCTACCGGATCTTGCGCATGAATAACGTCATAGTGGTCCACCCCCAGATAAGCGGCTGCCATCTCGAAGGCATATCTATTCAGTTCATAATAAGCGAGAAGAGGATCGGCAGTGAATTGTGGCAGATCAGTCGGATTGAGTTTGGCTTGCAGCATGGGCCACACCTTATCCTTGGAGAAAGCGCGGTTCAGATTACGAACATATACTTCGTTATTGGCACCATTTGTGCCCATGATATCAACCTCTACACCAAGTGCGATTAACCTGTCGGCCAGTTGTTTAACATATGTCCATATGCCTCCCATATGTGTAAGCTCCCAATACGTAACGAGCAGAACTTTCATAGCTACCTCCTTGTCACGGCCTGCACCGGCCGAGCTTCTATCCTTTTATTCTATGAAAAAAGAGGACCGGAAGGTCGGGCATTTCCGTGTAATTGGTCGAAAATGGGTGAATGCAAATGGCAATGGACGAGAGGAAGCATATCCTATGTACAGGAAGGTTCGTGTGCTCCGAAGGAGGGATCTACAGTGGCGGTATATTTACTTGAGATTCATGAGAATCTGTTACAGACATTTGTTCCCGTCAAGTACATGGATGTGGAGTTGGCCTATGTGGGCGGCGAGGAAGGGACGGATGTATTTGTTGGTGGAGCCAGTATTCACGGAGAACTGTATCGACACCTTTTTCACCTAACGTCAAATTCGGGGGGAGCGGGCGGTAATCAGGTCATTCATAATCTGGATGTGTCATCCGAGCCTTATGAACTGAGGATCATCAGCAACAGTTCTTCACCGAAGCATCTGGTTATTCGAATATATTGCAGAAGTATTCACGGTCAGACATTGGGCATACTGTCAGAATATCAGATGATGAAGCTTGCAGATTGATATGGACATCATTGCATAATCATGATTAACCAACGTGTGGAGCAGGGAAGGTGCCTGTTCCATTTTTTGTGGTGCATCCATAGTAGAATTGTCTGAAAAAATAGCTTGACAGCAAAGGTATTTTCATTAGAATTAGATCAGTATTAAACGAAAGTTTAAAACGATAGTTTGAAATTAGTCGTCAATATAGGCTGAGTGAGACGCATGGCTAAGCCTGCGATCTACTGGCTGGAAAAGAGTGTGGAGAACGTGAAAGAACAAACAGCAGTACCCCAGGAGCCGGCAGAGTTTTCGCTTAAAGCCATTATACTGCCACTCCTGGCAATTATCGTCGGAATGATTATGGTTATACTGGACAGCACGGTGGTGAACGTGGCCATTCCGAATCTGGTTCAATATTTCGAGACCGACCTGAAGACCATCCAATGGACGGTTACGGGTTATACCCTGGCTTTGTCTGCGGTTATTCCACTGGCAGGCTGGTTAACGGACCGTTTTGGTGCCAAAAGAGTATTTCTGTTCACGATTGCCATGTTTACCTTGGGTTCTGTATTATGCTCGATCGCTCAATCACCTGAGCAATTAATCATTTACCGTATCATTCAAGGCCTTGGTGGAGGCATGGTTGCTCCTATTGGTATGGCGATGGTCTTTCGTCTGGCTCCGCCTGAGCGAAGAGGTTCCATCATGGGGATGCTGGGAATTCCGATGTTGCTTGCCCCCGCATTGGGTCCGGTGTTGTCCGGGTGGTTTATTGAATCACTGAGCTGGCACTGGATCTTCCTGATTAACTTGCCCATTGGTATTGCAGCTTTCATTCTATGTATCAAGTTTTTGCCGGATACAGATCGTGGACGCACACCTGCACTGGATCTGCTCGGCATGATTCTGGCGCCAATTGCGTTCTCGATGCTGGCTTACGGTGTGAGTGAGGGCGGAACGAGCTGGACGTCTGCAACAACTTTGACGGGTGTCATTGTGGGTGGTGTAGCGCTCATTTTGTTCATTATTGTGGAGCTTCGTCATCAAAATCCATTGCTCGAACTCCGGGTATTCAAATCATCTGATTTCTCACGGGGAATTATTCTCGCATGGGTGTCACAAGTGGCGCTGTTCGGTGCGATGATCCTGATCCCGCTTTATTTGCAGCAGATCAAAGGTTACACTGCACTGGAAACAGGATTGATTCTACTGCCACAGGCATTGGCTTCCGGAGTGGGTATGCCGCTTGGTGGTCGATTGTTTGATAAAATCGGTGCTAGACCTCTGGCCTTCGTGGGTCTGGGTATTATTTCGGGAGCATTGTTTATTCTGTCCTCCATTACGGCAGAGACAGGTCTTGGCCTGATTATAACGGCTCTGGTCATGATGGGTCTGGGTATGGGCTTGTCCATGATGCCACTCAATACGCATGTATTAAATGCTGCTCCGCGTAAGTTGGTTGGACGGGTGACACCGCTCACGGCGGCTGCACAGCAAGTGGTCGTGTCCTTTGCGGTTGCAGGGCTTACAGGCTTCCTTACTTCAAGAATCGCAGACAATACAACGAGTACAGAGCCGACCGCTATCGTTCATGGTTTGGTGGCTGGTTTCAATGATACGTTTTTCCTGGCCGCTTGTATTGCATTGTTCGGATGTTTGCTCAGTCTGATTCTGCGCAAACCTAAGCCGATGCCGGAAGAAGAACTTCAAAATGGCGACAAGCCTGATCCCGCGATGATGATGGGACACTAAGATTTTATAAAAACCATAAAAACCATACTAAGGCAGTTCAGAGAAATTTTGCTGAACTGCCTTTTTTGCTATGCTCAATGGAAAATTCGCAGTGCTGTCATCATTTCACGGAAAGAAATGGCATATCGATCTGGTGAAAAAGACAAGCTCATATGCTGTCTGCCCTGAATGCGAATATACTCACGCAGTTTCTTGTTATTCATGAGGTCCCTTGCTTCGGCTACAGCGGCCTCTACATTTCCAATTGGATAAAACTTACCAGTCTTATTATGTGTGATAAATGAACGCACACCATCCGAATCCGTGCTGAGCACCGGGCAGCCACAAGAGATGGCTTCAGCGACGGCATAACCGAATCCTTCAAGCAGGGAAGTGGATAACATGATGCCCCCTGAAGCGGCAATCATGGAATAATATGCAGGCATCTGAGAATGAGGAACATTGATAAAAATGCCAATTCGATCCTCAAGCCCGTATTCTGCCAGCATGTGCCGGAACATGACTTCATCTTCTGGATTAGCCAAAGTTGGATCGTGGAATAACCATAGTCTGGCTTCCGGATTTTTTTTGACGATTTCACTCGATATGATTAGATATTCACGCCAATTTTTGTTGTGTTCAAGTCGTCCTACCCAAGCCAGCACCGGATAGGGTGGGGTATCCACCAAGATTGGTGCGAAGGTGTCTGTATCCAGCATATTGGGAATAACAAACCGATGAAGCCAAGGACAGATATGAATGAACATATCCAGCAGGTGGTCTGTGGGAGGTATAACGGCAGCATCACAATGAGCTTGGAGGTATGGGACACCCATCTGTATCGTTTCCAGAGCTTGATCGCGTGCTCCGAGTCCCTGCGCTTCAAAAATAATTCGTCCGGTATAACCAAGTCCTCTCAAGCGGCCGGGCATAGCGATGTCTGAAGTGGCAATGATGGCATCATAATGATGAGTATGGATGATATGATGGATATCCTCGTCACTGGACGCGGTGAAAATAGGTGTATCACTGTTGTTCTGCAATCCCGAGCCTGTGCTGAGATACAATAGGTGCGCTTCAATGCCATGGCGTTTCAGAACAGCGGTGCGCAGTCGATTTAACGTATCCACGCCACCGCTCGGAACATAAAACGTGAATAATACTTTCACACGATTCACCCTCTGACTTTTGGTCAGGAGCACATTCTCCTGTACTCTATGTTACGTTGGCTTTAAGCGCAGGGTGTGGGTGTTGGTCAAAATGTTCACATTTTGGACATATATTTTTAAGCTGTCTTTTAAGTGTCATTAAGCTGAGGCTAGGATAGCTCCCGTAATATACAAGGAACTTCCCGTGCCCATCATCTATTACATAAGTTCAACGTAACATTTACACGATAACGGAGAGGGCAGAAATAACTTGAAGAAGCGAAGCGGTCACCTTTATCAGCGGATTTTTCCTTCTGAATGAAGGAATCAAAAAAATCTGGGGATAACAGTGATCGGAAGGTTATTCTGCCATCGGAGTGCAAGTGTAAATATTTTCAGTTGAATTTATATAACGAACGATGCTGCACGGGTATTTTAACGGGAAAGGATGAATGATGTGCTCGAAGTGAAACAGGTCAGCAAAGTTTACGAAGGGCAACGCGGCGTACATCAACTGGATTTCACCATGGAACGTGGTGAGATTGTTGGCTTTCTCGGACCCAATGGTGCCGGAAAAACAACAACGATGCGTATGATTACGGGTTATGTGCATCCATCCGCGGGTTCCATTATGGTGGATGGAGTATCGGTGCATGAGCAGGGTCAGCGTGTTCGTTCCAAAATTGGGTATCTGCCTGAAACGCCACCACTCTATCCGGATATGACGGTGCAGTCCTATCTTAAATTCGTAGCCAATTTGCGAGATGTCCCGGCACGTGAGGTTAAGCTGCGGGTCAGTGAGATGGTTAGCAGACTGGGACTTCAGGGTCGGGAAAGGCAAATGGTACGTGGGTTATCCAAAGGATACAAACAACGCCTTGGGCTGGCAGGAGCCATTATTCACAAGCCGGATCTGCTGGTTCTGGATGAGCCCACATCGGGCCTTGATCCAAATCAGATTATCGAGATCAGAGATCTGATTCGAGAACTGGGCGAGAACCATACGGTGCTGCTCAGTACGCATATTTTGCCTGAAGTGAGCACGCTCTGTAATCGAATGTTGATCATCAATCAGGGACAGCTCGTGCTGGATGGTTCACCTCAGCATTTCGGATCAGCAATGGGGGATCAGTTCAAGGTATCGATAGAAGTGAAGGCCACTGCGGAGCAATTACATAATGTGCTGACACCATGGGAGAAGGTACGGAGTGAAGTCATTCAAGCATCGGATACGAATACCGCCAATGATACTTCACTTAATTCAGATTCGGCGAATACGGTTAAAATGCTGCTTACTGGAGAAAACTCGGAAGATTTCCGGGAGGAGCTGTTCTACCTTCTGTCAGGTGCAGGATTACCGATACTGGAGATGAAGAAGGAGAACCTGAGCCTGGAGCAAATCTTCCTGAAGCTGACCACAACCGAGGCAACAGACACGGACGCGATTTCGGCAGATGTGGATAAGGTTGTTGGGGCAGAGATGGATCAGGACGTAACTTCGGACATCGACTCGTCGAGTATATCGGGAACATCAGTTGGTACATCAGCCGATGCTTCGCCCCAAGCTCGCAAAGGGGAGGACTCCAAATGAGACGAATGATGGCGGTATGTAATAAAGAGCTGCAAGCTTATTTTCTGTCACCAACGTCTTATTTTGCTTTTGCCGTATATGTACTGATGACCAGTCTGCTGTTCTATTCAAGCTTTGTATATTACCAGCCAAGTATTGTCGATTATCGTCTCGTGTTGGGCGATACGTTGTCCATGCTGCTGTTTGTCGTGCCATTGTTAACGATGCGACTGGTTGCAGAGGAATTCAGACAGGGAACGGATGAATTGTTGCTGACTTCTCCGGCACGTGTAACAGAAATTATTTTTGGCAAATATCTTGCTTCTCTGGCCATTCTGGTTGTGCTCATCCTGTGCAGTCTGGTGTACCCTTTCATCATGTCGTTCTACGGGACATTGGATATGACGACGGTATGGATGTCTGCGCTGGGGTTATTTTTCCTGGGCGGAAGCATGATGGCGATTGGACTGTTTGCTTCTACATTATCCCAGCATCAGATGGTGTCTGCGGTGGCGGGTTTTATTATTTTGCTCGTTTTGTGGATGCTTGATTCATTCGCAGGCAATACAGGTTCTGCTTTGCAACAGTGGCTGGACCCGTTTGCCCTGACTAACCGGTTCGACAGCTTCATGAAAGGTGTGCTTAGTGGGCCGGATATCTTGTATTATGTCACCCTTTCGGGTGTGTTTCTGCTGTTAAGCATTCAAATTGTGGAACGGAAGCGGTGGAGGTGAGAAGATGAAAAAATGGTTAAGTCATACCAACAGTACCGTGCTGTCCGTAGCGGTGATTGGCATCTTTATTTTGCTAACACTGTTCCTGAATTCACTTGGCGGCTTCCAGCTGGATCTGACCTCGAACAAACAATACACGTTATCTGACCAGTCCCTTACTGCGATCAAAAATGTGAAGGATGACGTCAACATTCTGGTGTTAACGGTCGAAAATGCCAACAACACCGTCCTGAACCGTGAGGTGACGGATATGGTCGAGGAATACACGAAACGTAACAGCAAGCTGAAAATAAAACAATATAATTTGACGCAGGAACCTGCGCTTGCATCCAAATATGGCATAACAGGCAGCTCCATTGTGCTGGAGCAGGGAGATCAACACAAAGTGATTGATATCGCCAGTTTGTTCACCGCGACAGGTGACGGCAGTGACGGATCATATCAGTTCACAGGTGAGGAAAAACTTACGCAGGCGCTCATGAATATGTCATCCACGGAGATGCACAAAATGGTGTTTTTGACTGGACATGAAGAGCTGAGTCTCGCTCAGATGACTACGCTGCAATCCTCCTTGGAACAAAATAATGTGCAGACGGAAGAGTTGCAGCTGAATCAAGCTGGTAAGGTTCCGGAAGATGCAGATGTGCTCGCCATTATTGGTCCACAACGTGATCTCAGTGATACGGAGATGAAAGCCATTCGCACCTATCTGAGTAATGGAGGCAAGTTGTTATTATCCCTCGGATTTGTAGAAGATATGAAATCCAGTTGGAAAAACATCGATGCCCTCATGGCTGACTATGGCGTCGTTGATGAGCATGCAGTCATGGTGGATAACCAGCAAGCCAGTACGATGGGGCCACTCTGGGTGGTGCCGGAGTATGGTACACATGCAATTACGGACAAACTCGCTGCGAGCCAATTGTATCCGATGTTGTCGTTGTCGATTGCGTTGGCCAGCAAAGAACAGGATAAATATACCCTTTCACCGTTAATTCATTCTTCGAATGACAGTTATGGGGAGACAAATATCGGCGGTTTATTGCAGAATGAAACAACCAATGATGCCGAAGAGGACATTCAGGGACCCGTTGAATTAGGATATGCAGCCGATACGACGGATGGTAAACCGAAGGCAGTTATTCTGGGTTCGTCCATTTTCATGCAGGATTCGGAAATTGCGAATGGTGGCAATCGGGACTTTATTTTGAATACGGTAAACTATTTGAGTGAGAAAGAAAATGGATTGACGATTCGTCCACGGGTGCAAGCCGGGTATGAGATGGCATACCTGAATGGCGAACAGGCCAGAACGATTTTCTTCGTGGCTATTGTAGCATTCCCACTCATCTTTGTTATCATTGGTGTAATCTTATGGTGGAGGCGCAGACGAGTATGAGAAAATGGGTCCCAACGATTCTGGTGGTCATCGTACTAATTGTGGGCTGGGTGTACGCGGCCAGTCAAAATTATTTTCGGGAAGAAGAAGCGGTTCAAGCCAAGTTGCTTGGTATTCAATCCGGGGATGTTCAATCTATTACAATACATGACACAACGGAGGAGACATCCGATGTAGCAGCAACTTCGACTTTAACGCTTGAAAATGGCGTATGGCAGATGGTTGAGCCAAAAGCCTATCCTCTGAACGGTTACAGTGTAAGCAGCTGGCTGGATGCTCTGAGTGATGCAAATCAGGAACTGGTGGTGGAAGAAGCGCCGAAGGATCTGAATAAGTACGGATTAGGAACAGATGCTAGACGTATGGATATCAAACTCAAAGATAATCGGGAGATCAAACTGGCTATTGGTGGCCAGCTTCCAGCAGATGATGCACGTTATGTGCGTGTTGATTCGGGCCCTGTGGTTGCCGTGCAGACAGAGGCGATTACCAGCATAGCTTTGTCTCGTCGTGATTTGTTGGACACTACACCTTTCAATATGGATGAGACAAATGTTGGGTCTCTGGAGTGGGAGGGTGAGGCAGCTACCTGGATGTTAAAAACGACATTGGAGAACGATGCGGCAGAACAGACCTGGACACTGAATGGAAAAACGATTGAAGCCACAGATGCCGTATCTCTTATCGGCAAAATCAAAAACTTGTCGACAGCAGATGATGTGCGTAAAGCGTCTGAGCTGAAGAATTCGGTTCCACGATTCACCCTGTCTGTTGAACAGACGGTCAATGGGCAACAAGTTCGAGATGTGTATCGGGGACTTACGGTGCCATCCGAATCGGATCAGATCTGGGTTATTACGCCGGATGGTCAATGGGCATATGGCATGGATACGACAAGTCTAACGGAAGCCGAGAAATTCCCGGATACCATTAAAGCATCCACAACTTCTTCGGAAGAATCATCGAGTTCTACAAATGACGCAACGACATCCTCATCAACAGACGGGAATTGAGCGGGGCGGAAGATAAGTGATATTGTTGCGTTGAGATGCAAATATTATTTCCAGGCAGTGCTGCGAACTAGCAGCACTGTTTTTTTATTTTATATAGCGAAGAATCTCACGGTCCACAGATCAAAACCAAAGATCGATAAGCAAAGCCCAAAGACCAAAACCAGAATACCTGAATCTACAGGGTAAGGTACCATATCCTTTCAGCATATCGGTGTGTACAGAAGCGCATCCTATCTTTGTGACCAAAACCAACATACATTGGAGGATGAGTACATGCCAGCAGTCAAAAAGGCAACAGCTATTACGTTATCATTATCTACTGCAATCTTTGTAATGGCCGGTTTGACAGGTTGTGGCACGAATCGGGATACCAACAACATGCATACGCAAAGTGTTCGTCAGCAAGCCAACGGCATTAACCGTTATGGTGTGGAAACAAATGGAATGGATGGCATCCGTGCGAAAAGTTATCGCATGCATAATGTCACTGACCTGAAATCCAGTGAAGAGCTGGCAAAACGCATCACGGAGATGAAGGAAGTAAAATCCGCCCGTGTCATGTTAACGGATCGTAATGCTTATGTGGCTGTTCGTTTGGCAGATGGTCATGCAGGCAAGTTGGAGAGCAAGTCCAATGGTCGTACGAGCATGCTGAATGGAACGATGCGTAATCATGCCAGTGATACCATGCGTGGAGGCAACATGAATCACGATATGGGTGGTATGCGTGTGAATGGTGGTACGGGCACAATGTCTCCGTACAGCACTAGTGGAATTGCTCCAGGACTGAACACAAATTCGGCAACGGATCGCAGCCATATGGGGAATGACCGCAGCATCTATGGAACCATGGGCACAGGCGCCGTTGGCATGATGCGTGGTCTGACAAACAGCGGCAAAGCACGTGGGACAGACGATGGGCATTATGGTATGAAAAGTGAAGGACAACGTGTAGATAGCACGGACGATAACACATCAGCTGAGATTAAGGGTAAGATTTCAGCAAAAATCAAACAGTTTGCACCAAATATCGAGAATGTATATGTATCAGCCAATCCTGATTTTGTGGAGCATGTCGAGAACTATGCCACAGATATTCGTAACGGTAAGCCCGTTAGTGGTATGATCGATACGTTCCAATCGATGGTAGAGCGCATTTTCCCAACGAACGGAACAGATACGAATAACCGTGATGGCATCCTTGACGATGGCCTGATGAACCGTAATCACAACGGTGGTGTCATGAATCGAATGAATCGGTAGTTCTGAAGACAGATGAACAAGTGTGCCTTTGCGCAGATGGTAACATCTGTTGCAGGGGCATGTTTGTTTTACATGATCCAATACATAGACAATTGAATACGTTCTCTTTGGACAATGAATCACATGTCTACTGCCCATTTTTCTTATAAAACTGAACCAACGCCCTTGACCTGACATAAGATGAGTTGACTGTATCCCCTTAACCTTGTTACACCAACACAACCCGAGCAAGGAGGGGTGAACATTGAAGGGTATCGATCATAAAAGCAAATTTTTGTTGACCCACCGTGAACGCGAAGTATTCGAATTACTGGTTCAAGACAAAACAACGCGTGACATCGCAGGGCAGTTATTCATCAGCGAGAAAACGGTGCGTAACCATATTTCGAATGTGATGCAGAAACTCAATGTTAAGGGTCGTTCGCAGGCAGTTGTCGAGCTGATTAAGCTTGGAGAACTGAAGATTTAGTTGCGAATTACAGTTAGGATTAAGTAGCAGCATGAAAGCCTTTCTCTATTCTTTGTCAAGAAGAATGGGGCAAGGCTTTTTTGCTGCTGATTTATAGTTTATTACATCAGATGATCCGCTGTTCAGGGATTAAGTCACCCATCCATGGTGTATAAAAATAAGCCACGCAACGCAACCATCCAAAGGTTATCATTACATGGCTTATGTTGAAAATTGAACATCCATTAATTCAAAGTCGACTTTGCATGAGGCTCTCATCATAAAATCAATGCCAATGATTCCGTCAAAACCATAAGGTTCTTGAATTGAACCAAGTTGAATTGGAAAATCAGTCAAAGCAATATGCTCAATATGAAGATTGGGAATGTGCTGTTCATAGCAGATTTCGCTCGTTCCACCTACCCCATACATTCGCTTAGCTCGTCCATTAATAAAATCAATCTGTATACCTACTGCAGCTAATGCATCGGTATCAAACACAGTTGCTGCACAGCCTGTATCAAATAAAATATTATGCAAAATGATAGTTTGTTCATTATGGCTTATGGTCAAGGATACGATAGGTAAGCCTTGCTGTAGTTGTAGTTTCATGTTCGTTGCCGCACTCCTGAAAAAAATTCTTCTACAACCTCAACATCGCTTCTGCTCGTATGAAAGACATATAACTCGCGTGTCGGATGGAGCTTGTGCAGTTCTTTGTAACCGCTCCAGGCTTCTTGAGGATTATCATAGTTTTGAATAACAGCTATATCCTCTAGTTGACGGACACGGTTGCTGGAGCTTGCCTTGATTGCTTCCACAAGCACAAAACGATCTGGGTGTAATTCAATAATCTCTCCCCATTTCATCGGTGTCACCTCACTTGGTTAGTCGTATTTTTATTATAGCATAGTCGTTTAAGGGTGTAGGAAGTAAGCATGTTAATTGCGATTATGTGGTACCTTGTAGTTATCGAGAGACCTACATAGCAACAGGGCGGGGATATGAATATCTCGTTAACCGTTTCGGCCCGAATCAATGGTTTGAAAAGACATTTGAATCTTAAACTGCATTGAAAATGAAAGGATGAGCTGTGTGGACCACTTTTTAAGTGAATTTGAAAATCAATTTCGAGCGGGGTTTCTTCCTGATCTGGAACAAACGCTGGCTAAGGTAGAGCACGAGAAAGTATATGCTTGTGCCTTTGGAACAGACAGTGATTGGGTAACGCTGTTCATGGCGGTAAATACAGAGGAATCCCTGGCTAGGCATATTGTGAGTATGAAAGAGCAAGGGCTATGTGATAGTGAGGAGGACGAGATCTATTACAGATGGGGCTGCTCCGAATATCAATATGGCGAGGATACACACTTTAACCACATCAGTCGATTGTTGTATGCAACAGAAGATGTCCAGAAGTATAAGGATGAGATCATTCGAATCATCGCCAAAGTTGTGAATGAGACAGCAGATGACGTTTTCGCCCGATATGGACAAACCAAAGCAGACATTACGTTTTTCGTTTCTCTCACAGATGATGATCTGGCGGAGGAAATTGAAAATCAATCGGTCCATCAAATGACTGTACCCGGCTTAGCCAGCAAATTCTTAAAACGATATGATGACATGAATTAGACCGAGTTAACTTGAGTTGAGCGTTTAGTTGAATGGAAATTGCATTAAAACGAATTGAATCTTAGTACCGCGAAAGTCTTTCCTATTCTTTAACTAAACTAAAGAAGGAAGAGGCTTTTTTGTTTTAGCGTGAAAAAATGAAACAACCGAATCCATACACTTATTGATTCCTATTCATTTGAAGGAACGTCCTCCATTTTTTCTTCGAAAATGGCTGATAAAAGAGCTGCTCCAATTCCTCAAATTGTGCTTCGTTCAGATGAAGATGGAGTGCTCTTTTCGCAATTTTTGCGGCAGGCTGGGAAGCGGATTTCCTTCCTCCGGCTTTTCGTTTGATCGGAATATGAAAATGCAGCAGATCTTCAAGGTGATTCCAACCTTCCCAACTCAACCGACCTCCGCGTTTCCAGTCGATAGCATAGAGGGCATAATAGGCGTGTCCTTCTGTTTGTTTGGAAGCCATAATCCAGATGGAAGGAATGAGCTTTTCCCGTTGTCTTCGATTCATTAGAATTGCACCCCTCTCGATTCTCAATATAAAGAACATCCACTATGCGTATCAAGCAGGTGAGGCTCTATACACACGCTCAGCATAATTGCAAAAGTCATGTTAAATTCCTCTTGATTTGCAAGATCGTCTTGATTAAAATGAAGTTATAAAAATGATTTTCTTAATTTATTAAAAATAAATAAAAATAATTTTCATAAAGTGAGGTCCTCATGGCAGCCATATTACGTGCGTTGCAGCAAGAACTGAATAACCTTCCGTCTCAGGAGCGACGTATTGCCGAAGTCATTATGCAATCTCCATCGGACATTCCCGGCTGGACGATTAGTCATCTGGCAGAGCAGAGTGGCACAAGTGCGGCGACGGTAACCCGCTTTTGCAAGTCGTTTCATTTTAAAGGCTTCCCCGATTTCAAAATGAAACTCGCCGCAGAATTGTCCCACGCATCTGATGAAACGGCGTATCAGGATATTGTAGCGGGCAATTCCCTATCCAAAATTGTTGAAGCTATCGAAGCCAACCACCTTGCGTCTATTGCAGATACCACCCGTTTGCTGGATTTGGGCAGATTGGAGCAAGCCGTTCAATTATTGTGCCAGGCTCGCCGCATCGATCTGTACGGTGTGGCTACCTCTTCGATCGTTACACAGGATTTCTATCAGAAACTGGTGCGGATCGGCAAGAGCTGTACGGCTTTCTCCGACTCACACATGCAGATTACATCCGCATCTTCGCTCGCAGAGGGAGATGTGGCGATGGCCGTATCCTATTCAGGCGAAACACCAGAGACCATCGATGCCCTGCATTGTGCCAAACAGGCTGGAGCTTCTACGATTTCACTGACTTCCTATGGCAGCAACACGCTTGCAACGGTATCGGATATCCCACTATTCACCTCTTCTCTGGAAGAAGGCATGAGGCGTGGAGATATGGCTTCACGTATTGCACTGCTGCATGTGGTCGATATTTTGTTCACAGGCATGGTAAGTGCCGACTTCGACCGTTTTATCCCCAGACTGGAACAATCCTATCACAATGTGCAATCTTATCGAGTCCAACACAACGGAGGTGCCTGACAGATGAAGATGAATATACGCATTTTTGAAAATGAAGAAGATTTGAACGCCACAGGTGCTGGCCTCATTGCCAGCTTGTTGCAGACCAAGCCACGGGCTGTATTGGGGCTTGCGACAGGAAGTTCTCCTGTAGGCATATATAAACAGCTTATCACGTTGTATCAGAAGGGGCTTGTCAGCTTTTCACAGGCTTCTTCTTTTAATCTCGATGAGTATGTTGGACTTCCAACAGAACATCGCGAAAGTTACCGCAGTTTCATGAACGAACAATTATTCAATCATATCGATATAGATATTACTAGAACGCAAGTGCCTGATGGTCAGGCTGCAGATCTGGAACAGGAATGTAATTCCTATGAACAACGGCTGGACGATCGTGGACCGGTAGATCTTCAACTGCTGGGCATCGGACATAATGGTCATATTGGCTTCAATGAACCGGGAACTGAACTTACAGGACGAACGCATGTCGTGGATCTGAAAGAGGAGACGCGAAAGGCAAACGCGCGCTTCTTTGACAGCATCGATGAAGTTCCGGCTCAGGCGATTACAATGGGTGTCGGTACCATTTTGAAAGCCAAACAGATTCTGCTTATTGCCCGTGGCGAGGAAAAAGCCGAGATTATTCGCGAAGCTTTTATGGGCCCAATCACAACGGCCTGTCCTGCATCGCTTTTGCAATGTCATCCAAATGTGGTGGTACTGCTGGACCGTGCAGCAGGGAGGCTGGTGAGATGACCGGAGCGAATAGCCATGAACCTGGGAGCCAGCGTGATGAAAATATTTCTCTTCTTCGGGGCAAGCTGCTCCTTTCAAATGAGATATTGGAAGACGGTGTATTAGCTTGGAGGGATGGGGAAATCCTTTATGCTGGGTTACCTGAAGGTCTGCCCGAACAGATTCGAAGAGAGGCTTTGCCGCTGTCTGTACCGGAACGCGGCCTTATTGTGCCTGGATTCATTGATATCCATGTGCATGGTGGGAATGGAGAAGACTTTATGGACGCAAGCCCGGAGGTGTTGGACAAGATCACTTCTTTCCATAGTACGCAGGGGACAACAGCGATGCTTGCGACTTCCATGACGGCTCCAAAAGAGCGACTGGATAACGTACTTGCTGAAGTGGACCGCTACCGTTCGAGTGAAATGCCATATGCACAGCTTGAGGGCGTGCACCTGGAAGGTCCGTTTTTTAGTCCGAAATGGCCTGGCGCACAAAATCCGGAACACATCATTCTGCCTGATGTATCTTGGCTCGAAGCATGGGAGAAACAATATCCTGGCCTGATCCGTCAAGTTACGTTGGCACCGGAACGTGAAGGCGCGCTGGAAGTCATTTCATGGCTGCGAGAACAACGGATTACAGCGGCACTCGGCCATACAGATGCGACCTATGAAGAGGTGGAGCGGGCAGTGGAAGCCGGACTGCATCATGCGGTACATACATTCAATGCCATGACACCGTTGCATCATCGGCTACCCGGGGCTGCCGGAGCCGTGCTGAGTGATCCGCGCATCAGTGCTGAGGTGATTGCCGATGGTATTCACGTACACCCTGCGGCGATCTCGATCCTCGCTCAGCTGAAGCAACATGATGATCAACTCGTGTTGATTACAGATGCCATGTCTGCTACGGGATTGGATGATGGGGAGTACAAAATCGGCGACCTGCCCGTAATTGTGAAGCATGGCGAGGCCAGACTGAAGGACGGCGGCGCACTGGCGGGAAGCACACTGACAATGATTCGCGGTTTCCGTTACCTGATACAGGAAGTGGGCTTGAGTCTGAACGCTGCATCACGTGCAGCAAGTCTGACCCCGGCACGCCTGCTGGGTATTGATCACCGGACAGGTTCCTTGGCTCAAGGCAAGCAGGCAGATATCGTTTTGCTGAATGCGGAGCTGGATATTGAGGGTGTGTGGGTGAAGGGCAGACGGATAGGAGAGTCATATTAGATTTAGAAAATAAGTCTCGTGCTAATAACTCTCCTTTGTGATGCATCAGCCTTCGGAGTTAAAACTTGGCTTTTATCTGTGGAGAGGCAACACCTTGCACAATATGTTAAAATAGATCTCAAAAAGACGGGATCTGCGGATCACGCATAACGGAGGCGTGAAACATGGAACGTAACGCTATGCTCGAACATGATCCGTTCATCACAGTGCTGGCGGAGAAGTTGCACATACACGGATATTATGCCTTTTATGGCGAGCATTACAATGAGACCGATATGGAGCTGTACCGCAGGCATCTGTTCACATCATTCAGCAACATCGTATGGGTAGAGCTGGATGCACGCAAAAAGTATATGATTGTCGATCATCGTGGACGCAACACGGTCATGAAACTGATCGAAGGTATGCTGAACACGCGCAGAACGCTCCGAGCAAACCAGGCAATGGCAGGTACGGACACCGCTGGAGTCCAGCAGGAGATCGCACATCTATCCAAGCTTGTGCACATGCTGAAGTTCACAACATTCCGCACATAAAGGGGATGAGCGGAGTAGAATCTGGAGGATGTCCCGAAAGTGGGTTTCTCCTTCTAGTCACAGGGCTAACAAACCTCAGCCACGTTATTCCTGTAGAAAATTGATGCATGACATGCAAAACGAGGAAATAAAGCGTCTACGATTCGTTATTGAGTCAAAACTGCGGATTTTCGTCGAATAGCAAGTGCCGGATTTGTTAAAAAGTAATATCGAGCCAATGAAACGAATATATTTAGATCTACCAATTACAAAAGGGGTGTACCGTCATGAATTTGGACGGCACACCCCTTTTATATACTTATATACCTACCTATTACCCTTCATTTGTAAAGTAGGCTCAATCCTAAAATCAGTCTGAGACAAGCTGTAACGTAGTGAAGGGGACGAATTCGATTCAAACAAAAACGATGACCTGTAGGCCACCGTTTTTGTAATATCTATCTGCCCTACTCTATGAAGTTGAGTAAATAATTCACACGTTAACGGAGTGGGGAGAAAAAAGCTGAAGAAGCGGAGCGTTCGCCTTTATCACCCGAATTTCTCCCTTTAGAAAAGGGGATCAAAGAAATCGGGGGATAACAGCGATCGGAAGCTTATTCTCCCCGCGTAGTGACCTCCGTGTAAGAGTGTTTACAAACTCTTCAAGAACTGAACAATCGTCAACAACCCTTTATCAAAGTTCTCCAGGTTGAAATGCTCGTTCGGTGCATGCAGGTTCTCATCCGGCAAGCCAAAGCCCATCATAACAGCAGGGATTTCGAGTACACGTGAGAGCTTCTCAACAATCGGAATGGAGCCACCATCTTTGGTAAAGAGGGCACGAACGCCATACACGTGCTCATACGCATCTGCCGCTTTTTGCAGAATTGGATTCGAAGGATCAGTGTTGAAAGCAAAAGCTTTCTCGATCTGTTTCACATGCAGCGTTGCACCCGGTTGAACGTGAGCGCGTAGATGTGCTTCGATACGATCCAATACATGCTGTGGATCTTGATCCGCAACAAGGCGGCATGTAATTTTGGCATGAGCTTCCTTCGGAATAACCGTTTTGCTGCCTTCGCCTTGGAAACCACCCCATACGCCGTTCAGTTCCAATGTTGGACGAGCGCCAACACGTTCCACGAACGAGTAACCTTCTTCGCCGTACAATTGCTCCAGCCCAAGGTCTTGACGAAGCTGTTCTTCATTGAAGCCTTGTTTTACAAATTCTTCTCTCATCTCAGGAGACAGTGGCAGAACGCCGTCGTAGAAACCGTCTACACTCACACGACCTTGCTCATCATGCAACGAAGCGAGCAGGGATACGAGTGCGTGCAGTGCGTTAGGTACACCACCACCAAATGAACCGGAGTGCAAGTCGGTATTGGCTGTGTTCAGATCTACGTGAAGCGAGCAAAGGCCGCGCAGGCCAGTGGAGATCGCCGGTTTACCTTTTTCAAGCAGAGATGTATCCGAGATCAGTACCATGTCTGCACGCAGCTTGTCTGTATGTTCATTCAGATAGATGGGCAAGTTCGGGCTGGAGATTTCCTCTTCGCCTTCGATACAGAACTTGATATTAACTGGCAGTTCTTTGTTTTCGGCGAGAATGGCTTCAACTGCCTTGATATGTAGGAAGATCTGTCCTTTGTCATCCGTTGCACCACGGGCATACAGCTTGCCATCACGAACGGTAGGTTCAAAAGGAGGTGTCTCCCACAGGTTAAGCGGATCAACAGGTTGTACATCATAGTGTCCATAGATCAGAGCCGTTGGTTTGCCGGGTGCATGCAGGTGATCTGCATAGACAATCGGATGTCCAGCCGTTTGAATCACCTCTACGTTTTCCATACCTGCACGTGTGAGCGCATCTGCTGCCCATTGTGCTGCACGATTAATATCCTCTTTATGCTCTGAAATGGCAGAGATACTTGGAATGGACAACCATTCATTCAGTTCTGCCAGGTGTTTTTCTCTATTTTGTTCAAAATAAGTCTGTTCTTTCATTAAAAAGGCCTCCTTCATGTTTGCTATATCTCATTGTAATCCATTTTGTCATGTTAATAAAACATTGGTTAAAAAAATGATCGGTTACAGATCGTTTCATTCACCTGAAGATTGTGCGTATAATACAAGAAAAGGATTTCATCCATATATTCTCAGGGGAGTTGAGGAAGTTTCCATGACAGTCAGACTCGATGCAAGCAGGCAGGTGAGCAGCGATGGAATCGACTAGGAGCGATCGAATATTTGGCAGATTCAAGCGGTTATCCGATTTGAAGGCTGGGAGGCATAAAGGACGATTTTATCGAAACAGCCTCATGCTTATTTTACTCATTGCCAGCATTCCCGGACTAATCACAGGTATCGTCATGTATCAACAGGTTGTTGGCCGGATGGAAACCGAGTTCAATCAAATGCACCAGAACCAGATCGAGAACCGGGCACGTAATGTGGATGACCAGCTGGCTTATCTGGAGATGAACTTATCCCATTGGGCTTTTGAACCGAGGTTTGGCAATGCACTGCGAACGTTGGATTTTGTATATTATTTCAATGAAACGCAGGAGATTGTGACTACCTTATACGTATTACAAGGTTCTCATCCACTGATCAAGTCAGCACAGCTGTATTTGCAGGAACCGAAGCCAATCTTGTTTAATCGGGATTATACCGAATTGAACGATGAAGCGAAAGTACAAGCCTATGATCGATATCTTTCCATGGGTAACCACGTGTACTGGACAGATTGGGTTTCCAGCATCAACAGAGATACCGAACCTTCGACCAACGATAGTCCACTGCATACGGATGCAGGCAATGCACTGGTTCTAGTACATAAGATACCGGGGGAGAGCATTAATCCGTTTGGTGCACTGATCATCACGCTGGATAACGAGAAAGTCGCCAGTTTATTGAAAACGCTTACTCCGTATGACGAAGGTTTAACGTTCCTTATGGATCAGGAAGGAAACACACTGGTTACCGGTAATCCGGGAACGGCGGGAGAGACTTCTGCTTTTGAGCAGCAGCTAAAAGAAGAAGTAGCCCTGCATGCGGGCAGCCGCTCATTCCTGTTCCGATATGAGGATCAGACCTATTCTGTCTCATACGGTTCATTGAGCCGGATCGATTCAGACTGGACTTACGTCTCCGCAGCACCTTTGACCTCAGTCACTTCGCCAGTCAAACTGGTATCCAAAATCATCGTCATTGCGAGTGCAGGCAGTCTCATCCTGGGATTGTTGTTATCCTGGTTTGCTTCCCGCCGCATCTATTCGCCTGTAGCACGGATGCTGCATCTTCTTACGCCTGGCAGAAACGAAACAACACTAACGGATGCCAAGCTGGACGAGTTTAAGCTGCTGGAGCAACAGTGGAACGAACTGACCTCCCGCAATGTCACGGCACATCGCCAATTGCAGGAGCAACTTCCCCATCTGCGCGACAGTTTTGTCTTACAACTTGTGCAGGGGCATCTATATGCCTATAACGAGCAGGATCTTCAGCAGCGGATGCGTCATCTGGGATTTGAGTTGGAGGGCCAGCAGTTTTTGTTGGTGCAGATGTATTTTACGGGGTACGAGCAGCTGCAAGGCAGATTTGGAAGCCAGGACACGGGATTAGTCACCTTTGCAGCAGTGAATATTACACAGGAAGTTGCGAAAAATTATTTCAGGCAGATCAGTGTCATGAACTTTCATGACCTGTCTTCCGCCATGCTTGTGATCGCTCCCCAGGACGAACCTGTGAAGTCACAAGCGCTGTTATGGGGACGGGAACTGGTGGAGGTCATTGGACGTACGCTCAAAATGAAGGTGACCTTGATGGTCAGTCGCCCGGCAGCTTCACTACAGGAACTGCCCGGACGATTCGTCGAGATGGAACAGGCCGTGGCTTATCGCAGTGTGGAGGAAGGAAGTCAGATTCTCGATCTGGAGGATGAGGCGTGTTTCAGCAAAAATGAAGCAGCTTCCTATCCGCTTGGGCTGGAACGGGAGTTGTTACAGGCGCTCAGGCTGGGCAAACAAGCCGAGGCGGAACGTGTGCTGGAACAATTTATGAGTGAAATTACGCGGACGGGCAGTACCGAATTTCAGGTGCAACAGATGATGCTTCAATTGCTCGGTAGCATTCAGCACATGATGCTGCAAACGGGTGTCACACCTTATAAGCTGTTTGGTGGTAGCAACATGTATGAGCGCTTATCCGGTATTCGTGAACCTATACAGATGAGACAATGGATGATGAATGAGGTATTCATACCTTATATACAAGAGGTTGAGGTACGATCGCAGGAACCGCAGAAACTGGTGGTGGAACGAACGATGTTGTACATCGATACACATTACCGCAGCGACATTTCGTTGGAAAACTGTGCTGACGAGGAGCAGATGACACCTTATGCACTGAGCAAGGCATTCAAACAGGTATCGGGTATCAATTTTATTGATTATCTGACACGTGTGAGAATGGATGCGGCGAAGCAGTTGTTACGGGAGACAACGATGAAAATTAATGATGTTGCGGCGGCTGTAGGATATCAGCACAGTTATTTTAATCGGATCTTCAAGAAACAGGAGGGAGTTACCCCGAGTCAGTATCGCGATCAATGGTTTGGACAATAACCGTTTATATCTTTGTCATTTCAGACCGGCATTCGGCTTTAGCGGATGCCGGTTTTTTCTTTTTTTTACCGTGATACAAAGAAGGATAAACCCGCAAAAATGTGCAATTCTACCCGCTACGTTATGTGCAATTTCTTGTGAAAATGGCGTTATAGCGGGCTTTTCGGCCATCATGTTGTAGCAATGCAAAAAATGAAGGTTGCCGGAAACCAGGCGTCTGTATAGTCTGAATAACAGGTTAATTGATAACGCTTACATCGTTGAGGGAGGGGAGACATGATGAACGGGAAGACGGACTGGAATACCAACGGCACTGCAACTGCTCAAGCGGATATGGCAACAAGACCATTAAAACAAGAGTCCAATTGGAAAAGGCAGATCAAACGAAACAAGTGGTTATATGTGCTTGTGCTTCCCGGCTTTTTGTACTTTGTCATCTTTAAATACTTGCCCATGTGGGGGATCATCATTGCCTTTCAGGACTACCAGCCTTTCCTGGGCATCCGGGAGAGTAACTGGGTGGGGTTAGAGAACTTTACGAACTTTTTCTCCAATCCGGACTTCTTCCGACTATTACGTAATACGCTGGTCCTTGCCCTGTATGATCTCATCTTCTTTTTCCCGGCACCAATCATTATCGCTTTGTTATTAAATGAAATTCGGGTCGCTTTCTTCAAAAGAACGATTCAAACGCTGGTCTATGTACCCCATTTTGTATCGATGGTTATTATCGCCAGTATCACGTACGTGTTCCTGACCCCGCAGGGCGGAGTGTTATACGACCTGATCGCCTGGATTACAGGCAAGCCCATTGATGTACTCTCCAGTCCGGGTTCGTTCCGTCCGCTCATTATTGTTCAGATGATGTGGAAGGAGATGGGTTGGGGCACAATCATTTTCTTGGCAGCCCTCGCAGGTGTCGATACGGAACAATATGAAGCCTCCATTGTGGATGGCGCTGGACGATTACGGCGGATGTGGCATATCACACTTCCAGCCATTCGTACGACTATAGTCATTTTGCTCATTCTCAGACTGGGGAACTTCCTCGATACCGGATTTGAGCAGATCTATCTGATGACCAACTCCCTCAACCGGGATGTGGCGGACGTATTTGATACGTATGTGTACACGGTAGGGATTACACAAGGTGCATTCAGTTACAGTACCGCTGTGGGACTATTCAAGTCTGTGGTGGGGATTATTCTGGTGCTTGGCAGTAATAAACTTGCGAAAAAATTCGGCCATCCCGGAATTTATTAAGGAGGAGCGCCCATGAACAGCCGTCTATACAACAGCCCTGCCGGCAAGGTATTTGATATCTTCAATTACGTCATGCTGGGGATTCTGGGCATATTAACCGTCCTTCCGTTCCTGTATATTATAGGGAATTCTTTCGCAACGGAAGCCGAGATCACCGAACGCAGTTTTTTTCTCATTCCGAAGGTGTTTTCCTTCAGCGCGTATGAGTATATTTTCTCCTCGTCCACGATCTTTCGCAGCATTGGTGTTTCCATTTTCATCACGGTGGCAGGTACACTGGTCAATCTGTTCTTCACACTAACGATGGCCTATCCACTATCCAGAAGTGACTTCTGGGGCCGTAACGTCATGATGAACATGGTGATTTTCTCGATGTTATTTGGTGGTGGCATGATTCCAACGTATCTCGTCATTCGTGGATTGGGACTGCTCGATTCTTACTGGGCCCTTATGCTTCCTGGCGCGATCAGCGCTTTTAACTTAATAGTTGTCAAAAACTTTTTTCAGCAAATGCCGCCCGGGCTGGAGGAAGCGGCCCGCATCGACGGCTGTTCAGATCTCGGGGTGCTGTGGCGAATCGTTCTGCCTTTATCCAAACCGGTCATTGCCACGTTTGCTTTGTTCTACGCCGTAGGCCACTGGAACAATTTTTTCTCGGCACTCCTGTACATTTCCGACAGTGACAAATGGCCGTTACAAGTCATGCTGAGACAGATCGTGTTACTTTCGCAAGCCAGTGTCGGCGATATGGCGAACATGGACCCCAATTTTGTACAGCCACCAGAGCAGTCAATCAAAATGGCGGTGATCGTTGTAGGTACCATTCCGATTTTGCTGGTGTATCCGTTTTTGCAGAAGCATTTTGCCAAAGGTGTCATGTTAGGTTCAATCAAAGGCTAAAGCCAAGGGGGAGAACGTATGGGACAAAAAACGGGATTCAAAAAAGGTGCACTGTTACTCTCTGCGTCACTCGTATTGAGTACAATTCTGGGAGCATGCTCCACGGATAAAACAGGTTCAGGGAGCGCTGCCGGTGGAACCGACGAAATTACCATTATGCTTCCGAACTTCGAAGCGGAGAATCCGCCGGAGAACAGCCCTGTCATCCAGAAGCTTGAAGAACTGACCAAGGTGGATGTGAACCTGCAGTGGGTGCCAAGCAGCTCGTATGAAGACAAATTCAACATCACACTGGCCTCGGGAAAGCTACCTCAGATTATGGTGGTGTTAGGGAAGTCTCCAAGTTTCATTAATGCGGCCCGAACCGGAGCATTCTGGGAGCTTGGTCCTTATCTGAAAGATTATCCGAATCTGAGTCAACTGAATGAAATCATCACCAACAATGCATCCATCGATGGCAAAACCTATGGGATCTACCGGGCACGGGCCCTGGGACGTAACGGGGTTACAATCCGCAAAGATTGGCTGGAGAATATGGGGCTGGAAGAGCCGAAGACGATTGATGAATTTTACAATGTGTTGAAAGCGTTCACGAAGGATGATCCAGACGGTAACGGCAAGGATGATACGTACGGTCTGGTTGCCAGCAAATTCACGGGCCCGTGGGATAACATGCAGGTATGGTTTGGTGCACCCAACAAGTGGGGAGATGATGGCAGTGGAGGTCTGATCCCGGCGCATGAGACACCAGAATACATGGAAGCCCTGAAATTTTTCCGGCAAATTTATAGTGAGGGTCTGGTCAACAAGGACTTTGCCGTGATGGATGCAACGAAACTGCCTGATCCATTTGTGAATGGGCAAGCCGGTGTCATGGTGGATGTAGCAGATAATGCACAGCGGATGGATCAGAAAATACTCGATAAAGACCCAAATGCGACAGGACGTGTGGATGTGCTGCAAGCGATGGAAGGTCCAAAGGGATTGCGTGATATGCCAACGTCTGGCTACTCCGGCCTGATTGCGATCTCCAAAAGCAGTGTCAAAACGGAAGAAGACCTGAAGAAGGTACTGAGCTTTCTGGATCAGCTGAATGAACCGGAATTGCAGGCATTGTTGTACAACGGACTGGAAGGCAAGCAATACGAGCAAAAAGAAGACTACATCATACCGAGCACTGACAAGCTGGCACTGCGTGACCTGCAGGGTTTAAATCAGATTTTGATGTTTGTGCCTGAAGACAGAACGCTTCGTGTCCAACAGACACCTGTCCGTGAAAAGGTTGCACAGGTGCAGAAAGCCAACGAAGAGATTGTCATTGCCAATCCTGGCGAACCGCTGATCTCTGATGTTTACGCTCAGAAAGGACCGCAGCTGGACAATATCATTAACGATGCGCGGATCAAATATATCGTAGGTCAGATTGATGAGAAAGGATTCGAAGATGCTGTTGCCCTGTGGAAGAATAACGGCGGAGACGATTATGTCAAAGAAGTTAATGAACTGTACGCTGCACTGAAGTAGTCGTATAAGCCAAAGCCCGGTAGCCGTACTTTCAGCGTAACGGAAATAGCCGGGCTTTTCTTATCGCTGTGATGGCTTGATCCATGAACCAAATTTCATCCAACTTTCTGGAAATTATGACTTCCTGAATATGGTTTTTGATGTATAATCAAATCAAAAAAAACCTATTTGAACTGAAATGAACGTTATTGGTAAAGCTGGATATCATACACTCTTGAACAGGCAGGGAGGAAGGCAACATGTGGAACGGGGATGCTTTTGAAAATCCCGAGGCGCAGTACAGGGTCCATCCCTTTTGGTTCTGGAACGGGGATATGGAAGAAGAACAGGTTAAGCGGCAAGTGGCTGAGATGGCGGCGCAAGGTGTAGGTGGATTCTTCATCTGTCCGCGTCAGGGACTACAGATTCCCTATCTCTCTGAAGCATGGTTCGATAAGGTGCGGGTTGCAGTGCAGGCAGCTGCCGACCATGGCATGCAGGTATGGTTATATGACGAATATCCATATCCAAGCGGGATGGCTGGTGGGGAAGTGACCCTTGATTTTCCTGAAGCGAAGCAGCGACAGCTCGTGCATCATCAGTTGGTGGTTCAGGGGGGAGAAGCTGTGGATCTGGAGTTGCCGTGGGGACGAGTCTTGGTTGCCAAGGCGATTCCCAAGGATGCACAGGGCAAACGGTTGTGGCATGAATCCATTGACTTGCGCAGCAAAATCGGTAATATCCAGACCGATCAGGTGTATCAGGAGACCGGACTCACATCGTATAACCGCAAGCGGTTCTTCACCTACCGAACAGCGTTCCGCTTGTTGTGGGATGTTCCCCCGGGTGATTGGGAGTTGATTATATTTCAAGAAATGGAGATCGATGATTTCAAATATTACGGCAACTTTGTTGATCCTTGCCACAAGGAAGCGATGAGTAGATTTATTGAACTGACACATGAGCGTTATAAGTCAGCGGTTGGAGATCAATTTGAAAGCGTAATCAAAGGCATGTTCTCGGATGAGATTGCACCGCTGGGTCGTATCCCCTGGTCGCAACAGCTTCCCCGTTATTTCAGCGAGCGTTGTGGTTATAGTCTGATCGATTCGCTACCGGCGCTGTTATATGGTGATGTTCCGGACGCGCATCGTATTCGGTATGACTATTACCAGTCACTGCACCTGCTTCTCAGGGAGTCCTATCACAAACAGGTGCATGATTGGTGTGAGGAAGCAGGAATCCAGTACGCGGCAGAGGTGCCTGGCGTACGGATGACCACCCAGTTGTTCAGTCATATGCCAGGTGGTGATTCGGCCCATGAGAAAATTGGACGATCCTTATCGTGGATTCTGGAACGATATGGTCAAAAGATGCGTGACAATCCCAAGATGGTCAGTTCGCTTGCCCGGCAATTGGGCCGAAGCCGCAATCTGATTGAATGTTTTCATAGTGTAGGCTGGTCGATGACGCTACAGGATGCGAAATGGATGATTGATCGAATGGCCGCCATGGGCACTAATTTCTATAACTTTCACGCCTTTTTCTATACGATTGGTGGGCTTGCGAAGCATGACGCACCACCGTCTCAATTTTTGCAGAATCCCTACTGGAAGCATTTCCGGCAGTTAGGGGATTACACCGGACGGTTGAGCTATCTCATGAGCACCGGAACAGCAGACATTCGTATTGCCGTGCTTGACCCAACGACGACATTCTGGAGTCTGATGGGTAATCCGCTGCATGGATTTGAGTATAGCGGCGAGGACGAATCAGAACGGGTGCAACTGGAGCGCCTGACGAAGGACTGGATGAGGATCACGACACATCTGCTCGAAAACAGACGTGACTATGATCACCTTGATCCCGAATTGTTGGCGGAAGCTGACTTAACGGATGGTATCATTCAGATCGGCGTTGCCCGTTATGACGTATTAATTCTGCCACCGATGCTGAATCTGGAGGCCGTGGCCTGGGAACAGGTGAAGCGATTTGTTCGGCAGGGAGGAACTGTCATCTCTGTTGGGATGCCTCCGCATATCGCAATTCAACAGGGAAGTCCAGAGGGAGATGAAGCTGCCCAGTTCTTTGGTGCGGGCGAGCAGCCGCAAGAGGTGTACTGGGGCCGTAGCGTGACAACAGATCACGATAACCGTGAAACCATGTGGCATCAGGGTGAGGGGAGTGCTTATTTTCTACCCGCAGGAACAGGACAAGGAGATGACTTTTCGCTGGAGCTAATCTCTCTCCTGCTCGATCAGGTATTGCCGGAACCCATCTGCTGGATCATGGAGGAGGAAAGTGCCTCCCTGCTGATGCACACCCGTCAATTGTCGGCTGGAGAGCACATGGTTTTTTTGACCAATCAGGAGGGTCAGGACCTGAAGGGTCAATTGAAGCTGGTCGCCAGACAGCTGTGGGAAGGAGCGGATCTGACAGAGGGCGCTTGTCTGGTGGCAGAACGACTTGATCTGGAGACAGGGCAGCTTCAGACATTGCCGTATACGAGTAGTGGTGGGGAATGGTGCATTTCACTAACACTGGCGCCTTATGAAGCGCATGCTGTTCGTCTTACTTTACAACCTGCGAAGGAAGAGGCATTAACAACGAAGGTGGATGTAGCAGACAAAACGGGTTCGGCGTTCGTAACGGATGTATTGGCAGGAGCTAATCAAGCCTGTAAGATCATGGCCCCTTCGGAAGGGCCATGGCGACTCGAAACGGTGCAGCCTAACATTTTGCGAATGGGACAATTCCATCTTCAGGCTTCCAATGTTAATGGTGTGATTCTGGAAAGCCAGCATGTAGCTGTAAAACCGTTTATTGATCAGGCGGCAGAATTATCGGAGCAGCAGCATCTGTCAGTCCAGTTTAATCAGGTATTTGGCACACCGAAAAAAGCATCCTTAGCCTATCCCATCGAATGTCGATATACGACTACATTTGAGCTAAGAACGGCATTGCCTGCATGTTTGTTATTTATGGATAGAGCGGCGATCTCGGGCAGTTGGTCCATGGAGATTAATGGGCAACCACTTGAAAAGGAACAATTCGATCCAATCGAAATAACCGACCACAATAACATTGCTTGTGAGATTACGGAGTTGCTGCACAGCGGTCTCAACGAAATGACGGTCATCGTACAGGTAACGAAAGATGAGGATGGCATTGTGGATCCCTTGTATCTACAGGGAAGATTCGGCGTGGAGTTCCATCATGAAGGCATGGCTTCGCTCGTGCGGGAGTCGGACACGGCCCTTTGTATCGGACCAGAACCGCAGCCGCTGTATCCCCATTTTGCCGGGGAAATGAGTTATAAACGCACGTTCTGGCTGGATGAGCCAGGGGAAGATATTACCTCGTTTGAACTGGAATTTAGCGATTGGCGGGTGCAGGATGTGACGGAAGTGCGGGTGAACGGACATAGTCTGGGTGTGAGATGCTGGTCTCCGTATCGTTGGAAAGGAGAGGCCTCCTGGTTGCGTCCGGGAGACAACGACATTGAAGTACGGATCACGAACACATTAATTGGCCTGCTGGAAGGTACGTATTTTGATTCAGAACATCATCGATTACAGGATGCAGGTCTTGTACCTGTTGAAGAATTGGGATAAAGGAGTGGAAGTAAGGAATGGGACATCGTATTCAGTTTGACCGCTATCCAGGTGGTGTGATGAAAGCGTTAACGCTCAGTTATGACGATGGAGTGGTGCATGATCGCAGACTGGTGGAAATCTGTAATCGGTATGGTCTGCGGGGAACCTTTAATCTGAACTCCGGTACCCTGGGTAATCCAGGCCGCATTGAGGCTGGGGAAGTCGCTGAACTTTATACGGGGCATGAAGTAGCCGTTCACACGGTTACTCACCCTACGCTGCCTTATGTTCCGAATGAACTATTGACCGAAGAGATTATCGAAGACCGAGAAGCATTGGAGCAGCTCGTCGGTTATCCGGTACGAGGCATGGCTTATCCCAACGGAGGGTACGACCGTGCGTTAAGTACCAAGCTGGAGTGGCTTGGCATTGATTATGCCCGTACCGTTGAATCACATGGCAGATACACGTTGCCAGATCGGCCGCTTGAATGGCATCCGACGTGTCATCATAACCATGATCTGGCGGGGCAAACCAAACGTTTTATCCAACATTCCAAAACAGGTACGCCACTATTACTCTACGTCTGGGGTCACAGTTATGAGTTCAATGACAACGACAATTGGGAGATCATCGAACAGTTCGGTGAGCAGATTGGCGGCAGGGACGATATCTGGTATGCCACGAACATCGAAGTGATTGCCTATTGGAAAGCGGTGCAACGACTGGAGTGTTCAGCAGATCGCTCCATCATCCATAATCCGTCTGCCATCCCGGTTTGGTTCACGGCAGATCAGCAGGTTGTTGAAGTGCAGGGCGGAGAGACATTGCGGCTAAGCGAACGAATCAAGGTATAAGGGAAGGGAGCTGACGATCATTCGTTATTTTCATGAGAACGAGGCGATTGCAGGCAAGGTGTACGATTCAATTCCGGATATATTGACAACGGTGGCTCAGCGTTATATTGGCGATCATCCGAAACATTCATTTTTGTTCAGAGCCTATCATCAGGGAGGTTTTCGTAGACGTGGGGACTACCGCTACGACCTGAATCTGAATGAGAAATGCGTAGAGGCGCATGCAGGGCAATACGTGTATGTATGGGGCAAGTTATGGAGCGAGCAGAATGCAACGTTAAATACGGGCCTGAACTGTTATAGTCCGGTGACGATTTACGTGAACGGTGAAGAGGTATTCAAGTCTGAGTTGTTACAGGAGTTATTTCCCGAGCGAAGAACCCAGATTCCGATTTCCGTGAACTATGGCTGGAATGATGTATTGCTGTGTTTTGTCAAAACAGAAGTGGGATTCGGCGGTATCTACGGAACAGCCTCGTTCAAAAATTTCCCGCTCCACTTCCTCACTCCTGGGGCAGATCGTCAGGGTCAGGAGGGCTGGTTACATTCGGAACCCGTCGATGAACCTGTAGTATCTCTTCCTCGTGACGGCATGACGGAAGAAGAAACGGGCCTTTCCTGGTATCCGCGCAGGGGCTGGACAGATGAGGAACAGAGCATGGGTTCTTTTGCCCGCATCTTTGGTACAGAAAAGCCCGCTGTTGCCTACGCATGGTCCAGATTGGATGTAACTTTGCCAGGAACATCACCAGTTATTTTAAAAGGTCGTCATGATGGAGCTTTGACTCTGTATGTGGATGGTACGGAAGTATACTCTGCTGGAGGTAGCGGTAACTTCCGCGTTGAACTTCCTCGCCGTTACGGTACATCCGATCTGGTGGCGAAAGGTGAAATTCAGGCAGTCGGCGGCTCATGGGGATTCACGTTGGAATATGCCGAGCGTTCGGATTCCAAAGGCTGGAGACTGAAATCGCCTCATCCGGTTGCGGGATGTTCTAACCCCTGGCTGTACACGGGTGTGTTTGCTCCCGGTGCTGAACCATCGCATGCCGACATCGTGCGAACCGATACCGTATTTGATGATGGCGCACAAGGTGTGTATTGGCGGGTAGATCTTCCCGACACCCATGTCCGTCCTTACCTGGAGAATACACATTACGGAAAGTGGAATTATCCGCTTGGCGTTACCCTGCTTGGACTGCTACAGACGGGACAGGAATTGGGACGGGATGATTACATTCAGTATGTGCGGCAACATATTGAACTGAGCACTTCATTTGACCGCTATGGTCTGTGGGATCGGGAAGGGTACGGTGCGGCAGGGATTAATAATCAACTGTCTGCCATCGACAGCCTGGATGATTGCGGTTCGTTTGGGTCCACTTTGCTTGCTGCGATGGAGTTCGGTGATATTCGTGGGGGAAGAGATACTGCGGATCGGATTGCAGGCTACATTACGGATGAGCAAGAACGTCTGGAGGATGGCGCCTTTTACCGGGTTCGCGGCAGTGGGGAGATGCGTCAGGAGACGATGTGGTGTGATGACTTGTACATGAGTACACCTTTTCTGATGCGTTATGGTCAGTTGACAGGAGATGCGACGTATTGGGATGATGCGGTCAATCAGTTCCTGATGTTCCGTAAATACCTCTACCTTCCCGAACAACAGATCATGTCCCATGTGTATGATTTTGTGCGTGGTCGGGCGACAGGTATTCCATGGGGACGAGGGAACGGCTGGGTGCTATTTTCATTAACCGAATTGTTATCCATCCTGCCACATGATCATGTGAAACGGTCGGAACTATTACAGTTCTATCGTGATTTAAGTGAAGGTTATTTGGCGCTGCAAGGGGAAAATGGACTATGGCATCAGGTGCTGAACCGCCCGGATTCATATGAAGAAACCTCCTGCACATCGATGTTCATCTACGCTTATGCCCGTGGTATTCGGGAAGGCTGGCTGGAACAGCCAGAGCCTTATCTGGAGGCCGTACGCAAAGGATGGCACGGCATGACACGTTTGTCGATTGACTATAAAGGCAATATATACGGGGTATGCCGGGGCTCCGGGTACTCGTTTACCGCCTTGTATTATCGCGATGATCTGGGCTGGAATCTGAACGATACCCATGGGATCGGCATTGTGCTGTTGGCTGGCATTGAAGCGCATAAAATGAACCAGAAGCTCCGTGAGGCGCATATCGATTCTTCAGTTACAGCCGCGCATCGCTGATGATTGACGCAACGGAACGGATATTTGTGGATAGCCTTCTATAGGTAGATTATCAGCTAAAGAAAGCGGCAAAGCCCCCGGGCTTGCCGCTTTTAGTTTATTTCCAATTTCGAATCCGATCTGCATAAAAGCAATGATAAATACACTTACCTTCACCCAATAATATGAATAACTCCGTTTTTAGCACGTATTAAAATAGCTCCAGCTGCTCCGGTCCTTCTTCCTTCTCCCGTTCAGAACGGTCAGGGAAAGGCTTCACCGGCTGATCCAGCAGGTCCATCATCATCTGGGCATTCGCCGCTGCATCGCCACCGGAGTTGTTATTAAAAATAACATAGACATCCTTGCTCTGCTCCTGCAATTGCTCCAGATATCCTTTCCATTCCAACAGCTCTTCCTTGTTGTAACGGTACAAATAACGAGTCTCGCGCCAATTGGGCGCACCATTCTGATGCCACCCGGACACATTACGTCCGTGCATGCGAACCAGTGTCATCTCGGAATCCGTCGCCTGTGGCACGATGGGGATAGAACCTAGACCTGCCTGAGGTTCGTCACAGACGCTGTGAATCCAGCCTTGCTCTTTCAGGAACGAAAGCGTCCGCTCGCGCATGTCACCTTCATACCAACTGCGGTGACGGAATTCCAGGGCACAAGGAATACCTTCCATTCTCAGTTTCACTTCACGAAGCTCTTTCACGTTGTCTTTATTGCACTCAAACCAAGGCGGATATTGAAACAAGGCTGCCTGCATCTTGCCGGCTTCAATGACCGGTTCCAGTGATTCCCGAAAAGCCTTATACATCTCCGACGTGCTGGTGAAGTAGGGCTTGCCCCGCAGATGTCCGGTCATTCCTTGGTAGGCTTTGATGATAAAAGCAAAGGATTCGGGTGTCTCTGCAGCCCATCGTGCCATTCGATCCCGCGGCTGAACGGCGTAGAAGGAACTATCCACCTCCACGGTGGAGAAGTACTGTCCGTATAGACTGAGCTTGTCCTTGGCTTTGGTACGGTTTGGATAGAGATCTTCCTGATCCCCCCATCCGGTAAGTCCGATGCGAATCATAAGAACACCTCCTGTTGCTTTTTGAACAACCTCTTATAATTAACCGATTTGCAGGTGTATGTCTAACATTATAACGTGTGCATTTTGGCTCTTCAATGTTGGAAACTTACTGGAATTTTTTGAGTTTTGCAGAATAAAGACGTTACAATACATTAAAGCTAGGGAGATGATCAGGCTTGTACAATAGTGACTACAGACAGAGGGCCAGTGACCAAGTGGAGGGCGAGAATGGAGGGCGGAGAACAACTGAAAGTATTACGTGCCATTCATCGGATGCTTCGCCCGGGTGGCAGCTTTATAATTGATTTTATGAATACGGCATTGATGTCCATGAATTGATAAATTAATTTGTATAAACGATAATATAATAATACCTTTAAATTATAAGGAGGATACTTAGAGTGGATCATGTTGATAACCAAATCCTTGTACACCTTCAAAATCAAGCTAGGATTTCCATGACTGAACTCGGTAGATTGGTGGGGCTATCCCAACCTGCTGTAACGGAAAGAGTCAAACGGATGGAGGAAAAGGGAATTATTCAGGAATATCGCACAATCATTTCTCCGCAAAAAACCGGAAAAAATGTTGCCGCCTATTTCCTGTTTAGTACTAGAAACTGTAATGTTTTTCTCGATTTTGTTCGGTCGTCACCCTTTGTTGTCGAGTGTCATCGTATGAGCGGAGAACACAATTTTTTAATGAAAGTCATTGCCGACTCTACATACGCACTTGAAGAGTTCGGCAATGACTGTGATAAATATGGAACGTATACGATTCTAATTGTTATGTCTTCACCCATTGATTATAAACCCATCATTCCATCTCTCGAAGAGTTGAAAAATGAGTCTATCCACTCTTTGTTGTGAATCCATGTTCTTTCGCTTTCCATACTACGAGTAGCGCAATGAGTACGAGAATAAGCATAACCCATGGAAATGAGAGGACATCAACTGTTACAAGAAGGGCCGCACCAATTAACCCGCCAGCGCTTACAGCCAAATTCCATGCTGTTACCAGCATAGACTGAGCCACGTCCACATTATCACCAGAAGCTTCAGCTACAGCCGTTTGAAGCAGTGAAGCGGCTCCGCCAAAAGTCAGCCCCCACAATGCAGCAGCCAAAAAGATCCCTACTGGCTGACTGCTACTTATCCCAAACATCATAGATGCTAGAGCGAAACCCGCAAGGCTGCATAGAATCAATGGACGAAGCATGCGGTCAATCCATATTCCTGTAATCCAGAGCCCCACAACCGATGCAATACCAAAAACAAATAGTATAATGTCAACACGTTGAACAAGCCCAACTTGAGCGAGGTAAGGCGTAATATATGTGTATAGAATATTGTGAGCTAGTACCCATATTAGTACGACAAACAAGATAGGGCGAATCCCCGGTTTAACGAAAACTTTATGAAGGGGAAGTCTCTTATTCGTTGATTGACCAGCAAAGTCTGGAACTTTTAAGAGTATCCAAACGATTAACAAGACAGTAAACACTGACATGATTCCAAAAACTGTACGCCAGCCTACAAGAGTGCCGAGTATTGTTCCCGCGGGAACACCAAGCGCCATAGCCAAAGGTGTACCTATTCCTGCTACCGCCATAGCTCGACCTTTGAGCGAATCAGGCACCATGCGGCTAGCATAACCTGCTAACATTCCCCACAAAACACCTCCGGCTGCACCTGCCAAGAATCGGGCAACAAGAGTTATTGTGTAACTGGAAGATAGAGCTGTAACACTGTTAAACAAGAAAAAACAAATCAAGCTTAGCAACAACAGTGGCCGCCTCCGCCAACCGCGTGTAGCTGTAGTTAGTGGAATTGCTGCCAAGACAGAGCCAAGGGCATACAACGTTATGAATTGCCCAGCTAATGCCTCTGAGATTCCAAGTCCTTCGCTTATCTGTGGCAATAAACCAGCCGGAATGATTTCAGTTAAGAGACTTATAAATCCAGCTAAGGCAAGCGGAATTAGCCCTACCCATGGGAGGCGGACAGAAGATGCAGCATCCGCAGTGTTACTATGTGTGGTTTTAAGTTTTTTCAATTTATGCCCTCTCCTTTTGAAAATCTTGTACTTACAAAAATATTGCTCAATTGGCATATATAAGCTTATCAAATCAAATAGCAACCTTACATAATCGAATTAAAGTGAATGTATTTTTAAACCTATATATTATATTTATAATGAGGATATTTCCTTTGATTTTAATGTAAGCGTTGTTGCCACTTAAAAATTCATGAATCAGATCCATAACAGATTAACTGTTACAGACAATATTTGAGACTTATAAATAGATACCTCTACAGATTATGTTAAACAACCTCTCTAAGAAGGGGAAAACTTCTATTCCTCGAATTTTTTTGATTATGTATTTAAAATTAATGAACAGAATACGATTCGAAAATAAGCTATAAGTTAATTGAAATAAAGATAGGAAAAGAAGGTAGTCCAGAATAAAATTCTGGCTACCTTCTTTATTCAAACGGTTCTTTCTATTAAATCTGGGTTTTTATTAACGTTGATTTGTGTAAATATTATTCATTTATGTACATGTTTTAAGTGCTCAAGGTTAATGATATACATTTTAATAATGTTGTACATTCAATAAACAGAGTATTCCCTCGTGTGCATTTTGGCTCTTCAATGTTGGAAAATTACTGGAATTTTTTGAGTTTGCAGAATAAAGACGTTACAATACATTAAAGCTAGTGGAAATGATCAGGCCTGTACATAGCGTACTACAGATAGAGAGCCAGTGACCAAGTGGAGGGCGAGAATGGATGACGGAATGGTATGAAAAGAGTTTTGGAGAAGATTATCTTCTCGTATACAAGCACCGGGATGTGCAGGGTGCCCATCAGGAAGTACATAAAATGATTAATTGGTTGAAGCTTGAGCCCAATTCTGAAGTATTGGATCTATGCTGCGGTATGGGACGGCACTCCATGGCACTTGCTGACGCAGGATTGCGAGTGACCGGAGTTGATCTGTCCGATGTGCTTCTACGTGAAGCGCGCCTAATGGACACTGAACACCGAGTATCTTGGTGTCACGCAGACATGCGTGAACTGCCGCTGAAAGGTGGCTTTGACGCTGTAGTTAATCTGTTCACATCGTTTGGTTATTTCCTGGAGGACGGAGAACAATTGAAAGTATTACGTGCCATTCATCGCATGCTTCGCCCAGGTGGCAGCTATATTATTGATTTTATGAATACGGCTTATGTAACGCGTCATCTGGTGCAGCACTCCGTTCGAGAGGATGAAGGACAGCGTATTGAGGAGTATCGCAAGATTGAGAAAGGGTTTGTGCAAAAGGAAATTCGCATTACGGATACCACATCCGGACATGAACCGCGGGTATATCAGGAACGTGTGAAGTTGTACACACGGGAACAACTGAGTCAGATGTTAAGTGCCGCCGGACTCCGGGTAGATCAGGTACATGGCGGCTATGATGAAGAGAAATATGACGAGCAGACTTCTCCGCGCATGATTTTTGTTGGTCGTCGTCCTGTGGAGTGAACAGAGACAGTCTGGAAGGGGGATAACATGAAGCGCACAGAAGAGATGCCCATGATAGAGGGCATACACCGGGTCAAGATCAGCATGTCGTTTCCCTTACGATGGGTGAACAGTTATGTGTTATCAGAACCGGATGGGAAGATAACTATTATAGATCCGGGACCGCGTAATTCGGAAACAGAACAGGAGTGGAGTGAAGCACTGGCAGATCTCGGCCTGACCTTTAGCGATATTCGTCAAATTGTACTGACCCACCATCACCCCGATCATCTTGGGTTGTCGGGTTGGATGCAACAGATGACGGGGGCACCCGTTCGAATGTCCACACGCTCCCGCCAAGAGGCCGACTATATGTGGGGACCTGATTCACGCATCAATACAATATTACCTGATTATTATGGTCGTCATGGTATGCCGGAAGACAAGACTGAGCAGATACATGAACATATGAAGGCATTTACTTCGCAGATCACTCCACTTCCGAATGTCACACCCATTGAAGATGGCGAGTGGCTTAATATGGGCGGGAAACGTTGGGTTGCTGTGGAGACGGGGGGACATGCCCCAGGCCATTTATCCTTTTATGCGCCGGAGTCCATGGAGATTCTGTGCGGAGATGCAGTTTTGCCACAGATTTCACCGAATATTAGTCTGCAACCCGGCAGTGACCCACAGCCATTATTGTCTTATATGGAAGGATTGCAACGTCTCGGGGGGCTAAATGTCAAACAGGCGTATCCAGGGCATCGGAATCCTTTTGCCCAGTTCACCGAACGGACAGTACAATTGCTCGCTCATCACGAGGAACGTCTTCAGAAGATGACGGAACGAATTCAGGAGTCACCGGCGAATGCGTATGACATCTGTGTGCACATGTTTGGCAATCGGCTGGGTACCCATCAACTGCGGTTTGCCATGAGTGAGACGTTAGCCCATTTGCAGGAGTTAATTCGACGCGAACTAGTGAAGCAAGAGCAGCAACCGGATGGGACGTTCTATTTTCAAATCTAAACGGAATGATGATATCGATATGGAATGATAATACGATCTTATATAGAGGCTCGGGACAGGAAATTCACCTGTTCTGGGCCTTTTTAGCCTCTCTTAACGGTTCATTCATCTATTTTTAAGCCAGCGCGCCTATGATACATCTATGAACTTCGCTAAAGAAAGCAGGGAAGAGCGATGACCAGAAGAAAACGGAATCAATGGAGAAAATGGCAAGCTTCAGCGGCAGCAACGTTGACTGTGGCTGCACTTTTTCAATATGTAAGAACTTCGGATGCCTTTGATGTGGCCTATGCAGCAGCAAATGGCACAGATACAAGCGTTACTGCTTCAAGCCAAGTGGATACGCATGATGATGTGATGGATGAATGGATCAACAGTACAACGGACAGCAACAACTGGAACACGCAGGACAATTACAATAATGATAGTCAATATAATGGAACATCCGATAGCACACAAGCAGCTCGGCCAGATCAGAGCACGAGTAACGAGGGGAATTATTCAGATTCTCAGCGTATCGGGCAAAATAACCAGGGTACAGACTCCGGATACAGCAGTGGCAACTATCAGTCACGTACAGGTGCGTCATGAGCCGCACGGAGCAAGTTGCTCGTCCGCTCCGATTTCAATTCCGTGCGATGAACACGGATGTTGAAGTGCAACTGTCAGCTGGGCGGGAAGAAGCTGAACATGCAGCAACCGTGGTGAAGAATTGGTTTGAGACGCAGGAGCAACGCTTCAGCCGATTTGTTGCAGACAGTGAACTGAATCGTTTGAATGCTTCAACCGGATGGATGCCCATCTCCGCTGCGATGGATGAAGTTTTGAGTTTGGCCTATGGATATATTGGCCTGACCGAAGGGATTTTTCAACCGGGTATCTCGCAGGCTCTTCAGGCTTCAGGATACGATCTGAGCTTCGAGAAGGTGCAGCAACGACAATTGAAACGTCCATTAATTGAACGCATATTGCGAACGAGAACACCTGAATCATCAGGCTGGATGGAAGATCGATATGACCACAGCCGTCCGAGCTGGATTCAGCGGGAAGGTAGCCGGATGGTTCATCTGGACCCCGGAGCTGAGTTGGACTTAGGAGGCATTGTTAAGGGCTGGGCAGTAGAGCGTATCGCAGACTGGTTGCAGCGAACATTGCATATTCCAGCGGGTTTGATTAACGCGGGTGGAGATATTCAAGTATGGGGTTCACCAGACCATTCCCAATGGACCTTGCAAGTAGCAGATCCTTTGCAGAATCAGGGTGCTATGTCGGGAGCGATCCGTTTACAGCGAGGAGCTGTTGCCACTTCGGGTATTTCCCGCAGACAATGGCAGAATACGGATGGAAGCTTTGCACACCACCTCATTGACCCCCGGACGATGGAGCCGGCAGATACGGACGTATTGCAGTGTACCGTTCTGGGACAGCATGCTTCGCAATGCGAGATCATTGCCAAGACGGTATGCATTCTGGGGAGTGCCGAGGCGGTGGGCTGGTTAAACCGACATTACGATCGGCATGACGTCCTGTGGATGACACGGGATGGGAGTAATTATTTTAGAGGGAATACGGATACGCTTGCTGAGCACTGGCCCGGTTTTGATCCGGATCATCGCTTCAGTCTATTATAAACGAGGACAAGTCTAACAGATATGGGGGAGCCGGTTATGGCACAATGGATTGTAGATTACCTGCCAACGTGGAATATCATTCGAATTAGTGGAATTGCTGCTTATGTGTTGCTCTTTGCCGGTGTGTTTCTGGGTATTGCGCAAGGGATGCCTATGGCCAAAGGCAAACCAAAAGCAGCCATGTTCAAATGGCATACCCGAACGACCTGGCTCGCCTTCGGACTTGGACTCGTGCACGCATTAACGTTATATATTGATCATTACAGCCCATTTACCTGGAGAGAACTTCTGATTCCTTTTACCGCCTCCGTACATCCGATCGGCAGTGGTCTGGGAACGTTAGCCTTCTACGGATTAGTGATTGTCCTGTTATCCAGTGATCTGCGGAACAAGCTGGGCCGTAAATGGTGGTTCATGTTCCACATGTTGTCCTATCCGGTGTTCATTGGTCTGCTGGTTCACGGCATGGTTACCGGAACGGATTCTGGCAACATCATCATGCGGATGATATATGTATTTACCGGACTCAGCATTCTCGGTATCACCGTGCTACGTGGCATGTTGCGAGAGCGTAAAGGCCCGGAAATCACGATTGGACCGAAACGGGCAACATCTGGTTCACCTTCCGAGCAGAATTGGGTTGAAGGTTTTGGTTTGGTGGGAACGGTACGACCTAAACATCTGAAATAATAAAATGTGGATTATTCAATATGTATCGCTACACATGCAAAAAAGCGGCCATCAGGCCGCTTTTTCCATGAACAGTTATTTTATTGAACAGTCATTTCACGAAGCATCCATACACATGTCCAATGTTCCACATGGCTTCATTTATGAAACGATTTACGCATTATACAGCGTCATCACTAACAGGTTTTTCTCCCAGTGCTTCTTCAAGCTCGGATTGTTTGCGATGGGCGATCCGACTGCTCGCTGCTGATGCAATCGCACCGACAATATCATCGAAGAACGTGTGGACAGGGCCCAAGCTCTTGTCATTCAGTCGTTCAAGCACCCCTGGTTTCAGCTTGTCCACATAACCATAATTCGTAAATCCAATGCTACCATATACATTGACGATGGAGAATGCCAAAATCTCATCCACGCCATACAGTCCTTCATCGTTCTCAATCATCTCCTGCAAAGGAGATATGAGCTGCCCCTGTTCTGCCAGAATATCAAGCTGAATCCCCGTCAGAACAGCATTCTGTACCTCACGTTTACGTAGAACCATCTCCACATTTTCGATACATTCTTCCATCGTAAGACCTGGATAATATTTTTGCTGCAATAACATGACCAGTTCTGCGATCTCAGGGATCGTGACGCCCCGCTTATGCAGCCATTCCCTTGTGGCCTCCGCGACCTTGCGGCTATTCAGGCTGTAAGGGATTTTTTCTTGCTCAGGATGTTCCATGGGCGATTCCTCCTCTGAAGTTAGCAATGTCCCTACTCTTGCTTCCTAATACGTTATTAACCTGGTTTACGTTTCTTTAAGATAATAAAATTATAAGTTTCAGTGAAGTTGAACAATTCGATTAACACATGAAAAATTTCAGCTAAAAACGGTCTGCCTTCCGTGAAAGTGCGTTGATAGACATTTTTCTTATTATCTTTTAGTTATTTTTTGGACAAAGGCTCGTATACATGGTAGTACAAACTGTAAAAATGATGAGGGGGAACGTGATCATGAGAAAGATCCATTCTTTGCGTACGGTATCGGCAGCAGCGCTGCTGAGTATTCCTATGGTATTGTCAGGCTGCGGCATGTTTGGAGCACAGTCTTCCGAAGCTGTTGATCCACCACCGCCCATCCAGGAAGCAGCTATGATTCAAGCGGCCGAAGGGAATGGAGCACTCGCAATGCTCCCGTTAACGACGGTATATCTGCAAGACCAGCAGGGGCTGCTCGCTCCGGTATCCCTGACACTTCCTTCTGGAACAGACGCAAGCAGTCCAAAGACAGCTCTGGACACACTTGTCACAGGCGGGGCCTATGCGGGTATGCTGCCTGAAGGATTCCAGGGCGTTCTCCCGCAGGGAACGGTTGTGCAGAATGTAACGATTCACGCGGATGACAAGCTGGCGGTCGTTGAATTCTCGGGTAATTTTGCCAAGTATGATGCAAAGGAAGAACGGAAAATGCTAGAAGCTGTCACGTGGACATTGACGGGAACGCCTGATGTGGAGAATGTGCAGATCTGGGTGGATGGCAAAAAGTTAACACAAATGCCTGTGAACAGCACGCCGTTGCCTGAACCGCTGAATCGGGCTGTGGGAATCAATCTGGATCTGGGTGATACGTTTGTGACCAACAGCAGCCCGGTAACGGTCTATTTCTCCGCTGCTTCGCCAGCGGGCATCCAATATTATGTTCCAGTGACACGTCTGGTTACACCTGGTGAAGATCGGGTGCAGGCAGCATTGAACGAACTGATCAAAGGACCTGACAAAGGTGGAGAACTGGAAGAGGTTATGACAGGCGGAACGGAGCTGCAATCGGTCAAAACGGCAGAGGATGGCACGGTCACGGTTGCCCTGAAAGATGATATGTTTGCCGAAGGGGATATCGTGCCAAGCGAGCTGTTACAGTCTGTCGTATTAACCACTGCGGAGAACACAGCCAGCAAGGATGCCAAAGTACAGATCGAGTGGAACGGCCAAAAAACGGTCATGGGTGACGACAACAGGGATTACAGTGCGCCGGTTTCCAAGCCTGAATATATCAACGAAATTCCGATTTAATGAGCAAGGAATGCTTAAGGATGCTTTTAACCGAACTCTTTGGTAAAATATAAGGGATTAGTAAAAATACGTGTTCAAAAAGATCGGTTTTCAGTACCGAGAAGATGGGATGAAGCTAGAAATGGAGTAGCGGAGCGTAGGCAAACTACGTGAGCAACTACAATGTTTCCGAAGGAAACATACTTCGTAAGCTTATGCTTATTAGGCTGAATTCCATATTCGATGCTGATGATGCCTTAAGGCATTTTTCGTAATCAAAAGCGATCTTTTTGAACAATCTCTAAAAGTGTGAATAAGTTCAACATTACAGGATGCTTAAGTCGTAGGAGGCAGAAAATATGAGATCAAACGGACGAACCAGCGAACAGCTGCGCCCGCTGAATTTAACAGTGAACACGAATAAATACGCCGAGGGCTCTGTACTGATTGAAGTTGGAGATACAAAGGTGATCTGTACAGCTACAGTAGAGGAACGTGTACCTCCCTTTATGAAAGGGCAGGGTAAAGGCTGGGTAACAGCTGAATATTCCATGTTGCCACGTGCAACACATACTCGGAACCAACGTGAAGCCAATCGCGGCAAATTAACTGGACGCACCATGGAAATCCAGCGTCTGATTGGTCGGGCACTGCGCTCGGTAGTTAATCTGCAGGCTCTTGGTGAGCGTACGATTACCTTGGACTGTGATGTTATTCAAGCTGACGGAGGCACACGCACAACGTCCATTACTGGTGCGTTTGTAGCGCTGGCGCTTGCCGTGAACAAGATCTCCCAACAGCACAAACTGCAAGTGTTCCCGATTACGGATTTCATTGCCGCAGTAAGTGTGGGTGTTGTGGGTGAACAGCCTGTACTGGATCTGAACTATGATGAAGATTCCAAAGCCAAGGTAGACATGAATCTGGTGATGACAGGTGGCGGTAAATACGTCGAGCTTCAGGGAACAGGTGAGGAAGCACCATTTGATCGCCGTGAGCTGAACGCCATGTTGGAACTGGGCGAACAGGGAATTCTGGAAATGATCGAGCGTCAAAAAGAAGTGCTTGGACCGATTGCGCTCAAGATCGGCGCGCGTGGATTAGGGGAAGCCTAAGATGAGTTTGGACAGCCCAATCCTCATTGTTGCAACCCGCAATGCGGGTAAAGTCCGTGAATTCGCTCATGCTTTCGCACCGCTTGGCAAAGAGGTTAAGAGCATGTTTGACTATCCGGAGCTACCGGATGTGGTAGAAGATGGCGTAACGTTTGCGGAGAATGCCTGGAAGAAAGCCAAAGCGGTTGGTGATGCGCTTGGTTTGCCCGTTCTGGCAGATGATTCAGGTTTATGTGTAGACCTGTTGGATGGTGAGCCAGGGGTATATTCAGCGAGATATGCAGGTGAAGGAGCAACGGATGCACAGAATAATGCGAAGTTGCTGGAGACGCTGGAATCGTTGAAATCCGGTGAGGACACCGAGCAGCCGCTACTAAGTCCGGCTCGTTTCGTTTGTGCGCTGGTCCTGTACGATCCAACAACAGGTGATAAGTATGAATCAGAAGGCACTGCGGAAGGCTGGATTACGGCTCAAGCTGCAGGTGCTGGCGGTTTTGGATATGACCCACTCTTCTATGTACCTGAATACGAGATGACGATGGCAGAGCTGACGCTTGAGCAAAAGCAAGCGATTAGTCACCGTGGTCATGCGCTGAGAGCGCTTGTATCCAGACTTGAAGGCTAAGACTAAATGAAACATCTTGATTTAACTTCATGATATGTGAACATCAAAGCGTTAATGGAAGGACAGAAGCATTCCGATGGGATGCTTCATCCGCCATTAACGCTTTTTCTATGAATTGAAGTGTTTGATCGGGTTCGGTGAGGGTCCATCCATATACCTAATTGAAGATAGCTATTTCTGCGACTATACATCAGAACGTATGTTCTTGTACCTACATGAGAAATGGTTTACATTGCACGATTGGGAATCTCATTGGGACTGGAGTTGGAAGAAGTTGCAAGCCTTGTGTGGTATGGGTTAACATTCAAACTAACGAATCACATATGAACCTTAAACGGAGGGATCTACTCATGCAAGAAGTGAAGCTTGTTGTATCTTACGATGATTATGAGGACGGCATTCGTATGGAAAAGTTAATTAAGGAACTGGCAGCTAAACCGGAGGCTAGCTCATTGGAAAGTCTGGTCATCGGAGATTGGGGACAGGCTTATGAAAATTCGCCTGATGAGTTCATAGGTACGCTCGTCGAGTCTGCTCCAAGCTTTCCGTCATTGAAGAAACTGTTCATCGGAGATATGGGATTCGAAGAATGTGAAGTATCGTGGATTATCCAGACAAATCTCACACCACTGTTAGGTGCTTTTCCAGAATTAAAATCATTCTCTGTAATGGGCAGTAGCGGCCTCAGTCTGGAACCACTCCAGCATGCCAAGCTTGAAGAATTAATTATTATTTGTGGTGGTCTCCCGAGAGAAGTGTTATCTTCAATCACCCATGCCAAGTTGCCTGAATTGCGTAAACTGGAACTGTACCTGGGTGTGGATAATTATGGTTTCAATGGATCACTTGAAGATGTACTCCCTTTGTTAGAAAAAGGATTATTTCCAAAGCTGGTTTACTTGGGTCTGAAAGACAGTGAAATTCAGGATGAGATTGCCAAAGCAGCAGCTGAAGCACCTATTCTGGATCAACTTGAAGTACTGGATCTATCGCAAGGAACGTTGTCCGATGAAGGGGCTGAGGCGTTGCTTGCCAGTGACAAGATCAAGAAACTGAAACATCTTGATCTGAGTTACCATTACATGACCAATGAAATGATTAGTCGATGGAACCGATCGGGTATATCTGTAGATGTTAGCGACCAGCAACAGAGTGATGAGGATGACTGGCGCTATCCATCGTTAACGGAATAGTCGATGTCAGGTGTAAAGGAAATGAATGAGAGTTTGCATCAACCAATAGATGTACCTGATCTAACGCAAGATCAGCCTTTTTTATTGATCGGAAACCCTGATAACCGACGAACACAAGGGCTGCAAGAGGCTAGGCATAGATTGGGTTTGAAACCTGCGGTTGTACTGCCATATGCTCAATTGCTGCAGAATTGGAGACACGGACGAACCATCGCTGATACAGTAGATTTCAATCTGCCTGTACCCCTGATTCGGATCGATGCTCCTGGTGAGGATTGGGACGTGGAGCGTGAACTACTGTTCCTTGGAGCTATGAATGATTCGTCAACATTAACGGCTGGGATGGGTACAGAAGCATTTTCCGCAGAACAGGCACTTGCGCTGGAACAGGAGTGGGGAAGAATATACGCTCCCGCCCAGTGGTTTCGTGGCTGGAAAGCATGTCTGGATCGAATCGGCCGTGAGTCTCGGGAAATCTGGCCTGAAGTCCGATTCTTGAATGATCCCGCCGATATCCAATTGATGTTTGACAAGAGAACATGTCAGCAGCATCTATCTTCACATGGAGTTGATGTACCCCCGGCGCTTCCATCTTCGCAGCCAATCCGCGATTATATGGACCTGCGTAGCTCAATGAAGGCTGCCGAGATGCATCGTGTGTTTGTGAAGCTTGCGTACGGCTCCGGGGCTTCAGGAGTTGTTGCCTATCAAGTCAATCCCCGAACGGGTGATGAAATTGCTGTAACAACGATGGGAATGGAACAGTCGCGGGGCAAGACGATTTTCTTCAATGAAGGACGTCTACGCAAGTATACCCGCAGTGAAGAGATTGCTACGCTGATGAACTGGTTATGTGCAGAAGGTGCACAGATTGAACGATGGATGCCAAAAGCCACGCTTGATCAGCGGGCCTATGATATTCGCCAACTGGTTGCAGGTGGACAGGCAGGTCACGCGATTATGCGGCTGAGCCGTACCCCGATTACCAATCTGCATCTGCGCAATGAGCGTATGCTGCCTGCTGAAGCAGGCCTGGATGAACAGCGGATGTCGCTGGTACGGTTGGCAGCGCAAGCAGCCATGTCTGCATTTCCCAACTCGTGGTCAGCCGGGATTGATGTGATGCTTACTAGTGGTTCGAATCCGCGTGCCTATGTGCTGGATGTGAATCCGTTTGGAGATTTGTTATACAGAGTCGAGCATCATGGCCTGGGAACCTATGAGTGGGAAATGGAACTTTTACGAAAGGAGCCTATTCAACATGCCTGATATGAACACCATTGTGGGCTCCCATGATCTGTTAATGATTACGCTGGATACGTTACGCTATGACGTAGCCAAGCTGGAAGAGGAGAATTGTCCTAATCTGTGTGGTTCGGGTCCGTGGGAGAAGCGTCATACCCCAGGCAGTTTTACATATGCGGCACACCATGCTTTTTTTGGTGGTTTTATGCCGACTCCTGCCAATACAGATAAGGCATCTCATGTAAGGCTATTTCATTCCCGGAATACCGGACTCAAAACACATCCGCACACCTGGCTGTTTGATACACCGGATATCGTATCCGGGTTCGCAGCTGAAGGTTACCGTACCATCTGTATTGGCGGCGTCATCTTTTTTACGAAAAAAAACCCGCTTGCGAAAGTATTGCCCGGTTATTTCCAACAGAGCTACTGGAGAATGAACTTTGGGGTAACCAACCCCAAATCAACAGAGCATCAGGTACAGCATGCCTTAAAGTTGCTTGAACAGACAGCGCCGGATGAAAAGATATTTATGTTTTTGAATGTGTCTGCCATTCATGGTCCGAATCGTTACTTTGTAGAAGGAGCCAAGGAAGACTCGGTGGAGACTCAACGGGCTGCACTTCGATATGTAGACGAGGCTCTTGGGCCATTGTTCGAGGCGATGCGAAAACGCGCCCGCCCTACGTATTGCCTGGCTTTTTCCGATCATGGTACAGCTTACGGTGAAGATGGGTATCAAGGACACCGGCTTGCACATGATGTCGTCTGGACGGTGCCTTACCGTGAATTTTTAGTATAGAATGTATTGATCTTATGAGGACAACAACCGGAGACAGGAGGAAACCGATGGAGAAACATATACAACATACAACAACAGGCCATTCCACACAGTCCGGATCCAATATAGCTACAAGTCTCAGTGAAGTACTAGCATTCCCTTATCGTTCTTACTTATACTCGTACCCACACAAGACCGCCTATCGGGAGCTTGACCCACCACTGCCGTTAGGGCCACTGTGGGAACGAGAGAATACCGATACGTATTTTTTATATATGCATATTCCCTTTTGTGCTGCTCGTTGCGGATTCTGTAATCTGTTCACACTGCCGGATCGACGGGAAGATACGCATGAACGCTATGTAGATGCGCTGGAACGTCAGGCGAAGCAGTGGGCACCCATTACATCTCGAAGACCGTATTCGCGGTTCGCGATTGGTGGGGGAACGCCTACATTATTAAATGAGGTTCAGTTGAATCGTCTGTTTGATATTGCTGAACATGTGATGGGGCTGGACCCTGCGCAAGCATCGATTTCAGTGGAAACGTCGCCGGATACCGTTACGGAAGCCAAGCTGGCCATCATGAAGGAACGAAGTGTGGATCGTGTCAGTATGGGTATCCAGAGTTTTATTGAAGCTGAAGCATCTGCCATCTATCGTCCACAAAAACCGCAGGAAGTTGAACGAGCGCTTGAGAAGCTTACTCGGTATGATTTCCCATTGTTAAATCTGGATCTGATCTATGGTTTGCCGGGTCAAACGGTGGAATCGTGGATCTATTCATTGGAAAGAGTTCTGGCTTACGAACCGGGCGAAATTTTTATCTATCCCTTGTATACACGGGAAAATACAATCGTGAAGCCTGATGATATTCGCCGTCAGGGACCTGATATTCGGATGGAACTGTATAAAGCTGCACGTGAGACTTTAAAAAGTAAAGGTTATGTGCAATATTCGATGCGCAGATTTGCCAAGGAACAGTCGTCGTCCAAAGTGCTTCTGCCTTATAGTTGTCAGGAGGAGGGCATGGTTGGACTGGGATGTGGTGCACGATCTTATACAAGTGAAGTACATTATGCTTCCAAGTATGGCGTGAGTTACAAGGCGACGCAGAGCATCATTGCCGACTACGTGGCGACCGAGCGCTACGATGTGGCGGACTATGGCATCGTGTTAAGCCGTGAGGAACAGAGACGTCGCTTTATTCTGAAAGCCTTGCTGCATCGGGAGGGATTGACGTTGTCTGACTACCAACAACGCTTTGGTACCGATGTGATGTCCGACTATGTCTGGTTGGCTGAACTGTTGACAGAGGGCATGGCGGAGTTGGAGAGTGATGAGGACAAGCAGGTGCTGCGTCTGACAGAAGAAGGACTGGGTTACTCCGATGCGATTGGAGATTGGCTTATATCTGCCGAAATTCGTGAACAGATGGAAGGGTTTGTTTTCTCATGAGAGCGACTTTGTATTATCGGGGGAAGTTGTCTTCCTGTAATTACGACTGTCCATACTGCCCTTTTAGCAAAACCGTGGATTCCAAAGAGACGTTGGAAGTGGATGAACAACAATTGCGTCAATTTGTGAATTGGGTCAGGGAGCAAGAGAGTGCTGGGCATCAATTTTCGATTTTCTTCAATCCCTATGGTGAAGCTTTGGTGCGTCGGTGGTATCGGGAAGCGATGGTTGAGCTGTCACATATGCCACATGTGGATAAGGTTGCAATTCAAACCAACCTGTCCGTCAAACTGGATTGGGCGAGGGAGTTGGATGCGAATAAAGCGGCCTTTTGGGCGACGTATCATCCTCGTGAGACAAAAGAGGCTTCTTTTGTTAAACAATGTCTGACCTTGCGTCAGATGGGACTTGCTTTTAGTGTCGGTACTGTCGGACTCCGTAGTGCTTTCCCCGCAATTGAGTCCATGAGACAGGCTTTGCCGGATGATGTGTATATGTGGGTTAATGCCTTCAAAGATCGGCCCAAGTATTACACGCCGGAAGAGATTCAGTTTTTACGTGGGCTTGATCCGCTTTTTGAAGGTAATCTGCAGGATTATGAGAGCTTGGGCAAACGATGTGCTGCCGGTTCGGAAGTATTTTATATACAGGGGTCCGGGCATGTGAAGAGATGTTACAAGGATCGACGAATCATTGGACATCTATATCGCGATGGTTTGCAGGCTTTGTCTGAGGATCGGCCCTGTCGCATGAAAAAATGTGGCTGTTACATCGGTTATATCCATATGGAGGATTCCCCGTTCAGGGAAACGTTTGGCAGCGGGCTGCTTGAACGTAATCCGGTATTGATTCGTTGACCGGCATTTCATGTTTAGCTATTCCACTGGGGAGCTGGAATAGGTTTATCCGTTTCTAAACCACATATCAGCGTAACTTCAAACGCATCTTTTAGTATAGGCAGGATCAGACCTTTGGTTTGGACTTGCCTTCTGGAAGGTGTTTTTTTGTTTTACCGGACTAGAGTTAGTGTTTGTGTTCTTTATTAAAAGGGCCTTGACAATTTTGAAAAATAATATTTTTAAGTTTATGATTCAAATTTTATATTTTATGGGTTAGTATGAATAGGAAAAAAGACCCTGTTACGAATAGTATTTGTACATATAATCGCGAATTATATTTTTAATTGGGTCTAAAGTCTCAATTTAATTGAAAGGAGGGTGGAGGTAGGAAGCATCATGCACGTTATCTGAACTTTCGGGGGAGTACACATGAAAAAAATCTCAATTAGCCGTAAATTACTTATGGGTTTCTCATCTGTGCTGTTATTATTGGTGGCTATAACGGTTATAACATATACGCAGTTTATAGCCGTTGAGAAAACGTATACAGAATTAATTAATGATAGAACAAGCAAACTATTACTCATTAAAAATATGTCGATTGATCTTAAATCACAGCAGATTGCTTTGAGAAATTATATTCTGGAAGACAGTGCGGAGAACGAACAGGCATTTAATAAAGCTTATGAAGATTACATAGCATTAAATGAAGAATTAAAATCATCAGTTTCAAGTTCAAAGATGAAAGATTACCTTTCACGATCGGATGAAGCGATGAGCCAATATTATGAACTTGCGCAGCAGATTATGACATTGACAAGACAGGGGAATAACAGTGAAATCTCAAGATTACTGAAGGATACAGCCCCAAGTCTGATCTCTGAATTTGAAGGCATTGTGGAAGGAATGGAAACGCATCAACAAGATGCCATGAACTCAGGCGTTGTGGAGGCTAATCTTCAGATTGTGCAGGTCCTTAGGTGGATTGCAATTATTGGAGTGACTTCTCTTCTAATCGGGGCACTTGTGGCGAATGTCATTGGCAGAATGATATCCTTGCCTGTTGCTGCTATTGCCCAATCCGCGAGCCGGATTGCAGACGGAGATCTGACTGGTGAGCCTATTGTGGTCCGTAACAAGGATGAGATTGGTGATCTCGCCCAAGCCTTTAACATCATGTCTGCCAATTTGCGTACACTCATTCATCAGGTAGGAGACAGTGCAGAACGGGTAGCTGCCTCTTCAGAGGAGTTGACGGCAAGCACCGAACAGACAGTAACCGCCACAGAGCAAGTGGCCATCACAATGGGTGAGATTGCAACAGGTATGGATACACAGGTTCGAATGGCGAGTGATGGATTCCAGACGATGAATGAGTTAACGACAGGCTTTCAACAAGTTACGGAGAACACACTCCATATGTCTGAAGAAGCTACCAAAGTCTCCGTAAAAACAATATCGGGTAGCGAGTCAGTTCAGTCTGCGATAGGTCAAATGAATTCTATACAAGGGACGGTGTCGAATCTGTCGGTCGTGATCCAGGAACTGAGCAGACACTCTCAGGATATTGTGAAAATGGTGGACAGCATCTCGGAAATATCAGCACAGACGAATCTCCTATCCCTTAATGCTGCTATTGAGGCTGCACGAGCTGGCGAACAGGGAAGAGGGTTTCAGGTTGTTGCTACAGAGGTTCGGAAGCTGTCTGAGCAGTCTGCGCTTTCTGCTAATCAAATTGTTCCATTGGTGGCATCGATTGAGAAGGGAATGCGAAATGCTGCTGAATCTATGGTGGTTGTATCCGCAGAGGTTCAAGAGGGGATTACACTTGTTCACCAGGCGGGAGCCACATTTGATGAAATTCGTGAGGCGGTTGGGGGCGTAGCGGGGCAAACACAGGAAGTCTCTGCTTCAATTGAGCAAATGTCAACAGGGGTAGAACAGATTAATAGGTCTATGAAAACAATCATGGAAGTGACCGAAACGGGGGCCGCCGGAACAGAAGAAGTGAGTGCATCTTCTGAGGAGCAGTTGTCTGCGATGCAGGAGATTGCTTCCGCAGCCAATGATCTCTCCTTGATGGCAGAACAGTTGCAACAGACCGTCAGTCGTTTCAAAGTGCAATAAATTGAACTGAGTGGAATGTGGATGAAGAACGAGCGCATCCGTACAGAGATTCTTATAAAAAAGTAATAAAAGGGTGTCCAAACACAGTAGTTACTGTTTGGGCACCCTTAAATAATTCATCATGTTGAATCAATGCATAACATGATCTTAACGAATAGCGACTTTATATGTCCGCAACCAGGTATTGATCTGAGTCAGATATGCAAATAACTGTGGCCCAGACATTAACTGTCCGAACCAGGGAAGATTGGAAGCTGCATCTGGTGAAGACGCAAGATTGCGGATCTGAGTTTTGTCGATCAAAGGCAAAATCGGCGAAGTGGGATCATCCAGGATATCAAGTACCTGCTGTTTGACCGCGGCCAGATATTGCGGATTATGTGTTTTCGGATACGGACTCTTTTTGCGATATAACACATCGTCAGGCAGGACACCTTCGAGTGCTTTACGCAGAATACCTTTTTCCCGTCCGCCCGTTATTTTCATTTCCCAAGGGATGTTAAACACATACTGGATCAGACGATGGTCACAGTAAGGTACCCGCACTTCCAGTCCTGCCCCCATGCTCATCCGGTCTTTGCGATCCAGAAGTGTAGGCATGAAACGTGTAATATTCAGGTAGGACATCACCCGCATTTGTGCAGCTTTACCTGTTTCCCCATCCAACAGAGGCACTTCAGCCACTGCATCCGAATAGCGGTCTGCCAAATAATCGAGTGGCCGAATCCATTCCCGAATATCCGGGGATAACAACGCTGCTCGCATATCAGGTGCTACAGACCACGGAAACGTACCGGAGTTCAGCATATCTTCTCGATGGAACCAGGGGTAACCGCCAAACACTTCATCCGCTGCTTCGCCTGAAATGGCAACGGTGGCCCCTTTTTTGATTTCTTTACAGAACAAATAGAGCGAGGAGTCTACATCTGCCATACCTGGCAGATCCCTGACTAACATGGCCTGTGTCAGTGCATGAATCAGTTCTCCGTTCTCAATTTCAATCCAGTGATGGTCGGTCTTGAGTTCATCCACCATTCGCTTAATCCAGGGTCCATCTGCACCCGGCTGAAAGGAATGCGCCTGGAAATGCTTGGCGTTATCCACATAATCGACAGAATACGTACTGATTTGGCCTTGCCCGGTTCGCTTGTAATAATCAACGGCTAATGCAGACAAGGCGCTGGAGTCCAGTCCTCCTGATAAAAGAGAGCATACTGGAACATCCGAAGCCAACTGGCGCTCCAGTGTATCTTGCAAGAGAGAGCGTACCTCTGCTGCCGTCTCTTCCAGGTTATGTTCGTGGTTCTGGCTTTCCAGTTTCCAGTAGGCATAGGTTCGGATACCGTTTCGGTTATAGATCAGCGCGTGCGCAGGCTTGAGTTCGCTTAGTGAAGAGTATACGCCGTGTCCTGGTGTCCGTGCAGGCCCTACGATAAACACTTCGGCCAATCCTTCCGGGCCAACAGCGGCTTCCACATCAGGGTGAATAAGCAGAGCTTTGGGCTCTGAACCAAATACGAGAGTGTCTTTGTTATTACTGTAGAACAGAGGTTTCACGCCAAGGCGATCTCTTGCGATAAAAACCTGTTCGCGTCCCCCATCCCATATGGCAAAAGCAAAAATACCGTTAAACCGGTCAACACATGCCGGTCCCCACTCAATATAAGAGGCGAGCAACACTTCCGTATCACATTGCGTGCGGAACTGATGCCCCCGCTGGAGCAATTCCTTTTTCAACTCGGGTGCATTGTATAGTTCTCCGTTATACACGACGGTATAGGAGGTATCTCCCTGTAACGCATGCATGGGCTGTGCGCCGTTCTCGGGGTCCATTACACTAAGACGCCGATGTCCAAAGGCACAAGGATTGGAGATCCATGTACCTGAAGCGTCGGGCCCCCGGTTCGACAAGCTATCCGTCATACGGACCAGCAGCTCTGATTCCTGGGTCAAATCCCGATTCCACTGTATGAAGCCGGTAATACCGCACATGGTTTGTTCATCCTTTCTTGGTCGAGTCATTCATCCGTATGGCTGCTTAGTTACTGGCAACCAGCAAATGTTGTCTTTTCGTCAGAGGTCGTAACAAATATATGCCGAAAGCAGGCATAAAATGTCTGTCCTCTTCGGAAACTAGTTCTAGGGACAACGGCCTCAACATGCCTGTGAAGGAGAGAACATGCAATGGACAGTATGAAGTATTATGTGTCTGTCATGGGCCGCTCCGTTATTCCGGATCCGTCGGTAACATCATATGAATGGATCATTCAGGCAACGCCGCAGGAAGCGGAGCAATTATTGGGACTGCTGAGCCTCATGCAGGAAAAGGAGGAAGAGGCCTTTCCTGGCATGGTATTCCCATGGCCAGATACACCGGAGGAGTCCGTAAACCGAGCTTATGAAACGGTATTACAACAGGTGTATCGAGAGATTTACCGATTGGGCACACCAGAGACACGATACCAGATTGAACAAAGTACATGATAAGCACAAAGGAAAAGGAGCGCGATGACGAATGTATGCCATTCAAGATGCCAAAATACGCAGATTAACCGAGGTGGATGGATTGTCTTGTGCAGAGGTTGAAGTGCAGCCTGGAAATGCCGGAGATCCATCGTTACTTGTATACGTGGCTTCAACACAGCCCGGAAATTCGCTGGAAGTTGTTCGGATTGTACGCAATCACTCCGATTCGGCGATCGACTGGTATAACAATAATATGCATACTGCGTTTGAAGAGGCGACAGATACCGCATTTGAGAACAGCGAAGGTATGACAGTAGAAGAAGATAAAGCTCGGTTTCAAAGTGAGTTGTTTTCCTTTGGTTTGCTTGGTCCAACACTTCAGCGTTATCTGATCGGGCAGGCTTAACAGGTAACGCTCCAGCAACACATGTGGCGATAGTGGGATAGAGTTCGATGTTGAGCTATATGTAGATGTGACCTGTTGCTGTTGCTGGTTGCTCTGACTGTATCTGTAACTGGAAAAACCCGCCGTTGTTGAACGGCGGGTTTTGTTATGCGATGGTCAGATCAGGTGGAGATGTGATCAAGCATACTCGCGCAGCACTTGAATCCCTTTAACCACATTGTACACAAAGCTTAATCCGTAAATCACAAAGAATAGAATGACAAACCCAACGGCGGAACCCAGACTATGCGCAGTCACGAAGAAATAAAATAACGGAATGGCAGCGAGAAAGGGGAATACATGTGAGAATAAGGCGCGTTTTGCATGTCCCTCAATGTAATCATCCTTGGCAACAATCCATATAATGATCGGAAACAGGAACGGGGCAAAGAAAATACTGAAATAGGATAGGGCTGATAAAAGCTGTCTCATGACGATTCTCTCCTTCAATGGATCATTGAAATGTATGTATGCAAAAGATTACCCAGCAATTCTGACATTGAAAATGTCTGATGTTAATCTTACTCTAAATGTCCCAATCTCCTCAATATAACCTGGTTCAAGCTATCATATTCTCAAAGGGGCTGAAGTATGAGAATAACACCGAAAAGTAAATGTTTGAGCCCGCATTTAAGTATAATTATTAATTTTTTTATAAAACTATTGAAAAATATAGAAATCAGAGTATAATAAGAACCGCGCCGAAAATTTGTTATACATATTTGTCTCAGTAGCTCAGCTGGATAGAGCAACGCCCTTCTAAGGCGTCGGTCGGGGGTTCGAATCCCTCCTGGGACGTAAAGAACAAGAAGCTTCCTTCGGGAAGCTTCTTGTTTTTCGTTCAGGGGAAGAGAACCCCAATGGTTCGTCGAAGCATCCGCTTCGTTAGCGCTTTTATTGGTTATACCTATAAACAATATAGAATTTATATATTTAAAGAATAAACAATTCTATGCCACAATGAGGATATCAATAACGAAAGCGACGGTGGTATCCATGAAATCATTAAATCAATGGCAAGCAGATGAGTATGACGACAAACTGGCTTTTGTGTCCGGATACGGCAAAAATCTGATCTCTTGGCTTCAACCCCAAAAAGGGGAATACATTCTTGATCTGGGTTGCGGGACGGGGGATTTGACGCATGAAATTTCTCTGGCCGAAGCTGAAGTTATTGGCATGGATGCATCGACGGACATGATTCGCCGTGCGAGGAAGAAATTCCCTGAACTTGAGTTCGTGGAAGGAGACGGTCATCAGTTTGAGACGAATAGACTGTATGATGCCGTCTTCTCCAATGCAGCCCTGCACTGGATGCGAAGCCCGCGATTAGTGGTGGATAGTATATGGAAATCTTTGAAGCCCGGAGGGCGTTTTGTCGCAGAATTCGGTGGTAAAGGGAACGTGCAGACCATTGTGAATGCATTAGAGCAGGTTATGGAGCGAAACACGGGCATTCGTGCATCGGAACGCAACCCTTGGTACTTTCCTTCGATCGGAGAATATAGCCATATTTTAGAGCAACGTGGATTTGTGGTGCGACAGGCCTATCACTACGACCGTCCTACGAGACTAGCAGATGGTGAGCAGGGTATAGTAGGCTGGTTGGCTCATTTTGGAGGGGACTATTTTGAGAGTCTCAGTCATGTAGAGATACAACAAATATGCCATGAAACCAGTCAGATCGTGATGTCTCACCTTTGGAAAGATGATGCGATGTATGCCGATTACAAGCGCCTGCGTATTGAAGCCGTGAAGCCAGAATAAAGTAAAATTTCGCGATATGTAGCAGTTTTATCGATGTTAAACAAATTCCGGTATTCTTTGTATACTAACCACGCTTCCCCTATACACCAAGAGCCTCTTTCGGATAAAGAGGCTCTTGGTCTTTTTTTTGATGCATTATTTTAAAAATGAAATATTCAAACGACAAATAATTACAAATGGATATTTTTATCATACTCAAGACCCATATAAGTAATTTCTATATCATATTTGTAAGTATTTAGAAGGAAAATGTGGTATTTTGATAGAATAATTTACCAAGGGTCAATCTTCTTGCAGATAGGCGGTGAAATTGGAGGCGTATTGCAGTACGCACAAACACAGCAGGAACCCATCATTTGGTGACGTATTCACATTTAAAAGGAGGGGCAAAGCCTTGAGTAAACGATTGATATCCACGTTATTAAGTGTTCTGATGGTCTTTTCCATTATTCTCCCCGCGGCTGGAGCCGCTCCCGCAGATTCAGTTATTCAGCTTGACAACTTACCCAGTACAGCCGAAGCCAAACAATGGAGAGAGATTCTTGCAGGACGGGAAGCAAAACTTGCCGCAGATCCATTTTTGGATAAAAGCTTGGAAGGTCTGGGTGGAGAGAACACCCGAGTGATCGTTGAGCTTTCCAATAAACCTGTTGCAGTAGCGCAAGGTGAATCAACCCTCTCCGGAAAATCTTTTACCTCCTCTATGGAAACAAAGGCTGTGACTCAAGTTGAGCAACAACAACAGTCATTTGTACATAGCCTCACTCAGAAGAAAATCAAACATGAAGTATTGGAAGAATATGCATATGCCCTGAATGGTGTAGCGATTGAGCTTAAAGGAAACCAGGTGGGACAATTGCTTCAAATACCTGGCGTGGTCAGCGTATATCCAGACCTTGAAGTTACAATAGCGCCCGAGACAGATGAAGTGAACCCGTACATGAAAGACACAGCGCCTTTTATTGGTGCACCTGAAGTATGGGATCTGGGTTACAAAGGAAATGGAATCAAAGTGGGTGTCATTGATACTGGGATTGACTATGAACATCCTAATTTGCAGGAAGCTTACAAAGGCGGATGGGACTTTGTTGGAAACGACAATGATCCGTATGAAACAACATATCAAGAATGGAAAGGATCGGGCGAGCCTGAGCTTAACGAGCTTGGAAGCCCCTATTACACATCTCACGGTACGCACGTAGCGGGTACCGTTGCTGCTCGCGAAGCAGGGGACTACGGTATTGTTGGTGTGGCTCCTGAAGCAGATATCTATGCTTACCGTGTACTTGGACCGTATGGTAGTGGTCAAACCTCATGGGTACTCGGCGGAATTGATCGTTCTGTTCAAGATGGCATGGACGTAATCAATCTCTCGTTAGGTAACGCCGCCAACGACCCGAGTTATATCACTTCGGTTGCCCTGAATAATGCGATGTTGTCTGGTGTGACAGCGGTTGTAGCAAGTGGTAACAGTGGACCTAACCGTTATACACTCGGTTCTCCGGGTGCGTCTGCAATGGCCATTACGGTAGGTAACTCTACAGGACCTAGCCAGCTGATTACAGCCGATACTCACTTCTGGATTGGTGAGGAAGGCGAAGAGGCACAACCTGAACAACAACCGGTGCCAGAGGTTGAACAATCTCCTGAACTGGGGACGGCACCTGGAACAGAAGCACCAGAAGTTTCAGAGCAAGGTGTACCTGCAACTGCTGATGAGGAAAGTGCAGCGGCTGTGGAGGACACAGTTTCTAACGAAGCTGAAGTTCCGAATGTAGAAGAGGTTACAACAGAAGAAAATACTCCATCTGTATCACCTTCTGCACCTGTTGAAGCTTCTCCTGAAGTTGCCCCTGTGGAAGAAGAGTCTGTAATTGCTCCGACTGAAGCTCCACTGGCTATTACAGAGTCGGTTTACCGTCTGGATCTGATGGGATGGAGCCTTTCAGCGGACCCTGAAACTGTTTTGACAGGAAAATATGAGCTTGAATATGCAGCACTGGGTAAGCCAACTGATTTTGAAGGCAAGGATTTTACAGGTAAAGTGGCATTAATACAGCGTGGTGAACTCGCATTTGTAGAGAAAATCGCCAATGCTAAAGCAGCCGGAGCCTTGGCTGTTATTGTATATAACAACATTCCCGGTCCAATCGGTGTAAGTCTGGGAGATAACTTTGAACTCATTCCAACACTGAGCATGTCCAAGGAAGATGGAGATGTGATCAAGGCTGAGCTGGACGCAGGCCAAGCCGTTGAAGTGAGCTTTAGTGATTTTGAACGTTCCCAAACTCCGGGCGATGAAATGAGTTCATCCAGTTCACGTGGACCTGCAAAGGTAACGCTGGACATCAAACCGGATATTGTTGCACCAGGTACAAGCATTTTGTCTACCATTCCTGCGTACGGCAAGGATGAGCCAGACGCAGATTACGCACAAGCTTATGATCGTAAATCAGGTACAAGTATGGCTACACCTCATGTAGCAGGTTTGATTGCGTTGCTGATCGAGAAGCATCCGGAATGGACACCATTTGATATCAAAGTTGCACTGATGAACAATAGTAAAGTGCTGGATACAACCAAGTTTGATGTATTTGATCAAGGTGCTGGCCGTATTCAGGCTGTCAACACCATTGATCCTGCTGCTTTTGTCAAAGTGCTTGATGTGACTCAATACACAGAAAGTGGCTCTGTTGTTGAAAAGGAGAATATCACCGGAAGTATCAACTACGGTAATTTCTTAAGTACAGATGAAAAGACGATTACCAAAACGATTAAAGTTGAAGCGCTGAATGGTAGTGGCGGGGATTACACCGTAAATGTGAATCCAACTCGTAACGTCGCTGGTGTATCCGTTGCGGTAGACAAGAGTTCCTTCACACTGAATGGTGAGGAAGAACTTGCAGTAACAATCACCGTTCCAAGAGGGGTTACTGCGACTACAGAAGCACAAGGATACATTGAATTCTCAAACGGAACCAATACTTTTACTGTGCCATATGTTGCTCATTTCAACGTTACGTTGAGTGGGGTTAAATATATTGAAACCGTAAAAGGCACTGAAAAAAATCCATTCCACTATCCATTGAAGGCTGATGGTACGTTGGATACCCTTAATGTAGCGATGGAATTCTATAATCCAATGACTTTTGCCCTGATTGAGATCTATGATGGTCTTAATCCGGAAGGTGGATATTATCAAGATGGTTATATCGGCTCCATCTTTGGTAACTATTTCAACTTCAATGCCAATGCAAGATACAACCTTGCTTGGGACGGCTCATATGCAGATTACACAACCGATGAAGTGACTGAGATTCCGGATGGTTTATATACGGTAGACATCACTACTATTGGTACGGACGGCAAAACCTATAAGGAAGACACATCGCCATTTTTGGTGAAAAAGACAGCTCCGGCTGTAACTGCACCAGAAGCGTTGGAGTTCAAAGAGGATGAGTCTGCTGTCCTTAACGGTAGCGTGGAAGACTTGTACTTCCGTGTAGCTCCTGCGCTTGCCAGCGGATGGGACATCACGTTTGATCCGGCCGCTTCTCTGGAAGCAACGTATGTTGTGAAAAAAGAGGATGGATCGGTTTATAAAGAAGGAGTCTTTGAAGTACAAGCTGATGGTACCTTCAACCTTCCTTTGGAGGGAATTGAAGCAGGCGAGTATGCTGTTGAACTTACCGTAAAAGACCAACAGGGGCTTTCGGGCACAGCCAATACGGCACTGAAATTGGAAGCCGTGGAGACCGAACCTGAAACTCCGGCAACCAAGGCCCCAGGTACGCCTGTATTGTCTCACAATAACTGGGTAGGCAACGGCTTACCAGAGGGCGCGTATATCGTTACAATGAACCTGTGGTGGGGCGAGAACGCAACTAGCTACAAGTTATATGAGGACGGGGTTTTGGTTGATACGCAGAAGCTGACTTACAACGCACCTTGGGCGCAGTTTGCTCAGACGAAGATCACGGGCAAAGCCAATGGCACGTATACGTACGTGGCTGAGCTGACTAACGACAAGGGAACAACGCGTAGTCAGACGTTGACTGTTCGGGTTACCAACGCAACGCCAGGCAAAGCGGTTCTTTCTCACGATAACTGGGATGGCGATGGCAATTATAAGGTGACCATGAACCTGTGGTGGGGGACCAACGCTACAGAGTATCGTCTCTATGAAAATGATAAGTTGATCGATACGCAAGAACTCCGTTCGGCTACACCTTATGCACAAAGTGCTGTGACTACACTGTCCGGGAAAACATCGGGCACGTATACGTATCGGGCAGAGTTAATTAACGCAGGCGGTGTTACCAGCACAGACACGATTAAGGTAAAAGTGAAGTAAGTTCATTCCTCATTGAAATTGATTAAAATGGATTCAATTAATGAAGGAATTGTTCTATGCATAAACGGCCTCCATCCTGATTTGCAGGATGGAGGCCGTTTTGTTTTTTTTATAAATGAATTGTATGACTAACCGATCATTCTATTTTTGCTGGCCTGAATCCCTGCGATTAACAAAGCGATGGCCAGAATGACCTGTATTAGCAACGGCAGGGTCCATCCTTTTGTCCAGTCATGAAGCATACCGAACAGTAAAGGTCCAACTGCCGCTAGCATATATCCGAAGGACTGGGCCATACCGGACAGGCTGGCAGCTTGTCTGGCATCTTTTGTGCGAAGGACGAAGAACATTGTTACCATGCCAAATGAAGCTCCAGCACCTATTCCTGCCAACGTGACACCAATGGTAACGAGCGAAGCGATGCCACTTAACAATAAAGCATACCCGACAATTAAAGAAGAGCACGTTATCGCGGTTAGAACACGCTGATCTCGCGTTCGGCCGGCGAGGATTGGAACGATAAAGGTAGCTGGTACACTAACCATCTGCATCAGGGAGAGCATCCACCCTGCTGAGGTGGGGCTGAATCCTTGCTCAGCAAGAATTTCGGGAAGCCAGGTAATCGTTGTATAGAATATTAGAGATTGCAGACCCATAAATAAAGTAATGAACCAGGCCAGGGAAGAGGTCCGTAGACGTACAGGTGTCCCTTCACTCTGTGTGGCTATGAATAACATTCGCTGACGTCCTGCGGCGATCTGGGGGAGCCACAAGAGAAGCGCCAATATGGACAACAAGGCCCACATGCCTAACGAAGCACGCCAACCCATAGATGTGGCTCCTGCTACGGGCACACTCACACCTGAGGCGATGGCGCCAAATATGTTCATGGATACAGAGTATAATCCGGTGACGATACCTACCCGTAATGGAAAATCACGTTTGATCAAACTTGGCAAAAGCACGTTGCTTAATGCAATGCCGCACCCCAAAATTGCGGTTCCTGCATATAAGGAGAGAACGGAAGGCAACAAGCGTAATGCCACCCCAATGGTTACGATCATAACAGCCAATAGCAGAGCAGATTCGAGTCCTAAACGTTTGGCAAGACGTGGTGCAAAAGGAGAGACTGCTGCAAAGGCGAGCAAAGGAAGTGAGGTCAGAAGCCCGACCATCGTATGGCCGATACCTGTATCTGAGCGGATCATCTCCACGACGGGACCTGTTGCGGTTATCGGTGACCTCATGGTAGCTGCTATGACGATAATGCCTGCTAATAACAGGCCGAATCTTTTGGATGTTGAAGAATGTTCTTCCTCAGTATGGATAGATGAGTGTTGCTCTATTGAAGATGACATTGATAAAATCTCCTGTTTCCTAAGAAGTTAATATGTATGGATTGTTACATTACCCACTCCGTAAGCATAACATTCTATGTCAATATTGAGCAATGAAATGAAAAAACACCTAATCGACAATGGGTGCCTTGACTACCCTGTGAATTCTAACGAATCCACGTGGTCTTATAATGGGTAAAACGGCTATTTTCAGATTCTAACGAACCTCAGCGACGTTAATCAGGCTACGAAGTGCGAATAAGTGAGTTAATACCCCAGAATGGTGAAATAAGTTCTCTAAGATTCGTTAGAATTCCACAATGCTGAATTTGGAGCAAATAAAGTGTCCTGTGTTCGTTAGAACATCGATACTTCAACGTGTTGCTTATAGAATGAGCAAATACGGATGCTCCAATGCAACGACATAGAGCATGTAACGAAGCGAATGCTCCGACAAACCGTTGGGGTTCTCATCCCCAGAACACAAAAAAAGCTTCCCGAAGGAAGCTTCTTTTTAATACGTCCCAGGAGGGATACTCTCCTTGCAGTCGAGACTGCGAAGTGGTGCTAACGAAGCGGATGCTCCGACGAACCGTTGGGATTCTCATCCCCAGAACGCAAAAAAACTTCCCGAAGGAAGTTTTCTTTTAATACGTCCCAGGAGGGATTCGAACCCCCGACCGACGCCTTAGAAGGGCGTTGCTCTATCCAGCTGAGCTACTGAGACATGAATTTTTTCAAGCAAAATTGATTTTATCATATGCATACAGGAATATCAAGCATTTTATTTTAAACTATTTTTCGTATATGATATTTGGCGGCAGTAACGTTTTTTTCATTATATTTAAGGTTATGTTAGAATATCAGGAGAACTCAGAAAATAGAGCAACAATCGTTTTAATATATACATCTATTTATGTTGATTCCGACTGGAGATTCAGGATATAGAGGAGGTGCTCCCATTAAGGAATCCACGACCCCGGAAACCGAGCATAACAACAATATTGTGCTGTTTCCTAAGACGCTGGACTATTACCAGATTCAATTGACAGTTATGCTTGAAAATGAACGGTATGGTGAAGCGATGAAATTGCTTCACTTTTTGCTGCAATGTCAGGGACAGGAAGAGCGCCATTACGATGAATGGCGGGCCCTGCTCGAATGGCTTCAGGCTGCGTTTCCTCAATATGAAGAAACCTCGCCTGCCGTTCTTGAAGAACGAGAAGAGGAAGAAGAGATTAGTGAGGAGGACATGGCACGGCAGCATGCCCGAATGAAGCTTGAACAGGATGATGGTTATGCAGATAAGATGCTTCGCACAGTAATGGAAGAGCCGCTGTCTGAACAGACGATGCTGGCTTTGGAGCAGCTGGCCTATCTTGATCTACCGAAGATTGACGAGGCACTTACCAGTTGGTTAAAAGATAAGTCGCTTCACCCTCTGCTTCAATTTCGGGTGTTGCAAACCTTGCGTCGCCGAGGTGTTCAAGGTATGATCCTGTTTACGAGAGGCGAAGAGCAGGTTGAAGTCGAGATCGACACCGTGCCTCTTAGACCAGAGGAATTCCCGCTCCAAATCGTTCAGATTCTGGAACGAGTGGCAGATCAGACGGAGGTTCATGAACCTACGCTCTTTTATTTTGCCCAGGAACTGTGGATACAATATGTCATGGCGGTGTATGGAACCCGTGATTATGTATCGATGCTGGAAGAAAATGATTCCATGACAGATATATGGGCAGCAGCTCTACATATGACCGTTGCAGACAGTCTGGGTGGTTCGCATGATGAGGAAAATACCCGCTCAATGTATGCTGTGACAGGCGCGATGCGCTTTCGACTGGAGCAGGCTTATCGTTCTATGAAACAGTTTGTATCTGCCGGTTTGGATGGTTAATCGAGGCCGGAAACGTTTTCCTTAAACTGTATCAAGGGATTCCCCTTGAAAAAGAATCTAATCTTGTTTATACTAAAATGGTTATTTTGTACGTGATTGCCTACGTGAACATGTGAATTTTGGAGGGGAAAGTATACAATGAAAGCAACTTGGGAAAAGATAGAGAAGAACCTTGGGGTTCTTGAGGTTGAAGTGGATGCAGATCGTGTAACTGCAGCACTCGACAAAGCTTTTAATAAAGTGGTTAAACAAGCAAACGTACCTGGATTCCGTAAAGGTAAAGTACCACGTTCCATCTTCGAAGCACGTTTTGGTGTAGAGAGCCTTTATCAAGAAGCAATCGACATTTTGCTTCCTGAAGCTTATACAGAAGCAATCGACCAAACGGATATCTTCCCGGTTGATCGTCCTGACGTAGATGTTGAACAATTTGCTAAAGGACAAACATTCAAGTTCAAAGCAAAAGTAACTGTGAAACCAGAAGTTACTCTTGGTGAGTACAAAGGAATCGAAGTTGCTGTAGCAAAAGGTGAAGTAACTGAAGCAGAAGTGACTGAAGAACTTGAGCGTCTTCAACAACGTCACGCTGAACTCGTTGTAATCGACGAAGGTTCCGCTGCTAACGGCGACGTTGCAGTAATCGACTTCGACGGTTCCGTTGATGGTGTACCTTTCGAAGGTGGACAAGCTGAGCGTTATTCCCTGGAACTGGGTTCCAACACATTCATTCCTGGATTTGAAGAACAAGTTGTGGGTCTGTCCACAGGTGACTTCAAAGACGTAGAAGTGACTTTCCCAGAGAGCTACCATGCAGCAGAACTTGCTGGCAAACAAGCGGTATTCAAAGTGAAAATTCACGAAATCAAACGCAAACAACTTCCTGCATTGGATGATGAGTTTGCTAAAGATGTTAGCGAATTCGACACACTTGAAGAGTACAAAGCTGATCTGAAAACACAATTGGAATCCCGTAAAGCTGACGAAGCCAAAGCTGCTCAAGAAAATGCAGTTGTAGAAAAAGTGGCTGAGAACGCTGAAGTGGACATTCCTTCTGCAATGGTAGAGAGCGAAGTACAAAACATGATGCGTGATTTCGACAACCGTCTTCGCAACCAAGGGATGAACCTTGAAATGTTCCTGAGCTTCTCTGGCCAGACACAAGCTGACCTGAGAGGACAAATGCAAGAAGATGCTTCCAAACGTGTTCGCAATAACCTGGTGCTTGAAGCTGTAGGTAAAGCGGAAAACATTGAAGTGTCTGATGAAGAAGTGAATCAAGAACTCGAAAAAATGGCTGAATCTTACAAGCGTCCTGCTGATGAGATCCGTGGCATCCTCGAGGGTAATGGTTCCCTGGACAGCCTTCGTGATGAAGTAAAACTGCGTAAAACGATTGACGTTCTCCTTGAGAACAGCACAGTTGTTGAACCGGTTGAAGCTCCAGCTGAAGAAGTTGTTGCAGAAGCTGACGATAAATAAGACAAGCTGTTTTCAACTTGTCAGTTGAATAAACGATAAGGCACGTGAATTATTGCGTGCCTTATTTTTAAATTATGACATCCATTTTATAGAAAATGAAGTAATTATATGGATGAACACTAATTTTATTGATCCGCGTACACTTTTTACATACCTATGTACTTCATGCAAATAAAAAACGGCAAGACGGCATAGGATGGCTTCAATTTGCACATACATAGAAAACATGGTTAAATATGATCAGGCTAAAAAAGTAAACAAATTGATGTCTCACCCCTCTTGTGAAAAATGACATTGTCACAGGAAAGTGTTAGAATGAATTTGGGTTTGCTTTACAGGTGGCCTATGTCTAATTACATGTAGAAAAGAGGTTGGTCTCATGAGTCTGGTGCCAATGGTTATAGAACAAACCAATCGAGGCGAGCGGTCTTACGATATATATTCACGTTTGCTGAAAGATCGCATTATCTTTCTAACCAGTGCGATTGATGACGATGTAGCCAATCTTGTCATAGCACAGCTTTTGTTTTTGGCAGCCGACGATCCTGAGAAGGATATCAGCTTGTACATTAACTCACCTGGTGGTTCTGTCACCGCAGGGATGGGTATATACGATACGATGCAATTTATCAAGCCGGATGTATCTACCATTTGCGTAGGGATGGCAGCAAGCATGGGCTCGTTATTGCTGACAGCCGGTGCACCTGGCAAGAGATATGCGCTGACAAACAGCGAAGTAATGATTCATCAGCCGCTTGGCGGCATTCAAGGACAGGCTGCGGATATTAAGATACACGCAGAATGGATTATTAAAACACGTCAGAAACTGAATCAAATATACGTCGATCGTACGGGTCAGCCTCTTGAGAAAATTGAGCGGGATACCGACCGTGACTTCTTCATGAGCGCTGAAGAAGCTAAGACGTACGGCATTATTGACCAGGTGCTCAGTAGACCGATCAATTCCTAAAGGGGTGGTTTCATGTTTAAATTTAACGATGAGAAAGGGCAGTTGAAATGCTCTTTTTGCGGTAAATCTCAGGAGCAGGTACGCAAGTTGGTCGCTGGACCAGGCGTGTACATCTGTGATGAATGTATCGAACTTTGCACCGAAATCGTTGAGGAAGAACTTGGTCATGATGAAGAAGTAGACCTGAAAGATATTCCGAAACCAAAAGAAATTCGTAATATTCTGGATCAATATGTTATTGGGCAGGAACAAGCGAAAAAATCATTGTCTGTTGCGGTGTATAATCACTACAAACGGATCAACACACAAAGCAAAATTGAAGACGTTGAATTGTCAAAGAGTAACATTTTGCTGTTAGGGCCAACAGGTTCTGGTAAAACGTTGCTTGCGCAAACGATGGCAAAAATTTTGAATGTTCCTTTTGCTATTGCGGATGCTACGTCATTAACAGAAGCGGGTTATGTAGGTGAGGATGTAGAGAACATCCTGCTCAAACTGATTCAAGCTGCTGATTATGATGTGGAAAAAGCAGAGCGTGGCATTATTTATATCGATGAGATTGATAAAGTAGCGCGTAAATCCGAAAACCCATCCATTACTCGTGATGTATCGGGCGAAGGTGTGCAACAGGCTCTCTTGAAAATTCTTGAAGGAACTGTGGCTTCAGTACCACCACAAGGTGGCCGTAAACACCCTCATCAAGAATTCATTCAGATCGATACAACAAACATCCTGTTCATTTGCGGCGGTGCCTTTGATGGTCTGGAGCAAATGATCAAACGCCGGATCGGTAAAAAAGTCATTGGCTTTAATACCGTTTCTGAGCAAAAAGATCTGAAACCAGGTGAATACCTGGGTATGGTATTGCCGGAAGATTTGCTGAAATTTGGTCTGATTCCGGAATTTGTAGGCCGTCTGCCAGTCATCTCCACTTTGGAGCCGCTGGATGAAGATACGCTGGTACGGATTCTTTCCGAACCAAAAAACGCGCTTACCAAACAGTACCAAAAACTGCTTGAGCTGGATAATGTGAATCTGGTATTTGAACCAGCTGCATTGCTTGCGATTGCAAAAGAAGCAATTAAACGTAACACAGGTGCACGTGGATTGCGTGCCATCATTGAAGGTATCATGCTGGAAATCATGTATGAAGTGCCTTCACGTGAAGATGTTACGAACTGTGTCATTACCGAAGAAGTTGTTGAGAAAAGAGTCGTGCCTGAACTAAGCCAATCGAAGGACGATAAGCAGGAAGAGAGCGCCTAATAAAAGGCCTGAATCCCGTTGAACTCTGAAATATAGACTTGTCAGTTCTCCACTTTGGCAGAAGGCGAATTCTTGTCTCTGTCAGGGTGGAGCTTTGACGTTGTGGGGAGAGAAATCACTCATGTATTTAAGACAGGATACACGTCCCGTGAAAGTGGGAAACGTAACGATCGGTGGCAGTAACGAAGTCATTATCCAAAGTATGTGTACAACCAAAACGGCAGACGTTGAAGCAACGGTTGCAGAGATTCTGCGACTGGAAGAAGCGGGCTGTCAAGTGGTACGTGTAACGGTGAATAATGAGGAAGCTGCCGCAGCCATCAAGGAAATCAAAAAACGCATTAATATACCGCTCGTAGCGGACATTCATTTCAACTATAAGCTGGCTTTACTTGCGATTGAGAACGGCATCGATAAAGTTCGGATTAATCCAGGTAACATCGGTAAACGTGCAAAAGTGGAAGAAGTGGTTAAGGCTTGTAAAGACCGCGGCATTCCGATTCGGATTGGAGTAAATGCGGGTTCTTTGGAAAACCATCTCCTTGAGAAGTATGGGTATCCTACGGCAGATGCTATGGTAGAAAGTGCATTGTATCACATTGGTATTTTGGAAGAGCTTGATTTCCATGATATCATCGTGTCTCTCAAAGCATCAGATGTGCCAATGGCAATTGAGGCGTATACCAAAGCAGCTCAAATCATTCCGTATCCGTTGCATCTCGGGATTACCGAAGCAGGTACACTGTTCTCCGGTACAATCAAAAGCTCCGCAGGTATGGGAGCCTTGCTGTCCATGGGTATTGGTTCAACGATGAGGATCTCGCTTAGCGCAGACCCGGTAGAAGAAATCAAGGTTGCTCGTGATCTGCTCAAAACATTTGGACTCATCACAAATGCAGCTACATTGATCTCCTGCCCAACGTGTGGACGTTTGGATATCGACCTGTTCTCCATTGCCAACGAAGTGGAAGAGTATATCTCCAAACTGAAGGTGCCGATTAAAGTATCGGTGTTGGGTTGTGCGGTTAATGGTCCAGGTGAGGCCAAAGAAGCGGATATCGGCATAGCCGGTGCTCGTGGAGAAGGTCTCTTGTTCCGTCATGGTAAGATGATTCGTAAAGTGCCTGAAGAAATCATGGTTGAGGAATTAAAAAAAGAGATCGACAAAATCGTCGAAGCCTACGAAGAGACAGGTGTTATTCCTGGTCGTTCGCACTGATTGATTCATATCTTGTTACAGCAAAAGCTCGCCAGCGATGGCGGGCTTTTTATTTTCTCGCATACAAATTCCGCATCGCCCGTTTACGTCGCGTTGAAAAGGCTATACTACCAAGTATTAGCATGATCTCATATGAGAATAGCGACAAAATAGGAGGATGTGAAGACATGGAATTTGGTATGGTCATCATGTTGATTCAGTTATTTTTTGGAGTGGTGATTGGTTTGTATTTCTGGAACCTGCTGCGTGGTCAGAAAACAAACCGTAGTGCCGTTGAGCGTGAATCTCGCAAGGAACTGGAGAAGCTGCGCAAGCTGCGTTCGATCTCACTCACCAAGCCGCTGTCGGAGAAGACGCGTCCAGCTACCATTAACGATATTGTTGGGCAAAAAGACGGGCTGCGTGCCCTTAAAGCTGCTTTGTGCAGTGCGAATCCGCAACATGTTATCATTTATGGCCCACCCGGAGTCGGGAAGACAGCTGCCGCAAGGGTCGTTTTGGAAGAAGCTAAGAAGAATCCAACATCGCCTTTCAAGCCAGACGCGAAATTCACGGAGCTGGATGCAACAACAGCCCGTTTTGATGAACGTGGTATTGCGGACCCCTTAATTGGTTCGGTTCATGATCCGATATATCAGGGAGCAGGAGCCATGGGCGTTGCAGGTATTCCCCAACCAAAACCGGGCGCTGTGACAAAAGCGCATGGGGGAATGCTTTTTATTGATGAAATTGGTGAATTGCATTCGATTCAGATGAATAAGCTGTTGAAAGTGTTGGAGGATCGCAAGGTGTTTTTGGAGAGTGCGTACTATAACTCGGAAGACACGCATACTCCTGCTTATATCCACGATATTTTTCAAAATGGCCTGCCGGCCGATTTCCGCCTTGTTGGAGCAACGACACGTTCGCCTCATGAACTGCCACCAGCTCTGCGTTCCCGCTGCATGGAAGTTTATTTCCGTCCTTTGTTGCCTGAGGAGATTGGGCGAATTGCAGAGGATGCTGTTCAGAAAATAGGGTTCAGTCCATGTCCGGATGCCGTTGATGTGGTCAAGCGATATGCAACCAATGGACGTGAAGCGGTCAATATCATCCAGCTGGCTGCTGGACTTGCGCTGACAGAGAAGCGTGAGACGCTTCAGGCATCTGATGTGGAGTGGGTGGCGGGTAGCAGTCAGATTCAGCCACGGCCTGATCGGAAGGTCCCTACACAGCCGCAGGTGGGTTTTGTTAACGGCTTGGCGGTATACGGACCGAATATGGGAACCATTTTGGAGATCGAAGTGTCTGCTGTTCCGGCTCTTAAAGATCAAGGCCGAATCAACATTACAGGCGTTGTGGATGAAGAAGAGATTGGAGGCGGTTCGCGTACACTCCGGCGAAAAAGTATGGCCAAAGGCTCGGTTGAAAATGTGTTAACCGTATTAAAAGCCATGGGTATTCGTCCGAATGATTACGATTTACACGTGAATTTCCCAGGTGGGACGCCTATTGATGGTCCATCCGCCGGGATTGCCATGGCGACTGCCATTACATCAGCCATTCAGAGGCGTCCTGTGGATCATGAGACAGCGATGACTGGCGAGATCAGTATTCATGGTCGGGTTAAGCCTATCGGTGGCGTGCTGGCCAAGGTGGAGGCTGCCTTTCAGGCTGGAGCGAAGACCGTTATTATTCCCGCGGAGAACTGGCAGTCCATTTTTGAGAATCTGGATGGCTTGCGCGTTATCCCGGTAGATACGGTACAGGATGTATTCCGTGAAGTGTTCGCCTGGGTTCCGGAATCACAACAGATGGAACAAACGAAGCTTGCAGAGGAGACAGTTGCACCTGCACCGGAGATTTTTCCACCGGCATCCGCTTCCTATTTGCGTGCGGACGTGCCTCGTCCAGGACAGGTTACAGATTCGGGAAGCTGCTAAGCGCTTCCCTTCATTGGTTTTTTATGTGAACATTTGATAGAATAATGAATGACTACAACCTGAGAGCCATTGGAGGTGCGAAAGCGATGGGACCGAGCAAAGCGAAAGGTCGTCGTTTTCCTTTACTGCCTTTAAGAGGACTTCTCGTCTACCCGAGTATGGTACTGCATCTCGATGTGGGCCGGGAGAAATCGGTCAAGGCTTTAGAAAAAGCGATGGTAGAAGAACATCTGATTCTCCTATGTTCCCAAGCCGAAGTAAATATTGAAGAACCAACACAAGAGGACATTTTCAGAATCGGAACCGTGGCCAAGGTCAGACAGATGCTGAAGCTTCCGAACGGTACGATTCGTGTACTCGTTGAAGGCTTGGAACGGGCTGAAATTATTGAATATACGGACAATGAGGAATATTATGAAGTACTGGCTAAAGAGCTGCCTGAAGAGGAGAATACCCATCCCGAGACGGATGCCTTGATGCGTACCGTTCTGAACCAGTTCGAGAATTATATTAATCTGTCCAAAAAAGTGACACCAGAGACACTCGCAGCGGTGTCTGACATCGAAGAACCAGGGCGTCTGGCCGATGTTATCACGAGTCACCTGTCCTTGAAGATCAAGGATAAACAGGAAATTCTGGAGACCATCGACGTTCGGGAACGTCTGGAGAAATTGCTGGATATCCTGAACAATGAGCGCGAAGTGCTGGAGCTTGAACGCAAGATCAGCCAACGTGTGAAGAAACAGATGGAGAAAACGCAGAAGGAATATTATTTGCGCGAGCAGATGAAAGCGATCCAGAAAGAACTTGGTGAAAAAGAAGGCCGTGCGGGTGAGGTCGAGGAACTTCGCACTCAGATGGAAGAACTCGGCTTGCCGGACAAGGTGAAAGAAAAGGTCGAGAAAGAAATTGATCGACTGGAGAAAATGCCTGCAAGTTCAGCCGAGGGCGGAGTCATTCGCAACTACGTGGATTGGCTACTTGGCCTTCCTTGGAGTCAGATGACAGCGGATGATCTGGATATCCAGAAAGCCGAAGATGTGCTCAATGCAGATCATTACGGACTGGAAAAGCCCAAAGAACGTGTGCTGGAGTATCTGGCTGTCCAGAAGCTCGTCAAGAAGCTCAAAGGGCCAATTCTCTGTCTGGTTGGACCTCCAGGGGTTGGTAAAACATCACTTGCTCGTTCGATCGCCAGATCGCTAGGTCGGGAGTTTGTAAGAATATCTCTTGGCGGCGTGCGGGATGAGGCTGAGATTCGTGGTCACCGACGTACCTATGTCGGCGCCATGCCTGGACGTATCATCCAGGGCATGAAAACGGCAGGGTCACTTAATCCGGTATTCCTGCTGGACGAGATTGATAAGATGGCTTCAGATTTCCGCGGAGATCCTTCCGCAGCGTTACTTGAGGTACTTGATCCGGAACAAAATAATACGTTTAGTGATCATTTTGTAGAATTGCCGTTTGACTTATCCAACGTTATGTTTATAACAACTGCCAACACGGTACACAATATTCCGCGTCCATTGCTGGATCGGATGGAAATGCTCAACATCCCTGGTTATACGGAACTGGAGAAGCAACAAATTGCGAAAAACTATTTGTTGCCCAAACAGAAGCAGGACCATGGTTTGGAAGAAGAGCAATTGGAAATCCCGGATGACGCGTTGTTGCGTGTAATTCGTGAATATACACGGGAGTCAGGTGTGCGTAATCTGGAACAGCAGATGGCTTCGTTGTGCCGGAAAGCTGCCAAGAACATCGTATCGGGTGTGGAAGGTCAGATTAACATCTCATCCGATGAGATCAAAGACTACCTTGGACCTGGCAAGTTCCGTTATGGTATGGCCGAACTGGAAGATCAGATTGGTACCGTAACGGGTCTGGCGTGGACTGAAGTGGGTGGAGATACCCTTATCATTGAAGTGACTGTTGTGCCTGGAACAGGTAAATTGACTCTCACAGGTAAACTGGGGGATGTCATGAAGGAATCGGCACAAGCCGCATTCAGTTACACCCGTTCCAAAGCTACACAGCTTGGAATTTCGCCTGATTTCCATGAGAAAAACGATATCCATATCCACGTTCCGGAAGGAGCGATTCCGAAGGATGGTCCATCTGCCGGGATTACGATGGCAACAGCGTTAATCTCAGCCTTGACGAACAAACATGTGTCCAAGGATATCGCGATGACTGGTGAAATAACACTGCGTGGACGTGTGTTGCCGATTGGTGGTCTGAAAGAGAAATCACTGGCAGCCCATCGTGCCGGCTATAAAAAAATATTATTGCCTAAGGATAACGAACGGGACCTGCGTGACATTCCAGACAGCATCAAGGAAGATGTGGAGTTTGTCCCTGTAGCCCATATGGATCAGGTATTGCAGCATGCACTTGTTGAGCAGACAGGAATTCACCTGTAATCCACGTATCCGAAAGGTTCGTATGAAGATTAGACCGTTCTGCGGAGGCTTCGGCGTCCGCTGGAACGGTTTTTTTGGTATGATAGAACAATCCATGGCATAATACCTTCAACAGGTGATGCATAGCACAGGCGTTCAAGAGAGGAAAGATACAATATGAAAGTAAATCAATCTGAATTTATTATCAGTGCCGTTCGGCCTGAACAATACCCCGAGGACGGTCTGCCAGAGATTGCTTTGGCGGGACGCTCCAATGTGGGGAAATCTTCCCTGATCAACCGTTTGATCAATCGTAAAAATTTGGCTCGGACGAGCTCTACACCGGGTAAGACACAGCAACTCAACTATTATAAAATTAATCAGGATCTCTACTTCGTCGATTTCCCGGGATATGGCTACGCTAAAGTTTCTAAAGAGCAACGCTTTGCCTGGGGTAAAATGATGGAGAAATACTTGTTGGGACGCGAGGAATTGAAACTGGTCATGCAGATGGTTGATATGAGACATGAACCGTCCAAAGAGGACAAGATGATGAACGAATGGCTTCGTCATAATGGACTGCCTTTGGTTGTCGTAGCAACCAAGATGGACAAGATTCCAAAAACCCGCAGAGCCAAATATATCAAAGTCATTAAGGAATCACTGGGTCTTCGTTCAGGGGATTTGTTTGTGCCGTTTTCATCCGAAGAGGGATTGGGGAAAGAAGAGTTATGGGACATCATTACCCGCCATGCCCGCATAGATAAGTATGCACCAGTGCTGGATGCAGAGGGTGCTTCTGATGAGGAAGAAACCAACGGAATTAACGGATAACCGAGATAGTATACCGTTTTAGTGCAGGAAAGCGAGCATGCTAAATGAATCTTTGATGAGATCCAGATTAATCCGGTTTTTTAAGGGATTTCGTGAGAATTCATTATCTGGGTCTGGAGAAAAATAACGTTAGGGTAGTGTATAATGACCATAGGTGCATATTGCCAACAGTACCAAAATTACCGGCCATGCCGGCCTGAAGAATTTTGAGATGACTGCTACATGTGCAGGAAGACAAAACAATCGGGAAAGAATTGAGGGATTTGTATGGCTCAGCGGTTAGCCACAGAGTATGTGAAGGCCACTATGAAATTGTCAGAACCCCAGATGCATCAGTTTTTGCGCATGACAGAAGACGGCAGGCTTCATCACCGGGTTAAGGTGTTGGACAATGGTTGTCAGGAGGTTGTGCTGGGGGATGTAAGTGGAGAAGAAGTGCATTTCCCCTTTGACCGCATAGAAGGGTTTTATATCTGTGAATTATCTTGCCGCCTGGTGAATCTGCATCTGACCAACGTTGTCCGGAAGCTCTTTGTGACTTTTAAGGGTGACGGGGTCGTTCATCGGATCTATAAAGGGTTCACCATGACGTATGTTTATGCTCAAGGCACTGTCCGCAAAATTGTGGAGAAGACCGGGGAGAACACCCGAGTGATCTATGAATACAAAAATACGTTGCTTGAATTGCAACATCTGTTCCAGGCCAGAGATGTAGAACGCGAAATCAACCGTGTGTATGCCGAGATCGATTCACTACTGGACACTAGAAAAGATGCGACTGCTGGTCAGCTCCATCAGATTGATGAGACCCTTGCTCGTCATCAAAAACGGTTGTTTGAGCTTGAAGCTTATTAACTTAAAATTGTATGTTTATAAACGTATATGTATATAATGAATTCCCTTGTATCTTCCGGGCAGTGGCACTCGCCAATGTGGAGGTTTCAGGGGAATTTTTTGATGTGAGATCGAATATTCCGAATTGGAAATATTTATTTTACAATCTTCTGGAAAAGGGTTGATTTCACTCTGATTCAATGTTATTTTTAATCTCGTTGAAAACAATATAGGAACCAGGATTCACTCAGGACATTATATGTTGCGAGAGATTTTTCCCTCGGGAAGTGAATGACGTAGGTCCTAGCGGATGAAATTTTTCAAACATTTTATTCCTAGGAAGGGGGAACCGAAGGATGGAATATTCAACTTTCGGAAGACACGTTGCTGTTGATACTTGGGGTGTCGACTTTAATCTACTGAACAATGCAGAGTATTTGGAAGCCCAAATGGTTGAAGCAGCGGAGGCATGTGGCGCGACAGTGATGTCCGTACAGTCCAAGCAGTTTGATCCACAGGGAGCGACCGTACTTGTACTATTGTCTGAGAGCCATCTCTCCATTCATACGTATCCTGAGAGAGGTTTTGCAGCGATTGATTGTTACACTTGTGGGGAGACTGTAGACCCACAGCTTGCTATTGACTACCTGGTATCCGTATTAAAGCCTGAAAAAACGTATGCAAAGAAGTTGGTACGTGGTTTGGGCGAAATGCAAGTTGAAACACCAGACATGAACAACCAGACTGAACGGGTTTAAATAAAAAGTATATTGCATACACAATGTTCACATATCGGGATGGACACATAACCTCCCAAACTCTAATAGTCATGGAATAATTCCATGGCTATTTGTTTTAATATGCGTATCGTTAGGAAATTCATAATCGACACTTTTTAACGCATAACGGTGAACTTTGGTGAGACACTACAATAAATGACAGTGCATATGATGATGAACATGGTGATTTCATAAACATTTCATAAAAATGACCCAGTCATGGCTATGATGTGTGATATAATTAACCTTGTCAATCATAAATGGATAGACATATGCAGTAAGCACTTTGATTGGAAATTTATTAGGCAGGTGAACTTGCAATGCACATCGTTGTCGTTGGTTTGAATTATCGCACGGCGCCTGTAGAGGTTAGGGAACGATTCACATTTGCAGAAAAGGATTTGTCTGAAGCGCTGCAGCAGCTCAAGCTGACCAAGAGTGTATTGGAAGGTGTAATCGTAGCCACATGTAACCGTACCGAGTTGTATGTTGTGGTGGACCGTCTTCACATGTGTGGTTATTTTATTCGAACATTCATGGAACAATGGTTTAACGTACCACGGGAAGAATTTACGCAACACTTATATATATATGAAGATGATCAAGCCATGCGCCATTTGTTCCGCGTCATCTGCGGACTAGATTCTATGGTCATCGGTGAGACTCAGATTCTTGGACAGGTGAAACAGGCTTTTCTTAAAGCGCAGGAAGAGAAATCAACAGGTACCTGGTTTAATATGCTGTTCAAACAGGCTGTTACGCTGGGCAAACGGGCACATTCGGAGACTTCCATCGGGGAGAGCGCCGTGTCTGTCAGTTATGCTGCTGTTGAACTCGGTAAGAGGATTTTTGGCATGTTCACAGACAAGAAGGTGCTCATTTTGGGTGCCGGCAAGATGAGTGAACTAACCGTGAAACATCTCTATGCCAACGGGGCATCCGAGGTCATCGTGGCGAATCGCACGCTCGCAAGAGCTGAAGAATTGGCAGCCAAGTTCCGGGGGACACCTTGTACCATGGAACAGGCACTAGATCGACTTAATGAAGTTGATATTGTGATTAGTTCCACTGGAGCTGAACGTTATGTCATGGATGCAGCAGTGGTACGAGAGAGCATGAAGCGTCGTCAATCTCGTCCATTGTTCCTGATTGATATTGCGGTTCCACGGGATATTGATCCGGCGATTGGTGAATTATCCAACGTATTTCTCTATGACATTGATGATCTGGAAGGAATCGTGGAGAGTAACCTGGAGATGCGTAAGGTGGAAGCTGCCAAGATTGAGAGAATGATTGAGCTTGAGATGGAGGATTATTACCATTGGCTCAAAACGTTGGGTGTTCGTCCCGTTATTCGCGCTTTGCAGGAAAAAGGTGTCTCCATTCATGAAGAAACGATGGATAGCCTGTTTAATAAGCTGCCTGAGCTGGATGAACATCAACGTAAAGTCATTCGTCGTTTGACCAAGAGTATTGTGAACCAAATGACGACAGATCCGATTAATCGGATTAAGGAAATGGCAGGCACGAAGCAAGGTGATGAAGCTCTGCGCATGTTTACTCAGATTTTCGCTCTGGAAGATGCAGTAGAGATGGCCGCTGAAAAAGTGAGTCAGAGTGATGCTACAGCTCTGGCGAAACCAGCCGCTCACCTTAACGAAAACCGGCAAGACCCCGTGCCGGCTTATGCTCCGGCAGGCGTATAAGGCGGGTGGGCAGCTTGACCCTTGCTGAACAAGTTTATGAAGCTCTAATCTATATGTATGCCCTGAGCCTACTGTTCTATTTCTCGGACTGCATTCGACGCAATGCGGGGGCGAAGCGGACAGGCACAGGGTTTCTTGTCGTTGTTTGGGGATTGCAGGTAACGCATGTCATATTGCGCATGTGGACTGAAGGCCATTTCCCCATCTATACCACCTTTGATTTTTTGTTTATATTTTCATTCAGTATTGTGCTGATGTCTCTTGTCATGACTCGCATCCAGCGTTCCGAATTTGTGATTTTGTTGCTGAATGTTGTAGGTTTTTCCGTTACGGTATTAAACCGACTGTGGTTTACGGCCGGAGAGATATCACTGCATAACTGGCAAACGGTACATGGATTACTCATTATGCATATTACCTTGGCGAATCTTGGTTTTGCGGCGTTAACCGTTGCTACGGTATTTGCCATGTTATATCTGTTCCTGCACCGTAAGTTGAAGAAAAAAAAGTGGAATGATACGATGCGACGGATGCCAAGCCTGGAAGTGATCGGCAAATACATGGATGGTGCTAATTTCATAGGTACACCGCTCCTTGGTGTTTCTGTGATGCTTGCGGTGTTGTCCATCGTAGCGGAAACACGCTGGGTCCTGCTCTTGGATCTCAAAGTTATTGCGACAGGTCTTGCCATTGCCATCTATGTGGGGTACTTCGTATCCAAGAGAAGGAAACAGTTCTCTACAATTATCATGGCAAGATGGACACTGATCGGGTACGGATTTGTCATTATAAGTTTTTTATCCAATGCGTATTCAGCGTTTCATCGTTGGACGGGAGAGTGAAGGGGATGGACCGTTACACGCCGATATTTGTGAATACTTCAGGCAAAAAGTGCTGCGTGGTTGGTGGTGGACGTGTTGCCGAACGTAAAATTAAGGGATTGCTGCATGCTGAGGCACAGATTTCGGTCATTAGTCCGGAGCTTACTCCCGTATTAAAACAACTGCATCATGAATCCCGAATTCAATGGATAGACCGGTCCTACCGCAATGGAGATTTGCGGGGGGCCTTTCTCGTATATGCAGCGACTGACCGTTCAGAGGTCAATTCAACTGTGGTTCGGGATGCTGAGGCTGCGGGCATATTGGTGAATGACGCAATGTCTTCGGAGCACAGCAGCTTTATTACACCAAGCGTGGTAAGGCGTGGGAGATTAAGCATAGCGATATCCACAGCAGGAGCGGGACCGGCAGCAGCTGCGGAGATACGTGCCACACTCGAACGACAGTTCGGTGATGAATATGAGACGTACCTTGAGTTTTTGCACCAGATGAGGACTGAGGTGAAGTCACGCGTATCTTCTTCAAGTCTCAGGAGTACGTTGCTTCGGCAATTAACTGAAATGCACATATTAGAAGATATTCGTACAGGCCATTTTCGGTGGTGGACCGAAGAAGAAATCGGGGACTGGATATCCCGTAATCAGGAGGAAGTGTAGATATGCGTACAATTAAAGTTGGAAGTAGACAGAGCGCGCTTGCGCTAACCCAGACAGGCCATGTCATTCAGGATTTACGCGATATTTGTGAGCGGGAAGGATTAGCTTTTGACTTTGAAGTACATAAGATTGTTACCAAGGGAGATCTCATTCTGGATGTAACGTTGTCAAAAGTGGGAGGCAAAGGTCTGTTTGTCAAAGAGATTGAACAGGCGATGCTTGATCGTACGATTGATATGGCTGTGCATAGCATGAAGGATATGCCTTCCGAGTTACCCGAAGGATTAATCAATGGTGCTATTCCTCGTCGTGCAGATCCACGGGATGCGCTGATCTCCAATGGTGGACTTACTCTGGATCAACTGCCAGAAGGAGCTAGAGTCGGAACAAGCAGTCTGCGCCGGTCGAGTCAATTAAAGGCCTATCGTCCAGATTTGCAATTGGAATCGATTCGCGGCAACATTGATTCCCGTCTGCGGAAGCTGGAGAACGAAGGATTCGATGCGATTATTCTGGCAGCGGCAGGATTGTACCGTATGGGCTGGGAAGATCGGATCACAGAGTACCTGACGGAAACAGCTTGCCTTCCGGCAGTGGGTCAAGGCGCGCTTGGTATCGAATGTCGTGAAGACGATGAGGAACTGTTGCACTTGCTGCAGCTGTATAACGATCCCGAGACAGCATTTCCTGTACAGGCGGAACGCCGTTTTCTCAGTGTATTGAATGGGGGCTGTCAGGTTCCGATCGGTGCTCATGCAGTGTGGGTGCCTCAGCAAGATGCAGATTCCCTGAATGGTGAAAACACGTTACAATTAACAGGTATGGTCGGCACGCCGGATGGTGGACTGATTCTTAAGGAAGCTATGATCGGCAAGGACCCGGTTCGTCTGGGTGAAGAAGTGGCGTGGAGATTGATCGAACGGGGAGCAGAGCAGATACTGGCAGAAGTTAGGGGATGAAGACATGGTGGGAAAGGTCTTTTTGGTAGGGGCAGGTCCTGGGGATGCAAAGCTGATTACGGTAAAAGGGTGGGAATCCATCGGGAAAGCCGATGCGGTAGTCTATGATCGTTTGGCAAGTCCGAGATTGTTGAAACAAATGAAACCCGGCGCAGTCAAGATTTACGTGGGCAAGCGCCCGGATCGGCATACGATGAAACAGGAAGAGATCAATCAACTGTTGGTTGATCTGGCTCTTGAAGGCAAGGTTGTGGTTCGGCTTAAGGGCGGCGATCCAACTATCTTTGGACGCGTGGGGGAAGAGGCGGGTTTGCTGCACAAAAACGGAATTCCGTTTGAGATTGTACCTGGGGTTACCGCTGCAATAAGTGTACCTGCGTATGCCGGAATTCCTGTGACTCACCGTGACTATGCCTCTTCCATCTCTATTATTACGGGGCACGAGAGTCCGGACAAGCTTGATCGCAGTATCCATTGGGATAAAGTGACGAATGCGACGGGCACACTTGTATTTATGATGGGGGTTGCCAAAATTGGATATATCAGCGAACAATTGATTCGCCATGGTCGTCCAGCGCAAACACCGGTAGCTCTGATTCGTTGGGGAACACGAGCGGAACAGGATACCCTTACAGGTACCCTTGAAGATATAGAAGCGAAAGTGATCGCAGCCAATTTCCAACCACCAGCTGTTATTGTGGTGGGAGATGTCGTCAATCAGCGGGAACAGTTGAAATGGGCAGAAGCGCTGCCGCTGTTTGGCAAACGAATTCTGGTAACCCGTGCTCGCAGTCAGGCGAGTGAACTGGTGAATCGCATTGAGGAACTCGGCGGCGAACCGTATGAGTTTCCGGTCATTGAGACGGTTATGCCGTCCAGTGAATCTGCGCAGCAAAGTGTCAAAGACGCCTTCAGTGCTTTAAATACCTATGACTGGGTGTTTTTCACAAGTGTGAACGGCGTGGAGTTTTTCTTCCGCCATCTGGAACAGGAAGGCAAGGATATTCGTTCGATTCATCAAGCGAGAATTGCTGCCGTAGGACCTTCCACAGCAGATGCCTTGCGCAAACATGGCATCGTTGCAGAGGTTGTCAAAGGTCCTTTCCAGGCCGAAGGCATGCTTGAGGCTTTTGAAAGTGAGCTGAAGGAAGGCCAGAGAGTATTGCTTCCGCACGGTGATCTTGCACGTACATGGTTACGTGACCAGTTGAGAGAACGAGGAATTCAGGTCACCGAAGCCATCACCTACGATACGATCCTTGCTGGTGAGGATGATGATGAACTGCTCAAGCTGCTTGAAGAAGGTGGAATTCATGCGGTGACCTTTACAAGTTCATCGACGGTTACCAATTTCATGAGTATGTTGAAACGTATGGGATTGCAAGATCCACTGCCTTTATTGAAAGATGTGGAGGTTGCGTGCATCGGACCTGTTACAGCCAAGACGGCAGAAGCCGCTGGACTGAAGGTTACACTGATGGCAGAGGAAGCAACGATGGATAGCTTGATCACAGTGCTATGCGACTGGAAACGGACAGGTACCAAAGAAGGCGCTCTTCGAAATTAATACACATGTAATCATGTCAACATATGAAGCGTGCTGAATTCGATAGGATACCAGCGCGCTTCCCTTTTTGCTCTATTTAACTTTCAAGGAGGTTTTACTCGTATGAGTTTTCCAATTGTACGGCATCGCCGTTTACGTCAATCCACAGGTATTCGCAATATGGTCAGAGAGACCCATCTAACCGTGGACGACTTTATTCAACCGATCTATGTGACGTATGGAGAAAATGTGAAATCTGAAATTAAATCCATGCCTGGCGTATTCCGCTTCTCGCTGGATCGTCTTCAGGAGGAAGTAACGGAAATTGCCGAGCTGGGAATTCCAGCCGTGTTATTGTTCGGTATTCCCGAGACGAAGGACAGTGTGGGTTCATCTGGCTTCGCTGAAGATGGCATTGTGCAGGAAGCGACGAGATTGATCAAATCCTGGTACCCGGAACTGCTGGTTGTTGCGGATACTTGTCTGTGTGAATTCACGGATCACGGTCACTGCGGTATGGTACACACCGTGGAGATTGACGGCCACATCTGCGGAGATGTGTTAAATGATGAATCACTTGATCTACTCGTGCAAACGGCAGTGTCTCAAGCCAAAGCAGGAGCGGACATTATTGCACCATCCAACATGATGGATGGATTTGTACAAGCGATCCGCGCGGGGCTGGATGAGAATGGATTCAGTCATATTCCGATTATGTCTTACTCTGTTAAATATGCATCCGCATTCTATGGTCCATTCCGTGAAGCTGCGGATTCCACACCACAATTCGGAGACCGCAAGTCATATCAGATGGACCCGGCGAACGCACGTGAAGCCTTGCGTGAAGCAGAGACGGATGTGCTCGAAGGAGCGGACATGTTGATGGTAAAACCATCCCTTTCCTATCTTGATGTCATGCGTACGATTAAGGATCAATTTGATCTTCCGCTTGTTGCCTATAATGTAAGTGGCGAGTATGCCATGGTGAAGGCGGCGGCGATTCAAGGCTGGATCGATGAGAAAAAAGTTGCCATGGAAATCCTGCTCAGCATGAAACGCGCAGGTGCAGATATGATCATTACCTACTACGGAAAAGACGCTTCACGCTGGTTGGCTGAGAAATAAAATAATTACATTGAGGAGGATATTCATGACTGCACAACAAGGTAATCGTCGCAATGATGAGCGCTCACGCAGCGCGTTTGAGGAAGCGAAGCAGTACATACCCGGGGGTGTGAACAGCCCTGTACGCGCATTCAAATCGGTGGGACTTACTCCGATCTATGCAGAGCGCGGTGAAGGGTCCAAAATCTACGATATTGATGGCAATGTTTTTATTGACTATGTGGGATCGTGGGGCCCACTCATTATGGGACATGCACACCCTGACGTTGTAGAAGCTTTGCGTGAGACAGCCCTCAAAGGAACAAGCTTTGGTGCGCCTACCTTGCTGGAGACCGAGATGGCAAAACTGGTCTGTGAGCGTGTACCTTCTATCGATATCGTGCGGATGGTTAATTCCGGCACGGAAGCAACCATGAGTGCCATTCGACTGGCACGCGGGGTAACCGGACGCAGTAAAATTCTGAAGTTTGAAGGATCATATCATGGACATGCAGACAGCTTGCTGATCAAGGCTGGCTCAGGTGTTGCAACGCTGGGTCTGCCAGATAGTCCAGGCGTACCTGAAGGCGTAGCTGTGAATACCATTACGGTGCCTTATAACGATCTGGAGTCCGTGAGACTTGCTTTTGAACGTTATGGTGAAGAACTGGCCGCTGTTATTGTGGAGCCTGTGGCGGGTAACATGGGGGTTGTTCCTCCGGCTTCCGGTTTCCTTGAAGGCCTGCGCAGTTTGACGACCCAATATGGCAGCCTGCTTATTTTTGACGAAGTCATGACCGGTTTCCGCGTAGGGTTGAACTGTGCTCAGGGACGATATGGGGTTACACCTGACCTGACTTGTCTGGGTAAAGTTATCGGTGGCGGACTCCCGGTTGGTGCTTATGGTGGCCGTCGGGATCTGATGGAACAGATTGCTCCAACAGGACCGATCTATCAGGCAGGTACACTGAGTGGGAACCCGCTGGCTATGGCAGCAGGATATACCACGCTCAAATTATTAACACCAGAGGTCTATGACCGTCTGGAGACATTGTCTGCACGTCTGCAAGCCGGATTCGAGAAAAATGCAGCTGAGACGGGTATTGCGATAACCATTAACCGTGTGGGTTCCATGGTTTGTCCATTCTTCAGTGCCGTTCCAGTAACCAATTATGATATTGCCAAAGAAAGCAATCTGGATCAATTCCGTCGTTATTTTGCGGCCATGATTGATCAAGGTGTGAGTGTTGCGCCTTCGCAATACGAAGGTATGTTTGTCTCTGGTGTGCACACAGAGCAGGATATTGACGATACGATTGAGGCGAATCGTAAAGCTCTTCAATCGCTATGACCATCAAAAGTTGGAAACGCCGCGGGGAATGGCTTGAGCTGATGCCAGGGAAAGCCGTAACAGGCAGTTCGGACAAACCGATGGCCGCAGAGCAGTGGCTATTGTCTGAACTTCAGTTTCCGGAGAAACTGCTCCGTCAGTTAAAAGCAAACCAAGGAATACAACTTGCAGGGGACCGGCTTCGGCTGGCCCTTTTTGCGTCCCAGCCAATCGATGTTGAGCCACGCTGGGCTGATGTGGATGTATTGTATGAGGATGATTTCTGTCTGGTTATGCACAAACCGGCAGGCATGAAACTGCATCCAGATGGAAGCCTTGCCGATCAGGCCATCACGCTGGATCATGTGGTTGCCTCTTATTATGAAATGAACGGAATCCAGGCGAGCGTACGCCATGTTCATCGACTGGACGAGGATACAACCGGACCTGTCCTGTATGCCAAAAATGCTTTTGCCCTCGCCAAACTGGATGAAGCGATGCGTCGCAAAGAGATTGGCCGCCATTATGTAGCCATTGCAGGTGGACAAATCCCCCCTGAACTCCACAAAATTGATGCTCCGATTGGCAAGGATAGACATCACAAACAGCGCAGGCGTGTCTCGGAAGGTGGACAGGAAGCTGTTACTCATGTGGAGATCGTCGAAGTGTGGGAACGAGCAACCCTTGTACGATTAAAGCTGGATACAGGACGCACACACCAAATTCGTGTACACCTGAGTTACGCGGGACATCCGCTTATTGGTGATGCGTTGTATGGAGGTAGAGCGGATGCCATTGGACGACAAGCACTTCACGGAGAGATGCTTAAGTTTAGTCATCCGTTAACCGGAGCGATGATTGAAGTGAACGACCCTTGGCCGTCCGATTTCACACAATTGGCAGAGCGTGAGCGTCAAAATTATTAATACACTATATAAGTTCGACTAACTATTTACACGAGAACGGAGAGGACAGAAACAACCAGAAGAAGCAAAGCGTTCGCCTAAAAGCTTTCTGAAAGAAAACTGCTTCGGAAGCATAAGCTATCCCCGGATTTTCCCTTTATAAAAAGGAATGAAAAAAATCTGGGGATAACAGCGATCAGAAGGTTGTTCTGTCATTGGAGTGACAGTGTAAATAATCATGAGGTGAACATATATAGCAAGGTTTTTCAAAAGGTGGCATGCTCCCCTCATTCAAGGCATATAGATGGGGTAACGAAGGATTTGGACCATGGATCAGTCCCATGAGAAGGATCATGGTGAACATATGCCGAAAGGAGGACGCCACCTTTGTTGAATCAACCTTATGGTTTGCGGTTCGATATTTATGAGCGCGTTCATTTGTCTGAGGGAGTTCCTGCGATTGAGGAATTGGAGGAGATTGAACTATACCCGCGCATTCAAGTCATAGGGCAGGATGATCATGCCACATTAAGAGGGCATCTTTTACTTACAGGTGCGTACAGAGGAGAAAATGAGGCTTCAGAGGAGCTCAAACATTTCATTCCCGTGGAGATCACAGTGCCGCTGAACCGGGTCAGATCGATTGAGGATATTTCCATCGAGATCGAAAATTTTGACGTGGATCTGTTATCCAATCGCAGTCTGAACATTACAGGTGTATTGTCGCTGCGAGGTATCGAAGGTTTTCCTGTTGAAGAGCCACAAGTATGGTCAGCAGATGAGTTTACAGTTGTTCATTCACCTGATGTTCAGCAATCCAACCGTTCCGATGAAGCAGCACAGGCAGGTAGCGATCCCAACACATTTGCACAAGAGTACCTGCTCCAGCGGAGTGAGGAAGAGAGACTTGCGAATGCAGCAGAACTTGCATATGGTGCTCCGGAATTCGCTGACCTGTCCACAAGGGAAGAGACATTAAGGAATAGCGAAGAATGGCAGCAGGATTATGCGAATGCGTCATCCGCAGAGCCACTTCAATCTGAGGAGCTAAGTGCGGAGTACGCTAACGAAAACAGACAACCTGATGCAAATGAAGATCCCGCATCTCTGACAGCGAATGGAGATGAATTGGCATCTCATGAGCAATACAGCGAACCTTCTCCGATTTCGTCATTTATGGCTGAGACCGCAGATCGATTAGCTTCTTACCCTGAGTCAGAACCATTGCTGCCTCTGGAAGATGAGTCTTCGGGTTGGTCCGAGCCTTCCGTGGATGCATTGCCTGCGAACTCGAGAAGTGCAGATCAAGCAGTCTCAGAGCCTACTGCTCAATCATCTAATGAGTTGGCATCACCGGATGTACCGGACGCACCAGAGGTATGGCACTTCGAATCCGCGAGATCTGTACCTCAGCAGGAGAATCAGGCAGTTGCCGATGTCCCGGGCGAATCACAGGCGGAGAACTGGCAAGGTGTATTTGCTTCGTCCGAACCAGGCAACGCTGAGGAAGACCGGCCGTCTTTTGAAGCGACTGGGGTAGACGAGTTCGTACAGAACGAAGCATTTGTTCCTGAACCTGTGGCTGAGACGGAAGACAAGCCAGAGCTGAAGGTTGCTTTTGGCAGCAAAAAAGAATCCGCACCACGGCAAGAAGAGGGCGTAGGTATCTCTTCTTTGTTATCCTCCGGTAGAGCGGCACGCGATGCTGAAGTGGAGCGAGGCGATGAGGTTCCTGCGGGTGTGGTACAGGAAGAAACGTATCCAGCTGATGATGTGGAATGGAAGAACCTGTTCCTGGGAACGATCGTGGACCAGACCCCGTTCCGCAAGGTGAAACTTTGCATCGTTCAGCGAGAAGATACACTGGATGCTATTGCAGATCGATATCAATTGAGCACGAGGGAACTTCAGTTGTATAACCGATTATCTGAGCAGGTTGTGGAAGAAGGTCAGATATTGTACATCCCTTAATCCGTAGTTAAAGCCTTCGTTACGACCCGTGATCCCCTTGAGGATTGCGGGTTTTTGCATGATTCGTCCTAAACCTGCATTCCAGCGCTCTTTATCCGCTGTTGTCAGGTTGACTATCGCGCACGAGCAAGGTATGATGTGTGTAGGTTTTTTGAAGAACAACGTGGAACGGGAGTAGTAGACAGTATGACCTTTCAGAGAGTGGAATTGCAACGCTGTGAGATTCCGCAGGAACCAACTGATCGAAGTCGCCCGGGAGTTGCCTGTTTGAATACAAGGGATGAATGAGATCTATCGTCATTTATTTCTGAGGTAGGATGGGCCGGTAGCAGCCGTTATCTGCTTGAAGTGTCACGTCATGTACAGAGGGTGAAGTCTATCTTGCTGTAGGCGTGAAACAAAGGTGGTACCGCGAAAGCTAACCTTTCGTCCTTTGATGGATGAAAGGTTTTTTTGTTTTTTTTGGCGAAGATGATGAAGTAACGGAGGAATGACACATGTCTGAGGAAAAAAAATCAGCTGCAACAGAAATGCCGACCACTTACGATCCTAAGGCGGCAGAGGATAAATGGTACTCCACCTGGATGGAACGTGGATATTTCAAAGCCGGTCAACGTAAAGATGCCGAGCCGTATACGATTGTAATTCCACCCCCAAATGTGACCGGGATGCTGCACATTGGGCATGCGCTTGATTTTACACTGCAGGATATTCTGATCCGCACCAAACGGATGCAAGGTTATGACGCACTGTGGCTTCCGGGTTCCGACCATGCAGGTATTGCTACCCAAACCAAAGTGGAGCAGAAGCTGCGTGAAGAAGGTCTGACTCGTTATGATCTGGGACGTGAGAAGTTTCTGGAGAAGGTATGGGACTGGAAAGATCAATATGCCACTACCATTCGTCAGCAATGGGGCAAAATGGGATTGTCGCTTGATTACTCACGTGAACGTTTTACGCTGGATGAAGGTCTGTCCCAAGCGGTTCGTAAAGTATTTGTTCAACTGTATGAAAAAGGCCTTATTTACCGAGGCAAACGTATCATTAACTGGGACCCGGTGAACCGGACAGCTCTGTCCGACATTGAGGTTGAATATAAAGAGGTTCAGGGTCACCTGTACCATCTGCGGTACCCGCTCAAAGACGGAAGTGGCTACGTTACAGTGGCAACAACGCGTCCTGAAACGATGCTGGGTGATACAGCGGTTGCTGTTCATCCGAAGGATGAGCGTTATGCAGATATGATTGGTAAAGTACTTGTACTGCCTATCATTGGACGCGAAATTCCAATTATCGCTGATGATTATGTGGATAAAGAGTTTGGAAGTGGTGCAGTTAAAATCACGCCTGCGCATGATCCAAATGACTTTGAAGTAGGTCTTCGTCATGATCTGCCTCAGATTACAGTAATGGATGAGAGCGGCACAATGAATGCTGAGGCAGGCAAGTATCAGGGACTGGATCGCAGTGACTGCCGCAAGCAGATTGTTGCTGACTTGAAAGAGCAGGGCGTATTGATCAACATTGAGGATCACACGCATCAGGTTGGACACAGTGAACGTACCGGAGCTGTTGTTGAGCCGTATCTGTCTACACAGTGGTTCGTTGAGATGAAGCCACTTGCAGAGAGAGCGATTAAGAAACAACAGAGCGGCGAAGGGGTTAATTTTGTTCCAGATCGTTTTGAGAAAACCTATCTGAACTGGATCGAGAACGTTCGTGACTGGTGTATTTCCCGTCAACTGTGGTGGGGACATCGTATACCTGCTTGGTATGATGAAGAAACAGGTGAAATCATCGTATCTGCTGAAGATCCAACAACGCTGCCAGAGAATGCTGGACGCAAGCTTAGACAGGACGAAGACGTACTCGATACTTGGTTTAGCTCCGGCTTATGGCCATTCTCCACACTAGGCTGGCCGGAAGATACGGAAGACCTGAAACGTTATTATCCGACAAGTGTACTTGTGACAGGGTATGACATCATATATTTCTGGGTTGCACGTATGATTTTCACTGCACTGGAATTCACCGATGAGATTCCGTTCAAGGATGTGCTGATGCATGGTCTTGTTCGTGATGCAGATGGACGCAAAATGTCCAAATCACTGGGCAACGGTGTAGATCCGCTGGATGTGATTGAGAAATACGGCGCAGATGCAATGCGTTACATGATCTCAACCAGCAGCACGCCAGGTCAGGATCTGCGTTTCCGTTGGGAACGAGTGGAGCAGGCTCGTAACTTTGCCAACAAGATCTGGAATGCTTCGCGCTTTGCATTGATGAATCTGGAAGGATTCACCTATGAGGAACGTGACATTAGCGGAGAGCTTGGTACAGCGGATTATTGGATTTTGCACCGTCTGAACGAAACTTCCCGCGATATTACGCGTCTAATCGAAGCGTATGAATTTGGGGAAACGGGTCGAGTGTTGTATAACTTTATCTGGGATGACCTGTGTGACTGGTACATCGAGTTTGCTAAGCTGTCCTTCTATGGGGAAGATCCGGTTGCCAAGAAGAAAACACAATCCGTGCTTGCTTATGTGCTGGATCAGACCATGCGCCTGATTCATCCGTTTATGCCATACATCTCCGAAGAGATCTGGCAGCATCTGCCGCATGAAGGTGAGACCATTACGCTGGCATCATGGCCGGTATATGATCCTGCTCTGGAGAACCCAGAGGCTGTTGCCGAGATGAACCTGCTCATGGATACCATTCGTGCAGTGCGAAACATTCGTGCAGAAGTGAACGTGCCGATGAGCAAAAAGATCGAGCTGATGGTCAAAGCAAATAGTGCTGAGACGTCCAGCATCATTGCGCGTAACAGTCACTACATCAAACGTTTCTGTAATACGTCCGAGTTCGATAGTGGGCTGGATTTAAACTCACCGGATAAGGCAATGACTGCGATCATTACGGGGGCAGAACTATACTTGCCGCTCGCAGGTCTTATTGATATCGAGCAGGAAGTGGCTCGTTTGGAGAAAGAGTTGGAGAACCTTGAGGGCGAAGTTCTCCGTGTAGAGAAAAAACTGGCGAACGAAGGCTTTGTTGCCAAAGCTCCTGCCAAAGTTATTGAGGAAGAGCGCGCCAAGCAAGCAGATTATTCCGATAAACGGGATAAAGTGATTGCACGAATCAAGGAACTTAAAGGTTAATATATGTGGGTCGGATGGAGAGCCATTATGCCATCCGGCCGCTTTTTTCACTCAAACTCGGGACCGAAGGTGAATCAGATGACGGAATTAGACGGGACAGATGCAGCAGCTCCTTTACTTACGTACAACGAGGCCGTGGACTGGATCAATGGCCTTATTCCTTTTGGCATCCGACCTGGATTGGAACGAATCGAGAGTCTGATGTCCATGTTAGGCAATCCACACCAACGTCTCAAATTTATTCATGTCGCGGGAACGAACGGCAAAGGTTCGACTTGCGCTTTTTTGACGTCAGTGCTTCTTCAGGCTGGATATGATGTGGGTACCTTTACGTCGCCTTATATCACCAAGTTTACAAACCGTTTTCAATACAACGGTGAGGATATTCCTGAAGAAATCCTGCTTAAGCTCTCGAACCGATTACATCCACTGGTTATGGAAATGGCCTCCACTCCGCTTGGATCACCCACGATGTTTGAGGTGTCCACGGCTCTGGCGCTTCTGTACTATGCAGAGGAGTGTTACCCTGACGTTGTGGTATGGGAGACGGGGCTAGGGGGAAGGATGGACGTAACGAATATTGTCGCACCTGTTGTGTCCGTCATCACGAACATTGGTATGGATCATACGGATGTGCTTGGAGATACGATTGAGCAGATTGCTGGAGAAAAGGCAGGTATTATCAAGCCGGGAGTACCCGTTGTGACTTGCGCGACTCAACCCGAAGCTGTGAAGGTGATTCAGGAGAAAGCACAGCAGCTTCAATCAAGCGTGTATTTGGCTGGAGATCAATTCTCTTATCATAGACTGGACAGCAATGAGAACGGACAATCTTTTCATTTTACAGGCCCGTTCCGTGATCTGGACGTTCGCATACGCATGCAGGGCTCACATCAATGTGACAATGCAGCGGCCGCACTTATGGTGCTTGAATTGCTTAGACAATACATGGCATTTATGCTGGATGACAACGATATTGCACTTGGACTGGAGAATGCTTTCTGGGCAGGAAGATTCGAAAAAGTCGTCGATGAACCCCGAATTGTGCTTGATGGAGCACATAATCCGGAAGGGGCAGAGTCACTGGCCAAGAGCATTATGGATGTCTATCCGCACAACAAGTTAATTTTGATGATGGGTATGTTGGCAAATAAGCATCACGAAGCGTATTTGCAGCATATACTGCCACTAGTGGATACGCTGATCCTGACCGAGCCAGATTTCCGACGCAAAATGGATGCAGCCGAATTGCTGCAGATTGTCGAACGGGTACGTCCCGCCATTGCGAAGCAGGAACTGGAAATCATCGTCGAGCCCGAATGGGCAAAGGCACTTGATCTATTGAAGTCACGGACGGAAGCGGAAGATCTGGGGGTGGTCTCCGGCACACTGTACCTGATTGCGGATGTGCGGGCAGCCCTTTTGCATCAAACCGATTCTGAAAAAGGTTGGTGAAAGTTTTGTTAAATACATCGGAACACGTTCATTTTATAGGGATTGGCGGATATGGCATGAGTGCCATCGCAAGAGTTATGTTGGAAATGGGATACACCGTTACCGGATCGGATGTCGCTTCACAGGAGTTGACCGAGAAGTTGGCAGCCAAGGGAGCGAAAATATATATCGGACATACGGCAGAGCACGTCACTGGAGCAGATCTTGTTGTCTACTCTACGGCAGCGCCTGCTGATAATGTGGAACGGGTAGCAGCTGCAGAGCTGAATATTCCGATTCTGCATCGTTCCCAGATGCTTGCACGTTTGTTGAACGAACGTAAAGGTGTGGCTGTAGCTGGGGCTCATGGTAAAACAACCACTTCATCCATGATTGCACTTGTTATGGATAAATGTGATACAGATCCGACATACATTATTGGCGGAGAAATCATGAATGTGGGTACCAACGCGAAGGCCGGTCAAGGCGACTGGGTAGTCGCTGAAGCGGACGAGAGCGATGGTTCGTTTTTGCAGTACCATCCATGGCTCGGTATTGTAACCAATATTGAGGCAGATCATCTGGAGAATTACAACAGTGATTTTGAGGAGCTCAAAAGGGCTTATGTGCAGTTCCTGAGCCAGATTCGTCCGGAAGGAACAGCGATTGTGTGTTCTGACGACGAGAATGTTCAAGCGATTTTGCCAGAACTCAAGTCACGGATTACAACCTATGGTATTGATCGTGCTGCGGATTATACGGCAACGGATATTGTACTGGGCGATCGTCGTATCTCCTTTACGATGAATCATCAGGGTGCTGCTATGGGCACGGTGGAATTATCAGTGCCCGGTAAGCATAACGTTTATAATGCGATGGCTACTGTGATTACCTGTCTGGAAGCGGGCATTCCATTTGAGAAGATTGTGGCAGCTATCATCCAATTCCACGGAGCCAAACGCAGATTCCAGGTATTGGGTGAGGCGCGCGATATGCTGATCATCGATGATTATGCTCATCACCCGACTGAGATTGAAGCTACCATTAGTGCCGCCAAAGCAACGGGCAAACGCATTATTGCGGTATTCCAGCCACAGCGTTATACGCGGACGTTCTTCCTGCTGGATGCGTTCAGTCGTGCTTTCGCGGAAGCGGATGAGGTGCTTATTACGGATATCTATTCTCCTGCGGGCGAAAAACAGATCGAAGGGGTAACCTCAGCCAGACTGGTTGAACTGATCGTTCAAAACAGTAATGCTTCTGCACGTTACCTCCCAACGAAAGAGGAAGTTGTGGCTGATTTGCAGCATCGTCTGCAGCCAGGAGATCTTGTGATTACGATGGGTGCAGGTGATATTTGGAAAGTCGGCGATACACTTGCCAAAGGTTTGAAATAGATCAATTGAGAAATCGCCTGTCTTCGATACGAAGCAGGCGTTTTTTGCGTTATATGGAATGTATTCTCCGGTCTCTGCATATAGCTTATATAAATGGGACAAAGGAGAGGGTACGGGTGAGCAATGCTAGAATGACGTTTCGCTTCGGGGATCATGAGTCGGACAAGCCTGAAAACAAGAGGATATCCGCGTCCAGTCCATTGGTGACGTTAAGTGAAGAATTACCGCATAATCAACCGCTAACGCCTAAGCAGATGGATACAACCCCATCATGGACGCCTGAGGATATCCCCGGAGACTGGGGAGAGACGGTGCTGACAAGCTCTACTGTACCTGAACCTGACGAGCGGGTGAGCCATGATTCGAACTTGAACTTGGATGAGGCCCATTATTTTGGGAACCGTACCGGTTACGGTTATGTTAATCACACCGATAATCCGGAGGAAGAGCGTCGTGATCTGTCCAATACCCATGATGATCAAGGCCACGACTGGCTTGCAGATTCCGAGAACTATTCCTATAAACGCAATCGCCCCCCAAGGGGATGGAAAATGATTGGTTCTGTCACTGGGGCACTTGTTACCGGAGCGCTTTTTGGTATGGTTATTCTTTCATTTTTTAATAAAGAAGGAGCCGTCAAGCCAGGCGATCTTCTTCCCGTCAATCAGGCAGTTTCCACTGTGACGGGTCAGGAGGGGGCTGCAGGTACAGAACAGCAGGTTCAGACAGCGGCGACTGGCAGCACGTATTATGCACTTCAATACGGCGTATTCAGTTCTCCTGAACGAGCTGAGCAGGCCAAGCTTGAGCTGGCTCAGGCAGGTATAGCCGCAGGTTCTGATCCTGAAGATGGAAATCGAGTATATGCAGGCATTTCGGCTGATCGTGAAGAGGCCAAGCTACTTAGCTCCAGGCTAAAAGCCCAGGGAGTTGAACTATATGTCAAGGAGATTGTGAACCCTGAGATCAATCCGGCTATATTCGGTGGCAAACAAGAGGATGTGCAGCTTTTCTTCACAAACAGTTCTGCACTGGTGGAACAATTATCTACTTTGTCCATTCAGCAGCTGGGACAGTCTGCTCCGGCAGCAGTTTCTACAGAAACGATGACCGCGATTCAAAATAAGCACGAGTCATGGCTGACGGGATTGAATAGTCTTACACCTGGCCTGACCGCAGATGTACAACCTATTATTGGTGGAATGGAGAAATCAATGAACAGTGCAATTACGGCTATCGCGGAGTACAACAAAAACCCGGATGATGTACACATGTGGTCCGTGCAGTCCGATCTGATGGAATATGTACTGCAGCAGAAAAAATGGCTCGAAGCGATAAAGCAGTAACATGCTCTTTCCCATAACAACGCTTGGAAATACCCATCCGGCAAGGAACTGGAAATAGTTCCCCTTGCCGGATTTGTGTTTGTATTGACGTACAAAACCCCGTATAATAATGTGGGTGTCAAAAAATGGCGAGGGAAGATTACCGATGAAAAAAAACTTCGGCATGTTATTGCTGTTTCTGCTGCTCGGCTGGATGGCCGGAGCGTGGATCGCCAAGGCACTGCAGCCTGTAAAGGCAGTAGCCTTTCTTACGAAAGCCACGACCATACGTTGGTCGCCACAGGCTGATCTGGATATTATCAGTTATGATATTTCACTTCAATTTCAAATGAGCCTTCTGAGTCTGATCGGTATGATTGCTGCTGTGTGGCTGTATCGCAGACTGTAGGAGAATGACGAGTTATGACGAAAAAAATTAAACCAGTGACATCTATTATCGTGATCCGGACAGGATGTTGCCGTGGCATAAGGAGCCGTTCATTTTGGATAACACACAACAGCGCCCTATTATTCTGGCCTCCACATCGCCTCGGCGCAAAGAACTGATCGCATCACTCCACCTAGCGTTTGATGTAATACCAAGTCATGCCAATGAAGATACACCACCAGAGTGGACACCTGAACAGACGGTACAGGAACTTGCTTTGCGCAAGGCGCTTGCCGTGTATCGCGGGCTTGAAGGCCGCGAGCAGGAAGCTATTATTGTTGGTAGTGACACCGTTGTTGTTCTGGATGGTGAGATTCTAGGCAAACCCTTAGACGAAGCGGATGCTGAACGTATGTTATCCCGGCTGCAGGGCCGCGTACATCGGGTGTTTACGGGCGTCGCTTGTATTGATGCGGGCAATGGACAGTCGTTAGTTCATTACCGCCAGACCGATGTAACGATGAAAGAGCTGTCGGATGCGACCATCCGTGCTTATGTGCAGACAGGTGAGCCTTCAGATAAGGCAGGATCATATGCCATACAGGGCATTGGTGCTTCACTGATCGACCGCATTGAAGGATGTTATTTTAATGTGGTTGGGTTGCCGCTATCTTTGTTAAGTGATATGTTGGACGGGTTCGGCGTACATGTGTTGCCACGAACATGAATGAAGCCAAATGTTGTGAAATGAAAAGAGGGAACATATGGAGTCGCCTCAATACATGATGCGCGACATCCCCCAGGAAGAACGCCCGAGAGAACGCATGATGGAATACGGGGCGGGCGCCTTAAGCCATGCTGAATTGCTGGCAATTTTACTTCGAACAGGCACAAGACAGGAATCCGCGGTGCATATGGCACAGCGGATTCTGGCCGAAGCGGGTGGCATTCGCTCGTTGATGGATTTGAGCCTGGAAGAACTGACCGCGATGAAAGGGATCGGCAATGCCAAGGCTGTGCAATTGAAAGCTGGCATTGAGCTGGGTCATCGGATTGCCAAAAGCAGACTCACACAGTCGACTTCAATTCGTACACCGCGTGATGCAGCTGATATCCTGATGGAACAATTGCGTTATTTGCAAAAAGAACATTTTGTGTGTCTCTTTCTGAATAGCAAAAATCATATTATTGCCCAGGAAACACTCTCCATGGGCAGCCTTAACGCTTCGATTGTACATCCGCGTGAAGTGTTCCGGGCTGCCATCAAATGCAGCAGCGCATCGATTGTGTGCGCACACAACCATCCGAGTGGTGATCCTACGCCAAGTCCGGAGGATATCCAAATAACCAAGAGACTGATTGAAGCAGGCGCTATTGTTGGCATTGACGTGCTTGATCATATTATTATTGGAGATGGAACGTACGTAAGTTTGAAGGAGAAGGGCTTAGTATAATATAATGGTTGGCGTTGATGTTTTCCTATGAATGTTAACGGCGTTGTCCGTAAAAGATAGGTTCACTTTACAAATGCAAAAAAACAAATGCGAATATTAGCTCCACGTATTGCGTGGGAATAAAATTATTACGCTCTGGATCAGAATGGAGCGGCTATATGAGGCAGAAAAGGAGATTATGTTATGTTTGGTGGTTTTACGAAAGATTTGGGTATTGACTTGGGGACAGCAAATACGTTGGTTTATGTACGAGGAAAAGGAATTGTGGTGCGAGAACCTTCGGTTGTCGCTATACGGACAGATACAAATAGCATCGAGGCAGTAGGTGAAGCCGCCAAAAAAATGATTGGACGTACACCAGGTAACATTCGTGCAATTCGTCCAATGAAAGATGGCGTTATTGCCGATTTCGATACAACGGCAACAATGATCAAATATTTCATCCGTGAGGCGCAAAAACAACGCTCCATGTTCCAGCGTCATCCAAACGTGATGGTATGTGTACCATCCGGGATCACGGCAGTAGAACAACGTGCGGTTGAAGATGCAACCAAACAGGCTGGAGCCCGTGAAGCCTATACGATTGAAGAGCCTTTTGCTGCTGCAATCGGTGCAGATCTGCCTGTATGGGAACCAACGGGTAGTATGGTTGTCGATATCGGTGGCGGTACAACGGAAGTGGCTGTTATCTCTCTTGGTGGTATTGTAACGAGCCGTTCGGTTCGTGTAGCAGGTGACGAGATGGATGAATCCGTTATCCAGTACATCAAACGCCAATACAATCTGATGATCGGTGAGCGTACATCGGAGCAATTGAAGATGGACATCGGATCAGCTATGCCATTGGAACAAGTAGAAACGATGGAAATTCGTGGACGTGACCTTGTAACAGGTCTGCCGAAGACAATTACGATTACTTCGGACGAGATCAGTGAAGCGCTGGCTGATACGGTGAATGCGATTGTTGAAGCGGTAAAAGTAACACTGGAAAAATGCCCGCCTGAACTTGCTGCCGATATCATGGATCGGGGTATCGTTCTTACAGGTGGTGGGGCGTTGCTTCGCAACCTGGACAAGCTTCTCGCTGGTGAGACAGGAATGCCTGTCATTGTGGCTGAGAACCCGCTGGATTGTGTAGCCATCGGAACAGGTAAAGCGCTAGAGAATATTCATTTGTTCAAAAGCAGAAGCAGTTCGGCAGTTCGTTCCAAACGTTAATTGGTATTTGCCTAACTTGGCATAGCGACCAAGTGGCAAGATATCTTTATAGAGGACCCGGTTAACCCCGGGGATGAGCTATTACCCGCTTAACAGGGGAGGATCGGCTGATATTCTCGCAGGGACTACAGGTCTGACAGTCTCCCCGCCGGGCATGGCTCGGAAGAGAATATGGATGTTAGAGGGTGTTCGAACTGTTTAAACTGCTAGGCAACAAAAGACTTTTTGTTTTGCTGGTGGGCCTTGTTACATTTATCGCGTTAATGGGCTTTACGCTCAGTCCGCGAACCACTCTATCCTGGCCGGAGAAATTCCTGAAGGATTCAGTTGGATTTGTACAATACGTATTTTACAAGCCCGCTTCCTATGTAGCGGGCTTTTTCAAAGATGTAGCGAACATGCGTACGGTATATGAAGAGAATGAAGAGCTCCGCATCGCGATGGGTCACTACACTCGAGATCGGCTGAAATACAATGATATGGAGCAAGTGAATGAGCAGCTTCAGAAAGCGCTCAATTTCACAGAAGAACAGAAGAATCGCTATAATTACGGTTCACGAATTGCTCAGGTTATCAGTGCCAATTCGGATCCAAATAGCAGAACCATTAACATTGATATCGGTGAAAATGCGGGAATCAAGCCGGGGATGGCCGTTACCTCCCAGGAAGGGCTGGTCGGCGTGATCAGTCATGTCAGCTCATATACATCAACGGTTAATCTGTTAACGTCCATGGACGCCAATGATCCGACATCCAATGCCATTGCAGCAACGGCGGTAGGTAAAGAGAAAGTGTTTGGTATGATTGAGAGCTACGATCCGAAGACGGGCATGCTCAAGATGACCAAAATCTCGGAGGATTCAAACATCAAAAAGGGTGATGAGATCATCTCTTCGGGGATCATCAATAACTTTCCGAAGTACATGCGGATTGGTGAAGTGGAAAAGGTTGAAGTTGGGGAGTACGGTTTAACGCGAACTGCGATTATCAAACCATACGCAAGCTTCCTTGATTGGAAAGAGCTGATTGTCATTATCCCGCCTGAGGTAAAAGAATAATGGTAACACGTAAGCAAGTTTTGTTCCTGTTACTATTCCTTTTGTTCATTGCGGAAGGCACAATTTTGCCACTGCTCATCCCTTCTGGCTGGCAGATGCGTATTTCTGCCAATCTGGTCTATATCGTAATTTTGTTTATCGCTGTATATCATCATCGTCACACGGCACTAGTACTCGGTATATTTTTTGGACTATTGCATGACGTTGTATTCTACGGCGAGATGATTGGACCTTATGGATTCTCGATGGGATTATCGGCATATATGATGGGACTCATTTTTCAAGCACCTCGTGCACCCTTGCCGGTTATGGTATCGGTTGTCATTTTGGGAAGTCTGCTTAATGACACCATGCTATTTTTCCTGTACAAGCTCTTCCAACTTAACCACGTGACCTTTGACTGGGCGTTGATTGAATACATGATTCCTAATTTGTTCATTCATTTTGTGTTTGCCTTGATCATTTATGTCCCCCTTCGGAAACAACTGGAGCGGATCGGCAAGAGACGGAGCAAGACAGAAGAAGCTTCCTAAATACATTTATGGAGCGCAAAGCAGGAACTTGGGGCCCCGGGCACGAAATGTAATGAGATGGGAGGGACAGGCTTATGACGGTAAAATCGAATCACGTAACGATTAAAGGCATCCGAGACGGCCTGGTTTTCCTGTTGGACGATCAATGTGAATTCGAGGAATTGCTCTATGAGCTCCGCTATAAGCTGGAACACAGCCATCAAAATATTTTGACCGGACCGATTGTTCATGTGGATATCAAGTTGGGTGCCCGCGAAGTGACAGAGGACCAGAAAGAAGCAATCCTCGATATATTGAAGCAAAAAGGGAATTTGCTTATTCGATCCATCGACTCACCTGCACTCCAACCGGAGGTTAAAGGACCACCGCCGATTGTAACCATGTGTGGTATGGTGCGTTCAGGTCAGGTGCTTCATCATGAAGGAAATCTCCTGTTTCTTGGGGATATCAATCCGGGGGGCACAGTGACGTGTACCGGAGATATATATGTGTTGGGTTCACTCAGAGGTATGGCTCATGCCGGAATTGGCGGGGACGAGGAAGCGATTATTGCCGCTTCGGTATTTGCACCGACGCAGCTACGGATTGCGGATATCATCAGTCGTCCTCCCGATGAATGGGAGAGCCGAGAGACCGGAATGGAATTTGCTTACTTACAGGACAATCAGATGCAGATAGACAAAATGAGCAATATCGTTCGGTTACGCCGAGATTTTAATGTGTTTAAAGGAGTGTAGCTCATGGGAGAGGCGATCGTGATCACTTCGGGTAAAGGCGGCGTGGGTAAAACAACCACCTCGGCAAACATCGGGACAGCGCTGGCGCTGCTCGGCAAAAAGGTTTGTCTGGTAGATACCGATATCGGCCTTCGTAATTTGGATGTCGTGATGGGACTCGAAAACCGTATTATTTACGATCTGTGCGACGTTGCGGACGGCCGCTGCCGTCTGAATCAGGCTTTGGTCAAAGACAAGCGTTTCGAAGAATTATATATGTTGCCTGCGGCGCAGACGAGAGACAAAAACTCAGTATCGCCAGAACAGGTCAAGGATATTATCCTTGAATTGAAAAAAGATTTTGAATACGTCATTATTGATTGCCCAGCCGGCATAGAGCAGGGATTCAAAAATGCGGTAGCAGGAGCAGATCAGGCCATCGTGGTCACTACACCGGAAAATGCTGCAGTGCGTGATGCGGATCGTGTCATCGGCCTGCTGGAGAGTTCGCACATTCAATCACCAAAGCTGGTGGTGAATCGAATTCGCAATAATATGGTTAAATCGGGTGACATGTTAGATATCGATGGTATTTTACAAGTACTTAATATTGACCTGATTGGCATCGTGCCTGATGATGAACTGGTCATCAAAGCGGCCAATTCAGGAGAACCTACGGTCATGAATCCGGATTCACTTGCGGCGATTGCGTACCGCAACATTGCACGACGCATTCTGGGAGATACGGTTCCATTGATGCAGCTGGAGCAGAAAAAGGGCGCTTTTACTCGTTTCAAAAAGTTCTTGGGAATGGGTTAACTCATTTAAATGGACTTATTCATTATCTGATTACATGACAGCCGTGGCTTATAGCCCGGCTTTTTTTGTTACCTGCGGGCAGGCTTGTTCATATTATCAACCGCCTCTTCATAGGATGTAGTAAACAAGCCTCGGCGGGAGGACATTCCATGAACACGAAACTCAGAATCAAGCAGAGACGAGAAGAACGCATTCGGCGACTGATGGATGGTGCCACTGTGGAGGTCTTACAGGAGCAGAAATTAGGTTCACTGTTGGACAAGAATGAGATCATACACCCAAAACCATTTACGCCTAATGAGGGGACACAGGAAAGAGATCCGGAATGGTTGTGGAAAAAAGAGAATGGTCATTTCGTTCCAGGGGGGCATTCGAGATTTAACCTGTTCAAGTCACTTCTCAAACGGACGGTTATTAGCGCTTTGATATTTGGCGGAGTATGGGGTCTATTTCAGTTGGATACATCGTGGACGACATCACCCAAAACAGTAATTGCGGAAGCACTCCATCGAGATATGGATTTTGCCTCAGCAGCGGCTTGGTATGAACGGCATTTTGGAGGAACGCCTTCGTTTCTTCCGGTCCTCGGACATACGACGGATGCTGTCAATGGTTCAGGCATTCGGCAGTTACTGGGCAAACCGATCTCAGGCACAGTGGTTCAGCCATTTGCGCTGAGCATGAAGGGAATTGAGATCGTTCCGGATGCCGCAGGTGCAGAACTTATACAGGTCGCAAGTTCTGATGCTGGGCGTGTCATGGAGGTTATCGGAGATGCAGCAAGTGGATTCACAGTTGTCATCCAACATACAGGCAATGTCACGGCAATATACGGTCGGTTGAACGAAAGTGAAGTGAGCGTGAATGATTGGGTGGAAGCGGGGAATCCAGTGGGGAGTCTCAAGGCTACGGGTGGTGAACAACCGGCCACGCTCTATTTTGCAGTCAAAGAGGGGGAGGAGTACGTAGACCCGGCGGAAGTTGTTGCGCTTGATTAGGGTGTGGGGAGTCCGTATTACGTTTCATCCGTTTTTTGTAATTATCATGATGGCCTCCCTTCTGACTGGACATTTTATTGAACTTATTACGTTGTTTGCTATCGTATTCATTCATGAATGTGGACATGCTGCGGCGGCGGCACTTCTGGGCTATCGTGTCTTGTCGATCCAGATGCTTCCTTTTGGAGGAGTAGCGGTTATCGAAGATGGAGGTACGATCACGGCCTACCGGGAAATCATGATTGCTCTGGCTGGTCCATTACAAAACATCCTGATGGTTGGCGTGGTTATGCTGTTGCAGTATGGCAATCTGGGCGATCCGGTATTTCTCAATTATATCATTCAGGGGAACCTGCTCATTGCTCTCTTTAATCTGCTGCCTGTACTTCCTCTGGACGGAGGTAAAATTGTTCAGGCGCTTGTCAGTCTGTGGGCACCCTACTATACAACATTAATGTGGACTTACAGAATTAGCATTCTGTGTAGCGCAGGGGTTATTTTATATGCTATCAGCCGATGGTTTACTGGAGACTACGGCCTACCGCTCAACATTCTGTTAATCGGCCTTTTTTTGTTCTATTCGAACGTAACGGATTACCGAAATGTGCCCTATCGCTTCATCCGTTTTCTCATGAATCGGGAAGGCGCGTTTACTCGTCACGCGGCTACTGGCAGTTTGGCGCAGCCAATAATCTCATTTCCGGCGAAACCTTTGGACACTATTTTGCGTCTATTAAAGAGAGAAAGATACCATATGGTATACGTGATGAACAGACAGGGGCGAATTATGGCCGTCTTGCCTGAGCAACGGATAATCGGTTCCTATTTTCAACAAAATGGTGATAAATTGTAGTGTTCTGGTGGACCTGTTCTGAAATGGGTTAATATATGTACAATGAGAATTGAAAAGATACTGAAATGGATGTGGATGATTTGAATTGTCTTCTAGAGGTGAAGCCATGAAACAAATGATAGTACATAATGAACATAACCTCATGCAAATGGCGCTTCTGGAAGAAGGCAAAGCTGTGGAATTTACGGCAGAGCGTACACGTGATCGTGGACTGCTGGGTTCCTTTTTCAAGGGACGGGTCGTGAATGTGTTACCAGGTATGCAAGCTGCTTTTGTGGATATTGGTCAGAAAAAGAATGCGTTTCTCTATGTGGACGATGTGTTGCATCCCCATCTGGAGAAACAGCCCAAGGTGAAGCCTTCCATCTCGGAGTTGCTTCGTCCGGGTCAGGAAGTCATTGTTCAGGTTCTGAAAGAACCGGTAGGAGGCAAGGGAGCCCGGGTGACGACTCATTATTCACTCCCGGGCCGTTGGCTTGTCTACATGCCTGTTGCTGACTATGTAGCGGTATCCAAGAAAATTGCCCGTGAAGGGGATCGTTCCCGTCTTAAGGCACTTGGGGAGCAACTGAGGCGGGATGAAGAAGGACTTATTATTCGGACCGTATCTGGAGAAGAGCAGCATGAAGCCATTAAGTCGGACTTGGAAACATTACGCGCGCAGTGGTATCTGATTCGTGAAAAAGCGGACAGTTTGCCTTCACCAAGCCTCTTGCATAGGGATCATAGCATGGTACAGCGAATCATCAGAGATGTGTATACGCCAGGGAGTGACGAAGTCATCACTGATAGTGAAGGACAAGCCCGTGAGGTAAAAGCATTGCTCGAAGAGATTAGTCCTGGTCATCAACCCAAAGTACAGGTGTATCGGGGAACAGAATCCATCTTTGCTGCCTATGGTGTGCAGGAACAGTTGAATAAGGATTTTGCTCGGAAAGTGTGGTTGCCCGGAGGCGGATACATTGTTATTGATCATACCGAAGCTCTGACTGTAGTGGATGTGAACACGGGTAAATATACGGGAGCTGGCGGTGACAGTCTGGAAGAGACCGTGACAGAGACCAACATACAGGCAGCAGTGGAGATTGCCCGTCTAATGCGCCTGAGGGATATCGGTGGCATGATTATTGTCGACTTCATTGATATGGAGGAAGCTTCGAATCGGCATGAAGTCGCAGCAACCTTGGAGGGTGAGCTCAAGAAGGATCGGACCAAAGCGTTTGTAATGGGTTGGACCAAACTGGGTTTGCTCGAACTTACCCGTAAGAAAGTGCGGGAAGAAAGTACGTTGCCCTATGTGGAGCCGTGTTCTTCCTGCCATGGAACGGGAAAAAGATATATTTCACCATTGCATTGATTTTTGATATATTGCGTGATATAATCTTCAAGTATGTGTTTAGCCTAATGGTCTTGCACATGCTGTAACCGCACTGGCCGGGTATAAGAACAGTTCCGCAAGGACACTGTCACCTGAGAACGGGCGAGTCTGAGACATGAGGAGGTGCAAGGCAAATGTACGCAATTATTGAAACAGGCGGCAAACAGTACAAAGTCCAAGAGGGCGATGTTCTGTTCATCGAGAAATTGACTGCGAACGATGGCGAAAGCGTAACGTTCGACCGTGTCCTGGCTGTATCTAACGATCAAGGTTTGACAGCAGGTACACCATTGATTTCTGGAGCTACTGTAACGGCTAAAGTGGAGAAACATGGCAAAGGACAAAAGGTTATCGTATACAAATACAAACCTAAAAAGAACTACCATGTGAAGCAAGGTCACCGTCAACCGTACACTAAAGTAACTATCGAAACAATCAAAGCGTAAAGAAGGTGCGATAAGTGATTATCGTTCAAATCTTTCGTGATGAGGACGGGAACATCGAACGTTTTTCCATTGAAGGGCATGCTAATTTTGCCAAGCGGGGAGAAGACATCGTATGTGCCGGGGTATCCGCTGTTACAGTGGGTACGGTGAACTCGATTGAAACATTGACCGGTGTCGAAATGGATGCCAAGATGAAGAATGGCTTTTTAAGTGGTTCTTTACCTTTGTTAGAGAGAGGGGAAACTTGGTCCCAGGTACAATTGTTACTCGAATCCATGGTGGTTATGCTCTCTAATATTGCAGAGTCATACGGGAAGTATATTAAAATACAGCAATTCAAATAAGCAAAGAAGGAGGACAACCAATCATGTTGAAATTAAATCTTCAGTTATTCGCATCGAAAAAAGGTGTAGGTTCCACGAAGAACGGACGTGACAGTAATGCTCAACGTCTGGGTGTTAAACGTGCTGATGGTCAAACTGTAACTGGTGGTAGCATTCTCGTTCGCCAACGCGGAACGAAAATTCACCCAGGAACTAACGTTGGCATCGGTAAAGATGACACTTTGTTCGCGAAAATCGACGGCGTTGTAAAATTCGAACGTTGGGGACGCGATCGCAAAAAAGTAAGCATCTATCCTGTTAATGTTGCTCCTGTAGCAGCTGCAGTAGAAGCGTAATATCGGCATTCCGCCTAAGGAGCCTTCGGCATTTTTGCCGAAGGTTTTTTGTATTCAACGGTTATTCGATAATGAACTGGCAGAAAAGACATGTTATACTTGGTTACGGTGGGTGTAGACCAACCGAGTTTTGTAGAACGGGGAGAAGCCATGAAATCTTGGAAAAGAGTGCCGTGGATTGCGGCATGTTCACTTCTGATTCCTTTGGTTTTCGTTATGTTGTATCCGGCGATGATCTCAAACGTCGTGTGCGCATTGTGGTCCGTCGCAGTATTGCTCATTTCTGTGAATGCGATGAAGAAACAGGCGGAGGCGGAACGCAGAGCCATCATACAATCCATGGAAAAAACAGCAATTGCTTCATTAAATCATCATCGACACGACTGGATGAACGACCTTCAGGTGTTATATGGATATCTTCGGCTGGGCAAACTTGATAAATCCTTGCAATGTGTGGAAAGAATAAAAGAGCGGGTTACAGAAGAAAGCCGAATCTCCAGATTAGGTATTCCTTCCCTCGTATTTTATCTTCAGTCTTTTCGTGCCAGTGGAATTGCGCTGGACTTGCATGTGGAAATAGAAGATGAGTTGCAGCTTAGTGCTCTGGTCTCTCCCGAGGATGGCGAGTCACTTACCGGGGCGATTGCTGATGCAATCAGGGCCTATCAATATGGCGGCGGCCGGTCTTCTTGGGGAGAGGTTCGCAAACTGACCTTAAACTTCGGACAGGATCATGGAGATGTGGTTGTCCGACTGGATGGGGATCAAACACCCGATCCGGAAACACTGCGGCAGCTTACTGCCGTACTCAAAGGAAAAAAAGTCAGAACGGAGCAGTTTCCGTCTGAGGATACGTTTATACAATTCAGAATGCCGTGTGGAATATAGGAAGAAGGGGTTAACCAATGTTTGTAGATAAAGCGAAGATTTATGTAAAAGCCGGAGATGGAGGGGACGGAATTATTTCGTTCCGTCGTGAGAAGTATGTACCAAACGGCGGACCTGCCGGGGGCGATGGAGGCAGAGGAGCTGACATCATTTTCCGCGTGGATGAAGGTTTGCGGACGTTGATGGATTTTCGTTACCAGCGTCACTTTAAGGCCCCACGTGGTGAGAAGGGACGTAACAAAAGTCAGCATGGTGCAAACGCGGAGAACATGATTGTGCGCATTCCACCAGGAACTATCATCTTGGATGAAGACAGTGGAGAAGTACTGGCGGATATGACACGTCACGGTCAACAGGTTGTTATTGCTCGTGGTGGTCGGGGCGGACGAGGTAACATCCGATTTGCTACACCGAACAATCCTGCACCTGAACTTGCTGAGAACGGTGAAGAAGGACAAGAGCGTTACATCGTACTCGAACTGAAAGTTATGGCAGATGTTGGTCTGGTTGGTTTCCCGAGTGTCGGGAAATCCACATTGCTTTCTGTCGTTTCGTCAGCCAAGCCAAAGATCGGGGCATACCATTTCACAACCATTACACCGAATCTGGGTGTAGTCGGTGTAGGAGAAGGCCGAAGCTTTGTCATGGCCGATTTGCCTGGACTGATTGAAGGTGCGCATGAAGGGGTCGGACTGGGACATGAGTTCCTGCGTCATGTCGAGCGTACTCGGATTATTGTTCATGTCGTAGATATGTCGGGTTCTGAAGGACGCGATCCTTTTGAAGACTGGCAGAAAATCAATGACGAATTGAAGTTGTACAATCCGCTTCTCGCCGAGAGAACGCAAGTTGTAGCAGCTAACAAGATGGATATGCCAGACTCTGAAGCGAACCTGGAGCAATTTTTACAGCAAGTTCGTGAAGTGCAACCTGATATTGAAGTGATGCCAATTTCATCCTTGACTCGTAAAGGGATTCAAGAACTTCTGTATCGTGCAGCTGATCTGCTGGATCAGGCTCCAGACGAGCGAGTGGTTGAAGAGGTAGTAGATGTATCTGAACGTAAAGTATATAGTCTGGACAAAAAAGAAGACGATGGTTTCAAAATTGTGCGTGAGAATGAAATGTTCGTTGTCGAAAGTGCCAAGATTGACCGCATGATGAAACGGATGCAACTGAACTCGCACGAGGCTATACTGAAACTCGCACGTACACTGCGTTATATGGGTGTGGATGCTGAGTTGCGTAAGCGCGGAGCTGTAGAAGGCACCATAGTTCGTATTGGAGACTTTGAATTCGAATTCGTGGAAGGCAGCAGTTACTACTAAGTAGTCGTCTTCCGTGGAGAGAGAGATCTATATAGGAACGCAGAGAAGTGGGAAGCTGACCCGCAACTCTGCGTTTTTTTTGTTTTTTCCTGACATGGGAGAGGGATAAACTTGTATACTGTGAGGAACGTATTTCAAAAAATAGGCGTGTCATGTATTGCCCTTTTGTCATAGATCCTATATAATGTCCACTATATGAATACATGAGTCTTTGAGGAGAGGACGTTCTGTGAACGAACGCTATTACTTAGTACGGGAAGATATTTTACCAGAGGCAGTGGTGAAGACCATGCAGGTAAAAGAACTACTGGCTTCTGGTGATGTTAAAACAGTGCATGAGGCGGTTGAACAGGTCGGATTAAGCCGGAGTGCCTTTTACAAGTACAAGGATGGGATTCATCTGATCAACCAGCTTGAGCGCGAGAGAATTGTAACGATCTCCATTGATCTAGAGCATCAGTCGGGTATCTTGTCTCGTGTGCTTGGACATGTAGCTGGTTATGGAGCTAATGTACTCACGATTAATCAGAGTATCCCGCTTCAAGGAAGAGCCAATGTTGTCATTTCGGTGGAAACAACACATCTTCATGGCGAAATCGGTGAAATGCTGGATCGAATGCAAGATATGCCTGGAGTAAGACGTACACGTATTGTAGGCCAAGGGTAATTAGGCTTTAACATACAGGACTGACGGACAAGAATAGACATTAGGGGGTAGATCGTTAGTGAAACCGGTAAAAGTCGGATTGTTGGGTCTGGGAACTGTCGGAACGGGAGTCGTTCGCATTGTGGAAGGGAATCAGGAGGATCTGAGCAGTCAGGTTGGATCGCCGATTGTCATCGAGAAGATCGCAGTGAAAAATACAGAGAAAGAACGTGTTATTGCTGTAGACCGTGCCAAGCTTACGGAAGATCCTTGGGAAGTCATTCGTCATCCGGATATTGATGTTATCGTTGAAGTCATGGGCGGCATTGATCAGACGAAGGAGTATATTCTTGAAGCGTTGGAACGTGGGAAACATATCGTAACAGCAAACAAAGATCTCATGGCACTGCATGGTACAGAGATTTTGGCGAAGGCACAGGAAAAACAATGTGACGTGTTCTATGAGGCGAGTGTTGCTGGAGGGATTCCGATCATTCGTACGCTGATTGAAGGTTTCTCTTCTGATCGGATTACCCGCATTATGGGGATTGTGAACGGAACAACGAACTTTATTCTGACCAAAATGAGTCAGGAAGGTGCATCCTATGAAGAAGTACTGGCTGAAGCACAGGCTCTGGGATACGCCGAATCCGATCCAACTTCCGATGTGGAGGGACTTGACGCAGCTCGCAAAATGGCGATCTTGAGTACACTCGGTTTCCGCACCAATGTGGAGTTGAAGGATGTAACCGTTAAAGGGATATCCTCCGTAACTCGTGAAGACATTATGTATGCCAAAAGATTGGGCTATGAGATGAAGTTACTTGGTATTGCGGACCGTATTGGCGATGAGATCACGATCAGCGTTCAGCCGACAATGGTTAGACAGAATCACCCGATTGCTTCAGTCAACGGTGTGTTCAACGCAGTATATGTACACGGTGAAGCTGTAGGGGAGACGATGTTCTACGGTGCGGGTGCGGGAGAACTCCCAACGGCAACTTCGGTTGTAGCTGACATTGTGGCGGTTACCAAAAACCTTAAACTTGGCGTGAATGGTCTCAAAGCAATTGTGCCTTATAAGATTAAGCGACTACAAAGCGACGAGCAGATCGTGTCGAAAAACTTTATTTTACTACACGTAGACGACAAGGCCGGTGTATTGGCACAAATCACACAAATTTTCGCAGAATATGATGTCAGTCTGGCGTCGGTTGTTCAACAGCCGAATGAGCACAACCCGGATGCCGAGATCATTATCGTTACACATAATGCAAGTAAGGCAAGCATGGATAAAGTGTTAAAACATTTTGAATCACTCAGCGTCATTCGCCGCATTAAGAGTGTCTACCGGGTCGAAGGATAATTGTCCTTATCCCATACGGCATCTCAATTATTTCAGTTATAACGTACAAGTTAATCATATCCGGTTCAACAGGTCATCATTTCAGATTATTAAAACATAAAGGAGTTTACCCACAATGAGATATCAAGGACTTTTGCAAACGTACAGAGAGCACCTTCCAGTTAATGAAAATACACCCCTGCTTACGCTTCAGGAAGGAAATACACCGTTGATTCATGCAGAGAATCTGTCTGAGGAACTCGGTTTGAATGTTTATTTCAAGTATGAAGGTTTGAACCCTACGGGATCTTTCAAAGACCGCGGTATGGTTATGGCTGTTGCCAAAGCGATGGAAGAGGGCAGCCGTACGATCATGTGTGCATCCACAGGTAATACGTCAGCAGCTGCAGCGGCCTATGCCGCACGTGGTGGCCTCAATTGTATCGTACTGATCCCGAATAACAACATTGCACTGGGTAAACTGGCCCAAGCCATGATCTATGGAGCTAAGGTGATTGCGATCAATGGTAACTTTGACCGTGCACTGGAGATTGTGCGTGAGATCACAGCCAAACATCCGATCACGCTTGTAAACTCTGTGAATCCGTTCCGGATTGAAGGACAGAAGACAGCGGCGTTTGAAGTAATTGAACAACTTGGCGAAGCGCCTGACGTTCTGGCTATTCCAGTCGGTAATGCGGGAAATATCTCGGCTTATTGGAAAGGTTTCAAAGAATATAAAGAGGCAGGCAAGTCCAGCACGCTTCCACGTATGGTTGGTTTCGAAGCTGAAGGTGCGATGGCCATTGTCAAAGGTGAGCCGATCCTTGAACCTGAAACGGTAGCAACAGCAATTCGAATCGGTAATCCTGCGAGCTGGAAAACGGCGGTAGCTGCAGCTGAGGAATCTGGTGGACAGATCAATTATGTAACGGATGAACAAATCCTGACAGCGTATCGTACACTTGCTTCTCGGGAAGGGATTTTTGCTGAACCTGCTTCTGCGGCTTCCCTTGCCGGTGTATACAAACTGAAGAGTGAAGGGTACTTTAAAGGCGGAGAGACTGTAGTTTGTGTACTGACAGGTAATGGCCTGAAAGATCCTAATATTGCGATCAAAACAGTAGCGACTGAGCCACTTGTTGTTGAAGATACCGAAGAAGCGGTAATGGCAGCTATTGCACAACTGGAGCAGCAATCTGTATGAGTTTGCGTGAAAAGGTAACCGTAAAAATACCTGCAAGCACAGCCAATCTCGGTCCGGGGTTTGATACCCTGGGCATGGCATTGTCTTTGTATGCCTGGTTGGAAATGAAACCTGCCGAGCAGACGTCATTTCATCTTCACGGCAATCATTTGACAGGTCTGCCAACAGATAAATCGAATTTGATTTACGAAGTTGCACAGATGGTATTCAATAAAGCTGGGGTATCCATCCCTGAATTGGAGATTTCCATGTATTCCGATATTCCGCTTACGCGGGGACTTGGGAGCAGTGCATCAGCCATCGTTGGTGCATTGGCAGCAGCGAATGCATTAATTGGTGCTCCTTTATCTGATGCCAAGCTTCTGGATATGGCCACATCCCTCGAGAAGCATCCTGATAATGTGGGAGCATCTCTGTATGGCGGTATTATTACGGCTGCATGGAATGGTCAACAGGTAGATCATATACGTATTGAACCACACCAGGATCTGCAGGCTTTGGTTATTGTACCTGAATTCCAGCTGTCTACTTCAAAAGCAAGGAATGTAATTCCAGAGCAATTTGGCATGTCTGATGTGGTGCATAACATTAGCAGATCTTCACTGCTCGTTGCCGCTTTGGCGAGTGGACGACTGGATATGATTCAGAAGGCGATGTCAGATCGAATTCACCAACCATATCGGGCATTATTGGTGCCAGGCATGGCTGAGATATTGGAACATGCTGTTGATCATGGAGCGTTGGGAGCTGCCTTGAGCGGAGCTGGCCCGACCGTATTGACTTTGGTAGATCGTCATGACACCCGGAAAGCGGGATTGGAACAATATTTGCTGGACACTATGGAGCGGGAGGGCATATCTGCTTCTGCACTGTGGCTCGATCCGGATTTGGACGGTGTAACCGTGCTGCCTGATCAAGACGAACGTCCTTTTCTGGACAGAATCAAAGGGGAAGTTAATGCATGAAACGAATTGCAGTATTACCTGAAGGCTCAGTCTCTCATGAGGCAATTGATTTCCTTTTCAACGGGGAACCATTAGATTTGCTTCATTCCAAGCTGATTTCGGATGTGTTTAGAGCAACGGATAGCGGGAATGCACAATACAGTGTCATTCCGATTGAAAATACCATTGAGGGTTCCGTTAGTCTTCATATGGACTGGCTTGTAAATGAAGTGGATATTCCAATGCAAGCGGAGTGGGTATACCCATCCATCCAGAATGTGATTGGACATGGTTCGGAATTTAAGACAGAGAGTGGCGATTATGACTTTGGTAGAATCACCAAGATTATGTCTCACCCTGTGGCTATTCCGCAGTGTCAGAATTTTATTCAGTTGCATTCACCCGGGGCGGATCTTGAAGGTGTGAACAGTACAGCCGAAGCTGTAGAAATTGTGAAAAAAAATCCGGGTAAGGGCTGGGTGGCGATCGGTACAAAGCTTGCTGCTCAGAAGCATGGTCTGGACATTATGGCTGAGCGGGTTACAGATCATGACAACAACTACACTCGTTTTGTGCTCATCGGCCATGAACCTGTAAACATTCCACGTGAACCGGATCATGTAAAAACCAGCTTGCTGGTGACGTTGCCAGAAGATGCACCGGGTGCGTTGCATCAGGTATTGTCAGCTTTTGCATGGCGGAAGCTGAACTTGACCCGTCTCGAATCTCGTCCAACGAAGAAACGATTGGGCAGTTACTATTTTTACATTGATGTTGTGGAAACGGTCGATTCGGTATTGCTTACCGCAGCCATGGCAGAGATTGAAGCATTGAATTGTCAGGTGCGTGTTCTGGGTAGCTATCCTTGTTATACATATCCTTCGAGATAATTGACCTGATGGTGTTTGGGAATGTTAGAAGGTTGTCATAAGTCGGGGTAGAATGAGCGAGTAATGGCTTGTCATTTGGTGTACAATGGACGGGTTAATAACGTTTCGGAGTACAGGGAATGGATATTTTATGGAGGTGCAGTCATCAGTGGCAGAACAATGGATCTATTTGGATGGTCAGTATGTGACCAAGGAGAACGCAACCGTTTCGGTGTATGATCATGGATTTTTGTATGGAGACGGGATTTTCGAAGGTATTCGGATCTATAACGGAAATATTTTCAGATGTAAGGCCCACTTGGATCGTTTGTATGATTCGGCAAAATCCATTAGTTTGAACATTCCGCTGTCCATTGATGAGATGCTGGAAGTCATGGCTGAAACGGTACGCCGCAATGATATGCGTAATGGTTATATTCGTCTTATTGTATCGCGTGGCCCTGGTAATCTGGGGTTGGACCCGTTACGTTGCCCTAAGGCATCCGTAATCATCATCGTGGAGCAATTGGCGATCTATCCGGAGGAAGCTTATCTTACTGGATTGAAAGCAGTTTCTGTATCCCAACGCCGGAACATTCCGGACGCATTGAATCCGAAAATTAAATCGTTAAACTATCTGAATAACATCCTGGTTAAAATCCAGTCTAACTATTCAGGTGCCGGTGAAGCGATTATGCTGAACTCCCAAGGTTACGTAACTGAGGGTTCAAGTGATAACATCTTCATCATCAAAAATGGTGTAGTGTACACGCCGCCTTGTTATCTCGGAGCACTTGAAGGGATTACACGTCAAGCGATTATCGATCTATGCGGCGAACTGGAGCTTGAGTTAAAAGAAGTGCCATTCACCCTGCATGATGTGTATATCGCAGACGAAGTCTTTTTCACCGGGACAGCTGCAGAAGTTATCGCTGCATATGAAGTGGATGGAAGAACAATTGGCACGGGGGTAGCAGGTCCGGTAACGCTGAGACTGCTGGAAGCATTCCGTCAGATTGTTGACAAAGATGGATATAAAGTGTGGGAATCTTAAGTTAGAATTGCATAACATAGGGAACAGGAATCCTCCTTGTCCGATAAAATTTTGCATACCTGGCGTATGGGGATTTTAGAGACAGGAGGATTTTTTTTGTTTAGTTGATGTCATTAGCCCGGTTTCTGCATAGGATGTAGTAACGGTATGGGCGAATGTACTGCCCAAGTATGACGTCTAGGAGGTTAGTTCCCTGTGAAAATACACATGGTGAAAAAAGGCGACACATTATATCTGCTGTCCCAAAAATACAATGTAGCGCTGGACAAATTGATCGCGGCTAATCCGCAAATCACAAATCCCGACAAGTTGGATATTGGTATGAAGGTCAAAATCCCTGCAGAGCCAGTAACACCGAAGCCGGAGGGTGTGCTCCACAGTCACAAGGTGCAGCAAGGAGATTCGTTATGGAAGTTGGCACAAGCCTGGGGAGTTCCTTTAAAAGATATGGTCAATGCCAATCCACAGTTGAAAAATCCGAACGCTCTGCTGGTGGGGGAGACAGTTTATATTCCATCTATGCACGCACAAGGAAACAGCACATCTAATTCGGGTGCCGGCAACATTGCTGCTCAAGAAAAGTTGTCACCTGAAGGTAAGGAATATACGGGAGTCAAAGAGCAGGAACCACCGGCTCCAGTAGCGCCAACTCCCCCTGCTCCGGTAGCAGAGGTTCCTGTTCCGGTCCAAGTGCCTGCTCCACCACCAGCCAATACGGAGAAGCCGAATGTGAAGCCTGAACTGGAGGTACTGCCGCAGTTACCGGAGCTTCCTGAAGTGAAACCTGAAAAGGAAACGCACAAAAAAGAAGAGGTTAAACCCGAAGTTTATGTAAAACCGGTAGCAGAATCCAAGAAATACACAATGCCTAATCTTTCGCCTGAAATTATGCCTTTGCCTGTAATGCCTAATACAAAGTCTCCAACTGAGGTTGCACCAGCAACGAAAAAACCTTGTGGTTGTGGTAATAAGTTGCATCATGCGCCAGCCGAGCACCCTTATGTTCAAATCCCGGTTCCTGTACAAGAGGTGTATGGTGCTCAGCAAGACATGTACACGGCTGGAGCGAGTAACAATGCGGCGTTTCCAGGGATTCTGGAAGTTAGTCCTTATAGTGGCAGTGATCTGCCTAACAGTCCGTGGACTGGCGCGGAGCAGGGTTATAACCACAATAACGTTATGCCGAATCTGTCCGCAGAAATGCAAAACAACTCATTTCCGATTGCTCCAGCTGGCGAAGTGAATAGTCCATTCCCAACGTATGTAGCACCTAGTCATATGAATCATCAGCCGCCTTTCATATCTCCATACTCAATGCTTCCGTACCCTCCATGCGGATGTGGCTCACATACACATATGCCTCAGTATACTTATCCTTCTCATGGTTATCAGGATCCGGCATGGAATATGTACGGTCCTTCGTACGGTATGCCGCCTGAAATGTCCACATCAACGATGCCAAACCAGCCTATTGAGTATGCTTATCAGAATCCGTACCCTACTCAGAACATGGTTCCGCCGTCCCCGCTTGGAGCATTTGGTGAAATGTATCCTCCTCAAGGGCAAGGGAAGGGTGGTAAAAAAGGGGGGCGTGAAGACGCTAACCTAAGTCAGGTAGCAATTGAAGAGGTTGGATCAGATTCGGAAGGGAAGTCCAAGCAAGCAGGGAGTAAGCCGGCCGCTGCAAAACGCAGAACAAGCAAGGCTCCTCTGAAGAATAAATCCAAGGTATCCGTGTCCGGGAAAACATCCAGAGAGGGTGCAGCTACTTCCGGCCAAAGGAAATCCGATAAAAAGCGTCGTAATCCATGGATACAGAACTAACCTGGAAATTGCGATTGATGAATAAGTGAGGTACCTGTTATACAAGCGGGAAGCCTGCTCTGTAATAGAGAGCTGGCTTCCCGCTTACCTGAGTGAACATTGAGGTACGCATAACGGAGATATAGTTGCTCAGGAAATGATAAAAAGCATTTTATTAAGAAGTTATTGTAAACCCTTTCATCAATGTGTTAAAATATTTGTACCTATTAGCATGACCTAATATGAAAGGACAAGATAGGGTACGGATATGATAGCTTTAGCTAATGTAAAACTACTAAAGAAAAGAAATGAAAAAAACTGTTGCATTACATTCAGCCGTATGATATATTATTTAAGTCGCCGCTGAAACACAGTGCTGACACGAGAAACACAAGAGATAATGAAATAAGTTTGATCTTTGAAAACTGAACAACGAGTGAGTAAACATTCTGCTTGCAGAATGAACGCGAAAGTTTGAGACAAGCCTTGGCTTGAATCGACTGGAGCACAAATGAGATTTTTAATCTCGTCAGATTCAAAATGAGCTTATCGCTCTTTTCAATACTTTATTGGAGAGTTTGATCCTGGCTCAGGACGAACGCTGGCGGCATGCCTAATACATGCAAGTCGAGCGGAGTTGATAGGAAGCTTGCTTTCTTGATACTTAGCGGCGGACGGGTGAGTAACACGTAGGCAACCTGCCCTCAAGTTTGGGACAACTACCGGAAACGGTAGCTAATACCGAATAATTGTTTTTTTCGCCTGAAGAGAACTGGAAAGACGGAGCAATCTGTCACTTGGGGATGGGCCTGCGGCGCATTAGCTAGTTGGTGAGGTAACGGCTCACCAAGGCGACGATGCGTAGCCGACCTGAGAGGGTGATCGGCCACACTGGGACTGAGACACGGCCCAGACTCCTACGGGAGGCAGCAGTAGGGAATCTTCCGCAATGGGCGAAAGCCTGACGGAGCAATGCCGCGTGAGTGATGAAGGTTTTCGGATCGTAAAGCTCTGTTGCCAGGGAAGAACGCTTGGGAGAGTAACTGCTCTCAAGGTGACGGTACCTGAGAAGAAAGCCCCGGCTAACTACGTGCCAGCAGCCGCGGTAATACGTAGGGGGCAAGCGTTGTCCGGAATTATTGGGCGTAAAGCGCGCGCAGGCGGTCATTTAAGTCTGGTGTTTAATCCCGGGGCTCAACCCCGGATCGCACTGGAAACTGGGTGACTTGAGTGCAGAAGAGGAGAGTGGAATTCCACGTGTAGCGGTGAAATGCGTAGATATGTGGAGGAACACCAGTGGCGAAGGCGACTCTCTGGGCTGTAACTGACGCTGAGGCGCGAAAGCGTGGGGAGCAAACAGGATTAGATACCCTGGTAGTCCACGCCGTAAACGATGAGTGCTAGGTGTTAGGGGTTTCGATACCCTTGGTGCCGAAGTTAACACATTAAGCACTCCGCCTGGGGAGTACGGTCGCAAGACTGAAACTCAAAGGAATTGACGGGGACCCGCACAAGCAGTGGAGTATGTGGTTTAATTCGAAGCAACGCGAAGAACCTTACCAGGTCTTGACATCCCTCTGATCGATGCAGAGATGTATCTTTCCTTCGGGACAGAGGAGACAGGTGGTGCATGGTTGTCGTCAGCTCGTGTCGTGAGATGTTGGGTTAAGTCCCGCAACGAGCGCAACCCTTATATTTAGTTGCCAGCACTTCGGGTGGGCACTCTAGATAGACTGCCGGTGACAAACCGGAGGAAGGTGGGGATGACGTCAAATCATCATGCCCCTTATGACCTGGGCTACACACGTACTACAATGGCCGGTACAACGGGCTGCGAAATCGCGAGATGGAGCCAATCCCAACAAAGCCGGTCTCAGTTCGGATTGCAGGCTGCAACTCGCCTGCATGAAGTCGGAATTGCTAGTAATCGCGGATCAGCATGCCGCGGTGAATACGTTCCCGGGTCTTGTACACACCGCCCGTCACACCACGAGAGTTTATAACACCCGAAGTCGGTGGGGTAACCGCAAGGAGCCAGCCGCCGAAGGTGGGATAGATGATTGGGGTGAAGTCGTAACAAGGTAGCCGTATCGGAAGGTGCGGCTGGATCACCTCCTTTCTATGGAGAATCGTTTCCTGCAACGGAAACATTCAAATACGCAGCTTAGCTGCAAAACACTCACTCGTTGTTCGGTTTTGAGAGCTCAAACTCTCAAAACAGCTTGCTTTTGCATGGAGCTTGTTCTTTGAAAACTAGATATCGAAACGAAACAAACGCGAATTAGAACATTCCTTTAAGCTGATCTTGTGTAAACAAGTGAAGTGTTTTTATAAGGTAGATTGCACGTACGATGGTATCGAATGGGAGCGACTTTTGGCTTTGCGCAAGCAAAACAAGGGAAGCGAGCAGTCGAAACCGGAGCACGAGGTTAAGCTACTAAGAGCACACGGAGGATGCCTAGGCGCTAGGAGCCGATGAAGGACGTGGCGAACAACGAAACTGCCTCGGGGAGCTGTAAGCAAGCTTTGATCCGGGGGTGTCCGAATGGGGAAACCCAGCTGGGGTAATTTCCAGTTACTCATAACTGAATACATAGGTTATGCAGAGGCATACCAGGGGAACTGAAACATCTAAGTACCCTGAGGAAGAGAAAACAATAGTGATTCCGTCAGTAGCGGCGAGCGAACGCGGAGAAGCCCAAACCAAAGAGCTTGCTCTTTGGGGTTGTGGGACGTCTCACATGGAGTTACAAAGGAACCGGTTAAGCGAAGAGGTCTGGAAAGGCCCGCCAAAGAAGGTAAAAGCCCTGTAGTTGAAAGTTGGTTCCCTCCGAGACGGATCCCGAGTAGTGCGGGGCACGTGAAACCCCGTATGAATCCGGCAGGACCATCTGCCAAGGCTAAATACTTCCTAGCGACCGATAGTGAAGCAGTACCGTGAGGGAAAGGTGAAAAGCACCCCGGAAGGGGAGTGAAATAGAACCTGAAACCGTGTGCTTACAAAAAGTCAGAGCCCGTTTTAGGGGTGATGGCGTGCCTTTTGTAGAATGAACCGGCGAGTTACGTTCCCGTGCAAGGTTAAGGTGAAGAGCCGGAGCCGCAGCGAAAGCGAGTCTGAATAGGGCGATGTAGTACGTGGACGTAGACCCGAAACCGGGTGATCTACCCCTGTCCAGGGTGAAGGTGCGGTAACACGCACTGGAGGCCCGAACCCACGCATGTTGAAAAATGCGGGGATGAGGTGGGGGTAGCGGAGAAATTCCAATCGAACTCGGAGATAGCTGGTTCTCCCCGAAATAGCTTTAGGGCTAGCCTCGGAAAACAGAGTCGTGGAGGTAGAGCACTGATTGGGTGCGGGGCCCGCAAGGGTTACCAAGCTCAGTCAAACTCCGAATGCCATAGACTTACTTCCGGGAGTCAGACAGTGAGTGCTAAGATCCATTGTCAAAAGGGAAACAGCCCAGACCATCAGCTAAGGTCCCCAAGTGTGTGTTAAGTGGGAAAGGATGTGGAGTTGCACAGACAACCAGGATGTTGGCTTAGAAGCAGCCACCATTGAAAGAGTGCGTAATAGCTCACTGGTCGAGTGACTCTGCGCCGAAAATGTAACGGGGCTAAACACACCACCGAAGCTATGGCTTGATGCTTTGCATCAGGGGTAGGGGAGCGTTGTATAAGGGTTGAAGGTGTACCGTAAGGAGCGCTGGACATTATACAAGTGAGAATGCCGGTATGAGTAACGAAAAGATCAGTGAGAATCTGATCCGCCGAAAGCCTAAGGGTTCCTGAGGAAGGCTCGTCCGCTCAGGGTAAGTCGGGACCTAAGGCGAGGCCGAAAGGCGTAGTCGAAGGACAACAGGTCGAAATTCCTGTACCACCGTAAGCCGTTATGAGCAATGGGGGGACGCAGTAGGGTAGTGACGCGGACTGATGGATGTCCGTCTAAGCAGTAAGGCTGATGTGTAGGCAAATCCGCACATTGTAAGGCTGAGCTGTGATGGGGAGCGAAAATTATAGTAGCGAAGGTCATGATCTCACACTGCCAAGAAAAGCCTCTAGCCAGGTGAAGGTGCCCGTACCGCAAACCGACACAGGTAGGCGAGAAGAGTATTCTAAGGCGCGCGGAAGAACTCTCGTTAAGGAACTCGGCAAAATGACCCCGTAACTTCGGGAGAAGGGGTGCCCCGGTAGTGTGAATAGCACGAGGGGGCCGCAGTGAAAAGGCCCAAGCGACTGTTTAGCAAAAACACAGGTCTGTGCGAAGCCGTAAGGCGAAGTATACGGGCTGACGCCTGCCCGGTGCTGGAAGGTTAAGGGGAGTGGTTAGGAGCAATCCGAAGCTGTGAACCGAAGCCCCAGTAAACGGCGGCCGTAACTATAACGGTCCTAAGGTAGCGAAATTCCTTGTCAGGTAAATTCTGACCCGCACGAATGGCGTAACGACTTGGGCGCTGTCTCAACGAGAGATCCGGTGAAATTTTAATACCTGTGAAGATGCAGGTTACCCGCGACAAGACGGAAAGACCCCATGGAGCTTTACTGCAGCTTGATATTGAATTTGGGTACGATCTGTACAGGATAGGTGGGAGCCTTTGAAACGTGAGCGCCAGCTTGCGTGGAGGCAACGTTGGGATACCACCCTGATCGTATCTAGGTTCTAACCTGGTACCGTAATCCGGTGCGGGGACAGTGTCAGGTGGGCAGTTTGACTGGGGCGGTCGCCTCCTAAAGAGTAACGGAGGCGCCCAAAGGTTCCCTCAGAATGGTTGGAAATCATTCGAAGAGTGCAAAGGCATAAGGGAGCTTGACTGCGAGACCTACAAGTCGAGCAGGGACGAAAGTCGGGCTTAGTGATCCGGTGGTACCGCATGGAAGGGCCATCGCTCAACGGATAAAAGCTACCCTGGGGATAACAGGCTTATCTCCCCCAAGAGTCCACATCGACGGGGAGGTTTGGCACCTCGATGTCGGCTCATCGCATCCTGGGGCTGAAGTAGGTCCCAAGGGTTGGGCTGTTCGCCCATTAAAGCGGTACGCGAGCTGGGTTCAGAACGTCGTGAGACAGTTCGGTCCCTATCTGTCGTGGGCGTAGGAAATTTGAGAGGAGCTGTCCTTAGTACGAGAGGACCGGGATGGACGTACCGCTGGTGTACCAGTTGTTCCGCCAGGAGCACCGCTGGGTAGCTATGTACGGACGGGATAAACGCTGAAAGCATCTAAGCGTGAAGCCCCCCTCAAGATGAGATTTCCCAGTATGTAAGACCCCTTGAAGACGACGAGGTAGATAGGCTGGGGGTGGAAGTGCAGCAATGCATGGAGCTGACCAGTACTAATCGGTCGAGGGCTTATCCAATAGCAAGTGATAATTCGCATGTTTCGTTTCGAATCTAGTTTTCAGAGAACGATCTCTGAAATGTAAGCTACGCGTTTGGTGGCGATGGCGGAGGGGTTCCACACGTACCCATCCCGAACACGACCGTTAAGCCCTCTAGCGCCGATGGTACTTGGACCGCAGGGTCCTGGGAGAGTAGGACGCCGCCAAGCGAACTCTTTCATCATACATAGAAAACAGGCTCTGCATGTTGATGTTGTACGATGAATTGCATTTGCACTGCAAATGCATATGCATATATTCCCTGATAGCTCAGTTGGTAGAGCACTCGACTGTTAATCGAGTTGTCACAGGTTCGAGCCCTGTTCGGGGAGCCATTAAGGCCCGTTGGTCAAGGGGTTAAGACACCTCCCTTTCACGGAGGTAACAGGGGTTCGAATCCCCTACGGGTCATATTATGGAGGCTTAGCTCAGCTGGGAGAGCATCTGCCTTACAAGCAGAGGGTCGGGGGTTCGATCCCCTCAGCCTCCACCATATAAACTTTATAACGACGCGGGGTGGAGCAGCCCGGTAGCTCGTCGGGCTCATAACCCGAAGGCCGCAGGTTCAAATCCTGCCCCCGCAATTATACTTTCCTTTGAGAAAGTGATCTGGAACCGTGGTGTAGTTGGCCTAACATGCCTGCCTGTCACGCAGGAGATCGCGGGTTCGAATCCCGTCGGTTCCGCCATTTTTATATTAATAATACCGTGTGCGGAAGTGGCTCAGCGGTAGAGCATCGCCTTGCCAAGGCGAGGGTCGCGGGTTCGATTCCCGTCTTCCGCTCCAATATTTGCGCCCTTAGCTCAGCTGGATAGAGCGTTTGACTACGAATCAAAAGGCCGGGAGTTCGAATCTCTCAGGGCGCGCCATTATAACTTCAAATTTGCCGGCGTGGCGGAATGGCAGACGCGCTCGACTCAAAATCGAGTGGGAAACCGTGGAGGTTCGAGTCCTCTCGCCGGTATATATAACGGGATGTAGCTCAGCTTGGTAGAGCACCTGGTTTGGGACCAGGGGGTCGCATGTTCAAATCGTGTCATCCCGATCTCTAAAAACACTATCTAATTATAGATAGTGTTTTTTATATTTATCTATATAAGATTCTATAAATGCAGGTTCGATATTAACTATGACAAATTCTCTAAGCTAACACATGCGTGTTCCTTCTTCAGTCAACAAGTTAGTTGTGCATAAAGTCTCAATCTTTAGGTCACAATAGGTTTAAAAAGTGATAGAAGGGGTTCATGTGAACACGTTTAACTTCAGAAAACAATTCAAGAGACGCTGGCGAAGGTGGAAACGAACAGTATGGATGACGGCGGCTTTGCTTGCAGTTACGATATTGGCTTACAGCGGGTTGTCCATCTCATCGGCGATTGAGCGTTTGCTGACAACTAATTTTAGTGAGGCAACCAGTGTGTTGGGGCCTGTTACGCAGGAAACAAGATCTGAACAGGAGATTCAGGCGTTAGTAGAGCAACTTGATTCTGATCCGGATCATTTAACAAGTGTGGTTTTGGAAACACAGTACATCTGCGGAGTGGAGACAGAGCAGTTAGGCAAGATGGCTAGACCGCAGTTGAAGATGTTACTAGCTCAACATCCGGAATGGGATGCTACCGTTGGAACATCAGATGAGTTGCATCTGAAGCAACGTGTAGATGACCTTTCACCGCTTTGTAAACAGCAGGCTTATATCAGCATAGATGCTGTAGGGAACCTTAATTTGTACGAGGGTAAGCCTGCAGAAGAGAAGGTTATTCGTACGTTCTTTCAATTGGATGTTGGGACGTTGGAAAGTTCTTTGCCTGAAGGGGTGCTCGAGCAATTACAGCAGGGTATTCGGATTCAGGACAAGGATGAATATGATAGCGTAATCTCTACGTTCAGTGACTATGCCGTGGATGAAGACCATCATTTAATCCGTAATGGCGGGTAATCCAAACGTCCTCACCTACGGTATTAAAATTGTGAAGTACTGAAACGATGGTGGCAATAGCAATAACATTGGTGGTTTACGTAACCAAGCGATAGAATCTAAAATACGTGGAATGTGATGAAGGACATCGAAGAGATGTCCTTTTTGTCGTTTATACTAAAATAGTTGAAAATACGAATAAACATGTAAAAAATTCACGAATAAAGACGAGTAATCAGTTAGACAAAGTTTTTCCTGCCGCAGGGTCTATCTTTTGTTATAATGAAATGAACGATACATATGTTCGCTTTTGTGAGGGAGAGATGGTTTTGCGTTTTTTGGGAATTGACCCGGGGATTGCGATTGTTGGTTTTGGTTTTGTGGATAAAATCGGCAGTAAGGTGGTACCCGTACAATATGGATGTATTCAGACGGAAGCTCATACCCCTGAAGAGGAACGGTTGCTTCATGTATATGAAGGTATGGTGCAATTGATTGATAAATACAAACCGGACGCAGTAGCGCTGGAGAAACTTTTTTTCAATCGGAACGTTACAACAGCAATGTCTGTCAGTCAGGCGAGAGGCGTTATGGTACTCGCTGCCGCACAGAAGGGTTTGCCTATTGCAGAGTATACGCCAATGCAGATCAAGCAGGCTGTTGTGGGGTACGGTAAAGCAGAGAAGAAGCAAGTACAGGAGATGGTCAAAATGTTCTTGCGTCTTCAGGTCGTTCCTAAGCCGGATGACGTAGCGGATGCATTGGCTGTAGCCGTGTGCCACGCACACTCTTATACATTAAATTCCAAGTTGAATGAGGTATTGCGAAAATGATTGATTTTCTAAGAGGACAGTTCATTCATGTAGAGAATGATTATATTGTGCTGGATGTTCATGGTGTGGGGTATCGCGTATTCTGTCCAAATCCATTTGCGTTTGCGAAGCAAGAAGGCGAAATTACGGTGTACACTCACCATCATGTGCGTGAGGATGCGATGTTGCTGTTTGGGTTTGTGACACGGGATGAGCAACGTTTGTTCCGTAAACTGATTGAAGTATCTGGTATTGGTCCAAAAGTAGCTCTGGGCATACTCGCTGGGGGTACACCAGAACATGTGGTTACGGCGATTTACCAGGAGAATCTTACGTTCTTGACCAAGTTGCCAGGCATCGGCAAGAAGACTGCACAACGCATGATTCTGGATCTCAAGGATAAGCTGGATAGTTTTGGCGCGGCAGCGTATGCAACAGGTTTGTTCGCTCCTCCATCGGAAGAGTCGGGAAGTGGTTCAGCCTGGGATGAGGCACGTGAAGGTCTCAAGGCACTTGGGTATACTGACAGTGAGCTTGATAAAGTATGGCTCAAATTGAAAAAGGATGTTACTACAGCGGATTCCGTTGATGTGTTGATGAAAAAGGCGCTGCAAATGCTGTTTACGGGATAATACAAATTGCATATTATAATATAGCTGTAGCCTGCAAAAAAAGGTAGGGATGAACATGGATGATCGGATTATTTCCGCGAACCTGATGATGGAGGACCAAAATGTTGAGTTGAGTCTTCGTCCCCGGTATCTGAATGAATATATCGGGCAGAATCAGGTGAAGGAAAATTTAAAGATATATATTGAAGCTGCCAAATTTCGTAATGAGGCATTGGATCACGTTTTGTTATATGGCCCACCTGGACTGGGTAAAACGACACTTGCCAACATTATTGCCAACGAATTGGGTGTTAACCTAAGAACTACGTCAGGCCCGGCTATTGAACGCCCGGGTGATCTTGCAGCATTGTTAACCAATCTGCAGGAAGGCGATGTCCTGTTTATTGATGAGATTCATCGTTTGCATCGTACAGTTGAAGAAGTCATGTACCCCGCTATGGAAGATTCGGCATTGGATATTATGATTGGTAAAGGTCCAAGTGCACGTTCTGTTCGGCTGGATCTGCCGCCATTCACTCTGATTGGGGCTACAACGCGCGCTGGCTTGCTGTCTGCTCCACTTCGAGACCGATTTGGTGTTATCAGTCGCTTGGAATTCTATACGGTTGATGAGCTGGCTTATATCGTCTCACGCTCTACCGAAATTTTGGGTGTGGAGATTGTGGGAGATGCTGCGCAAGAGATTGCATTGCGCTCACGTGGGACACCGAGGATCGCGAACCGTTTGTTAAAACGAGTACGCGACTTTGCACAGGTGCGTGGTGATGGGATTATAACGCAGACACTCGCGGAAGAAGCGCTGCAACGTCTCCAGATTGATCCGCGTGGCCTGGATGAGATTGATCACAAGATGCTCAAATCGATGATCAATAGCTTCCGGGGAGGCCCGGTAGGGCTGGATACCATTGCTGCTACGATTGGTGAAGAAAGTCAGACGATAGAGGATGTCTATGAACCGTATCTTCTTCAGATTGGTATGATTCAGCGTACACCAAGGGGCAGGATCGTAACAGATCTCGCCTATCATCATTTGGGTCTACCTATTCCACCAAGAGACGGTAAATAATCAAATCTGTTGAACATGCTCATTTGAACATTCATCATAAACATTGAAATAATCACGTGTTAACCCGATATAAAATGAAAGAAATGCATGGAGAGGAGTCTGATTGTGGGAAAAGCAATACGAACGAAGAAGTGGAGTCGTCGATTGAAGGTACTGGCGGCAGCTCTTTTGACAGTGGGTTGTTTGCAAGTGCCTGCGTATGCAGCAGCAAATGATGGACAGACGATCCGGGTAGCCATGTTTGCGAATCTGGGCAGTACGTATAAATCAACTACACCACTCATCACGCTTGAATCGACAGGACAATGGAGCATCCAATCGGAGAGCGGCGCAAATGTAAACCTTCCGGCAGGACAAGTCCGTTTCAGTGCAGATGGATTCCGAGTAAAGGTGTTGGAAACAGCGGACTTTAAGGCAGCATCTGCAGCAGCAAAATTGTTGCAGGCAACCGCAGATAAACCGTTGCTGTTCACAACGTCTGTGAATGGAAATGCCATTTACCAGCTCTACACAGGCAACTATGCAACGGAGGCACTGGCAGGACAAGCTGTTACACGAGTACAAAAGGTAGCAGCAGCTCAATTGGCTGGTCAAAAGCCAGCTGTAACGGGAAGTAAACGCCTGTCTGCTGGAACCTATGGTTCGATTCAGGAAGCAGAGGCAGCACAAGCCAATCTTTTATCAACAGGAGTTAGTAGTGTCTATCCAGTCCTTCAACTGAGTGGAGGAAGCCAAGCATACGCGGTATGGGTGGGTGAAGCTTCAACGGATGCGGAATTAACCGCATTGAAGAACAGTCTGGAAGCCAAAGCTCCGGGGGTAAGCCTTTCACCTGTCAACAATAGTGCAGGGCTCATCATCCGCCAGGATGCAGGATTAAGTACGGATGCACTCAAAACAGCTCCGCATTACACTATTGCAGGTACTGAATCCAAAGCATTAGTACAAGGGAATGGCAATGGTATCAAAGTAGTGGAGCGTTCCCAGCGAACGTATCGTGGAGATATGGAAATCAGCATCGTGAGCGGTGATCTGGCGTTGGTCAACGTCGTTCCACTGGAGCAATACCTGTACTCTGTCGTAGGGGCAGAGGTGTATTCCTCCTGGCCTGCTGAAGCTCTGAAAGTTCAAGCCGTAGCTGCTCGATCCTACGCGCTTCAACAGGGTGAACGTTTCAAAATTGCGAATGTTGTGGATACAACGCTCAGCCAAGCCTATAACGGGATTGGTTCGGAGAACGATAAAGTAACCAGTGCAGTGGATGCAACGGCTGGAGAAGTGGTCAAGAGCGGTGGGAAAATCATCGAAGCTGTATTCTCCTCCAATGCTGGCGGCCAGACGGCTCATCCTTCTGAGGTATGGAACGGCGGAGCAGGTGTGTTCACCAATGTGGTCAGCTCAGGGGATACATCAGCCCAGGCAGGATTACATACGTGGTACCATGTGCTGCTGGGTACAGGCGTTAGCGGGTACATTCGTGAGGACAACATCAAAGAATTAACGACCAAGACCAATGCAGGACTGGCAAAAGTGACGGTAACGGCTCAGAACACCAATGTGCGTGCCGTGCCGTTAATTCAATCCACCGTTGAACCTGTAGCCAAAATGAATCCAGGCAACGAAGCTGTTGTGTTGGCAAAAGTGGCTCAATCCAACGATTATGCTTGGGTGAGAGGACCTTTCACGTCTGCCCAGTTGGTTAAATCCCTTCAGGGTAAAACAACAGCGTCTGTTCCTGCTTCAATCTCAACCTTGGAAGTGACCAAGCGTGGACCTTCCGGAAGAGCACTTGAAGTCACTGCCAACGGACAGGCTATGACGGTGAAATATGCCGATACATACCGCTCTGCGCTCGGTGGATTACCGAGCACTCTATTTGATATTGCAGGGACCGGAAGTTATACTGTATTAGGCGCTGACGGCAAAACAGCCAGTAAAACCGGCTCAAATGGTGCCTCTGTATTGTCTTCTTCTGGCGCAGGAACATCATCCGGTAATGCACTTGTGGTTATGAGTGGTGATGGTCAAGCGAGAGCGGTGACGCAGGGTCAGACCTTCATGTTCATCGGTCAGGGCAATGGCCACGGATTGGGCTTGTCCCAATGGGGAGCCAAAGGCATGGCAGATGAAGGGTATGATTACCAGGCAATATTGAAACACTATTATCAAAATGCGACTATTGTTAAGGAATGAAACTAAATGAATGTGAACTTATATGATTTTGAACTACCGGAGCAATTGATAGCACAGACGCCGTTGCTTGATCGCACGGCATCCCGTTTGCTTACCTTGAACAAAGATAGTGGTGAGATTAATCATCAAACGTTTCCTGATATTATCGATTTTCTGAATCCCGGTGATACATTGATTCTGAATGATACACGTGTTCTACCAGCCCGTCTGTTCGGTACAAAAGAAGATACCGGAGCAAAAGCGGAAGTGTTATTGCTCAAAAATGTGGAAGGCGACAGGTGGGAAGCACTGGTTAAGCCGGGTAAAAAGCTGAAAGCTGGTTCGGTCATCGTATTTGGTGATGAACTCAAGGCAATCATTGAAGAAGAGGGCGAGATGGGGGCACGTACACTTACGTTTACGTATGATGGAATCTTCCAAGAGATTCTGGATCGTCTTGGTGAGATGCCGTTGCCACCTTATATCAAGGAGACATTGGATGACCGCGAACGGTATCAAACCGTGTATGCCAAGCATGAAGGATCGGCGGCTGCACCTACAGCAGGATTACATTTTACAGATGAGTTGCTGAACCAGATTCGTGCCAAAGGTGTTAATGTGGCCTTCATTACGCTTCACGTAGGACTGGGAACATTCAGACCAATGTCTGTTGACGTTGTTGAAGATCATGTCATGCATGAGGAGTATTACTCCTTGTCACAAGAAACAGCAGACCTGATTAACCAGACCAAAGAGAATGGACACCGTGTTTTTGCGGTTGGGACTACGAGCTGCCGGACTTTGGAAACGGTAGGCAGTAAATTTGAAAATGGAATACTGCAAGCGAGCAGCGGATGGACCAGCATTTTCATCTATCCGGGCTATTCCTTCAAAGTGATCGATGGGATGCTTACGAATTTTCATCTCCCGAAATCCACGTTGGTTATGTTGGTCAGTGCACTAGCAGGCAGGGAACATATTATGCAGGCATATGAGGAAGCCATCCAAGAGAAATACCGGTTCTTCAGCTTCGGCGATGCCATGTTGATATATTAGTATAACGATTAACTTTTAGAGGATGATTAAAACCAATGGCAGCAATTACGTATGAACATATCAAAACTTGCAAACAATCCGGTGCACGTCTGGGACGTGTACATACACCTCACGGTATTATTGAGACACCAACCTTTATGCCTGTAGGTACACAGGCGACTGTCAAAACAATGAGCCCTGAAGAATTGAAAGAAATGGATGCTCAGATTATTTTGAGTAATACCTATCACCTGTTTCTGAGACCAGGACATGAAATCATCCGTGAAGCTGGCGGATTGCACAAATTCATGAACTGGGATCGTCCAATTCTGACGGACAGCGGCGGATTCCAAGTGTTTTCTCTTAGCGAGATGCGCAAGATTACGGAAGAAGGCGTTAACTTCCGTTCTCATCTAAATGGAGACAAAAAGTTCCTTTCTCCTGAAGTGGCGATGGAAATCCAGAATGCACTTGGCTCCGATATTATGATGGCGTTTGACGAATGCCCACCGTATCCGGCTGAATATGAATATGTAAAAAAATCACTCGAAAGAACAAGCCGCTGGGCAGAACGTTGTCTCGAAAGTCACGCTCGTCCGCATGACCAAGGTCTGTTTGCCATCGTACAGGGAGGCATGCATGAAGATCTTCGCCGTCAGAGCGCCGCAGATTTGACTTCCATGGATTTCCCGGGGTATGCTATTGGTGGACTGAGTGTTGGAGAACCGAAACATTTGATGTATGGTGTATTGGATTATACGTTACCTTTGTTGCCGTCCAATAAACCACGTTATTTGATGGGGGTAGGTTCGCCCGATGCATTGATTGAGGGATCTATTCGTGGAGTGGACATGTTCGATTGTGTTCTGCCTACTCGGATTGCCCGTAACGGAACAACGATGACCAGTCAAGGACGTCTGGTAGTTCGTAATGCCAAGTTTGCAACCGATTTTGGACCATTAGATCCTGAATGTGATTGCTACACTTGTCGTAACTATTCCAGAGCTTATCTGCGTCATTTGATCAAAGCAGATGAAACATTTGGCCTGCGTTTGACAACGATCCATAATCTTCATTTCTTGCAGAATTTGATGCGTAATGTACGTAAAGCCATTATGGAAGATCGTTTGCTTGATTTCCGGGATGAATTTTTCGATCAATATGGTCTTCATGACAATGACAAAGGTTTCTGATTGAGTTTTTGAGGAAACCAGCGTAACAAGCAATATCTGTATGTATAGTCGATAAGGGGGAGTTTGAATGTTTCAAGGAATGCCTCTAGCAGGAGCGCAAGGCGGTGGGATCGTATCTTTGATTGTACCTTTAGTACTCATGGTTGCGATTTTCTACTTCTTAATGATTCGTCCACAGAACAAAAAGCAAAAGCAACGGAATTCCATGCTAAGCCAATTGAAAAAAGGCGATAAAATTGTAACGATTGGTGGCCTTCACGGTACGATCGCTGAGATTACGGACGATGTGGTTGTATTGCGTGTAAACGATGTAACTAAGCTTACATTTGACCGTAATGCAATCAGCACGGCTGTAGCTCGTGATACGGCTGTTGAATAGTTACTGTAACATAGAATAACGAGGGTGCGTTTGTGGCGTATTCCCTAGTAGAGAACCGGATCTCCTTGGAGACCTGGTTCTCTTTTTTGATTTATGAGGGAAGGTCGATGTTCTTTACGAGTCAGTTAGGAGCGATGCGTATTAACACCGAACATGCCACCGAGAGCTGAAATGAAGAACGCGCTAAGCAGTTGTAAACTATCCTTCCAATTAAACGAAGCATCCAGCGCGAGAAATCCGATCAACAGCACAAGCAGTCCATATACGATTCCGGTAATCCCTCCGTAGTACCATCCTTTTTCACCAGAACGTTTGCCTGCGACAAAACCACCAACCAATAATGACAAGCCATGAACAACATAGGTATACAACGAGAGGTCCTGTTCCCGCATTCCGCTCATCCAGAGAAACAAGGAGAGAATAAATGCTCCGATAAACATCCATACAAAAGCCTGACAGAGGCCTGACAGAATCGGATTGGACACTCGAAACGAAACCAAGCGGCGGATCAATTGCATGAAGCAACCCCCTTGTACAAGTTATAAGTTAATACAGTGTATGGTCAAGCCTTCGGACTTATGAACTGTTTTCCATTAAATGAACGGATTATTTCTGCATGAGCATGTAAGGTTCAGGTCAAAATAGGGATTGCACTACCCAGCTAACTGTTAAAAACTCAGTTTCGAAGGAGGACCCCTGTTGTGAACTTCCCAGATGTCGGATCACATATCTTTCGAACCATTCTCATGTACTTTCTGGTGTACTGTGCAATGAGGGTTATGGGTAAACGTGAGATTGGTAAGCTATCCATGTTTGATCTTGTCGTGTCCATTATGCTTGCTGAAATGGCTGCTTTTGTCATTGAAGATATTGATAAACCACTCTCTTATGGGATTGCCCCCATGCTTACCTTGATCATTGTACAGATTGGAATGGCCTTTATAGGTCTTAAAAGTCGGCGTCTTCGCCTCATAATTGATGGCAAACCTACTGTTTTGATCTCCAAAGGCGTTCTTCACCGGGATGAGATGCGGAAGCAACGATATAATCTGGATGATCTATTGCAACAACTCCGTGAACAGAATGTAGACAGTATCGGTGAGGTTGATTTCGCTATTTTGGAGACCACAGGCAAGCTGACCGTTTTTCCCAAGGATGAGAATACTTCTAACGATAGTAATTCTTCGGGTTCTGACTCAGAGGATTCTTCTTCCAATAAATCCAAAACGGGAAAAAACCAGATTGACGGATCTCCAAATATCAAATTTCCAAATATCAAATATGAAGGTCTGCCACTCCCCTTAATTATGGATGGAAAGGTCCAGGATCAGAATCTGGAGATCATCCAGAAAACGAGATTTTGGCTGAAAAATCAAATTCAACATAATGGAATTCTGGATTTCAAGGATGTATTTATATGCTCCATTGACCACAATGGAAAGATATATGTCAGTCCAAAAGATGATAAAAAATGAAAATCATTTGCCTGAGCGGCGCTTGAACCATGAACCAATCAAAGGAGCACGGGATAGATCATGAAAGTCAATCATTTTGGTCCAGCCCATGACGATGAAATACACGATAAGCCCGACAAAAGGAGCGAGAAGCATCCTCACCCAAAAAGGCAATATCATGGCAGTCTCTTCGTATACGAGTAGGGTCGCTGCTCCCATGATAAACATTCCTGCACCCGTCTTGACCCAATCCATCATTTTGAAGCGGAACTGTAGCAGGCTACGTACGCTTTGGGCATGTAACAGGGTAACTACAGTAGAATTCACACAGATGGCGATGACTGCACCGAAGATGCCATATTCAGGCCGGGAAGCAAGCGTTAAAATCAACGTGATTTTGATAACAGCACCGATAAACGTATTTAGCAATGCTTTACCCGGACGGTCAAGAGCTTGTAATGCAGCTTGAAGAGGAGCTTGAATATAAATGAACAAAGCAAAGGGAGCCATTAGTTTCAGCATGCTTCCGATCGATGCATCATTATACAGAACAAGACACATCGGTTCGGCAAGCACATACATAAACACGGAAAACGGAGCACCTGTCACAAGTGCCAAACGTAAGGCCTGATGCATTCTTTTGTGAATCAGAGCGCGATCTCCCTGAGCAGAAGCTTCGGACAGTGAAGGCACAAGTGATGTCGCGAGCGATGAGGTTAGTGCCCCCGGCAGCAGCAGCAAAGGAATAATCATACCTTGTAATGCACCATATTGTGCTGTAGCGAGCCCTTTGGATATGCCTGCCAGAGCCAGACTCTGGGCAGTAACGATGGTTTCGGCCAAGTAGGATAAGGAGCCAACCAATCGGCCTGCTGTAACAGGAATAGAGATTGCAAGCAAACGCCGGATTAATCCCGGCTGTGGAGTACCCGTTTCTTTCAGAACTGAAGGTATTGGGTTTAAAGGTTTGGCTGTGAGATTGGACATGTTCTGTTGGTTAGCGAGCGGTAACTCTTTCTTCTGCCTGTTATACTTCCACAAGAGTACAAGCATACCGCCGAATTCTCCAACGAGCGCTCCCAGCATGGCACCAGCAGCAGCTTGGGCAATACCGTGGGGGAGGAGAAGCCAGGCAAACCAAATGACACAGACGATACGAATGATGGTTTCAACAATGGATGAAATGGCAGTAGGCATCATGTTTTGCTTACCTTGGAAATACCCTCTGTAGACAGCAGATACGGCGATAATGGCAATCATGGGGCTCATACTAACGAACGTATGGTATACCCGCTCATCTGTGAGCACGTACTTGGTAACCCAGGGTGCAAATAGGATGCACAAAAACATGAATACAACACCCAGGGTCAACGTAAAGCTTAAGCTTACTTGCAGGATTCGCTGGGGGGAATAACGATTGGCACCGGTATCAGCTTCGGCTACGAGCTTGGCTACGGCGAGCGGAATACCACCCGTAATTAATGTCACCAGTACGATAAAAAAGGGATAGCTCAATTGGTAGATGCCAACACCTTCTGCACCAATGACTCGTGGCAGCGCAATGCGCGGGATGAAACCAAGTATTCGATTAATTATGCCTGCCGCGAGCAGGATCATGGCCCCCTGAATAAATGTCTGTTTCTTCAAGACTACCCCTCTTTCCCAGTTGAAAGTACAGGCTATCAACATAAACGGGACAAAGCCGTTGTTCTTCATCCTATGCCAGTCCTTTATCTTCTCATGACAACTTGGACACGATTAACAAAAAGAACCATATTCAGCAAGAAGGAATATGATCAGGCGAAGTCGAATCATGTAATATTGATGCCGCATAAAGGCTTGGATGTACGAAGGGAGGCTCCCCGTTGGAAGAAATGAATGATGTGGAGTTGGAACAGTCAATAGAGATGCTCTGCCGTAGCAAAGCGGAGGAATTAAGGCTTGTCGGTTACGAATATGTCACCAGCAAAGATGTCTGGAATTGCGTCAGTCATAAATATGAAAAACAGGGCATTCCACCGCTTCACCAGCTGGTGAACGACATTTTGTCACTGAAAGCAACAAGCTTTATGAACTTTATGACCGTGTCTGCATACCGGGGGTCCTCTTTCTAGACGAAAGGGATCTTTTTTGTTGAAAATTGACTGCTTTTTACGGCATCGCTATAATAGGAATATTGAGAACGAAAGGGGATCTAGGAACGGCATGAAAAGAATTATCAGTTTCATTCTGGTCGTGCTTGTCACCACAGGGGTAATGGTGGGAACAAGCCCGGAACTGCTCAAAAATATACGCTTGGGCCTTGATTTAAAGGGAGGCTACGAGATCTTATATGAAGCAGAGCCGCTCGAAGCAGGTCAACAAGTCACCAAAGCATCTTTGGTGCAAACGGCCAAAAGCCTTGAAAGCCGCGCCAATGCGCTCGGAACAAGCGAACCGGAGGTAACCACAGAAGGAAGCAACCGGATTCGTTTGAAGTTGGCAGGGGTTACGGATGAGGCTGAAGTTAGAGCCAAAATGAAAGAACCGGCTGTTTTGACCTTCCGTAGTAAAGCTGAGAACGACAAGGAAGGCGAGTACACCAAAATCGAACTTCGCGGAAATGAATTTGTTGAGAATGCAGCCAAAGTTGTGTTCACTCAATTGAATGAGCCTATGATTGACATTCAAGTGAAAGACAAAGCTAAATTTTCCGAGATTACCAAACGTTTGATCGGACAACCTCTCGCTATTTATTTGGACGATGAGCTGTTATCTGCTCCAACCGTTAGACAACAGTTGACAGATGGTTCCGCTCAGATTTCGGGTGCTTACACACGTGACGAAGCAAACCAGCTTCGTGACACCATTAATCTGGGTGCATTGCCACTGAAACTTACAGAGAAGTATTCACAAAGTGTTGGTGCAACACTTGGTAAACTTTCTCTGGATCAGACCATTAAAGCGGGATTGATTGGTTCCGTTATTATTCTAGTGTTCATGATTGGGCTTTATCGCATTCCTGGTATTATCGCGAGTTTTGCCTTGATCACACATACGTGGCTGGTACTTGCAATCTTCTATTTAGGAGAATTCGTGCTTACTCTTCCAGGTATTGCGGCGTTTATCCTGGGTATAGGGATGGCGGTGGATGCCAATATCATCACGTACGAACGGATTAAAGAAGAGATGCGCAGTGGTAAGTCGATCTTGTCTTCGGTTAAAGCGGGTGGTAAACATTCCTTCCGAACAATCATTGACTCTAACATCACAACCATTATTGCTGCGGCTGTTATGTTCTTCTTGGGAACAGGTGCGGTAAAAGGTTTTGCACTCGTGCTGATTTTTGATATTGTCACCAGTATTATCACGAATATTTTCTTCTCCCGCTTCCTGTTGACCCTGCTTGTACGGGGTAACGTGTTGAAGAAGCCTAAGTACTTCGGAGTGAAGGAGAGTGAAATTCGTGCGCTTTAATTGGAATTTTGATTATGTTAAAGGTAGTAAGATTGCCTATATCTTCTCGATTATTCTGACGATTACGGGGATCATCAGCATTCTGGCTTTGGGTTTGAATTATGCAGTTGATTTCCGTGCTGGATCGAATGTGGATATCTCGGTATCCAAAGCAATCACAGCGGAACAGATTAAACCTATCGTTAAGGACATCGGTGTTGATGAGGGTGATGTTACCATTACGCCGGGGGCTGACCGTGTAAATGTTCGTTTCTCCAATGAACTGGATGAGACCCAAGAGAGCAAATTTAAACAGGAATTTACCAAACTGGATGCATCGGCTTCCTATGAAGTAAATACCGTTGATCCAGAGATGGCCAAAGAATTGGAGCGCAACGCGATCTACGCGGTACTCATTGCAAGTATCGGGATCATGATCTATGTTGCGATACGGTTTGAGTGGCGCTTTGGTTTGGCTGCGGTTATCGCACTCTTCCATGATGCATTTGTTGTAATAAGTGTGTTCTCTATCTTCCGGTTGGAAGTCGATCTGACCTTTATTACTGCAGTATTGACCATTGTCGGGTTCTCGATTAACGATACGATCGTTATCTTTGACCGGATTCGTGAGAATCTGCGTTTTGCCAAAAAGACAACCAAAGCCGACCTACGCGAGGTAGTCAATCGCAGTTTGGCTCAAACGATGACACGTTCCCTGAATACAACATTCACCGTGTTTGCAGCTTCAATCTGTTTGTTCATATTTGGTGGAGAATCCATTCGCATGTTCTCGCTTGCGATGGTTATCGGAACACTGTTCGGTGCATATTCTTCAATCTATATCGCCGCTCCACTATGGCTGATGCTCAAAGGTAAACAAGTGGATAAGCCAAAAACAGTAGCTAAAGAATCTAACTAAACATCTTATTGTGAAGCCGCGTCTGCCAGGCGCGGTTTTGCAACTTTATGTACAGAATTAAGGGGGAATATTCATGACCAGAGAACATATCCCATCTGCTCAGGCTGCCACATGGAGCGGTATTGCCGGTAATATGGGACTTGCGGTGATCAAAGCGGGAGTCGGTTATATGGCAAACAGCAAATCATTGCTCGCTGACGGCTTGTATTCTGCTTCTGAAGCTGGTTCTGCCCTGGCTGGTCTCTTTCCCTCCAAGTCTGTACGCGATAAGAGCAAGGCTCGCAGGGGACGGTTTAAAGAACATTCAAGTGTTGCTAGACCCGGAATCTCAGTATTGTTATCTGTGCTGATTCTCATGGGTGGATTACAGCTTGCCATCTCCGCATTGGGTAGTCTCTCCGGAAGTGAACCGGAAGCACCCGGCAAGTCGGTACTTTTGGTGGCTGTTGCAGCTTTGGCTGTGAAAGAAGCGATTTTTCAATTTCAGTACAGATATTTCCGTAAACGGAACCAGTCTCAGGCGCTGGCCTATGCACAGCAACATCGCCGTGCACTCTATTGTTCGCTCACCGTGTTAATCGGCATTATAGGATCGATGGCTGGTGAAGAGACGGGATTGAGCATGCTGCTCTACCTAGACCCCACGGCTGCGTTGATTGCTTCCTGTTTTGTGCTTCACAAGGGTTACCGAATGATTGTGGACACAGTCTATGGTTCACTCGTTCAGGAGCTGGAGCAGGAAGAAGCCTCAGATTTTAAAGAGACCGTACAGCGGGTATATGGCATCATTACCATTGAGCATTTGGTTGCACGTGAACAGGAACATGACGTTACGATTGAGCTGGTCATTAGTGTGAATCCGAGGATCTCGATACTGGAAGCACAGGAGATTGCAAATCGTGCCAAGACATTACTGCTCACCCGTTTCAGTCATGTGAAAGAAGTACAGATTCAAGCGATACCTTATGATCCAGGTTATCCCTATAAATCCAATCATGAACTGCCCGATCACGAAGCGACATTAATTCAGTAGTGAAGCGCGGGTCCAGTAGATCAGGAAAGGAGCGTTATCATTGCTTTATTCGCAATACCGGTGGAATACACCGAATATCGATTTGGAGGCGGCTGCGGGACTCTCGCAGGCGCTTTCCGTTTCACCCCTTGTTGGACGTTTGCTTGTGAGTCGAGGAGTGCACAATGAGAAGGAGGCCGAACGTTTTTTGCATCCTGACCTGAATCAGATGCATGATCCCTATCTGCTCCTTGGCATGAATGAAGCTGTGCCACGTATCAAGCTGGCATTGGAGCGGGAAGAACATATTTTGATCTACGGGGATTATGACGCTGATGGCGTATCCAGCACATCGCTCATGATCCATTTGATGCGTCATCTTGGAGCTTCGTACGATATATATATCCCTCATCGCTCGAATGAAGGGTATGGATTGCACAACCATGCATTGGATTGGGCCCATCAACAAGGCGTTTCATTGATTATTACCGTGGACACCGGAATCAGTGCTGTTGAACAGATTGCCTATGCGGCCACGCTGGGCATCGAAGTCATTGTGACAGATCACCACGAGCCGCCTGAAATTTTGCCCGAAGCCTTTACACTTATTAATCCGAAACTTCCAGGATGCCCGTATCCTTTTAAAGGTTTGGCAGGAGCGGGAGTAGCCTTGAAGCTCGCTCAGGCATTAATCGGGGAAGTGCCCGGTGAATGGATGGAGATTGCCGCCATCGGCACCGTTGCCGATCTGATGCCTTTGGAAGGGGAGAACCGGGTTATCGTCAGTTATGGAATAGAATCGATGCGTGGTTCACGTCTTCCCGGTGTAAGTGCATTGCTGGAAATCAGTGGTGTGGATCAGAGTCAGGTGACTTCGATTAATATTGCCTTTGCCATGGCACCTCGTATTAATGCCAGTGGACGTTTGGATCATGCAGGACGAGCGGTGTCGCTGCTCACAACTGAGAATCTGGATGAAGCTCATACGCTAGCCGGTCAGCTTGATCTATTGAATCGGGAGCGGCAGCAAGTCGTAGAGGGCATATTACAAGAAGCAACGGCACAGTTGGAACAAAAGATACAGCTTCGTTCAGGATCCGTTCCAGATGTAATCGTATTGGCTGGTGAGGGCTGGAACGTCGGAGTGGTTGGTATTGTGGCTTCCAAATTACTGGAACGTTATTACCGACCTACACTTATCCTTGGGATCGATCCAGAGAGCGGTGTCTGCAAGGGCTCTGCGCGCTCCATTGAGGGCTTGGATATCTATCAGGCACTCACAGTCAATAAACACACTATGGACCACTACGGGGGACACCCTGCAGCAGCAGGTATGACCTTGCATCGGGAACAGCTGGAAGAACTTGAGGCTGGTTTGAATGAGTTTGCTGCATCTGTATTAACTGAAGAGGACTTTGTACCTCAACGTCTTGCGGATGATGAATGCAGAATCAGTGATGTTCCGCTGAAAGTGATCCAGGAGATCGACAGATTGCAGCCTTTTGGGATGAGCAATCCTTCGCCACGGTTTGTATTGAGAAGTGTGACTGTGAAGGAAACCAGAACAATGGGACGAGAGAAACGCCATCTGAAACTGGTTCTGGAACAGGATGGTCAGCAACTGGAAACCGTTGCTTTTGGCAAGGGAGCGTTAGCAGAGTTCCTTCTCCCAGGTTCCGTTATTGATGTGATGGGAGAACTGTCCATCAATGAATGGAATGGGATGAGAAAACCTCAATTGATGCTTCAGGACATTCATGTTCCTCAGGTCCAAGTGTTTGATTTGCGCGGTAATGCCGAGCCATTAAATGCGATGAAACATTTCTTGAGCTCACTTGAGGTGCATCTGCGATATAAATCTGGTTCTGTTGGTGCTATTGTTCGGAAAGAAACAGATGTTTCCGAGGGAAATTCATTGTATGAACCTTGCCTTTGGGTATATGATAGAAAGGTCGGGTTATTTCCGTGTAATGCTGCTGCACAGCATTATGGACAGGAACAAGTCCGGACGTTATTTGTGTTTGATACGCCGGAAACCCCGGAACAACTTAATGCCATGCTGGCTTTGTTCAGTGGAGCTGAGAATATCATCCTTTTGCACGGATCAGGCAACCGCCGAGATCGCCTTCAGATGCCTTCCAGAGAACTCTTTAAGCGTATTTATATGCAGGTGTTGAAATGGAAAGCTGAACCCGTGGAGGAACAAGAGATTACTCCTGTGCTCAGTCGTCAGTGTGGTTGTTCGCCGCGCATGATTACGATGATGTTGGATGTATTCGAAGAGTTATCCTTCATTACCCGTGATAACGGCAAAATTGCGTTTGTGGATAACCCGCCTAAGCGTGAACTAACCGCTTCACGTCACTATCAGGCGCTCGAAAATATGGCCGAGATAGAACAGGTGATGCTGGATGCAGCCACACCGCAACTGACACAATGGATGATATCCCGGATGAAGGGCGTATCTTAGATGGAAGTTTGTGTATTTATTTTAGGAGGAGATTATTTTGGATTTTAAAGATTATATTCGTGTCATCCCTGACTTTCCACAACCGGGAATCAGCTTTAAGGACATTACAACATTGTTGAAGGATGGAGAAATGTACCGCAATGCGATCAATGAACTGAAAGTGATGGTTTCTGATCTCAAAATTGACGTTATTGCTGGACCTGAAGCACGTGGTTTCGTTGTGGGCGCCCCTCTGGCATACGCTCTTGGTGTCGGTTTTGCTCCGATTCGCAAAAGTGGAAAACTGCCTGGAGAGACGATTGAAGTTGGTTATGATCTCGAGTATGGCAAGGATACACTCGCGATGCACACAGATGCGATTGAAAAAGGTCAAAATGTCCTGATCGCAGATGATCTGCTCGCAACGGGTGGAACGATTGCAACTTCCATCAACTTGATTGAACAATTGGGTGGGAACGTTGTTGGTGCTGCATTCCTGATCGAGCTGTCTGATCTGAATGGTCGTGCTAAATTGCCTGAGAAAATCGATGTATTCACATTGATGAACTACTAAGTTTAAAATCTCCACTTGTAATGTTGATATTAAAAACGTGAATTGATTTTCCCTTTTCCCGGGAAATAATATACAGCATTAATGATTATAAAAAAGCCTGTTCTATCCAGCCGTTAAGGCTGGATAGAACAGGCTTTTTTTGATTTATATACGGTACGGTGAAATTAATCGGGCGTTTTTTCAGTGATAGGCTGTTTACGCGAATCGTCATTCAACCAACCTAGCACTTCAAACAGTTTGAACAACAAGCTCATCAGAATTCCGACGATGGTTGCCAGTGCCATCCCTTTCAGATGAATACCGTAGAAGGTAACTTCTGTACCACTTAGCCCAATGACCAGTACAAGTGTAGTAAGTAGCAGATTGGTCGGTTTGGCAAAATCGACTTTCTGTTCAACCAGAATACGCAGACCAGACGCTGCAATAACCCCGAACAGAAGTAGGGATACGCCACCCATAACGGGCACAGGAATATTGGCTACAAGCGCCGAGAATGTTCCTGAGAAGGAGAGTACGATTGCAATGACTGCTGCGCCACCAATGACATATGTGGAGTATACGCGAGTCAGGGCCATTACACCGATGTTCTCACCATAGGTTGTATTAGGAGTAGATCCTACAAACCCGGACAAAATGGTGGAGACCCCATTACCAAGCAGGGAACGATGAAGCCCAGGGTCTTTCGAAAGATCTTTGCCTACAATGCTGCTCGTTACAAGCAAATGCCCAATATGTTCAACGATAACCACAAGCGCTACAGGTAAAATGGTGAAAATAACGGACCAGTCAAATGTAGGCGTTGTTACGGTTGGAAGTGAGATGAAATCAGCGTTTGCAATAGCTTTTTTTTCAACCAGACCCATAAAATAGCCTAATACATATCCGGATACAATTCCGATTAGAATATGAATAATTTTGGGGAATCCACGGAACGTTACGGCACCAATGACAGTGATACCAAGCGTGGCCATGGATAAAATAATGGGTTTGGCCTGCGGCACCCAGTTCGGGTTAGCAACAGGATCAGAGTTAATCAATCCTGCCATACCAGCTGCAACAGGTACAAGCTCCAGACCGATCAGAGCAACGATGGCACCCATAACCGCTGGTGGGAATACAACGTTAATCCATCCGGTACCCGCAAATTTAATAATGAGGGCCACGAGACAGAAAACAAGTCCTGTTATGATAAAAGCTCCAAGTGCCATGGAGTAGCCATTCTCTGGATGTTGTTTTAATACCATTGTGACAGGTGCAATAAAGGCAAAGCTTGATCCGAGGTATGCAGGAATCTTACCTTTACACATCAGTATGTACAACAATGTTCCAATTCCGTTCATCAGCAGGATCATACTTGGATCGACACCGAACAGGTTCGGTACAAGCACCGTGCTGCCAAACATGGCGAACAAATGCTGAAGGCTAAGCAGTGAACCTGAGCCAAGTGGCATCTTTTGATTAACCTGAATTTCGCGTTGCAATGAATTTCATCTCCTTTTCCGAAACACAAACTTTCAATAGATTACAGAGTTTCTCTTAATTAAGCAATAACATTTTTGACGTAGCAAAGCGATGAAATTTATATTTTCATGAATTTTCCTTCTATTTCAGCAAATAACGGCAATAATACATAAGAAATAAGAAATACATCCAATCCCCTGTGAGGTCTAGGGTTACGGGTTAAGAGTAATTCAGATTACCAATATAAAAATTGGATAAGCGCTCTTATTCGTCAGCAGTTGACGGGAAACGGGCGAAGCGTCATAATTATAGGAAATTACTTTTACGGGGAACCTGTGTTGCAGCACTGTCACGGGTTCCATTTGGTATAGAAAGGACACGGAACAGATCAGAATGGGCATAGAGCAATTACTCGAGAAGGCCGGGGCATATATCAAAGAACCCGATCTGGTGCGCATACGAGAAGCTTACGAATTTGCTGATCAGGCCCACCATGGACAGACGCGAAAATCGGGAGAACCGTATATTCTGCATCCGCTTGCGGTTGCCGACATTGTTGTGAACATGCAGATGGACACCATCTCCATAATAGCAGCGCTTCTTCATGATGTAGTAGAGGATACTACGGTCTCACTTGAAGAGATCCGCAATCATTTCGGCAATACGTGTGCCATGCTTGTTGACGGCTTGACGAAGTTGGAACGTATTCAGTTTCGCTCCAAGGAAGAACAGCAGAACGAGAACTACCGCAAAATGTTCATCGCCATGGCGCAGGACATCCGTGTCATCGTGATTAAATTGGCTGACCGTCTGCATAATATGCGGACACTCAAGTTTCAGTCGGAAGAAAGCCAGCGCCGGATTTCATATGAGACGCTGGAAATTTTCTGTCCGATTGCAAACCGTTTGGGTATCTCTGCAATCAAATGGGAAATGGAGGACATCGCCCTCCGTTATTTGAATCCGCAGCAGTATTACCGAATTGCTAACCTCATGCACAAAAAACGTGCGGAACGGGAGCAATATATTGATACGGTTATGGATGGAATTACGAACAAGCTCGATGAGATGGGAATTCAGGCAGACCTTTCGGGCCGCCCGAAACATATCTACAGCGTGTTCAAGAAAATGACCACCAAGAACAAGCAGTTTAACGAAATTTATGATCTGCTTGCCATTCGTATTATTGTGGATAATATCAAGGATTGTTATGCTACCTTGGGAATTATACACACGCTATGGAAACCGATGCCTGGACGCTTCAAAGACTACATTGCGATGCCAAAGGCGAATATGTATCAATCGCTGCATACAACGGTAGTTGGTCCCAATGGCGAACCAACGGAAGTACAGATCCGGACATGGGATATGCACCGGACTGCTGAATTTGGTATTGCTGCCCACTGGGCCTACAAAGAAGGCGCTGCGAACGGAAATCATTTTGAAGACAAGATTACGTTCTTCCGTGAAATTCTTGAACTTCAAAACGAAGCACAGGATGCATCAGAATTCGTAGAGTCACTCAAAATGGATTTCTTCTCGGATCTGGTATTTGTATTTACGCCAAAAGGAGAAGTCATCGAATTGCCGATCGGCTCTGTACCTTTGGATTTTGCTTATCGCATCCATACGGAGGTTGGTAATCGGACCATTGGTGCCAAAGTGAACGGTCGGATTGTTCCGCTCGATTATCATCTGAAGACAGGTGATATCATCGAAATTTTGACGTCCAAACATTCTTACGGACCGAGCCAGGACTGGATGAAAATTGCGAAATCTTCTCATGCACGAGCGAAGATCAAGCAATGGTTCAAGAAGGAACGCCGTGAAGAAAACGTTGAAAAAGGTCGGGAGAGCTGTGAGCGTGAACTGAAACGCATGGGGCTTGATCCTTCTATGTGGATGACGGATGACAAGTTGATGGAAGCTGCCAAAAAATATGCATTTAACGATATAGATGACATGCTTGCGGCTGTTGGATTCGGTGGGATTACTGCTGCACAGATTGTAACCAAAGCAACCGAAAAACTGCGTAAAGAGCAGGAAGAGTCCAGTTTGCTGGAATTAAATTCCGAGATGCGCGAGCTGAAACCTGCGCCTGAGCGCAGAAATCGTCCAACCAACGGTATTCGTGTTAAAGGCATCGATAATCTGCTTGTTCGATTCGCACGATGCTGTAATCCTGTACCTGGGGATGACATTATCGGATATGTTACACGCGGACGCGGCGTTTCCGTACACCGTAGTGACTGTCCGAATATCCCGACAAGTGCAGACGGTGAAGAAGCAGCACGTGTTATTGAGGTCGAGTGGGAAGAGAATATCGAAGCAAGTTACAGTGTGGATATTGAGATTACAGGCCATGATCGGAATGGCTTGCTCAACGAGGTACTTCAGGCTGTATCTGAAAGTAAAACCAATATATCTGCCGTTACAGGACGGACAGATAAAAATAAATTAGCATTGGTGCACGTCACAATTCTGATTCGTAATACGGATCATCTGCAATCCGTTGTAGAACGGATCAAACGTGTGAAAGATGTCTATTCGGTGCATCGGATTATGCAGTAAGGAGCCTGTAAGATGAGGGTGCTTGTACAACGCTGTAAAGAGGCTCAGGTGACCGTGGGAAACGAGCTGGCAGGTAAGATCGAATCCGGATTAATGCTGCTCGTAGGCATTAATCATGAGGACAACGAGAAGGATGCCCAGTATCTGGCTGACAAAGTTAGTGGGTTGCGGATATTTGAGGATGATCAGGAGAAGATGAATCTCAGTCTGCTTGATGTAGGCGGTGCTGTATTGTCTGTTTCCCAGTTCACCCTATACGGAGATTGTCGCAAAGGAAAGCGTCCGAGCTTTGCGGCTGCGGCCCGACCTGAAGCAGCAGAACTGTTATATGAAACGTTTAATCAACTACTACGGGATAAAGGTATCCAGGTTGAAACCGGGCGTTTCGGAGCGATGATGGATGTAACATTTACCAACTGGGGACCCGTGACTTTGATGCTTGAAAGTCCGGTTCGTCAGGAACCACGTGCATAATTCCATGAGGTTCAGGCCATAATAAGGGATAATTCGTTGATGACCATTTCATGATCAAAGGAGTATCCATCCAATTATGCGCCAATCTGCGAAAGAAACACGTACCCGTTCAGAACCTTTGTTACTCCCTGGCAACCTGTATGAATCATTGCACCTTGCCCGTTCGGCTGCTGAGTATGTTGCAACGATCTGGGCACTTCAGGATTCGGACAAAGGGAAGCAGAGTCATCTTCCGCGATCTTGAATGTTTACACAGGGATATAAACATCCGATATTTGGATTATACAGATTTTGAAAAAGTCCTGATTCCTTCCCGAATCAGGACTTTTTGTCGTGAGTTGATCTTTTTAACTATTCGTTTGAAGACTTCGTTACAAAATGAAATTACATTGAATTGTTATAAATTGCTCTGGTGAGGGTAATAACAAAACGAGGCACAACGAAGTGCCAATGTACTGCAAGACCCGATTTTATAAAGAAAGTTCGAACACGGAAAGGAGAACATACGTTATGAGTAAAGTTGCTTTTTTATTGGCGAATGACTTTGAAGATTCGGAGATGCAGGTCCCGTATGACGAAGTAAAAAAAGCTGGACATGAAGTGGAGATTATCGGATTAAAAGCCGGTGAGACCCTTAAAGGTAAAGGAGGAAAGGCCTCCTATACCACAGATAAGGCGATTGGTGATGCATCCGCTTCAGATTATGATGCAGTCGTGATTCCTGGTGGATCATCCCCTGAGAATTTGCGAAGTGATGCGCATATCTTGAAGTTTGTCACCGAGATCAACAGTGCGAAGAAACCAATTGCTGCGATCTGTCATGGTCCGCAAATTTTGGCTAGTGCCGGTCTGTTGAAAGGCCGTACCATTACATCCTATCCACCACTTAAGGATGATATGGTAAACGCAGGAGCAGAGTTCAAGGATCATGAGGCCGTTGTGGATGGAAACTATATTACATCCCGAACACCTGAAGATGAGCCAGCGTTTGTACGTGAACTGCTAAAAGTTATATAACTTCAGTTAGTGCAACTGACATATATTGATGTATCTTAACTACGTTACATCGTGGGGTTACGAAACTTCACGTTGCATTTCATTCCGAAAAAGGAGGGTTTGACATGACAAAACATATTCAGGCGTATTTTCGAACCGAGGACGAGGCAGAGGGAGCAAGAACTTCACTTCAGACGTTCCGTACAGAGCATTTGGAAGTAGGTCAACTGGACAGTGCGGTAGGTAGAGACACGCGTGTTATGGTGCCACTGGTGCCTTATAATACAGCAGGTGGCGTAGGCACCAACGGAGCAATGGGTGTAGGTGCAGCCCCTGGTGTTCCAGCTAGCGAAAATGTGATCCCTGTAGTAGCCAATGTGGACCGTGATGCAGAACGGGATACTCGTGACAGAGTGAATGAGGATGGAGACCTGCTGAATGCTGCAGATGTGTCTTCGGCCGATTATGATGATCTGCATTATGTTCTGTCTGCCAAAGTAAGAGATGAAGATTATGACGAGATTGTTCATAAGCTTCGTTCCAACCATGCCTATGTGGAAGATTTGAATTAACGTGTAGATACTTCTTGGCCCTTGCACTGCTCGACCACACAGTCGAGTGATGTGCAAGGGCTTTTTAATCAGGAGGATATTAAAAAGCTAATTTATAAAGCGATATCATTTTTGTAATATTACTGTAATATTAGATACATAAGCCTTTAACATAGTGGGCTTATAATAACACACATGACCCCCTTTTTTTATATATCCTTTGAGCCTGCACACCGTGTGCAGGCTATTTTTTTTGAGATGTGAATGTGTATGTTTTGGGCAGAGCTTACCCCTTTATTCAATTTTTGCTAGAATAGAGAGATGGGTTTATATATTCTACAGCGAATTGTTTTCATAGTTGGGCTACATTGGACGGTAAATCTAGCTCCAGCGATTGGGTTCAGACGAATCCAATCCTATGACAGAGAGTATGAGGAACTCATCGCCAGAGTGATCCGTCATATTCCAGATGAACATATACTCGCTGAAACGGCCCCGCCTTTTTTATATAAGTACGGGGCAGCCGTTTCTGCTTGATCGATGGAATTTGAAAGTTATATAGAATGCCTCGTTTGAGAAATGACATCTACAATGCTAAAGCAACAGAGTTCTCATGCGAATGGCTAGAGACAGATTTAAGGGGGAATTAGTTTTGAGTAAGGTTGGAAGAAATGATTTATGCCCATGCGGTAGTGGGAAAAAATATAAGAAATGTTGTCTGAACAAGGAGTCCTCTGCAGTAGAATCCATACTGGGGATAATATCAACGGAGCAACCGGTTCGGGAAGCCTCCATTCAGCCTGAGAGCAAACTGACCTTGACCAAGCTGAAAAAGATGGTGGCAAGCGATTTGAAATGGGAGCATCCGGCTCACGAACAGCTGGCCCTGCAGACTATTGAGAACATGAGGAACCAATACGAGCCAGAGGTAATTTTGGAAGCTCTGGTGTTATGGAACGGCTACTCCCGTCAGACCCGCCCTACTGTGAAGAAGACAGGCTCGTTCTCTGCTGCAATTGAGTATTTGCTGTCCGAGGAATACGGCTTCAATGTCTCAAAGGCTGAGCTGGCTGAGAAATATGAGGTAACGACAGGCACGATCTCCCGGAAGGTTAAGGAGATGAATGGTTACATCGAAGAATACGGCATGGGCGGTGAAACGGACGAGCTATTGATGTTGAACGGTCCAGGCACATCGAAAGACAAAGCACAGGCTCTGCTGTCTAAGGCGAGGGAAGCGAGCTCTTCCAAACGGAGAGTACATCTGGCGGAAACAGCGCTGGAGATGTATCCTGACAGCTCTGATGCGTATCTTATTCTAGCTGAGGAATCGGACAATGAGAATGATGCAAGATCTTACCTCAAGGAAGGAATCGCTGCTGGCAAACGTGAACTGGGCGAACTGTTCTTTGTGGAGAACAAAGGGGACTTCTGGGGGCTTCATGAGACTCGTCCCTATATCCGGATATGCAAAAGTTATGCCGAATCCTGTTGGTTTGGTGGAGATACGAAAGAAGCAGCACAGATCTTGGAGCATATGCTAGAGCTTAATACGGAAGACAATACCGGAGCACGTTACCTGCTCGCTGCTGTGTATTTGTACAGCAACCAATTGGATCAGGCAGAGCAATTGCTGGAGGAGTATGGAAGAGGTGACGCCGCAACGGCCTTTGCCTATGACAAGATCATTCTGGAGTATAAGAAAAACGGAATCACCTCCCAGCTCAAAATGCTGTACCGTGTGGCCCGGGGTGTGAACAAACATGTGCCTGATTACCTGTTGGGTTTGAAACGGCTGCCGCATAACCTCCCTGACTTTGTCGGCATGGGCGACTCCGACGAAGCGATTGAATATGTCATTATGCATTCCCGTTTATGGGCGAGCGCGCCGGATCTGTTGAAGTGGATGCTGCAACAATAGAGGAATAAGAAGCGAATAGAAGTTGGAATTCATATGATGAATCCAGCTTCTATTATCCGTGATTTCTGTCACTCCCCCATCCGGTGCAGCGTGTTAGCAAATTTTTTTTAGAGCTATCTTTTCGTGTTAACCCTTGACTTTAGCACTGCGGTTCATTACAATCAGAAAATAATACGTTGACTATAGTCAATACAAGTCGATTTTTGAACTATATTACTGATTTGATGACGGGACCAAGTACTCCGTGCCCACATGACCAGAGAGGAATCCCCAGGCTGTAAGGATTCTCTTGATGAGCGGACGAATGACTTCCCCGAGAACAGACGGCGAACACAGCAGATATGATCTGTTGACCAGTAGCTGGCCTGCGCAGGACGTGCGTTACACGTAGAGCGGAATATCTGCTGATCACAGTGCCTTATGCAATGTTGAATCATCAGAGATCACCTGAACGGCTAAAGTGTCAGGTTTCCGGAATGTGGGTGGTACCACGGGTGAATGTATATTACACAATCTCTCGTCCCTTTGTTTGCTGTATACACAGCGACAGGGCGAGGGATTTTTTTGTTATATAAGTTGATTTAAAAGAAATACACGAAAACGGAGAGGGCAGAAAAAACCTGTAAAAGCGAAGCGTTCGCCTTTATCACCGGATTTCCACATTATAAAATTAATTCGAAAAATCTGGGGATAACAGCGATTGTAAGGTTGTTCTGCCCGCGCAGTGATCACGTGTAGAATTTTTTAACTTTTAGAGAAAAAAATCAATGCTGGAGGGATCAAGATGGCTTTTCAAAAACCGACTGGAACGCAGGACTTACTGCCTGGAGTTGTCGAGAAATGGCAGTACGTAGAAGAAAAAGCACGAGATCTGTGTCGACGGTTTAATTACCGTGAGATTCGTACACCGATCTTCGAACAGACTTCTTTATTTGTACGCGGTGTAGGAGAGACTACCGATATCGTTGAGAAAGAAATGTATACCTTTGATGACAAAGGCAATCGCAGCATGACTCTTCGTCCGGAGGGAACAGCGGGTGTTGTCCGTGCGTATGTAGAGAATAAAATCTACGGCGAACCGGATGTGAGCAAGCTCTATTACATCGGTCCGATGTTCCGGTACGAGCGTCCGCAGGCAGGCCGTCAGCGTCAGTTCCACCAGTTTGGTGTAGAAGCCATCGGTGCACTGGACCCGGCAATTGATGCGGAAGTGATCGCACTAGGTTACCAGTTGTGTGTCGAGCTAGGCTTGAAGGATGTCAAAGTGGAGATCAACTCCGTTGGTAACTCAACCAGCCGTGCAGAATATCGTGAGACGTTACTTGGATTCCTTAGACCGATGAAAGACAGCCTGTGCAAGGACTGCCAGTCACGCATGGAGCGTAATCCGCTGCGTGTGCTCGACTGCAAAGTCGACCAGGACAAATTTGTAGGGGCACCGTCCATACTGGATAGCCTGGATGAAGAGTCTTTGAATCACTTTGCCAAGCTGCAGGCATACCTGGATGATTTCGGAGTAGATTATGCTGTGAACAATCGTCTGGTACGGGGCTTGGATTATTACACACTGACTGCTTTTGAATTAAAAGCCCAAGGTATTGGAGCAATAGATACGGTTGGCGGCGGTGGTCGGTACAATGGTCTCGTTGGAGATATCGGCGGACCTGATCAGCCAGGCATCGGCTTCGGTATTGGTCTGGAGCGTATTCAATTGATTCTGGAGCACCAAAACATTGAGGTTACTACGCTGGCTCCACTGGATGTGTACTTTGTTGCTCTGGGAGAGGCAGCTGATCGTGAAGTGAACCGTCTGTTGTTCAAACTTCGTCAGTCTGGACTGTCTGGGGAACGTGATTATCTGGGGCGCAAGATGAAAGCACAGATGAAATCAGCTGACCGTTTCAAATCCCGCTACACTGCCATCCTTGGTGATGACGAGCTGGAGCGTGGTGAGATCGCCCTAAAATCGATGGATACGGGTGAGCAACAAACCGTGAAGCTTGATGACCTGGTAGCGACAATTCGCGAAGGTAAATAAGCACGAAGTGTTACATTAAGATCAAAACTTTCGAGTAAAACAATTGATCCGGCAAAAGTACTGTGGTTCACCGACGATTCCAATTAAGCGGAAGTTGGCGAGCCAGAGGTAACATGCCTTTTTGAATACATGGTCTACACGTAACCGGACTGTTGAAGAGCAGGCACTAACTGCCCATACAGAACGGAAATTCACATAATGAGGAGTTTGGTTATGAAAAGAAGTCATCATTGCGGCGCATTAACACCCGCACACATCGGTGAAACAGTAACATTGAACGGTTGGGTTCAGACCCGTCGTGACTTGGGGGGCGTACTCTTCATCGACCTGCGTGATCGCAGCGGGATTGTACAAGTTGTCTTTAACCCGGCTTATTCCGGTGAAGCTCTGCAAATCGCAGATCGCGTACGTAGCGAGTATGTTATCGCTGTAACGGGTAAAGTTGTTAAACGTGATGCTGAAACAGTTAATAAAAACCTGCCTACTGGCGAAATTGAAGTTCAAATTACAGAAATCGAAGTGCTGAACGCAGCTAAAACACCTCCATTCTTCATTGAAGATGGTGTCGAAGTTGATGAATCCCTTCGATTGAAATATCGTTACCTGGACCTGCGTCGTCCGGAAATGTTCGAAACACTGAAACTGCGTTCCAAAGCGTCCAAAGTGTTCCGTGACTACCTGGATGGAGAAGAGTTCGTTGAGGTGGAAACACCAATCCTGACCAAGAGCTCCCCGGAAGGTGCGCGTGATTATCTCGTACCAAGCCGTGTGCATGAAGGTGAATTCTTCGCCTTGCCACAATCCCCACAAATCTACAAACAATTGCTGATGGTGGGTGGCGTTGAGCGTTATTATCAGATCGCTCGTTGTTTCCGGGATGAGGATCTGCGTGCAGACCGTCAACCAGAATTCACTCAAGTCGACATCGAGACTTCTTTCTTGCAACAGGATGACCTGCTGCCAATGATGGAAGAACTGATGGCCAAATTGCTGCGTGAAACCAAAGGTATTGAGCTGGAACTGCCTTTCCAACGGATTACGTATGCAGATGCAATGGGCAAATACGGTTCAGACAAACCAGATCTGCGCTTTGGTATGGAATTGGTTGAAATGAACGATATCGTAGCAAACAGTGGTGTGAAAGTATTTGCTTCTGTCATCGAAAAAGGTGGAGAAGTGAAAGTGCTGAACGCTAAAGGCTGTGGCACATGGAGCCGTAAAGAGATTGATGATCTTGGACCATTTGCTGCACGTTACGGTGCGAAAGGTCTGGCTTGGATTCAAGTGAAAGACGGCGAGTTCAAAGGGCCAATCGTGAAGTTCTTCACGCCTGAAGAAATCGAAGCTGTCAAAGAGCGCACTGGTGCTGAAGATGGCGACTTGCTGCTCTTCTCCGCAGACACGAAAAAAGTGGTTGCTGACGTTCTGGGCGCACTGCGTCTGAAAATCGGCCGTCAACTTGGACTGATTGATGACAGCAAATTCAAATTTGCTTGGGTTGTAGACTTCCCACTCCTCGGATATGATGAAGATGCAAAACGTTATGTGGCAGAACACCATCCGTTCACACGTCCAAAAGATGAAGATGTACATCTGTTTGACACAGATCCGGGTGCGATCCGCGCTCAAGCCTATGACCTTGTTCTCAATGGTTATGAAGTAGGTGGCGGTTCGATGCGTATCTACAAACGTGATGTTCAGGAGAAAATGTTTGCTGCCCTTGGACTCTCACCAGAAGTAGCGAATGAGAAATTCGGCTATCTGTTGGAAGCATTCGAATATGGAACTCCACCGCATGGTGGTATTGCCTTTGGTTTGGACCGTCTTGTGATGTTGCTGGCGGGCCGCACGAATCTGCGTGAAACGATTGCCTTCCCGAAAACGGCAAGTGCAACGGATCTGCTCATGAATGCACCTTCCGAAGTGGATGACTCTCAATTGGAACAACTTCACATCCGCGTAGCCCGTAAACCGGTAGCGGAAAAGAAATAAAGGAGGCATCGATTCTCAATGCTCCATCAATTTTCAAGAACAGAACTTGCGATCGGACCTGAAGGTCTGGATGCATTAAAGAATAGTACAGTCGCTGTGCTCGGTATTGGCGGCGTAGGTGGAATTGCTGTAGAAGCTCTTGCCCGTAGCGGCGTTGGGCGCATTATCCTGATTGATAAAGACGTCGTGGACATCACCAATATTAACCGCCAGATTCATGCGCTGACCACGACAGTAGGGCAGAAAAAAGCGGACCTGATGGTGGAACGTGTGAAACTGATCAATCCGGAATGTGATGCGATTGCCCTGAATATGTTTTACACGGAAGAAACGTATGAGGAATTGTTCAAATATGAACTGGATTATGTGCTGGATGCATCCGATACGATTATCTATAAAATCCATCTCATTAAAGAGTGCCTAAAACGTAAAATTCCGATGATTTCCAGCATGGGTGCGGCGAATAAAATGGATCCAACGAAATTCCAGGTTGCGGATATTTCGAAAACGACCATGGACCCGATTGCCCGTGTTGTACGTACGACACTTCGTAAAGACGGCATCAAAAAAGGTGTGAAAGTGGTCTTCTCGACTGAAAAGCCGATGAAACCGCGCGAGGACGTAACACAGAAAATCGTTCCGGAGAATGCTCCGGAAATTCGTAAGGCTAAACAGCCACCTGCGAGTAACTCATTTGTGCCTCCGGTAGCCGGACTGATTATGGTCAGTGTTGCGATTAAGGATTTGTTAGAAATTGCAGAGAACAAACAGCAGTAACATGCTGCCAACTGAAGAAGCGTGGATGCCGATAGGGCATCTGCGCTTTTTTGTGTGATCATACTTCGCAAGAGAGGAGCGGATGGGACGTCCAATCTTCTATGATAGCCGAACTGTATTCCTAGATAAATGTCAGAGTTACGTCATGTACTTCAAAGTCAAAACCGTGTATGATATTCACTGCTGCGCGAAATGATGATACATACATAATGAATTTGCGGCTACAGAGAGGGGAATAGAACGAAATGAAACACGGATGGATGACCAGACGTCTTGGCATGGAGCCAGGAGACCAGTGGAAAAAGGAAGTTGTGGCGGGAGCCATTTCCTATTTTGCCGTGGTCTATATCGTTATGGTCAATGCTACAATTCTTTCCGATGCCGGGATGCCCTTGCAGGCGGCCATGGTTGGAACCCTGCTGACGTCCATTGCAGGCTGTTTGCTCATGGCATTTGGCGGAAAATCACCGATTATCGTGGTACCCGGAATGGGGATTAATGCATTTTTTACGTATACACTTGTACATTCCATGAAATTGAGCTGGCAAGAGGCGCTGGCCGTTGTAACCGTTACAGGTGTACTGTTTGCTATTGTTGCGTTTACGTCACTATACAAAATGATCAGCGAAGCAATCCCGAAAAATCTGCAGCATGGCATTACGGTCGGGATTGGTTTGTTTCTGACATTTATCGGTTTGCAAAAAAGTGGAATCGTTATCGCACATCAGACCACGTTTGTTGCGATTGGGCATTTCAATGATCCCAATGTCATTACAGCCTGCGTTACGCTGGTGCTTGCCTTGATTTTATTTATACGTAACGTACAGGGTGGACTTCTGATCAGTATTCTGGTCGGGACAGGTCTTGCCTATGTACTTGGAGCAGTGAACCCGGGTGAGTCCGTATCAGCGATGGATGCATTGCGTCAATACGGCGGCTTGTTTGGCGAATTGTCTTTGATGAAGCTGGCTGATGTCGCGTTCTGGATCGCGGTATTTTTGCTACTGCTAATAGTGGTGTTCGAAAATATCGGATTAATTACGGCTCAGACACAGATGATTGGTCGTCCAGAGCGGTTCAAAGGAAGTCTACGCGCACTATCCATTAGTACCGTATTGGCAGGCGTATTCGGAAGCAGCCCTCCAGTTGCTGCAGCCGAGACTACAGCCGGAATTGCAGCAGGCGGTCGCACAGGTTTGACTCCGCTCGTTACAGCCGTGTTATTCGGAGCTACTTTTTTCTTCATCCCGCTCCTCGGTTACATTCCGGACAGTGCAATTGCGCCCATTTTGATCATTATTGGTGGCCTGATGGTACAAGGTGTGAAAGATATGGATTTTGGTGACTTCACAGAGGCATTTCCAGCATTTCTGATCATGGTCATGATTCCATTTACATATAGCATCGTGGACGGTATGGCGTTTGGATTTATTGCCTATCCATTAGCGAAGCTGGCAGCAGGTCAAGGTAAACAGGTGCCTGTGGTCATGTATGGCATTTCCATCCTCTTTTTAGCCAACTTTGTGTTGCATGGAGTTTTGTAATAACAAAAGGCAACGTCATGTAAGTTCATACGTATGATCTCTGGTGAGCAGATGGAGAACGGGAGGAACGGGAATGGAAGAGCAGCAACAAGCAGGGCAGAATGAACCGAAGGTAGGAAAAAAGGGATTTAAGGACTTCGTCAAGCTTATCGCCTCCACGAACCCGCCAAAACTGATCTTGATTCTGGCCCTCATCTTAACCCTGATTCAAACAACAGCCGGACTGATCGTGCCATTGATGACCAAAGGTCTGATTGATGGATTAACCACTTCGGCATTGAACAAATCTGTTATTTTGTTATTGCTTGGGGCATTTGTGATTCAGGCGATTGCCTCGGGTATTAGCATTTATATGTTAAATTACGCCGGACAACGGGTGGTCGCAACACTTCGCACCAAGCTGTGGAACAAGGTATTGTCGCTGCGAATGCCGTATTTCGATCGGAATCGTACAGGCGATACGATGAGCCGGATTACGAATGATACAAGCCAGATCATGACGTTGATCGCGGATTATCTGGTTTCCTTTGTATCCAACATCGTTGCTGTTGTGGGTGGCGTGGCATTACTATTTTACTTGGATTGGGTGATGTCGCTCATTATTCTGAGTCTGGTGCCGCTTACGCTGTTGATTCTGTTGCCGGTCGGGAAGAAAATGTACAAGATCTCCAAGAAGCAGCAGGATGAGATGGCTGGTCTTACGTCCGTGCTCAGTCAGGTTATTGGCGAGATCCGTTTGGTGAAAGCTTACGGAACGGAGAAACAGGAAGTGGAAGCAGGAGATTCCCGGATTCGTAAAATGTTTGCTTTTGGCTTGCAGGAAGCGCGCATTCTTGCTCTGATCGGTCCTTTGTTTACATTTGTCATGACTGCCGTTCTAGTCGTTATTCTGGGTGTGGGGGGAATGCGCGTAGCGTCTGGACTGTTGTCGCCTGGTGAACTGGTTGCGTTCATTTTACTGTTGTTCCAGGTCATTATGCCAATGGGACAATTCACGACGTTATACTCTCGTTTGCAAAAAGTCGTAGGTGCAACGGAGCGCATACAAGCGATCCTTGCCGATGAGGAAGAGCCACATGACAGCACTAAGGTAGCGCCAAAAGGAAATGAGACGATTGCATTCCATGATGTACATTTTTCCTATGTTACAGGTGAGGAAGTGTTGCACGGAATCAATTTGACGGTACCTACACAAAAAGTGACAGCCATTGTCGGTCCAAGCGGTAGCGGCAAATCAACACTGTTCTCTTTGATGGAGCAGTTTTATATGCCCGATTCAGGCCATATTTCATATGGGGGACAAGCCATAACAGATTATTCTTTGGCCTCCTGGCGCAGCAAGATTGGGTATGTATCTCAGGAAAGTCCACTTATGGCGGGTACGATCAAAGACAACATCACGTACGGATTAGGTCGTGAGGCCACGATGGATGAGATCCGGCGAGCTGCTGAGATGGCCTATTCTGCCGACTTTATCGACAAGCTGCCACAGGGCTATGACACGGAAGTGGGCGAGAGGGGAATCAAGTTATCCGGGGGCCAACGTCAGCGGATTGCTATTGCTCGTGCCTTACTGCGCAGTCCGGATATTCTTATGTTGGATGAAGCGACATCCAGTCTGGACAGCACCTCGGAGTATGAAGTACAGCAAGCATTGTCCAATCTGATGGAAGGAAGAACTACGATCGTGATCGCGCACCGATTGTCCACAGTGGTGGATTCCGATCAGATTGTTGTATTGGAGCATGGGCATGTTACCGGAACAGGAACTCATACGGAATTAATTAGCAATCATCCGGTATACCGTGAATTAGCGCAGAAACAGTTTGTGGCACAGGAAGGCAATGCAACTACAGTACAAAACGAAGAGTAATTCTCATTAATGCAGGATCTCCATTGAAATACCCATGAGGTATTTCAACGGAGATCCTTTTTGCTCATCCTTTAAATTCCTCATATTTACAATAAGACCAACATACTCTATATTATAGATACCGACCGTTGGTATGTATAAGGAGGAACTTATGGCCAGAAATAAATATCCTGAGCAGACACTGGACCTGATTCTGACTGTCTCAACTCAAATGTTTACCGAAAAGGGATATGAAAAGACCAGTATTCAAGACATTATAGATGAATTAGGTATGTCCAAAGGTGCAATATATCATCATTTCAAATCCAAGGAGGATATCCTTAGTGCTGTGATGGAGAAGGAGCTTGGGCGGGCAGAAGAAATGTTTATGGAACTCATCCAGAACACGCATGCTCCGAATGCCAGGCAGAAGCTCATCAGTATTTTGGAAAATATTATCGTTGATCCTGGAATCCAGTCCAACTCAATTGATCAGGTTCTAAGCACTCAGATCAAGAATCCGCAGTTTGTTCTTGGAGGGATCAGAAAAGGTGTTCTGAAGGATGCACGAATTATTTCCAATATTATGGAACAAGGCAAGGAAGATGGGTCCATTTCAGTCGAATATCCGCTGGAGTGTGCTGAAATCTTCATGTTGCTCGTTAATATCTGGATTAACCCTCTTCTTTTTGGCAGAGATCAGGAGCAGACATTGGAAAGGCTTAAGTTTTTGCAACACATGATGAAGCTCTTGGGAGCAGATATCGTTAGCGAACAGCTCATTCAGCGAATTACGAATCGCCATGCCAGCACAGGAGGCTATGCGGAGGCGGAATAAACATATACCTGATTGTTTGAAATGGAGAGGGAAAAGATGTTGAAAAGTAGTGAGCTTGCCATATGCAAGAGCATAGACATTGATCAACCCATTCATGATATACAGTTAAATTGGTTGTCAGGAGATATCAGAGTTCTTCCGAGTGTGGATGAACTGATTCACGTTATGCAATATGCGGATGCGTGCTTTTCCAAGCGAAGGCTGATGCAAGTTAACATACGAGGGGATACCTTAAGCATTGTGGACGGGAGAAAAAGGAGAGGCCTCGTTGGAATAAATATTGCTAGAACAGCATTGGAGATTCAGCTTCCTGATCGGGTTTTTGATCGTATTTTACTAAACTCCACAGGAGGACAACTCCGGTTGAATCGGCTTCTGGCCACTCGCTGTCAATGTAAGATCACCTCAGGTAGTGTAGACCTATCAGGGAGGATGGATGAGCTTGAACTGTGCGCATTGGCATCGATAGTGAAAGGGCAGCACCTTAGTGCAGATAAATTCAATCTTCAATCCAGTTCAGCCAAGATCGACATATCAGGGGAATTCCGTCACTTGCAGTATACAACTACAGGCAGAGGATTGAATATGGATTGTCTCAAGATGCCGGAGAGCTTGCATTCCGTATCCACAGGATCAAAAGTAGTGGTTTCCATTCCAGATAACGAAGGTTTCCGAATTTTACTTAAAAGAAGATCAGGAGCGTTAAAAAGCGAATTTGATTTGACTCCCCTTCATGGGGACAGCAACTGTCTAATACACAAAAGTGGAAAAAGTGAATTCCAAGTGGATATTCGAGGAGGAGCTTTTCATCTAAAATCCAGGAAATGAGAGACTGTTCGTGTGTACTGAAAACAAAGGGGGCGGTAGGTATAATGGCTGGTTGGATTTTAGGGATTAGTTTTTCCACCATCGTACTGCTAATCGGGATTTACGGCGCATTAAACAGCAGGCGCAGGCTGGCCAGAAACAAGTGGGCCTGGTGGTTTATTCTGTTTGGTTGTTGTGCGCTTGTCAGTGCCATCATTAATTATCAATTCAGATGAGCCTCATATATTACAAAAGTAAGCCTACAAAAACGGATGTGGCTTTCAATTGCCCTATGTGATATAGTAAGTATCCTTTTGTATTGCCAGATCTAGGCGATGCAGAGCAAAACATATTCTTAGGAGGTAACTGAAACATGTCAGACAGCTTTCAAAGTGCCTATCAAGAAGAAGAGTACAGGTTAGAGCGAACGATGGAGGAAGTGGATAGTCAGCTGGAACGACTGCAGAACATTCCGGTATACACCGGCCACGACTTCACAGAACAAGTGCTGGAAGCTGGACGCGAAGAGCGCCGCACCGCCTTGTCCAAGAGCGCGCAGCAACCCTATTTCGGACGCTTGGATTTCGAAGAACAGGGCAGTGGTGCACGGAAACCGCTGTATATTGGCAAAATTGGCGTAGACCGCGAAGAGGTGGGAGAGCATCCGCTCGTCATCGACTGGCGTGCTCCTGTCGCAAGCCTGTTTTACTCATTTACGGGAGGGGAAGCCTCCGCTACGTATGAAGCCCCGGAAGGGCTTATTGAAGGTCTCGTATATCTGAAACGAAACGTTGTCATTCGGCAGCGGATATTGGAACGTGTGGCGGATACATATAACCGTGACAGCGACCAGCCAGCGGTATCTGATGAATTCCTCGTTTATCGTTTGGGAGAGAACAAGGATAACAAACTGCGTGATATCGTATCTACGATTCAAGCGGAGCAGGATCTGATTATTCGTGCGGCGAGAAACACCGCATTGATCATTCAGGGTGTAGCTGGATCCGGGAAAACGACGGTTGCCCTGCATCGGCTTGCCTTTTTGCTATATCAGTACAAGGAGCAGGTATCTGCAGAGAAAATGGTTATTTTTGCGCCCAACCACATGTTTCTGGATTACATCTCGGATGTGCTTCCGGAACTTGGAGTAGGGGACATTCAACAGCGGACATTCCCGGATTGGGCGATGAACCTGCTGGGGCTGGATATGCCTTTGGCGAATACGTCGGATACATTGAACACCTGGTTCGAAAAACCTGATGCACGACCTGAATTGAATGATGATGTACCTGGGCGTTACAAAGGATCACACCGTTTCATGGAGCTTATTCGAGAATGGTTGTCGGGGATGGAAGCGGATTCCGTACCGGATATGGACTTCAGTCCATGGGATGGTAAGGTGCTCAGCAAGACGGAGATCGAGAACTGGTTCGGTGAGGAATATAAACATTATCCACTAGCCAAACGCAAAGAACGGGTCATGGCGAGAGTTCACCGCTGGATTGAGATGGAACTTAAGAAACCGATGCCAGAAGCTGTGCGCAAAGAACGCAAGAAAAAAGCGTCTACTCGTGAGAAAGCTTATGCCAAAAAATGGCCTCAATACGAGCCGCTTACGCTATACAAACAGTTGTTCAAAGCTACAAAGGGTGGGTCTGTGCCAGCCTCGCTCAGCGGGCTTATTCCAAAACTAGTCATGAAACAAACCGCAGCAGATCTGAAACAGGATATCGTCCGTGAAGAGGATCTGCCTGCATTGGTATACATTCATACATTGGTCCATGATATTGAGGGTTCGGAGCGGTTTGATCATGTCGTAATTGATGAAGCGCAGGACTTTTCCCCTTTTCATGTGGCGTTATTGGATCAGTTCGTCAAAGGGCATTCCTTCACCATACTGGGTGACTTGTCTCAAGGCATTCATGAGTACCGTGGTGTTCATGCGTGGGAAGAGGTGAGTTCTCTATTTCCTGAGGAACAGAATGCATACTTTGCATTGACCCGAAGTTATCGTTCAACGATGGAAATTATCGATTATGCCAACACGATTCTGGAACGGGGCGTCAAGAGCGGGATTACGGCGATTCCTGTTTTCCGTAGTGGTGATCCGGTTCGGACGTTGGCTTATGGAGGCGAAGGGCGGACGGCGAGTCTGGAGCAGGCTTTGAAGCAGTTAACGGTCAAAGACTACCGAACGGTCTCCATCCTGACCCGTACACTGCATGAAGCAGAGGAACTTCATCGTGAACTTCAGGACGCAGGCTGGGATCTAAACCTGATCGATGGTGGCAAAAAGCAGTACACGGGTGGACACTCCGTTTTACCGGTCTACTTGTCCAAAGGGTTGGAGTTTGATGCCGTTATTGTGGCAGACGTAGACCAGAAGCATTATTTGCCAAATGCGGGTGATGCAAAGCTGTTGTACGTTGGTTGTACACGGGCCTTGCACGAGTTGTGGTTGTTCCATGACGGTGTACTGCCGATCTATGCGGCTGCAACACATAATCCCGATGGCGAGTCCGTAACCATTCAGGGTTGGCCAGAGCTTGGCTAGATAAAGTTTATTTATACAGAAAAAGGCATGACGTTTATGGAGAGTCCCATAAGCGCATGCCTTTTTTGCTTTTGTGCGAGAAATGATTAATCTTCCAAGGAAGAACGATGGGGAGTTCAAGTTTATGTTACGCTATTTCTCATTCTGGATGAGCGACGGTTCACCAGGAATATGCCAACACCAATAAATAAACCGCCTGCTAATGCAAACCACTGAACGTGCTCTCCTAGTAAAATCCAACTCGATAGTACACCAAAGAACGGCGCCAGAAACAGATACGAACTGGTTTGGGCTGGGTCACTATTCTGCAGCAGATAAAACCAGAGTGAGAACTGAATGATGGAGCAAACAAGCGTTAACCAGAGCAGCGCCATAACCGAGGTGGTATTGATCGTAAAGTGAGGCTGTTCAGTCCATACGCTCAGCAGAAGCAACGCAGCACCTCCAGCAAGCATCTGATAGGCTGTTAAGACAAAAGTATCGTAGCCATTGCCCCAGCGTTTGATGAGCAATGTGGACACGGCAAAGGAGATCGCTCCACCAAATCCAATCCAGGTTCCGGGGCTAAAGCTCATTTGCATTCCAAAGGTTAACATAATCCCGATGAAACCGAGTATAACACCGATCCACTGACTGAAACGGTAGGTCACTCTATATAAGAGAGCACTGAGGATAATGACCAGTAGCGGATTGGTAAACGTAATAATGGCGGATTCACCGGATGTAATCCAGTTCATGCTGTAGTAGGCGCAGCCCATCACTCCTGCGGATTGGAACAGGCCAATAAGGATTATTTTCAACCAAGACTGCCATCCAGTAGGCAAAGGACGTTTACGAAGGAACAAGGCCATCAAGCCACCTGCCAGTATATAACGTATGCCCATGAGCAGGAAAGGTGGGGCATATAACATGCCGATCTTGCCAACTGGAAAAGAAGTGCCCATGATTAACGTTGTCAAAATGATCAATAATGTATATTTCAATGGTTTGATGATCCGGGTATCTTTATCATGACTGGAGCTCATAACGTCTGTCCGCTATCTACAGTAATTAGTTGCCCGGTCATGGATTGCTGTTCCAGCGCAGCACAGATCATGTGTGCGATATCTTCAGGTGAGGCAATATGCTGTAATAACACTTCTCCACCAAGACGATACATTCGCTCCTCGTTTCCAGCCCACCACCTTGTAGCAACTGCGCCAGGGACGATAGCATTCACCCGAATGTGTGGTGAGAGTGCGTGCGCAAGTGATAAAGTTAGACCGTGAACGGCCGCTTTGGAGACGGCGTAAGGGAGGCAGGAGCCCGAGCCCATACTGCCTGCGATGCTGCCCAAATTCACGATAGAACCACCGCCAGCCTGTCTCATGCCTTCCGTCACTGCACGAGCGCAATGAAACATGCCTTTCACATTCACATCAAGTAGCTCATTCCAGACGTCATCTGTAACAGACTCCAGATCGTGCATGGGGATATGACGCGTGATTCCGGCGTTATTTACAAGTGCAGTGATCGGGCCGTAGGTTTCAGTTATTGTAGTGACCATCCGCCGGACATCAAGATCATTGGCAACATTAGCTTGAACGGCGAATGCATAGCCTCCCGTATCCAAAATGTGTTGAACAGTCTCTCTTGCTGCATCTTGTGAGCGGGAATAGTTGACAGCGACCAAGGCTCCGCGTTCAGCGAGCATCTCACTTACAGCACGTCCTATACCTGTTCCACCACCTGTGATCAGAGCAACTCTATTTTTCCAGTATGTCATGCTGAACACTCCTTATCATCAACCAGTCAGATGACTGGTTTGGGATCTACATGAATTGTAGTCCGGTTTACACATGAAGTATAATGATTGGTAATGAAGCGGATATCATTTTGAATGATGTCAGAGTGGAGGGACCATGGAGAGCGGGGATCTTAGAATATTTCAGTGTGTTGCACAGGAAGGGAATCTGACCAAAGCTGCCTCTAAACTGGGGTATGTTCAATCCAACGTAACGGCACGAATTCGGCATCTGGAAGCAGAAGTAGGTACAACGTTGTTCATTCGTCATAACCGAGGCATGACGTTATCTCCAGCCGGAGAGATGCTACTGACCTATGCAGATAAAATTATTGGCTTGCTGAATGATGCTTCCAAGGCGCTTCGGGCGACGAGCACACCATCGGGTCCAATGCGAATAGGTTCTACACAAACCTCAGCGGCCGTGCGGCTACCTGAACTTTTCGTCAGATATTACAAACAGTATCCAGATGTCTCCTTGTCACTGGTTACTGGCAATTCGCAGATGCTTATGGATCAGGTTATTGGGTATGAATTGGAGGGAGCATTTATAGGCTGTCCCTGTGATCATCCTGATATCGTTTCTATTCCCGTATTTGATGAGGAACTATTTGTTGTCTATTCTGGTATGGGTCCTACGGATGAAGATCTTAAGAGTAAACCTATTCTTGTCTACAGCATGGGGTGTTCCTATCGTCAGGTTTTGGAGGAATGGTTAGAGGTGGGTGGTGTTACCCGTCCAGTAATTATGGAATTCGGAACCCTTGAAGCGATTATTAGTGGAGTTACGTCCGGTATGGGAATTTCCTTATTACCAGAGATTGTGATTAGGCATCAGATCAAAAATGGATTATTGCGCACGCATACACTCCCCGTAGGTATGAATCGCATGATGACTCATTTTATTACTCGCAAGGATGCCTTTGTCAGCAGTGCACTTCATGCATTTATGGCTATGTTACCGCGAGAGTATGATATGATAGAGAGTGGAGAACCATCAGAAGTGTAATTGTATTCAAGGCAAGGCAATCCGTTAAGGAAGTGATGAGCAATGGATTTATTTTCGTTTCAACAGGACTCAAAACCACAAGCTAGACTGCTCGCGGACCGCTTGCGGCCAGAGCATCTGGATGAATATATTGGACAGGAACATATTATTGGACCGGGGAAATTACTCCGGCGCGCCATCGAGGCTGATCAGATTTCGTCCATCTTGTTATACGGCCCTCCGGGATGTGGCAAGACAACCTTGGCACATATTATTTCCCAGCAAACGCAAGGACAGTTCGTACGTCTGAATGCAGTGGAAGCTTCCGTTAAGGATGTGCGTGAAGTCATCGAACAGGCGCAAACGAACAAACAGCTGTATGGAACCAAAACCATTCTGTTCCTCGACGAGGTACATCGGTTTAACAGTTCACGTCAGGATGCGTTATTGCCAGCGGTAGAGAAGGGCACGATTATTTTTATCGGCGCAACAACAGAGAATCCCTTTCATTATGTCAATGGAGCCTTGATGAGCCGTTCTACTCTGTTCCAGCTAGAATCGCTAAATAAGGATCATTCCCTAATTGCAATGCACAGAGCATTGAGTGATGCGGACAAAGGTCTGGGGTTCATGGAACTGCAGGCGGACGATGAGGCGCTTGAACATATTGCTACGATGGCCAACGGAGATATTCGGCGTGCGCTTAATGCGCTTGAACTGGCTGCGTTGACGACGCCACCGGAGAAGGATGGATCCATTCATATTACGCTTGGCGTAGCTGAAGAGTCTATTCGGCGTCCCATTGTGAAGGCGGATGAATCGACACAGTATGATGTGTTGTCTGCATTTCACAAGAGTATTCGGGGTTCCAGTGATGCGGCGTTGTTCTGGTTTCTATACGCGGTGGAGAAGCTCGGCATGGACCCGATGACCTTCATTCGGCGCCTGATTGCAGCAAGTAGTGAAGATATTGGACTTGCGAACCCGCAAGCCATGACTCAGGCGATTGGAGCACTTGATGCGTACCGAAATAACGGCTGGCCTGAAGCCAAGCTGAACATTGCACAAGCGATTTTGTTTGCAGTAGAAAGTCCAAAATCCAATGCGGTGTACACCGCCATTTCCAAAGCCATGAACGCGATTGATGAGGTAAAATCGGCAGAAGTTCCGCTTCACTTGCGAGATACGCATTACTCGGGTGCCGTGAAGCTTGGACATGAGGGTTATCAATATCCACACAACTATCCGGGGCATTACGTGAAACAAGAATATTTGCCAAAGCAGCTCTCACGGAGAGTATTCTATGAGGCAACGGAGCAGGGTAACGAATCGAAGATCAGGCTGAACCAACAGCGGCGCAGAGATCTATAAGATCAGTCAGATCACTCGGGAGATGCACACAACATGAAAGAGCTTTTGTATATAGGGGCGGGTGGATTTCTCGGCACATTAACCCGATATGCTATACAGTTAGCGATACCAACTGTCCATGGGGGATTTCCATGGGCAGTGCTGTTAATCAATGCGATGGGCAGCCTTTTTTTGGGTTGGTTCTTTACCATAGCTGTTCCAGGCAAAATAACACCACAACTTCGACTGGCGATTGGTACAGGTTTTACAGGCGCATTTACGACATTCTCCACGTTTACACTGGATATTGTTCGTTTATCCGAAGGGGGCGAATGGATCAGTGCCGCTATTTATATGATCGTGAGTCTGTTGGCAGGATTGTTGCTTTGTGCGCTGGGAATGAGCCTTGGACATCGTATGTCGGGAGCACAAAGACAAGAGGGTGATGCCTCATGATCCTGTGGATTGGTTTTGCAGGTGTGCTGGGTGCGGTACTGCGTTACAGTCTGGGAAAATGGGTCTCTGGCTTGCTGGGAATGGCCTTTCCATGGGGAACATGGATCATCAACATCAGTGGTTCACTGTTGCTTGGGTTGTTATATGGGTGGCATGAATCTGCAATGATCTCAGATGGAATCTGGGTGATGTGGGGAACCGGATTTTGCGGTGCGTACACCACGTTCTCTACCTTTGGTTATGAGACGTTAGGACTTATGGGTCGACAACGATACGCAAGCGCGGCGCTCTACGTTGTAAGTTCGGTTCTAGTTGGGGTGTTTGCCGCCTGGGCAGGGGTCTGGTTGACTGCATAACGAACTATTTTTAATTTTTTTGCAAAAATAAGCAGGAAAAAAGCCATCCTTCATGGTATACATGACGGGTGATGCGTATAGAAGCCCGATATAAAGGGTTTTTTCTGCTATTTATTTTGCATTGACCACTTTTTGACCACAAATCAAATTTCACTCATAAGGTCAGAGAATTTCTGAGCAGCCTCTTTCTTTTTTGTCTTGGTTACATGTAGATAAACATTCCGAGTTGTGTTGTCATCTTTGTGGCCTAGCCTATCCATGATTTCTTGAAGGTCTACTCTTGCTTCAGCGAGGAGGGAGGTATGCGTATGTCTCAATGAATGAGGTGTCAAACTTGGATTCAAACCCGCCGACTTCATAAATCTTCTCATTTTAACTTGGATCGCCTTTGCTATTTCAGGATAACCAGCAAATTCAGCATCGGTTCTAGCTATAACAAATCCTTCGTCATGGTATCTTTTTCTGTTGGCCATCTTTATTTCTTTTTGCCAGTGCATGTGGTTCTTCAGTTCTTGAACAACAAATAGATCTATCTCAATTTTTCTTTTTGATTTCATTGTTTTTGGTGGAATAAGCTTGTAATCTTTAATCTTCCCTTTGGGGTTGTAGCAGGTTTTAGTAATGCTTATCACGCCTTCTTCAAAGTCTACGTCTCTCCATTTTAAAGAAATCAATTCACCTAGTCTCATTCCAGTATAAGATAACAACATGAAAATAACGTAATCCTGGGGACCACCTTTGGTAGCGGCAGTTTTTAAGAGTAGGGCAAGCTCTTCTTTCTCTAAATACTTTACCGCCTCTTCCTCGGCTTCGATTTCCTCTACCGATTTTTGAGTTTTGGGGATGTATGAATATTGAGTAGGATCAACTTTTATAATATCTTTCTCCATAGCTCTTTTAAAAATCATCTTCCCTGTGCTCTGTATACCACTGAGTGTTATATGAGCGAGTCCTTCTTCATGCAGTTTGTTTATGGCAGATTGGTACATCTTTTTAGTTATATCTTTTACTTTTAGTTTTGCAAAAAAAGGTAATAACTTATTCGACTCATATTCTCTGATTCTAACAGAACTAATTTTCACTTTACCGCTTGTACGGTACATTTCAAACCATTCATCTTTAAGTTCTTCAAAAGTCATACCTTTATCAGAAGTATATAAACCGTTAGCAATTTCCTCTTCAAGTAAAACCCCAGCCTTATAAGCCAGTTTATCGGATTTGAAACCACCCTTGGACTTTTGTATTCTAGCACCTGTAGCAGGATCAATCCCAACGTTTACAGTATACTGCCATCCTTTACCCTTCTGTCTGACATATGGCATCAAAAAGACCTCCTTAAAAATTAACTATAGCTTTTTTCAATTTCCCAATAATGTAAATCTCATTACCGTTGTTTGGTGAAGCGACAATAGGGGGATAAGCTGCATTTTCTGATTGCAATATTATGCTTCCATTTTGACGAAAGACCCTTTTTAAATAGACTTCATCATTCACTAGAACCGCAGCGATTTCACCATCCTCTATTGTCTCTTGTTTGTTAATTAGCAACAAGTCTCCATTATGTATGCGTGCACCGATCATGCTGTCACCTTTAGCAATCAAATAAAAATAGTCACCATCTGACACCCAATCTGCTGGTGTGTCTTCATAATTTTCAACTTCTTCGAATGCGAGGATGCCATTTCCGCAAGATATCTTCCCGACTATAGGTACACTTACCATACGGCCGAATGTGCTGAATTGGCTAGATCCTTCTTCAAATAGAGCGCTCTTTGGAATATTGAAAAAAGATGCTATTTTCTCAATGCTTCCGGCATTAGGCAGTTTTTGAGCTGATTCCCATTGGGAAACAGTAGTCTTTCCTAAGTTAAGTGCTTCAGCTAATGCCTGTTGAGACAAATTTTTGTTTTTCCTTAACTTCAAAATGTTCTTACCAAATATATGTTTTACATCATTTTCAACCAAAGTTTAACGCCTCCTAAGAATTATCGCTTCCTCTGTAATAGTATACCCATTAGAGAACTTTTACAATACAAAATAGCAAAAAAGTTTTCTAAAAGAGGAAATACATTGTTGACAGTTCACCAAAAGAGAACTAAAATGAAAAACATGAAAGGAGGGATTGCACTTGGCAGATGTCCCGTTGAACCTCAAAAACACTCTTAGATCATTGCGAGTAAAGCTAGGCTATACACAAGCGGAAGCAGCAAATTTGTTGGGGATAACGCCTCCAACGCTCAGGTCTTGGGAAAAGGATTCGACCGCAATAAAATGGACGAATGTTGAAAGGATTGAATCTGTTTACCACACTCCAAGAGACTATATTTTTTTTGGCGAAGAGGTCTCTTTTAGTGAACGAGCAAAAAAGACATATGTATCCTAGGGGGTTAAACACATGGCTAAAATTCTTACTGCTAGCGAGATGCCAGATATCCTGTCTGCTCAGTTAATCGCAAACTACCTTGGTTTATCTCGTAGCACAGTCTATTCACTCTTTGATGTCAAACCAGAGTCGGGTGGGATACCGAATTTTACAATTGGTATCTCCCGAAAGGTAGATAAGAGAGATTTTTTCAGTTGGCTAGATCAAAAAAAGGAAGCTTCAAATTCTGCGGTTTAACAGTTTGCTGAATGTAACAATGTATTCGGACGGTGCAACAATGTATTGGAAAGTTGGAAAGGAAAACACAAGGGGGGATATAGCATGTCTGAATTTGTATCTCTGAATTGGTTCGCATGGGTCCATCTACAGAGCCTCATCACATTCCGTGATAGTGAGCAGACAATGGATGCCGGAAACGACTGGTTGGATAAAGAGATATCTGATTTAAAAACGGATCTTGGAATACAGGAGGGGCAGACACATGAATCAGCAGTTACAATTGCGCATTCAACTTTTGAAGCAAATGCAATCTGAACATCCTGACACAGCGAGTTGGTTTGATGACTCACTTTCATTTCTAAGTATGGAAGGAGGGGAATGGGATGCAGAACAAACGTCGGGAACTACGCAAACAGCATAACGAAATTTGCAGAAAGATCATGGATTCAACAGATGGAAAGCAGCTCAAGCAGTTACATGCAGATAGGAAGAAGATTGAGGATAAGATTCAACGTACCGAAGGCGGTCCTGTTGTATCTAAGAGTAAGAAGAAACCAAAGCGTCATATTGGTAATTGCCCTCTATGCTTTCGGAAAATCGAATACGGAGACAGTTATGTTCAGGCAGGCAAGTTGACATTCTGTAACGATCGTCACCATAAGGAATACATTGCACTGTTAAAAGAAAAATGACCACGCCTGGTCCGCGTAGTCATTCGGTTCAAAGCTATTCAAAAATAATTACGGCAATCATATCAAATTTCAAATAACAACACAAGGAGGTAAGCGGTGGACATTAACGATTATCTCCGTGAACTATACGAATCACGTACCAGTGCTGAGCAAATGAGCGAGTACGTCAAGCAGATCAAACGACTCCGCGAGGAAGCTGATCAGTACGACGAGTACTCCCCAGGCGGAATGGTAGAGAAGATTCGTCTGCTTACAGATGCTCACATGATCATGGGTCGTGTTTCGGCTCAGAAGGATGGAGATTACGCCAAAATACACGTATTGCGTGACAATGTTGACGCTGAAGCTCGGGCTACGGCCAAGCGCGGTGAGAAGGAAGTAGCGGCTGCACGTGCAACTGCTGAACTGCGAATGATAGAAGCTGATGCACTGGAGCAAAAGGCTTATTGGAAGAACGAGCTAAATTCGGTGAAAGAAAAGATTTATGAGCTGCGCCTACGGGTGCGGATTGAAATGCATATAACAGGAGGCGGAGTACATGGCTGAGTTTGGTTTGAATCCTGTTCCTAAGCCTAAGCATAAGCGCCGTAAGCTTACTCAGGGACAGCACACGGCTATTACTGCCAAGGTGGATAAGGAAGTATACAGACGCTCCAGCGAGGCGGGGTACACGAAATGTGAGCGTTGTGGTTGCAGTGTACCACGTTACCGTTTTGAACGTGCACATATGATCAATGCAAGCCAGTACGGTACAGGACGTTCACCGTGGAATATCGTTGTCCTGTGTGGTCCAAAAACGGCTATGGGAACTTGCCATAACTGGGTGGATGAAACCACCGACGGACGGGCATGGAAGGTGAACAAGCAGGCTGAGCTTTACATTTACTACACAGTCGGAGACGGCAAACAATATTGGAAGTAGGACATGCATAGGATGTCCGCAAGATGTCCAACGGACATCCACTGGACGGTGTGCGGATGTCCTGCCCATGTCGGATTGAAGGCGGTGGAAATCTAAAAATGTTATGGATAAAAAGCTACGTAGCGACAGACAGAGACCCCAAAACAGGCAAACTTTGCCGCCGTACAGGTATGGATAGGCCGACTGCGGTAGGGGCATTACACATGTTTTGGTGGTGGGCGGTAGACTGGGCACCGGATGGAGACATAAGTGAAATTGAAGCAGCAGACATTGCGGATGTAATGCATTTCAAGGGAGATCCGGAGGAACTTATTTCTGCTCTGAATGAAGCTGGGTATATTGAAGAAACTGAGGCGGGGCGCGGGATTGTTAACTGGATGGATATAGGCGGAAAGATCATTCAGAACAAAGAAAAGGACGCTGCTCGAAAGGCTGAGAAGCGAGAAGAGGAAAAGAAAGCAAAGTCCTCTTCTACCCCTGTCCCTAAGAAGTCCAAAGGAAGTCCAACGGACATCCCAACGAAATCCGATGCAGAGATAGAGATAGAGATTAAGAATAAGAAAGATATTAAAGATATACCACCAGACCCAGAAAAAGAGCCAAACCCAGATCCAAACCAAGATCAAGGTCAAAACCCGAAATCCGAACAGACCGCCGAAAGCTCGGCCTCGCCGGATTCGCAAACGGGCGAAAAACCGGAAAAAGGTTCCCAAAAAAAAGTAAAGCGGGTCTACGAAGAAGGAAATGCGTTTCTGAAAATGGCGAACTATCTGAAAGAAAAAATTGATGGATTCGCGGAAGCAGAAGGTGTTTTGCACTTGACGAAACGCTCGAACATGCAGACATGGGCAGATGATTTCCGGCTGCTGGTCGAAGTTGACGGCCAGGAAGACAAGAATCTCATTCGTGATGTGATGGACTGGCTACCGAAAAGCGTGTTTTGGCGGAAAAATGTACTATCTGGCAGTAAATTCAGGGAAAAGTTCGGCACTTTGGTTTTGGAGATGCGCTCGGATAAGGCAAAAGGCGGAAAGGGTTCCGGCGGCGCGGGAGGCGGCAAGCCTCAAAAGCCAGTAATTCCAATCGTTTCAAACGAATCTGGTAAGGATGAAGGGCCATCCGATGAAGAGTATGCCGAAATGATGCGTAATGCAGCAGCTATGCAGGCTGCAAAGGCGGGTGAACGCTAATGAACCCACTACACCGATGGTTGAACAAGCAAGAAGTGGCGAATTGCGGTATTCCGGTATTCGTTCCGCGGCAGGTTGAAGTCAACGGTGAATGGGTTACGGGTGGGCGCTGGAATATGGATCGGCCCATAGGTGATATTTTGCTGGGGCAAAGGCGCTGCGGGGAGCTGGGCGCTGGTGTGGCTGAAGATGAGCAACCAGCCGGATACATTTATGCGGCAAAGGTAAAGGATCAGTATCGATACATCCCATTGTTTTCACGAGCTGCGGAACAACTCGAAGCGGACAAGCTCACCAAATTAGAGCAGAGGGCCATTGAGTTACGCCAATCATATGCCGGATATGGAATGAGGGCGCGCATTGATAGGGCTGTGGCTTCACTAGTCGATCAAGGCTATACGTTGGATCGTCTCAAGTTGGTCATATCCCTCTTCGATCCGATAGCAGCTGATAAAGATGTTCGAACAGATTACGGCATGTTGACTGTGGCACCAGACATTATGGTGCCGGAAGGCGTGTCTTATGTGATACAGGATACTGGCAAGGACCGTGCGCTTGCTTGGGTAAAAAAACGCAATGAATGGAGGAAGGAACATGGAAGCAGCAATAGCAAAGTTGAGGGCTGAAATGGATGGTACAGGTACGAACGCATATATCAAGGTGATTGGGGATTTCTTGATTAAGCATGTGCAGGCTAATCCTGGTACTGCGGATCAGGTAATGGTTGCTGACAGGACGATTGCCAAGAGTTTGGTGGCAATAGAGGCAGAAGCCAAGAGAAAGGCGGTTGGAGGCATGGCTATGCTGACAGATGAAGAAGTGCTTCCGATTGTGATGAATTACTTTGGTCTACAGGGTGCGCCTACTGCAACACCCGCACCAGTTGAGCAAAAGACTGCGCGTTTTGATGTCAAATTGGATGATTTCTTTTGAAGGAGGACATTAAATTGGAGTACAAAGAGGCATTAAAGCATTTTCCTCAGAAAATCAGTCGCTCACTTACTCGTTTCGCAACAGAAACAGCCTTGAAAAGTAGCAGATACTTGTTCATTAAATCAGCTAAAGGCATTCAGTCTGCTTACTGCACGCATTGCGCTAAGCAACATTTTCCAGAAGCGAAACTAAAGCATAAGCAACTTCTGCCGGTACAATGCCCTCACTGTAAATCTAAGTGCAAAGTACGAGCCTCAGGTTTGGGGCGTAAATACATGGTAGATCGTGCTGTAATTGTCTGGTATGAAAAATCAGTCTTGGATGACAAAGCTTTAGTCGCAAGAGTCATAGAGGTAAGAAGAGATTACAGCGGGGATTACACAAAAGTAGCAACAGAATACAGCAACAATATGCATTATGTATTCCAAACTGGTAAAAGTATCTATTTCAACTATGGAAGACAACGCGCAGAAGTAAAGTCTGCTTTTGATGAGATAGCTACGCGATATGGAGCTGGGCTTCCGAGGTTCATGTCAATCTCGAATATTAAGAGAGCTGTGAAAGGGACTCCATTCCAGTATTCAACTTGGGAGCAGTACACGGAGTACAAGAATCCCCGTTATGTAACGGACATGGTTGAATTCTTTGACCTAGCAGCCAGATACCCATGTGTTGAGTATCTGTCCAAAATAGGGTTCAAGGATTTTGTATGGGCTAAGCTCTACAGAGATCCGACCTATGGGGCTATCTACTGGCATGGTAACAGCCTGATGAAAGTGCTGCGGCTCAGTAAAGTGGATTTAAGAGAAATCAGAGATTCTAAGATTGTATTAACTCCAAAGGAACTAAGGTTCTATCAATACGCTCGTAAACGCGATCTTCCTGTGACCCTTCAGGATGCAAAATTAATAGGTGAAATGTATGACTGACAAGAGAAGGAGTATTTCAAAGATGCTTGTACTTATGCTCCTGAAGATGTGGTAATCAAATACGTCATTAAGCAAATGAAGAAGGACCATTATCGGGATGATCGTCTATACAGCATGCTTTCCGATTGGCGCGATTACAGGAAAGAGTGTAAGGAATTGGGGATGAGCTTGGAAGAGGATCGTTACTTGTTCCCTAATGACCTGAGAAAGATTCATACGGAGCTAAGCAAACGAATCAAACTAAAAAACAACAAGCCTCTTGATTTAAAGATCCGTAGCCGAGCGGACATTCTGAAAAAATACATGTTCCAAATGGATGGGTTCCTAATGCGTCCTATAGCATCACTTGAAGAGTTATACGATGAAGGTACGGAGCTTAACCATTGTGTGGGTAGGTATGCAGAAGATTATGCTAAAGGACAAGTGATTCTCTTTTGTGTAAGGGAAGAAAGCAAGCCTGAAACCCCCTTTTACACTATGGAGCTTGTGGGGAGTAAGGTAATGCAATGTCGGGGTTTTAAGAATTGCAACATGACTCCAGAGGTGAAGAGTTTTGTTGATAAGTTTGTGGAAACCAAGCTTGTGATTAAAAAACAGAAACGTGTTCGTGGATCAAAAAATAACGAGGGGGTAGCCGTATGAGCCAATTAGCCATCCGCACTATCGAGACAATCGCCATTGAGATTAACAGCATTAAGGATCACACAAAGCAGATCGTACTTCACAGTTCCATTGAGATTGGAAGACGACTCACAGAAGCCAAAGAAATGATGCCTCATGGTGAGTGGATGAACTGGCTGGCTGATTCTGTTGATTATAAACAATCTACAGCCAATAACCTCATGAAAATATTCAAAGAGTACGGATCAGATCAGCTTACTTTGTTTGGAGATAACGCCGATTCCCAAGCGCTTGGAAGTTTGAACTATACGCAGGCTGTGGCCTTACTTGGAATCCCTGCTGAGGAACGGGAAGCGTTCGTTCAGGAAAATGATGTGGACAACATGTCTACTCGTGAGCTGGCGGAAGCGGTTAAGGCTCGGAAGGATGCCGAAAAAGCTCAGAAGGCAGCAGAGAAAGCACTTAAAGAAGCTCAGAAGGAAATGGAGAAGGAACAGAAGCTCCGCCAGAAGCTGGAGACACAGCAGGCGGACCATGCGTTGATTGTTGAACGGCTCCAAGCCCAAGCAGAGGAAGCGGCAGCAGCTGCGGCTAAGGCTGAATCTGGTGAGGATGATGGACAAGCTGCTGCACTCCAAGAAGCTCTTGAGGAATCACAACAGCAACATGCTGCATCGCTTGCACAGATCAAGCAGCTCGAACAGGAACTGAAAGCAAAACCTATTGATGTTGTTCCTGCCACTATTGAGATTGAGAAGGTACCGCCAGAGATCGAGGCCGAGTTGGAAGAGTTGCGGAAAAAGGTTGCACAAGGCACAGGTGAGGAAGCGGCCATATTCAAAGCACACTTCAAGAACCTGAACGATGCCTTTGCTAATTTGCTCGGTGCTCTGGAGATCGTCGGGAAAACGGATGAAGAATTGCATACCAAGTATAAGGCTGCTACAAACGGCCTCATTGACCGGATGAAAGCTGAGTTGTAACCATGCGCTTCCTCTTCTTCTTTTTCGAAGAGTTCCAACGAGGGATGGTGTGCCGAGTTAATCGAGGACTGAATGAAGGAACAATGGTGGTTGTTGATAAGGTTGATGAGGATATGCTTTGGTGCTATGAAAATAAACCAGTCACTCGTCGTCTGAATAGTCGCGGGAAGTGGGTCATAGATGTTGACCCCGCCTGCTTCACATCATTGTACAAGCGGGAAATGCTTGATATTACAAATGAGATCCCGAAGCAAGATGATGGATGGGGTGCTTCCTACAGGAAGGCTCGGTTGAGTTTGAATAGTGGGGGGATATAAAGATGCAAGGACTCTTAATAAAGCCATATTGGGGAAATTTGATCTTGTCAGGGGAGAAGACCTGGGAGATTCGAGGTAGCCAAACGCATAAGCGCGGAAAGATCGGGATTATCATGAGCGGTAGCGGAAAGGTATGGGGAGAAGTTGACCTGGTAGACTGTTTCCCTTGTACCTTGGAGCTATTCGGTAGAAATCAATTGAAACATCGAATTCTGCATCACGGATTGCTTGCGCGATACAACCAACCATGGGTGTGGGTACTGGAAAATCCAGTGAAATACCCTGAACCTATAACATACAACCATCCGCAGGGCGCTGTTATATGGGTCAATCTGGATAGGGGGATTGAAGATGATCAAAGCAATAGCGTTTAAAGCAAAGGGCAAGAAAGGGCGGTACCTGTGTGACGGTATGGATTGTGGTGACTGGTCAGACACGGATCTGGATACAGAAGTCTTGTCCGATGCCATGATGATCATCCGTCCGGATCTTGCTGAGCCAGGGGAGCAGGACATTGAGGACTTCTTTAGTTTAATCACTCATTTGCCACTCAATAACGATGTCCAGTCAATCAAGGATAATTACGAGCCGGTATCTGTGATACTGACACAGGCTGAATTGAATAAAGTTAGAGCACGGAATGAATGGTGAGGGGTGCTGTCATGCCTACAGAGTTTGAATTGGGGGATACAGTAGAATGTCCGGTATGTTGCCGGGTGTTCACCATAACCCGCATCGATGACGAAGAGCTGGACGATTCAGACCTATATTTTGAACATGTAACAATGTGTGATGGAGGGGAACACCATGGCGAGAATCAGATATTTTAAAAGTGAGTTGGCGGGGGAACTGGTTGAGCTGTTCGAAAGTAGCCATCCAGCCCGAGCCATTGCCGATATAGCAGATAAGAAACGTGCCCAGCGGGATCTAATTATTACTCAGATACCTGAGAGCGTGTATAAGGAGTTGCAGCAGTCTGAGGCGGTGGGGAAATGACAGCACCGACATTGGAGGACGTGCAAGCTAAGTTGGATATTCTGGCGAAGGAAAGATTCGATGAATCCGATTATGAATTGTTCTGTGCTCTGCTTCACCAGTTGGACAAGTATAAAGCTTTGGCTGATAGCAACAGAGAGGCACTATACAACCAAGATAGGGAATTTGCTTCTCATATGGACATTCAGCAAGAGAAGGTAGAGTCATTGAATCGTGATGTCGCTTATTGGCAGCATAGATGCACCTTGTTATTTGTTGAAAATGACCGATTGAAGAATCAATCAGGAGAGGGTGTAGAGCATGGGGGCGGTGATGGTCCAAATGGAATTGATACCAAGCGCGGATGAAAGAGACATTGCCCAACTGGTCAAACTGTTGACTGATGATTACCATCAATGGTTGGCATCTATGAAAGTTTTGAGTAAAATGCCTGTATTGACTCCAGACCAACAGGCCAAGTATGAAACGTATCAAATGCAGGTTGATGTAGTGCAGGCCGCTATAGATGTCATCATGGATAAAGAGGCTCGGGATATCATCATGCATCAGTACATCAAATCGACCCGCCGCAAGTACACAGTTGCACTATTCCAGGGTCGCGGACTAAGCGAACGCACAATTGATAGACGGATCAGCAAGGGGTTACTAAGCATAGCCAACACACTCAAGGATTGTGGAATGCTTTGGCCCTCCGAAAATTGACGGTAAATTGACGGTATGTTGGCAATCGAATGACGGTGAAACAGCAATACACTAGGCACATAGAGAGGTTTACCCCTCTCCGGTGTGCCTGCCCGTTATCGCAGCGGACTCGGCTGCGCTGTGGGAAGGCGTTTCCTTAGACGTGGATCGTCAAGGGTGCAGTGTGGGGATGGGGTTAGATTCCCCGCAGCCGCTCCATCCGGGCGGGATATAAATACGGATACTATTATGGCCTACAGGCAGCAGCTGGCGTTCGAGTCCCGGCAAGGCCAACTACGGTGTTTTCTTCATATCCTTTTTGAAAGCCATCCAACAGCGGGTGGCTTATTTTTTTGTGTAATCCCAAGCGCTTGTAAATATGAAGGGAGGTTTTGAGGATGTCCAAAGGTGGTGGCAGGCTCATTGATTAGAAGTCCGAGATTTGTAGCGATTAAGGAACGGCCTGTACCTGTTCTGTCTAATCTCCAGCCTGTTCAATGTAGAGGTTGCGTGTGGGGGACATGGGCGGGTGCTAAGCAGATGTGTATGTTACCGAGGTGCAGAAAGGAATGAGCGCTGATTATGCCGCTTAAAAGGTTCTGCAGTAAGCAGGGATGTAAGGAGACCATAACAGAGGGCAGATATTGTGAAGACCACCAAGACCAAGTACATAGCTATGACCAAGATAGAGGGACAGCAGCTGAGCGTGGATATGACAGCCGATGGCGTAAGGCCAGAACTGGATTCCTGAAGAAGCATCCGCTGTGTGTCACTCATTGGAAGGACGGCTATGTGCAAGCCTCTACAGTAGTCGATCATATCAAGCCACACAGGGGAGATAAGACGCTGTTCTGGGACCGCAACAACTGGCAGGCTCTATGCAGGCAATGCCACGCTATCAAGACAGCTAAAGAGGATGGAGGGTTTGGCAATGGCTAAGGAGATGAGGTTAGTCTGTGTAGTGTGTTCGAATGAACAGACAGGCTGGACGAATGAAGACGGAACTGCATGTAATAAGTGTGGAGGCTATGCCCAACCAGTAGGATATTACGATGGTCAAGGGTCTTATATTTCTCACTCACATAAGAGTCCGAATGAACATAACATCACGCTTAACATTCAACTGGCCCCATGGGTAGAGACTCTAATACAGAGCCTGCCCAAAGCATTCGAAGAGGCAGTCAAAGCAGGTATGCCCGTTCAAGTGGCTCATAAAGAGTGTGAAGAGATGGTCAAACGAATTATTTCCTATGCCTTCACTATTTCTTCAGGTAGGGTAGGGGGGTCAAATCTCTAAAAACCTTTCGGCTGATAGACCGCGTCGGACTTATTTCGCGTAAAAACTCGTTTTATTAATTTTTCAGTGACTCAGGCAGGTGAACCCAATGGGAAGGAACGCAAAACCAGTTTCCCTGCACCTCGCTGCGGGGAATCCGAATCGATTGACAAAAGAACAAATTAAGGCACGACAGGAAGGGGAGATCAAACTTGGAAAAGCTGAACTCGACAAGCTGAAACCTCCGGCATTCGTGAAGAATGATCCAATTGCCTTTACTCACTGGAAGCAATGCATGAAAGAATATAAAGCGGCAGCCGCACAGAATATTGAACTGATAAGCAGTTCAGATGTGGGGCTTTTAGCCATGTATTGTAAGACGTATTCGGAGTATGAAAGACTTCAAAAATCATATCAAACGATTGATAAAGTCGCCTATGATTCTGAAGATTTGGACGAATATATTGAAGAATCCGAAGATTTTAACATGAAAGTTAAGAAACAATTACGAAGCATGATTGCGGTTGATGGATTGCTTCGGATAGAGACAGCGATAAACAAGAAAATGGACATGCTGCTGAAAATGCAGGATCGTTTGTTCCTTAATCCGCTGTCCAAAGTAAAAAACGTACCGAAACCAAAGGCCCAGCAGGAGAAGGTAAGCAAGTTCGGGAAGTTTGGGAACCGAAGTGGCTAGTCCTCAGATTTATCCTTACAACACAGTTGGCGAGGCGGACCGAGTAACGGCCTATGCTCTCGAAGTCACGTCCGGCAGGATCACAGCGGGACAAGCCCAACGTCAGGCGTGTGAAAGGCACCTTCGAGATTTAGAACGACAGGGTACGGAAGAGTTTCCTTACGTGTTTGACCCAGATAAAGCCCATGAGATCATCGAATTTGCTGAGTCCCTTACACTGGCTGAGGGTGAGGAACCGATGCCTCTTGAATTATGGGGGTTTCAAGACTTCATCTTTGGGAGTTGGAACGGCTGGCTGAAGATGGACGGATATCGGCGTTTTCGAACATCGTACATCCAAGTAGCTCGGCAGAATGGCAAGTCATTGGGCAACGCGGTTCCTTCACTGTTTTACGGAAACTTTGACGGGTACAGTTATCCTCAAGTGTATGTAACAGCGACAAAAGAAGCGCAGGCACGAATTGTACTGAAAGAGTGCATCAAGTTTATTGATGCAGATCCAGAGCTGGCCGGGGATAAATACGAATCCGGTCTTTTTGACGTGAAGGATTATAAAAGTACAATCCTATGCACCGTTTCAAAAGGTGAAATCAGGGCGCTTGGCCGTGATACAAAATCCATAGACGGTTTCAGGCCTTACTTTGCGAGTGTCGATGAATATCACTTGCACAAGGATAACCAGATGTACAAGCTACTGGCAGACGGTACGAAGAAGCTGAAGCAGTGTCTTATTTCCGTTATCACAACGGCCGGGTTTAACATCAACGGTCCATGCTACGAACTGTATAAATATTGCAAGATGGTTCTGGCGGGTGCTCATGCGGATGACACGCAGTTCATATTCATTTGTGAGCTGGACAAGGAAGACGATGTTTGGGACGAATCGAACTGGCCTAAAGCAAATCCTCTCTGGACTCCTGAAACATTGGATAGCTTACGAGCTGAAGCGATCAAAGCCAAGGTTCAGCAAGGAGAAGAGCTTCGTAACTTCCTGACCAAATCCCTGAACAGATGGGTGCAGTTCTCAGACACTCAGTACATGAATATGGAACACTGGGTTAATTGCGAATCCGATACAACCATTGAGGACATGGAAGGCAAAGAATGTTACTTGGGTCTGGACTTGTCTTCAGGCGGCGACCTTACGAGTGGTGCATTGGAATTCCCGTTAGATATTGATGGGCAACGCAAGTATTACATTCATTCACACAGCTGGATTCCTTCGGCCCGTGTCGATGAGCATGTGAAGAGTGACTTTGCACCGTATGACATGTGGATTATGGAAGGGTTGTTAACTCCGACAGAGACCATGGGCGGCGTCAAGACGGATTACAAATACATCCTGTCTTATTACCGAGACTTGATCAAAAAACATAACCTCAAGCTGCTGGGCATTGCGTATGATCCACATAACGCAGATGCCTTTTTGTCTGACCTTGAGGAATTTGGAGTGGATCTGGTTGAGATTGTTCAGAGCGCCAAGAGTTTGAATGATGCTACGGTTGATTTCAAGTTGGAGGCAGAGGCCAGGAACGTCATTTATGACCGAAGAAATAAGCTGCTGACATGGAGCATGGCGAATGCCAAGACGGTCAGTAACAGTTTTGGAGAAATCAAGATCGACAAAGACCCTTCTTCTAAGACGAAGCGGATTGACCCGGTGGACGCCGTCATTGATGCTCACAAGTTGACGCTTTCTAATTCGGCCAAGCCAAAGAGGTCTGTTTACGAGGATCGAGGCGTCAGAGCGATCTAATGAAAGGGGGTGTACACACTGCGGATACCATTTGTTTCAAAGTTGTTGGAGAAGCGAAGTCAACCAAGTGAGTCAAGCGATACAAGTGATTTGGAAAACCCGAAACGGTGGATGTATAAAGCGTTCGGCGCTCTCACAGGACGGGGGGCTAATGTCACAGAATCAACGGCCATGCGTTCAACGGCCGTCCTTACATGTGTCAGGATACTTGCAGAGTCGGTAGCATCTCTTCCGTTGCCAGTATACAAAAGGTTAAATCCTAGAGGGAAATCCAGAACAACACATAGGGTTGGTTATCTTCTTCAAAATCAGCCCAATCCAAGGATGACGGCATTCACCTTCCGGGAAACGATGATGGCTCACATATTGTTGTGGGGGAACTGTTATGCGGAAATTGAATATGACTTAGCAGGGGAAATAGTTGCTCTTTGGCCGATCCCACCTCACAGAGTTGAACACATGGAGACAGCTGATGGAGATCCGTTTTTCAGAGTCTCAACCAAAGATGGTAAGCAGCATAACGTACCGTTTTATGCCATGTTCCATATACCAGGGCTTGGATTTGATGGTACCAAAGGCGTATCCGTCATTCATTGGGCACGGCAGGCTGTTGAATTAGCTCTAGCGACTGAACAATTCGGTGCAGATTTCTTTGAGAATGGAACAAACGTGGGTGCAGTCGCAACGCTACCCGGTACTTTGTCCGATGCAGCATTTGAACGGCTCCAAAAATCCCTTCGAGAAAAATACGAAGGGCTTGGTAAAGCTCATCGTCTGATGCTCTTGGAAGAAGGCATGACCTTTTCAAAGAACACAATTCCACCCAACGATGCTCAGTTTTTGGAAACGAGAAAATTCCAGATTCTTGAGATTGCAAGGGTATTTCGTGTGCCTCCACACATGATGGCAGACCTTGAACGTGCTTCGTTTTCTAACATAGAGCAACAGTCGATTGATTTTGTCATTCATTCTCTCCGGCCTTGGCTTATTAGGTGGGAACAGACGATCAGCTGGAAGTTGTTTTCAGAGAGCGAACGAAAGAAGTTCTTTGCTGAACATCTCATTGAAGGATTGCTTCGAGGTGATTCATCTGCACGCGCTGCCTTTTACAAGGAAATGTTCAACATGGGTGCTTATTCTCAAAACGACATCTTGGAAAAAGAAAACGAAAACCCAATAGAAGGTGGAGACAGATACTGGGTACCGTTAAACATGTTGCCGCTGGATATGGTCGATGAGTATTACAAAAATCAGAACAAAGCTAATCCGATTCCACCTGGGGGAGGTGATAACAAAGATGGAGAAAAAGACGAAGGAACAACGGGAACTGATCCTGCAGGAGAGCAAATTGGAGGTTCGCAAAGTTGAGGGTGAGCCGACAAAGATCATTGGTTATGCCGTGAGATGGGATCAGTTATCACACCCGATTTATGGCATGTTTCAGGAGCGATTCAAGCGTGGAGCATTCACGGCCAGTTTGATTAACCCGGATGTCTATGCAGCATGGCAGCATGATGCGAGGGAAATTCTGGGGAGAACACCAGGAACATTGCTTGTTGCTGAGGACGACATTGGTCTGAGATATGAAATCACACCGCCAAGCTGGGCGGAAAAGTATGTGGAGACGATTGAGCGCGGAGACGTGCGAGGATCGTCTTTTATTTTTCGCCCAACTAAAGAAGAATGGGACGAGACAAATGAAGATATGCCAATCCGTACGGTGGTTGAAGCTGAACTATATGAGGTAAGTCCGGTGACGTCTCCGGCATATCCACAATCTACGGTAGGCGTTAGGTCTGCTGAAGAAGTGTTCCATGAAAGAATTGGCGATGACGACGACGATTTACTAGGACTGAGCGACGAAGAGTTAGACATGATCATGCTTGAACATGACATGAGGATGAGAAAATTGAACCTATAAGGGAGATGGATTGTTTGAAAAATCTTATCGAATTGAGAAAAAAACTGGCTGCAAAGAAAGAGGAAATGCGTTCACTTATCGTGTTGGCTCAGACAGAGAAGCGCGGCTTTACTGATGACGAAGAAACCAATTTTACAACCATGGAAGCAGAGGCCCGTTCCTTGGAAGATGAAATCAAACTCGAAGAACGTGCCCAACAGTTTGCCATGGGTGGCAGCGGAGCAAAACATACACCTGAAGATCCAGCCCATGAAAGTGAGTTCCGTAGCTTGGGCGAGTTGATTTCTTGCTATCGTTCGGACCCGTATGATCCACGGTTGAAAGAGTACCGGGAAATGGCCGCGGGAACTAAAGCTTCAGGCGGGGTTTTCGTACCTCCTAAGTTCTCGGCGCAACTGTTTGAAATTACGCCAGAAGAAGCAGTGGTTCGTCCACGTGCTTTGGTTATTCCTGCTGATGAAAACGCTCCGGATTCCAGCACTACATTCCCTGCGCTCGATCAGGGCGCTGGTTCCAACATGTATGGTGGAGTTGAGGTGAACTGGATCGGTGAAGGTGACGAAAAACCTGAGACAAGCGCTAAGTTCAGAGACCTGACTTTGACGCCTCATGAGGTCGCTGCTCATATCGTTGTCACAGACAAGCTTTTGCGGAATGCTCCAGCTGTGAACACCATCATTACAAAATTATTCAGAGGTGCGATTGCTGCAGCTGAGGATGATGCTTTCCTCTACGGTAATGGAGTCGGCAAGCCAAGCGGGGCCATGGTATCTCCAGCATCCATTACAGTGCCGCGCGAAACGGCGAACCTGATCACTTATCCTGACGTTGTTGCCTTGATTGCTCAAGCTAAACTTGGTGGTTCTTTGATCTGGGCCGCATCTCAATCCATTTTGCCGCAACTTTTGACTATGAAAGATGAGGCAGGTAATTTGATCTTCCAACCAAATGTTGCTGACAAGATGACAGGGACGCTTCTTGGATATCCAATCCGATTTAAGGAGAACGCGCCTATCCTTGGGTCAACAGGTGACCTGGTACTTGGAGATATGGGTTACTACCTTATTAAAGACGGTTCCGGTATCTTCATCCAAGCTTCTGAACATCCATTGTTCAAACAAAATAAAACAATTATCAAAGCCTTCTGGAACGTGGATGGCAAGCCTTGGGTTAATGGTCCGTTTGAAATGGAGAACGGTTATAAAGTGTCGCCATTTATTAAGTTGGGTATCCCAACACCTTAATTAAATAAATCATGTGGCCCGGGGTTCCGGGCTTAACAGGAGGGAAACTTGCATGGCTTCTAAAAGTGAAGAACTGAATTACACGGTTATTTCCGCTTTCAATGATCAGGAAACGAACACAGTGATTGAACCGGGCGAGTTGTACCCTGCGGATCAGAAACGTGCCAACAAACTGAGGGCTGCGGGCGTGATTGCTGAGGATGACGAAGGACAAGCCTTGCCAAAAACATCAAAAGCGGCAGATTCAGATAAGGAAAAAGCAAAGGCTGCTGAGGTTACGGCTACTACGGGCGGTGATCCTGATGCTGACGACACTACGAAGGGCTAAAGGAATGTTGTCCATTCCACTGGATGATATATCCCAGGATTTTTCCTTGCTCACAGCCTTGGGTGCCGCTTCAGAGTGGATAGAGCGGGAATGTAATCGAAGCTTTGAATACAAGACATACCAACAGACGCTGGACGGTCCTGGAACCCAGTTCCTCCGGCTTCGAAACTTCCCTATCCATTCAGTGTCAAAGCTGAGCATTCACGATAAGGAGCAGCAAACCGACTCTTTCAAGATTGAGTCCGAAAACGGGATGTTATTTAAACGCTCTGGTTGGCCCTGTGAGGCGCGTATAATTGATGTGGAATATTTAGCAGGATACATCCTGCCAAGTGATGAGACGGACGCTCCGGCGTCCACATTGCCACAAAAATACGAGCTGGCCTGTGTATTACTTGCCCAAACGCTCATGAGGGAGCAAGGTGTCACTAGTGAGAAGGTCGGAAACATATCCGTAACATACAAGGATGAGGGCCGAAGCCTGCCAGGAGCAGTCAAGGCTCTTATTCAGTTGTGAGGTGGTTGGATGGCTAGGAGAAGTGTAAGGCGTGCCAATGTGCAATACACCGGAGATATGGACTTGTCTTTATTGGTTGATCGGGTCCGACCATTGATGGACCAAGAAGTGGTTATCGGTGTTCAGGGTAATGCGGAGCTGGCTATGATTGCAGCGGTCCATGAATTCGGCTCAGCCAAGATGAATATTCCGGCCCGTTCCTTTATTGGCACAGGGAAAAAGAAGGCTCAGGCGGCTATAGGAAAACTGGTTCGTGCAGGGGTCATTGAAATCGCGCTTGGTAACAAGACGGTTGAATCTCTCTTGCAGGAGATTGGCGAGGTCGGGCAGCAGCGTGTGGTCAAGAACTTTGACCGGATTAAGCAGCCGGGATTATCTGCAATCTATGCCCGTTATAAAAAAGGAAAACGCTTGTTGCAGTCCGACATGGATTTGCGAGATTCTATCGTCTTCCGTGTCCGGGCTAAAGGAGGTTAGATATGAGATTCAACCAAGCGCGTATCCTGCGCAAGTATGAGCGTCCATACACCCTTATCCGAGAAGGTGAGGGGGACTGGAACTCTGTTGGAGTCTATCAACCTCCTGAGACGCAGAGGATTGACCTGAGAGGATCGATACAACCGTTAGGTGATAAGTTGACCCAGACGGACGGCGGACGGTACACAGTGGACGACAGGCTGTTACTGACAACGTTTCAGCATGATGCGGGTGACGTCGTGGAGCATCAAGGCAAACAGTACACCGTGGAAACGGACTCGGATTGGAATCAGTACAGCAACGTTAACGAATATCGGTTAAAGCGGGTGAGCGCTCATGATCCAGTTTGAAGCGATCCGGAAAAGTATGATTGAGGGTTTGTCTGGGGCATTGGGTGTGCGAGTCATTGAGATTGATGGCGTGAACAAGGTTCCGCCTGTCCCGTTCATGACGTATAACTTTTCGGATGAAGGCAGTGTTCGCGGTCACATGGCCGTGACACTTGAAGGCAACAAAATGGTTCATTCAGGAGACGTTCCGCTTAGCGTGACGTTTCAAAGCTATGCCCATGATCGTCTGGGCGCTGTCGTTCTGGCTAACCGGGCGCGAGATTGGTTCCTTACGGCCGGACATCAACTCCTGAAGGATGAGGTCAACACAGTTGTCGTGACGATTGGCGAGTCTGTCAACAATGATGTTCAGCTAGGGACGGAATGGGAGCGCCGTAACGGTTTTGAAATCGAGCTTCGAACCAAAAACGTAATCGAAGAAAACTACATACCGATTGAATCGGTAAATGTGGAAGGAGTTGAGCCACTTGGCTAAAGACGTAAATGTAATTATTGAGATTGAAACACCCACGCCACGCCTGGGGTTTGGTAAGCCGTTGATTCTGGGTTCAGCAGCAACGGGAAAGCCGTACAAAACATACACAGAATTATCAAGTGTCAAGCTGGATTATGCGGAAACGACTGAGGAATATAAGGCGGCATACGCTTTGTTGAATCAAGGTGATGATTCACCAGCGGAAATCGCTATTGCCCGTCAAAAGACCGGCTCTGAGCCAGAAACTATTGCTGATGTACTAGAGAGACTGTGGAAAGAAGACTGGTATTTCCTTATTACCACAACCACACTGCAAGCGGATGTAGACGCTTTTGCGGCAGCCATTGAACAGAACAACTCAAGAGAGTATTTCACACGTTCTTCCACGCTTGCAGATGTTGCCTTGTTGCTGGCTAAAAATTATAGCCGGACAACAGTTTTCTATCATACTGATATTTCTAATTATCCAGAGGCTGCATTGATTGGTCGAGTGGGGTCGGCTCCTGTTGGATCAGTAACCTGGAAGTTCAAATTCTTGCAAGGCATTGTTCCTCTTGATATTACAGATACGGAGTTGCGGGAAATACACGCAGCTGGAGCTATTACGTATGTGACCAAAGCTGGACGGAACCAGACTTCCGAAGGGAAAACTTTGTCTGGTGAGTGGATTGACGTCATTCATGCCAAAGACTACATCAAGGCGAACATAGAGTATGGCATTCAGATTTTGTTTGCTGATACGGACAAGGTTAGCTTTGATAACACAGGAATTGCGCAGCTTGAGAGCGTTACTCGAAATGTGTTGCGACAGGCTTTCCTTCAAAAGATGATTGCACAAGATGATGATGCATTGCCACTGTATGGGACGAATTTTAAAAGACGTTCCGAAGTTGATCCGGCGGATCGCGCCCAACGGAAATATAACGGGGGCGAATTTTGGTTTGAACTGGCGGGTGCGATCCATGAAACAACTATTCGCGGAGTTATCCGCAAGTAAGGAGGTATAGTAGATGAAAACGTATGATCCCAAGGATATTACTGTGACTATCAAAGGTGTGTACTTAACTGGATTCAGTGAGGACATGGTGGAAATCGAGAAAGACGAAGAGAACTTCGAGACCAAAGTTGGTGCGCAAGGGGATGCTCAAAGAAATAAAATCAACAACCCACTAGCTTCGGTTACAATTACGCTTTTGGGAAGTAGCCCACAAATTAAATTCATGAATAATTTGGCGAATACGGGAGAATTATTCCCGTTTTCTTTGATTGATGCGGGTATGGATGAAAACGTCACAGCCACAGAGGCTTACGTCAAAAAGCAACCAACAAGAACATATGGTACTGAACTTGAAGATAGAGAATTCGAATTGCAACTTATCGATGCTCAGTTTGAATAAAAAATATAACAAGAAAAGGATGATTTATCATGTCTAACTTTGCACAAAAAAAATTCACATCTAAAGTAGGGAACGAATTTACTTTTCAGTTTCCTGGTGTTCGCCAAGTAGCCAAAATCGGTGACCGTATTAAGAATAAACATGGTGTTGCTCAGGATGAACGATTAATTGAAGAAATGCTTTCGCATGTTGTCGTTGAACCCAAACAAAAAGTGGATGATTTCAAGGGTCCATCAGGATATAAGGAACTTGTAGAAGTTGTAAGCTCTGCTTACGCTTTTATTACTGGTAACGATGATAAAGATGATCAAGAACAATCTGAAGGTGAATCGGATGCCGCTGAGTAAATCTGAGGCGAGAAAGCGCGCCACGGAAAGATGGCCCTTTTGGCGATTGCTGCTGTCTGATATGAGCATTACCTATAGCGACCTCGACAACATGGATTTTGACGACATAGCTGAGGCAAACGCGGCGTTGGATATTCATATGGAGCACATGGAAAAACAGAATAAGAAGAAGAAATAGCGTCCCATCGGGGCGCTTTTTTCTTTTAAATGGGGTGATTTGAGGTGGCAGGAGGTATCATTGGCAACCTCATGTTTGCCGTGGGATTCAAACTCAATACCAAAGGTTTGGATGAGGGTAACAAGAAAATATCCACTCTGACAAAAGGTGTTGTCGGTTTGGGCGCAGCTGGTGTAGCTGCAATGGCTGGGCTGGGTATTGCTGGCATAGCAGCAGCGACCGAATTTGAAAGATCCATGTCCGACATACAGAGCGCAACGGGTATGGCTGCCGATCAGATGGAGGCGACTAGAGATATCGCCAAGAATCTGTACTCGCAGAACTTTGGTGAGGATTGGAACGATCTTGGTAGTGCGATATCAACTGTTCAACAAGTGACGGGGCAGACAGGTAACGAATTGGAATCGACAACTCAGAGCGCATTGTTGTTACGAGATGCATTTGGGTATGAGATCAACGAGTCCATAAAATCCGTGGATACGATGATGAAACAATTCGGAATCACCTCTGAACAGGCTTACGACTTATTGGCGCAAGGCACACAAAAGGGCTTGAATAAGTCTGATGAACTCATTGATAGCGCGAATGAATACGCCAACCAATTTAAGTCTCTCGGATTCTCTGCTGAAGAAATGTTTGACGTCTTCGCAGCCGGTTCGGCAGAGGGTGTTTTCCAACTGGACAAGGTTGGGGACGCGGTTAAAGAATTTAATATCCGATCCAAGGACGGTAGTAAGGCGTCCGTAGAAGCGTTTGAAATGTTGGGACTCAATGCGGACACGATGATGCATACGTTCGCAAAGGGTGGTCCGCAGGCCAAGGAGGCATTTTCTCAGATATTACAAATGATCTCAGATGTTGAGGACCCTGTTCTCAAGAACCAAATTGGCGTATCCCTTTTGGGTACTCAGTTCGAGGATCTCGAGGCGAATGTTGTTGCGGGGATGGGTAGGTCCACAAGTCAGTTCAATTCAACAGGCGAAGCCATGGCTGAGTTAAACAAGATTAAGTTCGAGAAGCCAGGTGAAGCCTTTGCTATGTTTGGACGGCAGATTGAAACCAGTATCCTGATTCCAATTGGCGAAAAGCTTCTTCCGTATTTCAACCAGTTCGGGCAATGGATGGCGGATCACAAACCACAGATTGAGGCAGTTGGTAACGCGATTGGTGACGGTCTAGGCGCTGCGTTAGATTGGACAGGGGATGCAGTTGCCTTTGTTTATGACAAATTCAATGAATTCATCCCTAAAGTGCTTGAGTTCAAGGATAATGGTGTGGCTGCATTCCAAGATTTCACCGGAGCTATCGAGGATAACAAAGGCACAATCATGACCATAGCTTCAGTGATTACCACAATCTTAATTCCGGCTTTAGTACGTTCTGGGATTCAGGGCACCATCGCTGGAGCTAGGATGGCAGGAGCTTTCATGTTGTCCAAGATCCAGATTGCTGCTAATGCGGCAATTATGACCGGGCAAATGATTGTAGCAATGGTTAGATACGTAGCACAGGGGTGGCTAGCTGTGGCATCAATCACAGCGACCGTAGTAGCATGGACGGCCCAAAAGGTCGCTATGGGCATATCAACAGTTGCGACTTGGGCGTTTACAGCAGCACAATGGGCGCTTAATGCGGCGTTCTGGGCTAATCCAATTACCTGGATTGTTGCGGCGATTATAGCTGTTATTGTTGCTGCCATTGTTATATTTAAGAACTGGGGAGCTATAAGTAGCTGGTTGACCGAAAGATGGCAGGCTCTTAAAGCTGGAACTGTTTCAATATTCCAATCGATTGGGAATTTCATTAAGAACATGTTCACAGGGCTAGTTACGGCTGTAAAGACTAAAGCCACGGCCATGTGGGATGGAATCAAGTCGATATGGGATAGGATTACAGGATTCCTATCTGGGATCAACCTGTTTGATATCGGCCGCAATATCATCGAGGGTATGGTGAACGGTATCGGCAGTATGGCAAACGCCGTGGTCGATAAAGTCAAAGACATCGGTAACAGCATCACCGACAAGATCAAGGGCATTCTGGGTATTCACTCACCATCCAGGGTGATGATGGAAGTCGGATTCTTCACTGGCGAGGGACTTGCGCAAGGGATCGAGGGCACACAAGATCGTGTTTCTGCTGCATCAGCCGATGTCACGGACGAAATTGTTCCGGGTAACACCAAGAAGGCCGCATTGGCACCAGCTAAGAGTCTTGCACCTGCGCGAGCCGCTGCATCAAGTGGTGCTCCAAGCGGATCATTTAATTTTGACATAAAGATTGATTTGAAAGCCGATGGCGCTTCAGCTTCTGTTGCGTCAGATGTAGGCGCTGAAGTTAAACGCCAAGTACAAGCAATCTTGGAAGAGACGCTACGCCGTATGGGCTTACAGGCTCCTGAAATGGAGGGGGCATAATGGCAACGATTGATGGCAAGTATTTGTTGGTAGAACAAGAGAGTCCAACGTTTGATGTAGATATAACCACGCAACCTGTGGAAAAAGATATTGATATGGCCGATCATGTGCAGCGCAAGGCCCGGACAATGGGGATTACAGGACAAGTATCTGGGCCGGGAGCCGCCGCCATGCTTACGTATCTTAAGTCGGTGTCTGACAAGGGGATAATCGTAAAGTATGTTGGCCGTGTGGCGTTCATGGGCACTATCTCCGGTTTGGCAACAGGTCACTCTTACAAAATCGCGGACGGATTCACGATATCATTCACCCTCAATGAGGTCCGAGTTGCGAAGTCTTCTTACGTGGAAAAGTTGCCTACGCCGATCAAGGCTCAGGCAATTAAAATCGTCAATTCAGGCACGAAGCAGAAGAAAGATAAAAGCAAGACGTCCAAGGGAAAGAGTTCTACGGCCAGTTCGAAACCAAAAAAAGATAAGGACAAAAAGACGAAAAAGGAAAAAGAACCAGTGAAGAAGGTTAAATTCAAAGCTGGTAGCCCTTGGGCGTAGGAGGGTCTATGGAATACGTTGATATTGAAAAGGATTTGATTCCCTATCGCTTTGATATCTCACTTGAGGATGAGATTTTCACGTTCGAGGTCCACTATAATGAACAATTTGATTATTTCACGGTGGATCTGGAGAAGGACGGGGAAGTGCTCACCACTGGCGAGAAGTTGGTGTATGGTATGACTTTATTTTATGACGTCATTGATAACCGATTCCCAAGGGTTCCGATCGTTCCATACGATCAATCCGAAACTGAAAGCATTGTTAACTGGCGGACGCTCTCTGAGAGCGTCTTTTTATATTTGATCAACACTGAAGGTGAAGAAGATGAATAAGAATTTTGGCCGTGTGCTTGAGGTCATGACTGAAAATATGAAGTTTTCAATGGCAGATTACAACATCGAAGGAGTGGTTCCGTTTGATAACGATCCACTGCCCAACGAAGCCGAAATAAAAATCTGGAACCTGTCAGATACGACCTTGAACAATATCAAGAGGAACAATGTTTTGATGATCAATGCAGGCTACAAGGGTGACATTGGGGTGATTCTTCACGGCTACATATCCCAAGTTGCCACCGCATGGTCAGGCGTGGACAAAATCACCAATATCAGGGTTTTGGACGGGTACGACTTGTCCAAACGACAGGTTAAAGAAATTGCTTTTGCGAAAAACACTTTGGGCAGCAAGATCATTAAACAAATGGCGGCCTATATCGGTCTTCCAATTGCTCAAATGGATTTAAACCAGGATTACAGATACCAGGACGGATATAGCGCTAAAGGGGCGGTAACGGACATCATATCCAAGGTGTGCAAAGACTGCGGAACGAGTTGCTATATCAACAAAGGTAAGTTGTATGTTCGAAGCCTGCGGCGTGGTGCGGATGATCTGTTTGCACTCAATTCGGATACGGGATTAATCGGTACTCCAGCGGCATTTGAGCAAAGCGGAGCGAAGGGGTATAACTTGTCATCCCAACTACAATATCGAATTACAACCGCTTCGGCCATTGACTTAAAGAGCAGGGCTTGGAATGGTCGTCTGTACGTCCGGAGCGGATCGCATACATTTAGCCGGACGGGAGATTTCAAGACGGACATGGAGGCGGTTATATGAGCAAGTTGGACCCAGCGGCATCAATGGCGACTCTATTGCAGTCTTTAGTTGATAAGGCCATGTCTGATATTCATGTGGGTTTGCCTTGCAGGATTATCACATTTGACGAGTCCTCTTGTACTGCTGATGTTCTGCCTCTGATTAAGACAGGAGAAGATGAACCGGCCATGATCCTGAATGTGCAGGCGCTGGGGCAGAAGCTAAATATTGACGGGGCAAAAAAGGTGTGTAAGCCAGACCTGGCTTCAGGTGATATTGTGTTTGTATCCTTTGCGGATGGCGAGCTCCGGAATACCTTAACTGGTTCTGTGGCTAAGCCCAACACTACACGGTCCCATGACCGAAATGACGCTGTTATCGTGGGGGTGTTTCCATGCAGTCTCTAAAACTTATTGATGGTGATATTCAATTCGAAAACGGAGATTTGTTGCTTGTGGAAGGGACTGAAGAAGTAGCACAGTGCTGTGCGATTACTCTCGGAACCCGAACAGGAGAGTGGTTTTTGAATCCGGAGGTCGGGATAGACTTTGATATGTTTCTAGGGAAGGATTTTCATGAGGAAGCAGCCAGGGACGAATTAATCCGAGCGTTGCTTACAGATGAACGGATCGAGAGCGTTGAGGATGTAACTTTTGAAATTAATCGGCAAGAGCGGACAATGAGCGTTTCGTTCGTGGCTACCGGAACCAATGGTGAGATTGTTCAGCAGGAGGGGGTGGATATCGGTGTTGGATGAAACGGGCTTCAAGAGGAAGCGTTTCGTGGATCTATTCGAAGAAATGGAAGATAAGGCCAAGGAAGCATGGGGCGAAAAAGTGAATACCTCTGAAAAATCGCCGCTGGGTATCATCCTGCGGCTTTTTGCTTGGTTCTTATCTATCGTCCATGCCCTTGCTGAAAATGTGTACTACAGCGGATATGTAAATACAGCAGAAGGTAATAGTTTGGACCGTCTGGGTCCATATGTGGGCGTATCCCGTGTTCTGGACCAATATGCAACTGGAACCGTGACATTGACAGGAACGCCGGGATACACCCAAGCAGAAGGATTCCTGATTGCTACTGAGGGAGATATCCAGTTCGAAACACTTGATCCTGCTGTGTTTGACTCTACAGGCAAAGCGATTGTAGCCATTGAGGCGTTAGAGTCAGGCACAGGTAGCAATGTTGCTGCTGGACAGATTTCCGTGATCGTTAATCCCAACCCAGATGTCACGGCAGTAACCAACGTAACGGCCACGGCAGGCGGACGAGCCAAGCAAACGGACCCTGAGTTTCGGGAGCTGTTCGGACTGTCTGTAGCAGGAGGTGGATCGGCTACAGGGGATAGCATAAGAGGGGCTATCCTGCGTGTGGCTGGTGTACGTGCTGCGGCTGTCATTATTAATAGCTCTAAGGATGTTGATTCCACCGGACGGCCTCCGAAGTCCTATCAGGCCTATGTACTTGGCGGTGAAGACGTGGATATCGCAACGGCCATTCATGGCGTGGGATCAGCCGGAATAGAGTCGTATGGTGACACAACCGTAGTTTTAAAGGATCTGAGCGGGAACGAACAACCTGTTTCATTTTCTCGTGCTGAGGTGGTACCGATCCATATTAAAGCCCACATATATAAATCAGCTGAATATCCGGCAGATGGAGATAAGCAGGTGGTTTCAGCACTCGTGCAGTTTATCGGCGGCGAGGATATGGATGGCACAGTGTATACCGGATTGTCCATGAACGATGACGTTATCTTAATGCGCTTGGCTTCGACCTTATACAAGATTGCAGGGGTTGAAGATGTATCCTTGGAAATGTCACAGGATGGCACAACGTATACAACGGGAAATATTCCAATTGAGTCGTCCCAAGTTGCTCAGACCGAAGCTGGTTGGATTGAGGTGGTTACAGATGATTTCATCAACTGATCTAATCCGGAAGTTAACGGATGTGTTCACGAAGAATCCTGATAGCAATATCGGAAAGCTTCTCCGGATCGTGAGCGAACCAATCAATGATTTAAAAGAGGGATTCGAAAAGATTGAGGACTGGCGCGATATCGATAAGGCCAAGGGAACAACGCTGGATCTGATCGGCGGAAACGTGGGCCAGAAGCGCGGCGCGGCCTCTGACGATGTGTACCGGATCATGATCAAATCCAAAATAGCCCGGAACTTGAGCAAAGGTGACGTTAATACAATCATTCGGGTTATCGCCTTGGCCGTGGGTGCCAGTTATTCGGATATCAAAATAACTCAAAAGTTCCACGATCCACTTGATCCGGAACCGGCTGCAATATCCCTGATGCGTCTTCCGCTTGAACGCTTGGCCTCATCCGGCATTGAGTTGAATCAGTTCGTGCAGATCATAGCCAAGACGGTAGCTGCCGGGGTGAGTGTCCAGAGTATTGAGTTACAGGGCACATTCGAGTTTGGAGGCCTTCCAGAATCTTATGATTCAGCAACGGGGTTTGGTGACGTTAACGATGATTCAATTGGCGGCAGTCTTGGCGCCGTATACCAAGCAGGAACGGAAACGAATTTACCGATTTAGAAAGGGGGCTATAACGTGTCATTTACACAGAAACTGCCTGAATGGAACGCACCTGGGGTGGAACCTTCAGCAACACAGAAACAGACGGGATTTCAGCCAGGCATGAAGCCACCAGCTCAGTGGTTCAACTGGCACCTGAATTGGAGCTACTTGGCTCTGAAAGAGCTTCAGGAGAAAGCGGCTGAAAAAAGCTATGTGGATAATCTGGTTGAAGAGCTTCGAGGGGAAATCGGAGATGCGGATATACCGGATGCATCTCTTACGGTAAAAGGTAAAGTGCAACTATCAAATAAAATTGACGGAGATTCCCAAAGTGTTGCGCCTACTGAAAAGGCTTTAAATGATGCGAGATTAGCAGCACAGATTTATGTAGACGATAAGGCGTGGCAAAAGTTCCCACTTACCCAAGACAACGGAGTTTTGAAAGCTCCGGCTAATGGTGTCAACTTGAACACGTTGACAGGCCCTGGACTATATTATTGCTCTTTGCCAAGCAACTCGCCCACAGACTTACCTTTCAACAACTGGTTTGTTGATGTCAGAGTCCAAAATCCAACTGCTTCGGGTTTGATAATGCAAACAGCCACACAATACAACACATCAACATTTTATGTCAGACAAAAAATAGGTACAACATGGACTGCATGGGTACTACAAACACCAGAAGAAAACCTATGGGGGGCGTTATAGATGGCGGCGGTGACAAAAAGATTAGGTAGAGGTTTGATCGGTACTTCGTCAACGGTAGCCTACACAGTTCCTTCAAACAACTCTAATAATTACACCATAGTAAAGGCATTGACCATTTGTAATAATACTACATCAAACATAACAGTTAGTTTCCTATTTGGAGGCACCTATGTTATTGGTGGACATGTCATAAAAGCAAACGACACAATAACTATCCCTTTTCTTGATCAGGTCCTTCATGCGGGAGAGGCGATAACAGCTACTGCATCTGCTGTTAACGTGAGTTATTACATCAGCGGCAAAGAGGTGACATAATGCCAGGGATAGATAGTTACTCATTGGATAATTACGGATTGGATGGACCTGTAGTTGACCCAGAGGTTTTTAAGAGATTTGCAACGGGCGAAGTGATTCCATCCAGTAGCGCTATACAATTTTCGCACAACTACGGAGCTAGGAATTCAAACCACATAACCGTATCGGGGTTGGGTTTTAGGCCGAACAGAATAATCGTAACTCCTACGGACGCGAGTGCATCCAATTACGGAATGAGGCAGTCCATTTATAATTACGATTCGAGAAAATCCGCACCAGTAGCAAACAGCGGCACGAGTGGGCAAAACTACAATCTTTATGAAGATTTCAACCAAACCGTGTCATCTGTTAATGAGGGAGGATATTTATATTACTGTTATTGGGTATATGAAGTTACTGGAACCCTTACTACCACTAACCAGGCTTATATTAACGATGGTGGTTTTAGATTGCCAGTTAACTGGAGTACAAGCGTGACGTGGGAGGCCTTCCGAGTTTAGAAATTTTTTAGATAGGGAATTAAAAGGGAGGCTGTGACGTTGTGAGCCGGGAAAGCTTGCGACATTAACTCACACCATAAATTAGGAATTACAATATATAGAGATAGGAAAGGGGGTGACAACACAATGCAAACAGGTATGAGAATCATATATGACCAAGATGGGGAGATTGTACTTTCTTTCATGCCAAGTGACGGTTCTCCGCGGAAAGAAATCACAAAATTAGAGCACATTGATTTAAAATATGATGAGATCGATCTTAACATCTATTATATTGAGAAAGTCGATCCAGAAACCAAAAAGCCAGTCATTAAAAGGATTCATCCCGAATTGACTCCAGAAGAGAAAATGAGGGAATTGGAAGATCAAATTTTATTATTAGCCAATGAAAATACAGGAGGGATTTTGTAATGGTGAACGATGTAGTGGTGCGTATTGCGGCGGAAAGAATTTTGAATAAAGGACTAAATCCTAAGACTGGTGAAGTTTACTTGCTTGATGACATCACCAATACCGATTATCGTCAAGCTGTCGAGGATTACATTTTAGAGAAAACTGAAGGAATTTAGCAAGCGTACCCAAGTGGTGCGCTATTTTTTTGCCCTCTGGAGTGGTCAGGGGTCTTTTTCATATTCAGATAGAGACGGGGGAGCAGGATGGAATGGACGGTACTGATCAGTGTAGTCGCCGCTATTAGCGGTCTCATCTTAGGGTGGTCTGGACGTACCAGATCATTTAGACAAGACATTATCCAAGAGGCGGGAGCTGATGCCTTGCAACGCGCAGATGTGGACTACATAAAGCGCGGCGTTGATGATATCCGACTTGAACAAAGGGTTCAGGCGCAGCGTGTAGATGCATTGTCGGAGCGGGTCACGCGGGTTGAGGAATCGGCCAAGCAAGCCCATAAACGGATTGACCGAAAAGAAGATATTGGAGGCGCATAGATTATGCAATGGGAAATTATTCAGGGATTAATTGATGGTAGGCTGCTGATCGTGTTGGCGGCCTGTTGGGTGATTGGGTACGTTCTCAAGCAAACACCAAAGGTACCGGACTGGACGATTATCTTCATCGTTACAGCGGTGGCTATCGCGTTCGTGTTTTTGATCCTTGGACTTACCGTGGAGAGCGTGGTACAAGGCATCCTGGTAGGTGCTGTGGCCGTCTACGGTAATCAATTCATCAAGCAAGCTAAAAAGGGAGCTGGTACAGATGTTTAAAGTATGGATCGATGCAGGACATGGCGGTAAGGACCCCGGAGCAGTCGGAAATGGAGTCCAAGAGAAGGATATTGCACTGAAGGTATCGCTTGGCATCAAGGATCGTTTGGAAGCGGAATATGAGAATGTTCAGGTGTTGCTTTCCAGATCCACGGACGTATTCTTGGAATTGAAGGAGCGGACAAGCAAAGCCAATACTGCGGGTGCTGATATCCTGGTATCCATCCATTGCAACGCTGGTGGGGGCAAGGGCGGGTTTGAATCTTTCCGGTATACTTCGGCATCCCAAAACAGTATCAAGCTTCAAAACGCACTACACAAGGCCATCACAGGCGAGGTTGGGGGTATTGATCGGGGCATTAAGGCCCAGAACTTGCACATGGTACGTGAATCCAAGATGCCTGCCGTATTAACGGAAAATTTGTTTGTTGATGTTGCGGCGGATGCGGATCGTCTCAAGCAGGCCAGTGTGATCAATGCAATCATTGATGGTCATGTACAGGGGATTGCTTCATACCTGGGCCTGAAAAGAAAAGCGGGGGAGGACAAGCCAGTGACACAGGAAAGAGATATCAACGTTCCAAGTAAATGGGCAGAGGTGGTGTGGGCGGATCTAACAGACAAGGGATACTTTGATGGCAGCCGACCAGGTGCGCCGATCACACGCGAGGAAATGGCGGTTGTCGTTAGTCGTTTGCTGAATAACATCAAGAAATAATCCCAATCGCTTGGGAATACAAAAGGCCCTATCAGCACATAGCTGGCAGGGCCTTATTTTTATTTGAACAGCTTTTTGATTACCTTGAAAATATCAAACGAAGTCTTGCGGTACACCTTGTTATAGATAGCTCGTTTCGGATTCCGGAGCCATCCATAACCACGTGGCATTTTGAGTCCGGACCGATGTATGATTTGACGCTTGATACTGGTCCTGGCTGACAGGCGCTTCTTAAGCGATGGCTTCCGGAATCCTAATTTCATAATGAGCCTCCGTTATTTTAAATTATCAATCGCGTATTGAGCTTCTTCCTTCGTGAATTTCTCACCGTATTCTGATGTCAACTGATCGTAGATACCCGAATCTGACATATTCATGCTCTCTGCATAATTCTGCGCTGATTTTAGTGCGTTCTCTTTCCAATCGATCTCAATGTTATCCATAGCGTATTGAGCTGCTTCTTTATCAAACTTCTCTCCGTATTCGGAAGTTAATTGATCGTAGATGCCTGCCTTGGACATGTGCATTGTCTCTGCATAGGTTTGGGCCGATCTTAAAGCGGCTTTATGTTCCCGTGGTACATTATCTTCTTTGGACACTTCTTCTGTTTTTGCTTCATCTTTCTTCGTTTCTTCTGTTGTGGCGACCGTTGTTTCAGCTACAGGAGCTTCCGTTTTAGTTTCTACGGCAGCTGGTGTGCTTGCCGTCTCTGTTCCGCAAGCTGTAAGTGCTGCTGTAAGCATGAGTGCAGAGAGTAGTAATAAAGCTTTCTTCAAGGTGATTCCTCCAATATATGTATTATGGATATAGTCTATCAGACCTAGGAAAATGTTTCTATAATTAATTGAAACAATTTACAAAAATGTCGAATTGCATTACTATAGATATAGAATCCGAAAGCATCGGTAATATGCCTCGTTAGCGCAACAGCTGGCGGGGCATTATTCATGTGGAGGTGTATAGGTTGGTCAAGTACATAATAGGTTTAATTATTGCGGCAGCGGTGGCTTTTGGTGTTTACCAAGTAGAGCCGCGCTCAGAGGTAACGCAAATCGAGCAACAAGCACCAGACTTCACCATTACGTTCCCTTCAGAACGCTATCCCGAAACAGCGCTACACATTAAAGAGGCTGTGGCAGCTGGACACTCAGACACATGTACGATTGATAGAGATGGCGCAGACAATAACCGGGATCTGTCGTTGCGAGGTGTAGACACCAAGAAGGGTTATGATCGTGATGAATGGCCCATGGCGATGTGTGCCGAGGGTGGAGAGGGTGCACACATCAAGCATATAAGCCCAAAAGATAACCGGGGCGCAGGAAGTTGGGTGGGTCACCAACTCAGTGATTATCCGGACGGTGCCCGGATACAGTTCATAATTGAATAGAGAGCAAGGCATTTCTGGTACAACGCTGGAGATGTCTTTTTTTGTTATTGATAAAAGAACGTTTGTTCGCATATAATAAACCCGAGGTGATTGTATGCTTACGGATTATCAACGCAAGGTATTACGGATCTTATATAACTACAAAGGTGTACGGCGTGTATTCCCTACCATACACGATCTGATGAACAAGACAGGTAAGGATCAGCCGGACGTTATGGCGGCTTTGGATGTGCTCATAGCTGAGCGGTACATACAATGGGATGATAAGCCGGACACGGCTAATATCGTCATTCTGGAGGGCTGGGAGCGTGAAGGCGATAAGCCGCAGATACCTAAAGCGCCAGAACGGTCAAACGATGTACGTTATTGGACTGATTATTAAGGAGGGGTTAGCATGAGCATCAAGTTGGCAGGAAACGGATTGTTTGAATCTTCGCGGATGATATTGCCCGAGCACAGGGAAGCATGGTTGGCTCACATCAAGGAGCAGAAAAGACGTGTGAAACCGGAATTAGATGAGCAGGAGATACAACAGATCAGTGTTACATTGGGCGAATCTTATAGCAGTAGTTGCACCGTTGATTTAGTGGTATTCAATCCGTTCGATGATGTGCATGTATCCGGTGTGGTTGTGGGTCTAGACGTTCCTGCACGACGAGTTAAGTTGATGTTAGATGACGATATTCGATATATTCCATTGGCTGAAATTATATCGGCCTCCACATAGCCATTTGTATTTAATTGGCTATGTAATTGCCACTCCATCTATTATAATTGAGTCATTATTAAAGTGGAGGGTTTTAAGTGGGGGTAATTGCTTATATCTTAATCGGCGCGTTTGATGTATTTGCTGTTCTGGCTTTAATGTTAAGGCTTTATCGTTTGCCAGTAAGGGACAGATTATGGGAGAAACTTGTCTTTTCTGTTGTGGCCGCAGTAGCTTCATATTTTATTAGGATTGTAATTGGTTTGCCAATGATAGATACTGCGGTGTTAATGCTCCTGGTTATACTTTTTATGCGTTATGTACTGGAGATCAAGCTATTTTACGCGGCTCTCATATCTAGCGCGGGAATGAGCGCGTATGTTGCTATTCAGTTGGCGTTAGCTATGGGTTACATGGCTATCGGCGGAAATGCCCAAGCAGTCATTGTGGAAACACATGGATACAAGGTGCAATTGCTACAGATCACAGCGATATGCATTGCCTACATTGTCGCATCTATGATGACGCTGTTCCGCTGGGGATTCTCGTTCATACCTTTACCGCCACATGATTTCAATATTGCAGTCAATTATGAGAAAAACAAAGGGCTTTTAATTACTACAATTGGTGGACTAATCTTCGTTTCATTTGCCATGGTGCTATTGCTTAATTACATGATTGTTTTGTTGGTGCCGGCAGCGTTATTGAGTTTCGGTATTTCTTATTACTTCTCAAACCGGAGGGATTTGCAAATTGATTGAAACAATCTCTCGTAAGTATGCTATGTCCATAAAGAGAGCGTATCCACCAGCAAATGCGGAAGTTATTGCCTATGAAGTGGGCCGGAAATTAAATTTTCGTTCCACTATCATTTTAACTCTGATTTTATCCTGGTTCACTGGACATTTAATAGGTTCGATCATTGCGATGAGTACATTTGCATTTGCTCGGAAAATTACTGGCGGTCTACACCTTAATTTGACCATGTGCACCATCGTATCTGTGTCTTTATTTTCCATGGCACCTGTAATTCCCATGAGTATATTCACTGTGGTAATATTAAGCATACTCTTATCCATTTTTTACATGATAATCAATGCCGATTTATCACGTTGGTCAATAGTTATTGTCTGTCTTGCTAACATAAGCATCCTATCAGTTGAGGTTGTATTTGTTTTGGCCGCGCAGATATTACTGGTATGGATGCAACGAATGAAAGGGGGTGCACAGCATGAATGAAAAAAAAGCTAAAATGCTTTCACTAAAAATCGAGAAGGAAGCTGCCGATAATGTAGATAGCATGAAAGTGTTCATCGGCTCACAACCAATGCCGGAGGCGCTTAAAAAGTTGAAAAAGTAGTGTGAATCTATGGATGAACTAAAATACCGTATCGCTGGATCGAGAACAATGAATGACAAAGAGATAGGGGAATATGATTTCTACAGTTTGACTGATCTCTGTTATATTGACATGTTCAGTCCAGTTAAGAATTATTTGGTTCCACATTATCATACAAGCAAAATATCTTTTACAGATGCTCGCAAATATGAGGGCGCTAAACAATTATTCCCCAATCTTGTACAATTAGATAGCGGGTTGCTTGTAAACATGGACCAAGTGGAAAAAATAGAAGAAACAAGATTTGGCCTCATGGCCCATTTTAGTGGTGGCTTGCAGCGGGAAATTGCAAAAAACAAAATCCATATGGAGATTGTCCGAGATAAAATGAGATAAGCCCGATATCCAGTGGATAATCGGGCTTTCTTATATCATAAAACAATTGAGATTGTCAAGAAATTTCGATCCTAGTATAGGTTTATGGGAAGAACATATAAAATGTGACATCCTTCGACATATTCCACAAATTTCATGTGATATGATTTATTTGGAAATCAAGGAAGGAGTGCGGTTTTACCAAACCGACTTCTTGGCGAAAACAAGTGATTACGCGACGCTGTTTAAGAGCAATTTGCTCTTAAATCTCCGAGGAAGGGCGGGGTAAAAACCGCCGTTTACTCGATATTACTGATTTCAATTTTCCATTCATAAAAGGCATCCATAGGACATTTGAATACAAGCGAGGCGATCTTCAAGTCTTCAGGTAGCATCACACGTTCATCTTTACAGAAATGCGATATAACTCTTGGATGCCTACCTACTAAGTCAGCGTATTTCGCTTGCGTCCAGCCTCGTGAATCAATGAAATCACCGAGTAAACACCTCCCACGGGAGACATTCACTTCATCTTTGCTCCTTTATAAATAGCGCTTCAAAAAAATTATAACACGCTTGTACAGCGCTAGTAAAAACAACAAGAGAATTGGACAGGGGGAAGATTTAATGATGAATGATAGAAAACAAACTTACAGTTTAGGTGTATATGATTTGAATTGCGATCCTGATATCACTTACAATGAAATTGTATCGGACATTGATGAAGATTTTGCTAATGCAATGGACGTGTTATCTTGTGTGATGGGTAACGAAAATAAAGCAATTATTAAAGAACTATATGTTATTTATGAACGCAAGTCTTTAATTGTTTCAAAGGCTTACGGACTGGGCGTAAAAGATGGTATGGAGCAGGCAAATGACGGACCACCAAAGACCACATTTAGACCACATAACCATTTCTAATATTGTTAAAAACATTAAGATAGGACAGCTTCAAAAATGCCATACAGTGCTGTTTGATGCTATTCGTAAGATAGGACACCTAAAAAAATCATGGTATACATGAAAGACGGCTTTTTTAATAGGGATACACGGTATTGTGTATAATCCGAATCCGCATTTTAATGGACAAGCTCTATTATTGCATTGCGGGTACAGGTACTTTTTGCACCTGATCGATCGTACCCCCACCCAGGCAGACCTCTCCGTCGTAGAAAACAACGGCTTGTCCTGGTGTAATGGCTTTTTGCTGCTGGTCAAATTGGACATCGACACTTCCATCTTCTTGCCAGGTCAATGTTACACCTTGATCCGGCTGACGATAGCGGAATTTGGCAGTACAACGGTATGGCACATTAGGCATGTGCTCTGCACCAGCAATCCAGTTCACACCCGTTGCGGTTAGACCTGTGGAGTACAGGCTTGCATGGGCATCGCCCTGAACAACAAGCAGTTGATTCTTCTCCAGATTCTTGTCTGCAACGAACCAAGGTTCACCATTGCCGGAACCGCCAATGCCAAGACCTTGGCGCTGTCCAAGTGTGTAGTACATCAGACCGTCATGACGACCTTTGACTTCACCGGTTGCGATATCAACCATGTCTCCGCCTTTGGCAGGCAGATAGTTACTCAGGAACTCTTTGAAATTACGCTCACCGATGAAGCAGACACCTGTGCTGTCTTTTTTCTTGGCAGTATACAAACCAGCCGCTTCTGCGATTTTGCGTACTTCGGGTTTGGGCAGATGACCAATCGGGAACATGGCTTTGGACAGCTGGTTCTGATTGAGTGCGTTAAGGAAATACGTTTGATCCTTATTGTTGTCCACACCACGAAGCAACTTGAGTGTGCCATCTTCCTCAATCAGGCGAGCATAGTGTCCTGTAGCTACATAATCTGCGCCGAGATCCAGAGCTTTGTTCAGGAATTCACCGAATTTGATCTCACGATTACACATGACATCCGGATTTGGCGTGCGACCCGACTTATATTCATCAAGGAAATAGGTAAATACTTTATCAAAATATTCTTTCTCGAAGTTGACAGTGTAGTAAGGAATGCCGATCTGTTCACATACGCGGCGTACATCCTCTGAATCTTCTTCAGCGGTACAGTGGCCGAACTCGTCGGTGTCATCCCAGTTTTTCATGAAAATGCCGATGACATCGTACCCCTGCTCTTTCAGCAGCAGTGCGGTAACGGAAGAATCGACACCTCCGGACATGCCAACGACGACCCGTGTATTTTCAATTGTTTTGGACATCGTTATCACCATTTCTATATATAAATGTGTTTCGTTTCTTATTCTAGCATAACCGGACTCAAGATACGATACACCCGGCCAATTTTGGATAGTGTCCACCACAGGCGCACATTTTGGAATATCGTCAATCTTTCTTTTCCATAAAGCATGCAGATATGTTAACATTAGCTGAGGGTTATGATCGGAATACGGAGGATTAGAAGGTTTATGCTAATCTCAATGCATCTCCGCTGTGGACAGATCGTGAAATAGACGGTCATGGACCATAGGATTAAATATAAAGTTTCCAATCGTTTCTGAAAATTGAAAGAGGTGACTCCTTTGAAAATATCGACAAAAGGCCGTTACGGCCTCACAATCATGATGGAGCTTGCTGCCAGAATAGGCGAAGGCCCTACATCACTTAAAAGCATTGCTGAGCGCAACCAGCTCTCGGAGCATTACTTGGAGCAACTGATTGCTCCACTACGTAATGCAGGACTGGTGAAAAGCATTAGAGGTGCTTACGGCGGTTATATCCTTGCGGGTGATCCTGCAACCGTGACTGCAGGCGATGTAATCCGTGTACTGGAAGGGCCAATCTCTCCAGTAGATTTCACAGAGGAAGATGATCCGGCGAAACGTGATCTGTGGTTGCGTATTCGTGACGGGATTGCGGAAGTATTGGATTCCACAACACTGAAAGACCTGATTACCTTCCAGGATCAGGACAAAAAAGATAGCTATATGTTCTACATTTAAGGTCACTAATTCGCATCACACAAGACACAATAAAGCCCCCAACTTGGGGGCTTTAGACATGCAAATGGGTACTTTGTTCTTCAATTTCTACAGATCATTTTAATTGAGCAGGGCTATGTATTCAGCCGCGGGATTTACAAGATGGTCAAGTGTGAACTTAACTGGATCACTTGTGAATCAGCGACTTTTTAAGGTTTCTATATCAGCTTCCATGCGTAACTGACGGCGATTCAAAATATCAATACTGTGCTGATGGGTATTCAATTCGGTAGTTACTTTGCGTTCAGAGGCGGATTGGGAAGCGTCAAGACGTTTCGTAACTGTCAATGTTTCCAGAACAGCTTGTTGAAGAAGCGGAATGTTTTTAGTTTGTTCCTCTATGGTGTCCAATCTGCTTTCCATGGTATTCAGTCTGTCTTCCATCTTTTCAAGACGTACGTCGATACTGTCGAATCGTTTGTCCATTTGTTGAAGCTGATTCAGAATCTGCCCGAGAATGGGATCACTCATGTCTCTCTCTCCTTTTTGAAATGGATATATAACATTATACACGAAGATGTGACAATAGAGCATCCGTTTCAGTTTCCAATTTTGACAGTCTGCCATGAGATAGAAATCTAACATATAACGGGGTGAAGATAAATGAAACGAATTTATTTGGATCACGCCGCATCGACACCTATGCATCCACAAGTCGCAGAAGCGATGATGAACGTCATGACAGGACAATTTGGCAATGCATCAAGTATCCATGCCTTTGGGCGTGAGGCCAAACGGACTGTCAGCGGAGCAAGGGATGTCATTGCGGCGTCTTTGGGCTGTTTCCCGGACGAATTGGTATTCACCGGAGGCGGCACGGAGAGCGACAATCTGGCAATCTTTGGAGCAGTCTCATCCAGGCAGGATAAGGGGAAACACGTCATTACAACCGCAATTGAGCACCACGCTGTCTTGCATACGTGTCAGGAATTGGAGCGGCAAGGTTATGAAGTGACCTATCTATCTGTGGATCGTCATGGACGAATAAATCTGGATGAGTTGCAAGAGGCCATTCGGCCGGATACGGTGCTGATTACCATGATGTATGCCAACAATGAAGTGGGCACCATTCAGCCGATTCGCGAGGTAGGTGAGCTTGCCCGTCAGCATAATATCCTTTTCCATACCGATGCGGTTCAGGCTCTGGGCAGCCAGAATATTTCCTGTAAGGAACTGCCTGTGGATCTGATCAGCTTCTCTGCGCATAAAATCAACGGACCTCAGGGCGTGGGTGCACTCTATGTACGGCGAGGAATTGTGCTGGAAGCAAGAGCTCACGGTGGGTTGCAAGAGCGTCAGCGTCGGGCTGGTACGGAAAATATCGCAGGTATTACCGGATTTGCAGAGGCTCTCAAGATTGCATCAGCACAGACGGAGGCGCATCGTCAGCATGATTCGGAATTGCGTAAACTTTTGTTGGAACAGCTTGAAATTCATGTGGGTACGGAGCACTTTCACGTGAATGGACACTTGGAGCATACGCTGCCAAACATCCTGAATATCAGCTTTCCGGAAGTGTCCACAGAGACGATGTTAATGAATCTGGATATGGAAGGGATTGCTGTTGCAAGCGGTTCTGCCTGCACTTCCGGTTCACTCGAAGTCTCTCATGTGCTCAAAGCGATGAAATTGCCTGAAACATTTTTACACTCTGCGATTCGATTTAGCTGGGGATTGGGTAATACTACGGAAGAAATCATGATAACCGCCGAAAAAATTGGAACCATTCTTGGACGACTGCGTAATAGACCCTAAGGGGAACTTTACACATGGAACAGAAGGAGGGAAGAAGTTCCATTTCATCGGTTGGATAGAAGCGGTTTTGATGATCGGCGTCTGATTGCCACTCATCAACTTTGGGCATACCTAGCAATAGCGCCGCGCCTATTTAATGATAAGAAGATGAGGGGGACCCAGCGATGAAGCTTCAGGAAATGATCGGACTTGCCGTTTTTGATGTTGAGGACGGGAAGCAGGTCGGTAAAATCCAGGATTTCATTGTGAATGATGATTGGGAGATCGAAGGCATTGAGCTTGAGAACAAAGGTCTGTTTACCAATCATGTCAAAATCGTGCAGTGGCAAGATATCGTTGCCTACGGCGAAGATGCCGTCATGATCCGTAATCAACAGGCTGTCCGCAAGACGGGAGCCGACGACATAAAATACACGTACCTCCTCGGTCGGTCTAAATTGAAGGAGATGTCCGTGCTCACCGAAGAAGGTTTGCTGCTTGGGCGTGTCTCCGATGTTTATTTTGACCAAGAGTTGGGAAATACAATAATAGGGATTGAAATTACGGACGGTTTTGTGTCCGATCTGATCGAGGGCCGCAAATGGCTGCCATGTACAAGCGATATGTCCATCGGGGAAAGTGCCATTATGGTGCCGTCTCTGAGTGAACAACGCTTGGAAAATGCCATTCATTCTGTTAATGGATAGGTGAATGAATATGAAATGTCCAAACTGTAGTTCCAAAGATATCGGGAAAATTGGTTCCCACCAGTTTTATTGCTGGGGATGCTTTATCGAATTAACGGTGAACGGTGAGAAAATGTCTGTATATCAGGTGGAAGAAGACGGTACGCTGAGTTCCCTGGATGATCTGTTTTTCGGGGACGAGCTGCCACAAGACTTCCCTCATCTTCACGCTTCTTCTTAATAAGCAGAATAACTTCCTCTATATGCGGTTTCATGACAATGTCTGTCATGGGAGGCTGTCGTTAATTGTTGGCAGATGTATATAGATGCGGTTACATAGTGGTTCGGCTGGTGTATGTATGATTATATGCTAACCCGTACTGCAAAATGCGCTTCCTTCTCTAATGAAGGAGGCGTTTTTTGGGTTCAAGAAAAAAATGTTCGGATTGCTCCTTTCCACTTCTGCGCTGTGTTAATAAATATTACCTTTCCTACATATACTGACTCTCAGAGCCAGTCCAAAAGGAGAGATGCAAGTGGAGCAATTAACCAAAAACAAGCTGTTCCGTTACGCCATCTGGCTACTGCTCGGATTAATTATTTTATATTTTATCTGGCTGCTGCGGCCTTTACTGCTTAACATATATGCGTTCCTGAAAACAGTGCTGGCACCCTTTATCGTAGCCCTTATCATATCCTATGTACTTAATCCGATTGTCAGCATGCTGGGAGGGCGCAAGGTGCCGCGTACGATTGCGGTACTACTCATATATGCCTTTTTCCTGACCTGCCTCGGTGTCATTCTGATGAATGTCATTCCGGTATTGATTGAACAGCTGGGAGAACTCAACGAGCATATGCCGGAACTGTCCATGCGTGCCCAGAGCCTGATGAACAATATGGATCACAAATTAATGCCGCCAAGTGTGCGAACAGGCATGAACAGCTGGTTTTTTCAGATGGAGGATCGACTAACTCAGGGGATTACCGTGCTCATGGACAATATCGGGGCGACCATTAATGTGTTATTCAATGTGTTTATCGTGCCATTTCTGATCTTTTATATGTTAAAAGACTTTGAGGTGTTTGAGCGCACCATTGTGGCGTATCTTCCGCGTTCACGTCGTAAAGCGATTGTCTCGGTGATGAAAGAGATTGATACTGCACTGGGAAACTACATTCGGGGACAGTTTATTGTCTGTGTCATTATTGGTATCTTTGCCTACATTGGTTATATCATCATTGATATGCCGTATGCCCTGCTACTTGCAAGCATTGTAGCTGTGTTTAACATTGTGCCCTACTTGGGGCCGTTCCTTGGAGCTGCTCCTGCTGTGGTCATGGCATCAACCGTATCGTTTAAAATGGTACTACTTGTTGCCATTGTGAACACACTGTGCCAGGTGTTGGAGAGTAACGTTATTTCTCCTCAGGTGGTGGGACGTACGTTGCATCTGCATCCACTGTCGATTATATTTGCACTGCTCGTCGGAGGTGAATTGGCAGGCATTGTAGGTTTAATTTTGGCAGTACCTGTTTTTGCCGTGCTGAAGGTGATTGTGCAACACTTTTTCGCCTATTACATCAAACGAAGGACCGACTAAATAGCAGGGTTAAAACATCAACGAGGCCGCGTTGACACCCGCTTGTGCTACCGATATAATGAGTGTGTATGTTGAGAACATGAAATCGATGATGAAATAAAGTACGCCGAGGGTTCCTTTCCTCAGAGAATAGACTTCATCGGATCAGGGTGAGCCTGAACTGATGGCTGGAAGAGTCTTGAAAGATGAAGCGGCGGAAAGCTAATTTCGGAGTGCAGGACAACCCTGCCGGGAGCGACCGTTATTTCGCATGAACGAGGAGATTGTTTGTTTGTCCGGGCAGCAAGGGATAAACAGCAATAACCAGGGTGGTACCGCGATAACATCGTCCCTGATTATTCAGGGGCGTTTTTTGTGTTTATTTTTACAAAAACAATGTTGACCAACCGGAGCGAATACGCAACGGACTATTATAATTTAATGGGGGCATCCAGTATGAAAGCCAGTGAAATCCGGTCCAAATGGATAGAGTTTTTTGCAAGTAAAGGTCACAAAATCGAGCCAAGCGCATCGCTCGTACCTCACAACGATCCTTCTCTTTTGTGGATCAATGCAGGTATGGCACCGCTCAAACCATATTTTGACGGACGTGAGAAGCCGGAGAACCCGCGTCTAGCGAACTCCCAAAAATGTATCCGTACCAATGATATTGAGAATGTTGGTAAAACGCGTCGTCACCATACGTTCTTCGAAATGCTTGGCAACTTCTCTATTGGAGATTACTTCAAGGAGGAGACCGTAACATGGGCTTGGGAATTCTTGACCAGCAAAGAGTGGATCGGATTCGATCCGGAACGTCTTTCCGTAACGGTATATCCGGAAGATGAAGAAGCTTTCAAACTGTGGAACGAAAAAGTAGGACTGCCTGCTGAGCGTATCATTAAATTGGATGAAAACTTCTGGGATATCGGCGAAGGCCCATGTGGACCTTGTACCGAGATTTTCTATGACCGCGGCGAAGCTTACGGAAACGACATGAGCGATCCTGAAATGTATCCAGGTGGGGAAAACGAACGTTACCTGGAAGTATGGAATCTGGTATTCTCCCAGTTCAACCATAACAAGGACGGCAGCTACACACCGCTTCCTAACAAAAACATTGATACAGGTGCAGGTTTGGAGCGTTTTGCTTCCATTCTGCAAAATGTGGATTCCAACTTCGACACAGACCTGTTCCAACCGATGATTCAAAGAACAGCCGCTCTTGCGGGTGTGAAATATAACGACAGCGTAGAGATTGATGTTGCATTGAAAGTCATTGCCGATCATATCCGTACGGTTGCTTTTGCAGTAGGTGATGGCGTTCTGCCAAGTAATGAAGGACGTGGATATGTCATCCGTCGCTTGCTTCGCCGTGCAGTTCGTTATGGAAAAGTGCTTGGACTTGACCGTCCATTCCTGTATGAATTGACAACAACCGTTGGTGAAGTGATGGGCATGTACTACCCTGAGGTAGTAGACAAACAGGAGTTCATCGCCAAAGTAATCAAAACCGAGGAAGAGCGTTTCCACGAAACACTTACAGATGGTCTGGCTATTCTGGCTGATATCAGCGGCACAGCCAAATCCGAAGGACGCACCGTTATTAGCGGACCTGAAGCTTTCAAGCTGTATGATACGTACGGTTTCCCGTTTGACCTGACAGAAGATTATGCAGCAGAGCATGGTCTGACTGTGGACCGAGAAGGATTTGATGCTTCCATGCAGAAACAACGTGAGCTTGGACGTGCTGGGCGTCAAGAGAACGAGAGCATGAAAGTTCAAGGCGGACCACTTGCTGATCTGGAGGTTAAAAGCGAGTTTGTTGGTTATACTGACCTGTTGACGGAAGCAAAAGTGGTAGCCATCGTAGCTGGTGACGCCCTTGTTGAATCTGTAGGCGAAGGACAGACGTGTCAGGTTGTTCTGGACAAGACTCCGTTCTACGCGGAAAGTGGCGGTCAAGTGAGTGATCAGGGCTTGCTGCGAGGTGCTGGTGTAACAGCAAAAGTACAAGGTTTGTTCAAAGCTCCACTTGGACAACATGTACATCTGGTGACTGTGGAGTCTGGTGAACTGCGTGTAGGCGATGTGATCAATGCCGAAGTAGACTCAGCGAAACGTGGCGACATTATCAAAAACCATACGGCTACCCACTTGCTGCACAAGGCACTCAAAGATGTGCTCGGCACACACGTAAACCAGGCAGGATCGCTCGTAGAGCCACAGCGTCTGCGGTTTGACTTCTCTCACTTCGGCAGCATTACGCCGGAAGAGTTGACAGAAATTGAGCGTCAAGTGAACGAACAGATCTGGAATCGTCTGAACGTGAACATCGAGCTGAAAGCTATTGATGAAGCCAAAGAAATGGGTGCGATGGCCCTGTTTGGCGAAAAATATGGAGATATTGTGCGTGTCGTTCAAGTTGGAGACTACAGTTTGGAACTTTGTGGCGGCTGTCACGTAAATAATACTTCAGAGATTGGAATCTTCAAACTGGTGAGCGAGAGCGGAATTGGCTCCGGCGTACGCCGGATCGAAGCTGTAACTGGCCGTGGCGCATATCTGTATGTGGAAAGCCAGTTGGAACTGCTTAAACAATCAGCAGCACTGCTCAAAGCAAATGTGGCTGATGTACCTAAACGGATTGAAGGTCTGAACCAACAACTTAAAGAAGCAGCCAGAGAGACTGAATCCCTGCAAAGCAAGCTGAGTGCCATGGAAGCGGGTCAATTGACCGATCAAGTGGTACAAGCAGGAAATACACAATTGCTGGCAGCACGCGTAGATGCTCCGAACATGGATGCGTTGCGTACAGTGGCAGATGAGTTGAAAGTAAAATTGCCTAACGCGGTACTCGTATTGGGTGCTCCAGCGGACGGCAAAGTGAATTTTGTTGTAGCAGTACCTGCTGAACAAGTAAAACAAGGATTACACGCAGGCAAAATCGTCAAAGAAGTCGCAGCAGTTTGCGGCGGCGGTGGCGGTGGACGTCCAGATATGGCGCAAGCCGGAGGTAAGGATGCGACCAAGCTGGATGAAGCGCTGAAACTGGCAGTTTCGCTGGTTAGCGGGCATAATGCATAAATCCATTGAGTGGCTTTCAATCGTCAAAAAATAAATCGAAATGGTTCTGTTCGTTTATTTTTTGTACCCGAGAGCGTGTGGAATCGAATGATGCAATATGCTGAAGCCAGTAAAGGACAAGCAAAAAACACAATTGCCTTATCCTTTGTTTACTTGTGGCAGTCAGAATATGTTATTATATAAACAGAAATCAATTCGGCAGGACATGGTCCCCATGTTCATGCAGGAGCGAGGTGTCATCAATGGACTCCATGGATAAGACGGTTAAATTTAATGTGAAAGGTGACGAACAGGAAGCATCATCCAAAGAGATTCTTCTCACGGTATATGATGCATTGGTCGATAAGGAGTATAATCCGATCAACCAGATTGTTGGGTATCTGATTTCCGGAGACCCGGCATACATTCCTCGTCACAACAACGCACGTAGTCTGGTCCGTAAAAAGGAGCGCGATGAGCTGATTGAAGAGCTTGTACGTTCCTATCTGGCCAATCACCGGTAATGTACGCCGCTTCCGCTGTGTTGCAGCCTTGCAGGCAGCGGGAAATGAACCGACAGAAGACAGCCTGAAGCTTGAGAAGGCGATTATTCGTAATCGACCTGAGCAGGCCCCAGGATGGGAGAGCATGGATGAAAATATTAGGTTTGGACTATGGGGACCGAAGAATCGGAGTTGCCGCGAGTGACGCCTTCGGTTGGACTGCCCAGGGATTGGAAGTGCTAGAACGCCGCCGTGATGAAGGCGAGTTCGCTCGGATTGCCGAACTTGTGCGTGAGCATGAGATTAGTGAGATCGTAGTCGGACTTCCCAAAAACATGAACGGCACCGTAGGACCGCGCGGTGAGATATGCATTGCTTTTGCCGATCGCCTGCGGGATGAACTGAATTTACCTGTTCACCTTTGGGATGAACGGCTGACAACCATGGCAGCAGAACGTACGCTGATTGAAGCGGATGTCAGTCGGAAAAAACGCAAGCAGGTTGTGGACAAAATGGCCGCAAGCTTGATTTTGCAAAATTATTTGGATGCCAATAGTAGAAGGTGAGGGGGATCAACAATGGCTGAAGATCAACTGGGTATGGAAGAAGAAGCGGAAATTATTTACATTGCGGATGACGAGGGTAATGAAGAGGAATTTGAAGTCATCATGAAGTTTGAAGTAGATGGTTCGGAGGCCAAGTACATGATGGTTGCTCCGGTTGAACCTGAAGATGGCGAAACGGATGTATATGCATTCCGTTATGAAGAAGAGGGCGACGATATTAAACTTTTCGTCATCCAAGATGATGCCGAATGGGATATCGTCGAGGAGACGTTTAATACATTTCTTGCTGAAGATGAAGAGGAAGCGAACTAAATGACGGAATATAGCCGCAAAGACCTGAAATGGACAGATTCACTGCGTCTGGCATTCGGTGCTCATGTTGAGCTCGAGGAAGAGAACGGTAAATCACAACCGTATGACTTGTTGGCTGAGTTCGAAGTGAACGGTCAGCAGTACGCGGTGCTCCGCAGTTCGTTGCGACCTTATGACGAGGTTGAACTTCTGCGGGTATCACCTGGAAGTGAAGACCAGATCATGCCAGAGTTAGTTACGATCGACGATGATGATGAGTGGGAGAACATCTCGGAACTGTATGATGAGTGTACACTCCCCATTGACGAAGATTAAATCAGCTTCAAATTGAAGAAACCGGGAGGGCGGAGAAGTCCGCTCTTTTTGGTTGTGTAAAGGAGTTGTTTCTTTTTTGAAAGGGAAAGCAATTGTAGTCATACTGCTTATCATTGTAGTTCTTGTCGGAGGCGCAGGCGGTTACGTGTGGAGTATGATGCGTCCTGTGGAAGCTTCTACAGAACCGGTCGTATTCGAGATTAAGAGCGGATCGGGAACTTCGAAAATCGCGGATCAGCTTCAAGAAGAAGGCCTTATCCGAAGCGGGTTAACCTTCAAAGGGTATTTAAAGTGGAAGAAACTAGGTTCTAATTTCATGGCGGGTACATATTCAATGAATCCTGGCGTGACATATGATGAGATTGTTAGCAAGCTGAGTAGTGGTGAAGTTGTACCGGAAGAAATGGTGAAATTTACGATTCCGGAGGGTTATAACGTTCTGCAAATGGCGGGTAAGCTTTCTTATGAGCATGTTGTAGATCGGGATGAATTCATCAAGCTGGCCAATGATCCTTCGGCCTTTGATGTAGATATCATCAAAGACATTCCAGTGGATGAAGAACTTCGCTACGTATTGGAAGGGTATCTATTCCCGGAGACGTATGAGCTGAAAAAGGGAAGTTCCACGCATGATGTGATGCAACGGATGCTGGAAGAATTCCAGACCAAGATTAATTCCATTCCTGATTTGGAAGCCAAGCTCCAGGAAAAGAACCTTTCCCTACATGAACTGCTGACGATCGCGTCACTCGTGGAGAAAGAAGTTGTAGTGGACGAGGAACGTGCTCTGGTTGCAGGTGTAATCTACAATCGGATCAATCAGGATATGAAGCTGGAGATTGATGCTACCGTGCAATATCTGCTCGACAGACCGAAGGAACGATTGTTTTTCAAGGATCTAAAGGTGAAAAGTCCCTATAATACGTATCTGAACAAAGGCTTGCCACCCGGTCCAATTGCCAGTCCAAGTCTTCCGTCCATTGAGGCAGCGCTAAATCCGGAAGCTTCGGAGTATCTGTTCTATGTGACAAAAAAGGATGGCTCGTCTGGACATCTATTTGCCAAAACGTATAAGGAACACCAGCAAAATATAGCCAAAAGTAAGGCTGCGCAATAAGCGGAGGGGATTATATGAGTAAGAAACATGAACTGCTCGTTACAGCAGCGAATGTGAAAGAGGCAGAAGTGCTGCTCCAGGCTGGAGCAGATGCTCTGGTCATTGGAGATGATCGATTCGGCATGCGTCTTCCAGGCAGCTTTAGCGTGGAAGAGACAGCAGAGGTGGTTGCCATTGCAGCCAAACATCAGGCGCGTGTGTATGTATCCATGACTAATCTGATGTCCAACGAACTGTTGAAAGAATTGCCTGAATATGTTCAAGCACTTGGCAGAATCGGTATTGATGGTGTGGAGTTTAATGATCCATCCGTGCTGGCTACCATGAAGGAATACGCGCCACATGTGAAGTTGCACTGGAATGCGGAGATGACTTCAACGAACTATGCGACGGCCAACTATTGGGGAACCAAGGGAGCTAGTCGTGTTGTGCTTGCCCGTGAGTTGAATATGGACGAGTTGACGGAAATGGTCCCTTTTCTGAAGGTGGAAGCTCAGGTTCAGGTGCATGGTATGACGAATATTTATCATTCCAAGCGCAGTCTGGTACAAAGTTACATGGCTCATCAAGGGCGGCCGGTTGAGGGACATCTGGGCAAAGAACGGGGATTGTTCCTGATCGAGGCTGAACGTCGGGATGAGAAATTCCCGATCTACGAGGACATTAACGGTACACACATTATGAGCTCAGAGGATATATGTATCCTCGAAGATCTTCATCTGTTGATGGAGGCGGGTGTGCACAGTTTCAAAATTGAAGGTATGTTAAAATCACTCACCTACAATGAAGCTGTTGTACGTGCATATCGGACAGCGATTGACAGTTATATAGCCGATGCTGATGCATATGCGTTCTCTGAAGAGTGGCTCGCTGAGGTGCGGAAGTTACAGGACCCTGAACGTGAATTGTCGTTTGGATTTTTCTATAAAGAACAAGTGTATTAATAGACGAGGTGAACAGAATGGAAACAGTGGCGGTACAGCGGAAGTTCTCGGGGAAACGTAACCGTCTGGACAAACCGGAGTTGCTAGCTCCGGCGGGTAATCTGGAAAAACTGAAATTTGCAATCCATTACGGTGCAGATGCCGTATATATCGGTGGACAAGCCTATGGACTGCGTTCCAACGCGGATAACTTCAGCTTTGAAGAGATGCGTGAAGGTGTGGAGTTTGCCAAAAAGTATGGAGCCAAAGTGTTCGTAGCGACGAACATCTATGCACATAATGAGGATGTTGAGGGTATCGAAACGTACCTGCAAAACCTCTATAATGCGGGAATCTCTGCGATCATCGTAGCTGATCCGGCTATTATTGAAGTAGCGCTTCGTGCTGTGCCAGGCCTTGAGGTACATCTAAGTACTCAACAATCCACACTCAACTGGCAAGCCGTGAAGTTCTGGAAAGATGAAGGACTTCCACGTGTTGTTCTCGGACGTGAGACCAGCTTTGAAGAGATTGAAGAAATCAAGGCCAATGTGGATATCGAAATTGAAGCCTTTATTCATGGGGCGATGTGTTCCTCGTATTCCGGACGTTGCGTTCTCTCCAACCATTTTACGGATCGGGACTCCAACCGGGGCGGCTGTTGCCAATCTTGTCGCTGGAAGTATGATCTGTTCGAGGATGCGAGAGAAGATACGGTGTGGGTCAGCGAAGAGGACATGCAGATGAAGGCACCTGCACCATTCAAACTGGGTGAGAACCAGCTTCCCCTGTTCGAGGAACAGGATAATTCATTCTCCATGGGATCAAAGGATCTGTGCATGATTGGCCATATTCCCGAGTTGATTGATGTGGGTGTGGACAGTTTCAAGATCGAAGGACGTATGAAATCGATCCACTACGTGGCAACCGTGGTTAACGTATACCGTCAAGCCATTGACGCCTATATGGCAGACCCGGAAAATTATGTTCTGAAACCTGAATGGGTTGAAGAAATGAACAAAGCGGCGAATCGCCCGCTGAATACCGGATTTTTCTATGATACACCAGACCATGAAGATCATATCTATGAACCGGAAGAAAAGGCCGTACCTTTTGACTTTGCTGGATTGGTCATGGGGTATGATGCTGAAACAGGAATGGCAACCATTCAACAGCGCAATCACTTCAAACCAGGACAGGAAATCGAATTTTTCGGTCCGGGAGGTCACTTTTTCAAACAGGTCGTCGGTGAAATACAGGATGAAGAAGGCAATGTTCTAGATGCTGCTCGTCACCCGTTGCAACTGATTAAAATGAAGGTAGATCAACCGGTTTCGTACTTCGATATGATGAGAAAAAAGAAGTAGGCTCAAATACCTACAATGTGTCAATATTGTATTATGATTTAACAACATAGTGTTATGAAATTTACATGGGGACCTCCGTTTATCGGCAGATGGGGGTCTTTTTTTTATAGAAAAATAGGAATAAAGTTGTAAAATATTTCTGGAAAGTGAAAGGGGAACGAAGAAAGCTGTCGAATACTACATATTTATAGGGGAGAGAAAGAAAAATCCAACAAGTAAATAACTGGCAGGTGAATGGGAATGGTTCAAAAGAAGCAGAAAGACAGTGGGGAGCAAGTGATAAAATCCGAGCAGGTTAACCCTGAGCAGGTTCAGAAAGTGAAGAAAGAAAAAGTAGGTAAAAGTAAAATTACAGGGAATGGGAAAAAATTACTTAAGTTTGACCGTAGTAAATTGAAGCTGGGCTGGATCAAGACTGATTGGGTGAAGAAACAATTTAAAAACCGGGATTGGAAAAACCTTGGAGGGTCTTCTTTCCAACAGATTAAGAAGGCAAATCCGGTTAAATCCGTAGGGGTTAAACTGTTTTTAATCTTTTTTGCGGGAATTATGATTTTTGTAGTAAGTTTAGGTCTATTATCCTATTCGAAGGCGAAAGGTACGATAGAGAAAAATGCCTCGCGTGCCAATCAGGAGACCATTGATCAGACCAAACAAAAAATGGACATTATTTTGGAGAGATTTGTGGATACATCCACACAGATTTTCTTTGATCCGGAAATGCAGTCCTTGCTACAAAAAATGTCAGATACGAATTTGACTGCGTATGATACATTCGTGAACTCAAGTTCAATCAACAAGCAACTGTCCAATGTTGCATTTACAAATAAATCTATGGAAGCGATTTATTTGGTACCTACGGACGATACAAAGTCCATTATGGGTACCGGCAGCAACAGTTCATCCATGGGCAGCATTCGCCAGGAAGCATGGTACAGTGAGTTAATTGAGGCGGGCGGTTATCGCTGGCTTCCAACAGAGGTCAAAGAAGATGGCTCAACGCCAACGTTTAAAATTGCACGTTCCATGAAAAACTTGCAGGGGACGACTCAGTCGTATGTTCTGGTTATTGAACTGAAACTGGAAGTTTTGGAGGAACAATTGAAATCGCTTGATCTTGGGCCAGGAGCTATTCTTCAACTAATTGCTCCGGATAATAAAGTGGTTGCATCCTCCATCTCGGATCGTACAGGACAAGAAACAGAGCTTGCATTTGTCAAAGAGTTGACCGAACCAGCAGGTAGTACAAATACGGAGTATACGGTAGATGGCAAATCTACGGAAATGCTGGCTGTATACAGTACGATGGATACATCCAGTTGGAAACTGGTTGGTATGATACCTACCTCTGTTTTGGTTCAGGACGCAAAAGGCATTCTGACTCTGACCCTGTGGATGGCGCTAATTGATGCGGGGATTGCAGTATTGATCGGGATCTGGATGGTGCGTATGATCGCTCGTCCACTCGGCAAATTGAAAGACCTGATGCAGGAAGGTGCGAAAGGTAATCTTAAAGTTCGTACACCATATAGCTCCCAAGATGAAATTGGTCAGCTCTCGACCGCCTTCAATCTGATGATGGAGCAGATCACTAAGCTGGTTGAACAAACCAATCGTTCTGCACAGGAAGTATTGGATACGGCCACTGAGCTGAGCAGTGCATCCAAGAAAACGGCTGTGTCTGCTTCGGAGATTGCTGTAGCTACAGAAGAGATCGCAGGCGGTGCAGGCAGTTTGGCAACCGAAGCGGAACGTGGCAATGAATTAACTGACAATATCTCTCGTCAGATGCAGAGTGTAATCGCTGCTAATGAACAGATGGGTGATTCTGCTCGTCATGTAGAGAAGTCCAGTCAGACAGGAACACAACATCTGAATCAGTTGATGACCAAAACCCAGAAGACAGAAGAAATGATTGGTGCACTGATGAATAAGGTTGATTCGCTGAAAGAGAGCACTTCCTCTGTTCTGAAAGTGCTTGAAGTGCTGCAAAACATAACGAAACAGACAAATATCCTTTCCTTGAATGCAACCATTGAAGCAGCACGTGCCGGTGCAGCCGGACGCGGATTCATGGTGGTTGCTGATGAGGTTCGTCAGCTCGCGGCTCAATCCAGACAATCCATTGAGATGGTTGGAGAGATTACAGACAAAATCATGACTGAAATGAATGAGACCGTGGATGCTTTGTCGGCAGCCTATCCGTTATTCAAAGAACAGATGGATGCGGTTAAAGACACCAACGTCATCTTTGCTTCCGTACAGGAACAGATGGGTGCCTTTGTGGAACGTCTGGGCATGGTGACAGGTTCTATTGGAGATTTGAACAAATCTCAAGGTACGTTGTCTGAAGCCATGAGCAATGTCAGCGCTGTAGCTGAAGAATCTTCTGCAACGTCCCAAGAAGTAGCTTCCTTGAGCAGTGAACAGCAAAATATCAGTAACCAGCTGGTCAATCTGTCTGGCAAACTGGAGAATGTTTCTACTGAACTGAAAGAAACCTTGTCACGCTTTACGGTGTAACAAGCCAAGGTTGAAATGAGGAGAACCTGTCCCGCACATGGGACAGGCTTTCTTTTTGTTTACCGGATAATTCCAAGCCATATCAGCAATAATATGTCAAAACGACAAAAGGTGAGATTGGGATGCATCTCCTTGCGAAACGGCGAATCTATATAACTTGTATTCTTCTAACTCTTGTCTTTGGATTGCTTATATTACGATTGGGATGGGTTCAGATCGTTCAGGTGAATCAGACGATGCCTGGATTTCACCGAACGGTACGTGAAATGTCTGTATTGCAGCGTGAACGCGGGGTGATACTTGACCCGGGGCGGGGACAATTTACGGATTACAAGGGTGAGGCGTTGACCGGTAAGCTGCAATGGGGACTGGTTCTTTTTCCAAAGGCAAGTCCATTAGAGAAATTACGCAAGGATGGGGCATTAGAAGGCTCCGAGATGATAAAGTTGGCAGCTATATTACATACCGATCCGGATCAATTGAAGAAGGAATGGAAACAGGAAAGTATACCTCATTTTTGGACAGCAGGTACACATCAGCCTGTTCATTTGACCGTTGCCCAGGTGGAGCGCCTACGTAGTTTGCACCTGCAAGGAGCTGGCATCTATCCGATGATGACAAGGTATCTTCATGGGCATACAGGAATGCAGTGGATGGGATATCTGGCTGAACAGCCTGAGTCCTCCAAAGTTCTAACTGGGCATCAGGATGAAGTGAAACAGCCATTTGCCATGAAAGCAGGAGCAGCTGGACTGGAGAGGACACTTGAACCGCTGTTAAGGGGAATTGGCCCTACGCTTGTATCACGCATGGTCTCGGGTGGTGGGGAGATTATCCCTGGTATTCAGCCGCACGTCATTGCACCAGCCAATAGCCATTATCCTTTACGTGTAGAAACCACTGTGGATGCTGAGTTACAGCGTGGGTTGGAGGAGTTGACGCAAGAATCTGGATTACAAGAAGGGGCCATTGTTGTGTTAGATGCCGCTAACGCAGATGTTCGCGCCATGATCTCCCGTCCTTTCTATCAGCCACAACATGTGGACCCTAAAGAATCGGCCTGGGGGAATCGTGCAGTACAGGGAGCCGTACCGGGTTCCATTTTCAAAATTGTCACTGCGGCTGCTGCTTTGGAGCATCATGCCGTTTCTAACGGAGAAGAATTCCATTGTGGTGGTGAGTACGGAAGATATGGGTTGTCTTGCTGGAAGGAGCATGGTCATGGAGACTTGAATCTGGAGCAAGGATTCGCTGAGTCTTGCAACATCGTATTCGCAGAAACGGCGCGCAGGCTGAGTATGGAACAACTGGAGAACACGGCTGATCGTCTGGGACTCGCGCGTCCGATTGGCTGGGAAGGGAAGCAGATGGCAGGAATGCCTGTGTTACGACACTTTGATCATGAGGATCACGGGCTTGTGAGAACAGAGGCTGTTTCTTCTGCTGATGAAGGTGCAAAAATACAGACAGCAATTGGTCAGCGAGATGTCTTGGTCACACCGCTGCAAGCTGCCAATCTGATCGTTACACTGTTACATGATGGAAAGGTTAGTGCCCCACGTCTCGTTAAGCGCATCCGATATGCGGATGGTGGCACCATGCTGGAGATGCCCTTGCATGATTCACCTTCAGCATCAGGACAGATTGCTCCCGTAACAGCGCATAAACTGTTATCCTGGATGAATAAGGTAGTCCGTGAGGGAACAGGAAAATCCCTGCAGCGTGCACGGTGGCATGTTGCAGGGAAATCAGGTACAGCTCAGGTACAGAAACATGGAGAGAAGCGCAACAATCAATGGTTCATTGGTTATGGACCGGTAGAACAACCCCAATATGCTGTTGCTGTTCTTGTTCAAAATGTCTCTCCTGACAGCCAACATCAGGCGACGGCTCTCTTCAGGAAGGTGATGGACTATTTGGCGGAGTCCTCATGATCCTTCGCAGGAACGGGACGTTGTACAGTAGATTCGGCAGAATTCGATGAGGCCTTATTAACGGGTGGGTCCATGACTAATGGAGAGGACTCAAATTCATCTTTTGGCAGGTGAATCCACTTTTGCAAGTATCCTTGTTGTAACAATTCTTTCAGAAGGATCAGAAGCACTGGAGATAACACTACGCCAGCCAGGCCAAAGATCGAAAGGGAGATCAGCATAAACGAAAGCATCAAGTACGCCGAAGATACACCAATCGAGTTACCCGATATTTTCGGTTCCAGCAACTGCCGTGTCAGCATCGTTACTGCCAGAATCACAATCAGGCCAATCGCCAGACTACTATTGCCAATAATGAATAAGTAGACGATCCATGGAATAAATACAACAGGAACGCCAAGCAATGGTACCAGATCAAAAACCGCACAGACTGCTGCGATGGTAAAGGCATTAGAGGTTCCCAAAATCAACAAACCTGCATAAATCAATACAAACGTAATGAGCATCATGATCATCTGTGCCTTCAGATACGAGCGGATTGTCTTGAACACGTGATTACGCATGAATTCAATAGCTAACTTTAATGTTTTGGGCGTTTTCGCACGGGCGAACTTGCGCCAGGATTCAATCTCGATACTGAGGAAAAATGCCAGAATAATCGCAATTCCGAAGTTCGTAATAAACGAAGAGAATGAACTGAGGAAACCTACGACGAATTGCGCTCCGCTAGTTACCCATTTGGACAGGAACCCGGTCAGCGTTGCAAAATAATCATTCGCTTTTTCCATAACTCCATCAGGGAGAGCGTCTGACTTGTCCTGAATGAATAACACCAGATTGGTGAATTCACGTTGTATCATTTCAATGTATACGGGAAAATTATCTTGAAGATTGGAAATTTGTGAAATGATAATCAGGCCTACCCCAAAAAAGGCAGCGACAATCAATGCAAGAAACAACAAGACGGAGATGGCGGCTCCAAGCGTCTTGGGCAATCCTTTGCGATGTAAAAATTTGGCCAGCGGTTCAATCATCCAATACACAATGAATGATAGAAAGACCGGTGCAGCCACATGGTATAATTGACTGAAACCGTACATGATCACATACACGGTTAATACGAGCAATGCGATGTCAAAGACAGTTCGCCCGTATTTTTTGTAAAGCGGTAGCATGGACATGGCTCCTTTGATGGCAATAATTAGATTGTATTTATTGTACACGATAGCTATCTTTTTGGGAAAACAGGATTCAAGAAAAGTCTGAACTATGATAAAATTAAAGGCGGTTTATTTTAGATAGTGCCATAGTGCACCGTAATTCAGCAGGAGAAGTGGGGAGCTTGCAACATGACAACGATACTTCATAGTATTTTACTGTGGTTATTGTATCTTTCATCTTTTTACGCCTTTATTCCAAGTTTGATCAGTAGGCTTTTTGGTTTTCGTGTATTTCGACGGGGAAGAAGTGATACACAATTTGCGTTAACGTTTGACGATGGGCCAGATCCACATTATACGCCAAGACTGCTCGATCTGCTTCGTCAGCATCAGGCAAAAGCCACATTTTTTGTCGTTGGAGAACATGCAGCGAGTCATCCTGAACTCATACAGCGCATACATGAGGAAGGTCATCTTATTGGCATTCATAATTATATTCACAAGACGAACTGGCTCATGCGGCCACGTACCGTTCGCGATCAGATTCAGCGAACAGATCAGATTATTCATGAAGTAACCGGCGTGAAGACTTGTTATTATCGTCCACCGTGGGGGATTATGAATTTGTTTGATTTTTTCAGCAAGAAAGAACGAAAGATTGTACTGTGGTCTTCCATGTTTGAAGACTGGAGAAGCCGAGTAGGTGCCCAGAGATTGACCGAACGGATGCTGAAGGAACTGAGAGGCGGAGAGGTCATGCTGCTGCATGATCGAGGAACGACCCTTGGTGCTGATGCACACGCGCCGGAGCAGATGCTTCAGGCGCTGGAAGTCGTATTACAGGAAGCTGAACGGCTAGGCCTGCAAAGCGTACGCGTTGATACGTTGATGGGAGGTATCATAGTGAGCGAATCTCAGAACAAAACGCAATTACAGACACCACTGAAGCTATGGAAACGAATCGTTGTTGCCTTATGGCTGGGCTGGGAGAAGTTGTTCCACTGGGTATATCATCTACGGACGGCTTCGCCAGAGGACCCAATGCTGCACTTCAGATCACGTGTATATCACGGAGCACGAGTGGAGATGAATGATGGCCATGTCATTCAAAATGGAGATCCGGTAATAGAGCTACATTTTGACAATCAGAAGTTGTTTGAACTTGGAGTGACATCACGTTCCAGTATGCATTTGGCTATTCGCATGATTCGGACGATGGAACAGCAATTGCCGGATCTGGCACGCATGGTGGCACTCGAACCTGAGTTACGCTCTGCCAAGGCGATATACGGTGTGAGCATGATTAACAGAGGCCCAGAAAAATTCGGATTTACCATACAAGACTTGCCTCCTGGACCGTTCAGTGCTGCATCCAAAGTATACTTGAAGCTGCTGTTAAGTGTAATCCACCCGGCAGGAACCAAACGTTTGAAACAGCGTAATGAACAACTGGTACCCAAGATGATTGCCATGCCGCTGGATCTATTATTGGAACGTTACGGTCAACATACGATGCAGGTAGCAGCAACGGTAGAAGAATCCAGAGATGAATCGTTGTTAATTGAACAAGAGATACTGCCAGAGCGGAACTAAACGGACTGATCACACCTACCAGCAAAAGAAAAGGGTTGCCCTTCGCCAGATTTGGCAGAAGAGCAACCCTTTATTTATTAGTGAATTAGATACTCAGTACGCCACCGTTGCTTGCGTTCGTAACCAGTTTGGAATAACGAGCCAGGTAACCAGTTTTTACTTTTGGTTCAAAGCCTTTCCAACCTGCGCGACGACGTTCAAACTCTTCGTCACTGATGTGCAATTCGATGATACGGTTGTTCAGATCCAGCTCGATGATGTCTCCTTCTTCAACAAAGGCGATTGGACCACCCTCAGCTGCTTCCGGAGAGATATGTCCGATACTGATTCCGCGGGATGCTCCAGAGAAGCGTCCATCGGTGATCAGACCAACTTTGGCACCCAATCCCATACCTACGATCTGGGAAGTAGGAGCCAGCATCTCAGGCATACCTGGTCCGCCTTTTGGTCCTTCATAACGGATAACAACAACATGTCCTTCTTTTACTTTGCCGTTAGCAATACCTTCAAGCGCTTGCTCCTGGGAGTCAAAGCAGATGGCAGGACCTTTGTGGTATCCGCCAACCGAAGCATCAACTGCACCAACTTTGATGATAGCGCCTTGTGGTGCAAGGTTACCAAACAATACAGCCAGGCCGCCTTTTTCGGAATGCGGGTTATCCAGGTGATGAATGACATTTGTATCCTGAATTTCTTTTCCTTCAACGTTCTCACGGATCGTTTTACCTGTTACCGTAATGCAATCTCCATGAATTGCGCCTGGTTTCTTGAGCAATTCGTTCAGCACTGCGCTTACGCCGCCTGCATTGTGAACGTCTTCGATGTGAAGATCGGAAGCAGGCGCAAGTTTCGCCAGATGCGGAACGCGGTTCGCTACTTCATTAATACGTTCGATTGGATACTCGATACCTGCTTCATGAGCCAGTGCCAGCGTGTGCAGTACTGTATTCGTAGATCCGCCCATCGCCATATCCAGTGCAAACGCATTATCGATCGCTTCTACAGTTACGATATCACGTGGTTTCAAGTCCATTTTGATGAGTTCCATCAATTGGGTAGCGGATTGTTTAACAAACTCACGACGCTCAGGAGCAACGGCAAGGATGGTTCCGTTACCTGGCATAGCCAGTCCCATCGCTTCTGCCAGACAGTTCATGGAGTTTGCCGTAAACATACCGGAACATGATCCACATGTTGGACAGCCGAACTGTTCAAGTTCAAGCAAGCTCTTATCATCGATTTTACCTGCTTGGTAAGCACCTACACCTTCAAATACGGAAGTCAGGGAAAGAGCTTTACCATTGCTGTCACGACCAGCTTTCATTGGTCCACCACTTACGAACAGGGTAGGGATGTTTACGCGAAGCGCACCCATCATCATGCCTGGTGTGATTTTGTCACAGTTCGGGATACATACCATGCCGTCGAACCAGTGTGCAGATACAACGGTTTCCACGGAATCCGCGATAATGTCACGGCTTGGCAGCGAGTAACGCATACCAATGTGTCCCATGGCAATACCATCATCTACTCCGATGGTGTTGAATTCGAATGGAACGCCACCGGCTTCACGAATAGCATCCTTTACAATTTTACCGAATTCCTGAAGGTGGACGTGGCCGGGCACGATATCGATGTATGAGTTACATACGGCAATAAACGGCTTGCCGAAATCCTCTTCTTTAACGCCCGCTGCGCGGAGCAAACTCCGGTGTGGTGCACGGTCAAAACCTTTTTTGATCATATCGGAACGCATCTTCTTGGCTGACATGGTGTATTCCCCCCAAATATATAATATTGAGCAACATGAATGGAAAAGTAAATGGCAGTGCATCTGTCGTTTAATTTCATCCGTACTCTAAAAAAAAGGACCGGCATGCCGGTGTCGAGCTCCCCGTAGTTTGTGAAATTCTTTGCTGCTTTAAACCCGTGAACACCCGGTTTTTCTATTGAGTCTATCACAACCGTCGTCATATTTCTACAATCAATAGAAAGAAGCCTCAAACCATTTTCATGGAATTAGACTTCTTGATTTACGGGAAAGCTATGATCATGTTTCGATGTGGCGAGCGGAATTAATTAGTTGCTTCCGCCTTTGCGTCCAATCTCACGATAGAATTCCTTATTATGAGTTTCGGAGGTTGCTTCGCCGCCCTTGCGACCAATCTGCTTGTAAAAGTCAGTGTCATGGGCATCTGAAGTCGCTTCTCCACCTTTTTTTCCAATCATCTGGTAGAAGCTTCGGTCATGGTTCTTGGAAGTCGCTTTGCCACCTAATCTGCCAGCTTCCTCACGGCTCATCTTGTGTTCTGACGTCTGTTGACGTGCCATTACAAATCACTCCTTACAACGATAAGTTGTTTTTTGTAGCGCGTATCCCTAATTTACCACCTTATTTCCAGCCTGAAACAATTCACTAGGATAGAATCGATGGTGAAGAGATCCGTCAGAGCATTAGGCCGACCGTTTAAACACCTCATGACGATTGAAAGAAAAGCGGGATATATCCGGTTCAATTAAGGGTTTGAACGTGTGGCGTACAGCCGGCAGAGCCAGTGTGACTGCGAAGAGTACGGCGATGACAAGTATGACTGGAATATACGCCGAGCTTCCCATATAACTGTAGACTCCGGACCAGATCGCGAGACGAACGAGAAACCCATGCAGCAGAAATACATAGAGTGTGCGTCGTCCAAGGTCCGTCAGTCTGGAAGTCAAGGAAGGTACCCAGGCCAAGAACAGTGCTGCCGATGCGATCTCCAATAGGTAGACTCCAAGTCGGAAGATGCCGGCATACCATTCGTGGTGACCCAATTCGGCGTACGTCATGCTGCCGAGTAACCATCCGGTTGAAATATTCAAACCCCCATACCCGATCCATACCAACAGTGCAGCAGAGAGGATGGCTGCGGTTTTTCGCCCCCAACCGGATAATAAACGTGAACGGATGGTTGCTCCATAGTCATAACCGATGACAAAGAACGGCAGAAATACAAACGTACGGCTGAAGCTGAGCCAGAACCCGTCGATGGGCAAATACCCGGCAATTATACCGAGCGCAATCGATCCAATCAGCCGATATATCGGTTTCCAGGAAATCGTCAGACGAAGCAACAGTCGCCAACAGAAATGACTCGCGAGAAACCATAAAAGCAAGTAAGGTGCAAAGAAGGATAGCCGCATATGGGGTGTGTGGAATACGGTAAAGTCCATCAATGCGTATAAGGACTGAAACAGTACATACTGTAGTGCAATCTGCTTCATGACATTTCGCCCAGATTCACCCTGGAGTGAGTGTGTCGCAAAATACCCTGTTACCCATACAAAGAGTGGCATGTGAAACGTATATATCCACAGGAACAGAGCTTCCGCTCCTGCAAAACGTGTAATGAGTGGTTCAAGTGCATTACCAGCAAGGACACAGACGATAAGCATAAAGCGCAGATTGTAAAAGAAAGATTCCTGATCATCCCGGATCAGTGTCTGATTTTTCATGGTGTAGCCCCCTTATAGACCCTGGTTGCCAGGTCATTTGCATCTGTAATAAGGGTAATATGGATGTGCATTATCTATTGTGATTTAATTCACATTAGTAAGCGTTATCTTTTCTCAAAGCTGTGACAACAAAATGAACGCAACGGGATTGACAACGGTTGCATAGAGGATGACAATAGAAAAAGAAGATGAGGGAATGTAACTATAAGGAGGGAAGAAATCATGTCAACGAGTCCCTATCCAAGCCCGGAAATTATTACGTTTGGGGAGAGTATGGGTCTGCTGACTGCCAAGGATACAAGAGGGCTGGAATATGCAGCCACACTGGACAAGTCTTTCGGGGGTGCTGAGAGCAATCTGGCTATTGGCGTATCCCGCCTGGGGCATACCAGTGGTTGGTTTGGACGCTTGGGCAATGATCCTATCGGCAGTATGATTCTGAAAGCCATTCGCGGTGAAGGCGTAGATGTATCCAGGGTAAGGTTGAGTGATCACGAGCCCACTGGTTTGATGATTCGTGAGAACGCTTCCGGGAAAGCCTCGGTGCATTATTATAGGAAGCTATCTGCTGCAAGTGCGATCACACCTGATGATCTGGATCCTGACTATATTGCCGGGGCGAAGATATTGCACGTTACGGGTATAACGGCAGCGATAAGCCCGTCCGGACTTGCTACGGTAGAGGCTGCCATACATATTGCCAAACAGGCAGGGGTGAAAGTAAGCTTTGATCCAAATCTGCGTCTCAAACTATGGTCTGCGGATGAGGCCCGTCCGGTTATACTGCGTTTAGCTGAACTGGCGGACTACTTTTTACCGGGTCTGGACGAGATGAAACTTCTATATAACGAAGAAAATGATCAAAAAGTACTTGAGCGTTTATCTGCCATGAATGCTGTGTGCATCGTGAAGGGTGGCCCTGATTTGACCTACGTATTGGCGAATGGTACCCTAACTGAAGTTCCGTACTTTAAGGCGGATAATGTTCTGGATACGGTAGGAGCAGGAGACGGATTCTGCGCGGGATTTTTATCGGGTATATTAAAAGGATACTCCCCGCAGGAAGCAACCCGTCTCGGCAATTTGACCGGTTCCATGGTTATACAGGCTGTTGGCGATTGGGAGGCGCTCCCGACGTGGGGGCAGGTCGAGGCCAAGCTGAACAACGTTGCTCATGTTGAGCGTTAGTCGCTGCTGAAATCATATATGGCTCATCTTCGTTCTTAAATGTAAGGCTTGTATACACAACCACCACATTGACAAGGGAGAGAATGAAATGAAGAAGCTTCAGCTGTTGCAAAAGATTACGGACAATGGGGTTGTGGCAGTTCTGCGTGCAGATTCTGCTGATCAAGTCATTGCCATGGCCGAGCAAGCGATTGCGGGTGGCATTAAAGTTATCGAGATTACGATGACAGTACCCAGTGCACTCAAAGCCATTGAAAAATTAAGCCGTGTATACCATTGGAACACACAAGATCCAGAGAAATTCGCGATTATTGGTGCGGGAACGGTGCTTGAACCGCAAACGGCAAGAGCGGCTATCATGTCTGGTGCCGAGTTTGTAGTCGGACCTTCCCTGAACCCGGATACGGTTCAGATCTGCAACCTGTATCGAATTCCGATTCTGCCGGGTGTGATGACGATTGCTGATGTTCAACGCGCATTGGAACTCGGTGTGGACATTGTGAAGTTGTTCCCGGGTAATCTGTATGATCCTTCGATTATCAAAACGATGAAGGGCCCTATGCCGCAGGCGAATTTTATGCCAACTGGCGGGGTATCCTTGTCTAATCTGGGAGATTGGATCAAGGGTGGAGCAGTGGCTGTAGGGATCGGCTCCGACTTGACATCGGAAGCTGTGAAGACGGGTGACCTGAGTCATGTCCGTCGCAAAGCGGAACAATATATGGATGCTTACCGCAAGGCCAAGGCTGAATAATATTTTTCAATTCGTAGAAGGGGAGCCTGATAAACAAAGGCTCCCAATTCTGTGAGCCGCGGCACCTGCGGAAGTGAAGAAAGGTGATTAACGTTGAGAAATCGGTATAATACAGGGCGCAAGAAGAGGGGCATCGGGAAATTCCTGCTCGTACTTCTGGCGCTCATTGTCATTGGATGTGGATTTGTTGCGTGGAAATTATTCACACCATACGGTCCACAGGAAACAGCTCAAACAGCTATGGAAACAGCCAATCGGGTGACGGTGAGTGAACAAGAGAACTGGATAGATTTTGTGCCAGATAAACCGATTGGGAAAAGTGTGCTTTTCTACCCTGGTGGGCTGGTGAAACCGGAAAGTTATGCACCACTTGCGCATGAGCTGGCAGCTGCGGGTCATCACACCATAATTGCCAAGATGCCGGTTAACCTGGCAGTGCTTAAGCCAAACTTGGCAGATGAGATTCTGGCCGCCTATCCAGACGAACAATTTGTTATGGGTGGACACTCTCTCGGCGGGTCCATGGCTGCACGTTATGTAGCCGCACATCCAGATGCACTTCACGGGATATTCTTCTTGGCATCTTACCCGGATGAAAAAGGAAGCGTAAAGTCACTTGGAATACCTGCTTTATCTATTCTGGGTACTAAAGATGAAGTCGTGAATGCTACGAAGTATCAGAGTGGACGGATGTATCTTCCAGAAGACACGGTATATTACACCATTGAAGGTGGAAACCACGCCCAGTTCGGTGATTATGGTCATCAAAAAGGAGATGGCGAGCCGGAAGTGAGTGGAGAAGAACAGCTGAATCAGACGGTCAAGACGGTGCTGGCTTGGTTAAGTACCATCAAGTAGGTTTTGATTTAATTATTCTGCATTAAGGGCTGTATGCATTAATAGCATAACTTGATGGAGGTGATATGGATGACCATGCTTCAAGTGAATGGAGCGCAGATCCCATGTAAAGGGATCCTGTTCGATAAAGATGGAACACTGCTGGAATTCCTTCAGCTATGGGGGCCGTGGGCAGAGGCATTACTGGATCAGTTGCAATCACGTATGAATGAACTCGGAGCTTCATTTACAGTTGAACGGGAGCATGTTCTGGGCACTACCCATAATCCGCAAGGTCATATTGTTGGATATGATCCGCAAGGCCCACTTGCCATTGCGACTGTGGATGAGTGCACGGGATTGCTTGCTGGGCAGCTATATGCAGCAGGCATACCATGGAATGAAGCGATCACAACGATACGCCAATTTTCAAGTGTAGCCATGAGATCGGTAAGAGAGCGCAAATCCGCTGAACCAATGTCAGGATTGCTGGATTTCTTGCAGAAATGCAGGGCTGCAGACATACCACTGGCAGTCGTCACTTCAGATAGTACAGCGGCAGCAGAAACACATCTGGATTGGATGGGGATTCGTTCCTTTTTCACATCCATTGTGGGCTGTGATCGGGTGACCCAGGGCAAACCGGATAGAGAAGCAGCACTCTTGGCTTGCCGTGAATTACATATCGATCCTGCGGAGGCCGTTGTAGTTGGAGACAGCAATGGGGATATGCAGATGGGGCGGCACGCAGAGGTATCCTATACCCTGGGTTACTGTCCGCAGTTAGATCAAGGATCTCACCTGGTTGATGCCCATGCCATTATTCGTCATTATAATGAGATAAGCGTTATTTTATAAGTCACCCTGACCTGATTGAACGATATAAAAGGAGGAGAGAGGATGAACGCAACAGAACAACTGGCTGCCTGGATTCAGGAGAGCTCCCGGATTGTTTTTTTCGGAGGGGCCGGGACTTCAACGGAAAGCGGGATTCCCGACTTCCGCTCCGCTGCGGGTCTGTATCAGACGGAGCAGCATTCGCCTTATCCACCGGAAGAGTTGTTAAGCCGACATTTTTTTGATCAACATGCCGATATTTTTTATGATTTTTATCGTGGCAAAATGCTTCATCCAGATGCTGAACCGAATGGGTGTCATCGACTATTGGCCCGTCTGGAGCAGGCGGAAAAACTTCAGGCAGTGATCACGCAAAATATCGACGGACTACATCAGAAGGCAGGTAGCAGCAATGTTTTTGAACTTCACGGTTCAATTCATCGTAATGCCTGCATGGATTGCAAGCAGTTTTATACGCTAAATGATATTATACAGTCCAAAGATACCGTGCCTCGCTGTACCACATGTGGTGGTGTGATCAAACCGGATGTGGTGCTGTACGAAGAGGAGCTGGATCAGACGACATTGTATCGTTCCATTGATGCACTGTCTTCTGCAGATCTGTTACTCGTGGGAGGCACGTCACTGACGGTATATCCGGCGGCCCAGTTAATTACGTATTTTCAGGGAAAACATACCGTTCTGCTCAACGCTACACCTACCGCTTACGACAGCAGGGCTGATTTGCTGATTACAGAGCCGATTGGTGAGGTAATGAATATTGTGGACCAGCTTCTTGGTTGAACATATGGACTGAATAACCGCATTCTCCGGCATAGACCGGATACAAGAGGCGGAACCTGGGGAAAGAAGGGATTCATAATGGTCTACGTAGCAAGCGATACTCGCTATGAAACGATGAAATATAACCGCGTTGGACGTTCAGGTTTGAAACTGCCAGCGATTTCACTGGGGCTGTGGCATAATTTTGGCGGTATCAATAATGCTGAGAATGGCCGTAATATGATTACCCGATCATTTGATCTGGGTATTACACATTTTGATCTTGCCAACAATTATGGCCCACCGGCAGGTTCGGCAGAGCAGTTATTTGGACAGGTACTGGCCCAGGATCTGAAACCTTATCGGGATGAACTGGTGATCTCCACCAAAGCGGGGTATTATATGTGGCCCGGGCCGTATGGCGAGTGGGGTTCACGCAAAAATCTGGTATCCAGTCTGAATCAGAGCTTGAAGCGTATGGGCCTGGATTATGTGGATATTTTCTATTCACATCGTTATGATCCCGAAACACCTTTGGAAGAAACGATGATGGCACTGGATCATATTGTTCGCTCGGGCAAAGCCCTTTATGTAGGGATCTCCAACTATCCCGCAGAGCAGACGAGACAGGCTGCCGAAATTCTGAAAGGTCTGGGTACGCCCCTGTTAATCCATCAACCGAAATACTCGCTGCTGGACCGCTGGATTGAAGATGGTTTGCAGGACGTGCTGGATGAGTATGGAACAGGCAGTATTGCATTCTGTCCATTGGCACAAGGTGTGCTCACGAACAAATACTTGAATGGTATCCCGGAAGACTCACGTGCCAAAGGACCGTCGGTATTCCTGAATGAAAACAACATCTCTCCAGAGACGCTCCGCAAAGTGCGTGCGCTGAACCAGATTGCAGCAGCCCGTGGTCAGAGTTTGGCCCAATTTTCACTCTCATGGGTGCTGCGTAATGGCAGGGTAACTTCCGCGCTGATTGGCGCAAGTCGTCCTTCCCAGATTGAAGAGAATGTGGCTGCGCTCAGTCAGCTGGATTTCTCTACAGAGGAATTGGAACGGATTGAATCCATCCTGTCTCCGGAGCCTGATGACAAATAAATAAAGTGTAAAAGGTGCATCTTAGCCATAATGGCGGAATGCACCTTTTTTTGTCGTACGTGGTTCCGTCCGTTATGTTGCTCACCGTTTGATTTGTTGAGCATTCTGCTGCAACCCCTGATGTAGTGGTCGGGACAGTATTTTCTCTCGATACAAGCTGGGCGCTTCACCGTGAAATCGTTTGAACTGTTTGGAGAAATATAGCGCGTCTGGCAGTCCAACCGATGCAGATACCTGTTCGATGGACAGATCCGGGCGTTCTCTCAGGAGTTGGCGCGACTTGTCGATCCGTAGTTTTAGCAGATAGGTGACTGGTGAAAGACCGGTTTCCTGTTTGAAAATACGAGATAGATACGCACGATTGTATCCAAGACTCGCTGACATTTGTTCAATGGAGACAGGATAGGCATATTGAGTAGACATATATTGAATCATCTGTTTCACCGTACGTCGGATGGAGGATTCACCGGGAATTAAGGTTTGACCCTGCGAAAGGTGATTCTGTGCTTCGGCTAGAATCATATATAACGTACCCAGTGATGTGAAATGGGAGCTTTCTTTGCGCTCGGCAAAAGCATCCTGCATCACGGATAGCCAATCGGATATTCCACAGGATGGTCCAGCATGAAAAACGGACTTCTCCGGGCGGAATCCAGCCTCCTCGGCATGCTGGGCAGCCTGGCTGCCTGTGAAGGCAATCCAGCGATATTGCCATGGGTTGCGGGCATGGGATTGGTAGCTTATCAGTTGCCCGGGATGAATGAGGAAACAATCACCTGCGGATAACTCGTAGGTGTGCAATTCGGTACGGAACGTACCCGCTCCTTTTTCTACATAATGCAGCAGATAATAATCAAACAATTTAGGACCGAGGGCGTGACCCGGAAGGGTCTGGCTTGCCCCGGCAAACAGGACATGCAGTGCGCCTTGTTCATAATAGACCGGATTGGAGGCAACCGAATAACTGAGTGCTCCGCTTTTACCGGAAGGTGATTCCTGTATTTTTTCGTTAGAAGATGCAAGGGATTCTTTCTTGGGGTTGGATTGATCTGACATGGTCGTTTCCTTCTTTCCGGGATGCTCCGATCATTATACGCCTTAAGGTCACATTTATCCATATGAAACACACATGGTTGCATTACAAGAGGCACCGCTTTCTTATATAATAACATTAAGAAAACCACAACAACGAGGCGAGGTGCACCAGCAGTGAACGTAACTGAATTGAAACAAAAGTTTATTGAGAAGTACGGAGAGAGTGGAGCGGACATCCGTGTATTTCATGCCCCTGGGCGTGTGAATCTGATCGGTGAGCACATTGACTATAACGGTGGATACGTGCTTCCGGCAGCACTTGAATTCGGAACAACATTGATCATTCGTGAGCGTCAGGACAACAAGTTGCAACTGGCTTCCACGAACATGTCTTATGAAGGGGGACTAGACACTTCCTCCATCGGTAAGGAAAAAACCGGAGAATGGACCGACTATCCTGTTGGTGTCATGGTTGAACTGCAAGGCAAAGGTGTGAATGTAACAAAAGGCTACGACTTCCTGTACCACGGGGAGATTCCGAACGGGGCAGGACTTTCATCATCTGCATCTCTGGAGGTACTCACCGGATTCGCGATTCAGTCTTTGGAGGGCGTAGCGGATATTGATACAGTTCAACTGGCGCTTCTGTCGCAAAAGGCAGAGAATGAGTTTGTCGGTGTCAACTGTGGGATCATGGATCAGTTCGCTGTCGCAAACGGTGCTCAGGATCACGCGATTCTGCTGATGTGTGACACACTGGAGTACGAAAAGGTTCCTTTCCGTACAGGCTCCTACAAATTGGTCATCGGTAACACAAACAAACGCCGCGGGCTGGTGGATTCGGCTTACAATGAACGTCGCTCCCAATGCGAGCAGGCACTTGCCATCTTGAAGGAACAGCTGCCTGCACTGAATTATCTGGCTCAATTGACGCCAGAGCAGTTCGTAACACTACAAGATCAGATCAAGGATGAGAAAGTAAGGCAGCGTGCGCAGCATGTCGTGGAAGAGAACGCACGTGTTCTCGCATCAGTCGAAGCATTGCAGGGTAACGATCTGGAAACCTTCGGTAAGCTGATGAACGCTTCTCATGAATCGCTTCGTGACTTGTACGAAGTAAGCTGTGATGAGCTGGATGTTATGGTTGAAGAAGCTCAGCGGATTCCAGGCACGCTTGGTGCTCGGATGACTGGCGCAGGATTTGGCGGTTGTACCGTATCACTTGTGCATGAGAATGATGTCGAGCGTTTTGTAAGTGAAGTGGGCGCTGCATATGAAGCGCGTACCCGTCTCAAAGGTGATTTCTATGTATGCGGTGTAGGTGATGGTGTCAAAGAATTGAAGGAGGCGAAGTAAAATGGCAATTTTGGTGACAGGTGGAGCAGGGTATATTGGATCTCATACGGTAGCAGCATTGTTGGAACGTGGGGAAGAGGTTGTTGTACTGGATAACTTGCAGACAGGGCATCGTGAAGCGTTGCTCGGCGGTAAGTTGTATGAAGGGGATCTTCGTGACAAAGAAATTCTGGCGAAGCTGTTCGCTGAGAATTCAATCGATGCAGTCATTCACTTTGCAGCCAACTCACTCGTAGGCGAGAGTATGAAAGACCCGGTTAAATATTATGACAACAACGTGTTTGGTACACTCTGTCTGTTGGAAGCGATGAATGCAGCGAACGTACGCCGCATCGTCTTCTCCTCTACAGCAGCTACCTACGGTGAGCCTGAGAAAGTGCCAATCGAAGAGAGTGATCGTACAGAACCAACCAACGTATACGGCGAAACAAAGCTGATGATGGAACGCATGATGTCATGGTTCGATAAAGTTCAGGATATCAAATACGTTTCCTTACGTTACTTCAATGCAGCTGGTGCTCATGACAGCGGCAAAATTGGTGAAGATCACCAACCAGAGAGTCACCTGATTCCACTTGTACTGCAAACAGCATTGAAACAACGCCCGCACATCGCCGTGTTTGGTGACGACTATGCAACAGAAGATGGCACATGTATCCGTGACTATATCCACGTGAGCGACTTGGCTGATGCACATCTGCGTGCAGTAGATTATCTTCGTAAAGGTGAGAACAGTAATGTGTTCAATCTTGGTAACGGTACAGGATTCTCGGTAAAACAAGTGATCGAAACAGCTAAAAAAGTGACTGGCCTGGATATCCCGGTTGTACAGGAGCCACGTCGTGCAGGTGATCCGGCTGTGCTGGTAGCTTCATCTGCAAAAGCAAGATCTGTCCTGGGTTGGAATCCAAAATGGACCAATCTGGAAGATGTCATTCAAAGCGCTTGGAGCTGGCACCAATCACGTCCTGACGGCTATGGAAAAAACTAGGAGGCGAACACCTTATGTCACAGACTCATATTGCAGCAGGTGCCACAGAGCGGACACCGGAGCAGCAGGAAGCACTGCATGCCATTGAACGTCTGGTTGCATTTGCCTTGCAGAAACAATTAATCGAGGAAGCGGATTGGGATTATAGCCGCAACCTCTTGCTGGAACAATTCGGATTCTCAGAGCCTTATGCCGGCGAGTTGGACACGAATGTGCCCGATGGCCCACAGGCTATGCTGGATACGTTGATCGATTATGGATTTTCCATTGGACTCATTCCTGAAAATAGTGATACATTCCGTGATTTGCTGGATGCCAAAATCATGGGTCATCTGATGGCACGCCCATCTGAAGTGGTACGCGCCTTCCGCCACACGGAGCAGACGGAAGGCATTGAGGCAGCCACATCTCAATTCTATGACTTGTCGATTAACTCCAACTATATCCGTATGGATCGGATCTCGAAGAACGTCTACTGGACACAGGACACGGCCTATGGAGACATGGAGATTACTATCAACCTGTCAAAACCGGAGAAAAGTCCAAAGGAAATTGCCATGGCGAAATTGCTTCCGCCACCGGTATATCCAAAATGCCAGCTGTGTCGTGAAAATGTAGGTTACGCTGGTCGGGTGAATCACCCGGCTCGCCAGAATCTGAGAGTTATTCCGTTGGAGCTTAACAACGAGCCTTGGTTGTTCCAATACTCGCCGTATGTGTACTACAACGAGCACTGCATCATTTTCCATCATGATCATGTGCCGATGAAACTGACAAAGGATACGCTGCGCAGACTGCTTGCCTTTGTTGGGGAGTACCCGCATTACTTTATCGGATCTAACGCGGATTTGCCGATCGTGGGCGGTTCTATCCTGACACATGACCATTTCCAGGGTGGACGTCATACGTTCGCCATTCAAAATGCACAGCCAGAGGCAGTCTTCCGCCATGCGGATGCACCTGGACTTACATTGAGTCTCGTGAAATGGCCAATGTCCGTAATGCGTCTGGCTTCACACGATCCTGCAGAGTTGCTTGAAGCGGGTAACGCCGTATATGAAGCGTGGAAGGTCTACAGTGATTCAACTGTGGATATCGAAGCGTTTAGTGAAGTGGACGGGGAACAAGTACCACACAATACGGTAACACCAATCGTTCGTCGTAGTGCAGATGGTGGTTATGAGATGGATCTTGTCTTGCGTAACAACCGCACGAATGATGTGCATCCAGAAGGCATTTTCCATCCGCACCGTGAAATGCACCATCTGAAGAAAGAAAACATTGGTCTGATCGAAGTGATGGGGCTTGCCATCCTGCCAGGTCGTTTGAAAGAAGAACTGGACAGTATCGCGGATATCCTCGCTGGAGATGCCAAACTTGCTGAAGCCGCCAAAGCTTCTGATCATGTGTTGAACAAACATCTGGGCTGGGCGGAAGAATTGATTGAACGGTTTGGTCCTAAACTGGACAAAGAACAAGCCGTTGCCATTGTACAAGAGGAAGTTGGCTTGAAATTCGCCGAGATTCTGGAACATGCAGGGGTCTACAAATATGATGAAGCAGGACGCCAGGCTTTCCGTCGTTTTGTAAGCAGCATGGGATACACTGAATAGACATGTATAACGATGAACACCAGCCCATAATACAAGGGCTGGTGTTTTTCTGAATATGATTTTTAACGGAGTTGTGAGCCAGTCGTTTGTTCTGTTGGAATTGAACGATAGATCAGGGCAGCTAGCTCTGCTCGGGTTAGGGAGTCATCCGGCCTGAACTGTCCGTGATATCCCACAACCATTCGAGTCTGGGCCAGTGTGGCTATGTAGTCGTGAGCCCAGTGGGAGGAGGGGACATCCTCAAAAGAACTCGTTTGGATCAGCGGCAGGTCCAGCGCGAGTACCAGAATTTTTGCTGCCTCAGCCCGTGTAAGTACAGCATCCGGATGGAAGAAATCATTTAAGCCGTTCGAAATATGGAATCCATCAATAAGGCCAACCTCCTGTAGTTGGGATATAGCTTCAAAGTAGGGATGTGTGGGCTCTACATCTTCAAAGGGAGCAGCCTTTCGGATTATCGGTAGCTCAAACGCTCCGTTGATTATACGAGCCATGTGTTTACGCAAGATTGGCTGATTAGGCCTGAATGTGGCATCGGGATATCCCGTTATCAGACCACGTGCAGCGATACTTTCAATCATCAAGCGTGCCCAATGGGTTGAAATATCACTGAACACAACTGGGGTCAAAGGTGTTGTTGGTTCTTTAGGTTTAGGTTCAACTTTAAGTTTAGGTTCGGTTTTAAGTTCCGTTCCTGTATAAGGTTCCTGGGATGATGCGGCCGTAATAGAGCTACTGGTCCAGAAAGAAGAACTACCACCATGGTTTTCAGAGCTATTAGTCTTTACCCATTTGGCATATAGCGTTATGTCCAGAGTTACGGTATCTCGGTCAAAATTCCAGGGAAGAGATAATGCCGAGTCTATGTACCATCCATCAAATGAAAACCCGCTTTTGCTGGGCTGAGTGGGAGGCGCAATTGCTTGATTATTCTTAGCAATAGCAGAGGAAACGGGGCTTCCGCCTTGAGAGTCAAAAGAGACGGTCAAAGCGGAAATGGGATCTTCCTTATTCGTATATTTGGACGCAGTTGTCACTGAACTCGTCCACTTGGCGTACAGCGTGATGTCCTCAGTCACGGTATCTCTGGCAAAATCCCAGGGAAGGGAGTATACCGAATCCATGTACCAGCCTTCAAACAAAAACTCGTCCTTGGTAGGCTGAGTGGGAGGTACAATGGTTTGCCCATAAGTGGCTTGAGTGACTGCAACCGGGTTCCCTCCAATGGAGTCAAAGGAGACGACCACATTCAGTTTTTGAAAGGGAATGTCATCCCAGTAAGCGAAATCTTGAGCCTCTGAAGGATCAAAACCAGTAATAATAAGGGATGAGTTGCCATGAAACGCTGAGAAACCAATAGACGACACGCTAGCTGGAATGAAGACAGTCGCCAGCCGATTGTCCGCAAATGCCATCGCCCCGATAGAGGAGACACTATCCGGAATGACGACAGAAGTCAGTTGATTGTCTGTAAATGTAGCATGTCCAATGGAAGAGACACGATTTGGAATAACAATAGAAGTCAGCTGGTTAGATGCAAAAGCCCAGTTCCCAATCGTGGAGACATTCTCTGGAATAATGACAGTAGTCAGTTTATTGTTTGTAAATGCGCTATCTCCGATCGACATAACAGTCTCGGGAATAACGACAGAGGCCAGTTGGTTGTTAGTGAATGTGGAGTTCCCAATCGTGGATACACTATCCGGAATGACGACAGAGGTCAGCAGGTTGTATGCAAATGCCAAGTCTCCAATAGTCGTGACAGTCTCTGGAATAATGACAGAGGTCAATTGATTGATTTCAAATGCCCTTTCTCCAATAGTGGAGACGGTATGCGGAATAACTACAGAAGTCAAATGATCGCTGTAAAATGCTTTTTCACCAATAGAAGTAACTGGTTGACCGCCAATGGTTTCGGGAATAATGACATCTTTCGAAGTGCCCACATAGTCGTTTATTGTGATTCCATGAGCGTTGGTGCTTGTTATGAAATCCTCTTCTTTATTCGGCTCAGCATACATAACCATCTGTCCCCAGGGTACGAGGAACATTAGCAGAGCAAAGACGAAGATGCTTGCTTTTTTCAATCCACTAACCTCCTTATTTATTTTAAGAATTTTGAAGTCCTTTTGGTTACAGTACAACTGTTAGATGAGATTAACAATACTGAATCTTCAATAGGTGAGCCGAGGGCACATGGAGTCGCGGTATTTTCAATGACGGCACTCATATTCGTTTTCAGAAATGGAAGATGTCAGTTCCCGCATGTATAATGGTGGAAAGCCATTGAAGACATTATCAATGAAGAAACGGGGACGAATAATTGGAAAAGAAGGCATTGAATATTCCATTGATAACAGATGCAGAGGAACTGCAAGGCATGGTGGGGGAACCGCATGAACATGTGCGTAACAAGGCAATCTCATTTGTGGATTCACATGTTCAGAACTTTATATCCATGTCACCATTATTTTTCCTCTCCACCTCCGATCGTGATGGAAAAAGTGATGTGTCACCTCGGGGTGATGGAGCAGGATTTGTGAAAGTCTATGATACATATCGGCTCGTTTATCCCGAACGCCCAGGCAATCGGCGGATAGACTCGTTGTTGAACATGTTGTCGAACCCTGGTATTGGTATGCTCTTTTTGATTCCGGGTATGAATGAAGTGCTGCGTATTAATGGCACAGCATCCATTACCAAGGATGAGGAATTCATCGCCAGTATGGGCTGGAGTGGTAAAACCATAGGTGCGGCTGTCATTGTAGATGTGGAAGAGTGTTTTATCCATTGTCCGCGGGCATTTAAACAGGCTGGATTATGGGCCTCAGAAACATGGGTAGATGCTGAGAATTTGCCTTCATCAAGCGAGATGTTTCGAGCTCATTTGGAGATTAACGGGTTGTTATAAAGTGAGTGACTATCGATTTGTTTTTCTATAAACAGGGTACTATAATTGGAGTTGCACAAAAATTCTAAACTCCATTGGAGGCGACAATAGATATGAGATCTTTCCAATTCTATAATCCAACCCGGCTGATTTTCGGCAAAGGACAACTGGAAGCATTAAAGACAGAAGTGCCGAAATACGGTAAACGGGTTCTGCTTGTATATGGTGGCGGCAGTATCAAACGCAGTGGTCTGTACGATCAAGTGATCGGTTTGCTTACGGAAGCTGGAGCAGAAGTGACTGAACTGGCAGGTGTGGAACCTAACCCACGTCTTTCTACGGTGCATAAAGGGGTAGACCTCTGTAAAACAAATAACATCGACCTGATCCTCGCTGTAGGTGGCGGCAGTGTACTGGACTGCTCCAAAGCTATTGCTGTAGGTGCCAAATATGATGGCGATATGTGGGATTTTGCTCAGCGCAAAGCCGTTGCACAGGACGCTCTTCCACTCGGTACCGTATTGACCATGGCGGCAACTGGTTCGGAGATGAACTCCGGTTCGGTTATTACGAATCAGGATACACAAGAAAAATTGGGCTGGGGTAGCGCATACTCATTCCCTGCATTCTCTATCCTGGATCCAGTGAATACATACACTGTTCCACTGGACCAAACGGTATACGGCATGGTGGATATGATGTCCCACGTATTGGAGCATTACTTCCATCTGGATGCCAATACACCGGTTCAACTCGGTTTCTGTGAGACGATTCTGCGTACTGTCATGGAAGCAGCGCCTCGTCTGGTTGAAGACCTGGAGAACTATGAACTGCGCGAAACGATTTTGTATTGCGGAACAATGGCACTGAATGGCGTGCTGAATATGGGTCTCGCAGGCGACTGGGCAACACATAATATTGAACATGCGGTATCCGCCGTGTATGATATCCCACACGGCGGTGGACTTGCAATCTTGTTCCCACACTGGATGAAACATAACCTGGACGTGAATGTGGATCGATTCAAACGTCTGGCAATTAATGTATTTGAAGTGAACCCTGAAGGCAAGTCGGACAGACAGATTGCCGAAGAAGGTATCGATGCGCTCAGCAAATTCTGGACATCCATTGGTGCCCCTAACCGCTTGGCTGATTACGATATCGATGATAGCCAGATCGACGTAATGGCAGACAAAGCGATGCTGTTTGGCCCATTCGGTAATTTCAAGAAACTGCAACGGGAAGATGTTGTATCCATCTACAAGGCTTCTCTGTAATTCTATAATCACTGACAAGTGAACGGACACATCCTGTTGTCCAATAACCGCAAGTCTCCTTCATGGGGGCTTGCGGTTATTTCATGTATTCGGGCTGTACACGTGAATGATGGAGGAACATGGAGCAAGAGGAACAGAATGTCGTGATAATACCCATTATCGGGTTCGGAATACATTTGAGGAAAGATTTTGAAACATTTTGATGTTAGCTACGTATTTATTTACATGTGGAATGCTCAGTTAGGATGAATTTGCAGCAGAGAGAGGAGGAACAGGGGATGGAGACAATTTATTGGGGGTGTCTGATCGGAGGAGCAATATTTGCGGTTGTCAGCCTTGTGCTGGGTGACTTGATTGACGGCTTGCTGGACGGAGCCTTCGAAATGCCAGGTCTTGATTTTTTCAAACCCGTTGTGTTAGCTGGCTCCATTACAACCTTCGGTGGGGCAGGCATTATGCTAACACGTTATAGTTCATTAAGTGCGATGTCGGGTCTAATATTATCCCTGCTTATAGGTATTGCTGCAGCCATGCTGGTATTCTTCGCATATATCAAACCGATGCGTAACAGCGATGTCTCGATTGCATTTTCAATGAAAGAGTTATCTGGGAAAATTGGGGAAATTACCATTCCGGTGCCGGAAAAAGGTTTTGGCGAAGTAATGATTCGTTTTGCATCCGGTAGTACGATTCAAACGGCATCCAGTTTTGAACACCTCCCCATTGCGGCGGGAGCCCGTGTTGTTGTGGTGGATGTTGTAGATGGTGTACTGCGTGTGTCGGAATGGGATGAAAATGTACTTAAAGATTTATAAAGTATTCTTATCAACTAAGTAGATTAAGCACTCATCATGAATGAATAAGGGGAGAGATGTGGAATGGAAAATTTGAATTGGGATGTTTTGTTGATTCCTATAGTTGTAGTCGGTGTCATTCTAATTTTAGGTCTGGCTTTCTGGGCGAGATACAAAACGGTTGGACCGGATGAAGCGATGATCGTTACGGGATCATTCTTGGGTAGTAAAAATATCTCCGATGATGATTCTGGCCGAAAAATTAAGATTGTTCGTGGTGGCGGTGCATTTATCCTGCCGGTATTCCAGCAATCTGAGTTTATCTCCTTATTGTCCCACAAGCTGGATGTCTCCACACCTGAAGTATACACGGAGCAAGGGGTTCCGGTTATTGCTGACGGTGTAGCTATTATCAAGGTTGGAGGCGCTGTAGAAGACGTTGCTACGGCAGCTGAGCAATTCATCGGTAAACCTGTAGAAGCGCTGAGAAGCGAAGCACAGGAGGTACTGGAGGGGCATTTGCGGGCCATCCTCGGTACAATGACGGTGGAAGAAGTATACCGGAACCGGGATCGGTTTGCGCAAGAGGTTCAAGGCGTAGCAGCTAGAGATCTGAAGAAAATGGGCCTTCAAATTGTCTCATTTACCATCAAGGATGTTCGTGATAAACAGGGCTACTTGGATGCTCTCGGTAAACCGAGAATTGCTGCTGTGAAGCGTGATGCCGAGATAGCTGAAGCGGAAGCGATGCGTGATGCACGTATTCAGAAGGCCAATGCGGAAGAGCAGGGTCAAAAAGCAGAGTTGCTGCGTGATACCAATATCGCTGAGGCAGCCAAAGAGAAAGAACTGAAAGTAGCCACGTTTAAGCGGGATCAGGATACAGCCAAAGCGGAAGCCGACCAGGCGTACCATATCCATGAAGCTCGTGCGAGACAGACCGTGGTGGAAGAAGAAATGAAGGTTGAACTCGTTCGTAAAGAACGTGAGATTGACCTCCAGGAAAAAGAAATCGTCGTACGTGAGAAGCAATACGATGCCGAAGTGAAGAAAAAGGCAGAAGCGGATCGTTATGCGGTAGAGCAGGCTGCCGAAGCGGATAAAGCCAAAAGAATGCGTGAAGCCGATGCAGTACAGTATTCCATCGAAACACATGCCAAAGCAACAGCTGAGCAGAAGCGACTTGAAGGTCAGGCCATGGCGGATGCGGAACTTGCCAAAGGTACAGCAGATGCAGAAGTTATTCGTTTGCGTGGTCTTGCAGAAGCAGAAGCAAAAGAAAAACTGGCCGAAGCGTTCCAGAAGTTTGGCGAAGCAGCTGTACTCGATATCATTGTCAAAATGCTGCCTGAACTGGCTGGCAAAATTGCAGAGCCAATTGCATCCATTGATAAACTGACGGTGGTAGATACAGGTAAAGGTGAAGGTGCGGCACGAGTGAGTAACTATGTTACTGAACTTATGGCGACCGCTCCAGAGATGCTCAAAAGTGTATCCGGCATCGATGTAGAGCAGCTGATTAAAGGCCTTACGAAGTCTAAAACACCTGCGCCAGTTGCCATTCAACAGAGCGAGGCTGTTACAACTCCTTCTATAATCGACAAGATTGTGGAAAGAGCTGGAGTTGACGAGTAAGAAGCACTTCGAATCTTGCATGGTTGCTCTATTGACCTTAAGGCGAATTTTTGTTACTTTTTAAGCGAGACGTCCGGCGCGGTTTGCCCGCTCCGGGTGTCTTTTCGTTCGTAAGATGGTGTGAAAAAGAGGTGCAAACAATGAGCAGCTTGCATGTAGATAAAGCGCTAAATAATAATGTAATCATTGCACAGCATCCAGAACACGGGGAAGTCGTTGTTATTGGTAAAGGCATTGGCTTTAACCGAAAACCGAGTGATCACATTCCATTGATGGCTGTGGAGAAAATGTTCATTTTGAAAAACCAGCAGGAGCAAGAGCAGTACAAACAGCTTCTTCCACAGGTGGATGAAGCACTGATCGAAATTATTAACGAAGTTATTACGTATATTGCAGAGCGTACGGACGTTCCTCTGAATGAACATATCCATATTGCATTAACCGATCACATTTCTTTCGCGTTAAAACGCAAGGAGCAGGGCATTATCATACAAAATCCATTTTTATATGAAACCCGCGAGATTTATCCTGAAGAATATCGAATGGGAGAATACGCTGTTCGTCTGATCAAAGAGAAAATGGGTGTAGATCTGGGGATGGATGAAATTGGTTTTGTTGCCCTCCATATCTATAGCGCAATGACCAATCAAAATATATCCCAGGTACGTGAACATTCGCAATTGATCACTGATTTGGTGAACCTGGTGTCTGATCAACTCGATTATTCGTTTGAAACGGAATCGCTTGATTACTCTCGTTTGCTGACTCATCTTCGGTTCGCCCTTGAGCGTGTTCGCCGTGGAGACAAAGTGGAAGAACTTCATAAGTTGGATTCCCTGCTTAAGTTGGAGTATCCCGAAATGTACTCGCTTGCATGGAAACTGACCAAAGTAATGGAGAAAAGACTGAAACTGCCGGTTTATCCTGCGGAAGTAGGTTATCTGACCATTCATCTGCAAAGGCTGAATCAGCGGAAGGAAGAAGAGAATAAGTGAGATCATTCCAGTGATGGAATGCGGAATTTATTTTTTTGGTGTAAAGGCTTGCAATAGATTAGAACTGGTGCTACAATGGTTTCCGTAATCAAGCAACTGAATAAACATAAGCGACGTGTTACTGACTCGATCAGGCATGAGTTAATTAAAGTGTGATTGTTCTTTCCTTGTACAGGGTATGCTATACCCCAAGGTTGGCACAGTTTACTTTATTAATTCATGCCTTTTTTTGTGTTCCCTTGCTTGCATCACAACATATAAATTAGACGAAAGGGAGAAACGACGCGATGTTCAAAAAGCTTTTTGGTGTATTGCAAAGAGTAGGTAAAGCTCTCATGCTGCCTGTAGCCATTCTACCTGCGGCAGGTTTGCTGCTCGGAATCGGTAACATGTTGGTTAATCCAGATTTCTTGCAATATGTAACGGCGCTCGACACCCCTTGGGTGAACTCGATCGCAACAATTATGATGAACGCAGGTCAGATCGTATTTGATAATCTGGCATTGCTGTTCGCCGTCGGTGTAGCCGTCGGATTGGCCGGTGGCGAAGGCGTTGCAGGTCTTGCAGCGATCATCGGTTACCTGGTCATGAATGTTACATTAGGATCTGCGGTAGGTGTTACTCCGGCCATGATCGGTGAAGTACCGGGTTATGCCAGCATCTTGGGTATCCCAACATTAAGTACAGGCGTGTTCGGAGGTATTATCATAGGTATTGCCGCCGCGCTGTGTTACAATCGATTTTTCAAAATCGAACTGCCGTCTTACCTCGGTTTCTTTGCAGGTAAACGATTTGTACCGATTATCACATCGGTAGTATCCCTTGTAATCGGGTTGCTTCTTGTGATTATCTGGCCTCCGATTCAAAATGGACTGAATGCTGTGTCTCACTTCATGGTAGATACAAGTCCGACCTTGTCGGCGTTCATCTTTGGAGTTGTGGAACGGTCATTGATTCCGTTCGGTTTGCATCACATTTTCTACTCCCCATTCTGGTTTGAGTTTGGTGAGTATGTGAATAAAGCCGGAGATGTTATTCGTGGGGATCAGAAAATTTTCTTCAGCCAGTTACGTGATGGCGTTGCTCTCACAGCAGGAACATTCCAAGTTGGTAAATTCCCGTTCATGATGTTCGGTTTGCCAGCAGCGGCACTTGCGATGTACCATGAAGCAAGACCGGAGCACAAAAAGTATGTTGCAGGGATCATGGGTTCAGCTGCGCTAACCTCGTTCCTGACAGGGATTACAGAGCCACTTGAGTTCTCGTTCCTGTTTGTAGCACCAATCCTGTTTGCAGTACACTGTATCTTTGCAGGTTTGTCTTTCATGACCATGCAAATTCTGGGTGTAAAGATCGGTATGACCTTCTCCGGTGGGTTCATTGACTTCCTGATCTTCGGGATTATTCCGAACCGTACACCTTGGTGGGACGTTATTATTGTCGGATTGGTTCTTGCGGTGATCTATTACTTCGGTTTCCGGTTTATCATTCGCAAATTCAATCTCAAAACACCAGGACGTGAAGATGCAACGCCTGAAACCGAATCTGGCGGAGGCTCTGGTTCAACGGATGACCTGCCACATAATATTCTTGAAGCTTTCGGTGGCAAGGAAAATATCAAACATCTAGACGCTTGTATTACTCGTTTGCGGATTGAAGTTAATGAGAAATCCAATGTGAAAAAAGATCGTTTGAAACAATTGGGTGCATCTGGTGTACTTGAAGTGGGTAATAATGTTCAAGCCATCTTCGGAACACGTTCCGACACAATCAAATCTCAGATGCAGGATATTATTGCAGGACGAACTCCAGCACCAACGCCAGCAGCTGCCAAACCAACTCCTGAAGAGGAGAAGGCACAAGGTGAGCAGGGCGAGCGCATCGTTGCTGAGGATATCGTCATGCCAGTCAATGGTGAATTGCTGGACATTACAAACGTACCTGATCCGGTCTTTGCTGAGAAAATGACAGGTGATGGATTCGCAATTTTGCCACATGATGGTACGATAACTTCTCCTGTGTATGGTAAAGTGTTTAATGTATTTCCAAGCAAACATGCCGTGGGCATCATGTCCGATGGTGGTAAGGAAGTGCTTGTTCATATAGGTGTTAATACGGTGAAGTTGAAAGGTCAAGGCTTTAACGTACTGGTACAGGAAGGTGATCTGGTATCGGCAGGTCAGCCGATTATGGAAGTGGATCTGGAGTATGTCAAAGCAAATGCTCCTTCGATCATTTCACCAGTTATTTTCACTAACCTGCCAGAGGGCTCCACAGTAACTCTGAAGAAGAGTGGAGTGCTGAAAGTTGGCGAACAGCCAATCATTGAGATAAAATAAGAAGTGTTACGACGATGGCAAGCAAGTGTAAATATATGCAATGCCTAAACCAAACTACTGAAAGTGAGATGATTGTAATGCAACAAACATTCAGAATTACAGACGAAGATGGTATCCACGCACGTCCGGCGACAGCCCTGGTTAATACAGCAAACAAATTCAAAGGTGCAGAATCCTTTGCAGAAGCTAACGGTAAAAAAGTAACTTTGAAATCCATCCTGGGTGTTCTTTCCCTCGGATTGGAACAAGGCGACACTATCAGCATCATCGTTGAAGGCGAAGGCGAAGCTGAAGCTCTTCAAGCTTTGACTGACGTTATGGTTAACGAAGGGTTGGGCGAAATTAATGCTTAATGTTTCCGGGATCGCGGCTTCGGCGGGTATTGCTATCGCCAAGGCGTTTATCTTGGAGCATCCTGACTACTCTGTAGAAAAACGCCAAATTAACGACGTTGACGCAGAGATCGCGAAACTCGACTCAGCTCTGGGTAAATCCCAGGCTGAGCTTGAGGCGATCAAAGAGCGCACTTTACAAGAGCTTGGCGAGAAAAAAGCAGAGATTTTTGCTTCGCATTTGCTCATTCTGAATGACCCGGAACTAATTGATCCGGTTAAAGCTAGAATTGCGGATGACATGATCAATGCAGAATTTGCTTTGAACGAAACGGCATCGCAATTTATCTCCATGTTTGAGAACATGAAGAGTGCTTACCTGCAGGAACGTGCTGCAGATATGCGTGACGTTACCAAACGTGTGCTAAATCACTTGCTTGGTATCGACTTCATGAGTCCGGCTGAGATCAATGAAGAAGTGATTGTGCTTGCGGAGGATCTAACACCTTCCGACACGGCTCAATTGAACCGCCAATTTGTTAAAGGTTTTGCAACCAACATTGGTGGACGTACTTCTCACTCGGCAATTATGGCTCGCTCTCTTGAGATTCCGGCTGTTGTTGGAACCAAGGACATCTTGGCTCAAGCGAAACAAGGCGATATGATTATTGTTGACGGTCTGGATGGTCACGTACTAGTTAACCCTACTGATGAAGTTATTGCTGAATACCGTGCCAAACAGGAACAGTATGATGCACAACGTGCAGAGTGGAGAAAACTTCGTGATGAGCCAACGGTAACGGTGGACAACGTTCATGTTGAACTTGCAGCCAACATTGGTACACCAAATGACGTAACGGGTGTTCTGGAAAACGGCGGCGAGGCTGTAGGCCTGTACCGTACCGAGTTCTTGTACATGGGCAGAGACAAGCTTCCTTCCGAAGACATTCAGTATAATGCTTACAAAGCGGTACTGGAAAAAATGGAAGGCAAACCTGTCGTTGTTCGTACACTCGACATCGGTGGAGACAAAGAGCTTCCATACCTGGATCTGCCAAAAGAAATGAATCCATTCCTCGGCTTCCGCGCAGTTCGTCTGTGTTTGGACCGTCTGGATATCTTCCGTACACAATTGCGTGCATTGCTGCGTGCAAGCGTACATGGAAACCTGCGTGTCATGTTCCCAATGATCGCAACACTCGGTGAATTCCGTGAAGCAAAAGCTGTCTTGCTCGAAGAGAAAGAGAAGCTGGTTGCTGAAGGTATTGCTGTTTCTGACAGCATTCAACTCGGAATCATGGTCGAAATTCCTTCGACTGCAGTTCTGGCGGATCAATTTGCCAAAGAAGTGGATTTCTTCAGTATCGGAACGAACGATCTGATTCAATACACGATGGCTGCTGACCGCATGAACGAACGAGTGGCTTATCTGTACCAGCCTTACAACCCAGCCATTTTGCGTTTGGTTAAAATGGTTATCGATGCAGCGCATCGTGAAGGCAAATGGGTTGGCATGTGTGGTGAGATGGCAGGAGACGAAACAGCAATTCCATTGCTGCTTGGTCTTGGATTGGATGAGTTCAGCATGAGCGCAACCTCCATTCTGCCAGCTCGTAGTCAGATCACCAAGCTGTCCCGTGCGGATATGCAGGAACTGGCTGCTAAAGCTCTGGATATGCAAACGGCTGAACAAGTTGTTGAATTGGTTCAAAGCATTCAAGCGTAATTTTGCCGGGGTTTCCTCCGGATTTGAGGTTTTTCTTTTTCCGATAATGAGCTGCATTGATGCAGCGATTTTGCCGGTATCCGCTGTTACAGCGGGTACTGGCTTTTTTTGTTGCTCGAACGTATAGGAATTAGAAGGGGAGTAGGAGGAGAAAGGTCCTGTAATGTCTAGCCAAAAAAATGCTCTTACTGGTGTAGTTAACATCAGCAAGAGCATGATTAGTAATACACTTAGTGCTTAACTGCACGCGCAGTTCAGTACAGGTTTGCGAGCGGCGGTGGTTTCATCCAGACGAGTGACCGGTGTTCCGTAAGGTGCGTTCAGTACCAATTCAGGTGTCTCTTCCGCTTCTTTGGCAATCCGTATCATCGTATCAATGAAGCCATCCAGCGTTTCTTTGCTCTCGGTTTCTGTCGGTTCGATCATGATGCATTCCTCCACGTTGAGCGGGAAGTACACCGTAGGCGGGTGATATCCAAAATCAAGCAATCGCTTGGCAACATCAAGTGTGCGCACACCGTATTGCTTCAAACCCCGACCAGACATGACAAATTCATGTTTGCATACACCCGGATACGGAATCTCGTAGTATGGTGCGAGGCGGGCCATCATATAATTAGCATTCAGTACCGCACATTCAGAGACACGGCGCAAGCCTTCCGGTCCATAGGTGCGAATGTAGGCATAGGCACGTACCAATATACCGAAGTTACCGTAGTAGGCTTTCACCCGGCCAATGGATTGATCGCCTTCACGATCGAATGCATACATACCATCATCATTTTTGATAACCATGGGCTTAGGCAGGAACGGAACTAAACGACTCTTCACACCGACTGGTCCGGCGCCAGGTCCACCACCGCCATGTGGCGTACTCATCGTTTTGTGCAAGTTCAGATGCACCACGTCAAAGCCCATATCACCCGGACGGGTAATGCCCATAATGGCATTGGAGTTGGCTCCGTCGTAATACAACAAGCCACCAGCCTGGTGTACGATGGATGCAATCTCCTGAATGTCTTTCTCAAACAGACCAAGTGTATTCGGGTTTGTCAGCATCAATGCTGCCGTATCCGAACCGACTGCTGCACGGAGTGCGTCCAGATCGACCAGTCCGTCTGCGCGGGATGGAATCGTCACAGTTTCAAATCCTGCAACGGTTGCACTTGCCGGGTTGGTACCATGCGAAGAATCGGGCACGATGACTTTGGTACGTTGTTCGCCACGACCTTCGTGGTAGGCACGAATCATCATAAGTCCAGTCCATTCTCCATGGGCACCAGCTGCTGGTTGCAAGGTCACAGCGTCCATACCTGTCAGACCTGCAAGGTCGTTTTGCAACGTATATAACAGTTCTAGTGCACCTTGAATGCTGGATTCATGCTGGTACGGATGGATTTTGGCGAATCCATTATAACGGGCAACATCCTCATTGATCTTCGGATTGTATTTCATCGTACAAGAGCCCAGTGGATAGAATCCGTTATCTACGCCGAAGTTGCGGCGGGACAGAGCGGTATAGTGTCGAATAACATCGACCTCAAACACTTCCGGCAGTGCTGCTGCTTCCGAACGGAGCATTTCCCGGGGAATCAACGTATCGGCAGCCTGACGAGGAACGTCACATTCTGGCAAGGAATAAGCGACACGTCCAGGGCTGCTGAGTTCAAAAATCAATGATTGTTCCGAAGCAGGAGATAAGGTCTGTGCACTAAATGTTGTATCCTTCTCAGGTTGAACCGAAGTGGAGACAGAGGTACCTGTTTCCGATTGTCCTTGTACCGATGTTGTCGTCGTCGTTTCCTGAGTCACAGCGATCCCTCCAATGCTCGTGCGAATTCGTCAATCTCTTCCTTAGTGCGCCGTTCGGTAACAGCAATCAGCATATGTCCGGCAAGCTCCGGGTAATCACGTCCGAGTTCGTAACCACCAATAAAGCCCGCATCCAGCAGTTTCAACTGAAGAGTATCCACGTCGGTTCCTTCAGGAAGCTTAATAACAAACTCATTAAATGTTGGTGCATTAAAAGTAAGGCTAACTCCAGAAATCGCAGTTAATGTATTGAGGGTGTAATGACTCTTTTGCAAATTCAGATCCGCGACATCAATCATTCCTTGTTTACCCATGATGGACATATATACAGATGCGCTGAGTGCAAGCAAAGCCTGGTTGGAACAGATGTTGGATGTCGCCTTTTCGCGTCGGATGTGCTGTTCACGTGCTTGCAATGTCAGTACAAAACCACGCTTGCCATTGCGATCGGTTGTTTGGCCTACAATTCGGCCAGGAATTCGGCGCATATGAGGCTGGGATACTGCGAAATATCCGCATGTCGGACCGCCGAGTGAAGCGGCGATGCCGAGGGGCTGCGCATCACCTACAACGATGTCGGCACCCAGCTTGCCTGGGGCTTCCAGCAGACCCAGCGATAGCGGGTTGGCACTTACAACGAGCAGGCCCTTGTGCGCATGCACGAGGTCGGCAGCCTGCTTCACATTTTCCACGGCACCAAAGAAGTTCGGACTCTGGATCATGACAGCAGCGGTATCGTCTGATATGGCGGTTTGCAGGGCATCCCAGTCAGTGACGCCATCCTTATAGCCAATCTCGACAATCTCCAGACGGAGTCCGTGCGCATATGCCTGCAATACCTGACGGGCTTCCGGATGAACGGTACGGGATACGATGAGCTGTTTGCGACGAGTTGCCGCTGCGGCCAGATTACCGGCTTCCGCAAAAGCCGTTGCGCCGTCATACATGCTGGCATTGGCTACAGCCATACCGGTTAATTCACAGATGTAGGATTGAAATTCGAAAATGGCCTGTAGTTCACCTTGGCTGATCTCAGGCTGATAAGGTGTGTAGGCAGTGTAAAACTCGGAACGGGAAATGACATGATTGATGACGGAAGGAACATGATGATCATATATGCCAGCGCCGAGGAAGCTGGCGTGTGTTTCGAAATTGGCGTTGGCGCCAGCTTGTTTGGACATGTGACGTGTCAGCGCATATTCATCAAGTTTGGAGGATACGGGCAGCTCGCCCTGATAACGAATCTCTTTTGGAATGTCCTGAAACAGATCCTCCAGCGTATCCACACCGATGGTTGCGAGCATGGCGCTCTGATCTTGTTCAGTCATGGGAATGTAACGGTGCTTGCTCATGCTTGATCAGCTCCTTGAGTAGGTGTCTTCGACGTACGTGTCCGTTTATGAAAAGGGGTCTTCACGACCTCGGCTTTTAGTTTCTTGCCGCGGATCTCAATCTCAAGCGGGGTTCCCAGCGCAGCGTATTTGCTGTCGATGAGGGCAAGCCCCAGATTACGCTTCAATGTAGGTGATTGCGTGCCTGTTGTCACTTCACCAATCTGTACGCCTTCGGCGTAAATCGGATAGTGGGGGCGGGGAATACCGCGCTCCAACACTTCGATGCCGACCAGTTTGCGGGCGGGCCCGTCAGTTTTTTGCTGTAACAAGGCTTCGTGTCCGATAAAAGGTCCGGCATTCAGCTTCACAAACATGCCAACACCAGCCTCAAGCGGAGAGATAGTTGCCGACAATTCCTGTCCATACAGAGGGAGCTTTGCTTCAAAGCGCAGTGTATCCCGAGCACCGAGGCCTGTCGGTACAAGTCCGTGACCTTCACCGGCTTGCATTAACCCATTCCAGACCACAGCGGCCTGATCTGCAGGAACATATAGCTCAAAGCCATCTTCACCGGTATAACCGGTACGGGACAACAGTAATTTTACTCCACATACTTCAGCATCCTGCACAAAACGAAACGGTTCAATCGAGCTTACATCCGTATCTGTAACTTTCCCGATAATGTCTACAGCCAGTGGACCTTGCAAGGCGAGTAGCGCCGTCTGCTCCGAATCATTGGTCATGCTTACGCCGGGGATCAAGTGCTCTTGCAGCCACGCCCAATCCTTGTCGATGTTGGAGGCGTTAACCACAAGCATATAATGCTGATCTTCCAGCTTATACACGAGCAGATCATCCACCACACCGCCATCTGGATAACACATCAGGGTGTACTGGGCTTGACCGGGAACCAGCGTGGTCACATCATTAGTCATCATTTGTTGCAAAAAAACTTCAGCCTGCTCACCCTGTACAGTGAATTCGCCCATATGGGATACATCAAACAGTCCAGCACGCTCGCGTACCGCTTCATGTTCTTTCTGGATTCCGCTAAATTGTACGGGAAGCTCCCAGCCTCCAAAATCAATGCACCGTACGCCTTCATATTGCTGATATAGTGGGAAGAGTGGTGTTCTAAGCAAATCAGACATCAAATCACCTCGTCATGGGCCGTCAGCCGGCCGGATATACAATCGTGGATCAATGAACCAGGGTATTTTTAAATTTTCAGCTAGATATTTTCATCACATAAGTATGGTAAGGCAGCTATGGCAGCGCCATTCTACATCCTGTTTTTCGTTTTTTGGGAAAAAGGAAAAGGACAGGCCAAAGAATCGGCATGCCAAGTAGCACGCTGTATTCTAAGGCTCTGTCCCTTGTACCTGAGAGTTACCCCGCTGCGTTGTGCAGCAGGTTTCCCCTTGGGTGATCATAACGCCCGCACAGGGCGAATAGATGCTCTCCAGAGTTGCGTCCCGTAAAAGTCCTTTTGCCTGAGAGATTCACCTCCGCTTATCGGTGGTTTACTCCTTCGGCGTTACCTCATGTACATCCCGAATCGGGTGTCACGGGTAATCTCTCCCTTTACATTCATCCGCGGGTATAACATAGTCCAATAAACACATTTACTCCTTTCATTAAAACGTGAATCCACTACCGATGTCAAGAACGATATCATAGATAATGATTTAAAACCGAATATTTATTTTATTTTTTATGTTATTGTTCGTATATTTAAAAAGACTACGCTTACTATTCTAATATTCACCAGTATATGAAGAAAGAGTGTAATCCGGTTACAGGATTTAGAGGTGTTCAGCAAATAAATTGTGAGGTATCTTGACATTTGATTCAAAAATATCATACGCTATGTTCTGGGAAAAAGGTTAAGGTCAAAGAACGCATGTACTCATTAATGAAAAGCGAGGCGGATATCGATGAGCGAATTGAAAAGTGATTTCCTGTACAGTGAAGAGCACGAATGGGTGCAAACCGTAGGGGAGGATACTGTACGTATTGGCATTACCGAGTTCGCGCAGCATCAGCTGGGTGACATTGTGTTTGTGGAATTGCCTGACCTTGAAACCAATGTAAAAGCAGAGGACAGCATTGGAACGATCGAATCGGTCAAAACGGTGTCGGACTTGTTCTCTCCCGTCACTGGTTCAATCATTGCGGTGAATGATTCGTTGCAGGACTCACCTGAACTTGTGAACAGCTCTCCTTACGAGGAAGGCTGGATGATTGAGATCCGTGTTGAGGGAGATCTGACAGCAGCATTGTCTACATTGATGAATGCAGACGCGTATCGGAAACATACGGAAGAATAGTATCAACGAACTTGTACTTATTAACATATATTTTATAATTAAATGATATGAGCTTCATATTGTTTCGACCTGTGTGAGCCGGATGCTTGCACAGGTTTTTTGTGCTTTCCAAGAATGGTTTTGAATGTGGAATGAAGCAGATTGTGGATGTAAATCACCTGATTGGACCAAGCTATAGTTTAGAAAATGATTCTGGAAATGACAAAAGTCATAGGCAAGAAAATCCTTGTGTACCAATGGGTTCAGCCATTATGCATCAAGTAAAACGATTACATAACCTAATGTTGTCATCATTGTTCATGACGAAAGTACGCTTTCATTTCATTGAACAGGAGAGCATTCTCGCTTAGGATTACAGCAGGGGAGAAATGATACCCCTTTCATAAATCATAATCACTTGATCCAAGGAGGATAATACAATGAGTAATTTGGACCAATCGTCCAATTCCAAAGGTGGGCTACGGGTAGGTGTTCAGCGTTTTGGCCGATTCCTGAGTGGTATGGTCATGCCAAATATGGGAGCGTTCATCGCCTGGGGATTAATTACGGCTCTGTTCATTCCAACAGGCTGGTTCCCTAACGAGACGCTTGCACAGCTAGTTGATCCGATGATCAAATATTTGCTGCCACTGTTAATTGGTTACACCGGAGGTACGATGGTGCATGGTCAGCGTGGTGGTGTCGTGGGTGCCATTATGACCATCGGGGTCATCGTGGGTAGTGATATCCCGATGTTCCTCGGTGCCATGATTGCCGGACCACTGGCAGCATGGATTATCAAAAAGTTCGATAAATCCATTGAAGGTAAAATTAGAGCCGGATTTGAAATGCTGGTTAACAACTTCTCAGCCGGTATTATTGGCGGAATCTTGGGGATTTTTGCGCTACTGGGCATCGGACCTGCTGTAGAAGCGATTAGCAAAGTATTATCTGCCGGGGTACAAGGGTTAATGAATCTTGGTTTGCTGCCGCTGGTCAACCTAATCATCGAACCAGGTAAAGTATTGTTCCTGAACAATGCAATCAACCACGGGATTCTGACACCGATTGCAACAGATCAAGCGAGAGAATTAGGGAAATCCGTATTATACATGCTTGAATCAAACCCGGGTCCGGGACTTGGTATCTTACTTGCTTACTGTTTCTTCGGACGCGGAATGGCTAAATCTTCTGCACCGGGTGCCGTAATCATTCATTTCTTCGGGGGAATTCATGAGATCTACTTCCCTTACATTCTGATGAGACCGATTCTGATTCTTGCCGCAATTGCGGGTGGCGTCGCAGGTACATTAACATTCATGCTCACCGGAGCAGGACTTGTTTCAGCACCATCACCGGGTAGTATTATCGCGTATTTCTTCTTAACACCAAAAGGTGGATACCTGCCGATGTTCGCAGGGGTGCTTGTAGCAGCCGTCGTTTCTTTCCTGGTTGCAGCAGTGTTGCTGAAAACGGGTAAACAAAAGGACGAAGATCTGGAGTCCGCATCCAGTCGGATGAAAGACATGAAGAGTCAAGGAACCCTGCCAAACGCTGGTATTACGGCTAATCAAAGTGAAGCAGACAGAGCCGCAGATATGGCTTCTTCTACCTTCAAAACAGACGTGAAGAAAATTGTCTTCTCCTGTGATGCAGGCATGGGGTCAAGTGCCATGGGTGCTTCCATTCTACGCAAGAAGATGAAGGCAGAGGGGATTGACGTTACGGTGACCAATACGGCTATCAGTGATATCCCGCCGGATGCAGACGTGGTGATCACACAACAAGTATTGACCGATCGTGCCCGCTCCGTTGCGCCGAACGCAGAACATATATCCATCGACAACTTCCTAAAAAGCCCGGAATACGATGCGCTCGTTGAACGTCTGAAGTAATTGCACGCATTTGTTTTCCCTGAGCCGGAGGCTGAGATATGAGTATTACCAAAAGACAACGTGAAATCGTGGAGTTCCTGCTGGAGCATCCACATGAAGTCACTGCCGGCGAAATCGCCGTTGAAGTAAAGGTCAGTACCCGAACGGTTCACCGGGAGCTGCAAATGATTGAACAATGGCTTGAACCTTTGGGCATGAAGCTGGAAAAAAAATCAGGAACCGGTATCCGAATCGATGCCGGTTCCGATGATCTGGCTGTATTGCGCCAGCAACTAGAGGGTAAAGAATATGTAGATTTTACGCCAGAAGAGCGTAAGCTCTTCATGCTTTGCATCCTGCTGGATGAACCGGAGCCTGTAAAGTTACTCGCCTTGGCTTCGGATCTGAAAGTGACCGTATCCACCGTAACCACTGATCTGGACGATCTGGAGTCACGGATTCGTCAGGCGGGACTAAAGCTGGTTCGCAGACGTGGATATGGCGTCAAGATTAACGGAAGTGAGACGATTCATCGCACAGCCATAGCTGCACTTGCTCTCGAATTTTTGGATGAGTCGGACCTATTCGGAAGACAGCCAGAACAGGGAGGCTCCATCGTAAACCAAAAATTGTTGGATATGATTGGACACGGTGATGTGCTTACGGTCGAAAATGCATTATGGCAACCAGACATCGAATGGCTGGAGAACATCCCGGAACGCCAATACATGAAGTTGCTGATTCAATTATCCGTAGCGGTTGTACGTATTCGTAAAGGCTTTGGCATTGGCCGTATACCTCCCCTGGAGAACAAGGGAGATGAAGTCGCAGAGCAGGATGAGATGAAGGTTCCGCCTTATATGGCTTCCCGCTTGTGTGGTGTGTTATCGACCCAGCTGGGGCTGACATTCTCCCAAGATGAGCAAGCTTATTTTCACAGACTATTAGTTGAGACAGAGCAGCGGATTCATTCTTCGCGGCTGTTGCCAATAGACGATTTGATTTTACTGGACAGGGTACATTCACTGATTGATCAGATGCAGGCGAGAACACATTACGCCTTTCATGAGGATCGTTTGCTTCGTGAAGGTCTGCTTGGTCATATGCAACCTGTCATGGAGCGAATTGAAGGGCAACAGATGATTCGTAATCCGCTACTGCAGCAGATTCGCAAGGATTATGATTCTCTCTTCGAAGAGGTCAAACAATCCGTGCATCAAGCTTGGCCAGGCACAGAAGTTCCGGATGAAGAAATTGGTTTCCTGGTCATGCATTTTGGCGCTTCCATCGAGAGGTTACGTGCACTGAAACGTGAGATCAGGGCAATCATCGTGTGTACAAGCGGAATCGGATCATCACGTATGCTCTCCAGCCGACTGTCCAAGGAGATTCCCGAGATTCGGATCATGGACAGCGTGTCTTGGTATGAAGCTGCCCGGATACCTACAGATGAATATGATCTGGTGTTATCCACTGTTGATCTGCCGATGGATGAGCATCAGTATTACAAAGTGAGTCCACTGCTTACGGCAGAAGAGAGCGAACGTCTGCGTCATTTTATCCGAACAACAACATTACAACGACAGCATAATAAGCCCCGTGAAATAGAGGTTCAGACAACAGGTCGTTACTCGGACCCTGACGGAATGGAAGCTATTTTAGTTGAAATCGTCCGAATTATTGGCAAGTTTCAGGTGTACCCGCTGGATAACCAGGATATCGGATTCTATAAAACGGTGTATGCGATGTGCAACGTACTCCATGGATCTGGTGTATTGAAGGAACCGGAGGAGGTCGCGAAACGGTTGGAGGCACGTGAGGCAGTGGGGAGTCAGAAGATTCCCGGCACAAGACTTGCGCTGTTTCATACACGCAGTGAGGGGATCTACAGGCCGTCCATTAGCTTGTTTCAACTCACTGAGCCACTCCTTCGTACGCCGGATGATCCGACAGGAGTTACCCATGTCCTCTTGATGCTCGGTCCCAGAGAATTATCCAAGGAAAGCCTGGAGGTTCTCAGTGAGATCAGCGCACTGTTATTACAGGAAGAAATGATTACATTGCTGGAAAAGGGAATCAGGGATGAACTCATTCATTACCTGTCCCAGGAACTTGTTGGATTTTATCGCAGTAAAACCGAAATTGGAGGTCAACCATTATGAGTATGTTAACAACAGATAAAGTCATCATGAATGCGACGGCTCAGGACAAATATGAAGCGATTCGTATGGCAGGGCAGATTCTGAAGGATGCGGGACATATTACCGCTGATTACATTGAGAAGATGATTGAACGAGAAGAGATTGTTTCGACCTATGTAGGGAACGGCTTGGCTATTCCGCATGGTACAAAGGAATCCAAAGCTTTCATTTTATCCACAGGTATCTCTGTCATTCAGTATCCTCAAGGTGTTGATTTTGGCGAAGAAAAGGCTTATATGGTCATTGGTATCGCGGCTCAAGGCGGGGAACATATGGAGATCTTGACTAGCATCGCCGTGATCTGTGCTGAGGATGAGAATATGGAGGCCCTGCGTCTGGCGAAAACAGCCGAAGAAGTAATCGCTATTCTGGAAAGTGAAATGGAGCTATGAAGGTCCTACACTTTGGCGCAGGTAACATTGGACGCGGGTTTATCGGCTTGATTCTGTCCCGCGCAGGGTATGAGGTGGTTTTCTCCGACGTGAATCAGACCTTGGTAACCGCTCTTCAGCAACGGGGACAGTATACAGTGGAACTGGCTAACGAGAGCAAGGATCAAGAGACCGTTAGAGGCGTAAATGCAATCGATGGGACCCAGCTGGAGACGGTTGCCCAAACCGTTGTGGAAGCTGATCTGATTACAACCGCAGTGGGCGTAGGCGTGCTGAAACATATTGCACCAGGTATTGCGAAGGGACTTGAGAAAAGATTGAATTCCGGTCCGGTTCAAAACACGCTTCACATTATTGCTTGCGAGAACGCCATTGGAGCCAGTACGCAATTGAAAGAGCATGTATATGCTCTGCTCAATGAAGAAGTGCGTTCCCTTGCAGATCAGTACGTTTATTTTCCAGATTCAGCCGTAGACCGGATAGTGCCTATTCAGCATCATGAAGATCCGTTGCATGTACAGGTGGAGCCTTTTTACGAGTGGGTGGTAGATCGTTCCCAGATGGCTCCTGCATTCAAACCGGTTGAGGGCATTGTATATGTCGATGATCTGGAGCCGTATATCGAACGGAAGCTGTTCACTGTTAATACAGGACACTGCGTTGCAGCATATATCGGTAATGTGCACGGGTATGACACGATTCAGAAGGCTATTGCCGACGAGAAGGTGAAATCGATTGTATACGGTGCTTTGCAGGAAACTGGAAAAGTTCTAGTGAAGCGTTTTGCATTCAACCCGGAAGAACATGAGCAGTATATTTTCAAAATATTGGGACGGTTTGTCAACCCGTACCTTACCGATGAGGTTACTCGTGTTGGTCGTTCTCCGCTACGCAAGTTGTCTCCAAATGATCGTCTGGTTCGTCCGGCCCTTCAGGCCTATGCGGATGGAAGCGAAACAACTTATCTGGCTATGGGCATGGCAGCAGCCTGCAAGTTCGATGTCTCCGATGATCCGGAAGCAGTTGAACTGCAGGATATGATCCGCGAGAAGGGGATTACAGCTGCCCTCCACCATTATACGTCCATGGATGAGCAACATCCGGTGCTTGAACAGGCTGTTGCCCAGTATAACCAAATGTAAGAGTAGTGTTAGCCAGCTAATAGTATAGATGATGCATAATGAAGAAGAGCCATACAGTCGTTAACTGTGTGGCTCTTCTTTTGGTTGGTGTTTATCGGCATAGTCATCCAAACAGCGTTGACATATGCACGATTTTCGGCGCTGCTCTGCCGGAATGCGGTCAAATACACCTTCGGGGAAAGTAGCCCGGTTACACCAGCATTCCGAATGGGGATGTCCTGCGGCATAGGAACATCGATTAGCTTCCCCGCATAATGGGCAGATAAGAACATCGATATTGCTGCGCTCTTGATTGTCTTGTTCCGCAGACATTGGGTTCTTCCCTCCCTGTGAATAGCTACGAGCTGAAGTTGAACATACTGGTCCCAGTATAACAGAAATGTGTTGGTGATTATGAATTTTACTGTGTATATATGACTTCCATTTCACCACATCTGTTTCTCCCATCGGCTATTCTTCAGGCGGTAATTCGATCTGTAGGCCTTCCACATGTTTGCGTCCCATCAATTTACGTTTCTTACGATTTTCCTTTGTTTCCAGCACAATGTCCAAATCATAATCGTCACCTGGATAAAGCTCATTGGCAGATATATGCAGAGTCAGGCGTTTCTTATGGATTTTGACTTTGCGTCCTCGCAGCATGACCCCGATATTTCCACGGCTATCCTCGACATCACAGACGATGCCCGACTGATTAAGATAGGCCGCATACACCCGATCTCCTTTGCGAAAAGTTTTGGCAGGAGCAGGAGAATCCGACTCTCTGGTTGTTGTCTTTTTGTTGAGACGGATTGGATCCTTTGACTGTTTCGACTGGTTCTTTCTGGATAACTCTGCTGGGCTGACTGATTCTGTACCAGAACGAGCAGGCGTCAGGGCCTTAGTTTCCGAAGGAGGTGACGTGAATCCTAATGTACGATCTCTCGAAATACTTTGATCGGACAGGGACTTGGAGCGCTCTATAATTCGCTGTGGCATGCCCAGCTTCAATGCAATGGAATAGGCGTAACTTTCACCAGCTTCTCCGATACGCAATCGATACAGCGGCTTGAGAGAAACGGTGTCAAATTCCATACGGGCATTTTCGAATCCTGGCGTGGCAGCTGCAAAATGTTTGATTTCACCAAAGTGTGTTGTCGCCACAACGGTTGCTCCGCGGCTGTGAAGTTCCTCCAGCATGGCGATGGACAATCCGACACCTTCACCGGGATCTGTGCCGGAAGCCATCTCATCAATGAGCACCAGAGTCGACGTATTGGCCTGTTCCAGTATGCCAATCATATTGCGAATATGTGCAGAGAATGTACTGAGTGCTTGTTCCATACTCTGTCCGTCACCAATATCAACCGCTACCTCGTTATAAACAGCCATCTCGCCACCTTCCTCTACCGGAATAAGCAAACCGGATTGCATCATCAGGGTTAACAAACCAAGTGTTTTGAGCGCGACCGTTTTACCACCGGTATTCGGGCCCGTAATAATGAGCGACGAGTATGTTCTGCCGATGGCAAAATCAAGGGGAACCATGGAAGAACCCATGAACGGATGACGTGCACGTTGAAGGCTGATTTGGCCTTGTGTATTGACTCGAACGGTACGCCCATCCATGGTGGCCGCATATTTGGCTTTGGCAAACAGGAAGTCCATTACACCTACCGTTTCGGTGTTCAGAGCGATTTCACGGTTATATGATTCGGCCAGGGAGGTTAAATCACCGAGAATTCTCATCTCCTCTCGGGACTCCTCCGCTTGTAAAGCAGCCAATTCCATCTGCAGACTTACTAACTCAACGGGTTCGATATATACGGTTTGCCCGCTCCCGGATTCATCCAGCACACTGCCTTTCACCTGTTTACGGAACTCTTTCTTAATGGGCAGAACCGTTCTTCCTCCTCGTTGGCTGATGACATGCTCCTGCATAATGGAGCGATGTTTGCTCACCAGCGAATCAAGCTTTCGTTTCATACGTTCCTCATTCACGGTCATTTTTTTGCGGATTCGAATCAGTTCCTTGCTCGCTTGATCCCGAATGCGTCCACTATGGATGCAGCGCTCGATCTCACTCAGCAAAGGTTCGATCAGAATCATGGATGCTGCATAACGACTGACGGTGGGAGCGGCCCCAGATTTACCCTCCATGTATTTCATGAGTTGTGCACAGCTCCGCAGGAACTGCGCGAGATGACTGAAATCACGTTCACTGAATAGATAACCGGTGCCAAGCAGATCCATAATGGTTTCCATTCCGTCGAGTGAAGGGAGGGGGATGCTGGCCCCGAAGCGAATCAACGCAGCCGCTTCTGCTGTTTCTTCCAGGCGAATCTGAATAAGGTGAGCATCTGCCATCGGTTTTAGTTCTCTGGCATAACGTTTGCCCAGATAAGACAGGGCGCAGTCTGCAACGTTTTTTTGAATTTGTGGATAGCCCAAACTGTTTAATGTGTTCTCATTCATGCGTAATCTCTCCTTGAATTTGAATTGGGGTTTCAGTTGACGCGCTGAAACATATTCCTGGAAAACGCAAAAAGGGCGGAGAATGAACAAACGTCATTCTCCGCCCTAAACGTATGGGAAAGCAAAGTCCATTACAGGTCTATATTAAAAAATCCGCGCTGAACACAGCGCGGAAATAGACCCGGACAATTACAATCCCGGAGGCGATTTATGATATCCGCTGTTCTTAACTAAGTACAGGGATCTGGCGCATCATGAAATACACGTATGCCATACGGGCACAAGCGCAATGAAAGGCCAAACTCCTGAATATTAAACTTGGTTAGTTAAGAACATTCACCGACATTAAAAATCTCTCCTTTGATTGAGGAATATGCAACCAATATAAACTGGAAATTGGTTTGAAGTCAACCTTTAGAATAAATGAGTGGACTTGAATAAGAATGGGTTTTAAAATAACAATAGTAAATTAATCCAATGAAAGCGATTTATTTTAATAAACATACGTATAAAGGAGGATGCTCTTCTTGCCGAAGTATTTACTGCGTTTGCTCTGTTTTACCCTGATCCTCGGAGCCCTTCCGGTCATTGTTATTGGTTCGGTCTCGTATACGATTGCATCACGTGACATTGAACAGAAAGTGCGTGAGAGCAATCTTCAGATATTGCATCAGACCCAAATGAGGGTGGAACAAGTTCTGCGCAGCCTGCAATTATCATCCATCCAGTATGTTAATTCGCCCTTGGTACTACAAGCGATGAAGAAACCACTAGACAGCAGCGAATTCCAAGAGATTCGTGATCTGACCTCAGGTTTTAACAACTTGCAAGCGGTTACGAACATTGACCAAGCCTATCTGGTCAATCTGGATGAAGATTGGGTCGTTTCGATGCGTTCTTTTGGCAAATTGGATGATTTCAGCATTCGAGACCGAATTGGCTCCTACCTAAGTTATACCAACAGCCTGTTCTGGGTCACTCAGAATGCCAGTTCAGCCAAAGAAAGTGTACCTGTGTCAGCAGGTATGGGTGAACTAACACCCGAACAGGCACCTGCTCTTATATCATCGGATAATGTGGTCAGTATGGTATTCAAAATCCCGATGATACCAACCAATGTGAAACCAAAGGGATTTCTTGTAATTGATATCGCCGATACGGAACTGAGTACCTACTTGAGCCGAAATACGAATTCTGGAGATATGTACGTTCTGGATCGGGAGCAGAAGTATTTTCTGAACGATATGCAGCAAGGCGGGAAATATGACGGGCTGAATAAGGAAATTCAGGAAATGGTGCAAACGACGGGCCAGCCAGAGGGTTTCTTCAGTGCGGAGGTGGAAGGTAATCAAGTGGCGGTTAGCTATAGGCAATCTCCGCTCAATGGCTGGTTATACGTGTCCGTTGTATCTCTTGGACAGATTACGGCCCAGTCACAGAAAATTGCATTGGTTACCGGTATCGCTACACTGGTCATGTTATGTGTAACGGGATTGTTCGCCATATACGGCAGTCGGCGGATGTACTCACCGATCTCCAGACTGCTGCAATTTACGAAGGGGTTGGATTCCCCAGTTGCTCCGTCAGGACGCCGACAGGATGAATTTATCTATATTGAGGAGCAATTGTCAACCTTGTTCAGCTCGGAGAAAACGATGCGTGAGCAGATGAAGGGGCAGCATGTGCACCTCCAGGAGTTTTTTATGACCAAACTGCTGACAGGTAAAATCTCGGAAGAAGATTTCAGATATCAGGGAGAATTGTACGATTTCCCGACAGGGTGGGCGAGTCTTGGTGTACTCATGCTCCAGATCGATACCTTGGAAGGGACCCGATATGAGGAACAGGATCGCGATCTGCTGCTGTTTGCTGTCAACAATATGGTAGGTGAGCTCCTTCCTTCGGCAGTTCGGTTCACCCCGGTCATGCTGGATGATGCTCAGGTCACCGTACTTGCCTCCGAACTGACGGATGAGGTGAAACTGAAGGAATGGATGCATACTCAGGCAGACTGGATTCGCGAACGTGTCGTGACCTACCTGAATCTGCCCGTAAGTATTGGCATCAGTCGTTCTTACGCTTGTATCGGAGATACGCCAAGAGCGGTTCAAGAGAGCCGCGAGGCTCTGCAGGGCCGGGTCAGTCTGGGCAGCCGTATTATTTTGCATTACGAGGATATTCAGCCACGTGGTCAGATGGAGGCCGCGTTGTATACCCAGTTACGTATGATCGAGGATCAGCTCGCGTCTGCGCTCAAGCAAGGAGATGAAGAGAAGACGGACACCTACTTTAAGCAATATTTGGGACTGCTTGCAGACAAAAAGCTTCATTTCAGTGAATACCCCGTCATTATGGTTCAGTTATTGTCTCGTGTATATCAGCTTGTGCAGGAGCAAGGCGGGGATGTAGCCGAAGTACTGGGTGAAAAAGCATCCATGTCACATTTGCTGAAGTTGTCCACATTGGACGAAATGACCAATTGGTTCCGCAAGCGGCTGTTCCTGCCCGTCATTCGTTTCTGGCGAGAGCAGGAAGAATCCCAATACATGAATATTGCGAGACGTATGATTCGTTTGATCGAGGAACGTTATGATCGTGAATTGTCGCTGGAAGCCTGTGCCGCTGAGCTTAATTTTCACCCTGTTTACCTAAGTCGGGTATTCAAGAAGGAAGCTGGAGTCAATTTTACGGAATATCTCGCAGAGTATCGTATGGAAAAAGCAAAGACATGGCTGCAAACAACAAATCTTAAAATATCGGAGATTGCCGAGAAATTAAACTATACCAACCCAACCGCATTTATCCGTACATTTCGCAAAATCACAGGAACCACCCCCGGCAAGTACCGGGAGCAGCAGCGATAAAACAAACCTGCTCTGCCCGCCATGGCAGGCAGGCTTTTTTATGTTTGGATGAAGGAAGAAGACCACTTTTCTCTATGAAGTTAAGACAGGAATATAGAGGTTGAAAGCAGTTCATTGCGCCTTTGAACTCTGTGATATAAATGAGCTAAACCCTTGCTACATAAGGAAAAACAAAAGGCTAAAACGAGACGATAGCCAGTCATTCGTTTATCCTCCACAATGAAGACATGAATTCAGGAAGTGATATTTTGTAATCGTTTCCAATGTGGGGAGGAAGACAATATGAAAGCCGAAACGGCGGCTCGAACACGGCCCGCTACCCGCAGTGACAAAAACCTGCTGTGGAGGGACATTATCAAAAACCGGTGGCTGTATATCATGTTAATACCGGGTGTGCTTTACTTTGTTATTTTCAAATACATACCCATGTATGGCATCACGATGGCTTTTCAGGATTACACGCCTTACAAGGGCATCTTGGGAAGTGACTGGGTAGGGTTCAAACATTTCCAGCGTTTCTTCGGAGAACCGCAGTTCTGGACATTATTTCGGAATACGTTTTTACTTGCCATTTATAACATTGTGTTCTTTTTCCCACTGCCAATTGTACTGGCACTCATGATGAATGAAGTTCGCCGTGAACGCTTCAAACGATTTGTACAAACTCTTGTTTATGTTCCACACTTTGTTTCCTGGGTTGTTGTTGTCGGTGTGTTCTACATGCTGTTCACAACTGAGGGTGGTGCGATTAATGAATTGCTCTATAACCTGACTGGACAAAAAGTGGCGTTCCTGCTTGAACCAGGTTGGTTCCGAACGATGATTGTTGGACAATCCATCTGGAAAGAAGTTGGTTGGGGCACAATTATCTTCCTGGCGGCGCTTTCCGGTGTGGATACACAGCTCTATGAAGCTGCACGGATTGATGGTGCCAATCGGTGGCGCCAAACCTGGCACATTACGTTGCCGGCCATTCGCAGTACCATCGTCATTTTGCTCATTCTGCGTCTGGGAAATTTCCTGGATACAGGCTTTGAACAGATCTTCCTGATGCTAACTCCGACAAACCGGGATGTGGGCGAGGTATTTGATACCTACGTGTACACGAAGGGTCTTACCCAGGCACAGTACAGTTACAGCGCTGCTGTCGGGTTGTTCAAATCGGTTGTCGGGCTGGCGCTTGTTCTTGGTGCCAATACGCTGGCCAAAAAATTCGGGGAGGAAGGCGTCTACTAACCCTCGGGTGTAGACGTTCTTCACCAGACAGGAGTGAACATTAAGATGCAACAGGATAAAACGTGGGGCAACCGGATCTTTGATTTTCTCAATCATGGATTGCTGCTGTTGATTGGAATCGTGACGGTCATCCCGTTCATTTATATTTTGGCTGTCTCGTTTACCAGTCCGCATGAAGTGGCTAAGGGAGGATTCATTCTTTTTCCAAAAGAGTTCTCTCTGGCTGCGTACCGTTACATTTTCTCTACAGATACTTTGATTCGCAGTCTGGGTGTATCGGTCTATATTACCGTGATCGGTACCTTCATTAACCTGCTGTTTACATCACTTATGGCGTATCCGCTCTCTAGAAGATATTTGCGTGGACGCCAGCCCATTTTGCTCGGTGTATTGTTCACAATGCTCTTCAGTGGCGGGATGATTCCAACATACTTTGTCGTGAAATCTTTGCATCTGACGGATACGTTATGGTCGCTGATGCTGCCTACCGCTATTAGTGCATTTAACTTGATCGTACTGAAAAACTTCTTCCAGGCCATTCCCGATGAACTGGAGGATGCAGCCAAAATTGATGGATGTAACGATGTCAGCGTATTGTTCCGGATTGTACTGCCGTTGTCCATGCCAGCCATGGCGACATTTTCACTCTTTTACGCGGTGGCCCACTGGAACAGTTTCTTCAGCGCTGTTATCTATATCAACGATAGTGAGAAGTGGCCTGTCCAAGTCTGGCTACGTGAGATTGTCATTCTGGCACAGAGCCGAATCGGAGACACGAGTATCGAAGAGACCGAGATCCAGCCGCTTACCATTCGCATGGCCGTTATCGTGTTCTCCACGATCCCGATTATGCTGGTATATCCATTCCTGCAAAAGCACTTTGCAAAAGGAGTGATGCTGGGTTCGGTGAAAGGTTGAGTCGGCACATGGTTCAAAGTCAGTTCACTATGACTGCATAAAAAAGGGAGGTTTTCATGTTATGAAAGCAACAAAAAAGAAAGCCGTAGCTGTCTTAAGCACACTGGCACTGGTGACAGGTTTGCTGGCAGGATGCGGATCAGACGAGGGTCAGGCTGCCGAGGGCGGCGTACAAAATGTGTCCATAGCCATTGCACAGGTGGGTGATGTGCCAAGCAAAGGCAATGAAGTTCAGCAAAAGATTGAAGCGTATACCAATACCAAACTGGATATCCAGTGGATTCCGGCTTCGGCCTATAATGACAAAATCAACGTGATGATCGCTTCAAGTGATATGCCAAAAATTGTGAAGGTGCAATATAACCCAACGGTGACCAGCGCGATGCGTAATGACGTGTTCTGGGAAGTGGGGCCTTTGCTGAAAGACTACAAAAATCTGTCGGCACAGAACGAGCGTTTTTTTGACAACATCAAGGTAGAGGGCAAAATCTACGGGGTTCCTGTTTTCTCTGATATTGCGCGGGCTACAGTGATCTATCGCAAAGACTGGTTCGAGAAGCTCAATCTCAAGGTGCCAGCCACACCGGATGAATGGTATGAAACGATTAAAACACTGGCAACCTCCGATCCGGATGGAGATGGTCAGGATAATACGTTTGGACTGATGCTTTTCAAAAAATATAATGAGGATCAATATTCCTTCACGACGCGCCTTGGCGTAAGTTTTGGTGCACCTAACAAGTGGAAGGTCGAAGATGATGGCAGCTTCACGCCGGAATTCATGACACCGGAATATATGCAGGTGCTGGATCTGCTGAAACGTTTGTACGATGAGAAACTGCTGAACCAGGATTTTGCTGTATTCGACTCTACGGAAGCGGAGAAAAAGTATGATTCCGGTGTTGTGGGGATCCGTGTTGGTGTTGCTCAGAACGGAAAAAGTCAGCAAGAGCGTCTGTCCAAAAACAATCCGGATGGTGTGGTAGATATCGCTGGTTTGCTTGGAGCGAACGGAGACCGTGTTGCAGGACAGACGGGTAATTCCGGGATTCTGGCATTCCCTAAATCAACGGTGAAATCGGAAGAAGAACTCAAAAACCTGCTCTCCTTCCTGGATAAACTGATGGACCCTGAGATGGCAACGCTGTTGATGCGTGGTATGGAAGACAAACATTACACCAAAGTGGGCGAAGATCAGGTGGAGATGAGTGACTTCGATGCATTCCAGCGTGAAGTGAAGCCTTACCGTGATAATCTTCCTTATGTCGAAGGGTATAACGTACCAAAATTGAAGGATACCGAACTGGGTGAAAAAGGTACGGAACTTGCCAAGGAACTGGCGGAACACGCTGTGCCAAACCCTGCGCTGACGTTATATTCTCCAACGTATGGTGACCGTGGGGCGGATCTGGATCAGGTGATTGCCGATGCACAAACCAAATACATTATGGGCAAGATCGATCAAAGTGGCTGGGAAAAGGAAATCGAGAATTGGGGCAATGCTGGTGGAAACAAGATTCGTGAGGAATATGCCGAAGATTACAAAAAACAGGCTCAATAAAGAGCCGGAAGCGGAGGCTTGATCATGAAGGAAACACTGCAACTCACATCGGTGCGCATGGCACAGCAATTCATGGAAAGTTATCGCAACCATGAGCTGTATTCCACTTGGCATTATGAGAACGGCTGCTTACTGAAAGCGCTGGAGGAGCTGTATACGCACACGGGGGAGCAAAAGTATTTTGACTACATCCGTGAGCTGATGGATCATTTTGTTCAGGAAGATGGCTCCATTCGCTCCTATACAATCGAGGAATATAATCTGGATCAGATCAATCAGGGGAAATCACTATTCCTGTTGCACGAGAAAACGGGAGAAGAGAAGTATCGCAAAGCTGCGGAGTTGCTGATGACTCAGCTTAAGGGACAGCCACATACGAGTGAAGGCGGGTTCTGGCACAAAAAGATTTACCCTTTCCAGATGTGGCTGGATGGATTGTACATGGCTACTCCGTATCTGACCCAGTATGGCGCAGTGACGGGTGAAGAGAAGTGGTTTGACAAGGCGGCTCTGCAGCTCTTGCTGGTGGAGCAACGTACACGTGATCCGCGTAGCGGTCTCTTGTACCATGCCTGGGATGAGAGCAAAGAGCAACGCTGGAGTTCGGGTGAGACGGGATGTTCACCACATGTCTGGAGTCGGGCGATGGGCTGGTATGTGATGGCGGTTGTGGATACCTTGGATTATCTGCCGGTAGATCATCCGCAACGCGGGCAGATTGTGGGTATCTTCGAACGGGTAGCAAACGCACTTGTTCATGTGCAGGATCAACAGACCGGACTATGGCCACATTTGTTGGATCAACCGGGACGTGAGCGGAACTATCTGGAGGCTTCCGGGACCTCAATGTTTGTCTATGCATTGGCCAAAGGTGTGCGTAAAGGATATCTGAGTGGCAAGTTCAAAGCGGTTGCGGAAAAAGGGTATCAGGGTCTGGTGAAGCATCTGCTGCAAACGGACCGTGAAGGCGTGCTGTCCCTGACGCAGTGTAACGGCGGAGCCGGTCTTGGAGGAAGCCCGTATCGCGACGGGTCCTATGAGTATTATGTGACTGAGTCCATTCGGATCAATGATCCGAAGTCGGTCGCTCCGTTCATTTTGGCGGGAGTGGAGATTGAACTTTACAAGTCCAACTAACATGTACATGAGAACGGAGAGGGCAGAAATAATCTGAGGAAGCGAAGCGTTCGCCTAAAAGCTTTCTGAAAGAAAGCTGCATCGGAAGCATAGGCTTATCCCCGGATTTTCCCCTTTTTAAAAGGGAATCAAAAAATCTGGGGATAACAGCGATCTGAAGGTTGTTCTGTCATCGGAGTGGTCTATGTACATAACCTTATCCAAAAGGAGAGATGGTTCATGAGTCCAAAAGGTCCAATGTCCCGTTTAGGCGGAATCGTTGTAATTGGTGCTATGTCCGCTGGATTGCTTGCAGGTTGCGGGGGAGAGAAAGCACCTGCTGCAGGGGAAGGTAAACTTCCCATTTCCATCTCTTTAATGCAGGTAGGAGATATACCGGCCAAGGAGAACGGGATTGAAAAGAAGATTGAGGAATATACCAATACGGATGTCAATGTACAGTGGATTCCGCAGTCTGCTTTTGATGATAAGGTGAATGTTATGGTTGCTTCAGGCGAGATGCCGACCATTATGCGTGTGAATTATGTACCGACCACATTTAATGCCGCCAAAACGGGACTGTTCTGGGAACTGGGACCTTACTTGAAGGATTATAAAAACCTGTCTGCCCAATCCGAGGCTTATTTTAACAATATCAAAATTGAAGGCAAGGTTTACGGTATTCCGAACTTTCGGGATATTGGACGGACTGCGATCGTATATCGCAAGGACTGGTTCGATACATTGAAGTTGGATATACCCAAAACGCTGGATGACTGGTATGAAGTGATGCGCTCTATTCGTAAAGATGACCCTGATGGGAATGGTAAGGAAGATACGTACGGTGCACTACTCTTCAAAAAGTATAATGAGGGCGTCTCTTCCCCACTGACGCGGATCGCTGTAAGTATTGGCGGTGTTAACAAATGGGGTGTGGATGATGCTGGGAAACTGACCCCGGAGTTTTTGACCACCGAATATGTGGATACGATGAAACTCTTCAAGCGGCTGTTCAGCGAGGGACTGATTAATAGTGATTTCCCTGCCTTGGACCCTTCTGATGCGGACAAAAAAATGGATTCGGGCCTGGTTGGCATGAAGCTGAATGGTGTGGCCCAGAACGGAAAGTCCTCTCAGCAGCGGCTTACGCCTAACGCTCCAGATGGGGAGATCGATGTGGCTCCATTCCAGGGAACCGATGGTATTCGCATCGCCGGGGAACCAGGGAACTACGGAATGCTGGTTATCCCGAAGGCATCCGTTACGGACGAAGAGCAATTGAAGCAGGTTCTTACGTTCCTGGATCAATTGATGGATGAGGAATTGAGCGCGTTGCAGCTCCGTGGGTTGCTCGATGTGCATTACACCAAGACTGCGGATGGGAAAACCGAACTTAAAGATTTTGACGCTTATCAGCGTGAAGTGAAGCCATACCGGGATAATCTGTTAAGTATTGAAGGTTATAATGTACCTGAACTGGTCGATGTTCCAATTGGTATGAAAGGTACAAAGATGGCGCGTGAGAATGAGCAGTATGCCATTGCCAATCCGGCACTCACCTTGTCTTCGGCGATCTATACCGAGCGTGGTCAGGAGCTGGATCAGATGATCTGGGATGCCCAGACCAAGTACATTATGGGTAAAATCGATGATGCAGGTTGGGAGCAGGAAATCGCAAGCTGGAGAAAAGCTGGTGGTGATCAATTGATCACGGAATTGGAAGCATCATACAAGGAATTGAACGGGAAATAAAGCTGGCTGAAATAAAAAAGGTTGATCAAATGGAATGATATGGTTTATTCTATGAGTGAGTTCATTTTTCCAATATCATAAGAAAGACCACACCCTTAAAGCATAAGGCTATGAATCTGCGGATTCATGGCCTTTTTTTGTGTTTTAGGCGAATGAAGTGGGTCTATGGAAGGAGGGGCGCACGCCTTGAAGTGATGGGGATGGACGAAAAATAATACCAATAGCCTAGGTCGACATGGTAGAATATTGATTATTATGGCAAATTTAGGTTTTGGTTGTGAAGAGAAGACTAGGTTGACTAAGTAAAGCATCCCCATACTAAGGTACATAGGAGCGTGAGTAGATTGAAGAAGCAGATTAAAGGACACGAGAAGAAGAAAAAACGGAACGGTTGGATCGTCGGGTTATTAACGACAGCTGTATTGGCAGGAACACTATTGCCCGTTGGCCCCGTACATTTGACGTCAACAGCGAATGCTGCATCGGGAACAAGTGACACTGCCCTTAGCAAGTTCAAGGATATCAAGGGCCACTGGGCTCAAGCAACGATTGCCAAAGCGTATGAAAAAAACTTGATCTCTGGATACCAGGATGGAACGTTTCGTCCTAATGGCAAAATCACGCGTGGAGAATATGCGACCATACTTGCCCGTGCGACTGGACTGGAGAAGGTAGAGGGGCAGAATCCCTTTGCTGATCTCAAGGGACATTGGTCTGAAGCGGCGGTTATCCAACTTGTTGGACAAGGATTCATTAACGCTGGCGATTATGCCAAAGGGTTCAATCCAAATGCGGAACTGACACGTTACGAGATGATGAAATGGATTGCCAATGGACTGATCAAGTCCGGAGCCAGCTTCCAGGATGCTTTTAACGATACAAAAAATACGTTGCTCCCCACACCGGAAGTGAACCGCGGCACCATTCGTGCTGAGCAGATTCCGTATCTTGCCCTTGTTCGTGGGACAGGTATTGTCGGTGGATTCCAGGATGGCACATTAAAACCCGCGGATTCAACCACTCGTGCAGAAGTATCGGCCATTTTACTGCGTTATATGGATGTGGAGGGCACGGATGCGGGGAAGTACAGTGATCTGAATGAGATGAGAGAGGTCGGCACGACGGGTACGAATTTAACGACTATTAGTAATTATAGGTACACTAAGAATTCAGTCAAAGTTAGTGATATATCAAAAGAAGAAATTAATTTATCCAATAAATCTGGTGTAGTTACACTCCATAGATATATCGTCGTGGATGTTACCCAAGGTAAAGCAAAAGGTATCTATGCACCATTATTTATTGGTCCAGAAACTCATCTTTTCAAAGGTAATTATATGGCTTTTGCAGATATATCTTTTACATCCAAAATTGATAAATCCAACTTAATCACCTTCAATGGAGGCTTATACAATGGTTTTTTACAGTTTAATCGATTGGATCTTAAGCACACCTCTAAGAACGGCTTAGTTACTATTCCGGAAAGTTCGAGAGATATGATAAAAAAAGATGTGAAGAAGAGATTTTGGGTCACATCCGTTTTGGATGGAAAAAGGGGGGCGTATATCTTTAACGAAAAAAGTAAAAATGTTCTACAAATTCAAAATATGTAAGTAGTATTAAATGGTGGTGAAGTATTATTGTGGGTCCATGGTGAGAAAAAATCCTTAATTGTTATCTTAATTTTTCTTTTTAATATACTATGTTTGAATTTATCTTCGCCTATAGAAGCTGCAGGCTCGGATCCGTATGGGCCCAAGAAACAAGAAGTTTCTAATACAATAGAGTCGTTAGAAAGGGTAGCAAATCCAGGTGTTTATTGGTATCAGCTTGATAATGGTAGCTTCAGGGCAGACCATACTAATGGACCAACTTACTCGGATAACCTTAATAGCAATTCTTGTTCTAGACCATTCCCGGCTGAGAAAGAAATACCTAACGAAGTCGATTTTTCCAGGTGGCCTGCTGAACATTGGCCAGAGTTCCAATCCCAAAGAATTACACAGCGAATGGTTGAAAACATTCGGATTAAGAGCGTAGATTATCAAACAAGCAATAAGCAGTTATTCTATACTGGGGTTGGTACTACGGTTATAAGAGAAGGTAGTACTATAGTAAAAATCATTACCAAAACAGGAGGTTCACACCAAGTAACTGAGTGGGATGATTATGAGAATGGTGGTAGAACAAATCAAGGTTGTCTCAAGCAAGTGGTAGCCTACCATACACCAATGGATATCATCTGGAAAGGTGATCTGGTTGAAGAAAAAGAAATCGATGTAACACCGGATTCGGTTTTGACTATTGGACAAACAAAGCAGATGAAAGCCGAAGTTAGCACAAGACATTATGGCGAAACAGATTTTAATGAGGGCATTGACGTATCCCGCAGGGAAGCAGAGATCAAATGGTTTTCTTCTGACGAGACGATTGCGAGTATAGAGTTGAAAACAGGGATGTTAACGGCCGAAAGTCCGGGCACGGTCACTGTGCGTGCAATCTGGAACAATGGTACATACCTTATCTCGGATACAGCCACCATAACCGTTACGTCTGAGCCAGGACTCGTGGTGAATTTGCCAAATGCTTGTAAAGCCAATACAACACCACTACAGGCGGAAGCAGTTCTAACCAAACCGGATCGCTCTGTTCATAAACTGACAGCTCATCCTAAATTGACGTGGCAGAGCTCGAATCCGGCTGTGGCAACGATCGGTGCTGATGGCAAAATCACGACAAAAGGGATCGTGGGTAGCACTACCATCAGCGCTCATTTTCTTGATTCTGCTCAGCAACTGGATGAACAAGGGACTCAGGTGCTTGAGGTGAAGGACTGCACAGATGATGGAGAAGGTGGTAATGATGGCGATCCGGGGGGTGACCCTGCTAACGCTTGCCCTGTGACCATCAGTCCACCGAGTAGAGGTACGGTTATTGAAGCATCGGTTATGGACCCGTCTGTTCGAGGTGTGTTGAAGGCAGATGATCGGGGATCTGGGAAGTTTGATGTTACCCGTGGTATTCCAACTTCGGAAGATCTCTATGCCAATGTTTTGGCCAAGGAATATCTGTTTCAGCACCGTTGGGTTAACATGACAGGAACGGTGACTTACACCGTTAAAGTGAAAAGGGTTTATCATAAAACCTGGACGATCCCAGGAAGAGCCTCTAGTGGTGAGGGTGATCCAGGGACACCTCCTCAGCCCAGAGAACGTGATGTGCCCGGGGATAAAACTATGCAAGTAACAAGGACATATAGCTATTGGCAGATCGATAACCTGGAGGTATACAAGTTAAATGAGGCCAAGGTATCTAACTATGCGCTAGGCGGTTATGGTGACACCGTGACCCTTATGCCCAATGCATATACAGCACCGACTTTGCAATCGGCTATGGATACTGCGGTTACCAATCATGTGAAACCTGCGCCATGTCGAGAAATTGATCTTGGCATCAAAGGGGTTCCTGGTGGTTCGGATGAACCGCCTACGCCAGATGAAACGTCATTGTTTCAATCTGAAGCTGAAGCGGAGGTTAGAGAGAACACCGTTAATAACGACAAGGTAACCTTTAATGGAGCGACAATTATGGATCCTGCTCCTGTGACCAAAACCGCTCCGCAACCGGGAAGTATCTCCCAGCCTGGCATGATCGGAGACGATGTTCTGTACCAGAACCGGCTGACGATCAAAAATACATTGATGAACAAAGCTAACCAGCCAACCACGGGTGAGATTACGTATGGACTGCTCCCTGGTAATGTTAACGGAGGTCAGGATCAGAAGTTCCCCATTCTGGGCATCAACTCGGTGACAGTACATACTCCAGTTGTGAACTATGCCTGGGTGTCAGATGATCAGCCGCATAACCAGAAGACCACGCCTGATCCGACAAGAGCTGCACTTATTTTAGAGCGTCCGTTTATTGTACGCATCCCAACTTCAGGGCAGCATCTGGATGTAGCGAGTTACCCTGGTTATGGAAACCATGATTATGCGAAATATTTCCGGATCAAACAGGTTCGTTTCCCATTTGATGTCTATAACAGTGCCAGAAGTCAGTTTATTCCGGCCATGACATGGGTGGATATTCCGGTAAATCAGTTGGACACTCCTTTTTATCTTCCTGTATGGGTGGATGAAGGGAATTACCAGATCGAGTTTCGAAATATCGCCGAAAATGCACCTGCAAACTACACAGAACAACAGGATGCCAATACGAATCTGACTCATCATGTCGCAGCAGATACCGTTGCTGTAGACGTTATCGGACGATTATATGATTTTCACATCACCGATATTTCAGACTACAACTGGGAGAATGTGTTCCGTAAGCGGATAGGCAGCCCCGAACCAACGGGTGTAAGCTACTGGACCGGAGGAAACAGTATAGACGGAGATGCCCGAGGTAATTTGGCTCCCTATGTCCTGCCTATTCGTCCCGGCAGTCATCCGGTACAGGGGTTCCGAAATGCTGCAGTGAAGACGGGTTACCATTTCAAGTTTGATCTGAAAACCAAGGGTAATATGTTTGGGAAACAGGATGGTATCCGAATCACGCCGACGTTCTCTTTTGTGAGTAAAGATGGCACCACCAGGCAAGGAGTGGATTTATACTACCATCGAGGACAGGAACGACTCATTCGTATTGGATCGGCACAAGATTTAGAAAAACGCTTTGTTGTCCTGAACTCACGTTTGCGGAATGTCCCCGGTTCGGAGTTAGGTGATACAGCGCGTTATCAGTATACCTATGAACTGTCGGCGGAGGAACGAAATCAGGGTACAATGGCGGAACATATGGTTCGTTTCGTGGATCAGACCTCTCATCATAAAACGTGGGTAGGTCGTTATGACTGGATGATTCTTCCTTCACAGATCCGTACACTCATTGGCCCAAAAGCAGATATTCCCTCCAGTGTTAATGTGGATCGGGCGAATGCAGCGATTCAGCGCTGGTATGGGGAATATAGCTTGCCAGCAGATGTATATGCTGTACCCAAAGGAACCGATCTCGAGTCGCTTTCCAGACAAAACCAGTTGGATGAGAAGGCAATGGTATTTCTGAGGGACGGTTACATTGTGGTTAATTTCAATATTGAAACATTGCGCAGTGGCAATACGAGTGCACCGCATCTGCAATATATTCATGCACCGTTGATGAATCAATGGCAAATGGAAGGTTTTGATAACAACCCGGTAGATGGTCAGGGGAGAAGCTGGTCGATGCAAGATGGGGACGTGGTTTTGTACCATGCCGATCAATCCAGCCGTAATGATTTCCAATCCCAGGTACCACATTAGAGAGATATCGTTTTACTTATAAAGAAGGCAGGCGTAATGTGAATCTACATGACGTTTGTCTTCTTTTGTGTAATTCGGATTATGGCTGGGCAGCAGAACGGGTATAAAGGGTAAGGAGCATTCTTTCCATCCATATTCATTAATTTTCTCAACGAGAGGGGAACCACACATATGATTGAAGAGAATAAGCAGGAAATGTTGATTTCAGAAGATACATACGAAGGAAGAGATCTGGGTGTCACATTAGAAGCACAAGCCTGTCGCTTCAAAGTCTGGTCACCGTTAGCAGTTCAGATGGAACTACTTCTGTATCCACCTTTGACAGGGGGGAGCCCGGAGGAAGAGCCCAATCAACGGAAACAGCAGGCGCTACCTATGCAAAAGAAAGAACAAGGCATCTGGGTTATGGAACTGGAAGGTGATTTAAGTAGCTACCGTTACATGTACAAGCCTACTTTCGAAGATGGACATTCAACTACTGCTGTAGATCCCTACGCCCGAGCAGTGACCATGAATGGAGAAATGGGTGTAATTGTGAGACTGGAGCAGACACATCCGAAGGGATGGAGTGAGGATATTCGCCCGGAATTGACCAGTTCTGTAGATGCAGTCCTGTACGAACTGCATGTACGTGATTTTTCCATTCACCCATCATCTGGTATAACGAATAAAGGCAAATACATGGCTTTCACCGAGACGGGCCTGCATGATTCGGAGGGCAACACACTGGGGATCGATCATTTGGTTGAACTCGGGATTACCCATGTGCATCTGCTCCCAGTATTTGATTTTGCGACGGTGGATGAATCCAGGGTGGATGGTGATACGTCTGATGCCTCCAACTATAACTGGGGATATGATCCGCTCCATTACAATGTACCGGAAGGTTCCTATGCATCACGTGCAGATGATCCGGAGACACGAATTCGTGAGTTCAAATCCATGGTGCTTGCCCTTCATAACAAGGGAATAGGTGTCATTATGGATGTGGTATATAATCATACGTTTGATACGGCAGGCAGCTCTTTTGAAAAACTTGTACCAGGGTACTACTATCGTCAAAACGCCGATGGGACCTACAGCAATGGTTCAGGTACGGGCAATGAGGTGGCTACTGAACGCACCATGGTTCGCAAGTTTATCATCGACTCGGTCCGTTACTGGGCAGAGGAGTACCATGTGGACGGTTTTCGATTTGACCTGATGGGTCTGATCGACACAACTACGATGAAACAGCTTGCAGCGGAGTTGCACGCCGAAGTATCCCCATCCATATTGTTATATGGTGAACCATGGGGCGCACTGGATTCTCCTCTTGGAGATGATATGACCCTAAAAGGAACGCAGCGCGGAGCTGGTTTTGCTGTGTTTAACGATAATTTTCGAGGAGTGATCAAGGGAGACAGCGATGGCATGGGTACGGGATTTGCGACGGGCGCGGACGGGAAAGAAGACGAATTGTGGACTGGGGTCCGGGGAGCCATTCAGGATTTTACGGATGGTCCATCCGAGACGATTAACTATGTAACCGTGCATGATAATCTCAACCTGTGGGACAAAGTTGCACGTACACAAGGAATCCACGATACCTTGAATTTCCTCACCTATGACGAGGATGGAAGTATTCGTGGATGCCAGAGTGTGGAAGAGGCCGTAGAGAAGGCTAAGCCTTACCTGCAGATCGATCCAGAACACATTCTGGAGAATGAGACCGTTAGGCGTTGTCTGCTTGCCAATGGTATCGTTTTAACCTCCCAGGGTATTCCCTTGATCGCTGCTGGAGATGAGCTACTTCGCAGCAAATATGGGGACGCCAACAGCCACCAGAGTGGAGACGTAGTCAATGCCATACATTGGGAGCAAAAGCAGCTGTTCAAGCCGGTGTTTGACTATTATCGTGGGCTGATCCGTCTTCGGCGAGAACATCCAGCCTTTCGGCTTCGTACACGGGAAGAGATCGAGAAGCATGTTCGTCTAATAGAAAAAGGCAATGGGCTGCTAGCCTATGAACTGAACGGTACAGCAGCCAGCGATCCTTGGGAACGTATTGTTGTCATCTATAACGCGGCAAAAGAAAACCGTGACATCTCTGTCCCCACAGGGACATGGAATGTGATAGTAGAAAAAGGACAAGCAGGCGTTGATACGATACGCACCATACAGGACGGAAAGGTAAATGTGAATGCGATATCCCTAACGGTGATGTATTCGAATTCCTAATGAACGGAATGCTTGCCAAGAATTGAAGGGTATCAACAAACCATTAGTAAAATCGCTAACAAGGCCACGTTCTAGATATCCAATCAAATCTAATCAAATAAATTGAGATAAAACAAATCCCTCTTTCCCGTAAGAAAGGGGGGATTTGTTGATGCGTCAGAAACCAATGCCTTGGTCGCAGGGCTATACATCGTCATGTCTGGAGCTTTTTTTATACTGTGCACCTGTTGGTGCATTTTAATCTCAACCAAATGACATCCTGCAATTTATTCTCGTATATTCCAAACTTTTTTTGTCGGGACAGGTACAAATGCTGTCAATCTATGGCGCTTGTTTTCATATCCTATATTTTGAAAGCGATTGCTAATTGAATACGCAAATTGGACCGATATGATGAGTACAGACAACCCCGGGTTGACAAACAACGTCCCACTCCGTAACATCGGGACAACACGAAATCAATGGATATAAAGGCGGTGGGAACGATGCCGGAATGGACTTCTTTTTGTTACGAAGGCAACGATCTTGGCTTAACATATACTCGTGCTGCAAGTACTTTTAAATTGTGGGCACCTACGGCACAACAGGTTTATATATTGATTTTTAACGATGAAGGGCATTACAACGATAGTGGTAAAGTACAAGATCATGAAAATGGGCAGGAACATTTCTTGACACGTGATGCGGACGGAATATGGAGTCTGAAGCTCAGCGGCGATTGGGCAGGACATTATTATATGTACCGAATTATTCATGATAATCAGCAGATTGAAGTGGCTGTTGATCCTTATGCCAGAGCGGTAACGGCTAATGGGCAACGAACGGCTATTATAGATCCGGAGACCACCAATCCGGTCGATTGGGACCTGGATGTCAAACCTGCTTTTCTGCGTCCTGTTGATGCTGTGTTATATGAGTTGCATGTCCGTGATTTCTCCTCAGACCCACATGCAGATATTCCGTATAAGGGAAAATATCTGGCATTCACGGCATCCGGTCTGACGGATAGAGCAGGCAATAGTATTGGCGTAGACCATCTTGCCGAACTGGGAGTTACTCATGTACATCTTCTGCCTGTGGCGGATTATCAGACGGTGAATGAACTTGCTACGGCAGAAGTGGGTTCAAATGTCAGAGCACCATACAACTGGGGGTATGATCCCCAGCATTATAACGTTCCCGAAGGTTCGTATGCTACCGACCCTCGTGATCCTGCAGTTCGAATTCGGGAGCTCAAATCACTCGTTCAATCGCTGCACAGACAAGGCATTCGCGTTGTACTTGATGTTGTCTATAATCACACATATAGCGTGGAAGAGGGTCCTTTTGAACGGATTGTACCAGGCTATTATTACCGTTATCGGGAGGATGGCACCCTCAGTAATGGTTCTGGTGTAGGCAATGAATTGGCGACAGAACGTCCAATGGTGCGAAAATATATTCTGGATTCTCTCCGATATTGGGCAGAAGAATATCATGTGGACGGATTTCGATTTGACCTCATGGCCCTGATTGATACGGAAACGATGAATGAATTGACACGCGAATTGAAGGAACAGATCGATCCGGCGTTTCTGATCTATGGGGAACCCTGGATGGGTGGAGATTCACCTTTGGACCGTAAAACATTAAAAGGAACCCAGCGAGGTCAGGGGTTTGCTGTATTTAATGATCATTTTCGCAGTGCAATCAAGGGTGATAGTGATGGCAGTGGCAGAGGGTTTGTCACGGGTGCCGGAGGACAGGAATATGAGCTTATTAGGGGATTAGCGGGAGCATTGGATGATTTCACATCTTCACCTGTTGAAGTTGTCAATTATGTAACTGCTCATGACAATCTCAATCTGTGGGATAAAATTGCGACAACAATGAACCTTAGACATGAATTAGGATTTCCCGTATGGAAGGACGGACAGCCCGTGGGTGGAGGGAGTGCTGAGTCCGCGGTAAAAGCAGCAGATCCTTATCGGTTTGTGGATGCAGATGATGTTTTGAATCATGAGATGGTTCGTCGCTCGTTACTGTCCTCCGGCATTCTGCTTACTTCTCAGGGAATTCCGTTTCTGCATTCAGGGGATGAGATGCTCAGATCCAAAGCCGGTGATCATAACAGTTATCGGAGCGGGGATGCGGTGAACGCCATCACATGGGCCAACAAATCACGGTTCAGACCAGTGTTTGATTACTATCGTGGTCTTATTCATTTGCGGAGAACACATCCCGCTTTTCGTATGATCGATGCTGAACAGGTACGAAATCACCTTCGTGTTATTCGTGCGGATGGCAATGTAGTTGCCTTTATACTTCAGAATGGTGCGAATCAGGACACCTGGAATCAAATTATGGTCATCTATAACGGAACGGAGCATCAACAGCATGTTGACCTGGGGGAAGGGGACTGGCATGTTGTAGTCAATAATCATCAGGCAGGCACAGACGTGATCGAGACTGTTCGTGGTACTGTTCAGGTAGAACGATGGTCTTTAATGGTACTGTATGACACAGAGCATGCTGGAGGCGCTGAACCATCAACAGTGGAGATTAGTTTTCCTCGCCAGGTATATAGTCCGAAGGAGACCACTCAACTACGAGCGATCGTACGGGACAGTATTGGCAATGTGGTGGAAAAAGCTCCAGTTACTTGGACTTCTTCTGATCCGGATATTATTCAGATCCAGCCTGATGGAACAATCCATGCATTGGAACGAGGGGAAGCTTCGATTACAGTCCACTGTGGGGACATAACGGCAAGCTGTATGTTACAAGTGGATTATCGTCATGCTGAACGAATTGAAATTGTGGGTGAACCTGTCATGTACATGACTCGAATCAGTCGCTTCCGTGCCTTGGTTCTGGATCAATTTGGTCAGCCGCTTCAGGATTCCAATATACGCTGGAGCTCTTCTCATCCAGAACTTGCAGCGGTGAGTGCAGCAGGGATCGTACGTGCGATGACACCTGGAGTAACCCATATTATTGCTGAAGCTGGAGGAATCCGGGCAACGCTTGCCGTGACGATTCATAAACAGATTTCGCGAACCGTCACGCTTCGATACGAAAGGGAAGACCAACATTATGAAGGTTGGGATGTCTGGGTATGGGGCACAGGTATGGAGGACGGAGCAGTACGGCTGGAACAAGTCGGAAATGCCGCCGAAGCCCGCTTCCGCGTTGCTCCGGGTCTGCATCACCTGGGATTGATCATTCGATTGAACGAATGGGAAGCTAAAGATACGTGCGGAGACCGTTACGTGGACATTGTACCTGAAGATGGGGATGTGCACATTATTGTCCGTAGCGGATCAGACGAGATGCAGATCATTCGTGAAAGCGAAAAAACGGAGGATCGTGATAGCGCATAGTTTCTTAATTTATAACGTCGAACGTAGTTCGTCAAAACCTTGTTAAACCAGCAGTTGGAAGAGATTCCGACTGCTTTTTTGGTCTGATTATAAGCCGCATAACTCGCCAAAAAATAATTAATTGTCCTGTTTCGTGTTTGAGATCCTCTATCATTGGGGTAAATATAGATATGGCCCACGATTCGGCCAAAGGAAAAAAGACCATCATGGTCTATGAGATAAGCCTCAGTGCTTTCCAACAAATATAATGTAGTGATCCCTTGAAGGAGGATGTTCAATCATGAAATCCAACGGAAAAATGGCTCAACTTACAGCAACGCCAAGAACGGAAAAGAAAGGTGCAGCACTGCGCCTGTTAAGACAAGGCGGACGAGTTCCCGCAGTCGTTTACGGCCCGGGACTTGAAGGTGCTTCAATACATGTAGATGAAAAAGAAATGCTGAAAGTGGCACGCACAGGCCGCTCCGAAATGTTCAACCTGAATGTGGAGGGCGGTAAAACGCTTCCGGTGCTGATCAAGGATCAGCAAGAGCGTAACGGACGTTTGCTGCACGTAGACTTTTTGCAAATTTCCAAGAACAAGCCGATCAGCGTAAGTGTATCGATCGACTTCCAGGGTACAGCGGCCGGCTCGAAAGCTGGCGGTGTATTCCAGACACAGGAGACACAGCTGGAAGTAGAAGGATTGCCTGCAGATCTGCCAACGTCCATTGAGGTGGATGTCAGCGGATTGGATATTGGCGATCGCTTGACTGCTGCGGATATCAAACTCGATAAAGGTTTGACACTCGTAACATCACCTGAATCCATCATCGCTTCCGTCATGCCGCCACAAGCGGCTGAGGAAGAGCCAACGGCCTCTGCTGAGGAAGCTGAGCCGGCAACTGAAGAAAAAGCTACAGAAGAATAAGCCAAGCTACGGGATCTTGCCAGATCTCATGCTTAACCAAAGCCCAGTCCTAGTGACTGGGCTTTTTTATTTTCCGAGCAAGAGAGTTCAATAGGCACATCGTTCGCATGAAAAATGAGATTGTACTACAATACATGTTAAAGGGTTAGAAAGTAGGTTTAATTCAATGTTTGATCCAACGGTGTATGACAATCTGAAAGTCGGGTTTGAGAATTATCTCTATGATATGGATAACCTGGACGAACGTATTCAGATTACGGGGCGTAAAGATCGGCTGGAGATGGCAGTGATGTCCAGAGAGTTTACATTACAATTCTGTCTCAGAGATCGCCCGGAAGTAACAGGGGAAGTTGTATTAAGCAGTTCCCTTGAGGAGCTTGCAGCGGAGATCCTGGAGACGCCTGGTGCGAGTCCGGGTTGCCGCTTGGAGCTACGGTTCAGTATGGTTGTGAAGGATCCTGAGAAGCAGTGCCCGGTTATTCGTCCGATATTACAGAAGAGCTGGCCTGAGCAGAGGATGTGCCAGAACATCAAGTATATCTTTGATGAACAGCCAAAAATGTATAACGTCACGGCTCACGTTTATTTTGACCGCAGTGTGAATGAAGACCAGATGGGGGACATTCCTGAACTCTGTGAGCATATGGCAAATGTGATGAATCAATTATTACAGTTGCATAACCAGTAATTCCGAGAAAAGCCTTGTCTCTTTGTGGAGATCAGGGCTTTTTTTGTACTATTTTTAGAAAATTGTATAGGCTTTCAGGCTTAGGTTTAAGGTCTTTTGGGTTAATGTTTTACGCAAGCAAGTAAGAGAATGTATATTAAAAGGGGGTAAGAGTGCAATTGGACTATACAAAAATGGTGAAATTGCGAAAATAATATTGGGACTAAAGATTTAGTTCTGTACTAAAGGAACTAGTTTTCCTTGCCGATAAAATATCGAAGGGGAGAAACTACATGACAGAGAAATTAATTCGTCTGCTGCGTATACTTCAGGCTATACAAGCAAATCCTGGAATTTCGGCCAAGGAGTTGGCGCTGAAATGCGGTACGACTGTACGCACGATTTATCGTGATCTCCGGATTTTGGATAGGGTCGCCCCGATTATGAATGAAGGATACGGCAAGGGTTACCGATTTATTGGTGAGTTTGCGATGTATCCATTAGATTTTACTGAACAGGAAGCGATGGTCTTCTCCATGCTGCCGTCCGTAGTTGATACCTCCAAGTTACCTGCTGAGTTTGATTCAGCGTTTGACAAGGTCATGTCGGCTCATACCAAATTAAAATCAAGAAACAGTGACATTGTAGAGAATATTGCGGGAATTATTCGGATGGGCACGCCAGCTTATCGCGAGGAAGGAAAAGACCCTAATTTGCTGATTCCCATTATCGAATCCATTCTAAGCCAGCAAACCATTCGTACTCAATATCATACGCTGACAAGAAATGAGATCACAGTCCGGGATATCGATCCCTATTATCTCATTCCACGTGATCAACGTTTTTATTTGATTGGATACTGCCATTTGCTGCAAAAAGTTCGATTGTTTCGGATCAGCCGTTTTTTGGATGTGACACGAACAAATGCCGGTTTCGACAAGGGTGATTTCAACATAACGCAGTATATGAAGAACACATGGTCTATTGACCGTGGCGACGAAAATATCCATTTCAAGGTAAGATTCTCTGAGAAAGTGGCCCCCTACATAAAAGAAGAAGAAATGTTTGTTCGCCCGCGAATGACGAATATGTCCGATGGGGGATTGTTATTTGAAGTGACACTGAATAGCAGCAGAGAATTTTTGAAATGGTTGTATCAATTTGGGCCCGAGGCAGAGGTACTTGAACCTCGTGAGTTTCGTAGAGAGATACGCAGGCAACTTGTCGAGTGGTTGGAACATTATGAAACCGATGTATCATTGTAAAAATTTTAATCATGGAGAAATACAGGAAAAAGGAGCAGGTAATATGAGCACCAAATTATTCGCAGCTATGTATGGGATGGACCACTACCATGGAGTACAGGCTTTACATGTGGGGGATACCGTGTATCTTGTCAAAGATCCAGATAATCGTTTGGATCATCAAGCGATTAAGGTTGTTATTCCCCCGATCGGAGCCGTAGGTTATATCGTTAATGATCCACTTGTCGTACCTCATGGATGTTGGACCGGGACGGCATTCTACGATGTATTTCATCAACTCACGTGTGCCAAAGTACGATTCATGATGAGAGATATGGTTATTATGGAGTTAATTGAGATGAGTCACATTCCTGTTCCGCAGATGGATTCTTTGATTAAGGGATGGCAATTTCGTGAAAAAGCTTGATCATCGTAACAAAAGAAGGCTCATTTACGGATGAGCCTGGTATAGGTCGCTTCCAGATGCATGGCTGTTCTTGCCCAACTGAAATATGCCCTTGCGCTGTCTCGGCCAGCCTTTCCTAACTTCTCGGCAAAAGTGGGATTGCTTGCAAGTTTGTACAGGTAAGAGGTGAAACGTTGAGGACGCTTATAAGCGGTGACAAGGTATCCATTGATTCCTGATTCAATAATCTCACGGATACCTCCGTTATCCGAAGCAATAACGGGTAATCCTGAAGCCATCGCCTCAACATTAACCAGGCCAAAAGCTTCATGTTCTTGAGACGGACAGACCAGACAATCCACTGCCCGATACAACTGATCGATATGCTCATGGTTTATCTGACCACGGAAGGAAACATGGACCTTTTGTTTATGGGCAAGCTCGCGAAGTTTACGCATGTAATACGGAGGTCCTTTGCCTGCAATAATCAGTTGAACAGGCATCTGTTGCTGAAGGAGGGCAGTCGCACGAATTAATACGTCTACACCTTTTCCAGGGATCAGCCTGCCGACATACAGAATAGAGAATGGTTTAGTTACTCCAAATTGTGTACGCAGATGAATCTGTTCTTCGCTGGATTCAACAGGCCTGAAGCGGCTTAGATCTGCACCCAATGGAACAACACTCATCCGGTGTTTTACCAACGGAAATCTGCGGCCTAACCTTTGTCGCAGGGAATGACTGTTGACGGCAATCCAATCAGCTTTTCTCATTAATGTGAGTTTGGAAGGCCCGGGCTGAGCAAACGTTAATGAGTGAAGATAGAGTACAACGGGAGTGCGTGGAAAAGCTCGTTTGATGGTAGCCATACTTCGTGGCCTGTTATCCACTTGAATTACATCGTAGGGTTGTTGGGATAACAAACGTATGACTGCTTTGGTGTACATGACAGGACTCGACGCAGGGACGCGTTGAATGGTGATCCCATCGATCTGTTCTGTGGCGGCGAGACCTTGCATTTGACGACTTATAATGGTCACCTGATGGCGTTGGGCTAGTTCACGAGCGATGCCCAGGATACAGATTTCCACGGAACCATTACCGGGCAAAGGCAATTTCTCGGGTGCAACCATAGCTATTTTCATGATCCGGCTCCTCCTTGTCCGACATCTGTAACAATCTTCGTCATATATCTTATGAGAAGTTAAAGCATTTGGCTCCTGCGAAATGGTAGGTGAATCACCCATATAAGCGAGCAGGAATAATCTGCTGCATGGCATCAAGCGAGATATTCAGCTTTTGTGATATACTGTACGGGAACAAATGAATTCGTTACATGTATAAAAGCAGGAGGAAAATAATGTTACATTCTACGCTGGGGCGCTTCCGGCTAATGTTGTGGTTGCAGGGCATTTCGTACGTGTTGTTACTGTTTGTTGCTTTTCCGTTGAGAGATGCCGGGGTTATGCCGCAGGCTGTCACATGGTTTGGGAATCTGTACGGTTTTTTGTTTTTAATGTATTTGTTATTTATGGTGACTATGTACACCTCACAGAAATGGCGTCTGCGTCGTCCAATTGCTCTGTTCTTTGTTTCTTTCATTCCACTGGGGAATATGATCTACGATGTTGTCGTATTCCGTAAGTTGTATCGTCAACTAAATAAAGCTTGACTTTATTTAACGTTATGAAATATGATGAGTACAGGTTAAACAACCCGTTCCAACTAAAACTACATATTCCTGTTAAAGGGGAGTAGCTTTTACAGTAAAGTCGTCAATTCGGGATCATATCCCCGGCTTTATTGGCAGCAATTTTGTTGTTAGCGAGACCTTTACCAAGTTTTCATGCTCGGTAAAGGTCTCTTTTTGTGGATATAAAAGGACCTTACCAGTGATGGTAAAGGTCCTTTTTTTTGTACATCATAAGAATATTAAGGAGGAGTCAATTTTGGATGTTTCATTATTATTAGAATATGGGTGGGTGCTTGCTGTCTTAGTGGTCCTTGAAGGATTACTCGCAGCAGATAATGCATTGGTACTCGCAATCATGGTTAAACACTTGCCTGAAGATAAGCGCAAAAAAGCGTTGTTCTATGGTCTGATGGGTGCATTTGTTTTCCGTTTAGGTTCGTTGTTCCTGATCTCTTTCCTCGTCGATGTATGGCAGGTGCAAGCGATCGGTGCCCTGTATCTCCTGTATATTTCGATTAACCACATCGTTAAAAAGATACTGGGTAGTCGCAATAAAACAGATGAAGCAGCTGATTCAACACCTAAGAAACCGAAAAAACAATCCGGTTTCTGGATGACCGTTTTCAAGGTCGAAGTAGCGGATATCGCATTTGCAGTTGATTCCATTCTGGCTGCTGTTGCTTTGGCCGTGGCGTTGCCACCAAGTGGATTGCCTCCAATTGGCGGACTCGACGGTGGACAGTTTATCGTTATCTTCCTGGGTGGATTCATCGGGCTTGTGATCATGCGTTTTGCAGCCTCATACTTTGTAAAATTGCTTCATTCCCGTCCAGGACTTGAAGTTGCGGCCTTTGTAATCGTAGGTTGGGTAGGGGTTAAGCTGGCAGTTATTACACTCGCACACCCTTCATTGGGTGTTCTGGATGAGCATTTCCCGGAAAATAAAATTTGGAAATTCGGATTCTATATTGTATTGATCACCATTGCGGTATGTGGTTGGTTCCTGTCTTCCAAAGTCCCTGAAAAAGAAGACGAAAATCCGGTTGAAGAGTTGGAAAAACAAGCAGGACTGTAATAATCATGTTACGCTAACAACATCATTATTATTTGGAAAACAGGAGATTGTCCTAGGACAATCTCCTGTTTTTGTTTGCATATGAAAAATGTAACATGGTCCAATTTCCAAGAAAAGGGTTGACACATGAATTCTAGTCCCCTTAATATAAGACTAACATTAACGAAGGGAGGCCGAGAGACATGATGCTTGGTTATGATTTGATTCAAACAGGGCGCAACGTAGACACAATAGCATATCCGGCTCATCGTTTCATTGGCCTCATACGGTCGACATAGGGGATAGGCATATCGTTTAGCGAGTTTTATAATCGATATGCGTTCTTCGCTTATATTATAGCGATGGATGACAGACACACAGCATGTTTATGCTGCTCTGTTCTCCGTTATTGTCATTCAGTAGAAGTCATGGGCGATTAGCCTATGGCTTTTTTTAGTTTTATTTTACAGATGAATCAGCAAACCGAATTTGCTGAACGTACAGGAAGGAATAATACACTTTTATGAATACAGAATTTAATTTATTTACTAATCCAAATGAAATCGCAGGTGGCTACCGGCATGAAGTAAAATTGCCTGCAGGCGACCTAACCGTATATGCGGCGCAACAGCTCTTCTCCTCACTCGATTACAAGGTATTCGAGATGGCAAACAATAATCTGCAGATTCCGGGAATCTCTTATATGAGTTACACGCCAGACGTACACGTCGGTGTAGGTACGTGCATTGGAACGACAGCTGTGTGGGATGCGCAGAGCGGATACGTTTCTCCCTCCATCGTCGGCAGTGACATCGGCTGTGGCATGCGAGTGCATATGACAAACTTGCACAAGGACGAATTGAAAGACATCAAGCTCCGCCGCAAACTCGTCAAGGCCATTGAGAAAGTATTGCCGATGGAGGCGAACCAGCGAGGTCATTACTCGGATATCAGACTGGAGCATATTGTTCGTAAAGGACTGCATGGTTTACCCAAAAAGTATATTCCAGACAGCTATACACCGAAAAAATCAACCGCGATGACACATGTGGAAAGCAGCAAGTTCAGTTACGATGAGGATGTGTTAAACCACGTTCCTGATATGACATGGCATCGTTCGCATCGTCAGCTCGGAACACTGGGTGGGGGGAATCATTTTGCCGAGATCCAGGCGATTGAGATCGCTGAAGAGAATCGTGAAATCGCCGAAGCTTGGGGATTGTATGATGGACAGGTCGTGGTCATGATTCATTCCGGCTCTCGTGCGTGGGGTGGTTATGTAAGTCAGACGAGTTCGTCAGCGATTGCCAAAGTCATGCAGCGGCTTAACCTGGGTACATCCGATCCCAGACTGGTATTTGCTCCACTGGAGCATGCGGAAGGTCGTCATTATGTGAACATGATGTATTCTGCATTGAATTACGCTGTTGTCAATCGTCATCTGATTGCGTATGCTATTCGCGAAGCATTCCGGGATGTGTTTGGCTCCAAATGTGAATTTCGTACGTTATACGATCTGATGCACAACTATGCCTGGGAGGAATCTCACGCAGACCAAGGTTCCGTTTTTGTACATCGCAAAGGGGCGACTCGTGCGTTGCCGGCAGGTCATCCGGACAATCCAAAGCCTTATCTGGCAACAGGGCATCCGGCGCTTATTCCCGGTTCCATGGGAACTGCTTCATATATCATGGTAGGTCAGCCGCAGGGTGCTGATAATTATTATTCAATATGTCACGGTGCGGGTCGCATCCGTTCACGGACGGCAACAAAACGATTGATTAGCGTGGAAGATTTTGCTACGGCACTGGGTGTGGGTACAGAAGATGAGATCGTGGTAAACCAACGCTCACTTGAATCCATTATTGATGAATCACCTCAGGCTTATAAAAATGTAGATGAAATTATAGACAGTGTTACCGGCGCAGGCCTGGCTCAAGTTGTAGCCAAATGCAAACCGCTTGTAGCGGTAAAGGGAGCGAAATAATGACAATAAACGAAAAACAAACAGATCCAACCCAGGCGATCTATACCTATGACGAACAACATGATACCCGAATTCGAGTGGAAGGGTACGCCATCTATTCAAGGCTGATTCGTGGAATCAGTGAGGCGCTCCTTCAGCGCTATGGAGTTGAGTACAAGCTTTATGCCAGTTCTGACCCGAACAATGAATACTGGGAGTTACTCCGGGAAGATCTGCAAAATGGCAGTGACGAAGTGGAGTTGGTAGCCCGTATATTCGAAGATCTGGAGCTTCAGACCTTGCATTACGACGATGATGGAGATATACCCACTTATGGTGTGCATTACTCCATTCGCAATAACGTATTTGCTTATCCGAAATGGGGCGTAGCACTTGTGCGGGTTCCATTTTTCCGAGAGAACGGGATCTACAGTGAAGACTTTGTCTTTGCCGTCGGCGATGAGGAGATGAAGCAATTTCTGGGAAGTGTCCGGGAACGGGAACGTCAGCAAAATATGAAAAAAGTAACAGTCTACACCGATGCCCGGAATGGCAGCGATCGCCATGTGGAATCCATCACTCGCTCCGTGGGAAGAGAGGATGTTGTTCTTTCGGCACAGATCAAGCAGGATATCTTCCGCTCGCTGGATCAGTTTTTCGAAGCGGATCGTTCTTTTTACAGAGATTATGATATCCCGTACAAACGGGGCATTTTATTGTATGGGCATCCGGGGAATGGTAAGACCACGTTGGTGAAATCCATTGCCGGAAGTATCCCGGGCCCTGCTGCGTATTGGCAGATTACGGAGTATACCAACAGTGAATCAGTGCGTGAAGTGTTCGAGGCTGCCAAGCGGTTGGCACCGATGGTACTGATCATTGAGGACATCGATTCGATGCCGGATGAAGTCCGTTCCTTTTTCCTGAATACACTGGATGGAGCTACGTCAAAAGAAGGCATTTTCCTGATTGGAACAACGAATTATCCCGAGAAAATAGATCCTGGCCTCATGAACCGTGCTGGACGGTTTGACCGGGCTTATGAAATTCCGTTGCCAGATGAAGCGCTGCGCTTGCAATACTTGCGCCAACGAGGCTTCACCGTTTTCGCGGGTGAAGAAGGCACGATAGAAGCAGCTCGTTTGACCGACACGTTTTCTCTTGCACAGCTAGGTGAGTTGTATGTGAGTGCTGCGCTGGAATGGCATCAGAATGGACAGACAGACATTGTGAAAGTCATTCAGTCGATGCGTGGCGAGCTGGACAAGAGCCACAAACATACTTGGCTGGCGCAGCCAGGTAAGGGCCGTGCAGGCTTTTATTGATCAGACCTAACCCATCAATCTTATAATATGACGCAATTTTATAAATAATCCTACCTCAATTGGTGATACTAACCTTGTCTGCTCTAACATACAATGACTTTCGGGAGGTACATAACGCAGCCCTGAGCTGGTGAGATGCCGGAAAGTAACGCGATCTGTTTCCATACCTGACTAAGGCTTGTTTTGCAGAGAAAGATGCATGGGGACAAAAGGTAATATGCAAAAATTTTTATGCCAATTGTTTAAATGCTTCTGTAGCGGTTAATAGTAGACAGACAACAACAAAAACTTTAATTAGAGGTGAATGATATGGGTTGGTTATGGTCATTAATTATCGGTGGTATCATTGGATGGTTGGCAGGTTTGATCGTTGGTCGTGACATTCCAGGTGGTGTTATTGGTAACATCATTGCTGGTTTTATCGGTGGATGGTTAGGTGGAGTAATCTTGGGCGATATGGGTCCTGAGATGGGCGGATTCTACATTGTACCTGCATTGATCGGTGCGATCGTTCTTGTAGCCATCGTAAGCTTGATCTTCCGTTCGATGGGACGTAGTCGCGGGTAACTTAATTAAGATAATTTCTTGAATTAGTTGTCAGCCAAATGTTTTACCAATGAAGAGGTTGATTGAGAGCCATAACCATGGCTTTCAATCAACCTCTTGTTGTTTTAAAATATATAAAGATAAGCGTATTAAGCTATCTATATAAATTGGACTAAACATTTACACGAGAACGTAGAGGACAGAAATAACCTGAAGAAGCGGAGCTAAAAGCTTTCTGTAAGAAAGCTGCTTCGAAAGCATACACTCGCCTTTAACACCAGATTTTCTCCTTGTAAAGCAATTATAAAAAATCTGGGGATAACAGCGATCAGAAGGTTGTTCTGTCATCGGAGTAGTAAGTGTAAAAGGTAGTTTAGATAAGAGGGGATGAACGGAATGGAAAAAGCTACATTCGCCGGTGGATGTTTCTGGTGTATGGTTACACCGTTTGAAGAACAACCGGGCATTCATGGCATTATATCGGGTTATGCTGGCGGTCACGTCGAGAATCCAACATATGAGCAGGTCAAAACCGGGGAGACTGGTCATGTCGAAGTGGTTGAAATTACATTTGATCCAAATGTATTCCCTTATGAACGACTGCTGGAGCTATACTGGCCGCAGATTGATCCGACGGATGACGGAGGTCAGTTCCAGGATCGGGGGACACAGTATCGTACGGCAATCTTTGTGCATAATGAACGTCAACGTGAGCTTGCTGAACAGTCCAAACAGGAACTGGCAGCCAGCGGACGATTCAATCAACCGATTGTTACGGAAATTCGGGATGCAGCTATATTCTATCCGGCTGAAGACTATCATCAGGATTACCACAAGAAAAACGAAAAACATTATAAGGAAGACCGTGCGTTATCCGGACGGGACGAATTTATCGAGCAGAACTGGAAATAATGCATCAGGTCACATGAAAAGCCGGGAAAGTTCCAGTTGGAACTCGCCCGGCTTCTTGGCTGTATGGCGGCTAAAATCAGCCATAATGGTTATCTGATTGTTCCCACCAGTATTTCTACGTCAATGGTAATCTTCGACAAGGAGGCTTGAATGCTCGCCAGGGATGATCCCGACTGATGCCAGGAAAGTGGTGTCATATGAACGAGTGAATCCAGCATGTTTTCGGTGACGGGCATCGTGTAGGTCAGCGGAATGCTGGCGATGAGATGATGATGTTTGCGGAATCGGTCCAGCGTAAGTTCCCGGCCGTCTGCTCGATCAGGTCGATTCAGGAACAGCATTTCTCTCAGTTCAATTAAATATTGTTCACGGGGGATGACTTTGATGATCCATCCCCCATCCTTCAGAATTCGTCCAAACTCTTCATAGTTGGAAGGAGAAAATATATTCAGGATGATGTCCAGCTGACCTTCTGCAAACGGACTGCATGCCAGATCGCCGACAAACCAGATTTGCTGGTTGTAGGCAGAGGAAGCCATGGCAATGCCTTCTTTGGCAATATCGATGCCCCAGCCAACGGCTGGAGTATTCTGCGTAATCTGCTGCAGAAATGTTCCCTCTCCTGTGCCTGCATCCAGAATATGCACGGGATAGTTGATGTCAACGGAATAACGTGCGATCCACCTGCGTAGTACTTCGGTCAAAGGAGCATAAATACCGGTTCCCGATAAGATATTCCTTTTGGCTGTAAATAAACGTTTGTCATAGTTGCCCTTGAAAAAACGTGTCATGAAATTGATATAGCCTTGTCTTGCAAAATCAAAGCTATGCCTGGACACACATTGAATGCTCCCTGAGTTAATGGTTGCCATAGGGCTATGACAGATGGGACAGTTCAACATATGGATGTATGGATTAATAAGCGCAGCGCTACGTTCTCTGCGATGGACTGACATGGAATAACACCCCATTCATTCAGATTTGGATAACTGAAGAAAAGGGCACAACAAATAAACCTCTGCACGAAATTCAAAAAAAGAGGTTTATGGCTATGCCCCAAGTTATCTGTATCGAATGAACTGAATAATCATAGGAAGGTTAAGCCCCTTTTGCCTATCAAGATTAGGGTGAAGCAAGAGAACGTTACTAGTATAACAGGATGAGAAGAAATGACAAATAAGGGGAGCCAGGCGAATGTGAAATAAAAGAGCGCCCTGTAAACCGTTTAGACGGTCATACAGAAGCGCTCCGTTCATTATTTTGCAGCAGCCTTTAATACATATTTGGACAATGTCTCATCGTTCAAGGAATAGATGACATCATCGACATAGGTTGAGACCCCTTCTAATGAAGGAACTGAGGCACTGGTCGTGAAGATGTGCACATCTTCCAGCGTCTGAGGATCAAGAATGTATCCTGTTTTGGAAAAATCAAGCTGATACTGACCATCCTGTGTCTGGTCGACATGCATCAATGCAGGCTGTGCGTCCTTGAACGTACGCTCAGTCACTTTGCCTTTCATCGTGTACAGTTCCAGCTTCTGCCCTGTAAAGACTGTATAACCGTTGCCAGCCGTCTGAATGTAGGCATCACCAGCAATGGCACGTCCCCAAGCAAGCTTGCCATCGATGCCAAAGCCCATCAGTCGGTTACCGGTGTTCTCAAAATTGGCGCGCATAATGATGGAACCATCGTCGAGAATGGCCAGCGATTCACCGCCTCCATCTCCTAATGTATTTGCATTGGCAGGGAATTGGTAGAAGGACAGACGATTCAACGTACGATCATAGATCTCTAATTTGGGATTAGCAGCTTGCTGCCAGAAGTTGCCTACCTTGGTTTGTTTACTGGCATCCACTACAATTCGACCATGGTCAGCCTTAAGCACGTTACCGTTGATGGTCTTTTCAGTAATCAGCTTACCCTTTTTGTCATATAACGAGATGGCGGAGCGAACCGAACCATTTGATTGCATGCCCTGACTTGAAGCAACCATCAGCGTATCGTTATCCAATAGGGATATGCTTGCAGGTGAATTCACCGTTTTGACCCAGTTGGTTTTTCCGGATGTATTGAATGAGTACAATTTTTTGGTTTTGTCTGAATATTCCATATACACATAAGCCGTACCGTTGCTGGCATATACCGAATCAGAGTAGGTGGTATAAGGACCACTTTTCTCATGGAATATCGTATTCCACTTCAATTGTCCAGTCGTAACATCGAATGCTTGGAGAGAGTCCAATTGCCAGTCGAGTGTTGTTTTGCTGCTTGTTTTGGTCACGGGCTGGGAGGCATGTACATATACAAGATTTTTGGATGGCACGGCATGGATTCCCTTGATCAGGACATCTTTCTCTGTATTAACCTCAGATAACATCAGGGAAGATGACGTCCACGCCGGTTTGGGCATGGATTCGGTTGAAGCAGCGGCGTAACCTGTTGTATTCATGGTGAAGAGGAGCATGCCGCTGAGAATGAGGGCAGCCCATGTTTTGGACTTGTGTTTGGTCAATGTATGCAAGTGATAAACCACCTTTCTTCTTCGGTTCAAAATAGAACCGATTGTTGAATTTTACCATTAAAGTCAAGCTGAATTCAACCGAACGCACTGTAACCTTTTATCAGTGGTCTGTCGAAATGACTATGTTTGGTGAAGTATAACGGTTACAGGGAATTCATCTTCTTTCGATGAAGGTAGAAGTTTGATATATTTAGTGCGGTGACAAGCCATATCTGTGTAAGAGGTTGGATAGAACATAGGAAATGAAACAAGGAGAATAGCTATGAACTGGAGTGAAAATGTGACCCTATGGGTCATTGGATGTATCATCATATTGTTGCTGCTGGCCTGGATTATTCGGCGAGTTATCGGGCGCGGGCAGCGGATCCGAAGTGAAGCCAATCCTCGTAAGATCACAATAAAGGACATCGACAAGATGGAGGATGGTTCGGAATTTGAATTATATCTCTATCATTTATTCGAAGAGCTCGGTTACGATGAGGTGCATAAGACAACAAGCAGCCGGGATTTTGGGGCAGATCTGGTGTTTGTTGATAGACTCGGCAGACGAAGTGTGATACAAGCGAAGCGATATGGTGCGAACCATCCCGTAGGGTTGAGTGCTGTGCAGGAGATATATACATCGATGCGTTATTATGAAGCCGACCGGTCCATTGTATTAACGTCCACTCGTTACACCGAAGCCTGTCGGACGCTTGCAGCGGTTAATGGAGTGAAGCTGCTGGACCGGGAAGACCTGATGGAATTAATTCTGTTATTCAAAGCCAGAAGAGTGGAAGAAGCATTGGAACTGATCGAAGAAGATGATCACGAACCAATCGAGACGTGGCAGTCCCGGCGAAAGCGGCAATCCCGCTAGGTTGCATTGTGTTATTGTGCTTTAATGTAGATTTTTTAAATATAATCGAAAGTAGTAATGTAGTCAGGTTTACGTTTTAAAAACAATTATAACCAATCGCTAGGTAATATAGGCGATTGGTTATTTTTCTGGATAGATATTTCAAAGCTCCGTTTGTTCATCTGTTGGTTGTAGCATTCCGAATATTTGATTCACCTCCCCGGGTATCGACAATGTTCACCTCAAGACCGTGACATTTAAAATTGTGGTTAGGATTTTTCCTAACCTCATCTTTTTGAAGTTCATACATAGCTAATTTATAATTTATTTCTTCCATATGTTTCAAACTCTCTTCGATTTTCTTTTGTAATTCAATTTTATGTTTCTTTAACATTTCCTCTCTTTCTGAATAGGTGGAGTTCCCCATCTCATAAGATTCCTTGTAGTCTTTAATTTTAGAAAGCGGCATTCCTGTTTCTTTGAGACAAAGAATAAAAGAAATCCAATCGATTTGTTGTTCGGTATAAACTCTATTCCCTTTTTCATCGCGCGAAATATTTGGTAATATCCCTTGTTCTTCATAAAATCGAAGTGTCTTTGCAGTTATATTATAATTCTCCACCACATATTTCATTGAAAAAAACATCTGATCGCCTCCATAGTTACAGTTACTGTAACTGTTATTCTATCACATATAGGATTATTAAAAGAAAATCGTTTGAAATTACGTATCAATTCCTACTTTACTTCCCCTTAGGTTAACCTGATATTCTTGTGTAGAACTTGTGATTGGGATGGATGAGATAAGGTCACCTTCATCTGTTCCATAAATAAGCACTTAGAAATCAAAATACAAAGGAGAACGTACAATGAGTAAATTTAATAACTTGTTTGAACCTTTTACATTCAATAAAGGGATTACCTTAAAGAATAGAGTGGTTATGTCTCCGATGACGACATGGTCAAGTAATGATGATTACACGATTTCCGATGAGGAAGTTGCATATTATAAAAAAAGAGTGAATGGTGTAGGTTTAGTTATCACGGGCTGTACTCATGTCCTACCCAATGGGATTGGATTTACACATGAATTCGCCGCATATAATGATTCATTTATCCCTAGTCTAAAAAAATTGGCAGATGTTGCTAAGAGTGGGGGAGCTCCAGCAATTCTTCAATTGTTCCATGCTGGAGATAAAGCGATTGCTGAATTAGTTCCTAATGGTGACGTGGTAAGTCCGAGCGGTGTTGCTCTGACTGAAGCAGTATCCCCTAGAGAACTCACACATGAAGAAATTCTGGAAATTATACATGCGTTCGGTGAAACTACAAGACGTGCAATTGAAGCTGGTTTTGACGGTGTTGAACTCCATGGAGCCCACGGTTTTTTACTTCAAAGCTTTTTATCTCCATTCTTCAACAAACGTCAAGACCAATGGGGGGGATCACTGGAAAAACGTCTGAGTTTTCCAATAGCTGTTATTCGAGAGGTGAAAAAAGCTATTGAGAGATATTCGACAAAACCATTTATTTTAGGTTACCGCATTTCCCCAGAGGAACATCAACAAGATGCCCTTAGAATGAAAGATACTTACGCACTGATTGATAAACTGATTGAAGAAAATGTTGATTATGTTCATGGTTCCTTGGTACAAGCCCTTACGTCAAAACCAAAATATAACCAAGATAACAAAAAAACGTATCTTGAGCTGATTGTTGAACATGCCAACAATCGGATTTTTGTAATTGCAGCGGGTTCCTTGGAAAGCCCAGAGGATGTCTCTGAAAGTATGGAGAGAGGACTCTCTTTAGCGGTAATTGGACGTGTATTAATCTCCGATCCAGCGTGGGTTGAAAAAGTTCAACAAGGAAGGGAGGCGGAAATCCAAAACGTGATTAAATCATCTAACGTTAGAGATCTTGTGTTGCCAGCGAAACTATGGGGTGTCATACAAAATGCAGGTCCATGGTTTAAAGTTGAACAATAAAGAAGATGAAAGATCAAAAAAGGACGCTAATAATAGCGGCCTTTTTTGATTTCAAGAACTTTTGTATTAATTTATATATTACAACAGGTTTTATTCACTCTTCTTGAGGAAAATGGGACATAGTTTATTTATCCGCTTCAACAAAAAAGCTTCACCTTCACTTGCGTAGCTGCACATGATATATTGAGTGTATATCAACCAAAGGAGTGTGTGATCCATTATGGCACGTACACAAACACAAAAAGCATTACGTAAAGCAGAGCGGTCAGGTCAATGGTGCTCGGAACAGAGCCGAAGAGTTAACGGAGATTATGGTGCGTTATCCCAGCATGTACGGCTCATGCCTACGAAGCAGAAAAAATTGCAAAAGGTCAAACACAAGAAGCAGATCATCCAGGATGGTGGTGCTTCTTTTTATTTTGTCTGTGAGGCGCGGATTGCTGGGTAAGTAAGACGATAGAATTTTGTACACTAAATGAAGGGAAGAACCTATACATATGACAACAGCGCTGCACATGAATAAAAAAATCGTTCGGCGTTTTTTGCTGCAAACGCAAGCTTTACTGGGACGTTGGCCCGCAGTTTCCTTACCTTCGGGACCCGACCAAGTTTTGAGTTTAATTCGCTCCCTTGGTTGCGTGCAGATCGATCCTGTGGCTGCTGTAACTGGAAACCAGCATTTGGTGCTGGGGGCTCGTGACCCTGGTTATACTGCTGACAGCTTAAATACACTGCTGAGTGATCACAAGGTGTTTGAATATTTTGCAAATGCTGCCTGTGTCATTCCAATCGAGGATTATGCTCTCTTTGAACCTGTGCGTGCCCAATTAAGGGAGCGTCTGGCTCCGTCCTTGCAAGGTCTGGAGAAAACAGTGCAGCATGTGTTACAGCGTTTGAAGGAAGAGGGTCCTTTGCCTTCAAGAGCTTTTCGTGCTGTTGAAAGGGTAAGTGGTTATTGGGACAGTGCGGATGTGCCAAAGACAAAGGATACCACACTTGCTCTGAATCTGCTGTTGGACTCCGCTGTGATTCGTGTGGTGGCGAGGCAGGGGAATGAACGTTATTTTCATATTACCGAATCTGAGTTGCAACAACAGGGACTTCCGATAAAAGAAGACATCGATGTGTTGGCCCAGAGACAGGCTCTGCTGGATAAATACATTCATGCGTATCGTGTCGTAGATGCCCGTGATCCCCGTCTGGGTTGGTTAAAATCTACAGCGGCTGAACGACGCGCCGATATTGCTGCCCGTGTGTCAGATGGGCGAATGATCCCACTTAAGGTGGAGGACGTGGCCACGCCTTATTATATTCGTGCTGAAGATGAGGATTTGCTGCTACGCATGGAAAGGGAAGAGCCACACTATGATCCGTCTGGCCCGGTACGTTTCCTGCCGCCGCTGGACAATCTGTTATGGAGAAGAGAACGTATTGTTGATTTATTTGATTTTCATTATAAATGGGAGATTTATACGCCAGAGGTGAAAAGAACCTACGGTTATTATGCCATGCCTATTCTTCACGGTGATCGGTTAATTGGACGTATGGACCCACGACTTGATCGCAAAACTGGAGTACTTACCGTTCGTTTTTTATCGATGGAGGAGACTGCTCCACCTGTGGAAGAATGGATTACGGATTTTCGGGAGGGGCTTCAATTCTTTGCGTCCATGCATGGAGCACGTTCCATTACTATCGAGAAGACGGTACCAAAAGAGCTGAAAAAGCTGCTTAAATCGATTTGATTAGGGGATACATGAAAGAGTGTATGGACACGGAAATTGGAATTGTTGAGGGGGTAAAGGATCTAAAAAGGACAAAGAAGGAGGAGCCAGAGGGCCCCTCCTTCTTCATTTGATTTTAATATCATATCTCTAGCATTACATCAGAAGTGCTAACGAAAACAAAAACCTAGGTTCACGTCCACGCCAAAACTTCTTTAGTTCACCAGATGAGGCATTTCAACGTTGGGATCAACATCTGCTTCATAATCCACACCATCGGTTTCAAAACCAAACAGCTGGAAGAATTCGCGACGGTAACCTTCCAGATCAGACAGATCGTAGATGTTCTCTGTGGTCAACTCATTCCAGAGCTTCGCCACTTCTTCCTGAACGTCAGCTCTCATCTCCCAATCGTCAATGCGAATACGGCCTTCGGCATCGGTTGGAACTTTTCCTCCCGCATACAAGCGATCAGCGAACAGACGTTGCAATTGCTCGATGCATCCTTCATGCAAGCCTTTTTCTTTCATGACTTTGTACAATGCTGAGATGTACAGCGGCACGACTGGAATCGCAGAACTGGATTGAGTCACCAGCGCCTTGGCTACAGTTAAGTACGCACGTCCACCTTTGGCACTCAAACGATCATTCAGCTTGTGTGCAGTCGCTTCCAGATGATTCTTGGCTTGACCGATGGAACCATCACGATAAATGGCATGCGTAAGTTCAGGACCGATGTAGGAGAAAGCGATCGTTGTTGCATCATCGGCAAGCACGCCGCCTTGTTGCAGGGCATCCATCCATAGTTCCCAATCGTCTCCACCCATAACGGTTACCGTCTGACGAATTTCCTCTTCGTTTGCCGGTTCAAGGGTAACGGAGCTAATTTCGCCTGTGTGGAAGTTCACCGTTTTGTTCGTGTAGGATTGTCCGATAGGCTTCAGCACAGAGTTAAATACTTCACCCGTGTTCGGATCGGTACGGCGTGCCGAGGCTACGCTGTATACAACCAGATCGACTTGACCGAGTTCACTGCGAATCAGTTCAACGGCTTTGTCTCGTGTTTCGTTTGCAAATGCATCACCTGTAACGCTGTACGATTTCAGGCCTGCTTCCTCCGCGGCTTTTTCGAATGCAGCGGAATTGTACCAGCCTGCAGAAGCCGTGCGTTTCTCTGTGGAACTGCTTGGACGATAAATGCCGACTGTATTCGCTCCAGCTCCAAAGGCAGAAACAACGCGTGACGCCAGACCGTATCCAGTGGAAGCACCGATCACGAGCACATTACGCGGTCCTTTCAGCTCAGGCTGGGATTTCACATAATCAATCTGTTCCTGCACTTGCGCAGCGCAACCTACAGGATGGGAAGTGGTACAAATAAAACCACGTGTTCTTGGTTTAATAATCATTTATTTGCATCCTTTCATATTCAGCTCATGTTTCAGCATTTCGATAAAATGCTCTTACACATACTTTCTTATTGTAAAACAATTACCTCGGAAACGGAAACCGTTTCGTTTGATTTCACTTGAAGGGTGGCGTTATATCACTAATTTTGCGATGATGTGAATAGAATGTACTCGCTTGTTAGGATAGAAAGGACAGGGATACCATGCTGAAGGAACGCATTGAACTGCTAAGCAAAAGAAAACAAATCTCCCGTAAAGACCTTGTGGAAGGTCTGGTCACGCAGGCCCACTTTGCCAATATCCTGGCGGATCGTTATCCGCTACCTGAGGACTTGGCAGAAGCCATCGCCGGGCGTCTTGGGGTATCCCCTTCCTATATTCTACAGGCTGCGGCTCAGGACGAGGAAACACTCGAACGGGCAGAGGCTATCTTCGAACAAATGTCTGTTCCAGCGTCGGCGATATCCGAAGATACGGTGCATGCACTGGCAGATCGGGATGACACGCTGACCGTCGAGCTGACAACGGCCTTGATGAAGGCGGTCTATTATCAGCAATTAAATGATGCAACCGCTCATGAGTATATACATACGTCCTACCTCAATTTTTACCTGGAGAAATACGGTCGTCCAGACGATATTGATCTGCCACGTCCGTTAGTCAAGGCACTTTTATTCTATAAAATACAATATTATCGCTCCAAAATGGCTTTTGTGGATGTACTAACTCATGCAACCAGGCTCAGTGAGCTGGCGCTTCCTGGCAGTGAATTCTGGTTGTCTGTGCAAAATATCAAGATGGAAGCCTACATCCAGGTCAAACAGTATGAAGAGGCAAAACAGGTATTCGAGCTTACGATGCGTCATGTCTATGATCAGCGGATGTTTCATCGGTTGTCCGGGTTATATGTGGCATATAGTGGATATTGTTTTGCGATGGGGCTGGTTCAGGAGGCACTCTCTGCATTAACCATGGCGGAGGCAAATCTCGTGTATGCCGGCAATCAGGGAGATCTGGTGACGGCGATTGTCAACAATCGGATTGTCATGCTAACGATGACAGGTGAACTGGATCAGGCACAGACGGAGATTGAACGATTTGAATCGTTATTGCAGCAGGAAACGGAAGAAACTCAGCTCGCGATGCAGCCGCTCGTCAGTGTGTATCGATGCGAAGTGGCTCTGGCACGGAAGAACTGGGGCGTGCTCGCGCAGAGTGTAGATCAACTCTTAAAATGTGCAACAACACAGGACCAGCAGATGAGTGCAACCTTTTACCAGAGCCATCTGGCTCTTGCGCATGGAGATCGCGAAGTTTTCATGGATCGGGCACTTGCGTGTCTGCCTTATTTCGAATCTGCGCAGCATGTCATGCGGCTTGAACCGTTATATGAGGGGATGGCCGTAGTATCCGAGGATCAGCGGAAATACAAGGAAGCGGCGATGTATTATCGGAAGCTGGTGTATCTGTTACGCAAAAAGTAGAGCGGAAAAGAGCATGAAACTTCCTAAGTGAGGCATTATTTTGTCTACTGCCTACGTATTTTCCACAAAATATAGCTGCCAATCATGAAATGAAGATCGGTTAAGCAGATCTTTTTTTGTGAAATAAGTATAAGACTTTACCAAAGAAACGATTATCCGGTCATTCAAATACCGGATTTTTCGTTTTTTTTGTATACCGCCAGAAGGGTATTCAAGGACAAGCCGCGGTGTTTATAATTTAATTATAAATACGTGTTCAAAAAGTCTGGTTTTCAGTACCGAGAAGATGGAATGAAGCTAGAAATGGAGTAGCGGAGCGTAGGAGACCTACGTGAGCAACGGACATTTCGGCTGAATTTCATATTCGATGCTGATGATGCCGCTAGGCATGATTCGTAATCAAAAGTGGACTTTTTGAACAACTTCTAAAAACAAATAAAACAAATGAGGTGCTTGATATGGGATGGTTCGGTAAAAAGAACAAACAGGAAGATACGATTGCTAAAGCGGATAAAATGATGAATAAAGGACTCACTGGCATGATGATGAAAGGTTTTGTATCAAAGGAACATCGGGATGCTATCAACCAAAGTCTGGATTCGGCAAAACAGGCACAGTTGGCGGCAAGTGGTTCTCTGCCTTTAACAGCTACGGCTACGGTGGTGACAATCACCGATACAGGCAAACTGATCAACTTTGATCCGATTGTTGTGCTTGTATTGGATGTGACAGAAACGAATGGCAACCAGTATCAGCGAACATTAGAGACACTGGTGTCCAAAATGCAGATTCCACGAATAGGTGATCGAGTTGGACTAGGTCAAAATCCAGCAAATCCGTCCGAGTTGATCTACATGGGGCTAATGTCCATCTAGAAGGTATTTGGTTATAGCACAGTGATACTCTATTTGAATAATGCGTATAACAACGAATAATAGATATATTATTCGAGGTGTTGATAGAGATATTAAGAGAAGGATTAAGAGAGGGTGGATCATATGGTGGGATTTCTGAGATTCATTGGCGTATTAACTGTATTCGGGGTAGGGTTCTCCCCATTTCTGGCACAGCAGCTGTGGAATGATCCGTTTATGATTATGCAGGCATGGTGGTACACTCCGGCGATTTTTGCCGGGTTTGCACTGATCTTTGTTCCTGCGATTTTGAGCAATATTTTTGGCGTAGGTCGAGTGAAGACGGGTTTACCAGCAGTTGGGGTCATTAAGACTATACAACAGACGGGGACGTATATTAATGAACAGCCGGAGGTTCGATTGGGTCTGACGGTGTCGCGTAAGGGGCGCGAGAAATACGATACCGAGATGAAAGCCGTCATTCCGCTGACCTCCATGGCACAGTTTCAGCCGGGCAGTTTCATTCCGTTAGTGGTCTCCGTGAAGGATGAGCGCAAGGTAGGGTTTGATCTGAAGGGGCAATTATCACAGGAAGATATGCAGCAATTGCTGGATGAAAAGATGGTACAGCAAGGGGTATCACCTGAAATGATGGATATTGCAAGAACAGGGGAAAAAGCGATGGCCAAGATCCTTGATGTCACTCCACTTGGGAGTGGAGGCAGTAATAAGATCAAGCTTCAGCTCAAACTCAGTATAACAAAGACGAACGGTGAAACCTTCAATGTGACAACGCAAAAAGAAATTTTGTCATCTGCGCTGCCCCAGGTGCAGCAAGGTCATATCATTAATATCATCTATTCAAGACAAGACCCAACAAAATTGGTGTTGGCATTGAATGTACAGGAGCGACAATTAAGTGACTTATTCTCCTCTTGAGGATGTAGACAAAAGGAGGTCCTACAGGTCATGTTTATGACGTGTAGGACCTCCTTTTCATTTTGGTATGTATGAGAGATGCAAGCAACGGACGGTTTTTAAACAATACCAAGGCGCATGCGATAAGAAAAGAGTATTTTTCTGGATTCTCCATCAAATACACGATTAGCCAGCGCTCTAAACTCCTCAGCAGCTGTTAATAGATCATCCGCTCCGAGCTTCAACGCCGTTTGCAGGCCGCCTTGGCTCAGGGCGAGATTGACATATCGATCGGCTGTGAATGTCTCGTGGTGATGAAATACGATTTCCCGAACATATCGGAACAGCCCAGACTGCTGAATCTGCTGCAAATGCCCATCCTTGCTCCATTTGTGTGCCTGACTATTCTGGGGAGCCAGACTGGCTGCTCGTTGATCTGCTTCCTTATTCAGCTGCAGATAGGCTTGTTCTAACTGCCAGTCTATCATTGGCGGCCAGTCGCAATCGTAGGCTGCAAATATGCCCCCTGTACGCAGTACACGTGCAAACTCGCGTAGTGTGGGTTGCGGCTCCATCCAGTGAAACGATTGCGAGCAGGTCAGCACATCCACACTGCCATCTGGTAGTCCGAGGTCGTGAGACAAGCCGGACACAAACCGCAGGTTATCCGGCTTCCCGGCAGATTCCCACTTGGATTCAGCTACAGACCTCATGTCATCGCTGGGTTCAAAGCCGATGATACGTTCAGCTTCATTAAGCCAGATCCACGAGGATAAGCCGGTGCCACAGCCTATATCTGCGACCATACGCGGTGTGCTGCCAAGATATGTCGTTAGAATATCCACCACCTCAGTGGGAGCAGCTGGTCGGTTCTGATCGTATAACGTACCAAAACCTCTGAAACGTTCCACATTGTTGCGTCTAATGTCTTGCATGGATAAACCTCCTTTGGTCAGATGGATGACGGAGAGTCAGCGGTGATCAAATGTTGTATAGGTCTATATTATATCATTCATTGTTGGGAAGTTTGTTCATGACGTTCTGCAAATGTTCAACGGCTTTGATATGACGTCTGAGCAATTCCTGTCCAACATGAACAGGCTCGATTACGGTCAGCTCGGAACCAAACGACAGCAGGAAGGAGTAGAGCCATTCCCCTACATTCAGTTCGAGAGAAACACGGAGCCTGCCATCAGGCTCTTTTTTAATGAGGGAGGGTTCGAAAAAATCATACACTCGGTATGCAATATTGCTGGAGAACGAGAGTGTAAGAGGAGTCAGGATAGGAGCTGCTTCTGATTCAGGGTCGTTTGATCCGGCAGTAACAGAGTGATCGTGTTTTCTCGCCAAAAAAGTCAACTGGGTGATCCGTTTCATCTTAAATGTCTCGAATTCTTTCCGATCAGGGTCATCATGGATATATCCTTTGAAGTACCACGTACTGTTTTTGAATATAAGTTTCTGTGGCTCCACAGTCGGCATGCTTTTCTCGCCATCCGAATTAACATAATGAAACGTAATCAATTGATTCGTTAATATGGCTTGTTTCACCTGATTGAACAGTTCTCTCTCTTGCAGAGGAATACTGCCCCATGGCGAGAAATTGAATTCGATCCAATCCAGCTTGTGATCAAAAAGGGCGGTTAACCGTTGCAGCATATGGGCACTGTTAAGATGGGGGATCGCACTGATGCTGTATAGTCCCATCAAAATTTCATTCTGGTCTTCTTCAGACAACAGGGACTTGTCCATGACATAGTTGTCCATAAGATGAATACCGCCATGCTTGCCGGTCGTCGTATAGACGGGAATGCCCGCAGCGCTCAGCCGGTCGATATCGCGGTACACCGTACGTACCGAAATCTCGAACATACGGGCGAGTTCGGGTGCAGTGGCTTTCTTTTTCTCCAATAACAAAAGCAACATTCGAAATAGTCGGTTATTTTCCATGCTCTGATTATACCATGACAATAGGTGTCAGGGTATGGATGGTACACTGGTTATATAGTCTTGTTGAGATATGAAGGAGGAACTGATCATGACAATGAAAGAGGGATTTTACTGGGGTGGCGCTACGGCTGCCAATCAATTCGAGGGTGGATGGAATCAAGGTGGCAAAGGGCCGAGCACGTCTGACATGATGACAGGGGGAACCCACACGACCCCACGCCGGATTACGCCTGTATTGGAAGAGGGCACGTATTATCCGAGCCATGAAGCGGTTGATTTTTATGGACATTACAAAGAAGATATTGCCATGATGGCAGAGATGGGCTTCAAAATGTTCCGCATGTCCATCAACTGGTCCCGGATCTATCCAAACGGTTATGATCTGGAGCCAAACGAAGAGGGATTGCAGTTCTACGACAATGTTTTTGCCGAGTTGAAAAAGTACAATATTGAGCCGCTCGTAACGATCTCCCATTATGAAACGCCATTCGGTCTGACACAGAAGTATAACGGCTGGGCTTCCCGTGAAGTCATCGACTGTTATATCCGTTATTGTACAACCCTCTTCAACCGTTACAAGGATCAGGTCAAATACTGGCTGACGTTCAACGAAATTAACTGTCTGACGATGCCGATGGGTGCATATATGGCTGCAGGTATTCTGTTTGAAGGCAAAGAGACGCTGGTCGACGGAGTGGATGATCCACAGACTCGTTTCCAGGCATTACATCACCAATTCGTTGCGAGTGCCAAAGCAGTGAAGCTGGGACATGAGATCAACCCTGATTTCAAAATTGGCTGTATGGTTGCATTCATGACAACCTATCCAAACACATGTAACCCGGACGACATGTTGCTTGCACAGAAGAAAGACCAAATCTCTAATATGATCTGCGGTGATGTACAGGTTCGTGGAGCGTATCCTGGTTTCGCCAAACGTTTCTTCGCCGAAGAAGGTATCCAGATCGAGATGCAACCGGGAGACGAGCAGACTTTGCGTGAAGGCTGCGTAGACTTCTATTCCTTCAGTTATTACATGTCTTTGGTTGAAAGTGCGGATGAGTCCCTCGAGAGAGCAGAAGGTAATCTGCTGGGCGGTATCAAAAATCCATATCTCGAAGCTTCCGACTGGGGTTGGCAGATCGATCCAAAAGGACTGCGTTACACGCTGAATCATCTGTATGATCGTTATCAGATTCCACTGATGGTGGTTGAGAATGGCTTGGGTGCTGTCGATGTGGTCGAGGAAGACGGCTCCATTCAGGATGACTATCGCATTGATTATCTGAAAGGTCACATCGAACAGATGAAAGAAGCGGTAGCTGACGGCGTAGATCTGATTGCCTACACCATGTGGGGATGTATCGACCTGGTTAGTGCATCCACTGGAGAGATGAAGAAGCGTTATGGCTTCATTCATGTCAACAAGGACAACGACGGTAACGGAGACTTGAGCAGAACACCGAAGAAGAGTTTCCACTGGTACAAAAAAGTCATTGAATCCAATGGTGAAGAGTTATAAATTGGCTTAAAAATAACTAGACCCGCCTGTTCCCTTAAATGGGACAAGCGGTCCATGTAGTCCTGAACGAGTTCAGGACTACTATATATGAATATAAAAAATACCCGGCTATCCTTCAGTTAAGGAAAGCCGGGTATTTCTTTGTGTAGTTCCATAGCGGGCCGCCTAGGCCAGCCTTCTGCTTTGCAGTTGGGACATGCGCTCCAAATGCCGCCGATAAAACCATATGCATGTGGACAGCCAGCAACCACTCAAGAAGTATCCGCCTACGATATCACTTGGATAATGCACCCCCAAGTAGATACGACTTATACCAATGGTCAGTATAAATATGGCGCTGGCAACAATCATCAGCACACGTCCGGTGACGGTGGGTACATGTTTCCAGATTAGAAAGGCCAGTCCACCGTACAGGCTAAATGCTGCCATAGAATGCCCACTGGGGAAGCTATAGCCGCTCACTTCGATAATCCGGTTAATGGTAGGTCTGGCACGCTGGAATACCAGCTTGAGCAATGCATTTAACAGGGTTGAACCTGCGATCACACAAGCCAGGAAGAGCAGTTCGCGTTTGTGTCGCAGGCAAACGTATAACACAATCATGGCGATGATGGTAATGAAGACCACTGGCATTTCGCTGCCGATCCAGGTGAAAAGGTGCATGAATTGTGTCATACCAGGGGATTCCAACCCCTGAATCCAGCCGATTAAGGTATCATCAAATCGATGAATCTGGTTGTCGCTGATGGACAAGGCGATGCTTATAAAGGCGATCATGCACAACGCCGCAACGAGCAGCGGGAATGAGATATTCTTTTTCCAGTTGTGTATCAAATGTTGAGTTCCTCCGTGATGGTTGATTTCGTATGTTGTGTCCTTGCGTGTGTCGGACATAACGATATTTGTATTGTGCTATAATTTTACAATAAATATAGCAGCAATAAAAATATGTAACCTTAACAACGCTTATTCAAGCAGAGAATGTAGGAGGGGAGCGGTCGGAATGAAACGACGTTTGGAGATGTGCATGTTGATCTTACTGTTGGTTACGTCTGGGTTAGCTCTATTTCCCGGAGAGAGAGTGTATGCTTGCAGTTGTGTCGAGAATGATGTTCAAGAGAGATTGAAGACCTACGCAGCAGTATTTACGGGAGAAGTGGTGAATAAAGGCAATTCTCAACAGTCGAAGCATGATGGTTTATTAAGAGAGTATACCTTTGATGTAGGTACTGCATGGAAGGGGGTTAATGCCAAAAAGATGAAAATCCTCGCGAGTGACGGAGGGTCTGACTCCTGTGGCATTCAATTTGAAAAGAATCAATCCTACCTGATCTATGCTTATCAATATGAAGTGGATCATAAGCTTCATACGAATCTGTGCAGTCGCAATGTTCCAATTGAACAAGCCGGAGACGATCTGAAATTGCTGGGTGCGGGCAAGCTTGTAAGTAAAGAAGATTTTGGAGAAACCACCGATGGGAGAAGTGAATATATCCAACTCATATTATATGGTGGAGTCATTTTATTGGCAGCGTTGGCAATCGTGTGGATATGGAAACGAAAGAAAAGAATCTGATTGCAGGTCTGATGAAAATTGAAAGTTGGATTGTATAACAAAAGGTTTGTATGATTGAAAAACAAGTCAATCCCCGTAAGAACGTTGAGGTACATCCGCGTTTCATACGGGGATTTTCAGGAGTGGCGTCAAAATTGTATCCAATTGGAGTCGAGATTATCGATCCGATGGAACTAGTTCAGCTGCAACATGTATTCATAAGCTGTGACACCAAATACCCGTTTGAAATGTCGATTCAGATGGGTCAGATCGACGAATCCGCAATCGGCAACAGCAGCATAGACGTCCTTCTGCATTTCGATGGATTGACGGGCACGCTCTACTTTGCAGTTTAAGAAAAACTGGTAGGGGGATATGCCTGCTTGTGCTTTGAATTCACGGATAAATTGAAACTTGGACATGCCAAATTCGGAGCTCAGGTTGTCCAGCTTGAGCACATCTTCAGTGCTGCAAAACATGATTTCCTTGGCTTTGCGGACCAGGTTGTCCTGAGGCAACCAGAGCTTGGTGTCCATTTCCTTCTGAGCCAGCAGGTGAACCAGATCGAAGACCCGTTCGCTGCACTCGGCTTCGTTCTGTCTGAGTTGAACGGCATCGTTCAGCATCAGGATCTTACGTGCAAGCTCGGGATCATAGACGATGGGACTTCCAAAACGCAATTCCTTTTTGCCGATAATCTCCTCTACCAATTCCGGCTTCAAATACAGCATCACATAGTCAATGCCAGCCTTATCATAGGAGCTTCCATCATGGGACTGTTCACGGTTAAACAACATGACACCATTTTGGTGAGACGCCTGATATTGTCCGTCCAGGTTATATTGTTGAATGCCACGCAGGGTTACGCCAACCGCATACTCTTCATGGCAATGTTTTTTGTATGCAAAATCAGTAAAGCTGGCGGATAGTGCCAGCACGTCTTGCGACTTTTTATAGTTAAACCGTTCCATGCAGCACACCTCCCAAGCTTTAGATCAATCCGGATACTATAATGGCTGAGTATAACAAAAAAAGTGCCATGAGAATACTCAGTAATTTTTGGTGGCGATTCAGCAACGTTCTGAAAACCGTGCCAAAAACAACCCAACTGGAATAGGCCAGAAATCCAATGAATGTAATGAGCACCACGAACAGAAACGATGAGAATGAACTTTGATAAAAGGGCAATACATAACTTGGAATGACAGTGAAAGTAAACAAGACCACCTTTGGGTTCACAAATTGCATGATGAAACCGTTCCAGAATCCGGTAACTTGTTTCGGTGCATCCTCGGTGGTACCCATCTTGTAGATCTGGTACGCCAGATACACCATGTACAGGCCGCCGACAATCTGCATCACCTTCAGAATTCCGGGTAACACTCCCGCAAGAAGCTGATTAAGAAAAGCTGAAGCGGTAAGCAGCAGACCAAATGCCAACGTAGCTCCCCAGACATAACGCATTGTTTTTCGTGCGCCAACGATCTGTGTAGAAGAAAGAATTACGATATTGCTGGGGCCGGGGGTAAATGTTACGACGATGCAGTAGATTAAAAAAGATGCAAGATTCATAAGGATGATGCTCTCCTCTGGTTGTAGTTTAGTTTCATGATCATACGTCCAAAGGGAGAAACCATATAGTACATTATTGCAGCAGGTACACGGTTAGCAACAGGAGCTTGCTTTTAAAAGATAAGGGGTGGTTTTCTTTTTGAATGATTGCGTTTACAATTTAGACGATGTACAAGGTGATCAGACGACTTGAGGAAGTGAACGGAATGAAAAAAATGCTACTTGTTTACATTTTGCTAATCTCAGCATTTGCGTTGTATGTATTGAGGTTTGAATACACCAGTCAGGTAAACAGTTCTTGGGAGGACCGGGGGCTGCGCGGTGATATCGGAGAGACGTATATCATGATTACATTCCAGTCCGGGCTGGAGTATTGGAAGAGCCCGCTCAAAGGTTTCGAGGATGCCGCGGATGCACTCGGCGTGACCGTAGAATATCGCGGGGCTACCCGGTATGATGCGAAGGAGCAGACCATGGTGATCGAGCAGGCTATCGCTCGTAAACCCGCAGGCATTGCTATATCTGCAATCGATCCTCAATCGTTAGTTCCAGCGATTAACAAGGCAATCGACGCAGATATCCCTGTTGTATTATTTGACGCGGATGCACCCGATAGCCAGGCCTATTCTTTTCTTGGGACAGATAATTACAAGTCGGGTGTAATGGCTGCCGATAAAATGGCTGAACTGCTGGGTCGTGAGGGAGAGGTCGCGGTATTAACCTTGCCTGGGCAACAAAATCATGAAGAGCGAACGAAGGGTTTCCGCGATACGATCAAGGAGAGATACCCTTCCATGCAGATTGTTGAAGTTGCAGACGGACACGGTGATGCGATGGTATCCAGAGACGAAACAATCAGAATGATGAAGGAACATCCCGAGCTGGCGGGAATTTTTGTGACTGAAGCTACCGGAGGGGCAGGAGCGGGGGAAGCTGTTCAAACTCTCGGGGACAGACATCCATTGCAGATTATTTCGTTTGATACAAATAAGACTACATTGGATATGATCAAGAACGGTACGATCTCAGCTACAATTGCACAGGGAACCTGGAATATGGGATATTGGTCACTCCAATATCTGTTCCATCTGCATCACCAGTTAACGGTTCCTGCCCCATCCTCATCCGGTGAAAATGCACCGCTTCCCGTGATGGTGGACACAGGGATCTCTGTGGTGACACGCTCGGATGTGGATGATTACTATGCCAAATAACAAGGAGTATTTCAAGAGTCCAAGGCCTTGGAGTAGGAGAGCAATTCTCTCCACTTTCAGGAACGGGATTCGGCGTTTACGCTTGCGTAATATGCCCCTTCGGTACCAGCTGATGTTGCTTTTTCTGTTATTCGCCATTGTGCCTTCCGTAGGGCTTGGGTTGCTTGTAAACTGGACGGTGGAGCGGGTTGTTGAACGACAGGTTGAAGGGCATACCATGCAACTGATTGGCAAAGTGAATGAAGCTCTGAACAGCAAAATGGAGAATTTGCAGAATATGACCTATCTGATTGCATTTGACCCGGATATTGATGCTTTTATGAACGACAAAATGCCACTGAATGATGAAGCAGGTATCGAACCGATGAACATGGACACCAATGCCGAAACGGAGCAAAATCGGTTATATGGCATCAAACAAACCTTGCAGGGATTCACAACATTGTATCCTGAAATCGCCGGGATTGTTCTCGTCAATGCAAGTGGTGACTATATTAGCAACGAGATGTATCCCCGAGCGGAACAGAGCCTGATTCAGGAAAATTGGTATCAAAAAGCTTCGGCCAATCCGGGCATCTTCATGGTGTTGGGTCAGCCGAAAGAGCGTAATCTCACGACACATGTACGGTACAAGGATGATGAGATTGTATCGGTTGCGCGTTCCATAACGGATGAAGCGTCAGGACGTGTGCGGGGCGTTATTATGATTGATCTTAAACTTAGGTCCGTCTCTCAGGCTGCCCGTAATGTAACCTTGGGGAAATCCGGTTATGTGATGGTGACGGATGCAGAAGGTCAAAGTGTATACAAGCCGGAGCATCCGCTAATAGAACACATTCCCACAGACTGGTTCCCCTCCGGTGAGAGTGGAACGTTTACCGCCGATACAGAAGGTGGAACGTTATTATTCATGTATCAGTCGTCTACCTTTACGGGTTGGAGAACGGTAGGGGTATTTCCCACAAGAGACTCGATATCCGAAGTACGCCAAATCCAGTTTTACGTGGTTAGCTTTGTATTTGTGGTTTGTTTGTTTGGCCTGAGCGCCTCTTTATGGTTCTCCCGTTCTATTGCTCAGCCCATTTTCCGACTCATGTCCTACATGCGAAGGGCGGAGACTGGCAATCTCAGACCAGGCCGCTGGAGCGATCGCGCTGATGAGATTGGCATGCTTGGCAACAGTTATAACCGAATGCTGGCACAGATTCGACAACTGATATCACTAAATGAATTGCGGGAGCGGCAGAAGCGCGACGCTGAAATGCGAAGTTTGCAGGAGCATATCAAACCACACTTTTTGTACAATACCTTGGATACGATTCATTGGATGGCACGCAAAGAGGGTGCAGAAGATGTATCCGGCATGGTTGGTGCGTTATCTCGATTATTTCGCATAGGGCTTAGTAAAGGACGGGATTACATTCCGCTGCATTCCGAGATTGAGCATATGACCAGTTATCTGCAAATTCAGCAGACACGATACCGCGATCGTCTTCAGTATACATTGAATATTCCAGAGGAACTGCGGGACCTTTTGGTGTTAAAGCTGCTGCTTCAGCCCCTGATAGAGAATGCAATCTATCATGGAATCAAGGGCAGGCGTGGGCCGGGACACATTCGGGTGGAGGCCAGATTGGAACATAACAGACTGCTGCTGACCATTCATGATAATGGAGCAGGCATGTCCATCGAACGGCTTGCCGAGATGCAGCAGTTGCTCGAAGCTCCGTTGGCAAGTTTGGAAGCGTCTTCGCCTGGGATGACAGGCAAAAGTTATGGAATGTTGAATGTGCAGGCCCGTCTCCGGCTGTCCTTTGGCGATGAATACGGTATTGTGCTGGAGAGCCAGGAAGGTGAAGGAACGAGTGTGACCATCATTCATCCGTTGATGCGAGAGCTCCCACCAACCAAGCAATTCAATAACGAAGAGAGGCAGGAGAGTGAATGGGAAAATTCATGAAATCGGCCGTGACAACTTCCACTGAAACAGATGAGACATCCGCATTGACTACAGTAATGGAGATTACGCCGGATAGCGATGTGGCGAAGAAATACCGCGTGCTCATCGCTGATGATGAACCGATCATTCGTGAGGGGATTCGGGATGCCATTGACTGGATAACTCTCGGGATGGAGGTTGTTGGTGAAGCGGAAGATGGCGAGGAAGCGCTGGAACGGGCGGCTGACTTGGGTGTGGATATTGTTCTCGTTGATATGAATATGCCATTCCTGAACGGAATCGAACTAATCCGTGCCCTTCAGCAGAAGTGCCCGGGCTGTCGTTACCTGATCATCTCGGGACATGATGAATTTGCATATGCGCAGGAGGCGGTTCGTCTTGGCGTAGAGGATTACATTTTGAAACCTGTGCAAGCAGAACAATTATATGCTGCACTTGAGCGATTGCATCAGCGACTTACTGAAGAGCACCAGAGGACGGCATATGTACAACAGGCAGCTCATCAGATTGAACGTAATATCCCGTTGCTTCGCCAGCGATTTATGCTGGAGTGGCTGGAGGGGCAGGCTGAAGGGAGGGATCTGACGGAGCAACTTGTGTTTTTACGGCTGCCCGCCGTCCCACCTGTGCAGATCGGGGTCGTACGCTGGCCTGCCGCTGAAGCTCGTCAGACGATACTGAGAGAGAATGATCGTCAGTTATTTCTGTTTGCAGTGGAAAATATAATTAGTGAACTGCTGGGGGACGTGCCACATGTCCTGTTTCGGGACGTAAGCGGCTTGATCGGCATGTGTCTGTGGCAGGAAGCCCCAGAAGAAATAGAATCCCTTCTGGAACAGCAGATTAGTTCTTGCCTGAATATTGCCATTCATGCTCATGTGGAGACACATGCAGGGACACTGGAAGAAACGCCAGATACGTACCGTCTTTGCCGTGAAAGGGTATTCGGGGAAGTGCAGTTGTCGCCTCTGGTTCGCCGGGCAAGACAGCTTATTCACGAAGAATATGCCGAGCGGGAACTGACCCTGGAATCGCTTGCTTCCCGTCTACAAGTATCTGCCGTATATCTTAGTCGTGTGCTGAAGAAAGAGCTGAATGATTCCTTTGTCACGCTTGTCACGCATGCTCGCATTCGCAAGGCTATACAGTTATTAGACTCAACAACACTGCCGATCCACACCATAGCTGAGCGTGTAGGTTATGATACCCAACATTATTTCAGCACTGCATTTAAGAAAACAATGGGCATTTCACCAGTGCAGTATCGAAAGAACGGGGGGACGGCTTATCATCCTTCTGCGAATTAAATATCGTATTACAGTTGTTCACTTAGACATGTGATAAATGAGATGGATGTGTTCTACTTCGTGTGAAGCGAAGTGGAGCATGTCCTTTTTTTGACTCTGGAATGGTATCTCATGGGTCACACTTGTACTTTAAGTGTTTCCATCAAAAGTTAAATTTTTATAAAAAAGGTTCAAAACGTGCAAAGACCTTACGGCTTCTCGAATGCTACCATTGGTCTCAGACAGGAACACCAAGCAACAGGATGGACTACATGCATTGTAAGCGTTATCTTATGACTCATTCAGAACCGTATGACGTGAGGAAAGGGGAACTTCATATGAAAAAAGGAGCAATGCTCATCTGGCTTCTGGTGATGACCTTGATGCTCTCGGCCTGCAATCTGGCAGAGAGTGGCCCAGGCAGTAAAGAAAAGGGATATGTCGGTATATCGATGCCGACCAAATCATCAGAACGATGGGTGGGAGACGGGGAGAACATGGTCCGTCTGTTCCAGGAGCAGGGGTACAAAACCGATCTTCAGTATGCTGAGGATGTGGTCGAGAATCAGATTTCACAGATTGAAAACATGATCACCAAAGGTGTGGATGTGATGGTCATCGCGTCCGTGGATGGCAACACATTAACGGATGTAATCAAGAAAGCGCATGACGAAGGGATACAAGTGATCTCGTATGATCGGCTCATTCGCAATACGCCATACTTAACCTATTACGCCACGTTCGACAATTTTAAGGTGGGTGTGCTTCAAGCCTCCTACATCGAACAAAAGCTTGGACTCAAGGATGGAAAAGGACCTTATAACATTGAGCTGTTTGGTGGCTCTCCTGATGATAATAACGCCTATTTCTTCTTCGACGGTGCGATGTCTGTGCTGAAGCCGTACATCGATTCAGGCAAACTGGTGGTACGCAGCAAGCAGATGACGATGGCCCAGATTGCAACCTTGCGCTGGGACGGTGCATTGGCCCAGTCACGGATGGATAACCTGCTGAGTGCCTATTACTCGGGTGATAATCTGGATGCAGTATTATCTCCTTATGATGGAATCAGTATTGGTATCATCTCATCCTTGAAAGGGATTGGTTACGGTACTTCGAACAAACCGCTGCCCGTTATTACAGGACAGGATGCCGAACTTGCCTCGATCAAGTCCATTGTGGCCGGGGAACAGACGCAGACGGTGTTCAAGGATACACGGAAGCTAGCGGAGAAGACGGTAGAGATGGCCAATAGTATTTTGCAAGGAAAACAGGCGGAAGTTAATGATAAAACATCATATAACAATGGAATTGAGGTTGTTCCGGCGTATCTCTTGGATCCCATCTCGGTGGACCGTACAAATGTGGAGCAGGATATCGTTGGTACACAGTATTACACGAAGGAAGAAATCGGACTGAAATAATAAATGAAAGGAGCACATCCCATGGCCGGAATCATTCTGGAAATGAAAAACATCACCAAAACCTTTCCTGGCGTCAAAGCGCTGGAAAATGTCAATCTGAAAGTCCGTGAAGGCGAAATTCATTCCATATGTGGTGAAAATGGCGCAGGTAAATCTACGTTGATGAAGGTACTGAGTGGTGTATATCCACATGGCACGTATGAAGGCGACATTTTATTTCAGGGCAAAAATTGTGAGTTCAAGGATATTAAGCAGAGCGAGGATCTGGGAATCGTCATTATCCATCAGGAGTTGGCCCTTATTCCCTACCTTTCAATCGCGGAAAATATATATCTGGGCAACGAGCGTGCGAGCAGAGGAATTGTCAACTGGAAGGAAACTTTTGTAGGTACACGAGAACTGCTCTCGAAGGTGGGACTGAGCGAAAATCCAAACACGCTGGTATCCAGCATCGGGGTAGGCAAGCAGCAACTGGTCGAAATTGCGAAAGCGCTCTCCAAAAAGGTGCGGCTGCTTATTTTGGATGAGCCAACCGCTGCGCTGAACGAGGACGACAGTGAAAATCTGCTGCAATTGATGCTGGAATTCAAGAAACAGGGCATCGCCTGTATCCTGATCTCACACAAGCTGAATGAGGTATCCAAGGTTTCCGATTCGGTGACTATTTTACGGGATGGCAAGACAATTGAGACGTTGGATATGAAGAAGGAAAAAGTGACGGAGGACCGGATTATTAGCGGAATGGTAGGACGTGATCTCACCAGCCGTTATCCGGAGCGTCATGCCACCATTGGTGAAGTTATCCTAGAGGTAAAAGACTGGACGGTATATCACGAACATCATGCCGAGCGGAAAGTACTGGATCAGATCGATATGAATATCAGACGTGGTGAAATTGTAGGGATTGCCGGGCTGATGGGCGCTGGGCGTACCGAGCTTGCCATGAGTATCTTTGGCAAATCCTATGGCCGGAATATTTCGGGGCAACTCATTAAGAATGGTAAACCGATCCACAACAATACCGTCACGGAGGCCATTCAGAATGGGTTTGCTTATGTGACAGAAGACCGCAAGGAATACGGACTCATTCTGATGGATGACATCAAGCGCAATATTTCCTTGACGGGTCTGAGCAAGCTGACGCGAAACGCGGTAGTGAACGAGCGTGAAGAAGTACTGGTAGCGGAAAAGATGAAGAAAAGCATGAACATCAAAGCACCAAGCATTTTGCAGAAGACCGGTAATCTGAGTGGAGGCAACCAGCAAAAAGTGGTGCTCAGCAAATGGATTTTTGCCGGACCAGATATTCTTATCCTGGATGAACCTACCCGCGGTATTGATGTGGGAGCGAAATTCGAAATCTATACGATCATTCATCGGCTTGCTGCTGAAGGCAAGGGTGTACTGGTAATCTCATCCGAGCTTCCGGAGGTTCTTGGCCTGTGTGACCGGATCTATGTGATGAATGCCGGACGAATCACCGGTGAAGTCAGCCGGGAGCAAGCATCGCAGGAAACGTTGATGAGATATATGACCAAGTCTGGAGGCGGCAAGCATGGAAATGATAACAAAGCTGTTCAAAAATAATATCCGTCAATACGGCATGATTATTGCCCTGGTAGTGATTATGCTTTTGTTCGAGGTACTTACAGGCGGGCTGTTGCTCAAGCCGATTAATATTACAAATTTGATTTTGCAGAACAGTTACATTCTGGTGCTGGCGATCGGAATGGTGCTGGTCATCATTACCGGGCATATTGACCTGTCTGTTGGTTCCATTGCAGCCTTTGTTGGTGCCGTTGCCGCAATTATGATGGTTGATTGGCAGCTTCCGGCTTGGCTTGCAGTCATCGCTTCCTTGCTGGTTGGTGCTTTGATCGGTGCATGGCAAGGCTTCTGGATCGCCTATGTGCGGATTCCAGCATTTATCGTGACGCTGGCAGGTATGCTGCTGTTCCGAGGCTTGACGATGATCGTGCTGGAGGGGCAATCGATCTCTCCTTTCCCGGGTGGATTCCAGAAAATAAGTTCGGGCTTTCTGGCGGACATTCAATTCTCAGGTTTTGGTCTGGTATCTATCATTGTGGGTCTTGTGCTCACCGTTTGGTACATTGTCAATGAACTGCGGGAACGCCGTTCCCAGCGAAAATATGGATTTGAGGTCGTGTCACAGGGACTGTTTTTGCTCAAGTTGATTGTGGTGGCTGTTGTGACAAATCTGTTTACGTTTGTACTCGCAAGTTATGCAGGTATTCCGAATATCCTGGTCCTGCTGTTTGTCCTGATCGTTGTGTACTCCTTCGTTATGAATCGTACTGTCATGGGACGGCATGTGTATGCGCTTGGAGGTAATGAGAAGGCCGCAGGTCTGTCTGGGGTCAAAACAAAAAAGGTAACCTTCTGGGTTTTCGTGAACATGGGTACACTTGCCGCGGTATCCGGGTTGATCTTCGCCGCACGTCTGAATGCGGCTACGCCAAGAGCAGGTACCAACTTCGAGCTGGATGCCATTGCGGCCTGCTTCATCGGTGGTGCTTCCGCTTCAGGGGGCATAGGTACGGTATTTGGTGCCATCATCGGTGGTTTGGTTATGGGTGTGCTGAATAACGGGATGTCCCTGATTGGTCTCGGTATTGACTGGCAGCAGGGGATTAAGGGATTGGTACTACTGCTCGCTGTAGCGTTTGATATCTATAATAAAAATAAAAGATCAGCGTAACACTTGGTAAAATGAAAAAACAGACCTTGATCTCAGGATCAGGTCTGTTTTGCTGTATGCCCAACTTATTTACATTAAGGCATCGAGGAAACGTGTGGCGATGCCAAAATAGATAAACAGGGACAAGATATCATTCAATGTGGTGATTAACGGGCCAGAGGCAACAGCCGGGTCGACTTTGAAACGACTAAGCAGAAGCGGGATGCATGTACCGGTCAGTGTACCAATGACAAGAGTGAGGAACAGAGATACCCCAATAATGGCACCCAGCAGCCAGTCCCCTTGCCAGAAATAAGCGATGACAGTAATCAGCAATCCACATACCAAGCCAATCATTATGCCTACCTTGATCTCCCGACCAATCAGTGCGAGTACGGTGGCTTTGTCGAGTTTGCGTCCGATCAGTCCGCGTACCACAACAGCCAGAGACTGCGTTCCTGTGTTACCGGTCATACCTGCGATCATCGGCATGAAAAATGCCAATGCCACAACCTGATTGAGTGTATCCTCAAAGAAATCCACAATACTTCCCGAGATTAGACCAATCAATAGAAGCAAGATGAGCCAGGGAAGCCTGCGTCTGACGGCCACGAGTGGTTTGGTATCAAAGTCGATATCCTTGCTACCGCCCCCCATCTTGGCCAAATCTTCACTGGCTTCATCCATAATAATATCGATGACATCATCCATCTGAATGATACCGCATAACCTGTGATTTTCATCCACCACCGGAAGTGCAATAAACTCATAACGCTGTAGAAGCTGTGCTGCTTCTTCCTGGTCCATATCTACCGTTGCATGGATCACCCGCCGGGTCATCAGTTCTTCAACCTGGGTCTTATCGTCAGCCAAGGCAAGGGATCGATAACTCACGACACCGACCAGTTTGCCTTCATTATCGGTTACATAGAGATAACTGGAGGCTGAGATATGCATGGTACCTTGTGATTGTCGTAAGGCTTCCTTGGCTGTCTCATGAGCGAGCAGGGTCCGATATTGATCTGTCATGATGCGTCCTGCCGTTTCCGGCGGGTAATTAAGCACGGATCGGATAATGGCAGAGTGATCCAGATTCATATTGGACAGCAATTCTTCTCTGCGTTTGGCGGGCAAATCGTGCATGAACCGAATCAGATCACTTTTGTCCATCTGCTGCATGACTTCAAGTGTTCGTTCCGGCCCAAGTCGTTCAAACAGTTGAATCTGTTCGTGTAGCTTCAAGGTCTCGGCGAGATCCGCCAGAGCATCAGGTTTGAACAGGAGCAGAAACCGATTGGTTTCTGCTTCAGGGAACTTTTTATATACAAGTGAGAGGTCGTAGGGATGCAGTTCTTTCACCAATTTATAGAAATCGGGAAGGTTCCGGGATTGTACATGTTGCACGAGTTGTTCGGTGATCTCCTCCACGGAGAAATCTTTCTTGGTATGAGGTCTGTTCATATCGACACTCCTTTCTGAATGGTCAACTTCATATTTTTAAACGGAATGGGTTGAAAGTCAAACAACGAAGGGAAAAAGGGAGCGCCAAAAATAATATTGTAATCTTGCTCACCTATTCGATATGGGCTTACAAACAGCCGCTTCAAGGATATACTTGTTGTACAGCAACAGACGAGGAGGACATGCGCTAGTGGAAGTAGATATCAGAACACAATTGCTCAGCATGGTTGAGCCGGAGTATCAAAAATTCTCGGCCGCACATATTCCCAACATCACGAATGTACTTGGTGTAAGGTTGCCAGCCTTACGAAAAATTGCCAAGCAACTTGCCGCCGGGGACTGGCGCACGTATCTGGAAACGGCAGAGGATGAATATTTTGAAGAAGTGATGTTGCAAGCGATGGTCATTGGACATGTACAGGCTGATCTGGACGAGCTGTTAAAGGCTATTGAAACATTTGTACCGAAGATTGACAACTGGTCGGTGTGTGACAGCTTCTGTGCGGGACTGAAATATACGAAGGTCCATTCGGAGCCCATGTGGGCGTTCTTGCAACCGTATCTGAGATCTGATCAGGAATATGAAATCCGGTTTGGTGTGGTAATGCTGTTGAATTTTTATCTGAATGAGCGATATATCGATCAGGTTCTATCCGCATTGGATCAGATTAGGCACGAGGCGTATTATGTGAAAATGGCAGTGGCTTGGGCCATCTCAATGGCTTATGTGAAACAACCTGAGGTGACTATGCGTTATCTGAACCATAATACCCTGGACGATTTTACGTATAATAAGGCACTTCAGAAAATCACGGAATCTTATCGCGTGGATCCAGAGAGCAAGCAAATGATCCGCAGTATGAAACGTAAGGTGAAGAAGCAGATTACCTCCTAGTTCTAGCATTAAGCATTCCACCGGGGAGAGGGCGATAAACGAATGAGAAAAAAGTTGATGTACACCACGATGCAGTTGGACGGTCGTCCATGGGTGCTGCTCGCTACGGAACAGGGATTGTGCCGAGTGGTCATGCCAAACGAAACATTGGAAGATTGGAACGGCTGGATACAGAAAGTTGCACCTGGCGTGGAACTGGAAGAGAACGAGGATGCTCTGAAACAAACAGGTATGATGGATTGGTTGCAGTCCTATTTTGCAGGAGAACCCATGGCTTATACAGATGCTATCCCACTGGACTTGATCGGAACGAACTTCCAACAGGAGGTATGGAGAGAGCTAGGGCGTGTGCCTTATGGTGAAATCCGGACCTATGGTGATATAGCTGCTGCGATTGGAAGACCTTCAGCTGTGCGAGCAGTTGGGGCTGCAAATGGGGCTAATCCGATTCCGGTTCTGCTACCATGCCACCGCATTATCGGGGCTAATCGCAAGCTGACAGGGTTCCGCGGAGGTTTGGAGATGAAGCGCAGACTGCTGGATATCGAACGGATTGAAGGTGTGACCGATGGAGGGCATGCGCGGTTTCATTTTTAATTGAAGAGGGAACATAGAAGATTAAGGTGATATGGACAGGGCAGGCACTTCAGTGTGTCTGTTTTTTTGCATGTATTAAGGTAGGGTAATGCAAACGTTCCGCATATGGAACACCAACGTTTTACGTATTTTTGCCCGGTGAAACCGTATGGTACCATGGATCATAGATCAATCTGTATCCGGGGGACGTAATGCCGGGTAAGAAAAGAGGGATGACATGATGAAGCAGGCTTATTGGTTAACAAACGTGACTGTGGAGCGGGGTTATGTTCGGGAGGGAGAACAGGTGACGGGGACACGGACAAGCCCCGCTAATCTGCGGATTAAAGATGGAGTGATCGCAGAGATTGTGGAAGGAAACAACCCGCTATCTAACGATCTACCACAAGTAGATGGCAAGGGACTTCTGCTGTTGCCTTCGTTCGAGGAGGCACATATTCATCTGGATAAAACCTACTACGATGGGCCGTGGACAGCCGTTAAACGTATCTCCAGTATTTTCGAACGTATTGAAGAAGAGAAGGTTCTGTTACCCAAGCTGCTACCAGATGCGAAACGTCAAGCGGAGAGTATTCTGACCTTGATTCAGGGGCACGGCTCCACTCATGTGCGTAGTCATTGCAATATTGAACCCGTCAGTGGCTTGAAAAGACTGGAAGCGACGCGGCAGGCTCTGGAATCATTTTCGGGCAAAATCTCTTCGGAGATCGTGGCTTTCCCGCAGCATGGACTGCTTCGTTCCCATTCAGTGGAGCTTATGGGCCAAGCGATGAAGGAAGGTGCAACACATGTAGGCGGACTTGATCCTCATACGGTGGATGAACAGATCGAGAAATCATTGAACGCCATGGTTGAACTGGCTGTTCAGCACCAGGCGGGCATCGATATTCATCTGCATGATGGCGGGCAGGCCGGGAAACAAACGTTGCTGGAACTCGCAAATCTGACCGAAGCGGCAGGGCTTCAGGGCAAAGTTACGGTGAGTCATGCGTTCTGGTTCGCCCGCGCAGAGCAGCAGGAAGCGGAAGATATGGCGCAGCGAATGGCCTCGCTCGGGATGAGCATTGCTTCCACGGTGCCCATTGGCAGAACGATGATGCCTCTTCCCATGCTCCACCGTATGGGCGTGAACGTGAAGCTGGCCACAGACAGCCTGACGGATCACTGGTCTCCTTTTGGCAATGGGGATCTGCTTGAGAAAGCGGGACGATTCGCAGAACTGTACGGATATAGTGACGAATTGTCTTTGTCTCAATCTTTGGCATTCGTAACAGGCGGTATTACACCGCTGGATTCACAAGGGGAACAGGTCTGGCCGAAGGTAGGCGACTCCGCGAGTTTTGTATTGGTGCATGCGAGTTGTTCAGCGGAAGCTGTTGCGCGGCGATCTGCGCGGCAGGCTGTATGGTACAAGGGGCAATTGGTCAGCGGATCAACAGCGGATTGAGGAAAATAGAGCGGGTGCAGCCACGGGAAACCGTGGTTTTTTGGCATGGGAGAAAAAGAGGAAAGAACTGTTCGCATATACCACATTTTGGGTTATGATGTACGTAGTTAATGAAGGGAGCACTACGAATGAAGATTGAATATGCAACGGAAGCTGACTATGACTATATCATTGAAAGAGATCGGCATATCCATCAGCCACTTGTGAAAACGAAGATTAGTGAGAAAGAAATATTCATCCTATGGGACGAGGACGAGGGATCAAGAGTTGGATGGATGAGGTACGGTTACTTTTGGGACAACCTTCCCTTTATGAATATGATCTGGATTGATGAACCCTATCGAAACGGCGGGTATGGCAAAAAAGTCGTGCATCACTGGGAAAGTTTAATGAAGCAACAAGGCTTTGATACAGTGATGACTTCAACACAATCAGACGAACATGCCCAACATTTCTATCGAAAGCTGGGGTATGTTGATGCAGGGGCTCTGTTGCTGGATACACAACCTTTGGAGATTATATTGATCAAGAAAATCTAGTGAGTTAGCTGCAAGGAGAGAGGAGTGTGGGTATGGAGCAAGTGACGTTACAACCTATAACCAAAGAAAATGAACTTGAGTGCATCCACCTTAAACCACGGGAAGATCAGTTGGATTTGGTCGCTAGCAATGCGGATTCATTGATGCATGCAACGAAGGAAATTACGTCCAAGCCATACGGCATTTTGGCAGAGGATCAGATGGTCGGTTTTATTTTATTTGATAACGAGATCTACAATGATGGGTATTACTGGATTCTGCGCTTCATGATTGATGAGAAGTACCAGGGGAGGGGTTACGGCAAACTTGCCATTCAAGAAGTGATTCATATGTTGCAAGAGAGAAGTGACTGCCAGCAAATCAGGGTATCCCATGTTCCACATAACATTGCGGCAAATGCGCTGTACAAACGTTGCGGATTTCAGGACACGGGTGAATTCGAGGACAACGGTGATATCATTTTAAGTTATCAAGTGAGGTAACAGGGAGGGGAAGCTTGATGATAAGAGAGGCAGAAGCTAGGGATGCAGAGGTTATTGAAAGACTGTATACAGAATTATTGCCAAACAACTCAAACACAAAAGTACTGGCAGAACGGATTGAAGAGGTTCGGAATAACCCAAACAGTTTCTTGTTTGTGTATGAAATGGGTGATCAGGTAATTGGCACGGCTCATTTACATATTTGTCTGGATGCTTTGGTGGAAAATAGACCATTCGGCGTAGTTGAGCGGGTTATCATTACGGAACATGTGCAGAGCAAGGGATATGGATCTGAATTGATGAAACATATAGAGCATGTATGTGTGCAGAAAAATTGTGTGAAGGTGTTTCTTACGAGCGGATCATCCAGAAACGAAGCACATCACTTTTATACGAAATTGGGGTACAACGGAGAATCCAGCAAGGCGTTTAAAAAGTATTTATAACTTATAACATTCATCAAGGAAAAGGAAGTAGAAGCAAAGAAATGAAAGATAACAAACATCCGGTTCAAGATGTCCGACTCATCGTTACCTTGCTCGTGGCTACTCTTTGTTGTCTAGGTGTTGTGATGTATTTACGTGCCCAATCAGATACGAATATGTATCGATTTTTAAGTTGGGATATGTTCCTGGCATGGGTACCCTTCATCATCTCATCCTGCATTAGATACATATTTAATAAGAAATTAACCACAACGAGCATGATATGTATGGGGCTGATGTGTGGAGTATGGCTCTTTTTTCTGCCCAATGCGGCCTACCTTTTTACGGAGATTCTGCATTCATTCAGATATTTTGATGCTCAAGGGGAGGTTAGATTTTGGGTTAAAATTGATTTTTGGTATGGACTCACTCTGACGTTTTCCGTAGCGATCATCGGATTGCTGCTCTCGACTTGTTCAATCATTCAAATCCACGGCATGTTAAGCAAAATAATAAATAAGTACATTAGCATGATGGTTGTCGGTGTTATTTTGCTATTGAGCAGTATAGGGGTTTACATTGGTAGATTTAATCGGTGGAATTCGTGGGATGTATTATCCCGACCTGGGAAGATCTTTGTGGATCTTGTGAATGATTTTAATGCAGCGAACAGCATAATGGTTGAGTTTGTTGTCATTGTATTTGCGGTTCAACTTTTTGGATACGTTATTTTATCTTTGCTAACAGCAAGGTCGGGCAACTAATTATTCCATTTGAAAGGGTGAAGGAGGCAATATCACACGATGGGTAATCTTAATTTTATCGATAAACTTCCTCACATTAGTGAATGCAAACAGATTCTAAAGGCAGCAGCTATGCTGGATGCCATTTTGATGCCGGAATGGGAGTACAGGTATTACTCGTATAATTCCCAGTGGGACACGAATGAGCAAATGGCATCCATGAGAGATGGGCAAGGAGATCATTATTTTGCAATATTCAGTCCGAATGGGCTGATTATTAAAGGCTTTGATAAAGAGTATGCACTTCAGCATAAGGTTGATAGAAGTGAGGTGGTAAAAAGCGTTCCAGAAGCATTTAATACTTTTGTGGTAGAGCCGGCATTTGTAATGGATCAGACGACGTTCTGTATCTGGAGTGTGGCGGATCAGGAAGGGTGGTCTGCGGGCACGGAGCTTGGGGATCATGAATACGAACTGTTAGAGATTTTGGTAGGCGGCGCGAAATATTATCATGTTTGGGCACAGGATTACTACGAGATAGCGTTGGATATCAAACTGGTTGAACAGGTATTTGATATGAAGCCGATCGATGAGGTCTTACTACAGCAATTAAATGATGAACTGAAATTAAGTGATATCGAAGGTGAAATTGAAGAAATTGGCTACCCGGATAAGGATATGAAGGTATGAAGGCGATAACCCAGGAAAACACGGAAGAATTATTGGCTGTGATGGATATGTACCAAAGAATCGCGCGGCAATTGATCGACCAACTGATATTGGAAACCGATCAGCCTGATCGGGCGGAAATTCTCGAAGGTGCGTACCATTTGCTGACCAATGCGGATGTAATCCACAGAGAAGAATTAACGGGAAATTGGTATTTTGATGTTCACGGGGTGGCGTATAGAAAAATGATTTGATTGCTTGCCATTTAATTAAAACTGAGGAGGAATTACGTATGGGTTTAACTGAGTGGTCTACAGATATTCTTCAATATAATCTGTCGGATGAATATTCGATTCGCAAAGCTGATTTTGCTGAATGGGGATTATATTGCACGGTTTATTATGATATGCGTTATGTCGGATTTTTCAGGGAAGAAGAGTTCAGTTCTTCCAAGATCAGTGCGTACTGGATTTACAAGGGGGAAAGCAAAATAGGTGGCGTGAGAATGGAGCCTAACCGGATGTATCATTTGTTTTTTGTCCCGCCTTTCCAGCAGTGCTTTGAGGTATTGAAGCTTCTGAAGCATAAATTATTACAGTGGTCGGATCGCACCAAACGTATTCTGACCTTTGAGATTCTTCCAGACCAAGTTGATCTATATGCAAGAGCTGGATTCTGGCCAGTGGAGTTTAAATGTCGCTGGATGCAGCGGCCTACAGATCACTTTGAAATCGAATGGGACAGCAGGGTAACCGTGAAAAGTCCAGAGATTATTGAAAGTGAAACCGGCAATAGAAAATATGTGAATGAAGATGAAATTGCTCAATGTGACCTAGAGAGTTTTGCAGGAAGTCTTGAAGCTACACGAAGAAAACATACCACTCTTGCAGATTTTATACCAAGTGATGACCCTAATTATACCAATGAAATTCTGACCGAAGCGTCCACGCTTGTATATGACAAGGAAACGGGACAGCTTATTGCAAATTGTCGCTTGTGCTTGCAAGATAATCAGGCTGCTGTATATAGCATAGGTGTTCGTCCGGCATATAGAGGAAGAGGGCTTGCTACACTGATGTTACAGAGAGCATTAAATGAACTTAAAGGTAAGTATCCCGTTCTACGATTGTATGTGATGCAAGGAAATGATGCGGAGTCCGTGTATCTGAATCTGGGCTTTATTCCGGGTGTGCAGGAGATTCAGACGATGTATATTCCTGAGGATGAATCACAATGAAGGTTGCCATCTTAACCGATATTCATGGGAATGTTCCTGCGCTTCAAGCGGTATTGGTTGATATTGATTCCAGAGGGTGGTTTGATTATTGAAAAGAGTTATTCAACCTTTTCTTCCCTATGAACTTTAGCGAGAAAACTTCAATATCAATTATTATGCGACATGAAAGAGAGAATCACACCCTCGAATAAAGGTATAGGATAGAGTACTAAATCAATTGAGCAGGTTAAAAATCTTCAAAAAATAAAGCATGTGAGTTGCACTTTATAATTTTTTCATATAATCACAAATTATGGGAAAAAGTAGAGTCGTAAAGGGGGAGCGATTACAGTTGAAAACCAATTTTTCACTTTAAATAGCTTTCGTGCATATCCACACAGCAATCCGACTTCGATCTACAGACGATACAATTCCCTTCAAAGCCTTGATAAGTCATTAGTTAATGACACATTTTATTGTTCTTTTTCGAAAAATAAACAATGGGGTAGAGATAAACTATACTGTCGTGTTTAGAACTTTAAAAAGACATATAAATTAAAACGGGATCCTTGTTGTCATTTATGTGACTTAAGGTACCCCGTCTTTTAAATAAACGTTTTCATTTAAAGCATTAAACTTTAAGTGCATCGTCTTTCTTTTTCTTTTCTGTTTCTTCTTGAATTTTTTGAGCAATCAAACCAATAAATAATCTATCGTAATCCTCAGAACTTGAGACTTTTTTAAACCCTCCGCTTAAATGTGGCTCATTATTACGGTTAATTATTTGTTCAAATATACCTTCAATCAAGCCCCTAGCTTCAAAGTATTCGTCTGTTTCCGGCTTTCCTTGTTCTTCTTTGTGCAGTATTTGATAGATAACCTTTGTCTTTTTGTCATCCGAGACATCTCCGATACCAATTGCTTTTTCAAAATGAGATACTGAACAAAATACTCTTATGTTATCGCTTTGTTTATAGTTATATATTTTTTTGCAATTCGTTAATTGCGCTTTCAGCGTAGTGGAAGAGTGCTTTTCATGGTTATCCACATCATGTAGTACATCGTAAGAGGAATTGAATTGATTGAGAACCTTCATTAAAGTAACAATGGTAGCTTTACCCCTAGCGCGAATTATGTGAATGTTATACCCATTTTGTTTGGCAAGATGTTTAAAGGCAATGTACTCAGTATCACCCTCGACAATAACTACTTTATCAGCAAAGAAAAATTCATTCACATAGGAATCCACGTAATTTAAAATTTTCATGTTTGCTATGTCGTCATCATCAAATTGCTCACTGACTGATTGATATAACTGTATGGCTTCTTTCTCACCCACTCTGAAAACTTGAATGGAAGTGTGTCTTTCAGATAAGTCTATAAGTATCGGTGAATGAGTTGAAATCATTAAGGGCATCTTTTCACCTATTTTATAAAGTGAACGGCTTAATGCTCGAACTGCTTCAGGATGCAAAAATGCTTCAGGTTCATCTATGAGTAATAGTTTATTGTCATTTTCACCCAAAAGTTTCTTCTCAATCATATTTTGAATGAGGTAAATCAGACTCATTCTTTGAAGACCAGTTCCTTGGTTGGCCAAAGGCATCTTAGATTGCTTGTTACTATCAATGTGGACGCTTGAATTTGTCGATTTTAGCAGGTCTGCTGATGAAAACCCTGAGCTTTCACCGCCAACAACATTAAGAGATAGGTGGTCATTAGAGAAAAGCACTCTTAGGTTATCGGAAACATCCTTACTTACCTTCGATAGTATGCTATCAGTGTTTTGTTTGATTTTCTTTAAAAATGCAGGGTATGCTTCTTTGAGGCTAGAATATTCTTTAGCCAGTTCAAGAGTATCCTGCTCTTCTTCCGAGTCTCCGTTAAAACTTTCAAGTTTCAGGAGGTCATTTTTAATTATTTCCGAGTAAATGTTCTGAATCAAATCATTTATGTCATCAGGTAACATGGAGGGCGTTATGTAAAAGGGTCTGTTATTCAGGATTTCATCTAGTTTGTCGTATAAGCTGTGTGATTTCTTGATCTCCTTTCCCTTATCATCACAAAAAGTAGGGGCATTTTCTTCTCTATATTTCTTAACAATCGTTATTCTTTCTTGATCATCAGACTCAAACACAGCCTCGAGCACAATGTCTGTACCGCGTACTGAGAAGCAATCATTTGGAATTGTTTTTGCCTTAGTTTCTTTCTGAAAGAAGCAATTGATTGCTTCGAGTATAGTTGATTTTCCGGTGTTATTTCTACCTGTAAGAATTACAATGGAATCCCTTGAAAAACCAATTGAGAACTTATTGTTGAAGACTTTGTAGTTTTTCACACTAAAACTGATTAACCTCATTTTTCATCCTCCATACTTTTAAGTGGTTGAATGTTACGAAAAATATTAATGATATCCTAAGAAAGTGAGTTGAAAGTCCTGCTTTTTACATCATATAATATTTAAAGGTGATTTGGAACTATTTTCAAATGGTGGTAGAAAGGTTTAAGGAGGATAAAGTCGAATTTTGAATTAATTCCCCCATTTTTAACCGCTTCATTTGATTGAATAACTAAATTTACTAGAAAGCTTAAAACTTACTTGTTCCCTAGGGCGTTGTAGTTGTTGAAAATTAGATTAAACTCCTAAACACCTAGTTTGTTTTCAAGTGTATGAGGAGTTTTTTTTGCTAATTTCAGCTTTTTATTTACAATTTTAAACCGTTACCTTTGATCTATAAAATAACCAATAATATACATGTAATGACCTAATATTGAAGCGGGTAATGGGTGATGCGCGTACGAATTCCTACACTGTAGGTATTCGTGCCGTAACGTCCATCGACGGTATGACTGCTGACTGGGCACGTATCCCTTGGGATGTGCTGGAGAAAATCTCCATACGGATCGTTAACGAAGTCGATAACGTAAACCGTATCTTCTATGACGTAACATCCAACCCACCTGCAACGATCGAGTGGGAATAGGTTGAACAATGTCCATGCTGGCTGATACTTGAAAGCCCTTGATGTATAAGGGTTCTTGGCAGTAGTCATGAAGGAATTTCCAATTAACCTGCAACTATTGAATGTTTAAAATTACTCTCTTTTATGTGCGTTGTTTAGCAAATAGAAGGGAGTATTTTTTATGACCAAAATTAAGGAATTGGTTCAGGATTTCAAGCTAAATTAAGAATTATTAGGTCGAGTAAAGCGGTATGTTGATGTGTGCATGTTCCGCTTGAACCGTTGGAAAGGTTCATGGAGAAAGAATTAGGGATTGTAGAAGTCTAGGGTGTAAATCAGCTTCACATTAGAAAGTATATTCAGAAGCGACAACGTATAGGGAATAAAGTCAAACGAACAATAAATAACAATCTCGCTACTCTGAGCGTTTTTTTCAATACTTAGTGGACGATGAATTTTTTAATGAATAGAGCAATCCGATGCAGCGGATTAAAAATCTCAAGGATGCCAAAACCGTAATGGTCACGTTTAGTGATGATGAGTGTAACGATGGAATTACTGATAATTTTGGGGTTAGTTCAGCATTATTGCTGATAATGCCATAAGGAATCATTGAACGCTAAAATTACTCAAAAGACAGCGATCATGTGGAAAAGCGTGGGTTTGATGGGCGAAATAAAGGAACAAATGGATCGAATTGAAGGTAAGTTTGATGAGTTGCTAAATAGAATCGGGGAGTCTTGTTTAGAGAAGAAACATGAAGCAGAGCTTTAAATGAGCAATCCTCAGATGCAAGTGAAAAATTTGAAATAGCATTAGAGGAACTAAATACAAGATTAGATAAGTTGATTTTATGAATCGAAGCGCCATTCTATATTATATAGATGACTGGCGTTTTTGGATGTTCGGAATTAGTTCTCATAACTGTGTATTATGAGAACTGAAAACAGGGCGTTATACCCATTATCCTAGTAAGCGATTTCATACACCTCACCCAGTACCGATTGAAACGGGTTTGACCCCTAGCGGGCGGGTAAGGCTCATTCTACCCGTACCAAATGTTCATTAATTTAGTGTGCGTACATGAAAGCAGATTGAATGGTGAAAAATGGGTTGAAAAAGTCGACAATAAATTTAACTACTTGTTATAAATGCGCCTTATTTCGACATACATTGTCAATAAAAAGGGTTACAATATACTCAGCATTGAATTCTTTTCCTTTAAGAGGTGCTTTGTTTGGTTAATACATCGAAAAATGTAAACAAAGAAGAAAGAGACGGCGGATACTATGCAGTAAAGGGATTCCTATACCAATTTGATATGACTATAAAAACCATATTAAATAATCCTTCTCAAGAGGTTCTATTTGAACAAGTGCAAGATATTAGTTATGAAAACTTTATCATTCAAGTAAAACATAAAGAATCACAAACCTATTCTAATAGTAAGATTAGAAAACCGGTTATTCAACTATTAGATCTACATAAAGGGGATGAAAGTAAAAAATATCGACTTCACTGTTACTTTAGGAATACAGTATCACATAAGAAATATTTATCTATGGATGAACTAAATGATATTTTATCGAACGAACAATCTAATTATACTAATCAGCAAAAAAAAAAATTTTTAGGTTGCTTTGAACTTTATTTTACTGAAAATTACATTACGCAATTTGATGAGGTCATCACATTAATTCAATCTTCCTATAGATTAGGAGATAGGCAGGAAGCAATTTTACATCATGCAATGATTCGCTCTCATTTGCTTGAATTGACAATAGATAAAGATAGGCTAAAAAGAATGATTAGTAAGACTCACTTAGATTCATATGTAATAAAAGCAAGGAAATTGTTTTTTGATTCTGGATACGCCAGTTATCTTGGAAGGGAAAAATATGAGAAGTACCTCAAAAAAAAGTATTTTACAGTCGGATTAAATTTAATGAACTTAGAAAGATTATTTATTGTTGATATTTATGAAGATGTAGATTTCTCTACCATAACCAATATAATGTCTAAGATTATCAAAAAGTATAATAAGCAAAGTAAATCGCCCCCTCCTATTTTTTATTTAAGAAAACTGAGTAAAGAGCATACAAATAAATTCAAACGAGATGTGTATGATAAAGGGAGTAAATTTAACGACGGTACATTTTTTGATGGCGATAGATTTAGAATTGACAAATTTAAAGCTGACACCAGTTGCCTTTTTAAAATTATAAATGAGGAAAATTTATTGGAAGTTCTGAGTTCTAATTATATTAATGAAATTTTTCATTTCTATTTGTGTGATTACCTTGAGATAGATGAAGCAAAAGTCCGAATTACAAATATTCATCTTGAAGAAATTTCTCAGATATTAAATATAGTCTAATTTTAATATGGAGGGATATATATAATGAGTTTGTTTGATACGGAGGAAAAAGTTGCCAAGGTAGTTTCTGTGCTTCCTAATAAAATTAAAATAGAAGTAAACAATATTGAGCAATTTAAGCTACAGAGTGAAAAGTTTTCAGTAGGTTCTTATCTCAGGGTGTCTGATAGCGAAGATTGTGCATTAATTTGTATAATTGAAAATTTTACGATTCAAAAAGAAGAGAATAAAGACAGTATTTATATTATAGAAGCAATGCCTATAGGGTTTTTAGATGTTGATGGAAATTTCACGAGGGGAGGTAATAACATTGCTATTCCTCCAACAGATGTAGAACCAGCGAAAAATGAAGAAATTCAACATATCTACGCATCAATCAAATCTGAAAGTAAGTTCTGTTTTGCATCACTTTCTCAAGATAAAACAATTAAAGTACCTGTTAATGGAAATAAATTTTTTAACAAACATATCGCAGTAGTTGGGTCGACTGGCTCAGGTAAGTCACATACAGTTGCAAAGATTTTACAGGAAGCAACTATAACAAAAAATGATGGATATAATAATCTGAATAATTCACATATAGTTATTTTTGATATTCATTCTGAGTACCATACTGCATTCCCGTATGCAAACTACCTTGATGTTGATTCTCTAATCCTTCCTTATTGGCTTATGAATGGAGAAGAATTAGAAGAATTGTTGGTAGAAACAGGAGAAAATCAAGCATATAATCAGTCATCTCTCCTAAGAAGGGTAATAACTAGAAACAAACAAATGACTCATGATAACAATAAGTTAACTTATGATGCACCTGTTAGATTTTCAGTTTCTGAGGTTTTGAATTGTCTATTAAATTTAAGTAGAGAAACAAAGAATTATAAAAGTCCGAACAAAATGAGCATCAAAAATAATGAGCAATCTTTTGAATCGGATGAAGAAAAATTTGATTTTTACTTTATAAGCCAATATGAGTTTGAAGAAGCGAAAAGTCAAAATTATAGCAAGGGAACGTATAATGATGGAAGCTTAGAAAAGTTTATTTCTCGTATAAGAAATAAGTATTTAGATAAAAGGTTAGACTTTTTATTTGGAAAAAAAAGCGAAAATTATACGTTTGAGGATTCCTTGAGACAAATATTAGGATATGAAAAAGATGGAGAATCAAATGTTACAATAATAGACTTAAGTGGGGTTCCGTTCGAAGTGTTAAGTATAACTGTATCTTTAATATCAAGATTAATATTTGAATATGGATACCATTATAAAAAAATGCTAGAAAAAGAACAGTCTTATAATCAGGATAATATAGAATATGCTCCTATACTTTTAGTATATGAGGAGGCTCACAAATATGTACCAAAGAGTAGTTCCGCAAAATACAATGCATCCAGGGTATCTATAGAGAGAATAGCAAAAGAAGGAAGGAAGTACGGTGTCAGTGCTATGATCGTAAGTCAGAGACCGTCTGAAATTTCTGAAACAATATTTTCTCAATGCAGTAACTTTGTCTCCATGCGGTTAACTAACCCTGATGACCAGAACTACGTAAAAAGACTTATGCCTGATACGCTAGGCCCACTTACTGATTCATTACCCACGCTTAAAGAAGGGGATGCAATTCTCTTAGGTGACGCGTTGATTATGCCTTCTTTAGTCACTATTGATAGATGTACCCCACCACCTTCCTCGGCTGATATTATGTACCTCGAACACTGGAAAAGAGAATGGCTCGATATCTCTTTTGATAGATTAGCCGAGAGATGGATTAAATAAATTGCTTAGAATAAGGAGCCATTTTTTGGCTCCTTTAATACTAAAGATCTATTTTTAGTTTCTTTCTTTTTCTTTTTGTAAATGAAAGTTCCAACCTTTGTTGTAATCGTTCAGAGGAAGGATGGTTATGGGAATTGTCTGGAAGAGTGATTTTTTTATAGTTTGGAATAATGATTTCTTCACTTGCATAGTTAATTACTGTTCCGTCTGGTTGAATAACTATGTTTCCTACCTCATATTCTGCATCGTGAATTGCACACAAGCAGATTCCATTACTTATTGTATCATCATTACACTTATGTGCTGGGTAAATATGAGCGGCTTTTAAAGAAGACTTTGCTTTCACATCGCACATTGCACATTTGTAATTATATGCTTCGAGTACTTGTTTTCTAAAATCACCTTTTCTAATCAATCTTTTTTGAACTTTTTCTTCATAGGGTCTATTATCGGGATGAGCCTTTCCATTTGGATAATTGAGGATTACTTTACCGTGTTCATTTTTTGAAGCAATGGGCAATAAATCATACCGTTTTTTTGACATATCTAAAAAACCATACGAGCCTTCTCCAAATACAATCTCTACTCGTACTTCTCCCTTATTATGATGGTCGAAGGCTAAACAGATTGGAAAATAGAGTTCTGGAGATAATTGCTCCAAAAAAAATTCATTTAACTGCCGATTTCTATCTTCTTTAATTGCCGCATTATTTGCATGTATTAGTTCTTCTTTAATAAATACTTTTCCATAGCAGTCTATTCTGTGCATATATATACTCCTCCTTAGTGTTAAATATGAAGATACTACCATGTGAAATAAGTGTGGTAAAGAGGTTGTTATATTAACTTCGTGTATTTTATAAGATAGTATAAATAACAAATTGAACATTTAACTAAGGGCGATGTATCGGTTCGGCAATCAAAGGGCATGAAGTCAGATGACAAAAATGGATTATGGATCTAACAACGGATTAATGACTTGAATATCTTTATGGGTTTATATTTTTAAGTTGAAATTCTTATATTTACCCGCTACAATTGATATGCAAAACAACTGGATAATAGACCAGTATTTACATTCAAAATTTCTCACTATTCCTACACAGTAGGTATCCATGCTGTAACATCCATCGACGGTATGACTGCGGACTGGGCACGTATCCCTTGGGATGTGCTGGAGAAAATCTCCGTACGGATTGTTAACGAAGTTGATAACGTAAACCGTATCGTCTATGACGTAACTTCCAAACCACCTGCAACGGTTGAGTGGGGATAATGGCATATAGCTGATCATAGCCCTTATCATCAAGCTCATATTAATTTGCTAAGAAAAGGTATCTCACAACCACATTACATACTAAAGCTACTACGATGTGATACCAGTGAGCAGCATTTTCCGATGAATCCCTCTCCTTTATGTCAGGAAAGGGAGGATTCCTGTACAGCGAGCCAAATTAACCCAATACACGAATAACAATATCCTGATCGTGGTTACCAAAACCGGCACCATAGATCGTTAATCCCCCTACGTTGGGGCTTTTCTCGTCAACCGTGAAGCGAAGCGTCCAGAAGGGTTCGCTAAGCTTGATATCCTCGAGTGTGATGTCCGACATCCGCTCACCATCCATATAGGTACCGGAGGCATCAATGCGAATGGTCTTCAATAAACCGTATTGATTTACATTACGATGCCACCATTCCGGCGTATATTTGCCGCGTGCTGCTCTGCCAAAGTCGGCAGGGCTTGTCCACGTTCCAAGAGAAATGCCATTGAAGGTGAAACGAATATCGGAAGGCCAATGATCTCGCAATCCCGGAGCTTCAGAGGCTAGTTCCATCGAAATTTCAATAGCATCAGTTGTCTGATCCGGTAGTACAAAGTTAGGTGTTTTATATTCAACATAGCCCTTCCCAAACCACAAGATAGCGGCGTGAACACGCTCGGGATCAAGGAAGTAACGCGGATCATCCCATACGCCGATCTCTTTCTCAAGTGTTCCTAGCCCACAGGTAGGGTGGATATCAAAAGCAGTGTAGTGTCCCACGGCTATCGTCTGTTCTCTGGTTCGTGAAGTTTGGCTTGCGGACGGCAGCTCGATTTCAATCTGATTTTGTTTGAGGTAACATAATTTGTGCGTCCCTCCGTTGATCCGAACTCGTCTGCTGCCAATTAGACCCGCATCCTCCAGTTTGCGAATATGCATCGTGACAATGGAGGGGCTAAGCTCTAAGGCTGCGGCAATATCCTTCACATTCATTTCGCGATCTGCAATCATATCCATGATTCTCCATCTGACCTCACTTGCCAGCGCCTCATATAAAGGAAGGAACTGGGGCTCTCCATTTGCTTTGATCATCTGTACAACTCCCTACACTCAATCTTCTAAAATCACATATATATTAATTTAATAAAATTAACTCCAAGATTCAATCCAGATTTATTGCAAGTTAATGCCCGATGGTGTTTAATTTTTGTAGTTGTTACGAAGTTGGATTCTTATATTTGTGAGTTTTATGATAAGAGATGGAGTGGAGTAATGAAATACAATAACCCTGTTGTAAAAGGTTTTTATCCAGACCCTAGTGTGATTAAGGTGCACAATACCTACTATATGGTGTGTAGTTCTTTTCAATATTTTCCGGGCGTACCGCTCTTTGAGAGCAAGGATTTGCTGAATTGGAAGCAGATTGGTCACTGCCTCACTCGTAAAAGTCAGATTGAGCTGGAGACCGTGAGCAGTTCCGGGGGCGTATTTGCCCCAACCATTAGGCACAATAACGGACGTTTTTACATGGTGACAACGAATGATACGACACATCAGAATTTCTATGTATGGACGGACGATATCTACGGAGAATGGTCAGAGCCTATTAACGTGGATCAAGGCGGTATTGATCCAGATTTGTATTTTGAAGATGGAAAGACCTTGTTCATGAGTAATGGGGTGGATGATGAAGGCGTTGGCGGAATTGTCCAGTGTGAGATTGAGATTGAAACTGGGCGCAAACTGACCCCGAGTCGTTCGATATGGAATGGTACTGGCGGAAGATATCTGGAAAGCCCGCATCTGTATAAAATAAACGGACATTACTACCTGCTTGCAGCTGAGGGCGGTACGGAGTATGGTCATATGGTTACGTATGCTCGGGGAACTTCGTCTTCGGGTCCGTTCGAAGCTTATGCACACAATCCAGTTCTGACCAATCGTAATTTGGGCGGTTATGAGTTGCAGGGGGTTGGACATGGTGACCTGGTTCAGGATGATTTGGGAAACTGGTGGCTCTTTCACCTAGGGTTCCGTCAGATTGGCAGATGGGCTACGTACCATCATCTGGGCCGGGAAGTGTTCCTGACTCCTATCACTTTTGGTGAAGACGGATGGTTTACAGCCGGGCATGAAGGCACAACGCTGACGAGTTTTGAGACCAATCGCATTCCCGACAAGGTGATCCAGCAGGATAAGAAGCATTATACGTTTGAAAATACAGATTGGAACCTCGACTGGTGTTACCTTCGTCATCCGAATGCAGAGCATTATCAGCTTGAATCAGACAAGCTTACGCTAATAGGAACCGATGTAACGCTGGACGTTCCAGCATCCCCGACGTTCATCGGGTTACGTCAAAAAGACTTTAATGCTACGATTTCTGTCGATGTCAGTCTGACGAATGGCGAGGCCGGTATTACGATCTACATGGATGAGAATCATCATTATGAAATGGCTATTCGTCAGGAACAGGACGGCTATAAGGTGATCGAGCGTCTAAATATCGGTGATATCAAATCGAGAGAACATGAAGTGGATCTGGGAAATAAACAGCATGCAACGCTGGTGATCCGCTCAAGCCAGGAACGCTACAGTTTCCTGTTTAAAGCAGATGGTGAAGAGATTCTGCTGGGCACGGCACAGACGAGATACCTATCCTCGGAGGTGGCAGGAGGTTTTACAGGCGTACTTATTGGGTTATACGCGAGCGGGCAAGATACTTCAGCTGAGTTTACAAATTTCAAGTGTGATTATCATTAAGAAGTTAAGGGAAGGGCCTAAGGGTCCTTCTCTTTTTTTTAATTTGTGTCAAAATATAGATATATTAATAAATGCCAATAGAAGAGAGTGATTTAAACTTGCAAGTACATTATAAAATGCCAGAATCCTTAGTAGACATCGTTCGAATAGATAAGAAATTACGTGAACAACATGTTGGAACCATCGACGATTATATGGGTTTTTATATTAGTTTTAACAATGATGAGGATAGATACTATTGTACGCCAGATGATGCCATCATATTTGGAAGAACAGGGGCAGACGGTGACCATTTTGCTTTTTTTACGTTCAACAGATCCATTAGTGATTTGGAAGAAGCTCCGGTTATCTTTATCCAACCTACTGCGTTTGGTAATCAAGTAACTTTAGTGGCCAGAAACTTTAAGGATTTTGTAGCATTATTTATTAATCTTAAGGAAGTATATGTTTTGGAGAGATTTCGATTTTATAAGAACAAATTAGATTTTATGAATGACTATAACGATAACTATATGGAAGATATAAAGATGCGAGAGAGTGATTATAATTTAATTATTGAACTGTTAAAAGAGAATATTAAAGGTATAACAGAAATTGATGATGCGTACGAATATATGATCGAATCCCAAAAACAAATAGAACTAGGGATAAATAATGATGATTTTGCATGATATCTATATGGCATCACTAAATAATCTACATGTAACAAAAGGTTAAAAGAACGTGTTATTTAATTATATAGCTTGATTGGATAACCAAGGAGGAGTTGTATGGAGGATCAATGGAGAATTGCAAAGTATGACCCGGCATGGCGTGATTTGTTTCTCGAAACGGGTTCGAAACTAAGAGACGCGTTAGGAGAAAGGGCCGTGCGGATTGACCATGTTGGGTCCACTTCAATTGTTGGAATAGATGCCAAACCCATCATAGATATACAAATATCTGTTTCCCAGTATGAAAATTTGTTGGACTACAAACATGAGATCGAAACAGTCGGATTTGTATTTAGAGCAGAAAATCCAGATAAGACTAAACGTTACTTTCGTGAAGAACCCGGAAACAGAAGGATACATATACACGTTAGACAGGCAGGCAGTTTCTCCGAGCAGATGACCTTGCTGTTCAGAGACTATTTAAGGGAGCATCCAGAAGATTGTTTGAAATATGCAGAAGAAAAGCACAGACTCATGTCATTGTATAAAGATCAGCGTCCCAAATATGTTGAAGGAAAAGGACCAATGGTGTGGAGTATATTACAGAGAGCACATCGTTGGTCTCAAGAAATCGGATGGCAGCCGGCAAAATCTGACGCATGAGCACATCCAATGAATAGAGATAACTGTATTGGAGTGATGAGATGAACATGGGAAGAAAGCTGATAACAACCGTTTTAACCATCATTTGTTTTACTTTGGCTGCGAGTCTCATATCGATGAATGAATCCTACAGTTTTGATTTTTACATTCTTATTTATCTGGTATACGCGACTCCCTTGATCCTGTTGATAGGGCTACCTTTATCGATATTGCTAGACTATCTGCTCAGCCGAATACAATTCCCTAATCATGTGTTGTATCTAAGTACGAGGATATTAGGCTATGCATGTGCTGGAGTTTTAGGCATGTATATTTATTATCTGGTCATGGGCGTAGGAGAAGCAATCTGGGATTTCAAAGAGACGTTAGTTCTGACCTTATTTGGCGTTCTTGCCGCTATTCTATTTGTACTGATTGATATGGGATTGGAAGTTTTGTTAAAGGTACGAAGAAGAAAGAGTTGAATTAAATTGATTTGTCAGGAGGAAAGCAAGATGACAACGCATTGTGCACTTCTAATCATTGACGTACAGGTAGCGATGTTTGATGAAGCAGATCCCGTATATCAAGGGGAACGATTGCTTCAGAAGATCCAGGTATTAATTGCCAGGGCCCGTGAAGCAGGGCATTCCATCATATATATCCAACACTGCGAAGGGCCAGGCAGTCCACTGGAACGAGGAACTCTGGGGTGGGCCATTCATCCGTCCATTTCACCTATTGCTATTGCTGGTGACCTCCTTATTGAAAAGGAGACACCGGATTCGTTTCACGAAACCAATCTGCATCTGAAATTGCAAGAAGATGGCGTGACGGAGTTGATTCTCGCCGGTATGCAGACTGAGGTATGTGTAGACACGACTTGCCGCAGAGCGTACAGTCTGGGTTACACGGTCAATCTGGTTCAAGATGCGCACAGCACATGGAATGCAAAGACGCTTCAAGCAGAGCAGATTATTGCACATCACAATACGGTACTGAGACTGTTTGCCAACGTGGTGGATACGGAGAATGCGCTGTAATGCTAGGAAAACGTAGGCGATTCTGGTTTTTCATAGGTGCGGCAATCATGTTTCTGTATCTTCTAATCACGAGTAACCCTGATCCGAATAAGCCGATTTCAAGAAATCAAGTGATAAGCACAGAGATGAGCATTGTCGTGTACACCAGGACAGGCGACGGTGGAGCACACGTTAGCATTGACAATGTTACGTTAAGTAAAGAAGACATTAGCCGTATAGTCGGCTGGCTGAATGCAGCCCCGGAATCAGCCAAAATACCAGTAGATGATGTCACAGGAAGTATTAGTGCGGGAATTGCTTTGAAATTAAAGCATAACGCTAAAGTTACGATTCAATACAATCGGAAACAGATTATTGTATCCACAAAAAGCAGATTTAATAGAGATTCGAAATATATACTTGATCAAAAGGACTTAAGAGACTTTATGGATCAAAAGTTGGAAGGGACGTATTTTGGTGAAGATACCGTTAGTGTTGAATAAGGGGGAGATGTATTGACGATAAACAAAAGAATAATGAATCTATCAGCCTGGCTTGCTGTATTAGCCATCCTATGTATTCCTGGAACTTTACATACTGAAGATGGACCGCTCCGAACAGAGTATGGTTTCCCGCTCCGATTCTTTACGGATTATCATTATGCTAATTCTGAGGGAGCAATCTGGTTTATATCTGGCATCTATTTAAATGTACTTCTATATTTGTTCAATGTCCTGTTTATTTATGCAGGAATTCATGTGATCTTATATATAAAAAAGAAATTAACTAAATAAATTGAACTGAATATTTACACGAAATGGAGAGGACAGAAAAAACCTGAAGAAGCGAAGTGTTCGCTTTTATCCCCGGAGTTTCCCATTATAAAATGAATCAAAAAAATCTGGGGATAACAGCGATCGGAAGGTTGTTCTGTCATCGGAGTGGTAAGTGTAAATATTCAATAGTTTAATTTATTTAGAATATCAAGATGGAGTGATTACGATGAAACAACTTCCAGTAGAATGGAAGTCAGACCGACTTATTATCTCAAATGTGGAAGAATCCGATATTCCTGAACTTGAGTCCATATATGAGACCAGTCGGTACTTGCATCAATGGGATGGACAAGAGCATGATCGGAACTATGTGAAAGAATGTTTTGAAGAAGGCCACCTTCCGCCGGGAGGCAGGCTGGAGAATTATCGAATTCAATCCATTCGCACGAATGCGGATGACCGCTATATTGGTTTGTTAAGTGTGTACCATGGGTATCCCTCCGAGGATTCAATCTATCTCGAATTTTTATATGTCCAGAGCGAGATCCAGAAGCAGGGATATGGACAAGAATTAATTCAGGCGTTGACTCGTCACTTTTCCGAACTTGGTTACAAGGAAATTCGAATCAACGTAGCGCTCAAAAATTGGACTGCATTACGCTTCTGGATCAAATCCGGATTCAATCAGATTAGTAGAATTTATGGTGATCTTGAACATTCGGAGGATACCTTTGCCCATACAGAATTGATCAAATCTCTATGAAAAACATCGATAAAGGGGAATATACCAATGGAAACATTCTTTCGTTATAACTGGATGGTGCGTGAGCAATGGTATGTGTGGTGTGAAGATGTACCGCTTGAAGAATTGCTTCGGCCTCGCACGGGCGGAGTAGGCAACATATTACAAACATTATTTCATATCATTGATGTAGAGTGGAGCTGGCTTCAGTTGCTTCAGGGCAAACCGGATGATGCAGAAGATTTTGCGAACTACCAGAATCTTGAGGCAGTAAGGAGACTCGATCGCAAGTTACGTCCTGATGTGGAGGCATTTGTTACAGCCTGGGAGTCGAGTATGGAAAAAAGAGCTTTTATCGATCATCGCTCAGCTGGCAAGGCCAGTACATATTCATGGGGAGAAGTAAAGCGACATGTGATCGCCCATGAGATTCACCATATGGGACAGCTGTCAGTATGGGCCAGAGAATTGGGCAAACAGCCAGTATCCGCCAATGTCATTGGCAAAGGCCTGATTATACCTGACTAACAGGGAGAGAGCGGCATGACATGAATGAACGGAGGAGAAGTGATGATTCATTGCAGGAGAGCTACGATTCAGGATGGCGAAGTGATGAGTCAATTATCCCATCAACTGGGTTATGTCAGCACAACTGAAGAAATCAAGGAGAGACTAACTCTTCTCTCTTCCTTACCAGACCATTATGTATGTGTGGCTGAGATTGATTCGAGGGTCGTAGGCTGGGGCCATGTACAGGGAAGACATTCCATTGAGAGTCCATCTTTTGCCGAGATTGGTGGACTAGTTGTGGATGGGATTCATCAAGGGATGGGGATTGGTAAGATAATCATGAGCGAATGCGAGGAGTGGGCTCGGGTTAACGGCTTTGATAACATTCGGGTACGTTGTAACGGAAAAAGGGAATCTGCACATCGGTTTTATATAGCTATCGGATATGAAGAGAAGAAATGGCAGAAGGTATTTGATAAACGATTATAATCTAATCTTGTGTATCATGGAAGGAGGAGACCGATGACGATTCAACTTAGCCAGGTGAATTGGGTAGAACTAGATGAACGTATTCAGCAGGTGATTAAACAGGAGTATCAGAGCATTCCCTTGTCACCTGGACTAGAAGCAACTGTGATGAAAATCGAAATGGGAGATCAGCGGTACGTCTTGAAAGTCTGGGACAAGGATTCCAAACCGGATATCGCCAAACAATATCGACTATTGTCCAAGCTTTATCAAAGTGGAATTCGTGTTTCCAAACCCTACGGTTGGGGATTAGACGAGCAAGAGAATCAAGTGCTATTAACAAGCTATGACGGAAAGCCGGTTACCCAATTGACACAAACCAAACTGACACATTTGGCTGAGCGATTAATGGAGGTCCATCGTTATCCGGTGAATGAAGTGGGTACTGGGGAAGATGAAGAATACATATTCAGGTACGATTTTGTTCAATACTTTTTTCCTCAAATTGAATTACATGACGATATAAATGATCTTCTGGAAAACTTGATCCAGCAGGTCCAGATCAGACAGGACCGCTTGATTCATGGCGATTATAATCTGGGAAACATTCTTGAGATGGCCGACCATTACACCATTATCGACTGGACGAATGGGCAATACGGCGATCCAAGATACGATATGGCATGGTCTGTGTTTCTGATCACCATCTATAATGGGGAAAGTTACGGCGAGATGTATCACGCTCAATTTGCACGTTCTGCAAGTTATCCGTACACGCTGGAAGAGGAGCAGGTTTTTGAAGCGATAGCTTGTCTGCGCTGGATTCTGTTAAGACGCGTTGGGGATGTACCCATGGGGCCAGATGTAATGGAAAGGGTTCACACCATGGCTGTCCATAATCCATATTTGAATGAACATCTGCTGTAATCGTAATACGGGGATACACAATGACGACAGTATACGATTAAGTAATAGAAAGACCGCATTTTTCAATTAAAATAAACAGCCAGTCCTAAACTAGCGATCCTCGCATACCTATGATAGTAGAGGAGCGTGATCGATATGGAGCAGAAAGTGCAAACGTACTTTGAACTGAAGCAGCAGCAAAAAGATATTGAGCAGCAGTTGTCTGTACTACGAGATGAGATTGTCGCGTATTGTGCAGAACAAGGGGTCTATGAGACGCAGGTTGGTGGTTACACCGTGAAAACAGTGCTGCAGAACCGGAAGGAATACGATGATCAGAAGCTGTATGCTTCTCTTCCAGACCCGGACATCTGGCGATTGTTGTCCAAGGTAGACAGCCATAAGCTGAAAAGCCTGATTAAGCTAAACATTCTGTCCGAGGAGCAAATTAACCCGGCATGCACAGTGAAACAGGTGACCTTGTTACAGGTAGACAAGCTGTAACGCTTCATATCCTCTTTGTATATGAGTGAATTTAACTGAACATCACGACCACAAAGCACCTTCGAAGAAATGTTCTGTTGCGATGAGCAGTCGGACATACGTGGAGGTGTTTTTGTTGTGCAAACAGGGCCGAGGATCATAAATAGTTAAATATGAGGGGGGAGAAGTATAATTTGTTCATTGTAAGCGTATTCAACAAACGATATGATGGATAAAAAATGGCAGGGAGGAATTGTAAATGCCAACCGAAATTCCATCACTACATGCTACGTACGCTAATACGTTCAAAATAGGTGCTGCTGTACATACCAGAATGTTGCAGTCCGAAGGGGATTTCATCGCCAAACATTTCAATAGTATCACGGCTGAAAATCAGATGAAATTCGAAGAAATTCACCCGGAAGAGGATCGTTATACTTTTGAGGCGGCGGATAAAATTGTTGATTTTGCTGTTGCCCAAGGGATTGGGGTCCGCGGACATACTTTGGTCTGGCATAATCAAACATCGAAATGGGTCTTTGAGGATACCTCAGGTGCTCCCGCTTCCAGAGAGCTGTTATTATCTCGCTTGAAGCAACATATTGATACGGTAGTAGGTCGGTATAAGGGGCAAATATATGCGTGGGATGTCGTTAATGAAGCTGTTGAAGATAAGACCGACCTGTTCATGCGGGACACGAAGTGGTTAGAGCTGGTGGGGGAAGATTATTTGCTACAAGCGTTCAGTATGGCTCATGAAGCTGATCCAAATGCTTTTCTTTTCTATAATGACTACAATGAGACGGATCCGGTCAAACGGGAGAAGATCTACAATCTGGTTCGGTCTTTGCTGGACAAGGGAGCGCCTGTACACGGGATTGGGTTGCAGGGGCATTGGAATATTCATGGTCCTTCAATTGAGGAGATCCGAATGGCTATTGAGCGTTATGCTTCACTGGATGTGCAGTTGCATGTTACGGAGCTGGATATGTCCGTGTTTCGTCATGAGGATCGTCGAACGGACCTCACCGCGCCAACTTCAGAGATGGCTGAGCTACAGGAGCGTCGATATGAAGAAATCTTTAATTTGTTCCGTGAGTATAAATCATCCATTACCTCTGTGACGTTCTGGGGAGTAGCGGACAATTATACCTGGTTAGACCATTTCCCGGTACGCGGACGCAAAAATTGGCCCTTTGTTTTTGATCAGCAGTTGCAGCCTAAGGAATCATTTTGGCGTATCATTAATTCTATGTCCTAAACATCAGGGAAGTGGAGAGAATCGGTCACGATGTGGCCGATTTTTTGCTGTAGTCAATATAGATTATACAGTGCGGTTATCTCGTGCATGATTAGAGGCGTTGATTTGTATGGATGATAAAAAATATGGTATTAAATGGGATTATGTGATAGGGTTGAAGAAATGGTGAACCAAATTCTTTCCTGAAATGAGATGAGAAGATGGATTACATCCGAAATTATTTAATTACTTTTGCCGGAAATTTTATATTTAGTTATTGTATCTTTGAAGAAGGTACTTTTGCCAAACCGCTGATGTTTGCTACATTGATGCTGTTACTGATCATGACAATCGATTACATGAAAAGTAGAAACAAATATACATTGGAATAGGGTATGTCCATGTTTTTAAACGATTCTGGAGCATAGGGTCGTTTTTTTATTGTATATAGAACAGCTTCCATTTACATCATGACCATTGTTCATTACACTTGATGAGTAACGCCTCATTAACTCAGTTTTCGTTAACTCAATTCAGATCATCAGGAGGATATCATTATGCATCAATCCGCACATATTCAGGAAGCAAGAGATTACATATTAAACCGAATCCATACCAAACCTGCCGTAGGCATGATTCTGGGTTCTGGACTGGGAGCGCTCGCGGACGAGATTGAAAATGCGACCGTTATCCCGTATACAGATATTCCGTATTTCGCTCAATCTGAGGCTATCGGCCATGCCAATGAATTGGTTATTGGTGAACTCATGGGCAAAACGGTTGTAGCGATGAAAGGCCGCCTTCATTATTATGAAGGTTTTACATTGGACGAAGTGACTTTCCCCGTTCGGATCATGAAGGCGCTGGGTGTCGAGCAATTGCTTATCACCAATGCCTGCGGAGCCATCAACACCAGCTTTGAGCCGGGTCAACTGATGCTCATTACAGATCATATTAACCTGGTAGGCAATAACCCGTTGATGGGACCGAATAATGCTGAACTGGGTGTTCGTTTCCCAGACGTATCACAGGTATACAATCGCGAACTGCGCAGCATTGCCCTTAAGGTTGCAGAAGAGCAGAATGTTGGCCTGCAGCAAGGAGTCTATGCATGGTGGAGTGGCCCGGCATACGAGACACCAGCGGAGATTCGCATGATTCGTACGATGGGTGCGGATGCAGTGGGTATGTCCACAGTACCTGAAGCCATTGTTGCCATTCATGGCGGTATGAAGGTGCTAGGCATTTCCTGTCTGACCAACATGGCCTGTGGTATTCTGGATCAGCCGTTAAGTCATGATGAAGTTATTGAAGTGGCTGCGCAAGTGAAAACAACCTTTATCGGACTTGTAAAAGGCATTTTGAAAGAGATCTAATCGCGAGATGATTTTTTATCTAGGCCACGATGGATAGGATAGAGTTTTCATCCAACCCAATCGAAACCACAAAAAAACGTATGTTTCACGAGTTGTTACTCGTGAGACATACGTTTTTTTTATTTTGCAGAACTATGAACCATCTGAGAATGATCGGCCATGATTGCTGGTGTGGACTCCCTGATGATGGGTTTGGTCACAATGTGGGAGACCTGATACGGCTGTGTTGGACTATTAATCCGGGATAACAGCATCTCCGCAGTCTTAATGCCCATCTCATTGCTATAAATATGAACCGTCGTTAATGCTGGCTCAATAATTCGAGATTGGGGTGCATTATCGAATCCGCATATCGCAATATCCTGTGGCACAGCGACATTTCTGTCTTTTAACGCCCTGATCAGATCAACTGCAATGAAGTCATTAGCGCATACGTAAGCGGAAGGTAGGGAGGCCAGCTCTTCCACTCGCTGGTTCAACCATCCTGGCTTGGAGAAACACAGGCGATCATTATCTACGATGCAATGGGACAGGTCGACCTGCAACCCCGCCTCCAGCATAGCACGCTGATATCCAACCCATCGTTCATTAAAGCTCTTGCAGTGATTGTAATCTCCGACGAATCCAATACTTGTGTAGCCGCTCTCAATTAATTTTGTGGTTAACTGATAGATGCTATGTTCATTCTCCATGAGTAACAGATCTGCTTTGAATTCGGGATAACATATGTTGGAAGCGCAATCGATAAAGATGGTGGGAATGCCTAGATCGGTAATCAGCTGTGTATATTCTAGATCAAATAATTCAATGCAAATGATGCCGTCTACTTTGGCTATATCAAAATTGTTGGGAAGTGTAAGTGTATCTTGATCGTCTTCACGCACGATATGAATCGAGAGATTGTATCCCTCCGCACTGATTCTTTTCTCCAGACCACTGATTAACAACGAACCAAAGTGAGATGTATTAGGCAGGTTTTCAGTTAACAGGGCGATATTACCCGGAGCCTTGGTTAGAACATGCTCATTGTCCATATAGGCAAACTGTTTATATTTAAGTTCAATTGCTTTTTTAATTACACGATTTCGGGTTTCATCCGGGATGTTTCCGCTATCATTTAATGCTTTGGAAGCCGTATTCCTGGAGATCCCCAAAGCATCAGCGATGTCTTGTATCGTGACTTTTTCCTTTGCCATCTAATGCTTCACCTCTAATCATCAATAGTCATCCATATTCTTCTCTAAGTCAAATGTATAATAGAACGGGACAAATAGCAATCTCTGTTTTACAAATGCACAATTACATTTACATTTAGATAGTCGAATTCTATTTTCATAATTGTTCCAGAAGTTTTGTTAATTAGTGTAACAATGATAATCTATTACAGTCATGATATAGAAAAATCTATGCGGGTATTAACGATTCAGTGCTGTATATATGCAAATTTAATCCTCTTTAGTTACATTAATGCAAAGATGAAATGATCAAATGCACAAATATTTTTTTACAAAACGTATTGACTAAATCCGTTGAAACCTGATAAATTGTAAATTATCAAATAGGCAATTGTAAATATTGAAAGCCCTTACTGAAAACAATTGTCAACTTCTAGAATGAACGGGGGTATCGTGTTGGATAACATAGCCGACAGCAAAAAGGGCGAAGGAAGGGTACTGAAAGTGAGGACGACAAGCGGTCATAGGTTACAGCAGCTCAAAAAAAATTACTTTTTATATATGTTGCTTGCACCAGCCTTAATTTTGACTCTTATCTTCAAGTACATTCCGATGTACGGAGCCATCATTGCGTTTAAGGATTTCAGTCCGATCAAAGGCATCATGGGTAGTGATTGGGTAGGACTGAAGCATTTCGAGAAATTTATAGCTTCACCCAATTTCGATATCATTTTAATGAATACGCTTAAACTCAGCTTTTTGGGATTGATATTCAGTTTCCCGGTGCCTATTTTACTGGCACTCATGCTGAATCAGGTACGCAAAGCTGGCATCAAGAAAAATATTCAATTGTTTCTGTACGCACCCAATTTCATCTCGGTTGTTGTTGTTGTGGGTATGCTGTTCATCTTCCTCTCACCGACAGGGCCAATTAATCAATTAGCCACATGGATTACAGGTCAGCCGATCATGTTCATGTCTGAACCGGAATATTTCCGCTGGATCTACATTTTGTCCGATATCTGGACCGGAGCGGGCTGGGCTTCCATTATATACGTCGCGGCTTTGGCCAATGTGGATCCGGAGCTTCACAATGCGGCTAATCTGGATGGAGCCAATCTCCTTCAGCGTATTCGCCACATTGACCTTCCAACGATTCGTCCGATTATGGCCATCGTCTTTATTCTTGCAGCTGGCGGGATTATGTCCATTGGATTTGAGAAGGCTTATCTGATGCAGACGTCCATGAACCTGCCGTCCTCCGAGATTATTGCCACGTATGTCTACAAGGTGGGGTTACAGTCTGGAGATTACGCTTATTCTGCGGCAGTTGGATTGTTCAACTCGGTTATCAATGTGATTTTGCTGGTGACGGTGAACCTGATTGTGAAGAAATTGAATGAAGGCGAAGGCCTCTATTAGGAAAGGAGTATTATCCATGGTTGTTAAACACACGGGAATGGATCGATTGATCCTCACACTCAATGCCATCTTTCTCACCTGTGCTGTACTGGTTGTGGTTGTTCCCCTGATTTATATTGTTATCGCCTCATTCATGGACCCCACGGTGTTACTGAATCGTGGACTGTCCTTTAATGTATCGGACTGGAGTCTGGACGGATATCAGATGATTTTGTCCAATCCAGCCATGATCCGGGGGTTTGCAAATGCGGTATTGTACTCGGTTTCCTTTGCACTAATCACCGTGACTGTATCCATATTTGCAGGTTATGCATTGTCGGATGATAGGCTCGCGGGACGTGGGTTTTTCATGATTATCTTTATCATTACCATGTTCTTCGGCGGGGGATTAATCCCTACTTATCTACTCATACGTAATCTCGGCATGCTTGATACGGTGTGGGCGATCATCATCCCTGGAGCCGTTAACGTCTGGAACATCATTCTCTCGAGAACCTTTTTCAAAGGAGTCCCTCGAGAACTGAAAGAAGCTGCAAACGTGGATGGCGCCTCTGAGATGAAGATTTTCTTCCAGATCGTCATTCCGTTGTCGAAACCGATCATTTTTGTACTCGCACTTTATGCGTTCGTTGGGCAATGGAATTCCTATTTTGATGCAATGATCTATCTCGATAATCCGAACCTGCATCCGTTACAGCTGGTTCTGCGTTCCATTCTGATTCAGAATCAGGCTGCACCGGGCATGATCAGTGATCAGCTCGCGATGGCAGAACTGAAACGGCTCTCCGAGATGATTAAATACTCAGCGATTGTCATTTCGAGTCTGCCACTCATCATCATGTATCCGTTCTTCCAGAAGTATTTCGAAAAAGGTGTCATGGTCGGTTCCCTCAAATAGTGAACAGCCTGCGATACAGTAAGTTGATCCAATCCAACTCATGGAGGTCATTATTATGAAAAAAGTGAACAAATCCAGAAAAGCCGTTACAACGGCATCCATTTCCATGTTATCTGCAATGCTCTTTTTAACCGCCTGTGGCGGAGGTGGAGGCGGCGGCGCGGCAAGTGAGGCGCAATCCCCTGATGGCAAGGTGACATTGAATTTTATAACACAGAGCTCTCCGCTGGCTCCCGCTGATCCAAACGACAAGCTGATTAACAAGCGACTCGAAGAGAAAACCAATGTGCATATCAACTGGAAGAACTATACGAGTGATGTATTTGCAGAAAAAAGAAACCTGGCGGTCGCCAGCGGTGATTTGCCGGATGCCATTTTTGATGCAGGTTACGGGGATTATGATCTCCTGAAACTGGCGAAGGACGGGGCGATCATTCCACTTGAGGACATGATTGAACAACACATGCCCAATCTGAAAAAGGTGCTGGAGGAAGCTCCCGAATACAAGAGCATGATCACGGCTCCAGACGGACATATCTATTCATTCCCATGGATTGAAGAACTCGGAAGTGGCAAACAACGGATTCAGGCAGTGGATAACTTGCCCTGGATTAATGTGGAGTGGCTGAACAAGCTTGGACTGAAGATGCCAACGACAACCGAAGAGCTGAAAGAAGTATTGATCGCGTTCAAAACTCAAGATCCAAACGGCAACGGTAAGGCCGACGAAATTCCGTTATCTTTCATTAACAAACCGGGCGGAGAAGATCTGACATTTCTCTTTGCGGCATTTGGACTCGGAGAGAACTGGGATCATACCGTGGTAACCAATGATGGGAAAGTGGTCTTCACGGCAGCTGATGAAGGCTACAAGGAAGCGGTTAAATACATTCATGAGCTGGTTAAGGAAGGCCTCGTGGATGTCGAATCGTACCAGCAGGATTGGAACACGTATCTTGCGAAAGGCAAGGATAATAAGTACGGCATGTACTTCACATGGGATAAGGCTAACATTACAGGCATGAATGATACGTATGATGTTCTGCCTCCTGTTGCCGGGCCTAACGGAGAGGTCAATGTCACAAGAACAAACGGGATTGGGCTTGATCGTGGTCGCATGGTCATTACCAGCAGCAATAAAAACCTGGAATCTACAGCGAAGTGGGTAGACCAACTGTACGATCCGCTCCAATCTGTGCAGAACAACTGGGGTACCTATGGAGACGAGAGTCAGCAAAATATTTTTGAATTCGATGAAGCCAAAGGGATGCTGAAACATCTTCCACTGGAAGGATCTGCACCTGTGGAACTCAGACAAAAAACCAGTATCGCAGGACCATTGGCCATTCTCGACAGTTATTATGACAAATACACAACCAAACCGGAAGATGCGGCTTGGCGCATGGAACTTCTCGACAAGGTTATGGTTCCGCATATGAAAGCGGAGAACGTATATCCAAGTGTGTTCTTCTCCATTGATGAACTGGATCGATTGTCCACGATTGAGACCGATCTCTTCGCCTACGTGTTACGTCTGCGTACAGAATGGTATCAGAACGGGAAAATAGATCAGGAATGGGATGCTTACTTGAAAGAGTTGGATCGCCTTGGATTGCAAGAATGGCTACAGATTAAACAAGCGGGATATGACCGTAATAACAAATAAAGAAAAGTACGGAGGAGAAACCATAATGTCGACAATTCTTAAACAAGATTACAGAAATGAATACCATTTTTCACCAAAAGAGAAGTGGATGAACGACCCAAACGGCATGGTGTTTTTCAATGGGGAGTATCACTTGTTCTATCAGCATCACCCACATGGAACTACATGGGGCCCCATGCATTGGGGCCATGCAGTGAGCAGGGACCTGATCTCCTGGGAGGAACTACCAATAGCTTTACTCCCCGATGAGAATGGCACTATATTCTCGGGAAGTGCCGTAGTGGATTGGAATAATACGACCGGATTCTTTGAGGGTGAGCCAGGATTGGTTGCTATTTTCACCCATCATCTTGAAGTTAAAAACCAAGATGCCATACAAACCCAGAGTCTGGCGTATAGCAAAGACAACGGCAGAACCTGGACTAAGTACGAGGGTAATCCGGTATTAAAGCATGAGTCCTTTGTTGATTTCCGTGATCCCAAAGTGTTCTGGCATGAGCAGACCAAGGAGTGGGTTATGATTATCGCTTGTGGTCAAACGGTATGTCTGTATCGTTCTCCCAATCTGAAGGATTGGACGCTAGGAAGTGAATTTGGAGCCGGTATTGGTTCACACGATGGCGTGTGGGAATGCCCCGACCTGTTCCCGCTTGCAGTAGATGGAGATTCAGGGCAGGAGAAATGGGTGATGCTCGTTAGCATCGGTGCAGATCCTGCTTTTATTGAAGGCTCCAGAACACAATATTTTACCGGAGATTTTGATGGAACTACATTTGTCCCAGACGAGGCATCCCAGACGATTCGCTGGATTGATTATGGTCGGGATAACTACGCAGGAGTTAGTTGGTCTGACGTTCCTGAGGAAGATGGAAGACGCCTCATTATCGGCTGGATGAGCAACTGGATGTATGCCAACCAGACGCCAACCAATGATTACCGTGGAGCAATGACCATTGCCCGGGAGTTGACACTGGAGACAAGAGCGGGAGAAGTTATATTGATTCAACGTCCTGCACGTGAACTTGAGCAAGCCCGTACGCCAGTATTGTCCCTACAGGATGCTTCGATTCAGCAAGTGAGTGAGCAGTTGAACGCATTGCAACTCGTGAACTATGAGATCCATGCAGAGTGGGCTCAGGATCAGACGTTCCATTTTGCACTAAGAAGCGGCGCAGATCACGAAACGGTCGTTGGTGTAGACTCGATCCGAAGTGAAGTGTACGTTGATCGTAGTCGATCGGGCATCGGCAATTTTCATGAACTTTTCCTGAGCCGTCATACAGCTGAGTTAAAAGAAGTGGATGGAAATCAAAGTTTGCGTATCTTTGTAGATCATTCATCTGTGGAGGTATTTGCAAATGATGGTCAGGCGGTTATCACGGATCTGATCTATCCGGATGCGGATTGCCAAGGCATCTCTGCTCATGCCGAAAATACAGATCTGTTCTTCTCTTCACTTCATATCTATGAGATATCATCAACCAAGGCTAAAGGTTAATTGTAATGAAGGAAAGGAGCCCAAAACGATGCGTATTGGAGCTATAGAAGCGGGCGGAACAAAGTTTGTATGTGGTATAGGTAATGAGCATGGACAGATTGAAGATCGGATCAGCTTTCCAACAGAACATCCGGAGACCACTCTTGCCAAGGTGATCGACTATTTCAGGGATAAAGATGTGGAAGCCATAGGGGTCGGCTCCTTTGGTCCGATTGATCTGCAACCGGATAGTCCCACCTATGGTTATATTACGACCACACCTAAGCCTGGGTGGGGAAACTGTAATGTGATTGGAACCTTGAAGCATGAATTTCCGGTTCCTTTTGGATGGGATACGGATGTGAATGCTGCTGCGCTCGGTGAAGTGACGTGGGGAGCAGCGCAAGGGCTGGATAACTGTGTATATTACACGATTGGCACAGGCGTTGGTGTTGGACTCGTGGCAGGGGGCCAACGAGTCCATGGATTGTTACATCCCGAGGGTGGACATATTCGGACAAGACGCCATCCAGACGACCACTTTGCCGGATTATGCCCGTATCATGGCGATTGTCTGGAGGGTATGGCAGCAGGGCCAGCCATTGAAGCCCGTTGGCAGATCCCTGGCAGTGAACTGCCGGCGGATCATCCGGCGTGGGAGATTGAGTCCTTTTACATTGCGGAGTCGATTACAACGGCCATCTTGCTTCATTCGCCGCAGAAGATCATCTTGGGCGGTGGTGTGATGCAGCAAGATCATCTGTTTCCTATGATCCGGGAGCAGGTAGTGCGGAATCTCAATGGTTATGTAAATGCAGCCCCAATCACGCAACATATCGACCAATATATTGTGCAGCCCGGATTGGGCCAGCATGCAGGCCTGTGTGGTGCGTTAGCACTGGGTCTGGAAGCATTGCAACATGCAGCACAAGCTTCACATGTTTCATAGTTTTCTATAATAATCTACATCCCAGAAGGGATGGCTGCGGGTTCGCTTATTTGTATAAGCCAATGATGCACCGTCCTTTTTGGGCTTTTTTATTTTTTTGAGGAGTTCAATATATTTGAAAAATATAGTGCGTTCTAAAATCCGATGTTGCTCAAGTGAGCTGCCAAAGGTATGATTTTTAGTGTTCTATAGTGCGATAAGACATTCAAAAATTAACGTGTCTCTAATGGAAAGGAATTCAACAAATGAACCCAATCACAATGCGTCAAGCTGTACAGGCAGACCAAGAGCAACTCGCTGATTTGCGAGCCTTGGTATTATACGATGATCTAACCAGACTGGGAAGGTACGATGATGTGAAGGTGCGTGAACGTTTCCGGAATACATTCAATCCTGCCCAGACACAGATTATTGAAGTGGAGGGTTCAATGGTAGGTTGTGTAGCGTTAAAGCCCAAGGCTGAGGCATATCTATTGGAACATTTCTACATACATCCCGATTATCAAGGCCAGAGAATAGGAACTCATGTACTGAACATGTTGCTTGAACAGGCTGAAGTTCAGGGGAAACGGGTTATGTTAAATGTTTTGCAGGGAAGCCCTGCTCGGCGATTGTATGAACGATTTGGATTTATATTGGACAGTGAAGATGAGGTCGATGTATTTATGTCGGTCCAATTGTCGGAATAGTATGATCGCGATATGTAGTAGACCCATTCATTTAATTCTTGAATGGGTCTATTGAACTTTTCTATTATACTTTCTGATGACGTTACCCTAATATGGATAATAACCTACTTTTTATATAGGAATTATATAGTATGGAGAATGCCAAGATGCCACAATGGAAGAGAAATCTGTATATTCTGTGGTTCGGCCTGTTTTTTAATCATATGGCGTACTCGCTGTCCGTTCCGTTCTTTCCTATATTTCTGCAAAATGATCTTGGTATCCAGAGCGGTCTGGAAGCTTGGTCCGGTATTTCGATCTCCATCAGCTTTCTGATCAGTGGATTATGCGCACCCTTCTGGGGATCACTGGCTGATAAATATGGCAGCAAACTGATGCTGGTCCGTTCCGGAGTGGGGCTAGGCATTGCACATCTGGCTAACTTCTTTGTTTACGATCCGTATACGTTTATCGCGGTAAGGGTCTTTCAGGGACTCATGGCTGGTTTTCATCCCGCCTCGATTACACTGATTGGCACCAATACTCCGGAGAAACAGGTGGGTTATGCACTTGGCGTGATCTCCACGGCCAGCGCTGCGGGCGGGATTCTTGGTCCTCTTGCTGGAGGTGTGCTAAGTCACTGGATCGGACTGCGGGGATGTTTCATTGCATCGGCTGTCATTACATTACTCGCGGCACTGATGGTCCTCGGTGTTAAGGAGTCACGACAAGCTCGTACGATAGTACCAACAAGGATCATAGGGGATTTGAAAAGAGCGGCTTCCACGCCGGGTTTGATGCGAATCTACAGTTTGATTCTCCTAGTCTCGACCTCCGTGCTCATCATCGAACCGGTGCTGACGCTCTATGTGGTTCAGATTGGCGGAGATGTTGGCAGTGCAACACTTAGTGCAGGGATTGTCTTCTCGGCGATTGGTGTGGCAACGGTCATTATGGGGCCGCGATGGGGGAAGATTGGTGGAAGGATCGGATACGAGAAAACCCTGTTTATTGGTCTGATTGGCGGTGGAATTGGCAGTCTGCTTCAAATGACAGCAACGAATCTGATTTATTTTGGCAGCCTGCGATTTGTTTATGGTTTGTTCTTTGCCGCAGTCTATCCGGCACTTAATGCGCTGATCATCAAGTATGCTGATCACGATTTTCGTGGGAGGGCTGTCAGTCTGAGTCAGACGGCGAGTCAGTTCGGTATTGTACTTGGACCGTTAATCGGTGGTTTGCTCGGTGGATGGATCGGCATTCCGTTTATTTTTCTCTTCACAGGAATTGTATTGCTGGGAGCGGCTTGGGCAGTGTCATCACCACAACATAGGGAGGAATATATATGTCGCAACGACAATTGAAGTTGGGAGCCAATCTGAATGGAGTGGGTAACAGCATTTCCTTTTGGCGTCACCCGGATATTCCGATTAACGCGAGCGTTAGTCTGGAGTTCTACAAGAAGCAGGTACGTATCGCGGAAAAAGGGAAGTTTGATCTGCTCTTTATTGCAGATGGCCTCTTCATCAACGAGAAGTCCAATCCTCATTTTCTCAATCGCTTCGAACCTCTCACGCTTCTGTCCGCACTCGCCGGGGCAACTTCCCACATCGGGCTGGTTGCTACATTGTCTACTTCCTATAGTGAACCCTTCACGGTTGCGCGGCAATTTGCCTCGTTGGATCAATTAAGCGGTGGGAGAGCCGGATGGAATGTGGTTACTTCGCCTCTGGAAGGTTCGGCACTGAACTTTGGCAAAGGCGAACATCCGAACCATGCGCTACGCTACGAAATTGCGGAAGAACATCTGAATGTGGTCAAAGGCCTTTGGGATTCCTGGGAAGACGATGCCTTTGTCGGAGACAAGGAACAGGGCGTATTTTTCGATCCTGCCAAGTTACATACGTTGAATCACAAGGGAACACACTTCTCGGTACAGGGTCCGCTTAATGTGGGGCGTTCGAAGCAGGGTCATCCGGTCATTTTCCAAGCGGGCTCATCTGAATCTGGTAAAGATCTGGCCGCCCGATCGGCAGATGCCGTCTACACGGGACATGAGACACTGGAGGAAGCTAAGGAGTTCTACCGCGATGTGAAAGCAAGTGCGGTGGCTTATGGACGCAAGGCAGAGGATATCCTGATCTTCCCGGGCATCGGCCCCATTGTGGGTAGAACAGCGGAAGAGGCGGAGCAGAAATATCAGGAAATTGCCGAACTGGTGAATATTGATCAGGCGTTGAATTATCTGGGACGTTACTTCGATCATTATGACTTCTCCCAGCACGCGCTGGACGAACCTTTTCCCGAGATTGGGGAGATTGGCAGCAACAGCTTCCGCAGTACAACGGACAAGATCAAGCAGCAGGCAAGAGAACAGGGGCTGACCTTGCGCCAAGTGGCATTGCTGGCATCTACCCCGCGTACATCGTTCATTGGTACACCGGATCAGATCGCAGATCAGATTCAGGAATGGTTTGAAGGCGAAGCGGCAGACGGATTCAATGTTCGTACCGTGGTACCCAATGGCTTGGAAGATTTCGTGGAGTTAGTTGTTCCGGTTCTGCAAGAACGAGGGCTGTTCCGTACGGAGTATGAACATGAGACGCTAAGGGAGAATCTGGGTCTTGAGATTCCGCGTAACCGGTATACGTTAGAGAGTGTAAGATAAAAAAGATAGAGCGGTAATGACGTTAATATAACGTTGTTGCGGCTCTTTTTTGATGGTTTCTTTTTCGGAGAGTACTGCTATTATAAAATGATAAAGAAAATGATACACAAGCAGCAATTCCAGACGAGTCACAGGAGGAAATTGGGATGATTAGAGGATTAACGAATGCGGGACTGGGCAATATCGAGTCTGATGAACAATATATCATAGATGCGGCCAAGCACGGATTCGGATCTGTAGATTTGAATCCGCTCTCATTGATTGAAACGTATGGCAAGGAACAGGCACAACATCTGCTAGAAAGTAATCAGGTGATCATCGGTTCATCGGGTCTGACAGTGGAGTGGCGGACGACAGATGAGCAATTCCGTGAGGGATTGCAATCGTTGGTCGCTATGGCAGAAGCTTCTGCTTCGCTGGACTGTTACAGCTGTTGCACGTATATTTTACCCTCAACGGATCAACCGGCAGCGCAATTTATGGCAGCGGCTACGAAACGTTTGAGACTCTGCGCAGATATCTTGGACGCTTACGGGATTAAGTTGGGTCTGGAGTTTGTGGGATGCCATCACTTGCGGACGCAATGGAAGAATCCGTTTATCTGGCGTGTGGAAGATACGCTGGACTGGATTGAGACGATCCATGCGCCTAACGTAGGTTTGCTCGTAGATTCCTATCACTGGCATACAAATGGTTTACCGATGGAAGATCTGCTGAAGCTGAAGAAAGAGCAGATTGTTCATGTTCACATCAACGATGCTTATGATTTGCCTGTGGAAGAATTACTGGATTATGAGCGTTTGTATCCCGGCGATGGGGTCATTGATCTGGGTGGATTTCTGAGAAATCTACAGGCGATTGGTTACAATGGTGTAGTGGCTCAGGAAGTACTAACTCCAGCGCCGACCCTAAGTTTGAGTGAAATATTGGCTAAGTCGAAAGCAGGTTTTGACAAGGTATTTGCGGCAATCTAAGTTACTGAAAAAAGGAAGGGTTGTTCCTAGCTATGTTAATGGCTTATGGAACACCCCTGTTCTTTTTTGATTAATCCAGCACGCCGTGATCTTTCATCAGTTGTTTCGTAACGATCCACAGTTTGTTTTGCATGGCCTCATCTCCGCCAGGATGTATAGGAACAATAGATGCTCCAGTTCCCACATTAAAATATCCTCCTGATACCTCGCCATACTTCGAATCCACAGCCAACCGAGTAATGATATCCGCACCCCGGCGCGGGTCGCCAATATGCAATAAGGTTAACATGCGTTCAAGCACACTTGCAAACCATAGCTCTCGTCCAAGACCCGTAACATTAAAACCAGGATTCAAGGCATTTACGCGAATTCCGGTTCCACGCCATTGTCTGGCTAGTTCACCAGTAAACATAATATTAAGCAGTTTGGTTTTGCCATAGATTGGAGAGGAACCGCGTGCAGTAAAAGGAGTGATATCCGTTAAGTCATCTGGCAACACCAGAGTGCCGTGATTCCGCGAAGCTTCAGATGCAATATTGACGACACGGGCATGGCCCGACTGTATCAGAGAAGATTGCAATGTGTGCGTTAACAGCCAAGGTGCCAAATAGTTGACGGCAATCATCTCGGCATATCCTTCGGACGTGACTCGCTGTTCAAAAGCATGAAGTCCGGCATTATTCAAAAGTACGTCTATACGCGGATAAGCGGCTGCAATCTCAAGCCCAACACGTTTTACATCACTCAGTAAGGATAAGTCTCCATAGAAAAATTCGATTTTGGCAGAAGGCATGATCTCCTTGATTTTGTACCTGGTAGCCTCGGCACGTTCCTTGCTTCGGGCTGTAAGTATAAGATGTGCCCCGCGTTTGGCGAGTTCCATGGCTGCAAGCTGCCCTAAACCGCTTGTTGCTCCGGTAATTACAATAATGGGATGTTTAGTTTTCATGAGAAGATCTCCTTTTGACACGAATAGATTCGGAATTATATAATGGACATAAATCAACTATAAATATTAATTGATATTTGTCAACTATATTTCCAGAAGTCTACTTTCATGTATCGAGGAGAGGGAGTTAACAATAATGAGTGAAAATCCAGTCCAAACCAAAGATAGAGCAACCTTGGAGCTAGCGCTGGGTGAGCAGATTCATGCACTGATCAGTGCATCTCATGCGCTTAACGTTCGATCTGCCGAGCGTTTTGATGCGAAACTGCAACCTGCCGCTTTTCAACTGGTACGGTGGCTCTACTCCTACGGCCCAACAAGCGCCGCGGCTTTGGCAGAAGCGAATGCAATGGACCGCAGCTCGGTCAGCCGATTAATCAAACAACTTGAAAAGTCGGGATATGTTAGCAAAGAGCAAGACCCCAAGGATCGGCGCGGGGTGTTACTATCTCTTACGGAACTTGGTCAACAATCGACGGTTGGTGCGCTCAAGGAGAAGGAGTCCGCTTTTTATGACCGTATATCCAGATGGGATGATAAGGAACTGGAACGTTTCACCGCCATGCTCAGGCAGTTTAACGGTTTGGATGATGAAACGGTGGGGGCTAGAAAATGAACAAAACGGAGCGGCAGCTTGCGATTACGCTTGAATTGCAGCGAAGAAAGATGTTACGAGCAGAAGATTTAGCTGCTCAATTCGAGACAAGTGTACGTACGATATATCGAGATATTCAGGCATTAAGTGAGGCTGGTGTTCCGATCATGGGTGCTCCGGGTCAGGGGTATTCCCTTATGGAAGGATATTTTCTGCCCCCGGTAAGCTTCACCGCAGAAGAAGCCGTATCCCTGCTCATGGGAGCTGATTTTATCGAACAGAGAATGGATACAGAATACGCGATGGAGGCTAAGTCGGCTCAACGAAAAATTGAAGCAATCTTACCAGAATCCGTTCGTAATGAATCAATACGTGTTCGGGAAACGATGCGACTGCTTCATACGGTTGAATCTTTAACCCGAGCGCGGGTCAAAACATACCTTAACCGGATACGTAATGCCATTCTGGATCAACGTAAGATCAGCTTTATGTACCTGAAAAAAATGCCAGGAACGGATGGCAATCGATATAACATGCGTGAGGTTTCACCCTATGGACTCTCACTTGTCCAGGAGAATTGGATGTTAATTGCACGGTGTGATATGCGACAAGACATTCGTCATTTTCGTTTGTCACGGATGACTGAACTTTCCGTGCTGGAGGATCAATTCCTTTTGCCACCGGATTTTGATCTAAACAGTTATCGACCTCCTGACGACCGTAACGAGCAAGTATTAATCAGAGCAAAACCTGAAATTGCTGACAAAATTATGGAGGTCCTTCATTTTTATATGGATGCATTTGAGGAGCAAGAGGAAGGTGTCATTTTTCATTTTCGTGTCCGCTACCCGGAAGAAATCTTGCATTATTTACTTGGCTGGGGTGGAGATATCGAGGTCTTGGAGCCGGAGTCTTTGCGCTTCCGAATGCAGGAAGTAGCCAAAAACATCTTAAAACACTACTGACATACACCTGTCAGTAGTGTTTTTTTATACTTTGATATATCACAGATCAAGAGGAGTGGGTTGAAGGATGAGAAGTACAACGGAAGTATTGACATCATTTGAAACGGCTGTAGAACGATATTTGGCAGAACTGAACAAATTGGATATGTCTAGCTTATATAAAAAACAGAGTGAAGAGGAATGGTCCATTGGACAGATGTATGTACATTTGATTCAATCAGCGCTTTTCTTACATCTGCATAATATTGAGCAGTGTTTGAGAAGCGAGGATTCGACATTAAACTCGGGGGAGGAAAAAACAGAACTGGGTAGGCAAGTGTTTGCATTAGGACAATTCCCTCCCGTTCCCGTTAAAGTACCCGCTTCCCCGCAGTACACCCCGCAACCACCTGAGAGCATGGGGTCCTTGATCGATGGGCTTCACGAGGTAGTGAACCGGATGAGGAGTACAGCATCTGTACTACACCAAGCGTCCGTAAACAACAAAATACGTCATCCAAGGCTTGGCGCTCTAAACGCTCAGGAGTGGTTTTTGTTGATAGAGATGCACTACAGACATCATTTTTTACAATTGGATCGATTGAAATCGAATCTGGAAATGTAAACGAGAGAAGGGAATGAGATGTATCCATGAAACCAAATCAGGACAGCAGATATTGGATTGGCGTTGTATCTGCTTCTCATGTAAATGTAGCCGTAGAGGGAGGGTTTGCTCAGTTGTGCCATGGCAAGTCAGCACTTTTGCGACAGATGTCCGCGGGTGACTGGTTGATATACTATTCTCCACGCACAGACATATCAACAGGGCAGCCACTTCAGGCGTTTACCGCTATTGGTCAAATTACTGACGACAGGATATACCAATATCAGATGTCGGAATCCTTTGTACCCTTTCGCCGAGATCTCCGTTATCTTCCGTGTCGAGAAGTAAAGATCGCAACGTTGTTAGACCAACTCACTTTTACACGCGAGAATCGCAATTGGGGGTTTCCATTTCGTAAAGGTCACTTTGAGATTGGGGCTGAAGACTTCAGGATGATAGCTTCCTCCATGTTGGAAAATGAGGCACAGTCACTACTGGATATTAGCTTAAGCCTGAAATGTTAACCAAACCAAAAGGCCCATAGATTGTCTATGGACCTTTTTGCTTTATGGATAATCATATCCTCCACCGTTGATATTACATTTGCGAAGACGCTGGATGCCCAAGGAAAGACCTTTAATTGCCCCGTATTTCGTAGTTATGCCGGCAATATAACTGAAGATGTATACACCTTTGCTAGAGAACAGGAATTTAATAATTTTTTATTTTAAAAATTGTATTATCTGATCCTCAGGGCTACAGCTATTAGAATGAGGAAGAAGTTAAGAGTGTTACTTTGGGTCATGGTTTTGAAGTACATTTATTCAACAGGTTTAAAAATGTATCTGGTAGTCTGATTGATGTGTCAAAGCCGACAATACAGTATGATTTTATTGTGGAATCGGGCGGTGTTGGAAAGTCATTTCTTAGTATAGTAAAATTTGAATGCTGAGGGCTGTCGTCCCTTAAAAGATCAAAGCACAGACTAGGATCAGTATTTCCACCTGAATGGTACGAATCTGGACATGAACGTCACAGGTTAGATTGTAGATGGTAAACTACTGCTTTATTGGAACAGGTGATGCAAACACCCAGGCGGAAGCTGAAAGATGATTTATAACCTGTTGCCGGCAATGTTCGTGTAAGAAGTAAAGAAAGAGAATTAACTATTATAAAGCAGATGAAAATAACTGATATCTTTTTGGGTATCAGTTATTTTTTGAGTTTAGGTTTTATTTACTTCGTGCTCTCTGTTTTTGTATGAATTTAAGAGGAGGAATAATAGTTTTGAATAGTTTAATTGAAAGAATGAAGATAGGTTTTTAATTTATTCCAACCCTCACTCTCATCATTGGAAGCAATACGGAATTGCATAAATTCAGCATAACTGCAAAGCGAATCTTTTTTTCGGTCATTGTCTATTGTTTTGGCATCACGTCTGTGATAAAAACCATCATATTCTATGGAGCATAAAGGTTGGAGAGAATCCTTCTCGTAGATTACGAAGTCCATATGACTGGTGAAATAATAAGATTTTAATTCAGCATCTAATCCAATTTGAATAGAGAGTACATCTTTGATAGGCACTTTGGGAAATACAATGAAGGGCATGCCTTCGAGAAATATCAATAACTTGTTATAAATCATACGTTCTCCCTGATGCATTAAAGTTTTGCGGTTTTCTTCACGTATGAGTTGATTGAATTCAATGGATAACATGATAGCAGGACGATAGAAACTATTGGCCTCTATTGTATATATATATTGACTTAATTTGGTTAGATAACCCTTACCGTTATCAATCTCGGCTAGGTTACCAACAAGGATGAAATAATCAAGTGCTCTGGTTAGTGCAACATTTATTAAACGATAACTATTTTGAACAAAATCAATCTGGAAAGCGGTTGAACCACTGGAGATAACAGTGCTGAAAATGATAGCTCGGCATTCCCCACCTTGAAACGTATGGACAGTTCCAATCTTGATGTTTGGCTTATGTCTGAACATCTGCAGCAATCTCTTTTTTTGTGCACCAAATGGTGTGACAATACCAATTTCTTTGATGCCGTTCTGTTCTAACCTTTCAACGATGGATATGATTTCCTTCAGTTCGTGATCATTGGAAGTACCAGTAGCTCTCCCGTATACATTCGTTGAAAAGATCCCTGTATGGTAAGGTTTCCGCTCAGGCTCTTGACGCATCGTGAGTAGACGCCCGCGATAGAAATGTTGATTACTAAAAGATACAATAGAAGGAATACATCGATAATGGTAATTGAGTAAGTGTTGACCATGTTCATTCTGTTCACAAGCATGTGCCGCTCTTTGAAAAGCTGAGACGCTCTGAAAGCAATACGGTGAATACTCAATGCCGCTCGCATGCACATCAAACAATGATTTACTATGTTCATCTTGCAATGTGACAATATGATTTAATTGATGAACGTCACCAAAAAAGCAAGCTCTTCTTGAAACTTGTAATAGAGAAAAAACGCTTGCGATAGAGCACTGAGATGATTCATCTATGATAGCTAGGTCTATGGATGCCCCAGATGGGATACAACGTCGAGCCGATAAACTGCTTACGAGTAGAACAGGGAATAACTTCAAAAAGGCAGGAAAGGCAAAAGAAGTTCTTTTAATTTCCCCTTTTTCACTGAGTTCTTTTATAAGTTGGGCAATATTGTTCATTTCCGTTTGATTACGAAGGATGGGTTCTGCTTTTCTAAGCCACTGAGAGCGAACAATTGTAAGATCTATATCGTTTTTTTTCGTATACAACGTTGCTAAGCTTGTTGACTGATCTTTTTGTTGCTTCTGCAACTGTAAAAGCTGATTTTGATATTGCTGCAAGCGTTGTTCGAGATTGATGACTTTAATAATTTCTTCGCATAGAGCAAGTGAATGTGTTGGCATGGTTGTATCGACAAACTCCCACAATTGCGAAGCATCAATCGACTGCAAATATTTTTGAATACGTCTCTTCATGTAAAATTTGAGTTTACTTGCGATGTAGGCTCGGAAGTTACGAAAAACATCATTTCCAAATAACTGTAACGGTTCATCTACAAGCTGACGTAATCTGTGTTCTATCTGTGCATGGGGAAGAGTAAGGGTTTCGAAATTATTTTTCATAGTCATCAGATGGTTTACACGCAATCGGTTGTTTAAAACACCTATTAAATCTTGAAGTTGCTTTATGGTGTTCTCCAAGTCAATAATCTGTTGTTCTTGTAGTTCGACCTGATTAATCTGATCCAATAATAAATGACTTTTATGTAAATATGAATCGTAAGTATTGTCTGATAACAAGTTATTCATTTCTTGTTTCATACGCTCAATCGCTGTCTGAATTGCTAACGCCTGATTTTGATTGTGCGTTTTATTTCCTAGGCGTACAAAGCCAAAAAATGAATTTGAGATTCCTTTTCCTTCTAATTTTTCAGAGATATTATCAACTGCCTGATTGTTAGTACTAGCTACAATACATGTCTCTAGGCGATCAACTTGGTTAGCTAATAAGTTGATAATAGTTTGCGTCTTTCCAGTTCCTGGAGGTCCCTTAATGATGCTAATAGTGTGCTGAAGATCAGCAAGTGCAAGATTTTGAGGATAATTACTGGGTACAATATGTAGCTGCGTTCTCTCAGGTTTTGAATCAGATAAGGCATAACTGTGAGTAAGAAAGCTGCTAAGTACAGCGCTTGGCTGGTTTTTATCCGTTAAAACATCTTCAATCTCTTTTGAGATCAAATAATTAATGCCAGTTGTATTCTTAGCTAATAGGATCACATGACTTGGAATAATATCCTGCAAGTTGTATTCAGATGAATCTATAAGCTTCTCAACATTCTGCTGATTATGTAGGAAAGCATCGGGTGAAGCAACAAATTGTTCATGTAATTTCTGTAGCATATCCATTGATTTATAATCTGTAAAAGACTTGAAGATCTCTTGATGGAACCCTGCATAGTCCGCTATGAAGAGGTTTCGATTCGCTAAGAAGCTTGAATTACTCCATAAACATAATGGTATATATGAAGTTTTATTTCCTTGAACTGTTCTAATAAGTGGATAACCAAACAGAATCGTTTCCTCTGATGTTAACCTAGCACTTAGCTTTTCATAGCGTGTAATAATGTCCTCTATATCATTAGGATAAATCTGCGAATGTACAAGTTCTTCTTCTTTAATATGTATAGAGTAATAGCTTTCAAATTTAAGACAGTCTAGATAATAGTGAAGCAATTCTTTTATTAGCAAAGGGTCCTCCTATAAATCTCGTATTTATGAAGCGAAGATAAAAGTTAAATGCCGGAATGAAGAAAGGCCCATATTCTAGACAGTCTATGGGCTTTTTCGATTTTACGGATAATCATATCCTCCACCGTTGATATTACATTTGCGAAGACGATGGATGCCTAAGGAAAGACCTTTAATCGCCCCGTATTTCTCAATAGCTTGAATCATATACACAGAACAGCTTGGTTCAAAACGACATTTGTTCCTCACTTCAATGGGGGCAAAACGTTGATAAATTCTAATACTCCATATCAGGATTGCTCTAACACGTCGTAGAACGATGAAGAACATACTTGCTATGAAAACAATCTGGGCACTTAGCAAAGCATATACTGGAATGAATGGATTCAAGATATAAAAACAGATCATAGAGATGATTAGCCCTGCGAATAATGCAAGTGTAACGTTAAGCAAAGACTTCAACCAATCGATTTCTGGAATAACATGAGTTCTTATATAGAAACTGCTTCGAGGATCGTTTTCTTCATGATGTGTATGTAAGAGTCTAATAAGTTCTTCTTCGGATGGCATGTTATTAAATATCAGTTCCTCAGATTCTGAGTTTCTCATGATTGTTGTACTATTATTAAATCTCTCTGTAGAAAATCAGCATATAATGATGCGTTGTAACAGGTTGCTGGAGACAACCGGGCTTCTCGGTGACAGATAGCGACTCCATGGATTGATAGATCCATCCAGATTGTGCTTTGTGATTGATGATATCCGCAAATAAATTAACAGCAGCCTGAGTATCACCTCGGTTTACTTGAACATTTTTCGGACCTGGAACAACTGTGTACTCTCTCATTTAAATCATCCTTTCGTATGTTGGAATTATGGCAATAGACATTCCATTATTTTACTATGGGTATGGTAAACTGTCGATTGAAACTTATTAGTTGAGATTGGATTAATGATAGGCCATCTAACAGGATGGTCTTTGTTGCAATGAAGGTTTAAATTCAAGTGGAAAAGTCAATAAAAGCTCTGTAAGCAACGCTGTACAATCCACTGAAAACCAGTACAATTGATCTTATAAGAACATGAGATAAAGAGAGGTATTTCTCCATGACGGATACAAGTGGGAATCGCAAAGTTGACGGTTATTTGAAGAAACTCAAAACGTGGAAGGAAGAGTCCACAAAGCTGAGAGAGATTATTCGGGATTTTGAACTGACAGAGGATATGAAATGGATGCACCCTTGTTACATGCTGGATGGGAAAAACATCGTTTTAATTCATGGATTCAAAGAATACGTGGCTATTCTGTTCTTCAAAGGTGCTCTGCTGAAGGATACACACGACATTTTGGTCCAGCAAACGGAGAATGTACAGGCAGAACGCCAGCTTCGTTTCACCAGTCTGGAGCAGATTGTAGAGCAGGAGGCTATGATCAAAGCCTATATCCAGCAAGCGATTGAAGTGGAACAGGCTGGATTGCAAGTGGAAATGAAAAAGACTGCTGAATATAGCGTTCCTGAGGAACTTCAGCAGCAATTCGAAGAGAATCCTGCTTTCCAAGATGCATTTGAAGCACTGACACCCGGACGGCAGCGGGCATATCTCTATTATTTCTCACAACCAAAGCAATCCAAAACAAAAGTGTCACGAATCGAGAAGTACATGCAGCCGATCCTGGAAGGCAAAGGGTTGAATGATTAATCTTAACAGGAGAGTGTCCCATATGATTCGAACTTACCAATACTACGCAATTTTTAATTTTGCTGAGGATGGAATTAATGTTACATTTCCTGATCTGCCTGGATGTATCACCTGTGGCGAATCAATTGATGAAGCATTACTGATGGCGAAAGAAGCACTTGAATTATTTTTGGATGGAGAACCTGTTGAAGATATTCCGCCTCCTCAAAGCATAATGCCTGAATTATTGAACCCTAAAGATAAAGCGTATTTAATTGAAGCAAGTATTACGTATTATTGATGAACTCTATGTTTACATATCTGAATTCACGAAACTGAGTTTAGAACATCGTCGACTTCTTTGATTCTTGTAACAGAGGGTGTTTGAATTAGATTTCCTTTGACCATGACCATAGAGATGTCTGACAAGGCCTCGATATGTTCCAGCGGATTTTGCTCCATGATAATCAGATCGGCATGTTTTCCGATATCCACCGTCCCTGTAACATCGTCAACACCGAGGATCTTCGCATTGGTTCGGGTCACCATGTCGATGACCTGTTTGTTGTTCAGGTTGGCCTGTCTCATGTAGTGGTCCATCTCTCTCCATATATCATAGTGAGTCACGTAAGACATGGCGGCATCAGTGCCTATTCCTATGGTGATGTCGTTTTCGATCGCTTGTTTTACACCTTTGAGCATGGAATCGTAGACGAGTCTGGAATTCTCTTTTACCGTTGCACTTACCTTCGTTACGCTGGTATCCAGTGAAGCGGATGGATAGGCAGCTTGCAGGGTGGGGATGAGTGCGGTGTAACCATTCAGGGCATTTGTGGAACTTATAAACTAAAACATCAATATTAATTTGAAATTGACAACACTTGTTTTAAACAAGCGCGTCAGTATTTCTCCAAGTTCTTCTTGTAAATTGTTTGAATTTTTCACGTTCTTCTTTTGTTTGCATTGAAGAAAAATCTACATGATCCACTACAATTAACTGAGGACTAATACCAGTAGATTTAAATATGTCTTCAACCTCATCAAACATCACTTTATACATTTTTGTTACAGCAAGCTTGTCATTCTCAGTTTCATGAAGAGTCTTCTTGTCGCCATGTTGAACGTAATCCTGTGGGAAATATACCTGACTTGGTTGATCAAAAAACATAATTAAGGGCATTGGTGATTTGCTTTTTTGAGTGGTAAAGTAGCGAAGTAGACTTAGGAACAAGGCTATATGACACGAGACCCAATTCGCTCCGCTTCCCATTTCACTGAGGGTGACCTTTTCGTTGCCTTTACCAAACAGTGCAATCTCAAATTCATCTAAATTGAATTTAAGATCGTAACGTTTAAATTCCTCTTCAAAATCTAGTTTAGTCTTTAAACGATTCATATTTTGGTTGATTTTTCTTAAAGCAACTTTCTTTTCTGACTCAAAATTAAACCGACCCAGTTTTATATTAGCTTTTTCAATTTTTTCTTGAATTTCTTTAATGTCTCTATCAAGATTATTAAACAAACCACTGTCAATTGCTCTAATGTAAATTTCAATTTCAATCCTACAGTAGGCAAGTTTTTTTTCTAAATCAAATCGGTTACTTTTGGAAAGATAATTTCTTTCAATATTTCGTTTTTGGGACCACAATCGTCTAATTTCTTTAACAACTTCATTCATTTGATCAGTTAATTTACGTCTTTCTTCGGAGAAATGCTCTGTGCTATTGGTAATTAAACTTATTTCACTAGAAATCCATAAAGAGGCTTTTTCTACATCTTGAGAGATTTGATGAAGATCGTTACATTCAGAGCCACATAAAGGACACGAATAATCCGAATCAGTATGTGATAACATTTCTGCTTTATCGTTCAACTTCTTCAAAGAGGTAACATAATCTGTACTATTATCTGTAGCTGAATCAAGATTTAACAACCTACTTTTGAGTAGCTGTTCTTGAGCTCTAAGTTCCTCAATTTTTTCTTTGATTTTCTCATAACGTATTACTATTTGATCTGATGTGTATGAGTTATCATCTGATTCAGGCAAATTATTTGCGATTTCAATGAGATTAGCTAAAGATTTATTTCCCTCTTGAAATTCAATTCCAATCAAAGCGTAGTAGTCCTTTAATTTAGGTAATAAAGTTCCAATACTCTCGGCTTTGATTCTCTCATCGTTCATTTGATTCATTTGTAATTTGTTAAGTTCCCTTTTGTATGAACTTAATAGCATCAGAGTAGAATAATATTCTTGTCCAACAATACCGGCAAAAATTGGAAATTGTGCTATTACATCTTTTTTCTTTTGATAATCATCGAATCTGTAAAAAAGCGCAAATTTACTTGCCATTAAGTTCTGGTGCTGGAACATATAAGAGGTCATATGCCTTAATGAAGCAGCTTCTTTTGTATTGTCTGGGTCTTCTTTTACATTATTAACACGTAAATTAAAGATTTTCTCTAATTGTTTCTGTACAATTTTGTATTCTATGAACTTTTCATCTTCAAAATAAGCTCTACTGATTGATTCACAATGAATATCATCTGGGATAGCGGCAAAGAACATTTTTTTCTTTTCTAAGTAAGTAATTTTTCTTGCAACCAAATACCTTTTACCATCAACAATCAATATTAGAGAAAAAATTGTGGCAAAATCAGTGATTTTTCCTTTAGGTATAGTGGAGCGGGAACTGCAAAGGCAGTAATCGATAATTTCAACTAAAGCACTTTTTCCTGTCTTAGATTCTCCTGTTATAATGTTAACACCCTCGTCTAAATCGACAAACCTTTTTTGATTTTCATTATTTAATAAGATGATAGCTTCTATTCTGCTCTGCACTATGCCCACCTACAGTTCATTAGATTTCTAAGAAATTTTCAAATTCTTCTAGATTAATATCGCTAAGAATTTGACCTAAATAATAGGCACTCCTAAAATATTCTTTAATAGAATTTGGAGTGTTTGTGTAGTGAAATTTCTCAACCAATACTATTTTTGTATATATTTTTATTTTTTTCTGATTTTCTAAGATAATAATAGACTGTTTAGTTATTTCTATATATTCGTTAAACATTTCTGTTACTTGACTTAAACTAAATTTAGAGTTTATTTTTGAGTTATATTCTTCAAATTTCACATCCTTCGAGAAAATCGAGTACAATGTACTTCTTGAATTGGCATGGAGTAACCTATTTCTAGACTCTCTATACATTACTATGGGGAGTACATAAAAAGTTGTTTTAAAATCCAATTCTTTCTCATAGCCAGTAAGAAATGATTGTATAACTTTACTGAGATAGAATGGATTGTACATTAAGGTTTCAATATGTTGCATGTTCATTTTGAGTCCCCCATATGCCAAGTTAAGTCACCATCATCTACAATACTGTGAATGACTCCTCTTTGGAAAAAATCTCTGTTGTTACTAATTCCATTTATTGTTTGGGCTTCCATCATCATTGATTGCAGATAAAGCTTTTGTGATTCAGTTAAAAATATTTTGAAATCTTTCCCACAATTTAGTTTCAGTAACTTTTTATTGATTATTATTTTCTTTTGAAGCTGGTTTCTGTAGTCTTTTAAATCTTTCGCTTTTACGATATTGTTTTCAAAAAAGGTGATTATAGTTTTGTTAGCTCTACAATAATCATTTATTGCTTCTGTTACCTCATCAGACATGTCTATCCTTTGTATCTCTGAAACAAAACACTTCTTACTCAAGGAAATTATTTCAGGTTGTGTTGGTTCGTAGTATTCAAAAGAAAGTTGAAGAGGTGTTTCACTCTCATCTGAGAACCTTTGAGCATATCTTTTGAATAAATCATTAAAATCTTTGTAAGATATTTCCCATTTGTTTTGATGTACTGGAATTGTAAGTAGAACCCCAATTAAAGAAGAAACAAATTCCTCCATTTTTTGTTGTTCACCCAAAAACCTAAATGTAGTTTTGTAATAGTCATTTACTATTGAATTTATATTTTGTTGAGCTGATAAAATTTTAAATCTGTTTAAAACACTTTTTAACTTTACAGGATCATGAGTTGTTGAGAAAATTTTATTATAAGTTTTTCTGAACTCACGCTCATTCGACTTACTATCAAGACCAACGTGTTTAAATAATTCGTATCTGGCGTTTGCATCTAAGCTGTTCCAGTCTCGTAAGATTGATTTTTGAGATATCCTTGCTGTTGTAAATAGGATCATTTCATCCATATTATTATACTCATCAACATTGTTATACCAATTCCAGACACTGTTCCATATTTCATTACTACGATCCGAGAGTCTCGTGTCTTTCAAATGATGTTTGACTTCTATTTGTTGTGAAGAGCGGGAAGTCGAAATTAAAGTGACGTCTCCAAAATGCTCCATTACTATCTTTTCATTTTCAGACATCTCTAAACATTTAATCAGACCAATGTAAGCCTGGTAAATAAACCCCAAAGTTTTCAACGTATTATCATTTGTAGCCATAGAACCCCCCTCTAAATACCTATTTTTTTCTGTTTAAATACAAGAAAAGACATTTTGTGTAGATATTATACACTATACTACATAGGTCTTATGAAAGGGGAGGTGTAAGTTTAGGATATTTTTTAAAATACTTTTATTTGCTTTTAATTAAAAAAATTGGAATGAGTTTTTATTATAATAGTCGAAAATAAATATGGAATTTATGTATTGGTACGCCTTTGCGTACCACTTCTTCATATTAGATGTGTTAATCTCTCCTTTATCAAAGGAGAGATTAACATGACAAGTACCAACAGCGAAGAACTAGCTTCGCAGTACGCACAACTCGTCCAACAGGAAGACGATTACGTAGACCAACTAGTCACATGTAACAAACTCATCCTAGACGCCATGGACATTATCGCAAAGCAGGCAGGTGTGCTAGACATGGATACCGTGAAGCAAGCAGCATATCACCTTCATTTCATGGAACAGGATCTAAACCGCAAGTTATTTGAAGTCCGACTGGAGAAGAGCATCTTGGCAAATCAAATGAGCCAGTCTACATAAAGTCACCTTAACTAAAGGACAGCGCAGGATCATATAAGATGATCTTGCACTGTCTTTTACCTTTCCATCCAAACGTTTTTCGCTCCCAATTAAGCATTGACTTTCCTCCCAAATCCCCCTACACTTCAATTATTAAAATACTTTTAAAAACATTCATTGAATGGTTCGAAAAGAACGGAAGGAGGCATACAACTAACTATGCTACCCACATCACACAACACCCAACAGGTGAAGCGGATCAACGTTGAATTGGTGAAGAACACACTCCGATCAATGGGAGTAGGCACGAAGGCTTCGATTGCGAACCTGACCAAACTCAGCGTAGCGACATGCGGCACGATCCTGAATGAGTTACTCCAAACGGGTGAAATTATCGATCTGGGCCCGGATGAATCGAGTGGGGGAAGACCTGCCAGTCGGTATCAATTCAATGCGGACTACGCCAGTGTACTGTGCCTGATTATTCGAACAGAGGGCGGAATTCACTCGATCACACATACATATGCCAATCTGAACGGAGAGATGGCGGACGAACAGACACTCTTTTTGGATGAGATTAATGTAACGGTGGTAGAGGATCTGATTGCAAATCTGATTGAACAACACCACAATGTGCAGGCGATTGGTATCGGGATACCTGGTGTGGCACACAACGGGGTTATAGGGATTTGCGACGTACCGGAGCTGATGTATCAGCCGCTTGGGCCAAGGCTTAAGGAACAATATGAAGATGTGGAAGTGGTCATTGGCAACGACATGAACCTGACGGTCTACGGACTTTACAACCAGCAGCAGTTTGAGGAAGAGAAGAACTTCGCTGTGGTGACGTTTCCGGAAAACCATTTTCCGGGTGCAGGATTTATCATTGATGGTCGTCCGCTGACCGGGAATACGCAATTTGGGGGCGAGGTGTCCTTTTTACCTTTTGGCGTGTCACGGGAAGAGCAGCTGCGAATGTTGAAATCGACAGAGGGTTTGCAGGAACTGGTTGTACAAACGCTTGTATCCATCATCGCGATCATTAACCCGGCTACAATTGTGGTTACAGGGGATACGATGGACCCGGCTATGCGGGATGGCCTGACGCAAGGCTGTCTGAATCATTTGATTCCACAAGAGCATATGCCGGAGTTGATCATCCAAAGAGATACTCGGCGCGAATATGTGACTGGACTGGTCGCTGTTACGCTGGAGAGCCTGACCTACCGCATTCAGGTGATTGAGAAGCAATGGTAAACAACTACTTTTATGAAGTTAAGCAAAATATTTTACACGATAACGGAGAATGCGGAACCAATCTGAAGAGCGCCTTTATCACCGGATTTCTCCTTTAGGAAAGGGGATCAGAAAAATCTGGGGATAACAGCGGACGGAAGATGGTACTGCAATCGTAGTTATAGAGTGTAACCATTTTTCTGAACACAATGGAGGAACTTATTTTGAATGAGCAAGCAGGTACACAAGGGAACAAACGAAAGTTTAACAAGCTGTACGCGATGCAGCTGGCAACGATCTTTCTTGGATTTATCGTATTCGGCATATCGGAAAATATTAAGGGCCCGGCCATTCCGCGCATTCAATTCGACTTCAATCTGGATGAGAAACAGCTCGGGACGTTACTGTCCCTGAATGCACTAGGGTACCTGATCGCCTGCTCCTTCACGGCTATTCTGGTTCGCAAATGGGGCATCAAGGCGGTTAGCATCATATCGTTTGCATCGATGATCCTATCGGGTGTGTTCATTTTTGTGTCTCATACCTATCCACTCTTTGCTTCATCGTACTTCTTCATGTACATTGGTAACGGCATGCTGGAAATTGCCTTGGCGATTCTGGGTGCAAGGATCTTTGTGAAAAACACAGGTACGATGATGAACCTGTCCCATTTCTTCTATGGACTGAGTTCAACGGTGGCGCCTTTGCTGGCGACGGGTGTGATGTCCTTGACGGTGTTTGGACACGAATTGGACTGGCGCGGTATGTATCTGGTCATGTTGTCACTCTGCCTGCTGCCGATTATTGCGGCACTGCGCAGTAAATTCCCGGGGGATGATCTTCCTCATGAAGATCGGACTTCACTGAAGACGTTAACACGTGATCCAGCCCTATGGCTGATGGTGCTTATTCTTTCTTTTGGCGTGGTATCGGAGCTGGCGGTTGGGGGTTGGCTGGTTAATTTCCTGGAAAAAGCCTACACGTGGGACACGGTCAAAGCCTCCGGGTTATTATCTGCGTTCTTCCTCACGTTCTCGCTGGGACGCCTGCTGCTTGGACCATTGACGGACCGGATCGGATTTGTATTGTCACTGATTCTGTTCTCGGCTTTCTCGGGAGTATGTACGTTCGTGGCGCTTGCAGGGGGAGAGCGTCTTGCGATTTTCTTTGCAATATCTGGCGCAGGAATAGCGATGATCTATCCAACAGTTATGGCGTTTATCGCACGCAGATATCCGAACGGCAGTGACACCGCGATTACGTTCACGGTTACCTTGATGGGGGTTGGTAGTGTCATTGGTAACTATGTAATTGGTTGGGTGATTGAGGGTGTGAAGAATCTGTACGGTTCAACGACTCAGTTGGGGCTGCTGCGCGGACTTCAGGCGGGATATGGATTCATCGGTTTATGTGCTGTGATCTGTGCGGCATCTGGCGTAGTGTTGTATGTGTATTTGAAAAGAAGGCAGGAACTGATTTAAATACTTATAAACCAAAGCAATGAATAATTTTTATTGGCTCTTTTCTCACTTAAACATTAGAGTGGGAAAAGAGTTTTTTTATGAACAAGGAAGGAAATGCAAAATGAAAAGGATAGAATTATTGTTTTTAATTTGTTTATGTCCCCTTATCATTGTAGCTTGTAATCAAAAAAACAATGACGATGTTGTGGCAGAGATAGAATATCATAAGGAAGGAAATGTAATCAAAATCACTCAAAGAGACACTGTTAATCAAATTCTAAATATTTTAGAATCTGCTCAAAAGAACAAGAAGGTTATTGATGTAGGGAAAACAGACGAAAAAATAGTTGTTAATTACAGTAGCAATGATATCAAAATTTTTGATCTGTACATCGATTTTGATAAGAGTGTCGGTATGGTCGTAATGGAATCTGACAGTAATTATGCTTATGAGCTATCAAGTCAGTCTATAAAAGACTTAAAAACAATTCTAAAAGGGACTTAAAATAGAAATTAATTTTTCTATCAGTATCTTATTAGTTAGATAGTCATTAAACCGATAAAACCCCACTGATCGCCATGATCGGTGGGGCTTTGCATATGAATATACGAGTCGATTAGTACGGTATATCTTCTATCACTAGTTTCTTAACAAATTATAACCAAAGGTCATGTAGAGTAAGGATTTTTTACCCACTACTCTACTATACAGTCCGTTTTTCCTGAGGCAAACCTATGACTTGTTCAAAGCCGTTCTTCTTTTCCAACGTTTCAAAAGCACGTACAATCCAAAAGCGCTTAAGAATATCACCGCTGCCGGAACGATATAAGGCTTAACAATCTCGTCCACGTGCTCCCATTGAGAGCCTAATTTGAAGCCTAAGTAGATGTACAATGAGGTGATCGGAAGCATGGCCAAGAAGGTAAAGATACTGAACTTAAACACATTCATTTTCGCCATTCCACATGGGATGGAGATCACGGTCCGAATACCGGGTACAAAACGTCCATAGAAAGCTACCCCGCTGCCATATTTCTCGAAGAACTTATCGGAAGCGTCCAGATGGTGGGGACGAATCAAGAAATACTTGCCGAATTTTTCGACCATCGGCCTGCCGCCGTATCGTCCCAGGGCATACAACGTCAAAGGTCCAAACGTACCACCTACGGTACCAGCCAGAATAGCCAGCCAAAGCTTCATATCCCCAAGATACACCCAATATCCTGCCATGGGCAGTACAAGTTCAGCAGGTACGAATTCAAACGACAAGGCAATGACCAGACCTGCGTATGACAAATCTTTAAAAAAGAGTATAAATTGCGTGATCCATTCTGTCATGCTTTCCCTCCATGAATCTATCTTTTTTATATATAAAAGAAACACTCCTGTACAAAGAGTAACAATAGCGAATAGAGCTTGTCAAAGTTCACATGTATGTCCATTTCAGGGCACACTGCGGCAATATGTTTACCCATACATAAGGGTTGAATGGATTCATTGACACTTCATACGGAAGTGGGTACCGAAGCAATGATATAATCCTCTGAAAATTATTCCAATTATAGTATGATAAGACTATAACTGGTTTCTTCACCATCCTGTACATAAAGAGAAGGAGATCAGAACATGACCGTAACTTCGATTATCGACCAGATCCATATTATTGAATGCGCCCCCTCTTACGCTGCTGTGCGCAAGACCGTGGAGGCCGGATGGCCGACGGGAGTGTGGTTTTGATTTCTTTGACTACACGTGGAAAAAGGGAGATGTCTCCCTGCGGGCTGAATTTGAAAAGTCGGGTCGCGGGCTGACTGCCCTCGAAACACCGGATTACGAAATCTCTACAGAGGTCGATGATCATGATCTGGTTTTCGGTTCCAGCTATAACGTTCGCTATCGCATTAAGAACACTTCTGCGTCCGAACTGGCAGTCGAGATCAAGGCACATTATATAAGGGTAAGCTACCGAGGGACTATAGCTCCATAAAACAGGGGCAGTCTGGACTTCATTTTTTTCGTCTAAGGCTTACAGCTGTTTTTCATTGTTGGGGATGATCTGACTGGGAAACCTCGTTTCGACCAAATGAGGTTTTTTTATATGCTTATTTTGCTTTATACCAATGGTATATCTATTCATAATCATAGGCTGTACAATCATTATTTTATGGTTGAATACAATGTATCCTTTTATTGTTTCATGTATATCATATAGATATACAACTGTAGGGAGGTGAGGTATAATTGGAGCATCAATCAAACGAAAGGCGTGGGATTGCCATGACTACAGCCACACTTAGCAAATGGGGAAATAGCAGTGCAATTCGCATTCCTAACCAATTGCTTAAGCGTCTTAATCTGGAAGAAGGCTCGGAAATCGAGATTTTGGTGACAGAAGATAATGAATTGTTGTTGCGTCCAAAAACCAAGCCTGTAGAGTCCAATGAGGAACTACGTAACCATCTAAAGACTTTGCTCTCTAAAGTGAAACAGGATACAAGACATGAAGAAATAGACTTTGGTACTGAAGGGAACGAGTTACTTTGATTATTCCCAAACGAGGCGATCTGATATGGCTTGACTTTGATCCTCAAGCGGGTCACGAGCAAGCCGGGAGACGACCGGCTATTGTTCTATCGGAACTTGAATTCAATGAAATAACGGGTTTTGCCGTTGTATGTCTCATAACGAGCCAAGCCAAGGATTATCCTTTTGAAGTTACACTACCAGAAGAGCTGCCATTTTCAGGTGTTGTTTTGACGGATCAGTTGAAGAGTCTTGATGTGCGGCAACGACGTATCCAAATTGCGGGGCATGCCGAACCAACCTCTGAATTTATGAAATCAGTTCTACGCAATGTCCGTTCTATATTGGCATAATTGAAAATTAGTAGCTGATCATATTCCTAAATCCACGTCTAACTAAAAGACGTGGATTTTTTCTTTCATGCCTAAATAGATTCGTCCATCCTTGACGCTTCTAACAAGAGTTTCCGAAAGGCACATATAAGTTGGAAAGAAAGATTTTTAATTCTCTGAAAATGCTTCCATTTATAGTATGATAAGACTATCGCTAGCTTCTTCAAACATGGCATGTATTATCTCTGCGGCTATCGGGCAAAGGCCATATCGAAAGTTCACAAAGACCATCCTATAGATAAAGATAAGGAGATCCAAATATGACCGTAACTTCGATTATTGATCAAATCCATATTATTGAATACGACCCCTCTTACGCTGCCGCACTCGCGGATATGTGGAACCGCAGTAACGAAAGCTGGGGAGGTGGCACCAACCTTAGAACAGAGGAAACAGTTCGCCGCGAGATGGAGAGTTCGTCCAATCTTTATGCATTTCTAGCTGTTCATGAGAAAGAGGTTGTTGGCTTCTGCAGTTTTGCTCATTATCGCTATGACGAGAGAGCCCTATATGTACCACTGCTTAACGTACGCCCCGACTATCACGGTTATAAGGTCGGACGCAACTTGATCCTGAATGCTGTGCGCAAGACCGTGGAGGCCGGATGGCCTCGCCTGGATCTGTTCACATGGGCAGGCAATACAAAGGCTGTACCGATGTACAAGAAATGTGGATTCTTCTGGGAGAAAAAAGATGATAATGTGCATCTGATGAATTTCATCCCTACCATTTTGCAGACCGAAGCACTTGCTCCATATTTCGAGGAGTTGGATTGGTATGCAGACAGCACGCGTGAACTCGTGGTCGAGCCGGATGGCCGACGGGAGCGTGGTTTTGATTTCTTTGACTACACGTGGAAAAAGGGAGATGTCTCCCTGCGGGCTGAATTTGAAAAGTCGGGTCGCGGGCTGACTGCCCTCGAAACACCAGATTACGAAATCTCAACAGAAGTCGATGATCATGATCTGGTATTCGGTTCCAGCTATAAGGTTCGCTATCGCATTAAGAACAATTCTGCGTCCGAACTGGCGGTTGAGATCAAGGGTGAGGATAACAAAAACATTCGATTTGCGCTGGACATTGCACAAGCAGTCGCTCCGGGAGAAACCATCATCGTGGAAGGTCAGTTTCACCTTGATCCAATTACAGAGGAACAGAATAACAATAAGACTCATCCCGTGGTTGTCAGCACATGGTTGATTGGCGGTAAGAAAGCGGAGTTCAGGTTAGGTATTGCCCCGAAATTCCCGGCCAAGATCAAGACCATCTTGCCTGTGAAGGAACTCTATCCAGGCATCCCGGCGGAGTTGGTTCTGAACGTGGAAAATAATGTGGATGCCGAAACGGAGTTCAGCTTGGACCTGCCAGAGGATGAATTCCTGGAATGGGCGGAGCGTTCGGTGCGCTTTACGGTGCCTGCCAAAGGTAAGATGTCTGTGCCAGTGCCTTTCACCTTGCGTTCATATGGTCTCTATTCCCAAGAAGTAGAAGTGACGGCTGTCCCAGTGGGGAACCATGCGATCTCTTTTACAAGCAAACTTTCTGTACTGATGAAGGGAATCGAAGGGAAATATGGCGGGCAGATTGAGGATCAATGGGTGGCTGTTAACGGCGCATTCTCGCTCCATATGAACAAGCAAGATAATAACATGTGGATTGAATACCCGGGCTCCCGTCATTCGTTCTGGTGGACTTATCCGAAGCTGGGTAAGCCGTTTGCCGAAGAGTTATCCAAGAAACAAGCAAAAGAAGTGAATATTTATCCCGAAGGGGAACGTCAGGTTCTTGAAGCACTGTATGACTCGGAGGATTTCCCTGGCTTGCAGATTAAGTCGGTGGTCAAGCTGTCTGCGAATGGAATCGCCGAATTCCACCATGAGGTTGAAAATACACGAGATACTGCCTGGGAAGAGGACCTGTATCTAATGAATAACTTTGGGTTCTATGGTAGCAGGTTAATCCTTCCTTATCAGGGGCGCTTCGTGGATATGGGTGATTCTTACGCTGGCGATCCGAGCCATTGGAATAGCTCACAGATTACGGAGAACTGGCTGTTCTGCAAAGAAGAGTATGGTGCCAGCGGTATCTATTGGGACCCTTCTCTGAAGCTGCTTCGCCCGGAATACACGCTGGGGTTGCAGCATGAGCTTGGCCGTATTGCCGCAGGAGCCGTTGTACGGACCAAAGCAACTGTATATGCTTTGAACACGTTTGCCAAATGGCATGATTTCCGTGCGTTTGCACGCAAGCAGCGTAACCCGGTCATTCCGTTGCTGGACAGTCATCTGGATCTGACACTAAGTGAGGGGAATCCATTTGCACCAGACGAGCTGCAAGCAACGTTGACTGAACACAAACTGGTTCCGCTTGCGGGCAAGCTGGAGCTATATGTGCAACAGGGTGGCGAACCGGAGGTTATGGCAAATGCTAAGGAATTCAGTCCGGAGCAGAACCTAAACTCCGCCAAGCTGACATTTTCACCAGACGAAGCGGACCGAGACCAGCACGTGAGTGGTTGGAAAGTTCGTGGGCTATACCGGGGCGAAGATCGGATTCAGGAGCGAACTGCCCTTTGGTTCCCGCAGAGCGGAACAGAGGTGAAGCAGAAGATTGAAGAAGGTTCATCTGGACCTTTGTACATCGTAGACAATGGGGTGTTGTCAATCGCTGTTGCTCCTGAATTCGGGAGTGTAGTACACTCCCTGAAATATGCAGGAGAAGAATGGCTGGATAGCTCATACCCTGAACCCGCTCCACGCTCGTGGTGGAATCCGTGGTACGGCGGACTGGGTGTTGGGGTTCCAGGCATGAATGGTTTCAGCCGCCAGTTGGAACAAAGAACCGCTTCCTGGACAGAGCAGAAGGATCAATACGGCAACGTCTGGAAGGGTATAAAGCTGACCACCCGGATTGAGAAGCATGAAGCGAATCGGGGAATGACGATCCACCAGCATTATCTGATGCTGCCCGGTGTTCCTGTGCTATGCACGCTGCTTGCCGTGACAAACGAAAGTGGCCTGACGCTGACGGATTACTCGCTTGCGGAGGAACGTTTCCTCCAGCCTTCATCTGTATTTGCGGAAGGTTGGATAGAGCAACCGGGTAAAGATCGATTCCCGCTGGGCAAGGTGGATGTGGGCCTGCCACTTGAAGACCTTTTGCGAGTAGGATCGGTTTCGCGTGAAAACATGCTGCATGCGGTACATCGTTACCCGAATCAGAGTGCATGGGGTTTTGCTAATAATCAGGTGACGGGTCTGAACGTACATCATCATCTGACACTCCAGCAGGGGGAAACGGTCTGGACGGAGCCGACATATCTGGTTCTGGGACAGATCCCGCTGAGTTCAGCGGATGTGCATGACCTTCTCAAACTGAATTTTGCAATTTCTACCGATGAAAAGGAGGCTTCACATGCCGATCATTGATATTCACATTCATCTGTCGGACATCGACAGCTTTCACCGAACAGCAATCGATCTGTCGAAAGTGGATTACTCTGCCGCTGGTCTTAAAGCGGAGTTTGATAAAAACGACGTCATTATGGGTATCGGAATGGGGGTTACGGAGCAGACGAAGGGAGCGTTCCCGGATTCCAGTTCCCCTAACCCGATGGGACTTGATCTGGAAGAGAAGGTCCCATCATTCCTCATGGAATGTGTGGGGATCAATCCTAATGCGCTAGACGGTAAAAACGCTCAGGACGAGCTTGACAGGATTGAAGCTAGACTGCAATCCCCGGAGGTAGCCGGAATCAAACTCTATGCCGGATACTATCATCACTATGTGTACGACAAAATCTATACCCCAGTCTATGAACTCGCAGCCAAGTACAACCTGCCTGTCGTGATTCATACGGGTGACACGTACTCCATGAATGGATTACTCAAATATTCGCATCCGTTGACGGTGGATGAATTAGCCTTGCAGCAGCGCGGTGTGAACTTCATGATCTGTCATTTGGGTGATCCATGGGTGATGGATGCAGCTGAAGTGGTGGCGAAGAATCCTAACGTGTACGCGGATTTGTCTGGTCTTGTGGTGGGGGATCGGCCCCATTTTGAAAGGTTCATGAACGAGCCTTTGTTCATGGATCATTTCCGCCGGGCCTTGGTCTATTCGGATCATTACGAGAAAATGCTGTTTGGCACCGACTGGCCGCTTGCGCCCATCGATCTGTATGCCGAATTTGTCCGCCGACTTGTACCGGAGCAACATCATGATAAAGTGTTCTACGAGAATGCCTTCGGGCTGTTTCCACGTATTGGACAGCGGATTGCCGATCTGGGGTAGAACCTAAGTACCGAATTATTAATATCTGAGGGGACGTATAGCATGCCTGTCATGGAAGCATGCGATGATTATATTGAATCCCTGTGATGTAAGCTCCTGCCACTTTGCTGGCAGGAGCTTTTTTTGTTCAGGAAAACAGTGAATTCATCTTACATCTAAATGTGTAATGAGGGATCAGGAGAACAAAGGTTGAGTCACCATGTTCATATACCTTTTTAAGTCGTTTTCTGCATGTGGGTATTGTTCCCAAACCCCAAGGTTCCAACTCATATAACGGATGCCGAGATATCGGGATGCCAGAGAGAAGTACTTCTCAAATTGATGTTGTGGAATATCGTATCCGTGAGAACTTAGGGACTCCCGATAGATATCAACTTGTTTCAAATGTGTACAGCGCAGAGGGATATCAAAGAACAGGGAGCCATACCTTGCTTCCTCCCAATCGATAAAATAAACATCCTCATTGTTGTGTACCAATACATTGCCAGGATTCAGATCATTATGAATCATCGTATGTGTGTGCTCATCTTCGATGAGAATTTCAAGATCATCTACAATATGACTTGCTACAGTTTCAATTTCCGAAATGAGCGGTGATCCAAATTCCTCAATGAATGATGGACGTTCTATGGCGGTGTTCCACAAAGGCCTCCAGCGTCTTTCCATCATTTCGATGATATGAGATCGATCCACAATAGGTATCCATGGCAGTTCTTTTTTCGACCCCATATTCGTTCCATGTATGTAAGCCAGTGCTCGTAATTCTTTATTCTGAAGCAGGTCTATATCCAGATGACTATAATCGGTTTGGTAGTCCACATCCTGAATGCAGATCAGACTGCGATCTTGAGTATGGGGTTCATTCGAAAGATGATATGGTACATTGGCTCCCTTTAAAAATAATCTGGACAAGGCAGAGCGTTCAATGAACGTGGCCTTCTTTGTTACGTAAGAAATATCCCTATTCACTCCATTTATAAGGAATTCAATATGATGTCGAAGCAATTCAACGGCTTGAGATCCCGCACCGATTGGGTTACTTTTGATACTTAGAATGTGAATATCCGAGGATACATATTGATTAATGGTTTGTTTTATTAATTGTTGTAATGTGACAGACTCCATACTCATCTGTTGTCTCCTTCTTGCCTGTATTTGTTTTTACGAATAAAGAGAACTATAATGGTGGATGCACAAAATTTCAGACTTCTTTGGAGGAACATACGTTATGAGATCTTTTCAGTTTTATAATCCGACCCGGCTGATTTTTGGCAAAGGGCAACTTCAAGCACTACAAACCGAAGTTCCAAAATACGGAAAGCGTATTTTGCTTGTATATGGTGGTGGAAGCATCAAACGTAGCGGGCTGTACGATCAGGTAATCAGCCAGTTGAATGAAATTGGAGCAGAGGTTACGGAACTGGCCGGTGTGGAACCTAACCCTCGTCTGTCTACGGTTCATAAGGGTGTAGAACTATGCAGAACACATAACATTGATCTGGTTCTTGCGGTTGGCGGCGGCAGTGTACTTGACTGTGGGAAAGCCATCGCGGTAGGAGCCAAATACGATGGAGACATGTGGGATGTTGTTGTGCGCGAAGCAACTCCGCAGGGCGGACTTCCACTGGGTACAATTCTAACGATGGCAGCGACAGGCTCCGAGATGAACAACGGTTCAGTAATAACCAATCAGGACACGCAGGAAAAATGGGCATGGTTCAGCGAGTATTCTTTCCCAGCGTTCTCCATTCTTGATCCGGAGTACACATACACCGTACCACTGGATCAGACTGTATACGGCATGGTGGACATGATGTCTCATGTGTTTGAACATTATTTCCATCTGGATACGAATACACCGGTTCAGCTTGGATTCTGTGAGACGATTCTTCGTACCGTTATTGATACGGCCCCTCGTCTGATCAAAGATCCGGAAAACTATGAACTGCGCGAAACCATTCTCTACTGTGGAACAATGGCGCTTAACGATGTCCTGAATATGGGTCTTGCCGGAGATTGGGCTTCTCACAATATTGAACATGCCGTATCGGCTGTGTATGACATTCCACATGGGGGAGGCCTTGCGATTCTCTTCCCACACTGGATGAAATATAATCTGGATGTGGATGTAGATCGATTCAAACGTATGGCTGTTAATGTATTTGATATCAATCCTACTGGAAAGTCGGACAAACAAGTTGCTGAAGAAGGCATTGAAGCGCTGCGTACATTCTGGACTTCAATTGGTGCCCCTAGCCGTCTGGCGGACTATGACATCGACGACAGTCAGATTGATGTAATGGCTGATAAAGCGATGCGATTTGGTCCGTTCGGATTCTTCAAAAACTTGCAGCGTGAAGATGTAGTACAAATTTATCAAGCTGCACTGTAATTGTAAATCTAACAATCACTTTGTATAATGAGTCACATTAAACAAGGACCTTCCTGTAATACATAGGAACGTCCTTGTTTTTTTATTATGACATCATATCTTGTGCGCTCTCCCTTTTTTTCTAGGCTTCAATGTCATGTGATCCCCTTTTGGAATTAATTCTTCGGTTCAACTACGGCTTCATTGACAGGGGTATCCTTTCGTTTCAGATACAACTTGCTTGGACGATGCAAGAGCACGATAAGCAGGGCGAAGAGATGAATCAGGGTGAACAGGTTACTCTCATTCGGAATGGCAACGAATAGCGCGAGACTCAGAAACGTCACGGTGAGCTTGAACTTTCTTTTGGTGATGAATATAACAGCGAGCAGGCTGGGACCGATGATAAACAACATTCTGGCTAAGATTACGCCAGAGGCGTAAGCCAGATCATCTCCTTTGCGTAAGAAACCCAGATAGGTCTCCATGTTCTGGTTGAAGTCAATGAGGAACACGATAAAGGACACAATCACGTAGATCAGTTTCACACTCAATAAAATACGCACGACATTTAATAGCGTAGGTAATGCTGTTTTTGCCATATCACTTCTCCTATTCGACTTTTAATAAAGTAGGCATTTTCGGATTCAATGCGTTGTCCCTCTTCCTGCACGATATGTATTTCATATATTATACGATGTTGATGTCATATTTTGTATTAACCCAAAGTCTTCATTTTCCAATCGTTTGCAGTGGCCTTTGACCTAGTATAACTGGGGAAACAGCTTACAGATTATTTGATATCGACCGATATAAAGTAGATACATAGAATTTGGACTTCATATTGATGAAAATGAAAATGGATGGTGAATGTAATCATGGTATTTAGCAAGGCAAGAGAACGTATGCGCAACATGTCGTTCAGAGTTAAACTGCCACTTATGATCAGTCTGCTGGTGTGTATCGTACTGGCGGTAACTGCAGTAGTATCCTACACTGTAGCGGCTGTCATCACACTCGACAAAAGCAAAGATGAGATTAAAGCAACCTCGGACCGGGTGGGGGCAGGTTTGTATGCTTCACTAAGTTTGGAAGAAAAATCCACCTTTTTGATCACAACACATCGGACCTTCCAGGATCTGCTGGAGATTCGGAATACGGATGGACAGGAAGGGGAGAATTTTTTCTCGGAAAACAATGAACTGCTGGATAAGGCAAGTGGTATTCTCGCAGACAGTCTGGCAGGTATGGAAGGTAACAACAGTCTGATTTTGTTGGATCGGAATGGCATTATTATTGCAGCGAATGATCCGGCAGTTATCAAGGCAGAACGCGGAGATCGGGCATATTTCCAAGAAGCAATTCAGGGTAAAAACGTGATTAGTGAAGGGATTGTAGCCAAGTCCTCAGGACAACTTGGTACGGCTTTTGCCATGCCAATCTACAATGAGAATCAAGAAGTACAGGGAGTGCTCGTATCTGCGGCATCCACCTCGTTCTTCGTTAATCAGCTACAAAATATCAATATTAATGATGAGGGAAAAGTGATCATTCTGGACCGTGTAGGAACGGTCATCTACGATTCAGCGGATGAGAAGTTGGCAGGCCAGAAGATGGAGTCCGGCGAATACCAATCATTGATAGATCTTGCTCCTAGCGCTGAACTACAGCAAGGGGATATTAGCACAGATGAGAAAGTGGCGTATTACTCCAAAATCCCAAGATCGGACTGGACCGTCGTTGTTGAAGATAAACTGAGTGATGTGCAGAAACCTTTGCGTGCGATGGCAAAACAGATGTATATTGTTCTGTTTAGTGCTATTGCGGTTTCCGTCGTAGCGGGTATTCTGATCTCTTTGCTGGTAACCAGACCAATTACCAGACTAACTGTGTTGTTCAGACAGCTTGCTGACGGCGATCTGACGGTGCAGGCTCAAGGTAAATATAGCGGAGAATTCAAACAATTGGTGGACAGCTTCAATACCATGGCAGCAGGCAATAAACAGCTGATCTCCAGCATGAACCATTCCATCGGCATCCTGAAAACAAGTACATCCGAGCTGGAACAGTCCACTCAGCAAACTTCGACCACGATTGCCGAAACAACGACAACAGCATTTGAGATTTCACGAGCGATGGAGTCCCAGGCGAACGATACGGAAGCCATTGTGGACAAATTCATGAATGTTGGTAACAAGATTGCCAATGTGAATGGAATGTCGCAGGCAGTGAAGTTCAAGGCAGATGAAATTACGGATGCATTCAAAAATAATCATGAAGTTATTGATGCACTCATTGCGGTGAACGGCCAGAACGAGATTGAAGTTGGCAACATCTCCAAAATTACAGTTCAACTCGCCGAAAGCTCCTCGGGCATTCACCAGATTACAGGTACGATTGCCGAAATCGCAAATCAGACGAAATTACTTGCGTTGAATGCTTCGATCGAGGCGGCGAGAGCTGGTGATCAGGGACGTGGCTTCGCAGTCGTTGCTTCTGAGATTCGCAAGCTGGCAGAGCAGACGACAGCTCAATCGGAGGATATCAACCGAATTGTGATGCAGACCATTGATCACGTGGAGCAGAATAACCGAAGTGTTCAGGCTATTGAAGCGATTGCGGAACAGCATAAGAGCAGCGTTAGCCAGACCAAGGAGACATTCAATTTTGTCACCGAGAATATGAATGAGATGATGAGCCAGGTTCAAGCTATTGCCACAGAGATCGAATCCATTGAACGTGATAAGGATGACGTCATTGGGGCGGCACAGAACTTGTCTGCTTCCGGTGAAGAGGTGTCGGCTTCTGTTGAGGAAGTCACAGCAACAATGCAGGAACAGTCCGGCATGACGGAACATTTGACAGATATGGTGCAGAGAATTGATGAACTGACCAAACAACTTGCCGAGGAATCATCTCGCTTCAAAACAAAATAGGAATACGAAAAGAAACCCGTTTTTCAAAAGAGAACCGGGTTTCTAGAACAAAAAGAGCACCTGTACCCATCTATGGCTACAGGTGCTCTTTGGTGATGTGTTACTCTCCTCGAATGGAAGGCGCATACGCCAGCACTTCCATTTCAATTAAATAAGGGCCTAACCCGCTGAATACGGTAATACGGGCGGGATAGGGTTGTTTAATCATTCGCGCATACACTTCGTTGTATTCGGACTGATCCTCGACTCGGGCCAGATGAGTGGTTACCTTCACAATATGATCAAGTGTAAGTCCGGCTTCTTGCAGGATCACCTCAATATTACGAATGCACTGCTCAGTCTGCTCCTTAATGCCGCCGATAGGCTCAAGCGTCTGTGGATCGACACCTACTTGACCTGCGACGTAGACTAAATCTCCTGCGCGGACAGCATGGGAGAAAGGAAGTGGGAACTTGGGTGCTGCACTTGCATGTATGATGGTAGACATCGTAGCTGTCATTCCTTTCCTAATGAGTGTGTATGATTGGTGTTAACTGATGCCAGTTCGTAGCCTGCTGATAATGATGAGCAATGGACAACAAGCGGTCTTCTCGCATAAGTGGACCAGCAAGCTGCATGCCGATAGGTAATTGCTTCCCTGAGGTGGTATCAAACCCGATGGGTACGGTGATGGACGGTAGACCCGTATTGGTGAACGGTCCGTTAAAAATCGGGCTCCCCGTCTTGTAGCCGTATGGGGCCACATAGGGTGTTGATGGAGTCAATAACACATCCACTTCATCGAAAAGCATCATCATCTCGCTCCGGAATATCGTTCGGATGCGTTGTGCCTGCAAATAATCAACGGCACTCGTCTGGTAACCGAGTTCAAGCTGCTCCCGCATCGTGTGGCCGTAACGATCAGAGGCTTCCGCGAAGCGTTCCTGATGGAAGGCGGCAGCTTCTGCCCGCATAACCGTACGATGAGCAGCAATGGTCTCTTCCATATAAGAAGGCAGGTCAACTTTCTTCCATTGCATGCCCAGCTTCTCAAGCACAGCGATTGCCGACTCTACCGCTAACAAGATCGCTGGTTCATCGGTTTGGAAGAAGTTGCTCGGGAGACCAATCACCATTTCTGAAATAGGATGCTTAAGAGCATTTTTTAAGTCTGGCTTGCCATAAGGAAGCGTGAAGGAGTCCAGCTCATCTTGCCCGGCCATTGCTTCCAGAACGATTGCGTTATCTTGTGCGGACCGAGTGAATGCGCCAATATGATCCAGGCTCCAACTGGCTGTGATGACACCATTACGGCTAACTCTGCCGTAAGTGGGTTTCATACAGGTTAATCCGTTGTAAGCTGCGGGTCTAAGCAGAGATCCAAAGGTCTGTGTCCCGAGTGTGAAGGAAGCCATGCCAGCCGCTACTGCAGCGGCAGAGCCGGAGCTGGAACCGCCCGGGGTATGTTCTAAATTCCATGGGTTGCGGGTTGGTGGTTCTCCTCCCTGAAAGGCGTATTCCGTCGTTGTTGTCTTGCCGAGCAGGATAGCTCCTGCAGCTTGCAACTTATCAATCACTGTTGCATTTGTTCCGGGTACGAAGTCTGGAAAGGTACTTGATCCAGCGGAGGTGCGTATGCCAGCGGTATGGATAATGTCTTTGGCTCCATAGGGAATACCATGCAGAGGACCGAGATATTCGCCATTCATCAGTTTTTCTTCAGACTCTCTTGCGGCCTGCAAGGCTTGTTCGGCGGTGACTGTAACGAAGGCTTGCACAGCAGGCTCTACTTTCTCAATGCGATCCAAATAGGATTTTGTAAGCTCAACAGGAGATATCAACTTATTTTTAATCAGTGTTGCGGCTTCAGCAATCGTCAGCTCGTTAAGTGGTTTCGTAATCATCGCAGAGGCACGCTCCTATGCGGGGGATTGGGACCTACTTCTTCTGGCAACTTGAAGCTTCGAATCAGCTCCAAGTCCGCTGTAAATAGGGCAAGCTCCTCGCTTGTAATAACTCCGTCCGCATATTTGGCGCTTTCTGTACGGCGGTGTGTGAGATAGTCGTCCTGGTTCAGAGTAATCACCCTTTCTCTCTCTATTTGGTGGTGAAGCTTGAATCGATAATCTCCTCGTAAGCGAGGTCTTCCTTCAGATTGCCGATGAAGCGCTGCATATCGATTGCGGTCTCGAATGCTGATTCATTGATAAGTCCCTCCGCAGGGTATACCTTGCTATCGATCATGCGTTGTACCGCTTGCTCCACGATGTTTTTGTCCAGATTCGGGAATTCCTTCACGGCAACTGCTTTTGCGCCTTCAGGATTCGATTGAATGTAGTCCAGGGCTTGCTCAATAGAGGTGACAAAGCGTTGGGTGAGATCAGGATTCTTTTCAATGAAACTTGCGGTTGTATTCATCGTTGCAAAGGCAAAGTCAGGGTAATCCTTTGTAAAATCATGGACAATATGCAGCCCCTCAGCAATGCCTTGATCCAGCTGCGGCTCGTAAACGATGGCAATATCGGCTTTGCCGGCTAATACAGCACCAAGCTCGGAGCCATTCTGAACCTCGGTGATCGTCACATCCTTGTCGATATCGATGTTATTGTCAGCGAACAGCTTCCGCAGTAAGCTGTTCGAACTTGTAGGTGCCAAACCCACCACGATGGTTTTACCTTTGAAATCCGCTGTCGAGTTCACGGTTACTCCTTCTCGCGCAACTGCCCAGACTGGGGCACTGCCGGATAGAAGGACCAGTGAGCGAGCGTCTCCGCCCTTTGCATTAGCAAATGCGACATGCTCAGGACCGTGGAAGGAGAACGCCGACTCGCCTGAGATCACCGAAGACAATGCTGTTGGACCGCTTCCGGCAGCACGTATGGAAGAGAGCTCAATGCGATTCTCCTTTAGAAAACCTTGGTTGTTCGCTACATACAAGGGAAGGTAGAGCAGGTTGTGATACACCTCGGAGACCATAATTTTGTCCACCTGCGTATTTGCTTGCCCCCCGCTATTAGATGCACCTGCACCACTCGCGGGTGTTGTGGCATTGCTTCCGCATGCACTGAGCAGTGTAGTCAAAATAACCGTCATCGTTGCTAGAAAAGCTATCTTTTTGAATGTACGCATTAGTCATCAGTCCCCTTTAATCGTTGTAGGTCAGCTATACAGATGTGGATTTGCTGCTGGTCTTGTTGTCATTCCATGGAAGGAGACGGGATTCGATATAACCGACACAGGTATAGAGGAGCATGGCGACCAGCATAAGCATGAACACGCCGACCCATACGGCCGGAAGGTTGAACAGGTTACCTTCGACGAATACCATGTGTCCAAGTCCTTTATCTGAAGAGATGAATTCTCCACCTACAACAGACACCAGTGCCAAACCGATATTGATACGGAAGGCCGAGATGATCCATGGCAGAGAGGAAGGAACGATAATTTTGCGGAAAATTTGTGATTTCTTTGCACCGAAGGATTTCATCAGATTAATCTGGGATTCGTCGATTTGATGAGTCGCTTGGTAGGCGGATAATAGCGCAACGATAAACGTTGCCACGGAGGCCAGAGCAATCTTGGAGAAGATGCCTGAGCCAAACCAGATGATAATCATGGGAGCAAGTGCGATCTTCGGAATACCGTTCATCGCTACAATGAATGGATCGAGCACACGGGCAACGGACTTGGAATACCACATGAGCAGTCCTGCCAATGATCCGATTAAGCTTCCGGCTACAAAGCCGATAACGGTGGCATTTACCGTTGCAAACGCGTCTGTAAGCAGTTGTCCTGAGCTAGCCATCGTGATGGCGGCATCAAGAATGGCGCTTGGTGATCCCATGAGGAATCCGTTAACCAGTTTCAGACGAACGGCGGATTCCCAGATCACCAGGATGACCGCTACAATAATGAACCGCCACAGCATCGTCATCAGCCATTCTTTGGAGAAGGTGGACTGTCTGCGTTTGCTCTTGCTCTTCGTAACTCCAGCAGGCTTTCCGGCAAGGGTAACTTCAGGTGATGTGATCTTCATTAGCTGATCCTCCCCATTTGGATATCAAGCTCTGACCAGATTGATTCAAAATACTGTTTAAACTTCTGGTCAGAGCGGGCTTTCAGTGCTGAGCCATATTGCGAGGCGAGACCAATGTCATACACCTGCTTCACGGTTGTTGGTCGTTTACTCATAACGGCAATACGGTCGGAGATGGCAATCGCTTCCTCGATGTCATGCGTGATCAGGACGCCTGTTTTGCCCTCGGATTTGAGAATGGATAAGATTTCATCTTCTAGAATGAGTCTGGTCTGATAATCAAGTGCGGAGAAGGGTTCATCCAGTAATATAATATCGGGCTGGGTAACGAGGGTACGTATGAGGGCTACACGTTGGCGCATACCGCCTGATAGTGTGGAGGGATAGGCTTCTGCGAATGAGGCCAGGCCATAGCGATCCAGATAATCCATGGCAATATCGCCGCGATCCTTTTTGGACATGCCCTTCACTTCCAAGCCTAGCGTGACATTGTCCAGGATGCTTCTCCAAGGAAGTAACAGGTCCTTCTGCATCATATAACCGACATGCCCGGTGGTCTGATCGATCTCTTCGCCACAGACGATAACCTTCCCATTTGTCGGCTTAAGCAGACCTGCGATAATATTGAAAATCGTACTTTTGCCACAACCGCTCGGTCCCACGATACTGAAGAATTCCTGTTTCTTGATTTGCATCGAAACCTCAGCCAGGACCTGAATATCTTCTCCGGTTGCACTGACAAATGATTTGGATACGCCTTGTATCTGTATAGCCATGATAGGTAGCCCCTTTCCTACAGCCTGATGTTTTTTCGTTTCTTGATGTGATTTGATGTTAATTAACATGACATTCATAAATATATTCCTAATCATATAGACTGTTTGCATCATTGTCATTAGTTACTCTGAACATAAAAATAGAATTAAATCAGTTAAAATGCACAAATGAGTTTGGGCTGGGAAAAGAAAAATTAAAGAATGTGTCATTATACATGACACGTTCTCGGTTTAAGACGAATGATTAGCTTCACTAGGGGCTGGATTAACATTCAAAAGGGACTCAAGTGCGAAGGCAAGTCGGAAGCGCAGGCTCTCCATCGGGTCCTTGATGTTCCTGCCGGTCAGTTTCTCGCATTTCTCCAATCTGTAGATCACTGTATTGCGATGTACGAACAACTCTTTCGCTGTATCAACGATCTGGCAATGATTCTCATAGAAGGAGGACAAAGTTTTCATAAGCTCGTTACGCTCGTTTGGATCTCGGTCGTTGAAGGGTTTAAAGGTTTCGTGATGGAACTGCAGCATCTCATCGTGGGGAATCATGCGCAGCAGACGGCTTATATCCATGGTTTGATAGGAATGAGCGAAGCGGGTCTTTCGCATCTGATAGCCGGATTGGAGCGCCTTGACTGCTTCTTTATAGGAGAGTCCAATATCCAATACATTGGTGTAGGAATTACCTATGCCGAAGGATAGGCTGAGCTGCGACTCTGTATACAGATTGCCTGCCATCCGCTCAAGCTGCTGAACCACGGTGTGTTCGTCCCAAGACAATTCGGCCAAAAAGACGAGTATGCCGAACTGGTCGTTCTTAGTGAACATGACAAAGGAGAGATCCAATCTGGCGAATTCCTGTTTAATCAACTCGTAATTAGCGTCTCGTTCCGAGATGAACCGCTCTTCCCCGGAGGAAGTAGAGTTCTGCTTAGGTATGCCCGCTAAGGATTCATCCTTTTTGGCGATGATCAGAACGGAACTTCCTTTGGCTTGCAGCCCATATTTCTTGCCGCGATGTAGCGCTTCTTGTTCCGAACGAATGAAGCCCTGAATGAGATCGGAGAAATATTCATTTTTGTAACGGCGGGAGCGCTCCTTGACCGCTTGCTTCTTAGTTAACTCGAGACCAATCACATTGACGGCTTGCTCCAGTGCCAGAGTGGAGAGCTTAGAGGTTGTGGAACTGTCGTAAAGTGCGATCAAATAGCCCTCGTGCCGATCCGTGAAGATGGGATGAAACTCGGCGTGTCGATATTTATCAGCAGTAAGTAGACAGATCGAGATTGCGGTATGGAAGGAAGGATGCTCATCTATAAATGTCAGTAAGGGGGCGGCGAGAGACTGGTCATCCAACTTTTGTACATAGTGGGAACTTGCCGTAATCTGTTTCTTCGAGCCAAGTAGAAGTACAGGTGAGGATAGCAACTGAGACAACGTATCTACGATGGATGGTATGCCTTTTCCCTGCATCACCATCGTGGAAAATTGCTTGTGAATAGACAAGGCGTAGTGGAGCTCATGGGTTTTGTTCTGAAGGATGGCACTGATCGAATGTTGAAATATCTCACCGAGTGTATTGTCTATCTCAGACAGCTCGATGATCGGGAAGCCCAGCCTGTCGGCCGTCTCAAGCAGTTGCGGAGATAATTCAAGAGAGAAACGCTGTGTCTTGACCGCAAGCGCCGCACAGCCAATTGCATGCATGTCTGTAATGAATCCAAGATGAGCATCGGGGCGGTCTTTCAGGATATAACCGTTCGTCAGCAGCATATCCCCCGGCTTCAGGAATTGTACAATATCTGGGGCATCCATAATATTAATCGATTGCACCAAGCGATCTAGTCCGCGATGTCCAGCAATAACCTTTGCTTTGGAGAGAATGGGGATAGTCAATAACTGTTGCAGATCCATCTTCAACCCACTCGCTTTCATAATGATATGTTATAAAATCTAACATTAAGTGAGGTGGGCGTAAAGAAGAGTTTGGATAAAGAGGCTAAAAGATAGATGTAAACAAATTTCTCATAAATATAAAAACTTTCCAATAATTCAATGCGTTATACTAAGTAGGTCTATATAAAATTTGATCATTATTACCAACTCTCTCACAAAAAAAGGAGTCCTCAATCCATGAAAGGAAAAAGAATAGTATCGCTTTTACTTGCTGGTGTTGTTGCTGGTTCTATTTTAGTAGCATCGACTACTACTGCGGAAAGAGTCGTAGCCCAAACTCCGATGGAAGCAGCAACGGAGTACTTTCAGGCTTACATTGCTAGGGATGTAGAAGGAATGATGTTCTATTCTAAAGATACAAATTATTTGGATGAGAAAAGTCGTGAAGAAGGATATGTGAAGGATTTTAAAACCAATCCAACTACAGGGTATGAAATTGTGGAAAGCAAACAAATCAACACGGATGAAGTTCAATTTTATGTAGTTCAAAAGTATGCAGGACAAGACTACGAACAGTCACCACCACTCCCTTATAAAATTTTTAAAAGCGAAAATGGATGGAAGGTTTTAGTAGAGCCACTAGAAATCAATACATTGACAGGTGAAGTCACTAAAGGTACACCGATTCACGCTTTGCAGTATACAGATCATTAGTTGTTGTATCTGGTATCTACTAAAACACAGGTCCCATTCTATAGAAACGATTGAGGGGTGATCTCCAATGAAAAAATTCTTTATCAGTACGGCATTTATAATGACTGTTTCGGCAGTGACTGCTTTGAGTATTTATGCGAGTAATTATTATGATGATGCTAAAGCGGATAATCCAAACTATCCGGATTTTGGTCCTGCAGTAAAATTATCAGAAGAGGAAATTAATAGAGCTCTAGAAAATGTCAGTAGTATAACGACATCTTTTGGAACATTTAATAGGGTAACCGAGAAAGATGCCTTCATTTCCGAGAAGGAAACGGTGGATAACTTAGATCATTTAACTGCTGATACCAAACAGATTTTTTCTCACGGTAATTACTTTGTAAAAAGCGATTCCGAGGAATAAATTTATCAGAAATTAAGCTCGACACTTCATTGATTGGGAATGGTTCTTTTTAGGGCGTGGGAACGATAGAAGTCACTGGTTAAATTCAGTGTTTGATGAAAGTGTTGAGTTTATTATTTTGGATTTGTTACAGATGGGGAAAGAGAAGCCAATCGTAGTAGATACTTTTATGGAACCTGCTTATCTAAGGGAGATTGTTAACCCCAACCGCGTTGTTTATATGTTTGCAGAAGATGACCTAATTCGAGCGGAGTATCTGGATCGAGATCATCTGAGAGGCATGGAGGATGTGTTCCCTAATTTATCAGATCCACAACGTGCACGGGACGAAACATTAAACACGGTGGTTCGAGCATCGAATCATTACCTGCAACAAGCAGAGCAGTATCAATTAAAATGGTTTATGAGAACATCTCAGTCCAATAAAGATCAGATGTTATTGGAAGTTGAAAAGCATTTCGGTTTTCGATGATACTGAAGTATCAAATGATATCAGTCGTCATTTGTTACACTAAAAGTATACGGTAGCTCAATAAACCCCAGAAAGTAGTCGATAAACGCGTGAAACTCACCCTTCTTCTACTATATTGTAATATTGGCATCTCTCTGAGTTGCGTGGATTGAAAATAACTAAATTGTTATCAATACAGAAGCTTGGATTACGTGTAGGGGAAAACTTTTGAAAATAAAGCTTATGCCTTGCTGATCGGCCTGATTGGTAAGGGTCATTTGTCTCTTCGACGAGACAGACAGACTAATTTCTATCCTATGATCGGATAATAGAATGTACCCTGTAGTTATGTTTCTGAGAACTCTATAACTTTTGAATTATAATTCCCCATGAGAAAAGAGGCGTCCTTGTGGACAGCCTCTTTCTTATATCTATTGAATTTACTTAACCACGTGAAGGAAATTCGCCATGCAAGCATATGATAAAAGTCTGAGTAATAAAAGGTTGCATATTGTTATGTGGCTGAGATGAACCAGTCACTCCTACAGCCATAGGCGTCATATCTGTGCTTGGTGCGTTATTATACAATGGGGGCTGCGGTGCTGTGGGAATAGGCTTGGCAGCTTGGGCCCAGTACGCATCTTTAGGTGAAGTTTGATTCCCTGTCGCAACAATACCTTGAGGTGTGTGCGTATGAGCAGGGATTTCGGTTTGATTTAGCGTGACAGTTGCATCTCCAACCTTTTCTCCAACAGTACGAGGAGTTAGACCTGTTCCGGAACCCTGATGAATAACAGCGGAACCCATCAGATTGGGCAATGCAAAGGTCGATTTTCCATCTCCACCATACTGTACACCCAGTATAGAAAATAGAGCTGTATTTTGGTTAATTGACATCAATTGACCATTACATAATGCCCAGCCTTTTGGTGCGAAATTTCCAGAAAAAATTCGGATTTCACCGATATACGCATCAGCCAAAGTCATGTCCTCCTTAATTAGTTGCGAGAAGGGAAAATTCCCTGAATCGCAATGGCGTAATTCAATACGGTGTATGGTTGCATATTGTTATGCGGTTGAGAACCGCCGGCTCCTGAGAGACTTCCTGAATTCATAGTTTCTTGTCCAGGGGTGGATCCGAATGAATTGGGGACAGCTGCCCAAACGTTATTTAGTGGAGTTGCCACCGATGGATTGGTTTCAGAAGCTGTTACTTGATGGTTATGTATCGGCATCTCATTAATGGTTAACGTGTGAGCTGCTTCACCCTGTTTAGTGCCCAGAGGAATTGTATTTGACACATGTATCGGTACTCGTCCACGATAGTCTGGAAGTGCGAAAGTAGTGATACCATCTCCTCCGTAGACGTTGCCAAGCAAAGAGTAGAGAGCTTGGTTGCTGTTGATCTGCAAGATTTGTCCTTCGCAATAAGCCCAGTTACGAGGGGCATAGTTGTTGGCGAACAATCGGATCTCGCCCAAAAATGGTTCTGACATGAGGTGACCTCCTCTATTTTTTTATTCTCTTTAAGGTTGAGACGGGAATATGCCCTCTAGACAGATAATGAACGAAATGACAGTTGAAGGCATCATATTGTCATGAGCCTGGTTTCCACCGACAGAAGATACAGCTGCAGTGTTCATATTCACAGTAGTGGCTTTATCTGAAGTGTAATAGATTTTTCGTGGTGAGTTAGACCAGGTTGCATTACTTGGTGTTGATGTAATTGTAGAGGAATCCGATGCTGTGTACACCGAATGCGTATGTACAGGGAGTTGATTAGATACCAATGTAACCATCTCATTACCTGCTTTTTGCCCACGAATAAACGTAGGGTTTGGATGTACAGCCACTCTACCTTGCAAATCAGGCAAAGCAAACGTGGTTTGTCCATCTCCGCCATACGTTGTTCCAAGTAGAACGAACAGAGCCTCATTTTCAGCAATGGGTATTGTTTGTCCATTACACAAAGCCCATCCAAGAGGAGCAAAATTCCCCGCAAACATCCGAATCTCACCTAAATAAGCTTCACTCATTCGTTTTCACCTCACTAAATTCTGATGTTGATTCATTTGTTCTCAAAGGATACCATTCCATTAGTTGATATAAACCTGTGCTGTGTACAGGAACGAAGTTGAGCTTCTGATACAGCCTCATTGCCCTGTTCATGGGAAGTACGCTTAAACGAATAGTTGCGCCAGCATGACTTGCCCTCTGTTGTAGATCCATAATTATGCTCATACCTATTCCCCGATTCCGATACTCTGGAAGTAGAGATATATCAATGAGCACCCATTCTTGCCCTTGTTCAAGTACGTACGTTTGACCGACAGAAACATTATTGTCACGAACGATCATACGAATTGCATCTGGGTAAGAGGCCGCATAAGACATGGTTTGAGCTCTCCATTGCATACGCAAAAATAGTTCTTGTTCCTCTAGCTCCCAGTTCCAACTTTGTAATTCGTCTTGGCGGGTTAATGAATACAACTGAAACAAAAACGCTTCATCTTCGAGTTTTGCAGCAACTGTATCAATCACTTTTTATTTTCTCCTTTAATTCCAAGGTGATGGCTAGATATAGTTGTCATAATTTGTTTATAACAGATGGAAGAAGGGCTGTCATTAAAAATTTTGCAGTTTCAAATCGAATGGTGACGAAAATTTATAACAAAACTTCAAAAAAACACACTAGATCAATTTTGAAATGGGTTGAAAGTCATTGTTTTATGAAAAAAGTCCCTAAAATTATATTTACCTATACCAAAGTCTCGTTTATGATGAGAGTAATTTCCATTTCATCATTCGACAAACTTCATCGGGAAATAGATAGGCAATAATAATTGCCGATTAAATCCAATTTTAGGGGGCCGGATATGTCTTTGTTTTCGAGAAAAAGGAGTTTGAATCGTATACTCCGTACTACATTGGCAAGTATTTTACTCATTAGTTCTTTTAGTGGTGGGATTTTTCCTTCTAAAGCGAACGCTGCGACTTGGAGTCCTGTACATCAGGTGCCTGCAAGTCTTCAAACTTTTGTGGAATATGGCAATGGTACATTTTTGTCTTTAGGCTATTTTCTAGACTATCATCTGTCGACAGATTCCGTGACCTGGGATAACCGGAATCTAGAGATTTCCATTGAACCGACTAACGTCAAGTTTTTGAATGCAACTTGGTTTATTACTGCGTCGGATGGAGTTTATAAGTCATCTGAACCCACAACCACCGGATGGACGCCTGTAAATTCATTTTTCCAAAACAAGCAGATCAACGATATTGCTTATAGTCCCGTTACTAACCGTTATGTGTTAGCAGGAAAAGAAAAACTTTACTCATTCATAGAAAATGGTACTCCAGAGGTAGTGTATACGAATACAAACCTTGATTTTTACCGAGTAGTGTACGGCAATGGGATGTTTATTGCAACAACCTATAATGAAGGACAAGCGGCTAAAATCTTCCGTTCTTCCGATGGGTTAGCATGGACTGAGGTATATACAACTAATCCGACCCAAGCCATTTTCGATGTTGCCTATGGAAACAATACATTTGTAGCGGTTGGTGAGGCTGGACAGGCATACGTTTCAAATGATGGAGTAACTTGGAGCAAGACGACCGTATTGAATTACAGCAACGTTAGTTTAGCTTCAGTGACTTATGCTGCAGGTAAATTTTATACCGTTAGCGCAAATGAAAGAGTTGCAACCTCGATAAATGGGGTTGTTTGGGAAGAGGAATGGAGTAATCTATCCTCATCCATTGATTTTGCCGACGTCATTATAGGTGGAGGACGAGCAGTTGCAGTAGGTTATGACAGTCAAACATATGACGGTCATATAAAGTCGGCTCCCGCCCCACAAGTGAATAGTGTGACTGTGACCCCAGCTAACCCAATTGTGAAGCAAGGGGACACAGAACAACTGACAGCAACCGTGGATGTAAGCGGTGGAGCGGCCCAAACAGTTACGTGGACCAGTAGTGACACGAATGGCAATGTCACGGTGGATGCAAATGGATTGGTGAGTGTGGCAGTAAACACTACACCAGGCACATATACGATTACAGCAACGTCAACAGTTGATGGCACCAAGTCAGGTAATGCAACGATTACGGTTACCTCGGCACCGGCAGTAAACAGTGTGATGGTCAGTCCGACTAGCTCTAATGTGGTGCAAGGAGATACAGAGCAACTAACGGCCACTGTGAACGTCAGCGGTGGAGCGGCGCAAACTGTTACGTGGAGCAGTAGTGACACGAATGGCAATGTTACGGTAGATGCGAACGGACTGGTGAGTGTGTCAGCAAATACCCCACCTGGTCCTTATACAATTACAGCAACGTCAACGTTTGACGGTACTAAATCGGGTAGTGCAACGATCACGGTTACCTCGGCACCGGCAGTAAACAGTGTGACGGTCAGTCCGTCTAATCCTAGTGTGGTGCAAGGAGATACAGAACAACTAACCGCCACTGTGGATGTCAGCGGTGGAGCGGCTCAAACCGTTACGTGGGCCAGTAGTGACACGAACGGCAATGTTACGGTAGATGCGAACGGACTGGTGAGTGTAGCAGCAAATACCCCACCTGGTCCTTATACAATTACAGCAACGTCAACGTTTGACGGTACTAAATCAGGTAATGCAACGATCACGGTTACCTCTGCCCCAGCAGTAAACAGTGTGACGGTCAGTCCGTCTAACCCTAGTGTGGTGCAAGGTGATACAGAACAATTAACCGCCACTGTGGATGTAAGCGGTGGAGCGGCTCAAACCGTTACGTGGGCCAGTAGTGATTTGAACAGCAATGTTACGGTAAATGCGAACGGACTGGTGAGTGTAGCAGCAAATACCCCACCTGGTCCGTATACAATTACAGCAACGTCAACGTTTGACGGTACTAAATCAGGTAGTGCAACGATCACGGTTACCTCTGCCCCAGCAATAAACAGTGTGACGGTCAGTCCGTCTAACCCTAATGTGGTGCAAGGAGATACAGAGCAATTAACCGCCACTGTGAATGTAAGCGGTGGAGCGGCCCAAACTGTTACGTGGACCAGTAGTGACACGAACGGTAATGTTACGGTAGATGCGAACGGACTGGTGAGTGTAGCAACAAATACCCTACCTGGTCCGTATACAATTACAGCAACGTCGACGTTTGACGGTACTAAATCAGGTAGTGCAACGATCACGGTTACCTCAGCACCGGCAGTAAACAGTGTGACGGTCAGTCCGTCTAACCCTAATGTGGTGCAAGGAGATACAGAGCAACTAACGGCCACTGTGAATGTCAGCGGTGGAGCGACCCAAACTGTTACGTGGAGCAGTAGTGACACGAATGGCAATGTCACGGTAGATGCGAATGGATTGGTAAGTGTGGCAGCAAATACCCCACCTGGTCCGTATACAATTACAGCAACTTCTTCTTTTGATAGTACCAAGACAGGGAGTACAACGATTACAGTGACTTCTGCACCAGAAGTCAACAGTGTAACTGTGAGTCCTACCTATTCAAGTGTGCTGCAAGGTGATACACAGCAGCTCACAGCTACTGTGAATGTCAGTGGTGGAGCAGCCCAAACCGTGACATGGAGCAGCAGTGATACGAGCGGAAATGTCAAAGTGGATGAAAATGGATTGGTAAGTGTCGCTCCAAACACAACACCTGGTCCATATACGATTACCGCGATCTCAACGGCCAACAGCAGTAAATCGGGCAACGCTACAATAAATGTAGTTACTGAAATCGAACAATACACTGTGACGATAAACAATTTGGTAGGTGGCACAATTATTGTTGCCCCTACGATCTCCCCATCCGGTAACTTAATTAGCTTGAACATTCTACCGGATTTCGGGAAGAGAGTAAAAATAGGATCGCTGAAGTATATCTTTAATTCTGTGGGTTATCCGATCGTGGGTGAAACTTTCATCATGCCAAGCGGGGATGTTACCATTAGCGCAGAGTTCGAAGATATCTCAGAGACGATACCTTTTTTAAGTATTGTGGCTCCATTATTTTCACCTGTAACGGTTGGTTATGAGCAACCTTCTGCAAAGGAATTAATCATCACGAATGCCGGGGCGGTTGATACCACCATTCGTAGTCTAACTTCCAGTGAACCCAATACATTTGTGGTTGAAGGAAGTGGCAATAATGTAGCTGCGGGTGAAAGTATCGACACGTGGAGCGTTAGACCGGTAGTAGGCTTACCAGCCGGAACCTATACTTCCGTGATTACAGCTGTTTATGGAGACGGGGAAATAGCAACAACTAACCTTGTACTTACTGTCAATTCGTCCAATAGTTCAGGTGGCGGTGGAAATTCAGGCAATAGTGGCAGTGGAGCGGGCTCACAAGGTGGTGGAACACCATCAGCAAACCCACCTCAGCTAGAGCCAAGTGGTGTCCCTGTTGTAATAAACGGTAAGTCAGAGAAGATCGGCAAGTTGGATACAAAAATCGTTGATAATAGAACCATAACAACTCTTACGCCGGATCCTAGCAAACTTCTAGAATGGTTGGCGAAAGAAGGTCAGAATGCTGTAGTGACTATTCCTGTGAATGAGTCATCGGATTCTATTGTGGGAATATTAACAGGGGATGTTGTTAAAAAGATGATAGATCAATCTGCCGTCTTAGAACTGGTCACCCCGCTTGCCACATATAGACTACCTGCGAGCCAAATCTCAATTGAGGCGGTAGCGGGTCAACTTGGTGCGGATGATACACTATCAGACATGACGATTGAGTTAACAATCTCAAAAGCTCTTCCTTCGGAATCAAGCATTGCAAAGGACTCGGCAATTTCAAAAGGTGCTTTACTTTTAGTGGATCCTGTCCATTTTATGTTAATGGCTGAATTTAATGGTTCAAGAAAGGAAATAAATCGCTTCAATACGTACGTTGAACGGTATATTCCACTTCCGGAGACCGTCGATCCAAATCAGATTACGACAGGAATTGTTGTAGGGTCGGATGGTTCCACTCATCATGTACCAACTTATGTTGAAAAAAAAGATAATCGCTACCACGCAGTGGTTAATAGCTTGTCCAATAGCTTGTACACGCTGGTATGGCACCCAGTTGAATTTACTGATGTGACGAACCATTGGGCAAAAGACGCAATCAATGACATGGGATCACGAATGATTGTTACGGGAGTTAGTGAGGATTTCTTCGAACCGAATAGGAGCATTACACGTGCAGAGTTCTCTGCTATGGTTGTAAGAGGGCTGGGTATAGTACCGATAACTGGCGAAACTTCATTTATCGATGTAAATAAGTCCGATTGGTTTGCTGATTATATCTATACAGCTCACGAATATCAATTAATTGAGGGTTATAGTGATGCTGAATTCGCTCCTATGGATACCATCACTCGTGAACAAGCTATGACTATCATTGCGAAAGCGATGAAGATCACAGGCATCAATCCGGATTTATTGCCTGATCAAGTAGACACGTTGATCGGACAATATAAAGACGATTCATCGATTTCAAGCTATGCCAGAGATCATATAGCAGCTGGTTTAGCAACGAGTATTATGAATGGAAGAACAACGACTACGATTCAACCGAAGGGCCAAATCACACGTGCTGAAGTGGCTACGTTACTTCAAAAATTACTTAAGAAGTCGAATCTGATTCAATAGAAGTGTGAAAGCAAAGGATCAGACCAAGAGGGTCTGATCTTTTGCTTATTGAGATACCAATGAGCAAATACGATCTGTATTTTTGATTAGTTAAAGAGAGGGAATTCAATGAATAAGTCACGTTTGGGAAATGCGTATTTTAAAAAAAATGTAATTATATTAGGTATGTTTATATTGTACTTTCCATTGTGTGTAGTTATATCCATGTTACTATTCGAAATAATTAACATAGTCGATCCGGGTGCATATTATAGATATGCTACTGAGGGCAAGTATAGTGAGGACGTCTTTTTTTCACCTGAAATTGATGCTAAAACAAAAATAGGAAATACCATTACAAAAACTTTTATTGTTATGGAAAAAGATCTACCGGATAATACTCAAGCAATATTTGATGAGCTTTTAACAGAGGAGATTTCATTTCTCACACAGCTTAAAGAAAATAGGGCGTATATGGATTACTTGGTCGATAGTAACTTAACTCTTGAAGAATTAATTACATATATGAAGTCGATTTCTAATTTAAGCAATGAAATTTTAAATGGTAGTTTTTACTTTTCAGCAGTAATAATATTTATAATTGTATATATCCTGTTCCGATTTAGATTAGAGTTGTATTGGTTAGCAGGAATATTGTATGTATTTTCAATTCTAGATGGTTTTACATCAGGAATTTTTTCGAATATTTTTTATAATCCTATGCGCTGGGCGAGTATGATGATGGGACAGGAATACACATTAAATCAATACAACATGTACATAGAATTTTTACCTAAAATCAAAGAAGCATTTTTGACTTTCATTATATTTGACACTGTAGGCCAAATATACAGGGAAAAATGGGAGAAGAAAAGATTAAAAAAACTCACAGAGATTTATTTTTCATTAGGTGGAGCTTTAAATTTTCTGAGAGATTTAAGAGCTGCAAACAGTAATAATCCCTTCATAAAGATAACTAAGGTGAACATTGATTTATATTATCTAAGCAAATATGCATCAAAAAAAAGAAATGATATTGCCTTAAAAGAAGTGAGAGAGCTTACAATAATGTTTTTACGTAGAATTGAATCGAGTTCAATATCAGTAGACGATGTCATCCGTTTTTTAGAGAGATTAATAGTAGAGTTAAATGGATCGGAGGACTTCAAAAATAAAATTAATCTCGTTACAATTTTATCAAACAATCAAGTTAAGAGAGGTTGATATAAATTTTCATAAGGACTCATTTTGATGATACTTGCTCCGACACTTTCAAATGGAACGGTGCTATTGTTGTGTTTAATTTCTATAACAATGATACATACGTGGATATCAGAATAACTCCTGATGAATGAAACTTTTTCGTGAATAAAATCGAATTCTTCAGGTGCGCTACAAAAGAATTGTAATAGCAACTCATTGACTGTTAATTCTAACTTAGACTCCTGATATATATCTTTCTTAAGTTGTAAGTTCTCCATAGAATATTATTGAAAACTCATTTCAAGAACGCAATTTGAGGACAAGGATCGTTCAATTCAAAAAAAGAATAGTGCTGCGTAAAAGAATTAAACAATTAATAAATATAACTCGTGAACTATTGTAAACCGATATAATAATATAGCATTGAGAAACAGTAAATGGTTGAAGCTTATACCTTATTCAAAATTGCCTTAGTAAAGAGTAACCGGATGGGAGGGAAGAATAATCTGTTCGATTGGGTGAATAAATGACTTTTTATTTGAACTGGAGGAAGTATATGTTTTATAGAAGAATAATTCAAAAAGTAAGCACATTCATAATAGCTACCAGTATGGTATCCGTATTTAGTGGGGTAGCATATGGTCAGAAAACCAATTTAGATATTCAAGGACATTGGGCCGAACATACCCTTAACAAATGGCTCTCAGAAGGGTTAATTAAAGGATATTCTGGTCAAACACTTAAACCCAACAATGTAATTACACGTGGAGAATTTATGGCATTGGTTAATCGTCAGTTTGGTTTTAATGAGGTAGAAGAAATACATTTCACTGACTTGTCGTCTTCAAATTGGAGCTATCTAGAAGTACAAAAAGCGGTAAAAGCAGGTTACATACAAGGTTATAAAGATCAAACTATACGTACTTCTAAACCGATAAGCCGTCAAGAAGCTGCAGTTATTGTAGCAGACTTACTGAAATTACCTAGTAATGAAAAAGCAGCTTTAGCATTTAAGGATTCTTCAGAATTTACATATTGGAGTAAGGGTGCCATAGGTGCTACATTCTCAAAATATATCATTACTGGTTATACAAATGGTTCATTCAAACCGGCATCTCCAATTACGCGAGCTGAGGCAGTTGTAATGTTAGATAAAGCGATAAGCTTGATTCAAGAACAAGAACAAGGAACTGAAAGTGAAGATAACGATAATATACCTTCACCATCTATACCTACTGCGAGTTTAAATTCAGATTCAAACAGTACATCTAATGGATCCGGTTCACCTTCGATTACTACTGGAGTGAAGACCTCCATATTGAACACCACCGTAGGCGTCAAAGATGTTTTAGGCATATCTCAAGTGGTAACTCTGACATTAACTAGTGGGGCAAATGCGCCAGGTTCATTGCGTGCAACGTTTACAGATGGAGTCAATCCAGTGACCGTTTACGTAGAGCTTGATGGAACTGAATTGGATACTGAGGTAGCTGCTAAAATCGTACAAGCGTTTGATAATGCACTAACAGGATGGAATGTGGATGCTGAGCGTGCAAACATTTATTTTACATCATTAAATCCAGCTGTTAACAACGATCATGTTAAAGCCACCGTTGAAAGCATTATGACAGGTGTGGTTTCGAGTGGAAGTGTCATAACTGTCCAAGGTAGTATTTATAACAATGTAGGTACGGCTCAGGTAGCAACACTAGTGATAGAGAACGGTGCAACGGCTCCGGGTTCATATTATGTTTATTTTACAGATGGAGGAGTGCCAGTTCAAAAAAATATCTACATCTTGGGAACAGAAACAGCGGCTGAAGTAGCATCTAAAATAGCAGTCGCGTATGGAACATCCGTAGCGGGTTGGGGTGCAGAAGCTGATGGGAGTCGAGTACATTTCACATCGCAAACGCCAGGTACTAATAACGAAAATGTTCGAATATACGCTTTGGAAGCATCAGGAGTAGGGGCACCTTCAAGTACACTTGAAGTTCCAGGAAATCCTGCGACCAACACATCCCAAGTAATTAAGCTGCGTCTTCCCAATTCAGAGAGTGATCATGGGCCGATAGGCGTCAAATTCACGGATGGAATCTCCTCGTGGACAGCCTATGTGTCTATGATGGGAAGTCCTGAAACAGGAAGTGATCTCGCTGACAAGATAGTATCCGCATTCGGGAGCGTGATTCCGAATTGGATCGTTTCGTCACGGGGCTCAGAAGTGATTTTTACAGCCAAGTTTCCAGCAGAGAATAACATAAAGGCTATGGCGAGACTTTCGGGATTAAACACAGGGATTGGTATGCCAGATAGTTCGATTACATCTGTAGGAACAGCGCCATTACAGGGTACAGCACAAATAGCAACACTAGTGATAGAGAACGGTGCAACGGCTCCGGGTTCATATTATGTTTATTTTACAGATGGAGGAGTGCCAGTTCAAAAAAATATCTACATGTTGGGAACAGAAACAGCGGCTGAAGTAGCATCTAAAATAGCAGTCGCGTTTGGAACATCCGTAGCGGGTTGGGTTGCAGATGCTGATGGGACTCGAGTACATTTCACATCGCAAACGCCAGGTACTAATAACGAAAATGTTCGAATATACGCTTTGGAAGCATCAGGAGTAGGGGCACCTTCAAGTACACTTGAAGTTCCAGGAAATCCTGCGACCAACACATCCCAAGTAATTAAGCTGCGTCTTCCCAATTCAGAGAGTGATCATGGGCCGATAGGCGTCAAATTCACGGATGGAATCTCCTCGTGGACAGCCTATGTGTCTATGATGGGAAGTCCTGAAACAGGAAGTGATCTTGCTGACAAGATAGTAGCAGCATTCGGGAGCACGATTCCGAATTGGATCGTTTCTTCACGGGGCTCAGATGTAATTTTTACAGCCGAGTTTCCGGCAGAGAATAACATAAAAGCTATGGCGAGACTTTCGGGATTAAATACAGGAATTGGCATGCCAGATAGTACAATAACGACCGTAGGAGCTCCATACCCTACTGGCGAAGCACAAGTGGCTACCTTAGTGATAGATTCAGGGGCTACAGCTGCCGGAACGATTACTGCTACATTTACAGACGGTAGCACAACCATTCTTAAAGATATTGAATTAATAGGTACAGAAACTGCTGCCGAAGTTGCAACGAAGATAGCTTGGGCATTTAACACGTCTTTAGTTGATTGGAACGCTACGTCAAATGATAGAAATGTTATATTTACAGCCCGAGCACCTTCGGCTAACAATCCTAAACTATCCGTGGCAATCGTGGAAGCGACAACAGGTATTGGATTGGTATCAAGCTCGATTACTACACCAGGATCGGAGACCTTTGCAGGAGTAAAGCAAGCTATAAGTTTAAAAATTGATTCTGGCCCCAGCGCGCCAGGGATTATTAGAGTTGTATTTCGAGACGGTACGAATGAAGTTTCCAAACGTTTAAGATTGTCAGGAACAGAGACATTAAATGGACTGGCTGAGAAAATTGGTTCTGCATTTGAGAATTCGATGGCCGGGTGGAATGTCACCACGATGGATCATAATGTCATTTTTACAGCAAGTACGCCAGAAGATAACAATTCTAATGTAAGTATAGTTGTCTATCAGGAGTAAATGAATAAACAAAAAAACCATGTCAAACAAGACGTGGTTTTTTTGTTCTGGAAGAAGTTTATTAGAGTACTGTGTGCTATCTATCTCCACGTTGAACTAACTACTTGTCGGCGACTCTTTATTATGGGATAGAAAAACATAATAAATACAACATGGAGATTTAATTAGCATTGAGATTATAACGTTGTGCATGAATTCTTCATGTAGTTGTGATGATTTATGTTCAATACGCTGCTTAAAGTGATCATCAGCCCATAACTATTAAAGAGGTATCTATATTAAATGTTAAGGAATAAGTCATAATAAAATCATTTTAGGGATATAAGAAAACTAACATTTAATAAAAAGCATGTTGTGAAATAAAAGTCGAAACTTAACAAAAAAATCTATATTTATGGATAAAATTAACTTATAATTAGGTATAAAGTGATAATTATCACTTTTCAGAAGTTATTACATAGAACTTTTGGATTACATAAAGATGATACTCATAATTATCAAGGCCTAAGGGAGGAACCAGGAATGGGAGTTGCAGAAGTCAAAACTCAGTCATTGTATTCCAATGTTCAGCGGGGAAAAAAAGAAGAATTTATTTATCTAACAGCTTCCGATTTAATCTTAAAGCAAGATTACTTTTCGGATGCTACAGCTCACTACTGGGTTCAGGCAGATACCGTCCATCTGGATGGATCGATACGTTTGCCTGGACGTAATCTAACGATAAATGCGAGAGTTATTTCTTCCCATGGAAACATATCTATTAGCACGTCTGGATTACCCGTTCCTCCGGATCAGGACTTCGTACAAGAACCAAAGGCCGATTCCGGCATCAAAGCGATCAAAAGTGGAGACGATGGAGGAAAGGGTCATGACGGTTCCAGTGGAGCCAATGGGATGTCCGGCGGGCATCTTGTACTGATAGCAGAGCGCTTCAATCTAAAAGGAGAATTGAATCTCTCAGCAAATGGCAGTAATGGAGGTCGCGGGCAAGACGGAGGAGACGGGATGGATGGCCGGCCAGGAGATGATGGAAGGGATGGTGAAACCCATATATTCTGGTTTAATGATCATTCCACATCGGGTGGCGATGGAGGTAATGGAGGAGACGGTGGTAACGCAGGAAGGTCCGGGAATGGTGGAGACGCTGGACATATTTTTATTGGATATGTGGTTTCAAGCGAAGAGCAGAGAATAACGATGGAAACGCAAGTGGGTATCGCTGGAGCCCCAACCTTGCCCGGAAAAGCAGGAGCTGGATGTCAGGGAGGCATAGGTGGCCTTCAACTGGAGACAGTCTCGGTAGGGAAGAAATCAAGCGTTACAAAGCGCAGCAGTACGAAGAGATCCGCTAATGGAAAGGACGGCGTAAATGGCACAGTAGGGATCAGCGCAGAACATGCGATTGATGGTAAACCTGCTCAATCCATTATTGCACAGATTGGGTATAGTCAATTTTATGGAGCGAAAATCGCCGATACGGAAATATGTAAGAGACTCTCTCCTGTAGATTTAGAAACTGGCTTAAGTGCCTCACTTGAACGTCAAACATTAACCTTACATAAGGCAGGATTAGCTTATCTGTCAGGTAGTGAGGATAAGCTCGAAGAAGCTGCCGATTTACTAAACTGGCTGCAACAGACAATACCGAATGAGTCCTGGTTTAATGAGGTACGAGCTCAAAGTACCTATTCCGAATTCCAAAGCGACATGCTGGACGCTTCCATTCAATGGCTAGCACTACGAAATAAAGCAATGATCCTTATTACACAGTTGGGACAGGGTCTAGACTATTTTAGCCATCCATGGAATTGGGTGCCTCTGATGCCTCTAAATAAATATCAAGACTTGGGTGTCAATCTGATAAACGCAGCTCAACAAGCTGAAACGTTATATCGTGATTACATCTTGGCTGAGAACGATCAAAGAGGGCGCTTAAAAGTATTAAACGATGCCATCACCGTTGCAGTAAATCGAATTAATGATATCGAGGGTCAAAGGCAAGATTCAATTAAAGAGCGGGCGCGCTTGGAAATAGAAGCTGACAAGCTATATGAAGATATACTTTCAAAAGAGAAGTCGCTCCAGAAAGTGGCTGAAGAATTTGTAGATGCGCTAAGGAAGAAACTTGCTTTGTCCACCCTGAAGGCTACATTTGATTTGATAGTGAACGGCGTAGCCCTGGTTACCAATGTAACCCCTGCCCTAACGGCGCTCAAAACAGGCGGTGCCATAGCATCAGCAATGAGCAACTACTGGGATACAGGCAAGACCATTGTGATAGATGATACGTTCAAAAACGCCAAAACGGTAGAAAAAGAAAAAAAGAAAAAAGAAGAGGAACTTTCTAAATCCATTAAAAATGTGACTATCGCCGCTTCTTCGGGGTTAGCAATTATAAAGGATGGAATAGAGATTTACAATCTGATGGGGCAAATGCAAGAAGCGCGTGATTCCTTTGGATATTCTTCATCCATGCTTGCCATGTCACGTGAGAAATTCGAAGAGATGTTAAAACCGGTTTATGATCAAATGCCGGAAGATAAAGTGGAAGAATATCGTAAGGCCTTTAACCAATATCTCAACGTCGTTGAAGAATACCAGCGCAAAAAACAAGCTGTGACAGCTAAACATTTGGAAGAAGCAAAATTATTCGCCGAAACGGCACAACGACGTGCAGATCAAGACCGAATCAAGCAGGTAATGGGAGATGATGTGGATGCGGGCTTGCCACTATTCCATACGTATATTTTCGACCTGTACAACGGCTTAAAGCTAGCGTTAACAGATTTCCTGTATCAAGAATACCAAGCATATCGCTATATGGTCCTGAGCCAAGAGCTCTTCCCGTTTGTTCAAGATAGCCACGTTGCTGAGCTTAGTCGTATTCATGCTGATATGACCGTTAAGTTGACAAACGCATTAAATGCTTCAGAAAATCCGGTGCAACCATTCAAAAACGTGACGGTTATCTTTAACGAAGCATCTTTCCCAGAGCAATTTGAAACGCTGCGAGCACATGGAACGGCATTCTTCCCCTTGACACTGGATAACCAGCTCATTCGGGAGAGAATTGCAGGTAAAGCTCACATGATGGTTAGTGACTGCCACATTCAGATACCTGGTGCACGGAATGCCGCAGGAAGCATTCACATTGAATATACTCACTCAGGTCATTCAACATTTCTAGATTCGTATGGTCAACGTTTTGACTTTGTACACAACAAGAGCCATGGATTCTTTGAATATGAAGTAACTCCGGATCGAGGTGCAACAGGTGATATAGAACCGAAGGAACTCATTCGGAATGAGTCTGGTGGTGCTGTGGGTGACGGGACTAGCAGAATTATGCCAGGTTTATTGTCAGTATGGTCGATAGAGGTACCTGGAGAGGATCGAGGCGGTCTTGTACTTAATGAGGGCGTGGATTTGAGTCAAGTGAAGAAGATTATCATGACCTTCCAGGGGAAGGCAGAGGCTTATGCTGCTAAAGCTCCAGGAACAAAGCTTACCTCTTTTGTAGCGAAAAAACCTATTTCTGAAAAGTTTGCTGATCATGAGATGTTCGGATTACCGGATACTGGAACAGAAACGGAAATAGGGAAAGAAAATTCGATCCTTATAGAACTCTAGTGTTCTATAACAACCTGACAAGAGCGAATGCTAGAGATGACTGAATTAGGGAGGGCACTTTCGTTATAAGATGCGAGAAGGAGCTCTGGCCGGGCAGTTAGCCCGACGAGACAAGCTGGATCTAGACGCAACCCTTTTGATAGCATGTCTTGTTAAACGTGATTAAATTTATCGCTGTGGACGACAAATTTAATCACGTCTTTTTTTGGCAAATGCTCTGGTAAAAGTCTGTGATATAAAAGCTCATTAACGTTTCGTTCCCCGATCCGGTAAACGACAATTACGTTGTTATATAAGTCTTTACTAGTGAAAGGTACAACCAGCGCTTATCAATTCGGTATTGCTTAACGCCGGTCACAAAATTCTGGTCTGGCTTCTTCGCCTTTAAAATTGATAAAAAACCTCCCTTCCCGCATGACATCTGGGCTTGGGAGGTTTTGATTATAGTGCTAATTCAACGTTTATCGTACAAACCATCCAGTGGGCTGAGGGGCTACGTCTGCGGTATCTCGTAAATCATGGACTTTGACATTACTGCCATAGATCATGGAATCGCTACTCAGTCGGAATGAAGGGAAACTGTGCTCGGATTGCAGACGCAGAGAGGGTTCAAAGTAAATCTGCTGCTGTTTGTTGATTACAAAGGGAAGCGACCCCGCTTCTACGGTAACATCATCGCTATCCGGTTCGTTTAAGATCAGAAGTACCGCAATTCCGTCACAACCGCATCCATCGGTATCATAAAACAATTTGAAATAGCCTGGTCGATCTCCCAGCTTTTCAGTAAGTCTTGCTTCTGCCAGCGGACTGACTTGAATGATCATGACGTTGTTCACACTCCTCTAATCTCCAATGAATTCGCTTACAATTTAATATATGGACCATAAACGCAGATTAGAAGGTGAAATAAAGAAAAGCAAACATGTCCTGTATATATTGACGCTAATGCGTAATGCAAAGAATAATTTACGTATGAATGTTATACCCGGAATTTCTATGGGTTCAGTGTGAAATCATTCGCCCGTCAATGAAACCCATTTCATCGCCATTCCTTATCTGGTATGATAAGCAGGGAAAATAGGGAAAATTAGAGAAAAAGGAAGGTTCCGCTATGACACCGATCACCATATACGACATCGCCAAAGAAGCAAATGTATCTGTAGCGACGGTCTCCCGGGTACTGAATGATACGGCACCTGTGCGTGCAAGCACCCGAGAGAAGATTATGTCCATCATTGAAAAACACCAGTTTCAGCCCAACGCGCAGGCGCGCAGTCTGATCAAGAAAGAGACGGGCACTATTGCCATCATCCTGCCGGACATTACCAATCCCTTCTTCCCGGAAGTGTTCTGGGGCGCGGAGAATGAGGCTCGCGGATTGGGGTATACCTTCTTTCTGTGCAATACCGCAGGCGACTATAACAGGGAATCTGAATATTTGTCCATCCTACGAGAGAAGCGGGTAGACGGGATTATTTTTCTCGGCGGGCGTATTAACATGCAGGTCTGTCCGGATGACATGGCTCAGGAATTGATTGATATGGGCAAACGTATGCCAATCGTGCTGGTCAATGGCAATATTGCCAAAGGCGGGTTTCACCGGGTATACACGGATGAAGGTGCAGGGGCAGCCCTTGCAGCTGAGCATTTGCTTGAACTGGGGCATCGCGATATCGCCTTTGTTGGCGGCCTGAAAGAGTTGTCCACCACCATGGTCAAGGTCAGAGCTGTGCAGAAGAAACTTCGGGAGCATGGGCTCGAAATACCCAAAGAACGGCAACTGCTCGGCAGCTTCTCCATCGACGACGGCAAACGGGAGATGTCCAAACTACTGGATCGTGACAATCCGCCAACCGCAGTCATCTGTGTCAATGACAACACAGCGATTGGTGCCATTAAGTCAACGATTGAGCATGGGCTCTCGATTCCGAAGGATATATCCATTGTGGGTTATGATGATACACCGCTCGCTAGTGCCGTTATACCGGAACTGACAACCGTATCCCAGAACACGTATCAGCTTGGCAAACAGGCTGTAGATGTGCTGCATGAGTTGATTAACCAAGGCAAACCGAAGAAGCAGATCGTTCTGCAACCGGAGCTAATTGTGCGTCAAAGTACAGGACCTGCTGCAAGATAAAGGGCCTGTAATTGGAAAAGAAAGCGTTGACATTTCCTCAAAGGGTGAAATATAATGAGTGCGTGAATGAAACCCCTTTCATAAAGTGGAACGGGTTTTATGTTTCAGCTTAATGAAACCCATTTCATGAAACGGGTTTCAGTGTAGTCATCCATTCATTATATCAAGGGGGCGTAACGTATGAGAAGAAGTCTAAAGGTCATTTCGTTATTGATGCTGGTCATGGTAATGGGTCTGACAGCCTGTAGCAGCGGGAGTAAAAACGGTTCTTCCGGCGAGTCCGGTGGCAAGGTTGATTTGAGCATGACAATCTGGGGCTCGGAGGATGAGAAGAAGATTTATCAGGAACGACTCGACATTGTGAAACAGACGTATCCCGATATTAACGTGAAGCTGAACGTGGTTGCAGGGGATTATGACCAGAAGGTACAGACCATGATCGCCGGAGGAACGGCACCGGACATCATGATGATTGCCGAGAACTATCAGGCTTACGCCTCCAAGAATCAGATTATACCGCTGGATGACATGATTCAGGCGAACAATGTGAACATGTCCGAGCGTTATTCCGATGATATTGCCAACCTGATGAAGTATGATGGCAAACAATTTGGTTTGCCGGATCGGGCAGGCGCGATGGTCCTCTTTTATAACAAAGATCTGTTCGACAAGGCTGGGGTGGAATATCCAACCAAAGATTGGACGCAGGATGATCTGATGGCGGCAGCTCAGAAGCTGACGGTGAAGGAGAATGGCAAAACGGTTCAATGGGGTTACTATCCGGGTAGCTGGTGGCCGCAATGGATGCAGCTGATCTACCAGAACGGTGGCTCACTGTTCGATGAGAGTGGCAAACCAACCTTCAATACAGAGCCTGTGCGGAAAGCATTACAATTCATGAATGATCTGACCTTCACACACGGTGCGGGACCAACGCCAACCGAGATTGCCGACATGGGGAATATCGGAGCTGATCCGTTGTTCGCTCAAGGCAAGATCGCCATGGAAACGACAGGGTTCTGGAACATCGGTTCACTTGCCAAGGTGGAAGGCATTAATTGGGATATCTCTCCGGTATGGGGCGAAACCAACGCATTCTTTAACGGGTTAACGATTACCAACGCTTCCAAACACAAGGAAGAAGCATTCAAAGTAATTGAAGCACTGACCACACCAGAAGCACAGATGCCAATGGTCAAAGCCGGTCAGGATGCTCCTGCAACCAAAGCAGGTCTGTCCAGTGATGAATTCCTGAATGCTGAATACGGTGGCAAAAAAATCAACATGGCTGCGTTCAGTGAATCAACGATCTATGCAGAACCATTCAACCCGCAATGGAACGAAATGATGAAGCTCATTAACGATAAGCTGGGTGTCTACTTCAACAACAAAGCCACGCTTGATGATACCGTAACCGAAATTCAGAGTGGACTGGAAAGACTCTACAAATAGAGTTTTTCTGAACATGCACAAATAGCAGCGACAGCAGGACAGGTGGAATCGGCGTGAATGCGGGTTCCATCTGCTCTCTGCGTCATGGGAGGGCTTAACGTGAGAAAAAAGGACGGGAAATGGTTCTACATCTTCATCTCGCCTTGGCTGATCGGGTTTCTGGGGCTGACTCTGGGTCCGATCCTGTTTTCCATCTATATGAGCTTCACGAATTGGGATCTGTTCCAGTCCCCTGAATTCATCGGTATCGACAATTACAAAACGTTACTGACCGATGATCCGATCTTCTGGAAATCCGTCGGCAATACATTCTTCTATGCGCTGATATCCATTCCGCTGGGCATGTCGATCTCGCTCTGGATTGCATATTACCTGAACAAAAAAATCAAAGGTATCACCTTTTTCCGTATTCTGTTCTATCTGCCTTCCGTTGTTCCGGTGGTTGCGAGTTCATTGCTCTTCATCCACTTGCTTGCGCCAACTGAAGGTTTGATCAACCAGGCACTTGCAATCTTCGGTATTCAGGGCCCTGCCTGGCTTCTTGATCCGAACTGGGTTAAGCCTGCATTGATTCTCATGTCCTTATGGGGTGTGGGTGGTGGCGTGGTATTGCTGCTTGCAGGGATGAAAGGCATTCCACAGGAGCTGTACGAGGCCGCTGCCATCGATGGGGCGAAAAGTACACAATCGTTCTTCCATATTACATTCCCAATGCTGACTCCCGTCATTTTCTTCAATCTCGTGACTGGCATGATTGGAGCGCTCCAGACCTTCGCGCAGGTATTCATCGTTACTGCCGGGGGACCTGACAATTCAAGTCAGATGGTTGTTCCCTACCTATTCCAGAATGCGTTCCAATTCTACAAAATGGGATATGCATCGGCGATTGCCTGGGTACTATTCATCATCATCATGGCGTTGACACTTGTTGTATTCCGTTCATCGGCGCTATGGGTGCACTACGAGGAGGGAAAAGCCAATGAGTAATCCATCGACTGTGGAGAAGACGATATCCTATATTTTTCTGATTCTGGTCGGGGTGCTGCTTGCTTCGCCTTTCCTGTACATGATCTCCATTGCACTGGCAAGTGACGCAACAACCGTCAAATCAGCCTTTACCTTCGTTCCAATGGAGTTCCAATGGTCGAACTTTTATACGATCTTCACGAATAACAATCTTGGCACGTATCTCAAAAACTCGGTCATCATAACCGTTTTTACGATTGTCGGATCGGTATTATCAGCTTCGATTGTATCCTACGGCTTTGCCCGAATCAAGGCAAAAGGCAGCCGTTTCCTGTTTATTGTGTTGCTCAGTACGATGATGATTCCGGGTGAGGTGACGATGGTACCGCAGTTCATCATCTTCCGTCATCTGGACTGGATTAATACATTTTACCCGCTGATCGTACCGAGCTTCTTCGCCGGAGCGTTCAACGTATTCCTGATTCGGCAGTTCGTCATGAGTATTCCAAAATCACTGGATGAAGCCGCCATGATCGACGGTATGGGGCACCCGGGAATCTACTGGAAGATCATCATGCCACTGACGTATCCGATACTTGCGGCCATTGCGATCTTCTCATTTTCCTATAACTGGGGTAACTTCATGGGGCCGCTCATCTATATCAATGATCCGGAGAAAATGCCGCTGGCACTTGGGGTGCAGCTGTTGACTACGGTAGGTGGCGGACAGATGCCGCCATGGAACCTTGTGATGATTGCTTCCCTGTTCCTCACCATTCCGATGGTGCTGGTATATCTGTTCGGACAGCGTTATGTCTATGAAGCCAACATTAGCGGCGGAAGCAGCGGAATCAAGTAACCGAAGTGTCTGTAGTGGTTGTATGTGCTGAACTTGATGTTCAAGGTCAATGGAGCAATCAACGTACATGGAGAAAGGATTGTATAGCCCATGGCGCATAAAGAACAACGCAGCAGAGGCAAACGGAGTTATATCCTCATGGGTGTCGCTCTGATTGCCCTGCTGGCAGGAGGAGGAATTGTTATCAATCATTTTGCCAATGAATCATCCAAAACACTTGAGTTCCAAGGGGAACCGGTACGTCTGAAGCTGGACCAATCCTATGATCATTTTGAAGGTTGGGGTACGTCACTTGCCTGGTGGGCCAACGATCTTGGCGGATGGAAGGATCAGGCGAAGGTTAGTGAAGTGATGGATCTGGTCTTTGACCCGGAGAAAGGATTAGGTCTGAACATCGTTCGTTACAATATTGGCGGTGAGGAAAATCCGGAGATGAAAGCCCTTCGTCCCGGCGGGGATGTACCTGGCTTCCAGCCTGAACCTGGAGAGTGGGACTGGGATGCTGATGCAGGGCAGCGGGCTGTATTACAAGGCTCGATGGAGCGTGGCGTGAACATTGCTGAAGCATTCTCCAATTCACCACCTTACTGGATGACGATCAGTGGATCGGTTACCGGAGCCGTGGATGGCAGCAATAATCTGCGTGACGACCAGTATGATGCATTTGCAGATTATCTGACCGAAGTTGTGAAGCATTATCGGGACGAGTGGGGGATCACCTTCCGCACACTGAATCCGCTCAATGAACCTTCCTCCGACTGGTGGAAGAAGGGCAATATGCAGGAAGGCAGTCATTTTACGAATGAGAAACAGGCCGAGATTATTAAGAAAGTTGCTGCATCGTTGAAGAGCAAAGGACTGGATGGAACCGTCATTAGTGCCGCGGACGATAACAGCATTGATGAGACGGTGTTTAATTTCAACCTCTATGATCAGGACACGCTGGACGTAATCCAGCAGATCAATACCCACTCCTATAATGGTAGCAAAATGGAAGAGCTTCGCACGCTGGCAGAACGCCATGGCAAAAAGCTGTGGATGTCCGAGTACGGAACCGGCGGCAGCGAGCCGCACAGTCATGAGGATATGACCTCGGTGCAAGAATTGGCGGAGCGGATCATGTTTGATCTGAAAATCATGCAGCCATCCGCTTGGGTATACTGGCAGGCCGTTGAAGATGAAGGCGCCAATAACAATTGGGGCTTCATTCATGCCAATTTCAAAGGAGAAGAGCAGTACGAGATGACCAAACAGTATTACGGCATGGCCCAGTTCACAAAGTTTATTCGTCCCGGCGCGACGATTATTCCAACGGATGGTGGACGCACACTGGCTGCCTATGACGCGGAACGTCAGAGACTGGTGCTGGTGATTCGTAACGAATTGTCAGCGGGAACAACGTCGTTTGAACTGGAAGGGTATGCGTATGGAAAATCATCCAGCGCTCAGGTGTATCAAACTTCACCGGATCGGAACATGGAACAACTTGAAGACATTCCGGTGTATGCCAACGGACTTGAAGTACCTACGGCGGACAATTCCATCACAACGGTTGTACTGGAAGGCGTGACGTTGCAGGGGAACTGATAGCAGCACTCGGAAGGTTGTTCGGTCATCTGAGTGCTGGTGTAGATTGTCTTTTAGTTCAACGGATTTGTTTCGCCTTATATTTTAAAAAAGTTACAGGACATATGAACCTATATAAATTGAACTAAACATTTACACAGAAACGGAGAGGACAGAAAAAATCTGAAAAAGCGGAGCGTTCGCCTACAAGCTTTCTGCAAGAAAGCTACATCGGAAGCATACGCTATCCCCGGATTTTCCCCTTTGAGAAAAGGGAATCAAAAAATCTGGGGATAACAGCGATCGGAAGGTTGTTCTGTCATCGAAGTGTGCAGTGTAAATAATTTTAGTTCAATTTATATCAATAAAGAGAAGGAGGGGATAACTTTGACAGAGAAAGCATCCCTTTTGCTGCAGGAACAGGAGAAGAACATCGCAAGGGCTGAGAATGGTGTTCTATCTGAATTAACATACGATGCACGCAGCTTTTTCCTAAACGGAGAGCGTGTATTTCTGAACAGTGCCACGATCCATTATTTCCGAATGCCGAAGGAGGAATGGCGTGAGGTTCTGCTGAAGGCGAAGCTGGCAGGTATGAACTGCATCGACACTTACTTTGCGTGGAATGTGCATGAACCGGAAGAAGGACAGTGGTCTTTTGAAGGGGACAACGATTGCGGCGCGTTTCTGGATTTGTGCGCAGAATTGGGCATGTGGGTTATCGCGCGTCCGGGTCCGTTTATCTGTGCAGAATGGGATTTTGGCGGTTTTCCATACTGGCTGGGTACGAAGGACGGCGTGAAATTCCGGGAAAATAATGAGACGTATCTGCACTATGTGAATTTGTATTTTGACCAGCTTGTGCCGATTATTCGGGAGCGCCAGCTGTCCGCTGGAGGCACGGTCATTTTGGTTCAGGTGGAGAATGAATACGGGTATCTGATGGATGACGGTGCTGCAAGTGACCATATGAATACGCTGAGAGATGGATTGTTGCAACGTGGCATTGACGCTACGCTGATCACTTGCGTTGGCGGGGCGGAAGGCACGATTGAAGGGGCTAATTTCTGGTCAGGTGCTGACGGGCATTATGAGAAACTTCGAGCCAAACAGCCGGATACCCCGAAGATGGTCACGGAATTCTGGACCGGATGGTTCGAGAATTGGGGAGGGCCTTCGGCCATTCAGAAGACAGCGCCTTTGCTGGAGAGACGTATCATGGAGATTCTGCGTGCCGGGTATACCGGAATCAGTCACTATATGTTCTATGGTGGCACGAACTTTGGTGGATATGGCGGCAGAACGATGGGTAGCAGTGACATCTTCATGATTACGTCCTATGACTATGATGCACCGCTGAACGAATATGGACGGGTGACACCGAAATATGCAGTAACCAAGAATTTGTCCTATTTCGTCGATGCTTTCGGGGCCCTTCTGATGGAAACAGAGGAAATTCCAGAAGAACAGATCGTTGTACGTCATCCTGAAGGCATATCTGTACGAGGCAGACAAGCTAACAACCAGAAGATTTGGTTCCTGGAGAGTCACAAGGATGAACGCGAAACGATGCACATTACACTGGAAGAAGGCCGTACTCTTCCCGTATCTCTGAATCCAGGACAGATTGTTCCGTTGCTGGATCGAGTACAGATTGCTGAACACGTATACCTGACTGCGGGTACGATGATTACGGGCAATGAAATGATAAACGGAGAATTGAACCTGTTCATCGTGGCCGCTGCCGGGCAGCGTTCTGTTGTTGAACTGGAAGCAGGGGCATTGAACGTCACGGGCAGCACAGTGCAAGTGCTGGTCGAACATGATTCAGCCAGGAACGTATACCGCTTCGATTTGTTCCATTTCCAAGAGCCGGGAACGATCCAGCTGGAAGCAAACGGCACACCGATCCGATTCATCATTCTGGATCAAGAGACGATGAATCGAACATGGCGATTGGAAGCAACAGACCAGAAGGGACTTCGTTATGCGATCGGCTTCGATGACGTAGACGTATTACCATCGGGTCAGGTCAAGGGCATGATTACTGATCCCGATCGCACAATTACGCTGCTTGGTGACTGGACCGATGGAGAACGGACGTTAACAGGTCACGAGTTCTATGCCAGCGAGAAGCCTATTGCAGGCAAACAGCAGCAGCTTCCGTGGACATTACCGAGTGCGCCGACATTGTCTGATTCTCTTGAGATGTCAGTTATTACGTTAACTGCGAAGCAACGCTCGGCGAGTGGACAACCGGAAGACTTTTCCCGGTTTGGACAAGATTTTGGTTATTTATTGTACGAATGCGATTTCGAGAGTCCAACCGAAGGGATCACTAACCTCATTTTGCCGGATATCCAGGATACTGCCAGAATCATTGTTAATAGTGTTCCGCAGGCATTAGTGCGTCAGGTAGGTGCTGCTGGAGTGCAGTTGCAGGTGGCCGAAGGGAAGAATACACTTCAGATTCTGGTGCAGCATATGGGCAGATTGAACTTCTCCCCGTATTTGGGTGAGAACAAAGGTCTGGCTGGTGCTGTGTATCTGGATGGAAAGGTTCAGGATATTCGTCGGGATTGGCGTATGGAGAGTGGGTTTGTGCATCTCGATGAGGTGAACTCTCTCCAAGAATCTCCACTGCTGAGCAGAAGCTTTACACTGGATAGCATGGATCGGGCGATTCTTGTGGGTGCCTTGAGCAAAGGTCTTTGTATCAATGGCATCGAAGTTCCGATGGAAGGATATCAGGATTGGTTTGCCTTCCAGACGTTAGATATATCCTTGTATATCAAGCCCGGAGAGACGAATACACTGGAAATGCCGTATAGCCGCTCTTCGCTGAATCGACTGGAACTGATCACATATCCGAGTCAGGGAGAACTGAAGGATTGGCGTATGGCAGGGACGGATGCATTGCTTCCGCAACAATGGGAGAGCTACGAGGTAGGACAGGAATTGATCCATCCTGGAGCACAGGGGTCAATCCAGCGTGCAGGACAGCCTGGTATCGCCACAGGTGGCAATTGTACTGCCAATCTGGTGCCCCACACCTCGAATGAATCGGTTAATCGTGCTACATTGAGTGAGAAGTCTCACCCTGTATCCAATCTTGTTCCAGTCCACGGGTCATACGGTCAGCCGGTCTGGTACCGCTGGCGTTTCGCGAAGCCTACGGTTTCGGAGCAACATAAGATCAATCTGATGCTTCGCCTGACGGGAATGAGCAAAGGAACTATTCACTTGAACGGACATCATCTGGGCCGTTATTGGCAGATTGGTCCACAAGAGGATTACAAAATTCCAGTCGCTTGGCTACAGGAAGAGAATGAACTGCTTTTGTTCGATGAAGAAGGCAGAACACCAGAACGGGTACGATTCCTACTGGATGAGTTATCCCGTTATCCATGGGTTGCGGTGGAGTAGAAGCATGGCAGAGATAAATCAACTAGAAATGAATTGGGCTCGAAAATAGCATCACATAACGCAAAAGTTCACCTTTTACTACAGTCATACTTCCTCATTTTCTTAGTCGAAATAACCCGGATTCGTGAATTAGGCTAAGGGAATGGGGGAACTGTGGTGACCGGGTCGGTACAATGGGCAAAGGTACACTTATAGCCCAATAATTTGTAACCGTTTACATATATAAAAGTGTTCATCCATGATCTGTGAAGGGAGTGATGCTTCATGTAATTGGAATTCGAACAGGCAGCCGAGAGGTGTTGCTCACAGGGGGAATCCCAAGTTGTTTTATTTTGACAATAAGATACAAGGTTTTGGCATGCTTATCACTCATGTATAAGGAGCTGACCTGATGTTAACGAAGAGGAAAGATAGAGCAAGAGGATTCAGCGGTTTCAAAGCCGGAATGATCCTGCTGCTCGGAACATTGCTTCTATTGACTATGGTATTCCCGAATACAGCCAGAGCAGCGACAAGTGTCTATACGATATCCGCCTTTACGAACACAAGTGAGTCCAATATGTATATCTATGAATCCTATAATGCGACCCACTATGGTTTGCTGAAAGGGCCGGCCTATACACCTCCGACCGATCTGATCCGCGATCCCAGCATCATGAAGCACACAGATGGTCTATATTACGTTGTCTACACCACGAACTGGTCGGGTAACACCATTGGCATCGCCTCCAGCTCGGATAAGGTAAACTGGACATTTGTCCGTAATATTACTTTATCCACACCTACCACAATTGCACACACCTGGGCACCAGAATGGTTCAAAAACAGCAACGGCAGTCTGAACATTATCGTGTCCCTCTCACCAGGCAACTATCAGAATTTCAAACCTTATGTACTCACAGCTTCAGGTAGCAATCTAACATCTACCTCATGGTCTGCACCTACTGAACTGGCAGGCATTGCTCCCAATTATATCGACACTTTTATTGTGAAGACAGGCTCAACCTATCATGCTTTTACCAAGAACGAGACCACCAAATACATTGAATATGCGACAGCCACCTCGCTAACGGGTCCTTATACCTTTAAAGGTACAGGGGATTGGGCAGGTTGGGGTTCTTGGGTGGAAGGTCCGGCGCTTGTTCAGCTGGATAATGGTTCATGGCGAATCTACTTTGACGGCTATGCAACACAAAAATAATATTACAGCGACTCTGCTGACAACTTCCAGACTTGGGGTGCCAAACAAGAGATTGCAGGTCTTACCGGACTCGTCCGGCATATGACCGTATTGAAAGAGTCCGGGCAACCGGGGGATATCCGCAAGTTGGAGTCATTCAATGTACCAGGCAGCTTCATTCGTCACTACAACTATCAGGCACGGATTGATGCAAGTGTCAGTCCAGCGGAGGATGCACAATTCCGTATCGTAAGCGGGCTGTCGAATGCAACAGGCATTTCGTTTGAGTCCATGAATTATCCGGGTTATTTCCTGCGCAATAATAATGGCAACATCACACTTGTGAAAAATGACGGCAGCACTACATTCCGAAATGACGCCACGTTCAAACGTGTAAATGGACTTGCTAACGCTAGTTGGACATCGTATACCTCGTTTAGTAACCCGAACCTGTACCTGAGACATTACAATAATGTGCTGAAATTGGAAGCTGTCGTTACCGCACTCGATAAGTCAGACGCGACCTTCCGAGAGGTTGCACAATAATTGGTGTTCGTGTTTTGAAAAATGATAAGGAGTGAAGCGGATGAAGTGGTTAAAACGAATGAGCTCGCTGCTGCTGGCAGGAAGTCTGCTAACAGGCAGTTTGGGTCTGGGGACAGAGGTATCTGCGGCGGGAGCCTACACGGCTGTTGCCGATCCATCGAAGCAATATCAGACGATGGAAGGATGGGGAACATCCCTCGCGTGGTGGGGCAAGGTGGTTGGAGAATATTCCAATCGGGATGAGTATGTGGAGAAAATGTTCAATGCAAATACCGGACTGGGACTGAACATCCTGCGGTACAATATTGGAGGCGGGGATAATCCATCATCCAATATCCTTGAATATCGTAAAGCCGTTCCTGGTTACCAGCCTTCTCCCGGCGTGTATGACTGGAATGCAGATGCAAACCAACGATATATGCTGCAAGCTGCCAAAGCGCAAGGCGTGAATATCATCGAAGCTTTTGCGAATTCCGCACCTTACTGGATGACCATCAGTGGTAATGTGTCCGGTTCGGCCAATGGTGGTAACAACCTCAAGCCCGATTACTACGATGATTTTGCCGATTACTTAACTGAGGTTGTGAAGCATTTTCGGGATAACTGGGGGATCACATTTGATAGCGTAACTCCGCTGAATGAACCGATCTCGACGTGGTGGAAGCAGGGTAATGATCAGGAGGGCATGCACTTTGACCGGGCGGATCAGAACACGATTCTGAGTCAGGTACAAGCTTCATTGAATGCGAAGGGCCTGTCCACAAAGCTGAGCGCACCAGAAGAATACAGTATCGATGATACCGATGTGTCGTTCAACAGCTATAGCAATGCCGTTAAATCAGCGATCACTCAGATCAACACCCATACGTATGGCGGAAGCAATCGTACTGCTTTGCGTAACACAGCGACGTCTGCGGGCAAACATCTGTGGACCTCGGAATATGGAGACGGAGATGCAAGCGGACTTACCATGTCACGTACCATCCTCAAGGATATTCGCAATATGGGCGCAAGTGGATGGGTGTATTGGCAAGCCGTGGATAGTGCAGAAGGATGGGGATTCTTCAAGAACGTGTTGAACGATACGCAAACGACCAGTTACATCGTGAACCAAAAATATTATGTCATGGGCAATTACAGCAAATTTATTCGTCCGGGGTACAAGATTATCGGCATGAGTGATGCCAATACCCTTGCAGCCTATGATGCAGCTTCCGGCAAAGTTGTACTGGTTACAACCAATTCGGATTCGACGGATACAACAGTAACCTATGATCTCAGTCGTTTTACTAACACAGGCACGTCTGCTCAAGTATATCGGACCTCTTCAACGGAGAAGTTGCAGCAACTGACCAATATTTCGGTGCAAAACAAAACCTTTACCGCTACGGCCAAGGCTAATTCGGTGACAACCTACGTCATTTCCGGTGCAACTTACAATGGCGGCACAGGATATGAATCCGGGGCCATCTACAAATTAATCAACCGCAATAGTGGACTTGCACTCGATGTTAACGGTGCTTCTTCTACGGGTGGGGCAACAATCATTCAGTGGAATGATAATGGAGCAGCCAACCAGCAGTGGAAGCTAGAGTCCGCAGGTAACGGATATTACAACATCCGCAATGTGGGCAGTGGGCTTTTGCTGGATGTGAATTCGGGTTCTACACAAGGCGGAGCCGCTCTGATTCAGTGGCAGGATAACGGGGGCAACAATCAGCAATGGCTGCCAATTGATGTGGGAGGATATGTGGTACTTGCGAATCGAAACAGTGGCCTGACGGTTGACATCAATCAGGGTTCTCTGACCGCGGGTGCCTCCACCATTCAGTGGGCCGACAATGGCGGGGCCAATCAGCAATGGAGCCTCGTCAAAGTTAATTAGTGTGAGTACGCATGAATTAAACGTTATTACGTGTCCTTTTTTCTTGGAGGTGCAGTGCTCTAAGCAACACTGCACCCTCAAGGAAAGTAGCTATTTTAGACATACATACATATATTCATCCACCCAGCTGGTACTTAACGAAAACGGGATAGGGCGAACCTGCTAATATCCTGATCGGTGTGCCCCGTTTGCACCAAGTCGGATAGAATCTGCCCAATGGCACTTGCAAACTTGAAGCCATGACCGGAGAAACCGCCTGCGAGCCACACACGTTCATGGGCAGGGTGTCGGTCGATAATAAAATCTTCATCCGAAGTGAATTCATACTTGCATACACTACCACGCTTCAATGCTCCTGCTGCCTGAGGCATATGAAGTTCGAGCAGCCTGCGCAGATCCCCCTCGTCCGTTTCTTCCGTACCAAAAGGAGCCATTGTACTTCCTGGTGTCCACACCTGACCCGTATCATGACGACCCATCTTCAGACCTGATCCGCCAATGCTTGGAAATCCATAATATGTACCTTCTTTTCCTGCCAGTGTAAAACCGGGGAAGTGTGCCTCGCCATACAAGGCTTCTGGTGCATCAAACCATCCAACCGTTTTACGTACAGCCTGGATCGGGAGATCCACGAAAGGTTTCAATGTCTGAAACCAGGCGCCAGCGCTCAGGATGATTTGATTTGCATGGTATGTCTCACCACCTGAAGTCTGAACTGCCACGGAATGTGGTCCGTATTCGATATGCTCCACCCGTGTGTGTGTTAACAAGGTGGCGCCATGAGCCTCGGCTGCCTTGCGAAAGGCACGAATACAGGGTTCACTATACAGATAACCCGCATCAGGCTCATACATGCCCTCGTAATGTTCAGGTACTGTAATACCTGGCCAGCGTTTCATCACCTCGGCTGCGTGCAACGTTTCATACCGAATACCTGCATCATCTGCATGGCTCAATCGGTTGTGGAAGGAATGAATCTCCGGATCAACCACATTTATTACACCGGAAGGAACAAACAGTTGGTCTCCGGTCGTTTCCTCCAGCTCGTGCCATAACTTCTGTGCAAGTAATGCCATGGCAATATAGTCAGGCCCACCACTGTACACATGGCGCATCAGTCTGCTATCCCCGTGATGACTTCCTTCCGTATGCGGAGGATCAAAGGCATCAATTAGTAAAGTTTTGCATCCACTGCGCGATAGATAATAACCTGCACTCATGCCCATGGAGCCGGCTCCAACGATAATAACGTCATATGATTGTGTGATAATAGCACGTCCTCTCCTATGTAAACTTTTCTACAGTAATGCCTTAATAGAACATATTAATAGTAAAAGCTTGATGAAGGCAAGTGTAGTAAAATGGACTTCTACAATGAATGTTGCAAAGGAGACCTCGCATGAGTGAGCAATTTAGGTTTGATCTATTTCCATTAATTCAGACAGAACGATTCATCCTCCGGTCGGCAGAGGCTGGGGACAGCCATGATCTGCTCGCGTTATATTCCGATGAAGCTGTGGTTCAATATATGCCATTCACTCCCTTTGAATCCGTGGAGGATGCACAGGGTGAGATGAATTGGTATACGAAGATTTTCAAGGAAAACACGGGATTACGCTGGATGATTGAAGACCGTGAAACTCGTAAAGTGATCGGAACCTGTGGGTTCCTGAACTATGAAGATGTACATAACCGTGCAGAGATTGGATACGATTTGCGTTCCTCTTTCTGGGGCCGCGGTGTTATGACTGAAGTGGCCCATGCTGTGTTACATTTTGGATTCACATGCATGCAGCTCAACAAGATCGAAGCAAAGGTTGAACCGGAGAACGAGGCGTCAATTCAGCTGTTACATAAACTTAATTTTCAACAGGAAGGTGTACTGCGGCAGCATGAGTTTGAGAAAGGCAGATATATTGACCTTGCGGTGTTCTCTAAGTTACGAAGCGAAATATAGGCAGGCTCGCCCCATAAGGATTCCAATGACTCCATCTCATTCCAGAGCCATGAGGCTTGTCCCTCTGAATGAGCCCATGCTATATTGGAGAGATGTGAGGAGATGAGGATATGAAGCTGGTGTCCTGGAATGTGAATGGCTTAAGGGCATGTGTGACCAAAGGATTCATGGATTATTATCAGGAGAGTCAGGCGGACATTTTCTGCCTTCAGGAGACCAAATTACAAGCTGGACAGATTGAGATGGACCTGGGGGAAGATGTTTATCAATATTGGAATTATGCGATCAAAAAAGGTTATTCCGGTACGGCTATATTTAGCCGAATCAAGCCTATATCCGTTCGTTACGGGATGGAGGAGGACAGCGAGCCGGAAGGCCGGATGATTACACTGGAGTACGATGAGTTTTATCTGGTGAACGTTTATACACCTAACGCGAAACGGGATCTGACCCGACTACCTTACCGTCTGGAATGGGAGGATCGATTCCGAGGATATATTCTGCAGCTGGAGCAGACTAAGCCGGTTATCGTCTGTGGTGACCTGAATGTGGCTCATCAGGAGATTGACCTGAAGAATCCGAAGCCCAATCTGGGCAACTCGGGATTTACGCTGGAAGAGCGTAGCAAGATGACCGATTTGCTTGCTTCTGGTTATGTGGACAGCTTCCGCCATCTGTACCCGGATCGTACGGATGTATACAGCTGGTGGTCTTATATGCCAAAAGTTAGAGAACGGAACGTCGGCTGGCGCATTGATTATTTTCTAGTATCCAATCAATTGGCACCTAAGGTGGCAGATGCGCATATCGACTGCCACGTGATGGGCAGTGATCATTGCCCGGTGGGTCTTACGTTACAACTATAGGTAAGGATCATCGTGAGATAGATTGAGGTAAGAGTTTTAGAATACAAGTATAGATCAACTGCAAGTTTCCTGAATGGGAGATTTGCAGTTTTTTTTGCGTCACAGGTAGGGGAGGGACACTGGACTTTGGTTGGGGAAAGAACTGGACTCGGGATTGTTTCAATCCCGCTATTTCTTGGGTACGATTGAAGCATACATATATAGATGAACCTTTGGGGTAAGGGGTAGAGAAGATGAAGAAGGGGTTACGGAGAGGGTTAAAAGTGCTGGGAGGCATCATGCTTGCCACAGGACTTTTGCTGCTGGCAGGTACAGCGTATGAAGCGTATCAATCCACGCAGGATATGAAGTCCTATCCCCCGCCAGGCAAGTATTATGAAGTGAGTGGTCGCAACATGCACCTCTACACCGTTGGCAAAGGAGAGGTAACCGTGGTGTTTGCCTCAGGCTGGGGTACACCCAATCCGTATGTGGATTTCAGTCCGCTATATGACAAGTTGAAATCACAGGTAAAAATTGCGGTATATGATCGGTTCGGGTACGGATACAGCGACTATACGGATGAACCTCGTGATGTTGATACCATCTCGGAAGAGATCCACCAATTGCTGCGCACATCCGGTCAACGTCCACCTTACATCATGGTTGGTCACTCCCTGGGTGCGCTGGAGACACTGCGGTTTGCGCAAAGGTATCCTGATGAGGTGGCTGGCATGGTCATGATCGATGGCGGAAGCCCGGAGTATTACAGTCGTACGGACTTGAATACACCAGAATGGATGATGGATTGGTCCCGTTTTCTGGTGAAAACAGGCATCGCACGAACATTGCTGCAATCGGATCGCATGATGGCATCTCTGGTCATTGACCCAAATCTGGTAACGGAACCGATGAAAAAAGCCGTCACGATATCCACGCTGAGACATGCGTACAATGACAATGTCATGGAAGAGGTTCGGAATTCCAGAACAAATGCAGCGTGTGTGCTTGAGAACAAAACGAAGTTTGGCTTTCCCCTGACGATCCTCACAGCCGGTTCGGAGGAGTTGGATGAGGACAGTCATGCATGGCAGGCCGACCAAGCGAATTTTGCTTCATGGTCAAGACACGGAACACAGCTGACAGTTCCACAAGCGACACACAGTATCCACAACAGTCAACCGGATATTGTCGCTGCCGAGATTATGAAATTAGTGACACCGTCAAGTGACCTATGAGTAACATGATTCCACAAACACATGAAGAACAGGAGGAGGAGGGATGGATGAAAAAGTTTAAAGTAATCACCCGCTTCCTGTCCATTCTTGTAGCCAGTTGTCTATTGTCTCTAAGTGTATTATCTGTATCTGTGATATGGGTTAAGAATAACGTTCATGCGGTGCCTGTGATCCAGCCGTTTGAACGTGATTAGCACATGAAACGAAGAAGAAGGAGTGGTAACAGATGATGAAGAGAAGGAAATATGTATTGGCCTGTGCGGCACTGGCGATGATGGTGGCCTTAAGTGCTTGCAGCAGCGCGGCAGACGAACCGAGTGATACGGAGAAGGTGGACACTGAAGTTTCCTCCGGAACTGGTGAACAAGCGACTAATGAAGGTGCAAGCGAAGCAACAACAAGTGCAGTGACCGAGACGGAGGGTACGACTGCACCAACCGACTCGGATTCAGATCGTGGTGAGGAAGCGACTGCTGGAACCAATGAGTTGCCGGAGAACTTGCCAAGTGATTTCCCATTGCCGGAAGATGCTACGATTCGTTTAGCCAATTCTGGTGAGAATGAAGGCAAGCAATCGGCCATGGTGATTTTCTCCACTGAACAAGATATGAAAACCGTATCCCAGCTGTATAAAGATTACTTCAACGCCAAAAAGTTGACGGATGCAGGTCAGACGATCGATGACAAAAATATTATCATTCAGGGAACCGATCCGGAGACGCAGGATGTCTGGTCCTTGATTGGAGGAACATTGGCGGGACAGGAAGGCGTCATTGAACTGACGTTGACCTGGACAGAATCATAAGCAGAAGATAAGGGCTATTTTTCTTTCCTGCTTTTTTTCTTCCTAAAATAACGAATGAACGCCATAATACCTTGCATACGGAGCCGCATTATTGCTGCACCGCTGCAAGGTATTTTTATTTCGAACTGGAAACCTGACAGGTTACATGGTATGTTATATCATTATAAACAGAGTAATAGACAACTATAGAAGAAGACAGGAGAGGATTGAACATGATTAGAGTGGGTATTGTTGGTTACGGTAACTTGGGTAAAGGTGTAGAGAAAGCCATTTCCCAGAACGAGGATCTGGAACTGATTGCTGTGTTTACACGTCGTAATCCGGAGCAGATGGTCGCTGAAAGCACAGAAGTACGTTTTGAGCATATCTCTGCAGCGGAGCAATACATAGGCAAGATTGATGTTATGATCCTCTGTGGTGGTTCTGCAACCGACCTTCCAGAGCAAACACCAGCCATCGCCAAGTTGTTCAATACGGTAGATAGCTTCGATACACATGCGAAGATTCCTGAATTCTACAAAGAAGTTAATGCTGCGGCAGAGCAAGGCGGTCACGTAAGTGTCATTTCCACAGGTTGGGACCCAGGCTTGTTCTCCATGAACCGTCTGCTTGCACAGTCCATCCTGCCAGAAGGAAAAGAGTACACGTTCTGGGGCAAAGGTGTGAGCCAAGGCCACTCGGATGCTATTCGTCGTGTTCCAGGCGTTAAGGCGGGTGTACAGTATACTGTACCTGTTGAAGAGGTAATCAACCGGATTCGTGCAGGGGAGACACCAGAGCTGTCTACACGCGAGAAACATCTGCGTCAATGTTATGTGGTAGCAGAAGATGGTGCTAATCAGGATGAGATCCGTGAGACAATTGTGTCGATGCCTAACTATTTTGCAGATTACGATACAACTGTAACGTTTATTAGCGAAGAAGAATTGAAATCCGAGCATGAAGGTATGCCGCATGGTGGATTTGTTATTCGCAGTGGGGTTACAGGGGCTGGTCAAAAGCAAATTATTGAATTTGGTCTGAAACTCGACAGCAATCCTGAATTTACAGCAAGCGTACTTGTAGCGTATGCAAGAGCCGCACAACGCTTGAGCGTGGAAGGACATAAGGGAGCGAAAACGGTATTTGATATTCCGCTCGGTCACTTGTCTCCAAAATCGGCTGAAGATCTCCGCCGCGACTTGTTATAATTCTGATTCGTTCCAGTGAGTTTATAACAAACAGCTCGTCCTTGGATGTATAGGACGAGCTGTTTTTTTTGCTGTTGCTGTATACGATTCATATATTCATATAAATTGGCAGGTACTATGCTGCCTGTATCCCTGCTCGTGCTCTTGCGGAAATGGCACCCTACACCCAGTGTGAGGGAATGTTAAGATGATCCGGCAACTTGGTATTCACATTACCTTTGGCTGCATTAATCTGGGATTGCGTCAGGAAGATGCCACCTCTCAGGTCTGCATCGCCCAGATCCGTATCCCGCAAGTCCGCGCCAATCCAATCCGCATTTCGTGTATCTGCATTTCGGAGATCGGCTGCGATCATTAAAGCCCCTCGGAAGCTTGCGCCCCGCAGGTCAGCCCCTTTTAAATTGGCACCAAAAAAGTCACTTCCGGTACGTTTTTTACTCTTCTTCGACTTCCCTTGTCCATGAGCGGTGGGTGGCACATTCGCGCGTACCATCTCACTTGCCTGGACCAAGAGTTGATTCACACTGGACCGATAATCGGCGATGTCCAGACGGAGGAGGGCCGCAGGCTCCAGATTGCTCAAGCGATCAACCTCCTCATATAACTCACCAAATGCCGAGTGAAGGGATGACGTCTCCGGTCTCATCATCATTTCCTTCATATAACTGAGCAACTCGTGAAGTTGTCGCAAGGCAGGCAGACAATCGAACATCTCGTTTGCAGACTCTGGATGATCACGCCAATCTTTGCCCGCGTAGGTCACTTGGGACAGCTTCTGTCCAGCTCCGAAACAGTCGTATACCGTGCAACCTTTGAACCCTTTCTGCCGAAGCTGGGTATGGATACCGCAGCGATTGTCCGTGCGCAGATTGGGACAGGGGGTGCCGCTGGCCTTGTCAAAAGCAAAGTCCGATGACTTGCCATAGGGCAAGGCAACACAGCACAGGCCAAAACATTGCTCACAGTCTGCGCTAAGATGAGGACTCGCAGTGCTGGCAAATGGTTGGTTAGACAATGTAAACACTTCCTTATAATAGTACAAATAGATGGAATTACGTCAGTACCACTTTACCATTGCCTTGCGATTAGAGCAATTGAAGACAAGGAAAAAAGGGCAGTTACCCAAATAGATGGGAACGCCCTTTGATCGTGGAGAATCACGTATTTAAATTAAACTACACCTTGAGCGATCATGGAATCCGCTACCTTGAGGAAACCGGCGATATTCGCTCCGGCTACGAGGTTGCCTTCACAGCCATACTCTTCAGCAGCTTCTACACAGCTGGTGTAGATGTTCTTCATGATGTCATGCAGCTTGGCGTCTACTTCTTCAAATGACCAGGACAACCGCATGCTGTTCTGTGACATTTCAAGAGCAGACACGGCTACACCTCCGGCATTAGCCGCTTTGGCTGGACCGAACAGCACGCCTGCACCGTGGAAGACGTCAATGGCAGCCAGGGTGGAAGGCATATTGGCGCCTTCGCCAATGGCCTTCACGCCACCTTTGATTAGAAGGGCCGCAGCTTCTTCATCGATCTCATTTTGCGTTGCACATGGAAGAGCAATATCACAAGGGATGGACCAGATGCCTTCACAGCCTTCAGTATATGTAGCATGCGGGTGTTCTTTGATGTATTCGCTGATGCGAAGACGATCAACCTCTTTCAGACGTTTCACGGTATCCAGGTTGATGCCTTGTGGATCGTGTATGTAGCCACCTGAGTCACTACACGCCACAACTGTAGCTCCAAGCTCCTGTGCCTTCTGAATGGCATAGATGGACACATTACCAGAGCCAGAGACAACGACTGTGCTGTCTTGGAAGCTGAGTCCCTTGGATTGCAGCATCTCCTTCACGAAGTACACACAGCCGAAGCCAGTCGCTTCCTTACGTGCCAAGCTTCCTCCGTACAGCAGTCCTTTACCTGTCAATACGCCTGCCACATGTCCGCCATGGATACGTTTGTATTGGCCGAACATGTAACCAATTTCCCGTGCACCTACACCAATGTCACCTGCTGGTACATCGGTATCGGAACCAATATATTTGTAAAGTTCAGTCATGAAGCTTTGCGTGAAACGCATGACTTCCAGATCCGATTTTCCTTTGGGATCGAAGTCAGAACCGCCTTTACCACCGCCAATGGGCAGACCGGTCAAAGCATTTTTGAAGATCTGTTCGAAGCCAAGGAACTTGATGATGCCCGAGTATACAGAAGGATGGAAGCGAAGTCCGCCTTTGTAAGGGCCAATCGCGCTGTTGAATTGCACCCGGAATCCACGGTTAACCTGAACTTTGCCCTGATCATCTACCCATGGGACACGGAATGTGATTACACGTTCAGGTTCAACAAGCTGTTCCAACAGACTATGGTTCTTATACTTAGGGTGTGCTTCAATAACAGGAATAAGGGAATCCAGAATTTCTTTGACAGCCTGATGGAACTCATCTTCGTGCGGATTTCTGGCGACAACCGACTCATAAACGGAATGAACATATTCTGCGGCAGTAACTTGAACGGACTCTGTAGTTTCTTTTGTTATCGTGGACACTTTTTCGATGCACTCCTTTATTGTGTTAAAGTCTGTAGAGGCTTATTTGCATAAATTGAATAAAAGTTTGTAGTTAAATATACAGGAAAGCAAATAAAAATACGAGATGAAAATTCATAAAATGTTTTTTATGCAGTAATTAAAATGTTCTATGGATCTACCATATGATGTGAAGAATTAAGTTATTAAATGGAAGATATGACCACAAATGATAATAAAAAAGCAAGTTAGACGAATATACTGGATTAAAATATTAGTTTTGGTAAGATGGTAAGAAGGTCTCGTATCCCGGGGTCTTTTTAAAATAAAAAGGAGGAAAACAAGATGATGAAGAGAAACATGCCAATCAACATGGAGAACAAGGCTTGTATAGGGGGTGAAATCTATTATGAACCATAGGACTTCCCGCCATAATTGCAGAGAGAAGCTGGTGAGCCAGCTATTTACATTCGGTGAAGAGAAAAGAACATTTCTCGACGCCTATTTCGACGTGCGTGATCCAGAGCGGATACAATTGGAAAAACAATTGTCGGCATATAAGGAGTATGTGGAAAAACTGCTCCTGGGCCCGGATGAAGATCTGGACTCGGCGGTATTGATCGGTAGTCATATTGATTTTGAATATATCGATTTTCATACATCAGATTCGTTCATGATTGTCATGCCAGAGGATACCAATCCTGATGAGGGGCGTATTTCCTTCCTCTCTCCAGTAGGGAGTCAATTACTGCTTGGCAGTGTAGGGGAAATTAGGTCTGTTCATACACCATCAGGTTCCATGAGAATCCGCATTACGGGGATCGAGCTGAGGAGCGAAACCTTGAACGAGCCGGCGCTAGGGGGTGCAGATCATGCACTTTAAAGAGACGGACTTACCAGGGATTGGACGTAAATACTGGCTGCATACCCGTAGTGGTGAGCATTTGGTCATAGTGATTCATAACGACGAGCGACGAGACCTGTTCCATATGGAGTCAGGGGATACACCTGAAGAGGTGGGTGATATGGTATCTCTTGTCACCCTGGACGATGATGAAGCCCGAGCGGTAGCCGCTATTGTTGGTGGTATGACCTATAAACCGAAGTTTCAGGATGAGCGTGAAGTAATGCTTGAAGGGCTGTTAATCGAATGGCTACGGATTGAGCCTCACGCCGCAAGCGTAGGCATGACGATTGGTGAACTGGATATCCGTCAGGCCACGGGCGCCGTAATTCTCGCTGTTGTAACCAAGGATAAGGAGAAGCATTTTAATCCAGGCCCGGATTATGCTTTTACCGCTGGAGCTACAATTGTAGTTGCCGGTGAACGGAATCAGATCAAACATCTCAAACAATTGTTAACTGATGGACGGACTTAGCCTATGGATATGCTCATATTCGAAGTGGGAATTGCCGTTGCGCTGATTACACTTACTGGGCTGATATCTTCACGATTACGATTTTCGGTCATTCCTTTCTATATCCTGATTGGTATGGCCGTTGGACCACATGCACCACAGATTGGCATAGTGGATTTACGTTTTATCGAAAGTTCGACCTTTATTGAATTTATGGGCAGGCTTGGCATTTTGTTTCTGCTATTTTATCTGGGTTTGGAGTTCTCGGTCTCCCGGTTATTAAAGTCTGGCAAAGCCATTCTGACCGGGGGCATGTTCTATGTGGGCCTGAATTTTGTCTCTGGATTGCTGTTGGGGTGGTTCATGGATCTGCCCCTTCAGGAGACACTTGTTGTCTGCGGGATCATGACCAGCTCTTCTACAGCCATTGTAGCTAAAGTGCTCGTTGATCTGAAACGCACGGCAAACCCTGAAACAGAGATTATTATGGGCATGATCATGTTTGATGACTTGTTCATCGCGATTCATATCTCCATCCTGACCGGGCTTGTGCTCAGCGGGGCAACTTCATTCTTAAGTGTTCTGTTAGTATCGCTGTCTGCCCTGCTGTTTATTGTGCTGTTCCTGATTATTGGCAGGAAAAGCATCAAATATATTGATAAGGCACTGAATATCAAGTCATCAGAGTTGTTTCTGCTTACCGTCATGACACTGCTCTTCCTGGTAGCAGGTTTCTCGGAGACGCTGCACGTAGCGGAAGCTATTGGAGCGTTGATGATGGGGCTTGTCTTGGGCGAATCAAGACATGTGAGTCGGATTGAACATCAGATCATGCCTTTCAAAGATTTTTTTGGTGCAATTTTCTTCTTCAGTTTTGGCCTGACCATCGAGCCGGCTTCACTTGGCGGAGCTGTTGGGATGACGATTATTGCCGTTATTCTGACGATTGCCAGTAACTATGGTGCAGGTATGATCGCTGGCAGACTGGCTGGAATGAGCCCTAAGGCCTCGTTGAATGTGGGCTTTACCCTGGTCTCCCGGGGCGAATTCTCCATTATCATGGCGAACATCGGCAAGGCCGGAGGGCTGATGGCATCCATCCAATCGTTTGCCGTGTTGTATGTGTTAATTCTGGCTGTGCTGGGGCCTATCCTGACCAAAGAATCTCCGCGGATTTACGCATCGTATGCGCGGCTAAGGAAGCGGATGAAACGAAGGGAAACGGGTTGAGTCAAACGCTGTCTGTCCTAGGACAGATAGGGTATTCTGACCGTAGTGTTTAATAGGCGCCACACCATTTGGAGAGCGAAATTACTCCGGGGTGTGGCGTTTTTTTATTACGGGGAACCCATCGAATACAGCCTTGTTATTATACCTATTCCACCAAATTATGGTATGTATCCATATCTTGTGCGTGGTCGTGAATGTTCAAGTCCAGAGGCAGGACTATAGATGTGATTTGGTAGAGAGGGATTGAAAATAAGAAGTTATTATGTAAAATAATGTTATATTCAAATTTAGCAGTTGAACGCACTATGTACACGAGAACGAACGAGGAGGAATAGCTCATGAACAAGAAAAGTAGATTTCAACGGTTAAAATGGGCCGGTACAGGGATGTTGCTCAGTCTCGTATTATTTGCTCTACCTGCATCTGCCGCATGGAACGATACATATCAGGGTTACGCGACGTATACAGGCTCAGGTTACTCGGGAGGTGCAGTGTTGCTTGATCCCATCCCGGCAGACATGAAGATTACTGCACTTAATCCGTTCCAACTCAATTATAACGGTGTCAAAGCCGCTTTAGCGGGAGCCTATCTCGAGGTGCAGGGTCCTAAAGGCAAAACAACCGTCTATGTAACAGACCTCTATCCAGAAGGCGCCAGCGGAGCGCTGGATCTCTCACCGAATGCCTTTAACCTGATCGGTGACCCAAAGGCAGGTAAAATCGATATCAGCTGGAAAGTGGTCAAAGCTCCAATTCAAGGCAACGTCTCCTATCGGATCAAGGAAGGCAGCAGTCAGTGGTGGGCAGCCATTCAGGTTCGTAATCACAAATATCCGGTGCTGAAGTTCGAAGTGAAACAGAAGGATGGCACGTGGCTCAATCTTGAAAAGCAAGACTATAATCATTTCCTCGGAACTGGACTGGGCAAAGAAAAATTAAACGTTCGTATTACCGATATTCGCGGTCAGGTATTAAATGACACGATCCCGGCTCTGCCTAATGATGGGTCAGGTGGTGCCTATATCGTACCGGGCAATGTACAGTTTCCCGATTGACAGATATACGAAGGTGTTATAAAAAGAAGTATGGTCATAGACGTATTTTTAACGAAAAGTCGTACACTGTACGGCTTTTTTTGTATACGAAAAGAGGAGAATATAACGTATGAAAAAAAGTTTGCCTTCATATCAGACAACACATCCCTATTGGAAACAGTATCAGGGCTTTTTCCCGGAAGAAGTGAGGTTAGGGGAGCATACAACTCCTGAGGAAGAATGGTGGGAGTCAAATGGGGTTCATCTGCATATCGATCGTTTACCTGCGCCGGAGTCTTCAATCAAAATTCTGTTCATTCATGGTGCGGGAGGCAATGGCAGGTTGCTCGCTCCGTATGCCCGTATGTTGCAGCGACATGGATACGAGGTGGTATCGCCAGATCTTCCGCCATATGGGTTAAGTTACGCAATGTCTGGTACACGTATTAACTACGAACTTTGGATAGAGCTGCTTGTGTCACTCATCGAACGGGAATACAAGAATGATGGCAAGCCAATCGTTGTATTGGGAAGTAGCATCGGAGGTATGCTTGCCTATCACACCAGTGCACGCAGCAAGCGTGTTAAGGGTTTGATCGCAACTACATTTGTAGACACGAGTAATCAGGAAATGCGAGATCAGCTTGCACCGAATCGTCTGGTAAGCCGGGCGGGAAAACGGATGATGGATCTGTTCCCTGGTCTGCTGGATCATGTACGTATTTCGGTCAAACAGGTATCCCGAATGCAACTGATTACTAATAACAAGGACTTAACCCGGCTTATTATGAATGATCCACAAGCGGCAGCTACACGTATTCCGTTGGAATTATTAAGAACATTCCTTAATAAAAAACCGGAGGTAAGCCCGGAACAGTTCAATCAGTGTCCGGTCCTGTTGGTTCACCCTGAACTGGACCCCATGACACCGATCAGGTTCAGCCAATCTTTTTTTGATCGTCTGGTGGTGGACAAGGAATGTGTGATCTTGGAAGGGGCAGGTCATTTTCCTATAGAGCAGCCAGGACTGAACCAGTTGGAGGTAGCGGTACTACGATTTTTACAACAAATTCAATGATGACCACAGGCTACTACACTGCTTCGCATAAGATAGTTTACATATCCTAAGTACGTGAAACACCTTCCATTAAGGGAGGTGTTTTTGAATGTTTCTGATATGAACTGCGCTACCGCCAACCTGAATCTGTGTGATTTCATTAGAGCTGTTCAAAGTTAATCTGGCTCGGATCTCGGAGGGGCGGTTCATGGTATACCCTTGTCTGATCGTGTACGTGTGAAGATGAGGATCTGTAAGCTGGTTGTACTGGAATAAATAACAGAGCATTGCACCATTGGATGTGCCAGTTGCGCTCTCTTCCGGTATATCATAAAGCGGTGCAAAATTACGGCATTCTGCCAGAACGTCCATATCATCTGATTCGAGTGTAAACACGTGATAACCTATGGCATGATGAGCCTTGCTTATTTCAGTGATACGCTGGAAGTCAGGGTCGATTTTGGTCAGAACATCAACATCCCTAACAGCTATCAGGATATCGGGTAGCCCGGTAGATACGATCTGTACAGGTAGCTCGGAATGCAAATCCTCCATAGAAATACGTAATGAATCGGCAATCTGCTGTCGATCCACGATCTCCCCAAACTCCGGCAACGTCTGAGACAGATAGACTTCTCCATTGACTTCGATATCAACTTTAAGAATTCCGGCCAGTGTTTCCAGTGTATATGTACCAACATTAACGAGATGTTGTGTCTTCATTAGATAAAATAAAGCAATTGTGGCATGTCCACATAGATCGACTTCATCACTTGGAGTGAAATAACGCACTTTGAAATCAGCCTGATCCGATGGCATAACAAACGCAGTCTCTGAAAAACCGATTTGTCTGGCAATCTCCTGCATCTGGGTTTCAGACAAATACGCTGCTTGTAAAACAACACCTGCGGGGTTTCCGCCATGAGCCTTGTCCGAAAATGCATGTAATGTACTTACTTCTACTTCCATCGTGTTACCTCGCTTGTTCAGTTATTGGGTTAAGATTTAACGTAATCGATAATCGACATTATATCACGATTGTTGAACGGGCTTGTGAATCCCAGATTGCTGTGAATTTTGAATGATTAGGTCAAGTGATCGCTGGGAAAGGGTAATGAAGGGAGAGAGAGTATAACGATAATCAATGGAAAGGCTGGGATTTCTAATGAAAGCAATTGTGATTGAGGAATTTGGTGGAGCGGAACAATTGAAGGAACAAGAAGTAGCCAAGCCAACATGTGGAGTTAATCAGGTATTAATCCAAACACATGCCACGTCGGTGAATCCGGTAGACTTCAAAATCAGACAAGGTTATATGAAAGAAGTAGCGGAGAATTTTCCGTTGATTCTGGGCGGCGATGTTGCCGGTATTGTGGCTGAAGCAGGCTCAAATGTCACGAGGTTCAGAGAAGGTGATCGGGTATTTGCACGTCCGCGTCAATTCGGGACCTATGCAGAATATGTTGCTGTTGATGCAGACATTATTGCCCGTATACCGGAGAATTTGAGCTTTGAGGAAGCGGCAGCGATCCCGCTGGCTGCGATGACGGCATGGCAGGCACTTGTGGATCACGGACGTTTAGGCAAAGGGCAGAAGGTACTCATTCATGCTGGTGCAGGTGGTGTGGGAACGTATGCCATTCAGATCGCCAAGTCCCTCGGCGCTGAAGTGGCTTCCACGGCAAGTGAATCAAACGAAGCGTTGCTTCGTTCGTTGGGTGTAGATCATTTTATCAACTATAAAAAAGAAGATTTCTCGGAGATTCTCTCCGGTTATGATGTTGTGCTGGACACCATGGGCGGTGATATTCAGCGCGATAGCTTCAAGGTGTTAAAGTCTGGCGGGCATTTGGTATCCTTGGTGGAACAACCGGATGAGAAGCTTGCCAAGGAAGCCGGAGTAACGGCCAACGTCTTCATGATGGAGCCCAAAGGGGATCAACTGGATCAGCTGGCTGAACTGGCTGCGGAAGGCAAGCTCAAATCGATTATTGATGGAACGTACCCGCTAACTCAACAGGGAGTAAGGGAAGCACATGAGAAGAGTGAAACCCATCATACCCGCGGGAAACTGGTTATTCAGGTGCAATAGAATTCATTAACTCGTAGAAGTATTTGGACTCATGAGTCTGATATAGATTGTACCAGGCCTGTAAGGTTTCTGGTGCAAAGACATTCAACAGCTTTAACACATGCATTGTAAATTCTAACGGAGCTATTCCAGATGCAGTAACTAGATTTCCATCGGTTACTGCAGGCTCCGTTACATAATAGGTTTCTCCAGTATAATCTGGGCATATCATCTTCAGGTATTCTAAATCATTGCTTGTATGCTGTCTGGAATCCAGTATCCCTATTTTTGCAAGTGCAACTGTCGCACCGCAAATCGCCGCAATAACCGTACCCTCTTCTATAGAGGTAGCAACTTTTTTCAATAGGGGATCATGGATGGTATCCATCCAGGTGTTTCCTCCTGGAAGAATGATGACATCGTCACCTTTCAATGTACATTCATCAATAGAAATATGAGGAAGGATGTTCAATCCGCCCATGGTAGTTACCGGATGTTTATCCACGCCTACGGTTACGACCTGTAAAGGCTGGATCTCTTTCCTGAAATACCTTCCCGAGTTCAATTCAGCAGTTAGATAGCCTACCTCCCAATCTGCCATCGTATCAAATACATATAGATATACGTTCTTCGTTTGCATCATACATGCTCCTTTTGTTTTCATGATTGAATGGATTACTCTTGTATTATAAATTAACTTCACTGACATCTACGGTCAGTGAAGTTTTTAAATTTGAAAATTAACAGCCCTAAGAACCAATATAGGGACTGCTCCCCAATTGTAGTGGAATAAGATATAATAGGAGAAATTTATTCCATTTTGTGCATGAGGTGATTAGGATGTCCAACGAACTCATTCAAGCCATTCAATTGTTAAAAGAAAAGAAATGGGTGGATCTGACCCATACGTTTGGTCCAGGCTCTCCACATTTTTCAGCTTTTGAGGCAGCACAATTCGATACACTGTTTGATCACGATCAAGGTTTCTTTGCCCAGAGCTTCAAGTTCCCGGGTCAATACGGGACACATCTTGATGCGCCGATCCACTTCGTTCGGGATGCCCGGTATCTGGATGAACTAGGTTTGAAGGAGCTTGTATTGCCACTTGTGGTCATTGACCAATCCGCCGAAGTAAAGAACAATCCGGATTTCACACTGGATGTGGAACATATTCTTGAATTTGAAAGACTGCATGGAGTGATTGAAGCTGGAAGCTTTGTAGCCTTACGTACCGATTGGAGCAAACGCTGGCCTAACCATGAAACATTTGATAACAAGGATGCGGAGGGCAACAGTCATGCACCCGGATGGTCGGTTAGTGCGCTCATGTTTTTATTCGAGGAAAGAAAAATACAGGCGATCGGTCATGAAACCTTTGACACGGATTCAGCGGTGGATTATCAGAAGAATGGAGCACTTCTGGCAGAATATTATGTACTTGCCCAGGATACATACCAGGTCGAGCTGTTAACAAACCTGGATCAGGTGCCGGCCAAGGGCGCTGTTATTTTCAATATTGTACCCAAAGCGGAGAAAGCTTCTGGTTTTCCAGTCCGGTCTTTTGCCATTTTGCCGTAAAACTAGCTAGATCAAAAGCTGAAATAGATAAATCAGGCACAGAACTCAGAATGATACTCAAGTAGACAGCCGGCTAAATAGTCGGCTGTTTTTTAGTTAAGCTAACGGGCAGGTTAATTTAACAAGTGTAGAGATAGTTAATCCAAGCTACAAAGACCAAACAAGATACTTAGATTACCTGCCATTCATAAGGGCGTCTTTAAGCGAAGCAAAATGTACCATGAGGACGAGTTTGATTACATATGATCCTCTTATGGTTTATTGTGGTTACTTTTACACATTAAAAAACACCTCTGATACTTATTTTAATGGCTTATCTTAAAAATACGTATACAGGGATTAATGATGGTTATTATAGGGGTTGTAGGGCTATTTATGGCGGTTTAAAAGCTATATTGACCTGCATTTTTAGGTCTATTATTATGTTAGGGAACGCGTTCGCATTGTTTGATCTGTTGTTGTTGAGGAGTAGATAGAATGGAGTTTGTATGGTATTTGGCTTTAATCATTGTTAGTACAAAAATAGCAGGACATGTATCAGTAAGATTGGGCCAACCCTCTGTGCTTGGAAAATTGGTTATCGGCATTATATTGGGACCTGCAATTCTGGGGTGGATTGATAATAATGAGTTCATTCATTATGTCTCTGAAATAGGTGTATTATTACTTATGTTTATTGCTGGATTAGAAACTGACTTAGATCAGTTAAAGAAAAATTGGAGATCAGCAGTTGCCGTTGCTGTGGGTGGAATTATCCTACCTTTTATCGGTGGATTTGGAGTAGCAGATTTGTTTGGATTATCTACAAACTATGCACTTTTTATGGGGGTTTTATTCAGTGCAACATCTGTAAGCATCTCAGTACAAGTGCTGAAGGATATGGATCGTTTAAGTTCAAAAGAAGGCACAACTATTCTCGGAGCTGCTGTAGTTGACGATATTTTAGTTGTTATTCTTTTGGCATTTATGATGAGTTTCTTGGGTACAGATCAGGATGTATCGTTAGGACTTTTAGTAGGGAAGAAAGTGCTGTTCTTCATAGGTGTGTTTGTTGCAGGGGTATTTATAGTTCCTCGTGTTATGAAGTGGCTATCAACTCTTAAGGTAACAGAACCCATAATATCAATCGCACTCTTCATTTGTTTTGGATTTGCGTACTTTGCTGATTTGATGGGTATGGCCGGTATAATTGGTTCATTTGCTGCCGGTATTGCAATCTCACAAACGAATTTTAAGAATGTTGTTGAAAAAAAGGTCGAGCCCATTGCATATTCAATTTTTGTTCCCGTTTTTTTTGTGAGCATTGGCCTCAATGTTTCATTTGAAGGTGTAGGACAACAGATAGGATTCCTTGTCGTTCTAACCATTGCTGCTGTCTTGACTAAATTACTGGGCGGTGCATTGGGAGCAAAGATTACAGGATTCAGCAATGTATCTTCTTTTGCTATAGGAGCTGGGATGGTATCAAGAGGAGAAGTTGCATTAATTATTGCTTCAACTGGTATACAAGCAGGGCTTCTTTTACCTGAATACTTCACTTCAGTTGTTATAATGGTGATACTTACAACTTTAATAGCTCCACCAATGTTAAAGGTATTATTTAAGCCACGTAAGGAAACTGCTTCAAAAGAAGGCGGGCTATAAGAGTAAAAGGGGGCGAATATTATATCTAAACTCTATTTGTTTTCTTATAAGCCTAAAAATGAAGGATGGACCGAGGAGTGTATAAACTTTCATCTTGAGCACCTGTTTGAGGTCAAACATCTTCATGACAGAGTGTATTTAATTAAAACAGCTGATGATATTGATTTGTTAGATAAGTACCTTCTTGAGTGTCTGCGTACGCATGATAGTTACTTTTTATTACAAATCAGTGAAATGCCTGTCACACATCGTCAGAATAATCTTATATCTGAAGAAGTGACTAGATGGCTTCAACTCTAAATAATTTCAACGGACTATCAATAGATAGTTCGTTTTCTTTTTTTTGAAAAGTGAGGATTCTACAGTAAAAGGGGTTGCGAAGAAGTGATCAGCTAGTGGAGTTGGCAATGAGCTCAAGCTCGTTTACAACTTCATCAAGCGGCTTCCTGGTATCGATCTCAACAGTAGCTCCAGCACGTAAGAGAGGCTCAACACTAGCGACGTTTTGTATAATTTCTTCACGTTGATTGACAGTTTTTCCATAATCGTTTGTCTTACGGGAATTTATACGTTCAAGGATTACTTCGAGGGGGGCACTTAACAACACTACTGCATCAAACATCGGGTAAAACTTCCCCTGATTTGATACACAACCCGAAATGAATAAAGTACCTTTGGTATGTTCAGTGAGCAGCTCATCAATTCGATTCTCGTTCCATAACCACCCAGAACCATCCACATTCTCGCTCCAACCATCATAATCGGTGTCGATAACTCTATGCCCCCTATGAGCAAGTTCGCCCAGAACCGTTGTTTTACCTGTACCCGACATTCCTGTCACCAGAATTATCGCCTTCTTTTTTGATATTGAGCCCGAAGTATTTGTCATATTTTCACTCCCTTTATAAGAAATCAGGTAAGTAAGCTTATCAGGAACCAAGTCCAGCTGGGATTTGACCTATTGGAAACAAAAAATTGTATTTTGGCAAACTTATGGGTTAAGTCACAACTAACAAAGTCTAAATGATTCAAATATGTAAATAGCAAGGGAGGCGTATTCCGCCTCCTTTTTATGTTGTTACTTTTGATCCGAGTGAGGATCTTGATTAAATCTTTGAGAGATTTTTTTCTCTGTTTTCTTACGCCGTATCCAGCGCTTAAGTATGCCTTCTTCTTTGCGTTCTTGCAGTGTTTCCTTCAAACCTTGAATCATAAATTCCGATCTTCGTCTGTCATCCCGACTAATCTCGCGTAATTCCTTAATAAATTTGTCGTCCATATCTGCCTCTCGCTTATTCAGGATAATTTCATTATACCGAACGTACGTTCTTTTATCAAGTTTTTCCATTACGAATGATTTTCGAGATCAATATAGTGAAAAGAAGCACAGGAACAATACGTGGCATGTGTGAGAATGGTACTAAAGGGTTTGAGCATAATCGTCCATATATGAGGTTGAGTAACGAGAGAACGGAAGGAGCCATTCATGATGAAGCAGCGTATAGGCAGATCGTGGTTACTTATGTTGATGCATGGAATGCTGGGGATTGGGGCGATTGTTGGAGGCGGCATTTTAATCATAGACCCATCCGGAAGTATGGTGAATTTGCCCGCATCTTTGTTGGGGGATTCCCCGTTTTCCAGTTTTTTGTTCCCGGGGATCATCCTATTGCTGGTTCTTGGCATGATGCCTACAATGATTGCTATTTCGCTCATCCGCTACGTTCATTGGGGGCTGGGTGAGAGACTGAATCTCTATCCTGACCGCTATTGGGCTTGGACTTTTTCGTTGTATACGGGGTTTGCTCTCATCATCTGGATTATGGTGCAGGTGTACTGGATTCAGGATGTCTCTATCATTCACTTGGTCTATTTTGCATGGGGAGTGGGTATTCAAGTTGTGACCTTATTGCCCGGGGTACAACGAATATATTCAAAATAAACTGCTTGTATATTGAACAAACGGCTGCCGAAAGAATCGTTGAATGATTCTTTCGACAGTTATTTTTTATGGGCATCGAGATAATACGCGTTGTTGTAGTCTTGTTGTCCACATGTTCCTTGGACTGAAAAGGGCTCGGATAAATCTAAATCATATTGACAAAGAACTATTATCCTCGCATACTTACGTAATATACTTTATAAAGTTTGTTTATTAACTAGAGGAATAGTCACATGTGGTAAGTATCGTAAAATCCTAATCCGTATGAAACAGGGAGGTAAGTATGGATGGTCTACGTTATTATGGCAGTTATAATATGGGCAGGTACCTATGCAAGTATGGTCTTGTCAAAGCAATCGATTGAAGTGAAACCTGTGAAATCGATGGATGATTTGTTTGAGTGAACAAAGTAGCTCGGCCGATTTCGATCCTTTTCCAACACGATGGAACTCATGTGTTCGAGTAAGGCATTATGTTATGATATGGTGTGAATGACATCCATACCATTGCTTTGGCTCAATTGAACCAGAGTAGAAACGAGAGGGTTATGAAAAAAGCCAACGCTACAATGATGAAATACATCAATTTGAATAATGTGCGTGAAGTCATGCAGCAGATTGAGACGGCGACCAAACCGCAATTAGCTTTATTAACCAATCTTAGTGTTGTTACCATTAATGCGCTGATTCAGGAATTATGTGATGGCGGAGAGTTGTTCCAGGATAAAGTGGTTCCCTCTAACGGCGGTCGTCCTGCTCAGGCATATCGATATAATTATAACTTCAAGCTTGCTTTGGTTCTTTACATCAAAGAGATGAAAGGCCAGGAGTTGATTTCGGCAACGGTCATGAATCTGGAGAATAAGGTTGTGTTGAAGGAAGAGCGCATCTTGCCTGCTTTTGATAAACAGCATATGCTGCAACTTATCGCACGTTTCATTAAGGAGTATCCCTCCATTGATATGATCGGCATCGGTATTCCGGGGCAAGCCGTGGATGGGGACATCACGGTGAGCAGTCATGAAGAGCTTATCCATTCACATCTGATACGGGAGATCGAGAGCGAGTTCCAACTGAACGTTCTCGTGGAGAATGATGTGAATGCAGCGATTAGCGGATACTGTGCACAGCATGCGGATATGAAGGAACGGAGTGTAGCAGGAATTTATTTTCCGAACCGATACCCGCCGGGTATGGGCATGATGTTGAATGGACAGATGATCCGCGGGAAAAACGGGATGTTTGGTGAGATCAAGTATCTTCCTTATTCACCTGATTGGAAACGTGACATGAGCAAAGATGATTTTGTAGTGCAGGTATGTCATATCTTGCAAACGATTAATGCCGTCGTTGCCCCGCACCAGATTGTCATTTATCAGGAACGGGTGGAGAGAGAAGAGCTGGATTTGGCGTGGAAGCAGTACGGGAAGGATCACCCCATGCCGTCATTGCCCGAGATTGTACATCAGGATTCGTTCCAACATGATTTTGATGCTGGGTTACGAGGAATGGTGCTTCAGGCGTTGAAGTCAGGCATTTTATCAGAAGCCTTATAACCCACAGGCCATGTCTGTGGCTTTTATTTTATAAGCTAACCCTTGTAGAGGAGGATTCATGATGCGTGAAGAAGAGAGAATCATGAAGGGCGTGTTGTTTAGTCCAAGTGATCCCGAATTAAAGATCATCAAAAGGCGAGCCCATAATCTCAGTCAGCGTTACAGTCAGACCTTTGAAGAACAGACTGAGGAGAGGAATCAGATATTACAACAGTTACTGGGACAGATCGGTGAAGGTGGATTCATGCAAGGTCCCATCTTTTTTCATTATGGTGTGCATACCCGGATAGGCGAGCATTTCTTTGGTAATTACAATCTGACGATACAAGATGACGCGCAAGTGACGATCGGGGACTATACCAGTTTTGGACCCAACGTTACGATTGTTACCCCCATTCATCCCATGATTGCCAGCGAGCGGAGACAGATGGTGGACCAGAACGGTGATGTGAAGTCGCTATGTTATGCCAAACCGGTCACGATTGGAAACTATGTATGGATCTCGGCAAACGTCACAGTGTGCGGGGGCGTAACGATTGGAGACGGCTGTGTGATTGGAGCAGGTAGCGTGGTGACTCGTGATATTCCACCGCATTCTTTTGCAGCAGGCGTACCGTGCAGAGTTATTCGCAAAATTACTGATGCGGACAGCATGCGAAACTATCCCGATGTTCTGGCAGATTGCCGTGTGCTGGAAGAATAAAAAAGGCTGCCATCAGGATCAAATAGATGATCCTGGTGACAACCTTTTTTTGTTATGCGTTTACTTGGAGGCGTTGTAGTTACTCAAGAATTCTTTTACTTTTGCAGGATCAGCTTTCAATTCATTCCCGGTCTGAACGAGCGGGCTTACTGTGGAGTATGCTTTGAGTTTGTTGTTCTTGTAGAAACTCAAAATCTCATCCTGATTAATGGAGTACAGCACGGCTTTTCTCAGGTCACTGCTCTTGGCAACTTCACGATTGGCCGTATTAAACAACAGATAGGAGACAGCGTTACTTGGCAGACTTTGCAGTTTCAGTTTGCTGTCATTTTCGATGATGTCATACTTGGTTTCAGGTACACCGTAGTATAAGTGAATTTCACTGCTGCGAAGAGCAGAGAGGGCGCTGTCTGCATCCGCGATGAATCGGACGTTAACCTGAGCAATTTTCGGCTCATCTTCCGTGCCTTTACGGTAAGCCGGATTTTTTAAGAATACACCTTCATAGTCATTTTTATAAGACAAAATATAAGGTCCGCTAGTATAAAGGGTGTTATTGTATGCTGCGCCTTCAGTCACGGTGTTCTGATCACCGTAAGGAATATCTTTGTTGACGTCAAAGGAAGCTACATCATATGTGTTGATGCTCTCCACCTGTTTTTTGGACACGATACCCGCAGATTGGTGAGCCAGGTAGTTCAGTACTTGCGGGAAAGGTTCAGTTGTTGTCAGTTTAACGACCTGATATTTACCTGCGCTATTATCTGCTTTGGTTTTGTCCGTCACGAGTTCTGTAATTTTGCTACCCAATCCTTGTTCCAATGCTTCGAGGATTGTGCCGTTACCGCTGGATTGTTTGATGGATTGCAATGCACTCAGATCCGTTACAACCTCAGCTTCTTTGATGTGTTCATGCAGACTGTACGTCCGGTGATCCGGAACGGAATCTTTATTTTTAGCGCGATCCAGGGAGAAGATCACATCATCTGCACCGACACGTTCTCCTGTATCTACAGCTTTTTTGTTATCAATCTTCGCAAAGTTGATATCGTCTCTGAGAATGAAGTAGTAGTCTGAATTACCTTCAGCAATACTGAAATTATGGGATAGTGATCCTTCTGCTGTCAGCTGATCGTCATCTGTCAGGTTAACGAGACGTACATACATATTGGTGTTCAACTGGTTGATGGAGCCGTCGTTTCCTTTGATGGGATCAAGGGAAGTCAGTACGGATGCACTTTGCGTCAGAATCAACGGGTCTGTGGCATTTTTGGAGCTGTCCTTGAACTCAATCGGTTCCCAAGCCATGGCGCGGGATTTGGAGAGACGAACGGTGTCGACATTCAGAATGTCTTGGTTCACAGCCTGACTTTTCAGGGAAATGTACAAAGGAGCGATATACGCCTGATCCGTTACCAAGCGATCTTCCAATTGTTTGTACGTGTCTTTGTACTCATCCGGAGTTTGAGTAGCTGCCTGATCGATGAGTTTATCAAGTTCCCCATCCGCAAGGATACTGTAATCTCCACCTGTTTTGAAAAGGGAACGCACCGCATAATCGGGATTTCCCGTTACCGTTGTCCAGCTGGACAAGGCAATGTCATAATTCCCTGCATCCTGCTGGGATTTGAAGCTACCGTAATCCGGCTGCAGGTTCAGCTTCACATTGAAGCCGTTTTTAGTCAGTTGGTCGCGGACAATGTTTACATCATTTTCGGAAGAACTCATGGCGAGCAGTTCAATGTCTGCCGGTTTTTGTGCAGTTTCTGTTGTATCCGCTGGTGTGGTCTCCGCCTGGGATTCGGTTTTCGTTTTTACACTGCAACCGGAAATCACAATGACGAGAATTAATAGTAATGAGATCAGTGTACGTTTTTTCATGGGATTACCCTCCATATCTTGAATGTGTGATGTGTGAATTTTTTTTTCTATATCATTCATTTCAATGACGAATCAGTTATGCCTTTTCCAGCTTGGGATCAAGCGCATCACGCAGACCGTCACCCAGAAAGTTAAACGAAAGAACCAGCAGAATAATAGCCAAGCCTGGATAAATCGCCAGATAAGAGTGGGTCTCCAGGTATGTACTGCCGAGCTTCAGAATGTTACCCCATTCCGGAATATGCGGCTCCACGCCGAGTCCCAGATAACTCAAACTGCTGGTAGCAATAACAGCTCCACCAATCGTGAGTGTGGACTTGATAATCATGGGCGCAAGGGAGTTGGGAATAATGTGTTTGAAAATAATCGTACGATTGTTGTACCCCAGTGCACGTGCAGCTTCCACAAATTCAAAAGTAGATACATAGAGCACACTGGCTCTCATGGTACGGGCGTAAGTTGGGATCGAACCCAGACTCAGCGCCAGAATAAGATTGACCGTATTGGCTCCAAACGCCGCAATAATGGCAATGGCGAGCAGAATTCCCGGAATCGCATAGAGAATATCCAGCAGCCGCATGATGATGTTATCCGTATGCCTTCCGTAGAAACCGGAGAATGCTCCGAGGACTCCACCGATCAACACAGGAATGATGGTCGACATGCAACCTACGATTAAGGAGATCCGGGCACCAAATACAATCCGGGAAAATAAACATCGTCCGAAGTCGTCCGTTCCCAAGGGATACGCAAGGGAAGGGGGTTGAAGCAGAGCGGAGTAGTTGTTTTCCACAGCCATGCTGTAATCAAAAGTAAAAAAGCTGCAAATCGATATCGAGAACAGAAAAATGATAAAAAACAAACCGGACATGGCAGTCATATTCGGAGCAAGTCGCTCCCACAGATCATTCCAGAAGTTTGATTTTTGTTTCCCCTGTCTGCGAATGCGCCCAATAATGGAAATGCCGAGCAATAGGGCAAATACATTACCTGTGATTGAGGTCAGAATCAGTACTACACTGACACCGATCATCCAGCGAGGGAGGATAGAGGTCGCGTTATATCGGGATACGATAATCAGTACGACCAGGTCGATGACCAGAATAAATATGAGCACCGCCATAGCTGGCAGAAAGTTGTCAGCCACATAGGGTTTGAAAACATTTAACGCAGATACACCGATGACGAACAGCTGGGTTAACAGCATATATACCGCAAAGGTGTACTCCACATTCCTGGCTTTTCGAATCAGATGAAAGGCTGCCGTTACGATAAATATGTTGCCAGAAATGATGGCAAGTAGCTGAACCCAGGCTAACCTGCGGGTCAAAGTAGAGATCGTACCTGTACGGATCAAGTCTTTTCGAATCCGAAGGGTGATGACACTTTGGACCAGTGTGAAGAATACATAGATCCCAAGTATCGTTAGCAGAAATGGTTTGAACGTCTGCCCGCTCCAGTCATAACTGTTGAACAGCAACAAGGCAGTCAAGAGAAGGGACGTGATCCAGGCGAAGCTAGCCTGACTGTATTCTCGAGAAGACTTAAGCCGGAAACGAATTTCTTGTGTTAAGGACGAGTTTGTCATAATACACCTGCTTTAAGAGGTAGTTCAACACACACTTTAATATTGTTTCATCTTGGAGCGTACTCTTGGATCAATAAAAGCGTAGAGCAGATCAACCGCTACATTGATAATGGAGATCGTAATTGCTGTGTAGATTACTCCGCCCATGATACTCGGAATATCGGGGATGAATTGTTTATCCACAATATAGCTGCCGAGACCGCTGATATTAAACACTTTCTCCGTCACTGCTGCCCCGCCAAGCATGGCTCCGAATTGAAGTCCAACCACAGTTACGATTGGAATCAATGCATTACGTACAGCGTGTTTCAGCATGACCTGACGTTCGCTTAACCCCTTGGCGCGGGCGGTCATCACATAATCCTCATGAATGACTTCCAGTGTAGAAGACCGGGTCATCCGTGCCACCGCAGCCGTAAGTCCTGTGCCCAGCACAATGGTTGGCATAATGATCGACAGCCAGTTCTGCGGGTTGAAGGTGGCGGGAAGCCACTGTAATTTGATCGAAAAGTTCAGAATGAAAATAAGTCCTTGCCAGAAATTCGGGATCGATAATCCAATCAGAGCGATGAACATAAACGTATAATCGAACCATGAATTAGGCTTAATCGCTGAGATGATACCGATGGGCAATGCGATGACGAGTGCTAGCAGCAGGGAGATAACCGCCAGCGTCAATGTAATTGGAAACTTCCTTGCAATCGTTGCTGTTACGTCTTCATTTCCTGCAAAAGACTTGCCAAGGTCGAAGAGAGCAACTCCCTTAATATTGTTCCAGAGCTGTGTAAGATAAGGCTGATCCAAGCCATACACCTGATTGAATGCTGCAATCTGTTCCTGCGTTGCTGTCTCTCCGAGAATGTTAGCTGCCGGGTTGAACGGAGACATATACAAAATCGTAAATACGAGTGTGGCTACGCCCAGAATGACAAATACCGTCATCAGTATTCTTTCAAATATGTACTTTAGATAAGGATTTCCATACAAAAAGAGGATGCCATACATCAGACAGCCAGGAATAATGGATATCGCGAAAAACCACGGTTTGTCGATAAGGGTGTGGAATGTATTGGCCATCGTAAGACGTTGACTTCCCTGTTCCTGAAGTATGCGAGAAGTCCGCTCCTTCAACTCTTTCTGAACCGTTTCTTCCAACCATTCCTCGGTCTGACGTCTGAATTCTTCCTCACTGACCTGTTGCTGGAAAAAACGATGTTTGCGTCGCAGCTGTTCTTCGACTTCCAACTTCAGCTTGTTCCGATAGGAAGAAGCGAGCAGTTCTTGCTCAGCCTTCTGCCTGGCAGCTACCCAGCCGTCATTTTTTCGATTCGAACGCCATATTAGAAACACGACCAGATTGATCGGTAATCCAAGAATGAACAGAACATATCGGTAGGAAGGATGAAGCAGCATTTTGCCATAAATAAAACTTAAATTGTGCACCAACCGCGTGAGTCTGCTGCCTTCTGCAAGATTCAAACCAAGCGTGCCTCCTTTCATTCAGGTTTAAATTGCATTATTCCGATTGATATAGTATATATTATTTAGGGTCTAAACAATTGTCAAGGAATTAAATGGTATACATATGAGATGAGTAAATGGGAAAAACGGATGAGAGCTGGTGATGATATGGAACCTTTATTGAAAGTTAATGATCTATCGGTCTCTTTTCATTCTGGAGAGAGTGAGTTTCAGGCAGTGCGAGGAGTGAGTTTTGAAGTGCGCAAAGGCGAGACGCTGGGCATTGTAGGCGAATCTGGCAGCGGAAAAAGTGTAACAGCACGTTCCATTATGAGGCTGCTTGCATCGCCGCCTTCGCAGATGAAAAAAGGAGAGATTCTATTTAAAGGGGTCGATCTGGCCAATAAAACGCAGAAAGAGATGGAGAGCATTCGTGGGCGTGATATTGGTATGATCTTTCAAGACCCGATGAGTTCTCTTAATCCGACCATTAAAGTAGGGAAACAGATCTCCGAGAGTCTGATCAAACACCAGAAGGTATCCAAAAGGGAAGCCAAGAAACAGGCGATCGCGATGATGGAGCGGGTGGGGATAACTCGCAGCGAAATCCGCTACAACCAGTATCCGCACGAATTCTCCGGAGGCATGCGCCAGCGGGTCATGATCGGTATTGCACTTGCTTGTCGTCCTGAATTGCTCATTGCTGATGAGCCGACAACCGCACTGGACGTTACAATTCAAGCTCAGATTCTGAATTTGATGAAAGATATGCAAGATCAACTGGGCACATCGATTATCCTGATCACGCATGATCTGGGCGTAGTGGCAGGCATGTGTGATCGGGTTGTTGTTATGAAAGAAGGGCAGATCGTGGAAACCGGGACTACAACAGAGATTTTTGCTAATCCCAAACACCCGTATACGATCAGACTTCTGAATGCATTACCACGTCTGGATCAGAAGAAAAAGCCAAAACCGGTATCGTTGGTCCCGAGAGATCTCGAGGATGATCAGCCGTTGCTTGAGGTGAAATCGCTCAGACAACATTTTAATCTGGGGAAAGGCAACACCTTAAAGGCTGTGAATGATATCAGTTTCCATATTCGTCAAGGAGAGACACTCGGCGTTGTAGGGGAATCCGGCAGCGGAAAATCAACCACGGGGCGTGCGATTTTGCGATTGCATGAGCCAACAGGTGGAGATGTACTCTTTAAAGGAGTCCCGCTCAATCGCTTGTCAGCTTCGGAGATGAAAACGATGCGCAGACATATGCAGATCATCTTCCAGGACCCATATGCATCTCTGAATCCCAAAATGAGGATTATGGATATCATTGGAGAAGCCCTTGATATTCATCAACTTGCAGGTACAGCATCTCAGCGGGAGAAGCGGGTGGAGGAACTACTGGAGATGGTGGGTCTTGATCCTACTCATGCGCAGCGTTATCCGCATGAATTCTCGGGTGGACAGAGACAGCGGATCGGTATTGCACGAGCTCTGGCTGTGGAACCTGAATTCATCGTATGTGATGAGCCGTTGTCTGCACTGGATGTGTCGATACAGGCTCAGATCGTACAATTGCTTGAAGAGTTACAGCAGCGACTCGGATTGACGTATCTCTTCATCGCGCATGACTTGTCCATGGTTAAACATATCAGTGACCGAGTAGCTGTCATGTATAACGGGAAAATTGTGGAGCTGGCCGAGAGTGAAGAACTCTATTCCAACCCGCAACATGCCTATACCAAGGCATTGCTGTCCGCTATTCCTGTGCCTGACCCAGCGGTAGAAGCGAAGAAAAAGAGACAAGTTGTCAAAGAAACAACAAGAGAGAATGTTGAAGTAGAGGACCGTTATAATCTGGAACATTCCAAGTGGGTAGAAGTCACGGAAGGGCACTGGGTAGCTATATCTAGCTAGTGCAATATATAGTCTTTTTAACTACAAAAGAACCCCGACGATGATCTCCACAGATCGTTATCGGGGTTGAGTTATATGTTCTTTGTATAATGGCAGTAATCAAAAGCGATTATTTGAATTGAACCGATTTCTTGATGGTATCAATCTCGGCTTTGGTCTTATCATCCACGTAAGTGAAGATGAAGTTGAAAGCATATCCTTCAATAATTGTACTATAGTAATCTTGAGTAACGGTTGAACCGTCACCTGGATCCATCGTGATTTGCATCAGATCCATCTCTTTACCACCGATGGTTTCCGTTGTCATTTCCTTATAATCGTAAGGGAACTGGCTATCCACCATGAATTTTTTGGTTGCTTCCAGGTAGTCTTTACCTGTACGAATGCCTTGCAACAAGCTTACTTTCTCAGCAATGGCCATAGCGGAAGGGCCAACTTGACCTCCGTCCAATGGGTACTTTGAAGCCATAAGCAGATTCAATGTTTTGGTCTGAGACAGTTCAATTTGTTTTTTCTTTGTTTCATCATCACCAGCAATCGCTTCGGATGAAGCACTTGTCAGCTCATTCATGCCTGCAGCATCCTGGAACTCCCATGCTTCCGGGAATTTCAGAGATACGCCGAAATAGTCATTGGTGTAAGAACCTTTTTCCGTAGTCCCCAGCTCAACGTCTTGGGAATTATCAGTTTCCTTGGACTCTTCGCTTGCTGGTTCTGTGTTCTCTGTTTCTTCTGTAGTCGCTGTATCAGAATCAGTTCCAGTTGTTGTTTCTGTCTGGGTAGGCTCTTCTGTTGCGGCTGTGTTATCTGCTTTGTCACCGCAAGCGGCTGCAACCAGCATAATCATAATGAGCATGGTGAATAAAGAAGCTTTTTTTGGAATTGTCATATTACCCTCCTGAAATGTGTGTGTGTGTGTTTCTCTCTCTACATGTTGCCTGCTTCCTAAATTGTAGCACAAACGTTCTCATATACTACCTATAGGAATCTATAGGGGTCTTCTATACATAAGACATTCGGCTGGCAATTGAAACAGCTTCTGTGCTGGATTGCACACCTAATTTGTTGAAAATCACTTTTTTGTGATGATTCACGGTGCATTCCTTGATCTTTAGTTTCAAAGCAATGGCTTTTACCGTGAGGCCTCCGGCTATCATCTCCAGAATGGTTAACTGACGCTCGGTGAACTCCACCGCCGGTTTGTCGCACACTTCAGCAGTCTGTTGACTCTGGCAACAGTTCTGCATGTACGCTGGAATTAACTTGGCAATGGCAATCAGTTCACCTTGCATATCTGCATTAATGGTGGACACATCCAGATAACCTACATGTTGCGATCCCATGAACAGAGGTGCGGCGTAACAATGCCAGCTTTGAAAATAAGGACTTTCATGCTGCTCGGGCAGCAACACTACAGGCTCGTTGCTGTCCATCGTTACAGATATGGCGTTAACTCCACAGCTCTGTGCAGTGAAGAACATGCCCGGACGAATGGGGGAATCTTCTACTACAGCTTTAAGATCTGAACTGTAATTCATCGAGAGGAGCACACCGTTGCTATCTGTGAGTAAAAAAAGATAAGTGCCCGTTAAATTCTCTTGGATGACCGAGATACTGTTCTGGAATGCATGAATCAGGAAATGATTGATTTTACGAAGCCTGTCCAGACTGGATTTTGGTAAATAGTCGAACGGAGCCGTTCCTGCTGTATGTGAGCAAGTCGGAGACTCTTCGTGGCGTGAGGTAAATGTAATGGCAGGCATGTTGTTTCCTCCTTGCTGCACAGTTCTCATCCAATCGTTTGAATGACGTGTCCTTCCTGGTTCTTAATCTCTGTTCTAACAATCTGAACGATAATATGATCCAATGAAGTTATCTCAAATGTTCCTTCAAACGGGCGAAGGTTCTCTGCCAGCTTATCAACAATTTGTTTGTTCACCGTCAGGGTAACTTGTCTGTCCGATTCCAATACAGCTGGATGTTCTCCTGCTTCGAACAGAATATTAGTATCCGGTCCGATCAAGGATAGAGAGGCACCTTTCGAAATTCGGCTACGAAGGATGGTGCCAACTAGTACGGCTTGTTTGGCTCCAAGCTGGAGTTTGGCCGGAATCGATTTTTGCAGCAATTTTTTGCGAGGAGATTCCCAAGCCAGTTGTTGTATGAATAAAAATGCTGTGCTGGACCCGTCCTGTTCCATTCCATCCTCAACCGCTTGTATAACCGAAGGAATATCTGCGTACGAATTTCTCATCAGATCCGTCACATATTTGGGCATGAACATGGAGGAGGCAGACAGGAAGCCACGAGCATTCCAACTTTGAATCATTTCCAGTTCCCGACCTGTAATGCCAACCATCTGAATAAATTGCACTGAACCATTAGGCGTAGAGATCGCGGGTAGATCCGGGTCTTCAATAAACGAGAGAGCTGTCAGCAAAGTGTCGGATTCCAGACAGATGGGGCCATTGGCGTCCATGTAATCTCCTGGCTGAAAGATATTTCCGCTGTTGAACACGTATCGTCCTACATTCTGTAACAGATTCAGCGCCCAGGCTGGCGGATCAGTCTCTGCTTCACTGCGTGTAAGACGAAAGGTGATTTCAAATCCATACCCGCTTTTGGATGCATCATGCATCTCTTTTTCATATAATTCTGAGAAACCGTAGGTAACAAAATGCCAGTGAGGCATAGGTGTGTTCACCTCATAAACGCTAATGCCATCGAGTGGATCGGGACCTCCAAGAATATATGGAAGGGCAGTGCCGTAGTGTTTTGGCTCGTGTTCCCCATACAATTCACGCATGGATTGATCAATCGCATCCCAACCGGATGTGTTTTCTTCCTGAGTCATTATTGAATCCTCCTTGACTGTTCTTTCCCCCGAAAAACATTTAAAATTAAGTCTACCTGTTACAGAAACGGATTCAAGCGGCTTAAGGATGAATTGTGTCAGATAGGACTTCGGTGTTATTAATTGCAATCCAGGGAGTGAAATTACATGAGTATGAAAGGTATCTATTTAAAGGAGTTTAATCAGGCAAGCTGGGACTCGTTTTCCGAAGGGTTTGAAGAACTTGGACAAAAGTTGGACCCTGCGTGGGTAGAACGTGCGCGATTACAAGGGATCCCGGCAGATATAAGTCGGGTGCTTTTGTGTGAAATGGGGGAGTACGTTTTTGAATGGATAGCGAAAGATATCCCGGCTTTAGGGGACCAAAGTCCCGCTGTTTACCTGGAAACGGAGGAAGGAGCGCAGGCATTAAGGGCAGCGATTATGCGTATGCCACGTTAATTTTTTCGATGGTGAGAGTGTGTGAACGATCATATGATCCAGTGAAGTTGATTTTGCAAAATAGATATGTTACGCTTACATTACAAGAGCAAACACAACAGAATATGCAATAACATCTTTTGATGGATTGTAACTGTGAAGACAGGCAAAACCTAAACTGATGGTGAAATGAAAGCTCCTTTTTTTGGTGCTATTTTACCTTGAGTTTAGGTTTTTCTTGTTTTCTGCTCTAAATCACACCATTTTTTACCTGGAAAAACCAAAATAAATTTCGAAAAGAGGTTGTTGTTCATGACCACGGCAAAAAAAGGATTCCCCGAAAACTTCCTATGGGGCGGCGCTACAGCTGCCAATCAATTGGAGGGTGCATTCGATAAGGACGGCAAAGGCCTCTCCACAGCGGACATGATCGCTCATGTTCCCAAAGAGAAGCGTACAGGCGGACATGCTATGGAAATTTCCTCTTCCCGAATCGAAGAGATCCTCTCCGGCAAATTTGAAGAACGTTTCCCGAAACGTTTTGGTATCGATTTCTACCATCACTTTAGAGAAGATATTGCATTGTTCGCTGAAATGGGCTTCAAAGTATTCCGTTTGTCCATTCACTGGGCACGTATTTTCCCGAACGGTTATGATCAAGAGCCGAATGAAGCAGGCTTGAAATTCTATGATGAAGTATTCGACGAATTGTTGAAATATGGCATCGAGCCGCTCGTTACATTGTCTCACTATGAGACACCGCTTGGCTTGACGCAAAAATATAACGGCTGGGCTGGCCGTGAAGTAATCCAGCACTATGTTCGGTATGCAGAAACGGTGTTCAACCGTTATAAAAATAAAGTGAAATACTGGCTGACGTTTAATGAAATTAACGTAATGCTGTTCAGCCCATACACTGGCGGCGGCATTCTGATCGATAAAGTGGACAACAAACTGCAAACCACTTATCAAGCGTTGCATCACCAATTTGTAGCAAGTGCATTGGTAACGAAGCTTGCTCACGAGATTATGCCTGGTTCCCAAGTGGGTTGTATGCTTGCTCGTATGGAAACTTATGCAGCAACATGTAATCCGGTAGATGTTCGTCTGGCTCAACACGAGAATCAGATTAACCTCTTCTTCACGGACATGCATGCTCGTGGTAAATACCCGAACTACATGGCTCGTTATTTTGAAGAAAACGACATCGTGATCCAAAAAGAAGCAGGCGATGACGAGATCTTGCTGAACAATACCGTTGATTTCATCTCCTTCAGCTACTACATGTCCGTAACCAAATCTGCATCTGCAGACAAGGAAGAAACATCGGGTAACCTGACTGGCGGCGTGAAAAACCCTTATCTGGAAGCATCCGATTGGGGCTGGGAGATCGATCCGATCGGTCTGCGCGTAACCCTGAACAACTTCTGGGATCGTTATCAGAAACCATTGTTCATCGTAGAAAATGGTCTGGGTGCATATGACCGTGTTGAAGAAGACGGTTCGATCCATGACTCCTATCGTGTGGATTACCTGAAAAAACACATTGAACAAATGAAAGAAGCCATCAAAGATGGCGTCGATCTGATTGGATTTACAGCATGGGGCCCGATTGACCTTGTGAGCATGTCCACTTCCGAAATGTCCAAACGTTATGGTTTCATCTACGTGGATCTGGATGACGAAGGTAACGGAACACTCAAACGTTCCAAAAAGGATTCATTCGACTGGTACAAAAACGTAATCTCCAGTAATGGTGAGCAACTGTAGTTCTCACATTTTCTGAGCGGGCAAACCTGATATAACAGTTAGTGTTTAATGGAATTTAATGTTCCTGAGGGCCTGCTGATTAGCGTTTGTCCGCTTTTTTATGTGCTGCAAACATTACATATGGAGGGATATCTTTTGAAAAGATGGAGTATGAACACAAAAAGTATGGGATGGATGCTTGCCCTGACACTAAGTCTGAGTGTGATCTGGCCAGCAACCGTTGGTGCGGAAAGCAACCAGGTTACTCGAATCCAGGCCAATACCTATGTTGGTGATCCTGGAGAGATGGTAGAGTCCTTTGACATTACTGTAGCAAATCCGGAGAAATATCAGAATCTGAAAGCTTCAGACTTCGAAATTACTGGCAATTATGATGGCTATCCTTTAAATGAAGCGGAAGAGATCATACAGAATGAGTATGAAGATGACGGGATAAAATTGACGATTCAGGATCATACCATCCATATGGAGGTCGAGCCGTTTAAATATCCTGGAGGTATGATTTCAAAATTTAAGGTTACGAACAAAACGTATCCAGAGCTATCTTTTGATGAGACCAATGTGGATAAGGTTGTTACCCGAACCGTCGATGATTTTGAAAAAGGTACGTACACGGGCAGCAACGGTGAAGCGTTGTCTTACCGTCTGAAGCGTAGTCCTTCCACCAACGCACAACCGCTTGTCGTATGGCTTCATGGCGGGGGAGAAGTAGGTACGGATGGTAGAAGTCATCTTACGGCTAATCGTGGAGCAGTAGTCTGGACAGAATCGGGGTATGATACTTCCGTGCTTGCTGTACAGTATCCCGAGAATTACAGTTTCAAAATTTACGATAACCCTGAACAACTGGCTAAAATGCAAGCATATTTTGTTGCACAATATGAGTTAATCCAGAAGCTGGTTGCTGAAGGTGAAGTTGATCCGAATCGGATCTATCTGTCTGGTGTTTCCAGTGGCGGTGGTGGTGCCTTCCGTTTCTTGACACAATATCCCGATCTGTTTGCTGGAGCGATTATTGTAGCGGCCAAGGATACGGTAGCGGATTACACCGGATCGGTAGAAGCATTCAAAAAAGAACTGAAAGATATTGTGGATGTCCCAGTATGGATTATGCATGCCAAAAATGATCCAACCACTGACAGCCGGACAAGCTCTTTGGCTTATCAGGCTTTGACTGAGCTTGGAGCCAAGCATGTCAATATGACGCTGTATGACGATGCATACATGGATAGCCAAAGACTGTATGGTGGCATGAAGCATTGGTCATGGGTACCGGCTTTTGACAACAAAGAAGTACTTGCCGACCTGTTCCAACTAAGCAAAGGAACTACAGGGGAACAGGATGGAGGTAACATAGAGCATGGAACAAAACCAACTGAGCCTGTGACAAGAGCGCAGATCGCCCTCGTGCTTGCCGACAAGTTAAATCTTCCTGAAGTATCCGAATCTGCTTACCCGTACACAGATTCTGCTCCTGAATGGGCTCGTCAGGCCATCGCAACAGTGACTAAGGCAGGATTGATGAAAGGTGTCAGCAATCAGATATTTGCCTCGGGAGAGGAAGTAACACGTGCACAGATGGCAGTGATCGTAGACCATATTTTGACGAGTCGCGGCTGGAATGATGCAGACGAGTCAACTGTAGTATTGTTCAAGGATTTGAATGATAAGCATTGGGCTTATGAAGCCGTTCAAAATAGTGCCAAAGCCGGTATTATGTCCGGTATTTCCAAAGATCAATTTGAGTCATCGAAGTCGGTTACAGGTGCTCAGCTGGAGCTGATTCTGCAACGATTGGAACAATTGCCAACAAACTAAGTTCAATAAACAACTTTATAATGATAAATAATGAGAGGAATGATTGATATGACTACACCATTTCCGAAAGACTTCCTATGGGGCGGCGCTGTAGCAGCCAACCAACTTGAAGGAGCTTATAATACAGATGGCAAAGGTCTGTCTGTTCAAGATGTAATGCCACAAGGGATTACAACGCCTAGAACGGAAGCACCTACAGAAGATAACCTGAAACTGATCGGTATCGATTTTTACAACCGCTACAAAGAGGATGTTAAACTGTTTGCTGAAATGGGCTTCAAAGTGTTCCGTACATCAATCGCTTGGTCCCGTATCTTCCCTAAAGGTGATGAATTGGAGCCAAATGAGAAGGGTCTGCAATTCTATGATGACCTGTTCGATGAGTGCCACAAATACGGGATTGAACCACTCGTAACGATCTCTCATTATGAGACACCGCTGCATTTGTCCAAAACATATGATGGCTGGGTTAACCGTAAAATGATCGATTTCTACGAGCGTTATGTAACAGTGCTGTTCAACCGTTTCAAAGGCAAAGTGAAATATTGGCTGACGTTTAATGAAATCAACTCCATCCTGGAGGAGCCATTCATGAGTGGCGGCATCTATACACCAAAAGCAGAACTGTCCAAACAGGATCTGTACCAAGCAATTCATCATGAATTGGTAGCCAGTGCCCTGGCTGTGAAACTGGGTCATGAAATTATGCCTGAAGCCAAAATCGGCTGTATGGTACTGAGCATGCCTACGTATCCGTTAACTCCGAACCCGGATGATGTGGTTGCAGCGATGCATGCGGAACAGCGCAATGATATCTTTGCTGATATCCATGCACGTGGGTATTATCCGAAATACATTAATCGTTATTTCAAAGCGAATAATATCAATATTAAGTTTGAAGATGGCGATGCTGAAATTCTGAAGCATACCGTAGACTTTATCTCGTTCAGTTATTATGTAAGTATCTGTGAGACTGGTGATCCCGAGAAACGTATCGAAGGAAAAGGAAACCTGTTCGCAGGTGTGCAAAACCCTTATCTGAAAGCAAGTGAGTGGGGCTGGCAGATCGATCCGCAAGGACTGCGCGTAACCTTGAACAAATACTGGGACCGTTATCAAAAACCATTGTTTATTGTCGAAAATGGTTTGGGCGCAGTCGATGAGCTGATTACGGACGAAAATGGCAATAAAACGGTGAACGATGATTACCGTATTCAATACTTGAATGACCATCTGGTACAGGTGGGCGAAGCTCTTGAGGATGGCGTAGAAGTGATGGGTTATACGTCATGGGGCTGTATTGACCTGGTAAGTGCTTCAACAGCAGAGATGAAGAAACGTTATGGTTTCATCTATGTTGACCGCAACAATGATGGTTCAGGAACATTGGATCGTTACAAGAAAAAATCATTCCATTGGTACAAGGAAGTTATTAGTACAAATGGCGCAAGTCTTAAAAACAACAACGAGTAAATACTAGTTCTATAAGCATAGTTGTGCAAGCACCTTCTGATGTCACATTAACGCACATTAACCGCTTTCACAAAAACATTGTCATATGGATAATTATATGGTAAGATGGGCCTAAGGCTAATGAATACTGGATTGTTACTGTTCAATCAGGCAAAACCAGAAGCGGGGCATATTTCGTGACCTGCTTTGGTTTTGCCTTTTACTACTTTGACGGTGCAAGGTGATGTGAAGAAATGAAAATTGAGAAGGTGCTGAACAACAACGTAGTTACCGTAATTGATCCGGGAGGAAACGAACTGGTCGTTATGGGACGTGGAATTGCCTTCAAAAAGCATACTGGTGAATCGATTGACGAGAGTCTCGTCGAAAAAATATTCTCGCTTGAAAGTAAGGAAGTATCACAGAAACTTAAAACACTTCTGTCTGATATCCCGGTTGAATATGTCGAGTGCTCGGATGAGATTATCCGTTATGCCGAGACGGTGTTAGGTGAGAAGCTGCATGAAAGCATCTACATTTCACTGACGGATCATATTCATTTTGCCATTGATCGACATCGTCAAGGATTGCAGATCCGTAACGCATTGTTCTGGGAGATCAAGCGCATGTACCGGAAGGAATATGCCATTGGACTCAAGGCGCTACAGATTATTGAGGAAACGTTAGGTGTCCTGCTACCCGAAGACGAATGCGCATTCATTGCAATGCATCTGGTTAATGCCCAGATGAACGGTGAGATGAGGGAAACGATCAGTATTACAAACATTGTTAAGGACATACTTAACATCGTAAGACGTAGCTTTGTGATTGAACTTGATGAAGATTCATTAAGTTATTATCGGTTTTTAACTCATCTGAAGTTCTTTGCCCAACGTGTGTTGCAAGGAACGGCGATTGAAGATAAAGAAGAAGATAACCCGCTTCATGACTTGGTGAGCAAGCAGTATCCGGAAGCACATGCATGTGCAGTAAGGATCAGCGACTATACGCGTAAGATTTATAATCGGGTGTTGTCCAAGGAAGAAATACTGTATCTGACCATTCATATTGAACGAGTTGTCAGAAATGAACAAACAATTGAATAAAGTTGGGATTGTTACTGCTAAAAAGGCAAAACCTAAACGTTGAATAATGATAAGCTTTTCTGCTTTGTCATTATTCAGTGTTTAGGTTTTTTTTTAACCTTCATTACACATAAAAGGAGCAAAACACAATGGATAAACAACAATTGTCCAAGGATATTTTGAAGCTTGTTGGTGGCGAAGAGAATATCGATCAAGTCACTCACTGTATGACAAGACTCAGATTTAACCTGAATGACAACCAAAAAGCGGACAAAGCGACGCTAAAAAATACACCAGGCGTTATGGGCGTGATGGAAAACGGTGGACAGTTCCAGGTTATCATCGGTAACGATGTGCCTATCGTGTATAACGCACTCGTTGGCAACATGTCCAAATCACCAAACGCAGATAATGCAACCTCAAGCGCTTCAACTGGGGAGAAGAAAAAGAGAAATCCAATAAGTGCGCTGTTCGACTTCATCTCAGGTATGTTTACACCAATCCTGCCTGCAATTACGGGCGCAGGTATGATCAAAGGTATCGTGGCCATCTTTGTCGCACTTGGGTGGTTGTCCGACACTAGTTCAACCTATATCATTTTGTCGGCGATTGGTGACGGTGCATTCTACTTCCTGCCGATCATTCTGGCAATCAGTGCTGCCCGTAAACTGGGTAGCAATATGTATATTGCCGCAGCGCTCGCAGCAGGGATTATGCATCCGACCATTACAGCACTGCTGGCGGATGGTCACAACTCATCATTTATGGGGATTACAGTCATAGCGGCAACGTATTCTTCTACAGTTATTCCTATTGTTCTAGCAGTTTGGATTGCTTCATATGTAGAGAAAGCCGTTGATCGTGTAACACATGCTTCACTTAAACTCTTGGTGGTTCCAACAGTAACACTGTTAATTATGGTTCCACTGACGTTGATGACAGTAGGTCCATTGGGTACGGTTCTTGGTAATGGTTTGTCCGGTGGTATTTCATGGTTGTTCGACAACATGTCCATCTTCGCAAGTATCTTGATTGGTGGTACGATGTCACTGCTGATCATTACAGGTATGCACTATGCGTTGCTGCCAATCGTTGTTGGTTCAATGACAACACTGGGTTACGACTTTATCATTCCACTGATGTTTGCAGCTAACTTGGCACAAGGGGGCGCAGCATTTGGTGTAGGTCTCAGATCGAGAAATAGCAAAACCAAATCCCTCGCGTATTCCACAGGTCTTACGGCTATCATGGGGATTACAGAACCAGCGATGTATGGTATCAACATGAAGTTCAAAAAACCGTTTATTGCAGCCCTTATCGGGGGAGCGATTGCCGGTGGGTTCATGGGTATCTTCAATGTTAAATCGTACGTTATTACAGGACTTGCAGGTCTGCCGAGTGTGGCAGCATTTATCAGTCCAGCAATTAGCACACTGCTCTATGCTCTGGCTGGTGGTTTGATTGCCATCGTAGCTGCGGCAGTACTGACGTACATTCTTGGGTTCCAAGAAGAAAATGCATCGGAGCCAGTAGCTGCACCAGCAGCTGAGCCGGCAACACCAGCAGCAACAACTTCTGCTGCTGTAACTGAAGAAGCAAAAGCGCAAGATGAGCAAGTATTCAGCCCGATCACAGGTGAAGTTAAACCGCTGAGCGAAGTTCCAGACCCTGCGTTCTCTGAAGAGATTATGGGTAAAGGATTCGCGATTCAACCATCTGAAGGCCGCGTCGTATCTCCGATCAACGGAACCGTGTTCTCGTTATCGAAGAGTGGACATGCCATTGGTCTGGTAAGTGATACAGGCGCAGAAATGTTGATTCATATCGGGATTGATACCGTGAAGTTGAAAGGTCAGTTCTTCTCTCCTAAAGTTCAAGCAGGTGCAAAGGTATCTGTAGGTGATGTACTAATGGAGTTCGACCGGGAACAGATCGAAAAAGCCGGTTACACAACGATAACACCAGTCATTATTACAAACATGCATCAGTATGAGTCCATCGAGTCTGCTGGTCGCACTACGATCAAAGAAAAAGACTTGTTGTTCACAGCTAAAGCTTAACCATAAAAATGAAACAGCAGCTTTACCGGATTACATTCCGGTAAAGCTGCTGTTTTTTTTGCTTATAGCCTTTTACACGGGAAGCATCCCCTGAACCAATTGCACAAAATGTTGTGCAGGCTTGGACAGATAACGGTTCTGCAACCAGACCAGCGCCGAGCCAACCGTGGAATGCTGGTCCTGAATGCGATATACGTGAAATGGGTGCTCGTGATATAGCTGTAGTACCGTGTGAGGCACGATGGAACTGGCGAAGCCGAGTCGGACCAGCTCGAGCAACATATTAATGTCTGAGCACTCACCCATGATGGAGGGGGTAACCTGATGCTCCCGGAACTTGTCCAGAATCAACTCGAACATGCCGAGTCCCTCTGTACTTGGAAGCAGTAGGGGGATACCTGTAAGCTGCTCAAAATAAGTCCCCATCTCCGCTCCTGGTCCCATCTCTGTCGGACTATCAAGCGGTGTTGAAGAAATATAGAAAAGGGGCTCCTGTGGCAGATGCAGCACCTCATAACGTTCAGTCTGGACAGGCATGCGTACACAGGCAAGTTCAACTTTGCCATCTTCCAGCAATCGGCATAATTGTGCAGACTCATTTTGCTGAATTTTATAGGTGACCTGTGGATGGGTGGTGCGAAACTGTTGCAGTGCTTGCGGGATCAGGCGATCCGATATGGTATTGATGCCGATGGCGAGTTTGCCCCGTATGCCGTGACGGAAACTTTGCATCTCCATTACAGCTTCCTCCATATATTTGGTCAAGGTAACTGCATAATCATAGAAGCTGCGACCCGCCTGCGTTAGTTCCATCATACGCCCTTTGCGTTCAAATAGAATCACACCAAGTTCTTCTTCCATTAACTTAAGCTGCTGGCTTAAGGGTGGCTGAGCCATGTGAAGTCTTCGGGCTGCTGCTGTAATCTGTTTCTCCTCAGCAATGGCAATGAAATAGCGACATTGTTTGATATCCAAGTGGTTGTTCTCCTTCGCCTGCAATGTATATGTAATTCGTATGGAAAGCCAACAAAACATGTATTTTTAATATACTACGATCTTATGTTACCATACATTAGATTTGCATACCTGACTAACAGGGCTTGGTTTCTATATGGATATTACTGCATGAGAAAGACCTTGAATTGGAGGATAAAACAACGTGGTTAGAACAATACATGATGCTGCTCAAGCGGGCCATACCGATGAGGTCATTCGATTTATCACACAACAGGGTAGCCGGTTGAATGAACGGGATGCATTGGGGCGAACACCTCTGCTGGCTGCGGTGCACGGTAACAAGATAGACACGGCAAGGATGTTAGTGGATGCCGGAGCCCACATTAATCTTCGGGATGCACGATTGGACAACCTGCTGTTATATGCGAGTGCTGAGGGTATGTATGACATGGTCGAATTGGCGATTACAGCAGGTGCGGATACGAGGTTAACGAATCGTTTTGGCGGCACAGCCCTTATCCCAGCAGCGGATCGGGGCCATGTGGACATTGTGGAGCTTCTGCTGACACGCAGTGATGTGGATGTGAACCATATCAACAACCTGGGGTGGACAGCCTTGCTGGAAGCGGTCATTTTGGGAGATGGTGGGCCGCGTCACCAGCAGATTGTTGCCTTGCTTTTGCAATATGGTGCAGATCCAAAGATCGCGGATCGGGATGGGATTACACCGCTTGCACATGCGAGCCGACATCGGTATGCCGAGATGGAACGACTATTAACCCAAGTCTGAAGAGACTTATACATTTATGATACAGAACAGTGAAAGGATATTCCAAACGAATGAACAGACATCAAGAGCATTTTTCACAAAAGAATATGAAGGACGTATCTTCACTGATTTTGGCAGGTATACAGTGGTTTTTCTTCCTGTTTACCAATACCGTTGTTGTTCCGCTATCCATTGGACATAATTTTCATCTGTCTCCGGATGCCATCGCTGCCTCCATGCAGCACGCATTTATCCTTACCGGAGCAGTGTGCATTCTTCAAGCCGTATTTGGTCATCGATATGCGATTATGGATGGTCCGTCAGGGTTATGGTGGGGATTGACGCTAAGTTTGACGGTATCTGCTTCATCGGCCGGTATGAGTCTGGAGCGTATCGGCGGTGGGCTGGCTGCAGGTTTTCTATTAGCGGGATTAACGATGGTGATTCTGGGCTGGCTGGGAGCGGCGCAAGTGCTGCAAAAGCTGTTTACACCCATGGTGAAGAGTGCCATGTTGTTTCTAATGACGATTCAATTAACCATGAATTTTTTCAAAGGTATGATTGGATATACGGAGTTTGGCCGCTTTAATCTGCCTGTTGCCGCATTGTCCGTTGTCATTGCATTTTTGGTGGCATGGATTCAATTAAAGGGTAGGGGGAAACTGGGGAACTACGCGATCCTGATTGGGATTGTGGCAGGCTGGATCGCTTATAGTCTATTGTTTCCTGGACAGCATAGCGGACAGCCTAATCAGGCCCCGGCTGGTCTCGAACTGTTTCCGTGGGGAACACCCAGATGGGAACCGGGTATTGTCATTACTGCATTTTTCGTGGGACTGGTAAATATGACGAATTCGATCACCACATTAAGCACAGTTGAGAAACTATACCGGACAGAAACAACAAGTCGTCAGTATAGGCATTCCTATGCGCTAACGGGTCTGTTCACGATGTTGTCAGCCTGTGTAGGTGTGCTGCCCTTTGGTTTATTTGCATCATCGATCGGGTTCCTGGAGAGTACTCGCATTCTGCGTCGTGCTGCCTTGATAATTGGAGCGGGGATGTTATGTGTGATAGGTCTTACACCTTCAGTGACAGCATTTTTTGCACAAATACCACCAAGCGTCGGCAGTGCGGTTTTGTTCGTGGCTTATCTTCAGATGTTTGGCACGGCACTAAGAACGCTTGAAGGTACAACGTTTAATTCTAAAACGATCTATCGTGTAGCGCTGCCGGTCCTCACGGGAGTTGCGGTCATGAATATTCCTGCGGAGGCCTTTCAAACTTTGCCCATGTATCTCATTCCGATCATAAGCAATGGTCTCGTCATTGGGGTATTGGTCTCACTGGTTCTTGAAAAAACTGTGAACTGGTCCAAAATGGAACAACCAGCGACAGTTAGTAAAGCGGCATAAAGAGTTTCATCTTGCGACAGTCCAATTTGAGTGGGCTGTTTTTTGTTTTTGTTACAGGCTTTAAGGCTATTTAACTATTTCACGATGATTTTGCCTTGTCCTGCAAGCATTCGCATCTCTCGGGAGAGACGGTCCTGGTTCCCATCCTGCATTTCGAGTTGAACACCATAATGCCATGAGGTATTTTTTTCTTGACCCCAGCGGAGAGTGCCTTCCATATATAGAGGGTCTTCAAAAAGCAACATATTCATTCCAATCCGAATATCGTTATTCTCTACAGGCAGGGATAGCGGAAATGACAGCTGACAGCCGGATCGACTGATATCGCAGAGTTCGGCCTGAATGGGTTTGGCTGGTGCGTTAACCCCGTTGATGCTAAGAATATAGATCTCAAAGTGGATCGGTTCCTTCAATGTGTATCGAAAGGGTTCTTTTCTATTGTTAATTGACATGGCTTGGCTTCCTCCATCAGGTTCAAAAAAAGTCAGTTATGCTTATATCGACCATTTGGAGCGAGAAATGAAGAGTTGCGCAAGCAGAGATGGTCCATGGGTTCCTTTTACACGTGTATCAGGCTTGATATAATGATGGAATATATTTCTGAGGTCAGACCTGGATCAGGCAGAAGGGACGGGTGAATATGAGAGGAACATTTCAAATGGTTACAGATACGGCAACATTGTGCCTGTATGATCTGGCAGCGTTAAAACATCGGCTTGAGGATACTTCGGACTGGTGGTCCATTCCAGTGGATGAGCTGGCTGAGGCGAATGCAGGGCATTGTCTGTTCTTGAATCTGGGTGCGGATGGAGTGTATGAGGTGGAATGGAGCCTGGAGGATGTAGAGGAGGATTCAGATCCAGATGACGGAGCGGAACGGGAAAAGGTGTATCATCTGCAAGTTCCGTCTGGACACGTCTATCTGGGAGCGGCGGATGATGTCACTGGGGGTGAATTGGAGCCGGATGAGACGTGTGAAGGGGTTCTCTTTCAGTTAAAGCCCGGAAATTATGCGTGTATCGTCTCCAGAGAAGCCAGTCGGATCACCATTGTCATGACACCAAGTATTCAAGGAAATAACATGCTGGATGAATTAATCCGGATTTAGTGTACAGATACAAACAGGAGGGATTCATATGCAGGATTGGAACGAGATAACGATGATGAATACAGATGCCCTGCGTAAACGGATGAGAATACTCGCTGCTTTGGATATCATCTTTTCGGAGGAAGAATGGCTACGCGTTCATCATTATGAAGATAAAATTCAGCCAGGTCTGGCATGGGGAAACATCAATAACGGCGCAGGTGATCATCTGCATGTCTTGTTTACGAACTCAGGCACGTTGATCAAAGGATTTGATCATGAGTCACCCTTGAGCCCACATGCTCGTGAGGACGGAGAAATCTATCCGGGCATGTACGATGAAGTGCCGGAGGCCTTAATGGCTGTACTGCGAGATCATGAGGAAACGTTGGATATGGAGGATGTGACCTTTTGCCTATGGCAGGAAGGGAACGACTTGCCATGGAAGGTTGGTAACTGGATTCAGCTGGCGATGGCCAAGGAAGACAAAGCGGACGCCAGAGGTGGCGCAGAATTTTTACTGGGATATTTGGAGAAGAACCCGGTAGATTACGTTGATTGGGCCAAAGGGTACTATGACTTGCCGGATCTGCCGTTGGAAGCCGTAGCTGAAGTATATGAAGGAAAACCGGTGACCGCCAGCCTGATTAAGCAGTTGTGTCCTGAGCGAGATGTGGCAGCCACACTGGGTGAGTTGCAGCAACGCGAGTACGCCGTCGAACAAACGTAACAGAGTAAAGAAGGGAGGTAGGGAAGCCATGTACAAAGTGCAACTGGAGCGTATGCGTGAAAAGTTGATCACTCTCCGAAGTCTGGACCCGGATCTGGAGCTGTTTGGCGCAGAAAACCATGAATATGAAATGGCACCTGTATGGACGCAGGAGGATATTACGCAATTTGAACAGAAATGGCGAATTGAGTTGCCGGAGGACTATAAGATATGGCTTCTTCATATGGGAACAGGTGGTGCAGGGCCTTATTATAGTCTGGAAAACCCGGATGACGGCGTATACGCTGTTCTGGGTTATAACGATGAGCTGAACGCGGTCTCGGACCCTTTCCAATTCACGGAAGCATGGAACTGGAACTATGACTGGTTCGATGACAGCAAGGAAGAAGAGGAATGGGAAGCGCTGGAACACGAATATTTTGATCCAAAATGGTCGGCAGGCATGCTGCGCATCAGTGATTTTGGCTGTGGCATCTCTATGAATCTGATTGTTAAGGGAGCCTCCTACGGAGAAATCTGGGTTGATGACCGTGCTAACCGCAATGGAATCTATCCTGATCAGTATTGGGGCAATACGAATCGATTGCATTTTCTGGACTGGTATGAGTTGTGGTTGGATCGTTCAATCCATCAAATGCATGAACAAAAGCAACAATCTGGAGCGAACGAAGTCTGAAGGAGGTTGTACATATGGGCTGGGAATATGGGATTAGAACAACGGAGTCTGCGATTTTACCTGAAGTCGTGAAGCGTTTGGCAAGTGCATTAACGTTTACTGATATGTACATCCTGGAACGTTTTTCCAACGGCTTTGTATTGAAACGTGAAGATCCTTCCTGGCCTAGAGCCCTTGAAGTGTGGATGGAAGAGGCTTCCGGGTTAGAAGAGATTGTCGATGGGGATTCGTATATCTACTGTTTGTTTCATATCTGGGGTGAAGAGGCGCGGAGCTGGATGCATCAGATGGAGCAAGAAACCAGGCAGTTTGATGGTGGTTTAATCTGGTTTGAACTCTGATCGGTAAGAGATTTGCCTGAAACAGGAGGAGCATATGGCTAAAAAATCAAAGAGAACAATTCCTGCGCTCATGTATCAGTATCAAGGTCCACAGCGGAATGTGGGTTTTGTTTTATCCCCTTTATACATAGAAGAATCGGTTGAAGTAGAGATGGAAGACATGCTGTTCATATATAATGAAGACTTTGACTACATTCGTCCTGCATTGGATCGCGCATTTCCCTTAATTGACCCGCGAACTGGAGAAGAGATGAAGGTACTTGATCCCTGCTGGGAGAATCCGATTACGAAGGAAGTGTGGGTGGGGATTTTATCAGAGCTGGATCAACAGGTGGTTGCAGAGCCAGAATTACGGATTTTTTTGAATCGGTTCACCACTTGGGTGAGAAATCATCTGCAATTGGCCGACGGGATCGAAGTCACCGGCAATTTGTAAGTTAGTTGATCTTGAATTGTTCATGCGTGTACGTAATTCAGTATATCGGCAGACGAAGTGCTATGTAATCAAGCTCCTTCATGATGATGGCGGAGCTTTTTTTGATGAATAAAAACCGTTTGCTTCACTCACCCGTCTTATACCACAGAAAGAGAGAGAAGGAGGGATGCGGGGTGGAAACAAAAGCAGAGATGAACCAGAGGATCTATGTACAGACCGAAGACGAGACGGAATTTGTGCAATCTATTATGGAACATCAAGATACGCTCATTTCCATTGCCTACAGTTATCTGCGTACCCAGCAAGATGCGCTGGAAGCGGTACAGGAGATGACGTGCCGAGCTTGGATCAAACGTCGTACGCTGAACAATGAGAAGGCGTTCAAGTCTTGGATCATTCGGATTCTGATCTATGTCTGCATCGATGAACAGAGGCGCCGCAAGCGGGCAACACCTCTGGCGAAGGAGGATATGGAGGGCAGTATTCCGGCATCATGGATGATTAGCGTTGACGATAATCGAATCGCTATGAAATCTCTTTTGCAAAAGGTGAAACCGAAATATCGCCATGTATTATTGCTGAAATATTATAACGACATGACACTGACGGATATTGCCTCCATCCTCGGCAAACCGGAAGGGACGATCAAGACCTGGCAGCACAAGGGGCTCCAGCAGTTGCGCAAGTTGATGAGGAATAGGAGGGATTGGCATGACCACTAACCCGGAGGAGAAAGCACTTCTTGCAGATGCATATCAGGTGAAAAGAGAGAAACAGCAATGGAATCCGGCGGATACGACTGTTGCAATTCAACGTGGTCTCGCGATGGTTAGAACAAAAAGATCAGGTAGGACCTTTCGTGTCAAATGGATCACGGCAGTGCTGGTCACGGTTCTGGCTGCGGGTTGGTTTCTCTTAGGTCCGCTTGGGAGTTATGGTCAAGAGCAGGCAACATATACTGAGCCTGTGACCCATTGGGGAGTACTTGAACCCTTTCGTGAGTTGGCAACCGATGTGGAAAAAACCACGATAACATCAGCAATTAATAATGGGTATGTGCAACTTGTAGATCAGACGGTTACATCGGGCATATATGCGTTTACTGTGAATGCAGTTATGGCAGATGAGAATAGAATAACGGTATTGTATACTGCCAAAACGGATGCTTCGCAGGAGATGTATTCGACTGTCAATATGAAGATGACGGATGCATTGACAGGCGATTTGCTTGACAACGGAAGCTCAGGCGGTGTGTATTTTTCGAAGGATAAGCATATAGTGTATGGTCGAAGTACAATTGATCGAAATCGAAATAAACCATTGCCTGATCAAGTGAATCTACAATTCCAGCTGTCTTCAGTTGTGCCAGATGTGGGGGATTATACAGACAAGGGGGAGAAAGAACGAAAATATCAATTTTCCAAAAAAATGAATGTTTCTTTCCCTCTGGATCCCAAGTTTTCTATCCCCAAAACGGAAGTCATTAACGTTAATCGGACTTTTACTCTTGGAGGGTATGAGGTCTTTTTGTCGGAGGTGGAGGTGTCTCCGTTGGTAACTCGGGTCAAATTTGTCCATGCACCTGATCAAGAAATTGATTACAAAACGAAGTTGTCGCTCAACGAGATTGTTCGGCCTATCGAGATCATTTCGACCTCCCGTAATGGGAAGCAGACCAAGTTATCCATGGTAGGTGGAAGCGGATCGGAAGATGGAATGATGTATTCTTTCAGTAGCAATCTGTTGGACCATCCAGAGTCCATGGTATTAAAACTTAGTGGTAAACCAGATAAGGTCTATGATGATTTGCAGGAAGCCAAGAATGATGAACTGGAAATCAAAATCAAATAAGATGAACTAACTGGCAATACTCTTATTCAGATTAGGTGAATGTTAGTGAAAGCAGAGAAGGGATGTCCCTCAAGGTCGTAAGCCTTGTGAGACATCCCTTTTTAAATATGAAAACGGTTGATCTTATACAGTTAAAATATCTACTCCCAGAGTTGGAAGGGTCAACTTCTGATCGAACCTCTCGCTGGTCAACAAGCTGCGATAAGGAACGTCCAGCGTAATCTCTCGTTGCTCATTCGTCAAATTGATCAGAAACAGGAAGTTTTGCTCCCCCTTCGTTCGAATCGACAGCTCGACACCTTCCGGCAACTGGATTTTGGCCGCCAAATCCCTTTCCTTCAATATACCTTCAAACAACTGATAGAAATACGATGGCTCCGGCCAAGTGCCGACATAATACACTTCACCTTCACCAAACTTATTGATAGTAACCGCCGGTACACCCTCGTAAAAGTCGTTGTCATACCAGGCGATCGGCTCTGCACCTCGCAGTTCCAGTAGATCACACCATTGCTTCGCAGCAAATGTCTTGCCCTCCACGTTCCGTATCCGATGCTCACTGTTGCCGATGGCATCATATTCACTTACGACAACACCCGCCGCTTCACCCAGTAGCCCCGGCAGAGGCAGCATCTCACATACATTCCTCATGTTCTTCACGCCAGTCCGATTGGTAAGGACAACCGTACCACCCTTGGCTGCGAATCGCTCCAGCCGCTGTGCTACTTCTTCACTTAACAGGAAGAGGGAAGGGACAATGACCAGCTTGTACCCATCGAGCTCCTCAGTCCAGTTGATAACGTCTGTACCGACGCCCATTTTCAGAAATGCATTATGCATAGAGGACAAGTTGTCTAAGTAGTGCATTCCCCCTTCCGCCTGCGGCTGAAGGGAAAGCGCTGTGTGCTGATCATGCGAATGCAGAATCGCAACCTGGGTAACAATGGTTGAGTCGGCCAAGAGTTCTCCTAACTGGTTCACCTCGCGAGTAAGCTCCGCGAACTCCCTGAACCTGCGTCCAGGAACATTGCTGTGGTCGATCAGCCCATGCCAGAACTGTTCCGCTCCGACGGTAGCACTCCGCCAGCGGAAATGGACAACCATATCCGCACCGCGAGCGATTGTCTGCCAGGAGCGAGCTCGGATCAGTCCAGGATAGGGCGTGCGCTGAATCGGCATCCAGGCGCCCTGTGCCCCGCTGAGTTGTTCCATTACCCAGAAATTCCGGCGTTTGATGCCGCGAACCAAGTCCAGCGTAAGCGCTCCGTTCCTCGGAAACCGATCGCCATAATCGCGATACAGCTCATTCGGATAATAATCAACAGAGACGAAGTCCAATTCGTTGTGCATATCATAATAGTCCAAGCTATTCGGATATTGCCACATGTTATGCGTCGCAAATTGGCCTGGACAGTTACGGCGTAAAATCTCAAGCTGCCATCCCAGCAGATAGCCTACGCTGTCAGAACAAAATCGCTTGTACTCCAGAAGATAGGAAGGATTCATCGGTTTGCTGGCACCGAGTGGCGTTGTTACCTCAGCCCAGCTGCTGTACTCACCACTCCAGACGACCGTACCCCACTCCCGGTTCAACTCCTCCAGATTGGAATAACGCTTTTGCAGCCAAGCGACAAACGAACGATTACATGTATCACAATGGCATTCCTGGTAGTGCATCTCGTTATCGATTTGCCAGCCAATAACGGCGGGATGCTTACCGTAGCGCTGTGATATCGCTTCCACAAATTTGGAGCCCAGCATTCTCAAGGAAGGGCTGTTGTTGCAACGATGTCCACGCACACCTGGCCGAATGATGTGGCGTTGTTCATCCATGGGCAGCACATCCGGATAACGGGTTGTCATCCAGTTTGGCGGGGTATTGGTGGGGGTGCATAACACAATTTCCATACCACGTGAAGCGAATACTTCTATGGCCGCATCCAGCCATTCAAACTGATAATTACCCTCAGTCGGTTCCATTCGGCTCCAGGCGAACTCCGCCATTCGCACAACTGCAACCCCTGTCTGTTGCATAAGTATGGCATCTTTCTCCCATAACTCCGGGGTCCATTGCTCTGGATAATAATCAATTCCGATCTTAATTGTCATCCTGTGATCTCCTTTATTTATCAATATATTGCGATTATATGTTATATTAATTCGAGTGAATATCTTAAATAATTAATATGATATAACAATATTAAGATCAGGAGAGTTAGTCGTATGCCTCATCCCAATCGTAATTTTCCGGTGTTATCTGCCCGAGACAAGTTGCTCCCTTTTTATTTACTTGGCATCGGCCTGCATCATGAACAGGAGCATATCCGCCGAGACCAAGGCATTGAGGATTATCAGTGGATACAATGCCGCAGCGGTGTGGGTAAGTTCAAGCTCAGTGAAACGGAACATATTGTCAAGCCAGGTATGGGCATGCTGTTATTCCCTGGACAGAAGCACGAATACTATGCGCTATCCGGCAGTTGGGAAGTCGACTGGATCATTTTCGATGGCAACGGGACAGCAAGCTTGTTTGAAACCGTTGGCATTGTCCACACATGCGTATACACGCTTGCACAGCCTGAATACCTTCTATCCCGAATGCGGGAGCTGCTACAAGCTGCCTTAACACCACAAGAGCAGACATTAAGCAATTACGCCTGCTCCGCTGTCCTCTATACCTTATTGACAGAGATTATTCAACGCGTATCTGTTGAGGGCAGCGATACCGTCGGACAGCAGTATGAGCGAATAAAGCCGGTTCTGGACTATATTGAACAACATTATGCTGAAGAGATTACTTTGCCAACGCTTGCCGGATTGATCTGTGTCACACCAGAATATTTCTGTCATTTGTTTAAGAAAACGACAGGTATTCGTCCCATCAGCTATGTTAATCAGGTAAGAGTCAACAAGAGCAAGGAACTGCTGCTCGATAATGTGCAACGCGGGATGGAGGATATCGCTCGTCAAGTCGGTTTCGAATCGACCAGCTATTATGGAGCCATCTTCAAGAAGCTGGAACGAATCACACCTGGCGCCTTCCGCCGCAGCTATCAGAAGTCGTGACATATTATTATCCGCAAGCAAATGGTTTTTCGTCAGAGGCTTTAGGAACTGATCCAAGGGTGGATCAGTTCCAAGTTGGATCACATAGTACTCGTTAATAGAGCCGCTAATTAGCGGCTCTATTTTGTGTGAACGAATGGCCTGGTTTTATGTTTTTTCACTATATCTGATCTGCTGTTGCATAAAAATGATAATTGTTGTCTTTTTGCAATTTTTGTATTGTCACAGCCAAAGTTACACGATATAATCGAGTTGTCTTTGAGGATAATATTATAAAGGATGGTGAAATTTTGAAGAAATTTTCAATGCTTTTACTCGCTGTAACTCTATTGTTGTTAACTGTCTCCACAGCCCCGTCTACATATGGTGCGGCCAGTTATCCGAACACAGGTACGAACGGGTTGACTGGTTTTGCAGGCAGTGCCAAGAATGAAAATGGTGTATCCAAGTCAGCTACGACAGGTGGCAAGAACGGTCAGGTGGTTTATGTTAGTAATCTCAATGACTTGAGAACACATATGGCGGGCTCTACAGCCAAGATTGTCGTTGTTGAACAGAATATTTCTTCCTCTACGCTGCAAAAGGTTGAATTTGGAGCGAACAAGACACTTGTAGGTTCCTTTGGCAAACATACATTAACGAATATTCATTTCAGATCCACAAGCAGTTCAAGCAATGTGATTTTTCAGAATCTGACTTTTGAACACGCTTCCAATATTAATGCCAATGATGATATCCAGATGTATATCACTTCAGGCTCCAATTACTGGATTGATCATGTGACGTTTGCTGGTCACAGCTACAGCTCTGGCGGTAATGATCTGGACAAACTTCTGTATATTGGCGATCGCGCCGATTATATTACGATTAGCAATTCCAAATTTGCGAACCATAAGTATGGCGTCATCCTCGGTCATCCGAATGATGGTAACAGCAGTTACAATGGAGTACCTCATGTGACGATGTCCAACAATTATTTTGAAAATTTATATGTACGTGGTCCTGGACTTTTAAGATATGGTTACTTCCATCTCAAAAACAACTATGCAAACAACTTTAATCAGGCCATCACAATTGGTGAAAAAGCACGAATTTATTCCGAAAACAACTACTTTGGTGCCGGCGCTGAAAAGGGTGGCATCCTGGATGACAAAGGAAAAGGGGAGTTCACGGATAGCGGTAGTACACCAGCGCTTAATAGTCCGACTTCTCCTAAAACGAACTGGAGACCAAGCTCCAATTACAGTTATCAGGTAGAAAGTGCCAGCTACGCGCGTGAGTTCGTCACCAAGTATGCAGGCTCCTCCAATACAACACTTGTATTTGGAAAGTAAGAGCTGTTGCACATCCTTTCACGACCCAAAAGGCCTGTCTTGTGCGCCATAACGCATGAGACAGACCTTTTTTTGTTTGTAAAATGATATGCTTACATATCATTTTACATTTCATATTCATTTTAAATGTTGAATACCGATATACATAAAGTAGCGCTGGTTTCATACTTATGAAGTTAATATGTACTATGCTAAGGCGCTGCGTATTTGCGATTTGCACATAAGCAGGACCAAAGACTACTAGATGTAGTACAGAAAGGCCCTACAACTTACATTTAACCTACATAAAAGGACGGGGTATGCATGGATCGTATGGACGAAATTATTTGGAAAAGGAACAAATTAATCGGTATCATTTTGTGGATTATTATTGCCATTGGTATGGGGCTGGCCTTTACGATGCCGAAGTTACTTGTGTCCAATGGAGTAGCTCTGATCTTTGTAGTTTGGATTACATACGCTAATGCGAAAAAGAAACATATTCATCTCATTCCATGGCTGATTACTGTATTACTTACAATATGTGGAGTCTATGTCGGTTGGGGAACGGTCAATTTTGCGTTAAGTTTGGTCATAACCGCAGTTCTACTGTTATTTCCTAACAAGAAATTTTTTGTGGTTGGATTTTCGGTATTACTAGTCAACAGTGTTCTTCAATTATTTGTTATGAATACCGTTGACTCTGTTGAGCTAATAGGTAATATCGTAAATGTGGGACTATTCGCTCTCACGGGGGCCATTCTGATGCTGGTCTCCCAGCTGAATCAAAGGCTCTTCCATGAAAGTGAAGTACGCCAGAATGAGGTGGAGCATTCTAAGCAAAGAGTGGAAACCATGCTGGAGCGTGTGAAGGAATCGGTCGAAGGTCTATCACGTTATACAGATCAATTGAAGCAAAAAGTAAATGCGACTGGTTCTATCACCAATGAGGTGACGCTTGGGTTCAGTGAGGTTGCAAAAGGTGTTGAGTTCCAGGCGACCAGTGTGGCCGAGATCTCGGAATCCTTATCTGTATCGGATCAGCATATCAAGGACGTTGCTTCGTATTCGCAGCAGATGAAAGAGTTGTCCGCAAGTATGGCAACGAGCACGCAAACTGGAAGCACACAGATGGACCAGCTAAACATCCAGATGCAAGATCTATATGAAACGATCAATACAACTGCAAATGACATGCGAAAGTTCAACGAGGAAAGTGAATCCATGACGCTTATGCTGAACAGCATAGCGGATATTGCGAGTCAGACCAACCTGCTCGCGCTTAATGCAGCCATTGAAGCCGCTCGTGCGGGTGAGCATGGACGTGGGTTTGCTGTTGTATCAGAGGAAGTTCGCAAGTTGGCAGAGAACTCAGGTCAGTCCGCAAGTGATATCGGAACCATCCTGTCTCGATTAAAAGGACAGACGCAGGCACTGACAGATCGATTCGAACGTATTCGTCTATCTTTACAACAAGGAAGAGATAGCGTCCATACAGCAGAGGAAGTATTCCGTACGATCAACAGCAACTCTCAGCATGTGTTGAATCAAGCGACAGATATCGAGACTAGTTCGGCTACAATGAAGGAATCTTCCACCAGAGTTGTGAATGAAGTTTCCGAAATTTCGAGTGTAACGGAGCAATCCAGTGCAGCGACAGAAGAGATTCTGGCGAGCATGGAAGAACAACGTAACCTGACACAGAAGATGGTAGAGAGCTTTGGAGAATTGGAGCAACTGATTGTAGACCTGAATGAGTTAGTCTCGGATCATCAGGCTTCTTCCGTTGAGAATAAACTTTAATATTAATAGTTGAGGGCCTGTCGGTACGTATTTAGCGTACTATACGGGCTTTTTTCATCTGGAATACAGCTTGATGCCGACATTTTTTTCCTATACAGTGATGTGTAGAGTATGAAGAGCGTAGAACTGAAACTGTAAATGGTAGTTAAAAGAAGATGTAACCTCATGGGGGAGTAGAAGGTTGAAGGATAAAGGAATGAAAGATAGATTGGACTGTGATGACAGTACATATGAGGTTAGGAATGATAATAGGGCTGCACGCGTACGTTTTTATGATCAGCAATCGTTCAATGACATGGACTGGCCCGATACGGAGGATGGCAGATATGCCAGAGTCTATCTGGAACCTATGATGCTAGACGGGACCCAAAGCTTTATGTCCAACGTGGAAACGACATTGTTGCTCGCCCGAATTGATGATCTCGTTATTCCGCTGACGGTGAATGATACAGAGTATGATAATGCTTACGTTTGTTCGCCATATACGCATTATGTGAGTTACGCCAAGCAAGAATTGACCATGTTGCAGAAGCCTGTGTTGGAAAAAGGTCTTTCTGTGCTGCTCAGTCTAATAGGTTGGGGAATGAAGCAATCGCAAATCAACAAAGTTGTGCATGTGAACAACTGGTTGTTGTCCACCAATCTGTATCCAGCCATGTCCGGTGAACAAGCAGAATGTTTGCTTACAGCGGTACAAGAGCGATACCCTGAACATGTCATTGTGTTTCGCTCTTTGTGCCCTGGACTTCATCCCGATCTGACGGTGAGGCTAACGGAAGTGGGGTGTCGACTAATTCCGAGCCGACAAATCTACCTGTACCATGCGCATGATCCGAATTTTGGCAACTCGAAATCGCGTTGGCTGTTGAAGCGGGATTACGAATTATTGGGCAAGCATGGATACGAATTCGTTTCCGAATTAGATATGACGGATGCAGATATTCCGCGAATTGTGGAATTGTACAAGCTGTTATACCTTGAAAAGTACTCCTATCACAATCCGCAATTCACTGAGCGGTTCATTGCTGCTGCGTTGGCATCAGGAACACTCAGGCTCTATGGATTGCGGAAGGAAGGGCGCCTGGACGCGGTCATGGGTTATTTCTGCCGCAATGGAGTTATGACAACGCCGCTGTTCGGTTACGATACAGCGGTGCCCCAATCCGTCGGACTATACCGCATGTTATCAGCTTGTCTGATCGGACAGGCTCGCGAGAACGGTCATCTGTTACATGAGAGCGCCGGGGCTGCGCAGTTCAAGCGCAATCGCGGTGCTGTGGCGGATTTTGAATATTCGGCTGTGTATGAGCGCCACCTTCCGTGGAGCAGACGCTGGTGCTGGCTGCTGCTTGATCGGTTGTTGAATCGCGTAGGTGTGCCGCTGATGCGCCGCATGAAGCTGTAAACAGACACAAAAACGTGCTTACGCTGCCCGATGCAGGTATGAGCTTGCATCTGGTTTGACTGCAAACACGCACTAACAACTGGTTATTGTGATACGCACATTTGTGCGCAATCGCCTAATTAGACATGCTCTGAGAGTTGCACCTCGAAGCCATCTGGATCTGTAATGTAAATAAACCGCAGATGCGGATTGGGCTGGATGGGGCCACGCACAATCGGAATATTCAGTTCTGCCAGTCGTTCCATGGCTTCATCCAGCGAGTTCACCTCATAGCCGATCGACACGCCGGCCTCTGGTTTAAGAATGGATTCACTGCCCTCAATCAGTTCCAGCTTGGCTTCATTTTCCATGCCCAGCATGGCAATCTGTCGTCCACGGCTTTCGAATCTGCGCTGAATGGGAAGTCCGAGCATGTTGTGGTAGAACCCGAGCGAAGCTTCCAAATTACTGACCCTCAGCGTGATCCAGTTTAATTTGATCAACATGGGTGAATCTCTCCTTTTTCTTGCATCATATGTATTTTTGTTACGTTCATTATACGATAGGTGCTAGCAGGAACCTACTCCTTAATAATAAACAGTAAAATAGCTGCCGAAATATTCGGCAGCCAAATGGTGTAATCTCCTGTAGTCCCAGTAGTTCTAACGAATTATTGAATCAGATCAACGGCCGTCTGTGGTACAAATGCCTCTACGCCGTTATACACAATGACACCCTCCAAAGTTGTCTTTTTACCGTTCACCAGTGCAATATTTTTGTAGATTTGCAGTTCCAGTTTGGTGTTGCCTTTTGTAACGAGGATCTTCGGATTTTTGGCGTCCGTCAGGTCCAGTTTGTACGTCGCGCCTTTGGCCGTAAATGCCTGTTTGGCAGGTACAAACAATTGTTTGCTCACGCTGTCGAGATCCAGATCCAGTACTCGTGCCATATATTTGGCGACATCCGTGTTGTCGATTACACCGAATGGACGGTCATTGTTCGGAGCATACGTGTACAGCACAACATCTCCACCTGTATGACCACCGGTTGTCCAGCCGATCCCTGCCCGTTTGCTGATCATTGGACCGATTGCATAGTTAAGACTGCCCGGCTCGGCCGCTTTAATGGTGGCAATCTCTTCGGAAGTCAGATCGGTAATGCCATAGTATTGTTTCATCACTGCTTTGATGTTTGTACGCTTGGCATTCAGCTTCGCTTCAACGCCCTCGCCTGTCAGCTTGGCCTTTTTCAAAGGTCCGATAAATGTGGACAACGGCTCTTTATCGTATGTGCCGCTAGTTGCGTTGTTACCAATGGTGAGTCCACCATTACCGTGGTCCGTAACAGCCACAACGGCAGTCGCTCCATCGGCTTTGGCAAAATCCATGGCTACCTTTACGGCATCATCAAAAGCCAGCACGTCACTGATAATACCAATCGGATCATTGGCATGAGCTGCCCAGTCCACTTTACTGCCTTCGACCATCAGGAAAAAGCCGTCTTTGTCTTTGGACAAAACTTCAATGGCTTTGGATGTCATCTCGGCAAGGCTTGGCTGCTTCGCAGGATCACGGTCCATATTATAAGCCATGCCTGCGGGTGCAAACATACCCCACAGCTTGTTCGAATCGGATGCTTTCATTGCAGCTGGTGTAGTGACGTAATCGTAACCCAGTGCCTTGATAGACGAAACCAGATTCTCGCCGTCTTTACGTCCGGCTGGCTCAAGGTATTTGCTACCTCCACCCAACACAACGTCCATGCCATTGTAGACTTGTTGTTTGCTGAGTGCATCATAGTTTTTACGGTCCGGATAGTGAGAGGAGAAGTCCGCTGGTGTGGCGTGCATAATCTCGGATGTAGCGATAATGCCAGTTGCTTTACCCGCCAGTTTGGATGCTTCCAGCACGGAAGCAACAGGTTTTCTTTCGTCTCCAGGCGCAATCGCCTTTTGCCCTGGCATCGTAGCCTTGTCCGGCAGTACACCAACAAATCCGGTATGAGATTTATAACCTGTTGCAAAAGCAGTTCCGGCAGGAGCTGAGTCGGCAATCGGCGCATCGGCGGAGTGTGTCCGAACCATGCCACTTGCCATGGAGTCCAGCGTCAGGGACGAGCCCTTATACCAACGAGCCAGAGCGGTAGCATCGTTAGCCATACCGTCAGGAATCAGAATAATCACATTTTTAATCGGTGATGCAGATGTTGTTGAGGTGGTATCTTCCACAGCCCACGCTGCACTGCTACCTCCGAGTGTAGCCGTAACAATTGTTGTCACCGCGAGCATCATTTTGGCTGCACGGACATTAAACCTGTTTAACATGAATGCATCCTCCTAGAATATATGTATAGTTGGTATCCCAAACCAAGTGTATACAACAATTGCTAAACTAACGTATGAAATGGGTTAACTATATGTAAAATTTACGATTAGTGAAGGGTGCTGGAATACCGGTAAACTGGACAAAGTGAGGAGTTGACGAATTAAGAGACAGTTCAGAGATCATATATTGACGATTAAAAAGATATTGCGAACGCTTACATTATGTGCTAACATCACCATAACAACAGGATTGTAACCGTGTTTAGGGCAATACCTGTGTCAGTTCATTCGTTGGTTCTTTGTTCATCAAACGATTGATTGCGTTTACATTTTCATATGGAATGAACCTCATTCCTCAGGGTTGTTACTGATTGCAGGCAAAACCTGAATTGAGGGCAGTAGACCACGCTAAAGCGATGTCTGTTTGCCTTCGGTTCAGGTTTTTTTATATAAAAAAATGCCTGATGGCATGACCGCAAGCGCCGTAGCAGATATTTCGAGCAGAAAGGAGCGCAGCAGATTTAATTTTTTATAAAAAGAGATATAGACTCATCCAGACATTGGAATACTGATTCTTAGATACGCATTTCAACTGAACATTTCCAATGAACTTATCCCATCACACACTATTGGACAGCGAGGAGATTTATGACATGAAAACTATTAAACGTTCGATTGCTGTAGCAACAATTCTGGGGTTATGTGTATCCGCTCTACCAGCTTATGCAGCAGGCAATACAGGACCTACTTCTTCTGCAGCGATGGACAAGCTGATCCAATCCGAGCTTATTCGCGGCAGCGGTCAAGGTGTTAATGCAGCTTATCTGAACAAAAAGGCAACACGCATTCAGGCCGCAGTACTTTACTTGCGTTTGTCCGGATTGGAGAAAGAAGCACTCGCTTATCAGGGATCGGAAACGTACGACGATGCGGCTCAGGCAGGCAAAGTATTACAACCGGTCGTTGGTTACTTGAAGCAGCATCCGTATGTGTCTGAGATCGTAACAGGAACGGAGAAGTTTGAACCTAATGCACCCCTTACAGCGGAAGGTTATGCCGAAATGCTGCTGAAGGTGCTTGGATATGAAGCGGGTTCGGATTATGAGCAGGGATCGGCTTCCACCTATGCAGCTGGTAAAGGAATCAAGGCGCTTCAAGGGAAGGGCGCGAGTCAACTTACCAACCGCCTGATGGCAGAGGCAACCGCACAGGCATTGCAGATACAGCTCAAGAATGGCAGTGGAACTTTGGAGCAGAACTGGTTGAAACATAAAGAAGCTGGAGCGTTCCAACCTCAAACGGTGCAACAGACCAAGTATGGCGCGATTGATGGCAAAACCTATGAGCAATATGGGACGCTCGGTTGGCTTGGTGTTCCTTACGCGGCACCTCCGGTAGGGGAACTGCGCTGGAAAGCCCCGCAAGAACCGGAATCATGGACAGGAACCAGATCGGCTAAGGAATTTGCAGCGAACAGCTTGCAGATCTCTGGTAAAAATACTGTAGGCAGCGAGGATTCGCTGTATCTCAATATCTGGCGTCCCGACACAACCAGTTCGAAACTTCCGGTTATGGTGTTCCTGCACGGCGGTGGGAATATGACCGGATCAGGTAAAGATTTTCAAGGTGAACAGCTTGCACGGAGTACCAACAGCATTATCATCTCAGTGAATTACCGTTTGGGAGCCCTTGGATTCTTCGAGAATGCAGCGCTGAAAACAGGGGATGCCCTGGATGACTCAGGTAACTATGGTCTGCTTGACGCATTCCGTGCATTGGAGTGGGTACAGGATAATATCGAAGGTTTTGGCGGAGATACAGGCAATGTTACATTAGCCGGACAATCTGCTGGTGCACGTGATGTGCTGGCAACTCTGATCTCTCCACTTGGCAAAGGATTGTATCAAAAAGCAGTTGCTTTCAGCGGAGGATTGACGACAGCATCACCGGAAGAAGGTGAGCAAAAATCCGAGGATGTACTTGTGAAGCTACTCGTGCAAGAGGGAAAAGCGGCTAACCCAGAAGAAGCAAAAGCATGGATTGGCAAGCAATCTCAGGCACAGCTGGAGAGCTACCTGCGTGGACTGCCTGCGGACAAGTTGGTCACAGCGTTTGGTGCAACCGCAATCCGTATGGACCCATTCCCGCATCTGTTCCGTGATGGCACAGTGATTCCAAAAGAAGGATTTGACGCCATCAATAATGGCAATTATAAAAAAGTCCCTGTATTGCTCGGCAGCCTGGAAACGGAGTTCTCCGGTTTTGCCTTCGGTGATCCAAACTTCTCTCCATCGATTACGGATGAGACTCTGTTTACTGATAAAACCAAGGCGGAACAATATGCTGCTGCGTTGAAATATGGTAGCGAAGCTTATGCAGGCTTTAATGCAGAGCGTGTAGCGGAGCAATTGACGAGTGAAGCAGGTCAACCACCAGTATATGCGTATCGTTTTGCATGGGGCACACAACCTGGAGTCATCTCTGAGCGTTTGCTCACGTTACTGGGCGCACCACATGGTGCGGATATGGACTTCTATACAGGACACGCAGACGGAATTGCTGCTTATTTCCCTGATGGGTACTTTAGCGATACAAACAAACCAGGACGTGATCAGTTATCCGCCGCGATGGCAGCATATCTGAAGCAGTTCCTGTACACAGGCAATCCAGGTACGGGTGGATCACCTGATCTAGCGGCATGGACACCTTGGACGAAAGATGCTCAAGCCCCAATCATGCGTCTGGATGCTAGCAATACAACGGCAGAGATTGGCATGTCCACACAATATAATCAAGGCAAAGACGCCGTTATGGCAAAGATGAAAAAAGAATTGCCTGAAGAAACGTATAAACTGTTGACGGAAAAAGTGTTCGCAGGTCGTTTCTTCTGGGAATAAGGATCACCGGATAGGAAGGTATATATAGATAAATTGAAGCCAAGGGAGCATGCTCTCTTGGCTTTTTATACTGTTCGTTATGCTTAATTATGGTATTGTTGTAAATATAAATTAATAGAATGTCGGAAAGGGGAAACGTAAAGTTATGATTAGCTCTATAGGTATTGCAGGTATTATAACGCTATTAATTTTCTTTATTATGATTGGTCTTGTATTATATCTGGTTTTCTATCTTGTGATGAAGAAGTCTGGCGTCAAAGAGGAAGTATCCGCATTAAGGATGGAAGTACGAGTGTTACAAGAGGAAGTCGAGCGGAACAGGCGGGAATTGGAAAATATGAAACGTCGATAACCTTAGCAGCATTATATGTGGTACGTGGAATAGCGCATACAATAGTATGAGAGGACAGGGGCTCTACGCCCCCACCTACTCAATATAACGTGAAACCGCTCATTTCAGCCTTTACATACTAGGTACACTTGATCTATTTCTTGGCAAAAAAACTAAGTGTTCCCGTGCTTTCATCTGCACTCACAAACAGGCTACGTCCGTTAACACGATGAATTCCCTCTGGTGATTCTCCGGCTGTAGGAATTAGACCCAGGTAGTCCGGATTGACCGGATCAGCAAGATCAAAGAACAAAATGGCATCTGCCCGTTCGGAAGCTACCGCGGCATATGTTGTGCCGTCTACAGTAGCAACGGTCAGATTCTCCACTTCACTTCCCTTGTTGGGACTGCGATCATCGGGATACAAGCCGACCATAGCTGTTGCCTCGTCAATGAGGTTCTGGCTATCGTACATCCGCTGGCCTTGCAAATTCCAGACAGCAATATTACGTCCGCCTGCTTTTACACCATCCTCAAATTCATTCTTGCCCAAATCCCCTTCGTTAGCTGTCAGCAGGTATTTGCCATCTGCCGAGAAAGCAATTCCATCCGGTTCATAACGAGCGGTCAACGTCTCTTTAAACTGAACGATACCATCATCTTTCAGATCCGCTTGATGTGAAGTAGTACCCAGAGCGAAGATTGAGCTGATTTTTTTTGTCTCCAGATCTACGATGGCAACGACATTGTTTTCCTGTAAAGTGATGGCTGCTGTTTTGCTATCTGGACTAATGGCAACATACTCTGGTTGTGGATCATGCGGATAGATGCCGCCTTCTACATTGTCCAGAGATACTGGCAAGTTGGTGATTTCACCCTCCAATACGTTCCCGCCAGCAAAAGATACTACCATAATGCTACCCGGACGTTTGGTGTTGGCATAGTCAATTTCATCTGCAGCTTTATTCAGCTCCTCATCCTCTATCGCGATCACCGCATGCAGACCGTCAGGTGACAGTGCAATCGAGTCAGGACCAATGCCCAGTTCATACGTTTTGACGGTTTTGTAGGTTGTCAGATCCACAATGGCAAGTAACCCTTTGTTTGCTTCGCTGTCTGTATCCCCTGTACGAATAACAGCAAGACCGTATTTGCCATCTTTGGATACCGTTACGCTTGTGACTTCAGCTTTGGCGGAGAGGTCCTGGAAGCTGACTGTCTTTAATAGGTTGATGTTTTTCAAGTCAGCAATGTCCAGTACGGAAATGCTGCCATTGTCTGCTTCGGTTACGAGCAGGCGTTGTCCATCTGGCGTAGAGGCTGATATTTCTGCTTTTCCACCAGGCATCTGAAACGTTGCGGTCTGTTCAAAACCGGTTTTATTTTGTTTCAGGATCAGTTGATCCGTAATTAATTTTAGCGTTTGTGGAGATACATACGTTGTACCTTTGGTGATGTAACTTTTATTGTCCAAAGGAGTTTTCACACCGTTGATGGTGGCTGAAGACGTTCCTATTGGAAGTTGTACTTTAGTATCTGCGATCTGGATATCAACACTGCGACTGCTTCCGTTCCATGTGACCGTACCCTGCATATTTTGGATGGCTGTGCGCAGTACGACATGATCATTGGTGGTTTTAGTTGCGTCAGCGGCATGAATCATGGATGTGTAGCTGGTTGCTCCTGCGGTAAGAATGGCAGTCATCGACAGAACGGCGAGCCATTGATTTCTCTTTTTCAATGTTCCAGATCCCCTTTATCGTTTCGTGTGTAATGAGTTGTACAATTGTTTTAGTATAGGGAGCTTATGTTAAGGAGAGGTAAGAGAAGTCTGCGATTTGTGTAAAAGGTTAGATAAGAGATATTTTTCCAAATTGGATATGTAAGTTAGTGTATAAAATGATGTTGCCACATGAAGAAAAAAGCAGACGTGAGCCTTCATATATATAGGACTGGTCGAACGGGCGAAAATACGCTAGAATTATAATTGAGAATCATTATCAATTAATTCGGGCTTTTTTACTGACAAGTCTGATCAAGATATAGGCGAGGTGAATACCCATGCGCACGGATGATGCATTAGGCGTAGTATATCAGCATTACCTGACCCAGGAGCCTTACAGTCAGCAAGATGAACACACGTATCTGCTCTCTCCCAAGGCGGGAAGTGGCAATATTAAAAGAGTAACGACATACAGTGGCATTGAGATTTTATATTCCCAGGTTGAATATCATCAGCCTTATCCTACGTATTTTGCGTCCGAAACGCCCATTGTGGAATTGCAATTTGCCTTGTCAGGAGAGCGAAATGTGGATATATCCGGTCAGGATTATTCATTATCGATAGGGCAAGGGGCCCTTATTTTTATGCATGATTTCGAAGCGTGGTTTCATCCTCCGGCAAGGGAACTGTATACGTCCTTTTCGCTGGGGATTCCGGTTTCTCTGTTCAATTATGCTGCGGCACAACTGGGCGGTTTCAAGTCGATTGCGTTTAATCAGGTGTTGGGACGAAAAGTGTTCAAGCCGATTGTATTTCAATTGGATAACCGGATACGAACGATGATTGACAGTCTGATTGTAGAATTAAACAACAGTTATCGATCATCCTTAATGATGGAAGCGACAGCGTTGGAGATCTTGAATCGATTTATGATCCAATTGTTTGATCTGGCACCAATTCCCGCGGGATTCTCCAGAGAGGACATCCGGAAGTTACATACGGCACGGGAGATTATGGAGGCTTGTATGGTAGATCCTCCATCTTTGCTAGCATTGTCCAGACAAGTAGGACTTAACGATTTTAAATTAAAAAAAGGATTCAAGGCACTTTTCGGAAGCACGGTGTTCGAATATTTGCGTCAGGTTCGTCTCGACAACGCCATGAAGTTGTTGCGCAATCAGGATAACAACGTCACCGAGGCCGCGATTGCGGTCGGTTACAGCAATGTCAGTGCCTTTTCGCAGCAATTTTATCGCAAATTCGGCGTGAAGCCTTCCGAGATGAAGAAGATTTATTAAGTAAGATGAACTGAAACATTACACGAGAACGAAGAGTGCAGAACCAGTCTGGAGAAGCGGAGCATTCGCCTTTATCAACGGAGTTCTCCCTTTAATAGAAGGGAATCACGGAAATCCGGTGATAACAGCGATCGGAAGATGGTACTGTAATCGTAGTGGTCTGGTGTAAAGTTTTAAGGGTTCATCTTTTTTAGAATAAAATTAATAATCCGTCTTGCCGTGAATTGTTCCGTATAGAGGCAGTGGGGATTCATTCAGCCTTGTATACTCCAGGTACAGTGGGTACTGTACTGAAATATAGAGGAGTGTACAAACATGAATAGAATCAGAGGAAGTATTTTTTTTAGCGTATTTGCAGCCATGTTGGGTCTGATGCTAATTGCACCCATTATGCCGCCACTTATTCGCGAGTTGGGCATGAAAGAAAGTCATTCCGGTCTTATTATCTCGCTTGGGTCCATTATGATGGCTGTCATGGCTCCGGTATGGGGCAGATGGAGTGATATAAGAGGAAGAAAACCCATCATATTGATTGGATTCATAGGTATGTCTGTGAGCTGTGCATTATTTGCACTGGCATTGTACGGGGGATTAAATGCATGGATCGGAGGGGGGCTCCTGTTAACCCTTCTTATTGTGACGCGCAGTCTGATCGGCATGTTCATTCCGGCGGTGCTGTCTTCTGCCCAAGCCTATATAGGTGATGTGACAGAAGGTGAAGAGCGGGGAAGTGGAATGGCGATTATCAGTGCTGCGAATGGACTGGGCCTTGTATTTGGACCTGCGATTGCAGGAGCTTTTACCCTTATCGGTCTGCTTTGGCCGCTTTATTTTGGCATTTTTATAGCGATAGCTGCGTTTATTATTGCCTTGTTGTTAATCCCGTCAGCGAAACCGATCATTCAGGTAAAACCGCCTAAAGTCAACCCGTTCCAACGTGGTTTACGAATGTACCTTGCTGCCGGCTTGGTCACGATGATGGGTATCATGACACTACAGGTTGTCGGGGGATTTTATTTTCAGGATCAACTGGCTCTATCCTCAGCGGCGACGGCTCGAATGGTTTCGTTTGGACTCATGTTCTCTGGAGTAGCGATGTTGATCATGCAGGTCATTCAGATGAAATGGTTGAAATGGCAGCCACGCCCAATGATTTTGCTCGGGTCCCTTTTCCTGATCGCAAGCATGATCCTGTTTTTGGTCTTTAATGTGTTATCCATGTATTATTTCTCGTTTTTCCTGTTTGGCATGGGTTCGGGTCTGATGATGCCGGGGTTCATGGCAGGTGCTTCGCTGGCAGTTAGCAAAGAACAGCAGGGAGGTGCAGCGGGATTGGTAGCAGCGATTCAGGGGATATCCGCCGTCATTACGCCTTTACTTACAACGACACTTTATCAGGTGGACAAACATGTTCCATTTATGCTCGTAGCTGTTCTGGTTGTCTTGCTGGCAATCATGATGATGGGAATGCGGAAGAATGAATCCAATACTGTAACGGACCCCATTCATTCGTTATAGTCAGACAAAGTCAGAAGATCAAATAAGGTCAAAACAAAAGAAAATAGGATCTATTTTAAAATAGTGAACCATGATGAAAGAAAATCGGTTTTTTTGGTCTTTTACAGACTTTGAGCCTTATTTGCACGGGTATTATAATAATCAATGTAAGCAACACCAATAAACCAACCACACAAAAGGAGCTGATTTTCATGTTTGATCTGATTCCGTTTCGTAAACGAAATGAAGACCCGTTCGGACACATGTTGAAATCCTTCAATGACATGGTTGAGAACTCATTCCTCTCCCCTTTTGGAACTGGCTCCCAGCCATTCCGGACCGACATTCGTGAGGAAGAAGACAAATATTCGGTAGAAGCCGAGCTTCCGGGCATCGCCAAAGAGGACATAGACATTCAGGTTCAAGGTAATGAATTGATTATTCGTGCCAAACGCAATGATATAGTGGAGCAGAAGGATGACTCCAATCGAATCATACGGCAGGAACGCCGTTCCGGCGAGTTTATCCGGCGATTCTATGTTGATCATATTGATGAGGAGCACATTAAGGCCAGATTGGAAGAAGGTGTGCTGAAGCTCGAGATTCCGAAACGTCCTGGTGATGATCAATCTCGCAGACGCATTCAAATTGACTAAACCAGATGCAAAATGTGTAGCTGAAGAAGTTGAGCTATCCCTTTATGGTAATAGGCATGGAAGAACATCTGTAAAGATGTTTTGTCATGTTGTCCCATAAAGGGATTTTTTACATAACCGGGTTAATGGAATTGAATATGAATTGTGCTGCATAGGAATGTAGCGGAGAAGCCGGATACGGCATCCAAGTTAACACGGATCTGATCGGCTGCATAAGTGAAACTTAGCTGTAAACAAACGTTAGATGCCTCCACAGGGGAGAACATCTCTTGCTGAATATGTTCAAAATGGAAGTGCACCTGCTGTTCCCATTCCTGATCAGCATTATGCGTTAGCACAAGAGAGAGGGATTGTATATTTTGGACTGTTTCCAGCTGCACATCCGTAATTTCGTCATAATGGAAGGGAGGGAAATAGCCCAGAGTTTCGATTACATGTTGCGCTCCGAGGATGGAAGCCAAAGGAGAAAATTCACGTTCCAACCTCCGAATATCCATTAACTGTGCCTCGTACTGAGGACTTGTATAGAGCAGGAGAGAGTCTGGTTCGCATTCCACGACTGTTCCGATAAAAGCAGCCCAGTTCGCGGTACCTTCCTCACCAACGGTAACAAGCAGTTGATCTTGAGCAAGCAAGTCGATTGCCCTATTGGTATGGAATTTCACTCGAAAACCTTGTCCCTGTATCTGCCAGGGAGTCTGGGGTGCATACCAGAATGGTTCCCGCTCTACGGATCGGACGCTGACGTTTAATGTCCATGCTCTGTTCATTAGACTACCTCCAATTGCCACAAGCTGCGTGGCATCATCTCCACCTGTCTGTATTATTTCTCTGCTGCTGCTTGCATCAGGGCATAGATCTTACGTGTGGTATTCACATTTCTAACCGTCATATAGGCATATACTTTGGATCCCACAAGCTTGTTCATGCCACTTTTGGATGCATCTTCTCTGCTGACTGAGTATAAAATCGCTCCGGGAACATAGATTAGTGTGCCGATTCCCGGTTTGATGGGCAGCTGGTCCAGCACGGAGGGCTCATTGATCTCATCCCAGAGGAACATCACATCACTTTTGGCTGTGTCATCATTAACCCATTCTTCTGGCAGCGCCTGAATAACGGATTGAATTTCATCCATATTCCGCACCATTACCCTGATCTGTAAGCCAAAATCGGCGGCGATGGCCTGTTCTAACACATGGGATATCTCCACATTCGCATTGGCACGTTCCTGATGATCGGCAAAAATAATATTGCCAGAGTTGATGTAGGTAACAACATCCAGCATGCCTACTTGTTCAAACGTTTCTTTCAGCTGCTTCATATTGATTTTATTATTTCCGCCTACATTAATGCCTCGTAGCAAAGCCACATAGATCATATGGGCGCCCCTCCAATTCCTTCAATTCACCGTTTTAACAAAAGGACAGATATTCGAACAGATGAGCAGTATACTCTTCTCCCAACAGATCTTGCAATAAAGGTTCCACTTGCTCCAGATACTCGGGCTTGGTTTCATAGGTTTCTTCATCTTTTACTTCTCCGGCATAGGTACGCGCCGCTTCAATCAGGATGGCTAGTGCACTGAAAAAGTCTGACAGCGAATCAGCAACACGGTTTGGTTCTCCACCTGTAAAAGCGGCATATACGGGAGAGTTTGGTGCTTCCACATCTACAATTAACGGATCATCGTTAAAGTTTGCGATGACAACGTGATTTTTTGGCCAAGTGGAGGACTCCTCATAAGGTTCATTCATGCCAATCCAGCGGAATCCCAGTTGCTGACGAAGCAGATGTTCAGGTGCGACAAAGGAAATGAGCGCTGCATCACCGATTTCGACGGCGGCATTTTTCATTTTGAGTGTACCTTCCGCATCCGCATCCATCAATTCATAATGACTGTACAGATACTGAAGTTCTGGAGAAAGAGGTATTCGTGTATCCACTTCCGGCTGGTGATGTTGTTCGCGTGGACGCAGATCATGATTTTTGAAAAGTCCATAAGCTTCATTATATAAATCTTGCTGTTCCACCAAACGGCTCAAGGCCGCATTCAGTTGTTGCATGATGTCTGATTCCTCCTAATAACATTGATATAATAACAGGCCGATTCGTTTGATTCTTGGCTATAAGCATTATACTATATCAAAGATAAATTCAAAAAAACATTTGAATACGTTTACATTCATGAGTGGACATGATATACTTTCACTCAAATAAGGATTGTTACTGCTTCGGGCAGGCAAAACCTGAACATCACTATGCGTGGACTTTGTTCCATTCATAATGTTGTTCGGGTTTTTTTGCATTCTACGGTCCATATTAAGGATAGAAAAAACAGAGGACGAACTTATTTCCAACCCAACACTAACATCACGCTGTACAGAAGAAAGGGGAGCATTATGAACAAGAGAAAATGGTTAAGCGGTTTTGCCGCAGGTTGTCTCAGTATCATCCTGGTGATTAGTGGATGCGCATCCAAAGCGCCACAAACCGCGAGTGACACACCGAATCAGCCGACAGAACAGACAGAGAATGAAACCCAGGAACCTGCAAACAACCAAGCTGCCAAAGGCAGAACAGTGATTACAACCGACGGTGAAGTGGATGATATGAACTCCGTCATTCGTTTCCTCTTATATTCGAATGAAATGGACCTTGCCGGAATTGTACTGACCAGCTCGGTGTATCATTATGCTGGAGACGAGGAAGCGGGGATCAAACCCTTCCGCTGGACAGGCACACAGTGGGTGTACGATATGATCGATGCCTATGGCGAGATCTACCCGAACTTATCCAAACATGCGGATGGGTACCCGGAGCCGGAACAGCTTCGAGCGATGACGAAGATCGGTAATATATCCGATAAAGGGGAGATGGAGAAGGAAACCGAAGGTTCCGAGTTCCTCGAAACTCTTTTCCTCGACGATGACTCTCGAGACCTGATTGTTCAGACATGGGGGGGCACCAATACCACAGCCCGAGCGCTGAGGTCGATTGAGGAACAGTACAAAGATACGGCCGAGTGGGATACGATTCGCAAAAAAGTCAGTGACAAACTGGTCCTGTACATCATCCTCGATCAGGATGACAGCTACAACGAATACATTGCGAAGAATTGGCCGGATATCCGCATTCTCAACGACCAATCGAACTTCTGGCATTTTGCCTATGCATGGAAGATGCATGCCGAAGAAGTGAATAGTGAACTTCATGGCGACTGGATGGTCAAGAATATTCTGAACGGACATGGCAAGCTGATGGATATGTATGCATCGATGGGTGATGGTAAAATGATCGAAGGCGAACTAGCCGAAGAACAACGGGGAAGTGCTGAGTATCTGAAGAATAATCCACAATATGACAAGTACGATTTTATATCTGAGGGTGACTCTCCATCCTTCTTTTATCTGATTGATAATGGGCTGCGCAGTATGGAAGACCCTTCCTACGGCGGTTGGGGTGGACGCTTTGGAGTTGTGAACGACAAGCTGTTTAGAAACAATGTGCTTGATTACGATCCGTACACCAAACGCTATGAAGCCGAATACTCTCTGATGAGATGGTTTAACGATGTGCAGGATGATTTTGCAGCACGTGCAGACTGGGCAGTTGCAGACACTTACGAAGGTGCCAACCATAATCCGTCTTTAACGATTAAGGAAGGGGTGGATCTTAGTGTTAGTCCTGGGGAGGAAGTTACTCTTCACGCGGAGGGTAAAGACCCGGATGGAGATCAACTGACCTATACGTGGTGGAGATATTTCGAAGCGGACACTTATGAGGATTCCAAAGTAACACCGAACAAAGTTAAGCCTGAAATGGCGGGTGACCTGCAGCTTGGATTACATCGTGAACTTGCCAAGGATGAGCAGGTGGATACGATAAAATTGCAGGGCAGTGACACTGAAGCGGTGACATTTACCGTTCCTGACGATGCCAAATCGGGTGATACTCTTCATATCGTTGCCGAAGTACAGGATGATGGAGAGCATCAGTTGAAGCATTATCAACGTGTGATCCTAACTGTGAAATAAAGAAATAGAGGGGCTGTCCCAAAAGTCATCAACATGGCTGGTGGGACGCCCCTCTTATTTGTGTAGTCTGATCGTAATTGATCCGTTAACGCTGGATGCCTGACCAGAAGACATTCCAGGTGATTGCCAAAGCTTGTTCATAGGATTGCCGTGTCTCATACACGAGCTGTACATCCAATCCATCCATCACGGTGACAAAAGCTACGGTGGCTTCTTCCGGACTCAGGCGTATATCGGAATGTCTGGTAAATACGGCTGCCAGCTCTTCTTTCAATGTCCCGAGGTACGTTCGATACTGGGCCAGTACAAAATCATGCACCTCCAGCGGTGTGATAAAGGACAGGATATACATAAAAGCAACGTTTGGGTGAGTCAGAAAGCGATTTTTGTGTTCATGCAAAAAGGCATATAGCTGCTGATCCAGAGTTTGGGTAACAGACTCACTGAAGAATTGGCGTACAAACTGTTGTTCCTCCTCCACAACTTCCTCATATAACTCCAGCAATAACGCTTTTTTGGATGAATAATGATAAGCCAGGGATTGCTTGCGAATGCCTGCCTCTTCGGCAATCTGCGCCATCTTTGTCCCCTCGTAACCCAGACGATTAAAATGTTGAATGGCAATTTCTTTGATTCGTTTTTTACTCAATGTCTACCTCCAGTTGGCGAGCTGTATACCTCTGCTGTTTTTGGGAGTATACCAAATATAACAAGATATATACCACAAAAATGCCTATAGAGATAGCATACACCACCGTATAGGAAAATGCAGAAGCCACCACGCCCAGGATCAACGAACCACCGCCAATTCCGAGGTCAAAGAAGTTAAAGAAGGAAGCCATCGCACTTTCGTGCTCATGTTCTTCTACAAGATTCACACACCAGGTCTGAATCGCCGGGAATATAGCACCAAAACCAAAGCCGTATAACGCACCGGCGATCAGGAATTGCACATCACTCTGGGCGATAATCAGAACCAGTAGCCCCGCGATTGCAAACACGGCAGAAGGTAACAACACGGAATCTGGTCCCCATCGATCAAACATTTTCCCCGAAAACAGTCGAACGGCGAAGCTGGCGATGGCAACGATGAAGAAAAACCAGGCTATATTCTCGAACCCTCTTTCGGCGGCAAATAAAGCCACAAAGGACATGATTGAACCCGCTGCAATGCCAACGAGCATAATGAGAAGGGAAGGGAAGAGTACCTTCTTTTCAATCAGTTTCACCGAAGGGACATGAGTTTGCATAGACTCGCTACTACCTTCTGTTTTCGGCTTTCTGGATACAAACACTGTCATTAGGAGAGCTAACAGCAAAATGCACATACCTCCCATAAACAGGCTCTGGTAGTCGTACCTGAACAACAGGCTTGTTCCAATCAATGGACCGATGGATATAGCGACCGTCTCCCCTACGCCGAAATACCCCATACCTTCTCCCCGGCGATCTCTTGGTATGTTTTCAGTGGCAATCGTTGCAAAATATGTCGTTGCCAAACCAAATCCGAATCCGTGGATCACTCGAAATACAAGAATCATCCAAATACCTGACGATAGGTAGTATGCGCCTGTCATTAATGCACAGATAGTGATGCCGATAATCAATAGATATTTTTTATCTATTTGAGCTGCCAAAACAGAAGTGAAGGGTCGAATCAAGATGGCAGAAAACATAAATACGCCGGTAACAAGCCCAATTTGGGAGGCTTCGCCACCAAGACTTGAGACAAACAAAGGCAAGGTGGGAAGCAACATTTCAAATGCCATAAACAATAATGCGTTGGCTAACATGATAAATAGGAATGATCTTCCCCAGAGTTGCTGAGGTGTAGAGCTATGTGTTGAAGTACTCATGGTTTTCCTCCGTAATGTTGATCTCTGTCGCGCGACATGTTGAACTGATTTTACCTGACGATGGTCAGATTGTAAAGCGCATATTCAGAGCAGGGGTTCATGATTTTTTGATGGGTGAGAGAAGTTATTAATTATTTTTAATTCATATCCCAACATTTTCCGGTATAATAACCAGATAAAATGATTCAAGTGAATACTACCTCGGAGAGGTGATATGTAATGACGGTTGATATACTTGTAAGAAATAATGTTAAGGTACTTGGCTCGGGTAGCCAAACGATTGTATTTGCTCATGGTTTTGGATGTGATCAGGATATGTGGCGTTACATTATTCCAGGTTTTATGGAGAACTACCGTGTGGTGTTGTTTGATTATGTTGGATCTGGCGAATCTCAAATTAACTATTATGATGCTGTCAAATATAGCAAACTTCAAGGATACGCCCAGGATGTGCTGGAAATTATGGAAGCGCTTGAGCTAAAGGACACCATATTTGTCGGGCATTCCGTCAGCAGTATGATTGGTATGCTGGCATCAATTCAGAACCCCAAATATTTCAAAAAAATTATTATGTTAGGGCCCTCCCCACGTTACGTGAATGATCTGCCGAATTATTATGGAGGTTTCGATCGGAATGATATCGATGAATTACTTGAGATGATGCAGATGAATTTTATTGGGTGGGCGAGTTATCTGGCACCCATTGTGATGAACAATCCGGAACGGAAAGAGCTGACGGAAGAGTTGGAGAAAAGCTTCTACTCCAGAGATCCGCATATTGCGAGACAATTTGCCGAAGTGACGTTTTTATCTGACTGTCGTATTGATCTGGAGCAGGCAACTGTGCCAACATTAATTCTTCAGTGCTCGGATGACAGTATTGCCCCGGTAGAAGTAGGGGATTATTTACACGCTCATCTGAAGAATAGCCGATTGCAACAGATGACGGCCAAGGGACATTATCCGCATCTAAGTCAACCGGAAGAAACCATCCGAATGATTAAGGATTATTTAACGAGCGCATAAAACGCGGAAGAAAGGCAGTTATTCCATGGATATACAATTAGATCTGGCTCCCTGTGGATACTTCTCTATCTCTGATTCGGGCGTCTTACAGTCGATTAATCAAACTATGCTTACGATGCTTGGATATGAACGCGATGAGCTCATAGGGCAACATATTGAATCCACCATGTCGGTGAGCAACAAGGTGTTTTTCCATACGTATTTCTATCCCTACATCCAGTTATATGGACATGTGGACGAGATGTACTTCACGTTCCGTACCCGTGATCAGCAGGCTGTTCCTGTTCTGCTTAACGGTGTTCGTCAGACACGTAACGGGGAAAGCGTGGTAGATTGTGTCGTTGTAGTCATGCGTAAGCGAATCGAACATGAGAAGGATATTTTGCATACCAAAACGAAGCTACAGGAGCTGTATCAAGCGACGCAAGAAGCGAACAAGGAGCTTGAACGACTGCATGAGGAATATAAAATTAAAGAGCAGGCGTTAATCAAAGTGAATGATCAGTTGGAGACAATGGCCTCCACCGACTTGTTGACAGGATTGAAGAACCGCAGGTTTTTCCAGGAAAAAATGCTTGAAAGCTTAATGATGTTCCAGGAGAAACAACGTTATTTCTCCCTTCTGGTTGTGGACATTGATCATTTCAAAAGCATTAATGATACGTACGGACATCCGATCGGAGATCTGGTGCTCGGCAATCTGGCAGGGCTGCTGCAATCGGTATCGCGAAGTACGGATGTGGTTGCACGTTACGGTGGAGAGGAATTTGTTGTCATTCTTCCAGATTGTGAAGAGGAGCAGGCGATCGGTATTGCAGAACGATATCGTTCACAGGTTGCTTCAGCCGACTGGGGTGAATATAACATTACTGTGAGTATCGGTGCGGCCACTGTAGTAGAGGAAGATACGGAAAAGACCTTGTTCCAAAGAGCGGACAACGCCCTGTATGCCTCCAAAACCGGAGGACGAAACCGGGTGACACATGCAGCTCAGATGGTAAAAAGTTAAGAATTGGATTGCATCAAAAGATTAAAAGAAAGCAAAAAGGAGCCTGTGTATGATGAGGGAAATGATCCCACATGCACAGGCTCCTTTTATTTGCATGAAAAAGATTGACTACGTTGAGATGGCAGACTCAGGGTTAATTTATCGCGGAGCAAGGTAACCATACGCCTCAGCCGGAGAGTTCGCCTGAGGACGAAAATCTTCGCTCGGTTCATCCATAAATGCCGGGTTCACATATATGGAGTGTGCGTCATTGCCAGATCCCTTGATGTAGGCAGCGATGCCGGAATAAGCTTTATTTTTCCAAACCCACAGGGCATCTTGCTGCTCACCTGGTGAGTAATAGACATTATGGTCAAACACATTGCCGGTATTGCTAGTATATTCGTTGTATATCAGTACTTCCGAGCTGCCCGATACGAGAATGTTACGCATGAACGTATTGTTCTTTGTCCGTGACTGCATGAATAACTGTCCATTGCCTGCATTCAGGGTATCATTTCCCACAAGTGTATTGTACATAATCTTGCTATCCTCGGTAGCTCCTCGTTCCTCGTCATAACCTCCCATGGCAATCCCCGTCAATCTGTTGGAATAAATCAGGTTATCACGCACGGTAATGTTGCTGGTTGAACGTCCGGCATGCTCTGAGGCAATCTCAATTCCGATATCGCTCCGATATACCCGGTTCTGGTCGATGATATGATCTTTCCCGCCATCTACATAGATGCCGCCCGCCGAGTTGGTATCATTGGGCAGGTCTTTACCGTAGGAGGGGTTGTTATTGGACGTAATATCGTATACTTCGTTACCTCGTACAATGCCGTTCCGAGCCTGATCGTACGTGTCGTCCTCGGACGTACCCTCGTACCCGATCAGATCAATACCAATATTATCGGAATCATGGATGATATTGTCCTGTATGGCAAAGGTATCAACATTACCGTTGACTGCGAGTGACTCGCTTGAACCAAGTGTAAGATCATACAATTCATTATCCTTGATGATGATATCGCGTAAAGCTTGAGGGTGCTCTGTGCCATAAATGGCAATACCGTGGGCATCCCTGCCCCGTAAATCGGGGCCTTCAGGAGTTGCGTAACTAGCGATCGCGTGTATGGTGTTGCCTAACAGTTGAATATGCTCACCAGCTCCGTGGACATAGATCCCGGTTGGAACTTGGCCCCCAAGTGTGGTTGTGAAATTACGAATTTCGAGATTCTGAATCGTGATATAACTGGCATTTTCAATTTCAATTAACCCTTCAATGCCCCGGACAGATAAACCCTTACCATCAATGATAACCTGCTCCTGAGGATAACTTGAAAATAGGGTTGGATTAGCGGAAGAATTACCGCTTTTGGTGATTTTGACTTTCTGATGATAGACACCTTCACGCAAATAGATCGTGCTTCCTGGCGAAGCATGGTCGGCTGCGTGCTGCAACGTTTTCCACGGAGATTGAATCGTTCCTTTATTCGAGTCGTTTCCTTGGGGTGATATGTAATGGATGACCTGGGGATCAGACTTTTGAACAGAAACGGGTTCCTTCATGGCAGATGTATGATTCTGACAACCGGATACAAGCACCATCAGAATCGGAATCATAAGTATAACTACGCGAATCAAATCGTTTCCCCCTTGAATTTAGCTTTGAAGATAGATTATAGCAGATTTGAACGGGTTAATAACCCATGATATGCTCTTATAAAATCAGCGAGGAGACTGCTCATGAATTCATTAACGATAGCTGAATTAGTAGATCGGGAGAATCACGCATGGGAAGAACTCAAGGAACTCCTGAATAGCGGGCAAAATACATACGTGTATGTTCCAGCAAAACAAGAGGCTGGAGAGGATACCCTCTATCGTCTGCAAATAAGCACCAAATCCTATTTGGGGGCTGTTGCTTATGAGACAGAAGGTATTGTACTGGACCATGGTTGGATTACGCTGCTTGGTGCGGGTGGTGACAGTACATCGGGGAGTCTCACCAGTTGGAATGGTGTGAGTGAGCAACCTTGGGTAGATGTGCTGGAAGGTATGATGGTCGTTGCATATGATGCGGCAGGCGGTTTCTTCGGACTGGATACAGGCAAGTATGGCCGCACGGGACACATATATTATTTTGCACCGGATACACTCGAATGGGAATCGACAGAACTGGCATATTCAGGATTCATCAACTGGCTGGCGAATGGTGATCTGGAGCAGTTCTATCAGACCTTTCGCTGGAAAGGCTGGCAAGAGGATATGTCTCAGCTCCAGACAGGACAAGTATTTGCGTATTACCCACCACTTTGGACGCAGGAAGGTGACGGCGAGAGCAGTAGTAAAGCCCCAATTAGCATAATGGAGGCCTGGAAGTTCGCACTGGACGGTAAATAGTTGGCATGCTGCTGTAGGATGAAATCAGGAAAGTAACCGGTAAGTTCAAGTTCATTGAGTGATCTACTTTAAAAAAACGGCATTCTGTTCCAAACTAAAAAAGGCTCGCGCTTGGCGCAAGCCTTTTTGTTCTGAACTTTAAACATCAATTATCAATTGTCCAATGTAACAGGTTTAATGCCTGAGCGTGAAGCTCTGCTATGCCAGACGGTCAACCCGAGTGAAACAACGCAGACGAGCAACAGACAAGCATACACCACATGATAAGCTTGCTCGACCGAGACTCCCGGAATGCTGTGTAGCAGCAGCCCACACACGGCTACAGACACCGAACCACCGAAGAACTGAATCAATTGTAACATGCCCATACCGGAACCGATTTGCGCTTTGGGCAGCACACGTGACGCTTCATTATTCAGTGAAGCCATGGAGGCTGACAGTGCCGGTGAGAAAAAGAGATAACCACTGGTAATGATCAGGGCGGACTGATCCAGTCCGAGCATGAATAAAGCAAGTACCGCTGCGAGCAGGGTGTGTCCGATGATCATAAATCGCATATTGCCATAACGGTCGATCCAACGCCCGACGAAACGGGTGCAGAATGCTGCAACAATAGCTCCAGGAGCAATCAGCAAACCAATGGCGAGCGAAGAGCGTCCATATAAATCAGCGAGCACAAGCGGCATCAAAAACAGATTGCCCAGATTCACCACCAGCACGCAGAATCCGATAAGGATTAACCGGGTGTATCCTGGCGTTCGGAATACTTGTGGATTCACAAACGGAAGACTCGCTTTTCGAATATACAGGAGGTGTGCAACAAGTGAAATAACGCCCACGGCAAACCATAACCAGGATTGCTGGGTGATCGCGACGAGAAGTGTAGTGGCATTAATGACGGTTAGTATGGCACCAATAACATCGAACGGCTGATCTGTTTTGACTGTTTCCCGTGGAAGGAAATAGAGCAATACAGGCAGGGCGAGCAAGACAAGCACCGTTATGGCAAAAAGTCCGTTCCAGCCCCAGTATTCGCTAATGAGTCCGCCGACAATGGGGCCAAGTCCAAAAGCCATGGCGCTACCTGATGAGATCAGCGCGATGGCAGCTCCGCGTCGTTCCACCGGGATGTAACGACTTGCAATGACGAGACCCAGCCCGGCCATAACTCCTGCACCCGCAGATTGCAGAATACGTGTCAGTAACAGGATTGCAAAGTTATGCGCGAACAACCCCAGCAATGAAGATAACCCCAGGATCAGAAGCCCGACCGTTAACAGTTTGCGTACCGGGATACGGTCTGACAATCGGCTGTAGATCACCGTCGACAGGGCGTAACCAATCGAATAACTTGAGATGACCCAAGACCCCAGGTCCGAGGTAATCTGCAGATCTTGAATAATGACTGGCAAAGAAACATTGAACATGGTGGTATTCATCACAACGATGAACAAGCAGCATGTCCAGAGTGGCATGACAATTTTATCTTTCACGGTACCATTCCTGTCTTGGGTATGAATATGAATTCGGATTGAGCTCTGATGAAAATGTGATGAAAAGCAATATATAATTTTACACCCAAATTTATCATATGGCAATAATGTCATACTAATTCATTCGGATGTGATGAGCATAGAAAGATATTAATAATAAACAATAGACGGATTTCCTGAATTTAACTAAAATGATCATTGAACATACATAAGCAGATGGATCAGCGGTTAGGTAACTAGATATGTAAGTAATTAGCATGTTTAAAATGAAGGAGATTATACCCATGACTCACTTATTATTAATGTCCCACAGCGTATTTCCGACGCTTGATATGAATCGAACCGCGCAGTTTTATGAAGAAAAGATGGGCTTTCGGGTCGTCGAATATCTCGATGCCGCGGAACCTCATATCTGCCTGTATCGTGATCTTACCGAGATTATTTTAACCCAAAGCAATGGACAGAAAGTTATACCCAACAGAGAATTATATGGCTATGGATATGATGCATATTTTATTACCCAGAACCAGGAAGAGCTTCAACAGGAATTGATCAACGCAGATGTGAAAATCGTACGTGCCCTCAATCATACAGACTATAATAACAAGGAGTTTGTGATCGAGGATATCGATGGACGCTGGATCGCTTTTGGCATCAAACAAGGGTAATTAGACGCAGAAAACGGACTTATTAATCGCTAATGATGTTCAAATTGATAGCGGAGTATGTGAGGGAGTAATCTAAATGGTAGAAGGATTTTTATTGTTGTTTGCCCAGATCGGTTTAATTGTTGGAATAGCTTTAATAGCATCCGGATTAACAAATGGTTCAAAAGGGAAAGAAAAGTTTAACTGGTCGGCGACCATCCCCTCGGTATCCTGGGGATTATGTATCCTTATCCTGTCCATCTGTTGGTTGGTATATAGATATCAGCTTAATGCTTAAACATTTTGCGAGGATGTTTTAGAAACATCAGTATGTGTGTGGACTGTTCTCTTTGTGTAAAAAAAACTGTAAATAAACAGGCGCTCCGATAACGGGCGCCTGTTTGTGCATGTTATAACTGCAGATCTTACGCCGCAGTAACTTGTTTGCCGCGATTGCGAATCCACTTGATGACATCCATCAGAATGACGGCGACAAGAGCAAGTCCGCCTGCAATCAGGAACTCATTCCAGCCGAATGTATCCGGGATGGCGAAGACACCGCGAACACCAGGAATCAGTGTGATTGCATAGAGACAGAGACATACCAGAATGGAGCCAAGCACGAATTTATTGGTCGTAAAGCCCACCTGGAAGATGGTTTGTGTATTGGAACGTGCTGCAAATGTTTGCAGACTGCGTGCGAGAATCAAGGTTGTGAAGGCCATAGCCACACTGATTTCCTCCGAAATACCAAGTCCAATATATTGGGATACGATAACAGCTGCACCAATCAGGACACCACGTGTAATCACGGCCTGCAGGGTTCCACCTGCGAAGATGCCTTCGTTAATGTCACGGGGTTTACGCCGCATGACATCTGGCTCGGGTTTCTCTGTACCCAAAGCAATGGCAGGCAGGGAGTCGTTCACCAGATTGATGAACAGTAGCTGAAGGGCCGTAAATGGATTAACCCAGCCGACAATCAAGGCAAACAAAATGGCGATAATCGCGCCGAGGTTACCGGCAAACAGGTATGCGATGGCTTTTTTGATGTTATCAAATACCATCCGTCCAACACTGACCGCATTTACAATGGAGACAAAGTTATCATCCGTCAGAATCATGGCAGCCGCATCCTTGGCGACATCTGTTCCGCTACCCATCGCTACGCCGATGTCGGCTTGTTTCAGCGCGGGTGCGTCATTAACTCCATCTCCGGTCATGGCTGCCACTTTGCCTTTACGCTGCCAAGCACGCACAATCCGGATTTTGTTTTCAGGAGATACCCTTGCGTAAACCGAGATATGTTCGAGTTGTTGATCCAGCTCCTCATCAGACATTTTGTCCAGTTCGGCTCCGGTAATGGCGAGATCATCCGGTTCGGCAAGGCCGATATCCACACCGATCGCCTGAGCCGTCGTTTTGTGATCTCCGGTGATCATGATGGTGCGAATGCCCGCTTTTTTGGACTCTTCAATAGAACCGTATACCGCTTCACGCGGTGGGTCAATCATCGCTGTCAAACCAACCAGTGTCAGATCATGCTCGTCATCAATGGTGACCTGGTTTTTATCATCGAATTTTTTGTACGCGTAGGCCAGCACACGGAAGGCACGTTTGGAGAAGGCCTCATTTTTTTCTTCAAATTGTGTGCGAATCTCGGGTGTGAGGGGCTGAACCTCACCGTTGATAAACACATGACTACAGCGACTGAAAAGCACATCCGGTCCACCTTTGGTCAGCAAAGCCGTCTGTCCCTCAAAGGTATGCACCGTACTCATGAGCTTTCGATCCGAGTCAAAAGGAAGCTCAGCTTCACGCGGGAACTGGTCACGGATTTCATTGTAATCCTTGTTCACCCGGTTGCTGAAGGCAATGAGGGCCACTTCGGTTGGATCACCCAATTCCTTGCCTTCCTGGTTAATATTCGAATCATTGCAGAGCACTGCAATATGTAACAAACGTCGTTCCTCTTCTGACCACTGATCAGGATCATCCGGGAATTCGTCCTTGGTGCCATGGGGAATGTAATAATCAACAACAGTCATCTTATTCTGAGTTAGTGTTCCTGTTTTATCCGTACAGATGATACTGGCAGAGCCGAGCGCCTCAACGGCAGGCAGTCTGCGAATGATCGCATGTTGTTTGGCCATCTTATTTGTTCCGAGTGACAATACGATAGTCACAATGGAGGATAACGCCTCAGGAATGGCAGCAACTGCAACAGCTACAGCAAACATCAGTGCATTCACGATGGATGGTCCGATATTCTCCGTACCTTCGGTCAACCATACACGACCCGCTTCAATGCCAAAGATGAGAATCGACAAGCCTAGGATGAAAAAGCCCAGTTTTTTGCTGAATGATTCCAACTTGCGTTGTAATGGCGTGTTCTTGGCTTCGGCATTTTCAATCAATTCGGCAATTTTGCCGATTTCGGTTTTGAGAGCCGTACCTGTAATGACAAGCATACCCCGTCCATATACGACGAGTGAGCCACTGAAGGCCATATTGCGACGATCTCCGATTGGAGCCTCATCCGGGATGGTATCGGCGTGTTTCTCCGCAGCTTCGGATTCTCCGGTCAACATGCCTTCGTTGATTTTCAGACTTCCTGATTCCAGGATACGCCCGTCTGCCGGGACATAATCACCTGCATCCAGCATAACAATATCACCGGGAACGAGTTCCCTCGCTGGAATGGTTTTTTTCTGCCCGTCACGAATGACTTTGGCTTCGGGTGCAGACATTTGTTTCAGCGCGTCAAGCGAACTCTCGGCTTTTTTGGTCTGCACTACACTGATCACCGCGTTGAGCAAAATAACCAGGAATATGATCAATGATTCAATCAGATGTCCAAGTACAACCTGTACCGCGGCTGCAATCAGCAGCACGATGACCATCGGATCTTTGAAATTTTCGAGGAACAGTTTCCAGACGGGTGTTGCATCTTTACCTTTTAACTCGTTATATCCTTCCGTTTCAATTCTCTTGGCAGCTTCGGAGGTCGTAAGTCCCTTGGAGGAACTCTGTACATCCTGAAGGGTTTCCTCCGCACTGTGTCTGTAATGTTGCAATTGACCAGCTCCTTGAATATTAGATTTCTCTGTGTATTACCCTTACGGGCAAAATCTAGAATCGTTTCATTTTCGTATTTTTTTAAGATTATGGATTTATACGTTTTAGCTGTACACAGTATTTTTCATAATGATCCGAGATATGCCTTTTTTTGAATGTTATTATTTCCAGTTTGGATGATAGTCTGGAGAACCATATATAGATGTTGGATCAGAAACTGTGTGCACCATCACACTAGCTCATATCAGGGTCTGTTACGCTATTACATAACGAACTGCGTTTAATCTATGTTTGGAGGGGAAACCATATGTTTTGTTATCAGTGCGAACAGACGCCGAGTGGCGGGTGTACCGTGGTAGGGGTATGCGGCAAAAACGAAACAATCGCAAGTTTGCAGGATACGATGATTTTTGCGTTAAAAGGCATCGCTGCTTATGCGACACATGCACGCCAGTTGGGATATTCTGATCCTGAGGTGGATCGGATTACACATGAGGCATTATACATGACATTAACGAACTCGAATTTTAATGTACAGGAACATCTGGAGATGGCGATGAAGGTAGGTAATGCAGCAATCCGCATTATGGATGTGTTGGATCGTGCGCACACGGATCGCTTTGGTGTACCGCAACCGATTACGGTTAGCCAGAACCAGATTGAAGGACAGTGCATCGTGGTAACAGGGCATAATCTGTATGCATTGGAGGAGTTGCTTCGTCAAACTGAAGGGAAAGGAATCAACATCTATACCCACTCGGAAATGTTGCCTGCGCACGGTTATCCGGCGTTGAAGAAATACGCCCATCTAAAGGGTAATATCGGCAAAGCCTGGTACGATCAAAGAAGACTTTTCGAACAATTCCCGGGTGCTATTCTTGCAACAACCAACTGTGTCATGCCGATCAAAGGCACATATGCAGACCGCTTTTACTCTTACGAAGTGGCGGGTCTGGACGGTGTGGCTAAGATCATGGATGATGACTTCTCACCGCTGATTGAACGTGCATTGTCTCTGCCTGCGGCTAATGTACAGTCGGAGCAAGTCTTAACGACAGGATATCATCATGAGACCGTAATTGGGCTTGCGCCCGAGATTATTCAAGCGGTAAAAGACGGTCATATCCGTCGATTCTTCGTTATTGCAGGTTGTGATGCGCCGGGGAAAGGTGGCAACTACTATCGTGAACTCGCGACATCCTTGCCGAATGATACTGTAATTCTGACGACTTCCTGTGGTAAGTTCCGCTTCAACGATGTGGATTATGGTACGGTTGGAGACACGGGTATACCGCGTTATATCGATCTGGGTCAATGCAACAATTCCGGTTCTACGGTGAAAATTGCAATGGCTTTGGCGGATGCTTTTGGCTGTACCGTGAACGAGTTACCTGTCAGCATTGTGCTGTCCTGGTTTGAGCAAAAAGCAGTTGCAATCCTGCTTGGCCTGTTTAGCCTTGGCATTCAGGACATTCGAATTGGACCAAAGCCGCCTGAGTTCATATCGGAAGGTGTCTTGGATGTACTCGTAGATATGTTTGGTCTGAAGTTAATTACAACGGCAGAAGAAGATATGAACGCGATGTTGGCACTGTCATAGGATGAGGATGTATATTTACGTGCATCGCCATCTGATGACTGCGAATGTCGGTTGTGAGTATGAAGAGTATGACTCATAAGTACAGATGGATAAGAGCCTACATAAGAGTAGGCTTTTTTGCTTTTTCGACTTTCATAGGTCCATATACCTTGTATAAATGAACATGCAATGTCAGGGAAATTAGTTTTTTTATCCTATTGAAGTTTTTTCATGGAAATGTGTATATAGATAGAGGCATATTAGATCATAACACATCACAAAACACGGGTTTACCGTAATATGAGGAGATCGTACATAATGCATGACACACAGATTGAAGATTGGTTGAAACTCGCAGGAGGCAAGGAGAACATCAAGCTCGTAGAACACGTTAAGGGCACGACGACGCTAGCACTGAAGGAAAGTACACAATTGAACATGTCGGTTCTTGCCTCCGCAGATGTTGTAGCAGATATTCGGGTAACAGGTGAGCAGTGCCGTCTGGTAATAAGAGATGAATCTTCACTTATCTACAATACGTTACTGGGTATGAACGCTTGGGAATCTACAGGGACAGCGTTGCAGGAAGCGGGACACGCGAAGAAAAACGGATTCTCGATCTTACATTTTGTATCCGATGTATTCAGGCCCTTGATGCCTGCGATTCTCGGAGCCGCTGTTATTAAAATTATAGTCGCCATTATTGCGTTAATGGATACGTACAGTTCTGCGGACTCTTCTGCGTTGATGGACAGCCAGACCTTTACGATCTTCAGGATCATTGGAGACGGTGTATTTTATGTACTGCCTATATTGGTAGCAATCAGCATAGCTTATCGGTTGAAGAGCAATATCTATGTTGCAGCATCTATTGGCGGACTCATGTTTTATCCGGAGATGACCATGCTGATGTCAGGGGAAAAAGAGGTGCATTTCCTGGGTTTGCCACTTGTGTCTCAGCCTGCTTTTTACTCTACGCCCATCTGGGTCATTCTAACGATCTGTGCAGCCGCCTTCTTGGAAAGAGTCGTTGAACGATGGAGCCCAAAATTCTCCAAAGGGATGGTTGCTCCATTCCTGACGTTACTGATTCTTGTTCCGCTAGTATTGATGATACTTGGTCCAGTCGGAACCTGGATTGATGAGTATCTTCCGGAGGCATTGGATTCACTAGTAGCTAATGCTCCAGTGTTGTCGGTGATGTTACTGGGAGCTGTCTTCTCACTGATGTTAATTATAGGATTACACTACTGGCTGATTGCCATCATCATTAATGAAATGGTTATGAATGGTGGTTCTATGGTGATTGCTGCCATGTTAGTGGCGATTGTTGGACAAGCGGGGGCTGCGCTTGCAAACGGAATCCGCTCGAAAGAGCCAACATCCAGAAGACTTGCTTTCTGGGCTACTGGAACAGCCCTCCTTGGAGTTGTAGAGCCTGCATTGTATGCGGTCAACATGAGAAAAAGATCCTCTTTCTATGCGGCATTGCTGGGTGGAGCTGCGGGTGGACTATATTTCGGATTGTTATCTGTCAAGGCATTTGCTATGGTGGGGAATCCGAGCTTGGTCAGCCTCCCGCTCTTCATCGAAGAGGGTAGCCTGAATCTGTTACACACTTGCATTGGTGTGGTTATCGCGTTTGGTGTCTCAGGTGGACTAACGTATTGGATGGCAGGAAAAGGACAGAAACGGGGACAGGGGTCACCGAAAGCCAGCATTGAGTAATACGTAAAACGTAGCATTGAAAAGTAGTATTAAAGTTGTAAGAAAGAGCCTGTGCCTTGTGGTACGGGCTTTTTTGTTGTGTTTTTCTGATTAATGTAATTATGAAATGTATAATCGCTGTCCTCCATGTTATTCAAGCCATACCTTGTTGGTTATGGAGTTGTCATGTATTTTGATATAGTGAAAACTATAAATCTGGATTACTAATCCCTTTGAAAGGATAACCTATGTCTGACAACATGGAATGGATTGCTCAATGGAAGTCAACGAATGCACTAAGCAACGCATGGATAACAAAAGGCGAGCTGCATCACTTTTTCAGTCACACCTTGATATTTATCATTGATGGAAAAGCGATCTGGAATATAAATGGACACCGAGTTCACGTCTCCTATGGAGAATTAATTGCGGTTGAAGAGAACTCCGTAATGGAGGTCATTGAAGGTGGCAACCTAGATCTGGCAGGCTGGCATGTTCAGTTCGATACATATTCGGTGCTGCATGATAGACGGGAAGCTGAGAAGTTCGAATGGCGGTTACCATCAGGAGAGGCGTATCAGAAAGTGCAACTGTCCGGTGGAAGTCTGGCAAGTATCATTCAGCATTGGAGTGAAGTGCATACACAGGATCAGAGTGCAGAAAGGGTTGGCCATCAGCATTTGTTATATGAGTTGTTAAGTAATCTATATCGGAAACAGCCGGATAACGAGTTGAAGCCAGAACACGGTATACTTCGCTCCATTGACTACATGCAGCAGCATTATGATCAGGTCATTACACGTACACAGTTAGCTCAGATCGCCGGTATTAGTCCATGGCATTATTCCCGCAAATTTAGTGAACGATATGGTAAGCCACCTCTGGATTATCTGGCACACTACCGGATCTACCGTGCGCAGGAAGAACTGTTATTAACAGATGCAACCTCACAGGATATTGCCAAAAAATCTGGATTTGAAGATGCTCATTATTTTAGCCGACGCTTCAAACAACTGACTGGCGTATCACCTAAGATATATAGGCAGACGATGACGCAGCGCAAGATGGTGTCACTTTCTCCAATCTGTGCAGAAATTATGATTCATCTGGGTGTCATCCCCCATGCCGTAGTGGTCACCCCAATCCTGCTGTCCCCACATCACCATGAACAATTTACAGCGTATGGAGTAGAGATGCTGGAGGTAACACAGTATGAGGTGGAGATAGAACTTGTTCGACAGCTTCAACCGGAGATGTTGATAGGAAACGTATTGACGGAAGAGGTCAAAAGGGAACTGCGCACAATTGCACCGATTCTAACCGGACTTCATCAAGATGTAGAACCAATGCTCGATCAATTGGCAGCCTGGTTTTATAAAGAAGATGAGGCTTATAGACTGCATCAGCAGATGAAACACGAAATCAGCGTAGCTAAGCGACAGTTGCAACCCTTCATCCAATCCGCGTCCACTGTCATGCTGCTGAGGGTAGAAGCGTTTGGTTATCGATATCTGGGTGGGCATTCACACGGGGTATCACATTTGTTATATGAACAGCTTGGATTAACACTGCCGCAAGCACTGGATTCAGGTACAGCATGGTTTAACCCTTGTTCGCTTGAACTGCTCACACAAGCCAATCCCGATTATCTGTTTGTGGAGAAGCGGATCATGCAGCACTTCAGTGCTGAAGAGAATATGAGGAAACTATGGGAGAGTCCGCAATGGAACGAGCTGAAGGCTGTGAAAAATAATCGGGTATTTTACGTAGATACTCACCTGTGGGTAGACGGTCACGGAATAACGGGACACACTCTGATTCTTAATCAGATCATTCGCCATTTTGCGGAATCTTTTCATGAGAGAGCACAATAATCCAACTGAATACGCACGATATGCTATGGAAGCAACACTTCTTATTTGATACTATTTGATAATAATTATCATTATCAATATACATAAGGGGCGAAGTATATCATGTCACGAAGATTTAAAGGGTTGGGCATCATGCTGTTGGTGATCAGTATGATGTTGGCGGCATGTTCCGGTGGAACCAAGGAAGAGAATGCTACAGCTGGAACAGCAGGGGCTTCAACTGAAGGAGCAGCGAGTACTGCAGAAGAAACAGCGACTGAAAGTGGGACTAAGGTGGTGAAGGATCAGTTTGGAGAAGTAACGATTCCAACTCATCCTCAAAATCTGGTTGTGTTTGATTCGATTTATGCCGAGTATCTGATTGAAATGGGTGTTACACCCCAAATCGTTTTGTTAACTCCAGAAGTTGAAGCGGAATACCGCCCTGATTATTTGAAAGAACACGGGGTCCAAATCATTGAAGTCGAGCAATATCAATATAATTATGAGCAGTTGCTTGCGTTGTCACCGGATATGATCCTTGCAGCTGGCGAAGGTATGGAACAGGGTGTATATGATGAATTGTCCAAAATCGCTCCTACGGTGGCACTGGATGCCAACAGTGAAATGAAACGTGCTATGCCAAAGCTGGCTGCCATATTTGACAAGAATGAAGAATCTGCCAAAGTACTGGCTGAATTCGATGAGAAAGCCTCACAAGCGAAAGAGAAAATCGCGGCAGCCCTGGGAGACAAGACCGTATTGGTTCTCCGGGTTGAGCACAATCGTTACCGTTTCATGGGTCCCAAAGGAGGAAGCAGCAGTGTTTTCTTCTATGATATCCTGGGTCTGAATAGTCCTGAAGCGATCAAAGACTCTACAGATTGGTTTAGCCAGTTCTCCCTGGAATTCTTGCCCGAGATGAATCCGGATTATATTTTCCTGGAAGACAGAACCCTCGTAGGTTATGACACGAAGAAATCCATGGAAGATCTGAAAGCAAGCCAGGTGTGGTCGAATCTGGAGGCTGTGAAGAATGATCATGTCTTCCCGTTGAAGACAAGCCAATTCGTATCCGGTGTGGGTCCGATTGGTTCTGTAAAATTGATGGACTACGTTGTTGAAAAGTTGGTGCCATAGATGACGATGGAGACACAATTGGATATCTACGATATTACCATCGTTGGTGGGGGACCTGCTGGAATGTACGCCTCCTTTTATAGTGGCATGAGAGCCATGCGTACCAAGATCATCGAAGCCAAACAGGAACTCGGTGGATTCATGCGTACTTACCCGGAGAAGCTGATCTGGGATGTAGGCGGGATTGATCCGATTCGCTGTGAGAAACTGATTGAATCGCTGGAAAGACAGGCGAGAACGTTCGATCCAACGATTGTATTTGGGCAGGAAATTGCTGAGCTTGAACGACGTGAGGACGGTGTATTTGAACTCATTTCCAAAACAGGGGAGCGTCATTACACACGTACCATCCTGTTATGTGCGGGCAGAGGCATGACTCAGGTGCAAAAGCTGGATGTCGAGGGTGCCAATCGGTATGAGCTGTCAAATCTGCACTATACGATAACCGACCTGTCCCGATTTGCCGGGAAGCGTGTTCTGATCTCGGGTGGCGGTGATTCCGCAGTCGACTGGGCGAATGAAATGGGCAAGATCGCAAGTGAAGTTACGGTAGCACACAGACGTCGTGAGTTTACCGGACACGAGTCGCCAGTTGCTCAGATGAAAGCTCAAGCGAGCGTCATGACGCCATTTAACATCTCACGCTTATACGGTACAGGTGACAAAATCGATCGTGTTGAGCTAGCCCATGTAGAAACTGGTGAGATCACACTTGTTGAAGTGGATGAAGTTGTTGTAAGCCATGGGTATGATCGTGATTTCGGTAACCTTGTGCAATGGGGACTGGCGCGGGAAGATTACGGCGTATCCGTTGATCAGCGCATGCGTACCAACATTCCAGGCATATTCGGAGCGGGTGATTTCATCACTTATGGAAGCAAAGTCAGGCTGATCGCAGGTGCTTTTAACGATGCGGTGCTCGCAGTCAACAGTGCCAAGACGTATTTGGAACCTGCTGCTTCCGATATGGCCGGTGTATCTTCTCACAATGCCCGGTTTTATGAAAAAAACAAAGCGCTCTCCAATACGTAGATAGGTTTATACGGAGGGAAGGCAATCTGAAGAGCCCGAACAAGTTCGAGATCTCCTCGAAATTGTTCGGGCTTCAAAAAAAGTTTACACAAACAGCGCCCACCAGAACGAGGTGGCGCTGTTTTATTTGGTTTGAACATGTCACTATTATCAATAAGGATACGCTGAGATGGATAAACGGTCTTGAATCTCCAGACTGCCGATCTTGGCGAATGGATAGATGATTTTCTAAGGAGCTCAGGACATCTTATTTGGCCTTCAGCTCATCTTCTTAAATTGTAAGGAACATCAGACACGTTATCTACCAAAATCCCCTTATAAAAACACTGAAAACGGCTTGTTAATCGGATATAGAGTGTCTCAAGTTCTTTAGGTTTCTGTAGGCGCTTCAAATCGTTGAATAAGACGTCTCAGATTCGTCAGTGCTTGCTCTCACTTGAAGGGCACGTTCTCACACATTCAGGATTCAGTGCGCTTGCCTACGCTGAACACGTTCAGGTTCGGTTTCGGGTCTCACTAGATTTGAAAACTCGCGCTAATTCAGCTCAGTCTGTCCACTTGCGAGTCGATCTGCGATCTCTTCGGCTTGTAGAATGGAGGTATAGGGATCAGCAGTGAAATATTTATGAATATCCAGTTTGTAGATATGGTCGTTCTGCACCGCAGGCAGATTGTCCCAGACATTAGGCAACAGGGAGTGATCTTTCGTGCCTTCTGTAACCATCATCAGCAGGTAATCACCTACATACTCTCCAAAGACCTCCGCGCTAGCTTCCAGATTTTCTTTGCCTAGGTCCAGAAGATCTGACTTCACCTTGGGTGCCGGAGTTAGTCCAAGCAATTCATAGGCTGCTCTTCCACCACGATTGGCGCTGTTGCCAATAATGGCTGGGTTCTTCAAAAAGTTAAAATCGGCAACGGTGAAGGTGGCACCGTCTGGAATTACACCTTTAATTTTGGCCTGAGCAGCTACGATCCGTTGTTTAAACGATTCGTTCCAAGTTATGGCTTCTGCTTTGCGGTTCAGAATCTCGCCCATGGCTGTCACTTCTGCTTCCATGGAATCATACTGATCGGGTACGAATACGACAGTCGGAGCGATTTTGGAATAGGTCTGAAATTTCTCCTGGTCCCATGTGATAATCAGATCCGGTTCCAGCTCTACCATTTTCTCAAGTGAAACCTCACTATGGTTACCCAAATCCGCGCTATCCACAAGTTTGTCACGCAGGAACATTCCATAATCCAGCAGGCTGCTCGGCACACCAACAGGTGTTACGCCGACAGCCAGAACATGTCCTATATTCCAGTCAACGACAACCCGCTCCGGGTTGAGGGGAACTGTAACGTCTCCCATCATCGTGGAGAGTGTTCTTGTTTGCGGTGTGGTGTTTCCTGTATCTGTCGCCCCAGGTTTCATCGTCTCTTTCTGGTTACAACCACTAATGAAAATGGCCATGATCAGCAAAACAGGCAGGGCCATACGATACCAAGCTTTCTTAAACAACATGACAAACCCTCTTTCTAATTGATAATGATTTTCATTTAATATAACTGTAGAGGGAATCTTGCGATTTCACAATAACCGATTCGGAAGCGAAAGCATAACCATTTCAGAACTCAATCGACAGGTTGAATTGAGAATGATTATCATATATGATGAGGCGAAGCTTTGGAAGTAGTAACGAGGAAACACAAAGAAAGGTCCATGACGATGAACATAGAAGAATACGGGGCATTATGGGAGCATATAACGATCCGATTACTGGATATTCGAATCATTACCGTTAACATCACTGAAGATCCTAATACGTGGACGCTTCCCTCGAATGCTTTTTTATTAATTACGAATGGCAAGGGAAAGATTTGGCTCGGTCAGGCAATGCATCACATCAAAGGGACATATATTCTGCACGCCTCCAAAGGAACGCGTCTGGATTGTCTGGCTAAGAAGCCGATGGAAATACATGTGTTGTCGTATTCGTCACCAGAGTCAGAGAAGCCAAAGACTGAACGATCCCAAACATATACTGGGGTGGAGTCTTTGCAAGTAAGTTTTGGTTTTGAACCAATAGATCCGATACCATTAATTGAGATTATGCAGTTGATGTACAGACAATGGAATGAACTACAGTCAGCAGGCCGGATTCAAACCAAGGCGTTGTTCTACCAATGGCTCGCCGAGATGCTGAAACAAATGCAGGAGCAGAGGTTTAACGATGCTAAGCTGGATCGGGTAGATCAGGCGGTGCATTATATGAAACGTCACTACGGAGAACCACTTAAGATAGAACAGGTAGCTGAAATGCTGAATTGTAGTCCAAGGTATCTGAACCAATTGTTTCAGCTTCAATTAAATACGAGTCCCAGCCGTGTGCTGTCACAGATTCGGATGGAACAGGCATTAAAACTACTGGTGAGCACGAATGGGACCTTACAGGAAATCGCGGAGAGAGTAGGCTATGAGAACGGCTACACGCTAAGTCGTTATTTCAAGAAACATTATGGTGTATCTCCTGAGTTTTACAGAAAGCGTCGAGAGTGCAGTGCTCCAGATGTAGCCCTGCAAACATTCCAACCACTTGCCGTTCTGGAAAGTCATTATTCGGGATGGAGCGAACGAACGGTACCTATAGTTGAAGCTGACAAAAACCAGCCAAAACAGAAGATTATAGATCTACAAGGAGTCCAAGTGAGGAAGCCCCCAGCGCCCGAGGTACCAAGAGCCAGAACTCGAAAACTTGCCACAAGCATGGGCGAGATTACGATACCGACCAAGCCTAGCCGTGTTGTCGTGGACTGGAATTTGGGAGAAGTGCTGGCATTGGGAGTGACGCCTCTTGGAGCGCCGCATTCACTCATTGAAAGTAACCAAATGCTGGAGCCTTATATCTATGATCAAGTACAGGATATCGGCAATCATAATTTTATCTCGCTCGAAAAAGTGCTTGAACTGGAGCCCGATTTGATTATCACCTGGAATCCTGCTGCCTACGCTTCCTATGCCAGAATTGCACCTACGGTGGTCTATGGAGAGACTGGTTACGGCTCTGTCGCGGAGGAGATTCGAGAGATGGGACGTATTCTGAATCGCCAGACAGAAGCCGAAACATGGATTAAGGAATACAGGCGGAGAGTACATACTTTGCAGCAAACGATCCCGGGCAAGGTCTCCGCAGAGAAGACATTTACCGTCATTGATCCGAACTGGGGAGAACATATTACCCTTGTGGGAAATACGGGAACTCGTGGAGGTAAGGCAGCCTACGGGTTACTGAACTTGAAGCCAGCAGGCAAGGTTCGCCAGGAACTATTGGAGCCGGGCCTGGAATACCTGGATATTGCGCGGAGTGCGGTAGGTGGGTACCTGGAGGACTACCTGTTGGTGTTGGATAATGGTCCAAGACACGGACTTGATCAAGCTTCAGGCAAACCATGGCAGAAGTCCATCGAGACAGATCACTGCCGGATTATTAGCCTTGACTGGAATAGATATTTTCTATCCGACCCGTTGTCTGCGGTACTTCAAGCCGAGGAAATGGCAGACCGGATTATGGCATATTAATTGTCGCTCACGCAATGAACTGTAAGACTTATCGACCAGATATCATATATGCATATCCCGAAATGAGCGAACCATATATGTGAATATCTGGTGAATTTCTCGATGTTTAAGTCCATGATGGTTTGTTCTCCATTATACTTGATGAAAACGGACGAGGAGATGGACTCCAAATGAAAAAACAAATGTGGATCATTGCAAGTGTTGTAGTTGTGATTGTAATCGGAACCTATCTGTTTGCAAGCAATACGGGCAAGGAAGAGGCGGGTACAGCCAATGCGCCCAACATCCGAAAATTGGTGGAAGATATCAGCACAGGAAAAGAAACACCGGAATCTGCCTCCATTAATGCCAAACAGTTAATCGTCACCGATCAAGATGAAAAAACCATTACATATGATTTGCCTGAAAATGAATTTTTCCTTTCCATTGCACCCTATGTGGACCAGACCCATCCCTGTGCAATTCATAGCTTGACCGGTTGTCAGGGGGAAATGAGCAATAAGGAATTCAGTGTTACCATTCACGATTCTCAAGGCAACACTTTTATGAAAGATGCAGTGATGAAGTCTGGTGCAAACGGATTTATGGATTTTTGGGTGCCTAGAGACAGAACCTATCTGATTCGTATTGTTGGAGATGGAAAGGTTGCAGAAACGCAATTGTCTACATACGAAAATGATAATACATGCATCACTACGATGCAGTTGAGTTAACAGCAATCAATAGAAGGGAAGGATGCCTTTTGAGCTATCCTTTCCTTTTTTATTTCATAAAAGAATGGGAATAAGGTACTTTCCATTGACAAAAATCCATTCCTACGGCATAATCCAATAGTGATAATGATAATTGTTATCATATAAATACATATTAACAGGGGAGAAAAGAGATATGAAAAAAGGGTTGAATGGACTGTTGATTATGCTGGCCTTTGTGCTGGTTTTGGCGGGTTGTGGTAAAACCACGACTACAACTGATACAAGTCAAGGTAGTGGCTCGGGTAGTGCTCCGGCTGAAGAGACAGCAGGTCCTGTTACCGTGAAGCATAAACGTGGAGAGCTTAAGCTGGACAAGCCAGCAGAACGTGTCGTTACGCTTGAATGGACATATACGGAAGATGTTGTTGCCTTGGGTGTTCAACCAGTAGGTAACGCAGATAACGCTAACTATAAAGTGTGGGTAACATCCGAAGCAGCACTGGATGACAGTGTAACGGATATCGGAACACGCAGTGAACCAAATCTGGAAGCTATTGCTGCATTGAAGCCAGATCTCATCATTGCTAATGCAGATAATAACACGGCGGTCTACGATCAGCTTAACGCGATTGCTCCAACGATTGAATATGATCCGTATGATGGTGACGGCTATGATTATGACAAGATGACAGAGATCTTTAATAACATTGCAACAGCTCTCGGTAAAGAAGACAAAGCAAAAGAAGTTCTTAGTGATCTCGATCAACACTATGTAGAAGCCAAAGAAAAACTGGCTGCTGCGGGGAAAGAAAACTTCAACTTTGCACTGACACAAGCGTTCACATATCAAAATGCAGTCAGCCTGCGTATGTTTACCGATAACTCGGTTGTGATTGGTACATTGGACAAAATCGGACTGGTTAACGAATGGAAGCCGGATAAAGTTGAGAACTATGGCTTCTCTACAGTAGGTATTGAATCCTTAACCGATGTAAAGGACAGTAACTTCATTTATATTACACAACCAGACGATGACGTCTTTGGCACAGCCATGAAAGATAACTCGGTATGGAACGGACTGAACTTTGTGAAGGAAAAACGCACATATCAACTTGATAGTACAACATGGACATTTGGTGGACCGATCTCCTCCAAAGTATTGGTTGATGGGGTAGTCGAGGCGATTACCAAATGAGTTCGGTTCAAGGATCTAAGCCAGCTATGAATTGGCGCACAATAAGCATATATGGGGGCGGTCTAACCGCTCTCATCGTGCTTTTTTTTGTAAGTCTGTGTTATGGAGAAGCTTCCATTCCTTTGCATGTCGTTTGGGACGCTCTTACAGGTAGACAGGATTCATTAGAGCACAATATGGTTTGGGACTTGCGCATGCCGCGTACAGTGATCGGTATTCTTGCGGGTGGCGCACTGGCTGTTGCGGGCGCTTTGCTGCAAACGATTACTCGTAATCCATTGGCTGCTTCAGATACGCTGGGCATTAATGCAGGAGCGTACTTTGTGGTGGTGCTGGGAGCTATCGCTTTTCCAGGCGTGTTAAGTCAGTCGCCTTTTCTTTTCGCAGCACTAGGTGGTTTGCTGGCAGCATTTGCGGCTTATTTCATGGGCGGCGGACGAACATCAAGCCCGGTTCGACTTGCGTTGTCCGGTATGATTGTATCGATGGTGCTTGGTTCATTTACGAGTGCATTACATATTTTTTTCTCCATGGAGACACAAGGGTTGTTCCTTTGGGGCTCCGGAACACTTGTCCAGAATGACTGGAGTGGTGTGTTTTATGCTTTGCCTTGGGTGGTTGGTATTACCCTTCTCGCGTTAATCCTGTCCAGACAGTGGGATATGCTGGAGTTGGATGAATCAACAGCCTCTTCCTTGGGACAAAAGGTTACATTGGCTCGTGCAGTAGGGTTAATTCTTGCTGTATTGCTGGCCGCTGTGATTGTAAGTGTAATTGGGCCGATTGGCTTCGTGGGACTGGTCGCACCACATCTGGTTCGATTGAGTGGTGTACGTTCTAATCGATTACTTTTACCCGGTGTGTTCATATGGGGCGCAGCGCTCCTGGTTGGAGCAGATGTCCTCGCCAAGATGGTGCATAACTCCAGCATGGAACTGCCAACGGGTGCTGTTATGGCGATCATTGGTGCACCGTGGCTCATCTGGCTTGTTCTTACACGCATGAAGGCTGCAAACGGATCAGGCATGTCAACTTCAATGAGCACAGGAGGAGCTGCGCGTCGCTTTGCATTTGGCCCGATGGCTGTATTATTCTCAGTCATAACGGTCGTGCTTATCTTGCTCAGTACGATGTTTGGCGGTATGCGAATTCCCCTGGCCGATTGGTTACCAAGTCTGTTCCAATCGGATGGACTGTTCTCCGCGCTGATTCAGCTTCGGATTCCGCGTACACTTGTTGCCGCAGGTGCAGGAGCTGCACTGGCAATCAGTGGTGTACTCATTCAGATGGCGGTACGTAACCCGCTGGCAGATGCTTCAATTGTTGGTGTGTCCTCAGGTGCAGGGCTTGGAGCGATGATGGTCATCATCTTATGGCCGGGTCTTCCGATATACTTGCTGCCAATTGCGGCAATCATCGGTGCAGCCATTGCTGCAGTGGTGGTGTTCTCCCTCGCCTGGAAGAAAGGACTGAACCCTTCGGCGGTTGTGTTGCTAGGGATCGCAATGTCTGCCATTGCTGGAGCAGGTATTCAGATTCTGATTGTCCGTGGTGCGGTATACGGTAGCAGCGGATATATCTGGCTGACAGGAAGCACCTATGCTCGTACCTGGGAACAGGTGAGGGTTATCGGATTATTTTTAGTTATTTTGGTACCGGTGGCTTGGTGGCTGGCGCGCAGATTCGAACTGCTGGTATTTGACGACAATAGTGCATCCGGGCTTGGTCTCGGAGTACGTCGTACACGTTTATTAGCCATGACAGTTGGTGTATTACTTGCAGCAGGTGCGGTTGCTTGTGTAGGAACCGTTGGTTTTATCGGCCTGATTGCACCACATATGGTACGGCTACTGACGGGGAATAAGTTAAGACGATCCATGTTCCTATCCGCATTAGCGGGTGCAGTCATGCTGGTGCTCGCCGATACAATCGGCAGAACCGTCATGGCACCGACAGAGATTCCATCAGGCATACTCATTGCGATCATCGGAACGCCGTACTTCCTGTATCTGATGTATCGTTCCAACTGGCGCAAGTCTGTATAAAAAGTTCAAACCTGAAGCCTGCTCCCCGAGCAGGCTTTTTGCTGTCACTTGGCACCATTCGCCCAGGATCTTACGATCTTGTTTAACGTGTTTGCACAGATAATGATTTGTATTCCCCCTAGCCGGCACAACACATACACCATCACCTCATGAATGTTTAGTCCTCTGAAAATGACAAAATCCCCCTCACGTCTACAAGAAGTAGAGACCACGTTCATCAAACGTGAAACTCTTACTCCCTGTGGACCTTGAGGGGATTTTGGTTTGAGCACATTCGAATTGTGCTCCCGTTAGCTGGATTTCAGAATCCCGCTGTCATCGACGGATTGTACCGCTTGTTGCAATATTTCATTATCCTGAACGAGGGCGAAGCGAACGTAACCTTCGCCTGAAGGACCAAAGGCACTGCCTGGCGTTGCGATGACTCCTGCATGTGTAACCAGATCCATGGCAAATTGCTCCGAGCTGTCGTAGTGCGCCGGAATCCGGCTCCAGACGAACATCGTTGCTTCAGGTTTAGCGATGGGCCAACCGAGATTGCTGAATCCATCACAGAGGATGTCTCTTCGCTGTTCATAGATTGCTCTGACCCGTTCAACCTCGGATTGATCACCGGTAATGGCGGCAATTGCGGCTTTTTGGACCGGTAGGAACATCCCGTAATCCATATTGGATTTCAGCTTTTTCAGCATGGAGACCATGGTTGCATTGCCCACACAGAAGCCGATTCGAGCTCCTGCCAGTCCGTACGTTTTTGACAGGGAATTGAATTCCACACCGACGTCCATGGCGCCAGGGAATGCGAGGAAGCTTCCACATGACTTTCCGTCAAACACGAGCTCGCTGTACGCATTATCGTGAAGCACGATAATATCATACTTCTTGGCAAAGGCAATCAGGTCAAGATAGAACTGATCCGGTGCCATCGCAGTTGTCGGATTGTTAGGATAGGAGACCAGCATGAATTTTGCTCGATGAGCGATATCTTCCGGTATATCCTGAAGCTGAATAACATACCCGTTTTCTTCTTTTTGCGGCATATAATACAGTTCTGCACCTGCCAGTAACGGTCCATCCGCAAAGACTGGATAGCAGGGGTCAGGGACTAACACCAGATCACCTTCATCGACAATGGAGAGGGATATATGTGCCAGCCCTTCCTGTGAACCGAGCAAGGAACAGATCTGTGTTGCCGGGTCTAACTCGACCTGATAGCGTTGCTTGTACCAATCGCTTGTAGCTTGCAGCAACTCACTCTGATCATTCACAGCATATATATAATTAGCCGGATCAGCAGCGGCCTCGCATAGTGCAGTTATAATATGCTGCGCAGGTGGGATATTCGGCGTACCCACACTGAGATCAATAACGGGCTGACCGTTCTCCAGTCTGCGGCGTTTGATCTCCAGCAACCGGGTGAAAATTCCTTCGTTGAAATGATCCATTCGTTTGGCAAAGTTCATGATGATGATTCAGCCTCCAATCCTCTTCGTACGCATATTCATTAATAATAAATGGACAGAGACTAAAAGAGAAGAGCAGGGGAAAGCTTGCGGATCATGACTTTACTTTAAACTGACTTAGTTCGTCTTGCAGTTTGCCAGATAGCTGGTTCAACTGTTTCGACAGATCCGCTACCTGTTCGATACTATCCAGCTGATCCTGCGTGCTGGCGCTTACTTCTTCCGTCGATGCCGAGTTCTCCTCTGTGGTGGAGGAGATTATCTCCAGTGCCTGGAATATCTCATCTTTGTGTTTGTGTACATTGGCGGTATTAGTGGTAATCTGCATCATACGTTGCTGCAGATCTTTCAAGTCTTTGTTAATACTGAAGAAAACATGTTTGGTATCTTCTACGGATTTGGCATTCTCCTCCGCAATCTTCATACCGCGCATGGTATGTTCAACAGACAGGGTTGTTTTCTCTTCAATAACATTCACCTTTTTGTTGATTTCCTCTGTTGCCTGAGCCGTCTGTTCTGCAAGTTTGCGGACCTCTTCGGCAACGACGGCAAATCCTCTTCCATGTTCGCCAGCACGTGCAGCCTCAATGGAGGCATTCAGGGCGAGCAGGTTCGTTTGAGAGGCAATCTGTTTGACTGTATCCACAAAACTGGATATTTCATTCCGACTCAGGTCAATCTCCTGGATAATAGAGGACATTGCTTGGGTGGACTGGTGGTTTTCCTCGGACCATTTCGATAATTGTTCCACGACAGCAAGTCCTTGGCTGCTTTGATCAGCAGATGTCTGCACGACCGTTCCCATAGCCTGCGCATCGGTAGCAATTTCATCAATTTGGCTGGATAATGAGCCTGTTTTGCGTAAGATATTTTCCGTTTCGATGGACTGATAATTCGTAGCATTGGCAATCTCGTTGATGGCTGTTGATGTGTCATTCATGGTCACAGCCGTTCGTGAGGAGATGGCTTGCAGATCATTCGACGACTGGTTCAGGATTTGCGCCGAGCTGCCGACCATTTGCAGCATGCCCTGAATTTTCTGCACCATGGAATTCAAGCCTGTGGCGATCTGGCCAATTTCATTATTAGATTTGATATCCAGTTTGACAGTCAGGTCACCTTGTTCAATCTGTTTAATCTTGGCCAGCAGCTGTGGTATGGAGCGTAACAGACGGCGAAGAGTAATGTAACAGATAATCACAAGCAGAAGGGTAGCTGCAGCAAAACCGCCAAGTGTAATCCACGTGAATGTTTTTAATTCCGCAAGAACTTCTTCTTCGGAAATGGTCAGACCAACGGACCATCCCGTATCTTTGCTGGTAGCGTAGCCGATATATCGACGTTCCCCATTGTCGTTCATAAGTTGTACGCCATTTTCACCCGCAAGCATTTTCTTGCCGATGTCTCCCATGTCCCCCGTACTGTTCAGGATGTTTTCCTTCAATACCTTCTCTTGATCTGGATGGTACAGAATTTCCCCGCTCTTGGACAGCAACATGGAATAGCCCGTGCTTCCAAGGGAATAACTCTCCATAATCGCCGGGATATCCTTGAATGCAATATCCGCTGCCGCAAAGCCGATCGTGGTGTTGTTTTCGTCTTTGATCGGATAAAAGATACCCATGAGTACATCGCCTGCTGCAATATCAATGTACGGATCGGAGAAATAAAGTCCGTCTGCGTCGGTAACCGGCTTGTAGTATGGACGTGATTGGATATCAAAGTCCGGTGCAGATACGACACCATCATTTTGAATCCAAAAGCCTTTTCCATCCAGGCCCGCGACCCAGGCATCGGCAAACGAAGGCTCTGCCTTAACGATAGCGGCGAGTGTCGCCTGTGTTTCCGCAGCGTAGGTTGAACTTTTCGCATCCGCAGCAGATGCTGTTGTTTCTATGTATTGCTGAAATAATGTGTTGGTGGACATTTGCTTGACCAGTGCACCTTTTTCCTTGAATAGTGCATCAAATTCACTAACAATGGCTTGTGTCTTGGTCTGGAGCATGGATTCCTGCTGTTTCACCAGAATGTTTCGTGTGCTTGCAAACATAAATGTTCCCAGCACGGCAAAGACAACTACGATAATGATCAGCAGCACAATGGACAACGTATTTGCCATACTGGATGTCCGTGCTCCCGTTTTCCCCCACTTGTTCAACATGTTCGACATATTCCATCTCCCCAGATGATTAATAAAAAGCTCAAAACGTCTAAGTTATATGTCGGCTTAATCTATAGTTTTATGTAGATTTCTGTCGAATAATCCTGAAAGCGACGGAAAGGAAAGGTATGAGTATGAGCAGGGTGAAAGGGGAGGGATGAAAAAAGAGGAAAGGAATGAAAAAACGGGATCGGTAGTGGTTCATCCAGGCGATCTTGTTTATAATGGAATGAATTGGAACTATGGATGGAAAAGGGGGATTATCTGTGAGTGAGTTATGGCATGCTTCAATACAGGGGGTTCCATGGAATGCCGAAAAGATGCACCAGGCGGTGCATCTGTTGCGTCGCAGAGCAACGGTTCATTTTCGCGTTGACGCGGATACATACGAGGACCTTGCCGAGCTCGATGCCAAAGTATTCTTTGCCCGGCCGGATCTGATTCTACACATATCACATATGGACCCTAAAGGGGTATATTCATCCGGATTTTTGGGGCGACTGGCACAGTTGAAACATGTGTCTGCCTTGCAGCTTGATCTTTCGCAGGCTCAGGATTTGACGATACTGGGTGCGATGGAGCAACTGCAGTTTCTAAGATTGATTTCACCTGCAAAGGCGACCGTGCTCGATTTTATTAAACACTACAAACGATTGACCTTTCTTGAACTGCGTGGCAAATTCAACGGATTTGCTTCCATTGCGGCATGCCTCCAACTTCATACGCTCATTCTGAACTGCACGGTCGAAAGTGCTGATGTGTTGGCGGAACTGCCTATGCTTCAGTATCTGTCCCTGGATCACTGTGAGTTAAAAGGGGGACTGGATGTATTGACACAGTCGACCATCTCGATGTTGAAGCTCAGCTCTGTTCGCAAACTGACGAGTATTCAGGGACTCGAACAGATGCGTGGGCTGGAATATCTGCATCTGTCCTTGCCCAAGCTGGAGCAGTTATGCGACTTTTCCCATCTGACCTCTCTCAGACAGCTCGAACTGGACTATATGAAATCGTTGCGGGATACCACACATCTATGGACAGCCCGTGCTTTGGAGTCCATTGAACTGAAAGAGATGAATACGGCGCTCAAGGCGGATTCTTTTGCTGGACTAACCGGTTTGGAGCATTTGCGCCAAATCGATTTTCGTTTTATTGATGTTAACAAAGGACGAATTGCAGCTATGCGTGATCACCTGGACAAGGCCGGAAAATCCCATTTGTTATATGAAAATATCCCTGAGCATGAACGTCTGAATTCTATAGGTATTGCGCACTTATCGCATGTATTAATGTAAACGGGCTTCTGTCCAGCATGTGTATACAGAGCGCACTCCGGTGAACGGACCGATTGAGGCGTGTAGATGTCATTGCTATCTAGGTGTTCGTATCCGTTAATGCAGGCATGTTGATCTCTTTTACGCAGGCCGCTTTGGACAAGCTGATGATACATCGAACGATGGAGACCATATCCTGCAGGGGAATGCGGGTCCCATCATACTCGGCCAGTGCACGTTCCATCCCGTCTTCATACGGAATTTCTGCCGCCAGTTCTCCCGGGTTGATGCATGTCACCGCGATGCGGTCATTCCTCGTATGTTCTCTTAGAGCCTCCGTAATACCCCGTATGGCAAATTTGGAGGCGACAAAAGAAACCTGGCTGCTGCCTGCATTGCTCAAACCGGCTGTTGAACCAATCAGGATGATCTTGCCTGCTTCAGACTGGCGGAGCTGAGGCAGTAAAGCCTGTATACATACAATTGTAGAAGTCACATTCACATGGATCAGCTGACTGATATCTGCGGGTTCATCCTTATCAAACGTGTAGTGCTCTTCAAATCCTTCCTTTTCCCAGATCCCCACGTTATAAATAAGCACATCCAACGTCTCGCCTTGAAGCTGGCTGGCAACTTGCTCTGCAGCCTGAAGCTCGGAAAGATCAGCCTGAATCCATATTCGCTCGACGCCATCCTCCACGGACAGACTTTCCGGCTTGCTGCGGGAGACCACCCAGACCTTATCACCGGATTGTGGCACACCTCTGACAAATGCATCGCCCAATCCCTTGCTTGCACCAAAGACAATTATATTTTTCAATTAAAGCCCTCCTTATCGATTAGAAATTAATAATATTTACATTAATCTATATCTTACTATAAAGGTGATATATGGAACATGAAGTTTACATGAGGTATGCTTCATCCTTATCAAGAAAAACCACCTCTGCCCCGCAAGGACGGGAGAGAGATGGTTGGAGAGATCATGATGACATTAATGGTAAAGTTTTAACTCGGCGATGGACCACCACCACTCGGGAGTGTCCGCGGTCAAGGCAATTTTGATGTATCGCGCCGTTTGTCTGGAGAACGTATGTGAGATGACAGGTCCTGTTCCCAGTGCTTCCGTAACCCCTTCCCAACGTTCGCCATCATCAGAAGTGAAAAACTGGAAGTTGCGAGCATAATCGTTGCTGCTGCTGCCTGAGTCCATTGTCAAGCGGCTGAAGCTCTGCTTGCTTCCCAGATCAATCTGGACCCATTGATTGGCATGTTGACCAGATGAAGAGGTCCAGCGTGAATTCAGATCGTCGTCGAGCATCGCCGCAACATCTTCAGAGGTGGAGGCAGTCGCTGTCCATGATGTTCGATCCAGTTCAGCAGATAGCAGATGATCCTGTTCCCCGGATATCCAAGGTGTCTGATCAGCGGTATAGACCTCTAATTCAGCCACGGACCACCAATGAGAATCGGTACCTGTCTGTACGACCTTAATATAACGTGCCTCATGCGGTGTAAAAGCGATAGAAAGTAGCGCATCTGATCCTTCACCTGAAGCCAAGGATTTTCCCCAATGCTCTCCATCCAGAGAAGTATATATTTCATAACCGCGAGCAAAGTCTTCCCGGCTGTGCGCGCTGTCCAGTACAATCCGATTCACTGGCTGCGAGGCTCCCATATCAAGCTGAATCCATTCGCCGCCTGTTTGAGTCTGACCGGAGGTCCAGCGTGTTTGGTCCGAGCCGTCGAGTATAGCCGCTGCATCGTCTCCGGAGGAAGCTGTCACGGACCAGCCATCTGGCAGCAGCCTCTTTTGTTTGCCCGTTCCATTATGATGAACAAACAACTCGGAGATCGTCCACCATTGATCGGAATCCCCGATCTGCACCATTTTCACATAACGTGCTTGCTGTTCAGGGAAAGTGATGGATATGCGTCCAGACGTGCCTTCGCCGCCCGCAATGGATGTGCCCCAGTGTTCACCGTCATCCGAGACATAAATCCGATACTGTCTCGGATAGTCTTCTTTCGCATGGCCTGGGTCCAATTCTATGGCATCGAAAAAGCTCTTCTGGCCGAGGTCAATGGTAATCCATTGTCCTTTGGTTTGCTTCCTACCGTTTGTCCATAGTGTATCTGAACTTCCGTCCAGCATATTGGCTGTAACATCTGCTCCTTGAGTAGAGGAGGCGGTTACGATCCATGAAGAGCGATCTGGAGGCGGTACGGGCTGTGGGAGCTCTGGTGTTGCTTCAAGCTTGCCAAATCGGGCAAGCTTTAGTTCAGAGATCGACCACCAGCTGTCTGCAGAGGAAGTCAATACAATTTTGACATAACGGGCGGTTTGCATGCCCAAATCAACGGACAGACTTGGAGATGTTCCTGCTCCCTCTGCGATAGGCTCGCTCCAGTTCTCGTTATCTTTGGATACGTAGATTTCGTACCCGTGAGCATAATCACCGCCGTTGTTGCCGGAGTTCATGAATACCGTATCCATAGTCTGTTCGCTACCCAGATCGATATGCAGCCAATCGCCGGGCTTCTGAATCTGTCCGGATGACCAGCGTGTAGTCAGATCACCGTCCACCATGCGCTCTACCGGCTCCGAACTGGAGGATGCCGTAATGGTCCATTGGCTCCGATCGAGATAGACTACACCCTGAGAGGCATCCGGCTGTTTAACGACGGAATGTTCCAGCGGGTTAACCTTTACTTGCGCTTTGGCATACACGGTAGCCGAACCCAAAGCGCCATGGGCATTGTAGAAATGAACTGTTTTGACAGTGTCGGACGGATTCCAGATTTGCGCTGTATAGACGCCGTCTTTTTCATACACGGTTGCTGCCGGATCATCTGCCCATATATCCATCGTGCGTGTTCCCGTAGAAGCCATGCTGTGCATGAACCAGTACGCGTTAAAGACTTCATTTTGCTGCATCTCGCTCGTATTCCATTTGGCTAGAGCACCTTGCGGGTCTCCAATGGACTGGAATGGCCAGATAATATGCTGCCATGTGCGCTCCTGCTGACCACCCAGGTCCTTAATGAGACCATTGTAGAGAGCCTTAGTATTCTGCGGATCACGTCCATAATAGGTCATCCATTCCGCTGGCGGCAGCCAGTGAATACCGTAAATATGCTCCGCCTCATTAGAGAAGTACGTTCCATACAGGTAGGCGCTGCCGTACACATGACCTATCGTAGCGTGTTGGTAATCCTCCAGCCAGTTATCCCCGTCATAGTTAAACCAGTATTGCTCGGCAGCTTTCTCTTCGGTCATGAAGCCCCAGATCCCGGTGTCGCGATAGGCTTTGTTGCCTGTCACCTCACCCCACATATATTGGCCGACCCAACTAAAGAGCGCTTCTCCTGCGGCCTCCTGGTTATTCCCACTGCGATTATCGGCGTAACCACCTGCCCAGGAGTGACCAGCGTACGGATCAAAATTGCGAAGCCATGGAAACTGATCATCTGTCCGTGAAGGATTGGCATAGTCCCGAATCAGAAGCTCAACCATGTCGCCGTAATCTTGCAAGAATTTTTTGTCATATGTGGCCAGTACAGCCGATGCAAAAACGTAATAACCGTAGGTGAAATGATGATCTGTCAATCCGGTATTAACACCGAATCCGCTACCGTAAGGGAAGATGGTTCCCCATTCATCCGAATAATAAAAATAATACGAGTGCAAAGGTTCGTCCGGCGAATAGGTATACCAATCTGTCAAAATGGTTCGAAGCAGGGACAGATAGTTGTCTCGTCGTACCGTATCTCCTATCTGGTCGCTGATGAGCACACCCAGCGCAAGCGGATGAAGCTTTTTCCCTTGCCAGTAAGGATCCTCGCTCATCAGATTGCCTGCCGTATCCGCGTCAAGCTGATCCAGATAGCTGATTAATTGTGCACGCGAGTAGGTTGGATCATCTGGCTCCACAAATTGCGGAATAATGCCATAGAATCGATCTTGTGTCGTAAACGTATTGCCTTCACTTACTTTCATCATGCCGCGAATGGAAGGGTAAGCAAGCTCCGTAACCGGAGTAGTCGCTAGTTTCCATTGGTGCGGCAACAAGGCCATCAGTGTCTCGGAGGAAAAGCCTGCCCGCTTCGTCCGGGTTACCGAGTTGAAGGTAGTCGTTACCAGTGAAGTGCTCTCATTATAATTGTAGTCCACTGTTGTATCGGTTACAAAGGCGTAGGCATGCCGGTAATAATAAGACAGTTCTGCCGCGGACGGCAGGGTAGCCAGTGACAGATAGTTTTCGCTCTGGCCCAGCTTGATTTTGAGCGTATTGCCAAGTTTCATAAATACGGTTCCTTCAGGTGCAAAGATCCCGTAGTTTCTTGTAAAGGTCTGAGGCGTGGGCGCTCTGTCCTGATTGGTTACTTCAACACCGATATGATCGGCCGTCAGCGATTCTCCATCATTCAGAACAATTTCACGGTTCTGATCATCGAAGAGACGTGTGATGTTGGGAGAACGAACAATAATGGTATCCGGGTTATCGAAGGTGTTGTACAGGAAAGGGGAACCTTTCACAAACGTGGTATTCATTTTGGCTGTGTCATCATCGCTCATGATGATCGTTGCGGAATAATCCCCATATCCCGCCACCTTGGTATTTACCTCCGCCGGGTTCATATTGCTGGTGCTCATGATCAGATCCGGTTCACCGTCAGCGTCCATAGAACCGCCATCAGCCGAAACGTAACCAGCTCCGGGATTCAGAAGTTGAAGTCCTTGTTTGGTATATCTGCTTTTAAGCGGAAGTGTGACCAGACTGTTGCCATCCCCCAGATCGGATACAAGAATAGACTGCCACCAGTCATTGGAAGGGAGGGGCGCTGTGATGTTAGTCGTGCGATTTTTCGGGTTTTTCGGCTGCAGCATGGTGATGTCATTTACAGCGTAACTGCCGAAACCCACCTTTACCGAGGACGGTTCAGGGATATTCGGAATTGTATGCACAGGTTTGGCATCGCCTTCGATATACTCGTAGACGTCGAATGCGTACAGGGAGTATCCGTTGGTTGTTCCTCTGCCAAGTCCGGCTAATTTCACATACCGTGCTTCGGCGTATACCGGAATCTCATCCCGTCCACCGTCGCTGTGCAGTTCCCGGTATAATGTAGTCCATTGGTCTGCATCATTTGATACTTGAATATCGTATGCACGTCCAAAAGCGTTTTCCCATTGTAGGGATACGTTCCCGATTTCCCGGATTAGTCCAAGGTCTACAACAATCCATTCCTGATCCTTGTAGATGGAAGACCAGCGTGTATCCGGACGGCCATCCGTTACATTCCGTGCTTCGTAATTCCCTTTTTCCATTTTGGCTTTATCCTCGGCTGAACGGCTGGGCTCATCAATTTCTTCCGAAGACGCTGTAACCGGTTGTCCTAGTGCAAGGTTCATTGCTAATGGTTTGGGAGGTGGATTTGCTCCGCCCGTCCCATATACATTGAATTCGTATACAGAGACGCCATAGGCTGGCTGCGCTCTTTGATGACTGAACAAGCGCACATATCGTGCCTCCGCTGTGACCTCAATTTCTGTCAGGCCGCCTTGCCCCTTTGTTGTCGAGTAAACAGACTGCCAGTTGACCTCGTCGTTGGATACTTCCAGATCAAAGGCGGAAGCATACGCATTTTCCCACTGGATGGAGATGCCCGAGATGGAGGCCACCGTGCCTAAGTCAACATAGATCCACTGCGGATCTTGCTGCCATATGCTTTCCCAGCGGCTGTTTTTGTTGCCGTCAACCACAAGATCTGCCGTATTGCCGCCCAGAGATGAGGAACTGTACACAGGCCGGTTCAGGGATAACAGATGATGTTCCTCATCTGCGGCGTTCACTTTTGAGACCGGCCACAGTGGGATGCTGCTAATCAACAACAGAACAGATAACAGCAAGTTCATGTGGATGTTGCGTGTTTTTCCTCTTTGACTCGTTCGTACCTTCATATGACTACTCCTTTGTTAGCCCTTGCCATCTCACCAGACAGAGCTTCTCTTCTTCTCTTACTCGCTACCGTATGTATCATTTAGTGTCCCGTGTTGCTTTTGTGAGATGTGAATCCAATGCTCAACACGGGATATTCAAGTGCCCCATTTTGTATATCGATCATTTTGTCTGGAATATAAAGGTTTTTTAATCGTTTTCGTGGAAAAAGAGACATATGTCCTACATAATGTATGGGGAATGTGCAACTGTGAAATCAAGATACGGAATCGTTGTTCTCCAACAAAACGATATCTTCGCCCCGTTGTTGCCTGAGAGCAATATTGTCCCTCCCCCAAGCACACATGACATCCACGATGGTATTGGCGGTAACGCCATATTCTGTAAGTCCATATTCTACTTTGGGAGGCATCTGTTGGTAGACATGTCTGGTGACAAGGCCGTCCCGCTCCAGCTCGCGCAATTGTTGAATCAGTACTTTTTGCGAAATGCCCGGGATGCTACGCCCTAATTCGCCCGTTCTCTTTACTCCGGACATCAATAGACAGATGATCAGCGCCTTCCACTTGCCACCTATAATTTCGAGTGTTGCTTCAATGCCCAGATTGTATTGTTTCATCCTGATTCACCTCAAGTTAAATTTTACGTGTTATATAGGGTGTAACTATTTATTTTCTCACGGATCTGACATTGAAGTCCATACACACTTTGAGGTAACCATCTTACTTCATTGTGTGTATTTTCTTTTGACTGGATGTGACTGATAATGGTCCATATTCAATAAAGAAACCAGCACCCTGGATGGGAAGAAAGGAACTTATGATGAAAACACTTGTTATTCTGGCACATCCCGATATCGAAAGTTCAAGAGTCAATCGTCGCTGGAAGGAGGAGTTGTTGCAGCATACAGATGATATTGTTCTTCACGAATTATATTCGGCCTACCCCGATTGGAAGATTGATGTTTCCCGAGAACAAGAGTTGTTGGAGACGCATGATCATATGATGTTGCAGTTCCCGTTATATTGGTACAGTTACCCACCGCTGCTAAAGAAATGGTTTGATGACGTGTTCACTCATGGATGGGCGTACGGATCGAAAGGTAATCGACTGAAGGGAAAGCGGATGGGACTGGCCATGTCCATAGGGGATAAGCAGGAGAATTATGCGAAAGATGGTTCCATCGGTTACAGCGTAGAGGAACTTGTTGCACCTTTCGTAGCAAGCATGAATCATGTAGGGGTTCAGGCGCTGCCGCATTATGCAGTCTATGGTGCCTCGTTCCAGGCTACGGATGAAGAGATTAACCGAAGTGCTGAAGAATACATGCGCTATATAAAACAGTTCCGGGATTTTTGAAGTTAAAAGGTGAATCTCTTCATAAAAAATGTACTGAAAAAGACCTGGCTCCACACATAGTGAAGTCCAGGTCCTGATCAATAAGTGAAAAATTAATAACCGAATAAAACTACATTTATTCTACGCGGAAATAATCAAAATCTGCATATCCTCCGGTAGACTTTGTTGCATAATTGAATAGTGCAAACCGGTATCCCATAAAGTGTGGCAGGGTGTAAGACATTTGAAGTGTATTGCCAATGGTTGTCCAGTTGCTGCCATTCAGGCTATAAGCAAAGTAGGCTTTGTCGGTTTGGTTCGTAAAATCACAGATGACGCGTAGATAGATTCTGTTCTGGTTTAATGGCACAGTTGCTACTTCAGTCATGGTGCCGGAACTGGCATTAGCCATAACGATGGATTTGGTGCTGCCCGTCATTTTTACGCCGACAAAACCATATTTGGCCTGAAAAGCAGCGAGTCCAGCATAATCACCATCCTTCATGCCGGCTGTATCCAAAGCGGTCATCCCTGTGCTTTTTGGACCAAAGGTTCGTTGTGTCAGCGTGTTGCGGGCTTCTAACAGGTTCTTGCTGATTTTGCCTGCGGTTAACCGCATGAAACCGGGCCGCTGGAGCAGGGACCAGTTGGCAGCATCAGGGTTATGATTCCACTGCCAGAAAGTAGCGAGACTGGATGTACCGGAAGATGAATTGCTCGTCAGGGAGACGTCATCTACATAAAACGCCATCAAATCATTGGTCGGGTCCGGATTCGAGTTATACGGTGTTTCCACAAAAATAAAGCTTTGGGACAGGTCTGCATTCGACGGAACGGTATACGTACCTTGAATGGTACCCCACTGTCCACGGGTTAACGTCGCACTGCCCATAATGGTAATTCCGGTATAACTTGCACCGTTCTGGATGCTAAGATTGAACGTTTTGGTTGCAGGACCAGTAGTGTATTTGATCTTTGCCGAAAAAGAGTATGTTCCTCCCGGTACCAGCTTGCCTGTAACCATCTGTTTGGCTCCGCCTGCTGTCTGCTGTCTGCCGCTGACGAGCAGGCTTTTTGTACCGCTGAATGCTTCGGCATTTGTTACGGTGATGTTCGCCGTATTGTTGCTGGTCCACGGCTGAATGCTGCTTTCCTCAAAGCCGCCGTTCACTAACAGTTGCGTTACTGAGGGTGTGCCTGATGTGGTTGCGTTGAACTCATCGGACCCGTAGATTTTGGCAGCAGGCTGACCTTCAACGGGCATATTCATGTTAAGGGGAACCTTGCCGTTCACCCCAAACACAGGCCAGTTATCCGACCATGTGACTGGAACGAGATAGGGGATGCGTCCAATGGCCCCGCTATCACGAAACAGCAAGCCGTACCAAGCGCCGGATGCGGTATCCACGATGCCTCCTTGGGCGATTCCCGAGTCTCTGAGTACAACTTTACCTGTGTATGGACCTGTCAATGTGTTTGCACGATAGGCAAGCTGAATGCGACCATCACCCGAAGGCCAGGCAATCAGGAATACATAGTACATACCATTGATCTTCTGAATGTGTGCTCCTTCTGCCTTTACAATCATGTTGGAGCCGGCAACACTGCTTGCGTTTGGAATCAGGACCTGATTGAGCCCGCCGGATTTAACGGCTTTGGCATCAGGTGTCAGCTCAACGATACTGATGTTATCACTGCCATGAACAAGAAAGGTTCGATTCCCGTCAAACAAAAGGGAGGGGTCATGGTAATAACTGTTCAATGTATAAGGTGTCCATGGCCCTGTTTCAATATTGCTGGTTTGGTAAATATACGTCTTGCCCGTGGAAAGCGAGCCAAAGGCCACATAATATATACCGTTGTTGTACCGCAAGCTGCTCGCCCAGGAACCACGCCCATACTCGTTTTGTCCATTGTTCAGATTCTGTATATCCCCGTTTCCAAGCGTATCGTATACATAGTTTACGATGCTCCAGTTGACCAGGTCGTAAGACTTCATGACCGGGACTCCCGGATTCATATGCATCGTTGTGCTTGTCATATAAAATGCATTGCCTACCCGAATGACGTCACTGTCAGGAACATCCGCGTAAATAACCGGATTGCTGAACGTTGCGGCTGAAGCTACCGGACTTGTCAAAGGGAATGATGTTATAAGCAAAGGAAGAGCGAGTAGAAGAGCACTGATTTTTTTCCACATATTCTATCCTCCCAATTGATCATGTCCTAGGAATTAAAGCGAGTACTCCAGATAATCAATGTAAGCATCCCAAGTGCCATTATCCGTTGTTACGACCAGCTTGATTTCCTGATTGCCTGTAGCGTGAGTGATGCCGGTGAGGGTTTGAACGGTCGGCTCCGTTCCCGTGAAGTAGAAAGAACCAGCGGTTACACCCCCGATGACCAGATCAACACGGGCTGTACTATTATTGTTGGAAGCGCCGCGGACAGAGAATTGATGGGTTGGGAATGCAAAATATTGATTGTATGCTGCATAATCATTGTTCCCGTAAAGAGCGACTCCATTAAAAGGGGAACTGATTACGCCAGCGTATTGGCCGCCAAGCGTCATATTTTCGGCTTCGTAACGCGTAACGTTTGGATTGGGATTAGGATTTGGGTTAGGGTTGCCGCCCGAACCGGATGTGAACTGCCAGTAGTCCAGTTTGAACAGATTTCCATTGCCTGAGCCTGTAAACACCAGATACAAACGATGTACCCCTGTAGCATTGGTAACATTGGTCTCCATCTCGCGCCAAGTTTGCGAACCGCCAGTTGAACTTACGTTAAGTGTTCCAACTAGTGGGCCTGTCGGACTGTCCAGTCGAACCTCGATGTTGCCATTTCCGGTAGAAGCGACATTGGCCTTGAACTTGGAGGCTCCAGCTGAGCCAAAATCAACATTGCCAACCGCGATCCAATCCCCGTTATGAATATTAGTGACATTCTGATTGGCTACAGGTCCACCGCTCGCTTGACTCGGTTCAGTGTTAATTCCTGCTTGCCAGCCAATGGTTTCGGCTTCCACGCGGACATACGGGTTGAGGTTAGTGGTCTGAGGTACACCTGTCATATTCCCCTGAACTTCCTGGATTGTTCCATCCGCATTATGTGTCAGTTTGTTGATATGTGTGGAACGGTACCCTTTACCATCACCGAGGAATGCCTTGCTTACCGTTTGCGCATGGTACGCCACATACCATTCGTTGTTGAATTGGAACACGGCATGGTGGTTATTGCCGCCTACGCCGAAGAACGCGCCGGGATTTTTCAGAAAGTGTCCTTTATACGTGAAAGGCCCCATCGGGCTGTCGCTGACCATGTATCCGATCTCACCTTTTGGATATGCAGTGGGGTGTGTTCCCGCGAAGTTGATGCAGTAGGAGTAATAATATTTGCCGTTATACTTGTGGATGCCAGAATCTTCGAACATATAAGGAGAATCAATAGTCACAGCACTGCCCACCACACTGGTCATGTCGGCACCGAGACGAATGACCCGAGCTGTTTTGGGATTGGCAATGGAAGCAGCATTGGTATCGTTCGGGATGCCGCCTCCAGCATACAAGTAAGAAGAGCCATCATCATCGACAAGTACAGCCGGATCAAAGAGCCATGTTACGCCGGACATACCCGGTGTACCGTGAGTCAGGAGGGCACGACCAATTGGATCGGACCACGGTCCAATGGGGGAATCAGCCGTGAGTACGCCAATACCTCCACCCGAGTTGGCAAAGTACAGGAAAAACTTTTCTTTGCCAGCAATGGTTTTCTTCGCCATGGCAGGAGCCCAGGACTGGGTAGCCCATTTGGCAATTCCTTGTCCATTATTGGCATTATTCGCACCCGCTACCGGGATGGAACCATGGTCTGTCCAGTTCACCATGTCAGCTGAGGAGATGACGTTAATTTTCCCAATCGTGCTGTACTGGTTCTCTCGGACAGAGCCGTCACTGTTGTACAGATATGCATCACCTGTCATGTAGACATAGACCCGATTGTTATGGACGAGCACATAAGGATCGGCTCCCAGTTTATGATCGATGAGGGGATTAGAGTTTCCAGGAAGTTTGGCAACGGCTGCATTGGCTGCATGGCTCGATTCAACGGGCAGGGTGACAAAGATTAGCAGACACGACAACAACAAAACTAGCGGTTTACGAATCATACGTTTCGCCTCCATGAGATTGGATTAGTTGGTGAGCTGAAATTCAGGATAGCTGAGATGATGAAATGCCGAAAAAACGAAAAGATTTTCCTCATGTCACCCCCTTCTTGAAATAATGGTTAGGTTGGCTGTTAGGATAAGTCTTCATGTTGTCATGTATGGTTTAAGCCAGACAACCTGTGCACCGGGTATGTGGTCACGGCAGCAAGGGGAGTGGCTATAACCCGAAGTAAGCCTGTATCTGGGGGTGCGATTAGAAAAGCTATAATCTGTCAGGTTTCTTTTTGTAATCGCTTTCAATAAAATGGGCTAGAACACTGAAATTTGGCGAAGAAAGAGATTTGGTCACTTTTAAATGTAATTATCTTTCATATTTTCTTTTAAATGTTTATTAACTTGACGATATCATATCACAATTTTAAGATAATACAATCTTTTTCTATTTTTTAGTAGAGGATGACCAAAATCATTATTCTATGTGTTTAACATTGGGCTTGATGGTAAAAATACTATCTCGTATTCTATAAAAATACACTTTCAAGCATAGCTTTACACGGCCAACAATTAGATACGAGAAAAAGACGTCTTAAGCTGTGACCGTTTCCCTGGAATCTAACGGGGGAACGGTCATTTTCGTTTTTTTCTGGAATCGATCCTGGTTATATAACAAAATCTACTCTTACTTGCTGACCAACTTTGACATTGCATAATTTCTTCTCTTTGTTGTACATATTCCAGTTTTTGTATAGCTAAAGCCCTGAGCGTAGAAGGTTGTTAAGTGATAATGGTGGGGTGCCCCCTGTGTTTTGTCCACACCGTTGATTGAGTGTTTGAATATTACTATCTAGTGAGCTTATGCCAAATACTGCTAGAGTCAGAGGTTCATAAAAGGTGGGATGGGAAAATGGCTATTTTGTCAACTGGGCCGATTGAAAACAATCCGGTTTCCGGGGTTAGACCGACCCAACAGGTAACGATTAGATTGGCAAGTCGGACTGAGATGGATTCTGTAACAGTGTCCATTCAGGGTTATGTGCTAAGCACAACAAGAACGCTATATGTGAGTGAAGTGATCAGTATTGCTCCTAATGAAGCAGTGACCAGAACTTATTTTGCAGATTTAGATGCTTTTGAGTTTGTTTTTGGAACAGACGTGGAAGGTGTGGAGGAAGTAGGGATTTCAGTGTGGGGCAAACAAGCCTCTGGGCAATTGGTAGATGCACACCGGGTGGTGGAGCACGAAAAAACAGTTAATGACATCTAGGAGATCAGAAATCCCCAAAAGAGGAGATGTAGCGATGAGCTTTTTATCAACAGGGCCAATAGAAAATAATGCTGTTAGCGGTGTAAGGCCGACTCAGACAGTTACAGTCAAAATTGATAACCGTAGTGATGTGAGTACCTCAACCATACAAATACAAGGGTATTACATGAGTGGTGGAATGAGGGTTCTGTATGTCAGTGAGTCTTTTGACATCGCACCTAATCAAATAGTAACCAACAACTATTTTGCCAATTTAGATGCCTTCGAGTTTACTTTTACAACAACAGCGACGGTTAATGATCCTGTGCAAGTATCCGTATGGGGTAAGAGCAGCACAGGCGCATTGGTAACAGCCCATCGTTTGGTTTCTTCCGAATTGCTGGGTGAAACCCCAAGCATCAACGGAGCTACAGGCGCAACTGGGGCTACGGGGGCGACAGGCACACCAGGGACAGCTGGAGTGACAGGTGCAACAGGAGCACAAGGCACAGCAGGTACAACGGGAGTAACCGGAGCAACAGGCACAGCAGGTACAACGGGAGTAACCGGAGCAACAGGCACAGCAGGTACAACGGGAGTAACCGGAGCAACAGGCACAGCAGGTACAACGGGAGTAACCGGAGCAACAGGCACGGCAGGTACAACAGGTGTAACAGGAGCGACAGGCACAGCAGGTACAACCGGAGTAACGGGAGCGACAGGCACAGCAGGTACAACCGGAGTAACCGGAGCGACAGGCACAGCAGGTACAACGGGTGTAACAGGAGCGACAGGCGCATCAGGTACAACCGGAGTAACAGGAGCGACAGGCACAGCAGGTACAACTGGAGTAACGGGAGCGACAGGCACAGCAGGTACAACGGGTGTAACCGGAGCGACAGGCACAGCAGGTACAACAGGAGCAACAGGAGAAACAGGCGCACCAGGTACAACGGGAGTAACCGGAGCAACAGGCACAGCAGGTACAACCGGAGTAACGGGAGCAACAGGCACAGCAGGTACGACCGGAGTAACGGGAGCAACAGGCGCAACAGGCGCAACAGGCGCATCAGGTACAACGGGAGTAACCGGAGCAACAGGAACAACAGGTACAACAGGTGTAACCGGAGCAACAGGTACAACCGGTACAACCGGTACAACCGGGGCTACGGGTGCGAGTGGTTCTGGAACAATTATTCCTTATGCATCAGGACTTCCTGTTGTGTTGACTACAGTTTTGGGTGGACTTTTGAATACTTCCAGTTTAGTTGGTTTTGGTAACAGTTCTACCGGAGTAAGTGTTAACGGAGGAATTATTGATCTCACAGGCGCTGCAGGCACGTTGCTTAACTTTGCTTTCTCAGCATCGCGTGCAGGAACGATTACTTCACTGGCCGCTTATTTCAGCACAACAGCCGGACTAAGTTTGGTTGGATCTACAGTAACCTTAACTGCACAATTATTCCGATCCACTACACCTAATAACTCCTTTACAGCTGTACCAGGTGCATTGGTAACCTTAGCTCCTCCACTGACCGGCATTTTGGCACTGGGCACAATATCCAGCGGGGTGACTACAGGACTGAGTATTCCGGTATCTGCCGGTGACCGCCTGCTTATGGTGTTCTCAGCATCAGTAACAGCCGGAATTGATGTGGCTACAACGGTAGCGGGATATGCAAGTGGCGGCCTTACCATCACTTAACGGAAAATGGGCTATATAACAAGTTTAAAGATAGGGACTCTTGCCAACATGGTGAGAGGTCCCTGTTTATGTGTGTGCTTTTGTTTTCAAACTCTCTTCAAATGAAAGATAAGGACTATACAAAAACATAAAAAGACGAGGATTGCTCCTCGCCTCGTACATACCGTGGCCTAATCAATTTCACTCTGTTTTGGTTAGGCTGTCTACGACAAATCTAAGTTGGGCTTCCAACGAAATTGGGTCACTAAACACGAACCCACGGCTTTCCTCGCGATAAACGTGATTATTCTGGACAGCAGGGAGGTTATCCCAGATAGGACCTTCAAAAACGGAATCTCCACTCTCATCACCTGTCCATCCACTTACAAAGATATAATCTCCTGCATATTGTGGTAACAATTCAAGTGATAACTTGGCCCAACCTTTGCCGCTATCGATGGCTTCCTTCTGAATGATCGGCGGTGCCTTCAGGTCAAACTCGCCATAAATAATATCTCCACCTCTACCAAAGCTCCCGTAGGCATAAAATTCTTTGGCACTTCCCGTATCAAAAATCGAAACCGTGCGATCACCTACCGCTTGCTCCACGAGTGGTTTATATTCAGCGATCTTAGCATCCCACTCTGCGATCCAGGCCTTCGCTTGCTCTTCTCTACCAGTCATCTTGCCAAAATCCATCAATTGCTCCCGTAGAGGTATTCCATATTCAACAGCGACGGTCGGCGCAATTTTGGACAGCTTTTCGATCGTTTCAGGGTCATTCCAAACGACAATTAAATCCGGCTGCAACTCCATGATTTTCTCGTAGGGTACATCGTTACCGATGTTGACAACGTCATCGAGTTTTCCTTCTGTATAACTGTTAAAGGACTCATCACCAGTTCCAACAGGCTTAAGGCCAAGAGCTAGCAAATGACCGGTAAAGGCTCCTGCAACCATTACGACCCTTTGAGGTTTTTTGGGGATTTGTACTTCACCGTTAACCGCAGAATAGGTTGCCATCTCCGAGCCGGTTGTGGTGTTACTGATATTACTCTCTGCACCTACAGTTGGACTTTGCGTACTGCCAGTGCTTCCATTCGTGTTTGCTGGCCTGGAACATGCGCTAACCAATAGAGTTAGGCACAACAGTAGGGTAATTCCTACAGGTAGTTTGCTTCTATACATCCGTAAATCTCCTTTTTCGCTATGTTGATAATGATTATCATCTCTGATATCAATATAACGACGGAGTTTACGCGAAGCAATGGATGATCGAAGCCTAAGGATAGGACGATAAGAACCTTTTGTCACTTGTCCGGACTCATCCTTGAATTGCTTTGGTGTGACTCCCGTATGTTTTTTGAACATTCTTATAAAATAGGATACATCAGCATATCCGACGCTTGCAGCGACTTCTTGCAGAGATAACTCGGTCTTTTGCAGCAGCGTTACTGCTTTGTTCATCCTAATACCGATTAAGTAATCGATTAGACTTGCGCCAGTTTCACGTCGGAAGTACTTGGACAGATAAGGGACGCTGTAATGGAATGTATGAGCGAGGGTTTCCCGCGTCAGCGGCTTAGCGTAGTGCTCCTGCATATAGCGAATAAGCTGAGAAGCAAGGTTAGGCCTAACAATGCTTACCTGCTGTTGATCCATTTGTCTGAGCAATTCATATACAAATTGATAGAATAGTGTTTTGGTATGGAGTCGCTCCAAGCGTCCCGGTTTATTCCACTCGCCCAGCATTCGCTCAGTGATTTCGTAGAGGATGGCAGGATGATATGGAATAAAACCGTACTGGAGGTGGAAAGGCAATGGTTGATCCGGCTGTTGAAGTGTATGCTGCTTGCCAGGTAGCGGTAAGGAGGCTTTGTAGAAAATCAGGTAATAATGAAAGGATTCGTCCGTTAGGATGATGTCCAGACGGGTGTTTTTGCCCCCATGAAGCATATAAAATGGTTTGGTAGCATGCTCATTTCCGTCTAAGATCACGGTTGCATTGCCATTCGTTACGTACAGAAAGGCGCTGGCAGGGAACAGGTAAGGACGTACGCACTCGTCGGCCTGTATGACAATATGTCGTACATCCATGATTTTGAGCGATGCACAATTCCAGATGAGTATGTGTTCTTGTACATTCAAGGTTGCTTTCAATAGAGAGTTGTCTTCCTTCCATGAGCTGTTGAAGCCAGCCTTTTATGTGGTGAGGTTATTATATAATAATATTAGTGGCTTCTTGAAAAAAAAATGAAATACAGCTGCTGCAATGCGATATACATATTCCGAAGTCTAAATGAATTGTGTTGCAGGTAAAAAACGATCTATAATAACAGATGTATAAAAATACATATTTTAGGGAGAGCCAAGATGGGAAAAAGATTGTTAATAGCACTATTAGGTATGATCATGTTATTTGGAGTGGTACCTGCATATGGTGCAGGAACTTCTGGAAATTCTTTAATATGGGAGGGTTATAACGACAACGGAAGAATGGTGGGTATTAATTTTACAACGTTTACAGGCAAAAAAAGCACAACGAAATCTATTTATAATAAGCAAGCTTCACAGCAAAAAATTATTGGGGATTGGATTTATTTTTTAGTAGAGGACGAAGAAGATCATTATTCTATCGCTAAGATTAAAACAGATGGTTCGGCATTCGCTTACGTATCCCGAGATGATAATTTTGCAAGTTTTGATGTTGCTGGAGATACGATTTACTTTGTGAAAAGTGAATACAACGGTAATTTGTACGATGATTTGTCTTATGGCTCAATGAAGACAGATGGTACGAAGAAACAGATTATTTTGCCTGTATCTCCTTTTTATAATTTTGAGATTAATAAAGAGTATGTATACTATACGGAGCGGCATACAGATTTGTTTTATCGTATGAAAAAAGATGGTACCGCAACTAAATCATTATCCTCAAAAGGTGTGTCAGTATACAAATTTTATGGTAATGTGTTGTTTTTTTCTGAGATGATAGATGGAGGCTATAGTTCCAGAGGTGTCTTTGCAGAGTTGGATGGAGCCAGAAAAAAGACATTTGCATCAGATAGTTATATTCTTCCTTTAGCATACTTGAATAATAAGTTCTATTACCGAAAAAATACGATAGACAAAGTAGGCAATACTAAAAGTATTATTTATGTTTATAATCGCTATACAGGTAAGAAGAATAAATTTGCTTCTTTAGATTATTATGACCGCTTCTTAGGACAAGTTGAAAACAGTCTTGCATTCCTAACCTTTCCAAAAGGAGATGTGTATAAAATTGGGCTTGATGGAAAGTGAATAATAAATCTGGTCATATTCGCCCGCCTTCCTGGCGGGCTTTTTGTCACTTTTCAATATGTTTTCCCGGTAGCACTGGATTCTCCTTATATTGATCTAGTCGCTCCAACTTTCGGAATACAACTTCATATTGGTGTGACCCGCTTCTTCCAGTGTGATCACATCCGTTAGGGCAAGCCGAGACGTCTGAGCCATAGCGGACCACGAAGGTTTACTTAGTGCGATGTTTATAGTCTTCCAAAGGCTATGATCAATGCCAGAACTATAAAGAAGATATTAACGCCGAGCTCCCGGTACTCTTTACGCCAAACATGAAACAGCATCCCGAACAGGGTGACCGTAGCCAAAGCGATTGCGGCGATCGGCGTAAGCACCGGAGTGATGTTCAGCGCCCAAGGCAAAACAAGGCCCAGCGCTCCGAGTAGCTCCGCGATTCCGATCAAAATAACTAGACTTTTTGGCACATCATTGACCCAGGCCCAGGTCTTTTTTGACGACTCGATACGAATGGTTTTCATCCATCCTGAATATACAAAGCCTAGCGCCAATATAAGTTGTACGATCCATAACGTTACATTCATCTTTTCTTATCCCCTCACTTGCTCGATTTTAATATCTGCCTCTATACTAAAGTGAGAAGGCCCAATCTGGAAGTAGGCACTTAAACCTAACCAGGTAACCAAAAGTATACCTGGGTATGGTCAGAAAGTGAGGAATAAGAATGACGGTATATTGTAAATTCGGAACGGCCTTGGATATCCTTACGGGTAAATGGAAATCTTTGATTCTTCTACGACTGTTGAGCAACGGTACAATGCGGTTCAGCGAATTACAAAAAGCCATTCCAGATATTTCGAAAAAAATGCTGACCCAGCAGTTAAAAGAACTGGAGTATCACGATATTGTGCATCGCGAAGTATATGCTCAAATTCCGCCTAAGGTCGAATACTCGATTACGGAGTACGGACAGCTCATGAAACCTGTGCTCCAGACAATGAGCGACTGGGGAGCCGGCCATATGCAGCATATGGAGAAGCTGTACAGCGAAGAAGACGAAAAAGGAGCACACCCATCCGAACCTCGGAAAATCGATTCCTTGGGGGGATAGGGTGACAAGGGAGAGTTAGTTTTGAATAAACAAAAAATTGTGATCATTGGTGCAGGGATTGTTGGGGCGTGTATGGCCTATCATCTAGCCAAACGAAATCAAGATGTAACTGTTATTGAACGCCACTCAGCCGCGGCGCGTGAAGTCACGGAAAAATCATTTGCCTGGATACATACGACGCATAGAGTGGCTCCTGAATACTGGCATTTGTACGATGCAGCTGTGGAAGAGTATCACACACTTCAGCAAGAGTTGTCCGAACTGAAAATTCATTGGCATGGTGCGCTAACTTGGGACACTCCGCCTCTAAGGGAGCAACACTTTCAAAAATTAAACCGGGAGCAGCTTGAGGCATTGGAGCCCAATCTGAAGGAATATCCGGATGAAGCCATGTTTGTCAGCGAAGAAGGTGCGGTGGACCCTATTGCGGTAACGGAGCTGTTGTTGAGCAAAGCGCAAGAGTACGGAGCAAAGATTCAGTTCGACACCAACGTTACACAGCTGAAGCAAGAGGGTTCCCGTCTGGTTGGTGTTCATACATCCAAGGGTTTTGTGGAGTCGGATGTTGTGGTATTGGCCGCAGGAACAGGTACACCCGAACTTTGTAACCCGTTAGGTTGTCACGTGCCAATAACTTCGTCACCTTCAATTCTGATTCGGATGAAAACTGCTAATAAACGGATACACACATTAATCTCCAATGCGCAATTTGAAGCGCGTCAACTGACAGATTATACGCTGCTGGCTGCGGAAGATTATATCGACGAGTCGGAGGAAAACGGACCACAGGCGGTCGGTAAGCGAGCTTACGACACATTGCGTCGCAGTCTCAAGCACGGAAATCAACTGGAACTGGAGAGCATAAAGGTTGGATGGAGACCCATGCCTGAAGACGGTTATCCGATTGTGGGCTTCCATGATCACATGAATGGACTTTATCTGACGGTAATGCATTCTGCAATTACGCTGGCGCCGCTGATTGCGAATCTGGCTGCAAGTGAAATTATTGATGGCAAATCAAGAAATGAATTAGACCCTTGTCGCCTCTCACGGTTTTAGAATCACCACACAACGAAAAGGACATCGCTCAAGTGGCGATGTCCTTTTCGTTGTGTTTATTTGTTGGAGTCTTCTACACTTCCCCAGTAGCCACCGGATTCTCCTCATAACTGTATTCGCAGCCGCTGGCGATTGGCAATTCCATGCCAAGCTATTCATCTACCTGTGAATCTCGCTAGCGGATTTGGCACCTTGACTTTCAAGCCACGGGATCAGTTTCAATGAAAAATTACGTTTTGCTGTGTCCAGTGGAGTCATTCCATCCCAGCTGGCTATCCAGTTCAGTTCGGCGCCTCGGTCAAGCAGGTACTCTGCTGTCTCTCTTTGACCTCCATGGCAAGCACACCAGAAGGCAACGGTTACTGCATCGGGGGGAGAAGGGGAGGTGCTTGTTCCCCAAGGATAACGTTCCGGGAGTTGGGCTCCTTTAAAATGTTCTTGTATGGCGTGAATATCTCCAAGGGCGGCCGCATGCCAAAGGGCAAAGATCGCGCCGCGCTCAACCAAGCGCCGTGCTGTATCCCATTGTGCAAAAGCAATAGCATCATCCAGCGGCGTGCCACCGGCGATCACCGCGCCAGGCGCTTCAATGTCTGCTCCAGCATCAAGAAGGGCATCAAGCACTTGAACATCATTGGAGCTTGCAGCCCAATGCAAAGGTGTCTCGATGTTTGGACCGACAAAAGGAGCGTTCACTTCCGCACCGAACTTGGTCAATACTCGCACGGCATCGGCTCCATTAGGGAAGTGCCCCGGCCAATCCGTCACCACGTGCAGCAGCGTTCGAGAGATACTGGAGTCTGCATCTACGTTGTCAGGCTTTCTTTCCAATATTCTTATCTTTGCCAATCCCGGATTCTCTGCCAGCAGTTGCTCTAACGTTGGAATATCTCCAGTGTGAATGGCTTGAATAACGCTCACTGCAAGTTTTTCATCTTCGTGAATAAACTCCATGCTCAAATCTCCTTCCAGGCTTATATCCATATTCATGAAAGCATTTGAACTGCACATCTGGCATGATACTCTGCAAGCCCTTTAGCGAATTGCTGATCGGGGAATTGTCTGTGAAGCAGTTTCAGTCCTCCTGATATCAAGGACAAATGATGGCAAAATCGATAAAATGTCATCCGCTCCGGGTCGAGATCGTTATTTTTTAAGTAATGATAAAAGTCTCCAAATCGAAACTCCAGAAAGCTATGCTCATTTCGAGATCGAAGAATCCTGCGCCCTCAATATCAATAAGGCATGGTTGCATAGCATGATCTATCCATATATGATCTGGACCTAACTCTCCATGAATGAAACTATAGAGATCTCTGGGTTGAATTGCTGCTTCCAATTCGCAAAGTTTCTCAAGCAACCTTTCGTCATTTTTCCTTATATCTGTCATGTGTTTGGATGCATAGGATAAGGCTGTTTCGGCATCCAACCGTTGAACTTGGTAGCAAGGCCCAGCTTTTTTACTGTTATCGTTGGCGTTTCCATAAACGTTTCTTTGGATTCCATGCATATTAGACAACATATCCCTGATCCGTTGAAACAACTCATCCCGATCTTTGTGATTTCTGTGCTGGAAAAGCGCTTCGGCTTTCTGTCCATCCACATACTCAACAAGAGCAAAATCATAAGAGTGCTGGTCTCTATCGTTATTTAGATCATACAAGATTGGTGTTCGAATTCCATGTTGAGCGAGAAAGCGAGTATTCAAAGAGAAAAGTTCGCTGCCATAGGAACTGTGGAAAGTGGGTTCATTCAAGATCTCTTCCTGAAAATAGTTGCTGGAAATATCCCAAACGTACAGCATACAAGTAAAACCATTCGTGCAGTCAATTTTGTAAATGACTTTTTGTGCACCTCCATGTATTCTTGCGCTCTGCGTTATGAGGTAACTGGCGCCAATTACATGTTGCACATAATCCTGTAATTCTTCACGAGTAAGATGGTTGTTGGACATCATCGACTTAAACTCCGTTTCAACTGTATTTTACCGGCCAGCAACCTAAATATATAGAACATTTTCCCAAAAATATAGACTGTTTCTTTTCGATCTGTTAAAGTGTTGATTAAGGTCTGTATATTCATATGTATATCAAAGCAAGGGGTCGGGTACTCACGTTAGTGGGTGATCCGGCCCCTATTTTGCATGCAAATTGACTCTCTATTGACTAATATATGACCAATGATTTTAAGAAGCTGGGAAGCCATCTTACATTTCAATGAACATCTTTTATTATGGAACAAGGCATCTATTAAAATAATGGATACTCGCCATATAACTATGCAAAGGCAGGAGCGACTTCACTCCTATCGATCCCCCTCGTTTCAAGCGTTAACGAACCTAGCACATCTTAAATGGTGGATTATTAACGAATACAAGGTTTAACGAACCTCAGTAACGCTAATCCGTCATAAAACGGTGTCAATACCTTAAAAATGGACCAATTTGGCGAAATAACGTCTCTGGGATTCGTTAGAATTTAAACCTGTGCTAATGAGAGCAAATAGCGTGTGCTAGATTCATTAAAACAATATAACCCTAACGAAGGTCCGCATCGTTCGATGTGGGCCTCTATGTAGTCTATAAAAATGAAAAAGTACACCAACAAAAGATGAATCTAACTTGTCTTGGTGTTTTATTTATCGCTATTTGACCCGTATAATTGATTAAAATGCACTTCATTCGGAAGGAGACATCATTCTTTGAACTATTATTTTCTGGAATCTCAATATCCACGTAGAGGGTTTATTAGTGGCGGAACAACCTTCACTCCCCAATTAGATATGAATTATTTGGCGATAGAGAATCCGTTGCCTGAGGGGGCAACGGCAGAGGTTGAGTTAGTGCCTACGGTGCGTAACCTGAACGTAGATTATTTTGAGACGATCACAGGAACGAGACACGTATCAGATCGTTTTAAAACGCTGTTGGAGGAAACGAAAACAAATACACAGTTTATTCCGACAACGGTGTGTTACCACGACGGTCGTGCGGTTGAAAAAACCTATTGGACTGCACATCAGCTTGATCGTTTGGATGTTTTTGATTATGAACGTTCGGAATATGGGCGCAAAGCGGTCATTGCTGCATCTGTACAACAACCTCCACGTAAGATCGTCAAAGTTGTATCTCGAATCTGCCTTCATGAAGAGCGAATTGGCAAGCATGAATTTTTTATGCTGGATTATATAAATATCTTCAAACCCATTGTTTCAAAAGATTTTTACGAAGTATGCCGAAAACATAGGCTGAATCTGAACGTTACAGAGGTCGGAAATGTAAGCATCTAAAATGCTACATGGATATAATGGAAGCACAAAGAAGCCCACACAAAACGTGGGCTCTTTAGTCTTTATTTTTCCCCGGTAGCCACCGGACTTTCTTGTGTATTTTGCTTGGCGCGGGTCAGCTGACTTAGCTCTCTGATCTATGCATCAAGTTTTCCTTTAACGTATAATCCAATTGATATAGTCTTGTATCATTTCTTTGCTTCGTGTTCTATTTATCTTATCCGGCTCTAGATACAAATTGAGAGCCATCCCATTCATAAAGGCATACAGTTTTTCTTGTTCCTTCTCTTCATCGGTTGTACGCAGAAGACCTTCATTTTTCAAGTACATGATGCAGTTCTTGATTGCGTTTTGCAGGTCCTCATAATTGGCGTCGAACCCTTTTTGCGTTTTTCCATAGCTTACAAATGCAAACCAAACCTCCATTTCCAATAATGTTTGTTCATCCGTCGGGACTAGTTCGAGCAAGTATTCAACAATTCTTTCTTGAGGCGCCAGTTCTCTTGCATTCAGATTTTTTATTCGAGTAAGTACCTTTTCCTTAACTAACTCCATTGCAAACGCTAATAGACTCTCTTGTTTTGAAAAGTAATGTCTTAAAGCGCCTTGTGATAATCCGGCCTCCTTCGCAATCGTTCTTGACGTTGCATGATGAATGCCTTTCTCACTAATGATTTTCCAAGTAGCTTCAGCGATAATATTCTTCATCTTCTCATGGTCCACGATTTTTGGCATACACACAGAATATCATATTATTTAACTCAACTGAAATAAATAGACGATGAAGAAGGGATGTGCTAGAATTTATTTAACTCAACTGAATTAAAAAAAATGGGGCAAACGCAACATGCCACTCAAAGGAGGCAATTGGAATGAATCAGCAATTCAAAGTAATGCTTCCAGCATGGGGAAAGGCAATCGGCTTATTATGTATGATCATTATATTTGCTGCTGTATTGTGGTTAGTGTGGACCGGAAATTTGAATATAAGGTACACGGCTGATCATGAGGAAGTGATTCCAATATGGCATAGTATGTTACCGGCATTCCTTGGTATTTTTCTAATCCATATGATTCCTTATCAAAGTCATGATTCCTCAATTTTCCAACAAATGGAGAAACAGCACTTGGTCGTTCAATCGATTGTATTATTGCTGTCAGGCGTTTTATTTACGGTTTCTCTGATAACGATAGACCAGCAAGGATTACATTTCCAGCTATATTATTTGGCGTTCAAGTTAACGACATTATTGTTCATCCCGTTGATTTTATTGCTGATTTATCGCAAAATGACTGCCGGGCAACAAGACATTATATCGGCAAAGCCTCGCTCTCGCGGACACGTCATTGCACCACTGATCGTTATTGTGGTCTGGGGTTATCTAAAGTTTTATTCCCCAATTGCACAACCAGAAGGAGCAATCGTAGCAACCGATATGACAGAATTACTACTCTTGGTGTTGATTGGTTTTATGATCAATAGCGTATTGGAGGAAGTTTTTTATCGGGTATGGCTACAAACCCGATTGGAGGCGTTGCTTGGAAGATGGCCCGCCATACTACTAGTTTCAATACTATGGTCCATTTGGCATGTTGCCATTCAAGGAAATGGTCATTGGGATATTGATGTGGCAACAGTAATTGCAAATCATGGGGTTACAGGTCTGTTTCTTGGTTATTTATGGGCCCGCTATCGTAAAATATGGGTGATTATCTTGATACATGGACTCATGAATGCTTCTCCTCATTTTCTTTTGCAGATCCTGTTTCATTGAGCGAGAAAGGATTTGGTTGGATCAGTCTTCCCATGAAACATGCCTCTATCTCTCCCATATTCCCGAGTGACGCTCAGGCACTAGAAAATACACCGCCCCAGGCATCAGCCTGCATGGCGGTGTATTTGTTTTTGAGATCCTGCAGACTTGTGATCCGTACCTACTCTTCCCCGATAGCCACCGGATTTTCCTCATAACTAATTCAGTCAATACAGCTTCTGGAATACAACTTCACGTTTGAGCATCCCGCTTTTTCCAGTGCAATCACGTGCAGACAGGTATTAAGCCTGAACCGGAGTGCAGTAGTATTCCTGGGGCGGGTTCAGAAACATGAAAGACATACATAATTTCCATGCAACTTAATTTCGTTTGTTCAAATCTCTGAAGGAGAATCCTCAAGTTACTAGAAGTATTTTAGTTTTACACGTCTTTCTTATGATAAGTATATTGACACGTTTTTTTCTGTTTATAAGTTTATTCTTGATATTTATCCCTATAATGTTATGTTTGTTAACAAAAAAATATTGTTGTAAATGTATTTATATGTTAGTGTTTATTTGTGTTAGAAAATATTACATAGTACAGAGGGGGAGCGTAATGTTTATTAACCGAACGATTAGGAGATTTGGAGTTTCAGTAGGGATTATAGGTATGCTTACATTTGCTCTACCTTCAGTGGGCTTTAGTATGCCGCTGCAACCAACAACTATCGATAAGGTAGAAGGTGATTATTATGTAACGTCTGCGATTGAGAACATTCGCTGGGGATCACTGCCTAATCGAGACAGCTCTCCGATTCTTACTGTACCATCGGGAAGTGCTGTAACATTTGATACGGTATCGCATGAGGGATTGATAGAAGATCAAGGGAGAAATCCAGTGGAGTACTTCGGCAAATTCGGTATCTCACCCGATGGAGTGTTGGATGATGCGAAGGTAATTGCGGCTTCTGAGATGAAGCATGATTATGTTAAAGACGGACCTCATATTATCACTGGACCAGTAGCAGTTGAGGGAGCGGAGCCAGGAGATGTTCTTAAAGTAGAAGTCCTTTCGTTGCAAACTCGAGTTCCGTATGGTGTCATTTCTAACCGCCATGGTAAAGGGGCCCTTCCTAACGAATTTCCAGAAAATACAGGCCCACTAGAGGGAGCTAGCGCAACAAAACCGGAGCTATATAATAATGTATCTATATTTACGCCTATTGAAGAAATCAACGGCAATTGGTATGGAGTATTACCAACAAAAGCTGGCAAAAATGTGCGTTTTCCAATTAACCCGTTTCTAGGTGTTATGGGGGTTGCACCAAATACCAGTGAAGTTGTGAGTTCTATCCCACCTATTGAAACAGGAGGGAATATGGATATTAATGAGTTGGGTGTTGGTGCAACTATTTATTATCCGATTCAAGTTAAAGGCGGGTTATTCTATACTGGAGATCCACACTTTGCTCAAGGAGATGGAGAAGTAGCGTTAACTGCATTGGAAGCTTCCTTAAGGGGGACGGTTCGGTTAACGGTGTTAAAGAAAGGTGATCCATCACTACCACACAGTGGAGAATTCACGCAACCTTTTGCTGAAACAGAGGATTATTGGATTCCAATTGGACTGGACCCTGATTTGGATGAAGCCATGAAAGAATCAGTACGTGAATCGATTCAATTCTTATCTGATAAGCTTGATATGGATAGGAGTGTAGCTTATGCGTACCTATCGGCGGCAACGGATTATGAAGTATCTCAGGTGGTAGACCGAACTAAAGGGGTTCATGGACTCATTCGAAAAACCGATTTCCTTGAATATGTTGATGTTGCCATGAATGTAGGTGGTACGACAATCAAACCGGTTGTTCATAACAATGAATTCTACGTACCGATTCGAACAATTTCGGAGCTATTGGGCGGTACAGTAGTGTGGGATAATAAGACGCGTACAACGCAAATCAAATTAGGTACGAAAAATATAAGTGCTCAAATTGGTTCAGATGTGTATTCAATTAACGATAAACTAGTGTTCAATAGTAACGTACCAAAGCTTTTAAATGGCGAAACCGTAGTTCCGGTTTCTGTTATTAATGAAATACTAGGTGCTTATGTAAATTGGACGACGATCGACAAGACGTTAACAGCTAATGTATCGTTAAGTAAAAAGCAATAATAGATTTCATTATTCAACCGTGGTGGACAGATATCCATCACGGTTTTTTCCGTTATCATGAATCAAAAAAAGCTGCCACTTGATGTCTACTTCTGTGTACTTTTAAATACTTAAAGGGTTGTATTGTTGACTCGATGTTGACCAAAAATAGAAAAATACATCGCCGGGGCAGATAAGCCACCTGGCGATGTATTCAACATCGATACACTGCTATACGTCTTTGTGCACTTCCGCATCGCCTGTAGCCACCGGATTCTCCTCATAACTAATCCAGTCGCTCCAGCTCCCTGAATACAACTTCACATTTGTATATCCCGCTTCTTCCAGCGCAATCACGTTAGGGCAGGCCGAGACGCCAGAACCGCAATACACGATAATCGCACCATCCTTGTCCAGCTTACTGAAACGCTCTTCTAACACCCCAGTATCTGTCCAACGTCCATCCCAATCCAACACATCTTTCCAAAAATAATTCACCGCACCCGGAATATGTCCAGCCTTGGCATCAATCGGTTCCTCCAGACCCGCATAACGGCGAGCATCACGGGAGTCAATTAGCACGGCACTGCCATTTGCCGAAGCCTGCTGAACATCCTCAACACTTGCCAGCATGGCTGGCTGCACATTCACCTCAAAAGAAGCCGGGATCTGAACTGGCACATCCGCGGTCACTGGGAATTTGGCGTTTTTCCAAGCGGAGAAACCTTCGTCCATGATATACACCTGTTCATGACCGATATAGCGAAGCAGCCACCATAGCCGAGATGCATTCATCCCGCCTTGATCGTCATAAGCAACAATACGACTATTGGAGCCGATGCCAGCTTTGGAGAGACGACTTGCGAGCACAGCCGGATCAGGAAGTGGGTGACGTCCTCCGTGCGAAGACACAGGAGCGGACAGATCTTTTTCCAAATCGAGATAGACAGCTCCTGGAATATGTCCAGCTTCATAGGCTTGTCTTCCCGTCTCCGGCTGACCGAGCAAGAATCGGCAATCTGCAATAACTACATCCGGTTCATACATTCTGGCGAGCAGCCAGCGCATGGATACAATATTTTTCATCAAAATACACCGCCTTATGAGAGTGGTAGAGTCGTTTATTACTATGCATTAAGAAAAAATACGTTATACCGTGGTAGGTTCAACAGGCCCTTTGCCAGCGATAGGAGCATCAGCAGGAATGGGTTGAGGTTTGGTTTTGCCATATTGAATGAAGATCCATACCCCGAATATAATGACAACCCCGGCAGACATCTGTAATGCACTGAGGGATTCACCGAGCAGCATCCAGGCCAGTAATGAAGAGAATACGGGTTCCCCAAGTACGCCCATGGATACCGTCGTGGCATTCATATATTGAAGCAGCCAGTTGAAGAGATAATGTCCAAAGATCGTTGGCACAATGGCGAGCAGCAGGAAGATTCCCCACTCTGACGCAGCGTAACCTCCGAACGGATGGCCCATGATCAGATTATATACCGCCAGCGTGCAAGCAGCTACGAAGAACACCCAGAAGTTATACGAAAATGCACTAAGTCCCGCTCGCAAAAATTGACCCAGCAGCATATGAACGGCGACTGCGATTGTGCCAAGTAAAGACAGGACATCACCTTGCAGGGCAGTACCTGCCAACTGGAAATCTCCTGCGCCAATGACGATTGATCCAAGCAGGGCGATGCCCATGCCGATGATCATCATGCGGTTAATTTTGGCTTTGAACAGCCATACCGAACCGGCAAGAATCAGTATAGGCTCCAGCGCGAGAATAACTGTGGAACTGGCAACACTGGTGAGCCGCAGCGAACCCATCCAGAGCAGGAAATGAAGGGCCAGCATCACACCGGATGCAAGCAGCAAGCCCCACTGCCGTAAGCTCAGACGCATCATCTCATGTCTGTATTTCCAGACAAAAGGCAACATTAGCAGATTGGTCAGAAATAGACGGTACATGGCAATGACCGCAACATCTGCGGTAGACCAGCGTACAAAGATCGAAGAGAAAGAAATGGCGATAATGCCGACAAAGAATAACAGATAGATGGATCTGCCGGCACGGTTCAAGCTTGTCATGGGTGTAGCTCCTTCTTGAAGTCTGATAGCGTAAATCACTTCATTATACAGGAGAAGACAACCGCAGGAAAGATAAAGAGAACGAAGAGATAAGTAGATTGTAACCGGGCTTGTAACTATTCTGTCATTCTCCCGATCCATTTTTCTATTAATCTTCTATATAGAGACATGAAACGAGATAATATACCAATAATCGGGAAAAAATGAAAGTAAGGAAGTGGCATGACAGTGAGAGTTCAACAAGAGAGAGCGGGAGAGCGTGGCAGTATTCCGCCTAGCACAAGTCGCACGAAAACACATAAACGAAGAAAAATCCGGTATGGAAGGGTAATCATAGCTCTAATGCTCTTGGTACTGTTCGTTACCGGTATTACATATGTATTCTTTGGCATGACGCATTGGATCAAAAGCGTTGTGGCGCCGCCTCCGATTACTGTAATCGAACAGCCGGCCAAGCTCGGCATGATACAAGTTACTCCGGATGCGAAGGAGGAGCCGGCACGGTTCCAGGGCCAGGTTCGCAAATTGGCATACATAACGTTTGATGATGGGCCAACTGAATATACAGAACAACTGCTGGATATATTGAAGCAGCATGAGGCGAAGGCTACCTTTTTTATGATCGGACGTCAGTTGAATCAGCATCCAGAAGCAGTGAAACGGCTGTTGAAAGAAGGCAGTTATCCTGGACTCCACAGCATGACGCATAACTATAAAAAGCTTTATAAGAGCGGCAGTTCTGCAAATTTTGTGAAAGAATTCAAGAAGGAGCAGAAGATGGTGCAAGACCTGATTGGTTTTACGCCTCATCTGATTCGTGCACCTTATGGCAGCAGTCCACAGATCGGTGAAAAGTTCAGAGGGGACATTGCTGCGGCCGGGTTCAAACTGTGGGACTGGACGACAGATTCACTCGATTGGAATCTTCCCGGTCAGCCGGACAAGATTGTGGCCCGGGTGAGCAAAAGTGTACATCGGGATAAGGAAGTGATTCTGATGCATGAGCGGGAGCAGACGGTTCAGGCTTTACCACGCATTCTGAAGTTACTCGAAGATCGGGGTTACGAGTTCGAAGTATACGACCCGGATGCACACTGGGTAGCCAATTTTAGCGGAGATACCCGCTTGTAATATAACAACAAGATGATGCAAGAGAGGAAGGACTTTGGTGCTAACGAGTAAAAAAGTGGCGCTTGCGGCAGTTAGTGTATTGCTAATTCTGCTGGTGAGTGGTTGTGGAGATCCGCAGGAGCCTGCGGCAAATCAGATAAACCAATTGGTGCTCAGCGGTCAGGAGATCGATCAGAGTTTGAAGACGCTGACCAGTCATGAGCAGGAAGATATGAAGTTATACAAGTCTATTTTAGACAAAGGCAAGAACAAAAACAGTGATCTCGAAGCACTGCTGGATCAGGCATCAGATCATATCCATGAACGAAGAACGTTGTTGAAAAAGGCGGAAGAGGCCATGAAACAGACCAACGAGAAGACGGTAGCCTTGCGCAGTTCCCTTAAGGAACTATCATTTGAAAAAGAAGAAACGTTGGCACAGGCAGAAAAGGTGCTGGATCAATATGAAGCTAGAGCACGTGCGTTGGAAAGTTTTGTTGCTTCGTATCAGTTGAGTCTGAGTGCCGATGAGCAGTTGTATGATCTGATGAGAGAAAGTGCAGAACCTAATCTGGTTAAGATTAAGCGAGCTATTCGGTTACGGAATAGCGAATATGCGAAGCTTGCTGAATTCCGAAAGCAATTTAACCTCCAGACCAAAGCATTTAACGGAGCCAATGCCAAACTGGTACAGATGGATCAGGCCAGCTGAGCAGAGGATTTGAGCAACCATTCAGACATTTTGCATGATTGAGCTGCCTGTCTCCCGTGTAAGTACTAGTATACAGCCAAGCCAATGGATGAGAAGCAACATGGACAAGCATCATTGCGTATAAGCTAACGGAGGTGTTCATATGCGAAAAGGAAATACAATGAAAGTCAGTGCATCACTCCTGGTTTTACTTATGGGATTCTCGCTTGTGGCTTGTGGGAACAGTAATCCTGCTGCACAGCCAACAGTGAATAATACGGAAGAACAGTCACCAGCACCGGAGCAACAACCAAATGAAAGTGCTGCAATAGAAGCAGAAGGTATTCTGACTGGATGGGCTGATCCGCATACCGTTGAGATTCGAGTGAATGAGAAGCCGATGTCATTCCAGGTGAGCGAAGATCTGCAAAAGTCTCTGGATGATATCGATGACGAAGATTCCGTTCGTTTCAAATATGTAGAGAAAACGATTGATGCAACAACGAAACAGTTGGTACTTACAGAGATTGCAAAGATTGAATCGAGTGATGACAATAACGGTTCCAATGCAGGCGGTACAGTAACGTCCGATCGTCCGAAGACATCGGAGCTGGAAGTGACGGTAGAAGGAATAACCGAGAAACGTCCAGTGAAATTGGCACAAGCGAAAGGTTATTCACTTTATGTGTTTGAACCGATGGCTTTTGACGCTGAAGACCATGAATTAACAATGAAGATTGATCCGGATTATGAGGTAGAGATTGAGAAGCTGCCGGCGAATTACAATCTGGATACGCTGAAGATGGATGCCAAGGAAGAGTTGTCCGAGACCGGAGAAGTGAAGCAGTTAACGGCTGAACAACTCAGCAACGGCCCGATGAAGGATGCAAGATTATACATGATGTCCCAGAATGATAAGAAAACAGAGTACTTTATTGTCAAAGAACTGGACGGCAATGGTTTCATTTTCCACATCCAAGCGCCTATTGGTGAACCTTCGGAAGGTTTCCTGCCCATGGCATATGCATCCCTCAATTCCATTATGAATGAGTAGAAAATTAAATTAAAAAGATTCCCTAAACAGCGTGTTTCCTTGAGAGAGGAGATGCGCTGTTTTATTAACGTTACTACAATATAGATAGATGTACCGTGCCGTGCATAGACAAATAGCCGGAAGGAGCGATGCTGCTGCATAGGTTCCTCCCGGCTTCTTGGCCGTGCTTCTATTCAGTTTGCAGGATCAAACCCATGCCCTGATCCGTTACTCAGGTTAGTATGGTCGATTCCTTGCGCCCTTTGAGTTCCTGGTAACGGGCGATTACATTCTGATGAACGGGATGTTCGTCGGGAATTCCCATGCGCTCACGGATGAAGGCGGAGACGCCATCTTCGCGAATCATGTGTTGTAGTTTCATGGCTTCCTCGTCGCGCTTGTCATTAAACAGCATTGCGGCCGCCATAGCAGAAGTTAAATGAGGAATTTCAATTCCGAATTCACTGGCTTGCATCGCTGGGCGAACAAGCCGATCATGAGGTGAAAGCTTGCGAAGGGGGGAACGTCCGACCCGGGTAACCTGATCCGTCAGGTTGGGATTGGCGAAGCGTTCCAGTATGGTATCGATATATTTGTTATGCTTCTGAGCATCGAATCCGTGCTTCTGGATGAGCATCTGACCGGTCTCTTCCATAACATGACGCACCTTGGCCCGCAGGGTAGAATTACTCATCACCTGGCGGATCGTCTTGCATCCTTCGAGATAGCCGAAGTATGCAGCGACACAATGTCCTGTATTGACCGTAAACATTTTACGTTCAATGTAAGGTTCAAGCGAATCCACATAGTGGACGCCATCTATTTTCTTAAAACCATCCAGAAGTGCTGGACGATGAACGACCCATTCGTAAAAAGGTTCAACAGTGACCTGCAGCGGGTCTTTGTGGTTTTGAGCCGGAACAATCCGGTCCACAGCTGCATTGGGGAAAGAAACATAACGTTCGGCTTTTTTGCGAGTTTGTTCATCCAAAAATGGATAGATGCGTTTCTTCAGCCTGGTGCTACCACCGATGGCATTTTCGCAAGCGATAATATGCAGTGGAGCCTGATTATTGTTTTTCATGCGAAGTTGAATGCCTTTGGCGATCGGTTCGGCGATATCTCCGAGTGCAGATACCCCCACCGCGGTTGTGATCACATCGGCTGAAGCGATCTCTTCAGCAACCAGATTCTGCTCACTCACATTGATAGCCGTCACGTTGTTGACAATCGTAGTGTCCTGATCGCTATTGGCAAGTGTAATCGGATATTCCTGTCTCTCTTGAAGCATGGAGATTTTCTTCGGGTTACGTGCGACAAAGCAGACTTCGTAGTCGGAAGCGGACAACATATGACCGATAAAACCGCGGCCTATATTGCCCGCACCAAAATGTACAGCTTTCATGTGTGAACTCCCCCTTTAAGGATTAAATCGCGAAATTCGTGCAGACCTTAGACGGTAGTGACGAGTGGCTTCGAAATCAAATCGTTAAATGTAAGGTCGGTCAAGCAAGATAGCCGTTGGTGAGGCATATCGAATTCCAGTGTTCCTGTGATGGTATTCGAGATGACTACGCAGTGCATACCAGCCGCAGCAGCTGCACGCGCGCCGTTAGGTGAATCCTCAATCGCTACGGCTTCGTCTGCAGTTACTCCAAGGGCTTCAAGCGCTTGAGTGTAGAGTTCCGGGTCAGGCTTCACATTTGCAACATCATCTGCCGTACGAATGACTTCAAAATAATCTTTCAGTTTCAGTTGTTCCAGATGTTGTTCAACCCACTCCCGTTTGGAGCTGGATGCTACAGCCAGTTTCAGTCCGGCTTCACGTGCTTGTTCAAGATATTCCTGAATACCAGGACGCACCTTTTCTTTGTTCATCAATGCAGCGTGCTGCAACTGAACGGATTCCCTGAACTCTTCCCGATCGATCGGAAGATTCAAATCTGTGATGAGGTACTCATATGGATTAAATGTTTTCAGACTGGTACCGATGCATTGTGAATACATCTCCAGGGTTAAATCTACGCCGTGTTCCTTGTAAGCATCACGAAAAGCAATATACCATGCTGTCTCTGTATCAATAATCGTTCCGTCGAAATCAAACACCAGTGCCTTAATCATAAATTTGTTCCTCCTGTTTCAGAATTAGTTTGGGGATGAAATAAAAAAATGAAAATTTTCTGCAAATTCATTCCCTTCATTTATTAACCTGCGGGATATTAGTTGACGCAATACACCGAAAATGAATATTAATTTGGGAAAAAATATGCGTTTTAAGCTAATAAAACCGTAACATAGGACAAACCGAAGGGTCAAGCGCGTCATGATTGTTTACATTGAAAATTTTCACATATATGATTTGTTTTCAGAAAATGATGAACGTTGCAAACCGTTAACCCTTTTGCATGTAAGCGGTGTACTGAATAAACTGTTTTTACAGCTCAAAAAAATAAAACTTTTTTTATGAAAATTTGCTATTCTGGCCGTTCAACAGCTTTCGACACTTTTATAATAGAAGAAATGGAGCTGAATTTATTGGATTTTATTATCTTTACGCCAGATCAGGCCCTGTGGGAGAATGGAAGAAAGATTGTGAAAGTATATGGAGTAAGGGAGGAAGACAAGCATGTTGCAAAAGGACCGTTTCAATGGCTGCTTCATCGGGCTTGCAGCGGGTGATGCGTTGGGAACTACCGTGGAATTCAGTAGCCCGGGCACATTTGAACCCGTAACGGATATCGTGGGTGGCGGCGTATTCGGGCTGGAGGCAGGGCAGTGGACAGATGATACATCCATGGCTCTGTGCCTGGCAGAAAGTCTGGTACGTAAGGCAGACTTTGATCCTGCGGATCAGATGCGCAGATACACCAATTGGTACAAGGTCGGGTATATGAGCAGCACAGGCGATTGCTTTGATATCGGCGGGGCCACGCGAAGTGCCTTGGAGAGGTTTGAGATAACTGGAGAAGCCTACAGCGGATCAACTGACCCGATGACGGCGGGCAATGGCTCTATCATGAGGCTTGCACCTGTCGCGATGGCTTATGCTAATCAACCAAACGAGGCGGTTCGTTATGCCGGGCTGAGCTCCCGGACAACACATGCTGCAACGGAAAGTGTGGAAGCATGTGAAGTGCTGGCCGCCATAATTGTTGCCGGTCTGCGCGGAGCGAACAAGAGCGTCATGTTGATGCCGGAGACATGCAGACAGTGGAGGGAAGAACCTACTTTTTCGCCCGCTATTGAAGAGGTTGTTATGGGTTCCTATCAGAGCAAAGAACCGCCGGAAATTAAGGGCAGTGGTTATGTGGTTCGTTCACTTGAGGCAGCACTATGGGCGTTCTATAAGTCCTCAAGTTTTGAGGAAGGCGCGTTGTTAGCTGTTAATCTGGGTGATGATGCGGATACCACGGGTGCGGTGTACGGACAAATCGCAGGTGCTTATTATGGACTGAGTGGTATTCCGGCACACTGGCGGGACAAGCTGGCCATGCGTGGAACGTTCGAACAACTAACAGATGCCTTGTGGTTGAAGGCGATAGAAAATCGTTGATAAAGAGACAGACAGGAGAAGAGAACATCTATGAGCACGACTGGACACACAGTACAACCACAGGTTTCACCGTCAGGTAAACGAGGGGCGTTTCCATTATCCCTGTTATGCCTGACGATAGGGGCTTTTGCGATTGGTATGACTGAATTTATTATTATGGGCCTGCTGCCCAATGTGGCAACAGACCTGAATGTAAGTATTCCGCAGGCAGGACAACTCATTACGGGATATGCGCTTGGTGTAGCGGTAGGTGCGCCGATTTTGACCGTATTTACACACAAGATTCCGCAGAAAAAACTGCTGGTGCTGCTGATGTGCATTTTCATTATCGGAAACGCATTGTCCGTTATTGCTCCCACCTATGGGTTGTTAATCTCAGCACGGATCTTAACGGCATTTGCTCATGGTACGTTCCTTGGTGTAGGTTCAATCATGGCGACGCGGCTTGTTGCGCCCGAGAGAAGGGCAGGAGCGGTATCGTTTGTTCTCGCGGGGCTAACGATTGCCAACATCATTGGCGTTCCGTTTGGTACGTTTATCGGGCAACAGCTTGGATGGCGGTCATCTTTCGGGGCGATTACGATCTTGGGCATCATTTCGTTGATTGGTATCATTCGTTTCATTCCCGTCCTCCCGCAAGGAGCACCAGCGAACCTCGGACAGCAATTTCGGAATCTGGTTCGTCCACAAGTGTTGCTGGTTCTGCTTATTGGGGCGTTGGGGTGCGGAAGTTTGTTTACAGTCTTCACCTATATTACGCCGATGCTTGTGGATATTAGCGGCTTTGCGGAGCAAAGTGTGACCTGGATTCTGGTGTTGTTTGGCTTCGGTGTAACCTTGGGCAATTTGGTTGGCGGCCGTCTGGCAGACTGGAAGCTGATGCCTTCCCTGATCGTTAATTTCGGGATACTGGCGGTTCTTCTTGCTGCACTTACGATTACACTAGAGAATCCTTATCTCGCGGTAATCACCATATTCTTCTGGGGTGTAGCGGCTTTTGGTATTATGCCGGGACTTCAGATTCGGATTATGAATATGACTCGTGAAGCACCGCTACTTGCGACAACCTCAAGTCATTCGGCATTTAACCTGGGAAATGCCGCTGGTGCCTATATGGGTGGGTATGCAATTACGCATACAGGACTTATCTCAGTGCCTTTGTATGCTGCAGTAATTGCTGCACTGGGTTTGCTGGGTTTGTTCATCAGTCTGTTGATGAAAGACAGACTGGCTTCACCCGAGGGTGCAGAGGTAGTTAATCCAGTATCCGTACACTAAACAGATGTCAAGAAAGCCTCAGCCATCCTGTGTAACCAGGGGCTGAGGCTTTTTGGGCATGTTGTTTTAATAGATTTCAAGCTCATTGATTCGCACATAGGTTGGCTGATGGGAAGGACCTTTACTCGCTACGACACGGATCTTGGAGGTACTGACTGCTGAAAATGTGTGTGAACGCGTTAACTCTTGATTGCCTGTAATCTGTACAAGATTCACCCAATTTGAGCCATTCCAGTATTGCAGATCATAATTGGCAAGCGGGTATCCCTGTGTGGTATACAGATCAATTCGCTGGATTGAACTCGATGCCGGCAAATCAATGACGACATATTGGGGAAGTGAGGAATTACGGTTATTGGCCCAGCTATAATTTTCCCCCAAGGCCGTGTTACGATCCCCGTCATTGATTCGGGCTGCTGAATACCCGGGATAGGTGGAAGTTACCGTTACGGCAGCATTTCGTGCCAGGTTCTGTCCGGTTCCCGGATTGGTAGGGGTTTTCACAAGATTCACCAAATTCCAGCGCAGCTCGAAGAGTTTGAAGGACTTATTAAATACAGCTCCTTCTCCTTTGACGAGAGCATCAATCTTTAGAGACATGGTACTGGGTACATTATTGCTGCTTGTCCATTTCCCTGTGCCTTCAATGCCGGCAAAAACACTTACCTCAAGTATTTTTTTGCCGGCAATTTTCAGACCGACTTCCGCTTTGGCTCCTGCCCAAGCAGTGATCTGTCCTTCAATTTTATGGGTTACTGTAAGATATCTGTTCACACTGCTGTAAGGCTGGATCTTCACGGGAATAAAGACACGTGTTTTCCCTTTGACTCCCGCGGTAACCGTGTATCCCTGATCGACCTGAAATTCAAAGGTGACGTTGCCGTCAATACCAATGACCAGAAAAACGCCGACAGATACGGCTCCGAGATTGCCAGCACCAATGTTGAAGCCCATGATTGGAACTTTGACTTCTTTTTTGAACTTGGCATCACCTTTGATATAGATGTTGGCTTTTTCACCAGCAGTAAATTTCAGATCATATTTTCCCCAAAATCCGTATTTCCCCGTAACTTTGGGTGCAATCAAGGTGAGCTTGCCACCTGCTTCAACGAACACTTTGTTACCGTTTGCATTTTGTTGATTTACAAGTACCTTCTTGAAATCACAGACAAACTCATTGCCGGATTTTTTGCAATTGGCAAAATCACCTGCTCCAGCAGCACGAATCACATCATCCAGATCTGTTGAATTAATATCAGTTAATTCCGTGGAGTTTATTTCATTCAGATCCATATCATTTGTATCATTCATGTCCATGGAATTCACATCATTCAGATCCATGGGTGCGATATCCGTGGAAGCGATATCCATTGTTTCTGCATCCGCAACCCTGTCCATATTTGCATCCAAATCATTTTGAATCGTGTTGTCGATGTTGAACTGTCGCATTTCAGCATCATCAGCTATATCGGTCTCTAACAAGGAAGGGGTTTCCTGAACAAGCCATTCCTTGCTATCCAATACCATCTCAGGATCAGGCATGACGATATTACGCTCTTCGAACGAGACCTCCTGCTCGGGAATATCATAGTAATCGAACAATTCCTCCACACCCGGAGTGGTGTAATCTACCCGCATACCACCAGAGCTTCTATTGACGCTTGTAACTTTGATAGCCCGGGCAGAGGACTGATCGAGAAAAATCTGACCAGGAGCTAGGTTATTACCGATTTGGGCAGCCTCTTGGGTGCTAAGTTCTATTGAACCTTTCTCTTCCACCGTTTCAAAGACGGCATTTACCACGGGAAGTCTCTTCACCATGGAAGCAGGCATGGGTTGGGTTGGTTTTAATTGATAATCGACTTGCTCGAATTGACCTGAAGAAGAAATGGGATTGCTAATAGCCAGTCCATCTTCGGAGATGTTAAATGAGATTCGAAAATATGCTTCTGAAACTGGAGCATTCACATTGGTCTTGCCTGCCCAGATCCAGCGTGCACTGGTCTCCTCAGGCATGCCACTAATCTGTTTCCAAGGATCACTGCCATACCGTCCGAAGTCAGTAGCACGTGACCATGACGAATCATCGAAGTTGGGTTGCTCCCAACCTTCGATATATCGTTCAGATACTTTCCAGTTGAAATCCGTAACCAGATTCTCATCTCCGTAGCTAAGGTCTGCCAGCAGTCCCGCATAGAGGCCTATATCCTTCGCTTGAACTGCAATCACATTGATGCCAGATTGAATCGGCACAGGGAACGTATAGGCTTTGGCCCAGTCGGTGCCTTTTCCCGTCTGTCTGCCGTTTATAAAAAGTGTGAATTCATCATCTGCGGTTATGGATATTTTTCCTTCATTGTTAGATGCAGCATAGACATTGGATGGCCATAACCCCACAAGTAAAGGCAGCAATAATGTAATAACCAGGAATGAAGCCCATGCTTTTTTGATCGAAAAGCGTACATTGAACATCATCATTTTCCTCCCAGAAAATAAAGTAGTTGCAAAAGATATTGGTGGCCGAAACGTTGAAACTTTTTCGTAAGCATATCTCAGAAGAAAAATATTATGAATCTATTGAAATTGTTCATAGACACCCCCCTATGGAAGTTATAATAAGGTAAAATATTCAATTTAACAACAGTATTTTACAATTTTCAATTATGATTCGAGAATAAAGAAGAAAGAAGAAAAACTCTGATGCTATAAGATCATTGAATTGAATCGATAGAAATGAAAATATTGTTGCAAAAAATGGATAAATAAGTTTAAATATACTATATAAGTAATTCTGTGTCGGGAAAACAGAGTGGAATCTACATGTTTCAGTGTTTTTCTGAAGGGAAGGGAGGTGATCTAACCTGTTTCTTGTAAGGGCTTTCAATTTTGGGTTAAGAGGAAGCTTGCTTCACCGCGTTAGAAAAAGTTGAACTTCAGCATCAAGCGTAATCCAGTGAAACTTCGAGAAACGCATACTTAAGTTTGACAAAATTGAGAGGAGAAATTGAGATGAAAAAACGTATTACAATCCTTTTAAGTCTTTCGATGATCGTTGCCATGATTGCCCCAACAATGGCTTTTGCTACGGATTCCAGCGAGGTTGGTGCTCAGAACACAGCGTATGAATCTATGAATGTATCCGGCAATGACGCAAACAATGCGCTTGCTAATACTCCGGTGGTGCCGGCACCACCGGGTTTTGATGGCTATCGAAACAATATTCCGCACGGAAATACCAATCTGATATCCTATTACTCCACAACGGTGGGCAATACACGGAAAGCGACCGTGTATACACCGCCAGGATATTCTCCGAATAAAAAGTATAACGTCTTGTATCTCCTGCACGGCATCGGCGGGGATGAGCATGAGTGGGTCAATGCAATGAAACCCAAGAACATTTTGGACAACCTGTATTCTGAAGGTAAGTTGTCCCAGATGATCGTTGTCATGCCGAATGGCCGTGCCATGAAGGACGACCGTCCAGTCGGTGACATTTTTGCTCCGGACAAAGTGGCTGCGTTTGAACGGTTTGAGCAAGACCTGCTCAAGGATCTGATTCCTCATATCGAGGCCAATTATCCGGTGTACAAAGACAAGAATAGTCGTGCGCTAGCCGGACTGTCCATGGGTGGTGGGCAGTCGCTTAACTTCGGATTGAAAAATCTGAATACCTTCGCTTGGGTAGGGGCCTTCTCGGCTGCACCGAATACGCAATCTGTATCGCAGCTGGTTTCCAACCCGGGACAAGTCGCTAGCCAACTCAAATTGTTGTGGATCTCCTGTGGATCAAGTGACGGTCTGTTATGGGTCAGCCAGAATTTCAAAAACGGCTTGAGCAGCATGAACATTCCGCATACCTTTTATCTGGATGTAGGTGGACATGAACCATCTGTCTGGAACAGCGGCCTGTATCAGTTCTCACAACGAATCTTCAAATAATTTAATTTGAATTAGCTTCTTGAAGCAATCGACAGGAGAAACAGGAATTCATATCGATATGTAGCCTCAGTTCTGTTCTGCACAGGGCTGGGGCTTTATGTTGGTTAGTGTGCGAATATGACATGATGAATGAGAGAGAATATGTTAGCATGAAGGAAGCAGATCCACATGGAGCGGGTAGTTAATTACATAGGTAGATACATGAAGGAGAGAAATAGGATGTTCTATTACAAAGGTGCATTCCGGGAAACGGACAATGTGATTTATTTCAAAAGCGATGTTTCATTAGCCCAGAATGATGTTGTCCTATTTGGTGAAAAGAAGTATTTTATCGAAAGTGTGGAAAAAGAATTTCTCCTGCTTCAGCGGGTGGGCTCCATTGTTTCTGTGAGTCTGTGAAATCTTCGCAAGATCATCCCCTTTTTCAAGTGTACGTGCACTTCTGGGCCTCTGCCTACATACAATAGATCGACCCTGTTCCCACATGTGCTCAGGCCAGATCGTTGTAAAACTGCAGGAGGTGTCATCTGTGCCCGGATTGTTTACCGCAATTGCTCTATTCATTAAAGAGTTAACGTTACTCGTCTCGTATGTCAAAAATAATGCGTTCCCCCAGCCACTGGCTGAGGGTGATGAAGCCAAACATTTGCGCCTTATGGCTGAAGGCAATGCTCACTCTCGCAATCTGCTCATTGAACACAATCTGCGCCTCGTCGCGCATATCGTCAAGAAGTTCGACAATACGGGTGAAGATCAGGAAGACCTGATTTCCATCGGAACCATTGGTTTGATCAAAGCCATCGAAAGTTTTCAACAAGGCAAAGGCACGAAGCTTGCCACATTTGCGGCGAGATGTATTGAAAACGAGATACTTATGCATCTGCGTTCCCTGAAGAAAACACGCAAAGATGTATCCCTGCACGACCCTATCGGTACGGATAAAGAAGGCAATGAAATTACATTAATCGATATCCTTGGCACAGAAGCTGATGATGTTGTAGATCGGGTACAGCTCAAGATTGAAAAAAGCAAAATTTATCGCAATCTAGACATCCTGGATGATCGGGAGAAGGAAGTTGTAATCGGTCGATTTGGCCTGGAGGCAGGCGGGGAGGAACGAACTCAACGCGAAATTGCGAAGGAACTGGGCATCTCACGTTCTTATGTATCAAGGATTGAGAAGCGAGCGTTAATGAAGCTGTACCACGAGTTTTATAAGCAAAAGTAGTTGTTGGATAGATAGCGCTTTTCGTTAAAAAGATGGTGCTTTCTGAACCTTCCGCATTTGTAGGGAGATGCATTAAGATCGAAAATTTGATACACTGCGCTCTCTGAAAATGGCACGGACAAAGAGGGCAATGAAATTACACTAATTGATATCCTCAAAACAGATTGGAAAAGAAAAAGGAATAGATTAACAGACCAGAGGGCGCCTTTATCGGGAGCCCTTTTTACTGTGAAGATACTTAAAACTAGATCTAAATAGTATTAATTATTTGGGATTATGACCTAAATAAAGGAATTTCCATTCCCGTTGAAGAATATCTTGTACACAGACCAATTTAATATATAAGGAGTACATCATAATGAAGCAGCTTTTTCAGAAGATTCCAGTGTGGTATTTGTTAATCTGTATCATGGGGATGATTATGATCGTTTATAACATGTTCCAATCGTATTCAAGTGTTCTTAACTATATTGCGCTATCGATGATTAGTGTTGCAAATGCTATTCGAATTTGGAAAAACGAACGTTCATTAGCGATTACCTTTTTAGTTGTTGCCGCTCTATGCTTGGCTTTTATTTTAAAATACTTCTATAGATATGTATTATCAGCATGACATGGCATGAGAATAACAAAGGAATGTACATAGGCTGATGAATAGTATGGATCGGATGCAACTTAAGTTTTAAAAGCCAGGGGCATGAAATAGGAGCATATGAAGAGGCCACCTTTTACAAAGGTGGCCTCTTTGCTGTGCAAAAAAAATATAAATGAGGGATATGTATTCTGAGCAGATTATTATATGATGAGTAATAATATTTTGCATCGTAGAGAGCATTTGCAGAAAGAGAGTGGTGGTTGATCATGCAGCAAGAAACGTTAACAAGGGGATTAAAGAACAGGCATGTACAGTTGATGGCGATCGGAGGTGCGATCGGTACAGGTCTGTTTCTCGGGGCAGGCAAAACGATTCAGCTGACAGGGCCATCCATCTTGCTGGCCTACATCATTACGGGTGTTGTGTTGTTCCTGATCATGCGTGCATTGGGGGAACTGCTGTTAAGCAACTTGCAGTATCATTCCTTTATCGATTTTGTGCGTGATTACCTGGGAAATATGGCGGCATTTATTACAGGCTGGACCTATTGGTTCTGCTGGATATCCATTGCCATGGCTGATATTACGGCCGTTGGTTTGTATACGCAGTTTTGGTTTCCGAATGTACCTCAGTGGATGCCAGGGTTAATTGCGTTAGTCATTTTACTAATCATGAACTTGGCAACGGTCAAGTTGTTTGGTGAGATGGAATTCTGGTTTGCCCTGATTAAAGTCGTGGCCATTCTGGCACTCATTGTTGTTGGTTTATATATGATATTCAAAGGTTTTACCACGGATCAGGGTCCAGCAAGTTTCACCAATCTGTGGAGTCATGGGGGATGGTTCCCGAATGGACTGCATGGGTTCATCATATCGTTCCAGATGGTGGTGTTCGCCTTTGTAGGCATGGAACTGGTGGGACTCACAGCGGGGGAAACGGAGAATCCGGAGAAGGTTATTCCTAGAGCGATTAACCAGATTCCGATCCGGGTACTGCTCTTCTATGTTGGCGCACTGCTGATTATTATGAGCATCTACCCGTGGAACGCCATTGTGCCTACTGAAAGTCCGTTTGTACAAGTGTTTGCCGCTGTGGGTATTGCAGCTGCAGCCGGCATTGTGAACTTCGTGGTACTGACGTCCGCAGCGTCAGCGTGTAACAGTGCCATTTTCAGTACAAGCCGTATGGTGTTCTCCATGGCAAAGGATCACAACGCACCTGAATCATTTGCAAGACTGAACAAGAGGAAAGTCCCTTCCAATGCGCTGTTTTTCTCCACGATTGTTATTTTGATTGCAATTGTTCTGAACTATATCATGCCAGAAGGCGTATTTACGTTGATCACGAGCGTGTCGACCGTGTGTTTCATCTTTGTCTGGGGCATCATGGTGATCTGTCATCTCAGATATCGTCGTACTCAGCCGGAACTGGCGAGTCGTAGCCGCTTCAAACTGCCACTATATCCGTTTTCGAACTACTTAATCCTGGCGTTTCTGGCGTTTGTGCTAGTGGTATTGGCATTGGCCGAGGATACGCGTGTTGCACTGTTTGTCACGCCAGTGTGGTTTATTCTTGTTGCGGGGATCTACCTTTTTAAAAAGAAAAATTTGAGTAATAACAGACAGTAGCCTTACCATCGTTGCCAAATAGCCGCCCAATAATATTGGGCGGTTATTCGTATTTATATTCGTGTAGCCTCTTTGCCTTCACGAATGCCTGCGTAGATTGCACCACAGATATCGGTGGTATACTGGCCCAACATCCCTTCAAGTGCCGTGTTGGTGAATGCTACAACACTAAGTTCTTCTTTTGGATCAACAAACCAGGAATGACCGTAAGTTCCACCCATCCGCCACGTACCCGGGGATTCCGGTGTACCGGCTGCGACAGGATCTTTAAGTACGGTAAAACCAAGGCCAAACCCTCTGCCTGGCCAATATGGCATCACGAGATCCCCGATTTGATTGGTGGACATCTCAGCCGCAACGGCTTCTGTAAGAAGAGGCTGTCCTCCTTGTCGTAATGCTTCAAGTAAAGTAAGAAAATCTCCGGTACTTCCAACCATACCCGCTCCGCCCGATAAGTAAGCAGAAGTACGATTCACACGATTGGGTGACAGTCGGAAGCCAGCAGTACCCTCAATAAAAGGAATCAGCTCCAACTCCTGATGAAGGAGACGCGGTTCTTCAGAACCATTAGCATATGCGGCTGTTAATCGTTCCGAATCCACCGCAACAAAGTCAGTGTCGGTCATGTGGAGTGGATGAGTAACCAGCGTTTGGACAGCTTCTCGTAGTGACATCCCAGTTACCTTTTCGATAACGGCACCAAGTACATCTGTCGCAATGGAATATCTCCACATGTTGCCTGGCTCATACAGAAGAGGAGCAGAAGCCAGCCTCTGCAGATTCTCCTCCAGACTAATTTCAGACCAATCCATTCCATCCGATACTCCTGCGAGCTCATAGGTTCCCTGATCTTCTTGGAAGAAACGGTATGTCAAGCCTGCGGTGTGTGTCATCAACTGATGTACTGATATTAAAGCGTCCTGACCATTAGCAAGTTTGGGCCGGAATGCAGGAAGCCAGCGTGTCACCGGATCATGCACACTCAGCTTTCCTTGTGAGATTAATGCCAGAGCTGCTGTCGAGACAATAGGTTTGGTTACGGAAGCAAGTCGAAACAGAGCGTTTTCCGACATGCTGCGCTTTTGCTCCCTGTCCGCGAAACCAGCAGCCCGGCTGTATATCAGTTTCCCTCTTAAAGCAACTTGTACAACTGTTCCTACGATTCTTTTTTCGCTTAGAGCGCGGTCAATGGCTTCATCCACATAATTATGCAATGTCGTCATGTCTTTTTTTCTCATGCTTATCTTCCTCTCACCAACTGATGTATTTGATTTCTCGTGATAACTGTGTTTATTATATAAATGATTGATCTTGTATTACATGGTTTGTTAAAGGCGTTATAATGAATTGGCGAATATACTTAAGGTAATTTCTGAATATATCTTATGTATTTAAAGGAGTGGATCACATGGACGAAATAGATCAGCATATTCTGTATCACTTGGAGAATCAGGCGAGATTATCCATGACCGAACTCGGCAAACTGGTGGGATTATCTCAGCCCGCTGTTACTGAACGAGTTAAACGAATGGAAGAAAAGGGAATCATCGAGGAATATCGAACCGTAATCTCCCCATCCAAATTGGGCAAGCAGAGCACAGCCTATGTTCTTTTTCGTACGCGGGATTGTTATCCTTTCCTGGATTTCTGTCGTGCGTCACCTGAAGTTGTGGAATGTTATCGGATAAGCGGAGAGTACAATTACTTGCTGAAAATCCTCACAGATACCATTCAGGAACTCGAGGAGTTTCAGAACAAGTGTGATCCGTACGGTACTTACATGACTTTAATCACCATGTCTTCTCCAATTGCACATAAGAATCTCGTGGAAGGACCAAATCTGCTGGCACAGGCAGAATAAGATTACAGTCTATAAAACTTTGAAATGTAATGCAGAAGAGGAGTCCACATCAAGTGAACTCCTCTTTTGTCTTACGTGTAACTCATGAAAAATGCCTTCCTGTTAATTTGCTCTGGTAAATCCATATTTATAAGCACGCATAGCTACAAGCAACGCAGGAATAAGCAAGATAAACAGCGCCCCAGAAAGGTATCCTGCTCCAAATAGCTCAAGAAGGATGCCCCCGATGATGCCTCCTCCGCCAATCGCCAGATTCCATGCTGTAACCAGCATCGATTGGGCGACATCTGTACTTTTGCCTCCGGCTTGAGCAATGGCAGTTTGTAGTAGCGTGGCAGCCCCACCAAACGTAATTCCCCAGATCATGATGCCAAGGATAATAATCATAGGTTGATGAGTACCGATTCCCATCGCGACAGAGGCCAGAGCGAATGATGCCAAGCTAATGATAACCAATCTCCTCAAAAATCGGTCAATGAGCATTCCGGTTAACCAAATTCCAACAATGGAAGTAATACCGAAAATGAGCAAAATCAAGTCGACTCTGTTAGCAAATGCGGTCTGGGCAAGGTAGGGAGAAATATAGGTATATAGGATGTTATGGGCAAGCATCCAGGCCAGAACAACAAACAGAATAGGCCTAACTCCCGGAATTAAAAACACCTTATGCAGTGGAAGACGTTCACCAGCTGGCTCTCCTGCAAAATCCGGCATTTTCCAGAGAACCCATACGATTAAAGCTGCGGTCAGAAGAGATACAATCCCGAAGATGAGGCGCCAGCCGACATAAGAACTGAGAAAACTACCAATTGGGACACCAAGGGCTAACGCCACCGGTGTGCCGACCATAGCCACGGCCATGGCCTTACCTTTTAGCGAATCCGGGACCATCCGACGAGCATAACCTGCTGTCATTCCCCATAACACACCCGCAGAGACCCCGGCCATGAAACGAGCAGCAAGTGTCAGGATATAATCTGAGGATATGGCGGTAACGGTGTTAAAAACAAGAAAGCCGCTAATGCATGCCAGCAGAAGAGGTCGGCGTCTCCATCCACGTGTAGCAGCAGTCAAGGGAATGGCAGCAATAAGTGATCCAATGGCATAAAGAGTCACCAACTGTCCGGTGAGGGCTTCTGTGACCCCCAAGTCTTTTGCAATGTGCGGCAGCAGTCCCGCAGGCAGACTTTCAGTGAGGATGCAAATGAATCCCGCCATGGCTAATGCAAGAAGCCCAGCCCACGGAAGGCGTTCTGAAGATATGGAAGGTAGCTCCCTTTGGTTTGGGAGGGATGTGTGAGCGGTCATGAATAAAACCTCATTTCTTATATTTTAATCCTATCCAGAACTATGCATATAAGCTTATCTAAAAAAAATAAACTTTTGCATACAGGATTAAAGGTAAAAAGGAGGTCTTAACATGGTATTTATTTTATTTTATGAGTTTTTCCGTTAATTCAAAGGGGAGCTGTCTGTTCACCCATCCAAGGATGAGTTCGACAGGTTCCATGTACCGTTGGCCTACCAGTAAACCCGTATGGGTTGTATCCCACAGTCCGGCATATTCGGCATGCAGTTGCTTGGCAGTTAAATGGCCTCTCTGTTCTTCGTCTTCACAGGAAACAGCCTTGATCACCAAGCTGGGGCAATGGATCAGGTCGCCATTAATGGATATTCCATCCGCTCCACAAAGAACTGAAAAGGTAGCAAATGCCTTCGCGGACTCCGTTTGCAGATATTTACGCTGAAAAGCAATGTCTTCTGCCGTCTCATCTATACTGGTTAGTTCATCACGGACAGGTGCAGGCATGATAATTCCAGGTGTGATACGATTGCTTTCCGGGTAGGGGATTAGCTCATGCACTTCCTTACTCAGACTGGCGTCGATCACAATCAGGCCTGCCAGAGTAACGGTTTCTGCAATCTTTTGACTGAGAATCCCACCCATGCTAAAGCCAATGAGGACGGGAGGCACGTTGAACTCGGCTAACACTTCACGAATATCCTCTAAATAATCGTCAAACGTAATCAATGTCATATCCATGACCCGACTCTTGTAGTGACTTCTCAGGTTCATGACATAACAGGTCCAACCGTGCTGGACAAAGTGGGGGATATATTTGCTCCACATCCAGCTGCCTGTGTATGCACCGTGAACGAACAGCAGTGGGGGCTTCTTGGTCGTTGTTTTTTCGTCATGAGGCGGGGTTCCTGCGAAAATCTCCAAGTGTAAATCATGTTCTCCGATCTTCTTTACCTCATGTTCCGGTAATAATTGAGTGTAGTCCATCATACCAAAAACCTCCTCTGAACTATTAGTTTGATATCAAACTATTTCTCCAAAAAAAATTAGAAGTTGCTATGAATTTTCATTAAAATTCGCAGCAGGTCTTTTTTCTCCGCTTCCGTAACGTCCGCATAGAACACGTCCAGCATGCGCTGCGATATCTCTTCGAACACAGGCTTTAATTCTTCTCCTTTTGTAGTCAACGCCACATGAACAACTCGTGAATCTGTTGCATCACGCTCCTTAACGACGTATCCTGTGCGCACCAATTTGTCCACAAGTGCAGTCACCGTGGATTTATCCTTGCCAATTTTTTTGGCGATTTCAGCCATAGTCATCCTATGATTATTGTACAGGGCATAGATAATATCCCCATGGGACGTAGCGAGATCCTGGATTCCCTGCTCAGCCATCTCAGTAAGGATGAAGCGGTTGACCTTCTCTTTAATTTTGGATATGAGTGAAATAGCGTCTCTTGTTTTCATATGTGTAATATAGTTTGTTATCAAACTAATGTCAAGCTTTGATCCTTGATTTCTTGCATGCGCAGTATTGCAAAAGAGCAGTGAGAATTTCTTCTCCTGCTCCTTTGCTTTTATTTCATTTTAATTATTGATTGGATTAGCTGTCATTTCCTGTCCCATTTTCTCAATACCATCCAGAATTTGATATCCATAACCCCAGAACTGGCTGAAATCCGTGACATAGATCTGTTTGTTCTTGATTGCATTCATACTTTGCAGGGCAGGGTTGGCATACAGATTCTGAATCAGCTTGTCGATATCCGGTGAACCGGCATACGCGGACAAGAGCAGGTAGTCCGGGTTCGCTGTGATCAGTTGCTCAACACTTACCTCACCTTGCACACCATCAAACGTATTTTTCAGCTTCAACAGACCAAGTGCATCAAGCTGATACGTATCGTTCTGCATGCTGCTGACCGTAATGGTGTCTTCCGTAGCGGGTACGATATAGGCAAAAGTATGCTCAGGCTGATCGGCTACACTTGCCTTAATGGCTGCAACACGGGTCTTCAGACTTTCCGTGAAAGTTGCGGCATTTTCTTGAACGTCGAAGATCTGTCCAAGTTGTGCAATATCACTATACAGGCTATCGAGTGAACCTTTGTGATTCGTCGTTTGCAAGAACGTGCGGATATTCATGTCATTCAATCCATCGACGGTACCTACGCCCCAGTCTGCATCAGCGAACAGGTCGCCCCGTCCGAGAACCAGATCCGGGCTTGCACCTACAACCAGCTCTTTACCTACATAATCCTTGGACAATACCGGAATTTGGGCGAAATCATCAGCCACATCCGGTGTAACGGAACCATATAGAGCAGCAACACCGACCATTTTATCGGTCAGACCTAATTTGATGAGCATCTCAGCCGCAGATTGGGTATTCGCAACAACACGTTCAGGTGCTTTATCGAATACTTGCACTTTGGGTTTCCACTCGCCACCCTCACCCGAGATCGTGAAATTTTCAATGGTGAGCGGGTACGTCGTTTTATTTGTATTCTCAGCAGGAGCTGAAGTTTCTGTCGTGTTAGTAGGTGAAGTTGTTTCTTCGGCAGGGGAAGAAGTTGAAGCGTTCGAACAGGCTGCAAGTAGCAGTAACAGGAGACTTAGAGCAGCAAAGCCAATGGTTCTGGATGTGAATTTCATTAAATGATGAACCCCTTTTCTATGTGTTTTAAATTGACAAAGATAATCATTCTCAATTATAATCCGAGAAAACACATTGTAAATAGCTAAATTTAATTAGTTCTACATTTTACGCGAATTGATGGGGGAAGAGATGGCACAGACGGTTCAGGTTCAGACACAGCGTATGGGGAAAAGAGAGTCTCTGATTCATAGTAAATCCGGGTTTGCTTTACTGATTGCAACTTTAATCATGATTACGCTTATATCCGTAGGTATTGCAGTTTCCATTGGACAGGTACAAATTCCACTGGCGGAGTCATATCGTATTCTTTTATACAAATTAACGGGATTTCAGTGGGGGACAACACCCATTGAGGCAGGTTCCTTTACCGATATTATCTGGCAGATTCGTTTCCCGCGTGTGCTGATGGCGATGTTTATCGGTGCAGGTTTGGCCTTGTGCGGTGCTGTTATGCAGGCTGCTGTGCAGAATCCACTTGCTGATCCTTACATACTGGGTATATCCTCAGGCGCTTCACTTGGAGCAACCTTTGCAATTCTTATTGGACTCGGTGCGATTGGGTGGCTAGGTCAGACGGGGGTGGCTTTCTGGGCCTTTGCCGGTGCGATGGGTGCGTCCTTACTGGTCCTGACTTTGGCAGGGATTCGGGGGAAAATGACGTCGGTCAAGCTGGTGCTTGCCGGAATGGTGATTAACGCGTTATGCAGCGCTTTTTCGAACTTTATTATTTATTTTGCCAACAATGCTGAAGGCATCAAAACGGTGACGTTCTGGACCATGGGCAGCCTGGCGGCTTCCGGATGGAACAAGCTTCCACTCGTGGGTATCGTCGTGCTGGTGGCGATTCTATTTTTCCTTTTACAGTCCAGAGTTCTTAATACGATGTTATTGGGGGATGAAGCAGCCGTTACACTGGGCATTAATCTGAGTGTGTACCGCAGGGTGTACATGCTGTTAACCGCTTTGGTGACAGGCGTTATGGTGGCGAGCTGTGGCATGATTGGTTTTGTCGGCCTCATTATTCCGCATATCGTCAGAGGTCTCGTGGGTTCCGACCATCGTAAGGTGATGCCTGTATCTGTGCTGTTTGGAGCCATTTTCCTCATCTGGACGGATGTTATTGCACGATCCCTCATATCCAGCGTGGAGTTGCCAATCGGTATTATTACGGCCATGATTGGTGCACCAATGTTTATGTATATGCTGGTCAAAAAAGGCTACGGTTTTGGAGGGAATTAAACATGAAGCTGAACGTAGAAAATGTATCCATCTCTGTGCTGAACACGGACATCATCAAGGATATTTCATTACAGGTGAACGGTAAACAGTTCGTTGGACTGATCGGACCCAATGGTTGTGGCAAGTCAACGCTGCTCAAGAGCATCTATAAAGTGATCAAACCGCAGCAAGGTAAGGTTTTTCTGGACAATACCGATATTCTCAAATCCAGTCCAAAGCTTGTTTCCAGACACATGGGCGTTGTTGGCCAGTTTAATGAATTGAGTTTTGATTTTACAGTACGTGAGATGGTCATGATGGGCCGTACCCCGCACAAAAAAATGCTGGAGACGGATAATGAACGGGATCACGAAATCGTTGAGCAGGCTTTGAAAAAAGTACATCTGACTGGACATGCAGACCGCAATTACGTGTCTCTGTCTGGTGGGGAGAAACAGCGTGTCGTATTGGCGCGTGTCTTGGCACAGCAACCCCAATTCCTGATCTTGGACGAGCCGACGAACCATCTGGACATTAAATACCAGCTACAAATTCTAAATATTGTCCGTGGACTCGGCATTGGTATATTGGCAGCGCTGCATGATCTCGAACTCGCCGCAGCATATTGCGATTATCTTTATGTGGTGAAAAAGGGCCAGATTGTGGTCCATGGCAAACCGGCTGATATTCTGACTCGCGAGATGATTGGTGAGGTATTCGATGTCGATTGTGAAATCTATACAAATCCAATTACGGGCGGCTTAGGCATTGCTTACCTGAGTACACGTTGATTGGGACTATATCTTCGTTTGGATGACCTGGAGAAATCTTCGAAATAATCAATTGAAGTGAACATAGACCGTACCTGTTGAAGCGATGTTGTTGGTGCTCACAGGGCCGGTCTTTTGTTTTTTAGGTGGGGGTAGGAATCAACTATTGAAGCTTAGGATCAACGGGATGAGCATGAGCACCTTTACTGACTTCTTGGAAAATATCGGAGGAGTTATCGCTATGCGTTGAAGACTTGCTGCTGTTATCTTGTTGGGAGTGTTCTCCCGCTGCTGGGCTACTACCTGTAATTGCATAACTTCGTAGGATCTCTTCCAGATCTCCAATCGTCACGGGACGAGCATGTCGTTTCAGGACATAACCAAGTTGACCATTGGGTTCCACCGTCGCCGTCTCCAGATCGTCTACACTTGTAATTCCGTGCTGTCGCATATGCATCTCAAGCTGATCCATCGTATAACGCATACGTTTCAAATTCGGGATAATGACCTTTCCGTCCTCTACCACGATTTTGGAACTGCCACTCATTAACCGTTCAAAAATATTAAATTTCAATTGCAGTTGTTCCACTACAAGCAATGTCAAAATGAAGACTGATGCTGATCCAATCGCTTTGCCAAGCTCATGATTTGCGATGGGTTGTACAATCGTTGTTCCGATGGAGATCATGATGACCGTTGTGGCGACACTCATCTGTGAGATCGACTTGCGTCCTGCAATTCGCAGCAGAATCATGCCGATAAGTACAAGTAAAACAGATTTCCATATCCAGTCCATACGTATATTCCTTTCTATTCCAGTATGCGCTTTGTTTCTTAGACTGTTCTGGAGTTGGAGGAATTATGCAGATGGGCAAATCCATAGCTTTCATTCCGCCCACCAGATCGTTTACAATAGGGTATTGATGAAGTGAACAAAGGAGCGGGTCACAGTGGCAAAACAGAAATACTATGTTGTCTGGGAAGGCAAGAAGCCGGGTGTGTATAACACATGGGCAGATTGCAAAGCGCAGACGGATCATTATACTGGAGCAAAATATAAATCCTATGAATCCAAAGCAGCCGCAGAAGAAGCGTATCGTGCTGGCTGGAAAGGGAACTGGGGTTCAAGTGGAAGCGGAGCGTCGAAGACAAAGTCGGCTAGTAGCGGAAGAAGTGCTGGCATGGAAACGTCAGAGGAAGTGGATTACGACAGCATCTCTGTTGATGTGGGCACACGTGGTAACCCCGGACCTGTAGAATACAAAGGGGTAGACACCCGCACCGGTGAGGTTATTTTCTCCGTCGGACCGATCTCCAAAGGCACGAACAATCTGGGCGAATTTTTAGCCATTGTACATGCCCTCGCACATCTGAAGAAAGAAGGCAGTACCAAAACGGTGTATACCGACTCGGTCAATGCCATGAAATGGTTAAAGCAGAAAAAAGTAGCCACAACGTTACCAAGGGACAACTCCACAGAAGAAATCTGGCTGATGATTGATCGTGCGGAGCAGTGGCTCCAGACGAATACGTACAGCAATAAAGTGCTAAAATGGCAGACCAAGCAGTGGGGCGAAATCAAGGCGGATTACGGCCGGAAGTAGGGATTTTTCCAAAGGATGCCTCCTTTATTTCTGGTCTATTAGAATCGTTATTTACAATTTCCAGTTTCCGCTCTATAATCATCTGAATATGATTAGTTAAACATATGGAGGAGCCTGTCATCTGCAGGCCCTCTTTATCTTTTTGGTCCACTGATTAGCAAGTCCATTCAATAGAATGGGGTATTTGAGTATATATTGCAGGAGGCAGACATGAGTTCCATTTATAGAAGTGAAGAAGGCAAGAGCAGCATACTTGAAGAGTATGAGATTTATTTGAACGAGTTGGGTGAGAAATTTACTCGGGAGTATGTAGAGACGCGTTTTGGCAAGACGCATGTTTTACTGACGGGTCCTCTAGATGGCAAGCCGTTATTTATTCTCCAAGGCGGTAATTGTGTGAATCCGATGACGTTGTCATGGTTCTCTTCTTTATTTAAAGAATACCGGATTATTGCTCCTGATACGATTGGTCATCCTGGTTATAGTGAGGAAGCGAGTATCTCGACACGGTTTGATAGCTTGGCATTATGGGTATCGGATCTGTTAGATCACTATGATATTGAAAAGAGTGCATTTATCGGTCCATCGTTTGGAGGAGGCATTATCCTCAGACTGGCTACCTATATTCCGGAACGCATCTCGTGTGCCGTATTGGTTGCTCCTGCGGGTCTTGCGGTCAACTCCAAAATTAAAACAGCTCAGGATATCACGCTGCCACTCGTCAAGTACCGCATGACGTCTTCACCATCTTCTTTGCAAAAAATTACGGACAACATGTCGTGCAACTGCATGAAAGAAATGGATAAAAACATTATCGGCAAACTTTTTAAATACGTCAGCATAGATCAGGATCTGCCCAAGCTTACGGAGCGGGAAGAACTGGTGAATTATACGTCACCAACCTTGTTATTGGTAGGAGAGAAGGATGTCTTTTTCCCAGCGGATAAGTGTATTGAGCGAGCTCAAAAGATTATTACGAATGTAGAAGCCATCAAGTATGATACAGGACATTTCCCTTCACAGGACGTATTGGTTCAGATGAACGAGGAAATAGGACGTTTTTTACAGAATAATTATTAATAAAAGCTGTAAATGAAGGATGGGAAATGTTTTTCTCCAGTTTAATAAAGTAATTACATCCATCTGTCGATACTCTATATAAGAGAATGCTTTTCTTCTATAGAATAGTGTGGATAGGGATTAGCAGTAGAACGAAGAAGGCTTGATATCATTAATATTTAAATATTTCGCGTTAAGGTGTTTCAAATTGCATCATTTGGTTTATATGTATAGTTGGCGATGAATTGCTGACTGGTTAAACCAAGTGATGCATTTACGCGGAAAGTCTTCCGATCGACAAGGTTGAAAAGAGGTCTGTTATGAGAAAAGACAATTGCAAAATGGCATTGCAGCGCAATGTGATTATAAATGATACATATCAGGTAAGACAGGTATTAGCCAGCAGTGAGTTGGCTATTGTATATGCAGGGCGAGATCGTAATACAGGTGCCAAAGTAGCCATTAAGGAATTTTTTCCACAGAGAATGGCTGAACGGCAGGCAGACAAGCGAGGGGTGTTCTGCTCTTCACGAGGATATGGTGGGCAATATCAGGAGTTACTGGCTGCATTTCTGCTCGAAGGTGAACTGTTATCGAAACTGGATCATCCTCATATTGTATCGTATTTGGATCATTTTGAAGCGAATGATACGGGGTATCTGGTTATGGAATACTGCACGGGAATCACATTGACCGAGTATTTGAATGAACATAATCATGCTCTTGATGCTGCCTTCATAACGGAGACGCTGCTTCCACTGGTGGATACATTGGATTACATACATAAGCAAGGCATTCTTCACCGGGATGTGAAACCTTCCAACATTATGGTTATGGAGGACGGTACACCCAAACTTCTGGACTTTGGCTCAGCTACCCGTTGGCCTATGCAATCTGGAGAGAAACAGGTGATATTTACATCGGCAGGTTATTCTCCGTTAGAGTTTTATTCGGAGAAATCCAGTCAGGGACCGATGTCGGACATCTATAGTTTGGCAGCTCTGCTCCATTATTGGACATGCGGGCAACCCCCTATGGACGTGAAACAGCGGTTGTTCCAGGATGAATTGCCATCTGTTCGCTCACATAATGAGTATGTGAATCCTTGGCTCGCTCGTGTTATTCATTGGGGGTTGACGGTTCGTTCTGAGAAACGCTGTGCTTCCTTAGCTTGGGTCAGAAGCTCGCTGCGAGTTCAAGCCTGGGTATGGAAAGTGCGCAAGCCAGGTACAGTGGAATGGTCTTTAGCCGAGAATGAACATACGCAGGTCTATGAAGTGGAGTCGAAAAAGCAACATGAGACGGCGTAAGCAGTCATGACCTATGTTACTAAAGTAGATACGCTTAAATAAAAGCATAACCGTTAAATAGGTGTAAAATAGAAACAAGCCAGTTCTTACCCGTACATATGGGGCGAACTGGCTTGTTTCTATTATATTTTCAGAGAGAACATACATCAGCGTGCTTCATTTCCACGTAGTTAACACACAATGTTTACTGTGGATCTCTCTTTTGTCCTACATAGATATTGGTACTTGGTTTGATGGCTTTGTAACGAATTTCGATCTCCGTAACACCATCCTCAAACGTAATATACAACTTTTCATTGTACTCCATAGCTTCCGTGTGTCTGCGTTTCACTGGCGTTCGGCCTCGGACAACCGTACAATTCGTATCGTGCCGTACCAATAACGTTTCTTTTTTACCCGCTTCCAGCCAGATTCGTCCCGCTTCTAGTACTTTGACCCCGATGTCCATGCGATCAAACAGTTCACTGAGACTTACTTTTCGGCGTTCCAATGAGGTTAGAGGCCAATTGGTCACCGGTATATCCTCGCCGTTCGCTGTAGCTAGAAAGTATCCTTCCAGTCTTCCGCGGAATACGGGTTTTGGTTTCAATACGAACCAATACAGTGCGAAAATACCACCAGCAAGAAGCAGGCCCAATCCTGTATATAACAGTACCTTTTCACGTAAAGAATGAATTTGCAACGAAATGTCTGTAGTTATACTTGCTCCCTCAGAATCCGTTGCTGTCACCTTGATCGTTGAACTTCCAGTGTGAAGAGAAGACCATCGCAACAGGTTACCTTCAATGACGGCCTCCCCGAGCTTGCGTTTATTTCCACCTTCAGCAAGGACATAAGTTAAAGGATCATTATTGGCATCCTTAAAGTAGTTGTTCAGGTCGACATCTGTATTGCTGTCATCTTTGGATAACACCATGGATTCGCCGGTGGATACGGGTGCTTGATTCGTAATGTCTACTTCAACCGGAGTAATTTCGCGATAAAAGTCTGGACCGTCGATCCGTAGTCCCCATGTGTACAGATCCGACTTGGGAAAAGTGTATTTTCCCGTAAATCCGCTACCTGTATTGGTCAAAGGGATACGTTCTGTTTTTCCATCAGATGGAGTTACAATGAGTTCCGCTTCCAGTCCCTTGTACACATCCAAGTCCTGAATGGGTTTAGGGTCCACAGCCTGATCGTAGAGTGATGCCTCAAATGTGATGCTTTTCCCCTTGACTGGCTGCTCTGTTGCCATATTTGCAGTAGCAGCTACGTTGTAATTGCCCAGTAGATTAATCTTCACCAGATCACCACTACGACCTTTAAACTTCAGTTTGAACTGTCCCTTGACCGGACGAATGATCTTCATCAGAGCATATTTATCAGATCGAATGAAGCTGACATTGCTGGATTGATAATAGAGCTGAGCTTCGGAGACAGCATGATCAGAAAGCATGATAATGTTGGCATCCGCCATGCTGGAGTTAGGAATATCCACGGTTACTTCCTGCATTGCTCCAGTTGCAGTCACAGCCGCTACAGACACAAGAACAGATTGAATCTGATCTGCAAAAATACGATTGAAGATTTCAGGCAGATCATCCGCACTTCCGGTAATAAAGGAAGAACCACCCGTTTCTTTGGCGATGCGCTCCAATTCTGCCGGGTTAACCGTACCGTCGCGGTTTAGTCCCACAGTATAGATGGGATAACCAGCTTGTTGTGCCATCTCAATAACCTTGTCCACATCCTTGGATGAGTCGGCAGGTGTTCTGCTCGTCGATCCTCGTAAATCCGTTTCTCCGTCAGAGAGCAAAATCATAAATGGTTTACGTTTGTCCGTCTGTGATTGTTCAAGCAGGCTAGCACCTCGGCGTAAGCCAAGTCCGAGATCTGTATATCCTGAACGTTTTAAGCCATCCACACGGCTACGAAGATTATTGCGAGCTCCTGAGGATGAAATAACCATCAGTGGTACGGATGAAGTGATCTTGTCATTATAAGCTACAAACCCCAATCGGGTCTTAGGTCCACTACTCATATCCATAAACATATGTATAACTTCTTCGGCGATGCGATCTTTGTCGGTCTCATTCATGGAGTAGCTAACATCCAGGACAAACATGGCATCGAGTCCTTCATACGTCTGGGTCTTGACGGATGATTCAGCGTATATGCTTCCCATGTCCCATGCTGGAATTAAAAAGCTGATGAACAAAAGAGAGAAAATTGTTTTTTTGAATTTTAATAATATCATACGATGCTTTGAATCTCCTTTCTGTTTTGGGCACTACAATTGTTTTTAGAGGTGAAACTGATTTTTGTTGAAAAACTTTTGTTTTCACTCGATAAAACCCCGTTATGCGTAGTTTTGATAAGTTAAGAATATTGCAACACCGCATACGTTAAGGTGATTTCCTCATGATTAGGGGGAAAACTCCACTAGTCTTAAATCATTGAACATCATCCAAATTATAGGATATTCTTTATCATCGGCATGATTAGAAGGGAAGTGAAGCGAAATTCGGAAAATAGTTCTATAGGTATATCGAAGTCACATAAATGAGCTTTTAGACCTATATAGGGGAATATTGACAAAACATATCACTGATGATTAAGATGAATTCCATAAATCTCCAAAGCAAACGGCATAATCTGGTACATAAGTTCCAGTCATATGTTGACAGCTCGTTCTATTGGACTTGTGATGGCCTGAGAAGATGATTCTCTTAGATCATGACCAAAGACTGATAGTGCGTGCGGAGTGTCAAAAATTGATGGAGGGGGGGAAGCATTCGCCCAAATGAACCATCATTAGGGGGATGTTGCCTGAATGGATATTATTAATCAAACGAACCGAACGATGCTTTTCGAAGAGATCAATCCTGAGAAAATGGATTTGATTACGATTGTCGGTGACGTAAAAGGGATCGACAGTCTGAATGATGACAAGATCAAGGAGATCAATGAACACCTGCTTGTACGAAGCTTCGATGAGTTTTTGGACAAGTTTTCTCCCAGTGTGTATTCCTTTTTCAATGCGGTAAACCAGAAAGTCATGTATACGCTCAAAAAGCCCGAAGGGATTCCGGATGAAGCAATCTCTGAGATCAAAATTGATCATAGCAATGACTTCCTGAGAATGCTCTTTACCCTGATCGATACCAAACGTAGTCAGGGGATTACGAATGTAGATTTCAAGTTTGAAAATTTGCTGGATATGATCTCACCGAAAAAGGTTATGGATGACATTCGGCAGGTACGGAAAGAAATTCATTACATGTACGGCCAGCATGAGAAGCTGGATGACGGGGACCCGAAGAAGTTGGATATCGGGGATAAACTTAATGTCATGTTTGAAGATGCCAGCCGGAACTATAACAATGTTATGGCAATGCTGCCACTGGCCATCGAAGATATCAAAACCCGCTTGTTGCTGGGCCGTGCTCAAGAAGAAACTTCTTCCGAAGCGATTCAGGTAGGACAACTCACGATTGGTGAGAGCGGAGAATTGAAAATTATCGAAGCTCCAAAGAGTGATAACAACGAGTTGATGCTCCTGGATGAGTCGACAAGCACAGATTTGACTCAGGTGTTTGCCGAAGATTATGATTCACTCTCCGAGGCACCTTCACCGTATGTACAGGATCTGGTCGTTCGTACATTCTGCCCACTGCCTGCGGTTCAGACGGATGTTGATGCGGCAGTTGAAGTACAGAATTACAATACATACCTGGAATTTTACAAGAACGCCAAGGATGACTTTGTGAAAACCGTAAAACCGCTGGTAGAGAAAATTTTGGGTGTCAAAATGTTCTTTGATCAATATGCGACCAAGAACAAAGGCATGCTGCCTTCCATGCTGATTGCCAATGCCAAGCTGGATATGCTTGTCAAGAGCAGTAATATTCCGCGGCTGGAGACCTATCTCAACACAGTCAATGCGAAGAATGATTTTACCGACACTATTTGGTTCGGAATTGTTCCTTCCGTTGAACTGGAGAATACGGGACAAGTTCAAGTCAGTCGAGCCCGTTTCCGTGGTAACGAGAAAGTGGTTAAACAAGACGGAAACAGTATGGAATCCCTGTCCATGCTTCTGCAAGTCGTTAAAGACTACAAAGTACAAGTATTCTTCAGCTTTGAATCTGGAGAAGAGACTACATTCAGCAGCATGGCTACTGCGGGCATCGATAAATATATTGATAAATGCGCGGTATTAACTCGCAAAGACTACAGCGAATTCGCCATTCCAAGTGCTCCGAATTTCACCATCATTCCGAAAGAGAAATCGGGTGTCGTTATCGACAGTCGTATGCTCCAGACGGAGAATGGTGTGGAGCTTTCCAAGGAGAAGGAAGACATTCTGAAGCTGTGGATTGAAGGTGTGTATGTCGGTGCGTCTTATGTATCTGCCGGAATTGTGGCTGCATATCAGTGCCCCGAGTATCTACGAGGCGCATTCAAAACCGTGAACCGGGATTATCCAGGTGTGCGTTTTGATATTGAGGCAGGCGATAACAGTCTGCGTGTAGTGACTACGATGACCAAAGAAATTTCCGGATTCACGAACACCATCAAGGATTCGATTAACCGCAAAAACTTTGGATTTATTTTCTCATCGGAGAATGCCCAAATCCAGGATAGCGACATCAAGCGGATCACGGTATACAAAGCGAGAAGCATGGCGATGTCCGAAGATGGTTTTGATTCCTTGTATAAGACACTCGTAAGTACTTACATTGAGCGCTTGCTCCGTTTCCAGACGGGTGATTTCAAGCATGAAAATATCGTCAAATTCTTCAGCAACAATCCGAGCAGTCAGAAGAGCCGGTGGCTGGGAACCCGAGGGTCGATCAATTCGATCATTCAGGAAGGTGACGACATGAGCTTTATCATCGATGAGAAGAGCAATATGTGCCACATTGACCTGGTATTCAACGGCAACGTGAAGAACCTGGAGGTCATGATTACTAAAGGTACCAGCGCGATGAAAGTGTAAGAGACTTGAGTAGTTACAAGTTTTGGATTTTGAGTATAATTCTTTAAACAACGAATTGTAGACATTTATTTTGGTGTTAAAGGCAGCCTTTATGGCTGACCTTATACATATATTTCGGTACCTCTCCCCAGATGGAGAGCATGCCGGGCACATTGTTTTCTAATCTTAAGGAGGTTTTTATTAATGGGTTTTGTATTGAAAGTAGAAGGCGCAGAAACAATCGAATTGGGAATGGATAATATCCGCACAGTAGTGTATGACACAGATACACCGGATGATTCCAACGCTAGATCCACAGATGTAGGTGCAACACTTCGCATCAGTGGCAAAATTATTACAGCAACAGACGGTGACAATGCAGATGACACGATGAAACTTGCTCTGTGGTCACTCGTTCCAGCTGAAAAAGCAGATTGCTACCGTAAAGTGACCCTTGAAGTGGTTGCGGCGGATCAAGTGGTACGCAAAATTTACATGCCTAACGCGTTCGTTGTGGATTACACAGAACGTTTCGGAGATACCGAAGGCGTAGGTGAATTCAGCCTGTTCATCAAACAGAAAAAAGACAAAACGGAATTCACTAAAATTGAAGGCGGCTTCCCGGTATAAAGGGAGCAGCTGATGTTCCGGGTCAGTTATGGCTGGCCCAGAATAATTCTGTCAAGTTAAGGGGCCTTGGTGCCCCTTAATCTTTATTTACGCCCGAATACGGCAGGGAGGCAGGTACGAATACCATGAATGATTATTATGCCGTGCTTGGTGTGGAACGTGAAGCTTCTCCGGAGCAGATCAAGAAGGCTTATCGTCAATTGGCAAAGAAATTTCACCCGGATGTTAATGGGAGAGATCCGCAGGCAGAAATGCGTTTCAAGCAAGTCCATGAGGCCTACAGTACACTCGGAAATCCCGAGTTAAGGGCTGCATACAATCAACAACCTCGATCTACAGGGAAACCAGGAGGGGCAAATGGAGCAACATCCAGTACTGCACGAGAAAAGAGTGGACAAGCCCAAAATGGACCTATGAATACCGAGAAGGTATGGTCTGATCCATCACGAATGCAGGAACAATTTGAACAATTTTTTGGCTATCGCCCCAAAGGCAAGGACAGCTCAAACAGTGGCAAAGCCGATCCCAACAAAGGAATGGATATGTCCGCCATGTTTGACCGATATTTCGGAGTTCGAAAAAAGTAAGCCGGTGGCCTGTAATGGATCGTGCCGGTTCAGGCGGAGGTTATGGAAGTGAAACGAGGAAGGTCGGTAATGACGATAGGGGTTGACGCATGCGTCGCCATGATTTCGTTAGCCGTGCTGTATTACATATTCATCATTAACCGGGACATGAGTGCCCAGTGGATAACTGGAATTATTGTGGTCCTCTCCGGGGGAGCATACTTGTTTTTTAAATACTTACCTGCCAGCAAGAGGGAAAAGAAGAAGTTGTCTTCACGTGTTGTGAAACTCGTACTGTTGGACGATGACGGTACAAGTGTGAAGGAATGGTACATTCAGGGTGAGACAAGTGTATTGATCGGAAAAAGTTCGAAGAACAGTGAGGCGGACATTGATTTGTCCGATACTCCATATGCTTCCCTCATCAGTCCGCAACATGCTGTGCTGAACAAAGCCTCGGGCCAATGGTTTATCGAGGATATTGACTCCGCCAGCGGCGTGGGCGTACGTAAGGGAAATCAAAGCAGATCATCCAAATTGGAAATCGAAGAACCCAGCCTGATTGAGGCAGGAGACTTAATTTATATTGCCAATACCCGAATTTTGGTGAAATAACGTTGGCATACCATCATACAAGCTTACGGGGGAATGAAAAGAAATGAGTCTGACAAGATGTGGAAACGGACATATGTTCAGCACGAGACGGCACGGAAACACCTGTCCATATTGTAATCTGGCCGTCGAGTCACCGCCTTCCGGCAATAGTGAAGCAGGGGGAGCAATCCCACGCGCGCCTCGCACGGCAGAGGATGACAGAACGATGCCATACCTGGGAGAAACGACAGGAATTGAACCGGTAACGGGATGGATGGTGTGTATCGAAGGTCCACAGATGGGCCAGGATTATCGGATTATGGCTGAAAAGAACTTTATTGGACGTTCGGAAGAGATGCATGTTCGAATCCTTGGGGATAACACGATTTCAAGGCGCAATCATGCGGTGATTGTATATGATCCCAAAAAACGGAATTTCTATCTGCTGCCCGGCGATGCTTCCGGCCTTGCCTACCATAACAACGAAGCGGTCTATTCTCCGGTGGAACTGGCTGCCTACGACGTCATTCAATTGGGACGCAGTAAATTTATTTTCATCCCATTATGTGGTGTGCATTTTGAATGGGAGCAACAGTGAATACCTTCATGATCTTGTGGAACGACAAGGAGCTAACGCCTTATTGGGTTCTGGCAGCAGGCTGTTTGTCGATCTGGTTGTTGTTATTCGTCCGAAGCCGGATTCCGGTAAGGCAACGTGACGATAGGCCGGTTGGCGTTCAGATCGGGAATGGACAGACCATTGGTGCTCGCAGTGAACAGGATGATTATTTTGCCTGTGCCGTGGAGCCTTATGGTGTGCTTGCGGTACTTGCCGATGGAATTAGCGGATTATCTGGTGGGAAAGTAGCCAGTACAACTGCTGTAGAAACATTTATCCGTGAGTTTGAAGAGTTGGAGCGGTTTCCTGATCCGGAAGAGTTTTGGGATGCTTCTTCCCATGCGGCAAACCAGGCGATTCTTCGCAATTTACTGGGCGTTCCTGGAGGAACAACGTTGGTATCTGCCATGATCAAGGGCAGGGAGCTGTATTGGGGCGCAGTAGGGGACAGCATTTTGGCCGTATTTCGCAAAGGTGAGCTACTTGCTATCAATCATAAACATACGCTGGAAACTCAACTCGAAGAACAGTATATGTCTGGAGAAATATCGGAGCAGGAGGCGTTGGATAATCCGCAGCGCAAAAGGCTGGTCAACTATTTGGGATACGACCATTTTAAACAAATGGAAATCGCGGACGAGCCGTTTGCACTGCAACCGGCGGACAAGATTGTGTTATGCAGTGACGGGGTATACAACTCCCTTACTGAGATGGAATTGGAAACTATACTGGCGAAAGACATGTCGCCATTTGATGCAGCCCAGACCATCATTGATTTGATTGAAGAAAAACAGCTTGTGCATCAGGATAATGCCACGATTATCATTTTGGAGCAAGGATGGTAACGGATCAGGCAACGCACAGGGAAGGGAAATGGGGAGACGGATGAGGAAGGAGAACAGTGAATTCAAGACGGCTTTTGTCTCGGAAGCGGGATCTTTCCTGAAAAATCGGGATTTCTACGGCTGCGTTGAGCTGGAAGATTGGGCCTGTTATGTCATTGCAGATGGTTTGGATACGGATACGGAAGTGAACAGCGCACAGATCACAGTGCAGACCATTCTGGAATCCTTTTTGGAAAAACCAACCATGTCCAAACGCAGACTGACGGAGTATATCAAGATTGCCCATGAATGGTTGCAGTATGAAAGCCGCCGAGTCAGGCTCAAAGCGGGATTCGTCATTGTTGTGACAGATTATACACGTATGGTGTGGGCATCTGCCGGACACAGCCGTTTGTATCATTTTCGTGGAAATCGGCTTGCACTAAAAAGCAAGGATCATAGCGTTGCTGCCCAGTTGGCAGCCGAAGGCCAGATTGCAGAAGATCGTGTGGATCAGCATGATGAACGCGGCAATCTGAACGAATACGCGGGCAAACCTGGCATGATCAGACCGTATGTATCGGATAAGATTAAGCTGGCCGATGGCGATGTGCTTGTGCTCTGCACCCCTGGATTATGGGAAGGTGTTCAGGATGCCGAGATGATTGATGCGGTTGAAGGTGCCAATGACCCGCAGACACTGGCGGATACGCTTGAAGAAGTAATGCTTAGCAAGCAGCGTACCCGTATCGAGAATTATAGTGCGGCAGCCATATATGTGAACAAGATTTTTCATGAAGAGCCCAAGAACCGTAAGAAATGGATTAAGCGGATTGCCATCATGCTGGTTATGCTCCTGATTTTTGGTGGAGCCGGCATATTCTACGCGGTGAAAAGTGCAGCCAAAAAAGCTGAATTGGTCGTAGATATGCTGCAATATGAAGAGACCGCAGACCAGTACGTCAAGGAACAAGAGTATGCCAAGGCGGTCTCGGACTACAGCCTTGCACGCAATAATTCCATCAAAATCAAGGACCCTATACATAAAAAGCTGTTGACCGCGAAGATGTCTGCTGCCCAGACGCTGGTTGATGGGGAAGCTCACCTGAAAGAAGGCGACATTACCAAAGCAACCGCGAGTTACACCAAAGCATTGGAATTGTCTGAATCCTATAGCATGTTCAACCGGGAAGTTATTCAGGAGCGCCTGGAGCAGATGACCACTTTCCAGCAAGTGCAAGACTGGATCACGGAGGGCGATCTGAAACTCCAGAACGGAGATTACAGTGGAGCAATCATTTTGTATAAACGGGCCAGAACGGCCGCTACGGAGACAGCTTACAAAGATGCGCTGAAGGAAATTGCTACGCAACTGGAGACGGCCGAGACCAAACGTGCAGATATCAAGCGACAATCCCGGCAGCTTCAGGCAGATACGCTGGAACAGAAGGGTGACCGCTTCAATGAAGCCGGAGACTACAGCGGAGCCATGGATGCCTATGCTTCGGCACAGGGAATTTATCAGGAGATCGATATGCTGGAACGTGTGCTGGCCATGGAGCGGAAAATAAACAAACTGGATGAGAAATTGAACCCACCGGTACCGGCGGCTGATCTTACGCAGGATACGGCAGGATTAGATACAGGAAACACATCGGGAATGACCTCGGATATGACCGGCAGTACCGGAAGTATGGGCGCAGGCAATACAGTGGGGAACGGTTCTTCCACTGGTGATGTCATCTCGGCTGGAAATGGCAATGCGGATGCTTCTGGCTCAGGTGCTTCTTCTGGAAAAACGACAAGTAATGCTAGCAGTAATTCTGCCTCCAAGGCTGACGAAAGCACCGACACTACGGAGGCTGACGTGAATGAACAGGAATCATCGGAAGGAGGAGATTCATGATGAAAGACATGATTCGTGACCGTCTTAACAAGATGGAGGATCTTGAACAACGCCGCATGCTCAAAGATCTCATGACAGGCGTTTTTCTTAATCTTGTGGAGTATCAGGAGACGCTGAACAAGCAGATTGAGCAACGAGTTTTCGATGAGGTGTTGCCGCAGGAGGAACGTCATGATGTATATGTCACATTATGTGCGCGGGAAGATCTGGATCCCATTCATGAATTTCTGTACCCGATCATTCCTGAGGATGCTGAACCACAGACCGTCTATTTGAGCGAGGCCTCAGAGGCACTGGCGCGTCAGGAAGAGATGAAATTGTTCACATTCTACATGGAATGTGGGCAACAGGAACTCCAATCTCTGCTGAACAGTAATCGGACATTTCGCGGGGAGATAGTAACCAGTGGAGGCAGACATGCCATAACGGTTCGGTTGAAATCAAGTGCAGCGTATATCTCCAAAGTTGAAGAATTGTACCGGGTCTTTCGTAAGAACAGTCTGCCATGGAAATCGATCAATGCACCCTATGTGTTCAAATTCGTTGATTGTGTTCTGGTCAGTTCGGACGATGGAGAAGCATGGGACAAACAACATGCTGTCAAGGAACTTTCCATCCATCTCGAAGAGTTTGAGTCTTATAAAAGAACCAATATGATTCCGCTGTGGAACATTCAGAAGCTGGATATGAAAACGGGTGGATTCCCTGTTCCGGCTTCGGACCGAATCAATTATGAACATGTGTTGCCACTCCGCAAAACCGGAACGGAACACGGATATCTGGTGGATGGAGACGAATCGCATATTCGGTATATCAAAAGATCGGAAGAAGATATCACCATCGTATCACCACTGGAAAAATCCGATTCATGGACGGTGCTGAAAATAGCTGGTCCCGTCGCAACCCGCATTGGCAGGATGGACTATCCGCTGTTTTCCAATAACAAGAGGGAAGGGTTTGCCGGTAAATATGCGCGTCAGGAAGGACGTTCTGTACGATCCAAAGGAGAGATTGCCCGCATGGTTCACGCTTTTCAGGCAGCAGAGGGATTGGAACTGGAAGATGTGCAAGTGGTGGCGCCAGGACCTGCTTTGGGCATTACGTATCCACTTAATGCATTTGTTAGCGATCATGTCCGTGTTGAAACAGATAAACATCGAATGATTTTAAGGTTCAGCAGACACGGGAAGCAGCCGGGACAGGCCATTTTTCTGGATGATCTGCTGAGCTTTCTGGTATCCGAAATCCAGCTGGCTTTCCCGGAATACTGCTGCGAAGGGGAATGGGTGTGAGTACAGCATGAATTACATCTGGGATCTGATTATTCGGGCCAAGCGTAATGGAACCGATCTGCGCGACGTAACCTTTGTGCCAGCACGTGTATATTCGCCTTACATGGAACTTAGCCAGACAAACCTGAATGCTTCAGGCGTGGAAGGCACGGTTGAAGTCAATCCGTATTATCGCTTTTTTGATATTTTCCGGGACCTCTTCGATATCAATAATGAAGAGCAGGTGGAGTTGCGGGAAGCGCTCTTTGATCTGGTCATTCATTTTCTGGCGGACATGGATTTGATGCAGGGGATGAACAAGAGGGAGTATTATATTCGCTTCATTCTGAAGGATATGCATTCGGGTGTGTACGGGGATCGGGTTCGGCGGCGACTGGAGCTGTTCGGGCAGGAGGAGCAGGAAGTGATCGCCTGCAATATGCTCCGTTTGTATGATACGGGAGAGGCAGTTCATCTGCTGAGGGATACCCTTGTTCGAATGTTCCCGCGTTCAACCCTTTATGCCAATTGTGAGGAGAAGGATGAATTGCTTTTGTATATTGGTCAGGTAGAACGTACGGAAGCGAAGGAGAAGCTGGAACTGATTCTTGAACTCTTTCTGCCGGTTCGTTTCGACACGGAAATATACTGGGGGCATCATTTTGGCATTCTGGATGTGGACTATACGATGATACAGGACGGGATTGCCCTATATTAAGCAGCACCAGCAGTTGTAAGGAGGAAGTATAGATGAACGGCTATTCATACCGATTGTATCCTGACGCCACGAGCAGGGAACGTTCCAGAGGAACGATGCGTTATACGCGCGAAGAATTGATGGACATGACCACATTCCAATTACGGAACATTTGCTACAAGGAACGGTTAATTGAGGGATTGGGCCCTCGGACGGAGCGGGAAGAACTGATTCGGATTATTTTAAAATTTCTGGGAGCGGACGATGTATTGTGGATCGACCAGTCTGTTGATGGCGGATTCGAGCGTATACAAAAGGCTATCTCTCGTCATATGACGGCTCCCATGAGCAGTGATGGAGGCATTAGTGTGCCTGCGCGACTGATTCTGTACGAAGGATTGAACGTGGACAAGCTGGATCGATATGTGGTCACAGCACCGGGTGGATTAACCGAATCCAACGTACTTTTAGTCAATGAGAGCATGGAGCTGTGTGGCATCTTCAACCTGGTTAAGGACGACTCCGTATCGGGAACCTTTTACTTGACCGCAGGAAGTGGGTCGACCTGGAAGAAATCGGGCAACAGACAGTACAGTCTCCTCTTTTTCCGTAAACGCGACTCGGAGTATTTATATCAGACCTATTATTCCAGCAGACCGCTTCCACCGGTTCATATTCAATATACTCAAATCCCACTGGCAGATCTGGACATCCGGGAGCTTGAACCGACAGAAGCAGTGCTTGCAATTGATTTTGGCACCTCCAATACGACGGCAGGCGCCTATTTGCATAACGGTTATATTCAGGCGCCGAGCAGCCAGGATTTGCTGAATGGACGAGTCCGTATGGATGCCATCAACTACGTTTCTTTTCCCGATCCTACATACAAAGATACGGACTGGATCGAGGTCCTGCCTACGGCCATTGGGGTGGCGGAGTGTTCGGATCCAGCGAACATTCGTTACGAGTTCGGCTATGAAGCGCTGCGAAGTATGCGTCGGGGAGGATACAGTAGCCGGGCGAGTGTCTTCCGCAGCATGAAGCGATGGGTGAACAATTACAACAAAATGGAAGAAATCGTCGATGTTCATGGCAATGCGGCCATCGTTTCTCGTATGGATCTGCTGCGTGCGTACATGAATTACATCATCCGAACGGCAGAGCATCAGTTCAAGTGCAAGTTTCGCCATGTGCATTTTACCAGTCCCGTGAAGATGAAAACACAGTTTTTGCAGATGTTCGGCGAGATGCTTCCGGATTATCGGATTGAGCAGACGTATGCGCTGGATGAGGGAATGGCTGTACTCTATAACACCCTTGCTGACGGGATGGAACGTGGTGCTTTCATGGAAGGGCAGACGTATCATGCGCTCGTGATTGATTGTGGCGGTGGAACGACGGATTTATCTTCCTGTGCCTTTACGATCGAGGATGGACATATGGCGTACAAGCTCGATATTCATACTACCTACGAAAATGGGGATACGAACTTCGGAGGTCACAACATTACCTATCGTATTATGCAATTCATGAAAATTGTATTCGCCGACTACTATAGCGGACGCCGTCAGGTGACGGATATTGATAGCCTGATTGAGGCACCTGGTGCGGATGTGTTCCGTCAGGTGGACGAAGAGGGTGTGAAGTCCGTTTATCAGAAGCTGGAGCAGCGATATGATGAGGCAGAACACATCATCCCTACCGCGTTTGCGCGCCGAGAGAATCGTTCTCGGGACGAGTATTTGCGGGTAAGAGGCAACTTCTACTTTCTGTGGGAAATCGCAGAAGAGATGAAGCAGCAATTTTTCCGCAAAACCGGCATATTGCGTAACCGATTCCACTCGGAGATGGAGGACGACGGGGACAGTGATCTGCAAATAACGACCATGGAGCGTTGGTTCCTCTCGGTAGAACGGAATGGGGAGTTGAAGGATGAATATGAGTTCCCCGATGTGGTGTTCAATATCAAGGAAATTACCCAGCTGATTAAGGCCGATATCTATGAGGTGGTTCGCAAGTTTTTGGATGATTTCTATCATCAAGGGCGGATGAACCAGTACTCGATTATCAAGTTGACAGGTCAGTCCTGCCGCATTGATGTATTTCGGGAAGCACTGAAGGAGTTCGTTCCAGGCAGAAGCATTGAGTTTCGGCAAAAACCTGCGGAAGGGCGTGTGCCTGATCTTAAACTTGCCTGCCTTCGAGGGGCAATTCGTTATCTGAGTGCCCGCAAAACAGGAAGCGTTCAAGCTGACATCACGCATGATGCCGCTGTAATTCCGTATACCGTAAGTGCCTACACACATAATGGACGTGAAAAAATGCTGATCAGCAGTCTGGATCGGAGTGATGGCATTCCAGGTAGCATTTCCCGTCCATTCGAGACGGCAGAAGTGGAGTTGTATCTTAGCGGAAGCGATGGCCAGCTGAGACAAAAATTCGTATATGGGAACCGCCCGGAATTCTATAAAGAGGTGCTCTACGAAGACATTCGAGATCGATATGGAGATAAAATTCCGCAGGATGATACGGATTCCATCGTGAATGGAGAGACGAAGTTTTTTGTGTTTCCGGATGATCGTCATTGGGGCTTCCATGTGTTGCCTGTAGCTCGCAGAAATGAACGGCTGTATCTGGGATCGCAGAAGCTACTTCCGTTTGAAACAGACTTGTCGGAACTGGACTTCTTTGACGGAATGAAGTGAGGATCACGAGCAGAAAGGGGGAACAACGCTCATGTTCACATATTCGCATCCGCATTTTAACAAGGGAAGAATTCTGAAAACATCCATGTTGGAGGGACTACGCGATTTCCCCAGAGACTTCATCGAACTGTACTATCGCGGTTATGCAGATGGCATTCTTGCAGGTGCAGAGGTAGAAGTTTTCCCGGACAGATTGTTGGTCGCCCCTGGGATGGTGCTGCATAAAGGAAGGATTTATATGCTGACAGAGCCTATGGAACTGGCATACCAAGCTACGGGACGGGTCAATGTGCTGAAGCTTCGGTTTACCGCGGAGGAGACCGTGAGTGACATGACGATAAGCCACTCGGAGCTGCTCTTGGATGAAGAGACAACGTGCACATCGAGAGAGTTGGAACTGGCTCGATTCAAGCTGAAGGAAGGGGCCCGGCTGCGGCGTGACTACCAGACCTTTGCCGACTTGGCAACGGAGTTCAACACCCTGCATGTCATTCATGTCCCTTATGCAGCCGAGGGGGCAAGCACCTTATCTCCTGTTGTCATGAAGGATTATGCCGAGAGGTTGCTTCGAACGGGGACCTCTGATCCCCAGGATCTGGTCTTCGCCATGATGTGTCTCAATGAAGGAACGGTTGCGCGTAGCGTCATTTTGCATCACATTGCTAGTCGATTAGGGCTGGAGTACAGAGAATATGATAATGCGCAAATTCATCGATATCTGGATCGCATACTGGCGAATGCAGGTCGGGGAACGGGACGTTCGGGTATGCCGGTGGGCGGACCACATCGTATGATTGTGGATTGATTCAGCACAAGGAAAGGAAGTTGTTTTTCATATGGAATATCTTGATCGCAAAGTAATTCCCATATTATATAACCATCGTGAAAATGAAGAGAATGATCAAAACAGTGAAGTAGAAGAGGCGGTTAAATTAGCACATAAATCCCAGGCTATTGATTCAACAGAGCTGCCAGCGAGGCTCCGTATTGGAAAGGAAAGCGTATTTCTAAAACGAACTGAGCTGTACGATAGTAGGGTAGCCATATCCCTTCCACGTTCATTGCGTTTAATTTCAGAGAAGGAAGCGAGCATGAAGTATCCTTCGTCTCATCGGCCGGAATGGATATATACCAATGATTCAGGGACAGTCAATTTTACGTTTAACAGACTGGAGCATCGAATTTCGGAAGAGGAGCTGACTTCCTTTACCGAAACGATGGCCAATGTCATTCGCGGAACGCAGCCTATCAGACAATGGGAGAAACATGGCGTTCGAATTACTGAAACGGGACAGTTCACGGGCTACTGTCAGTTTTCCGTTCAGGGGTTGAATAATCAGATTTATAACCATATCGGTTTTTCGATTTTAGACCAGTCAGTTCTTGTTTACGGATTTAATTGCACGGATGAAGAAAAGCGCGATTGGCTGGAGCCTGGCGAGACGATTCTAAATTCACTTGCGATCCATTGAAGTTGAAAGGAGATGGGAAACATGAGTCTGACTTATGAGAATCTGATTATTGAACCATATGAACTGGTGCATTTGCAAGAACTGACGATCCGGAAAAAAATGAATGAGCACACTCGGCTCGTGTTTAAGGGCATGGTGTCTGAGGAATGGAAGGATCGCTATGTCGATGTTACGGATCAAAATACCCCAATTGAAGTGTGGCAAAAAGATGAGGATGGCAATAAGAAGCCTCTGTTCAAAGGCATTCCACTATCTGTTGAAGTGCAGGTTGTCAGAGGCGTATATACGCTCCACGTGGAGGCCATTTCACATACATACCGGATGGACATTACAAAACGAACGCGTACATTTCAAAATGTCAAAATGAAGTTACCCGATTTGTTAAAGAAACTGGATCAGGATTATCCGGGGCTGGACGTGATTGATGAGGGAACAGGGGGGGCCAAGATCGGGAAGGTTGCCGTGCAATATCAAGAAACGGATTGGGCATTTCTCAGGAGACTTGCTTCTCGCTTTCACACCAGCTTGATGCCGGCCGCTCAGTTTGACAGCCCCAAATTTTATTTTGGCGTCTTTGAGCACGGAAACTCAATCGATCTGGACAATACACGTTATACAATCCGCAAAAACATGGCACCATTCATGTACTTTACCGAAAACGATACGTTAAAGGTCAACGAATCAGATTTCATTATATACGAAATCGAGACAGATCAGGTGATGGAGCTTGGACATCATATTACCTTCCGAGGCAGAAGCCTATATGTGACTGAGGCATATACCGAGCTTGTGGGAGGAATAGTGAAGCACCAATATGTACTTAGCCTTCATAGAGGACTAAGACAAAAGACATATTACAATTCGATAATTGCCGGAAGCTCATTACTTGGTCGCATCCTTTCAGTGCATGGTGGTCATGTAAGAGTTCAGCTGGACTGTGATGAAAAACAGGAGGAAGAGGAAGCGTTGTGGTTGTTGTATCAGTCTCCATACATCGCAGAGGGGCAGACAGGTTGGTATGTCATGCCTGAAGTGGGTGATCCGGTGGCCGTATATTTTCCTACGCAAAACGAAGAAGAAGCCTATGCGACAGGAGCACCCCGTCTGGATAACAAGGTAACTGGAACGAACCAATTGAACAAACCGGATCATAAAATTTTCCGTACGCCTTATGGCAAAGAAATCAGACTGACCCCAGATTCCATCTCCATTAGCAGCAAAGAGGGCGAGGTGTTCATTCGTCTCAGCGGGGACGAGGGCATTCAGATCATCGGAAGCCAGCAGATTCGGATGTCTGCCGGGGGCAATATCTCGCTCAAAGCCGGGAAGAAAATAACGTTGTCTGCCGATTCACAATTGTTGCTGGAAGGCGGGGGAGGGACATTCAAATTGGATGGACAGGCAAAAATGAGTGGATCAGAAGTGAAAGCCAACTAGCATGATACGTGACGTATGGGCAGGAGGGATAATTTCCAATGGATCGCAAGGAATCTATGTTGCATTTTTATACCCATCAGGTAAAACCTGCGCGGGCCAAACTTATGGATGATTTGCAGCATACGTTGCATACAAGGTATACGGAATTGACAGCCGAGTTCCTAAGTCATTTCAGGTTGATGATTCAGGAAGTCAGCGACGCCCAAAAGCGTGGGGCGAAAGGGCCGATCGCATACATTCAATATTCTATGTTGCGAACAGAACTTCTTGGAGGGGCGATGAATGTCCTGGTCGAAGCATATGATGCTTCATGGTTGCTGGATCGAACACCCATCCGTTCATTCTATTCTTCCCACTGGGCCTATGAGTGTCTTGAACGGATGCTCAATGGATTAAGAGAAGAACTTCCTCACTATCAAGGAACCGTTACAGCGGTAGAACTGGACCGAATCATGTTACAGGAAGCGGCGTTGGTGAATCGATATCTTGTACATTTTATACGCCGTAGCTGTCGCGCGCTGGAGGACTTCGAATGGAACTCTCTTATGGATCTGGAACAGATATTCGAAGTACGTGTAGGAGAATACTTGGATGCTAGTGAGTGCGTATTTCGTCTTGATCGAAGGAATAGGAGCATTGAGGAGATTGGTGAAGCATTGGAAGAAAGTGATGGTCTGGAGGTCGTGTACGCGCACTTTCAGGGACTGGATATGAGCGAAATGGAATGTAGCGATCTGGATTTTCGTTACAGCCGTTTTGATCGTATCGATCTGCATTCTACCGATTTTCAACGCTGTATCTTGATAGGGACACGTTGGCGCAATTGTAGTCTGGAGAATACCGATTTCACCGGAAGCATTCTATATGGGGCAGATTTCAGCGGGTGTTCTCTGGAAAGAGCTGTTTTCAGGGAGATAATAGGGGAGGTAGGACATCCGGAAGGACTCGCTCAGGGTCCAGAATACGATGCGCTTAACTTCGAGAATTCAAACCTTTCAGGTGCTGACTTCCGAGGGGCACACCTTCGTGGAGCCATATTCTGTGGAGCTAATCTAACAGATACGTTATGGGAGGGTGCTGATGTGGAGGGTGCGATTTTTGACGATGACGAGAGGAGGCGAGGGTTATCCGATACTTTCGTCTAATGGCCGATCCCAGATGGATACACCGCGTAGAGACTGAGCCTGTCGGTGAACTGCAACGCAGGACCTGGAATCAGGCTTTTCATGATTCGGGCAGTGAGCATACAGCCATTAACCTTTATGTGCGAAGCGGATTCCATGTCGATTATACCGATTATTTGGAACAGCCGGTTCCCTTAGTTTCAGATCAATTGCTTGAAACACTTATTTTGTATTGTCCTCAGCTCAAGCGAAGGGCTACCGTATTAACGGACAAGGAGCGAATGACCCAAGAGACGTATTGGGCCATTCATCCTCCTGCACTGGCAAACGTATTATCTCCTCATACCCGTCGGCGCATGGATGGAAGTCTGGAGCGGATCGTACTGAAGCGAGATTTCCCGGATGTACCCCTGTTCCAATTGATGGAGCTGCGCGAAACCGTGATCATTGTCAATCTGGCGTTGTCGGAGAGCATTCTGCGGCGAGATGTGGCAGGAGTACAATTCATTCCGTTGGACTTGGAACAAACGAATTAGAAGGGAGAGGTTATGATGGTGCGAAGTCAAGATCATGATGCCCAGATTCATACGGCTGGAGAAGCCTCTAAAAGCTATGTCGTTGCAGGAGCAATACTTAAATGCAATTGCGGGACGCAGCGTACACGATTGAAGATACCATTCAGTCATGGCGTATATATCAAGGGGAAGGCGAAGATGACTGTCGAGGATTATGTTCCAGGTATTCATATTGGATCATTCGGTAACTGTTCCAATCCAGCTAATCCAGCAGTAGCGGCAAGCACGATGGTTGACATCTATGGGGTTAAGAAAGCGCCTTGTGTTCCCGTGCTGACCATGCCTTGGCTTCATGGAAAGGGAGATACCAAGGTGGAAGGGAAAGCTGCACTGCTCAGTCACTGTACGCACAAGTGTCTGTATGGCGGAGATATCGTCATAGAGAATGACGGACAGCAATTGGACTTTTGACGATGAATGAAATTACGGAGAAGAAACTCGACCAGATCGGCTATGAGCAAATACGTCTATATTGGCCTTATCGTGCACAGTCGTTAGAAGGCGTGCAAATTACCCGCCAAGTGAACGAGCATGCGAAACTCTACGTCAGCGGTATAATTCCGGAAGAGGATGGGCCGGGCATTCTTCAAGTTCAGGCTGAAGGGGAATCTATCGTACTCAGACAAGTCGATGAAAATGGTAGATCAGTGAGGAGACTCTTCCATGGCGTAATGACATCGCTCTCGGTTCATTTGTCGGGAGGGGTCTATCGATTCGAACTTGAAGCCTTGTCCAACTCCTATCAAATGGATATGCGAATTGAGGAACGAGCCTTTCAAAACAGAGGGTGGACGTTCAAGGAACTCATTCAATTCATTATGAATTCTTACCGCTATTCGGATGTCATGGATCAGGTTACCGGAAATACCTCATTGAGCGGACTTGTATTACAATATAAAGAGACCGATTGGATGTTCCTACGCAGGCTTGCCTCGCGATTCGGTACAGTGCTGGTCCCGGAAATCACAGCGGCATCACCCAAACTGTATATCGGTTTGCCCGCAGGCAAGTTGTGGAAATGGCCAGAAGACCAACCTTATCAGGTTCGTAAGGAACTGGCTGGAATCGACTGGCACGGCTCCGGAACGGAAGATCGATATATCATTCAGGGCTCCAAGGGATCGCAAGGCGTATTGCAATATACGGTGGAAAGTGTCGAGACCTATTCGCTCGGAGACAAGGTCGAACTTCCGGATGGTAGAGAGCTGACCGTGGTGTATGCCCATTCGCGACTGGAATCCGGGTTGCTCATGACGACATACCGCATGGTACTCGAAGACCACATTCGTGTACCTAGATGCAACCTATCGGACCTGATTGGGTTATCGCTGTACGGCGAGGTGGTCCGCGTGATTCATGATCACATTCAGATCAAATTACCCATGGATGAGGGCCCGATGACGCCAGGCTCCGCCTGCCCCTATCCGGTCGCGCCAGTTTATGCTGCGGAAGGGCATAGCGGATTATACATGATGCCGGAGATCGGGGATCAGGTGGAATTATATTTTCCAAGTAGTCTTGAATCCGGAGCGTACATTCGTCATTCCATCTCTGAGGGTAAACGTTCCACTAACGGAGGGACAGACCATAAAGTCTGGGGGCATCCTGCCGGGAGCTCTATCGGGATGTCGCCTGAGGAGGTTACACTGCAAGCCGGATCCGGGTTAACGATTACCTTGAATGATCAGGGGATCGTATTGAATAGTCCAGGCAATCTGTCCATTCAAGGTAGCAATATCCTGCTTGCGGCCGGACAGATCGAAGCTACAGCACCAGAAGCGATTTGGCTTCTTGGCGGGGGTGGTAGCTTCATTTTGGACGGGGAGGCCAACGTACGAGCAGGTCTATTGCAACAGGAGGGTAGCAACAAAGCGCCTGTTCATGTGGCGGATCTGCCTCCGGAGCCGGAGCCACCGCTGATGCCGATTGAGGAGTACGAAGCGGCTCAGGCCGCAGCAGCCGCAGAGGCTGCTGGAGTGACGCAGGCATCAACGACGAACCCGAAAGATGGATCGTTGGCTGGAGCTGCATTGGCCATCACTGCTATGATTCCGATCCTGGGAGCTCTAGGGGGGATTGCTGCCCAGACAGCCATCGGCGTAGGCATTGCTGCCGTTGCCACGGGTCTCATCGCGAGCGTGCCGAAGATAGGCTCCTTCAAGCCTTCGGCTCTGAATTTGCTGGACCGATTTACGAATGGTTTTGCTGAGCTGCAACAGCAGGAGAACGAAGCAAAATGGACGATGTTGGGTAAAATGCTGACGGCCGCCAAAGAGTTGACTACATCGACTTCGGTGACCGATTTCTTTAAGAAGTTGGAACAACAGAACAAGGAGATTAGCCTTGCTTATGAGCAGATTCCGAGTTACTTCCGTGAGAAGTGGGCGCATGAAAAAGCCCAACGTGACCTGCAGAAGTCGCTGGAATTTTTCAAGAGTGTGGAGAAAGACGATGTTCAACATCAAACCTTCTTTTCGCCCTATTACCAAGAAATTTCATGGGCATTAGACAGGGCTGGCATATATCATAATATTACCGTCGAGGAAGTAAAAGATTACGATTTTTGGTTGCGTCAGGACCTGACATTGGAACAGATGAAATATCTGACACAGTTGATTTACAATCCGATTAGCGATGAGAAATTCGTAGAGATGATCTACGATTATGAAATGCATCGCGATTTAATAGAGAACGGAACGATGATTGGTGGTAATCTAAGGGTAAGGACGCCAGACATTGAAGGAAAGGTCATGCAAGTTGTTGGTAACGGATTAAAAACAGCAGCGACATTTGCAAAGAAGAAATGGACAGACGGTCAGAAAATGAGGATCGTTTCTGGTGGAGGAAGCGATTGGAGCGGGGATAAGTCGAAAAAAACGGGACAAGCAAGTTCTGGTGGTAAAACAGAAGCTGAAACTGAAACGAGTCCTAACTCTGGGAACCCTCCCAAGACTGCAGCTGAATCTTCGAAGCAGACTGTAAAAACCGGTTCATCTGGAAATAACAAGCCAGCAAACTCAAAACCAAGTTCTTCAAGTACAGGGACTAAACAAAATGGTTCAAGTACGAAACTCAAAGATGCAAGAACAAAGCCAGAAAGTTCGAATTCAGTTAACAATAAAACACCGAATGAAGTGAACACTTGGAAACCGTCTACAACCACGAAGAAGGACGAGGGCAGCCCTAGCGAACAAACGAAGAAACCAAATGATACAAAAGAACCAAATACTAATGACAATCTGAAAAAGAAAAAAGGAAAGAGTCAAAAGCAAATCCAACAAGAACTTGACGATCTGGATCAGAAAATTAAAATTAAGGAAAAAGTAGGGGCCAGTGAAGAAGAAATTAAGAAGTTAAAACGAGAACGAAGTAAGCTGGCCAATCAACTAGATACTCCAGATGATATAAGTAGTAAATTTGATTTATCCGGTGTAGAAGGGTATGAGCGAAAAATCGATAATAAAAAATATTATGATCATGATAAGGGTGACTTTGGCGAGGAAGTTGCGAAAAAAATCGCAATAAACAACAATCTGGGTAAGGATATTTCCGATCAATTTCAAGTTGGTAGGAACGGAATAGATGGAGCCTTTTTGTCCAAAGGTCCGCCTCCTAAATTAACCATGATTGAGGCTAAGACTTCCGAGTGGGGAAATTTCAACTATTCAACAGAGCAAAAACTCGGTGGTCCAAAATATTTTGAAGTGATGTCAAGCCGTAAAAATAAAAGTTTTTCTGTTTTTCAAGAGAAACTTCAAAAGCTAATTGACGATTATCCTGGATTGAAATTTGATTATATTAGGGTTGAAGTGGATATTTCTAAAACATCCGTAGGTTTTGGGGTAGATGTCGTCAAAGTAAAAGATTGGAGTAAGGAAATAAATTGAAAATTAGGGGGACTATAAATGAATGTGAAAAAAATGAAAATGGCATACAAGCGCTATGTCAAAAACTTTGATGACGGTTTGAATGATGTTCAAGCTAAATATGATGAAGCTAAACTTGAGATTGTTTCTTTGGTAGAAAGTAATGCAGTAGATCAAGATCACAAATTGTTGAATAGAATGTACAAAATATCTTCTTATTGGTTGGAAGTATGGAAAAATGAAGTGTTAATTAAAGAAGGGGTAAATCCTATGGGGTTGAAACACATACAGCAAGTAACTTTTTATCAATGTATGTGCAGGCACATTTATAAAGATCGTTATCCTGAGATGAAAGTAATTGATTATTCTTTTCAAAATAGCATCGTATCATTAGTTCACTTCAATTTATTTGGATGGGCGAAGGAGGAACAGATATTTTTTGATTTTATAGTCAAATATATTGGAGATAATTTAATGGAAGCCAATGATTGGAATCAACATATCTGGTTTTTACTAGAGTTATATCTCCAACATACCAAGCAAGAAATTGAAGGAACTAATAAATATGTTCACTTGGCTGTGAAATCCGCATTAACAGATCGGGAACAGCCATGTGGCTTGATTCCAGAAGAACTTGGAATCTACAGAGAAGTATTGGAACAATGGAATACGCCTGAATTGGATGAAATTACACGTTTAATTGGAAGAATGTCCGAACATCATTCCATGCTTGCATCGGAGTTAGGGAAATCGCTTGAATTTGGTAATTATGATTACGCTTTCTATCCTTATGAAATTTTGTATTTGCTTCATGTGAGAAAAAAACAAGGTCTGCCCAATCCAAGTCATTTTGATGATTTCCTGATGAACTCACCGGAGGCTAAAATGAATATTCAAGATCCTGAACCGTATCCAGAGTGGGACCCCGTTCTACGAATGATTGATGATTTTTATCGGAAAAACTATCCTGAGTATATCCCGAACCACCATGGAGTTCTGTTTGAGTAGGAGAGGAGGAAGATTGCATGGCAGATGAAGATTTGGTGCCGTTAATATTTGATAATACAGAGGATATCGACATGATTTTGAATGATCCGGATGAATCACTGGCGTATTATAGTATGCTGAATCATGGCTTAGCGACCAAACGGTTTTTATTTCTGGACTACAAAGGAGAAGTGGATCAGGAAATCGTCAATTACATTTTAGACTATGAGTATGCCTATGATATCGAATTGGGAACTGCAGATCAGCTAGAAGAGTTAGGAGAGTTTGACTACAAATATCTCCCTGAGAAAATAAGGGAAGTGAACAAGTTAATTTCTCGAAAAGGATATGGTTTATTCTCCTATCCGACAGCAGGAGACTTCTATGCATTGTTCATCGCTGAACTTAAGCATGAGGGTGCGCTAACTCAAGTGGATTTATTAGAAGATGAAGATATTCCTGAAAAAGAGCGTCATATCCAGTTGTATATTTAGTTCAAAGATAAAACAAATAAGCTCCAGTTATTTGTCTGGAGCTTATTTGTTTTGAGGTTTTTTAGAAAGGGTTAATCTTGCGTTTTAAAAGTCAAAACTTTGATCAACCATATGATACATAAAGTCATTAAGAATTATATGAAAAATGACAAAAAAATTGGATGAACAGCTAGGAGTCCGGGTTTCTCATGACTACATATCGTATGATGTGAAAGATAAAATGATGCAATGCAAAAGAGGCCTGGATACGGAATTTAATTTTAAGGGCAAGGCTGAAATGGCAATATGGAGAACAAAAAAACAAGTATACTTAGTATGAACTTAATGATGGGAAAACCATACAATTGGTTCCGAGTAGTGTTAATTCTAATTTTGGACACCTTGGTGGTGTAAGTGAAGTTAAATAAGAAAGGACGATACTCTAAAAATGAAAAAAGATGAGTTGTTTGGAAAAATTGTTTATGAAGATTTATGGATAGGGACGACAGAGATAACTATATTTGGAGAAAAACGAAAAATACTTTTGAATATTTATGGCGAAGAGAATGAAGAAATTACTCCGAACCAACGGGATGCTTTTTCGCAATTCAAAGCGAATATGCCTAGCATAGTAAAGGAAAGCGAAGATAAGATTTTAGAGTATTATTTAGAGAACTTTGAAGATTATCGAGCAATGCAAAGTGATAGTGAAGAAGTTGAAAAAATTGCTCCAAAGATTTCATCAATAGACGAGTTAGGGAGACTTGTTACGCCTACAGGTTTGCTAATAAGATATGATTTCGAGGATGGTATTAGAAGAGTAGGGATATTATGTGATTGCACTTGGGAACAAGAACACGGATTGGGTATTGGTGTTGAAAATGAAGAAGTAATAGAAGTGGGTCTTCAAGATATTGTACTTTAACAGGGGCTGTCAAAGACTTAGTGTAAACTTGGTTTATAACCCCAGCAACAAGATCGTATAATGCCACAATGCGAGTTAGCCGCCCGTGTTGTGGTCTTTTTCATTCTCTGATATAGATGGCGGCGATTAATGAAGTAACCCCCACCCAGTACCAAATGAAGCCATCATTTAACTAATCCCATACTTAACCTATGTAGTACCTGTATAGAGATTTCTTCATTTTGTTTGTACGCACATCAACGCTTAAATTTTATCCCCTACTTAACTTAATAGCATCAAGTTGAACGGGTCGATTATGTTCAGATACCACCATAATGGATCTGTTTTTTGTTATGTTCGCTTTCTCACCCATTTTGGAGGGGAGGCCATGGTACGAGCTGGCCTATTGCAACAGGAGGGCAGCAACAAAGCGCCTGTTCATGTAGCGAATCTGCCACCAGAGCTAGAGCCACTGTTCATGGCGATTGAGGAGTACGAAGCGGTTTTCCCGACGGTTAAAGTGAAGAAATTAAAAGGTTTGAAATCTCCGATATGAAGTGTAGTATTGTAGAAGATATATTACCAAGGAACTTTTGAAGGCAACAGAGGTTGTACAATTCAAGTGACTGAACGCTAGATTACCAAATAAAGTACAACCAGAAGAACAATTTGTCACCATAATGAGGAAAGCGGATTGATGCAACTTGTACCTTTTGGTATTCATAATATTGCAAAAGCATAATGGAGGAAGAACAAAGGGACATTGAGCAGACGCCCCAAGACATTAATTTGAGAGGTGAAATATGTTAAAAATAAAAAATAACAGTATAATTTATCCGCTTCCAGGTAGTAATTTAATTAAGCGTGTAGAAGAGAATTTTGAAATCGAGTTTCCTAAAGATTTTATAGATTTTATATCGGAAAGCAATGGATCTATTCCAATAACTAGATTTTTTGAATTTAAATCGAATAGATATGTGGTTGATCGTTTTCTTTGTTTATTGGACAAGCCAAGCGAGCATGATAAAGGTATGTATGATATCAAGGTTGTTTCAGTCAATTGGATGAAAGGATACTCTTTGATGGAGATATGACAGGTGCTGAATTAGTACCAATTGCAGCTCTATTTGCAGGAGAATTTGTTTGTCTAGACTATACTGAAAGTAAAATCGATCCAGTTGTTTGTATATGGTATAATGAGGAATCAGATGAGTATGACCCAGTTACAGAAAAAATTGCAGATAATGTTAATCGTTTTCTTGATATGCTAGAAGAATAGGTTCTTCCTATAATGCAATCATATGAGAAAAATTAAAAGGCTTACTCCTACTCGAACAATGAGTCAGGAGTGAGTTTTTTATAGTTTGATGAAATGGCTATAGTTGTTACATCTGTTACCTAAAGGTGTGCTTGTTTGAGCTGGGAGTTCACCCCTATACAGGAGAGCCTGTTTCAGATTCCTATGCCAAAATGATGACGACAACACTCAAATGGAATCGAGTTATTTTGAGTTTCCAAATGGTAGAAAGAGCATCATATCCAGTTTTATACTAATGGTGTGTACGAAAGGAAGTTGTTGTTAGGGGATTCTGATCTTCCTGGTTAAAGTCCATGTGGTGGGGCATGTGTTAAAAGATGAGAATGGGAAGTGAAGCATATGAGAATGGATGTTAATACGATTGTCGTTCCATTACCAGGCGATGATTTATTAGATGCAGTTGAGCGAAGTTTCAGAGTTTCATTCCCTGAATCTTATAGGCACTTTATTAAGGAACATAACGGAGCTGTACCAATCACAAATATGTTTAGTATGAATCAGCAAGAATACATAATAGAAAAATTTCTATGTATATTGGATGACAGTGAGTCTGATCCTATTAATGGATGGTATGATATTGAAGTTACTATTACGCAAATAGGTGATAGATTAACTGATAATGAAGATTTAGTGGGAATGAATGTAGTTCCTATTGCAGCGCTTTTTTCAGGAGATTTTATTTGTTTGGATTTTAGAGAAACAGAAGAGCCTACTGTAGTTATTTGGTTTCATGAAGAGTCAGAGGAGTTTTCTCCTGTGACACAAAAAGTCGCGACCAATATATTAGAATTTTTTGAATTGCTGAGTAAATAAAGTTCTCCTAGTTCATGTTAACGAATGCCCCAGTTGTCAGTATCTTGTAGAGAAATTAGGGGTGCGTTTTGAACGTGAATTCTAAAACTTAAAGAAGATCTGTGGAAATATTTGAGTTGAGCGATGTGAGTGGAGAATTAACAGAAGATAGAAGAGAGATCTGTCTAATGAGAGATGACAAAAATCAGTAAGGAAGTGACCTGATGGAATTTGAATATCATGTAACCATGCGTGATCTGAAGCAGAACGAGAAAGAGACCTTTATCAACATCTGTAATCAAGAGAACGTGAAGCCCGTGTTGATCGTCTTGGACAAAGGTGAATATATTAATCAGCCAATGATTACAGGCATTGTACATAGCACGAATTACGAAGAAGTGAAGAATGTTATTGAAGAAGTTGGGGCGAAGTTTCGGGATAACGGATTCACAGTTGTTCGGACGAAGGTGGAAATTCCGGCTAAGGAAGAAACGTATTTTGATCAGCCGATGCTGGCACAGTCCAAGCCTTATTTCGAATGGCACGGAAAGGTATGTGTGGATGATGTGGCCGTATTTAAGCAACTGTGCGCGGATTCGGGCGGACATATCTCACGGAACTCACTTAATGCAGATGGCAAAGTGAGATTCGTAACGGTCCGTGAATATGAGAGTGCAGAACATTTTTATCGTAGAGTGGGAGAGATCCATACCATTTTGCATACGAACAAGATCGAACTGTTAAAACAGCAATATGAACTGTGCATCTATGACAGCCGGGAAGAACTGGATCGTGGATGGATCTAATTGGATGTTGAGTACGATGAATGGAGGAGGAGAACGAGTGTCAGAAAAAAACATAAAAATGCATCTCCTAAATGAGGATGAGAGATTCATTGTTGTGTTAGAAGCTCTATTAAAACGCGCTTCTCTAGTGAATAGTCCATTTGTATTAAAAGGAAGCTTATTAACAAGACAGTATTTGGAGAATCCCAATATTCGTTATGTGGATGACATCGACTTTCTGTATACAGGTCGAATTGAGACTGAGGATCAGGCCAATGCAGTATTTACAGACTGGATGATCCGGGTAACGGAGATGGACCTGAATGACGGTATCATATTCCGAAGCTTTCGGGAGAATGCCTTCTGGAGAAGAATAGACTACGCGATGGCGGATGATTTTCCTACGGTGAACACGGAGCTTGCCTTTTATATTGATAGTGAACCAAGGAATGAAAATGAGTATGAGGATGAACTGCATCTTGATATATCTTTTAACCTCGACTTGGATGAGAAGCCTGTTACTCTATCCTACCAACCCATGGTTGGTGAAGCTTTTGTCGTTCCTTACACTGTACCACTCTCCATCCAAATTGCATGGAAGCTGCATCAAACGATAGTGAGGCCCAGGTTTAAAGACTTGTATGATTTGCAACATCTGTTGTCTAACCCGTTATACGATCAGCAGGGGCTCAAGGAGACAATGCAGACCCTGGCCAACGAGTGCAGCATGGACCCAGCTATTACGAGAGAGGATATGAAAAAGATACTGGTTGACGATCTGCATGATGTATTTTTGAGGTTGAATTACGATTATGACTTGCAGTATTATGCCGCAAGCCGTAGTCCTGAAGTGTATTTTATGGAATTTGTATCGGAGCTGCGCCAAACGATGAATCACGTTGGTATTAACAGTGACGCATATGAACATTTACCAAGTTGCCCCACGCATACATAAAGATCTTCATGCACTGAAGAAGCAGACCTAAAAACTTTCTGTAAGAAAACTGCTTCGGGAGCATTCACTTCGCCTTTATTCGTAGATGAATTTGAAACGAACACCCCAACTCCGATACAATGTTCTCATAGAGTCTGAGAGAATGGATCAAATACGGTGCAGAAATGGAGAAAACCAATATGACTGAATTTATCAACGCTGACGATATTAATGACGTAATTCTGGCTGCGGCAGCAAACGAGTTGGAGCAAATGGTGGACAAAATGTGTGAGCTGATTGGCACGCCTTTGGAACAGACAACAGAACTGGAGCGTCAGGTCATGGCTGCTTTTGGTTTTGGCGCGGTGTATGGCATCACTCATCGGGATCAGCTGGCGGAGCCGCAGGCCCATGCCTTGAGCATTCGGATGCTGATTAAACCGTTTAATTACAGTGAACAGCAGGCGGTTGATTTTGCCGATGATCTGATTCGGGTGGCTTCTGATCGTGAGGTTCATCCGGTGATGAATACGATTATCCAACGTGGGATTGATGGACACCGCCAATTCAATCAGGAAGACGATGAAGGATTGGAACGTAACATTCAGGAGATTTTAACCGCGGTTCAATCGCAAAAATAGACAGTTTTATTAGATGTGGGAGATGATTGCATTGGATCTGATGAAATTAAGCAAGGAACTCTCATACGCTCTGCGACATGCACCATGGGAGTATGAGCTGGAACTGGACGAAGAGGGTTGGGTGGAAATATCGCAATTGCTGGTGGCTTTACATGAAAGTCCGCAGTGGAAGGGAGTCACGCAAGTTGATCTGGAGCAGATGATTCAAGCCTCGGAGAAAAAGAGACATGAAATCCGTTCAGGCCGCATCCGGGCATTGTATGGACATTCGACTCCTCATAAGATATCGAAGATATCTGCCGAGCCACCGGAAACCCTGTACCATGGGACCCCGGCACGCGCAGTGCATTCTATTATGGAACATGGCTTACAGCCGCGGCAAAGGCAATATGTACATCTGTCCGCAGATATTGATACGGCCAATCAGGTGGGACAAAGACGGGATGATCAGCCTGTCATTTTGAGAATCAATGCTGCTCAAGCGGCCACAGACGGAATCCTTTTTTATCATGGAAACGAAAATATCTGGCTGGCCGATCACATTCCTGCACGTTATATTCTTGAGCAGTGACTGGTGAGCAATGAGTGATGAACTGTTGTGGACAACATAAATGCCTATCTCTAATTGCAGCAGTCGCAATCAACGGGTGAGTGTACGGTCATCCGTTCAACGGGTATATCGTTATATTGATCGTTAGCAACACCAAACCAAAAAAAGGGACGCATCCAACATTTGTTGGTGTGTCCCTTTCTCATATTCAAAACTTACTTGCCTACAATTGCTTTAATACTTTCGCTAAGTGGCTGAGCCGGACGGCCAAGCAATTTCTCTAAAGTATCACTCTCTACAGCCAATGCGCCTTCACGGATGGCACTTTGCATATCAACAAGCATCGATACGACAAAGTCTGGTAGACCTGCACCTTTCATGATGTCGGCGTAAGCGGCATCGTCCACGTTTTGCACGTTGATTTCCTGCCCAAGCACTTCACCAACAATGGCAGCCAGTTCAGCTTGCGTGCGTAGTTTGCCGGACAATTCATATACGGTATTCTCATGTCCTTCGCCTGCGAGTACAGCTGCTGCAGCATGGGCGTAGTCACTGCGGGTAGCCCAGCCTACTTGGCTGTTGTTGGTGGCATGAACCCAAGGTGCACCTTGCGTAGCTGCTTGCACACTGCCTGCTTCATTTTCCAGGTACCAGTTGTTGCGCAGGAAGGAATACGGAATGCCGGATTCACGAATAGCTTTTTCTGTAGCGCGGTGAACTTCCGCCAGGGAAAGGGTATTTTTTTCTGCATTCACAACGCTTGTATAAGCGATGAATCCCACACCTGCGCTCTTGGCAGCGTCAATGGCAGCCTGATGTTGGCGAATACGCGTATCATTGTCACCATCGGTGGAGATGAGCAACAGACGGTCTACACCGGCAAAAGCTTTCTCTAAAGTCTCCGGTTGATCGAAATCACCGTGACGCACGTCAACGCCTTGCGTGCGGAGTGCTTCCGCTTTCTCTGGATTACGTACACTTACTGCCACATCCTTGGCAGAATCCGTTTTTAACAATGCCTCTACAACCAGTGAACCCAAATGACCTGTTGCGCCAGTAACCAAAATTTTCATTTTCTTTTCCTCCTAGATATGTGTTGTTGGTTGCATATGGATGTAATCAAAAATGTTATAACAGGTGTGATTACAACGAAAGGGTTAAAAAAAGCTCATTATGAGCTTTTTTATTCAGAGACATGAATCTGATCCATCATCTGCTGTATGGTTACACGATTCAAGCGCTGTTCCATGGCTGTCTGAGCCTCAATGAGTTCGGCACGCAAGGTGTGTTCAATCATGTTGCCGACCGGACATTTCGGATTCGGATGTTTGTGAAAGTTAAACAATTCCCCATCCTCCACGACCTCAAGTGCTCGATATACATCAAGAAGGGTAATGTTGGCCGGATCTTTCAACAAGGAAGCACCACCCACACCGGGTCTGACGTCAATCAGACCAGCCTGTTTCAGCTTGGACATAATCCGCCGAATAATCACGGGATTGGTATTCACACTTTGCGCGATCACATCTCCGGTGCATTCATTGGGCATAACAGCGATCAGGGACAGGGTATGAACCGCAATGGAAAAGCGACTGCTGATTTGTCTCATGGGATAATCACCACCGTTGTAACTATAATAGTTACAAAGCGATCGGATGTCAATTCCTTTATATTATATTTTAATGGATAGTTGCTGTTATCCTGTAATCGTAGATGATCAAACAGATGATAATTGAACTATCACCTATGTCAAATAAATGAGTTGTGGTTCTTTTGAAGCGTTAAGAAAGAAGTAGGTTTCAAACCTTTTAATGTAATAATAGGGCTAAATTCCTATTATTTTCAAGTTAAATGGAACTATATGGTTTTCTTGTTTGCGTACAGAAGAAGAAAAATGACAAAAGCTTCGACAAACTAGAAAATTATGTATGAATTGACAAATGTAAAAGCGATTATATAATGTGTTTAACTACAAGATTGTACATTTAGTTACAAATGATTCCAAATAACAAACGGCGGGAGTGGGACAGGCATGTGGTTTTTGGTTCTATGGTTGTTAGGTCTAATTTCAGGGGGAGTACACCTATATGTGTTAGGTTTTCCCGGGGAAATGAGCGAGATTAGCAGAGTGTTACTGCTTCATCAGTTTGTGGTTACGTTTGGATTGGTTGGAGTGATTGGTTATGTTGTCAACATTGCCAGAGCGGATCAGACAGCCAAAATGTTAGGATGGCCTGGTGGACCATTTCAGGTTAAATACGGTTTTTCCCAGGTAGGGCTTGGAGTTATGGGGATTATGGCCATCTGGTTCCAAGGGAACTTTTGGGTTGGTGTATTGGTAACGATGTACATATACGGATTAAGTGGTCTTTGGTCACATACTTATGTCATGATTAAAAATCGCAAGGCAGATGGAGACAGTATCGGGAATCTCATTATGGATGTGGTGTATCAAACGTTTATCACGGTTCTCTCCGTATTGGCTGGTGGAATCTGGGTAATGCACTAAGCTGTAATTGATTTTTTGCCTTACACAGCTTGAATCTCAATTAAACGATGAGGTGTGGTCGTGATGGTACAAAAAACCGTTGAACTTTCCGAAACACAAAAGGGAATCTATTTTGATTGTCAGGTGAATGATCCCACTTCGTATAACATCTCAGCTTCAATACAATTTGATCATCTTCAAATGGAGATATTTCGCCAGGCCATCGAATTGCTTATGTATGAGCAAGTGGTGCTGCGTACTCGGATTGAGATTCAAAATGATGTACCCGTGTTATCCGTTCATGAAGATATGGATTACTCACTTGCCTTGTGGGACCTAAGTAGCGAGAATCAGGAGAATCCAAAGGAACAACAGTTAGAAGCATTGGTGGATGAATGCATCGGGACACCTTTTGAGCTGGAGAAAGGTCCTCTGTTCCGTATAATGATTGTTCAGATGGATAAAAGCCGATATATTCTGACCTTATGTATTCATCATTTAATATGTGATGGCTTGTCGCTTGAACTGATGAAAAACAAACTTATCCAGTCATATACATGTCTTCTTGAAGATCAGCCTGTGGATGTCAAGCTGGATGAAGGATTCATCTCTTATGTTGAGGCAGAGAACAAGAAACTGCACGAAAACAAGTACTCCAAAGAGCGGGAATACTGGTTAAACAAAATGAAGGGAGCGGAACCTCTTTCTCTAAAACATGACTTTCCAGCAGGTTCTGTACAAGAAGGAATTGGTCATGAACTGCGATTTGATATTTCGGAATCGTTAATGGCTGATATTACACAGATGTCCAAAGATAATGAAGTAACCGTTTTTATGTTCTTTATGGGTGCCTTTGGCATTCTTATGAGTAAATATGTCGGTACAGACGATATCACCTTTGCCTCCCCATATTCTCATCGTCCCGGTATGGACTTGGAAGAAACGATTGGATGTTTTGTCCATATGTTGCCTATGCGATTCCATATTGACCTCGAATCAACTCTAAAACCTCTACTGCAACAAGTAGCCACAACCTGGATGGATACGTACAGGAACATCGGATATCCCAATAACCTCATTGTCAGAGACAGCATGTTACAGGCTCAACCCGGATCACCATCGTTGTTTGATATCTCCTTTGTTTATGATTCCTATGAGGAAGATATGCTCGGAACTCGTATTCTGGATCAGGATAAGGTTACGTTTCCAGGAGATCTAATGGTGGTGTTGAGCCGTTTACCGCAAGGTGCTCAGTTGAAGCTGCAATATAAACCGAGCTTGTTCCGTGAAGATTCAATGGAGCGAATGGGCCAACGATTTCTATATTTGCTGAATCAACTAGTAACCAATTCTGAGCAAAAAATCAGTGAATTCAGCCTCCTGATGCAGGATGAGAAAGAAAACCTACTGTACCGATTCAATCAAACTTCTTATTTTCCCTACACTCCACAACATATTATGGATATATTTCACGATAAAGTAGCACGTTTCCCGGAGCGGGTAGCTCTAATGGAAGGCAAGGAGCATCAGACCTATGCGCAGGTCAACGCAAAAGCGAACCAATTGGCTAGGCAGATCGTTGCGAGTAAAAAAAGCGATAACGCAGCAGTTGGCGTGCAGATGCCACGTTCCTCGGATATGGTCATTGCCCTATTGGCTGTATTAAAAGCCGGATGTGCTTTTGTGCCTGTAGACCCTTCCTATCCTTTGTCCAGAAAGGACTATATTATATCGGATGCAGACATATCCATAGTGCTGGCTATGCAGCCCGAAAAAGATGACGAGACTCTGGATGTCCAGTACATCTACGTTGAGGGCGATCAGGCCTATACGGGGGATGTCTCAAACCTCGAAGAGGCGCTGAATCCGCATAGCCTTGCCTATATCATGTACACGTCCGGATCAACAGGCAAGCCCAAAGGAGTCATGGTTGAAAATCATAGCGTAGTCAATACACTGCTTGATCTGGAGCGTCGTTTTCCAATGCAGGCGCAGGATGTTTACTTGCTGAAAACGGCATATACCTTTGATGTGTCCGCCACGGAACTTTTCGGCTGGTTCATGGGTGAAGGCGCACTAAGTATTCTTGAGCCTGGAGCAGAAAAAGACCCTGCTCGTATTGTGTCTACGGTGGCATCACATAAGGTTACACACATCAACTTTGTTCCAACGTTATTCCGTCTCTTTCTGGAAACGATGGAGCTTCGCTCCGATCTGTCGGCATTGGAAACGCTGAAATGGATGTTTGTTGGCGGAGAGGCAGTCACGCCAGACATCATTGAGAAATTTAACAGGTTAGGCATTAGAGCAAGTCTTGAAAATGTTTATGGTCCAACCGAATGCACCATATGGGTTTCTCATTATCCGTTAAGCCATTACGAAGGCTTGGGCAATGTACCGATTGGCTACCCGCTCAATGAGTCCAGATGGTATGTCGTCGGAAATCATGATGAGCTTCAGCCGTTAGGTATTCCAGGGGAGCTTTGTCTTAGCGGTGTTGGACTTGCACGTGGATATCTGAATCTGGAACAGATGACCCGAGAGAAGTTTGTCCCTAATCCTTTCTTTCAAGAAGGACAGGATGCAGAGCATTTCAGGTACATGTACCGCACAGGTGATCTGGTACGTTCACTCCCAAGCGGTACGATCGAATATCTGGGACGCATTGATTTTCAGGTTAAAATTCAGGGGGCCAGACTGGAGACAGGCGAAATTGAGAATACCCTGTCATCCTATTCGGGTGTCATCCAGACTGTGGTAGTCATGAAATCATTTGAAAATAGGTCCGGTTTGCTGTATGCCTACTATCTGTCAGAGCAGGAACTGCCTTCTGTCGAATTGAGAGAGCATCTGTCTCGTTTGTTACCGGCATATATGATACCATCCGTTTTTGTACATAAATCCGAATTTCCATTGAATAGCAGTGGGAAGATTGACCGGAAGGCACTCATGGCAGATATCACGCATCCTCACGCTTCCAGTACGTTCTATACCGCTCCGTCTTCTGAGCTTGAGAAGGTTATAGCCGAAGTGTGGGCCGAAGTGCTCGGTGTTGAGAGAGTAGGGCGCGATGACCATTTCTTTGAATTGGGCGGAAATTCATTTTCTGTCATTCAGGCTCACAATAAACTTAAGCATTATACCGATGTTGAGTTCCCTGTTCCTCGTTTTTTCGAATGCCCGACATTGCGTCAATTTGCCGCGATGGGACCAAAAGATGAGGGAGTTCGGATACCGACTGAAAGGGAACAATTGTTTCAACGAAAAGACGGCATTATGCGTGAGGACATTGCAATTGTGGGCATGGCGGTGAATGTGCCGGGCGCGGAGGATATAAGGGAGTTCTGGAGTAACCTTGTTGAACGGCGGGAAAGTATTCACTTTTATAGTGATGATGAATTGAGGGAGCTTGGCGTGGAAGAAGCACTGCTGCATTCACCTCGTTATGTCAAGGCAAAAGGACGTGCCAACGGCATCGATGAGTTTGACGCAGGGTTCTTTGATTATACTCCCGGTGAAGCCAAAATGATGTCTCCCCAATTCAGACTTTTGTATCAGGGAATATGGGAAGCGCTGGAGGATGCAGGCTGCAGACCGGATGAAGCGGGTAAGGTGGGTGTGTTCCTTGGCGGGTCCGATGACTTCGAATGGTACCGTCAAGTACTTTTTAACGATGCTAACTATAGCAGTAAATACGAAGCATTTACCCTCAGTACCAATCATTTTCTCGCTACCCGAATGGCTTATAAGCTGAACTTAAAAGGGCCGGCCTATACCGCTCTGACGGGATGTTCTACTTCACTGGTTACACCTCATCTGGCATGTCAATCTTTGATCGTTGGAGAATGTGATGTGGCCGTGGCTGGTGGGATCACCGTGGAGTTGCCCAATGAAGGGGGTTACATATTTGAGGATGGCATGATGTTCTCCACAGATGGACACTGTCGTCCATTTGATGCGGCAGCCAGTGGAACCGTCTTCTCCAATGGTATGGGAATTGTGGTGCTGAAGCGGGTAACCGATGCTCTGCGGGACGGAGATCATATCTACGGGGTCATCAAAGGCTCAGCAATTAACAATGACGGACAAGAGAAACTCAGTTTTCTTGCTCCAAGCGTAAGCGGACAGGCTGAAGTCATTCAGGATGCTTATAAGGTAGCCGGAGTAGACCCGGAAACGGTGAGTTATATCGAAGCACATGGTACGGGAACGTTGCTTGGTGATCCAATTGAAGTAAACTCGTTAACTCGGGCCTTTGCTTCCGACCAAAAGCAATTTTGTTATCTGGGTTCGGTTAAAGGCAATGTGGGACATATGGATACAGCCGCAGGTGTGGTTGGTTTAATCAAGGTAGCGCTCAGTCTTGGACAAGGTTATATCCCTGGAACAGCGAATTATGAGCAGCCTAATCCCAAAATTGATTTTTTGAATACGCCTTTTAAAGTTAATGCACAAGGGGTGGACTGGAAACAGGGCAATGTTGGAGTCATGCGCGCAGGAATCAATTCATTTGGTGTGGGGGGCACGAATGCTCACATGGTATTGGAGGAGGCTCCCGAGATGGAGAAGTGCAGTCCGGATGATGACGTAAATATATTGCTTTTTTCCGCCAAAACAGAGTACTCGCTGAACCGCACCGCTGAACGGATTATGGAACATCTGACTCAGCAGCCAGATCAATCTGTATCGAACGCAGCGTGGACCTTGCAATCAGGTAGATCTGTTTTTGCGTATCGTAAGGCACTCATTCTGGATAAGACATGGAAGGATAATCCGGACAAGCTGATACAGCAGCTGGGGAAAGCACGGGTATACCATTCAGCTCAAGGCACTCGTCCCGTATACTTTATGTTCCCCGGACAGGGCAGTCAGTATCAGGGAATGGGTGCAGAACTATACAGATCTACAGAGCAAGTAGGCCTAGCTCCAATCTTCAGAAGTTATATTCAGGAAATATTGGACCTTCTGCCTGCGGAAGAACGAGAAGATATGCTGTCTGTTGTATACGGGAATCAGCACCCTGAGCGAATAAACCAGACGGAGTACAGCCAATTCGCACTGTTCATGACAAGTTATGCGCTGGCCAAGTCGCTGCTGGATCTGGGCATCAAGCCAGATGGCATGATCGGGCACAGCATTGGTGAGTTGGCTGCCGCAGCGGTAGCGGGTGTATTCGAACTTAGAGATGCTGTCAAGTTAGTTCGACTTCGCGGACGTCTGATGCAGCAACAACAACCTGGGGTCATGCTTGCCATAATGGCGGATGCACAGCAGGTGAAGTCACAACTGGAGGAAGACATGTGGCTTGCCCTGGTGAATACTACAGGTTCCAGTGTGATTGGCGGGACAGCTGAAGCCATTTCACGGATGGAAGCCAAGGCTGAAGGACTGGGCTGGAAGTGCATTCGTGTGAAGACTTCCCATGCATTCCATACGCCAATGATGAATCAGGCTGCCGAGGAATTTAGACGTTATTTAGCAGAGCATTCACTTCATACGCCACAGATCCCATTACTGTCCAACACCAGTGGAACATGGGCGCTTGGAGATGAAATCACACAACCTGACTATTGGTCCCGTCATATTTTACAGCCGGTGTTGTTTGAATCAAACCTGGCTGAAGTGTTGAAGGATGAGCGGGCTGTATTAATTGAAGTAGGTGCAGGACGAACGCTAAGCTCCTTTGCCAGACAGCACAGTCTATCAAGAGATTCCCAGACGGTACTGAATATGCTACGTCACGTAAGGGAGACGGAGCAGGACAGTATCTATGTGAACCGCAGACTTGCGGAGTTATGGTGCGAAGGCATTGAACCGGACTGGAAGGTGCTCAAAGGGCAGACGGTACGACGCAAATGCTCTCTGCCTACTTATGTTTTCAACAAACAATCCTATCCTGTGGGTGTTTATCTTTCTGGCTCATCAGCAGTGGAAGGAATGGGTACCGGGGATGATAGGCAGCATGCAGATCTGGGTAAGGGAAGTGGCTCTACTCTAGTAAAAGGGACAGTTTATACTGGTGGTTCAGACCAACTGAAACAGATTGTCCTGGACGCATATCGAACGATTTTTGGCATCGATGATCTAGATGAAGAGGTTAATTTCTTTGCGGTCGGAGGAGATTCTCTCAAAGCAGTCAGCTTGTCTGCATGGATCCGGTCTCATTTAGGAATTCAGCCTGAGGTAGCAGATGTTTTCAATCATTCAACGCCTATTCAACTGGCGGAGCATCTCTATGTCATGGCGAAACCAAAAGTAGACCAACAGATAATTCAATCTGCACCCACTATGGATGCGTATCCAATCTCTTCTGCACAGATGCGTATGTTCACACAAGCGATGCTTGATCCAGGCAATACGGCATACAACCTACCGTCTGCAACCATTATTGAAGGTGAATTGGACCGTATAAGAGTTGAGGCTGCTTTGCAGAAGTTGATGCAGCATCATGAGGCGCTCAGAACATCGTTTGAGATACGGGGCGTTGAGATCGTTCAGATCATCCAACCTTCGGTTCGCTTAAGTATGGGCTACGCAGAGCAGCATGTGGCAGATGACCAAGAGTTGCCTGCGATGATCGAGACATTGATTCGTCCTTTTGATCTGGGGAGTGCTCCGCTTATGCGGGTTGAACTGATTAAAATAGGCGAGCGCAAGCATCTGTTATTCTTTGATATTCACCATATTATCGCGGATGGTACATCTGTCGAAATCATTACTCGTGACTTCAATGATTTATATTTTGGCAAAGAGCATGCAGTCCGATTGCAGTACAAAGATTACGCGGTATGGCAGCAGCAACGTCTCGCTTCACAGGAATACATTTCACATCAAACATACTGGCTGGACCATCTTGGACCTTCTTTACCTGTGCTGGAGCTTCCACTAGACCAGGAGCGTCCATCACAGCGATCCATGCAAGGGGGACGTCTTCATTTCACGTTGAATCGTTCGTTAACACAACACTTGCACGAGTTGGCTTCCTCATCGGAAGCATCCATGTATATGGTAATGCTAAGTGTGTGGAATCTTCTTCTCGCACACCGCTCAGGTCAGCAGGACATTGTGGTAGGAACGCCTGTTGCAGGAAGGATGCAAGAGGAGTGGAAAGAGACGGTAGGCATGTTTGTCAATATGATTGCGATGCGGAATTTTCCAACGTTTGATCGTACGTACACTGATTTTTTACGCGAACTTAAACAACATACACTGGATGCTTTTGCGTATCAGGAGTATCCGTTTAATGAGCTTGTGGCACAACTGGGCGTGACACGTGAGTTGAACCGAAATCCGGTATTTGATGTTTGTTTTGATTATCAGAACATGGATATGCATGGACTTGAACTTCATGGTTTGCAATTCAGTTCTTTTCCGGTGGAGACGGGTACGTCTACTTATGATCTGTTAATGACCTGTCAAGAAAACAGGGAGAAGCAGGTGATTGAAGGATATATCGAATACTCGCTCGATCTGTTCCGCCGGGACACAGTTGAAGGTATGATGCAGGAGTTTATCGGACTCTGCCAAGAGGTTGTAAAACAGCCTGACCTGTCTGTGAGCGAACTGTTTGAGAGAAACGAACGTTCTCATGAGCACCCAGTCCATCGTCTTGCTGGTCCACGTCTGGATTACAATCCTAGGGTAGGTCTGCATCGGCTGTTCGAGCTACAGGCAGAACACACGCCAGACAAGAAAGCTCTCCTTGTATCATCCGGAGCCTCTTTTACCTACAGGGAGCTTAATGAAAAAGCTAATACGCTGGCTTGGAAGCTGATTGATCAAGGTGTGCGCCGGGATGAACCTGTAGGCATATTATCCAGACGAGATGAATCGTTGATCATTATGCTATTGGCGGTGCTGAAAGCTGGGGCGGCTTATGTGCCTCTGGACCCTGCTTTTCCGCCACAGCGCATCGTGAATATGATCGAAGACAGCCGAATGAACGTATTGCTGTGTACGCCTGATGAAGAAGGCACAGTGACTTTTAGCGGAGAGCGATTTGTGTATGATCCAACTGCCGAGGATGTGCGCTCATCCGTTAACCCGGACGTAAGCCTCCTGTCTTCGGATCTGTCCTGTGTGATTTTCACCTCAGGATCGACCGGTCGTCCCAAAGGGGTCATGATTACTCATGAGGCGATGGTCAATTTTGTTGAGGACATCAGGCACCGACATATTTTTGCACATGAGACAGATCGCATCATCAGTGTAACGACCATATCTTTTGATATTTTCGGATTTGAAGTGTGGACACCATTATGCACCGGATATTCGCTGTATCTGGCCAATGAGCAGGAGCAGCTTGACCCGGCTCTTGCTTCACGTCGAATACGTGAACATGGTATTACACACATTCTTAGCACGGTCTCACGCATTAAGGCATTTGTCGAAAATCCGGAATTCGCTCAGGCGCTGGGCAATCTGCGGTGTGTTCTTACTGGAGGGGAAAACGTCCCTGTGGGACTCCTCACCGATCTGAAGCGGCTTACGCCCGCTCGAGTCTTTAACATGTATGGACCAACGGAAACTACGATCTGGTCAACGACCAAAGAATTGAATGACACAGCCGCGATTACCATTGGCAAGCCCATTACCAATACAGAGATTTATATTCTGAATGATGAAGGTGAAATACTGCCACCTGGAAGTTATGGAGAGCTGTGCATTGCAGGAAAAGGATTATCCCGCGGTTATCTGCACAATGCAGCTGAGACCGATGCCCGATTCATTGCAAACTCCAATGTTTTGGGAGGCCGTTTGTACCGAACTGGCGATCTGGCCCGTATACTGCCGGATGGGGATGTTGAGTTAATGGGACGGTTAGATCAGCAGGTGAAGATTCGTGGCTACCGTATTGAACTGAATGAGATTGAGCAGGCAGCGATGAATTATGAACGTGTAAGAGAAGCTGTCGTTAAGGTAGAAGGGGCCGAGCCACATTCATTGCAATTAATCCTTTTCTACAGTCTAAAGCCTGGGATTGGGCCTTCCGTTATGGGGGATGAAGACGTAAAGCTTCGGACCTGGTTAAAGCAGCGGCTTCCACAGTACATGATGCCTTCTCGCTTGATTCGTCTGGAAAATCTGCCTGTGCTGCCTAATGGCAAACTGAATCGCAATGCCCTTCGTCTGGCTGATTTTGAAACGGCAGAGAGGGATAACCCGGCTCTGGTTTATGGCTCATCGATTCAAGGAATGGAGCGGGCAAAAGTTGACCTGGAGCAGATGCTCATTGCAACGTGGAAGGAAATATTGAATCTGGATACGGTTAATATCCATGATCACTTTTTTGACATCGGAGGCAATTCGCTGGGGCTTATTCTGATCAATAATCGCCTGAATACCTATCTGGATAAAAGCGTTCCGCTGGTGCAATTGTTTGAGCATTCCTCCATTGCATCACTGGTCAATCATCTGGTGGCTGAGCAGATGCTGCCGACAGTTACACAACAGGTACAAGAGGAGAGCGGACATATCGCTTCGGCTGGATATCCTGTTACGAACCCGGAGCCGACAACAGCTCCAAAAGAGTATGTGATGAGCACAGTTGGACACAGCGAAGTGGAGCAGAGCAGACCGGAACAGAGTATTCCGTTTGCTTCAGAACACAGTAGCAGAATTTCTTCTTCGTCGGATATCGCAGTCATTGGTATGGCAGGGCATTTTCCCGGCTCAAGAAATATTGAGGAGTTCTGGGATAACCTAATGGCAGGTAAGGACGGTATCACCCGTCTGAATGAGGAGGATCTAACCGCTGCGGGTGTACGACCGGAAGACTTCAAACATCCCGATTATGTACGGGCCAAAGGTGTACTGCAAGATACTGAGTATTTTGACTCCGGATTTTTCGAATATCCGCATCAGGAATCCAACATGATGGATCCGCAAATACGGCTGCTGCATCAGTGCTCATGGGAGGCGCTTGAGCATGCCGGGTGTGATCCTTACAGTTATGAGGGAGCTATAGGATTGTTTGCCGGAAGTGGACTGAGCTTACCATGGATGGTGCAATTTCTGGGTCGTTCCGGTAATTTGTTACAGGCTTTTGAAGCTATGACTTTAAATGAAAAGGACTATATTACAACCCGAGTATCTCACAAATTAAATCTGAGAGGGCCGAGTATGGCCGTACAGACCGCATGTTCAACTTCTTTGGTCGCTATCCACCAAGCTGCTGAATCGCTGATTCGGGGAGAGTGTGATGTGGCACTTGCGGGAGGTGTCTCTATCTCCTATCCGCTCAAAGAAGGTTATCACTGGCATGAAGGCATGATTTATTCAAAGGATGGTCATTGCAGACCGTTTGATGAGCAGGCATCTGGTACTGTGTCTGGTAATGGATGCGGAATGGTTGTGCTCAAGTCACTCCGCGACGCGCAGAGAGATGGAGATCATATCTATGCTGTCATTAAAGGTTCAGCGATTAATAATGATGGCATGGACAAAATTGGATATACGGCACCGAGTGTGGCTGGGCAGGTCAAGGTTATTCAATCAGCCCTGCATCGTTCGGGAGTGTCTCCAAAAGAGATCTCCTATCTGGAGGCGCATGGAACAGGAACCAAACTGGGGGACCCGATTGAAATCGAAGCGCTCAGGCAGTCATGGGGAACAGATCGTAGAAATTATTGTGCTCTAGGTTCTGTGAAAGCCAACATTGGGCATCTTGATGCGGCAGCAGGTGTCGCCGGTTTTATTAAAACCGTACTGACGCTTTACCACCGGGTGGTTCCGCCACAGATTCACATGAATCGGACGAATCCGATGTTGGAGCTGGAGCATAGTCCCTTCTATATCAACAAGGAGCCACAGCCATTAGAAGACGCGAAGCGTATCCTGCGAGCAGGTGTCAGTTCGTTTGGGATCGGGGGGACCAATGCTCACGTCATTCTGGAGCAACCGCCCGTCCAAGAGAGCCAAGCCAAGTATGAATCTTTGCTTCTGCTGCCCTTCTCGGCCAAGAGTGAATCTGCGCTGGAACGCACGTACGATTCGGTTCTACAGGCGATCCATGCATTGCCGGAGCAGTTGCCCAATGCTGCGTGGACGCTACAGAAGGGAAGAAGCAGATTCATTCATCGTAAAGCGCTGATCGTTGTAGATGGTTATATTCCGCCAAGCGAGCAGTCTGTAGAGTTCGAGACACAGGCAAGTGTGATGAATGGGAAGCCTAAGGTCATGTTTTATCTCAGCGGAAATGCAAGTTGGGAAGCTCGCAAGATTCGGGAACTATACGCTTCTGTGTATCGCAGTCAGGTCTCAGAGATATTCAAACAGCACTTTGAAGAGATACTGAACCTCTTTGAGTCCAAGGAACAGTATGCCATTCGCCAAGGCATAGGGCGATCGTTAACTGATTCAAGGCTTGAGCGCATGCAGTGCTTTGTTGTGCAATATGCTCTTTATAAAACCGTGATGCAGCTTGGTGTCAAGCCAGATGCTGTCTGTGGACAAGGCGTTGGCGAACTCGTGGGGTTGGTTATTAGTGATGCACTTGATCCAGTACATGCCGTGGGGCTTCTATACAATCTGGAGCATTGGTCACTAGAAGAAGGAGCATTGTCAGATGCTTTGACAGGAAGGATGACAGATGCAACTGTAACAGATCTTGCGTCGAGTATTGCACCACTGTTATCTCCAAATTTCCTGTTTACGCTGCTAAATCGCAAGAGGCTTTCTGAATCTGCTGGGCATACGCTGTGGATCGTTTCGAATCAGCTGCAGGATACAGAACAAACAGCCCCGGATTCATTTTCAGAGCCAAACATCATTGCTCTTACTGGAGATCGTCAGAGCTTGCTTGAGGCAGACGTGTATTTAATGAAAGTACTTGCTTTTTGCTGGTGCTCTGGCATGGAGTTGGATTGGGAACAGTTAAACGGAACGGGCCGTAGGCAAAAAATCTCCCTGCCGACGTATTCCTTTGATCCCATTGTTCATCAACATGATGTTGCGTTGTATCAGCTTGCAGGTATGTCGCAGGTTGCAGCGGGTTCTATCGCAACATTAGACCAATCTCCATCCGGGAAAGTCAGGGTTCAACGGACTGATGATGAGATAAGGCATGTATTATCGCAATTGTGGCAGGAGTTGCTTGGTAATGGAGCAGTCGGCCTTGAAGATGATTTCTTTGAGCTTGGAGGTCATTCATTAAAAGCGATTTCCTTGACGTCGAGGATTAAAGAAATGTTTGGATTAAATTTGGGGCTGGAAGAGGTTTTTGATCATTCTGTATTTGAACACATGGTTCAATGGATTGCTGAACATCAGGTTACAAGTGACTCTGATTCAGTGGACCCAATCTTGCCTGTAACTAAGAAAGAGAAATACAAGACCACTTCTGCACAGCGAAGAGTGTATGTGGTGCATGAGTGGATGAAAGGTGAGAGTACGGCATACAATCTCGCCAGCTCTTATAGGGTAAGGGGAAAACTTGACCCTACGCAATTCAGATTAATAATGGATGCACTGGTAGAGAGACATGAAGCATTCCGTACCAGATTTGAAATGATTGATGGTGATCTTTTCCAAATTGTGGAGGATCAGGTTCCAAGCGTGGTGGAGTTGCTGGAATTAGAAACGGCAGGGTTAGAACAGGTCATGGAATGGATCAAGCCTTTTGATCTGACCAGCGCACCATTGGTTCGTGTTAAGCTCATTCGCCTTTCTCAAGAGGAACACATCTTATTCATCGACATGCATCATATCATTTCGGATCAGAGTTCCATTGCTATCCTGATGCAGGATTTTGCTCGCATGTACAGAGGAGAAACATTGCAATCTCTTGATATTCAGTATAAGGATTATGCGGAATGGCGTGATGAAGCTACGTCACATGGACAATCTGTTAAAGACGCCGATTTTTGGATACGGGAATTCGAGGACATGCCTGCACCGGTTGAATTGCTTACAGACTTCCCAAGACATGGCGCGTCATCCTACAGCGGAGACAGACGTTCCATTGAACTTGGTGAGTCGTTAAGCACACAGGTCAATGACTTCTGTACTCAACAAGGGCTTACACCCTATATGTTGTTTATGGCAACTTTGAATCTATTAATCTGGAAGTATACGGGTCAAGACGACTTGGTCGTTGGTACAGCGGTTGCGGGGCGTGAGAAGCCAGAACTCAATAACGTTATGGGTATGTTCGTGAACATGCTTGCCATTCGCACCAGCATGGACAGAGAATGCTCCACAGAGGCGTATTTGAATGAGATGCGAGGCAAGCTGTTATCCTGTTATGAGCATCAACAATATCCTTATGAAGCACTGGTGGAACAACTTGGTCTATTCGGTGATTTAAGCCGCAACCCCTTATTTGATGTGGTGCTAAATTACATTAATATGGGAACCGATGATCCTGAAGCCGGGGAACTGATGCTTGAACCATGGGTCGAAGGTAAGGTGGATGCCAAATTTGATCTGACTTGGACACTGGTCGAACATAAACAATGTTACACGGTTGAACTTGACTATCGCTCAGATTTGTTTAAAGCCGAGTCCATGGAACTGATGCTGGATAAATTCCGGTATATCCTGTCTCAGATCACAACAGGGGATACTGAACGAATTGGTCAGATTAAGATCACTACACCGGAGGAAGAGGAATGGCTGCTGTACGGAGTCAACGATAATGCCGCCCAGTATCCGCGAGATGCGACCATTTCCCAATTATTCGAGGAACAAGTTCATGTGCATGCACAGAAGACAGCATTGGTCTGGGAAGACGGTGAATGGAGCTATGCGGATCTGTTTGAACGTGTTCAGTGGCTGGCGTTCAGATTGCTTGGACAAGGGGTGAAATCAGGCTCCAGTATTGCTCTCATTCTGGACCGTGGACCGAACCAGATGATCAGTATTCTTGCTACACTCCAAGTGGGTTGCAGTTATGTCCCGATCGACCCGGCTTCGCCGCCATCGAGAATTGAATTTATTTTGCAAGATTGCGATGCGGCTGTGTTATTGACTGAAACGGCTTATGCCTCCACATGGCAATCTGTAGTTCCTTGTATCGTGCCGGCAGATGAACTGGCAGCATTTGATTCAGGAGACATGCAGGAGCCCGTTGAAAATATGAACAAGACCGCTCTTGACCCGGCTTATATCATTTATACATCAGGGTCAACAGGAACCCCAAAAGGGACTGTGATGAGTCATCGCAATGTGACCAAAGTCATGAAAAATAGTAATTTTGTCACCGTCGTGCCAGAGGATCGTATCCTGCAAATTTCTAATTATGCGTTTGACGGTTCCATTTTCGATATTTTTGCTTCATTAATAAATGGCGCTACTCTTGTATTAATCTCAAAAGAGACCATTTTGGATATGGCTCGTTTGGCCGATGTCATCCAACAGCAACGGATTTCAGTTTTTTATATTCCAACATCCTTGTTTAATATGCTGGTGGATTGGGATGCTGATTGCTTGAAGAATGTGCGTAGAGTGATGTTTGGTGGTGAAGCTGCATCGGTGAGTCATGCCAACAAAGCGCTTGCATGCGTGGGGCCGGGCAGGCTGTTAAATGGATATGGGCCAACGGAAGCAACCTTTTTTGCCTCCTACCACTTATTACAGCAAACAGAGCCTTATACTGGCTCACTGCCCATAGGTTACCCCCTGTCTAACACAGCTTTGTATGTTCTGGATGATGAGCTGAAGCCTGTGCCACCCAACGTTCCAGGGGAACTGTATATCAGTGGGGATGCGGTAGGTATTGGATATCTTAACCGTGAGGATCTTACCCGAAAACACTTTCTTGATGATCCCTTCCGCAAGGGAGAACGAATGTATCGGACAGGTGACATCGTCAAACGTCTGGCTGACGGCAGTCTGATTTTTATTGAACGTTCGGATTTCCAGGTCAAAATTAGAGGTTTCCGCATTGAGTTATCGGAGATAGGCAATTGCATGGAGCGTCTTTCGGGAGTTCGTGATGCCTTTGTCATGACAGCTACAGAACCATCAGGAAGTCTATACATTGCCGCTTTTTATACAACCGATACTGGAGCAGATGCTGAGTATATTCGAAGAGAACTTCACCAGCAGCTGCCAGAGTACATGGTGCCTGCACGAATTATTCGAATGGATCATCTTCCGATTAATGCCAATGGCAAAGTGGACCGAAGGGCATTGTCCGAGCATTTGGTTGAAGAGCAGCAGAGGTCTCTGGAAGTGAGTTCACCTCGGACAAAAACAGAGCGTGTCATTCTTGCCGCCATGCGACAGATCCTGGGTAATCCAGGCATTGGTGTGGAAGATCACTTCTTTCAAAATGGGGGGCATTCGCTCAAAGCGATTGCATTCACTCAAATTTTGGCAAAAGAAGGAATTGCCATCAATGTGAACGAATTATTCCAATATCCGACAGTTAGAGGACTTGCCAAATTGGTAGACATTAATCCTCCGGCGTCAGTTTGGTCCGAAGATAGCCTGCATATTCAGTCCCCGATAGTCATACCACAGGACATAACACTTCATGAGAAACAACTGGACAGCCTGGTCCTGCATGTCTTAAACAGCTGCAATCAGGTTTCACTTTTTATGGCGGGCATGACCCCTATGGGTCAATTCCCACTATCTCCAATTCAACAAGCACATGCTTCTACGACTTCACGAGCAAGCGGATTTACAACAACCCTGGAAGGCGAATTGAATGAACAAGCTGTAAAACACCTGATTCTTGGGGTTATATCCCGGCATCAGTTGCTGCACAGCATGATATATGAGGAAGAACAATTGTATTGGCATCCATGTGATATGTCGTTAGCGGCGGACATGCTGCAACAGCTTATCCCATATCTTGATATTCGTCATTATGCTTTGGCTACGATTGAGCAGTTGGAGTACAAACTGGTTCAGTCTCTGTTACACAAAACGTATACGTTGAAGGAACTACCTTGGCGTCTGTGTATTTTGCGTACAGGAGCCACAGAGCATAAGCTGATTTGGAGTTTTGATCACCTTGCGTTTGATGGTATGAGTGCCCAGATCATCAAGCAGCAACTTGAATCGAAGGCATTATATAGACCGCAAGGTATAGAGATCGAGAGTGATCTTCTGTACCAAGTACGAAATTATGAGGATTATGTAAATTTTCTGTCTCAAGGCCCCATAGGGGTATCAGAAGATGAAATGGAGAAACAATTTTCGCTTCAGGCATGGAATAGATGTAACACCATCGTCATGAACAAGTTGAAGGAAACAGAAATATTGTCGCCTTCAGCGATGACTGTTGAGTTGTCCCTTGCAGGGAAGGAGCCTGCAGATGTTTGGTGGACATGCTTTGAAAATTTTTCCAACATCATTGCGGCTTATCTGAACATAAGCCAATTGCCAATAGCCCTGGTGCATTACGGAAGGGAGTATGGCGAAGAATCCTACTATGATTATGTGGGAGAATTCCTTGATCTGATTCCAGTGCTGGTAGACAGTGAATTCACACAGGAAGATCTGTTGGAACGTCTGGAATTTACGAAGCGACACAGCATTAACTTTATGGCAATTACACATGATTCTTCCCTCTCGGCACAATATGATGGCATACAGGAACAATTGGGAACTGCCTACAGGCAAGCAGAACAGGAGCCGCGTCAGATGATTCTGTTTAATTATCAAGGCTTCATCTCCAGCAGCGAAGCGATCTCAATGTTGTCTCAGTCGTCGGATGACCAAGATTCGAATTCGGGACTCGCCCAATTCGAATGGGTTATTCGCTACGACGAAGAGTGTCTGTACGTACATCTGGCCTGTCAGGCTGGTCTGGACATCAAACGTATGAAACAGCTGATTGATGACAAGCTTGGTAGCGATGTGAGAGTGGTAGTTCACAATGAGGCAATGGAGGTGCAACATGTCCAGTAAATCCATACAGCGAGGACCCGAGCTGATTGTGCCAGAACATTATTCAACAGTGGCTGAGATGCTAATCTACATTGCAGATACTCATCCAGAAAAGGGAATGACCTATATCAGCTCTTCAGGTGACGAACAGTTTGAATCATATCCTGAATTACTGATGCAGGCGCGCAAGTACCTGCAGTCTCTTCAGGAGCAAGGCATTCAACAAGGACAGGTTGTTATTTTGGAAATTGACCAGTCACAGGAATTTTACCGTACATTTTGGGCTTGTATGCTGGGGGGCATTATTGTCGCCCCGGTCAGTCCTCCGGCTGCCTGGGAACCAGGCTCAGCCGGTCTGGAGAAATTCACGAAAGTGTGGGAGGTACTCGGGCGTCCAGTCGTTATCGTCGAGGAAGCCTACATGCCCAAGTATAAACAGCTTGCGGAAAGTCCGGTATTCAAAGGTCTTATGTTGATTAGCGTGAACCAGCTTCAAGCAGGCCAGCAGATGGCTGATCTATGCCCAACCTCTCCTGATGACATTGTGTTCCTGCAATTCTCATCAGGAAGCACGGGAATTCCCAAAGGTGTGCAGTTAACAAATCACAATATTATCGCCAACAGTATTGCATGCAAGACTTTTCTTGGAGCTGAAGAAGGAGATAATGTGTTTACCTGGTTGCCGCATACGCATGATATGGGGATATTTGGACAGCATCTGACACCCGTCCTGAGTGGAGCCAACATCATGGTGATGTCACCTTATACCTTCGTACGGTCGCCTTATCTGTTCTTGCGCAAGATTACGGAGCATCAGGGAAAATGGTTTTGCTGTACCAATTTCGGTTTCGAATGGATGGTTCAGAAGATCCCGGATTCCAAGCTCTCAACGCTTGATCTGTCTTCACTGCGTATGACCTTGAATGGTGCAGAGCCTATATCAACGTCTGTTATCGAGCGATTTGTCAAAAAATTCAGCTCTTGTGGCTATCGTTCCAATATGATGTTTCCTGCGTATGGCATGGCAGAAGCGACAGTAGGTGTATGTACCTCCAGACTGGGGGAAGAGCCGCGAATTGAACGTATTTCGCGTTCGCGGCTGGTGCAGGAAGGACTGGCTGTGCCAGTACAGCTGCCTAGCAGTGATAGCCATACTTCGGATGTGATCGAATTTGTTCATGAAGGATATCCCATGACAGGGATTCAGATCCGGATTGCGGATGAACAGGGGGAAGTGCTGGATGAACGGGTTGTTGGCGAAATCCAGATCCGTGGGGAATCGGTAACCTCCGGATATTACAGTCTCCCGGAGATCAATCGTGAAATGTATGTGGATGGGTGGCTTCGCACTGGAGACTTGGGTTATATGGCTGACGGCTCCCTGGTTGTAAGCGGACGAATCAAGGACATTGTGTTTATTCGGGGACAGAACCATTATGCGCATGATCTTGAAGAAATTTTGTACCAGAATAGCAGCATTCCGAGAGGGAATCTGACGGTAGTCGGGCACTTTAACAGCCTCAAACAAGTTGAGGAGCTGCTTGTATTTGTTAAATACAAATCGGGCACTCCACAGTTTCTGGATGTACGAGAGGATCTGATCCAACGTATGAGGGCTGGATTGGGTATTGAGATCACCCATGTTCTCCCAATCAAGGTTATTCCCAAAACGACGAGTGGCAAGGTTCAGCGCTTCATGCTGAGAAACGAATATGAGCGTGGAGTATTTACCAAGGACATCGAGGCCATTGAAGAGCTGATTCGCCAAAACACAGAACAGCAAGGACACGAGACGGTTTCCGCATCGTCTTTGGAATATACCGTACGTAAAGCCTGGGCCGAAATTCTTCAATTGCCCACAGGAAAGATTGAGATGGATACTTCTTTTCTCTCACTTGGAGGCAATTCCATCCTCTCCTATCAATTACTAGACAAGCTGTCTGCACATATGGGGCGTGAATTAGGACAAGAACTACTTGTTTTTTGCAGTACAGTACGTGAGATGGTGGAATATCTGCAGGAACTTCCAGCAGATACGAAGGATTTTGAACAAGCTGAAACAACAGATAATCACCTGAATGTACATCGTGCTATTGCGATTACCGGACTGTCTCTGCGTCTGCCTGATGCCGACACCCAAGAACAGTTCTGGAGCAATCTGGTTAACGGGTTAGATAGTGTTGACCGGGTTAGTTTAGAGCGTGCAACACGTTCCAAGCAACCCGGTTGGGATGACTGGATTGGAGAACTGAAGCAACCGGATACGTTTGATCATGAGTTCTTTGAAATCCCGTCTGAACAAGCTGCATTTATGGATCCGCAACATCGCAAGCTGCTGGAAGTTGCTCATGAGGCGCTGGAGGATGCGGGTATGCTCGTGGATCATGAGGATAAGCGTGATGTGGGTGTGTATGTAGGGATTAACCCAAGCACATACTTCGATCTGGTTATTGATTATATGAACCGGAGTCTTGGAAAGGCTGTTCATTCTCACGCTATGGTAGGCAATATGTCCAATATTGCAGCGGCCTCCATTTCACACATGTACAATTTTACAGGGCCGGCACTGTCCATAGATACAGCATGTTCTTCTTTTCTGGTAGCACTGACACAAGCTGTGGCGGCCATTCAGGACAAGCGTATCTCTGGGGCAGTTGTAGGTGGAGCAAACATTTTGGCTACACCGCATGTTCATCAACTATCACGCAATGCTGGAATCTGTTCTTCCACTCAACATACGAAGGTATTTGACCGGGAAGCAGATGGTTCAGTCTTGGGAGAAGGTGCTGTTGTTGTATATCTGGAGCCGCTAACAGAGGCAATTCGCAACAATAAACATGTTTATGGTGTGATTCGCGGGACAGCGGTGAATAACGACGGATATTCCCTGGGCATTATGGCACCCAACCCTCAGGGGCAATATGAGGTACTCCGTGCCGCTTATCGCGACGCCAACCTAAACCCCAGCGAGATTTCTTATATTGAAGCACATGGATCGGGGACAAGGATTGGAGATCCAATTGAGGTGAATGCCTTGCTCCGACTGTTCCGGGAAAAGGGATATACAAGCGATAATTCGATTGGATTAGGTTCAGTCAAAACCAATATTGGTCATTTATTTGCAGCCTCCAGTGGAGCCAGTCTTGCCAAGGTTCTTCTCAGTATGCAGCATGGGGAACTGGCACCAAGTCTGCATATGGATAATCCGAATCCGGCCCTCCGACTGGAGCAATCGCCGTTCCATATCGTTAGCGAGCATAAAACGTGGGATGTACCTGAAGGAAAAACACGGAAGGCAGGCATCAGTTCATTTGGCCTGGGAGGTACGAATGCCCACATTGTGCTGGAAGAATGGAAAGCCCCTGTCCGTGCAGATGCCCCGGCACGCGGCCAGTTGTTAACGTTCTCTGCGAAATCAGAGCAGGCTTTAAAAAAGCTGATTGATAACACGGAGCAATATGTGAAGAAACATGCGGACCTGGCACTAGAGGATCTTTGTTTTACCCGGAACAGATATAGAAAACATTATCGGTATCGTGCAGCAGTAGCTGTCAGCTCAACCGGAGAGTGGAACATCGAAGAGATGGAATTTGGCTTCAAGCCTAGAAACCGAGCTGCTCGTGTCAATATTGTGGTTGGGGGGCATGAGATTCGCGGAGAAGATGAAGCTCAAGCTCGTAAGGTAATCAGGCCAGACGATTCTAATGAAGATACGGTATCAACCTTGAACTACTGGGTGACCTTGCTTGAGACACTTGTACGTCTGGTCCCTTCCATTCAAGAGATTCGAGGAATAGCTGCAGGAGAGGAACTTGTATCCAGTTTACATCTGGATGGCGAGGAACATCACAGCGCTCATGCAAGCCAATCCATTCCAGTGAACAACAGAGTGACGTTAGACAGTCTGCAAGACACACCTGGCAAGATGGCAAACGCCGACATTGTAATTATGATTGCTGCAGATCAGACAGAGCAGCAGCTTGAATACAGTGGCAAGGAGAGCTTCATCCGCTTGTCTGCCGAGCCGACACTTACCATGGAGGATCAGCTTGCTTTATTGCTGGGACAGCTTTATGTACGTGGTGCTGCGCTGGATTGGGAACAGTTACATCCGAATGGCTCTGGCCAGATCGTACATCTGCCAGCACACCCATTCGAGCCGTATGTACATTGGATAGATGTGAATCAGGGAACGGAGGTCATGATATGACAAAAGAAGAAATTGAGCTTTTTCTTAAAAGCGAGATTGCTGCAGCGTTGAATCAGGAGCCAGAGGACATCGATGAAGAGATGAATTTTCTGAAAATTGGCGTATCATCTGTGCAGGCGCTCAAGATCATTAACCGTGCGCGTAAGCATCTTCAAGTTGACATCAGTCCGGTTGCGTTGTTTGAATACAAAACAATTGCCGAATTCGCCACTTATCTCAATGAATCTCTTCTTCAAGAGGGGGTTGCCGAATGATTGAAGCGGATGTAGAGCAAGAGATCATTCATGAAGCTGAATTGTTTGCTGCCCGTGAAATTCGCCCTTATGCTCAACAGATTCAAGAGCAGCAAGCCATTCCCAGAACATTGATCCGTGCCATGGCTGAAAAAGGTTACTTGGCTGCCTCGATCCCGGCTGAATATGGCGGCATGGGTCTCGGCCCTAAGGCGTACGGGCTGTTGACTGAAGTATTTGGCAAGGCTCTTCCAGCCGTTCGCAGCTTGTTAACGGTACATACTTCACTTGTAAGTGAAACTTTGGTACGTTTCGGAACGCCTGAGCAAAAATCGTCCTGGCTGCCCAAGTTGGTGAAGGGAGAATGGATTGCTGCCTTTGGTCTGACTGAACCGGAAGTTGGTTCGGATGCCAAAAGTGTAAAGACCGAGTGGAGAGAAGAATCGGACTGTTATGTTTTAAATGGAAAAAAGAAGTGGATCACGTTTGGACATCTGGCAGATGTATTTATCATTATTGCCTCGAATCAGGGACGAAGCACTGCTTTTTGGGTCGAACGCCAGTTTGAGGGTGTACAGACCCAACCTATCGAAGGTGTCATGGTTGCGGGAGAGACAGGTATAGCTGAGATTGATCTCCATGAGGTGCGTGTACCAAAGAATCATATTATTGGACGTCTGAATGAAGGTTTTGAGTACATCGTAACCGGGGCGCTGGACCAGGGCAGATATAGCATTGCCTGGGCAGGGCTGGCGATTGCGCAGGAAGCGCTGGATGCCATGGTGACTTACTCAAGGAAGCGGAAGCAATTTGATCAGAAGCTGAGTCATTTTCAGCTGATTCGCGGCATGATTGGAGATGCGGTGACAAAAGTCCATGCAGCACGAGCATTATGTTTACGTGCAGCCGAGCTGAGAGAAGCCAAGGACCCGCAGGCCGCCATGGAGACAACGATTGCCAAATATTTTACGTCCAAAGTTGCTGTTGAAGTTGCAAGTGATGCGCTACAGGTTCATGGTGCGAATGGAATTAGTAACCAATATCCTGTTGCCAGGCTGTATAAGGAAGCCAAAATTCTGGAGATTATTGAAGGTTCTTCTCAGATGCAGCAGGAGATGATCTCGCATTACGGATTAAAAGCCTATTACAAGCGTGGCAGTAGCGTATGACGTTCTGTGCGCTATTTCCCGGCCAGGGAAGCCAGTATATCGGAATGTGCAGCGAGTTGTTGGGCAGTGAGCCGGAGGCGAATCAGATCTTTGCGGAAGCGAGCGAGGTGATCGGATTTGATTTGAAGGCACTGGTTATGGAAGGGACCCTGGATCAATTGACGGTCTCTGAATATGCTCAGCCTGCTGTACTGACGGCAAGCTACGTTTTATTTGACTCATTTGTTCGGCGGACTGGAATGACTCCAGATTATGCAGTAGGTCACAGTTTGGGGGAGATTTCGGCTTTAGTAGCGGCGGGAGCATTGCGATTTGCTGATGGAATCCGTTTTACAGCTCAACGTGGTGCGTTGATGCATCGCTCCATTCAGGAGCAAAAAGGAAGAGCGGGTATTGTCGTTGATGTAACCCAAGAAGCGCTTGAAGAATTAGTCGGGAATATTCGTCAGAACGAGTATGTGACGATCTCCGGTTATAATTCACCGGGACAGTTTGTCGTCGCAGGTACTGCGAAGGGTCTTAAATTGCTGGATGATCAGGTGGATGGCTACGGTGGGGAATTCATTCCTTTTCGCATGATGCCAATGAAGGCAGATGCACCTTATCATAGCGAGTTGATGCAGTTCATTCAGCCTGAGCTTGAAGAGATGCTTGCAGGGATTTCCTTCTCTGCACCGGTGTTTCCCATCTGCTCTACAGTACATGGTGAGTTCATTCGCGGAGCCGAGGACATTCCTAAGCTGCTGAGCAGCCAGCTTTTGCAACCCATTCGCTGGAATCAGGCATTGGCACGTGTTCAAAATCTGGGAGCGACGGTATGGATCGATATCGGTCCAGGCCAGAGCGTAAGAAATATGCTGGCTGAGAATAAGACCTTGCCTGCAGCCTATTCGCTGGATGATCCGCAAGATCGGTCCAGGTTACTGGACCGATATGAAGCAGTAAACCAGACAAGTGGGGGAGGCGATAAGGGATGATCACGGAGATGATGCAGTACAATCAGCGGGTGAAACAATGGCTGCCTGGCGGTGTGCACTATAATTTCCACCTTCCTTGGGAAGAGACACCGCTCCATTTCAAGCATGCTTCCCGAAGCAGAGTGACGGACATGAACGGCAACGAGTATTTGGATCTATATGCCCGTTTTGGTGCCCTCATTGTTGGCCACGGCAACGAGGAGTATAACGAGTGTCTGAAGGATACCATTGACCGTGTTCTTTCCGTAAGTCATTGCGATCTGGATGCAGAGGCTCTGGAACTGATCCATCAATATGTACCTTCAGCAGAGATGATTCGTTTTGGGTTATCAGGCACGGAGATTGTCCAGAATGCACTTCGTCTTGCCCGGGCGTGGACAGGTAAAAATCGCTTTGTACGTTTTGAAGGCCATTATCATGGCAATGCGGACAATATTATGGGTGGCAAGACTGCACGTACAGGTTTGCCGGTACCTTCAGACTATCCTGGTGACATGAAAGGAACAAAGGGGAGGGCAAGGGATGCCATGGAATCTCAATCCTACCTCCTGCCATGGAATGACGCACCCCGTCTGGAGGAACTATTTCGCCAGCATGGAGACGACATTGCAGCAGTAATCATGGAGCCGGTTTGTGTAAATGGAGGCGGAGTCATGCCTGCTCCGGGTTATCTGCAAAAAGTCAGACAGTTATGTGATCAGTACCAGGTCGTGCTCATTTTTGATGAGATTATAACAGGATTCCGTATGGGACTCGGTGGTGCACAACAGTTATTCGGTGTAACGCCCGATCTGACTACACTTGGGAAGGCAATCGCGGGTGGCGGAGTTCCGGTGTCAGCCCTGGTTGGCCGAGCGGATATCATGAAGTTGCTTGTAGACAAAAAAGTAATTCATGCGGGTACGTTTAATGGCTATCCATTAGGTACAGCTGCTGTAAAAGCTACGCTGGAAATGTTGGGACGCAATGGAGGACAGGCGATGCACAGCATGAACCGCCACGCTGAGATGATGCATGACATACTCTGCCAGGAAGCAGTGAAGGTAGGTCTGCCTTTAATTGTTCAAGGGCCGTCTGGCTGTGCTTCTTATCACTGCTGCACGGAGCCGCTTACGGATACGGCTGATTATACGTTTGAATTAATGTCTTTTGATATTTTGTTAAATAGCAAGCTTGCTGAGCACGGTGTTCTGGTATCTACGCTCTCGCGGATGTATCCGAATATCCTGCTTGATATGCAAGATGTTGCCTGGTTCGGTGAGCGTGTCCCTGCAGCACTTGCAGAAATGAAAGAGATCTACGACGAGCTGATCTAATGGTAGCTCAATAAGGAGGTGATTAGGTATGCATAATCGACTCATTGCAATCATTGGCGCAGGGGTGATGGGATGCGCCACAGCACTGGATGTCGCGAGGGCTGGTTATCGTGTAATTTTGCAGGATATTTCGGCGTCGGTCATCGAACATGCCCCTGATGTTATACGTCGTGAATATCGTTCAGCTTGCTTTCTGAAGCAAGGGTACGGTCAGGTGCCCCTGGATCAGATCATGGAACGAATCTCGTTCCAGACACAAGATGAAGGTGTGGAAGAGGCAAGTATCATTATTGAAAATGTAACCGAGAACCTGGAGTTGAAAAAGGAAGTTTACGCACGACTATCCCACAAGGTTCGTCCGGATGCTTTATTTGCGCTAAATACAAGCTGTATTTCCGTGACAAAGCTCGCTTCATTTTTGCCTGACCCAGGTCGAGTCATTGGGGTGCATCTGATGAATCCAGTTCCTGTTAAATCCATGGTGGAGGTGATCAAAGGACATCATACAACGCAGGGTACGGAACATGAGATAGTAGCTTTTTTGGAAACTCTTGATAAAAGTCCAGTTGTCATAGAGGATCTGCCCGGGTTTGTCTCTAATCGCCTTTCGCACTTGTTAATGAATGAAGCGGCGTACATTGTACAGGATGGAATTGCTACACCCGAGCAGGTGGATGCCATTATGAAGAAGGGCTTCAATTATCAGATGGGGCCTCTGGAGACGGCGGATCTGATTGGTCTGGATACGGTCGTGCATTCATTGAAAGTATTGTACGACAGCTATCAGGACCCCAAATTCCGATGCTGTCCGATGTTGCAGAAAATGGTTGATGCAGGACAGTGGGGGCGGAAGACGGGTCAAGGATTCTATGCCTACTAAGATGAAGGGTGGCATGACCATGGAAAAGCTCAAGGATATCAAGTGTATTGTTTGGGATCTGGACCACACCATATGGGATGGGGTTTTGCTTGAATCTGCAGATGTGCAACTGAAGCCGGACTTAAAGGAGGTGATTGAAAAACTGGACCAGCGAGGTATTTTGCACTCTGTTGCCAGTAAAAATGATGCAGAGCTAGCTTGGGCGAAACTAAACGAACTGGGCATCGCCGAATATTTTCTATATCCCGAAATCCATTGGGATGCGAAGTCCGTCTCTGTTCAGCGGATTCAGCAGAACATTAATATCGGCATGGATGCGATTTTGTTTGTGGATGATCAACCTTTTGAACTGGAAGAAGTGCAAAGTGTACATGCTGACATTCAGGTACTTCATGCGGATCAATATGAAACCATGCTTGATGACCCAAGGCTGATGCCTCGATTCATTACAGCCGACTCTGCGTGCAGAAGGCAGATGTACCAGGCGGATACGCTCCGTAAACAGGCTGAGGAACAGTATGAGGGACCTTCAGAACAATTTCTGGCTACGCTCGACATGAAATTTTCCATCTACGAGGCTACTGAGGATGACCTTCAACGTGCAGAGGAACTTACCGTTCGCACCAATCAGCTAAATGCAACGGGAATTACCTACAGTTACGAGGAGCTGCACCAACTGATGACCTCGCAGGACCATATGTTATTGGTGTGTGAACTCGAAGACAAATACGGTACGTATGGCAAAATTGGGCTTGCACTAATTCACATGCAGCAGAAAGTATGGCGGCTAAACATGCTTCTGATGTCTTGCAGAGTGATGTCCAGGGGAGCAGGGAGTGTACTGCTAACGTATATCATGCGTGAAGCTCAGAAGCAGGGCAAACAGATGCTTGCGGACTTTAGGGATACCGGAAGGAACCGGATGATGAATATCAGCTATCGCTTTGCCGGTTTCAAGCAGCAATCTGCAGATCAGGAAGGAAGAGTACTGTTTTATCATGATTTGCAGCAGGCTGTAGAATTTCCAGACTACATTGAGGTTTTAGTGCCCGAGGGGCAACATCAATAACAAGGGGGAAGGGCAGTGGATTATCGTCAGGAAATTCGGGAGTTTATCGGGAACAACCTCACCATGGATCATGAGGACACTCAAATTAATGATAATGACAATTATTTTGAGCAGCGGTTCGTCAATTCGCTCTTTGCGATGCGTTTGGTGGACTTTGTAGAGCGTAGATTCCAGATTGAGATAGCAAATGAAGATCTGGATTTGGCTAATTTCTGCACGATTAACCGTTTGCATGATCTTATTGAGAGAAAGTTGACTGAGAAGGAGGCGGCACTATGATTACAGCTAATCAGGCATCCATTCGTCCAGTCACAAGTCCGGCAACCAGCCCGTCCAACAAATATATGTATTTGTTTTTGGGAATTTCCTTTGGCACATGTTATGGAATCGCAAGTTTGTTCATGTTCTTTGCGGATTTTATTGTACCCATAACAGGTGAGTTAACCTTGATGCATCCACTTGCGATCGTTGCTCTGTATTCACCTTCCATTGCCGGATTAATTACATGTTATGTGATGGGCGGAACGGAAGCACTAAAAGGAATGTTTATGAAGCTGGTTCCGCGCAGACAGGACCTGTTCTGGATACCGCTCATTATTGGAATTTCCATCATCTTTGCATCAACAATGCACTTTGGTTCCTTGTTATTCGGCATACCGGTCCCTGAACTGACATATAGTGTACCTGAAATGATCTGGTTGGGGATTGTGAATCTGATCAAGGAGACGGGGCTGATTGGTGGGCTGTTTGGCTGGATCGGATTTTTGCTTCCATTCTTGCAAGGGAAGTTAAAAAATAATATAACAAGTGGTCTGATTACCGGCCTGTTGTTCGGATTATGGGTGCTTCCAGGATACTTGATTTCCTCTTTTGGCACCTCAACCACTTACATATACTACGTTGTTCAGCTTATGGCATTTATCGTGTTCCAAAGTTATATCTTCAATGCAACCAAAGGTACACTTCTGTTTTATCTGCTTGCATTCTGGCTTGTAGCCACAGGAAGTCAAATTGATTTGTACTACTTTAATCCGCAAGTTCAAATTATGCAATTCTTCTTTTTTGCAATATCGGCTATTGTCATACATGTCATCTTCAAGCGTAAAAATGTGGATACTTCACTTCAGACATTCCCTGCATATGTTCTGGAAAGAAAGTAAGCCTGGTTATGGTGGTGGATAAGTGATGGAACCGATCTATTTGGAGCAGCTACAAAAGGGGGAGGGAAACAGACAAATGGTCTGTTTTCCTTATCTCGGTGGCAACTCCAACAGTTTTCAGCCCCTAGTGCCGTACCTTCCTGACACGGAAATTTGGGCGTTTACGCCCCCGGGTCATGGTCTGAACACCGAAACACCCCTGGAGCATATGCAGCAACTCGTAGAACTGTATACCAGCAAGCTCCTGGATGTTATACAGCCCGGCAGTCTGTTATTTGGACATAGTCTGGGAGGGATTACAGCCTACTTCGTTGCGCAGCGCTTATGTCAGGAACGTCCAGATGTAGCTAAAACGCTACGGCTTGTGTTATCTGCCTGCAACACGCCTGACGAATGCGGGATGCAGAATTATGATCGGATGTCAGACGAAAATCTGATTGATCATCTGTTTTCCTATGAAGCTCTCCCGCAAGAACTGATACATGAAAAAGAATTATTGAATTATTTTCTGCCCGTCATCCGGGCGGATTTCAGGATGCTGGAATCTGCAGCAACGCTTGAATATGAGCCGCTCTCATTGCCGGTGTTGTATCTGTGGGGAGAACGGGATCGTACCGTTACCCTTCAATCAGCGTTGAGATGGGGCCGATATTTCGGCACATCCATGAAGCTTCAAACCATCAAAGAGGGTGCTCACATGTTCATGATGCATCAACCTTCAACGGTGGCGCATTGTCTGACAAGCTTTATGACTCCAGATAAATAGGAACAACTTGTAGATGAGAGGAGCCATGTTCGTTTATGCTGCTACGAATGCTGAGAAACGATATAACGAGAAAAAAAGGGATTACGGCTGCGTTGTTTATTTTTGTACTGCTGGCCGCATTGCTGGTATCTTCGGGGTCACGAATGATTATGGAACTGACGAGTTCCATCCAATATCTATTTTCTGAATCCAAAACACCACACTTTGTGCAAATGCATGCCGGAGAACTCGATCAGGTCAAAGTGAACACATGGGCTGAAGAAAATGCTATGGTCCAGCAGCATCAGATTGTGGAAATGGCCAACATTGACGGCTCTAATCTGTTTCTCGGAGCAGAGTCCGAAAAGAACAGCGTTATGGACATTGACTTTGTTACACAGAATCAGGGTTTCGACTATTTGTTGAATCTGGACAGTGAGATTATTCAGGTGAACGATGGGGAGATCGCGGTTCCGGTATATTACATGCAGCAAAAAAAATTGAGCGTGGGCGACCAGGTTCGGATCGATAATGGTCAATTTGAGCGTTCTTACACCATCGTTGATTTTGTCCGTGATGCTCAGATGAATCCATCGGTTGTCCACTCCAAACGTTTTATTGTGAGTGCAGGGAATTTGCAGGAACTGAAGCAGAGCATCGGAGAGATGGAGTACCTCATTGAATTCCGGTTGACGGATCCCGGACTGACGAGTGAATTTACCCAGGCTTACCAAAATGCCGGACTTCCTAACGCGGGTCCAGTCGTAACCTATGGGCTGTTCCAGGTACTGAATGCGATGACCGACGGAGTTATTGCAGCCGTTATTATTCTGGTCAGTCTTGTGCTGATTCTGATTGCAATGCTTTGCATCCGATTCACGATGCTTGCGACCATCGAAGAGGATTATCGTGAGATTAGTGTCATGAAAGCGATAGGGATTGCAGAGAAGGATATTAAGAGACTGTATCTGATGAAGTATGTATTTATGGCGGGATTTGCATCCGTGCTTGGTTACATTGCATCACTTGGCGTTAACAGACTATTTGTTTCCAACATCATGTTGTATATGGGAAAAGCACCTGCAACCTTGTTGCATTTCGCGATTCCGTTATTAGCCGCTGGAATAATATTTGCCATGGTTGTTCTGTTCTGTCGAACGGTACTGCGGCGTTTTCGTTCCTTCTCCGCGGTGGATGCTCTCCGTACCGGGAGCCTGGGAGATACACAGATCATTCGAAACCGGCTTAGTTTGTCCCGCAATCGCTGGTCTTCCGTACCTGTCTTTCTTGGTCTGAAGGAAGTCATACAGCGAATCAAGATGTTCCGATTATTGTTGTTCGTCTTTGTAGTCAGTTCATTTATCATGATTGTGCCGGTCAACTTCCTGAACACTTTGCAGGCGCCAAGTTTTATTTCTTATATGGGTGTTGGACAAAGTGATATTCGCATTGACTTGAGGCACACAGATGATGTGGAGCAGCGTTATGACAATCTGGTTGCCCAGATCCAAAATGATAAAGACATCAAAACGTATTCCCCATTGGTAACAAGCCAGTTCAAGATTAAAAATGCGGAAGGAAGTTACGACAATCTGAGTGTAGAAACTGGGGATTTCAGTATTTTCCCATTGTCATATGTTAGCGGTAATGCGCCAACAACCGAGAATGAAATTGCTTTATCTGATGCAAATAGTAGCGAGCTGCGCCTGAAGACTGGTGAGCAACTTACCTTGCTGGTTAATGGCAAGGACCAGATGATGACGGTCAGCGGAATATACCAGGACGTAACGAATGGTGGGAAAACGGCGAAGGCCTTATTACCTTACAACAAGGATAGTGTGTTGTGGTATGTGGTCAGTTTGGATCTGAATAATCGCGGGGACATGGCTACCAAAATTGCTGAATATGAGGCGGCTTTCTCGCCAGCCAAAGTAACCGATCTTCAAGGTTATCTGGATCAGACATTAGGCGGAACCATCCAACAATTGAAAATGGTGACGATGCTGGCCTTGGTCATCGGTGTCTTCATATCTATTTTAATTACAGCACTGTTCCTTCAGATGTTAGTAGCCAAGGACAACAACGACATTGCTGTACTAAGAAGCCTTGGGTTTGCCTTGTCTAAAATCAAGTTCAAGTATGTCGTGATGTCACTTGTCATATTAATCTTAGGGGTTGTTACTGGAACGATATTGTCCAATACGTTGGGTCCGTTGCTGGTTAGTGCCATTATGTCGACGTTTGGTGCTTCCAATATCGTCTTTGTTGTTAACCCGTTACAGGCATATATTTTGTGTCCTTTGTTACTTGCGGGCACGATTGTACTGACAGCATGGATTAGTATCCAATCGATCAAGGAAACGAGCATATCCAAAATGATTGTCGAATAGGGAGGATCAACGATGACAACTATACTTGAGGCTAAAGACGTGAATAAATCCGTAGCGATCGGCGAGAATGAAGAACATAACATCTTAAAAGATATCAACCTTCAATTAAAAAAGGGAGAATTTGTTTCCATCATGGGGCCATCTGGCTCAGGCAAGTCTACCTTACTGTACAACATAAGTGGTATGGATCAGATTAGTGCTGGAAGTGTCTATTTTAATGGCAAAAAAATATCTGCATTTGAGGAGAGGGATCTGGCAAGTCTACGTTTGACCAAGATGGGATTCATCTTTCAAAATATTCATCTGCTCAAGAATCTGAATCTATTAGACAATATCGTACTTTCCGCGTATCTGGCCAAGAATAGCAGCAGAGAAACGATTAATACACGGGCGATGTCATTAATGAAAAAAATGGGGATTGATGAGCTTGCTGGGCATAACATCACCCAAGCCTCAGGCGGACAGCTTCAACGGATTGCCATCTGCCGTGCACTGATCAATAATCCAGATATTTTATTCGGCGATGAACCAACGGGGGCGCTGAATTCCAAATCAACGTATGAGATCATGGATATTCTGGGCGATATTAATGCAACGGGTACAACCATTCTGCTGGTGACCCATGATGTGAAAGTCGCTGCCAGATCGGAACGTGTACTGTTTATGATGGACGGTAAGCTGGTTGCAGACAGAAATATTGGAAAATATGCAAGAGAGCGTCAGGATCTAAAAACAAGGGAAAGCCATTTGGCGCAATGGTTGACTGAAATGGGGTTCTAAAAAAAGAACTCCATGACTACAATAGACCGACAGTCGGTCGAACGTATCGGAGGCCAGGATATGAGACTGATAAAAAACCCGGAAGAACGCAGGAACGAGATTTTGGATGCTGCCGAGATTCTGTTCGTAACAAAGGGATATACCAAAGCTACGGTCATGGATATCCTACAGGCGTGCAACATTGCCAAGGGTACATTTTATTATTATTTTCAGTCCAAGGAAGAGGTTATGAACGCCATCGTGATGCGTTTTATTCTGAGCGGGGAGGCATCGGCCAGGCACGTGGTGTCCGATCCCAAAATGAACGCCCATGACAAAATTTTTCGCATCATGATGGCGCAGAATCAGCCTGACGGCAGAAAACATGATCTCATCGAGCAATTGCACAGTGTTCATAATGTGGAGATGCACCAAAAGAGTCTTGTAGAGACGGTAATTCGATTAAGTCCCATCTTGGCCGAGGTGGTAGAGCAGGGCATTCAGGAGGGTGTATTTCATACACCTAACCCAAAGGAATCCATCGAATTCCTGCTCGTATCGTCACAATTTTTGCTGGATCGAGGCATCTTTCAATGGGAGGAGGAAGAACTCCAAAAAAAGGTTGAAGCATTCACACATATTATGGAACGTGTGCTGGGAGCAGAACAAGGAAGCTTCGCCTACGTCACTCGTCTCTATTTTCCGAATCAAGGTTAGCCGAGAAAGGAGTATCATCCATGGAACATACCGTTCAAAAATCATTTAAAAAGTTTCTGGTCGTATGGTTCGGTCAGCTCATCTCCATGATTGGGATTGGACTTACAGCCTTCTCCCTGGGGGTGTATGCCTTCGAAAAAACGAATACGGCAACAAGTGTTGCATTGATTACCTTATTCACGTTTCTGCCGAATATCCTGCTTCGACCTATTGGAGGGGTACTGGCAGACCGATTCGACCGTCGAACGATGATGATTATCGGCGACCTGGGGTCGGCAGCCGGTTTGATTTTCATTCTGTCCATTATGCTCACAGGTGATATCCAATTATGGCATATCTATGTGGGAGTGGCCTTTAGTTCCGTGTTTTCCGCGTTGCAGAGCCCGGCATATAAGGCCTCTGCTACGGACCTGCTGGATAAGGAACAATTCTCGAAAGGAAGCGGTCTTGTACAACTGGCTGAATCCTCGAAGTTTCTGTTTTCACCGATCATTGCGGGCATTCTGCTTAGTATAACAACCATTGAAGTCATTCTGGTCATTAATATTCTGACATTCCTGGTTGCCATTCTGGCTGTGCTGGTTATTCGGAAGAGCATGAAGGTGGAGCGAGAGGATCGAGAAGGAAAAAACTGGATCACCGATATTCAAGAGGGCTGGAGAGAAGTTGTAACCAACAAGGGAGTACTGTTGCTGGTGGTGATTATTTCACTTGTCACCTTTTATCTGGGATTCCTGGAGACACTCATTGGTCCGATGCTTCTGTCATTCACGGATGCAAAGACACTTGGAACGTTTCAGTCTGTTAGCGCCATCGGCATGTTGATTAGCAGCTTGTGCATCGGCATATTTACAATAACAAAGAGATACGCAAGTGTGCTTGTGATGGGTCTGATTTTGTGCGGTTTGTCCTTTTCACTTCTGGGCATATCCACCAACATTTATTTTATTATCTTCGCAGGTTTTCTGTTCCTGTCATCACTGCCGTTTGTCAATATGAGCGCAGATGTACTGGTGCGAAACAATATCGCCAACGATAAGCAGGGCAGGGTATGGGGAATCATTGGTATTCTGTCACAACTCGGGTTTATTATCGCGTACAGTTTGGCTGGTTTTCTGGCCGACCATGTGTTTAATCCGTTACTGATGGAGGGGGGAGCACTGGCTTCGTCTGTTGGTCAAATTATTGGAACTGGGCCAGGCAGAGGTATTGCCTTTCTGTTTATCATCGCGGGTCTGTTTGTTATTCTGATCGCAATAATCACATCCCGTTTGAAAATGATCAAATCTCTGGAGCAGAGCCCAGATATAACAGCTCCATCCGATGTTGGCGGGTTGGCGCACGATTAATTCGAATCCAACAGTGTAAGCCCTTGTCCGCAGCAGCGTGTGATACTTCTTCTGTACGAAGAAGTTATTCACACGATGAGCAGACAAGGGCTTTTTGTGCTGAGGAGTCAGAAGATGTACTTAGACAAGAGTGTTTGTGTATTTGGATTGTCGGTGGAGCTTACCCTTTAACCGCCCCTGAAGTTAGTCCTCCTACAATATACTTTTGCCCAATGAGGAACACAATTAACACAGGCAATGACGTGAGCACGATATCGGCACTGACCAGATTCCACTGGGCACTGAATTGTCCAAAGAAGTTATATACAGCCAGCGTCATCGGCCACATCTCCACTGTATTCAGCATATAGAGTGGGGCAGTAAACTCATTCCAGACACTCAGGAAATTAAGAACAAATACCGTTACCAGCACCGAGGTTAACAAAGGTACAATGATTCGCAGGAACAGCTTGATCCCATTACATCCGTCCATGATCGCGGCTTCATCCAGCTCCTTCGGGATGTTAGACACAAACGCATACGTAATGAACAGCGAGATTGGAATACCCATAGCCGTGTAGAGCAGAATCATGCCGACATGTGAATTGATCATACCCATGGACTTCATGACTTCCATCAGCGGAATGTAGTTGAGCGGCAGTGTGATACCAAGAATCAGGAAAAAGTACAGAAACTTGCTGAGCTTCGAATGGTTGCGGGATAACGTGAAGGCCGAGAAGGCCACAACAAACACCAATAGCAGGGAAGAAGCCCCGGAATGCAGCAGACTGTTGAAAAAGGAACCTCCCAAGTGTCCTTGTTCATAGACGATTTTGTAATTTTCGAAGATAAACTTCTCGGGCAGCGTCAGTTTCAGCACTTTGGCCTCGGCGTCCGACTTGAATGAATTCAGTACAATGACGACAAAAGGAATCAAGACCACCAGGCTGAGCAGCCAGGCGAGAGCATTTAACCCGATCGAAGCCAATCTTTTTCTCAATCGCATGTCAGTATTCCACCTTTCGGTTCATCAAACGAATGATGAAAAAGGAGATGATTGCCATGATGACAAACAGAATGGTAGATAGCGCACTGCCCAGTCCCCAATATCCTTTGGCAAAAGAGGAATAGACAGCCGTATTGATGACATCTGTCGCGTTACCGGGGCCACCGTTGGTTAACACGTATACGGCATCGAATACTCTCAGCCCGTATGTAATATTAAGTACCGTGGCGATGGTAATGGTAGGCATCAGCATCGGAATGGTGATCCGGAACAACTTCTGCCCGAAGCCGGCGCCATCAATGGATGCTGCTTCGTAATAATCACGTGGAATCGCGAGCAGTCCGGCGATGAACAGCACCATGATGTACCCCATGCCTTTCCACGTGTCCACTGCCATGATGGATGGCATGGCCCAGGTCAGGGAGCCCAGCCAGTTCTGGGCGAGAACGTCTAGTCCCATGGAACGCAGAGTCACGTTAACGAACCCGTTGTTGGGGTCGAGCAGACTTTTGAACACAAGTCCAACAATCAGGAACGATAGCACCTGTGGTGAGAAGATAATCATCCGGTGCAGATTGGCGGCCTTTACACCGCTGACCAGCAGCAGGGCCAGAAACAAGCCGAGAACCGTCTTGGCGATGGATGTAACCAGGGTAAACAGGACTGTGTTTTTGATAAAAAGAAGATAGGTCGGATCACCCGCCAGAATGGTACGGAAATGCTCCAGACCAATAAAGTTCTTTTCCGAACTATAACTGTTCCAATCGGTGAAGGAATAATAGATGCCCAGCAGGGCGGGAGCAACGATGAACAGCAGATATAATACAATCGCTCCAGATGAGAAATACCAGGGATAGATTTTGTTTGCATTCATAACCGGTAACACCTTTCCTTCCTGCCAAAATACACAAGCGGGCAAATGCCCGCTGCATGTAACGCTGTTCAGCGTTTATGTTTATCTGTGATCTGCGCTGTTACTGCCACTTCTCATCTTTCAGCACTTTGGCTTGTTCAGCACGACGTTTATCAATATTTTGCAAAATCTGATCCGGTGTCATTGCGCCAGCGAACATGCCTGACAAGTCCTTGCCAATATCCATCCATTGTGGATCAATGTATTTTACAGCGGCCTGCATGACCGTACCTTTTTCATGATTTTTCTCATAATCAATATAGTCCTGTGTCAGCTTTGGTTCAATTTCCGGCCAGCAGATCGTCAGATTACCTTCACCTTCATCGAACACACGTTGCAGATGATCATGCTTGGTAATCCAGCGGAAGAATTTCAGCACTTCTTCGGGATGTTTACTGTTTTTGTTACCAAACATCGCAGCCGATCCGCCCGGATTCACTCCAATCGTCTGATTATCTCCCCACGGCATGACGAAGAACCCCATATTGTCTTCCATTTCCGGATACGCTTCGGACACTTCCTTTTCCGTACCTGGCACCCGTAGCAGCATGGCCGCTTTCTCCTGACCAAACGCTTCAATGCCCGCTTCTACCGTATTGGACAAGAAGTCTTTGCCGAAATAACCGAGATCCGCAAATTCTTTCAACTGTTCAATGACCGTCCTAAGCTGTGTCATATCTGCGACTTTCATCTCATTGTTGTTTAATTTCTCGTAGGTTCCCGCTGTTGTTTGCTCATAGTTAGGTCCCGTTTCGAACAAAGGCAGAACCTGATACCAGCCGCTGGCAGGTGCCTGATAGAACGGAATAATGTCTTTATCCTTAATTTTCTGGCTGATTGCCTTGAATTCGGCATAGGATGTAGGAGGCTCTATGCCGAGCTCTTGGAAGATACGCTTGTTATAGTACACATACCAGATTTTCGTTGGTGCAAAAGAAACTCCGTACACCTTGTCATTGTGACTGACGGTTGGCAAAATCTCTTCAGACATCCGACCTGTAAATTCCTCATTGGTCAGGTCAATGGCATTTTCCTCCGGTCTTACGTTAGCCGGCATGCTCAGTGGGTCCACATCGACATTGAAAATGTCAGGTGCTTCGCCAGAGGCCAGCTTCACCTTGATCAGGTCCCGCCACTGTGCGTCAGGGACGACCTGAAAGTCAATTTTGACACCCGTCTCTTGCTCATATTCCTTGGCCATCGTCTGCATGATGCCTGTACGCGGAATACCGGATTGACTTGTTCCAAACGTGAGAGTCACCTTACCCGAACCTTCCGTACTTTTACCTGAGTTGCACCCGGCAAGCAGCAGAGTGGAGAGCAGGAGCACACTTGCAAGTGAAAATAGAAATCGTTTTCTCATCATTGAACCTCCCGGAATATAAAGAAAATTGTCACTTGCCGAAACGCTTAATGTAAGCGTATTCTTATGTGGATAACTTTACTGTGAACAAGGGATGTGCTCAATAGACAAAAGCGTTCTGTTGGGTGGACATTTTCGAATGGTGTGACAGATATCATCATAGGACGAGGTGTGTGAGGATTGCGATATCGATTTGGAACGCTTCAGCAAAGTCTGTTTGCCTATTACTCTGCGGTATTTATTATCTTTTCGCTGATTGTGGCGGGGCTTCTGTATGTTTTTCTCGCAAGTGACATTCGTCAGCGAAGTGAAGAACAGCAGAGACAACTGGGGGTATCAATTGTCAGTAACCTGGATCAGGAAGTGGTGAAAATGAACAACTTCTCCATGAATATTGTGTATTCCAATCTGGTCAAAGAACACTTCAGTCACTACTTGGCACCAGCAGAAGGCAGTGAGCAGACAATGACGAGTGATCCGGCATTGTATAAGGATACAACCACATTAATTGATGTCATTCTCGCGATCATCAGCAGCTCCAATACAGCCAAACAGGCCAATATCTATGATGTGAATGGCAAGATGCTGGGAGCGGGTGCATTCAACGGTCAACTGTCGGTAGACCTGACTCAGCGACCGTGGTACAAGGAAACCTGGGAGCGGAGTGGCTGGCGAGTGATCCAATTGTTAGAGGGCGGAGCCTTGCCCATGCCGACCGGCGAGGGGAAAACGGATCAACCTTACATTTCGCTTACACGGGTATACAAAGATGGCAACTATGTCAGTCAGGGCGTCGTTGAGATTTTGCAGGATGCCGGAACCCTGTTCCAGCATTTGAATGATTTGCAGACAAATAACGACGATCTTCGGATCTATGTAGTGGATGAACAAAATACAAGGTTGTATCCACTTTCTTCGGATGCCGATGCTTCTCAAGCAGGCCATTTCGATGATGTGGACTTGATTCAAAATCTTTCATTTCCGCCTGATACGATGCAGGAGATCACCGATCCTTTGAGTCAGTCCAAACAAATGATGACGTACATGACGTCACAGGAGACGGGATGGACCGTTATTGTCATGCAGTCCAAACAGTCCCTTTTCGCGAGTCTCAACCGGATGGCTGTGATGTTTATCGGTGCCACGTTAGCTACTCTCATGCTGATTCTGATTCTCTCGTATCTGATCTCCAAACGGGTTACTTTGCCGCTACATCGTTTGCAGCGTATTATTCAGAAAACGGGTGAGAATGATCTGGTATCGGGTCAGGATTCGGGTCAGTTGTTCAAGCTGGAGCATCCCGGTTCTATTCGGGAGATGGATGAGCTGAATGATACGTTTATCCGGCTGAATCAACAGCTTGTGCAATCGTTTCAGGACAGGCTGGCGATGAAATCTCAGGAGACAGAAGCGAGATTACTGGCGCTGCAATCCCAGATGAACCCGCATTTTCTCTATAACAACATCACTAATATTAGCATCATGGGGGAAGAAGGCATGAATGAGCAGATTGTCGCGTTCTGCGCCAATATTGCGTCTATGCTGCGTTATATTTCTACTCCGGGTAAGAACGGGGTCCCCCTGTCTCAAGAATTGGATTATTGTGAGCGATATCTGGAGTGTATGAAGATTAGGTTTGAGGATGATCTGCACTACGAGTTTCATATTCCGGAAGAGATGAAGTATATCCAGGTTCCGATGCTGATGGTACAACCACTACTCGAAAATGCCATGAAATATGGACTGGGTGATACCCCTCCATGGAAACTGAATATTACTGGAGATATGGATGCGGTACAGCAGACCTGGCAGATCCACGTGGAAGACAACGGACCTGGCATGGAACCCGAGGCACTTGCCAAGATCATGCATTACATCGAACAGTCACAGGAGTGGGAGCGTATGCCTGACCTCGAAATCAACGGCATGGGACTCAAAAATATATGGGTCCGATTGAAATTATGGTATGGCACGGCAGCCCACATGCAGATTACGAACAAGCCTTCCGGCGGTGTCCAGATTACCATAGGTGGTTCCATTCGAAAGGAGCATGACTGAACCCATGACAATCAAATATAGAACGATTATTGTGGAAGATGAAGCCCTGATTCGCCGGAATGTCTCACGCAAATTCAGGGAACTGGGCACCCGGTTCGAGGTGATCGGTGAGGCGCGGAACGGTCAGGAAGCGTTACAGCTCATTGAACATTCCGTACCTGATCTGGTTGTAACTGATATACAGATGCCGGTAATGAATGGATTGGAACTCGCCAAACATCTGTACTTTGCCTATCCGCATGTGAAAATTGTCATTCTGAGTGGTTATCATGAATTCGAATATGCACGGCAGGCGATCAGTTACAAGGTGGAGGATTATCTGCTCAAACCATTATCGGAAGAACAGCTTCGGACACTGCTGGATGCGATGGAATTGAAGCTTGGGAGCGCTGTGGATTCGCTTGCGCATGTCAGTGCCGTGCTGGATGAGCAGGTGAAGCCGGAGGATATCGCAGAGGCCGTTAAGTTGTATTTGAAGCAGAATTACATGCATGAGATTACACTCCAGGACATGGCGGGACAGATGCATTTTAGTGTGGACTATCTGGGGAAGTGTTTTAAGAAAGTAACGGGTGAGACTCCGCTAAAATATATGACAGGTCTGCGGATTAATGAAGCAAAACGTATGCTCGTCACGCACGAGAATATGGATATCAAGACTATTGGTGGAGCGGTAGGGTATAGTGATTCCCACTATTTCAGCCGGATCTTCAAAAACAAAACGGGCATGTACCCTAGCGAGTACCGACTGCAATTGCAGGAACGAAAAAAAGCCCTGTCCATGGATGATGAGCACGATGTTGACTTGAGCTGATTACTGGGCCAGAGCTTCTTCGGTTATTTTGCGAATATCAAACGGGGAGCGGATACCTTCTTCGATCATGTCGGGGAGAATCTGTTCCAGGAAATACTGCACACAGTGGAGGTCGATATTTTTGATTTTGACCAACGCATAACGGTACATAACGATAAATTCTTTCTCCGTATTGCCACGTTGGAGCTCAGCAAAGGCTTCATATACCTGATCCATCTTGTCTGCGACTTCGAGAATCAGTCCTTCAACCGATTGGTCTTTGCCCTCACGCAGCTGTCTGCGGAAAATAGGCTGGAACTCTTCAGGAATATTTTCATTAATAAAATGTTCAACCATGCCTTCTTCCACCTTTTGCAGCATCGAACGCAGTTCCAGTGAATAATGTTTGACGGGTGTTTTAATATCACCGATGAAGATTTCGCCATAATCATGACTGCTCGTAATTTCGTATAACTTCTTCCAATCTATTGTAGTTCCATGTTGCTCCTCAATATCTGCGAGCGTTTTGGCGTACTGTACCACTTTCCAGGAATGAGCGGATACGCTATGTTCTTCGAATTTGAATTTGCCAGGTGTACGAATAATACGTTCAAGATCATTCAGTGACCTGAAGTATGTGTGAATCCCCATATAAGCGTTCATCCTTTGCTGGTTGAGTATAAGTGTGAGTATGAGTCGACTATACGCCAGTTATGTCAACTGTGGATTAACGCGGATAGCGACGAAGGTAAAATGAAGTTTTAATTCTCTATAGAAGGACGAGAGGATTACGGGAGGATTAAAGGTAACCGTACGAGAGAGTAGCAGCTTATTGACAAACAATAAAAAGCCACGATGTGTGACTGAACGTGAGTTCGGCATCCATCGTGGCTTCAGTGTGTGTAGATGTTGTGCTCTAGGCTACATAAGTGCAGTTGAATCAAGAATTATGCTTTTTTTCGTACCGGAGAAGTATACCAATACGCCATTCCAACAAAGAGGGCACCGCCGATAATATTACCAAGCGTTACCGGAATCATGTTATGGAACCAGCCTGCCATCGTGATTGTATCCGGGTGGTTTGGCAGCAACCAGGATAAAGACAGCAAAGTCATATTGGCAACACTGTGCTCATAACCACTTGCGATAAATGCGTACAGACACCACCAGATCAGAACAAGTTTGGCGATATCTTCTTTGGAGCGAGCTGCCATCCAGATCGCCAGACAGACGAGCCAGTTACAGAGAATGCCGCGGAAGAACAACTCAGACACGGGCGCCGCCATCTTTTTGGCAGAGACAACGAATAACAGATGTTCCGGTGTGGCCGTTTTGAACAGACCGCTACCGACAATGAGTAGACTTAATAGAATTGCGCCGAGCAGGTTACCAACAAAGACGAGCCCCCAGTTCTTCAGCGTTTCGTTCACTGTGGTTCGGCCTGCCAGTGTACTCATGGTAAAGAACATATTGTTACCTGTAAACAGTTCCGATCCGGCAAAGATGACCAGCGTGAGCGCGAGTCCGAAGGACATACCCATCAACATAGTTTGCAGTGGTGACTGTGCCGCTAGGAGCGGAGCACCAATACTGAAGATCAGAACGATGCCAAGCCCTACATAGGCACCAGCCATCAAGGCAGCAACCATATATCGTGACAGGCTTGCGTTCATTTGATCCCGTTTTTTAACCGCAGCTTCAATAATTCCCTCAACACTTGGTGTATACATCACGGTTTCCCCCATTATTTTGCATCAATCTTTGAACGTTTCGCTATATTTCGATCCAAACCTGGCCGTTCTCTACCTTTACCGGATACATCTGTACTTGACCGTTGTCCGGTGCTTGCACAAGACCTGTAGTCAGGTCAATTTTCCAATCATACAGCGGATCGTACAGATAATGCCCGGACACGATGCCTTCAGCCAGCGGCCCACCCTTAGGATGGGGGTTGTGATTATCCGCAGCGAAGATGGTACCATCCGATGCAAGAAAGACAGCAAGCTGATGATCCTTAATCTCAACTACTCTTCCGATTCGTGGCAGGAATTCTTCAACTACTCCGGCAGGGAAGTAGGTGCCTGATTGTTTTGTCGTCATCTTAAACCACTCCTTATCTATATTTAACATTCCGGCAGTATTAATCTGCAAGCTTACTTATGGACGAGCTGATACTTCGATGCCATGGAACATTTTACTTTGGCCTTCTTCATTGCGAATCGCTTTTTGCCAAGGTTCTTCAACATGCTCAAGTGCAAATTCAATCCGCTGCATCAACGCTTTACGTTCCTCAAGGTTATCCACAACAACCGAACGGATATGCTCCAGACCCATGCGTTCCACCCACTCGGACGTCCGTTCCAGATAGTTACCTGTCTCGCGGTAATATTGCATGATGGCTCCGCACAGTTCAATCAACTCTTCATCCGTTTTCACTTTGCATAAGGAATCAGCCAGTCTTGCTTTAATACCGCCGTTACCACCGATGAAGATTTCCCAGCCTCCGTCGTTACCAACGATACCGATATCTTTGGTACATGCCTCTGCACAGTTTCGCGGACAACCGTTGACGGCATATTTAAACTTGGCTGGCAGATCCAGACGTTCGAATTTACGTTCGATGCGAGCGCCCATGGCCATGGAATCCTGTGTACCGAATCGGCAGAATTGGGAGCCGACACATGTTTTGACCGTACGCAGCGATTTGGCGTATGCATAACCTGAAGGCATATCCAGTTCAGCCCAGACTTTGGTCAGATCTTCTTTTTTAACACCAATCAAATCGAGACGCTGACCGCCAGTCACTTTGACTGCTTTTACATCATATTTGACTGAAACGTCAGCGATACGTTTGAGGTCCGCTGGTGTAGTCACCCCGCCGTACATCCGAGGTACAACCGTATACGTTCCATCTTTTTGAATATTCGCGTTCATCCGTTCGTTAACAAAACGGGATTCTTTCTCATCTTCGTGTGTGTCTGGTGCAATCATGCCAAGGTAATAGTTGATCGCCGGACGACATTTGGAACAACCTTCTGGCTGACTCCAACCCAGTACATTCATGACCTCTTTGGTCGTTTGTAATCCTTTTTCACGAATCTCGGCTACGATCTCATCCCGTCCCATGGAAGTACATCCGCAGATACCCTGTTTGGCTCCAGTACTGAAACTGTCTCCAAGTACATATTGCAGAATCTGTTCAACAACCGGTTTACACCCACCACAAGAGCGTGTTGCACCGGTACAGGCTTTGATTTCATCAACAGTGGTAAGGCCCTGGTTTGTAATGACATCAACAATGGTTCCTTTGGTTACCCCGTTACATCCACAGACGATCTCGTCCTCGGGCATCGTTTCAACAGAGGTTGCTTTCTTATGACCGCCGCAGCCTGTACCCATGAGTGAACCATACAATTCCTCGGTCATTACGGTTTGATTTTTAATCAGTTTCTGCAATTCGGCAGAATCCGTAATGTCACCGAAGAGAACGGCGCCAACCATTTTATTATCACGAAGCAGAATTTTTTTGTAAGTCCGTTTCCAGTCATCTTTGTGCGAAATGACGGTGTGCTCTGGGCTGTTGATGAATTCACCAGTTGAAAACACGTCCACACCCGAAATTTTCAATTTCGTGGATACAACTGAACCTTCATAAGGAGCGGTCTCCACACCACAGATATGTTTCGCCAGAATCATACCTTGCTCGAACAATGGGGCAACGAGGCCGTAACATACCCCGCGGTGCTCTGTACATTCCCCGACCGAGTACACATTCTCAAGTGAAGTCTGCATATAGTCATTCACGACAATACCCCGGTTCACTTCCATACCGCTTTCACGGGCTACAGCCGTATTGGGTTTAATGCCTACAGCCATGACCACAAAATCAACATTCAGAACCGTATCATCTGCAAAACGTATCCCTTCAACGCGTTCGCCGCCCAGCAGTTCGGAAGTCTGCGCACCCATTTTGAAGCGGATACCCTGACGTTCGAGTTCTGCCTTCAACATGGCTGAAGCTTGCGGATCAAGCTGACGCTCCATCAGATCTTCCATCAGATGCACTACGGTAACTTCCATGCCAAGTTGTACCAACCCTTTGGCAGCTTCAAGGCCTAGCAGTCCGCCCCCGATAACGGCCGCTCTTTTATACTGCTTAGCAGCTTCCAGCATGACATTACAATCGGCGATATCACGGAAACCGACAACACCCTCTTTGTCATGTCCTGGTACGGGGAGAATAAAGGAGTTGGAGCCAGTCGCAATGATGATTTTGTCATAAGGAACGCGAGTTCCATCTTCAGTCACAACTTCGTGTGTCTCGGCATCGATTCGTGTAACCGTTGTGCCTGTGTGCAGCGTAATGCCGTAATCTTCATACCAGTGAAGGTCGTTCAGCACGATATCGTCCAGTGTTTTGCTTCCTTCCAGTACATAAGACAACATAATGCGGTTGTAGTTAGGATAGGGCTCTGTGCCAAAAACGGTAATATCAAATCGCGTAGTTAATTTTAAAATTTGCTCAACGGTACTAATTCCTGCCATTCCGTTACCTATGATAACGAGTTTCTCTTTTTTTCCGTTCATGTGTGTATGCCTCCTTGGATAGACGCTGTACATTACCAACAATTTTAGTGGTTTATATTTGAAATTATACAAGTAGTTGAAGATAGTTTATGTGATTTAATTCACTAATAAAGATAGAAGAGTCATAAATATAATAGTGTGAGCCCCATCACAGAAAGTTATATTTATTTTCATACAAATAAGAAATGCGAACTATTGTTCTTATTTTGTTTTCGTTGTAAAATCGGAACTGGGCCGTATTGTTCCCGATTTCTTCGAAAGGACGTTTTTGCATCATGATGGGAAGATCCCACCTTATTATCGGGACAGGCGTGTCGCTTTCTGTTCTGCAGTTGGCCGGTATGCCAGTGACTGCGCCGGCCGTTACGGTTGCTCTGATTGGTTCGTTATTGCCTGACATTGATGAGCCAAATTCGCTGCTGGTATCCAGAGCCTTGCCTAACAGTCTGATCAGGTTGTTACAGACGATTCTGTTGCCCACAGCTGTATTTGTGTACTTCTATGTTCATGCCAAACCATGGAACCTGTTGCTTGCGATCCTCATAGCGCTCGTGTCATTCCTGCCTTCGCGTTCGCTTCGCAAAGTGTTGATGTTTGCGATTGGACTTGGGCTGGTTTTCTATGGTCACGCGTTCGCACCGTGGAACTTGATTGCAGGCAGTTTGTTAATGCTCTGCACCACACTGACTCATAGGGGACTGACACATACTCTGTACGGAACCGCAATATGGGCTGGCTTGTTGTACAGCACGACCCAGCAGCAGGGCCCGGAGATCTGGGTAGCGGGAGGCACGGCATATGCGATGCATCTGTTGGCTGATTCACTAACCAATCGGGGTATTCGTCCGTTACCACCGCTCAAGTGGCGCATACGGGTGAATCTGATGAGTACAGGGACCAAGCGTGGTGCCGTTGTAGAGAATGTCTGCATTGTGCTTACTCTTATTTTGGCCTGGATTGCATTCTCACCGCTATTTCTATAGCCATCCAAAAACGCCAGCCCGCATATTGTGGGCTGGCGTTTACAGGAATGCATTTCATATGAATGGATCGTAATAACTTAGCCAATTCAGGATTGAGAAGGAGAATCAGTCAGGTCGTCAATATCGGAAGAACCAAATACAAATAAAACAACAAGAATGACAATGATCAGTAGTTCAGCGAACCCATTTCCGTCAAAGTCAGACATCACTTCTACCTCATTTCTTGGCGTTTAGGAATTGATTCTCTGTTGGAAAGCCCGTATAACGTCATTCAACGTCATATCGCCACCGATCTCATCGAGGAATTGCACCAGTTTGTCTTGATTCGATGGTGTAATATTTTGTAGCGATTTATACTGCCCAACCAGTTCAACGACCAGTGTAGCTTCTCGAAACAACGTGACCGCATCCACTCTTAACTTCCCACTTACCAGTAATGCTGCAACGATAAGTTCCAGATTTCTTCCTTTAAGGTTGCCATTGAGAAGGGTGTTTGCGGCATTTGTTTTTTTGGAACCTTTATTCGATTTTCCATTCCTTCTCACTGCCATAACAGGTCCCCCGCTGTTTGGTGTTTAATTCCATCTTCCGTTATTGTATCTTATGTGTAATTCCCTATAATGTTCGGCCTATTAATCTACGTGTCTAACTGATATCGTTGTGAATATAAAAAAGAGACCTCCCGATGGTTAGGAGGTCTCTTGTCAACTTTTACGCGTTATTAATTATGGTATTCATCGTTGTCCGATCAAGACCTTTGACCAGCTTCACGATCAGTTCTTTGGCTGCATCGTAGTCATCCGTATGAATGATGGAAGATGAGGTATGGATATAACGTGCGCAGATACCAACAACTATTGATGGTACACCAATGCCACTCAGGTGAACTTGACCTGCATCGGTACCACCTGGTGAGATGAAATACTGCATTTTAACCTGATTGGATGAAGCCGTATCTTGAACATATTCCACCATTCCGCGATGGGTGAACATACCCGGGTCAAAAATACGAAGCAATGCGCCTTCTCCAATATGTCCAAATGACTGTTTGTCACCTGTCATATCATTTGCCGCGCTACAGTCCAGTGCAAAGAAGATATCAGGCTGAATCAGATTGGCCGCCGTACGTGCACCGCGAAGCCCCAGTTCTTCCTGAACCGTTGCACCAGCATAAAGCGTGTTAGGCAGTTTTTCCTTGTGCAGCGCTTCAACCAGTTCAAGTGCAAGTCCTACGCCGTAACGATTATCCCACGCTTTGGCCATAATTTTTTTCGGGTTCGCCATAGGCGTAAATTCACAGATCGGCACGATCTGCATCCCTGGATGAATGCCCCAGGATTCTGCTTCCGCACGGTTGTCTGCTCCAATATCGAGATACATGGAATTCAGATCCACAGGTTTATTCCGCTGGGACTCGTCCAGCAAGTGTGCAGGTGTAGAACCTACAACTCCGGTAATCCGACGATCAGGTGTGATGATTTCCAATCGTTGAGACAGTACAGCCTGACTCCACCATCCACCCAGTGGACGGAACTTGATCATACCTGTTTCGGTAATGCCAGTAGTCATGAAACCCACTTCGTCAAAGTGTCCGGCTACCATAACTTTGGGACCGGATTCCTCCCCGCGTAATACACCAAATAGACTCCCCAGGCGATCCTGGACGAACTCATCGGTATAAGCGGAAAGCTTATCTTTCATCCAGCCGCGAAGCTCACGTTCAAAACCGGATGCGGAAGGAAATTCCGTCAACGTACGAAACATATCCATCGTTTTTTCATTCATGTGTCAACAACTCCTCTGTTGGTATGTAAATCAGGTCACAGTAGAACGGCTACCCGCCTGTTGTCCTTTAAATGTAGTTCATAAAGTCTTTTATCTTTTTGAACATGCACTTTAATATGCTGAGGACTTGTTATTTAACCACTGGTCACATTACAGTATGAACCTTGCGCAAGTGATTGTCCATGTTTATGTCACGTATTTAAGGCATGTTTTGGGCGCTTACCTTTCCAATTTTCATGACTCTATCCGCTATAGTCGTAACCCTGATGCCACTTCAATGAATATGAATATATGGAGGAGATGTCATCATTTTGTGATGTTCTTTTTGTTCAATATTTGTTGGTCTGTTTATTAGGAAGGAGCTATATATCCAATGAAGCCTCCAGAAGAGGGCACGGAAAAAGTACTGTTTATCGTTCTTTTTATCTTGCTCGTGATTGTTCTTCTTTATTTATAGAACGTATCTAAACGTCCTCAGCACCGGCGTATTCCCATCCTGCTTCCACAACATGATCTTGTTGGAAACATATGCTGTCTGTCGCCGGATACATAACCTTCTGATTATTAACAAACAATGAATATAGGATTACACACATTGGCATTCAGCCGTAGCTTTGAACCATTTCACATAGAGGAGGTCTTGTATCTTGCCAGCTCAATCTGCATCCGGAAGCGAAAAAAAATCGTCGTCCCTGTCCATGGATGAAAAGGAGTACAAAAAAGTCGCAAAAAAACATGAGCCGCCTCGTCCAATCCTGAAAAATTGCCTCAAAGCATTTCTGGTTGGGGGTACCGTCTGTTTGATTGGACAGGCCATTCAAGAGGCTTTTATGGCCGGTTTCGACATGACATCGAAGGAAGCTTCCAGTCCTACGGTGGCGGTCATGATTCTCATATCGGTTATTCTAACCTGTCTCGGCGTTTACGATAAAATGGCTCAATGGGCAGGAGCAGGAACTGCTGTGCCGGTTACCGGCTTTGCCAATTCCATGTGTTCTGCTGCACTGGAACATCGTGCTGAAGGACTGGTGCTCGGTGTAGGGGCCAACATGTTTAAACTTGCTGGTTCCGTTATCGTGTTTGGTGTCGTGGCAGCATTTGTCGTAGGGATCGTTTACGCCTTTTTGGGATTTGGAGGTGGACATCTATGAAACGATTGGGTCGCCAGACATGGCAGTTTGAGAATCGTCCGCGGATCATCGGTAAAGCCGCAGTTGTAGGACCAGAAGAAGGCGAGGGTCCACTGTCATCTGATTTCGATTATGTCTATGACAACCTCGAGATCGGCGAGAAAACGTGGGAAAAGGGAGAACGCAAATTGCTCGAACAGGCCTCCCAACTGGCTTTGGTAAATGCAAATATCACCAAGGAAGAGCTTCACTTTTTTGTTGGTGGAGATCTGATGAACCAGATTATCAGCAGTTCCTTTTCAGCGCGAAAACTGGGTGTGCCTTACCTGGGTGTCTTTGGAGCCTGTTCAACTTCCATGGAAACGTTAGCGTTAGCGTCCATGATTGTTGACTCCGGAGCTGGAGATTATGTCCTTGCAGGAACGGTGAGCCACAACTGTACGGTGGAAAAACAATTTCGGTATCCGACGGAGTATGGCTCCCAGAAGCCGCCTTATGCGCAATATACCGTCACAGGATCAGGGTGTGGTGTGGTCTCCCGTACTGGTGTTGGTCCCGTTGTTACCAAAGCCACTATTGGACGCATTATGGATTTGGGTATCAAAGATCCCTTTAATATGGGTTCAGCCATGGCGCCAGCAGCAGCCGACACTATAATCTCCCATTTCAGGGATACAGGATTGGAACCCGGCTATTATGATCTCATTGTGACCGGGGATCTGGCTTCCGTCGGTCTGCCGATTACGAAAGAACTCCTGCAAAAAGAAGGCATTCCCATGGAACAGACGGTTTTTAATGACTGCGGCCTGATGATCTATGATCGGGAGAAACAGCCTTATGTTGTTGCCGGGGGAAGTGGCTGCGGATGTTCTGCCACCGTCACCTATGGTCACATTTTGAACCGGATGCAGAAGGGTGATCTTAAACGGGTGCTCGTTGTTGCTACCGGGGCGCTGTTATCTCCGCTCTCGTACCAGCAGGGTGAAAGTATTCCCTGTATTGCACATGCGGTAGCTATAGAAAAGGAGGGATAAAAGTCATGCAGTTCTTGTGGGCATTTATCGTTGGCGGTTTGATCTGTGTTGTGGGGCAGCTTCTAATGGATGGTGTCAAACTAACACCGGCACATACCATGAGTACACTTGTTGTGGCAGGGGCGGTTGCTGATGCATTTGGCTTGTACGACCCCTTGGTTAAATTTGCAGGTGCGGGAGCTTCAATCCCCATTACAAGTTTCGGCAATTCCTTGGTGCACGGAGCATTGACGGAGCTGGAGAAAGAGGGATGGCTTGGTGTCATTACGGGGATTTTCGATCTGACCGCGGCTGGGATTTCGTCAGCGATTATCTTTTCTTTTCTCGCGGCATTGGTGGTTAGACCAAAAGGCTAACATAGAATAAGAAATCTACTTGAACATATTGCGGTTCAGCAGAGGCTTCGGATAACTTCTATCCGGGGCTTTTTGTCGTATTCATGCGAGAACTGCGGTGAATCTGACGGGCTGGAAACAAATTGTGAGTTCCTTCGAGTGTACTCGTGACTCTGGATCATGTACAATAAAAGGAAATCTGTATGCTTTTTTAGGAGGTTAGACCACATGCCTGTGCGCAAAGAGTCGATCCAAATCATATCCGCAGTTCGTTCGAATCTGGAATCCTGTATTATGGGGAAATCCTTTGAAATTCAACTTTTACTTACAGCTTTGCTTGCAGGCGGGCACGTTCTGATTGAAGACGTACCGGGAACTGGCAAAACGCAGTTGATCAAGGCATTATCGAAATCCATGCGCGGTGAGTACCGGCGTATTCAATGTAATCCTGATATTTTACCTAGTGATATTACGGGCGTATCTGTGTTCCATCCGAAGGATGAGCGTTTTTATTTCCGACCAGGTCCTGTGATGACCAACATTTTGCTGGCTGATGAGATTAACCGTGCCACAACAAAAACCCAATCGGCTCTGCTCGAAGTTATGGAGGAGCGCAGCGTAACCGTTGATGGCGATACGTATGATCTGCCACATCCATTCATGCTCTGTGCAACTCAGAATCCGATTGATTTTGAAGGTACGTATACATTGCCGGAAGCCCAACTCGACCGGTTTATGTTGAAAATAAGTCTAGGTTATCCCGATAAGGAAATTGAGAAAATCCTATTGAAACAGCATCAGCTCGGTCAGCCTGTAGATCGTCTTGAATCCGTGACTCATATGGACCAGATCTCGGCAATCCAGCAGGAGATTAAAGAGGTCTTTATCGGTGATCCGGTTATGGACTATTTGCTGGATGTTGTTCGTCAAACCCGCTCCCACCCATCTGTATTGCTGGGTGCCAGCCCACGGGCAGCCATATCGTTCATGATGGCCGTAAAAGCCTTTGCTTTCTTGCAGGAACGTGATTATGTGCTTCCGGATGATGTGAAAACGATGGCCCCTTATGTGATCTCTCATCGTATTGTGCTTCGTCCCGAATCGAGACTGGACAGTATGAGTTCCGAGGCCGTTTTGAATGCCGTACTCCAGCAAGTACGCGTGCCCGTCTCCATGGGGCAATAGTTCATGAAGCCGCTTTTGAGAACAGTCAATAGAGGGTTACGCCACCCACGCGTATGGAGCATCGCAATGGTGTGGATGTGCTGTCTGGCTTATGTTTTGTTTCAGGGCGGGAAGACATCCCTTATGTTGCTGTCGATGGTGACCCTGCTCTGTGTGTATCTTGCCATTGCTGGTTTTAGCGGAGTAAGACGTGCTCAGGGAGTTCGTAGGTTATCTTCTGGTCCAGACCACGAAGAATTGCTGCATGCGGGTGACCAGGTTCAAGTACAGCTGAGTCTGACGATTCCGGGATTCCTCCCGCTTCCCTATGTTGTTGTGCGTGAAATGCTGCATCGGCATAACGGAGAATCGTGGTCGTTCAAGGAAAGTTTGATTCCCAATATGCGAGGTAATGGCGAGTTGTCTTTTCAGACACCGCCACTTGAGCGGGGAAAGTATGTTTTTTCAGAAACGGAATGTGCCAGCGAGGACATATTTGGACTGATTGAACATCGGGGAAAGTTTAAGGCCAAAGGTGAGTTTCGCGTACTGCCAAGAACGGTATTTATTCCATATTGGCAGCTCTACGACCGCAAATCACGGTTATCCGGTCCTCAGACGGCGTTAACCCGTTCACGGAGAGAGACCACTCAGATCAATGGTGTACGTGACTACGTATACGGAGATCGACTTTCCCGCATTCACTGGAATGCAACGGCAAAGACAGGGAACTGGAAGTCCAAGGAGTTTGAACATGAGTCTGTGCCCAAAACCATTCTGGTTTTGGATGCGCTGGCATCAAGTTATGAACATGGGGATGCATTCGAAATTGCCGTTTCCACGGCTGCCTCTCTGCTGGAGTATGGTGTCAGGGAACGAATGGGGATGGGATTGTTGACATTGTCCGACGAGACATCCTTCATGGCCCCCAGTGAAAGTCTGATGGAACGACAGAAGATGATGCATCATCTGGTGGATATTCAATACAACGGTCAGGATACCCATCTGTTGCCCGGCGTGGAAAGAATCGCACGTCAACTGCCTCAGGGAGCTTACTTTGTCGTGATTTCTCCCCAGAAGGATGAAAAAATAATGGAGCTGTTGCGCTGGGCCGATACGCGGGGCATGACGCCATGTCATATTCTGATCGATACCAGTGAATCCCGCCGGAGTGCCGAGTGGAATGCCATGTTGCGTGGAAGAGGCACGAGGTCATTCACTGTTTCTCACTTGCAGGAGCTTCCAACGGTGATGGGGGGAGGTTCTGTATGAGTACAAAAGGAAATGAAAGTATTGCAGGCAAACGATCCTGGTATCATGCAGCGTCATTGCTCTGGATTTTCCTGATTGGAATGCAGTGGATTTCATTTACGCAGGAATCGTGGTACACGGAGACAACTTCTCTGGTGTTATGGACACTTGCAGCGGTCAGTGTGCTGGAGGTCATTCTGCCCTTCAAAACGATGTATCGGGCGATCATCAAGGCGGTCGTTGTTGGTTACATTTTGCATAAAACGCTGATTGATTATACGGTGTACATCCCTTATGGCTCTTTAACGGACCGAGCGGAACAATTCATATTACACATGACGCCGTACATCTGGTTCTCCCTGTGTGCATGGGTGATGCTTGAAGCTGCACTTCGACTCGTGACCACAACACGTCGTATTCTTGTTTTTCTGGGTGTTAACATCATTTCGATGGGGATTCTCGATTCTTTCACTCAGATTCCACTCTGGATTGAAATCGCGTGGGTGATGTTTGCGGGGATGGGATGGCTCGTATGTCAGCATTTCCGTAACTATCAGCTACAGTATCCACAAGGTTGGAAACGAATCATCCGGTATCCTTATAAAGTCCTGGCCAATATTGCCATTATCTTTTCTTTGATTATTGTAGCCAGCGTTAATATGCCGGAGATCCCACCCACCTTGACGGACCCATATACTGCGTGGCGTAACTATACCGGAACTTCCACAAGTCAGGCTGGTAACGGAAACCTTGATATTCCCGCGGCTACCGAATCGGGATACAGCAGGGAAGACAATCAGCTTGGTGGAGGATTCAACTTCGACTATACCCCTGTCATGTCTGTCACGACCAATGAGCGCAGTTACTGGCGTGGTGAGACACGTGCAGAGTATACAGGCACAGGCTGGGATGACCGTGGACGGGGTGCGACAGAGAATGTTGAAGCCGGACAGCCTCTGGAGAACCAAGAATCCGGTAATGTGAATACCAAACAAGTAACTCAGAACGTAACGATGCTGAATGATAATGTCTATCCCATTCTCTTTGGTGCTTATTCGATCTCGGAAGTGAGCTCGATTAATGGTGAGGACAGAACGGAACGGATGTTGTGGAATGCTGAACAGGCTGAACTGCATGTGGTGACAGACCGTCAGCAACCACAGTATCCCAAGACGTATACTATCGTATCGGAAGCCCCTGTGATTGTGGAAGATGAGCTTCGTACGAAGTCATTTGAAGATCTGTATAACAGTAATCCGGCAGATGATATGTACTTGCAGTTACCATCCCGTTTCCCTGACCGGGTGTCGAATCTGGCAGCCGAGATAACGGCATCTGCCAATACTCCGTATGAAAAAGTGGCATTACTGCAAAACTATTTACAAACTAATTTTGAATACACGAACAATCCGGATTTATCTCGAAAAGTAAGCAGCGACTTTGTGGAAGGTTTCCTGTTTGATATTATGGAAGGCTACTGTGACTATTTCTCCACTGCGCTGGTGATGATGGCGCGCTCGGAGGGCATTCCTGCAAGGTGGGTTAAAGGTTATGCGCCTGGACAATTGTCCCTGAATTCGGACATGCAGGCCCCACGTCAACCTGGTGCGGAGATTGAGACGACCTACACCGTTACCAATGCAGATGCACACTCCTGGGCAGAGGTTTATTTTGGTGAGTATGGCTGGATTCCTGTTGAAGCAACGCCGGGCTTTGATATGCCGCTGCTGACGGAACAGCCTGATGTACAACCTGTAGATGAGCCTGAAGAAGAGCCAGAAGAGGAGCCGGTACAAGAGGAAGAGCAGACCCCTGCACCTGAGCAGACTTCGTCTGCCATCCCAACTTTTGTTATCTGGGCTGCAGGAGCCATTATAGTATTGTGGGTAGCATACATGTTCTGGCGTAATCGTTTCTCCATGCGATTCTTCCTGCTTCGTCTACGGACAGGTGGACCGCTCACCCCTGAACAGAAGGTAGTGGCAGAGACCGAGCGTTGGATTCAGTATGTGAAACGCAAAGGGTTGACCCGGAGCGGAGACGAGACACTTCGTGAATCGGTAGCCCGCTGGAGCCAGGCAAAACCTGCTGCAGAAGCAATATTTTATGAGCTTCTCACGAAGTTTGAACAGACTCGTTACAGTCCGGCGTCCGTAACTGCCGACGACTGGAAGGGCGTCTATCAGACCGCCTTGAAGCTGCGGAAGGAACTGAAAGCGGAACGGGCATAGTTGTTGCCCGTCCCGTTTTTCCTTTTTTCCTATGCCATCAGGCGCTGTATGCATTTTCAGGAAAGACGGATTTGTGATATAGTGTGTCGTATGAAACTGAGGTGACTTCTTTGTTTAAAATGTTAATGCCCAAGCTGCGTGTAGACACGGTTTTTGACATTAATCTGGAAGAGCTGTACGCTCAAGGCTACCGTGGAATTATAACTGATCTGGATAACACACTCGTTGGAGCCAAAGCCCCTGACGCTACGCCCGAACTGATTGAATGGTTTGCACGTGTGAAAGAGGCAGGTTTCAAGCTAATGATTGTGTCCAATAACAATTTGAATCGTGTATCCCTGTTTGCGACCCCGCTGGATATCCAGTTTGTGCATAGTGCACGCAAACCATCGAATGTACCGTTTCGTAGAGCAATGAAAATGATGGAGTTATCTCCTGAAAAAACGATTGTAGTAGGTGATCAGATGCTTACGGACGTTTATGGAGGGAACCGAATGGGGTTATATACCGTTCTGGTACTGCCAATCTCCATTGGGGACGAAGGTTTTATGACCCGCTTCAATCGACGCGTGGAACGGATTGCTCTAACGAGTTTACGCAAGAAAGGCTTATGGCTTGAGGAGGAAAAGAAGAAATGACAGAACCGCATAACGGCAACCTTGCCGTAAGGTGCAGCGGATGCGGCGTGCATCTGCAAACAGAAAATTCGGAATTACCAGGGTTTATCCCCGAGAAGGCATTGGATCGTGAACCGGTTATATGCCAACGCTGTTTCCGTATCAAAAACTACAATGAGTCATCATCCGTTACGGTGGATCAGGACGAATTCCTGGCGCTGCTTAGCAAAATCGGGGATAAGGATGCACTTGTCATCCATATCGTTGATTTGTTTGACTTTGATGGCAGTATTATCTCTGGTCTGCAACGTTTTGTAGGCAACAATCCGGTATTGCTTGCTGTGAACAAAACGGACTTGCTTCCGAAAGTCACCAACTGGAACAAGGTTCGCAACTGGGTACAGAAGCAAGCCAAAGAACAAGGTTTGCGTACCGTCGATGTAGTCTTGTGCAGTGCAAAGCAAAATCAGGGCTTCGACCGACTGCTTGAGCTTGTAGGAACGTATCGCGAAGATCGTGACGTGTACGTGGTAGGCGGTACCAATGTGGGCAAATCCACACTGATTAACCGTCTGATTCGTGATTACAGTGATCTGGAGCAGGAACTGACCACATCCCGTTATCCGGGAACAACGCTGGATATGGTGAACATTCCGTTGGATGATGGAAAATATATCATTGATACGCCTGGAATCGTGTATCCATGGCGTTTCAGCGAGATTGTTTCACGTAAGGATCTCGCTGCCATCATGCCGGAAAAACCGCTTAAACCGGCTGTGTATCAGTTGAATTCCGGTCAGACGCTGTTCTTCGGCGGCATGGCTCGATTTGACTTTGTGGAAGGTGATCGCCAGTCGTTCACTTGTTTTATCAGCACTGCGCTTGATATTCACCGGACGAAGCTGGAGCGTGCAGATGATCTGTACCGCGACCATCTGGGAGAATTGTTGTCTCCGCCAACCCGTGAGGATGCAGCAGAGATGGCTGAATGGACCAGACATGAATTCCGCATCAAACGCGGCAGTCAATCGGATGTATTCATCTCGGGTCTGGGCTGGATTAAGGTAAATGGCGATATTGGAGCGCTTGTTGCTGTACATGCTCCAAAAGGCATTCGTGTACAGATCCGCCCATCCTTGATCTAGTAATCTCAGAAGCTGTACATCAGATGGATCGGAGGCGGACCTATGTCTGAGCAGAACAAATTCAACTCTTCACTTCCCGTGTTGCTTGGTGTTATGGGTGATCCTATTGCTCATTCCAAGTCTCCGGCAATGCACAATGCGGCTCTGCTGGCTGCAGGAGTGAATGGAATGTATATGCCACTGCATGTTCATCCGGATCAACTGGAAGCGGCAGTTCGGGGAATTGTGGCACTGGGCTATCGTGGTGTTAATGTCACCATCCCGCACAAAGAGCAGGTGATGCAGTATCTGGATGTGATCGATGAAAGTGCTCGCCTGATTGGTGCGGTGAATACCATCGTCAATGAAGGTGGAACACTGACAGGGTACAATACGGATGGTATTGGTTATGTCCGATCGCTGAAGGAAGAGGCTGTGCCTGAGCTTGCGGGTAAACGTATTGCTGTACTAGGAGCAGGTGGAGCAGCGAGAGGTGTCATATATGCACTTGCACTGGAGAAGCCTGAACGGATCCACATTCTGAACCGTACAGCGGACAGGGCTATTGCACTTGCTTCGGATTTACGAGGCCATGGCTTGGGAGAAATCTCGGGCAGTGGCATGGAAGACGCTGCAACGGTACTGGCTACGGCTGATATCGTGATTAACACAACGGCTGCTGGAATGCATCCTCATGTTGATGACGTGCCGGTTGATCCCGCACTAATTCGTGAAGGCGCAGCTGTGAGTGATCTGATCTATAATCCGCTGGAAACTCGCCTGCTTCGGGAGTCGCGGATGCGAGGATGCACGGTGCACGGTGGTTTGGGTATGTTTGTATACCAGGGTGCAGTGGCTTTTGAGCATTGGCTCGGCATTCCGGCTCCAGTGGAGACGATGAGACGAGCAGTGCTAAACAGTTTTGAAGTGTGAAAATAATAATTGAATGGTCAGGTCCGGACAGTTTTTGCGCTGTCGATCAGGGTCTGCTCAACATAAGGAGTATGGAGTATTCATGTTAAACGGTAAACAAAAGCGCTTTTTGCGGTCACAGGCACATCACCTGACCCCTGTATTTCAGATTGGTAAAGGTGGAACCAACGAGCACCTGTTCCGTCACATCGAAGATGCGATTGAGAAGCGCGAATTGATGAAAGTGCAAGTGTTGAACAACAATGACGAGGACAGAAAAGAGATGGCAGAAGAAGTTGCCCGTGAAACGGGAAGTGAGCTTGTACAACTCATCGGTAACACAATCATCCTGTACAAAGAATCTCGCGATAACAAACAAATCGAACTACCTAGATAAGGGAGCGTGACGCAGGTGAAGATCGGCATCATGGGTGGTACGTTTGATCCGATCCACATGGGACACCTCCTGGCAGCTGAAGCGGCAAGGGATTCACATGCACTGGATGAGATCTGGTTCATGCCTTCCCATGTTCCACCTCACAAACGCGGAGCCGGAGCTTCGGGACAGCAACGTCTCGATATGACGGAAGCGGCTGTGAAGGGTGTGCAGCAATATGAGGTGCTGGGTATCGAGATGGAATTGGGCGGAGTGTCTTATACCATCGATACGATGAAGGAACTGTGGCGTCGCCATCCTGAACATGAATTTTATTTCATTATCGGGGCGGATATGGTGAACTATCTCCCCAAATGGGAGCAGATTGAAGAGCTTGCAGAACGCTTAACCTTTATCGGAGTTGGTCGGCCGGGCTTCCAGTTACATCTGGATGATTTACCAGACGAGTTACAGGATCGGGTCCTGCTGGCCGAGATGCCCTTGGTCGATATTTCATCGACAGCCGTACGCAGACGTCTGGCCAAAGGTCATTCGGTACGCTTCATGATTCCTGATGAAGTGCACCAATACATTGTAAGGAGCGGTTTATATGGCACTAAGCCGTGATGAACTGATTCAAGCCGTATCCGGACAAATGCCGGAAAAACGCTGGAAGCATACACTGGGTGTAATGGAATCGTCAGTGATGTTGGCTGAAAAATACGGTGCTGATCCTGTGAAAGCAGATCTGGCAGCGATATTGCATGATGTGGCGAAGTACTGGCCCGTAGCGGAGATGGAAGCGGTCATTCGTGATAACGGATTAAACCAGGAACTTCTGCAGCATGACAAGCAACTCTGGCATTCCGAAGTCGGTGCTTTTGTAGCCATGCGTGATTACGGTGTGGAAGATTCCGAAGTTATTAATGCCATCCGGTGGCATACCTCGGGTCGGGTAGGCATGAGCTTGCTGGACAAAGTGGTATGTCTTGCCGATTACATTGAACCGGGACGAGATTTCCCGGGAGTGGATCACATTCGCGAACAGGCTGAATGTAGTCTGGAGGAAGGTTTAATTGCCGGATTCGATTCGACGATCAGCTTGCTGATCTCGCAACGACGTGTCATTTATCCTTTGACCATGCTGTCGCGGAATGACTTAATTGCACAATTATAGATTATGGAGGTTGGTTCATGACAGTATCATCGAAAGAACTTATGAATATGGCGGTTGCTGCCGCTGACGACAAAAAGGCATCCAACATTGTAGCGTTGGATCTGATTAATGTTTCCCTGGTGGCAGATTATTTTGTTATTTGTCACGGGAATTCCGATACACAGGTACAAGCCATTGCCACTGAAATTCGCAAACAGGCTCATGCAGCCGGAGCGACGATCAAAGGTATTGAAGGTATGGATTCCGCACGTTGGATATTGATGGACATGGGCGATGTTGTTGTTCATATCTTCCACCGTGACGAGCGCGAATACTACAACATTGAACGACTATGGTCTGATGCCAAAGTGGTGGAAACTGTATGAGTTTGATTGCTGGAACAGTCGTCTCTTTGCCGGTTTCACGTGAAGTGTCTCCGTTTGGCTTCTTTTTGACGACAGGATCGGAAGATGTACTGCTTCACTACACCGAGTTAACACGGGATATTAAAATTGGTGAGACGCTTGAGGTATTTGTATTCTTTGATACAGAAGATCGTCTGGCCGTAACGATGAAAAAGCCTTATCTCATGCTTGGCGAAATGGCACGACTGGTTGTGGCTGATGTTCACCCACGACTGGGCTGTTTCCTGGAAATGGGCCTTGGACGGCAATTGCTGCTTCCTATTCGTGAATTGCCTGAATTGGAAGAACTGCGTCCTCAAGTGGGGGATGAAGTCTTTGTAATCATGGAACATGACAAGCAAGGACGTTTGCGTGCCAAATTGGCCGGGGAACGTGAGCTTTCACCATTGTCTTTCCATGCGCCAACTTCATGGTTAAACGAGTGGGTTGAAGCGACGGTATACAAGCCACTGCAGATGGGTACTTTTGTACTTGTAGAGGGCGGTGTACTGGGCTTTGGCGCGATTGGTATGATTCATTCATCCGAACGTAGTCATATGCTGCGTCTTGGTGAAAAAGTTAAATGTCGGGTGACACTGGTACGTGAAGACGGACGTGTGAATCTGGCCATGACTCAACTCAAACAAGTTGGACGTAACGAAGATGCAGACAAGCTGCTCGCCTTTATGAAAGAGCGTCCTATGGGCGGCATGCCATACTCGGATGCAACTCCGCCGGATATCATCAAGCAACGCTTTGGCATCAGTAAGTCTGCTTTCAAGCGTGCCTTGGGCAAATTGATGAAAGACGGATTGGTGGTCCAAAAGGAAAGCTGGACGTATCTGTCCGAATCTGCTCCTGCGGATCAAAGTGAAAACAAGTAATCTTCCTGATTAAATAGTTGTAATATGGAACTCGGATAAGGCAGGGATAGGCTGGGTAAACACCGGATGCCCCTGTCTTTTCTTTTGTTAACAGGATTGGAAAATGAAATTGAAAGTGCGGTGCCTGACATGTCTTACCGGAAATTTGCCTATGTGTATGATGAATTAATGGAAGATATGCCTTATCCGGACTGGATAAGGTTTGCAAGAACAGCATGGGAAAAGCATGGAATGCCCAAAAGTGTCGCTGAACTTGGCTGTGGAACGGGCTCCATTACGATCCCGCTCGTGAACTCCGGTTTCGAAGTTACAGGCATTGACCTCTCATCAGATATGCTGTCGGTTGCGCGCAGCAAGATGGAGGCTACGCCTCAGGGTCATCGCTTGTATCGCGAGGGCAGTGTCCGTTGGGTGCAGCAGGATATGCGGGAATGGCGAGTTCCGGAACCTGTGGATTCGGTGATATCTTTCTGTGATTGTGTTAATTATTTGCTTGAACAAGAAGATGTCGTTCGTACTTTCCAGCGGACATACGAAATGCTGAAGCCTGGTGGAACGTTCCTGTTTGATGTGCATCATCCCAATACCCTTATTCGTTATGATGAGGAGCAGCCTTTTGTACTGGATGAGCGCTCCGTATCTTATATTTGGACTTGTGATCTGGACCAGGATCGCTGTGAGATTGAACATCATCTCAGTATTTTTTCGCGTGTGGATGATGGTAATAAGGATATGTATCAGCGGTTTGAAGAAGTTCATGTCCAGCGTGCATATAATCCGGACTGGATGAAGCTGGAGTTATCCAAGGCAGGTTTTAAAGACGTGAAGGTATATGCGGATTTTGAATGGAAAGAGGCCGGAGACAGTGCACAGCGCTTGTTCTACGTGGCTGTGAAGTAAGAGCGAATAATGAGAACTGTCCTTATGGTGCATAAGGGCAGTTTTTTGTTTGATTTTTTATGGAGAATGAATAGCAATAGTCTTAAATAGGGTAAAGGAATGCAAGAAAAGACATAACGACGTGACAAAAAGTATTGCCAGTTAAAGTAAAGAAGGCGATAATAGTCGGATAGAAAGCGTTTTCTGAGAAGATAAATCAATTGTCAATGTGAGGTGTAGAAATGGAAAGTACATATAAAACAAGACTTTCGTCAGAACAGTTGAATGCCATAATAGAGCAGCATTTCTCTGCAAGTATACAGGACTACAAGGAAATGGTGGATGGCTGGGCCAATCATGCATATCTCATTACACTGAGTGACGCACAGCGAGTGGTACTCAAAATTGCACCGTCGGCTTCGACAAATCTGATGCGCTGTGAGCAGGATCTCATGATTGCTGAGGTTGAGGCACTACGCCTCATCACGGAGCTACAGGATGTTCCCGTACCCCAAGTGCTGGCTTATGATGATTCGTTAACTATGGCTTCAGCGCGTTATTTTATCATGGAGTACATGTCTGGAACACCCTATAATCAGGTCAAGGATCAATATTCTGCGGAAGAGCAGGAGGCCATTGAACACCAGCTCGGTCGGTACAATCGTCGAATTAATGAAATCAAAGGCGAGAAGTTTGGATATTTCTCGGAGCAAAAACAGCAATATTCCACATGGAAAGAAGCATTTATGAATCTGATGGATGATATTCTTACCGACGGGGAAGAAGCCGGAATTAAATTTTCAATCGATTATCCTGAATTGAGACGCTTGATTGAAGAGAAATCGGATGTGCTGGACGATGTAAAAGAACCTGTTCTTGTGAGTTGGGATCTGTGGGATGGCAATGTTCTAGTAGACAAAGGTCGTATCACAGCGATTATTGATTTTGAACGTTCACTGTGGGCAGATCCTCTGATGGAGCATTATTTCAGTCATTTTAACTATACACCCGGTTTTGTGAAAGGGTATGGGCATGAGATTACGACTGAAAGTGAGCTGAAAAGAAGAAGTCTCTATGACTTGTACTTTGATCTGGTGCTGCGCATTGAGTGCGCTTATCGTCAATATGATAATCAGGAACATGTGAATTGGACCATTCATAATCTGGAGGAAGGCATTGAGCGTTTTCGGTTATCCTGAACAGCAACGAGTATTATTGAACGGTACGAACCGTGTGACTTAAAAGGGTCATTATAACGTGTAATATTGACTTTGGGCTTGCTTTTTTATATAATGGTCCCGATATTGTATACATATTTCGATGATAAGGATCAGTAGTAATTCCTGTACATAACAGAGAGCCGGCGGTTGGTGCAAGCCGGTTGACAGTGATTTGCGAACTCGCCTTGGAGAAATGCGGTGATTACACCATTCTGTTTAACCTGCTTGTATAAAGCTTGGGTTCAGGAATGGAAATCCGCATCGGTTAACCGCCGTTACAGGTCCAAAGGGAGTGGATGACGAAGCACGTTCGTCCACTAACTAGGGTGGTACCACGGGAATTCAACCTCTCGTCCCTAGCGCTGCAAACGCTACGGGATGCTGAGGTTTTTTTGTTGCAATTAAAGCTAAAGTGAATAACCTGAAGGAGGAACAATAGATGAGTGAGAATAACCAGCCGAAACACGGCTATCAGCCACAAGTCATGGAAAAAAGTTGGCAGCAATATTGGGATGCAAATAAAACGTTTAAAACGGGTGAGGACCCTGCTAAACCGAAATTTTATGCACTGGATATGTTCCCTTATCCATCCGGTTCAGGTCTGCACGTAGGTCACCCGGAAGGATATACGGCAACGGATATCGTTTCCCGTTACAAACGTATGCGCGGTTACAACGTATTGCACCCAATGGGTTGGGATGCTTTCGGTCTGCCTGCTGAGCAGCATGCACTGGATACAGGTGAACATCCACGAGATATTACATTCCGTAATATTGACAATTTCCGTCGCCAGATCAAATCGCTTGGTTTCTCCTATGACTGGGATCGTGAGATCAGCACAACGGACCCTGAATACTATAAATGGACACAATGGATCTTTATTCAGCTGTACAATAAAGGCTTGGCTTATGTGGATGAAGTTGCAGTTAACTGGTGTGAAGCCCTTGGAACGGTACTTGCTAATGAAGAGGTTATTGATGGCAAGAGTGAACGTGGTGGACATCCGGTTGTACGCAAACCGATGCGTCAATGGGTTCTGAGAATTACCGAGTATGCAGAGCGTCTGTTGGAAGACCTGGAAGAGCTGGATTGGTCTGAAAGCATCAAGGATATGCAGCGCAACTGGATCGGTAAATCAACAGGTGCGGAAGTTGTATTTGCCATTGAGGGTCGCGAGGAAGTTATCAAGGTGTTCACTACCCGTGCGGACACATTGTTCGGTGCGAGCTTTGCAGTACTTGCTCCAGAACATGAATTGGTAGAAGCAATTACAACCGATGACCAACGTGAAGCGATTCAGGCTTATCAGGAGCAGGCTTCTCGTAAGAGTGATCTGGAACGTACAGATTTGGCCAAAGACAAAACAGGTGTATTCACTGGCGCTTATGCAATCAACCCTGTTAATGGTGCAAAACTGCCGATCTGGATTGCTGATTACGTTCTTGCAGGTTACGGCACAGGTGCGGTTATGGCAGTTCCGGGTCATGATGCGCGTGACTGGGAATTTGCGAAGCAGTTCGGTCTGGATATCATCGAGGTTATTCAAGGTGGAGACGTTACACAAGAGGCATATTCGGGTGATGGCGCACATGTGAATTCCGATTTCTTGAACGGACTGAATAATGAAGAAGCGGTTGCCAAGATGATTGCTTGGTTGGAAGAGAACGGTAAAGGACAAGGGAAAGTGACCTATCGTCTGCGCGATTGGCTGTTCAGCCGTCAGCGTTACTGGGGTGAGCCAATCCCGATTCTGCATCTGGAAGACGGAACGATGAAGACAGTACCTGAGGATCAACTTCCACTGCTGCTGCCTGATATCGACCAGATCAAACCTTCGGGTACAGGAGAATCACCACTGGCGAATGTTACGGAGTGGGTGAATACGGTAGATCCGGAAACGGGAATGAAGGCACGTCGCGAGACCAATACCATGCCACAATGGGCGGGTAGCTGCTGGTATTACCTGCGCTTTATCGATCCGCGCAATGACAAGGAACTGATCTCCAAGGAGAAACAGCAGCAGTGGCTGCCAGTTGATCTGTACATTGGCGGAGCAGAGCACGCCGTACTTCACTTGCTGTACGCTCGTTTCTGGCACAAAGTGCTGTATGATCTGGGTGTTGTGGAGACCAAAGAGCCTTTCCACAAACTGGTCAACCAAGGTATGATCCTGGGTACCAATAATGAGAAAATGAGTAAATCTCGTGGTAATGTCATTAACCCGGATGAAATCGTGAATGAATTCGGTGCAGATACATTGCGTCTGTACGAGATGTTCATGGGACCATTGGAAGCGACAAAACCGTGGAATGCAAACGGGGTTGAAGGCATGCACCGCTTCCTGTCACGTGTATGGCGTCTCTTCATTAACGAAGACACAGGAGCCATCAATGACAAGATTACGGTGGACGGTGGAACGGATGAGTTCAAACGGACTGCTCACAAAACGATCCAAAAAGTTACGGAAGATCTGGAACATCTGCGCTTCAACACATCCATCAGCCAGCTGATGATTTTCATCAACGATGCATACAAAGCGGACACACTGCCTCGTGAAGCGATGGAGAAATTTGTGCAGCTGTTGTCACCACTGGCACCACATATGGCAGAGGAACTGTGGAGCCGTTTGGGTCATGAAGGTGGAATCTCTTACGTGGCTTGGCCTGAATATGATGAGTCCATGACAGTGGATGCGGAAGTAGAAATCGTTGTTCAGGTAAATGGTAAAATTGTAACTCGTGCTACAATCGCGAAGGATCTGGATGCACAGGGTATGCAGGACTTTACGATGGAGCTGGCACCTGTTAAGCAGGTGCTGGAAGGCAAGACCATTCGTAAGGTCATTGCCGTTCCAGGCAAACTCGTTAATATTGTTGCCGGTTAATCTCACCGGCTCGGAATAGTTCATCCAGCTTTAACAAATCTTCATCATATTTGTCATGTGTCGTGTGGATCAGGTTGTCGAAAACACCGTCAAGACTAACCTTCAGCAGTGCGAGTGCCTGAGCGGTAATACCGCCAGGTACAGCGACACGAGCCTGAAGCTCTTGCGGGGTGTATCCTCCTTCGGTGAGCAGCTTGCCTGTTCCCAGGAGCATTTCGCCAGCTAGAGCGCAGGCATCTGCCCTTTTGATGCCTGTCAGCTTCACTGCACTTTCGATCCACTGTTCCAAAAAGAACGATATGAATGCAGGTCCGCAGCTGGAGAAGTCGGATGTGATTCGTGTACAGGCTTCATCCACTTGGTACGGCCTGCCTATATGACTGAGCAGACTTTCCAACACAGCGCGGTCTTCACTGGTCATTCGTTCGCCATGTATGCAGAGGGATGCTCCACTGCCAACTTGGTGTGTGACGCTGGGAATTACCTTGGAGACTTTGCAAGGAAGTGAAGATTCCAGATGTCGCAGCTGCACGGGACTGGTGATCGAGACAATTATATGATTGGGATTCACGACAGGCAGTATGTCGTCAATAACATGTTTGAATTCAAGCGGCTTCACGCACAGGAAGATGATGTTGCTTCGGATCACCGTTTCCCGATTGCTCTGGGATTCATGCAGACCGGGGTAACGGAGGGATAACTGACGTACTTTGGACGGGGTTCGATTGCTGGCCGCGATCTGCCGGGGCTCAAGAGCACCCGATTGGATCAGGGCATAGATTAGCAGGCTGCCCATGCTGCCGGTTCCGATAAATCCAACCTTCATTGTTTGAGGCCTCCTTTCATGCTTTACGGTACTGGCGCAGTTCATTCCCTCTATTCTATGCGTGAGGACCTGTTTCACATGACATGAAAAATGCACAACTTGTTTCATCAGGAAAGTTCAACGGTTCGGAAGCACCGCCCGTGTTCGAAATGAATGATTTTGAATTCAGGGAGAGGTGTGGAAGAATGAGATGGAACAAAGGGATGACCATTGCTGCTGCGGTGGTTGGAAGTATACTTATATTATGGTCGGGCAAAAGTGAACAACCACCTAGTGGCTGGGAACCCTTGCAGCTCGGCACCGAGAAGCCGACGATAGAGCAGGAACTCCCTGCTGTACAGTCGGCTACTTCGGTTCAGGGCAATACAGGAGCATCTTCTTCGGGAACCGAGGCAAGTGGGCTGCAGACTGGAAATGATGTAAAGGCAGATGAGTCTAAAGAGCTTGCGAGCGTTGGGGTTGAAGGTGATTCAGTTGTTCAAACTACAAGTCAGACGAATGATAATCCACCTGTAGTTCGTGAGGAATCTGGCGACAATGGCAAGATTGATGTGAATACCGCTCCTGTCTCCAAGCTTATCGAGCTTCCCGGAATTGGGGAGAAGAAGGCTCAAGCTATTGTGGACTATCGGAATGCACATGGTCCTTTTGCGAAAGTCAGTGATCTGACAAAGGTCAAAGGAATCGGGATGAAGATGCTGGAGAAGATGGCGCCGTATGTGCAGATCCGGTAAAATTAAAATATAAATTGTATTAAGCGGGAGGAAAGCAGCATGAGTACAGAGGTACGCAAGGACTGGGATACGTATTTTATGGACATCGCGTATATGGTTTCCACCCGTTCCCGCTGTTCGCGTCGTCATGTGGGCGCCGTTCTTGTTCAGGGAAAGAAACTGCTGGGAACAGCCTATAATGGTGCACCCACCGGCGTCCCGGATTGTTCTGAAGCAGGTTGCATGATATCGGAAGAGTATGAGTTGGTCGTGACCGATGGGCAAGAAGAAATGGTGAAAAAGCAAAGATGCATTCGCACAATTCATGCGGAGCAAAATTTGCTTTTATTCACAGATCGAATCGACCGCGAAGGCTCGTCCGTGTATGTGACCGACGAACCGTGCTGGACATGTGCCAATATGCTGGCGAATAGCGGGATTACAGAAATCGTGTTTCATCGTTCTTATCCTAAAGATACCGGCAAGGTTACCAATATGATGGAACAGAAGGGCATAACGTTCCGCAGGCTGGAGAATTACCAGCCCCCGCGGGAAACGATGATGACCGTGAGCAATTAATGTAAATATGATCGAATACGTGAGGGAGAACCTCCGGCAAGCCTGAATGGGCTTTCCGGGGGTTTTTCTGCGTTCAACGGGTGAAATGAAGGAGGGGTAGAAATGAAAGGCAGACCATTATTAAGTTTTACGATTTGTTGGTTGTGCGGGAGCGGGATAGCATGCGCGTTAACAGGCTGGACGTTAATCTGGGGGTTAATTGGAGCTCTGGCATGTCTGCCACTTTTGCTTCGTTTTATGGATGTGCGTGGATTGTCTGTTTTATTTTTACTCGCTGCCTTTATTGGAGGTGCTGCACATTGGGAGTGGAATGACGTAAGCAATCATAGCAGTCTGCCGGAGACCATGCATATCGCTACTCACGAGTTGGACGGATGGTCAGCTGAAATTCAGGGTGAGCTGGTGTCAGATGTACGTATTGATGGAGATCGGGCTGACTTTAAGATTCAGATGTCTTCAATATTGCCAACATTGGATTCGTTAGCAGATACAGATCTTGTAGCATCATCTGCATTCAAAATAGATGAACAATTGATGGTACAAGTCAGACTGTTGGAGGAAGAAGAACAACAGGTAGCAGCGGGCTGGAAGAGGGGCGATTTGATTACGCTTAATGGTTCTTTTGTCCTTCCTGGTGAAGCCAGGAACTTTGGCGGGTTTGATTATCGCAGTTACTTGCGCACCCTGCATATCCACTGGTTGTTCAAAGTGAAGGGAGCCAGTTCGGTCACAGCAGTTGCTCCTGAGGGACTTGGACAATATAACATACTAAGGTGGACGGATTGGACTAGGCATAAGTTGGGCTCGGCGGTTGAGCAGTTATTTCCAGAGCCTCATGCAGGTTATATGAAGGGTCTTATTATCGGGATGGCTACTGATATCGATCCGGGTACCTATGGTCAGTTTTCACAACTGGGTCTAACGCATATCCTGGCTATCTCTGGAACCCATGTTGCTGTGTATGTTGCGTCGTTGCTTCTCATTCTATCTTGGCTAAGGCTTACAAGAGAGACGGCACTCACGATTGTTCTGATCCTGGTGCCAGCTTATGTACTGTTATCCGGAGGTTCACCTTCAGTGATTCGGGCAGGAATGATGTCCATGATTGGGTTGTATATGGCACGTCGTGGTCTCGCCAGAGACGGTCTTCAGATGATCAGTGCAGCAGCGTTGCTGATGATGTGGTGGGACCCGTACTTTTTGCTAAGCGTGAGCTTCCAGTTATCCTTTCTCGTGACCGCAGGTTTGATGATCTACATGCCATTGATTAACCGGCTGTTCAGCAGTTGGCCGAAATCTCTGGCTGCAACGTCATCCGTTACCGTGACCGCTCAGCTGATTTCGTTCCCAGTAACCATTCTGTATTTCAATCAGTTCTCACTACTCTCATTTGTAGCTAACTTTCTGCTGGTTTCTTTGATTAGTGCCATTGTATTACCTCTGGGGACGGTCGCCATGTTATTGTCATTCATATGGGTTCCCTTGGCGAAACCTCTCGCATGGATTGCGATGCAACTGAATCAACTGACATTTGTAAGCGTGGAGTGGATGAACAGCCTGCCAGGTTTTGTGTTGATCTGGGCAACACCGCCCTTGTTATGGATTGCTGCCTATTATGCTGTGTTGTATGCCTTACTCTACCTGTTGCATCGTGGCAATGGTGAGCAGCAAGAAACAGCATTTGTTGAGGAAGAGACGGCTCCTCTTGTGAGGCGACAACCTTCAGTTTCAATGGCGAATATGGGCATTCGCTCTTCGATGTCTACCGTGTTACAGGATCAAGGTAAGAACCGCGTAGATGGAAAAGAATCTTCATTAACGACATTAGGAGCCAGTATTGCCTGGCCGGAGTATACAAGTGCATTTACTATACGAGGCGCAGGTTATTATTCAAATGAACGAATGAGTAAAGCTCAGCAATGGTTGTGCGGGTTGCTCGCAATCAGCTTTATTGCTGGATTATGGTGGGCATATCAGACTCCCAAGCCTGCTGGAACCGGCATCGTGCAGTTTTTGGATATTGGTCAGGGAGACAGTACATTGATTACAACCCCGGAAGGCAAACACATTCTGGTGGATGGCGGGGGAACAGTTAGTTTTGGGAACAACGAACAATCGTGGAAAACAAGGCGTGATCCGTATGAGGTGGGAGCCAAGGTGGTTGTTCCTCTATTGAAAAAGAGAGGCATCCATCAACTGGACGCCGTAATTGTAACACATGCTGACCAGGATCATTTTGGAGGACTGCAGGCTGTGCTGGAACAGATTCCGGTTAAACGTTTCATATTTAATGGCACAACCAGTGGTAAAGAAAACTTTGATAAATTACTGGACACAGCCGTGGAACGTAAAATTCCTCTGTACGCCATTCAGCAGGGCATGTCCTATAAGGCTGATAAAGAGACAAGTTTACATTTTATAGCTCCGGATCTGGCACATATGGATGTAAATGCATCAGGCAATTTACCAGTGTCTGAACACCAGAATCACGATTCCGTTGTCTTTTTGCTGGAAATGGCGGGGGCTTCCATGTTGTTCACCGGAGATATGGATGCTGCGGCCGAGCAGGACCTGCTCTATATGATTCAGGATGGCTCATTGGCTGCCCAGTTTGAACAGAAAGGTGCAGATATTGGAGTTACAGAGGGCTTTGTACAAAGGGTACTTACACGACCGTTGCAGGTTGATTCAAAAGATGCTTCAGCAGCATCTGTCTCCATTGATGTTCTAAAGGTCGCTCATCATGGTAGTAAAACGTCGTCCACTGAAGCCTGGCTCCAATACTGGAATGCCAAAACCGCTGTGATATCTGCAGGAGTTAACAATACATATGGGCATCCCAATCCGGGAGTGATGGAACGTCTGGAGGCTACCGGGTCAGATATTTATCGGACAGATCAGATGGGTGAGGTACAGATGAGGGTCAAAGATGGGGAGATTGATGTTCGTTATAAGTTGGTTGGGATTGAGTGACGGCACGCGATCTATTTATCGGTGTGAAGATGAGTGATGAAAACTCCGATTTAATACCAACTGGAAGGTTAAAAAGACAAGAGAACATACAACAATGTGGATAGTCTGAGCGGAAAAAGTAGTGAAGTTAAGTGTAAATATCGAGTAGATGATACCACCTATGCAGCCTAATAGACCATATGCTGCAATAGCAACGAACAATCTCATATATGTATTATCTTTTTTTCTGTATAAAAGTAGTCCATCCACCAATATAGAAAGGGGCGTAATTAAGAAAAGTAAAATAGCGAGGTTAATCAATAATCCAACCGCAAATTTATAGCCGAATGAATAATAGTAAGTATTTTCTAATCTTTCATCTATAGGGACATAGTGATATATCCCCATTGCAAGTGAAATGAACACTGCAGTTAATACAGCTGCAACTATTTTTCCGCGTGGCCTATTGATTCTATGGGTTTTTGTCATTCGAAAATTGACCTCCCTAAATAACTATATTCAATAAGAGATAGGCTAAGGCGTTACTATATTTTAACATACAGAGGTTGAGGAAAAGTGGGAATTAGAGAAAGAAAGTACTTAGTTGACCTATAAAAGAAAGAAGTCGTTTCGCTGCGAAACGACTTTTTTCTTAATTGCATGGTGGTGACATATTTTTTGGTAGTGGCAGGGTAGGAAATGAGGGAGGGGAGCGTGGTTCCACCGGCACAGATCAGAAGGAGACGGATTAAAAATATGAAATATCGTTACTATAGAAAGCCTACAACGACAAAAGCGCTACAGACTACCAAACAACTTTCGGTTCCGAGTGATACATTGTTTTTTCGGAAAGAAACCTTCGAAAGTTTCAAATGAATTCGGTCATCGGTAGTAGACTGGTATTCGGCAAGTGAAGGATGGGAAGATTATTTTTAAAAGGACGAGGTGCATTTAATAGAGGCACCGAGGTTTACGCTGAGCTGCTTGTGAGGGCCTTGAACGATTTGCAGAAGTGAAAAAAATTTTGGATGCCAAAACTTTTTGGGAACCCGTATACGTCTTACTTCTTGTTACGACAAAAGATTTATATAGAAAAGGAATAATCGGCCATGTTCAATAGGAAAACTGAAAAAATTCTGACACACTGTATTACCGAGCATAAAGAGAACGTATACCGACTTGCGTATAGCTATGTCAAAAATAAGGATGATGCCCTGGATATCGTACAAGACTCCATATACAAAGCGATGACGCATCTCGAACTTTTGAAGAACCCAGATGCGGTCAAAAGCTGGTTTTACCGGATTGTGGTGAATACCGCCCTGGATTTTCTGCGCAGTAACAAAAAGGTTCAGGCGATGGATCATGAAATGATCGAAACCTACAGCCCCGGGGAAGAAGATACGTATACGGACATTGATTTGAAGCGAATGCTCGAATCCTTGCCGGATAAATACAAGAGCGTCATTATACTGAGATATTTTGAAGACATGAAGATCGAAGAAGTTGCGGCTGTGCTGGATGAGAATGTGAATACGATTAAAACAAGGCTGTATCAGGCGCATCAGCTATTGCGAATCAAAATGAATGATGAAACAACCAAAGGAGATCGAGTAAGATGAACAATAACATGGAACAGCTGCGAAAAGAATATCAAGAAATACCCATTCCAGATGAATTGGATAGCATTGTAAACCAATCGATTCATAAATTCTCTAAGGAGGGAAGGAGGGGCCGCGGCTCAAATTACAGATGGTTAGCCGTTTCCAGTGCGGCTGCGGTCATGTTCCTTGTTGCGATCAATGTGAGCCCTCCTGTAGCGAAAGCATTGTCATCCATACCGGGTGTGGACCGGGTTATCCAAGTGCTCACGTTCAAGGAATACGTGGTTGACGAGTCTAATTACAATGCGATTATCAAAGTGCCTTCCATTACCGATATGGAGAATGAGCAGTTGCAAAGCGGGTTGAACGAGAAATATATGAAGGAGAACAAAGCGCTTTACGAAAAGTTCCAGGCGGAAATCAGCGAATTGAAGAAGCAAGGCGGAGGCCATCTGGGACTTGATGTCGGATATGAAGTAAAGACGGACAACGACGAGATTTTATCTATACAAAGATACGTGGTCAAGACCGCTGCTTCATCCTCGGAGGAGCTTCAGTTTGATACGATCGATAAGAAAAACCAAATCCTCATAACTCTGCCGATGCTGTTCAAGGACGATCGTTATGTACGGCTCATCAGCGACAACGTTAAAGAGCAGATGCAGCTGCAAATGAAAGCGGACCCTAATAAGATTTACTGGGCTCCGGGAGCTACCGACGTGCCGATCACCAGTGAGTTCCAGAGCATCGCGAAGGATCAAGGCTTCTATATCAACAACGACGGCAAGCTGGTGATTGCTTTCAACGAATATGACGTTGCGCCAGGCTATATGGGTTCTGTGGAATTCGTCATTCCCACGGATGTGTTGAAAGACGTTCTGATTAATAACAAATACATTAAGTAATGGAAGAGACCGGTGATGGGGTACCCCGCGCCGGTTTTTTTGTTAGTACTTTGGTCGAAGAGACATTGTTCTGTTTTTGATTTTCCAAAACTTTCTGAACCATCTCATGCGTCTAGCCAATGAGTGTGCGTGATTAGACACTCATACAAAGAGATGGAGGATGAAAGCTATGAAAAAGAAAACGATAAAATACATGAAGATGGGGGCCATGGGCTGTGTAGCCATGCTCGGCGTCGGCGCAGCGAGCTTATCTGCATATGCGCTGGCCTCGGCACCTGTTTCAGCGAACGTAACTGTCAGCTCTAAGGTACAAGCAACCGTCCCTTCGGCTACAGGAGTAAAAATCGTGGAGAAGGTACTGAGCACAACAAGCAAGAACCTTATTGTGAACATCAAGGTACCGCAGCTGGACGGCATGCTGGACACCAGATACCAGAATGAACTGAATGGCATCCTTTTATCCCGTGCGCAAAAGGATCTTGCTCAGTGGGAGAAGGATGCCGCAAAAACGGCCAAAAAGGCAAAAGTAAATCACCAGAAGTTCCACCCCTATGAATTTTACGTCAGCTATAAGCTAAAGTCGGACGGAACTGGAAACCCGGCAGGAGTAGTTTCGCTTGAAGTAATCACGGAAGGTTACAGGGGCGGAACAAGCATGCCCCGGATCGATACCTACAACTTGAAAAATGCCTCTGCGGCTCAGCGCGTGACACTGGAGGATCTCCTCGGTTCTAACTATAAAGAAAAGCTTGATGCAGATATTCTTGCGCAAATGAGAAAGGATCCCGATCAATACTTCCTGGAAGAATTCAAAGGGACGTTCACGGAACAGTCGTTTTATATTGAAAAAGGCGAACTGGTTATCGTCTTCCCGAAATACAGTATCGCGCCGGGATATGTGGGTTCACCGGAGTTCCGTTTCAATTTGAAGAATGCCAGCCTCTGAGGCAAAGCCAAATGATATGAAGCCAGAAGTCGCAGTAAAGTTGGATCTGAAAAAGGTGGCAGCTTACTAAGGGAGCCCATGGCGTGACGATCGTTTTGCTCGACGTTGCACAGAATCTCCGTTATATGAAGTGTAGTGAGGTTCAGCCGCAAAGTCTGCAAAAGTGCATAAAATGAACAGTGGACAAGCGCGCCCTACGAGGAGGATACCTACTTCTTCTCGAAAATGGCTCCCAAAGCGCTCGGCGCAGCCACTGCAATTCATAAAAATCAGTTTTACGTGCAATCCAATTTGTGCCCGACATTCTAAATGTACAAGTACAACATTAATGCAAGTCTTATGCTGGAAACATGACGATTATTCTGAATGTGGCATCCCGAAGACTCTCTTCTTACGGGATGCTTTTTTTAGTTCTAAAGGTAGAAATTCCATAAAATTGTTTTGTTCTCTTCATTGATTACATTAATTGGAGAAAACTTTTTTCACAACCTCGGCGTCCTGCCTATGAGCGACAAATCAAAAAGGATAGGGACGAAAGAAAAATGCATGACAACACAAATCATTTCGGAAGTCTAATCCGGAACTTTGCACCGGTACGAGGCGACGGTAATCGTTATATGCCAGGTCTTGATGGCTTAAGGGTATTATCCGTCATGGCTGTCATGGCCTACCATCGCCGGAAGAAATGATAGACAATGACTTGCAGTTTTATGACTAGAATAAAGATAAGGATGATTTGAAATGAACAAAAGGAAGAAAACACGGTGGCCCGTTTGGTTGGTTGGATTTATTGTATTAGCTGGCGGGATTCTAGGAATCAATCTAATGGTGCAAAATGTTCTAGCTGGAAACCACAGCGTTACAGAGAACGTTGAAGTGTCGCCCAGTGCATACCCAGGCTTAAATATCGAAACAAGGACGAAGAATACGAAGCATTATATACTGTCGATTAGCAACGTTCTCACAAACAGCAAGGAGATTAATACTCCTATTCAGACGTGGGTCAATGATCAGGAAAAGAAATTCTTAACCCAGGTTAAAACCGGTGCAAAAACGCTTCAAGGCGATCATCGTGCTGAATTGAATATTACAGTAGATACGAATAAAATTAATGACCATTTATATAGTTTAGTGTTCACTTCCTATCAAATCACCACAGGTGGTGCTAATGGACAATCGATAATAAAATCTTTTAATATCGACACAGCTGAAAATAAAATATTGAATTTATCTGATATCATGACTTATGACAAAGCAGCTGTTAACCATATTATGTCCATCGTGAAGGAAGAATTGAAGAAACAGAAAAACGTTCACTCTTATGTATTCGAAGCAGAACTTCAAAAATCTATAAAAAATCCATCTGGATGGAAATGGTCCATAGGTAACGGAGTCTTTACTTTATACTTTAATAAATACGAGATCGCTGCTGGTGCAGCCGGAACGGTCCAAGTGAACATTCCACTGAAATCCTTGCATTCCTACTTGAAGAAGGACCTTACTAAAAAATGGAATATTAATTATGAAAATAACGATGAACCAAAAGGGAAGAGGCCAACTCAGCCTCCGCTTGATCCTAAAGGGAAATATGTTGCTCTTACCTTTGATGATGGGCCTCACCCAAAGGTGACACCTAGAGTTCTAAAGACTTTGAAGGAGTACAACGCGAAAGCTACTTTCTTCATGCTGGGCGTACAAGTAGAGTATTATCCTGATATGGCTAAAAAGGTTGCTAAGGCCGGCCACGAGATCGGCAATCACTCCAAGAGTCATCCAAATCTTGCGAATATGAGCCTGAGTGAGGTGCGCAAACAAATCTTAGAATCATCGGACCGAATCGAGGATGCGACTGGGGAAAAACCAACCCTATTCCGTCCGCCTTATGGTGCTATGAATGAATCAGTCAAAAAAGTCACCAAAGAACAGAAAACACCCATTATTTTATGGTCTGTGGATTCGCTGGATTGGAAAAGCCGGAACGCTCAAGCTGTAAATAAAGAGGTTGCTAAAAACATCAGATCAGGTTCGATTGTACTTATGCATGATATTCACGCTTCTACAGCTGATGCGCTGCCCCACATGCTTAAATCACTAAAAAAGCAAGGCTACCAATTCGTAACGGTGTCTCAGTTGTTGTCCTTGAATAAATCCACAGGAAATGGCCCTTATTATAATCAATAAGTTCATCACACAAAAGAGGTACAAACCTTCGTTTTTCTAAGGTTTGTACCTTCTCTATAAGAATGGATTTGCACTATCCTATATAAACCGAGCTTTATTTGGATTTGAAATAATTCCTTGCTGTTCCGATTTCTCCATAGTTTCTTATATTCAGATACGGATGTAAGAGTTTTTCTAACGAACATTTTGTCCATAAGCTGCTTCACTCGCTAGCGACAGATGGTTCCAGCGTTATAATATTTTAGTTATGCAGTCATCTTTTTTTCAACTTTTCGTACTAGAAGTAAGTAATACTTCATGAAGTGTAAGGACATCTAGACTATCACTTAGGATAGTTGACTAAAAATCAGTTACTCTCTTGCCTTTGATATGCCAACTATCAAGCTAATTATAGTTGCGCTGAACAAGTTGAGTATGTGATCAATTTGATCCCAACTTTTATGCCCTATTATCATATTAAATGCAATGAATAACACACTACTGAGTAGAAAAAATCCCAGGAAGTATTTGAAAAATATTATTAGATTCATTTAATCTCCCGCATATCCATTTATAGTTTTGTTACGGTTGCACGCTCTATTTAGTTTGTAATATGTTTTCTATTTTAGATTATTAAATGCAATCATTTGTATTTGTTTTGTTGAAGTTATGTAAAAATATGGTTTTATTATTGTTAGGTGATTTTTGTTGCAGGATTATGGTTGTTTTTACCGAATAATAGTTAGGCCCACCTTAGAGGAGGGATAGAGATACTTAGGGATCGTAGCACTATACATAATAATGAGGGGATCAAGAAAATGGAACTTGTAGAAATGTCGCAAAGTAAAAAGAACAGAAATGCAACTCAGAAGTTTAGAGTAAAATGGATTAGAAAAGCGATAGCCCTATGCATTGGACTTTTAGTTATCGGTTTGATCGTAGGACAGTCCTCCGCTTTTGCATCATCTGGATCGGGAAACTCCATCACTTCAGTTCTTGACCGAAATGATTATTTGCTGGACGATGGTACACTTTGGTCTAAAGGGATCACAAGTGGAGTATGGACACAAAATCGGAAGCTGATTGGTATTTCAAAATCAGAAGACCATTCCATCTATGGGTGGACTGCCGATGGCCAAGTGATTCGGTGGAATAAGGACAATGCGCATAAACCAGTAACGAAACAATTCAATGGCGTTGTGAAAGTTTATGGCCATGGATGGGTTCAGCTTCAGGATGGGAATCTTTATAATTTTGATGATCAGGCTAAGATTTTGGAATCGATTATCGATGCGGATTCTTATAGTTTTGGAAGCGATTCTTCTTATAGCGCATTATCTTCATCAGGAGATATATATTATGACAAATACAACAAAATACGTAAAGCTGGAAATGTACCTGATGGTAAAGCAATTGCAACGAATGGTGTTTACGCAGCAGTGCTGAAAAATGATGGCTCGGTAGTGATCGTAAGTATGCTGTATGAGGATGACTACATCACGGTTGCGAATAATGTGCAATCTTTGATTTGGTGGGGGAGTACGCATAAGCTGCTCACGGTGAAACAGGATGGAAGCGTCTGGAGCTACGATCGAACTGCCAAATATAGGGGCGAGCAACTGCCTGGTTTAAGTAACGTATCGCGGATGGTGTATGCGCCTAATCTGGATGAGCTATATGCACAATTACAGGATGGATCATGGGTTACATATGATAATGGAAAGTTAACTCCTCTATCAGCTCCCGCGTTAAATCAAGTGACACTTACGGCATCTTCCAAGGAAGCTAATATTGGGGATACGATCACGCTTGCTGTTCAGGAGAATTATAGTAATGGTTTCAAAAACAAGCGTGCGCCATTGCCTGAAGAAATTATAGTGGAGCAGCCCCAAGTTGCACAGATTCAGGCAGGAGGCAAACTGAAGGTTACGGGCATGGGAACAACCAAAGTGACTTTGAAGATAGGTGATTTGGCCTCAAGTCTTCAACTGAACGTTGATTCACAGCAAAAGTTAACAGGTGCCACATTGTTGGATGGAAATGTATACTTGCCAGTACAGTCGTTGTTCAAAACTTTGGGAGCCAAAATTGATGTGAAGGGTTCATCTTTTGAAATTCAATTTGGAGATGACAGTATTGTTTTGCAAAAAGGGAGTGCTGTTGCGCGATTAAACAACAAAGAGCTGAAGTTGAAAGGGAAAGTACAAACCATTGGAGGGCAAACTGTATTTCCTGCGGACTTGTTAAGACAGGCTGCGGGTATTCAGGTTCGATGGGATGCTGAGCTAAAGCAGGCCAAGGTGCTGGTTGGAAATTCTTCTATTCTGGTGGAATCGAAGGATACACTTGCACTGATCAAGAAAAAAGAGTTGGGGAATCTTGCTCGCTTCATTGGCAAGTCCTACTGGATCAACAGTGATACGAGTTTAGGGCAACGTTTCAGTAAAGTGACCATATCAGATATCAAAATTGAAAAGATTAAATACGGTGATCGAAGTTACTCTATTATCTTCCGTAATGCAAAAGGAAAAACCGTTTCTGCCTACGCAGGAGGTGCACCTTCCAGTGTGACGGAGATGCTTGCCGATTCCAACCAATTCTTCTCTTCTGATCCGTATAAGAAATACAATTGGTCCAAGTCCACTTGGAATAAAATCATTGCTGGAGAAGTAGCTTTAGGAATGAACATAACTCAGGTGCGCCTTGCTTGGGGAGATCCATCGAGCATTACGTATGAAACGAGTTCAAAAGGCAAAATCGAGGTTTGGGTGTATGCCAGCTCCGCAGGCATAAGAGCTTTAGGGTTTCTCAATGGCAAACTGATGGCGATTTACTGATAAATATACCAATTAATCACTTCAATTGATTGCAAGTTACAGCACAGAACAAAAAAAGCCCGCTTTCCGTTACACTCCACGAGGGAGAATATCGGAAAACGGGCCATTTTTTCAAATTGTAGAAGAAATATAAGAACTACTCTACGCCATCCTTAAAGTGTTTGTTCCAGTGTTTGTCGCCCTTGTGCAACAGATCTTCTACCGTTTTCTCAAGAGTCATCAATAGTTGTGCTCTGACATCAAGTACGGTTTCTCTGTACAAGCGTTCTTCCGATCCAACGATTTTATCGCCGTATAGTGCCTGTGCAGCTACGTACTTCCGATGTTCCTCGACCAGAGTATCAATGGAGTCCAATGCATGTTCCACAAAGTGGGAAATACTTTGGTATTCTTTGGGCATTTGTTCTTTTAAAGCTTGAATTTTCGCAAGAGCTGGCATGCTCATCACCTCGTGTTTATGAATGTAAATTTACAATACACTATTTTCATGAAAATTGCATTAAAATCAGCTTAAATTTGGACAAATTTCGACTTTTTTTATTTTAGGAACCAAAAAAGTGCTTATCTATAATGTATGCCATTGCATTTGAATTGAGTCGTGTAAGTAATGGAATCCCTTTTGGATACGTTTGGTGACTCGTTATGCAATTTCTGTTATTCTAAGAGAAGATTTCAGCGGCCCTAATACATACGCCGTTATTTTGTTATGGCAAATTAAAAAAATACTTAACTTTGCAACAATTTTATTGATGATCACGTCTGTAAGGTTGCAGGGAGAGGGGGATCCTTTGTGGTAGAGCCGGAACTCATCAGAGCCGCTCAATCGGGCGATCGCGACGCTCTAATTACCCTATTGCGGGAGATTGAACAACATGTCTATCGGACCGCATATTACATTCTAAATAATGAACAGGACGCTTTGGATGCTGCTCAGGAAGCGTTGATCCGAATTTACACCAAAATCAATTCATACGAAGAAAAGGCCCAATTCAAAACATGGGTACAACGCATCGTCACGAATATCTGTATTGATAAATTCAGAAGAACCAAGCCGTCTGTCTCCATTGACGAACATGACATGGTTTTTCAGGATAATCAGGATGTGGAGTACGAGGTCATGTCTACATATGTGGCCCAGGACATTCAGGATGCGATCAACAAGCTTCCCGAGCATCATCGTACCGTTATTGTTCTAAGATATTTGCAGGACTTATCCTACAATGAAATTGCGGATTGTCTCGATCTTCCGTTAAATACGGTGAAATCTTATTTATTTAGAGCCAGACAGCAGTTACAGAATCTACTACAGGAATATCAGAAAGGTGGTGTGACAGGATGAAATGCGAAGAGGTGGTGGAATGGATGCACCGCTATCTGGATCATGATCTGGGCGAGGCGGAAACCGCGCAGATGCTACAGCATGTGGCGAAGTGTCCGGAGTGCGCCGAGAATTTTAGTTTACTCAGAGCTCTTTCCAGAGAACTGGAAGAATTACCGCAAGTAAGCCCGAAATTTAGTCTGGTTGATGCGATTATGCCACAGCTTGATGCCATTGACGAAGCGCGGAAGGAACAAAGTAGCACCATACAGGAAATGAATCCTGTCCCCGCTACATTTGAAAATTTACAACGTTCAAGTGAGCGGAAAACGAAGCAAAAATGGCTTAACTCGATGGCAGGACGTATGTCCATGGGTGCAGCGGCTGCGGCAGTTATATTGGGATTTGCCATCTGGGGAAATCCGCCTGAACAGATTGAGAATGCCGATTCCATGCTGATGAGCTCTGGAGCTTCTCAAGAGAGCGGCAATGTGGACGAGAATCCATTAAGCAAGAATATTGAAAATTATGATCCTGCCACTTCGTCCCAACCAAGCAGCAACGATGTGTTTGTGGGTCAATCGAATGATTCACCAACTAAACCAGATAACCAAGACGTAGAAACAATGCCTGAAGAGAACGGTGGAGATGAGTTACAGGAGCCTGAAGTTCAGTCAGATCCTACACCTCAACAACCGGCTACCGAATCAACGCCTGCTCCGAATAAAGGAACTCAGGATAATTCATCTAAAACTCCTCCGACCGATAATCAGAAGAATCCGGCTCAGAACCAAGATTCTGAGCAGAGAATTCAGGGATCAGGAGATTCTCCTAAATCTTCTGCAGATGGGGAAGAGAATGGAGTAACAGAAACAGAAAATGGAGATGCGCAATCCTTCACTTCTCAGGATACAAGACCTAATATGACTGAAGATGCTCCGGTTGAAGGTAACACTGTACCTGATTCCAGTGCAGGTGCAGACGCTTCTGGAGGAAACAAAGGATTCGCAGCAGGACCGGATCAGGGAATGGCTACAACAGCAGCACCAAAAGAATGGAAGTCACCTGACGGCTCCTATGTAGTTATGCTTATTGGTGATCAAATCAGCATATACTCCAAACCTGTGAGCGAACCGGATGTTCTAAATTTGGTTGAACAACGCAGTATAGAGGGGACACTGAAGTCAGCGAGTTGGTCAAAGGATGGTACCCTTTTTAATTACGAAACGGACAAGGACGGAACAACGGCGAAGAACTCGTTTAATGTACCTGCTGTTTCAGGTGGAGCTCCTGCGAAATAATTAAAAATGGGGAGTGCGCTCCTCTAAAACGAAAGAACATTTTCAGTATGACAAGCATATAGTGGAAGTAACAAAACGTCCTATCTCAGTTCAAGCAACTGACGTCGTATGACCGCTCACCGGCTTTTTCTAGAACTGCTGGTGTCAGCGTTTATATAGATGTAGGACAGGGGACCTTCATCCATAACTGGATGTAAGGTCCCTTTGTTGTCTTGCGCTTTTTCTGGTAGGATAAGAGGGATAAGGAGGCGCCGTGAATGGATGTAAAAAGTGCAACAAAGGCAATACGTAATGGAGAAACGGCACCGATCTATGTGCTGTACGGAACGGAGAAGTACCAGATACAGCAATTTACGGATATGTTAAAAGAACAGGTTATTGAAGAAGAACATCGTGATTTTGCGATTATTCCATATGATTTGTCTGAAACGGCTGTGGAGGTTGTTATTGAAGAAGCAGAGACTGTACCTTTTCTGGTTCCACGCAAATTAATTATCGTAAGGGATGCGAGCCTGTTCACCGCAGGTAAAGAATCCAAGATTGAACATCAGGTTGATCGTCTGCTTACATATATGGAAAATCCGGCAGATTACAGTACGATTGTTTTCCTGGCCCAAGGGGATAAGCTGGATGAGCGTAAGAAACTGGTGAAAGCTGTCAAGAAACAGGCAGTAGTTCTTGCTTTTGCTCCACTCAGTGGAGAAGAGTTATTGAATTGGATAGTGAAACTTGCGAAGCAGCGGGATGTTTCCTTGGAGACGGGAGCGGCGGAAACGTTGATCAGCTATGCAGGAACAGGTCTTCAGACCCTGTCTGCTGAAGTAGATAAGTTATGTTTGTTTGCGGGTAATGGGGGGACAATCAAACGTGCTGATATCGAGTCACTGGTTGCCCGTAGTACAGAGCAGAATGTATTTTCACTAGTGGAGGAACTCGCTAATTTGCGACTGGAGAAAGCGTTGGCTCTTTTCTATGAGTTGCTGAAGCAGCGGGAAGAACCGATTAAAATTGCGGCTCTAATCGCACGCCAGTTTCGGATCATGATCCAGGTGAAAGAGTTGGGGCAACAAAGTTACTCCCAGCAGCAGATTGCCAGTCAGCTTGGTCTGCATCCGTATGCTGTTAAGATTGCAGGTGAGCAAGCCCGTAAATTTCAGCCGGAACGTCTGAGAATGATTTTGAGTCACCTCAGCGAACTGGATTACCAGATGAAAACAGGAGCGGTGGATAAAGTACTTGGTCTGGAGCTGTTCTTATTGAGACTTGGTGCATGAATGGACAAGTAAACGTAATAGATTACTAGTGTGAATAACAAACAAAGCGACCTTTGCTCCATGATAGTTAATCATCGGAATAAAGGTCGCTTTATGTTTGTCTTATACTTATCGAATCAGATACTAAAAAATCCTGAAAGCCTATGCTGTTCAGGATTTTTCCATTGGATCGTATAAGTAACGCTTCTTACGCTTGTGCGGAAAGAGCGTTCAGTTTTTTCGCCAAGCGAGACTTTTTGCGTGCTGCAGCATTTTTATGAACCAGACCTTTAGTTACAGCCTTGTCCAGCTTTTTGGAAGCAGCTTGAATCGCAGCTTTTGCAGTATCAACTTCGTTACTTACCAGAGCAGCATCAGCAGCTTTAACAGCTGTACGGAGTGCAGACTTCTGAGAAGCGTTGAGTGCGCGGCGCTTGTCGCTCGTTTTTACGCGTTTAACAGCGGATTTGATGTTTGGCATTACATTCACCTCCTGTAAGGCATTTGCATGAATACAAACGTTTCACAACTTAAAATATTCTATCACGCTAGCATGTAAAATGCAACAGATATTCCTACGATGTTCGACATGCTGTATAAAGAAACCCTTTTTCCCACACAATATGCTCAAATGCGGTAAGGGAGGCAAGGACAGAATGACACTGGATTTGCAAAACTATACAGTTCGTACCGATTTGGCGATCGACTCCAAGGAAATGGCGCAAGGTGGACAGAAACAGACGATTCCCGGACTGCGGGAAGATGTGGAGAAAAAAGAGGGTATTACGATTACACGTATTGATGTCCTGACTGAAGAAGCAGCCACGGCTATTGGTCGGGTGAAAGGTCACTATGTCACCTTGGAAGTACCTTCACTACGGAATGGTGATACCGAGTTACAGGAGCGAGTTGCCGCCGAGTTCACCCGTGAAATGGAAGATTTTATGGTTAAGGCCGGAATTAACAAAACCTCCAAGGTCTTGATTGTTGGCTTGGGCAACTTAAATGTCACCCCGGATTCACTCGGTCCACTTGTTGTGGAAAATCTGATGGTAACGCGTCAGTATTTCGAATTGGTGCCAGATCAGGTTGCGCCAGGGTATCGGGAAGTCAGCGCGATTGCTCCCGGCGTGCTCGGTACAACGGGCATTGAATCCAGTGACATCGTACAGGGGATTGTAGACCGTACCAAGCCGGATGCCATTATTGCGATTGATGCGCTGGCCTCCCGTTCCTTGGAACGTGTCAATACAACCATTCAGGTAGCCGACATTGGTATTCATCCTGGTTCCGGTATTGGAAACAAACGGCGTGGTCTGACCCGTGAGATATTAGGTGTGCCTTGCATCGCCATCGGAGTACCAACCGTATGTTATGCGTCCACCATCGTGAATAATGTGATTGAGATGATGCGCTCACACTTTCGCCAGGAAACGGATCAGACCAAACAGATCATGGGTATGCTGGACGACATTGGTGAGCAAGATCGTTTGAGTTTGGTGAAAGAGGTACTGGAGCCACTAGGTCATGACCTCATTGTTACCCCAAAGGAAATCGATGAGTTTATTGAGGGAATTGCCAATGTTATCGCTACAGGACTTAACGCCGCACTCCATGATGCAGTGAATCCGGATAACGTAGCCGCTTATACACATTAAAACTTAAAACTGCTGAGAAGAAGGTCCGAATCTATCGGATTTTCTTTTTTTTGTTTTTGGAATCTTTCATTTTCCTGTTCTATCAAATTGGGCGGGCTCATAGAGTTGAAGTATAAGAGTTGTCCAGCAGGGAAGGAGACAGCAGAATGAACAAGATATTGGCCTGGAATATTGGAAAGTGGAAAAAAAGATGTCTGCACGTGCTGGCCATGGGCCGTACGTTGTTGTTGCTTATGATCATATCTGCCTTGTTTTTTGTCGTACTTGGTCTCGGGGGAATGGCAGAGAAACGCTTGAATAATTCACCCGTTTCTTCCATGAAAGGATTTGCGAGTGCCGTATCAAGCCGCTTTTTTGTCGATATGCTCGGTATGGAGATGCCCCATCTCACCCAGAAGGAACAAACTTCTGCTATATCCGGTGAAAATCTCACCTCATTTGTTTTCCAATTACTAACGAATGTAAATCCTCAAGATCCAAAGAGCCTGATTGCGAGAGAAATGCCGGGCATGGGTTCCAACCAACCTGTTCTGCTCCGTCCTGGATCTGGTAACGAAAAAGCCGAGGCTCCCGAAGATTATCAGCCCGGTCCCGGTCTTACGGATACGGCTTCCGCAGGTGGAGGGAAACCCGGTAGTGAGTTGCACATTCCTCCAGGCCAGGATAATACGGATCCACCTGAGTCGAGTGAGCCTGGAGATGGAGAAGGTAAAGAAGATCCCCCAGCGAAGAATGGCGAGAAAGACAATTCAGGCTCACCGACAACAGGCAAAAAGTCAATTCTTATCTATCATTCCCATCCACGGGAAGGCTACAATCCACTGCTAGGTACGAAAAGTGATAATCCATCATCAGGCAAATCAACAGGCAATGTATTTCAAGTGGGAACCTACCTCTCAGACAGTCTGGAGAAGCTGGGAATCGGCGTAGAACACGCCAAGGATGATTACCCCACTAAAGTAAAGGACTATAACTGGAACTATTCTTATAAATACTCCCGTCAAACGGTAAAAGCGGCACTCGCTCAAAATGATGATCTGACATATCTCATAGACATTCATCGCGATTCACAGCGTCATGGCAAAACAACAACCACTATTAATGACTTGGGCTACGCCAAAGTGTATTTCATTATTGGGCATGAAAATCCAAATTGGCGGCAAAATGAAGCCTTTGCAGCGAAAATTCATAAGAAACTGGAAGCCAAGTATCCTGGGGTATCCCGTGGTGTGTGGGGCAAAGATGGTGGAGGAGCCAACAATGGAGAGTATAACCAAACCCTTTCACCCAACAGCATTTTGATTGAGATTGGCGGCATCGACAACACAGGAGCTGAGCTCCAACGGACATCGAAGATTCTAGCAGACATGATTGCCCAAGTGTATTGGGAAGATCAGAAGGTGGACAAAGCCAGTGCAGAAACGTCATCACAGGGTGGATAGGGACTATATATGTATGAAGAACAAAATAGTAGAGAGTGACAGGAGGCAAAGCATATGTCCAGATTCGGTAAAAGACTGTTATCCATCGCTGTATTAATGTTGCTGGGTGTGCTGTTTGGAATGCAGCTGGCTGGCAGCAACTTTCACATGGGCAATCCATCAGGAGGCACGTCAACCGTTGTAACAACTGAGCCCACTTCATCGGTGACCGAATCTGTTCCGACTGCACCTGTCCAAAAGGAAATTAAAGAACCACCATTTGTACCTGTTCAGTCACCAAGCCAAGTGCTTGGGGCGGATCAAGATAAGGCTCCGGTTGATGTGTTGGCAGACAAAACGGCTGGACTACTGCAAAATCTCTCACATAGTGGAATCAAGTGGGTGGTCTCTCTTTTTAGCGGCGTTGCTGAATAAAATACTATAATTTTAAGGTACAATATAACCTCTGGGAGTGCATGATGACACTTTATTATAAAGTTGAGACATCACGGGATTGATGCACTGTGCTTCAACTGTTATAATGAAGTGATTGACACTAGGCTGTTTCTGGGGGTAAGGAATGACTGACATTCGGGCAAGACAACGTAAAATTCGTAACTTTTCTATTATTGCACATATAGATCACGGCAAATCAACACTTGCGGACCGGATCTTGGAGCACACAGGTGCGCTCACTTCACGTGAAATGCAGGAACAAGTTCTGGATAAAATGGACCTTGAACGTGAACGTGGAATAACGATCAAGCTACAAGCAGTAGCCTTGACTTACAAAGCGGACGATGGTGAAGAGTATTTATTGAATCTGATTGATACACCGGGACACGTAGACTTCACGTATGAAGTATCACGCAGTCTTGCTGCATGTGAAGGTGCTCTGCTGGTTGTGGATGCGGCTCAGGGAATTGAAGCCCAAACACTTGCCAACGTGTATCTGGCATTGGATAACAATCTTGAAATTTTACCGGTTATCAACAAAATTGACCTTCCGAGCGCTGATCCTGAACGGGTGAAGCAGGAAGTGGAAGATGTTATTGGTTTGGACACAAGTAATGCGGTTTTGGCTTCGGCCAAATCAGGAATCGGGATCAAAGAAATTTTGGAGCAAGTGGTGAAAAGTGTTCCGGCACCAACTGGTGATCCTGACCAGCCTTTGAAAGCGCTGATTTTTGACTCGCACTACGACCCGTACAAAGGTGTAATCGTATATGTGCGTGTTGTTGACGGCAAAATCAAATCCGGTTCCAAAATCAAAATGATGGCAACAGGTAAATCATTTGAAGTCATTGAAGTTGGAGCGTTCAAACCTCGTATGACCATCGTGGACGAGCTGAACGTCGGGGATGTTGGATTTATCGTTGCAGGTATCCGGCATGTTGGCGATACACAAGTCGGGGATACGGTAACGGATGCCAAAAATCCAACACCGGAACCTTTGCCGGGTTATCGTAAAATTAATCCAATGGTGTATTGTGGTCTCTATCCGATCGAAACATCGGACTATGTTGATCTGCGTGAAGCGTTGGAGAAATTGCAGTTGAACGATGCGTCTCTGAGCTTTGAACCGGAAACATCCAGTGCACTTGGTTTTGGATTCCGTTGCGGATTCCTTGGACTGCTTCACATGGACGTTATCCAGGAGCGGATCGAGCGGGAGTTTAACATTCCGTTGATCACAACGGCACCAAGTGTGATTTATCACGTCACCTTAACGAATGGTGAAGTGATGAAAATCGATAACCCTTCCAACTATCCTGAGGTGGGACGGATTGATTACGTCGAGGAACCATACGTCAAGGCAGATATTATCGTACCGAATGATTATGTAGGTACCATTATGGAGCTGTGTCAGACTAAACGCGGTGAATATGTAAATATGGAATATCTGGACACAACCCGGGTTACCATTACCTATGAGATTCCGTTGTCCGAGATTGTATATGACTTCTTCGACCAGTTGAAATCCGGTACCAAAGGATATGCATCTCTGGATTATGAGCTGTCCGGTTACCGTCAGTCCAATCTGGCGAAAATGGATATTGTACTCAATGGCGAACAGGTGGATGCTCTGTCCTTCATCGTTCACCGTGACCGTGCCTATAACCGCGGACGCATTGTCTGTGAGAAACTGCGCGAGCTGATTCCACGGCAAATGTTCGAGGTGCCAATTCAGGCATCTGTAGGTACCAAGGTCGTTGCTCGTGAGACGGTAAAAGCAATGCGTAAAAACGTACTTGCCAAGTGTTATGGTGGTGACATCTCGCGGAAACGGAAACTGCTTGAGAAGCAGAAGGAAGGTAAGAAGCGGATGAAGCAGGTTGGTAACGTTGAGGTGCCACAAGAGGCATTCATGGCGGTACTGAAAATTGATGATTAATAATTCAATTTCGGGTACATCACAGAGTGTGTGTATCGAAATTGAATTGTTACAACACAGAATATTAAATAACTAAGCTGAAAGGGAAGCCGGATGGCTTTCCTTTTTTCAAATAGAGGGGGACTTGCCATGACATTGGCAGCACACAGCCGGAAGACAGGTGCGCCCCAAGCGGTGTATCTTCACATTCCCTTTTGCACGAATAAATGTTTTTATTGCGACTTTAACTCCTACGTTCTGAAAGATCAGCCCGTGATGCAATATCTCGAAGCGCTGGAACGGGAGATGGAACATACAGTTAAGGCCAATCCACCGGGTGAGATCAAGACCATATTTGTAGGTGGGGGTACGCCAACAGCACTGAAACCGGATGAGATGGCAGTATTTCTTCGTTCCGTGAAGACGTATTTCCCAAATTGGGCAGACGATATTGAATTTTCGATGGAAGCCAACCCGGGAACAACGGATGCGGAGAAACTCGCTGCGATGAAAGAAGGCGGCGTCAACCGCGTCAGTTTTGGCGTGCAGGCTTTTCAGAATGATCTGCTGACAGGCATTGGCCGTATTCATAATACGGATGATGTATATCGCAGTTTGGAGAATGCTCGTAAAGCAGGCTTGAATAACTTGTCCATTGATCTGATGTTTGGTTTGCCAAACCAGACCGTTGGAATGTTGAATGAGAGTATCGACAAAGCGCTGGAACTGGATCTGCCGCATTACTCCATCTACAGCCTGAAAGTGGAAGAGAATACACTTTTCCATACCCTGTATCAGAAGAACCAGTTACCACTTCCTCATGAAGATGATGAGCTGGAGATGTATCTTCTATTAATGAGACGTATGAAAGAAGCAGGCTATGGACAATACGAGATCAGTAACTTTGCCAAGCCGGGCTTCGAGAGTCGTCACAATATTACCTACTGGCGTAATGAGGACTACTACGGTCTGGGTGCAGGTGCACATGGATATGTGGGCCGCGAACGGCATATGAATATTAAAGGTATAAATCCTTATGTTGAAGCTTCACGAGCAGGGCTGCCTCGTCTGGATCATTTTGAGATTGCTCGCCCCGAAGCCATGGAAGATTATCTGATGGTTGGACTGCGAATGTTGGAGGGAGCTTCGGCCTCACGCTTTAGCGAACAGTTCGGAGAGTCCATGGAAGAAGTGTTTGCGAAGCCTTTGGGCAAAATGTTGAACGCAGGGTTGCTTGAGCGGACGGCAGACGGCTTCCGACTGAGCGAGAAGGGTATCCTGTTCGGAAATGACGTTTTTGCGGAGTTTATCGGGTCCATATCGCTGAATTCATAGCTTGAAATTCTATACGCTCTGTTGTATATTTATTCATATTGATTTTACAGAGCGTGTTAATTTAACAACTACGAAGTCAGCTTTCCTCTGGAAAGCTTGGTAATAGGAGGAGAGCAGGATGTCGGTAATATGCAGAAAAGCCGTGCCGGAAGATGTTGAACCACTGTATGAAATGATTAAGGGCTATGCAGAGCGTGGGATCATGCTTCCACGATCACGGGAAATACTGCACCGACAGCTGGAGCACTTTGTTGTAGCCGAAGTTGATGGTGAAGTGGTGGGTTGCGGATCGCTTTGTCGTCTGGGGAATGATTTGGTGGAAGTCAGATCACTCGGTATCTCGGAAGGACACAAAGGGCTCGGTATTGGCTCCCGATTGCTGGACCGACTGGTAGAAGAAGCGGAGAAACAACAGATTCCTAAGGTTATGGCGTTGACATATGAAGTATCCTTCTTCCTCAAAAACGGTTTTGCCGTAGTGGAAAAAGAGATTTTCCCTGAGAAAGTATGGACCGACTGTGTTCATTGCAGCAAGCAGGATTGTTGCGATGAGATCGCGGTATTAAAAGAGCTTAACGTTTCAGCTTAACAACTGAATGGACTGCATGGATCGAGCCGAGTCTGCCTCTGCCCTACATGCAGTCCTTTTTTACTTCAAAGTATGTTCAATAAAGTTGTTAGGACTCGTCGACATTGGTCTATACTATAAATAGATGAGCCCACTCATCAAACTCACTTGACAATGTTCACGTCAGTTTGGTATTTTTGTATTACCGCTTAGCACTCATCTAACCGGAGTGCTAACGACATGGGACAGTACAGTCAGAAGGAGGGATACTCACCATGTTAACAGAGCGTCAACGAATGATTCTGAACGCTATAGTGGATGACTATATCCGTTCAGCTGAGCCCGTAGGGTCCCGGAGCATTTCCAAAAGGGGAGATGTTGGATACAGTCCGGCGACGATCCGTAATGAAATGGCGGACCTTGAAGATATGGGTTTCCTGGAACAGCCGCATACATCGGCAGGACGCATTCCTTCTCATAAAGGCTATCGATATTATGTCGATCATTTGGTCCCTTGGAATCAGGTGGAGCCTCAGGAGTTGGATGATCTGAAGTCGTTCTTTGCTGAAAAACTGAACGTCATGGAACAAGTTATTCAGCATGCATCCAATATTTTGTCACATATGACGAATTATACTTCGATCCTGCTTGGACCGGAAGTATTCCATACGTCCTTACGTCACTTCCAATTGCTTCCGCTGAACGAGAGTGAAGCTGTGGCGATCATTGTGACCAATACAGGTCAAGTGGAGAACAAGACGGTTCAGATTCCACCAGAAATCTCGGTAGCCGAGATGGAAAATGTGGTTCGCTTGTTAAATACCAAACTTGTGGGCGTACCAATCTACAAATTGAAATCCCGTCTTTATACCGAACTTGGGCAAGAGATGGAACGGCATATTACACGTTATGAGGAAGTTATGCAGGTGCTGAACAGTGCCTTTGACAATGAACATGATAATCGTCTGTTCCTCAGTGGTGCCACCAATATGTTGACTCAACCGGAGTTTAAAGATATCGAAAAGGTAAAAGATATTCTTGACCTGCTGGAAGAGACACCAACACTCATGAAATTGATGATGCCCGTGCCGGGTGGATCTGGTATTCAAGTGCGAATCGGCACTGAGAATGATCATGAAGCCTTTGCCAACTGCAGCCTGATTACAGCCTCCTATTCATTGGACGGTGAGGCTTTGGGTTCGATCGGTATTCTAGGACCCACGCGGATGGATTATGCACGTGTCATTCATATTCTAAATACACTATCCCGTGACTTGACGGCGATGCTAACACATCGTTTCAAATAAGATTCGGGAATGAACCATTTCATTCGTATAAGGAGGTGAACATCTTGAAAGAGGAGCAATCATTTACAGAAGAACAAGAGGTAACAGCAACTGAGCAGGAGCCTATTAATGAAGCTGGCGCTGCAGAAGCACAAGCTGAAGAGATGGCTGGTCAGGAGCAGGATGAGCTTGCACGTCTGAAGGCAGAAGCTGAGGAGCAACAACAGCGTTATGTCCGTGCACAGGCTGATTTTGATAACTTCCGTCGTCGTACGCAGAAGGAAAAAGAAGAATTGGCTAAATACGCTTCGATGAAGCTGGTCACCGAACTGGTACCGGTTATTGATAACTTCGAGCGCGCCATGGCTACTGTACCGGAAGGAGCAGAGGTCGAATCTTTCTCCAAGGGCATCCAAATGATTTTCCGTCAATTGGAAACCGTGATGAATAATGAAGGTCTGACGGCTATGGAATCGGTAGGACAACCGTTCAATCCTGAATTCCACCAAGCAATTATGCAAGTGGAGAGCGACGAGTACGAAGAAGGTATCGTTGTTGAGGAAGTCCAAAAAGGCTACATGCTGAAAGATAAAGTGCTTCGTCCAGCTATGGTTAAAGTCAGCTCATAAATTCCTTATAGGAAGGAATGAGTCGGCTCCATGGTTGAACAATGTGGGCGAAGTTTAATATAAAGGTTTGTACACATAGAGCACGATTAGCAACATGAACATCTAAATAAGGGTCAGATCAGACCCATTCATTTTAAATTGTTGAGGGAGGAAATTTTCGGATGAGCAAAGTAATTGGTATTGACTTAGGAACAACAAACTCATGCGTAGCAGTAATGGAAGGCGGCGAGGCTGTCGTAATTCCAAATCCGGAGGGCGCACGTACAACTCCATCCGTAGTTGGTTTCAAAAAGGATGGAGAACGCGTTGTTGGTGAAACAGCAAAACGTCAAGCCATCACCAATCCGGATCGTACCATCATGTCGATCAAACGTCACATGGGTACTTCCCACAAGGAAACAATCGATAGCAAAGACTACTCCGCACAAGAGATCTCTGCAATCATTCTGCAAAAATTGAAATCCGATGCTGAAGCTTATCTGGGTCAAACGGTAACTCAAGCAGTTATCACTGTACCAGCTTACTTCAATGACAGTCAGCGCCAAGCGACTAAAGATGCGGGTAAAATTGCAGGTTTGGAAGTTCTGCGTATCGTCAACGAGCCAACAGCAGCAGCTTTGGCATACGGTATGGAGAAATCCGAAGACCAAACGATCCTCGTATATGACCTGGGTGGCGGTACGTTCGACGTATCCATTCTTGAACTGGGTGATGGCTTCTTCGAAGTTAAAGCAACTAGCGGGGACAACAAACTAGGCGGGGATGACTTTGACCAAGTGATCATTGATTACCTCGTAAGTGAATTCAAAAAAGATCAAGGCATTGACTTGAGTAAAGATAAAGCAGCGGTTCAACGTTTGAAAGATGCAGCGGAAAAAGCGAAAAAAGAACTTTCCGGCGTATTGACTACAACGATCTCCTTGCCGTTCATCACAGTTGCTGGTGGCGTTCCTCAGCATTTGGAGTTGAACCTGAGCCGTGCGAAATTTGAAGAAATCTCTGAAGGTCTGGTTGAGCGTACGCTTGAACCAACTCGTCGTGCATTGAGTGATGCGGGTATGACGCCTAACGATATCGACAAGATCGTATTGGTTGGTGGTTCGACACGTATTCCAGCAGTACAAGAAGCAATCAAAAAACTGACGGGTAAAGAGCCACACAAAGGCGTTAACCCGGATGAAGTTGTAGCTTTGGGTGCTGCTGTACAAGCGGGCGTACTGACAGGTGACGTGAAAGACGTTGTATTGCTCGACGTAACGCCATTGTCCCTGGGTATCGAAACAGCGGGTGGCGTATTCACTAAAATGATCGAGCGTAACACTACGATCCCTACAAGCAAATCTCAAGTGTTCTCCACGTATGCAGACAATCAACCAAGCGTTGAGATTCATGTTCTGCAAGGTGAGCGTGAGATGGCAGCGGGTAACAAATCGCTTGGACGTTTCATGTTGGGTGATATTCCACCAGCTCCACGTGGCGTTCCACAGATCGAAGTTAGCTTCGATATTGATGCCAACGGTATCGTTAACGTATCTGCAACAGATAAAGGTACGAACAAAACTCAAAAAATCACAATCACTTCTTCCAGCGGTTTGAGCGATGCTGAAGTTGAGCAAATGATGAAAGATGCTGAGTTGCACGCTGAAGAAGATAAAAAACGCAGAGAACTCGTTGAAGCGAAAAACAGTGCAGATCAATTGATCTACTCTGTTGACAAAACGATCAAAGATCTTGGCGAAAAAGCAGATGCTGGCGAAGTTGAAAAAGCAAATGCTGCCAAAGAAAAACTGCAAGGCGTTCTGGCTTCCGACAACCTGGAAGATATCAAAGCTGCTACAGAAGAACTGACAGAGATCGTTCAACAACTGTCCGTGAAACTGTATGAGCAAGCTCAGGCGCAAGAGCAAGAAGCACAAGGTGCTGAAGAGCAACAACAAGGTTCTGCTAAACGTGACAACGTCGTAGACGCTGATTACGAAGTTGTGGATGAAGATAAAAAACAAAACTAATTCGTAGTTCTACGCGAATTAAACATCGGTGACGTTCGAATTAGAGGGAAAGTCATAGCCGGGGCTCCCGCGCTTTGGCTTTCCTTTTGTCACGATGTGCGATATGGTGAATGATATGGGGGTGGAAGAGTGGCTGAAAAGCGTGATTATTATGAGGTGCTTGGCGTTAGTAAAACGGCTAACGACGATGAAATTAAAAAGGCTTACCGTAAGCTTGCCCGTCAGTATCACCCTGACGTAAACAAGGCTGCTGATGCGGAAGCTAAATTTAAAGAAGTTAAAGAAGCTTACGACGTAGTGAGTGACGGTCAGAAGCGTGCACAATATGATCAATATGGTCATGTCGATCCGAATCAAGGTGGATTCGGTGGTGGCGGTGATTTTGGCGGCGGCGGATTTGGCGACATCTTCGACATGTTCTTTGGCGGCGGTGGCGGTGGACGACGTGATCCAAATGCTCCGCAACGCGGGAATGATCTGCAGTACACGATGACAATTGAGTTCAAGGAAGCTGTATTCGGTAAAGAAACCGATATTACGATTCCGCGTACCGAAGGCTGTGATACCTGTCATGGCTCAGGTGCCAAACCTGGAACGAAACCGGAAACCTGCTCGGTCTGCCAAGGTAGCGGTCAGCAGGAAGTCGTGCAAAATACACCGTTTGGTCGTATGGTTAATCGTCGTGCATGTTCGAACTGTAGCGGTTCGGGCCAAATTATCAAAGAAAAATGTACAACGTGCAGTGGCAGCGGTAAAGTCCGCAAGCAACGCAAAATCCATGTCCGCATTCCAGCGGGTGTAGATGATGGCGCGCAACTGCGTATGACAGGTGAGGGCGAAGGCGGCCTGCGTGGCGGACCAGCGGGAGATCTGTATATTGTCATTCGCGTGAAATCACATGATTTCTTCGAGCGTGAAGGCGACGATATTTATTGCGAAATCCCACTTACCTTTGCTCAGGCAGCTCTGGGAGATGAAGTTGAGATCCCAACGTTGACCGAGAAAGTGAAGTTGAAAGTACCAGCTGGTACACAAACGGGAACGTATTTCCGCCTCAAAGGCAAAGGTGTACCACGCCTGCGCGGTATGGGGCAAGGGGATCAGCATGTGAAAGTGGTTGTGGTCACACCTAGTAAGCTGAATGACGAGCAGAAAGATCTGCTTCGCCAAATTGCTTCGCTGGATGGAGAGCAAACACATGAGCATGAACAATCTTTCTTTGATAGAGTGAAACGCGCCTTCCGCGGCGACTGAGAATAAAATAAAGCAAGTCCAAAAGGACACCACAGCGGTTTTTACCGCGGGGTGTCCTTTTTTGTACGCCTTTTTTAGTGGTTCAGTGGTTTTTGTGAAATCCTTGGATTTATGCTACAAAGAACGACAGCAATTTGTGGGAGCCTTTCGGTATATTCTGAGCGAACTTGCGGAAAGATAGCATGGCGAGAATGATATGCATAGCTGATATGCGAGAAATTAGGGAAGCAGGTGAAGCGGATGACCGAGAAAAATATTTTGGCGTACTTTCACAGCCCGGAGCAGGCTCAAGGGGCAGCCAAAAAACTGGAGGCATTGCGAGTGGAGGACCTGTCAATTAATCGATTCAGCCGATATGCGGGAGTGGGACCAAGCGGGGCTTCCTACAAGCCGGGCGTTTCCGGCAGTTTTTCATCATGGGTGCCCGATTCGATGCAAACAAATGCCAGTGCTGGAATTATGGCTGCGGCAGACCCTTCTGCAAGCGGCATGAGTGATGGTGGACAGGGTGGACCTACAGGAAGAGATGTATTACTAACGGTCATCGTAGATGAATCGGTACATCACCGCGCTATGTCTATTATCGAACAAGCCGGTGGAATGATCTAGTTTCAAGAAATCCATATAAGATGGACAGATAATTACACTTTAACGGAGAGTGCAGAACCAATCTGAAGAAGCGAAGCGTTCGCCTAAAAGCTTTCGCAAGAAAGCTGCTTCGGAAGCATACGCTATCCCCGGATTTCTCCCTTTAAGGAGGGAGTTGAAGGAATCTGGGGATAACAGCGATCGGAGGATGGGGCTACAATAGGAGTCTTACAGTGTAACAAATATTAGTTCATTTTAATTTGAAGGAGGAGCATTACAATGGCAGAACATGAACGTCCAGGCAAGATCTTAACAAAAACGGAAAAAATGAAACGGATGCAATCCGCGAAAAATGAGGACGTGGAATTCAGCGCTGAAGCTGCGGATCATGAAGATATAGAAGCACTACGCCGCAGTGAAGCGGCTGATCGAAGACAGGGACGGGAGCTTCATGACTGAAGATCGCTCGGCAGTGACCCTCGAAGCTGTTTTTACAAGCTGGACTGAGGCCGAGTCTGCACGCAGAGCCCTGGAATTTTTGCACCCGAACCAATTAAGCATTGAGAGCCTTGGCAATGAAGCGTCTGCATTGGGCTCAAACGATGTTACGGGCTCCGATAATTCTCCTACGGCCGTCGTCGGAGGATTTAGTGGCGAACTGAATGTACTTGCCTTGATTAGTGATGAAACGGAAATGTTGTCCAATGGTCAGGTGTATGATACACCCAAAGAGGACTCGGCCAACAGGCTAAAACAAGAAATTTTGCTGACCGTGTCCGTATCCAAAGATTCGCTCCCGCAAGCCGCAGAGATGATCACGCAGAATGGTGGACGTTTTTGCTAACTGAGAATCGAATTATGCAAAATGCTGAAGTAAATGAAACAGATATGTATGAATAGATGACAGGATATTCGAGCAGTCAGGCTGCGGATATCCTGTTTTGTTTTTCTTTTACTGGTGCGGCTTTGTGCTCCGGCTAGCTTGTGTAGTACAATAGTTGGGATGTTTGAAAAATGAGGAGGAAAAACCAAGTATGTTATGGCATGAACTAACAATACATACCACAGAAGAAGCTGTGGAGATGATTTCAAATTTTTTACATGAAGCGGGTGCTGGAGGGGTTTCGATTGAAGAGTCCGGTACTTTAAATAAAAAACGGGACACGACATATGGTGAGTTATACGACGTTCCTTTGAATGATATTCCGGAAGGCTTTGCAGTCATCAAAGGGTACTTCTCCGAAGGTACGGACATGGTTGCACTACAGTCTGAAGTTAATCCGAGAATTGAGGAACTCTCCGAATTCGGAATTGATACAGGTGAGGTTCGTTATGAGACGCGTACAGTGGATGAAAATGACTGGGCAACAGCCTGGAAACAATATTTCAAGCCGGTACGTGTATCGGAACGTCTGACGATCAAGCCAACGTGGGAAGAGTATACGCCAGAAAGTCCGGATGAGAAAATTATTGAGCTTGATCCAGGCATGGCTTTTGGTACAGGAACCCACCCAACGACCTCCCTCTGCTTGCGCACACTGGAAACGGTTATTCAGGGCGGCGAGGAAGTTATTGACGTAGGTACAGGCTCTGGTATTTTGGCTATTGGAGCGATAAAACTTGGGGCAAAACATGTACTGGCGCTCGATCTTGATCCAGTTGCCGTAATTAGTGCCAGGGAGAATGTGGAACTGAATGGGCTGGAGCAACAAATTACGGTTAAAGAGAGTGATCTGTTGTCCGTCCTTGGGAGTCAGGACCCTGCACTTGGTGTACAACTGCCGGTTAAGGTTGTCGTGGCGAACATTCTGGCTGAGATCATTTTGTTGTTCGTAGACGATGTCTATAATGCGCTTGAGTCTGGTGGGACCTATATTGTATCCGGCATTTGGAAGAACAAAGAGCAGGTTGTGCATGATGCACTGGTAGCCTCCGGGTTTGAAGTGAGTGCGATTCACCGTGATGAGGACTGGCTGGCGTTTGTAGCCAGAAAGGGGTAACGTATGGACTTTTGGAATTCGTTCTTTCGTTATCCGATCGATCAGCTTCCGTTTTTTCTGCTGACCATTCTGATCGCATTTACGGTGCATGAATTCTCGCATGCGTATTTTGCCAACAAATTCGGTGATCCGACAGCGAAGCTGTTGGGTCGGGTCACACTGAATCCGGTTGTACACTTTGACTTGTTAGGTGTGCTGCTGCTCATTATTGCCGGCTTTGGTTGGGCACGTCCAGTTCCAGTTAATCGGGCTAACTTCGACAAACCTAGATTGATGGGCATTATCGTATCCGCAGCAGGGCCTCTGAGCAATCTGTTGCTCGCGATCATCGGTACAATTATCTATGCTTCACTGGTTGGTTCGGGAGCACTCGGTGGCATTGATAATGAGCGGTTACTGACAGCAATCACAACGTTCTTCGCTATCTTTAACTTAACCAACTTTTTCCTGTTCCTGTTTAACTTGATTCCGTTGCCACCACTGGATGGTTATCGGATTCTGGAAGATGTAGTGCCACCTTCAATCAGCCGCAAGCTGCAAGGGGTGGAGCAATGGTCCATTTTTATCTTCCTATTGATTCTTGTTATACCTCCGTTGCAAAATGTGACGATTCAACCTTTGTATGAGTTTGCGCAAACGATGTATGTGGATCTGGCAAAGGTGATTATCGAATTATATCGCTAAAAGCGCATTGTTTATGGACCGGAATACTGGTCAGAAACACGTAAAAGTTGTATGATCATCTGTGGCGATTGGATTCACGCCTGTCATCAGGCGGGGTGAATTCCAGTCATAACAGGACAGAATGGGTGGATTGACTAATGCAGCGATATTTTGTATCTGCAGAACAGTTTATTGAACACGCTGTGATTATCACAGGTGATGATGCACGCCATATTGGCAAGGTCATGCGTGGTAAACCTGGAGATAAACTGATTGTCAGTGACGGAAACTCCAGAGAAGCACTCGTGGAAATTGAGAGTATTGAAGTGGGCCAAGTGACAGCCAATATTGTGGAACCTCTCGAGATGGACCATGAAGCACGGATTCGTGTAACCGTGGCACAGAGTTTGCCCAAGGGTGACAAGATGGAAACAGTCATCCAGAGATGTACTGAGATTGGGGCAGTATCATTTGTACCCTTCCTATCAGAGCGTACGATTGTGCAATATGATGCCAAGAAAGAAGGCAAACGGTTGGAGCGGTGGCGGAAAATTGCCAAGGAAGCTGCCGAACAGAGTCACCGGAATCGTATTCCATCCGTCGAACAGCCGCTTTCCTGGAAAGGGCTGTTATCTTCTTTTGAGGGCTATAGCCTGGTATGTTATTGTTATGAGAAAGAAAACGGTAAACAGCTGAGAGATGCACTGAAGCCGTTTATAGAGCAGCTTGCACCTGATGCAAGTGCAGAAGTTTTGATCGTGGTTGGACCGGAAGGTGGATTTTCTGAGAAGGAGACGGCAGAGGCTGATCAGGCAGGTGCTGTATCTGTTGGACTGGGCAAACGCATTTTGCGTGCTGAGACAGCTGGAATGGCAGCACTAACTTGCGTGCTATATGAATCCGGAGAAATGGGAGGAATGTAATTATGCCATCCGTGGCGTTTTACACCTTAGGCTGCAAAGTTAATTTCTATGATACAGAGGCGATTTGGCAATTGTTCAAAAACGAAGGTTACGATCAAGTGGACTTTGATGAACAGACAGCGGATGTATACTTGATTAATACTTGTACAGTAACCAATACCGGCGACAAAAAGAGCCGTCAAATTATTCGTCGTGCCATTCGGCGCAACCCGGAGGCGATTGTGGCCGTTACAGGCTGCTATGCGCAGACTTCTCCGGCAGAGATTCTGGACATCCCAGGGGTGGATCTGGTTATCGGTACACAGGACCGTGACAAGATTTTACCATACGTTAATGAAATTCAGGAGTCCCGTCAACCGGTTAATGCGGTGCGTAATATTATGAAAACCCGTGTGTTTGAAGAAATGGACGTACCGGATTTTGCTGACCGCACCCGCGCATTCCTGAAGATTCAGGATGGTTGCAATAACTTCTGTACATTCTGCATTATTCCATGGTCTCGTGGTCTCTCACGTAGTCGGGAAGCAAACAGCATTATTCAACAGGCGCATCAACTCGTACACGCCGGATACAAAGAGATTGTTCTCACCGGTATTCATACAGGTGGGTATGGCGATGACATGGAGAACTATGATCTGACGGATCTGCTGTGGGATTTGGATAAGGTAGAGGGTTTGGAGCGTATTCGAATCAGCTCGATTGAAGCCAGTCAGATTGACGACCGTATGCTCGACGTGATCAAACGTTCGGACAAACTTGTTCGTCACTTCCATATTCCGCTGCAAGCGGGTGATGATACGGTGTTGAAACGCATGCGCCGCAAATATACGACAGAAGAGTTTTACAACAAGATGCTTCGCATTCGGGAAGCAATGCCGGATGTAGCGATTACAACAGACATCATTGTTGGATTTCCAGGTGAGACGGATGAGATGTACCGTAATGGCTATGAGTTGATGCGGAAGATCGGTTTTTCCGAAATGCACGTATTCCCTTATTCCAAGCGTACGGGTACGCCAGCAGCACGAATGGAAGATCAGGTGGACGAAGAGGTCAAAAATGCACGTGTGCATGAACTGATTGACTTGTCTGAGCAGATGCAGCTGGAGTACGCTGAGCAGTTTGTTGGACAGGTACTGGATGTTATTCCCGAAGGGGAAGCCAAGGGCCGCGAGGGAAGTGGCAAGCTGCACGGTTATAGCGACAACTACATTCAACTGGTCTTTGATGGAACGATGGATATGGTCGGTAAAGTGTGCCGAGTCAAAGTGGTTGAAGCCGGCGTCAACGAGAGTCAGGCTACGCTGGTACGTGTTTTGGAAGAGAATCTTAAGTCCGCCGCGATGTAATCGAGGCGTCAGAAACAAGGATTTCATTTCCTTGGGGAGCTTACCCGGGGAGATGAGGTCCTTCTTTTGCAAAAAATAAGATAAAGATATCGAAGTTGATGGGGGAGAGCACGATGAACAAAAAAGAAATTTCAGCAGGCGGAGTTGTTTATAGAACAGGGGAAGACGGACGTCTTCAAATTCAGCTTATCGTAGATCGTTATGGTAAAACAACTCTCGCCAAGGGCAAAATGGAAGATGGAGAAACAATTGAACAGACGGCACTGCGCGAGATTTTGGAAGAGACAGGTATGGTGGGCCGCATTGTAGAGTCGGTTGATATCATTGCTTACACGTACCAACATGCAGACTTTGGCCCGGTGGACAAGGAAGTTCATTATTATCTCGTTGAAGCCGAGAGTGGTGATCTACAGCCTCAGATTGAAGAAATCAAGGGTGTGGATTGGTATGCTCCGGAAGAAGCATGGTCCTTACAGCAGCAGAGCGGATATGATAATAACGATGATATCTTGCGTGTAGCCCTGAACAAGTTAGGCATTAACGTATAACGCACTATTGTTCGAGTCAGTTAGCCGCGCGCTCTGTGGGTCTGGATAGGCAGATCATCAAGCCACGGGTGACTTCGCCGCGGGGGCGTGGACCGGTGGTTTTTTGTGCCAGATTGGCAAGTAACAAAATGGCAAAGCAAGCAGTGAACTGGTGATGTTAAAAAGGGTCTGGGCATGTGCAATCTGTGCCCCGTTGTCCGCTGACAGCCAGGCCGAAGCTGCATGCAGCTGGCCGATCAGCGGCATAAACAGCAGCGCTCCCGCAATGTTTAATACAACATGGGAGGCTGCGACAAATTTGCCTGCGGATGCTCCACCCGCGGCAGCAATCACAGCGGTGATGCAGGTCCCCACATTGGACCCGATCACAATGGCGATGCCGATCTCCACAGGTAATACCCCTGTGGCTGCCAGCGTAATCGCCATGCTAATGACAGCTGCGCTGCTGTGAATGAGCGCTGTCAGACAGGCACCTGCAAGGAAGCCCCACCACAAGCTGTCGGCCGAGCGATCGAGAAACCATTGAAATACGCCCATGCTCCGCAAGGGTAAGGCAATGGATTGCATCACTTGAATGCCTGTCATAACAAGTGCAAATCCGGCAGCTGCGAGGAAGCTGTACTGGATGTTAAACAGAGTCTGACGCGTGCGTTCAGGAGCGGCCAGATTGCGTTCACCAAGAACAACAAACATGGCCCAGCCCGTTAGCGACAGGACGAGTAGCGGTAGGGAAGCACGTCCGATCTGCAGTCCCACCAGCTCCGTCGTCAGGCATGTCCCGATGTTGGTGCCAAGGATGATGCCAAGTGTTCGTCCATAGGTAATTAATCTGGCATTAGCCAGTCCAATGGTGAGTACGGTGACCGCAGTACTGCTCTGTAACAAGGCCGTTGCACCTGCACTGAAGGCCATGCCTTTCCATGGAGCAGAGGTGGCGCGATTGAGCCAACCTGCCAACATGGGCCCAGCCATGCGCTGCAAGGCCGTTTCCATCAGCTTCATGCCACCAAAAAAGATAATAAGCCCATAGAGTAGGGGCAATACAACATCTCTAAACATAGAAACATCATTCCTTCCGTCCGGTTCCTTAACTCATCCTATGAGTAAGAAAAGACAACCATGACAAGCCTAAAGGAATTCAGAGGGAAGTGACCTAAATTACCCGCCCCTCAATTCAAAAGATACAGAGATTCGTGCAAATGTAGCGAAGAAGACGAAATCGAATCTGAAGAAGCGAAGCGTGCGCCTTTGTCTCCGGAATTTCGCTTTAAAAAAGGGAGTCAAAAAATCTGGAGACAACAGCGATCAGAAGATCGATTCGAACCCGGAACGTTACCTAATTGCCGCACCCCAATTCGAAAGATACGGTGATTCGTGCAAACGTAGCGAAGAAGACGAAATTGTTACCGAAGAAGCGAAGCGCTCGCCTTTATCCCCGGATTTTCCCTTTAAGAAAGGGAATCAAAAAAATTCTGGGGATAACAGCGATCAGAGGAACAATTCGTCGCCGTAGCGCCACCTAATTGCGCCACCCCAATTCGAAAGATACGGTGATTCGTGCAAACGTAGTGGAGGGGACGAAATCGAATCTGAAGAAGCGAAGCGTGCGCCTTTGTCCCCGGATTTTCCCTTTAAAAAGGGAATCAAAAAAATCTGGAGACAACAGCGATCGGAAGATCGATTCGTAACCGAAACGCCACCTACGCGCCGCACCAAACCTATCTTTTCAACTAACTATGAAAGAAGTGGATCTACCTTGCCATCAGTTACACTCGAACGCAGTCGCAAAAAGCGGCTTGAACATGCACATCCATGGATATTTAACAATGAAATTGCCTCTGTTGACGGAAACCCGGAACCGGGAGATCTGGTCAATGTATTGAATCATCAAGGTCGCTATCTGGCGACAGGATATTACAATCCCGCATCTCAAATCACTGTAAGAGTTGTAGCGTATCAACCTCTGGAGTCCGAACAGATGGACACCGCGTTTTTTGCATCTCGCTTCCGCGATTGTTTGCGTCATCGGGAACGTTTTATCCAGGATGGCGAGGCATATCGTCTCGTTTACGGCGAAGCTGATTTTCTGCCAGGATTAATCGTTGATCGATTCGGCAGCATTCTCGTTGTACAGTTGCTTACACTTGGCATGGATCGTTGCCGTGAAGCCATCGTACAGGCACTCATTGAAGTAATGCAGCCAGAAGGCATATATGAGCGCAGTGATGTCTCAATTCGTGAACTGGAAGGTTTGGAGCAGACCAAAGGTCCGCTTTACGGAGAGTGCCCACGGCATGTCACCGTTACAGAAAATGGACTACTCATTAAAGTGGATATCGTGGAAGGGCAGAAGACAGGTTACTTCTTCGACCAACGCGAGAATCGTGCAGCCATCGAACCGCTTATGAAGGGTTGGGGCTACAAGAGTGGAATCACACTACAAACGACCGAGCAGGATGGCACAGAGCAGCTTTTGCCTGTGAATAAAAGTGGTAAAGTAGTTACATTCCCATATTGGGATGGTGCCACTGTACTGGAGTGTTTCTCACACACGGGCAGCTTTACGTTGAATGCTTGCAAGTATGGAGCCAAAAAAGTGACTTGTCTTGATATTTCGGAGCATGCCATTGAGAGTGCACGAACAAATGTGGAGCTGAACGGTTTCACTGACCGGGTCGAGTTCGTAGTTGCTGATGCATTCCAGTACTTGCGTGAACAAGTGAAAGGGCTGGATGAACGTACCGCACGTGCACGTGCAGGCGAACAGAAAGTGGATACATCCAAAGCGCTTGCAGCTGGCGGTAAAACATTTGATGTGGTCATCCTTGATCCTCCTGCATTTGCCAAAACGAAATCAGCAGTTAAAGGTGCATGTCGCGGTTATAAAGATATCAATCTGCAAGGAATGAAACTGGTCAATGAGGGTGGATATTTGGTAACAGCCAGCTGTTCGTATCACATGCGTCCAGACCTCTTCCTGGATACGATTGCCGATGCAGCGGAAGATGCAGGCAAAGTGCTTCGTTTGATCGACTGGAAAGCAGCCGGTAAGGATCACCCACAAATTTTGGGCGTGGATGAAGGACATTACCTGAAATTTGCTATTTTCGAAGTGCGCAGTAAAAAGAATTAATCGTATGATTGATTTTCGTTCCAATCAAGTATAGATCAAGTCAAAAGTCCACAGTGTGATAGCTGCGGGCTTTTTGCTGTTTTGCTGTGTTAACGGAGATGATCTCCGGTTTTACCGGATAGTGGCAAACGTATGTTCCGAACCAAGTCAGATATGTTATACTGGGAATTAAAATCTTGTACGTGTGGTTTGGAGGATTAGACATGTCCGTTCGTTTTGTTATTGGCCGGGCAGGCAGCGGCAAAAGCTCGCTGATTACCCGGGAAATTACATCCCTGCTTCAACAAGAACCACAAGGCACACCTTTGATTTTGCTCGTTCCCGAACAGAGTTCTTTTCGAACAGAGCAGGCATTGGTGTCTTCTGGAGCAATTAAAGGTACCATGCGTGCAGAAGTGCTCGGCTTTCGCCGTTTAGCCTATCGTGTAATGCAGGAAGCAGGTGGTTCTGCTCGTATTCCGATTGGAGCCGAGGGCAAAAAGATGCTGCTCTACAAGGTCATCCAGCGCCGTAAGGAAGAATTGAAGCTGTTTGGTGCATCCGGCAGCCAGCTGGGTTTTATAGGCGAATTAAATGATTTATATAGTGAATTTAAACGTTATGAAGTTGATCCATCATTGCTGGAAGAAGGGTTGTCTGGAGGGATTACCTCATCGACTTCGCCGATTCTGGAGGACAAGTTGCATGACTTGAATCTGATATATCGTGACTATGAACAGGAATTGACCAATTTATATATTGATGATGAAGACACGTTGACCGAGCTGACAGATCGTTTGTCGGAAAGTGCATTGCTGCAGGATGCCCAGATCTGGATTGATGGTTTTCAGGGATTCACACCACAGGAGATGAGTGTGATCGGTCGGCTGATGTTGCAGTCCTCTTCCGTGACCATTGCACTGACATTGGATCGTCCTTATGATCACGGCGCACTGCCTGGAGAACTGGAACTGTTCTATCCTACGGCAAGTGCCTACGCGCGTCTCAAAGGGATGGCTGACGAACTGGGTGTACCGAGCGATATAACCGTGCTAGATTCGGAGATTCCACCGAGATATAAGGATCGTCCGGGACTTGCTCATCTGGAGGCTGGTTTCGACCGCCGAATTCGTTGGAAAAGTGAAGGCCTTGATTCCGGAATCCGACTGGTTGCAGCGGAGAACAGACGAGCTGAGATGGAGGGAGCACTGCGTGAGATGCGGCGCCTGGCACAAAACGAAGGTGCGCGTTATCGGGATATGGCAGTACTTGTCCGGCAGTTGGATACCTACGCTGATATAGCTGAACCGTTATTCAGGGATTATGACGTACCCGTCTTTCTGGACCGCAGAAGAAATGAACTTCATCATCCATTATCCGAGTTTATCCGTTCCGCACTGGATATTGTTCGGCGCCACTGGCGTTACGAGGATGTATTTCGCTGTGTCAAAACGGATCTGCTGCTTCCGCGTGATGGTTCCATCACTCGTGAAGATATGGACCAGCTTGAGAATTATGTACTGGCTTGTGGTATTCACGGGTATCGCTGGACTGACGGCAAACCGTGGAAGTATGTACCAAACCTGACGCTCGAAGACAACGGTCAGGATGGCCGTAGTCGAGGACGTGACCAGATGCTTTCTTTAATGGAGAGCTGCCGAACGGTCATTACAGATTCTTTGGGTGTTTTTGAGAAACGAATGAAAAAGGCAAAGACAGCCAAAGCCCAGTGCGAGGCACTATACAGATTGCTGGAAGATGCTGAGATCCCATGGAAGCTGGAGAACATGTCTGCTGAAGCTAAGGCTCAAGGTGACCCCGAACGGTCGAGAGAACATCGGCAGATGTGGGGAGCTGTGCTGGATTTATTGGATCAGATGGTCGATATGATGGGGAATGAACGGCTGGATATCACGCTGTTTGCCGGGATGATTGAGACCGGATTGACGGAACTGAAGCTGGGTCTGGTACCACCAGCACTTGATCAGGTATTGGTTGGTTCTATGGACCGTACACGACTTCAGGACATCAAATACGTATTTATCCTTGGCGCCGTTGATGGTGAATTACCCGCCGTACCTCAGGATGATGGTGTATTAACGGAACTGGAGAGAGCGTTACTGACGGAAAGAGGCGTGGCGCTTGGACCAGGTGCAACAAGGCAGATGCTGGATGAACGTTTCCTGATCTATACGGCACTTACAGCGGCAAGCAGCCAGTTGTGGCTGAGTTACCCGGTTGCTGATGATGAGGGGAAAACACTGCTCCCTTCCGAGATTGTCCGCCATGTACGGAAAATGTTTGGTTTACAAGAACAGCCATTGCTCGCTCAACCGCCGGTTGCGAACTCGGAAGAAGCGCATTGGTCCTATGTCACCCATCCGGGTCAGAGTCTGTCAACGCTCATTGGACAATTGCGCAAATGGCGCCGCGGAGAAGACATCCCTGAAATGTGGTGGGCAGTCTACAATTGGCATGTATCTAGAGAGACAAGCAGACCTCAGCTGGAGCGGTTGATGGGATCGATCTTTTATCGTAATCGGGCATTACCACTACGTACAGTTACCAGTCGCAGACTGTATGGTACAGAGGTGAGGACGAGTGTCTCGCGAATGGAGCGGTTCGTCGCTTGTCCGTTCTCCCATTTTGCTTCGCATGGGCTGCGCCTCAAAGAACGGCAATTGTATCGCCTTCAGGCTCCTGATATCGGACAGCTGTTTCATGCTGCGCTAAGCCAGCTGGCTATGCGGTTGCGCGAAGAAAATCGTAGTTGGGGCAGTTTGACTCCAGACCAATGCCGTCAGGAAGCCGAGCAAACGGTGGAGCAGATTGCACCACAGCTGCAAGGGGAGATTTTGCTAAGCACCAAGCGATACGGTTATATTTTCCGCAAATTGAAGGACATTGTTAGCCGGGCATCCGTTATTCTTGGTGAACAGTCCAGACGTGGAAGTTTTGAACCGATTGGATTGGAGCTTGATTTTGGACCAGATAAAACACTGCCGCCACTACGTTTTGAACTGGAGAACGGGTGTGTGATGGAGATCGTGGGTCGAATTGACCGTGTAGATGTCGCAGAAGGAGAGAATGGTCTGCTCCTGCGTGTCATTGACTATAAATCAAGCCAGACGGACCTCAAGTTACATGAAGTGTACTATGGTCTGTCATTGCAAATGCTCACCTATCTGGAGGTGCTGCTTAGTGCTGCCGAAGAATGGCTTGGGGAAACGGCGATGCCGGGAGGAACGTTGTATTTCCATGTGCATAACCCGCTGTTGCAATCCGCAAACGGCATGACATCAGAGCAGGCAGGACAAGAACTGCTGAAACGGTTCAAAATGAAAGGTTTGCTGCTGGCGGATCGGGACGCAATCGCTCAAATGGACAACACCCTGGATAAGGGGTATTCAGCAATTATTCCAGTTGCCCTTAAGGCGGACGGAAGCTTTTATAGCAGCGCCGCTGTAGCTACGCCAGAGCAATGGGATACGCTGCTTGCTTCAGTTCGCAGTAATATCCGCGAGATTGGTACCCGGATTACGGATGGGGATGTGGCCATTGAGCCTTATCGTATTCAGCAGGAAGTGGCGTGTACGTTCTGTCCATATAAGCCTGTTTGTCAGTTTGATGAGAATATAGAAGGAAATGAGTATAACCTGTTGTCCAAACCGGGCAAACAGCAAATCTGGGATATGTTATCTCACACCAAGGGAGGGGAAACATCATGACGAATATGCCAAAACCGGAAGGAAGCTTCTGGAGTGATGACCAGTGGAGTGCCATCTCGGAAAGCGGAGAAGACATTCTGGTTGCCGCAGCGGCGGGATCAGGCAAGACAGCCGTACTGGTTGAACGAATTATTCGCAAGATCGCAGATCCCTCCCAAGGATTCAGTGTGGATCGTTTACTTGTAGCTACGTTTACCAAAGCGGCCGCCGCCGAGATGAAACAACGGATTCGGGAAGCGTTGGAACGTGCGATGGAAGAACAGCCTGGAGAAGAGCATCTGCGTAAGCAGCTGTCGCTGCTTGGACGGGCATCTATTACAACGCTGCATTCATTCTGTATGGAAGTCATTCGCCGTTATTATCAGCAAATTCCGTTGAACCCGGCTTTTCGTATCCTGAATGAAAATGAAGCGGAAATCATGCGGCAGGAACTGCTTGAAGAACTATTTGAGGAAAAGTATGGCGAAGAAGATGAAGGGAGTACATTCCGCGAATTAGTGGACTGGTTCAGTGGAGAACGAAACGATGATGCGATGCATCGACTGGTGCAACGTTTGTATGATTTCTCCCGCAGTCATTCCTGGCCGGATCATTGGCTCTCGGAGATGGCATCTGCTTTTCAGGTGGAAAGTGTAGAGGCACTTGGACATTCAGCATGGGTTCAGAGTATTTTGCGTGATGCGGCTCTTGCTTTGAGTGGTGCAGCAGGACTGCTCCGTCAAGGCATTCATATTTCCATGCAGCCTGAAGGTCCGGCACCTTATGCAGAAACGTTAAAAGAAGACCTGGTGATGGTAGAAGAGCTGCTGTCTGCGGCCCAGGTTATGCCATGGGAAAGGTTGCCTGAAGTGTTTCAACCCGCTACATTTGGCAAACTGAAACCCTGCAAAAAAGATCAGACGGACCCGGCTTTACAGGATCAGGTGAAGGAACTCCGTGAGGCCGCGAAAAAGGCAGTTACCGACCTGAAAGGTTCATTGTTCGGAAGAAGTGCGTTTGCGTTCTGGCAGGAGTTGGAGCAAGCGGCACCACTCATGCAGGAGTTGTCGAGGTTGGTTAGTACATTTGGAGAACGTTATCGACAGGCCAAACAGGAACGTGGGCAAGTTGACTTCAGTGATCTGGAGCATTACTGTCTTCACATTTTGCGACATGAGGATTCAACGCCTGAACTGTCGATGCCTTCCGATGCGGCTATGGAGTACCGTTCGCGATTCGATGAAGTGTTGCTTGATGAATATCAGGATACCAATACGGTTCAGGAAGATATCGTGAAACTGATCTCCAGAGAAAACCCGGGTAACCGATTCATGGTCGGTGATGTCAAACAGAGTATCTACCGTTTCCGGTTGGCTGAGCCGGGTCTATTTATGAACAAGTATCGCCAGTATGGAGCGAGCACACGTGAGGACGGAATGGTGGAAGATCGTCTGAATCGAACCGGTCAACGTATTGATCTTGCGCGTAATTTCCGTAGTCGAGCAGAAGTCGTGCATTCAGTCAATATGATATTCCGGCAACTCATGAACGAAGGTGTGGCAGAGATTGCTTACGATGAACGAGCTCAACTGGCATATGGGGCTACGTTCCCGTCAGAAACACTTGGTGATGAGGCGTATACACCTGAACTCATGCTGATCGATCGTCAGGGTGGTGGTCCTGATCTGACAGAGAGTACGGATGAGAATGGGGATGCATCGGTCTCCGCAGAACTGGAGAGTGCCGAACTTGAAACAGCCCAGTTGGAAGCGAGGGCAATCGCAAGGCGTATTCGGGAGATGGTTGGAGACACGGACAAACCTGCCCTCAATGTATATGACAAAGCTCTGCAAACGATGCGCCCAGCACGTTACGGTGACATGGTCATCTTGCTGCGTTCGACCTTGATGTGGGCTCCGCTCATGATAGAGGAGTTCAGACAGCAGGGAATTCCTGCTGGAGGAGAACAGAGCAAGGGTTATTTTCAGGCTACAGAAGTGGAAATCATGATGTCTCTGCTTCAGCTTGTTGATAATCCAAGGCAGGATATTCCACTCGCTTCCGTGCTTCGTTCCCCGATTGTTGGACTGGATGAAGAGGAACTGGCACAGATTCGGCTTGGTGACAAAAGACAATCATTCTATGATGCGGTTATATCGGCTGCGGGAGATTGGAGCGATTCCTCCACTAATGCTGTACAACAATCCCGGCAGGATAATCATCCTGATTCCAATATCGTCCAGTTACAGTGGCCAGAAGCCTGGGCAGAGATGGAAGAGGGACAGCGGGAGACAGCAGCTTCAGTCGAGGCAGAGATCCTGGATGATGTCTATGAATCCGATGTGCATACATTGCATACAGATGGAATGCAAGATGCTGGTGTTGCGGGACATGCAAGTGAGGATCCGGGCATAACGGAGATCTCAGGCTCGGAGTTGCAGCAAAAGTTAATTCGTTTTATGCGTCAATTGGAGCAGTGGAGACTTGAGGCAAGACAAGGCAGTTTAAGTGAACTGATCTGGCGTATGTATCGGGAAACCGGTTATTTGGACTGGGTTGGTGGTCTTCCAGGAGGACTGCAACGGCAAAGTAATCTTAAGGCATTGTACGATCGCGCACGACAATATGAGGAATCAACTGCGAATCGCGGCTTGTTCCGTTTCCTGACCTATGTTTCCAGACTGAGGGAAAACGGGGGAGACCTCGGGACTGTAGCAAGTAGCTCTGGTGAGCAGGACAACGCCGTACGTATCATGACGATTCACCGGAGTAAGGGTTTGGAGTTTCCAATTGTTTTTGTCGGTGGCATATCCAAGATGTTTAATCAGCAGGACTTGAACGCACCGTTTTTAATGCATAAGGAATTGGGATTTGGTCCGAGGTTTGTGGATCGTGAGAACCGGGTTGCCTATCCTACATTAGCCAATCTGGCGATTCGTCGTCGTGCGCAATTTGAATTGCTTGCTGAAGAGATGCGTGTGCTGTATGTTGCGTTGACCCGTCCCAAAGAGAAAATGATTCTGCTGGGTACTGTAAAAGATGCCGCGAAAAAAGCGCTCGCGTGGTCTCAGGTCAAGGATAGTCCTGAACTGGCATTGCCAGACTATCTGCTGGCTGCAGGACGGAGTTACCTGGACTGGATTGGGCCATCCCTGATTAGACATCCAGATGCGGGTGTGCTGCGTGAACTTGCTGGAAGCAATGATTCGTTCTCAGCTTGTCTTGCAGATGATCAATCACGATGGGCGGTCTCTATTATTTCCGCCGATCAGGTATCCCGTGATCATGTAGTGGATCAGACACTCGGAGAAGAAGACGGGATGACTGAGGTACGGAAAGAACGAATTGCTGCACTAAAAGCCGTTCAGCCTGTGAAGTTGGTTACATCCTCAACAGTAGAAGAACTGACGAAGAGTGCACAAGTCACGGCTAACCAAAACATTGGAGATGAAGGTGCAGCTACAGTAGATCTTCAACAAGAGGAGGCACGGCTGATCAACGAGGTTGATCAACGGCTTTCATGGACATACCCCTATGAAGCAGCAACTCAAGTAGCAGCCAGTACATCTGTCACGGAGTTGAAAACGTTACTTGCGATGCAGGACATCCAGTCCGTAGAGGTGATGGAGGAACTGGGAGAGCAGTCCGAGAAATCATTGGATTATAACACCTCAGGAATCAATAACATCAAGGATGAAACAAGCCATGCTCATCGTGATGCATCCAGTGAATCTATCAAGCATGAGGCTGGGTTAAAGTCAGATTCAAACCTTACGGTGAACGTTTCGGATGCGGGATCTGCGGGTACGTCTTTCAAACTGCACCTGCGTCGTCCGAAATTCATGGAGACAACGCAGCTGACAGGGGCAGAACGGGGGAACGTGTATCATACATTGATGCAGCATCTTCCTATAGATGGATCATCCGTTGATTCACAGCTTATTGAACAGACGATTGAGCGGTTGATTAAGCTTCAGATTTTACTACCCCATCATGCTGCGGCTATCGAACCTGAAGAACTGGCCGGATTTTTCAATACAGAACCAGGGAAAGAATTATTGCGTGCAGCGTGGGTGAAACGGGAAATTCCTTTTGTGTATGGACTTCCGGCACATCAGTCTCCTGTGGAATGGCTACATGAACGGGCGGCGAACTCAGATATACAGATGCTAAAAGAAGATAACAAAATGCAGGCAACGATTGAAAATGAAACCGTGCTTGTACAGGGGATTATCGATTGTCTGTATGAGGTGGACGGCGAGCTTGTCTTGCTTGATTACAAGACGGATCAGGTATTGGAGCATCGTGGTGGTTTGGATGAACTCACCAAAAATTATCGCTTCCAGCTGGAGCTGTATGGACGGGCTATTGAAGATATATTAGGTCGGAAAGTTGACCGGAAATGGCTGTACTTTTTTGATGGTGGACATGCAGTGGAATTGTAAAGGAACTGGATCGGAATTCAAAACCATGGATTTCATATGGGAGAGGGGTGGAACGGACAATGCGTATTTTGCATACAGGGGACTGGCATTTGGGAAAAACGCTGGAAGGACGAAGCCGACTGCGTGAACAGGAAGATTTCGTTGATGAACTCGTCAGGGTCGCTGATGAGCAGCAGGCGGATGCCATATTGATGGCCGGAGATGTGTATGATTCGGTGAATCCTCCCGCAGCGGCGGAACAGCTTTTTTATGAAGCGGCAGCGCGTCTGACGGAGCATGGAAGACCTCTTGTGGTGATTGCAGGAAATCATGATCAGCCAGAACGTGTAGCTTCTGTAACGCCACTTGTGAACAGACAGGGCATTACACTCGTAGGGATGCCTACTTCAGAAGCGGTAACCATTCATGCAAAGCGAACCGGAGAAATTGCACAGATTGCGGCATTACCTTATCCTTCTGAAGCCAGATTGAATGAATTGCTGACAACGGATGGTGACGAAAATGTGCTTCGTCAGGCATACAGTCACCGTGTGGGCATGTTAATGCAGCGTCTGGCAGCTTCTTTTCGCCCGGATACCGTGAACTTGGCCATGAGCCATATCTATGTGCTCGGCGGACTTGAGAGTGATTCGGAACGTCCGATTCAGATCGGTGGGGCCTACACGGTAGACCCTTCGTCTTTATCGACTGGTGCGCAATACACGGCGCTCGGACATCTTCATCGCGCACAGGCTGTCAAAGGAGACGGTGTGATTCGATATAGCGGTTCTCCCCTGGCCTACAGCTTCTCCGAAGCAGGGCAAAGCAAGTCTGTCACGATGGTTGATATGGCACCGGGTGGAGCAGCACAGGTAGAGGAAGTTTTGTTAACGTCCGGGCGTCCGCTTGTACGTTGGCAGGCCCGTGGTGGTCTGGCAGAAGTATATCGCTGGCTGGATGAGGGACGTGATCCGCAGGCTTTTATCGACATGGAAGTGTGGCTGGACGAGGCGATGTCCCTGAAGGAGATTCAGCAGCTGCGAAAATCACATGAAGGTATCATCCATATTCGCCCGGTGTATCCCGAGATGGCTGCAGCAGGACTTTTGGAGCAACGATCCGAGCTGCCGGTCCACGAACTGTTCCGTAAATTTTATCAGCGTCAGACCGGTGGTGCACAACCGGAAGACAGCCTGGTACAGCTTTTCCTGGAACTTGTCGATGAAGATGAGCCGGGTGTGCGTGAGGAGGTTGAGGAAAGATGAAGCCGATTCTATTAAAAGTTGCCGGACTGCAAAGTTATCGGGAGATGCAGGAGATTGATTTTACCGTGCTGACGGAGACGGGACTATTCGGTATTTTCGGTCCAACGGGTAGTGGTAAATCTTCTTTGCTCGATGCCATCACACTCGCCATGTACGGAAAAGTGGAACGCGCGGTGAACGGGACGCAAGGCATTATGAATCATGCAGAGGATTCGTTGTCGGTTGCTTTTACATTTGAACTGATGTCGGCGGAAGGCACTCGAAGGTTCCGGGTAGAGCGACGTTTCAAACGAAATAATGAAGTTTCGGTGAGTAATACGATCAGCAAATTCATAGAGACGGTTAATGGCGAAGAACAGGTACTTGCCGACAAATTGGCAGATGTGAATCGCTGTGTTGAAGATGTGATCGGTTTGAAGATGGATGATTTTACACGGGCAGTGGTGCTTCCGCAAGGGAAGTTTGCCGAGTTTTTGTCACTCAAAGGCAGTGAACGTCGCCAGATGCTGCAACGATTATTCCATCTGGAGAAGTATGGGGATCAGCTGGCCATCAAATTAAGTCGGCGGGTTAAGGATAATGATATGGTTCACCAATCTCTTGCTGCGGAGCAACAGGGACTGGGCAATGCCAGCAAGGAGACGCTGGAAGAAACGAAACGTCTACTTCAAACCGCTGTTCAGCAGTCTGAATTGTCCCGCAAAGCGCTGGATGAAGCTGCGAAGGAAGCTGAACAACTGGGCAAAATTCGTGAGTTAAGTAACGAACGGCAGGCTCGGACGGATGAACAGCAGAAGCTGAAAGCACTGGAACCACAGATAGAGGTAGGCGAACAACGGCTGAAACAATCCGTTGCGGCAGATGCAATACTGCCTGCATTGCAGACGGTTCGAGATGCCATGACTACAGAGAAGCAGCGGCAGGATACTGCCGAGACAGCTCATCAGCAAGCACTGGAACATGAGCGTCTGGCTGTTCAGGAAGCGGAGAAGGCTGAGACGGCACGCAAGCAAATGACTGAGGAAGAACCGAAACTTCTGCTGCGCCTGGAGCAACTCGAACAAGCAAAAGAGCTGCAACGTGAACGGGACGGACTTCAAGCCGATTGCTCGCGCCTCGCGCAGTTGCTGGAACAGGGGCAGAGCGAACAAACTACGCTGGGACAGCAGCTTGAGAAAGAAAAGGAACTGCAACAGCGCGGACGCAAACGGCGAGAGGAACTACAGGAGAGCCTCAAGCCAAATGAAGTGAAGTCAGAGGAACGCAGGCAACTTCAAGCTGCGCTAGAACTGAAACATCGTGTGGATACTGCTGCGGAGCAGTTGCAGCAAAACAAGGCTGACATGCAAGCTTATAAGCAGTCGGCAGAACAGGGAGCCGACAAGCTGAAGGCGGCGGCTGAGGAAGAAACACGCCTGAGTGATCAGCGTCAGCATCTGGTAGAACAGGCGTCAGAAGGTCTTGAGGCCTTGCTTGCCTGTGAGCAGGACATTAGCCGCGAACAGAGCCTGCTGGCTCTTGCGGAGGAACAGCTGCGTGGCACGATGCGCGAGCAGGAGCTGCACCGGCTGTCCTCCGCTTTGCGCGCCGAACTGCACGACGGCGAGCCATGCCCGGTGTGCGGCTCGCCGCATCACCCGCTCCCGGCTGCGCCGCCGGGAGAAGGTCCGCACGCAGGCGACGCGGACCTGGAACTGCTGCGCAGCCTGCACGCGGAGCTGCAGGAGCTGCGCTTTGGGCTGCGCCAGCAGCTGCACGAACGTCGCAGCCTGCTGACGCAGCTTGGCGCTGCGGCCGGCGAAGCTCCTGCCGCAGCCGAGGCCGCGCCTGCGGCAGCGGAGCCCGAGCCCGCCGGGTCGCCCGAACACGGGCGCTCCCCGGCAGGCTGGGCATCGCGTGCCGCTGCGCTGCGCGAAGCCGCGCAGGCGCTGGCTACCGCAGCAGCGCAGCTCCAGGCCGAAGCCGCCGCGTTGCAGCAGGCGGCTGTGGGCGCGCAGCAGCGCCGCATGGAAGCGGCAGCTGCGCAAGAGGCCGGCCGTGCCGGGCTCACTCAGGCGGAGCGTAAGCTGGCCGAGAGCGAGGCCGCAGCGGCTACTTTGCAGAGCCGCTGGGCCGCGGAACTACCGGGCATCGCTCAGGAGGAGGCCAAGGCCCTTTATCAGGCGATGCAGGAGCGCGATGCGCGCGCCGAAGACATCAAGGAACGTCTGAACAAAAGCGTGACGTTCCTTGAGGAAAAAGACCAAATCATTCAATCTCTCCAGCAGAAGCTGGTGGAATTGGACAAACAACTGATTCAGTGGCAAACGGAGTGGCAGGGCAATAGCAAACAGCTGGCCGAGAAGGAAGAACGCTTGCGCCAGTGGGTTGGGGAGCAGCGGGTAGAAGATCTGATTACTGCGGCTCAGGCTCGTCTGGATGGACTGCGGAAAACAGCTTCGGACTCGGCACAACGCTTCAAAGAAGCGGACACGCTGAAGCAGGAATCAGCCAAGAAAGACGTCATGGCTCAGCAGGCAGCCGCCTCGGCTACAGAACATCTGCAACAGGCACAGGAACGGTGGAAGCAATTACTGGAAAAATCCCCGTTTGACTCGGATGATGCTGTTGTATCCGCGGCAATTCCTTCACATGAAGCAGAACGACTGGCAGGAGAGATCCAGCAGCACCGTGAACGTGAGCGTGAACTGGCATCCCAGTTGCGTGAACTGGAACAAAAGCTGGGTGGTGCTGTCGTATCGGAGGAACAGTGGTTAGCCTGCACCGAACGTTTGCAGCAGGTCCGAATTGAGGATGAGGCTGCCCTTCGTGCCAAAGCACGTGCAGAACGTGATTTGGAGGATGTGGAGCAGCGACATGTTCGCTGGACCGAACTGGAGAACAAGCGGGTGGAGGTAAGCCGTCAAGGCGAACTGCTCAGCAAGCTGCAATCCGCGTTCAGAGGCAATGCTTTTGTCGAGTATATTGCCGAAGAACAACTGATGCAGGTTAGTCATGCGGCATCTCAGCGTCTGCGCTTCCTGACCAAACAGCGTTATTCACTGGAGGTGGATTCCGGCGGTGGTTTTGTAATCTGTGATGATGCCAACGGGGGAGTCAAACGACCGGTATCAACGTTGTCAGGTGGCGAGACCTTTTTGACTTCGTTGTCACTGGCCTTGGCACTGTCGGCCCAGATTCAGCTGCGAGGTCAGTACCCACTCCAATTCTTCTTCCTGGATGAAGGGTTTGGTACACTTGACCCTGAGCTGTTGGATACCGTCATTACGTCTTTGGAAAAATTGCATGACGACCGATTGGCTGTTGGTGTAATTAGTCACGTGCCTGAACTGCGTGCACGCTTGCCGCGCAAACTTGTGGTGATTCCGGCAGGTGAGGCCGGAAACGGCTCACGGGTGGTCTTGGAGACCCTGTAGAGGGAAACGTGTAAGCAATATAGATCATAGAAGCGCCTCTAATAGTCCAAGCAAAATGAATATTAGAGGTTGTTCAAAAAGTCCGCTTTTGATTACGAATGGTGCCTAGCGGCATCATCAACATCTAATATGGAATTCAGCCGAAATAAGTAGGGGCTTACGAAGGTTGTTTCCTTCGGAAACATTGCGGTTGCTCACGTAGCTCTATCTATGCTCCGCTACTCCATTTCTAGCTTTATTCCGTCTTTATGGTACTGAAAACCGCCCTTTTTAAACACGCACTATTACGGAATATTATTTTTGTAAAAATATTTCTTTTCTTGCTTTGATAACTTAGCGGAGTGAGTTACATCACAGATACAGGTTCATCTAGCTGTTATACTACAGTTAAGCCGACAAACTTTATTTAAGTACCCCGGCGGACATCTGATCAGGACGTTTCCTGAATAGATGTCCGCGCAGCAGACTTCCAAGGAAGCCGCTCACGGGGTGCTTCTTTTTTTGTGTTTTTTCGTCAGTAGTGTCAATTCGCCCAGTTCTGAATACCATGAAAAGGTGATCAAGAGCAGAATCAGGGAGGCGTTGGCAAGTGGAAAAAGTGGAAGCAAAGAAAATATGTAAGGAACACATGCACCGTTATGTATGTGTACAGATGAATGACGGTATGCACTACGATGGCATTATGGAAAATGTGGATGACGAAATGATCTACCTGGCTGTTCCCGTTGGACCAGAAGCCATGGTGAATCATGCGAACTGGGCTCCAAATGCAATGCCTGGAGCAAACTATCCGATAGGTCATACTCGCGGATTTTATCCAGGTTACGGCTACCCTACGCCTTATCCGTATTATGGTTATGGCCGTAGACGTTTTAACCGACTGGTGCTCCCGTTATTTGCGCTTACAGCGTTAACCCTTTTACCGTATTATTGAAATTAGAAAAAACAGTCATAACTGCAAGTGACACATTCTTATGTACCCTATGGGCATCCTATGAAAATCCTCGAAAATAACTAGCTGAGGATGGATGTTTCATTCATGGTACCGTACAGCATGAATTAGAGAGGTCTTATCACATACAGAGTCTCAGCCTGATGTATCGCAACAGTCTTTGCAATACAACTGGCAACATACCGAATATCTAAAAAGGTCATGCCTGTGCAGAAGCGAACTTCTGTAAGGTATGACCTTTTTTTGAACCTAATTAGTGTAAGGTCGATGATGAACGGATGGCACATAACGTATATTCAAACTTGCTGAAAGCAGAACCTGACCTGAACGTGTCCGCAGCAGAGGCGTACCGCATCCTCTGAATTTGCGAGAACGTGCCTATGTGCAAGCTAACGATCAAGACACCGCATAGCTTTAATTCTCTATTCCATAAAAAGCTTCGCTTCGTGTGGAATCGATGCTGTTCTCTTGCCCGCGGTTGGAGGAGCGGAGCATGATGTGAGCGCTGACGAATCTGAGGCATCTTATTCAAGCCTTTGAAGCGCCCGCAGAATTTTAAGGAATCTGATACACGTTATAACCGAATAAACAGCCGCTTTCAGCATTTTTTTGAGTTATTTCGGGAAATAACGTGCCTGATGTTCCTTATAATTTCAAATGAGCGCCTGAACGCCAAATGAGACGTCCTGTGTTCCTTAGAAAATGGTCAACTACCCATTCGCTAGTTTCAGCCAGCATGGACTTCAAAATGCCCTTAACTTAGTGCAGATTTCAAATCCTCAAGTAAATCTTCAACATCCTCGATCCCAACGGAGATACGAATCAAACCATCCGTGATCCCCAATTCTTGCCGACGTTCATAAGGAATGGAGGCATGCGTCATTCGGGCAGGTACAGAGATTAAACTTTCCACCGCGCCTAGACTTTCAGCCAATGTGAAATAACGGACTTTGCTTAACACGTCATCTACTTTTTCAGCACTGCCTACATCAAAGGAAACCATACCGCCATATCCTCTCGCTTGCATGGAAGCAAGCTTGTGCTGCGGATGGTCGGGCAGTCCGGGGTAATAAACTTTACTCACTGTTGGATGCTGATTCAGAAATGTCACAAGCTGCTCTGTATTGTGCTCTTGCGCTTCCATCCGCAATCCTAATGTTTTAAGACCTCGCATTAACAGCCAGGAATCCATAGGTCCCAGAACTGCGCCAATTGCATTTTGAATAAAATGCAGATCTTCACCAAGTTGCTCGCTGTTGACAACCGCAAGTCCTGCCACGACATCACTATGACCGCCGATATATTTCGTTGCAGAATGCAGTACAATATCTGCCCCCAGAGCCAGCGGGGTTTGCCAATAAGGCGTACTAAACGTGTTATCCACGATGAACAACAATTCATGTTGTTTCGTCCATTTCCCTACAGCAGCAATATCGGTGACTTTGAGTAACGGATTGGTAGGTGTTTCTACATAGATGGCCTTTGTATTGGATTGCAAAGCCTGCTCCAGTGCTTGTAGTGAGGTGGTATCTACAAAAGTAGACTCGATACCCAGACGATTCAGCACCTTGGTGAAAATGCGATAGGTCCCGCCGTATACGTCATCCGTCAGAATGACGTGATCTCCTGTTTTCAACAGAGACAGTACAGCGTGAATTGCAGCCATGCCCGAACTAAAAGCAAAACCTCGAACGCCATCCTCCAGCTCTTTAATGACTTCTTCCAACGCATGACGGGTAGGGTTGCCTGTACGTGAATACTCGTATCCTTTGTGTACGCCAACCGATTCTTGCTCATACGTGCTTACTTGATAGATGGGTACACTCACTGCTCCAGTGTGTGGATCACCAACAATACCTGCATGAATCAGCTTGGTTTTTGGTCTCATTTCATTGTCCTCCATTATAGATATTTTGGCTTAAATACCGTTCGCTGCTATCCGGGAAAATAACGACGATGTTACTTCCGGGAGCTGCGTGAACAGCTTCGTTTAATGCGGCTTGCATAGCTGCACCTGAGGAACTTCCTACCAGTAAGCCTTCCAACAAGGCCAGATCCTTGACCCGCTCAAAGGCATCTTCATCTGAGATCGTATGAATGGCATCAAAGTAACTCACATCCATAAAAGAAGATAACGTTTCGACCCCTATTCCTTCTATACGATGTGGTCCCGATGGACCTCCTCCGAGAATCGAACCTTCGGGTTCTACGATACATGTTTTAATTAACGGTTTTTGCTCCTTCAAATAGCGAGATACTCCCATGAAAGTTCCGCCAGACCCGGCTCCGGCGACATATACATCCACCTGCCCGTTCAGATCACGCCAAATCTCAGGACCCAGATGTTCATAATGTGCGAGTGGGTTATCTGCATTGGAGAACTGACCTGGAATATACGAACCCGGTATTTCTTTCGCCAGCGATTCCGCCTTGCGTATGGCACCAGTGATTCCTTCGGATGTGGGTGTGTTGACGACCGTAGCACCAAGGGCTTTCATCAACTGCTGCTTCTCAACACTGAACTTCTGAGGTACCGTGAAAATGACCTTTAAATTCAGGCCAACAGCCGCCATTGCAAGACCAATTCCTGTATTGCCTGCGGTAGCTTCGATCACCGTTCCACCTGGCTTAACATCTCCTCGTGCCAAGGCCTTCTCCAATAAAAACTTGCCGATCCTGTCTTTCACACTTCCTCCGGGATTCATGAATTCCAGTTTGGCGAACAGGCGGATTCCTTCCGGTAATGGATAACGAGTTAATTCAAGCAGAGGTGTATTACCTATAAGTTCCTGTACATGTTGATAAACGGTCAAATTAACCAATCTCCTTTTGTGTGTCATTAACCATACATATTTGTTTAATTGGGAAAAGTGCGTGATAAAACCATATTTCGATAAAAGAGCTTGGTATACATCCAATGTTGTATAGTGTTCGGCTCGATGATAGATGGAGAGTTGACCTAGAATACCTGGTTGTGTGTCTAAAGATTGGACGTGGGTTTTTACTTTTAGTATGATAGAGGGGAATACATACACTGGAATACAAAGGAGGGTATGAACTATGGATTGCTTATTTTGCAAAATTGTAGAGGGCAGCATTCCCTCCAATAAAGTACTGGAGAATGACCATGTTATCGTTTTTCATGACATCCAGCCCGCTGCACCGACACATGTTCTTGTCATTCCGAAGAAACATATTGCTTCCATGAATGAAGTTACTGCAGAAGATCTGCCATTGATCGGCGAGATTCATCTGGCTGCTCAAGAAGCTGCGAAGCGTCTTGGCGTGGAGGAAACAGGATATCGATTAATCAACAATTGTGGTAAGGATGGAGAACAAACCGTTCATCATCTGCATTACCACTTGTTGGGTGGTACCAGACTTGGCGTGTTAACAAGTCTGTCCGATTCTCACAAATAAACGAGCTGATGGGTACTACTATTGAGGATTTAGTCATATGCATTAAATCCATGAATGTGTGACCAAATGCTTATATAATGAATCTATTTCATAATACCTTTGAGTTATAAAATGGATTCAAATAAGTGATCATTACATTGAGGTTGACACCTTTATTATCTTTCGCCTATAATGTAAGATGATGAACCGTGTTATTGCTCTTGGACGGTCTGGTCGGAGGGAGGGAAAACTGGTGTCTGAAACTAAAGTTCGCAAAAACGAGACTATTGATGCTGCACTTCGTCGTTTTAAACGCTCCATCGCTAAAGATGGCGTATTGGCTGAGGTGAAGAAACGTAAGCATTATGAGAAGCCAAGCGTAAAGCGCAAGAAAAAGTCCGAGGCTGCTCGTAAGAGAAAGTTTTAGGAGGATTTTAATTACATGAATCTTAGCGAACGATTGAACGAAGATATGAAGCAAGCGATGAAGAGTAAGGACAAGTTCAGACTCTCCAACATTCGGTTGATTCGTTCGACGATCAAGAATCTTGAAATAGATTTGAAAAGAGATTTGGATGACAACGAAGTGCTTGATATCCTGAGTCGTGAAATCAAACAGCGCAAAGATGCCCTCCAAGAATTTGACAAAGCGGGCCGTGAAGATCTCGCGGCAAATGCAAAAGCGGAAATTGAAGTACTCATCCAGTACCTTCCCACACAGCTTACCGAAGAAGAAATTAAAGTTATTGTACAGCAGACCATCCAGGAAACCGGTGCTTCTTCGAAAGCCGAGATGGGGAAAGTCATGGCGGCCCTTATGCCGAAAGTTAAAGGCAAAGCGGACGGCAAACTGGTAAATCAAGCAGTTCAACAATTTCTGCAATAAAGCAAATCAATAAACACCTTCTGACTTGTCAGGAGGTGTTTTTTCCATTTATCAGAAGGCATGATGTCCTTGGGATGACGAAATTTCTTTTTAATGGTTAATATATATTATTATGGATTTTTATTCTTGCAATTGATTGAGTTTTCAAATATAATTTTAAGATTTTGAAACGAAATGTTGCATTGCACGTAATAAATACCATAAGCTGGACAGTATAACATTAATGGAAAAGGGGGGACTATTGTGAAGGGAAAGCGCCGGAAGAAGCTTACGGGGCCATTGATGCTCTTAATGCTGCTGACGCTGTTGCTTCCTGTCTGGATTGGATCACCGTCAGCGCATGCAGCTGAGAAGAGTGGTGCCGTATATATTATTCCGGTTGATAAACCAATCGAGCAGGGACTTGGCAAGTTCATGGAACGCGGGTTCAAGCAAGCAGAAGAGATGAATGCTGGCCTGATCGTTCTTGATATCAATACGCCGGGAGGCCGTGTCGACACTGCAGAAGCATTGGGTTCCCTAATTAAGGACAGTCCGATTGAGACTGTTGCATTTGTTCGTGGAGATGCTGCTTCAGCAGGGAGTTTTCTGGCTCTGAATGCAGATAAGATCGTAATGTCACCAGGCAGTATGATTGGTGCGGCAGCAATGGTCGACAGTACGGGTAAACATGTTGATGATCCAAAGCTTGTTGCATTCTGGAAAAGCAAAATGCAGGGAGCGGCTGAAATCAGTGGTCGTGATGGCAAGATTGCAGCTGGAATGACGGATGTTAACATCGTTGTTGAAATGCCAGAGATCAATAAAACCAAGCAAAAAGGTGAAATTATTGCTCTCTCGGCTGAAGAAGCGCTGAAAGTCGGTTATGCCGACCACATCAGCAACACACCGGAAGAAGCGGCAGCTTGGCTCGGTTACAGTCAGGATGACGTATTTAAGGTAGAACGAACAACAGCGGAGAATATCTCCTCTTTTCTTACCAATCCGGTTGTGATGACTGTGTTATTGTTCCTCGGAATCGCGGGTGTGATCATTGAATTGATTGTTCCTGGTTTTGGAGTTCCTGGTATTGTAGGTATCGTGTGTTTCGTGTTGTATTTCTCGGGTAATTACATTGCGGGATTTGCCGGAGCAGAGACATGGGTGCTATTTACCGTTGGACTCATCATGATGATTCTGGAGATGTTTATTCCGAGCTTTGGTATTCTGGGGATTTTGGGATCAATTGCGCTTGTGGCCGGTGTTGTAAGGGCTGCTTATGATACGAGTGATGCATTTGTATCTCTAGGTATCGCTTTTGGAGCAGCACTGGTAGTCATTGCGATCATCTCAATTATCTTTAAGGATCGAGGGATATGGAATCGCTTCATACTGAGTGACAGCATGTCTGCGGATCGGGGTTATTCATCAGCCACAGAACGTAAAGAGCTGGTTGGTCTGCAAGGAATCAGTCTGACACCGCTTCGTCCTTCTGGAACAGCGATGTTTGAAGGGGAACGAATTGACGTTGTGACCGACGGAGATTTTATTCCCATCGATACTCCGATTATTGTGATTAAAGCGGAAGGTACCCGGATTGTGGTTCAGCAAGCTTTGCCGGTGTAACTCGCTCTGTTGTCGAAGCGGATTAACGCTTCGGCAATGTACATAACCACATGCTGAAGCTGCCAGCGAGGTGGTGTATTCTTTCATTTAGCAGCGGACTCATGAGTGTCTTCTCAAACATTTTTATCAAATTCAAATTGCAAATGGAGGAAATTAAACAATGGACACATCTATGATTACGATTTTGCTCATTGCGGTAGTAGGTATTATCGTATTGAGCGTATTCTTCAGCTTTTTCCCGGTTATGCTCTGGGTTTCAGCGATTGCATCCGGCGTACGTGTAAGTATTATTACACTGGTAGCGATGAGACTGAGACGTGTAACGCCTAGCCGTATCGTTAATCCAATGATTAAAGCAACTAAAGCCGGTCTTAAACTCTCAATGAACCAACTGGAAAGTCACTTCTTGGCCGGTGGTAACGTTGACCGTGTTGTAAACGCTCTGATTGCTGCACAACGTGCCAACATTCCACTCGAATTTGAACGTGCTGCTGCGATTGACCTCGCAGGTCGTGACGTATTACAAGCCGTACAGATGAGCGTTAACCCACGTGTTATCGAAACACCGATTGTCTCTGCGGTTGCCAAAGATGGTATTGAAGTTAAAGTTAGAGCGCGGGTTACGGTTCGTGCCAATATTGACCGTCTCGTCGGTGGTGCTGGTGAAGAAACGATCATCGCCCGTGTTGGTGAAGGTATCGTAAGTACGAACGGTTCCTCCAATTCTCACAAAGACGTCCTGGAAAATCCGGATCTGATCTCCCGTACCGTATTGTCCAAAGGTCTGGATGCAGGTACTGCATTTGAAATCCTGTCCATTGATATTGCGGACGTTGATGTAGGTAAGAACATTGGTGCCTTCTTGCAAACAGAGCAAGCAGAAGCTGACAAACGTATCGCTCAGGCAAAAGCCGAAGAGCGTCGCGCAATGGCCGTAGCCCAAGAGCAAGAGATGAAAGCACGCGTAGTGGAAATGAGAGCACGCGTTGTTGAATCCGAATCCCAAGTACCTTTGGCAATGGCTGAGGCACTTCGTAACGGTAAAATCGGTGTGATGGATTATATGAACCTGAAGAACATTGAAGCGGATACTCAAATGCGTAACACATTGGGAAAACCTGGTGAAGGTTCGAATTCCAACGATCAGGGTGATTCCAAAAACGGAAGATAGGCGGTGAGTGCATATGGGCCTATTTGAATGGATTTTTGATAATCTGTATATTGTGGCCGTCATCGGTTTTGCGCTCTTCTCCTTCTTGGGGAAAGCTGCCAAATCGGCTGATCCGAACAAAAAGCGTCCTGCCAACGGGATGCCTACATTTGGAGGCAGTGGTGATTCAGGCCGGGATGAACGTTCAAGAGACAATTCATCTCCGCAGCAGTCTTCCGGACCTACAGCCCCCCGCTATGATGAACAGTATGACGATCGGTATGATGACGTGCAATATGAGAATCAGTATGATGAGCCGTATTCGGAACCTGCTGCATCTTCTCGCCCCGCAACTGACTACAGAAGTGAGGGCACGATGAGTGCGATGGCAAATTCACTTGAGGAACAGATGAGAGGCATGGAAGAACAGCAACGTTTGATCGAAGAACGCTTGAATCGCATCTCTTCTGCGAATCGACCAGTTGTGTCTGATTCCAGTTGGGATGAGACCAGCACCGATGGATCGGGAGCGTCTCCGCTTCGCCCTGCTGATATTCGTACAGGTGTTTTGTGGGCGGAAGTACTGGGTTCCCCTCGTTCCAAACAGCCCTTTGGCACAAGAGGGAAACTGTAATTAATTAAATTGCTGGACGGAAATAAAGCCGTCTCTGGTGAGCATAAAGCCGCCGGAGACGGCTTTTTCTATGTTCGATCCTTTTTTCTCAACATTCGTCCCTAACACGCCCCGGAATTTTCATAAATTCATGAATCTGCGCATAAGTTGAACTGTAGAGGAAGGGGGAAGACCTTCGAATGACCCGGATCAGCCGCAAGCTGCGCAGATGGACCAGTGAAGTGTTGGATCTGCCGCAGGATGTGCTTTATGATATGCCACGGTTAACCCTGATCGGCAGTAAGCAACTGTATATAGAGAACCATCGCGGTGTCATCCATTTCACGCCGGATCGTATCGTGTTGGCTCTTTCCCAAGGCCAGTTAGAGATCAAAGGAACTGCCTTGGTGATACGTAATATTTTGCCGGATGAAGTAGCTGTCGAAGGAACGATTCTGGATATTCATATGAATGGAGTGGAGGGGAACGGATGAAGCAGCCCAGTCTGTACAAACTGCGGGGAGCAGTCCGAATAACGGTCACTGGGGGAGACATTGAAACATTAATCAACACGGTGGCAGAGCAGGGACTGGAAGTTTGGGACCTGCGTGCTCACGATGGACGCGTGGCAGAGATGAATATTCTGCTGCCGCATTTTTTCAGGTTGCGTCCTGTGTTGAAACGGACAGGCTGCAGGGTGAAAGTAACCCATCGCAGCGGTTTCCCCTTTTTTGCGGCCCGATTATTGCGGAGGAAGTTCTTTCTTGGGGGTATGCTGTTTTTTGTGGCAGCTTTGTTTGCGTTGTCGTCCATGGTATGGAGTGTGGAGGTTAAGGGTAACGTCACCATTCCCACCGACGAGGTGCTTGCAGCAGCGAAGAAAGAGGGAATATATCCTTTCCAATGGGGGTTCCGCTTGCAAAGCCAAGACAAGCTCTCCAGGCAGCTTGCGCTCGCTCTGCCGGATGTAACCTGGATTGGCGTCAGCAAAGAGGGGACAACCATTACCATTCAGGTCGTAGAATCTGCCCAACCAAAGCGCGAACCATTACTGAACCCCAGACATCTGATCAGTAAGTCAGATGCTGTGGTCACTCAAATCTATGCGGAGCAGGGACGCCCTGTTGTTCAGAAGGACATGCGTGTCAAAAAGGGTCAGGTATTGATCTCGGGGATTCTCGGGGATGAGGAGAACACCAAAACCATCGTTGCCAAAGGCGAAGTTCGTGGTCTGGTATGGCGTGAGTATCAGGTAGAGGTTCCGCTGGTGCAAAAACATAATACAATGACAGGTGAGAGCAAAGAACGTTTTTACATGGTGCTGGGGAATTGGGCGATCCAACTGTGGGGGTACGGAAGTACACCTTTCAGTTCATTTGATACCGAGAGTAATCATAAACCATTGACGTGGCGATCTTTTACACTTCCCATGGGTTGGCTGACAGAGAAAGATCTGGAGACCCAAGAGCATGAGCAACAACAGACGATAGAATGGGCCAGAACAAAAGGATTGGAAGGAGCAAGGAACGATATTATCGCCAAAAACGGCAAAGGAACAAAAATTATAAGTGAAAAAATTTTGCATGAGAAGAAAGAGAATGGTAAAGTTTATATGAAAGTCTTATTTGAAGTAGAAGAAAGCATTGCGGAAGAACTTCCGCTAGTCCATAGTCAAGGAGAATGAGGATATTTGTCAGAGCAAACACGCAGCATACAAATCTCCCTCCAGAGTGCGGGAGAGGGCCAATCTCTTTTTGGACCCCAAGATACTTTTCTTAAACTGATTGAATCCGAGATTCCCGCCCAGATTGCATCCCGTGAAGCGGAGATTGTGATTTTTGGCAACGCACAGCAGGTGGAATCGCTTGAACAATTATTTGATGTGTTACTGCAATTGATACGCAATGGATATGTGTTAACCGAGAGAGATGTGAAGTATGCGATTGAACTTGCCAAGGATATGCGGGCAGACCAGCTATTGGATCTGTTCAAGGGCGAGATTACAACGACATACCGAGGTAAACCAATCCGTGTTAAAACCATTGGACAGAAGCACTATGTAACTACAATTAAAAAACGTGATATTGTATTTGGCATTGGTCCTGCCGGTACGGGTAAAACCTACCTTGCTGTTGTACTGGCTGTTGCCGCAATTAAAGAAGGCAGCGTCAAACGGATTGTACTCACACGGCCTGCTGTTGAAGCGGGAGAGAGTCTTGGATTTTTGCCAGGTGATCTTCAGGAGAAGGTAGACCCTTATCTGAGACCGTTGTACGATGCCCTATATGACGTTATGGGACAGGAACAGACCGCTAAGGCATTGGAGCGAGGGTTAATCGAAATCGCGCCACTCGCCTACATGCGGGGGCGTACGCTGGATGACTCCTTCATCATTCTGGATGAAGCACAGAACACAACGCCGGAACAGATGAAGATGTTTCTAACCCGTCTTGGTTTTGGCTCCAAAATGGTCATCACCGGAGACGTGACACAGATTGATTTACCGCGTGGTAAGAAATCCGGGCTTGTGGAAGCGAATACGATCTTGAATGAAGTTAACGAGATTGGATTTGTCTATTTTGCCGAGCAAGATGTTGTACGGCATTCCCTTGTCCAGAAAATTATCGTGGCTTACAACCACGCCGCAGAAAATCAAGCATAGAAAGGGATTGTCTAAAGTGACCTCGAAGGAACCGTCAAAAGGCAAATCTTTTCAGAATAAGGCTACAGGATGGAAGTATAGCGTGTGGGCACGCTATCTTCTGTTTTTGTTTCTGGTGATTCTTTTCTACGTCAGTCTGGCTTCCAAACTGCTCCCTGAGCGCTATGATATTCAGGAAGGGACACGGAGTGAAGTGGACATTGCTGCGCCCATGCAGATTCCGAATAACAAGGCCACACTCAAAGCACAGGAAGAAGCTGCTGAACGGGTACAGCCGATATTTCAGATTGTCCAGTTGCGAAACGAAAATTTGATGACTACCCTGCTTGATCGTGTAGATCGATTAAATCAGGATGATCAGATCTCAAGTCAGGACAAGATTGATATATATCGGGATGAAATTCCGCAGCGCCAGAAGGACTTTGTGACCAACTATATCAATAATAATCGGAAAGCCGGTACATACTCCGAGACTCTTTTGGAAGAAATCAGAAATGTGGTACAGGAGCAAAGCTACCGTATTCCCGAAGAAACTTACATCAAAATCTCACGTCTGACATCGGATGATATCCAGGAGATGAAACCGGTTGCTAGGGATATTGTTGCCCGGTTAATGACGGATCAGATCAGCGATGCAACCACTGCCCGTGCCAAAGTAGCTGAGATGGTGAGTGTCAGCTCTCTTGGTAAGCGAACGCAACGTGAGGTCGTGCAAGAGCTTGCTCGCCTCGTGGTGACCGCGAACCGCTTCTACGATGAAGAGGGAACCAAGGAAGCGAAAGTTCAGGCGCGTGAGAACACGCAAACCGTCTTTATCAAGCAAGGGGACACATTAGTTGCCAAGGGTGAGATGATCACCCCGGAGATGTATACTTTGCTGGATGAGAATGATTTGCTGAAAAATGAAGTGAACTACTGGCCACAGCTTGGACTTCTTATGTTTTCCTGCCTGTTGTCAGCAGCCATTCTGATGTATATTCAGCAAGGCAGCGGAACGCATTTCAAATATAATAATGCGCAGTTGTTGATGCTTGTTCTCATTTTTATTATTACGATTGTGGTTATGCATGTGACGGCGATTATCCAGACCAATGAGAGGTCTTATGTTGGCTTCCTTGCACCTGTTGCGGTAGGAGCGATGTTAATTGCCTTGTTACTGGATACCTCGCTTGCCTTTGTATGTTCGATATTGATCGGTATGTTGTCCAGCATCATTTTGAATACCCATCAGGGTCAGCTTTTTGACTTCGAATTAGGTTTCTTCGCTGTATTGGTTTCATTTGTTGCGATCTTCGCAACTCATAAGGCTAGCCAGCGATCAACGATCCTGAAAGGGGCCATTATGGTCTGTCTGTTCGGGTCCATAGCCGTCTTCACCTTGGCTTTGATTGACTCGGGTGATTGGAATCGAACCACGACACTGTATGGCGTTGGGTTTGCATTTGCTGGTGGCGTGCTGACTGCCATACTGGTCATTGGGCTGATGCCATTTTTCGAAACTTCATTTGGCATTTTATCAGCGCTCAAATTGGTAGAACTATCTAATCCGAACCATCCGCTTCTTCGCAAGTTGCTGACGGAGACACCGGGTACCTATCATCACAGCGTTATGGTAGGGAATCTGTCTGAAGCAGCAGCAGAAGCCATAGGAGCTAACGGATTGCTATGCCGAGTGGGTTCGTATTATCATGATATTGGCAAGACAAAGCGGCCCATCTATTTTATTGAGAATCAGAACAATATGGAAAATCCGCATGATTCAATTGATCCGAAACTGAGCAAATCCATTATCGTTGCCCATGCGCGCGATGGGGTGGAAATGCAGAAGGATTACAAGCTGCCCAGACCTATTCGGGATATTGCGGAACAGCATCACGGCACGACATTTCTCCACTATTTCTATCACAAAGCACTGCGCCAGGCGGAAGAAGCAGGCGTTGAGCCTGATTTCACGGAAGAAGATTTCCGTTACCCTGGGCCGAAGGCTCAGTCCAAGGAATCGGCTATTGTTGGCATTGCTGATAGTGTAGAGGCTGCTGTGAGATCTTTGCGCAAACCGACAGTGGAGCAAGTGGAGTCCATGATTGAGAAGATTATTAAAGGACGATTGGACGATCATCAGTTCAATGATTGTGACCTTACGATGCGTGAACTGGATATCGTCGCCAGAACATTGAAGGAAACGGTGATGGGTATCTTCCACTCCAGGATCGAATATCCGGAGGAAATTAAGAAACCAAAGCCGACTTCACCCGAAGCAGGCTAATTCAATAATAGTTCGTGTTCAAAAAGGTTGGTTTTCAGTACCGAGAAGATGGGATGAAGCTAGAAATGCTTTTTTGAACAACCTCTAATATGAGCAGACAGGAGTTATGAAAGAATGAGTCTTAACCTGGCATGGAATAATGAACAACAGGATAAAGAAATTACAGACCCGATGATTGCAATGCTGGAACAGTTGCTTAATCTCGCGGGAGAAGCGGAAGGTGTTGCAGACGGGGAAGTGGCTCTGACTTTTGTGAACGATGAGCAGATCCATGAGTTGAACCGTGATTATCGCGGTATTGATCGTCCTACGGATGTACTGTCTTTTGCGATGAACGAAACGGTAGATGAAGAGCTCGATATTATCTATGAGCTTGACGAATATGAAGAAATGGAAGAAATGCCGGATGTTCTTGGAGACATCATCATTTCCGTACCACGGACCATCCTGCAAAGTGAAGAGTATGGACACTCATTTGAACGTGAACTTGGTTTTCTGTTTGTCCATGGTTTCTTGCACCTGCTCGGATACGACCATCAGGATGAAGCCAGTGAGGCTGAAATGATGGGCAAACAAGAAGCGGTATTGGCCCAGGCCGGGTTGACACGATAATGAAAAGACGCTCCTGGGGTCTGGTATTCCGCAATGCTGCGGAAGGAATCGCATATGGGTTGCGGACTCAGCGTAATGTGAGAGTTCACACGGGAGTGGCTATTTTGATGTGTGTAGCCGGCTTTTTTTTCAGAATCTCAAGAACGGATTGGATGTTTGTGCTGACCGCTGTCTTTTTGGTCCTGGTGACTGAATTGATGAACACGGCTGTAGAGGCAGCGGTTGACTTGGCACACCCCCATATCCATCCGCTGGCAAAAGCGGCAAAGGATACCGCGGCTGGGGCAGTTCTGCTGGCTGCGGTATTCGCCGTCATCATCGGTTGTATCGTTTTCATTAAGCCAGTGATGAGCTGGCTAGGTTTGTACTGATTTTGTATTAACTTTGATTCGTTTTGTGATTTTAATACTACACAAATTTGTGAAGTTAGACCGTTTTTTAAGTTGAACTTGTTGACATTACACGATAACGAAGAGGACAGAAATAAACCTGTAGAAGCGAAGCGTTCGCCTTTATCCCCGGATTTTCACATTGAAAAAGTGAATCAAAAAATCTGGGGGTAACAGCGATCGAAGGGTTATTCTGGACACGGAGTGACTAGTGTAAATTTGGCTTTGGTTGAACTTAATTCGTAGGTACTAACTTTATATTGCACCCTAAGGGAGAGATTATTAATGGATAACGGTTTGTTAATGCAAGAAGCAATTAAGGCACGTACGAAGGCGTATACGCCTTACTCCCATTTTGGTGTAGGCGCGGCTTTGCTTGACAGTGAAGGTCATGTGCATCATGGGTGTAATATTGAGAATGCTGCGTATACCCCAGGTAACTGTGCTGAACGTACAGCGATGTTTAGTGCCATTGCAGGTGGGCAGAAGCCTCGCAGCTTCACAGCGATTGCCATTGTGGGAGACACGGATGGTCCGATTGCTCCATGTGGCGTATGTCGTCAGGTCATGTACGAACTGTGTGAACCTGATATGAAAGTCATCTTGGGGAACTTGAAAGGTGATCTGCAAGAGACCACCGTTGCTGAACTGTTACCTTGGGCTTTTGGGCCTTCTGATCTGAATTCTGCCAAAAAATAAACCAATATTCCAGGCCTAGGCGCCTGAGGAGGAACATATGAAAAAACAAGCATTTAAATCCGGTTTTGTAGCCATTATTGGACGTCCAAACGTAGGTAAATCGACACTGATGAACCAAGTGATCGGACAGAAAATTGCGATTATGTCGGACAAGCCACAAACCACACGTAATAAAATTCATGGTGTGTATACATCCGAACATCAGCAAATCGTATTCCTGGACACACCGGGTATTCACAAACGTCAATCCAAACTTGGCGATTACATGAACCAGACTGCTCTGAATACGCTCGGAGAAGTAGAAGCAGCACTGTTCCTGATTGACGCTTCGGAAGGCTTGGGTGGCGGTGACCGTTATATTGCGGAACAGTTGAAAAATATCCGTACACCTGTCATTCTCGTCATGAATAAAATTGACAAAATTGAGCCGGAAGCACTGCTGCCCCTCATTGAGACGTATCGCAAGCTTCACGATTTCGCTGAAATCGTTCCTGTCTCTGCCATGCTTGGCAGCAATGTCAGCACGTTGCTGGAACAGCTCGGCAAGTATTTGCCAGAAGGTCCACAGTACTATCCTGATGACCAGGTGACTGACCATCCGGAGCAGTTTGTATGTGCCGAGTTGATTCGTGAGAAAATTCTGCAAATGACTCGTGAAGAAGTGCCTCACTCCATTGCTGTAACGATCGAAGATATGAAAGTGCAAGATAATGGTGTCGTTTATATCTCAGCCGTCATTTTTGTGGAACGGGATTCCCAAAAAGGGATCATTATCGGCAAGCAAGGTGCCCTTCTGAAAGAAGTGGGTAAACGAGCTCGACACGATATTCAGAATTTGCTTGGCTCCAAAATTTTCATGGACCTGTGGGTTAAAGTGAAAAAAGACTGGAGAAATCAGGATCGGGTTCTGCGTGACCTTGGCTTTGGCCGTGACTAATCGTCGGAATTGTATCCAGTAATTGCAACACATAGTTTACCTTGCAAGACTCCATCCTATTTGGTAGATGCAGACGTCATTTCCGAAGAGAGGATGAAATTCCGATGCGAGATTTTTCGTGGAAGGTTTTTGCGATGACGGGGGATGTGGAGTCCTATTTGTTATATACCGAGGCGTGTAACTCGTTAGGACAGGAGTCGGATAATGCAAGGGAAGTGATTGAAGATGAAGAAGCCGAAGGATAACTGGCTGATTCGGGAATGGTTAGGTGACGAGGCATGCTATACAGGGTGGAAGGGATTGTCATCCGCAGCATGGACTACGGCGAAGGGAACAAAATCATTACACTTTGCACCGAAAGCGGCGGGAAAGTAGGGGTACTCGTCCGCGGTGCCAAAAAGCCCAAGAGCCGACATGCTGCACTGGTGCAGCCGTTTACGTATGGTCAATATGTATATTTTCGCAATACAGGTCTAGGCACACTGAACGCTGGAGAAATTGTTGAATCTTATCATGAGTTGCGTGAAGATCTGGTCAAGGCCTCTTATGCCTCTTATGCGTGTGAACTATTGGATCGGGTGCTTCAGGATGAAGAGACAGGTACATTTTGGTTCAAACAGTTAAAGGCGTGTTTGCAGGCGTTGAAGGAAGAGAAAGATCCGGTTGTTATTACAAGTCTGTACGAAATGAAAATATTACAGGCATCCGGATATGGTCCACAGTTCGATGAGTGCATCTCCTGCAACCAGGAGCGACCAGATGAGCAGTTGTTTATAAGTCCCAGACTTGGTGGCGTCTTGTGTCGAGCATGCAAACATTTTGATCCTCCAGCGATGTCAGTTAGTCCAAAAGCTTTGAAGTTGTTGCGTTTATTCGCACAGTTGGATCTGCAGCGCTTAGGGAATATATCAGTGAGTGAATCTACCCGTGATGAGATCAAAAAGTTGATGCGTGCTTTTATGGATCATCAGCTTGGTCTGAATCTTAAATCCCGTTCTTTCCTCGATCAGATGGAGAAGTACGGGATTTGAGGCGTTTTGGTGGAAGTGAAACTATATCTTGACTTCATACTAGATTTTATATATTATGAAATATAATTTCTCTTTATGAGACATGCATTGAACGAGAAAGTAAAAGACTGGATTTATTGCATTTATGGAGACAAGTCGTTGTATAACACTTGGGAATCATGAATGAGCGAGCCGGGGATGGTGGGAGCCTGGCTGAATCGGTTTTTGAAACGGCACTCGGGAGCATGAATGGACACGGAAAAGTGGGCTGGAACGAACAGGATCATCTTGTTTGATCTAAGCCAAGTAGGGTGGAACCGCGGGAATAGCTCTCGTCCCTACGTCTGTACAACAGGCGTAGGACGGGGGCTATTTATTGTTGTCTTCACCGTCCTAAGCTTGCTAACAAACCATTGAAAAGGAGCATGATTATGAATTTTCAGCAGATGATTCTAACGCTGCAACAATTCTGGGCCGAGCATAACTGTATTATTGTCCAGCCATACGATACGGAAAAAGGGGCAGGTACGATGAACCCGATGACCTTTTTACGCTCGCTTGGACCCGAACCTTGGAAAGTGGCCTATGTGGAGCCTTCCCGTCGTCCTTCGGACGGACGTTATGGTGAGAACCCTAACCGGCTGTACCAGCATCATCAGTTCCAGGTAATCATCAAGCCTTCTCCGGACAATATTCAGGAAATTTACCTGGAAAGTCTGAAACGTCTTGGCATTGATCCGCTCAAACATGATATTCGGTTTGTTGAAGATAACTGGGAGAATCCTTCCCTTGGTTGTGCAGGTCTTGGTTGGGAAGTATGGTTGGACGGAATGGAAATTACGCAATTTACGTATTTCCAACAGGTCGGTGGGATCGAGACAAATCCGGTAGCTGTTGAAATTACGTATGGTATGGAGCGTTTGGCTTCTTACATACAAGATAAAGAGAATGTGTTTGATCTGGAATGGGTGGAAGGTATCACTTATGGTGATGTATTCCGTCAGCCAGAATTCGAACACTCTAAATATACGTTTGAAGTATCTGATGTCAAAATGCTGTTTACACTCTTCAACATGCATGAAGAAGAAGCAAACAAGGCCATGGCGCAGCATCTGGTATTCCCGGCATATGACTATGTGCTGAAATGTTCCCACACGTTCAACCTGTTGGATGCACGTGGAGCCATCAGTGTAACGGAACGTACGGGTTACATCACACGTGTTCGTAATCTGGCTCGCCAAGTCGCTGCAACATATATGGAAGAGCGTGAGAAGCTAGGCTTCCCGCTGATCAAGAAAGGGGGAGCCGAGCATGTCTAAGGATCTATTGTTCGAAATCGGGTTGGAAGAAGTACCTGCACGCTTTATGCGCGCAGCAATCGCACAGCTGCAAGAGCGTGTCGTGAAATGGCTTGACGCATCCCGCATTGCTTATGGTGAAGTGAATGCATATGCTACACCGCGCCGTCTGGCTGTTTTGATTCAGAATGTGGCTGAAAAGCAGGAAGATATCGAGGAAGAAGTGAAAGGTCCTTCACGCAAAATTGCCCTGGACGACAGTGGCAATTGGAGCAAGGCTGCACTCGGATTCGCCCGCAGTCAAGGTGTTGAACCCGATCAGTTCACGTTCAAGGAACTGAACGGTGTCGAATATATCTATGCAACGAAGAGCAGCAAAGGTGTGGAGACGGCTTCTGTAGTTGGCGAAGGATTACTTTCTGTATTACATGCCATGACGTTCCCAAAATTCATGCGTTGGGCTTCCTATGATTTCAAATTTGTACGTCCAATCCGCTGGATTGTGGCTATGCTCGGCAGTGAGGTTATCGATCTGGAAGTGACAGGTGTTAAGTCGGGTAATGTAACTCGCGGACATCGTTTCCTCGGTAAGGAGGCTGTGATCTCCACTCCGTCTTCATACGTGGAAGTGTTGCGTTCCGAACATGTCATTGCTGATATCCAGGAACGTGAACAGATGATTGTATCCCAAATTCAGGCACTGGCTGCGGAGAAAAAATGGGATATTGCGATTAAGGAAGACTTGCTGGAGGAAGTTCTGTTCCTGGTGGAAACACCTACCGTATTGTTCGGGACATTTGACTCTTCATTCTTGAACATTCCACAAGAAGTATTGATTACTTCCATGCGTGAGCATCAGCGTTATTTCCCTGTACTGGACAATGAAGGACAATTGTTGCCATTCTTCGTGACGGTTCGTAACGGCGGAAGTGATTCACTGGACGTTATTGCCAGAGGGAATGAAAAAGTTCTGCGTGCACGTCTGTCTGATGCCAAGTTCTTCTATGAGGAAGATCAGAAGCTACAGATTAAGGATGCATTGTCGAAGCTGGAAAGTATCGTCTTCCAGGAAGAATTGGGAACGGTTGGAGATAAAGTGCGTCGTATTCGCAAGATTGCCGATGGACTTGCTACCAAACTGCAAGTATCCGGTGATGTTGCTGAATCCGTTAGCCGCTCAGCAGATATCTGCAAATTCGATCTGGTGACACTGATGGTGGGAGAATTCCCGGAACTGCAAGGTGTGATGGGTGAGGATTACGCTCGTAAAGCTGGCGAAAAAGAAGAAGTGGCCAAAGCGGTATTTGAACACTATCAGCCACGTTTCGCTGGAGATCAGTCCCCTGCTTCTCTTGTTGGTGCCATTGTGAGTGCTGCGGACAAAATGGATACAATCGTGGGTTGTTTCTCCATCAACATTATTCCAACGGGTTCTCAAGATCCGTATGCGCTGCGCCGTCAGGCTGCAGGTATTGTACAGATTTTGCTGGATCACAAGCTTCCGCTGACATTGTCAGACGTGTTCGGAGTAGCACTTCAAGTACATGCCCAGATGAACCTGTTGAAACGTGCAGACGAAGAGGTTCGTAAAGATCTGCAAGACTTCTTTGGTCTTCGTGTGAAAAAATTGTTGTCCGAAACAGTTCGCTACGACGTAGTAGATGCCGTAATTTCTTCCGGATTCGATGATATTAGCGCTGTGGTTCCAAAAGGTGAAGCGTTGATGGCGGCTGTTATGACAGGAGACGCATTCAAAACAACGGTTGAATCGTTCAACCGTGTGGGTAATCTGGCGGCCAAAGCATCCAATGCTTCCGTACATCCAGAACTGTTCACAGAAGATGGAGAACGTCAGTTACATGAGGCATGGAGCAAAACGAATGCAGAATATCGTCAGGCGTTGACTCAGCATCATGCTGCTGAAGCACTGGCTATTGCATCTGCCTGGAAGGATGGTATTACCTCATTCTTCGATTCGGTCATGGTTATGGCCGAGGATGAAGCTGTTCGGGCGAATCGACTTGCCTTGCTCGCGGCTATTGATCGTGACTTGAAAGGATTTGCTGATTTTTCCAAGTTGGTTTGGTAATTGGGCGTATTTCATGAGTCCTTTTCCACAGACTTGGTGCAAAGCTAAAATTCAGTATTAAAGAAGGATATATGAGGGTATAAATATACGGAACGGGTTGTGAAATGTATTTTTGACAACCGCTCCGTATTTTAGCCTTTGATTTCCCTCGTTCCGGCAGAAGGATTTTGCCTGGCCGGGGTCGTATATAACAATATGCAGCTATTTTATGAAACCGGGTGGTCTGGGTTTGAGTGAGTTAAATATACGCCACATTGTTGTGGATGGTGATGCTTGCCCGGTCAAAACCGAGATTGCGCAAACCGCTCGCCTTTTCAACATCCCCGTATTGTTAGTCTCTTCATTTGATCATTTGCTTCAAGGAGGAGAAGGGGTACGAACCGTGCAAGTGGATCGCAGTGATCAGAGCGCAGACCTGTATATTGCTAATCATATTAAGCCATATGATGTGGTTATCACTCAGGACTATGGACTTGCGGCACTTGCGCTTGGCAAACGTTGTTATGTTTTGTCCTTTCGTGGTCGTGAGTTCAACGATCGTGACATTGATTTCATGTTGGATTCTCGTCATACTGCGGCCAAAGCACGAAAAAGAGGCCATTACGGGAAAGGCCCAAAGCCTTTCACAGAGCAGGATCGAGAAATGTTTCAACATAAACTGACAAAACTTTTAAAAGATTTGCAGGAGAATGTGTAAGTTTATCGAATTATATTTACGTGTTGAAGAGATGAAGGTGGCCAGAGATGAGTACCGGACAAGGCGGTATACCCGAAAGTATTATTGAATCGGTGTTACAGCAGAATGATATTGTCGATACGGTGAGCCGATTTGTGCATCTGACCAAACAGGGGAAGTATATGAAAGGCCTCTGTCCTTTTCATTCCGAGAAGACGCCTTCGTTCACCGTTACACCTGAGAAACAAATTTTCTACTGCTACGGTTGCGGCACGGGTGGAAATGCCATCAAATTCAGGATGGAAATCGAAGGGTTATCCTTTCCCGAGGCTGTCAAAACGATGGCGGAAGAAAGTCACATCTCTATGGGGGACTGGCAAGGGCGTGAATCTGCTCATGTGAATCCGGAGACGGAACGTCTGTTGGAGGCTTATGAGCTTACCGCGAAGCTGTATCATTTTTTGTTGAAAAATACAGAGCACGGCAAGTCAGCCATGGAGTATTTACGCTCAAGAGGTTTTGGCGACAAGTTAATCGACCAGTTCCAGATTGGTTTTGCACCAAATCGTTGGGACACACTGGTACAATTTCTTGAGAAACGTAACTATCCGCTCGAAGAGATGGAAAAGGGTGGACTTCTGTCACCGCGAAATGAAGGTCAGGGATATGTGGATCGATTCCGAGACCGGATTATGTTCCCGATTAATGGCAGGAGCGGTAAGCCGATTGCATTTGCAGGACGCATATTGGGAGATGGGCAACCGAAGTATCTAAATTCACCGGAAACCCGGTTATTTAACAAAAGCCGTGTTCTCTATAATCTGCATCATGCCAAAAATGCAATTCGCAAACAAAGACAAGCCATTTTGTTTGAAGGATATGGTGATGTCATCTCCGCATGGGATCAGGATATCCAGAATGGTGTAGCGGCAATGGGTACTGCGTTAACCGAGAATCAGGCACTGATGCTCAAAGGGATGTGCGACGAAGTCATCATATGTTATGACGGCGACAGAGCAGGACAGGCTGCTGCACTCAAAAACTTCCCTATTCTTGAGGAAGCTGGATTGCAGGTCAAAGTGGCTCTCATTCCCGAGGGACTTGACCCGGATGATTTTATCCGGAAGCATGGTGGTGAACGGTTCCGAAACCAGATTGTGGACGGTGCCGTGACCACTACAAAATTTAAACTTATAAACTTAAAAAAAAGCCATATACTGCTAGAGGGTGGCGGACAAATCGCCTATTCGAAAGAAGCAGTAAAATTGATTGCCCCCTTACCTTCTCCAACAGAGAGGGAAGTGTATCTCCGTGAACTGGCTGCAGAAGTGGACGTATCCTTCGAAACATTGAAGCAGGAGTGTAATGAAGAACGGGAGGCAATGAAAAATAACCTCCAGTACGGGGATAATAACCCGAAAAGGTGGAATAATGGTAGGCAACAAAATAGGCAGGTGCCTACACCTAATCTGTTGCCGGCTTATCACGCTGCCGAACGCAAACTGATTGCCTGGATGTTGCAGGATGATGAGGCTGCCCAGTACGTGAATGAACATCTTGGTGAAGCATTTAACTTGGAGGATCATGCAGCTATTGCTGCTTATCTATATGCCTACTATGCACAAGGCAAACCGTCGGATACAAGCCGTTTTATGTCTTCACTGCATGACGATCGCCTGGAAAAAACGGTCAGTTCAATCTCGATGATGGATGGTCCAGGTGAATGGAGTATTCAAATGCTCGATGATTGCATCAGGGAAGTGCTGAAGCATCCGCGTAAGAAAGAGTACGATTTGAAAAAAGAAGAGATGATTGCTGCAGAGCGGGCAGGTGATTCTGTACGCGCGGCACAGATTGCAATTGAAATGATTGCCCTAGAGAGACAGTGAACGTCTGATGATTAGATGTTTCTAGGGAGGAGGGAGTCGAATTATGGCGAATGATCAGCATACTGAACTAGAAACAGAATTGACACTGGATCAGGTTAAAGATCAATTGATTGAATCAGGTAAGAAAAGAGCTTCGCTGAATTACAAGGAAATTATAGAGAAACTCTCTCCTTTTGAGCAGGATGCAGAGCAAATGGATGAGTTCTATGAGCAACTGAGCGATCTGGGTATCGATGTAGTGAATGAAAACAATGAAGAGGTTACACTTCGTCCTAGTGAAGATTCCGAGAACAACACCAGAGAGGGAGAGGACGAATTCCACTTTGATGATGATCTGAGCTTGCCGCCAGGTATCAAAATCAATGACCCTGTCCGTATGTACCTCAAGGAAATTGGTCGTGTGCCACTGTTGTCGGCAGATGATGAAGTACAACTGGCTAAACGGATTGAGAACGGGGATGAAGAAGCCAAGCGTCGTCTGGCTGAAGCTAACTTACGGCTCGTTGTCAGTATCGCCAAGCGTTACGTTGGACGTGGAATGTTGTTCCTTGATTTGATTCAGGAAGGTAATATGGGTCTGATCAAAGCGGTTGAGAAGTTCGACCACAAAAAAGGATACAAGTTCAGTACGTATGCTACATGGTGGATCCGCCAAGCGATCACTCGTGCTATTGCTGACCAGGCGCGTACAATCCGTATCCCTGTGCACATGGTGGAGACGATTAATAAGCTGATCCGGGTATCCCGTCAGCTGTTGCAGGAACTTGGGCGTGAACCGACACCAGAAGAAATCGCTGCTGAGATGGATCTGAGTGTAGAGAAAGTTCGTGAAATTACGAAGATTGCACAGGAACCGGTTTCTCTGGAAACACCAATTGGTGAGGAAGATGATTCCCATCTGGGTGACTTCATTGAAGATCAGGAAGCACTTGCTCCGGCGGATGCTGCTGCGTATGAGTTGCTGAAAGAACAGCTCGAAGATGTATTGGATACATTGACTGAACGTGAAGAGAACGTGCTTCGTCTACGTTTTGGTCTGGACGATGGACGGACGAGAACGCTGGAGGAAGTCGGCAAGGTATTTGGTGTTACGCGTGAGCGTATTCGTCAGATCGAAGCCAAGGCTCTTCGTAAGTTGCGTCACCCGAGTCGTAGTAAACGACTCAAGGATTTCCTCGAATAATCGAACTATGGGAGACTTTCCGCAAGACGCTTTAGCGGCGGCGGGGTCTCCTTTATTTTTAATTTAAACGTCTTGATTTCTTGGTTTTGGAAATTCATCCTTGAAATGTTTTATTGGATTTTATTTTATCGCTTTTCCTTGTTCAATGCAAATCAATAAATTAAATGAATGGTGTAGGTGCTTCATGAAACTTTCGAATCGATTACAGCGAATACATGATCAAATTCCCGATGGCAGCCGCATGGCTGATATCGGTTCAGACCACGCGTTGCTACCAGTAGCCGCAATCCGCAGTGGGAAAGCTGCAAGTGCAGTAGCCGGGGAAGTCAATCCTGGCCCTTATGATGCTGCATGCAAACAAGTCAGCGATGCTGGCCTGAAAGAAAAAATCACGGTGCGTCGTGGAGACGGTCTTGATGTGATCTCTGCGGGTGAAGTGGATGTCATCACCATTGCAGGTATGGGCGGTGCCTTGATTGCTTCTATTTTGGACAGAGGTATATCCAAACTGGAAGGAGTCCAGTTACTTATTTTGCAACCAAATGTGGGTGAGGATATCCTCAGACGCTGGTTACTGGAGCATCACTGGGTGGTTGTAGCAGAACAGTTGCTCGAAGAAGATGGCAAGATTTATGAGATTATAACGGCGATGCCACAATCTGTAAGCCCTATTGCCAATGTAGAGGTGTATCGTGCACGTCCGCTTCAAGGCGGGGCAGAATTAACGGAAGATTTGCTGCTGCGGATGGGACCTTATTTGGTGGATCGTCCATCGGATGTATTTTTTGCCAAATGGGAAAGTGAGATCATCAAGCTGCAAGGGGTTGTTAACTCCATCTCCAAATCCGATCAGGATTCTTCCCGGGACAAGGCGGCTGAGGTAGAGCGTCTTATCGCAAACTTGAAGGAGGTTTTGGCATGTTTGCCAAAGGTCAAACTGTAATTCAACTGATGGAGCAACTCGCTCCCAAACATCTGGCTGTACCGGATGACCGCATTGGTCTCCAGCTTGGCAGTTTGCAAAAAGAAATCAGTCACGTGTTAGTAGCTTTGGATGTGACGGATGAAGTGGTGGACGAAGCGATTCGCATTGGAGCCAACCTGATTATCGCTCATCACGCCATCATTTTCCGTCCGGTTAAGTCACTGAGTACAGATACACCTATGGGTAAATTGTATGAAAAGCTGATTAAGCATGATATTGCTGTCTATATCAGTCATACAAACCTGGATGTGGCTGAGGGTGGGATGAATGACTGGATGGCCGAGGCACTTGGCATCGAGAGTAAAGAATCGCTGGAAGATGTACACACAGATCATCTGTACAAGCTGGCTGTGTTTGTGCCTCGTACCCATCATGAACAGGTTCTTCAGGTCATTCTGGAAGCCGGAGCGGGGAGTATCGGTCAATACAACAAGTGCAGCTTTAACACGGAAGGTACAGGAACGTTTGTACCTGGTGAAGGGACTCAACCGTTTATCGGTACCCAAGGGCAGATGGAACGTGTGGAAGAAATGCGTATTGAGACCATCGTACCCCAAAGTCTGAGAAGTAAGGTCGTTCAGGCGATGCTTAAGGCTCATCCGTATGAGGAAGTGGCCTATGACCTCTATGCAATGGATTTAAAGGGCCGTACGCTCGGTCTGGGACGCTTGGGACCCCTTAGGGAACCTAAGACATTAGGTGAGCTAGTGGAGGTCGTGAAGACCCAATTCAATGTGCCTCATGTGCGGGTAGTAGGAGATCTGAACAAGCAGATCAAAAAAGCAGCGGTTCTTGGCGGCTCTGGCAGCCGTTACGCGCTCACTGCCCGCTTCAAAGGTGCGGATGTTATTGTGACCGGAGATATCGATTATCACACGGCTCATGATGCGTTAATGGCAGGTATGTGTATCATCGACCCGGGACATAATTCCGAGAAGATTATGAAACCAAAAACAGCGGATTGGCTTCGTTCCCGTTTGGAAGAAAAACGATATGATACGCAAGTTACGGCTTCTGAGGTAAATACGGAAGTATTCCAGTTTATCTAAAAAGACCGTTGATGTGCAGCTCCCAGTAATATTAAGCTTGTCTGGGAACCTAAATGCCTGTATACTATGTAATGTTGTTCGGAAAGCTTGACAGACAATCGCTGGTGGCCTTTGTTGCCACGAGAGGAAAGTCCGGGCTCCACAGGGCAGGATGCTGGATAACGTCCAGTCAGCGCGAGTTGAAGGATAGTGCCACAGAAATGGACCGCCGATGGCCGGATTTTCCGGCACAGGCAAGGATGGAACCGAGGTGTAAGAGACCCCGAGGAACGCTGGTGACTTCGTTCCTGGTAAACCCCATCTGGAGCAAGACCTAATGGGACACAGCCGCCTTTTCGGAGGAGGCAACCTTAGCCCGAGGTGTGTCTAGGTTGGTCGCTTGAGCTGTGCAGCAATGTATGGCCTAGATAGATGATTGTCGCTTCTGGTGGGAGGGTAGTTCCCGTATGAACCACGAAGAGCACAGAACCCGGCTTACGGTAAGCTTTCCTAACTGCAACAACAACACTATTGCAACACAATGTAGTCCACCTATCAGTCGAGGACAGCTCGTATGAATTATCCGATGGCCTGACTGATCAGAAGGACCCACAAACATCTAAAAAAACATAACTCCTGTTGATAACAGGTTCTATAAAAATAAGGCGGCAGTTCCGAGATTCTCGGGCCTGCCGCCTTATTTTTGTTTCTCATATCAAGTTATTAACCTTCATACGCTAAAGAATCGCGAAACGTTTATGACAGTTCATTACAGTGTAACAACACTGTCGGATGTTAAGGAAGCATGCCAACGTTGGATGGCGCGATCCATTCTTTCCACGGCTTCCGGAAGGAGCTCAGGGTCCGTATGAGTAAAGTTGATCCGCATGCGGTTTAACTCCGGTGTACCTGCATAGAAAGAATCACCTGGCACGATGCACACTTTCTCCTGGATACCGTAAGTGAACAGATTGCTTGCCAACATGCCTTCAGGCAGTTGCAGCCACAAGAACATACCACCTTGTGGTGAATTCCACGAGATACCTTCCCATGCTTTGGCTGCCATAAGAGTAGTCAGTGTTTTCATGCGTTTTTCATAATCCTCTGAAATATGGCGGATATGCGCATCCAGATCGAAAGATTCAAGCAGTGCATGAAGCGCTCTTTGGTCAATGCTGCTGGAGTGCAAGTCGGCACCTTGTTTGGCTCGTGCTGCCATTTTGACAATATCGGGAGCAGCCAGTATCCAGCCCGTACGAAGGCCAGGTGCTACCGTTTTGGAGAATGTACTGGTGTAGATAACGTTGGAAGGGCCGTCATAGGATACTGCATCCAGTTCTGCGAGAGCAGGGACATCCAATTGCTCCGGATTAAACCGAATTTCACCATAGGGATCATCTTCCAGAATAAGTACACCATACTTGCGGCACAGATCCACAGCTCGCTGTCTTCTTTCTCGTGACCATACTTTTCCCGTAGGATTGGAGAACGTGGGGTTAATGTAGACAAGTTTTGGACGATGCAACTGGAGTTGTTCCTCCAGAGATTCAGGCAACATACCGTGATCATCACAGGCTACGCCGTGAGATTCAGCTTGATAGGAATGAATGACTTGCAGAGCAGCGAGGTAGGTTGGTGATTCAACCAATACGCGGTCACCCGGGTCGAGAAGGATGCGGCAAACCAAGTCAATGGATTGCTGTGAACCCGTAGTGAGAAGCATGTGATCGGGTGAAGCGGGAATGCCCTTGGATTCAAGACGTTCGGCGATTTTGGCGCGAAGAGGACGGTAACCCTCAGTCTCCGCATATTGAAGAGCGGCTGCTCCGCTCATAAATACTTTTTCATATGCAGCGCGGATGGCTTCCAGCGGGAATGAAGTCTGGGCGGGTAATCCACCGGCTAGAGAGATCATTCCAGGTGCCTGAGCGGCCTGGAGCATGTCGCGAACGACAGAGGACGGGGTGTTTTGTGCCATTTTGGACCAAGGGATACTCATGTTATTCTCATCTCCTGTTATTCACTGTTATACTGATATTATAAACTATAATAGACGGACTACACTATAACAGTAAAATGAAGATCATAACAGTTGGGGGAGCACATATGCATATTGAATTAAAGCGGGGAAGCAGTACCAAATTGTACGTGCAGATTGCGCTAACGATTGCCGATCGCATCAGATCAGGACTCATCGAACCCGGAACCCGACTTCCTTCTGTGCGTAAAATGACCGCGGATTTGGGTGTCAGCCTGGTCACTGTATCCAAAGCGTATGCTGAACTTGAAGCGATTCAATTGATCACCTGCTCCCAGGGGAAAGGTTGTTATGTGAGAGGTACATTGAACGTGGATCAGATGGAGGATGTGGACCGAACGCAGCGGAACAATGCCAACAGTGAATCCGGTACGTCATGGAATTGGCAGATGGCACTGGTGGATTATTTACCGCGAGCCCAGCTCTGGAGACATTTTGATACGTCACCTCAAGTGCGGTATGAACTTCATATGTCAGCGATTCAGCCTGAACTGTTGCCTACACGCGAGATTATCGACAGCGCCTACCGACTCTCCTCTGATCATACAGAGCGTATGGCAGCTTACGGATCTTTTCAGGGGGATCGGGAGCTTAGACAGATCTTGGCCGAACACTTTGCCGAGCGTGGACTACAGGCTACACCTGAACGCATGTTAATTACAAGTGGTGCTCAGCAGGGAATCGATCTTGTGGCACGAACTTTTGTCGGACCTGGGGATGTTGTATACATGGAGGCACCAAGCTATACCGGAGCCATTGATGTATTTACGAGTAGAGGCGCGAAGATCATTACGGTCCCAATGGATGACGAAGGCATGCGTATTGATCTGTTGACCCGATTATGTGATACCTATCCGCCCAAGCTGATCTATACGATCCCGACCTATCACAATCCAACAGGTATCACGATGAGTGCAAGAAGACGAGCACAACTTCTTAATCTCGCGCAAAGCTACCACTGCCTCATTCTGGAGGATGATCCGTTTGCAGATCTTTATTTTCGGGACCCTCCCCCGGCTTCCATTAAATCGATGGATGGGACAGGTCATGTCGTATATATTAAAAGCTTCAGCAAGGTGTTGTCTCCCGGTTGCCGTATAGCCTGCGCCATCGCAGACGGAAGTGTATTGACCCGGCTTGTGGCCGCGAAATCTACGGCGGATCTGGGGAGTCCGCTGCTTACACAAAAGGCACTGCAATCTTTCATTCAGAATCAGTACGGTGCCTATGTATCCCGATTGAGGGATGAATTGTATTCTCGCTTGTGCGCAGCATCTGAAGTGCTGGAAGAGCATGCTACTATGGGCATGCAATGGCGCTTGCCAGAGGGAGGACTCAATCTGTGGCTCCAACTCCCGAGTAACTTGGATATGCGTGAGTTGCATCATCAGTCACTTGCTGCAGGGGTCTCTTTCCTCCCTGGTTCAGCCTGTTATGTAGGGGAGATGGATACACCAAGTCTGCGTATCTGCTTCACGGTAACAAACGTTGAGCTTTTGTGTGAGGGACTTCGTGTACTGTGCCAAGTCATTGACAGAGTAACACCTGGGCAGGGTGGGACAGTGGCGGACAGGCTACCGCTCATATAATTTTTCGGACTATGGACATACATCCAATCCACTTTCGATCTGTTGCAATAGGTTATAGTATCACCAGAAAGGGAGTTGGTTTTGAAATGAACCATTACTGTCCACCGCTTTGCCCGATTGTCTGTGACCCGATCCAGGTTGTTGAGGATTATTACATCCCACAAATCGTGCCTGTAATCCACCCGATTGAAGTGATCAAAAAACATCACTGTGTTCCGATTCATCACCACATGTATCCTGTTGTTGTCAAAGAAGAAGACCCTTGCTATGTATCCAGCCATAATCCGAAGAAAAAATCCGTAAAAAAATCAAGCAAAGCCCGCACAACTTCTCGTAAACGCTAATCGCAGCGGGTGCCCCGGGGAAATGGATATAAACCAAAAAGAGCAGCGTACGCCCCGGGGCGCAGCTGCTTTTGTATTTTTTACAGATTATCCTCTTTACGCTTACTGCGTATACTTTTTCATCGTATTATCCATTTGTTGTCTGACATGTTGCGGCCAGAACTGCAAAGGAGCGCTGTTGCCTGATGCGGCTTGCAGTGCCTTATAGACATCGATTTGCCCATAGCCAAAATACTTATCGTGACCTGGATCACCGAGGTCAATAACACTTTGGCGCATCAAATCCATCACTTCCGTGTTGGTCAAGTCCGGGTTCAACGAACGAATCAAACCTGCAAGTGCGGCTACATGAGGGCTAGCCATGGACGTTCCAGACAAGGCCGCATACTGATTATTTGGATAGGTACTGGCGATACTGGACCCTGGAGCCATCACATCAACATAGTCCCCGTAGTTGGAATAGGAAGCTTTGCTCATATCCGGGTCCGTAGCAGATACGGCAAATACTTCCGGATAAGCAGCAGGGTATCCTGGACGCTCTGTATTATCATTCCCCGTGGCTGCAATCAGGACGATATCCCGGTCAAAAGCGTATTTAATGGCATCATGAAGAAATTGCGCATCAGCATAATTGCCCAGACTCATGTTGATAACTTTGGCTCCATGATCGGCTGCCCAGATGATGCCTTCGGCAACGGCATATGTGGTACCAGAACCTGAGTTGTCGAGTACTTTAACCGGTAGTACCTTGTTATACCAGCTCATGCCTGCCACGCCTTCGTTATTGTTGACAATAGCGCCGATAATGCCTGCGACGTGTGTTCCATGTCCCACATCATCCATCGGTTGGCTTCCCGGCTCGACCACATTATAACCCTCAAGGAGCTTGCCCTTCAGGTCAGGATGATTCATATCAACCCCGGTATCAACTACTGCTACGATGACATCTTTGTTTCCCTTGGTAATATTCCAACCTCTGTTTGTCTCAATCGCAGGCAGGTTCCACTGATAATCGGAGAACAAAATGTCATTGGGTATCGTTACATCTGTTTGTTCAGTTACAGTATCATTGGTTAAATACATATAGTGGGGCTCCATATAGAGTGGATTCCATTTGCTATCGAAATAACTATGCAATTGTTTGTAACTCATGTGTTCTGACCGAAAAACATACGTGTATCCCAGCTTGCGCGCAGATTGCGCTCTCAGATCGGATTTAATAATACGCATATCCCGTTCACCGGGATCTTGGCGAAAACGGATGACGATTTCATTTTCATAAAAATGACTGGCATTTGCATTATCATGTCCAGTTTTTACTGTGATTTCGTTAAGCGTATCCGGGTGAACAGACTCAATTTTGAATTTACCCTCACGCGGATAAGGGATCATGCGCAGATTTTTGCGCTGATGTTGTTCAACAGCATTTAATACGTTCTGACTGAACAAGGCAATTACAGCTCTTTTGCCATCTTTGGAGGGTTGCCCCATAACAAAGTATTTTTCTTTTCCCAAAGGAAAAGAAGAGGATTCAAAACTTTGACGTTTGTTTACCGCTTTTTTGGCAAGGTTGAGCGAATGTTGAAGCTTCTGTTGTTCCAACTTGCTTCCTTGTGTGGAGGCGTGATCAAAGGGCTTGTTAAAAGAGCCATTGGTATTCATCAGATGAATGGATCTGATATGTTCATGTGAACTTTGGAGATCATTCACATATCGGCTAACCTGCGCAGCATTCATTGTGGCGGTTTTCTCCAGCATGATACTGAGATGTTGCTTGGCATCCATACGGGTCAGAAGATCGGTTGCTTTGACATCCTGCACTTTCAGACGATGCTTACTCGTGTGCTCCTCATGAGCAGAGTCAGACAGGGCACCTGGCTTAGGTTCGGGACGATTGGATGTTGGAAGCAGGAGCGTCAGAGCGAGTGCTCCTGCACCAGCCGCAAGGGCCCAGTTAATCCATTTCGGTCTGGACATGGTGGATGGAACCTCCTTCGTTCATTTTGGACAATCATTAACAGTGCTTCGTCGTTGTCACTGGTTATATCTATCGTTAGAAAAAGCGGATATTTTTATGCAGGCGGGTTCGAGTCTAACTGCGTATAATAGGCATGATTAACGGCAGAAGCGGAAAGCATGATTAAGGGATACCGCTCGTCATCTTTTTATGGTAGGATTATAGCTGAGAATTCAAAGGTCAGGGGAAAACCACCGTTGGCCGACCTATATGTAAGGACTTATTTAAGGGGGAGCTACCTTTATGTCAGCAGCCAATGTACAGAAAACATGTGAGTCAACTAGGGAAAAGTTAAAACCGGCTATCGATCGGATTGAAAATTTTTTGAATGAGAATGCTTTGCCTGAACTGGATCAGAATCAGACGGAAGAATCAACAGCCTTCTACAAAGGATTTCTTTCAGATCTCCGTCATTTGCTCGTTTTTTCTGAAGTTTCTTACGAAAAACTTGGCGTTGTGCTGCGTCGTGCCAACTTTGATGTCGATTTTGCCGAAAAGGCTCTTTATAATACGTATCACCAATGCGTAAACAGCTTTTTCTATCCCAAAAATGAATGTTATTCCGAAGACGGAAGATACGCTTACACAGGACAAGATGCCATTCGTTTCCGTGACAAGCCAATCCGTGCAGTACGGGATGTCATTCTTGAGGTTTCCAAAACGTACGAAGAATTGCGCGATGATCTGGCATATTATGAAAGTGATTACCTGACTCAGCGCCGTATGCAAAATCAACGGAATCATGCCTAATTAACGTTTAAACCTGAATATGAAATTGGACGAAACCGCCCTTGTGGCGGTTTTTTTGTGTTTTTAGTGAGAATCAGACGAGGTGTGATCATGTCATCATCTGGCATTTTGACGGGGAATATCAGGTTTGTGGCGGGGAGACAATAGTAGTCGAGGTGATAAAAAATGAGCCAAGACAAACCAATTGTCAAATGCAGCGTCTCCAACTGCAACTTTTGGGGAGAGAACAACTTCTGCCACGCTGATGCCATCATGATTGACATCGACCAACATGCCACCCGTCGTCTGCACGAGGAATTTGCCGGTGAGACATTTGACTCCGATCACCATGATCATGCACGCACATCCTCTGCAACATGCTGTCACACGTTCAAACCCAAGTGAGCAGTCATCCCTATTCATAACGGAGGTGCTTCCCAATGAAAAATGACGATAATAAGTTTAATTTTCAGGATCGCCCTAAAATCAATGTTGACGGTGAAAAACAGCGTATGCGCGTCGATTATCCCAGAAAAGCACATCGGGAAGAATACGGGGCAGAGGTCGCTCCTCCGACTGTCGTAAGAACTGGAGGTACCGAACGGGCAGAGCCTGTACCTGAGAAGCATGAGGCAGACCGGGTCATGGAATCAACAGGCAAGGTTGCGGGTTACATGGGACTTGCCTTCGGGATCGCGTCTTTGTTCATGTGGTCAATCGTACTTGGACCGGCCGCAGCCGTACTGGGTTACTATGCCTATGTGAATGGTCGTAAGACAGCGGGAGCCTGGTCCATTGGACTGGGTGTTGTAGCTACGCTGAGTTATTTCTTCATGATTCCATTCGCTCGCTAACGTGTAAAATGATTCATTCAAAAGCCTTCTGTTCTCACCCAAATGTGGTGAACTACAGAAGGTTTTTTTCGTATATGCGCAGGTTAAGTGGAGAGATTCATATATTTTTTTGAAAACAATGGAACCTTGCTGTAAAACGATGTAGAATAAGGTCATAATACGCTTAAATTATACGGGAGTGGGTATAACTCATGCAGATTGATCCAAGCGGATCGCGGCAGTTGTTGGAACTGCAATTGTCCAATGTGAATAACCAAACCAGTGGATCACAATCGGATGCTGGTTCAACAGTGGATTTCGCCAATGTGATGGACGGGCTGTTAGGTACGGGTGCCAATTCGACAAGCAATACAGATTCCACCGCTACGGTCTCCAAAAGATCCAGTGATGGTCTGTTGTGGCTGCAACTCGGAAGCACGTACAATCCAGATATAAATACGGCAGGATCGTCCTCTGTCTCCAATAACATCGTTGAGTCTTTATTATCTTCATCCAATACAGGAATCGTGGATTCCGGTGCATCTGTACCTACGGATTATGAATCTTTGATTGCCGAGGCAAGTGCCAAATACGGTGTTCCTGAATCATTGATCAAGGCCGTCATTGACACAGAGTCCAATTTCAACCCAAATGTGGTGTCCTCCGCCGGTGCCAAGGGGCTTATGCAATTAATGGATGGCACGGCTGCAGGGCTGGGTGTGAGTAATTCATTTGACCCTGCCCAGAACATTGATGCGGGTACGAAGTATCTTTCCCTTCAGCTCCAGCGTTTCGGTGGAGAAGTGAAGATGGCACTTGCTGCATATAATGCAGGGCCAGGGCGTGTTTCACGTCTGGGCGTGTCGAGTGATAGCGAACTGATGAGTGTACTTAACCGTTTGCCTTCAGAAACACAGAATTATATCTCCAAGGTGGAGAAGGCACAGTCGAAATATGTGATCTAAACTCACAGATAGACAGTTGTGAAAACACATGGTAGGCAGGATGAGATCAAATGTGGGAGCAGAAGCGCTTGAAACGCCTGTTCCCGATTGGTCTTTTTGTGTTGTATGGGTATCGTGTTACAATGCTCACTGTAGGTACATGAACGAAGAGATAAAGGGAGGTCTAACCTCATTTGAAATATTTTGATTATGCTGCAACCACACCTCCCCATCCTGATGTGATTCGTACGATGGCCGAAATTATGGAGACACAATTCGGTAATCCGTCCTCCATCCATGGGTATGGAGAGCGTGCCGATCAGTTGCTGCGTCGTGCTCGATCTGGATGCGCTGCTGCAATCGGCGTTAAGCCTGAAGAGATTGTATTTACTTCCGGTGCCACCGAGAGTAACAATCTTGCGATAAAAGGTGCGGCATTACGTTATCAGTCACGAGGCAGACACATCATCACTACGGCTACCGAGCATGCCTCGGTGTACGAAAGTTTTATGCAATTGCAGCAGTGGGGATGGGAAGTGACATTAGTTCCCGTGAATTCCGATGGAGTGGTCAACGCTCAGCAGGTTGTAGACGCGATCAGGCCCGACACGGTGCTTGTAAGTCTGATGCATGTAAACAATGAAACAGGAGCCATCCAACCGATTGCAGAGATTGGCAAACAGCTCAAAAAGAAAGCACCACGGGTGCTTTTCCATGTGGATGGTGTTCAAGGCTTTGGAAAAATGAAGGCGACACCTGCCGTTTGGGGTGCAGATCTATACAGTCTGTCTGCTCACAAGATACGTGGACCGAAGGGAGCAGGTCTCCTGTATGTGCGAAGTGGAGTGGAGCTTACGCCACTATTGTCAGGAGGATCACAGGAGCAAGGCCTAAGAGCAGGCACAGAAAACGTGGCCTTGCTGGTAGGCATGGCAAAGGCCATGCGAATGGCAGCAGAAGATCAGGTTGATTTTGCCCGGCGTACAACGGTGCTCCGTGATCGATTGATGGAAACGATACGTGCCATTCCTGAATTTGAATTGAACAGTCGCCCAGAGGGTGCACCTCATATTGTACACTTCTCCTATCCCGGGATGAAGGCAGAAGTGGCGCTGCACACCTTGGAGCAACTTGGCGTAACCATATCGACCCAATCTGCCTGTTCTTCGCGTTCGGCTGAACCGAGTCGGGCTCTACTTGCGATGGGCAGAGATGCAGCTTGTGCTATTGGCGGATTGCGTATTAGTCTTGGAGATGAACATACAGAAGAAGATGTAGCCTTGCTTGAACAGGCTTTACATCAGATGGTGGCGCAGTTGCGGCCCCTCGAAAGGCGGATGTAATGGATATGAAATATGATATGCTGCTTCTCCGTTTCGGAGAGTTTATGTTAAAAGGGAAAAATCGTGCCCGATTTGAGAAAACGATCATTACACAGGTGAAAGCTTTGCTTAAACCTTATCCAGGAGCGAGCCTTCGCAAAGAATATGGCCGTGTCTATGTGGATCTTGGCGGTGAATCACATACTGAACTGATTAAGGTGCTGAAGCGGGTATTTGGTGTGATGTCGATTAGTCCGGTTAAAGTTACTCCATCCGAGCTTGATGAGATTGTGAAAACAGCAGTTGCGTTTATGGACGAAAGGGAAGACGAATTCAAGGAAGGCACCACATTCAAGGTAAATGTAAGGCGGGTATGGAAGGAGTTCCCGAACTCTTCCCATGAAATGAACCATTTGGTCGGTTCCCCGATCCTTCGGAAGTTCCAGCAATTAAGTGTTGATGTTCATCAACCTGATATTGAACTGCGAGTGGAAATTCGGGATCAGGGTACCTATATTTTCAACGAAACCATTCCGGCAGTAGGCGGCTTTCCACTGGGCACGAATGGCAAAGCAATGGTACTGCTATCAGGTGGAATAGACAGCCCGGTGGCAGCCTGGTCTTCCATGCGCCGTGGACTTGAAGTGGAATGTGTACATTTTTACAGTTACCCGTTCACAAGCGAGCGCGCCAAAGAGAAAGTCATTGATTTGGCACGTGCCCTTGCTGATCATGCAGGAACAATCAAGCTGCATCTGGTTCCTTTTACAGAGATTCAAACGGCATTTACTCAACTGGGTCAGGATAATCTGATTATTACGCTGATGCGACGTTCAATGCTGCGAATTGCATCCAAACTTGCCGAGCGTGAGCGGGCATTAGCACTGATCACCGGGGATAGCTTGGGCCAAGTAGCGAGTCAGACTCTTCCGAGTATGAATGTCATTGGTCGTGCGACGGATCTGCCACTGTTGCGACCACTGGTTATGATGGATAAACAGGAGATCATTACCCTGTCCAAACAGATCGGAACGTATGACATTTCTATTTTGCCATATGAGGATTGCTGTACTCTCTTTGTGCCAAAGTCACCTTCAACCAATCCAAATCTTCGAATTGTGGATAAAATCGAATCAACAATGAGCCATCTGTCAGAATGGGTGGATCAGGCGGTGGAACAAACTGAAACGATCACACTGCACGCCGGTGAAACTTCTGTGGTAACGAATCCGACAGGCGACAATGGCATGAAGGATGACTGGTTCTAAACTCAATAAAAATTAGCATGGCTGACATAATAAGGGCTATGTTAACTGCAAAAAAAGGACTGTCCGATGAAATATCGTTCAGTCCTTTGCTGTATTCAGATGAAATTGTTATTTTAAATTAGCCTAAGAATAGGAACGTTGCTGTTCCCCGCCAGATCCCTTGTGGCTGGAACTGCTGGAGCGTTTGCGATAACCTGCAAACACTACACCTGCAATAACCACAACGATGAAGAGAATGCGCAATGCCGGATGTTCCGTAAAGTAAGGCAAGAGTCGCTGTTCCTCGGTGATCATATTGGAAGCCGTATACCCGAGAACAATGGCTCCGACATAGATGATCCAAGGAAAGTGATTAATTAGCTTGATAAACAGGGTACTGCCCCAGACGATAATAGGTACACTAATCAGGAGTCCAAGGATGACAAGCACGAGATGCTGCTGCGCTGCTCCAGCAACTGCAATCACGTTATCTAATCCCATGGCTGCATCCGCGATCACGATGGTACGAATAGCGGTCCACAAGGAAGTTCCCGCCTGGACATTATTGTGTTCATCTCCCTGATCCGCCAATAATTTATAGGCAATCCAGATCAGAAGTATGCCTCCCACAAGCAAGAGCCACGGAACTTTAAGCAACCATAAAACAACAACTGTTGCTAAAATTCGAATCAAAAGTGCGCCGCCAGTTCCATATAGAATCGCCTTTTTCTGCACGGAAGGGTGCAAATTTCGAGCTGCGAGACCAATGACGATGGCATTATCCCCAGCCAGAATTAGATCAATAAAGACAACGTTCAGCAAAGCCAGCCAGAATGTGGGACTAAATAGCTCCATGATATATGTCACTCCTTATATACGGTTCAATCATTAAGAATAGCATGGACAACTCCGACATACAAGTTAATGTGGGGGGATGAGGACATGGATACACTATGGCTTTTAACTGAAATTTTAATGATCAATCTGGTATTAAGTGGAGATAATGCGGTTGTTATTGCGCTTGCCAGCAAGGATCTGCCACCAATACAACGCAAAAAAGCGGTATGGTGGGGAGCTTTTGGCGCGGTGCTGCTGCGTTGTGTGTTAACCTTTGTAGCGGTATTATTGCTGGGGATTCCCTTTATCCAAGCGGCAGGTGGGCTGTTGCTACTCTGGATTGCAGTAAAGCTGCTGCTTCAAAATGAGGATGAAGTACATATTCGAGAAGCTTCTACGACCTGGAAAGCCATTCAAACCATTCTGATTGCCGATTTTGTAATGAGCTTGGATAATGTTTTGGCCATAGCGGCTTTGGCAGATGGAGATTTGGCTCTGATCGTCATTGGTATTGCAATCAGTATCCCCATCGTCGTATGGGGGAGCGGCTTAATTGTTGGTTTGTTGAAGCGATTTCCGATTCTTGTATTCGTCGGATCAGGCATCCTGGCCTTCACAGCAGGTGAGATGGTGATGAAAGACCCCAAGTTAGGAGAATGGCTGGGAGGTATGGCATCAGAGGTGCATACGCTGCTACCCGTAGCCATGGCTTGTCTTGTGGTTGCGATTGGAGGCGCACATAAATTTGTGCGGAAGAACGCATAGTTTAATTTTGGATAAAAGCTTGAACATATGACCGTCTGAACCGTCCGGTTTAGGCGGTTTTGTGGTGAGAGAATACGCTTGTCAATACAACAACCATTGGGCTGGTCATAAGTTGCACATTTTAGGGTAATACAGGTAAAGGGCGCACGCAAAGTGCGACATAAAGTATAGTTTTTTGCCGAAACATCGGATACACTAGAAGCATGATTACAGGTTTGAATATCAACAGTCAGCATGGAATGCGTATCGTTTATGAAGAAATAAAGTACATAGCCATAGTATAAGAGGTGATTGAGGATGAGAAATGAAAAAGCGATTGGACTATTTATTGCAGCTGCGGGAATTATTATTCTGCTTGGCAAGTTTGGCGTGTTTGGATTTATTGGTCGTAATTTCTGGCCTTTGCTGATCCTGCTGCCAGGCATCGCCCTTCATGCGTTATATTATGCGCGTATTTCACCATCGTGGTCACTCGTTCCTGCCGGCATACTAACGGTGTATGGTGTTTTATTCAGTATAACGAATACATGGGGCGCTGGACTTATGAGCAGGCTGTGGCCAGCATTCTTGCTAGGGATCGCCATAGGGTTACTCGAACATGGAATGGCTGAACGACGAAGACCGGAATATGTGTTACCTGCAGCTTTGATCCTTGGTGCGGTGTCCATCATATTATTCGGATTTACCTTGCTGCAAACGGGAATAATCTATGTACTTGCTGTCCTTTTGATCTTGGGTGGAGTCTGGTTATTACTTGGACGAGGACGTCAAGGGAGAGGCTGGTAACATTCCCAGTGGTCTTTTCGTGCGAAATATCTTGATTTTTACCTATAATAAACTATAATATAAGGGATATAGACATGCGTCGGGATATCACCGACGCTTATTTTGTGAGTAACCTGCGAAATTGCGGGAAGTTTAAGTAGATATGATTTGAAATTGGAAAGGATATGGATACAAAACATGCATTCAAGAGAACACATTCGCAATATTGCGATTATTGCCCACG